>NZ_JBDFMQ010000001.1:0-3892765 GCF_047238345.1 Shouchella phoenicis | reverse complement strand
CGCCTCGATCTCTCTTGGCGACTCAATTAATATACCATTTTCTCTCGTATAAAGTCAACAACTTTTTTTAAAAGAAAAAGTTTTAATTGTTTGTCCGTCTCTCAAGAGGACATGTAATAATGTATCATGCTCAAACAAAATAAACAACTAAAAATTTAGTTGTTTTTAATGTCTTTTTTTTCAAAATTTTTATTCGTAGTTGAAATTAATCCTGCTCACAAAATAAAATGCTGTACCGCTACTAATAAGGCCATCCCTGGTACTCCCAACAGCGCTATTACGCTAGCAGTCATTAGATTAATCGGTATAAATAATCCTGTCACAGTCGTTAACGAATTAAATAAAAATAAAACTAGTGCAGCAATGATAAACTTAACACCTAAGCGACCAAGAAATCGGAATGGTTTTGCTGAAGCCCCAACTAATAATAGAAGAATAACTAAAGCACCTAACAAAAGTAAAACCCAATCACCCAACATATTTCCCTCCTAGCAAACAGCTCGTCTTACTTCACTATATGTCAGCCGAAAAGAAATAGAACATAAAAAGAAGCCTCTATATTAATAGAAGCTCCTTACTAATGTTTCCTTTTACGTTCATAGCGAATCCGCGCTTCTCTAAGCAAAAAAGAATAAAGCACCTCAGCGCGCTGAACTTCTGCATGCATATCGTCAGACGCATCTAAGCTGTGATCAAGCAACCCACGTTTATAGTCCAATTGCTCTTTCAGTGAATCAACGTATTCGTAAAGCCGTTGATCCTCTTCCTTCCATAACAACCCTTTTTTTCGTATTCCAATCATTTTTTATCACCTACAACTCACGTCGACCTTCAATTGCTTTTGATAGGGTCACTTCATCTGCGTATTCCAGGTCTCCACCGACAGGTAAACCATGGGCAAGTCTTGTAACCTTTATCCCTGTGGGTTTAATTAAGCGAGAGATATACATAGCGGTCGCTTCACCTTCAATGGTTGGATTCGTTGCAATAATCACTTCTTCTACCTGACCGTTCTCTTGTAGCCTCTTAATTAACTCTGCTACCTTAATATCTTCAGGCCCAACACCGTCCATTGGCGAAATCGAACCGTGCAATACATGATATAAACCGGTATATTCCCGCATCTTTTCCATTGCAATGACGTCACGTGATTCTTGCACGACACAAATAGCCGTTTGATCTCGATGAGAATCATCGCAAATTTGACAAGGATCGGAATCCGTAATGCTATGGCAAAAAGAGCAGTACGTTAAATCTCGTTTTGCATGAACAAGCGCTTTTGCAAAATCAAGAACATCGTCTTCTTTCATATCTAATACATAAAAGGCTAAACGACTTGCTGTTTTTGGACCAATTCCCGGCAAACGAGAAAATCCTTCAATTAATTTAGCTATAGGTCTTGGATATTGCAATCAACCTGCCTCCTAGAACATTCCTGGAATATTTAAGCCTTTAGTAAACTTGCCCATGTCTTGCTCTACTAGCTCGTCTACTTGTTTCAACGCTTCATTTGTTGCGGCGACAATTAAATCTTGTAGCATTTCAATATCATCAGGATCAACTACATCTTCAGAGACTTTCACTTCTAGAATTCGCTTATCTCCTGAAGCGATAACAGTAACCATGCCACCGCCCACTGTTGCTTCAACTGTTTTTTCCTTTAGTTTTTCCTGCGCTTCTGCCATTTGCTTCTGCATCTTTTGCATTTGCTTCATCATATTACCCATGTTCTTCATAAAATCAGCTCCTTAAGAATCAATTACTTCTATTAAATCTTCACCAACAAGCTTTACAGCTTCATCCATGAACGGATCGCTTTGTGGCTTGTCGCTATCTTTGTCTTTCATATAATCTACCTTCACCTGTTCCCACTGCGTTTGTAACAACGTAGAGAAATCAGAACGTTCTCCAAATACTTGTTGAAGTACTTGGATAAGCACGTCTCGAAACTTTGTATCCATCATATCACGATGCATTTCATTTTGAAACGCCAACAGTATTTTTGCTGAGGATGCAGCAACGGGTTTACAATCATTTAACCAAGCATGAGCAGGAACGCTTAGCGATTTAACTTGCTCTTTTACATTTGCCCATTTATTTACTGTATCTTGAAGCTGGGTTTTATCGGCTGAAGCAACAACTTCCTTTACTTGCGCTGAGATCCCAGTCTTCCCTTTTCCGTTCGTTGCAGGTCTTGCGCGTGGTGGTGCTTTACGAGCTGGCGCTTGTTCCTCACTTACCGGTTGTTGAGTCGGTCTTTGCTGCAACTGCGTTTGCAGTTTATTCAATTGCTGCTTTAATCCTTCCAACTCATTGCTTTGTTGCGAAACTTGAGGTGCATCTCCAACTTCCATTACCTTAATAACAGCCATTTCCAAAATGATTTTTGGCTTTAGCGCCCATTTAATATCTTGTTGGCTATCCGTTAATTTTTGAATGATCCTATGAAGCGTTCCTACATTAAATTGCTGTGATAATTCAATAAAGGGTTCATCCACTTTCGCTCTTTCTAATAAATAGTTGGCTTCGGGAGCCGTTTTATATAGAAGTAAGTCCCTAAAATATAAAATAAGATCTTCCATTAAACGTTTAGGGTCTTTTCCATTTCGCAATGTCTCATCAACCGTCTCTAACGCCAGACGAGAATTCTCTTGAGCTAACGCACCAATAAGGTTATTAAGTGCCTCTCTTGAAACCGATCCAGTTATTACAAGTACATCGGATAAACGTACCCGTTCACCTGAGAAAGAAATGGCTTGATCAAGTAAACTTAAGGCATCCCTCATTCCACCATCAGCTGATTGTGCAATTAATTCAATTGCATCTTCCTCATAGCCTTGTTCATTATGCTCAAGAATTCGTTTCATGCGCAGCACTAATTCTTCGTTTGTTATTGGTTTAAAATCAAATCGTTGGCAGCGAGAAAGAATCGTTAAGGGTATTTTATGAGGTTCAGTCGTTGCTAAAATAAAAATTACATGTGCAGGGGGTTCTTCTAACGTCTTTAAAAGAGCATTAAATGCACCTGTAGAAAGCATATGAACCTCGTCAATAATGTAGACTTTATAAGAGGTTTCCGTAGGTGCGTATTTTACCTTCTCTCGTATGTCTCGAATCTCATCCACACCGTTATTAGAAGCGGCATCTATTTCCATCACATCAATAATGGAACCATTTGTTATCCCAATGCAGCGACTGCATTCATTACACGGTTCTGCAACCGGTGCATGTTCACAGTTAATTGCCTTCGCTACAATTTTAGCCGCACTTGTTTTCCCTGTACCTCTAGGACCAGAGAATAAATAAGCGTGCGCCATTTTCTGTTGGAGCAATGCATTTTGTAACGTTTTCGTTATATGAACTTGACCAACAACGTCTTCTAACAGCTGTGGTCGCCACACACGATAAAGGGCTTGATAGCTCATGTATTCATCCAACCTTTCACAGTCGTATCTTTATTATATCGTTTCCTTATGATCGAATAAAGCGTTAGCGCCGTTTTTCTCCTATCTATATCGTAACAGAAAAAAAGCCCGCTATTCCTAGCGAGCTTTTGGACATTCTATAAATAATACCGTGCACCTTTCCTCGATAACAACTTCATAAGCGTTACCTAAGCAGTTAGCTCGATCCAGGCACCTCTGCGGCACACGAAAGGATCCACTTACTGCTGCTTCCTTCCGGACCTGACAGGGTTCATGGGTTTCCGTTGCGCAGAACCCAAACGTCAACACCACTTACTTAGGGCAGACCTTACAAAGAAGTTACCTCAAAAAGGAATTCAACCTCGCTACAGCGGATTGCGAGTTACAGGGCACCGCTACCTCCCCGTCTAGCACGGCAAAGTGTAAACAATCATCAGTTGCACTATTAAAATAGCGCAAATCTAAGTATACGTGATCCAAATCGAAAACGCAATCCCTTACTCCTCTAATTCTTTCTTTAAACGTTTTTTCTGATCACGTATGTTCTTAAAAAACGTTGAAAGCAACTGTCCGCACTCTTCCTTTAATACACCTTCCTGTACATCGCAACGGTGATTAAAGCGTGGCTCCTGAAGTAAATTCATCAACGTTCCTGCACATCCCGCTTTATAATCAGCCGCACCGTAGACAACTTTTGGGACCCGGGCCTGGACAATCGCACCTGCGCACATCGGGCAAGGCTCTAACGTCACATACAAGGTACAGTCTTCAAGTCGCCATGTACCAAGGACTTCGCAAGCTTTTTCAATCGCAAGAATTTCCGCATGAGCAGTCGATAATTGATTTGTCTCTCGTAAATTATAGGCTGAAGCAATGATTTCATTGTCTTTCACAACAACAGCACCGATCGGCACTTCGTCGAACGTAAGTGCTTTTCTAGCCTCTGTTAGCGCACAGTTCATCCACTGTTCATCGTTTTGAATGTCCACATCTTCAGCCCCTTATATGTATACAAAAAAACGACCGCTCTTCTAGGGTCGTGTACTCTTAAAAAATATGGCGGAGGAAGAGGGATTCGAACCCCCGCGGGCTTTGACACCCCTGTCGGTTTTCAAGACCGATCCCTTCAGCCGGACTTGGGTATTCCTCCGTATCAACTGACAAAAATAATCATACAACACCTACTAAAAAAACGCAAGAAAAAACTGCCGAAAATTCGACAGTTCCTTCTATATAATGATTACTCTACGAAATGAGCTTCATGTAAGAACCAATCATCCGTTGGTGTAACAATGATTCCTTCAACGTTGTCTTTAATTCCGTGTAGATATTGCGTATAGTGCGTGAACACTAATGGAACTTCTTCATTTGCAATTTCTTGTGCTTGAGCATAAAGATCCATACGGTTTGCTTCATCTACTTCTGCAACTGCTTCATCAAGAATCGCATCTAGATCAGGGTTTGAATAGAATGCACGGTTACCTGCAGCACCGAAGTTATCCGTATGGTAAAGCGGTGCTAACGCATAGTCAGCGTCACCAGTTGCTGAGCTCCAGCCAAGGATAAACATTTCATGGTCGCCTTCACCTGTATCTTCTAAGTACGTAGCCCATTCAACAACATCTACTTCAAGCTCAATGTTCAAATCAGACAGTGCAGACTGCATGTACTCTGCCATCTGAATACGAGCTGGTGAATCATTTGTCATGATGCTAGTAGAGAAGCCATCTTCGTAACCAGCTTCTGCCAACAATTCTTGTGCAGCTTCTACATCATAAGGTAGCGCTTCTGCATTTTCATCGTGTCCGATAACGCCAGGTGCTACAGGCGTTTCAGCCGGAAAACCATAACCTTCTAGTAAATTATCAATTACAACATTTTTATCTACAGCCATCGCAATTGCTTGACGTACACGAACATCATCAAATGGCTCTACTTCTGTATTAAATCCGAAATAAGATCCAGAAATACTATCTGTCACATTTAAGCTTGCATCTTCAATGCCTTCAAGTTGAGCTAAACCAGCTGCATCAACTGTAATGAAGTGAGAATCTCCTGTTGTTAATTCTGCCAGACGAGCAGATGCATCAGGAACTGTTTTGAACGTAACAGTATCTAAAATAGCGGGCTCGCCACTCCAGTGGTCATCATAACGCTCAAACACTAGCTCAGAACTACCTACAGTACCGCTCTGGTATGAGAAGTAACCAGTTCCCGCAGGGTTATCGTTAACCGCTGTATATGGTTGTTCCCCATCTTCCATTGCAGCATAATCTGCTTCAATAACGTCTGGGCTAATCATGTAGCCACCACCATGAGCAAAGCTAAATAAGAACGCTACATCTGGCTCTTCTAATACAAATTCAATCTCGTAATCACCTAGAACATTGATTTCAGAGATTCCTTCAAAAAGAAACGCACGTTGTGAGCCAACATCTTCGTCAGTGATACGGTCGATATTCGCTTTAACTGCATCTGCGTTAAATGCTGTTCCATCATGGAACGTCACGCCTTCTTTAAGTTGGAATGTTAAGACATCTCCCTCGTCATTCCAGCTATAATCTTCTGCTAAGACATTCTGTAACTCCATATTTTCATCAAATTCAAGTAAACCTTCATAGACTTGTCCTTGAACTTGACCAGATGGCACATCATTTACTTGATGAGGATCAAGACCAACAATGTCAGATTGAGTAGAAAGTACCAAATCTCCACCTTCAACTGCTTCCCCTGATGACTCCCCACCGTCGCCATTTCCATTATCGCTGCCGCTGTCTCCTTGTCCATCATCGGCACAAGCTGCAAGACCAAGAGTAGCTGTAAGAGCTAATACTGCATAAAAAGGTGCTTTGTTTCTTTTCATAAGATGTATCCTCCCTTTGTTACTAGTGTGAGTTTTCTGTAAAACAAGCTAAACTATATAATATATTACACTATTATACAAGAATATCAACAAAATTTTTAAACAATTAAGTAACAAGGTCGTATGTCTAGATTCATAGTTTGAACTATTTTCCATCTTTCATCCTATTTAAAGACTGCTAAATAACGAGAAAAGTTCTCAGTTAAATTATCAGAAATAACTTAATTTAACAACTTTTAATCGGAATATAGCCAAGATTCAAGTAAACTTCCCTACTACGTCGATTCGATTAGACAAAATCTAAAAATTCCCTTTGAAGATTTTAGATTCTTCCTATAAAATACTATATTAAGATTATAAAATCTCATTGTTTTTCTAATTTGGGCTAGTGTATAATCAGACGATGCGAATAACGCTTAGAAAGAAAGGAAGTTGGACATGTCTCAGGAAACGAAAAGCCAAGTGCAAACTCCAGCAAAACCACAGAGACCTTGGGTACGTAACTGGAAAGCATTTTTAGGTCGGTTATTGTCAAATAAATCTGCAGTTTTTGGTGGATCACTCATTATTATCTTGGCCATTATTGCAATTATCGGACCGCTGTTAGCTCCATACGGAATTGATGACAAGGATTATGCTGTTCGTCTGCAGGGTCCATCTGCTGATTATTGGTTCGGGACGGATCATCATGGTCGTGATGTTTTTTCTAGGATTCTCCACGGGATGAGTATCACGTTTCAAATTGGTTTTGTTTCAGTTGCAATAGCTGGTACAGTTGGAACGATCATTGGAATTGTTTCTGCTTACTATGGTGGATTTATTGATACTGTTATTATGCGTATTATGGATGTGTTAATTGCATTTCCAAGTATTGTTCTTGCTCTAGCAATTGTTGCAACATTAGGACCTGGTATTGATAATATCATTTTAGCAATCTCAGTTAGTGCATTTCCAGTTTTCGCAAAAATCGCACGAGGATCAACGTTGGCTGTTAAGAAGTTAGAATATATTGACGCTGTTCGTGCACTGGGAGCATCAGACTCTAGAATTATCTTTAAACATATTTTACCGAATACAATGTCACCTTTAATTGTACAAACTACTTTATCCATAGCTACCGGCGTGCTGTCTGCTGCGGGTTTATCCTTTTTAGGCTTAGGATCACCACCGCCATCACCTGAATGGGGCGCGATGCTAAACACGGGTAGAGAGTATATGTTCCAAGCACCACATTTAACGTATGCTCCTGGTTTAGCCATTGTTGTCTTTGTACTTGCATTTAACGTATTTGGTGATGGATTACGCGATGCGCTTGATCCAAAATCAACAAAATAAGCTAAGAAAAGAGGTGTAAGAATGCTTAAATTTATTGTACGTCGGCTAATACAACTAGTACCTGTTTTAATCGGGGTTACGTTACTCGTTTTTTCATTAATGCATTTTATTCCGGGTGATCCAGCACAAGTGCTTGCTGGTGAATCTGCTACACCGCAACAAATTGAAGCGGTAAATGAGCGATTAGGTTTAAATGACCCTTACCCGGTTCAATATTTTCGCTATATGTCTAATCTTGTTCAATTTGACTTAGGGAATTCGTTAAGAAGTGGCTTACCTGTATCAGAGATGATTGGGGATCGGATATGGGTGACCGTCGAACTAGCTTTTTATAGTACCATACTAAGTATTTTCTTAGGAATTATTGCAGGCGTTTTAGCTGCTACAAAACATGGTTCATTCCGCGACTCTGCCATTATGGTCGTTGCCCTGTTTGGAATGTCGATGCCAAACTTTTGGCTTGGACTTGTGTTAATTCAATGGTTTGTACTTGGAAATGTACCGATACTAGGAAACTGGTTAAACTTTGAATGGTTTAGCCCGACAGGTTGGGGCAGCTTCAGCCAAATTGTCTTGCCAGTCTTTATGTTAGGTATTTCCGGTGCAGCGATTATTGCTCGTATGACACGGTCTAGTATGCTCGAGGTTATTCACCAAGATTACATCCGTACAGCACGTGCGAAAGGCGTTAAGGAACGAGTCGTTATTTACCAACATGCCTTAAAAAATGCGTTAATCCCAGTTATTACTGTAACGGGCTTAAGTTTTGGTAGTCTATTAGGTGGAGCGGTGTTAGCAGAAAGTGTCTTTGCGATTAACGGTATGGGCAGAATGATTATTGATGCAATTAGTACTCGTGACTTCCCTGTCATGCAAGGTGGAATTCTTGTCGCATCCTTATTATTTGTTCTTGTCATGTTCTTAGTAGACATCGCTTATCGACTTGTAAATAAACGAGTAGAGGCAGAATAATGGAATTTATCGTAGAAAGGTGTGAGATGATTGAGTAAAGATGCTATCCTGCAAATTCGCGATCTTCGTACATCCTTTTTCACTAAACAATTAGAAGTAAAAGCTGTCGATGGCGTTACATTTGATGTTGAAAAAGGAAAAACGATTGGGATTGTCGGAGAATCTGGTTCTGGTAAAAGTATCACTTCTCTATCTATATTAAACTTGCTTTCTCATCCAGGGAAAATTGTTGGGGGCGAGATCCTTTTCAAAGGGGAAGACCTGTCGAAAAAGACACCAGCACAAATGAGGAAGATTCGCGGAAACGAAATTTCAATGATCTTCCAAGAGCCGATGACATCATTGAATCCTACTTTTACAGTTGGTAGACAAATTAGTGAGTCCTTTCAAATTCACGAAGGTTTATCAAAAAAGGATGCTAGAAAACGTTCTATTGAAATGTTAAAGCTAGTTGGTATTCCATCACCTGAAAAGCGAATTGACCAATATCCATTTGAATTATCTGGTGGAATGCGTCAACGTGTGATGATCGCCATAGCTCTCGCGTGTCAACCTGAATTATTAATAGCTGATGAACCAACAACAGCATTAGATGTTACCATTCAAGCTCAAATCTTAGAATTAATAAGAGAATTACAACGTACGTTAGGCATGTCCGTTATTATGATTACACATGATTTAGGTGTTGTTGCGGAGACGTGTGACAATGTTGCGGTTATGTATGGTGGACAAGTTGTCGAGTACGCACCGATTAATGATTTATTTAAGAATCCAAGGCATCCTTACACGGTTGGTTTAATGAATTCATTACCAAAGCACGATGAAGATGTTGAAGGTGATTTAACCATTATTAAAGGGTCTGTGCCAGCACCTGCAGACATGCCAAAAGGCTGTCGTTTTGCTCCACGTTGTCCGTTTGCGAGCGAGATTTGTAAAGAGCTACCTGAATTACAAACTGAAGAAGACGGTAGACAAGTACGTTGTTGGATTTATACAGATCAATGGGATGGTCCGGAGGTGAATGTTCGTGCCGAATACGTTACTAAAAGTAGCTAATTTAAAACAATACTTTCCTATAAAAGGTGGCTTCATAGGTCGTACAGTAAACCATGTTAAAGCGGTTGACGACATATCATTTGAACTAAATGAAGGCGAAACGGTTTCAATCGTGGGGGAGTCTGGTTGCGGGAAATCCACAACTGGACGCGCCATCCTTCGTCTAGATGAGCCGACTGAAGGCTCTGTTGAATTCCAAGGAGAAGACCTTCTGTCATTAAGTCGAGGAAAAATGCGTAAAAAACGTGATGATATGCAAATTATCTTCCAAGATCCTTACGCGTCTATTAACCCTAGACAAACAGTTAGACAAGTGTTATCAGAAGCACTGACGATTCAAAAGGTAGCGCCTGCTAAAGAACATGATGGCATCATTCGTGAACTAATGAAAACCGTTGGTCTTGGTGAGCACCAAATTGATCGGTTCCCACATGAATTTAGCGGTGGTCAACGTCAGCGTGTAGGAATTGCTCGTGCATTAGCCGTTAACCCGAAATTAATTATCTGTGATGAAGCGGTGTCTGCATTAGACGTATCCATTCAAGCACAGGTTATCAACTTGTTGAAAAAGCTACAGCGTGAGCGTAAATTAACGTATTTATTTATCTCTCATGATCTTGGTGTTGTTCGTCATATCTCCGATCGCGTAATTGTTATGTACTTGGGTAAGATTGTTGAAATCGGCGACAAAAAATCGGTTTTTGATAATCCTCAACACCCGTATACAAAAGCATTGCTATCGGCGATTCCAAGTCCTGACCCGATTGTGAAGAAAGAACGTATTATTCTTCAAGGTGACGTACCATCTCCTATTGATCCACCGAATGGCTGTCGTTTCCATACGCGTTGTCCATTTGCGACTGATAAGTGTCGTACGGAAAACCCAGAACTTCGTACAACAGATGATATGAAGGAAGGGCACAGAGGTGCGTGTCACTATATGGAAGAGATTACGGCTGGAAAAATGGAGCCTGCTTATTCATAAGAAAAACCAGTTAGCTGTAGCAGCTAACTGGTTTTTTTATAATACTTTACTTAAGAATGCCTTTGTTCGCTCGTGCTTTGTTTCATCAAATAATTGTTCGGGTGTACCCTCTTCCACGATTTTGCCTTGATCCATAAAAAACACACGGTCGCCTACTTCTCGAGCAAAGCCCATCTCATGCGTAACCACGACCATTGTCATTCCATCAAGGGCAAGGTCTTTCATTACGTTTAATACATCCCCTACAAGTTCTGGGTCAAGAGCGGATGTAGGTTCATCAAATAACATAATCTTTGGATTCATAGACAACGCACGTGCTATTGCTACACGTTGTTTTTGTCCACCAGATAAACTAGCGGGATAGTCGTTGGCTTTATCACTTAAACCAACTTTTTCAAGGAGAGCCATTGATTTTTTTTTGGCTTCCTCTTTGTCTAGTTTTTTTATTTTCATTGGCGCGAGCGTAATATTTTCTAGAACTGTTTTATGAGGAAATAAATTAAAGTGCTGGAACACCATTCCGACATCTTGACGAATGCGGTTTAAATCTGTCTTTGGATCCGCTATATTCACATCTTCAATGTATACATCCCCTGATGTAATATGCTCAAGACGATTTAAACAACGTAAAAATGTGCTTTTTCCTGAACCAGAAGGGCCAATCACACAAACCACTTCTTTTTCATTAATTTTCGTTGAAATTCCCTTTAATACTTCATTTTCTCCAAATGATTTATGCAAATCTTTTACGGTAATCATTAGTGATCAAGTCTCCGTTCTATATACCTTAATAAGATTGAAGCTGGTATCGTGATCGATAGATAAAATAAACAAACTAATAAATATGTATCGAAATAGGAGGCGGAAATCCCTGTATACGTTCGGCTTTGATACATTAAATCAGCGACAGCAATCGTCGACAAAAGTGAAGTATCTTTTAAACTAATGACAAACTGATTTCCAAACGGTGGAATCATAACCTTTACTGCCTGTGGCCAAACAATATGACGCATCGTTTGACCACTTGTTAGCCCTAGCGAACGCCCTGCTTCCATTTGCCCTCTATCTATTGATTGTACAGCGCCTCTTACAATTTCCGCAATATATGCCCCTGAATTTATC
Source organism: Shouchella phoenicis (assembly GCF_047238345.1). Lineage (NCBI taxonomy): Bacteria > Bacillati > Bacillota > Bacilli > Caryophanales > Bacillaceae > Shouchella > Shouchella phoenicis. The sequence continues at coordinate 3,881,007 of NZ_JBDFMQ010000001.1, read as the reverse complement.
GCAATTACAAAAATTCCTGTGTATAACGGATCAAACCGCATCCCAAAGATTCCAGGTATACCAAAATGAATAAAGAAAATTTGTGCAAGCAGTGGTGTTCCCCGAATGATCTCTACAAAAATAACAGCAATTGCTTTTAATAGATGAAATTGAGAAAGCTTCATTAAGCCTACTATGGTTCCGATAAGGCTCCCGAGAAATACACCAACAATCGTAATAATAATGGTTAGCTTTAAGCCTTCTACTAAAAATGGAAATGCACCAAAATCCATTCTATTTCTCCTTTCATTAATAGAGTTGCTCATTCATTAAGAACAAGCAACTCCATTCATTTACATGCCTTCTGGTCGTTCGCCAAAGTACTCTTCATAGATGTCACCGTACGTACCGTTATCCATTAAAGTTGATAATGCCTCATTAACATCCTCTACTAAATCCGAACCTTTTGGAAAAGCGATCCCATACTCTTCACCAGTTAACATGTCACCTACAATTTTCATGGAGCCTTCTCCTTGCTGCTGCATGAAGTATTGTACGTTAGGCATGTCATAAAGTGCAGCATCTACATGGCCAGTAAGTAACGCTTGATAGGCTTCAGTAATCTCCGGATAAGCATCCGATGCCGCATCTGTATTTTCCTCAAGGTATGTTTGACTTGTTGAAGATAATCTCGTCGATACGGTATGAGATTCATTTAAATCATCGATAGACTCAATTGTGTCGTTATCCTCAGCTACTGCTAAAATTAAGCCAGATTCATAGTAGGGGTCTGAGAAATCGATGTTTTCTTTACGCTCCTCTGTAATGGTCATTCCATTAATGGCTGCATCATAAGAACCTTGTTCAATGCCAGAAAGGGCACCGGTAAAATCCATTTGGTGAAAAACAACTTCAAAGCCTACTTCATCTGCAATAGCTTCCATCAGCTCAATATCAAAGCCAATTAGCTCATTTGTTTCTAGGTCAATAAACTCAAACGGGACAAAATTGTTGTCTGTCGCAACATCATATGTAATCGTTTCGGAATCCTGATTGCCATCCTCACCAGAAGTTGTATCTTGACCAGACGTATCGTCACTGCCACAAGCTACTAAAAGTAAGAACGTTCCTGCGATGGTAAAAGCTAATCGCTTTTGCATAAAATCTCCCCTTTTATCTTTTATTTCAGTTAATTTAAACAGTTTAGCATATTCTATTTCTAAAGACAAAAATCATATAGGCCCTTATTCTTGCAAGTACGGTTGTATAACGGTCTTAAAGGAGCATGCCTCCCTCATTCGTAATTTTTGGATTATGTATCGTTTTCACAAAAAAGAGGATTGGAGTGAGGTTCTCCAATCCTTGTTTCACTTTATGCCAATTTAAAACAAACAACCTTCTCTTCGGTCATTTCATTAATGGAAAATTTAACTCCTTCTCTCCCGATACCAGATTGCTTCGTTCCACCAAATGGCATAGCATCAATCCGAAAATCAGTGCTATCATTAATCATGACGCCTCCGACGTGGAGCTCTTTAATTAGTGTAAACGCGCGTTGAAGATCTTTTGTAAATAGACCTGCCTGCAAACCATACTCTGTTTGATTTGCTTTTTCAACCGCTTCATCAAGGTTCGAATACGGATAAAGCAAAACAACAGGTCCAAACACTTCTTCCCTACCAAGATGGCAATCATCTGGTACATCTTCTAGAACGGTTGGTTCGTAATAAGCCCCGTCTCGGCTCCCACCTGTTAAAATGGTTGCACCTGACCGAACCGCATCTTCAACCATAAAAGCAACACGCTTTGCTTCTTTTTCATTAATTAATGGACCCATATCTGTTGTTTCATCAAGCTTTGACCCTAATCGATACGTTTTTGCTTCTGATATAAATTTTTCTTTAAACGTTCCATAAATTGTTTCGTCTACGTAGATCCGCTGCACACCAATGCAGTTTTGACCTGCAGCCCAAAATGCACCACTTACACATGCAGGCACCGCTTCTTCTAACGAAGCATCATCTAGAACAATAACAGGTGAATTAGAGCCGAGCTCCATGCTTTTCTTTTTTAAACCAGCTTGATTGGCAATTTTTAAGCCAGCCTCCATTCCACCTGTAAAAGAGATCATTCGTACGTCAGGGTGTGTCATCAAGATCTCTCCTATTTCAGATCCGACCCCCGTAATGACAGATAGTATCCCTTTAGGCAGTTCCGCATAATCAAACGCTTCTGCTAAAAAGAGTGCGCTAAGAGGAGTAGCTGTAGCTGGCTTTACGACTATTGCATTACCTGCTGCAATAGCAGGACCAATCTTATGAGCCACTAAATTTAATGGATCATTAAAAGGGGTGATGGCGCCAATAATTCCAAGCGGTACTCGTTCATAGTAGCCAAACCGGCCAACTCCCCCTTGCGACTGATCAAAAGGAATGGTTTCCCCAGTGACTCTACGGGCTTCTTCTGCAGAGAGACGCAAGGTCTCCACACATCTGCCTGCTTCTTTTCGCGCTTCTTTAATCGTTTTGCTACCCTCTTTAGCAATGGTTCGAGCAAACGCTTCTTTATGTGTCTCTACATAGTCCGCTGCTTTATTCAGAATCTCCATTCGTTTGTAGACAGGTAGAACAGCAGACTCTTTTGCACCTTTCTTTGCTAATTCAATTGCATGAGCCATATCGTTTTGTGACGCTCTTGGAACGACTGCAATCAGATCATCGTCTTCAGGGTTACGAACTTCTAGCACTTGCTCTCTTTCCACCCATTCACCAGCAACATACATCTTTTGACGTTTCAAATCTAATTTCATAGGAATAACCTCCCTAATTCATCAATGTCATATTGGCTTGTTTTTGAACATGCAGATGACAGTAAATTAAATCAATCAACAACGCGAAGCCGGTTTCGCTTTTACCTGCTCCAGCTCCTGTTAACGTAATCTCACCTGACATATTGCATGTATACGTCACGGCATTCGTTGCACCGCCAATACTTGCTAAAGGATGATCCATCGCAACTTCCACCGGTTTGACAGACGCACGAATATCTCCATTTGGCAGCTCTTCCACCGTTCCAAGCATTTTCCAACATCGTTGATTCGCTTTAGCAGCCACTATCGCTTCACGTGATAACGTATTTAATCCTCTGCATTCTACTTGATCCACCGTTATGTGTTTGCCCATTATGGCATTGGCTAAGATGACGACTTTATACATCGCGTCATAACCCTCTACATCACTCGTTGGATCAGCCTCCGCATATCCTTTTTCCTGTGCTTCTTTTAAAGCTGCTTCGTATGATTTGCCAGTTTCCATTTGAGTGATCATATAATTGGTTGTTCCGTTTAAAATTCCACTAATCTTTGTGATGTTGTTGCCAATCAAAGTCGTTTTTGGCAGTCGTAATGCTGGTGTTCCACTCATAACGGTTCCTTCATAGCCTAAAAAAACGCTGTTTTCTTTTGCTAATTGCTCCAGCTCTTTTAATGCGAGCGCAATTGGCCCCTTATTTGTCATGACGACACTTTTCTTATGTTCAAAAGCTGTCTTGCAATGGGTGATCGCCGGCTCTCCCGTTTTAACGTTTGTATAGGTTGCTTCAACCACAGCATCTGCATTGCTTTCAATAATTGTTGCGATCGCATCAAGCCCTCGCACTAATTCATTAGAACCTGGGTACGTATCTAGAGAGCCGGTTTCTTCTAGTGTTTCGAGAACAAGCTTTAAATTAAGACCATTTGGATCATAAATTGATCCTTTCCTAAAATCAGAGATCGCCACAACAATAGGATCAAATCCTACCTCTACTTTTGCTTTTTCACTGTTATGAATTAAGTGATCGACTAGACCTTGACCGACAACACCAAATCCAAGTAATGCTAATTTAAGCCTCACTTCTCATTCCCCCTGTTTAATGCAGCTAGTGCCGTCACAGCCATCATACTGGCGCCCTTTTTTAAACATGATTCATCAATTTGAAAATGTGGAGTATGCAAATCAAATTGTCCATTTGTTGGTTTGCATCCTAAGAAAAACATTGCTGCTTTTGTTTTTTCAGCCGTATAAGCGAAATCTTCACTTCCCATTCCAAAAGGTTCATCAATAATCGCATCGTTTGGATAGAGCAGCATCGCCGACTGCACGACAAGATCAATCGCTTCACTATGATTCTCAAGCGGAGGTTCACCAGGTTCAATCACACACGAGCCCTCCCCACCAAAGACATTAGCAAGGCTAAACGCATTCTTTATTTCTCCAAGTAAAAATGCTCTCGTAGAAGCCGTATAACACCTCAATGTTCCTTCTACATAGACTTCAGAAGGAATGACATTATTTGCTGCGCCACCTTGAATCATCCCTACACTCAAAACAGCTGATTCCAATGGTGAAACAAGCCTTCCTTGCAGGCTATAAAGCGCCGGTAGAACTTGGGACAGTAGCCATACTGAATCTTTACCTAGGTGAGGATACGCTCCATGCCCACCAGTTCCTTTAATGGTACCTTTAAAAACGTCAAGACTTCCCATAGAAGGTCCTTTATGAACCTGAATGGCATCAGGTGTCAGCCATGGACACATGTGGAGCGCAAACGCCAGATCGACCTCATCATAGATACCCTCCTCGATTAAGTACATGCCACCTGACTTGTTATGCTCGTCGGTCGCTTCCTCAGCTGGTTGAAAAACAAAATGAACGGTGCCACGTATCGATTCATTTTTAAATTGCTCTGAAAGCAGTGTAGCTGTCCCTAGAAGAATGGCTGTATGTGCATCATGTCCGCACGCGTGCATCACACCTGGATTCTGACTCGAAAAGGAGACATCTGCCTCCTCTTCAATCGGTAATGCGTCCATATCAGCACGTAAAGCAACTGTCGGCCCTGTTCCACTTGATAATGTTCCGATCACGCCGTATCCACGTTTAGATTGGCGAACCTGCACCCCTGGTATTTGTTCAAGTTGCATTTTAACAAAAGTGGACGTCTCCTTTTCTTGAAAGCTACATTCGGGATATTGATGAAGGTGACGCCGCCATTTTATGATTTTGTCTTCGAGCTCCAGCGCTCGTTTTTTTAATTCCTCCATCTTAAACGCCTACTTTAGCAGCCTCGAACGCTTGCTTAAAGTCGTTAATAATGTCTTCGATATCTTCAATTCCGCACGACACACGAATGAGTCCTTCAGGAATGCCCATTGCAGCACGCTCTTCAGGTGTACATTCAACGTGGCTTGTTGTTCTTGCAGGTCCAACCGTTGTCTCAACAGCTCCTAAGTTGGCAGCACGATTGGCATACTGTAACTTCGGCAAAAGATGACGGACTGTATCGACTCCCCCTGCAACGGCAAAGCTCAACATGCCGCCAAAGCCAGACATTTGTTCTTTCGCAATGGCATGGTTTGGGTGATCTTCAAGCCCTGGATAAAAGACTTGCTCTACACCCTCTACTTCTTTAAGAAATGTCGCAAGCTTCATCGCATTCTCGGCTTGGCGTTTTACCCGCAGGTCGAGTGTTTTCATGCCACGCAGGAGTAAATAAGCAGCCCATGGATCCATTGTCGCACCATTAATTTCGCGATAATGATAAATTGCGTCCACCAATGAATGGTCATAGCCAACAACCACGCCTCCTAACGCATCAGCATGACCACCTAAGAACTTTGTTGCGCTGTGAATAACGAGATCTGCACCGAGCTTTAATGGATTTTGATTAACAGGAGTAGCAAATGTATTATCGACAATGACTAGCGCTCCTGCCTCATGACCTGCTTCTGCACACTTTTTAATATCAGTAATCTTGACTGTTGGATTGGTTGGTGTCTCAAGATATAAGATCTTACATCCTTTTGCTGTTTCCTCTAATATTTGCTCATGGTTCCCTGTTTCGCAGAACTGAACCTCTACATTCATGTTTGGCAAAAACTCAGTAAAAATTTTATTCGTGCCCCCGTACGTATCTTTAATCGTTACGACACGATCCCCAGGACGGAGGAACGTATAAAGTGAATTTGAAATCGCAGCCATGCCGGTAGAGAAACTCGTTGCTGCGTTCGCTCCCTCCAATACCTTCACTTTATCTTCAAACGCTTGCACCGTTGGATTCGTATTACGACCATAAATATGACCTTTCTTCCGACCAATCGCTACTTCATACCACTCATCCATATCATCGTAGCCAAACGCTACACTCGGAATGACGGGTACTTGTGTGGCTCCGTGCACTAAATAGTCTTTCTCGCCAGCCCATACGGCTTTCGTTGCTAACTTTACTTCATTCATTTCTGTCATGTGATTCATCCCCTATCTTTGTTTACGATGCTGAATGGATTGATGTGTTTGATAACAATTGTCTTGGAAAATTACATAAGAGCTCGCAACTATCTTTTGTCACGCGTATTGATTCGCTTATTTCTACGCCAAAGTCTTCATACCACATGCCTGGGATTACGTGGAAAGCCATGTTTTCTCGAATGATCGTTTGATCCCCTTTTCGTAAGCTTGCAGTGTGCTCGCCCCAATCAGGTGGATAATTTAATCCTGTTGAATAGCCTAATCGTGATTTTTTATTTAACCCATAACGATTAATGGTTTTTTGCCAAACTGCTTCCACTTGCTCACATGTTACACCTGGCTTAATGAAACCCATCACTTCATTTAACCCTTCCACCACAATATCTGCCACGTCCGAAACCCGTTGTTGCGGCTTCCCAATCGTAATCGTTCTTGCCAAAGGGGCATGATAACGCTGATGACAGCCTGCAAGTTCAATGATGACCGTTTCCTCATTTGGGTAGCGTTGATCGTTCCAGGTAATGTGAGGTGCGCTTGTTTTAATCCCTGCAGGTAAGAGTGGGACAATCGCTGGATAGTCGCCCCCACTTTCTTCTGTCCCTGAAATTTGCGCATGATAAATATCTGCGACCACATCGCATTCTCTTGCACCAGCTTGGATGGCATTCATACCTGCATACATCGCTTTTGAAGCAATTTTTCCTGCCTGCTTCATATAATGAATTTCTTGTTCAGATTTAATAATTCTGACCCAATTGACTAAATTCGTTGCATCTACAAACGACGCATTCGGTAACGCTCGTTTTAAACGATGATGGGCTTGAGCCGTATAGTAGTACGTATCCATTTCCACACCGATTGCACGATTTGATTGACCGATATCCGCTAGAACTTTACCAATAAAATCCATCGGATGCTGTTCTTCTGATTGCACGTAGTAATCAGGGTACGAAATAATTCGCTCGTGCATTAACCATGTTGTCTGCTTAGCTACATTGGCATCCATACTTCGACCAAGCCATATGGGCTGCTCTTCATCAATTAAGATGACTAACATTTGATGAACATAAAAGGACCAACCGTTAAATCCGGATAGATAATTCATATTTGCTGGATCTGTTATTAATAAGACGTCGACTCCCTGCTGAGCCATTTTCTTTTTCGTATTCGCAATCCGAGCTTGAAACTCCTCTAATGTAAATGGAAACATAATCACCTTGCCTCCTTAAATATCCAAATGATTCTATATGGACATTATATAAAGTCAGCTGTCTAAACGTAATGTAAAAAATGTATGAAAATTAGGTTAATTTATTAGACAGTTTGAAATGCACACTCTTTTTTCCTTGTTTGACAAGGGCTTTAGATGTTAACGGATCTAACAAACGAAAAACACCTACGAGTGAGGTGTTTCCATGTTTTCGCTAATTTGATAGGTTCGAATGCTTAAATCAAGTAAAAATAAGTTATCAGGGTTTGCTAAGGATAAACCGGTGATCGATTCAATTTTTCGTAAGCGATACAAGAGAGATTGTCGATGCAAATGTAAGACTCTAGCCGTTTGCGAAACTTTATTTTGGTTTCGCTGATATGCAATAAAGGTTCCAATCAAATCAATCTCTCTTAAAGTAGAGTAGTCAATAAGAGGGGTGACATATCCTTCAATTAAAGCTTTTAATTCATCAACCTCACCAATTTTATGCAAAACTCGATCAATTTTTGTATCAGAGTAATAAATGCGGCTTCCTTTACCTAATCGACCAAATCCTAATAAAAGTGCTTGTTTTGCTTCTTTATAACGCTCTTCAAACTCTGAAGGTTCTATTACGGCATCACCAACTGCCCACGTAAGTTCAACATCAGGTAACAAGTGATCAAGTCTTCGATACAACAAATCTAAAAAGCTATTTACGGTTGCTTTATAATCATCTGCCGAAACTTCAAGGAAGATGACAATCTGTCCTTCTAAGAAGGTTGACATGCACGCTCGTTCAATCGTAGATCCAGCAAAATAAATTTCTTCTTCGATATAATGAACCATACTATGAAGCCATTCATCGAAGGTTGCCGATTGGTTTCCTTCTCTAAAAAGTTCTTCAAAGTTGTGAGGAGCCCCGACAATGGCAAGGTACGGAAGGTTTAAATTGTACCCCATCGCTTGAGCCTTTGTTTTTAACAGTTTTGTCTGCATCCCGTTTGCAAGATCAGCGACAAAGTTATCTCGAATCCTTGCCTCGGCCTCCTGTACAGCATTTTCTTGCAAAAACCAGAAAGCTGCGGCAGTTACCGTATGTTCTAAAATAATTAAAAATCCCTGCTCATCCACCTGGTCTTGTTTTTCCAATGGCTTTGTAAACAAATAACCTTGTATATGGTTATTCGTTTGGATAATCGGTAACACATAAATGGTCTCTTCTTCTAAACATACTTCTTGCAGCTTGCTTTCTAAAGGATGATGTTCACTTATATAATCAAAAGATTTTATATTTTTTAATGCGACCCGCACGTGATTTTCAAAATTAGCTGTACTAAGGTTACTCTTCCCTTTTATGACGCCTAGATGATCCGTTATCACAAGGGGCACAGATAAACAATCGGACACATGGCTAATGATCGTTGACAGCCGCTCACCTGCAAGCGTTAACGTTAAGAGTTCTTGTTGAATGCCTTGAGTAAAACGAATACCGGCTTGCTTTTGATCCATTAAGCGTGCCGTCACAGCTTGCGTTAAATCAGCAAAGCGAATTTCCCACGGTAGAAAAATAATGGGAAGCTGATGTTCTTCTGCCAACGTTTTAGCGTCTTCATATAGTTCAAAAATATAGCGTCCAGTCGCTATAGCCAATGCAGCTGCTTCAGACTTAATGACATCAGATACAAATTCAAAAAATTGCTTTGGATCATGCCCGTACCCAATTCCTGTCGTTAAAACAAGCTCGTGTTTACGTATGAAATTTTCAACGGGTGCCTCTGTAATGGATACCCACTCCACTTGTTTATCCACAATATAACGCGATGCTGTTTTTACGGTTGCAGGTTTCATAATCTCGAGCTTCATAATTTCTTCTAAGTTCAACATCATTTTGCACCCCATCGTCTGTTCTGCTACATTTACTCATATAGTTCTGGTCTTCGATTCTTTAAAGAAGGAACATCTTCTCGTATACGGTACACATCCTCTCGCTTTAGTTGTGCAGTTATCGTCGCTTCAGACCCTTGAGCTTCTAATAGAATGTCTCCCCGAGGATCAATAATAACGGAGTGACCACCATATTCCGTTTGATCATCTCCACCAACTCGATTAATTCCAATCACATACACTTGGTTCTCAATGGCCCTTGCTTGAAGTAGATGTAGCCAAACCGATGTCCTTGCTTTAGGCCAAGCGGCAGGTACGACTAACACCTCTGCACCTTGAAGCGTTAACATTCTTGCTAATTCAGGAAAGCGCAAGTCATAGCATACAATTAATCCAAAGTTTAAGTTATCTAAGGTAAATGTATGAGGTGCGTGATCCCCCTGCTGGAAATACGTTGGTTCATCAAGCATCGGAACAAGATGTGTTTTATCATATTTATGAACGAGCGCCCCTTCTTTATTAAAAATATGGGCTGTATTATAGTATTTATTTTCTCTATTTGTGACAATTGATCCTCCAAAAACATGAAGATTATATTGTTTAGCTTTTTCTGCAAAAACCGCATTTGTTTCCTCTGCTTCATCCGCAATCCGTTTTAGGTCTTGAAACGCATAGCCAGATGACCATAGTTCTGGTAAAAACACACTATCGATATGTTTATCTTGACCTACTTTATCAATCCATGTTGTCACGTTTTCTCGATTCTTTTTTACATCCCCCAATAACACATCTTGTTGAAAAATAGAAATATTCATTTTAGATCAGCTCCCTTATGCTCATTGTGTACCCGAATTGCAAAAAAAGAAGCAGAGGGCAACCTCTTGCTTCTTTTTCGTACGTTATTAACTAAACCAGCCCGTTACCGTATCTGTAATGCTTGTCCACATACCAGAGAAAAATGAACCAATTCCTCTCATTGACATGGTGAACCAGCCCGCTTCTTCGATATCTTCTGTTGCAACAAGAGCTACCCCACTTGATTGTATTCCTTGAATGTACTCCGTGGGGTCATCAAAGTTTACTTTTAATGTTCCAATTCGCTCACCTGCAGTGATCGGCGCAACGAGTTCTCCATCTTCATTCATACGGTCTTCATCAATTGCTACTTCTAATGAATACTCTTGTTCTGCATTTTGAGGTGTAGAAATCTTTAAGTTTTCAGAAGTCACAACTGGGACCTCTGTCTCTTTTCCACCATTTACTGAGATCATATTGTCTTCAGGTTCTTGACCTTCTTCTACAACTGTAATTTCCTCAAAATTATCAAACCCATGATCAAATAACTTTTCAGTTTCATCAAAACGTTCAGTGCGAACTTGAGGATTTCCTGCATTCATGACAACCGTAATTAAACGCGTGCCATCTTGTAACGCTGTTCCTGTAAAACTGTTCCCCGCAGCGTCTGTCGTACCTGTTTTTAGACCATCCGCGCCTTCATATTCATGGCTCATTCCTGGCAACATTTGATTCCAGTTTGGCATATTAACTGTTTCATCCGGTCCAGCCTGAAATTCAGCAAACGGGACACTTGCCGTTTCTAATACTTCAGGGTAATCATTTAAAAGGTGATAAGCCAATTGGGCAACAGAACGAGCAGACATGGTAGTCTCACCATCAGCTGGTGTACCTTCTGGGTGAAATCCATCTAAGCTAGAATTGTTTAAGCCACTTGAATTAACAAAATCATACTGATCTAAGCCTAATTCCCCTGCTTTTTCATTCATTTGTTCAACAAACGCCGTTTCCGATCCAGCAATATGAGCAGCAAGTGCCATCGTTGAAGCATTCGCTGAGTAAATAGCCATGGATTCGTATAATTCTTCGACCGTATAGTCATAATCAGATCGAAGCGGTACGTTAGATAGACCACTTTGATGTGATAAAGGGTAGAGATGATCTTCTATTACTACCGTATCATCCCAGGCAACTTGTCCTTCTTCAATCGCTTCAAATAATAAGTACTCTGTCATCATCTTTGTCATACTTGCAATCGCTAATTGTTCATCTATGTTATCTTCATAAAGGATTTGCCCTGTATCTCCATTAATCATAATCGCTGCTGATGCATCAACATTAACTGTGTTCGCATCTGCTTGTTGATAAGGTAATGTTACTAGAGCTAAAATTAACGTGAACAAGACCGATACTTTTGCCCACTTCGCTCGGTTATTTCTTTTCAAAATTACACCTCCACTATTTCTACACATGTCCCCTATTGTATCATGTGAACATCCAAAAAAATAGATAGGGAAGTCCCTATCTATTCGTCAAAAGTTTGTCAATTATAATGAATAATTTGGCGCTTCTTTTGTAATTTGTACATCATGTGGATGACTCTCTTTTAAGCCTGCCCCAGTAATGCGAATAAACTGGCCCTCATCTCTAAGGTTTTCTAGTGAAGCTGTACCACAGTATCCCATACCAGCGCGAATTCCTCCAACAAGTTGGTGAACCGTATCCGCTAACGGACCTTTAAACGACGTACGCCCCTCAATTCCTTCTGGAACTAGCTTTTGATTGTTTTCTTGGAAGTAACGATCTTTACTTCCCTTCTCCATCGCTCCTAATGAGCCCATACCACGATAAACTTTATACTGACGTCCTTGGTAAATTTCTGTCTCGCCAGGACTCTCAGCTACACCTGCAAGCAAGCTACCAAGCATAACAGCGTGTCCACCTGCAGCTAATGCTTTCGTAATATCTCCGGAGTATTTAATCCCACCATCAGCAATAATCGGTACGCCATGTTTTCTCGCTTCAGTTGCACAATCGTAGACCGCTGTAATTTGAGGTACACCAATTCCTGCTACTACACGTGTCGTACAAATAGAACCTGGACCAATCCCTACTTTTACAACACTAACACCAGCTTCTATTAATGCTTTTGTTCCTGATGCTGTAGCTACGTTTCCAGCGATAATAGTAAGGTCAGGGTATTTCGCTCTCACATCGGCTACTTTGTTTAACACACCTTGCGAATGACCGTGTGCTGTATCAATAACGATTGCATCAGCCCCAGCCTTTACAACTGCTTCAATTCGAACGTCTGCATCTGCAGAAACGCCTATTGCTGCCCCAACTAGAAGACGTCCTTGCTTGTCTTTTGCGGAATTAGGGAATTCAATCACTTTTTCAATATCCTTAATTGTAATTAACCCTTTTAATACACCTTCGTTATCAACAAGAGGTAGCTTTTCAATCTTATACTTCTGTAGAATTTTCTCTGCTTCTTCTAACGTTGTTCCAACAGATGCTGTAACTAAACCTTCTTTTGTCATCACATCATCAATTTTTATTGAATAATCTTCAATAAAGCGTAAGTCGCGATTTGTTAATATCCCTACTAAATGCTGTTCGTCGTTTACAATCGGTACACCTGAAATACGGTATTTGCCCATTAAATGTTCTGCGTCAAACACTTGGCGATCAGGCGTTAAGAAGAACGGATCCGTAATGACTCCACTCTCTGAACGTTTCACTTTATCAATTTGATCCGCTTGCTCTTCAATGGACATATTCTTATGAATAATCCCCATTCCGCCTTCACGTGCAATTGCAATGGCCATTTCAGATTCTGTTACGGTATCCATTCCTGCACTAAGAATCGGTATGTTGAGCTTTACATGTTCACTAAGCTTTGTTGCTACTGAAACATCTCTAGGAAGAATTTCAGATTTAGCTGGTAAAAGTAACACATCATCAAACGTTAAGCCTTCTTTTTGAAATTTGTCATCCCACATTGTGTTTGCCCCCTTAAAAAAGCCAGAAAATATTATTAGTAGCTTATCAACTGGGCAAACTACTGTCAAGACAAGGGTTTAAGTAGCACTTTTCTGAATTCATTGTACATAAGGATGGTTGACCGTATGAACGATTTTACATTTTTTGAATCAGCAAGTTTTACCAAGAATTTTTTACACAAACATTACCTAACGTTAGAAACAAAAGAACAAGCCTCATCAAAAAGTTATATGAACTCCTATCGATTCATGTATCATATTCAACATGGACAACTTTACTATCAACAAGCTAAACTAGCTCCCGTCGCTATTAAGCCTATGCTACTCTTTTACGGGCTGTCTCAACTTTTAAAAGCGTGTATTCTAAAATATGACCCCGACTACCCATCTAAATCGTCTGTGTTGTCCCATGGCGTTTCAACACGAAAGCGAAAAAAACAAGGATACTCTTTTTTAGCAGATGAAGTAAAAGTTCAGCGGGATGGTTTATTTCCTCATTTCATGATAAAAATGTTTCACATGAAACCAAATCAATATTCTGACAAATATTCGATGTCTCTTCTTTTTAAGCAACTTCCTGGATTAAAGAGCGCCTTTGACTCTCTGCTGTCAGTATATCCGTTTTTCTCAGGCAGATTAAATAATCAAATCATTACGTTCCCTGCTACCTTGTTAGATTCTTATCACATGACCGCTGAACGATTTGCGGAATATTTAGTAGCCCATGGAGTGTCTCACAAAATAAACGTTGTAGAGAGCAAGGATACCCTTTCTATTAGGAACGTCGTTTCAACAGTCAATGACGTTAATCCCATATTCTATTTCAACGATCATGTCTTCATTCATTCTCAAAAAGATGATTATCTTAAACTGCCCGACTTAATGGTTTACTACTTAGTACTATATAATTTAAGTATGATTTGTCGCTATGAAACCGAATGGTGGGGAGAGAGACTCCATACACTGGATTGTGACGAAATGCCATTTATTAAGCACTTCTTAGAGATTGTTGAACATGATAGCCAAAAAGCTGTATTAAGAAAACTGCTTCAAAACTAGCTTAGCCTATTTCACTTGCGACAATCGTTTCATACACTCTCCATTCTTAGGAATGTTTCTAGGCTAACTAATTTTCGACCTAACATGCTTCTACTTCTTTTCATATTGATTCATCTAAGGATGCTTTCTTTATAGAAGCATAGCTCTTTAGCGTCTCTTTACACACAAAAAAAGACACCTATTCAGGTGTCTTTCTGCTTGCCTGGCAACGTCCTACTCTCACAGGGGGAAGCCCCCAACTACCATCGGCGCAAAAGAGCTTAACGACCGTGTTCGGCATGGGAACGGGTGTGACCTCTTTGCTATTGCCACCAGACTATGAAAAGAATCGTTGATTCTTTCAAAACTAAATCTAGAAATCAAACTCAAGTCAAGAAAAAAATTAGGATAAGCCCTCGACCGATTAGTATCAGTCCGCTCCATGTGTCGCCACACTTCCACTTCTGACCTATCAACCTCATCATCTCTAAGGGGTCTTACTGGCTTACGCCATGGGAAATCTCATCTTGAGGGGGGCTTCATGCTTAGATGCTTTCAGCACTTATCCCGTCCATACGTAGCTACCCAGCGATGCTCCTGGCGGAACAACTGGTACACCAGCGGTATGTCCATCCCGGTCCTCTCGTACTAAGGACAGCTCCTCTCAAATTTCCTACGCCCGCGACGGATAGGGACCGAACTGTCTCACGACGTTCTGAACCCAGCTCGCGTGCCGCTTTAATGGGCGAACAGCCCAACCCTTGGGACCTACTTCAGCCCCAGGATGCGACGAGCCGACATCGAGGTGCCAAACCTCCCCGTCGATGTGGACTCTTGGGGGAGATAAGCCTGTTATCCCCAGGGTAGCTTTTATCCGTTGAGCGACGGCCCTTCCATACGGCACCGCCGGATCACTAAGCCCGACTTTCGTCCCTGCTCGACTTTCGTCCCTGCTCGACTTGTAGGTCTCGCAGTCAAGCTCCCTTATGCCTTTGCACTCTACGAATGATTTCCAACCATTCTGAGGGAACCTTTGGGCGCCTCCGTTACTGTTTAGGAGGCGACCGCCCCAGTCAAACTGCCCACCTGACAATGTCCCTGACCCGGATCACGGGTCGAGGTTAGAATGTCAGCACCATCAGGGTAGTATCCCACCGACGCCTCCACCGAAGCTAGCGCTCCGGTTTCCTAGGCTCCTACCTATCCTGTACAAATGGTACCAACACTCACTATCAAGCTACAGTAAAGCTCCATGGGGTCTTTCCGTCCTGTCGCGGGTAACCTGCATCTTCACAGGTACTATAATTTCACCGGGTCTCTCGTTGAGACAGTATCCAAGTCGTTGCACCATTCGTGCGGGTCGGAACTTACCCGACAAGGAATTTCGCTACCTTAGGACCGTTATAGTTACGGCCGCCGTTTACTGGGGCTTCAATTCAGAGCTTCTCCCTTACGGGATAACCCCTCCTCTTAACCTTCCAGCACCGGGCAGGTGTCAGCCCCTATACTTCGCCTTGCGGCTTGGCAGAGACCTGTGTTTTTGCTAAACAGTCGCTTGGATCTATTCACTGCGGCTCTCTCAGGCTATTCACCTTAATAGAGCACCCCTTCTCCCGAAGTTACGGGGTCATTTTGCCGAGTTCCTTAACGAGAGTTCTCCCGAGCGTCTTAGAATTCTCTTCTCGCCTACCTGTGTCGGTTTGCGGTACGGGCACCTGTATTCTAACTAGAGGCTTTTCTCGGCAGCGGAGGATCAGGGATTTCGGACCCTTGGGTCCTTCACGGTCACAGCTCAGCCTTCACGGAACACGGATTTGCCTATGTTCCAGCCTTGCATGCTTCGACGCGCACAGCCAGCGGCGCGCTCACCCTACCTTTCTGCGTCCCCCCATCGTTCAAACAAATACGAGGTGGTACAGGAATATCAACCTGTTGTCCATCGCCTACGCTTTTCAGCCTCGGCTTAGGTCCCGACTAACCCTGAGCGGACGAGCCTTCCTCAGGAAACCTTGGGCTTTCGACGGAGGGGATTCTCACCCCTCTTTTCGCTACTCATACCGGCATTCTCACTTCCAAGCACTCCACTAGTCCTCACGATCTAGCTTCACAGTCCTTGGAACGCTCCCCTACCCAATCCCTACTGGGATTGCCATAGCTTCGGTGATACGTTTAGCCCCGGTACATTTTCGGCGCAGAGTCACTCGACCAGTGAGCTATTACGCACTCTTTCAATGATGGCTGCTTCTAAGCCAACATCCTGGTTGTCTAAGCAACTCCACATCCTTTTCCACTTAACGTATACTTGGGGACCTTAGCTGATGGTCTGGGCTGTTTCCCTCTTGACTACGGATCTTAGCACTCGCAGTCTGACTCCCGAGTTAAAGTTTTTGGCATTCGGAGTTTGACTGAATTCGGTAATCCTGTGGGGACCCCTCGTCCAATCAGTGCTCTACCTCCAAAACTCATCACTCGAGGCTAGCCCTAAAGCTATTTCGGGGAGAACCAGCTATTTCCGAGTTCGATTGGCATTTCACCCCTACCCACACCTCATCCCCGCATTTTTCAACATGCGTGGGTTCGGGCCTCCAGTCGGTGTTACCCGACCTTCACCCTGGACATGGGTAGATCACCCGGTTTCGGGTCTACGACAACGTACTCACTCGCCCTATTCAGACTCGCTTTCGCTGCGGCTCCGCCTCATCAGCTTAACCTTGCACGTTATCGTAACTCGCCGGTTCATTCTACAAAAGGCACGCCATCACCCATTAACGGGCTCTGACTAGTTGTAGGCACACGGTTTCAGGATCTCTTTCACTCCCCTTCCGGGGTGCTTTTCACCTTTCCCTCACGGTACTGGTTCACTATCGGTCACTAGGGAGTATTTAGCCTTGGGAGATGGTCCTCCCGGATTCCGACGGGGTTTCACGTGTCCCGCCGTACTCAGGATCCACTCTGGAGGAAACGAAGTTTCAGCTACAGGGCTGTTACCTTCTTCGGCCTGTCTTTCCAGACAGTTCACCTACTCCGTTTCTTTGTAACTCCGTATAGAGTGTCCTACAACCCCAAGAGGCAAGCCTCTTGGTTTGGGCTGATTCCGTTTCGCTCGCCGCTACTCAGGAAATCGCATTTGCTTTCTCTTCCTCCGGGTACTTAGATGTTTCAGTTCCCCGGGTCTGCCTCTACCTACCCTATGTGTTCAGGTAGGAGTACCATCCCATTACGGATGGTGGGTTCCCCCATTCGGAAATCTCCGGATCAAAGCTTACTTACAGCTCCCCGAAGCATATCGCTGTTCGTCGCGTCCTTCATCGGCTCCTAGTGCCAAGGCATTCACCGTGCGCCCTTTCTAACTTATCCATTTTACTTTTAAAAAGTAATTGGTTAACCTAAAAGGTTTATGAATTCTTGACGTCTCGTTCAAACAGTTTAAAACCGATGAACAAAACTTTATTTGAGTTGATTTTAGATTTAGTTTTCAAAGAACCTGCCTACATGAAGGTCGGTACCACGCATTTAGCTTGGTTCCATACCCTATTAGGCTATAGATGAATGAATTTGAGTTCATTCAAAACTGAACAAAAGATCCGAAGCGTTATATGACCAACGGTCATATATCGACTAGAGTAAATACTCCATAGAAAGGAGGTGATCCAGCCGCACCTTCCGATACGGCTACCTTGTTACGACTTCACCCCAATCATTTGTCCCACCTTAGGCGGCTGGCTCCAAAAGGTTACCTCACCGACTTCGGGTGTTACAAACTCTCGTGGTGTGACGGGCGGTGTGTACAAGACCCGGGAACGTATTCACCGCGGCATGCTGATCCGCGATTACTAGCAATTCCGGCTTCATGCAGGCGAGTTGCAGCCTGCAATCCGAACTGAGAATGGCTTTATGGGATTGGCTCCACCTCACGGCTTCGCTGCCCTTTGTACCATCCATTGTAGCACGTGTGTAGCCCAGGTCATAAGGGGCATGATGATTTGACGTCGTCCCCACCTTCCTCCGGTTTGTCACCGGCAGTCACCTTAGAGTGCCCAACTAAATGCTGGCAACTAAGATCAAGGGTTGCGCTCGTTGCGGGACTTAACCCAACATCTCACGACACGAGCTGACGACAACCATGCACCACCTGTCACTTTGCCCCCGAAGGGGAAGCTCTGTCTCCAGAGTGGTCAAAGGATGTCAAGACCTGGTAAGGTTCTTCGCGTTGCTTCGAATTAAACCACATGCTCCACTGCTTGTGCGGGTCCCCGTCAATTCCTTTGAGTTTCAGCCTTGCGGCCGTACTCCCCAGGCGGAGTGCTTAATGTGTTTACTTCGGCACTACGGGCATCGAAACCCCTAACACCTAGCACTCATCGTTTACGGCGTGGACTACCAGGGTATCTAATCCTGTTTGCTCCCCACGCTTTCGCGCCTCAGCGTCAGTTACAGACCAGAGAGTCGCCTTCGCCACTGGTGTTCCTCCACATATCTACGCATTTCACCGCTACACGTGGAATTCCACTCTCCTCTTCTGCACTCAAGCTCCCCAGTTTCCAATGGCCGCTCGGGGTTGAGCCCCGAGATTTCACATCAGACTTAAGAAGCCGCCTGCGCGCGCTTTACGCCCAATAATTCCGGACAACGCTTGCCACCTACGTATTACCGCGGCTGCTGGCACGTAGTTAGCCGTGGCTTTCTGGTGAGGTACCGTCAAGGTGCCGGTAGTTACGCCGGCACTTGTTCTTCCCTCACAACAGAGCTTTACGACCCGAAGGCCTTCCTCACTCACGCGGCGTTGCTCCGTCAGACTTTCGTCCATTGCGGAAGATTCCCTACTGCTGCCTCCCGTAGGAGTCTGGGCCGTGTCTCAGTCCCAGTGTGGCCGATCACCCTCTCAGGTCGGCTACGCATCGTCGCCTTGGTAAGCCGTTACCTTACCAACTAGCTAATGCGCCGCAGGTCCATCCCTTAGTGACAGCCGAAACCGTCTTTCAAAAGAAAATCAGGCGATTCTCTTTATTATCCCGTATTAGCTCCGGTTTCCCGGAGTTATCCCAGTCTAAGGGGCAGGTTACCTACGTGTTACTCACCCGTCCGCCGCTAACTTCCGGGAGCAAGCTCCCTTCTGTCCGCTCGACTTGCATGTATTAGGCACGCCGCCAGCGTTCGTCCTGAGCCAGGATCAAACTCTCCGTTAAAAGTGTTTGACTTGCTCATTTGCACATTTTTTAGAAGTTGTGTCTAACTTCATTGACGAGATACCTTGTATCTCTTTTACGCTTGGCTTTTGTTCAGTTTTCAAAGAACTCGCTTGCGCCTCGATCTCTCTTGGCGACTCAATTAATATACCATTTTCTCTCGTATAAAGTCAACAACTTTTTTTAAAAGAAAAAGTTTTAATTGTTTGTCCGTCTCTCAACAGGACATGTAATAATATATCATGGTATTCATAAATCGTCAACATCTTTATTAAACTTTTTTTATAGATTTCTATTTTAGTATTTTCCCAGAAAAAAAGAGCGTTTTGCATCCGCGTGCAATTCGCTCTATAACTCAACTACTTGTGGATTGACCTCCATCAACGTGGAGGACTTGACCGGTAACAAATCTCGAATCGTCAGAAGCCAAATATACATAAGTAGGAGCAAGTTCAAACGGCTGTCCAACTCTTCCATACATATTATCAACAGGAAGTGCATTGTCATCAGCAGGAAAACTGGCAGGAATAAGAGGAGTCCAAATTTTCCCCGGAGCAACTGCGTTAACCCGAATGCCTTTTTCACCTACTTGCTTTGCTAAAGCACGCGTCCAACCAACATTTGCTCCCTTCGTTGCTGTATAGTCTACTAATTGCTGCTCTCCAACATACGTAACGACAGAAGAAGTCATAATAATAGAGCTTCCAGGATTTAAATACGGCATCGCCGCTCTCGTTAAGTAGAAATGAGCGTAAACATTCACTTTAAAAGTATGATCAAATTGCTCATCAGTAATATCTGTGATTGAATGCTGAGGAAATTGAACACCTACATTGTTTACGAGAATGTCTATTTTTCCAAATGTATGAATGGCCTGCTTTACAATCTCTTCATTTTTTTCTCTTTTTGAAACATCCCCTGATATTAGAACACATCGAGTCCCTAGTTCTTCTATTCTCGCTTTAGTACGATAGGCGTCTTCGTGCTCATTTAAGTAACTAATCACACAATCCGCTCCTTCTTTTGCAAAAGCTATGGCTGCCGCAGCACCTATTCCACTATCTCCACCTGAAATAATAGCTACTTTCCCCTTTAATTTACCGCTACCTTTATAATATTCATTCTCAATAATGGGTTTTGGTACCATTATTGATTCTACGCCTGGATGATCTAGCTGTCTTTGCTCTGGTGCCGTTACGTTTACGTCTTCGTAACGAGTGATTTTTCCATAGAAGGGATAAAGGGGGTAGGAACCTTCTTTTTTATTGTCTTCGTACCATTTTTGTAACTGTTTTATTTCATGGTCTTTTCCTTGTTCATTACTCATTCCATCACCTCAATACGCCTATCGTATGAATAGGCAATTACCTAAGTGCACGTCTTTTTCATCAAAGACAAGCGCATCACGACGTTAATTGCGTAAAGTAGTGTAAAAAGGAGGAATAAAAAAATGAACAGTACGTTTTATCCTGAAATCACTTTACTAACATTTAATGATCACTCAGATAAAGAACGGGTGTATTACTTAGGAGACTCTTGGCTTGTCCCGAAGATTGGACCCCGACCTCCATATTATGCGCATCCTCGGATTGAACCTCATTATCCGCTTATATAAAAATAAAAAACCTGTCCTTAAAGGACAGGTTTTTTATTATTCTTCGGTCTGCTCATTTGTTTCTTCAACAACTTCTGCTGCTTCATCACCGTCTTCAAGGTCTTCCATATCTTCATCGTTAATATTGACTCGGGCTACAGTCGCAACCTCTTCGCCTTCTTTAACACGAATTAATGTTACCCCTTGAGTATTTCTTCCGGTTGTTGAGATTCCTTCGACGGTCGTACGAATAATAATACCATTCGCTGTAACGATCATAATATCATCGTCTTCTCCTACCATCTTAAGAGACACAAGTGGACCATTTTTATCCGTTACGTTACATGTCTTAATTCCTTTACCGCCTCTACTTTGAACGCGGTATTCTTCAAGTTCCGTTCGTTTTCCATAGCCTTTTTCTGTTACGACAAGGACTTTTTGATCTTCACTAATAACATCCATACCAACAACACCGTCGTTGGTTGAAAGGGAGATCCCTTTTACGCCACCGGCAGTTCGTCCCATATCTCGAACATCACGCTCAGAAAAACGAATTGCCATACCTTGTCTCGTACCAATCATCATCTCACGGTCTCCATCTGTAAGACGGACTCCGTGCAAGGAATCATCTTCTCGTAAATTAATGGCGAATAAACCACCTTTACGGATATTCGCAAATGCAGATAGCTTTGTACGCTTAGCAATCCCATGCTCTGTCAGGAAGAATAAATAAGAATTATCGTCGAAATCCTCAATTGGAATGACTGTACTTATTGTTTCGCCTGGATCAATTTGAAGTAAGTTAATAGCTGGAATTCCTTTTGCAGTACGTCCTAACTCAGGGATTTCGTATCCTTTTAAACGGTACACTTTCCCTTTATTTGTAAAGAAAAGGATCGTATGGTGCGTATTTGTTACAAATAGATGTTGAACAAAGTCATCATCATTTGTTCCCATTCCTTGAATCCCTTTACCGCCACGTTTCTGTGCACGATACGTAGACACTGGAAGTCGTTTGACATAGCCATTGTGTGTAATCGTAATGACAATGTTTTGACGAGGAATCAGGTCTTCATCTTCGAGATGCTCTTCATTCATTGAAATGACTGTTCTACGTTCATCGTTAAATTTTTGCTTTACTAATTCTAGCTCTTCACGTATCACTTCTAACACGCGTTCTTCGCTTGCTAAAATTGCTTTAAGTTCAGCAATACGAGCCATAATCTCTTGATACTCTTGCTCTAATTTATCGCGCTCAAGTCCAGTTAGTCGCTGTAAACGCATATCTAAAATGGCTTGTGCTTGATCGTAGCTAAGCTCAAAGCGCTCAATTAAACTGTTTCGAGCGATTTCAGCTGTTTCCGAACCACGTATTAAAGCAATGATTTCATCAATGTGATCAAGTGCAATTCGTAAACCTTCTAAAATATGAGCACGCGCTTCAGCTTTATTTAAATCAAATTGAGTACGTCTGCGAATAACTTCTACTTGGTGTTTTAAATAATGTTCTAATGCTTGTTTAATGTTTAATACTTCAGGCTTGCCATTTACAAGTGCTAGCATATTGATACCAAAGCTAGTTTGTAACGCTGTTTGTTTATAAAGATTGTTTAAAATGACATTTGCATTCGCATCACGACGAAGATCAATGACAATTCTCATCCCATTTCGATCGGAAGAGTCTCTTAACTCACTGATCCCATCAATCTTTTTGTCTCGAACAAGTTCAGCAATTTTCTCTATTAAACGTGCTTTATTCACTTGGTAAGGCAATTCTGTCACAATAATGGACTGCTTGCCTTTATTTTCTTCAATATCCGTTTTTGCTCGAACCATTATAGAGCCTCGCCCTGTGGTGTAAGCCTTTCGAATACCTGAGCGACCTAGGATTTCCCCTCCAGTAGGAAAATCTGGTCCAGGAATGTGTTCCATTAAATCAGGAATCGTAATTTCTGGGTCCCGCGATAGTGCTAAGACACCATCAATCACTTCCCCTAATTGATGGGGCGGAATATTCGTTGCCATTCCAACCGCAATCCCGGATGTTCCATTCACTAAAAGGTTTGGAAATCTTGATGGCAGTACTCTTGGCTCTCTCTCGGTGCCGTCGTAGTTGTCATCAAAATCAACCGTATCTTTATTTAGATCACGAACAAGTTCCATTGAGATCTTAGACATTTTTGACTCGGTATAACGCATGGCCGCAGCAGAATCACCGTCAATAGACCCAAAATTCCCATGTCCATTAACGAGCATATAGCGATAGCTAAAATCTTGTGCCATCCGCACCATTGTGTCGTATACGGAAGAGTCACCATGTGGGTGGTACTTACCTAAAACTTCCCCTACAATCCTTGCCGATTTTTTAAATGGTTTATCCGGGGTCATCCCTAATTCAAACATTGCATATAAAATACGGCGGTGTACAGGCTTCATTCCATCCCGTGCATCAGGTAACGCACGACTTACAATAACACTCATGGCATAGTCCATGAATGATTCTCTCATTTCCTCGTCAATCAATCGTTCTCTAAGTCTAGATACATCTTCTTCAGCCATATAAAAACCTCCGCATTAAACTAAGCGAAACACTTAGTCTTCCTCTTAAACATCCAAGTTCTTAACGTACTGCGCATTTTCTTGAATGAAATCTCTTCTCGGCTCTACTCGATCGCCCATTAATATTTCAAAAATCTCATCTGCTTTGATTGCGTCAGCAAGCGTCACTTGCAGCATATTTCTCGTGTCAGGATCCATGGTCGTTTCCCATAATTGCGTCGCGTCCATTTCTCCAAGTCCTTTATAACGCTGAATCCCAACCTTAGATCGATCTTCAATCGTTGCAAGATGTGCGTCTAATTCACGATCAGAATACACATACGTTACGTTATTTCTACCTTGTTCGATCTTATATAGTGGTGGCTGCGCAATGTATACATAGCCTTGTTCAAGAAGCTCACGCATGTAGCGATAGAAAAACGTAAGGATCAATGTCCGGATGTGCGCACCATCTACGTCCGCATCAGTCATAATAACGACTTTATGATAACGAGCTTTTTCGATATCAAACTCTTCACCAATTCCGGTACCAATCGCGGTAATAATCATTCGAATTTCGTTATTTGCTAGAATTTTATCAAGGCGTGCCTTCTCGACATTTAAGATTTTTCCTCGTAGCGGGAGGATTGCTTGAATATGCGGATCACGTCCACCTTTAGCAGAACCACCTGCAGAGTCACCCTCTACAATAAATAATTCGCTTTTGGAAGCATCCTTCGATGAACAGTCCGTTAATTTTCCAGGAAGTGAACTTACTTCTAACGCACTTTTTCTACGTGTTAACTCTCTTGCTTTCTTTGCTGCTTCTCGAGCTCTTGAAGCCATTAAACCTTTATCAACAATTTTTCTTGCTACAGTAGGGTTTTCTGCCATAAAACGTGAAAAACTTTCGGAAAAAAGAGAATCAGTAATCGTTCTTGCTTCACTATTTCCAAGCTTCGTTTTGGTTTGACCTTCAAATTGTGGTTCTGGGATTTTAACAGAAATAATGGCCGTTAAGCCTTCACGGACATCTTCACCACTAAGGTTAGGGTCATTCTCCTTAAACAAGCTGTTTTTTCGTGCATAATCATTAATCACTCTGGTTAAACCGGTTTTAAATCCGGACTCATGGGTGCCACCTTCGTGAGTATTAATGTTGTTTGCAAATGAATAAATACTGCTTGTATAGCCATCATTATATTGCACAGCTACTTCCACGGTAAGGCCTTCTTTTTCCCCTTCTACATGAATCGGTTCTTCATGTAGCGCTTCTTTTGTGCGGTTTAAATGCGTGACAAAAGAAGAAATTCCGCCTTCGTAATAAAACGTCGCTTGTTTTTCTTCTTCAACTCGTTTATCCGAAATTTGAATCGTTAATCCTTTATTTAAAAAGGCAAGTTCTCGCACTCGCGTGGAGAGGGTGTCGAAATCAAACTCTAGCGTTTCCTTGAAAATATCACCATCTGGCTTAAATGTAATAACTGTACCAGTCTTTTCAGTTTCGCCAATCACGTTAAGATCTTCTTGAGGAACCCCTCTAGAGTAAGATTGTTTATGAATTTTACCGTCTAAATGGACGTTTACTTCTAAGTACGTGGATAACGCATTAACAACAGAGGCACCTACACCATGCAATCCACCAGAGACTTTATATCCGCCTCCGCCAAACTTTCCGCCAGCGTGAAGCACAGTCATAATAACTTCTACTGCAGGTCGACCCATCTTTTCTTGGATTCCAACAGGTATACCACGACCATTGTCTTCAACCGTTATTGAGTTATCTTTCTCAATCGTTAAAGAAATCGTATCACAGTAACCAGCCATCGCCTCATCAATACTATTGTCAACAATTTCCCACACAAGGTGGTGTAATCCTTTTTGACTTGTTGAGCCGATGTACATACCCGGACGCTTTCTTACAGCTTCTAATCCTTCAAGTACTTGTATCTGACTTTCATCATACGTTTGATTTTGTTCATTTTCCAAAATTTTTCACCTTCTCATTAGGGGTCCTTAACCAATTGATCCTTCTTCATCCTCAGCTAAACGATCTAAGACATTCTCATTTGAGCGTTTATAGAGGGTTTGAGTGGAAACTGGGGAATAATACACATGATGATTTGTCACAACTACACTCTTAATGGCGTCTGTAACATTTCCAATGCATGTTTTCTGTATGGTTTGATTTTCAAGAAAAGCGAGCGTATCTTTCGGTAACGCTTCTTCTTCATATGGAAAAATACCAACAACACGGTTAATTGGTAAAAGAATATCTCCACCTACATGAATATACATCGCTTACTCCATTCGTTTGACTTCGCCTTGATTTACAGTAAAAATGCACGCCTCTTCACGTACA
Source organism: Shouchella phoenicis (assembly GCF_047238345.1). Taxonomy (NCBI): domain Bacteria; kingdom Bacillati; phylum Bacillota; class Bacilli; order Caryophanales; family Bacillaceae; genus Shouchella; species Shouchella phoenicis. The sequence goes on along the minus strand of NZ_JBDFMQ010000001.1, from coordinate 3,855,144 downwards.
CGTTCATGTAGCCCACTAATTGACGTTGTTGTTACAAACGTCTGTACTCGATTTTGAATCGTTTCTAGTAAATGGGACTGTCGATAATCGTCTAGTTCTGATAGCACGTCATCCAGTAAAAGAATAGGGAATTCGCCTACTTCATCATGGATTAAGTCGATCTCTGCTAATTTAAGAGATAACGCCGTTGTTCGTTGCTGTCCTTGTGACCCATACTTCTGCACATCAAGATCGTTTATCGTAAAAGCCAAGTCATCTCGGTGCGGGCCGAACAAAGTCGTTCCTCTTCTAACCTCTTCTGCTTTTTTCGTTTCGTACTTCGTTTGCATATCTACTTTTATTTTCGACAGATTTCCTTTGTCTGATACCTCTAAAGACGGGATATATTCCAGGCGAAGCGCCTCTTTTCCTCGACTAATGGAGTGATGGATTGGAACAGCCCACTTTTCAAGCTGTGTTGTAAACTCGGCTCGCTTCTTTGTAATAAAAGCTGCCCGCTCAATCATTTGATCCGTAAGAATATCAAGCATCGTAAAATCTGTTGATCTCTTTAATTGCATATCTTTAAGCAAGACGTTTCGTTGCTTAATAATTTTCCCATAGTGAGAAAGCTCATAAAGATAAACTGGACTAATTTGTCCAAGTTCAATATCGATGAACCGTCGTCTTATTTGAGGGCTCCCTTTCACAAGCTCTAAATCTTCTGGCGCAAACATCACAACATTAATCGTTCCTACATAGTCACTTAGCCTCTTTTGTTCAAGTCCATTAATTTTTCCGCGCTTTCCTTTTTGCGAAATAATAAAATCAAGCTCAACTTGTCCTGTCCGATTTTCAGCTTCTACATGGACCCGTGAAAAGTCTTTATCAAAACGAATCAGTTCTTTGTCTTTATTTGACCGATGTGATTTCGCAAGTGCTGTAACGTAAATTGCCTCAAGCAAATTGGTTTTCCCTTGTGCATTTTCACCGATAAAGACATTAACTTTTTCGCCAAACGATAGTGTCGTGTGTTCGTAATTTCGATACGATGTTAATTCAATTTTTTTAATTAACATCTCTACACCTTAGAAACGATTAAATAGGTTTGTCCGTCCTCTAAATCAATTTGATCATCATGGCGCAACTTTTTCCCACGACGATTTTCCGGTTCACCATTTACGTACACAACATACTCACTTAAATACCATTTTGCCATGCCACCTGTATCAATAGCGCCTGTCTCTTTTAATAATTGACCAAGCGTAATAAATTCTGATTGAATCTCTATTTGTTCCATTCCGTGCACCTCACCATCTGCTAGACGAAGGGAAGACAGCACACGTCAAATGAATGCTGTCTCTAAATTTGTTAGCTGTATCGTATTGTTCGCTCTAAAATAATCTCTTTCTCTATTGTACTAAACGAATTGAATCTAGCCAACCTTTTTTCATATATCGGTATTAATATGTTCTTACCGGCGAAAAGAGGTGTAAATAACGATCTGATTCAATTGGACGTATAACAAATGGACTCATCGCGCCAGTGAACATAAGATGGATTTCCTCACTATCAATGACTTTAAGCGCATCAATAATATTTTTACCGTTAAACGAAATTCTTAATTCTTCTCCTTCGAATCTCTCAACAGCCATTTGCTCCGTTACTTTTCCTACCTCTTGTGAAGTTGATGATATTTCAATCTCTTCTTCTCCAAGTGTTTTCATGTTAATTACATTATTCTTAGCTTCTCGTGATAAAAGCAAGGCTCTCTCTAATGTTTGAAGAAGTGGTTTTGTTTTTAAAATAAAGCTCGTTCTTGATTGATTCGGAATCATACTTGATGTAACGGGATACTTCCCTTCTAACAACCTTGAGAAAAATAAAATATTACCCAGTTTAAACAGAATTTGATTTTCCGTTACAACAATATCAACAGCATCTGATGTATCCTCAATGATTTTGCTCAATTCTTGCAAGCTTTTCCCTGGGATTACAACATTTTGAAAACGCAACTCTTGATTCTCTGCCTCTACTTTCGCACGACGCATCGCTAATCGATGACTATCTGTTGCAGTACAGATTAATCCATCTTCTTCCGTCTCAATGTTTACACCTGTCAATACTGGACGTGTTTCCTGAGTGGACACCGCAAATACAGTTTGGCGAATAACATTTCGAAGCATGTCTTGCGGCATACTAAAAATCAGATCTTCTTTCAATTGTGGAAGGCGCGGGTATTCATCTGGATCAAGTCCATTTAGGGTAAAGACAGACGAACCAGAACGAATGGTTGCTGCAAATTGATCATGAACTGTAATATCAATTGATTCACCAGGTAATTTCTTTACTATTTCAGTAAAATATTTTGACTGAAGAACAATACTACCTTCTTGTTCAATTTCAACAAGTTCTTGTTCGTTTTCAACGGTAGGAATAAAGGCTTCGATTGATAAATCAGAATCACTACCAGTTAATGTTAAGCCATTTTTCGTGGCAACGATTTTTATTCCTGTAAGTATAGGGATTGTTGTTCTAGAAGATACAGCTTTTGCTACGTGTTGAACATCGTGAACCATTCGATTCCGATCAATAATGACATGCATACGTTGATACTCCTTTTCATAAACATATATATTATTCTTTTTTTATTAAAAAAGTCGTAGTAATAGTAATAGGGCTTGTGAGTTTGTGGATAACTAAAAAAATGCGTAAATAGATAGCCTATTCACATGTGGGTAAATTGTGGATAGGCTTGTTCCAATTATACACATTATTCACAGCTATTGTCGAAGCTGCTCCGTAATCATTTGAACTTTTTGTTGTAAATCTTGATCCGTAACAAGTAATTTTGAAATTTTTTCGTGTGCGTGAATAACGGTCGTATGATCACGTCCACCAAATTCACTTCCGATTTTCGGTAGTGAGGCATCTGTCATTTCTCGAGATAAATACATGGCGATTTGCCTTGGAAACGCAACAGACTTTGTTCGTTTTTTAGCTTTAAAATCTTCAAGTTTCACTTGGTAATGATCACCAACAAGCTTTTGAATATCTAAAATGCTAAGAGTCTTTGGTAGCGCGTTTGGAATAATATCTTTCAGTGCTTCCGCGGCCAAATCAGCATTCATGTCTTGATTAATGAGAGAAGAATACGCAACGACACGAATTAACGCCCCTTCTAATTCTCGGATATTCGTATCAATTTGGTTCGCGATATAGAGCATAACTTCATTTGGAATATCAAGATTCTCTGCTTTTGCTTTTTTTCTTAGGATTGCAATTCGTGTCTCTAGATCCGGTGGTGTTATATCTGTAATCAAGCCCCATTCAAATCTCGAACGAAGGCGATCTTCTAAAGTCGGTATCTCTTTAGGAGGGCGGTCACTAGAGATAACAATCTGCTTAGATTCTTCATGTAAGGCATTAAATGTATGGAAAAACTCTTCCTGTGTTTGAATTTTACCAGCAATAAACTGAATATCATCAATTAAGAGAACATCTACGTTGCGGTATTTATTGCGAAAATGAACAGCTTTGTTGTCGCGAATCGCATTGATAAATTCGTTCGTAAATTTTTCTGAAGAGAGATAAACGACTTTAGCATTTGGATTATGTTCCATTACATAATGGCCAATCGCATGCATTAAGTGGGTTTTTCCTAATCCAACACCACCATAAATAAAGAGAGGGTTATACGCTCTTGCCGGAGCTTCAGCAACAGCAAGTGATGCAGCGTGAGCAAATCGGTTCCCGGATCCGATAACAAATGTGTTAAATGTATATTTGTCGTTCAACATCGAACGATTTGTGTCGTTTTGAGCAGCTAAATTAACGTCTGTCGCAGCTGGAGTAGGTTGTTCTTGAATGACTTCTTCCTCTTGCTCATGCTGCGGGATAACAAACTTTGGATTTAATCTTGCTCCAGTTAAATGTTCAATAATATCTGCTGCTAAGCTAGAATAATGATCCTCAAGCCAATCTCTTGCAAACTCATTTGGTGCTGTTATGGTGATGACATCATTTTGAAGAGCAGTTGCGGTCGTTGACTTCAACCACGTTTCGTAGCTTGGTTTGCTCACTCTTTGTTTCATTTCTTCAAGAACCTTATTCCAAAGGTCATGGATATTTTCCAAAAAAGCCCCTCCTTTTGCGACGTTTCTGCACTGTACAACTTTTGTATAAGTTAAGGTATAAATATACGTATGAATAAATATAGCGAAGTTTTCATAATATAGGATGTTGAGGAGAAAATCAATGTCTTCAACAAACTGTGGATAACAAATAAACAGAAACAAAGAACCTGTCCACAACCTTACCCACAGGCTGTGGACAGGTTCTTTTAGTAATCACATTGTCCACGAAAGAAATCTCTTATATCATATCAAAAAGAAGCTGTAGTCGCAATGGATGAATGAACTTATCCACAAAATACAGGATGTAGTGGTTTTCGGTTGTCCACAATACAAGATATGTGTAAATCGTTGTCGATAACGTGTAGATAATGTATTAGAGGTAAAAATAATGTCCACAATTAAAAAGAGCGAGCTGTTAAAAAGAAGGAAAAGAAGAATTGTTTAAGAAAAAAAGAAAGTTTTTAATAAGGCTTGACATAAACGGTTAAATCTCTATATAATTTTTGGGAGTGCCTGAAGATTTAAATCCTCGAAGGAGGTGGAATACATGGGTAAACCAACGTTCCAACCAAATAACCGTAAACGTAAAAAAAATCACGGCTTCCGTGCTAGAATGGCAACGAAGAACGGACGTAAAGTACTTTCTCGTCGTCGTCAAAAAGGAAGAAAAGTATTGTCTGCATAGACCACTGACATCAGTGGTCTTTTTCAGGTATATACATCAAATGAGCCAAGAGGGTCGTGTGACGTATGAAAAAAGAGCAACGAATAAAAAAAAATGAAGAGTTTTCGGCTGTGTTCAATAAAGGATCTTCAATGGCCAACCGACAATTTGTTCTTTATATTCTCCCAAAAGAGGGACAAGATTCATTGCGTCTTGGATTATCGGTCTCAAAACGAGTAGGGAATGCTGTCTGTCGTAATCGCATTAAACGATTTGTTCGTGAAGTTTTTACGCAGGTCCAAGGGGAAATAAAGCAAAATTATGATTATGTGGTTATTGCACGTAATCCTGCTAAAGATATGAACTATCATGAAATTAAAAGTAGTCTAGAACACGTATTAAAGAAATCAAAAATGATTGTACGTTCACAAAAAAATAAAGAAACGTAACAGCTAGGAGGAAGCAAAGAAAGTGAAACGAATTAGCTGGCTCGTAATTATGGCGAGCATGCTCCTTTTATTATCTGGTTGTTTTAGTATCGATCAACCTATTACCTCTGATAGTTCAGGGATTTGGAATTCGTTCTTTGTGTATCCGTTATCACAGCTCATTATTCTTATTGCAGAATGGGTAAGCAGCTATGGTTTTGCGATTATACTTGTAACAATTCTTTTTCGTCTGATTTTATTACCATTGATGTTAAAACAAACAAGAAGCATGAAGGCGATGCAACAGCTACAGCCGGAAATGCAGAAATTAAGAGAGAGCTATAGTGCGAAAGATCAAAACACACGGTTAAAGCTTAATGAAGAGATGCAAAAGTTATTTGCAGCCCATAAAGTGAATCCTTTTGCAGGGTGTTTACCAATTTTGATTCAAATGCCAATCTTCCTGGCGATTTATCATGCGATTATGCGAACTGAGAATTTTCAAGGAGAGTCTTTTGCATGGTTTCAATTAAGTGATCCTGATCCATTCTTCATCTTGCCGCTGTTAGCGTTTGTCTTAACGTTTGTTCAGCAACGTATGATGATGGTGCAAAATAATCCACAAGCTAAGATCTTACTATACTTAATGCCATTTATGATTTTAATCATCGGGGTCTTTTTGCCAGCCGCAGTTATTTTATACTGGGTAGTCGGGAACGTCTTTATGATCCTGCAAACCTACTTTGTGACAGGTCCGAATGCTGGAAAAAGAGGACTTGAATCGACGGTAGGGGTTAATCAAGGCGCTCAAAAGGGTAATAAATCATCAAGTAATCAATCTAAGAGCTCAACAAAGAAGAAAAAAAGTAAAAAGAAAAAACGGAAATAAGAAAGGGGCAAACTATGGCAACAAAAACGGTGAAAGGTCGAACTGTAGATGAAGCTGTTCATAAAGCGTTAATAGAATTGAATGCAGAAAAAGATCAATTAATTTATGACGTGATTGAAGAACCGCAAAAAGGGTTCTTAGGGTTATTTGGTGGAAAACCGGCAGTGATTGAAGTTCGTTTAAAACCAAAGACCGTGGATGTTGCTGAATCCTTTCTATTAAAAACAACGGAACTGATGGGGATCAATGCGAAGGTTACTCATCAAAAGGATGGTAAACATCTATCCGTTGATTTAGTAGCCACAGAAACCGATGGCCAAGGCAAGTTAATTGGAAAAAAAGGTCAAACCTTAGATTCTTTGGAACATCTGACAAACCTCGTTGTTTCTACTAAACAAACAGCTGATGGTTCACGTATTCGCTTGAATGCTGGAGGCTATCGTGAAAAGCGAGAAGAAACGCTAAAACAACTAGCGTTGCGTGTGAGTAAAAAGGCAACGTCTACGAACGAAAAAGTAGTGTTAGAACCAATGCCTGCTAGAGAGCGGAAAGTTATTCATACAACGCTAGCGAATAGCAAGGACGTTACAACTGAATCAAAAGGCAACGGTTCGAAGAGACATGTTGTCATTGAACCTAAGAAATAAGGAGTGCAACTTGATGCACTTCTTATTTTTTTCGAAATAAAAATCTGGAAAAGAAAGTTCACAGTCAAGCAATGGCTTTTCAACTATGCGTATGCTATTCTTATTAGTTGAAGCTGTAATTTACGGAGGTGATTAATGTGGATACGATCGCAGCAATATCAACAGCACTTGGTGAAGGAGCAATCGGGATTGTCCGGCTCAGCGGAGATCAAGCTATAGATATTAGTGATAAACTTTTTAAAGGCACATCAAAACTAAATGAAGTGAACACACACACCATTACTTATGGACATTTGGTAGAAGGAAATGATGTGATAGAAGAGGCCATGGTTACGGTGATGCATGGACCTAAGACCTACACACGCGAAAACATTGTTGAGATCAACTGTCATGGTGGGTTGGTTTCGGTTAACCGTGTTTTGCAAGCAGCGTTAGCACATGGAGCTCGATTGGCTGAGCCGGGAGAATTCACAAAACGTGCCTTCTTAAATGGTAGAATTGATTTGTCGCAAGCAGAAGGTGTCATGGATTTAATTCGATCTAAATCGGATCAAGCCATGAACGTGGCAATGCGCCAAGTGGAAGGGCGATTATCGGGAAAAATCCAGCAACTGCGACAGCAATTACTTGAAACAGTTGCTGCGGTGGAAGTAAACATTGATTACCCCGAATATGATGCGGAAACGATGACTCAAGCCATTATTCAAGAAAAGATGGTGCCTGTCATAGAAGAGATAAATAAATTGCTTGTCACAGCTAAACAGGGAAAAGTCTTACGTGAAGGACTTGCTACGGCGATTATTGGCCGGCCAAATGTAGGGAAGTCATCGTTAATGAATAGCCTTGTTCATGAATCAAAAGCGATTGTGACAGATATTCCAGGAACAACGCGAGACACACTAGAAGAGTATGTCAATGTACGTGGTGTGCCCCTTAGGCTAATAGATACAGCTGGCATACGTGAAACGGAAGACATTGTCGAAAAAATAGGTGTTGAACGTTCCAGAAAAGCATTAAAAGAAGCTGAATTAATCTTGCTTGTATTAAATAATAGTGAAGCGTTAACGATTGAAGATGAAGCACTTTTTGAAGCTGTTATGGATATGGATGTTGTGATCATTGTAAATAAAACGGATCAAAAACAAGCAATTGACTTAGAAAAAGTCTATCAATATGCTAACGGTCGCCCTGTTGTGACAACTTCTTTAATTCATGACGAAGGCGTTGATCAATTGGAAGAAGCCATTAATCAATTATTCTTTGCTGGCGATATTGAAGGACAAGATCTTACGTATGTGTCGAATGCAAGGCATATTGGTCTTTTAAATGAAGCCAAACGTCGAGCGGAAGAAGCTTTACAAGCGACAGAAGCCGATGTACCGGTTGATTTGATTCAAATTGATGTCACGCGCACATGGGAATTATTAGGTGAAATTATTGGAGAAGATATACAAGATAGCTTAATTGATCAATTGTTTTCTCAGTTTTGCTTAGGAAAATAAATTTCTTATGAAAGGAAGGGAGACTAGGATAAACCTAGTCGAAATAAACATGAATTACCAAGCCGATTCATTTGACGTAATTGTCATTGGCGCTGGTCATGCAGGTGTAGAAGCCGGACTTGCTGCCGCAAGAATGGGTTCAAATACCCTTATGCTTACGCTAAATTTGGACGCCATTGCGTATATGCCATGTAACCCATCAGTAGGTGGTCCTGCCAAAGGAATCGTTGTCCGAGAGGTTGATGCACTAGGCGGCGAAATGGCTCGTAATATTGATAAAACGCACATTCAAATGCGTATGTTGAATACGGGAAAAGGTCCTGCAGTTCGCGCGTTACGCGCACAAGCAGATAAATTTCAGTACCAACATGAGATGAAAAAAACCCTTGAAGAGCAAGAAAATCTCTTAGTGCGTCAAGGGATGGTTGACCGCCTAATCATTGAAGAGGGTGAGTGTCGTGGTGTAATTACGAACACTGGCGCTGAATACCGGTCAAAAGCTGTTGTGATTACAACTGGAACCTATTTAAAGGGGAAAATCATTTTAGGTGAACTTTCTTATGAGTCTGGTCCAAATAATATGCAGCCTTCTATTAAATTATCCGACCATTTAAAAGAGCTAGGTTTTGATATCGTTCGGTTTAAAACCGGTACCCCACCTAGAGTGAACGGGAATACGATTGATTATACAAAAACAGAAATTCAGCCTGGTGATGAGACGCCAAGAGCCTTTTCGTATGAGACTACAAAGTATATTACGGATCAGCTACCTTGCTGGCTAACGTACACTGGCTCAGAAACACATGAAGTTATCGGTGAAAATCTTGGACGTTCCCCGATGTATTCAGGTATGATAGAAGGAACAGGACCAAGGTATTGCCCATCTATTGAAGACAAGATTGTCCGCTTTAACGATAAGCCACGACATCAAATTTTCCTTGAGCCAGAAGGTCGAAACACGACAGAGGTATACGTACAAGGACTTTCTACTAGTTTACCTGAAGATGTTCAACTATCTATGTTGAAAACAATTCCTGGACTTGAAGCGGTAAAAATGATGCGTCCTGGATATGCAATTGAATATGATGCGATTGTTCCAACTCAACTTTGGCCAACATTAGAAACAAAAGCAGTTCCAGGCCTATTTACAGCTGGTCAAATTAACGGAACGTCTGGTTACGAGGAAGCAGCTGGTCAAGGTGTTGTTGCAGGCATTAACGCTGCTAGAAAAGTTTCAGGCAAGGAACCGCTTATTTTAGACCGTTCTGATGCTTATATTGGCGTCATGATTGATGATTTAGTGACAAAAGGGACGAATGAACCTTATCGGTTATTAACGTCTAGAGCAGAATTTCGCTTAATTTTACGTCACGATAATGCAGATTTGCGTTTGACCGAAAAAGGGTTTGAGCTTGGCTTGATTTCTGAAGCACGCTATGCACGTTTTTTGCATAAGAAACAAGCTGTTGAAGAAGAAATTGGACGCATTAAAGGTCTAATTGTTAAGCCATCAGAAGACGTTAATGAGCTGTTGGAACAAGTGGGCTCCAATAAAATGAACGAAGCATTAAAAGCAGAAGCCATGTTAAAACGTCCAGAAATGACCTATAAGGATTTATTAAAAGTGATCCCTCAGCCAGAACAGGAACTTGATGACGAAGTATGTGAACAAGTAGAAATCCAAGTCAAGTATGAAGGATATATCGAAAAACAATGGCAGCAAGTTGATCGATTAAAGAAAATGGAACGTAAACAAATTCCTGAAGACCTTGATTATGATGCCATACAAGGCCTAGCGACGGAAGCTCGCCAAAAATTAAAACTGGTTAGACCATTATCTGTAGGACAGGCTTCTCGTGTCTCTGGTGTGAATCCTGCAGATGTATCAATTTTGCTCGTGTATTTAGAGCAAGGACGTCTTGCCAAAACATCATCGTGAGGTTGTTTATATGAGTTACGAGAAGTTTCCAGAATTACTTGCTGAAAAAAATATTATTCTTTCTTCTACTCAAAAAGAGCAGTTCAATCGTTATTTCGAACTGCTCGTTGAGTGGAACGAAAATATTAATTTAACGGCAATTGTTGCTAAAGATGACGTGTATTTGAAACACTTTTATGATTCTATTACACCTAGTTTTTATTTCCCGTTTACGAATCAGTCTATTTTAGATATAGGCGCAGGCGCAGGTTTTCCAAGTTTACCATTAAAAATTCTTTATCCTGATTTACAGGTATCCATTATTGATTCCTTAAATAAAAGAATTGGATTTTTGACATTTTTAGCAGATGAGTTAGGGCTCACAAACGTGTCTTTTTACCATGATCGTGCAGAAATAGCAGGTAAAAGCAGCTTGCATAGAGAAAAATATGATATTGTGACGGCTAGAGCAGTTGCACGAATGTCAGTTCTTGCAGAACTATGCTTGCCTTTTACGAAAGTAGATGGATCTTTTATTGCTTTAAAAGCTGCAGGTACGAATCAAGAGCTTAATGATGGAGAAAAAGCAATTAAAACATTAGGTGGACAAATTGAACATAATCATTTCTTTTCTTTACCAGTTGAAAAAAGTGACCGTCATATCGTAACGATAAAAAAAATAAAATCAACGCCGAAAAAGTATCCTAGAAAGCCTGGAACGCCTAATAAGCAGCCAATTGTTTAAGTAGGTAGATGCAGGATACAGCTGTTTCACGTGAAACACATTCATTTCAATAAAGGAATGACTTTTATAGGTGTCGAAATACAAATGATGGTTATTTAATAAAAGGTGGTGTCTGAGGCGATGAAGCAATCGTTTTCACGCCTATTTGGCTTTAATGATAAAAATGACGATGCTGATCTCATTGAGAATGAGGAAGTAAAACAAATTCCAATTCAAGACATTGTACCAAATCGCTTTCAGCCAAGAACGGTTTTTGATGAAGAGCGAATCACGGAGTTAGCACAAACAATTCGTACACATGGTGTCATTCAACCAATTGTTGTCCGTATTAGAGAAGAAAAATACGAAATTATTGCAGGGGAGCGCCGATTTAGAGCTGTTTCTTCTTTAGGCTGGGAAACCATACCTGCAATTATAAAAGAGTTTAATGACTCACAAACAGCATCGATCGCCCTTATAGAAAATTTACAACGAGAAGGCTTAACTGCAATTGAAGAAGCAGTCGCTTATGCTAAATTAATTGAAATTCATCAATTAACACAAGAAAGCCTTGCGCAACGATTAGGTAAAGGCCAGTCAACGATTGCAAACAAATTACGTTTATTGAATTTGCCAGAAAAAGTACAGGACGCCATTTTAAACCGCTCTATTTCTGAAAGACATGCACGAGCACTTATTGGATTAAAAGATAACCACGAAGCACAAGAGATGATTTTAGAACAAGTTGTTGCAAATCAACTTAATGTAAAACAAACAGAAGAACTAGTTCAACGTTTCCTGTACCCTGAAGTAGAAGAACAGGAAGAAGTTAAGAAGAAAAAATCGACCCGAAAGTCATACCCAAAAGATATGCGAATTGCAATGAATACGATTCGCCAATCCGTTGACATGGTGATGAAGACAGGTTTGAAAGTCGATACAGATGAAGAAGATAACGATGATTTCTATCAATTTACCATCAGAATACCTAAAAAGTGATCTATCTATTACAAAAGATAGGTCTTTTTTTTAATAGGATTATGAAGAATCTATGCTAAAATAAAGGTAATCTATTTGTTTTACGTATAGAAAGTTTTTGCAACGAAGGAAAGTAGGTGTCCAAGTGTCAAAGATTATCGCTGTCGCAAATCAAAAAGGCGGCGTAGGAAAAACAACTTCTTCAGTGAACTTAGCAGCATGTTTAGCACATTTAGGTAAAAGAGTTCTGTTAGTCGATATAGATCCGCAGGGAAATGCAACAAGTGGGGTTGGTGTTGAAAAAGGGGATGTTGATGAATGTATTTATGATGTCCTTATTGAAGATGTACCAGCAGAAAACGTCATTTTTTCCACGGATGTAAGCAATTTAGATGTGATTCCAGCAACGATTCAATTATCTGGAGCAGAAATTGAACTTGTTCCAACAATTTCAAGAGAAGTTCGATTGAAAAAAGCATTAACGCCTTTAAGAGAGACGTACGATTATATCTTTATTGACTGTCCACCTTCACTTGGGTTGCTAACGATTAATGCTTTAACTGCTTCAGATTCTGTTATTATTCCAGTACAATGTGAATATTATGCGTTAGAAGGGTTAAGCCAACTTTTAAATACGGTCCGTTTAGTACAAAAGCATTTGAACACGTCTTTGGCTATTGAGGGAGTACTTTTAACAATGCTGGATGCACGTACGAATCTTGGCATTCAAGTCATTGAAGAAGTGAAAAAATATTTCCGTGATAAAGTATTCGACACGATTATTCCAAGAACAATTCGCTTAGGTGAAGCCCCAAGTCATGGTAAGCCAATTATTGAATACGATGCCAAGTCGCGTGGAGCAGAAGTGTACATAGACTTAGCAAAGGAAGTGGTTGCGAATGGTTAAATCGGTTGGAAAGAAGGGACTAGGTAAAGGATTAGAAGCTTTTTTCCCAAACGAAAAAAACATCAATCAGGAGCAAATTACACTTATCTCAGTGTCTGAAGTTAGACCAAATCCATACCAGCCGAGAAAGACTTTTTCTGAAGAATCATTGAAAGAATTAAGTGATTCCATTAAAGAACACGGGATTTTACAACCAATTACAGTGAGAAAATCAATTAAAGATTATGAAATTGTAATGGGAGAACGTCGTGTTCGTGCAGCAAAACAAGCTGGATTAGAGCAAATTCCTGTTATCATTCAAGATTTAGATGAAAATAAGATGATGGAAATTGCCTTGATTGAAAATTTGCAGCGAGAAGATTTAAACCCGATTGAAGAAGCCATTGCTTATGAAAAATTAATGACTCATACGAAAAGTACGCAAGAGCAAGTTGCAAAGCGTTTAGGAAAAAGTAGACCACATATTGCAAACCATATGCGTCTATTGCAGTTACCGAAAGTCGTACAAGAGTTTATCTCTGTTGGTAAATTAAGTATGGGGCATGGACGAGCTCTTTTAGGCTTACAAAATAAAGATAAATTGTCGCAAGTACTTGAAAGTGTTTTGCAGGAAAAATTAAGCGTACGTGAAGTGGAGAAACTCGTTCAACAAATAAACGAGCATGTTCCACGTGAAACGAAGGAAGTAAAAGTGAAATTGTCTCCGTTTCTTAAAGATCATCAGGAGCGGTTACGTGATTCATTAGGTACGTCGGTTATGATTAAACCTGGTAAGAAAAAAGGGAAAATCGAGATTGACTACTTTTCTGAAGACGATTTAGAAAGAATATTAGAGATCCTCATTCAAACGAAAGAATAAGAAGCTAGCCTGAATTGGGCAGCTTTTTTTTTGAAAGGAGTAAGGAATGTATTATTTTGATCATGCAGCAACATCGTTCCCGAAACCTAAAGCGGTTATTGAAGCAGTTGCAAACACAATGGAACACTATGGTGCAAATCCAGGAAGGAGTGGGCATTTACTATCAAGGCAAGCAGCTGACATTGTTCAAGAGACAAGGGGGAAAATAGCAGCTTTTTTTCATGCTCCGGCAGCAGAACATGTTTGGTTTTATGCTAACGCTACGTATGCGCTTAATCAAGCAATTTTAGGGTTTCCTTTTGATGAAGGGGATGAAGTGGTTACATCCTATTTTGAACATAATTCCGTTTTAAGGCCTCTTTATACGCTGGAGAACAAAGGGGTTAAGCTAAACTTTGCTGGTGGGAAAACAGGGGAGCAGACGGCTGAGGCCATTGTTGAAATCATTACAGAGCGAACGAGGCTTGTCGTCATTAATCATGCTTCAAATGTGACGGGAGAAATTGTACCCCTGTCCATGATCGCTCAAAAAGCAAAAGCTGTAGGTGCTCTATTGTGTGTGGATGCATCACAAACAGCTGGAATTATTGATATTGATATGGATAGAGACGGAATTGATTTACTAGCTTGTCCAGGTCATAAAGGCTTACTTGGTCCACAAGGTTCAGGGATGCTTATATCAAAAAATGATTATCAACTAAAGCCGTTAACGTACGGTGGGACAGGCCATACGTCTGAAAGTAAAGATCAGCCACACACGTGGCCAGAACGATATGAGGCAGGAACATTAAATACGCCTGCACTTGCTGGACTAGGTGCTGGTTTAAATGAAATAGAGCGTTTAGGCGGTACTGAAGCCATTTACAAACATGAAGGGGAACGATTAGAACAGTTTCTTACTGGATTAAAGGAAACGAATGTGACTCTAGTGGGCAGTCATTCCACAAAAGGGCGGTTAGCTGTTGTCTCATTTGGCATACCTGATATGAGCAGTCAGGAAATAGCAATTATTCTTGATCAACACTATCAAATTGCAGTCCGGGCTGGTCTTCATTGTGCGCCTAAGTTACATGAATGGTATGGGTCAATTGATGAGGGGCTTGTACGTGTAAGTTTTGGACCTTACACGACCAAAGATGAGGTTGATTTGCTCATACAAGCCATTCAAGACATTTCTGATGCCATGTAAATTCAAAATGACATGCCTTTCTTTTTAAAAAGAGAGGTGTGTTTTTTTAAAGGGACTTGTTCCTGTTGAAGATGTCGATCAGCAAATGTAAAGAGCGTACTCATTTTTTCGGCCATACACATGACCTCATGGAGCCTTGTGCTTTGTAACGTATGAAAATCCATTAAACCAGACACGTTCACAACACCTGTCAGAGAACAGTCTCCAACTTCAGGCAACGTCTTCCCCATTGCAGCTCCTGGCTTTAACGTTCGATTAGAGAGAGTGATAGAGCCGACGTTCATTTGTCTTCCTAAACACGCATCAACGGCAATTAAAAATGCATTTGGATGCGCCAGGTGGATGATGCCTAATCGAGTTTCTAAATTTACAGCATGCAGAGGTTCAGCGAGTGTACCATATACGGTAAAATGGTGTAAGTTTTGCTCGATAAGCATCGATCCTAATATGGGCCCTAGAGCATCTCCTGTGGATCGATCTGTTCCAATACAAGCGACAACGAGTTCTTTTGAAGGGGCTCGTTGACATTGGGATAAGAGAGCGTTCCCTAATTCTTCTGTGAAATCTTGTTCATCAATATGCATTCGTTGGGAAAATACTCTTTTTTTAAAAGGCCAGAGGTTTGTACTCATATTTTTAACTCCTTCGCCATACTAGTAACAGTATAGTAGATTTGTCAAAAATCTATACATTGAATGATGGCGAGGGTGAGGGCTTTGTGGGGCAATGGACTAAAATGGATGTTTTTAATAGTAGGGACAATTATTGGTGCAGGTTATGCATCAGGTAGAGAATTATGGGAGTTTTTTGGTGCTGAAAGCGGACTAGCTATCATCATATTTTCAATCCTTTTTTCTATATGTTGTGCGGTCATATTAACCGTCTCAAAAAAAGAAAAGACGACACATTATTTACCCGTGCTGGAAAAAATTTTAGGGAAGCGTTTAGCGAAGGCGTACGATGTCATGATTGTGTTGTATTTGTTTTCGGTAACAGTTATTATGCTGGCTGGGGCAGGTGCAACGCTTGAAGTGTATCATATTCCTTTTTGGTTAGGAATTGTATTAAATGGTGTTTTAGTAGTTCTTATGTTCATAAAAGGGACAAGTGGAATGACAAAAATAAACGCTATTTTAATTCCTATTCTAATTGCTTGTTTAATGACGGTCTTAATCGTTTATCAAGAATCAGTAGGATTTTCATTTTCGTTTCAATTAAATGAGCAGCGTAACTGGCCATCTGCGTTAACGTTCACTTCATTAAATATTTTACCAATTATTGCTGTGCTAGGAGCAGTAGGGCATCAGGTGAAGCACCGGGGAGAAATTTATATCGCTAGTATCGGGAGTGGATTAATTTTAGGTTCTGTCTCTTATATTTATAATGAATCATTATTAACTGTTGCACAAGAAATCATTTTTTATGAGATTCCGTTATTTGTGATTTTGAAACATTATCCATCTGTTATGGTACTAGCCATATCTCTTGTTCTATGGTTAGCGATTTATACAACGGCTACTTCTGGCGTGTTAGGATTAATTTCTCGTTTACGAGTAAGAGTACAAGGAGAACCATGGTTGATTGCGATGTTACTGGTAGCGATGATGGCACCGTTAACTCTTTTTGGCTTTTCAACATTGATTTCCATTTTATATCCTTTATACGGTATTTTGAATTTGTATATCCTTGCTGCGCTCTTAATCTATCCAATTTTGCGGCACCCAGCTACAAAAAAGAAACGCTGACACTACAAAGGGAGCATTCCTTCGTGTATAATACAAGCAGAAATACCCGAAGGAGGAAAGAACAGTGGCAGATAAGGAATTTGCGTTACATGATGTCGTAGAGATGAAAAAACAGCATCCTTGTGGAGAGAATCGATGGAAGATCATTCGCATGGGGATGGATGTGCGTATAAAATGCTTAGGTTGTCAACATAGTGTCATGCTACCACGTCGGGATTTCTCAAAAAAACTAAAAAAAGTGATCGAATCTGAGAAAGAGTAACCATTAACATTCGGATTTGAGAATCGATAAATAAAAAGGACGTGACGGAAGTGGCTTTAACGACAGGAATTGTTGGTCTACCAAATGTTGGAAAATCAACGTTATTTAATGCAATTACTCAAGCTGGTGCTGAATCAGCAAACTATCCGTTTTGTACAATTGACCCGAATGTGGGAATTGTTGAAGTACCGGACGATCGTTTAAATAAACTGACTGAGCTTGTTAAACCGAAAAAAACCATTCCAACGGCATTTGAATTTACAGATATCGCAGGAATTGTTGAAGGGGCAAGCAAGGGAGAAGGATTAGGAAACAAGTTCTTATCACATATTCGCCAAGTAGACGCGATTTCCCACGTTGTACGATGTTTTGCTGATGAGAATATTACGCACGTATCAGGTGGCGTTAATCCGTTAAGGGATATTGAAGTCATCAACTTAGAGTTAATCTTAGCTGACCTAGAGTCTGTTGATAAACGATTAACGCGTGTAGCAAAGTTAGCAAGAACAAAAGATAAAGAGGCGGTTGCAGAGCTTGCTGTACTGGAAATGTTGAAAGAAGCATTTGAGGTTGAAAAGCCTGCTCGTAGCATTGAGTTTGATGAAGATCAGCAAAAAATTGTAAAACAGCTTCACCTTTTAACAAGTAAGCCAGTTTTATACGTGGCGAATGTCTCTGAAGAAGATCTTATAGCGGACGAAGACAATGAGTATGTGAAACAAGTAAAAGAATTCGCTTCCCAGGAAAGCAGCAATGTGATTGTTGTATGTGCGAAGATTGAATCTGAAATTGCAGAGCTTGAAGGCGAAGAGAAGGAAATGTTCCTTGAAGAGCTAGGGATTGAAGAGTCTGGTTTAGATCAGTTGATTCGTGCAGCTTACTCCTTACTTGGTCTTGAGACCTATTTCACAGCAGGGGAGCAAGAGGTAAGAGCGTGGACTTTCCGCAATGGAACCAAAGCGCCTCAAGCCGCAGGAATTATTCATACAGACTTCGAACGTGGCTTTATTCGTGCGGAAACCGTATCCTATGATGATTTAGTTGATGCTGAGAACATGAGCGTAGCGAAGGAACGTGGAAAAGTGCGTCTTGAAGGGAAAGATTACATTGTTAAAGATGGAGATGTCATTCACTTCCGCTTTAATGTATAAAAGAATTTTTAAAGGTGCGGAGTAATCCGGACCTTTTTACTGTGCAAAACTTATATGTCGAAAAATATCTTTTTTCCATAGAAGGAAAACAAAGAGAAATGACGTAATGAGTAGGTAACCCCTTAGAACCCATCGCAACACTCCAACACCTATTTTCCCTATTTTTCAAAACTCTTATTTAAAGGCAGGTGATTTTTTATTTGAAGCTTGCTCAATCATAGATGAAATGCTATAATCGTGAAATGTGAGTGAATTGATTTTTGCTCCTTGCTCTGTGTCGAAACAGAGCCGTTTAGACCAAGAGGAGGTGAATGGAATGCGTAAGTATGAAATTATGTACATTATCGCTCCAAACCTAGAAGATGCAGCAAACAAGGAAATCGTTGAGCGTTACAGTAAAGTGCTCACTGATAACGGTGCTGAAATCGAAAAGGTAGAAGAGATCGGTAAAAAACGTTTAGCTTATGAAATCAATGATTTCAAAGATGGCTATTACGTTCTTATTAATCTTCAAGCAAACACTGAAGCAATCAATGAATTTAATCGTCTGATTAAAATCAATGATAATGTAATCCGTGTGCTTGTTACAAAAGACGAACAATAATTACGATAAAATAAACGAGCTAGGCTGGAGGGATCGCATTGTTAAACCGTGTTGTTCTTGTAGGCCGACTAACCCGTGACCCTGAGCTTCGTTTTACACCAAATGGCGTGGCTGTTGCGAACTTTACGCTCGCAGTCAACCGACCATTCTCAAACCAACAAGGGGAGAGAGAAGCGGACTTCATTAACTGTGTTGTTTGGAGAAAACCAGCCGAAAACGTAGCAAACTTCTTAAAAAAAGGAAGTTTAGCAGGCGTTGATGGACGAGTTCAAACGCGTAGTTATGATAATAACGAAGGCAAACGGGTATTTGTAACTGAAATTGTGGCCGAGAGCGTTCAATTCCTTGAACCTCGTAATAGCCAAAACAATCAAAACCAAAACGCTGGTGGTTCTCAAGGAAACTATGGTTCAGGATCAGGAAATTCAGGTTCAGGTGGAAACCGTTCAAACGGTTATGACAATGATCCGTTTTCAAATGATGGCTCAATCGATATTTCCGATGATGACTTACCATTTTAATGGTTGATAGAAAGGAGAATGTATTATGGCACGTCGCGGTCGTCCAAAGCGTAGAAAGGTTTGTTTCTTTACAGCAAACAAAATCACGCATATTGACTATAAAGATGTTGATTTGCTTAAGCGTTTCATCTCTGAGCGTGGAAAAATTCTTCCACGTCGCGTAACTGGAACATCTGCAAAATATCAACGTAAATTAACTGTTGCTATTAAGCGCAGTCGTCAAATTGCTTTACTTCCATATGTAAACGAAGTAAATTAATTTTGCTATAAAAGAGGGTGGATTAAGCTGGTTTCTTGAAAGCCAACTTAGTTGCTCTCTTTTTTTAATTTCAAATTTCGTCGCTTTTACTTTGGAAGTAAGTACGATAAAATAGATAAAGGCTGTGAAATGATTACAGCATGTACGTTAAAAGAGGTGACGAATTGGAAGACAAGAAAGTAGTAACAAGAGGGATTATGAACGGCTTACTTTTTGTGCTGTTATATAGTTTGCTTGTTACGGGCATTCCATTAATAAATATACTTGCATTTATTGCACTTCCGTTACCGCTTCTCTATATGACTTCTGTATATGGCTTGAAAACGGGAATTCTTACAGGAAGTCTGTCGAGTATCGTTGCTATACTCATATCGCTTATCTTTACAAGCATTATTCTGTTACCAATTGGATTTGCGTTGATAGGTGTACTTGGTGGTTATTACCAATACATGAGAAAATCGGCTGTAGAAAGGCTTAGTGTGTTCATCATTGCTCCCTTTTTATTTTCAGCGATTATCTATGTTGTGATCGAAGGCTTGTATGGCATTTCCATTTTAGGAGCTGTTCGCGATACAATGTACGAAACGCAAAATCTTGCAGAAACCTTTGCAGTGGATGTTTATGATGATGCCTTTATTGAATCGTATATTCAAATGTTACGTGATATGATGCCGTTTCTATTGCTTGTTTTTGGTGCCATATACGGCTTTATTGTTTATGGACTATCTACGCTGATGTTTAAGCGTGTAGGCATCACGTATAATAAACTTCCTCCATTTAGAGATTGGGAATTTCCTAGGTACTTTATTGTTTTCTACTTTATTTTTCTAGTCTTAGGATTATTTCCTTTTGAACAGGGATCTTTTATGGCGAGCGTCTCACTCATCGGGTTTAATATTTTTAGTATCTTCCTTGTCTTACAAGGGCTTTCTTTTATTCAAACCTATATGTATTATAAAAAGGCATCCAAAGCTTCGATGATCATGGTGACAATTGGAATTGTTTTATGTATGCTGTTGATCTCGCTAGCTGTGTTTTTTGTAAGGATTATCGGAATGTTTGATATGATGCTTCGTATAAGAGATCGATTTAAGGAATAATTATTTGGTAGTAATGAGTAGGAGATGACATTCATGCCTAATTGGAACAAGCCGTGGTGGCAGCACACGTATGTCATCACATTGTTTGTCCTTGTTTTGTTTTTAACGATCTGGCTTATGTTTAATCGTTGGGAAGCTGGTTTACTCGTAACGGTGCTGTTGCTTGTGTGGTTGTTCTTCTATTTTCGTGCAAAGAAGAAAGACGATCATTATCTTGATACGTATATATCGACCTTATCGTATCGAGTAAATAAAGCAAGTGATGAAGCAATAACCAAGCTTCCAGTCGGAATTGTGCTTTATAATGAGAATGGAACAATTCAGTGGACAAATCCATTTATTCAAGAACGTTTTGGTACAGGGTTAAATGGAATGGATGTAACAGTTATTCATGAGGATTTACAGCAATTTATCCAAGATGAAACGAAGGAAGAAACCATTCAGTTTGATTCAGGTTATTACCACTTTACCTTTGAACAAAACGAAAGACTTATTTATGTTGTTGATGTAACAGAGAAAGAGACGACGCAGAAGCGGTACGACCATATGCTACCGTTAATCGCTCATATCTATTTGGATAACTATGATGAAGTAACACAAAGCATGGACGACCAAATTCGAAGCCGCTTATTGGCTCAAGTCACAACAGCGCTAAACAATTGGGCGAATGACTATGATATTTATTTGCGCCGAACGTCTTCAGATCGTTTTTTAGCGGTGATGAATCACAAGACTTTGTTGTTGTTAGAAGAAAATCGGTTTGAACTTCTTGACGAGATTCGTGAGATTACCGCAAAAGAAAAAGCACCTATCACATTAAGTATCGGTGTTGGTACGGAAGAAGCGTCATTGAAGCAACTTGGTGTTTTAGCGCAATCTAGCCTGGACCTTGCATTAGGTCGAGGAGGAGATCAAGTAGCGATTAAAAAGAAAAATGGTCGTGTTCGCTTTTACGGAGGAAAAACAAACGCTGTTGAGAAACGAACGCGGGTCCGTGCGAGAGTGATTTCCCATGCTTTGCGTGATTTTGTTAAAGAAAGCGAAAAAGTCATTGTGATGGGGCATAATCGTCCTGATATGGATGCGATTGGCGCGTCTATTGGCGTGTTAAAGTTAGCCGATTTAAATGATCGTGAAGGCTTTATTGTCTTAGATGAAGAAGATACAAATGCAGATGTTCAGCGCTTGCTGGATGAAGTGAAGCAACAAGAACATTTATGGAATCAATTTGTTTCTCCGGAAGAAGCGATCCAAATTGCAGACAAAGAAACGTTGCTCGTTATTGTAGATACGCATAAACCTTCTATGGTTATTGAACCGAAACTTCTACAGATGGTTGATCGCATTATTGTTCTTGACCACCATAGAAGAAGTGAAGATTTTGTTCATGATCCCGTTCTTGTTTATATGGAACCCTACGCCTCTTCAACAGCAGAGCTTGTAACAGAGCTGCTCGAATATCAACCGATGCAGTTTAAGATGGATCGATTAGAAGCAACAGCGCTTCTGGCAGGAATTACGGTAGATACGAAAAGTTTTGCTGTACGGACAGGTGCAAGAACGTTTGATGCTGCATCCTTTTTAAGGGCTAACGGAGCTGATACAGCACTCGTTCAGAAGTTGTTAAAAGAAGATCTAGGAAGCTATGTACGTCGTGCAAAGTTGATGGAAAATGCATATGTCTATCGCGACGGGTATGCAATTGCGATGGCAAAAGATGATGAACCATACGATCAAATTATTATTGCTCAAGCTGCCGATACACTGTTAACGATGAGTGGTGTGCGCGCATCCTTCGTCGTTTGTAAGCGAGGCGATGGTCGTGTCGGAATTAGCGCTCGCTCATTAGGCGATATTAATGTTCAAGTCATTATGGAGCGCCTTGGTGGTGGTGGGCATCTTTCCAATGCGGCAACGCAATTAGAAGAGACCACACGGGAAGAAGTTAAAGTTAGGCTAGAACAGGCGATTGATGATGGATTTGAAGGAGGTACCGAACGATGAAAGTTATTTTCTTAAAAGATGTTAAAGGAAAAGGAAAAAAAGGTGAGACGAAGGATGTTGCAGAAGGCTATGCAAGAAACTATTTGCTACCAAACCACTTAGCCAAGGAAGCGACTTCTGGTAATATGAAAGATCTTGAAGCGCAACAGAAGAGTCAGGAAAAGAAAGTTCAAGCTGAATTAGAAGAAGCGCAAGCATTTAAGCAGAAACTTGAAGAATTAACCATCACCATTCCTGCAAAAGCAGGTGAGGGTGGTCGCTTATTTGGAGCTGTTTCAACAAAACAAATTGCTGAAGCACTTCAAAAAGAAGTCAAGAAAATTGATAAGCGTAAAATTCAATTAGATGATCCTATTCGTACCCTCGGATACACGAAAGTACCAATTAAGATTCATCCAGAAGTAACTGCTGTATTAAATGTTCACGTAAAGGAAGTATAAGGAAGGATAGAAGCTGACTCAAAGCGAGTCAGCTTCATTTCCGTTACTACTATAGAAGGGGTATACACTATGAGTGATCTTCTAAATGATCGGACTCCACCGCAGAATATTGAAGCCGAACAAGCCGTTCTTGGCTCTATCTTAATAGAAGAAAATGCATTAACTACGGCGAGCGAACGGCTCCTTCCTCAAGACTTTTATCGAGCAAGTCATCAGCGAATTTATGAAGCCATGCTGGATATTAGTGAAAAAGGTGATCCTGTTGATTTAGTGACATTGACTGCTGAGCTCCAAGGAAGGCAATGGCTGGATGATGTTGGTGGTGTTCCATATTTAACAGATATTGCTGAAACTGTTCCAACAGCGACCAACGTTGATTATTACAGCCGAATTGTAGAGGAGAAATCGCTCCTTCGTCGTTTAATTCGTGCAGCTTCTGATATTGTTAAAGATGGCTATGCAAGTGAAGATGAAGTAGGTGCCATACTGGACCATGCTGAAAAAACGATTCTTGAAGTAGCTCAGCAGAAAAACTCTACAAACTTCGTACAAATTAAAGATGTTTTACTTGAAACGTACGATCAAATAGAAGTATTGCAACAATCACGCGGAGATATTACAGGAATTGCAACAGGATTCTCTGAGCTAGATACAATGACAGCGGGTTTTCAGCGAAATGACTTAATTATCGTTGCCGCACGTCCTTCTGTCGGGAAAACCGCATTTGCATTAAATATCGCTCAGAATGTGGCAACAAAAACAGAAGAGAATGTGGCCATATTTTCATTGGAGATGGGGGCGAGTCAGCTTGTTACACGGATGTTGTGTGCAGAAGGCAATATTGACGCCCAGCGAATGCGGACAGGCGCGCTAGAAGAAGAGGATTGGCATAAACTATCCATGGCAATGGGTTCTTTATCAAAAGCAGGTATTTACATTGATGATACACCGGGAGTGAAAGTCGGTGAGATCCGTGCCAAGTGTCGCCGATTGAAGCAAGAGAGTGGCCTTGGAATGATTCTAATTGACTATTTACAGCTGATTCAAGGAAACGGTAGAGGTGGTGAAAATCGCCAACAGGAAGTATCGGAGATTTCACGAACATTAAAGGCAATCGCACGTGAGCTTGAAGTGCCTGTTATTGCCCTGTCACAGCTTTCTCGAGGTGTAGAGTCACGACAAGATAAGCGACCAATGATGTCCGATATTCGTGAATCAGGGAGTATTGAGCAAGATGCAGATATTGTTGCGTTCCTCTATCGTGATGATTACTACGATAAAGAAACGGAAAATAAAAATACCATTGAGATTATCATCGCTAAACAACGGAATGGTCCAGTGGGAACGGTTGAGCTTGCGTTCGTTAAAGAATACAACAAATTCGTGAATCTAGATCGAAGACACGATGAAAGCGATATGCCACCAATGTAATAAGACTTTTAAACGAATGATAATAATAATAAATCTATAAATGTTCGGATTTAATTGACGCTCATGGATGGAACTGCTATACTTACAATGGTTTTTAATGAGCGTGGAGGTGTTGACATGTCTTCAGTTGTTGTTGTAGGAACACAATGGGGCGATGAAGGTAAAGGGAAAATTACGGATTATTTATCCGAAAAAGCCGAGGTTGTTGCTCGTTATCAAGGTGGGAACAATGCAGGACATACAATTGTTTTCGGTGGAAAGAAGTATAAGCTTCACTTAATTCCTTCAGGTATTTTTTATAAAGATAAAACATGTGTAATTGGAAATGGCATGGTGATTGATCCAAAGGCGCTTGTAGAGGAACTTGCTTATTTGCATGAGCGAGATGTCGATACGAGTAACTTACGTATTTCAAATCGCGCGCATGTGATTTTACCTTATCATATAAAATTAGATGTAGTAGAGGAAGAACGCAAAGGTGCAAATAAGATCGGGACCACGAAAAAAGGAATTGGTCCAGCTTATATGGATAAAGCAGCACGAATTGGTATTCGTATTGCTGATTTGCTAGAAAAAGATACGTTTGCAAGCAAAGTCGCATCTGTTCTTAAAGAGAAAAACCGCTTATTTGAAAAGTATTATGAAACAGAAGGATTTTCTGCTGATGAGATCGTTGAAGAATACTTTGAATATGGACAGCAAATTGCGAAGTACGTTGTTGATACATCGGTTGTTTTAAATGACGCTCTTGACGAAGGACGTCGTGTTCTTTTTGAAGGTGCACAAGGCGTTATGCTTGATATCGATCAAGGAACCTATCCGTTTGTTACGTCTTCAAATCCAATTGCCGGCGGTGTTACAATCGGTTCTGGCGTAGGTCCTTCTAAAATTCATCATGTGGTAGGTGTCTCTAAAGCGTACACAACTCGAGTAGGTGATGGACCATTCCCTACTGAGCTCCATGATGAAATTGGTGACCAAATCCGTGAAGTTGGAAGAGAATACGGAACAACTACCGGACGTGCAAGACGTGTTGGCTGGTTTGACAGTGTTGTTGTGCGTCATGCAAGACGTGTAAGTGGCATTACTGATCTTTCATTAAACTCAATTGACGTATTAACAGGGATTAAAACGTTGAAAATTTGTACAAGCTATCAGTACAAGGGTGAAGTGATGGAAGAGTTCCCTGCAAGTTTAAATGTTTTAGCAGAATGTGAACCGGTCTATGAAGAACTTCCTGGTTGGGAAGAAGATATTACCGGTGCAAAAACATTGGAAGATCTGCCTGAAAATGCACGTCATTATATTGAGCGTGTAAGTCAATTAACAGGAATTCCATTAACCGTTTTTTCTGTTGGCCCAGATCGAAATCAAACGAATACGGTTCGTGGTGTATTTGCATAATTGAACGTGTGGAAAACGTAAGGAAAAGCTTGCGTTTTCCCTTTAATTTCAGTATGCTTAAGACTGACTTTCGTGGTCAAACAAGTTTTTTTAAAAAAGTTTTTAAAAAGTGTTGCGCAGATGATTTATGTATGATATTATAAATCTTGTCGTCGAGAGGATATGACGAAACACGGCTTGCTTATTGCACCGTCTGCTCAGTTTTAATATTTGAGCCATTAGCTCAGTTGGTAGAGCATCTGACTTTTAATCAGAGGGTCGAAGGTTCGAATCCTTCATGGCTCACCATTTCTACAGTGGCCCGTTGGTCAAGCGGTTAAGACACCGCCCTTTCACGGCGGTAACACGGGTTCGAATCCCGTACGGGTCACTTTTATATAAATACATACACAAATGGTCCGGTAGTTCAGTTGGTTAGAATGCCTGCCTGTCACGCAGGAGGTCGCGGGTTCGAGTCCCGTCCGGACCGCCATTTTTTCTTAGTAATTTTTAAAATAATCATGATGTTATAGTAAGGCTCAGTAGCTCAGTTGGTAGAGCAACGGACTGAAAATCCGTGTGTCGGCGGTTCGATTCCGTCCTGAGCCACCACTTGCCGGTCTAGCTCAATTGGTAGAGCAACTGACTTGTAATCAGTAGGTTGGGGGTTCAAGTCCTCTGGCCGGCATCGAAAGAACTTTATGTGTATGCATAAAGTTCTTTTTGTTTTTGATAGATATGTTAAACTAGTACGAGGGACATATTATTCCCCAGGCAATTTTTTTGTGGAAAAACATCAGCAGGCGCTGGTGTTTTGTTTAAGTAAACAGTTCTTATACGTGATGATTTAAGATTGATTTACGTTTCAGGAGGAAAAAATAATGGATAAATATATATTAGTTGTAGATGATGAGAAACCAATTGCAGATATATTGAAATTTAACTTGGAAAAAGAAGGATTTAGCGTTGATTGTGCATATGATGGAAATGAAGCATTGGAAAAAGTGAACGAGCGTAAACCAGATTTAATGCTACTGGATATTATGCTTCCCTATAAGGATGGAATGGAAGTATGTCGCGAAGTGCGGAAGCAATACGATTTACCGATTATTATGCTCACTGCAAAAGACTCAGAAATTGATAAAGTTCTAGGTTTAGAGCTAGGCGCGGATGACTATGTAACGAAACCGTTTAGTACACGCGAACTATTAGCGCGAGTAAAAGCAAATTTAAGAAGGCAGCAAGCCGCAGCGGAAGATACTGGCTCGTCTTCAAAAGAAATGCATATTGGCGATCTATCAATTCATCCAGACGCCTATCAAGTTCGTAAACGTGGAGAGGCGGTTGACTTAACGCATAGGGAGTTTGAGTTGATTCATTATCTTGGAAAGCATCTTGGACAAGTCATGACCCGTGAGCATTTATTACAAGCGGTATGGGGCTATGATTACTTTGGTGACGTGCGTACAGTCGATGTAACGGTAAGACGGTTAAGAGAGAAAGTTGAAGATAATCCAAGCTATCCTACGTGGATTATGACCCGCCGAGGTGTCGGGTACTTCCTTGCGTCGCAGGATAATCAGGAGTAATGGTGTAAATGGATCGAAACGTAGGTTTCTTCAAATCGATACGGTTTAAGCTCATTATTATCTACATGCTTCTTATTGTACTGGCCATGCAAATTGTTGGTTTTTATTTCTCAAATTCACTTGAGAGAAGCTTAATGGATAACTATGAAACGGTAATTAGTGACCGGGTTAATTTATTGACCGTGAGCGCGGCAAGAGAATTAATTGACGAGGATTCAGACACACAGGAAAATTTAAATACACTTTTAAACGAAACATTTCCGCAGACAGACGATAATATTCGGTTTGGGAAAGCACAAATTATCGGAAATGATTTTGTTTTGCTAGCTAGCTCTGATCCAAGTGATCAAAGTAGAATTGGGCAATTAACAGAACAAACTATTGTAAGAAGAGCGATTACTGGTGGTTCGTCCCTAAGCGATCAACGAATTAACGAACAGAACCAAGAGCGCTATTTTGTTAAAGCCCAGCCAATCCGTCCGAATGAGGATTTTTCGAGTGCTTCTATTGATGGAGAAAGCCCTGAAGCAAGTGAAATTCAAGGTGCTGTCTATGTAGAAGCGTCAATAGAAGAAGTGACAGATCAAGCGCAGTCTATTAACCAAATTTTTATTGTCGCATCAACGATTGCTTTGTTAATTACGTTTTTCGTCATTATTTTAGTAGCGCGGACAATTACGGCACCAATCCTTGATATGAGAAGACAAGCTTTACGGATGGGGCACGGGGACTTTTCTAGACAAGTAAAAGTGTATGGATCAGATGAGCTTGGTCAGCTAGCGATGTCATTTAACGAGTTGACGAATAAGCTCCACGATACGACTTTAATGAGAGACCGTGAGCAGAAGCGGCTTCGTTCTGTTCTTGCGCACATGACGGATGGGGTAGTAGCGACCGACCAAAGTGGTTTAATTATTCTAATGAACCGACGAGCTGAAGAATTGCTAGGCATTTCGCTGAAACACGTACTTAGGCAACCGATTATTGAAGTTTTAAATATGGATGAAACGCAAAGTATTTATGATCTTTACGAGAAGAATGAGTCGGTATTGCTAGACTTTAGTTATGGCGATAAGCTTGTTTTATTAGAGGCAAATTTTTCAGCGATTCAAGAAGATGAAGGTCCTATGAATGGCCTCATTACAGTTCTTCATGATGTTACGGAAAAAGAGAAGATTGAAGGGGAACGTCGTGAGTTCGTGGCGAATGTATCCCATGAGCTAAGAACACCTTTGACTACGATGAAGAGTTATCTTGAAGCGTTAGCGGATGGAGCTATAGAAGACAAAGAAATTGCACCGCATTTCCTAAACGTCACCCAAAAAGAAACAGATCGAATGATTCGTTTAGTGAATGATTTGCTGCAGCTATCACGAATTGATTCACAAGATTACGAGATGGATTTACAATGGGTTGAATTAGGTTCGTTTTTACACAGTATCATCGAACGATTTGAAATGATTGTGAAAGATAAAGATATTGAATTTCATCGTCATATTGTGAAGCAGCCTACGTTTGCAAAAATCGATGAAGATAAGTTGACACAAGTTCTAGACAATATTGTGTCTAATGCGATTAAGTATTCTCCAGAAGGCGGAAATGTGACGATTACGCTTCTGCATCAAGGAAATAAAGCAAGAATAAGCATTTCTGATGAAGGAATGGGAATTCCGGCTGAATCGCAGGATAAGATTTTTGAACGGTTTTATCGAGTAGATAAAGCAAGAGCACGTAATGTTGGCGGGACTGGACTTGGTCTAGCGATCGCAAAAGAATATGTGCTTGCCCACGAAGGAGAAATTTGGGTTAATAGTGAATACAATGAAGGAACGACCATCTATATAACATTGCCTTATTCAACGTTTAAAGGAGGTAAAGTGTGAAATACGAACAGTTTAAAACTGTCACTTTAGTTGCTTTAATTTGCTTAAGTTTGTTTTTTACTTATCAATTATGGACGTATCAACCAAGTATGCAAGCACTAGAAAGTGAATCTGATGTAAGTGAAAGTTATGCGAATTCCATGATAGGTGAAGAGCGAGCAGTGACAGAGCTTATTCAGCCAAGTTCAATGATTCTACACAAAGATGAACAGGGATATGCATTAATGAATCGTGTAGATAATCGATTTGAAGAGACACTGGGGAGCTTAAGAAGTCACGGATTAGAGCATGCCATATCAGCCGATCCTGTCCAGACAAGTGCACAAGGTATTGAGTTGCGTTTCCCTGATGAGATCCCACTTCAATCGCTTCTCGCCTTTTTTGATGAAGACTATGATCAAATGAATACGAATCGAGAAGTCGATCGCTTGCTCATTTATGTAGCTGAGGATGAGCATGTTAATTTAACCTTTGCGTCAACGGAAAAAGAAGATTTCATGTCGATGCGTTCGTCAATGCCAGCGAGCGAACTGAAAAATTTAATTTACGCGAATGACACAGAGGCAGAGTTAGAAACTGAAGTCGTCAAAGAAAACGACTCTGATTATTTATTGCTCCGAAATGATATTTACGTTCCGACAGAGAAGCAAGTTGTGCGTTTATATGATTATACGCTTAACATGGATAGTGACATGCCCATGTTGATTAACCAACGTTTATTTAGTGGAACGGATGTGCCAAGAGCGAATCAATTAAATGGAGAATATTTATTTACGGACGGAAGTCGAACCGTGACTCATGATAGTACGATATCGTATTTAAATTACTCGTATCCGTATTCTACAGATAGCCAAGAAGAGAGCAGCCGCCATATTTTAGAAGTTGGACAGGAATTTATTAACGCAACTGGTGGCTGGACGGATCAATATGCAGTTGATCAAATAAATAAAAAAGATTCGACCGGTCAAATTGAATTTCGTTTACATGTGAATCATCTTCCTGTTCATGAGCATCGTTTAACAACGGCAAGTAGCGATCAAGATCGAATGAAAATGTACATTACCCGTGCAGGGACACAAGTGATAAGCATGGGTCGACCATTATTCCAACTCCAAGATTCATATACGCATCAAGAGAGAGAAGTCTCTTCAGGTGTAGATGCAGTGGAATTGTTGAAAAGTAGCTCATCGGTTCTTTGGGAAGACGTTAAAGATGTTCGTTTAGGCTATAAAGCAACAATGACCAGTAGAAATCGAGCTGAGTTAAGTCCTGCGTGGTTTTATAAAGCAAATGGAGATTGGAAACCAATTGAAAAACCGGACGAGGAGTTACCAGGATGAATTGGAATCGAACCAAATCGATTTTTATTGTCGTTTTTCTCCTGTTGAATGTCTTTTTAGGTTGGCAGTTTGTTGATCGTGTGATGGAAGGTCAGCTTCAAAGTATTGAGCAAGCCCCTGAAATCGTTGAACGATTAAATGACAACAATATTACGTTGCCTGATGGGAATGTAAATACATCAGATGCGCGAGGCGTTGTGTTAGAGGGTTCTAGAACCAGTTTTACAAGCGAAGAAATTGAACAACTTGAAGATGAAGGACATTCAGTAGAAGCGCAAGGGCAAACGCCTAATGAAATTCGAGTTGAACTGAGTGAGCCAATAGATATTCATTCAGCACTGAGTACAAGTACAGATGAAGGATTCGCCCCTTTTCTTGCGGAGAACGTTTTATATAGTGATCAATACGTGTTCTCAAAAAGAGAGGACGATTTGTTACACTTCAATCAAACGTATAATCAGGTTGACACATTCATTGATAATGACGAAGCACTTACATTAGAGTTAAATGATGATGATGAAGTGGTTGCCTATGAGCAACAGCGCTATAGCTTTGACGAGAACCGAGATGAGCGAGATATTATTCCATATATGGACGCGTTAAGAGTACTATTGGATAACCACTATCTATCTATGAATAATAGTGTCGAAAAAATTGAGTTTGGCTACTATAGCCTATCAGATCAAACTCCACGCTTTTTCTCACCGATGTGGGCTGTAACGGTTGATCGGTCAAGTGCAGATGCAGAAGAGAAAGATATGCGCGTCTACCTCGTAAATGCATTGCTGCTAGAGCAACATCAATGGTATCCGGACGAGTCACAATCAGATGATGAGATTGACGATGAGTTAAATACAGATGAGTAATGAACGATCCTCATGATGAGGGAGTGGATAATCAAGGAGGACTGAAGATGGCTATGCGTTTCAGTGTACTTGCGAGCGGAAGTACCGGAAATGCGATGTATGTAGAAACACCATCGCAAAGAATTTTAGTTGATGCAGGTTTAACTGGGAAAAAAATGGACGAGCTTTTTAAAAAGATTGACCGTGATCCTAAGCAGATTGATGCCTTACTTGTGACCCATGAACATAGCGATCATATAAAAGGTGTGGGGATTTTTGCGCGAAAGCACAATCTCCCCATTTACGCCAATGAAAAAACGTGGAACGTCATGGAGAAGCAGCTTGGTCAGTTAACGACCGATCAGAAATTCCACTTTAATCAAGAAACGGTTAAACAATTTGGGGACCTTGAAATTGAATCTTTTGGTGTGTCGCATGATGCAGTTGACCCCATGTTTTATTGTTTCCGACATGAGGGAAGAAAGCTTGTGATTGCAACAGATATGGGCTATGTTAGCGAGCGGATTAAAAAAACCATTGTTGGTGCAAATGCTTATGTGTTTGAATCCAATCATGATTTAAACATGCTACGTGTTGGTAGATATCCATGGAACGTAAAAAGACGAATTTTAAGTGATATGGGCCATGTCTCCAATGAGGATGCAGCACTGGCACTTCATGACGTGGTCGGCGATACAAAAAGCCATGTTTACCTAGCGCATCTAAGCTTAGATAATAACATGAAGGATCTGGCGCGAATGACGGTGAAACAAGTATTGGAGCAAGAAGGGCATCAAGTCGGAAGCTCAATCCATCTTCATGATACCGACCCTTATTCCCCCACCGCATTATCTGTGGTTTAAAAGCTGAGAAAAACGTAAATAAATAGGTAGTAGACCTGTAAAATTTGTTTTTTTCTCATGATTGGTCTCTCTTTCTAAATAATTGTTTAAAGAACTACAAAAATCATTTAAATCATTGCTCTAACCTAGAACAATGAATCTAAATGGGTATAATGTAGGAAAATGAGTAGAGACATGGAAGGGGTTAAGGTAATGGGCTATTACGATGGAAATGATTCTCGTTATAAAGAACCTAAGCAAGGAGCGAGCAATGGAAAAGTCGCTGGTTTATCTGCTTTTGGTGGAGCAATTATCGGTGCAGTACTTGTATTAGTTGCATCTCCGTTATTGTCTAATCTAGCTTTATTTGATGATAGTGTTGAAGATTCAGGAGAAACAACAGCTGCTGAACCACAAACAGAGCAAGCGGATTCTAATGTCATTAATTTAGATGTAAATTCGGCTACAACAGATATTGTTAACGAGGTTTCCGATGCCGTAGTTGGCGTGATTAACTTGCAACAAACCGATTTGTTTGGTGAGAGCGATGCAAGTGAGAGCGGAACAGGTTCCGGCGTTATTTATAAGTCTGAGGGTGACTCAGCCCATATCGTGACGAACCAACACGTGATTGACGGTGCATCTGAAGTTGAAGTTGCGTTAACAGATGGAACAAGAGTGGAAGCTGAAGTGATTGGAGAAGACGAATTAACGGATTTAGCTGTTCTACGCATTAGCTCGGAACATGTTGATACCGTTGCATCATTCGGGGATTCTGATTCACTAAGCGTGGGAGAACCTGCCATTGCAATCGGAAATCCATTAGGACTTGAATTTGCTGGTAGTGTGACACAAGGAATTATAAGTGCAACAGAAAGAAGCATTCCAATTGATACGACCGGAAACGGTCAAGCAGATTGGAACGCAGAAGTATTACAAACAGATGCAGCGATTAATCCTGGTAACAGCGGTGGTGCATTAATTAATATAAATGGTGAAGTCATTGGCATTAACTCAATGAAGATCTCTGGAATTGCAGAGGGGTTAGGCTTTGCGATTCCAGCGGCAATTGTTCAGCCTGTAATTGAAGAACTAGAAACAACTGGGGAAGTTCGTAGACCCTCATTAGGCATTACCTTACGAAACTTGAATGAGCTACCAACAGCCGCACTTCAAGAATCCCTCGGACTACCTGAAGATGTAACAGAAGGGATTCTCGTAGTGAACGTTGCTGGAGGAAGCCCAGCTGCAAATGCAGGTATTCAAGAGCAAGATGTCATCGTAGGCATCGATGGTGAAGACATTACAAATGCACAAGATTTAAGACATATGCTGTATCGAGAAAATTCAATTGGCGATACAATTTCTGTTACGCTGTATCGAGGTGGAACGGAAGAAACGGTAGATGTAACATTAAACGAACAACCAGACCTTTAAGTATCTGAAGGATCTCTTTCAACAAGAAAGAGGTTCTTTTTTTTGTGAGAAGCCTTTGGTCTGTGGATAACATAATGGTATACTTGGAAAATGAGAAATGGAAGGACGTGCATGATGATAGCAGCGTGTGAAGAACATATAGAACTAGCATTAGATGTGGCTGTGGATGAATGGGAAGCAGCACCAATCGTTGAAACAGCAAAAGAGGTAGTCACTTGCCAATTCTGTGAGCAACAAGCAATATACACAGTTACGAAATAATCAGATACTCACACTGTTGATATGTGGATAACTTATGTGGATAAGGTGATTCTTGTTGCAAAAACAGTTATACACATGCGGATAAACCGAAAGCGGAAGGACGTTATTCACAAGTGAACATTAGCATCATTACCGTAGGGAAACTAAAAGAAAAATACTTACGAGCAGGAATAGATGAATATAAGAAGCGACTAAGCGCATATGCGAAGATTCAAGAGATTGAAGTGGCAGACGAAAAAGCACCTGAAAATTTGAGCGAAGAAGATATGAATATTGTCAAAAAGAAAGAAGGCGACCGCATCCTCGCAAAACTAAGTTCAGATACCTATGTGATTGCGCTAGCAATCGAAGGAAAAATGAAAACGAGTGAGCAGCTAGCAAAATCGATTGAACAGCTAGGTACGTATGGAAAAAGCAAAATTGCTTTTATTATAGGAGGGTCGCTCGGACTTTCTGATGATGTCTATGTCCGTGCGGATGAGTTGCTCTCATTTTCAAAAATGACATTTCCTCATCAGTTAATGAAGCTTGTTTTATTGGAGCAGGTATATCGAAGTTTTCGAATTAATAGAGGTGAACCGTACCATAAGTAAATGAGGTTGTGGGGAAGGAAAAGCACAACGCAATGTATTGTGCTTTTTTATATTATAGAGGGCCGTCTATTTTGCTAGTTTTATAAATTTAATAAATAGCACAGGTAGTTCAGAAAACAGTTTAATTCAGTACCGACTATGTTTACTAGATGTATATTCTCTATGCAAAAATAGAGGGATATTAGGGTAAAGGTAATCTGAGGAAATATATGTTCCATTTACACCTTCGCTAATATTTGATAAGAGTAAAAATTTAATTTTTAGCTATGGAAAGGGAAGTGGATGTTTAGATTTCACTTACCGCCATTATAGTAAGGACTCTGTCGTACAGTATGGCCATACTGTGAATCAAATTATCTTTATATACCAATTCTTGACCTATCCTTTATCACGATAATGTGACAAAATAAATGCATAGGAGGGATCACATGTTTGTTCTCATCCGTAACGTAGATGATATTACTCATACTCTTATGAGTGGCAAATATCCAATGCATTTCAATACATTAGATGAAGCTGAATTGATGGCAAAAAAATTGAATGGCATGCTTTTGCGAGAAGTTGATATTTAGAATCATTGGAATATAAAAGAGAAATGCCCCTAACCCTCATTAGGGTTTTTCTATTGCCCTTTTTTACCGCTCAGTTTATGAATACTGATAAGAATAATAACTTATTATAAAAATAAGAACTATCATATAAGTAATTAAATTAACTAATAATTTTAAACAGGTTTTCTCTACCTAACGTACTGACAAGAACATTGGCAACATCTTCTCTTATAATTAGAATGGTCTTTTCGTGTTGTTTGATGTAACTCAATTTTACTTATAGGTCCATCATTGTTCATCGGACCGGGTCTAACAATAGAATAGTTGAGATCGCTTTTTTCAATATAGTGATCAGACATGTTTTTTGCCACGGCATATGGTTTCATTTTTTCACTGTCAATCATCTATATATTAAAAAAGAGCAGAAATTCTTTTTCTTTGGCGTTCAAAAAGATATAACGTATGAAAAAGCGATAGAAGCGGATTTGAAAGAGTCCCAGCAAGAGATTGAGAGTATAGCTTGTCCAATTGTACCCGTTTAACCGTTAATAGGGAAGGTAAATGCAGAGAGCTTTTGTCGCGCATTAACAGTCACAACTAATTAAATTGTGAAAAAAGGTTAAAAACGTTCATTGTAAATTATCAGGTACAACACATATGAACGATTTACTTCCCTATATATAAGAATTGATATGATAATAGTGGATAAAAGCATAAAGTTGCACCCTATGAAAGAATGCAACTCTTTGTGCGACGCGACTAAGCTAAACACTATAAATAACACTCTTTTAAAGGGAAAACAGTTGGATTGTCTTTGCATGACAAACATTAATCCAAAAAAAGCCAGTACAAATGAATATCTATGGAAAATTTTAAAAAGGAAATAGTTTTTTTTTGGTGTAAAAACTATTTTGCTTCATAAATATGTTTTGTTATCCGTCCTAATGGTATTTCATGTTTAACAACAATCTTCTTAAATATCTTAATAAAAATAATAAAGAGTATGAATCCAATCACTGCTCCTAGCGTATTATTAATCAAGTCATTTACATTCACAGTTCTATATGAAAGTCTTGTAAGCATCATATTTAGAAATTGGAGCAGTTCTATTAATAAACTAAGTGAAAAACCTAAGAATATAATTTTTTTAAAATTGACCTTTATTAAAAATCCCAATCCAAATCCAAAAGGATTAAAAAGAAGTATATTTAAAATACCAGCCGGGCTAGTCATTTCATATATGCTTGGCATATAAATTAGATTATATTGAAATATTTCGCTGTAACTCATTAGAAATTCGGAGTTCGTTTCTATGAATATAGGTAATTGGGTAAAACGAAACACATATAGTAAGTAGATGTAAAAAATAGAAAAGAACATTAGGTATGTATAATCTTTGTTTTTTTTCCTTCTTAAATACAGTGCAATTAAAAAACCTATCAATCCAAAAAAATCCACATCGGTATGAATGAAGACGTTATAGCCAAAAAGAAGCACCTCGTAATCTAATAGAGCCACCTAAGTGGCTCTATTAATATTTATCTAGTTGTAAGTGTACCACTTGATACCTTCGTATGACCATCTGCATTAATTGTTGAGGCCTCAATGTAATATGTCCCAGCAGCTTGATTTCCATAACTTCCACTCACAGAAATAGATCTGCTTGTACGAAAGAACCAATTAAAAGAAGTACTTCAATATATCAATAAACATAGTGTAACTGATTTGCATTATCCATTAGCGAACCTAATTGATCTGATTGTAGAACGATTTATGAAAAACATGCATAACTTAAAGAAGGCAGTCGATGACTACCTTAAATCGTTAGTTATTTATTGTCGTTCTCTTCACTTCGCTAAAAGAATTGATGTTAAACTTGTTTTCTTTGGCACAGGTTAATCGTTGGACTTTATTGTCACAATAGTTGTTTAAGTGCATAGAATATAGGACGAATACAAAAGAACCTCCGGCTCTTGCTGAAGGTTTTTTTTTATTAGAGCTGTGGAAACGGCTCAAAATAAAGCGTTACAAAATTCGCTGGCCTGAGAGTTAATTGTGATGATGGCAGTTGCTAAGTGGGGGAGCGTCAGGAAAATACGGATTTACAATGTTGAGCAAAATTAAATATAAAGAAACTTAACCATGTTTATTCGAAATATTCGTAGTACAAAAGCTTGATTAATAAGTTAACCTTTGAGCACTATGTAACGATGTGCGTAACTTATGAAAAGCTTTGCCAGAGAAGGTGTGTAAGCCAACCTAAATAACGAAAGGTTACGATCCAAAAAAACTTCATGTATAATAAATTATTTTGATAAATGCAAAACGTCCTGTACATACAGGACGTTTTATTAATGACAAGTTCTTGTCACATTATTTGATGTTGACAAAATAAAAATTCTAGCATAGGATTATTAAAAAGTTGCACTAAGGAAAAAAAATAAGTTTAGGAAAATTTTTTTAACTGTAGCAAAAAAATAGATGGAGTTGATTTTATGGTTAATGGTATCGCAGTTGAAAATTTATACGTTTCTTACCACGGTAATGAAGCCTTACATGACGTATCTTTTACTACGAATTATGGGTGTATAATCGGAGTGATTGGCCCTAACGGAGCGGGGAAATCAACTTTATTAAAATCTATACTCAATCTCCAAACGATAGACAAGGGCACTATAAAAATTAATGGAAATTCAATTAGTAAAATTCGAAAAAAAATTGCCTATGTTCCTCAGAGAAGTAGTATTGATTGGGATTTTCCAATAACAGTAATAGATACAGTTCTCATGGGCAGTTTCCCAAACTTATCTCTTTTTAGAAGACCACAAAAAGAACATAGACAATGGGCATTAGAATGTTTGAAGCAAGTAAGGATGGAGGACTTTAAAAACCGTCAAATAAGTGAACTATCTGGTGGCCAGCAACAACGAATTTTTGTAGCTAGAGCCTTAGCCCAGAACCCTGATTTATTTTTCCTAGATGAACCCTTTGTAGGTATTGATGTTACAAGTGAGGAACTTATTATAAATATTCTAAGGAAACAACGGGACCTAGGAAAAACTATACTTATTGTTCACCACGATCTGAGTAAAGCTATGGAATATTTTGATGAAGTATTGTTATTAAATAAAGAATTAATTAAATTTGGATCTCCAAGAGAAGTATGTAGACCTGAAGTAATGAAGAAAGCTTATCAAGGTCAATTATCTTTTTTAGAGGGGGCGGAATAGAACGATGGAATTAATTAATTTTTACGAATCTGTTCTACAGTATGAATTTTTACAAAGAGCGCTAATTACGTCTATTATCGTGGGAGTCATTTGTGGAGTTATTGGTTGCTTTATAATCTTAAGAGGAATGTCGCTTATGGGTGATGCAATTTCCCATGCTGTATTACCAGGCGTAGCCATATCCTACATGTTTGGTATTAATATTTTTTATGGAGCAGTACTCACAGGGATGGTAACTGCTTTAGGGATAGGATATATTACTCAAAATAGTCGTATAAAAAGTGATACTTCCATTGGGATAATGTTTACTGCTGCTTTTGCCGTTGGAATTATTGTTATTACGCTTATGCAAAGTAGTTCAGATCTCTATCATATTTTATTTGGAAACGTATTAGCTGTTCCTAGATCTGAAATGTTTATGACATTAATTGTAGCAGTTATTGTATTGGTGACTGTCTATCTATTTTTCAAAGAACTCTTAATTACAACATTTGATCCAACAATGTCAGCTGCATATGGATTGCCAAATAAATTTATTCATTACGTCTTGATGATCTTACTTACTATGTCTACAGTCGCATCATTACAAACCGTTGGAATCGTATTAGTTGTAGCTATGCTAATAACCCCTGCTGCAACTGCTTATCTACTTACAAATAGATTATGGGTAATGATTTACCTTTCAGCGGGTGTTGGAATAATTTCTTCAGTGACAGGATTATATTTTAGTTTTACTTACAACTTAGCATCTGGTCCAACTATTGTTGTTGTGGCAAGTGTACTTTTTGCATTAACTTTCTTTTTATCCCCTAAGCAAGGTCTAATATGGCGGACAATAAGAGCTAGAAAAAAAAGAACAAAATTACTACATTCACATTCCAAAAAACAATCGTAAGGAGGATTTAAGGTGAGAAAAATAACTTTTCTAATAGGTTCCCCAATTATCGCATTTACTCTTGTTGCTTGTGGGGATTCCGGTCAAACGAATGAGTTAGATTTAGGGGACGGTCTAGAAATTATCACAACATACTCTATCATTTATGATATTACACGAAACATAGCTACTGATGATGCTAATATCTATAATTTAGCTCCTATTGGTTCCGATCCACACGAATATGACCCGCTACCAGAGGATGTAAAGAAAATGACGGATGCGGATGTAGTTTTCTATAATGGATTAAATCTTGAAGAAGGTAATAGTTGGTTTGCAAAATTAATTGAGGTAGCTGGTAAAGAAGGGGATAATCAACCTGTTTTTCGTGTAAGTGAAAGAGTTGAACCGATCTATTTAGAAACTCAAGGGTTAGAACAAGAAGAAGATCCACATGCTTGGCTAGATTTACAGAATGGAGTAATTTATGCGGAGAATATTCGTGATGCATTAATAAATATAGACCCTCAAAACGAGGGAATATATATAGAAAATGCTGAGAATTATATAACCGATTTAGAGAACTTACACCAACGTACTTTGGAAGAATTTGCTGCTCTGGATGAAGAAAGTCGACACCTTGTAACAAGCGAAGGAGCTTTTAAATATTTTGCAAAAGCATATGATATTCAAGAAGGATATATATGGGAAATTAACTCGGAAAATCAAGGCTCACCCCAACAGATGAAAAATGCAATTAATTATATTCAAGATAACAATGTACCTGTACTTTTTGTAGAAACGAGTATTGATACACGTAGCATGGAGACTTTATCCAACGAAACAGGTGTTCCAATTTTTGATACAATTTACACTGATTCGTTAGGTAAAGAAGGTACAGATGGTGATACTTATTTAAAGATGATGGAGTTTAATACTAAAAAAATCATAGAAGGGTTAGGTAATTAGCAGTTACCTAACCCTTTCACTTAAAGACCTCTCGCTCAACGCGTGCGGTCTTTTATGTTTTTTAATAAAAAAAGTTGAATAAACGAATAAAGTAATTCTACCTGATATCATTTCCTATGGAAGATTGCTGATTAGAGAAGTACCTGCTTGTTTAAGAACTTGATGATAATAGATTTTTAAGACAAAATTTGTAGTGTTAAAGAGAATAAACACAAGGAAAGCAGAAAGGTGGCTTTTTTTATTTGTTTACTTTTCTAAGATTAAGATAAATAAGACCTTAAAAATTAGATGAACAAGATGAAATGATTTTAAACACCTATTGGTAAAACATAAGTAAAATAGCAACTCCATACTTTTCACAAGAATAGTAGTACTAATAATACTATCACTTATCTAAATCTGAATAATAGTTGCCATACTTGCAATGGTAGTTGATCACACGTCCATTTGGATAGTTTCTGAGGGGACAACTTTGGACAGTGTTTTACACTCTTTCGGTAGATTAGCAGCACCAATTATGTGCTATCTTATTGCTGAAGGTTACTTTCACACATCAAACAATACTAAGTATCTCAAAAGATTATTCATTTCCGCATTGAACTCCACTTTTTCCGTTTGTTTTGTATCTCGGTATTGAATGGTGGCAAGGCACAAGCGTGCTCTGGAATTTATTTATGGGGTTAGTGGCTTTGACAATTAACCAATCTAAATCTATACCATGGTTCTTTAAGCTCTCCCTTATTCTACTGTTGTTTATTGGCCTGAACAGCGGATTTAAATTTTATAGGTGTATTATGGGTATTTAAATTTTAATTATTTAGAAATAATTAAAAACAATAAATGATTGTTTTTACCATTTTCGGTTTGGTGTTTTATATAATACCAGGCTTCAATGATAACGGTTTGGAATCTTTATTTCGTTTAGGAATTCTATTGGTGATTCCATTACTCATTATGTATAACGGTGAAAAAGGTAAAAAATCATTCTTGATGAAATTATCTATAAAGAACAAGTGTATTAATTTAATACTATTTGCAATGTGTTTGTATCTAATAGCTTTAACTGTAATTAACATTTCCCCAGAGAATAAAGTTTTGTTATATGCTTCACATGTCTCATCTAAATAAATAAAAACTTAGAATTAAATCCTGATTTATTAAATTAGAACTTAAGGTATTATGATGGTGAATTTGAGTTACCAATATGGTGCGACTGGATATACCTCCGTTCCGTTGTCATTACATGAGAATTTGCATTAAAATCATATGTTGCAGATCTCATTCAAGAGTGATTTTAAAATAAATAAGATTACCTCTTACACAGAACATCGAATGCCCACGGAAATACATGATTTGAGCGCTAGTTCGGCCGTCTTTACTGAGACAGTTACATCAAAGAGTCAAAATTATAATTACCCCATGATTTTGAAACAGCAATTAGAAAAAATCGTGTTTTTCTAATTGCTGTTTCACCTATGTTTGTTTTCTCATTATAAGTCTACAAATTCTATTTCAATTGTCAAAAAAGTAACATTAAGATTCTCTCTTACATATTGGCGTACTTCTTGTTTCAAGTTTATTTGCTTATAAATGGTAACTTGTTTACTGACAAACAGTTGTACATTCATGCCGTTAATACCAGACGTTAAACTCCAAATGTGCAGATTATCAACATCGATAACTTCATTAAAGTCTTTAAGTCTTAATTTAACTTCGTCAATATTAATTTCTCTTGGGACAGCTTCCATCAAGACATGTAAAGTATCTTTTAATAGTCGAATAGCTGATATTAAAATTAGAATTGCAATTAAAATACTCAATATTGGATCGGCGAGATACCACCCTGTTAGAAGTATTATAATACCTGCTCCTACTGCAACAACAGAACCTAATGTATCACTTAAAACATGCAGGTAGGCGCCCCGCATGTTTAGATTTCCTTTAACGTCACTTTTTACTAACACATATATTGCAGCTAAATTAGCTATTAGCCCAATAAAAGCAATAATAATCATATATCCGCCTAATACGGGTTGAGGATCTGTTATGCGAGCTATTGCTTCTTTGAGAATAAAAAATGATATAACAAGTAAAGCTAAACTATTTAAGACTGATGATAAAATTTCATATCGGTAATTTCCAAAGGTTCTATGTTTAGAAGCGGCTTTTCTGGCAATTATTAAGGCAATTAAGCTAATCCCAAGATTTGCAAAATCATTCAACATATGCACGGCATCTGCAAGTAAAGCCAAACTACCTGTCCATAACCCTCCAATTAGTTGAATAAACATCCAACTCCCAATTATAATCATGGCAATAATTAGGTTCTTTTTATTTGTATGATTTGAAGCATCTTGGTGGCTTTGCATACTACAGTCTCTCCTTAATTACCATTTTAATCATAATAAGTAGTTCATAAAAACCATGCAAACCACAAAGGTGCAAGTACGCTTTTGAATTCGACTGCGGTACACGAAGACTCAGGGAGGAATTGATTGTGATCCTTAACTTCACCGTAAGTGGATTCATCAATATTATTGGTGAATCCAGCAGTATCAAAGCATGCAGCTGAGCTATACAAGTTCAATGTATAATCTATGACGACACGTTCTTCATTTGATGGACCGTCTGTAATGGGAATAATAAATCCTGCTAATACAATAATGATACTTATTAAAACACCAAACATCCATCTATAACGTTTCATATGATCTCCTTTTCTTTAAAAAATATACGAAGTTTCTATAAAAAATGATCTTTCTCGGTTTGTAAATCATCTAGTCTTTTAGCTTCTACAAACGCATGTCCAATTACGGCTGAATAGACTATAATTTGTGCCATTTTCATTGTAACGCCAGCAGTTTGTTGGTCTAAAACAACAATTGATTCAGAATGAAATTCAATAAAAGGGGCGTAAAGCACAGTTGTTGATATAACGAAAAAAGCGACTAAAGGTGTCATAATGACAGCTAAACCAATGACATAAATAATCTTTGCAAAGGGTTGTAAGGTTTGAAACTTAGTTGCAGGTGAGATTACTGGCCACCACATTAGAAAAGCCAATGGAAGGAGTATCAACATCATTAAGAACTGTAAAAAGGAATTTCCATAAATAAAATTAAAAATAATTGGAATGAATTGCAGTACAAATATTAGGTTAAAACCAATGATGGCCAATGTTGGTTTACTCATACGATTTAAAATTGGTTTAACCCATTTATTGGAATAAAGAGGTTTTAAAAGTTGATCGTTTAAACCTGTAAAAATAAGTGGAGGGACAACAAAATACAAAAGTGTTTGTTGCATCGTAAAAACAGAAAAAAACTGGTTTCCGTAAGATCTTATGATGCTGATGTTTGCAATAGCAAAAAACACAATACCGATAATAAAAGCTAACTTCTTTGCAATTGAAAGGTTTTCATGATTTTGAGAATTTTTTAAATAAATAAAGATAACATATAATATGGAACTTACTATGGTTACATCAAGGATTATATTCATTTAGTTCCCCTCTTTTTTTCCTGTATAGTTAAGAGAAAAATCGTGATGAGAGTAAACCCTGTCAGTGCAAGGAATGGAATTGTCACAAAACCAAACCAGTTAATGTATGCAATATTGCAAGGCACGCCTTCTTGACAAGGAGATACAGGGAAGAGAGATGGGAATTTTTGGAGAGCGTAGTGATAAGAAGATGTTGCTATTCCTAGTAGCGATATTGGCAATACATATCTTCTTATCTTTACATCTTTATACAAAATAGATAATCCTAGTATAATAACCAATGGATACATAAGAATTCGTTGATACCAGCACATTTCACAAGGAATAAACTCTCTTATTTCACTAAAATAAAGACTTCCCATAGTGGCAATTAAGGATACTAGCCACGCGAAATAAAGCAAAAATTGGTTTTTCGTTTCTTTTATCATTCCGCATTCTCCAGTTCGGTTGCAATAATTTCTCTAATAATGTCAAGGTCAAAAGGATCTTCAAGTACATTATTGTTAATCATAATTGTAGGAGTGGCAGATACATTAAAAACTTCGACTTGTCGTAAATCAGAATTTAACTCATCTTGAAACGTTGCGCTTTCAATATCCTCTCGCAAACCATCTAGATCTAATTCAAGTTCAACATTATTTGCAACCTCAATAACTTTATCCATTGTAATCCACTCATCGTCATGGTTTGAGGCGGGAGGTTGTTGGGCAAATAATTCATGATGAAATGCCCAGTATTGATCAGGGGTTTTATTCCAAATGGCTTCGCTAGCGAGTGCAGCTAAAGTAGACTCTTCTCCATGAAATGGAGTGTTAATGTATGAATATTGAATTTTCCCTTCGCTTATAAATTCTTCTTCTAATACAGGAAATATGACCTCATCCCAGTATTTACACGATGGGCATTTAAAATCACCAAACTCAACAAGTTGGACAGGTGCTGACGAGTCCCCTAGTGTCGGTTGGTTTGTGATACTAGGGGATTCGAGTTTATCGTTTGCTAAGTCCTCTGCATCATTACTTTGATTAAAAATGATAAACCCAGCAATGATTGAAACAAGAATCGTTCCGCCAAAAACAATTAGAACTAAATTGCTGTTTGTTTTACGTGTATTTTTGCTCATATTTTATGCTCCTTAAGAAATTTTAATTATCCTAAAAGTATTATTAGAATGACGTAGAATTGTGAAGAAATAATGG
Source organism: Shouchella phoenicis (assembly GCF_047238345.1). NCBI lineage: Bacteria > Bacillati > Bacillota > Bacilli > Caryophanales > Bacillaceae > Shouchella > Shouchella phoenicis. The sequence continues at coordinate 3,810,310 of NZ_JBDFMQ010000001.1, read as the reverse complement.
AGAAAGATAAAATTATCTACTATTTATATTTGGCTTCATAGCATCTACACATTTTTTTGATAACCTGACTACATTATGATTGAATGTTTTATGATGAAAAAAGGGAGGGCAACTAATGAGTGATAGAAAAAAGATATTAATAGTAGACGACGAGTGGACAATGCGTAATTTAATAAAAATATATCTTCAGAATAATAGCTATGATGTAATAGAAGCAAAAAATGGAAAAGAAGCTCTTGAAACAATAAACAGGGAGAAATGTGATCTCCTTTTATTGGATCTAATGATGCCGGAAATGGATGGGTATGATGTTTGTAAAATGGTAAGAGAGAATTATGATATTCCTATTTTAATATTGTCTGCTCGAAAAGATTGGCAGGATCGTGTAGAGGGCTTGAATTTAGGAGCGGATGATTATTTAGTTAAGCCTTTTGAACCGGAAGAGCTAACCGCTCGAATAAATGCGTTGATTAGAAGGTCAGAAAATGAGTTTAGAAAAGGGGATCTTGTTTTTGAAGAGCTAGCAATCCGTTTAAAATTGAGAACTGTTTCAGTTAAAGGTAACTCGGTTGAGTTCACTTTCAAAGAGTTTGATTTACTCTACAAATTAGCTTCAGCTCCTAATCGTGTCTTTACTCGAGACGATTTATTGCAACTTATCTGGGGAATAGAGTACGTAGGTGCCCTGCGTACGGTTGATAGCCATGTCAAAAACATACGCTCTAAATTAATTGACGCAGGATTAAAAAGTAACCGTATAGAGACCGTTTGGGGTGTGGGATATAAATTTGTATAAGGAGAATTTATGAACCGTATTGATTTTAAGTTAGGAGCATCAATGATTTTGTTAGTTGTCATTATATTGCTACCTTTAGGCTATGTATTTAATCAGATTTTTTCTAGTTTCCATGTACAACAATTGCAGAAGGAAGCAATTGATCTTTCAAATCAGTATGCCTCAATTATAAACGATGATAATGTAGAAAATAGCATGTCGATTGTAGAAGCTTCAGCAAGAATAGCCAATCAACAGATGCTTATTTTGGATGAGAATGTTAACTTGCTTTCTTATGTAAATATAGATTTGACACAAGATGATATTGATAATATCAGAACGCTACTAGATACTCAAACCGACCATCATTACTTAAGCAGTTCATTAGAGGTTTCCAATGGAAGTACATTACTTGCAAGTGCTGCAGCTATTGACACTAATAATGCAAGTGGACATATCATTATGTTTAGGTCTCTTGATGTACTTGTACAATCAAGAGAAACAGCTCAAATACTTATTCTTATTTCTATAGTAGGAGCAATGTTATTAGGAATTGGCTTGGCTTATTTCTTATCAAGAATGTTTACTATGCCATTAATCTCCATGGAGAAAGCCGCGAGGAGAATTGCTAAAGGCGAGGCGGGGGTAAAAATTCCAATAACCTCAAATGATCAACTTGGTTCTCTTGCTGCTGCTATAAATGATTTACAGACAGATTTAAACCGTGCTAATCAACAACGGAGAGAGTTTTTGGCAAGCGTCTCACATGAATTGCAAACACCTATTACCTATTTAAAAGGTTATGCGAAAGTAATACGAAATAAATTATGGAATGACGAGATAGAAAGAGATCGCTATTTATTAATCATAGAAGAAGAATCAGACCGTTTGTCGACACTCATAAATGATCTTTTTGATTTAGCAAAAATGGATGAGGGACAGTTTAGACTTCAAATTGGAAAAGTGAACATCGCACAACTTATAGAAAGACTGGTTGAAAAAGCAGGAATTCGTGCAAAGCAAAATGGAAATAATATTTCCTTCCACAATAAATTACCGAATCAAGTAACTCTTAATGGCGATGAGTTGCGAATTGAACAAATGCTGCTTAATGTAATAGAAAATGCTATAAGGTATACCAAGAATGGGACTATTGATGTATTCCTAAGTGGACAAGCTAATCTAATTAAAATTGAAGTTTCTGATACAGGGATAGGTATGGAGAAAGAGCATTTGGATCAAATTTATGAACGATTTTTTCGGGTAGAAAAATCGCGCTCAAGAGCTTATGGAGGGAGCGGTTTAGGTCTTGCTATTACTAAACAGCTTGTCCAGTTGCATAACGGTCAAATTAGTATTGAAAGCCAGCGTGATATAGGAACTTCTGTTAGTATTATGCTACCAAACGAAAAAAAAGGGTTGAGTCGATATGAAGATGAGGAAAATTGACTGGATTATAGTAACTTTATTTGTGGTAGCAGGGTTGCTTTGCTTAACCTTATCGGCACATTGGTTGACAACTAGTGAACACCCTCATGTAACAATTTTGTTTTTCCAGATATGTTTAATTACATTTATACCTATTCTACTAGCAGTTGTAACATACTTAGTTTTTGGTATAAAAAAAAGATTAAGCAAAAATGTGAAGTTAAATCAAATGCTTATTAAAGATAAAACAGACAGTTGAATGTCTGTTTTTTTTGTTCTTATTCATATTTAACACAAACTTTTTATATACAGTAAGGATTATATGGCATGGAAAGGAGATTAAGAATGAAAGCGAAACGACTTATTATGCGTAGTGCTATCTTGGTGGCAATTCTCGCAATGGTTAGTGCACTTCTAATATATAGCCTCACTAGTGAAGGGAATTCTGCTATTGGAGTGGGGGACACAGCACCTAACTTTATTGTAAATGACTTAGAAGGAAATCAAATTGAGTTAGCTGATTTAAAAGGTAAGGGTGTATTCCTTAATTTTTGGGGTACCTATTGCCCTCCATGTGAAAAAGAAATGCCTTACATGGAAAATCAATATAACATATTTAAAGATCAAGGAGTTGAGATCTTGGCGGTAAATGTAAGAGAAACAAATTTGCCGGTAAAAAGGTTTGTTGAACGGTATGATTTATCGTTTCCAATTCCTATGGATCCAGATGGAGAGCTTGTTCAACGCTACGGTGTCATACCACTACCAACAACATTCCTTATTAATTCAGAAGGGATTGTAACTCAGGTGATTACAGGAACAATGACAGAGGAAGATATAGAAAAATATATGGAGAGCATTAAGCCATAGAGGTGATTTAAATGAATGAAAATATTGTTTGTAGTTCCTGTGCAAACGAGAACCGTGAAGGAACGTTATTGTGTAGGAAATGCGGGAAACCGTTAGATGAGGATATGAAGCAGCAAAATATCTTAAACATGCGGTATGAAGGTGCTGCTCGTCGGTCTCAGAAATATAAGAAAACTATTGTCGATAAGATTTGGAACTTTTTCTCGTCCGTTAAAATTGGAGTTAGCATCATAATTATTCTAGTTATTGCTTCTGCAATTGGTACAATCTTTCCTCAAGAAATGTACATACCTAACAATGTTAATCCAGCACAGCACTATCAACAAGAATACGGGCAGTTAGGAAAAATCTATTACAACTTCGGTTTCCATAATCTGTATTCATCCTGGTGGTACTTACTGTTGTTAGCTGCTCTTACAATCTCATTGCTTATTGCAAGCATTGATCGTTTCTTCCCTTTATATCGATCTCTTAAAAATCAATCTGTTGTTAAGCATGATCACTTTATGAAAAGGCAACGTTTTGTAAGCGAGACCAATGTAGAATTGGAATTAGTTAGAGAAGATTTAATTGATTCATTAAAGAAAAAAAAGTACAAAATTCGTTCAGATGGGCAAGCCATTCTAGCTGAAAAAGGAAGATTTAGTCGGTGGGGTCCTTATATAAACCATATCGGTCTAATTCTGTTCCTTATTGGTGGAATGCTTCGTTTTGTCCCAGGCATGTTTGTCGATGAATCTTTATGGATTAGAGATGGCGATACGATGCCGGTACCGGGAACAAATGGTGAGTACTATTTGAAAAGTGACCAATTTTTAGTGGAACTATATGATGAGGAAGATGAGGAAGATGCCGTTTTTCAAGAGGCCATTGCCCGGTCAGGCGGAGAAGTAATTAAGACATTTGAAACTTCTGTAACTTTATTTAAGAAAGATGATTTAGTAATTACAAGTGCTTTAGAGCCTAATTTAGAGAAGGTCCAAGATTATAAAATCCAGGTTAATGATCCTTTAACTTTTTCAGGATTCTCGTTATATCAAGTAAGTTATCGCTTAAATGAATTGAGTAAAATGAGGTTTGAGTTAGTTGATAGTCAAACTGGTAATTCTCTAGAGTACGTTGATATAGATCTCTTCAACTTAGAAGCTTCTTACGAACTTGAAAATGGCTACATTCTTAACGTGACGGACTATTTCCCGAATTTTTATTTGAATGAGGGTATTCCAAGCACAAGGTCAACGATACCTGATAATCCAGCGTTTGTTTTTGAATTAGTTCGCCCTGGCGAATTGGAAAATGAAGTTAGTTTCTGGTCGGGAGTAGCAACTTCAAACAGTATTAATGACTCAAACCAATATGTGTATAACCTTATAGGTGTAGAAACTAGGCATGTATCTAATCTCACAGTCAGAAAAGATTACACCTTATCAATATTAATCGGTGGTGCAATCATTTTTATGGTTGGTTTGTTACAGGGGAGTTATTGGACTCATCGTAGGATTTGGATTAAATCAACATGCCAACAGTCTACTTTAATAGCTGCCCATACAAATAAGAATGGGTTTAGTTTTAAAAAAGAAGTGGATCAGTTGATTACTGAAATAAATTTAAATGATCTTAATGATAGGGCTGAATCGGAGAAAAGAAGGGATAATACGGATGGTACAATTGAGTAGTAATTTATTATTAGCAGCATTCTTTGTATATATTATTTCATTTGTTGCGTTATTTATTACGTTGTCTTATGAAAATAAAAAAAATATTAGAGCAACAAAAATTTGGGGGAAAATCGGGTTAACTTTACCGATTGTAGGTTTTCTTCTACAATTGGGTTTCTTTAGTATAAGGTGGTATGTCGCGGGACATCCACCAGTTAGCAACATGTTCGAATATTTGACGTTCTTAGGCATGACAATTGTTTTAGCGTTTCTAATCCTGTACTTAATTTATCGGAAATCGATATTAGGTATTTTTACTTTACCAATTGTCATTGTGTTAATTGCATATGCCTCCGTTTTCCCGACTGAGGTATCTCCTTTAATTCCTGCACTACAATCATACTGGCTTCATATACACGTAATTACAACTGCAATCGGCCAAGGTATATTAGGTATAGGATTTATAGCAGGGCTGATTTATTTAATTCGAGTAGTTGATCAATCAAAACGGTCTAAACAAACTTTTTGGCTAGAAACGATACTCTTCAGTCTTCTAGCTGCAATAGGAATAGCTATTGCAGTTGGCATCTTCTCGTCTCAAAATTATCAAGTAACGTATTCCTGGACGAATGAACAAAACGTAGATGCCGAATTAACGTATGAGCTTCCTGTATTAGTTGCACCCAATGAGGGCGAAGTGTTAAATGAGGATCAAGACAAATTTGGACCTTTAGTTAAAGCACCCTCATGGATGAATGGAGTAGAAGCTCCTCGTAAATTAAATACGTTTCTATGGTCTGTTTTATCGGGTGTTGTTCTTTATTCAGGGTTAAGGTTGATATTGCGTAAACGATTAGCAAGCCGTATTCAACCTCTTTTAAAAAATGTAAACCCTGCTTTATTTGATGAGATTAGCTATCGATCAATCTTGATTGGTTTTCCTATCTTTGCGCTAGGTGGTCTTGTCTTTGCCATGATTTGGGCGCAGATTGCATGGACAAGGTTTTGGGGGTGGGATCCAAAAGAAGTATGGGCACTCATCACGTTTTTATTTTATGCTGCATACTTGCACCTCCGTTTAGCTCGAGGTTGGCATGGCTCTAAATCCGCATGGCTCCTCGTAATTGGATTTGGCATTATCATGTTTAATCTGCTAGTTGTCAATTTAGTAATTGCTGGACTACACTCTTATGCATAAAGGGTCTTTAATATGGTAGATGTTAATTTAATTTTTGTTCTTGGTGCAGGAATACTGTCATTTCTATCTCCTTGTAATTTGCCTTTGTATCCGATGTTCATATCCTATATAACCGGAATTTCAATTTCAGATATTAAGAAAAAAAAGGGTCTAACCAGTGGTGCTTTGTTACACACATTTGTTTTTATTACTGGGTTTTCAACCATTTTCGTCGTTCTTGGGCTGTCGACCACTCTCTTTGCAGAGTGGTTTATTAATTATAATAATTTGATAAGAAAAATAGGAGCAGTAATAATTCTTGTCTTTGGATTAGTAACGATAGGGCTGGTTAAACCAACCTTCATGATGAAAACAAAACAATTATCCTTGAGTAGCCGCCCGAGTGGGTATGTAGGGACTTATTTAATTGGCCTGGCTTTTGCAGCAGGATGGACGCCATGTATCGGTCCTATATTAGCTTCAGTAATTGCCTTGAGTCTTAGCAGTCCCCAATCAGGCGTATTTTATATGTTTGTCTACTCTATAGGTTTCTCCGTTCCGTTTATCATCATGACTTTGTTTATTAACAGGGTATCTTGGCTATCAAAACACTCAGCTAGTATTATGCGTATTGGTGGATTCATGATGATTCTTTTTGGCGTGTTGTTGTATTTTGATGGCTTAACTCGATTAACATCCTTTCTTGTAAATAACGTTTTTAACGGTTTTATGGGTTTTTAAAGAGAATGCTAAGAAATAATCAATAGATATTCAAATGAACGTTTGAATGTCTATTGACATAATGTAGCAGTGACATTAATATAATAATCAAACGATCGTTTGAATATAATAATGTCTAATTGTATTTGTTTTGAATTCTTACAGGGAGAAGGGAAGTTCTTATGAGTACACCTAAGAATGACAATAAACAAGTATTTCGAGTTGAAGGTTTTTCTTGTGCAAGTTGTGCACAAACATTTGAAAGGAACGTAAAAGATCTATCCGGGGTTGAGTCAGCTGAAGTAAATTTTGGAGCTTCAAAAATAACTGTCTATGGTTCAACAAGTGTTAATGAGTTAGAAAAAGCTGGAGCGTTTGAAAAACTTAAAGTAAGACCTGATCATGAAAAAAAGAAAAAAATGATTGACTCTAGGCCAACAGAGTCGTTTTTTCGTAAGCATCAAAATGTTTTTGGAGCATTAATTTTCTTGTCTTTTGGGTTATTGTCTTTGTATATTAACGGTGAAGATAATGTAATAACTGGACTATCTTTTGCAACTTCTATGGTTATTGGCGGTCATGAACTGTTCAAAATTGGATTTATGAATTTACTAAAATTGCGATTTGATATGAAAACTTTGATGACAGTTGCTGTAATTGGAGCAGCTATTATTGGTGAATGGTTAGAAGGCTCAATTGTAGTCATTCTGTTTGCAATCAGTGAAGCTTTAGAACGATTCTCAATGGATAAAGCGAGAAATTCAATAAAATCTCTAATGGATATTGCCCCCGACGAGGCTTTAATTCGAAGAGATAATCGAGAGCAACTAATCGCAGTAGATGATATTCAAATAGGAGATATTATGATTGTAAAACCCGGCCAAAAGTTAGCAATGGACGGTGTTGTTATAAAAGGACATTCTTCTATCAATCAATCTGCTGTAACAGGAGAATCAATACCTGTTGAGAAGGTAATAGACGATTCTGTATATGCCGGAACGCTAAATGAAGAAGGTTATCTAGAAGTAAAAGTCACCAAATTAGTACATGATACAACGCTTGCAAAAGTAATACAACTTGTTGAAGACGCTCAAGCTGTAAAGGCGCCATCACAGGCATTCATTGATCGATTTGCAAAGTACTATACACCTGCAATAATGATTGTTGCTTTTTTTGTGGCAACACTACCGCCACTTTTTTTTGATGCCCCTTGGGAAGCTTCAATTTATCAAGGTCTCGCTGTATTAGTAGTTGGTTGCCCTTGCGCTCTTGTCATATCTACTCCTGTCTCTATTGTTACTGCAATTGGAAATGCTGCTAAAAACGGTGTGCTCATAAAAGGGGGAGTTTATTTAGAAGAAGCTGGGCGATTAAAAGCTGTAGCGTTTGATAAGACTGGAACTTTAACAAAAGGTATTCCTGAGATTACGGATGTAGTTTCCTATAACGATTTAAATGATGGCGAATTAATCTATATAGCCGCCACACTTGAATCTTACTCACAACATCCACTAGCATCAGCTGTTTTAAAAGAAGCGGAGAATAAACAGATTAATTATAAAAAATCTAACGTACAAGAATTCTCTTCAGTAACTGGCCAAGGTATTAAGGGAGTAATAGAAGATCAACTTTATCAAATTGGGAATCTTAGAATGTTTGAAAATCTTTATACTAAGCAGGTTGATGATACTGTTACACAGCAAATTAATACATTGCAGAATCAAGGTAAAACAGTTTTAATTATTGGAAATAGTAAAGAGATAATGGGGCTAATCGCGGTTGCGGACCAGATTAGAGAAAATAGCAATCAAGTCATTCAACAGCTTCACGATTTGGGAATTAAAGAAACCATCATGTTAACAGGTGATAATCAAAGTACAGCAATGGCGATAGGTAATCTGACAGGAGTAAAAGATGTTGCAGCTGAACTTATGCCAGAAGATAAAATGAATTTTGTTAAGAGTTATCAAGAAAAATACGGCCGTGTTGCAATGGTTGGAGATGGTGTTAATGATGCTCCGGCACTAGCAGCATCGACTGTTGGGATTGCAATGGGTGGTGCAGGAACAGATACGGCACTAGAAACGGCAGACATTGCGTTAATGGCAGACGATCTCAAAAAACTACCTTATACAATGAAACTTAGTCGAAAGGCTTTATGGATAATTAAGCAAAATATCACGTTTTCATTAGGAATCAAGTTGTTAGCGTTAGTTTTAGTTGTCCCAGGATGGTTAACATTGTGGATTGCTATTCTTGCTGATGTCGGAGCGACATTGCTGGTTACAGCGAACGGGTTAAGGTTGTTGCGCGTTAAGGATAAGAGTTAAAACGTTAAAAGGTGTTCAGGGGTCTGAATACCTTTTTTCCAATGAGAGTTTCGTTATTTTTATAATTTAAAGGAGATGAGGTTGAATGAAATATATTGATATTGTAATTGTTGGAGGTGGCCAAGCTGGTTTAGCTATGGCGTACGCTTTAAAACGAATAAACTTAGATTGTATTATTCTAGACGAAAACTCGGAGACGGGATACTCTTGGAGAAACAGATATGACTCTTTGGAACTGTTTACTCCTAAAGCGTATAGTCGATTATACGAACACAATTATGTAGGAGATGAAAGGGAATTTCCAACAAAGAATGATGTAGCACTTTATCTAAAAGAATTTAAAAAATCGAAGAATCTAAAAGTAATGTATGGGGAGAAAGTCATAAAAGTTTCACAAAAAGCAAATAGAAATTACACAATTGTAACGCATAATTCTACCATAGAAGCTCATCAGGTAATTGTTGCTACAGGAGCTTTTTATACACCATTTATACCCGACATACACGATGCATCAATACCCATTACGTTACACTCTGCTAATTACAGGAATGCAAACCAGATTCCCGAAGGAAAAATTCTAATAGTTGGGGGAGGGAATACAGGAGTACAAATTGCTGCTGAACTAAGTTCTACACATGAAGTTCATCTTTCAATCAGCAAGGAACCAAAAAGGATATCTACTACTCTGCTTGGTAAGAGCATATTTTGGTGGTTTGACAAGTTGCAGATTCTTAAACTAAAACCGAATACCATATTAGGAGAAAAACTTAGAAAAGCTGAACCATTGATAGGACATGATTTTGTTACGGTGCTAAACTCAGTTTCAATACATGGCAAGTTAGAAGAAATTAGCAATAAGGTTGCTTACTTTAAAGGTAAGAGTTCTCTAGAACCTGATGCGGTTATCTGGGCTACTGGTTATAAAAATGATTATTCTTGGATTAAAGTTGAGAACGCTTTAGATATAGATCAGAAACCAAATCACCATCAAGGTATATCTTCAATTTCTGGTTTGTACTACATAGGACTTAGTTGGCAGAGAAATCGAGCATCTGGTCTGATTCACGGGGTAACAGAAGATGCTGAATTTATTGCTAAACACATTGACAAAAACTTAAATACTAGGAGAAATAAATGAAGAGAATTTGGAAGGTGGCATTATTAATGTCTACAGGATTCCTACTTGCTTCTTGTTCTTGGATATACGAACTTGGTAAATCGGAGAATGATAACCTTGAATTTGATGCTAGCCAAGCAAACATGTACGTAAAGGAATTTGAATATGTAAATCAAAATAACGAAACTGTCCAATTAACCGATTTAAAAGGAAACTACTGGTTAGCGGACATGGTGTTCACAAGTTGTCCTACTGTTTGCCCTATAATGACACCAAATATGAAAGAACTGCATGACACAGCTATAAACGAAAAATTGAACATGAAGTTTGTATCTTTTACGGTTGATCCAGAAAATGATACTGTAGATCATTTGAAAAGATACACAGAGAATATAGGTGTAAATGATGATTACTGGTATTTTTTAACTGGCTATGATTTAGAAGAAATAACTCGATTCGCAGAAGAATCATTTCTTTCTCCTGTACAAAAAGTAGAGGATGATTTTATTCATAGCACAAGATTCTTTTTAATAAATGAAGATGGACAAATCGTTCGTATGTACAACGGCATGGAGAATGATTTAACCGAAGTGAAAGAAGACATGGTTGCGACAGTTAAAGAAGCTGAATAAAACAAAGAATGCACACTATGCACCACAGAATTGGAGGAAAATATGAAACGTATTTTATTATTAACACTTATCGTCATTTTAACAGTTACACTTAATGTCGAATTTGCAAAGGCGCATACCGCTATTGAATCCTCTACTCCATCTGATGGAGCTGTTCTAGAAGAATCACCAAATGAAATTGAAATTGCATTTAATACAGCAGTAGCGGAACAAAGTATAGCGGAGCTAATCTCCGAAGAGAATGGGAACGAAATTGAAATTAGAACAGAAGTAAATGATGATAAGATGTTAATTACGGTACCAGAAACACTACAAAACGGAGTTTATAGAGTATCATGGAAAATTATTGGTGCTGATGGGCACCCAATAGAAGACTCAATTGGCTTTACAATACAGAATCAAGAAACAAGTGATAACGAGAGTTCGGATGAGCAAATAAGTAATGAGACAATTGAAGATGTAATTGAAGAGGATAATCAAACAGAAGAATCTTCTGACACTAGTAATGCAACAATTATTCTAGCTTTTAGCATCGTCCTTTTTTTAGCTTTAATAGCTGGATTGATTTTATTTATTAAAAAGAAGCGAAATTCACCCTGACTAATAAGGAATCTGCTACGTTACGTGTAGCAGGTTTTTTTAATCTATTCTATTACGTTTGCATTACAAGGTTGTTTCTGATCTGTTAAACCTGTTTTTCTACATAATTTGCACACAACTGCACAATAAAATTACAAATAGTTGAGAAGTGGCGAAAGCAAATATAGTAGCCTTTTAAAATTTAGAAAGCAGGTTATTTATGAAAAAATATACGTTTAAATTAACAGTATCTACACTGTTAGTTTCCCTCCTTTTTGTAACAGGTACGCAATCAAGTTCAGCAAATAATGAACTGAAAAACCGGCTTGACCAAGTTCGTGAAAAACAAGAGGAAAATCAATTTCTAAACAGTGAAACAACTTCAGCAATTGAAGAATTGGAAGAACAACTTAGCATTCTTCAAAATGAGCTAGCTACTGTGTCGGACGAAAGAGATAAAAATAGCGAAGATATTGAGAAGAATAAAACAGAAATTTTAGAGCTTGAAGATGATATTTCTAGACTGCAAGACGAAATTAATTTACTGAGTGAAAGAATAAAAGAACGTACGGAAATTTTAAAAGATCGAGCTATAGCCTCATATGAGTCAGATGGTGGCATTAGTTATTTAGAGGTTTTATTAGGGTCAAAAAGTTTTGGAGACTTCATTGAAAGAGTCAGTGTCATTAACACCATTGCTCAAAGCGATCAAGAAATCATCGATGAGCAAATTGAAGATCAAGAGAAATTAATTAGTAATGAAAAAGAATTAGAACTAAATAAAAGCGAGTTGGAAACAAAAAAAGTGTCCCTAGAAGAAATTGAAAGAGAAATAGCGAATCAAATAAATCAAATTAACAATATAAATGAAAATTTAAGAGATAAAGAAAGTAAATTGATTGAAAAGCTAAATGAGATTGTTTCAGATGAAGAGCTATTAAGAAAACAGGAAGTTACTCTTAATGAGCAAATAATTGAATTTGAAGAACAAGAGAAGGAAAGAATAGCGAAAGAGGAACAAGAAAGGAAAGAAAAGGAGGAACGAGAAGAACGACTAGAAAGACAAGAACAAGAAAGAATTGCCGCTGAAAAGAAGGTTGATGAAGAAAATAAACAAAATTCAAATCAAAATAGTGAACCAGTGAAACAAAAAAGAACTGAAAATTCTCAGACTCAACCTCCTAAAGAGGATATAGTTAAGCCAGCTAAAGAAACCCCATCAGCAAAAAATGAAAGCGCACAAGCGCCTGCACAAGAAACTGTAAATTCAACTTCATTTGTTCGTCCAACTACAGGAAGAATGACATCTGAATATGGACAGAGATGGGGAAGAATGCATTGGGGGATGGATATAGGGAAGAATGGAAGAAGTGGAGATATCCCAATTGTTGCAGCATACGAAGGAACAGTCGTTTCGGCAGAGTATCATCCTAGTTTCGGAAATTGGATTTTAGTATCTCATCAAATTGACGGAAAACAAGTGACCACCGTGTATGCACATTTAGATCGATTAGATGTAAAAGCGGGTCAAAAGGTAGCTCGAGGAGAAAGCATGGGCATCATGGGTAATACAGGCGATTCTACTGGGCCGCATCTGCATTTCGAAGTTCATGAAGGTTCATTTAACTGGTCAAGGAGTAATGCAGTCAATCCTAACAAATATATATAAATGCCAATAATCCATATAAAAAATAGAGAAGCCATAAGGGCTTCTCTATTTTTTATATGGATTACGTTAATTAACTCAATTAGTTTATGAAATAGATAGGAATAAGCAGCGCAAATTAACGACTATTATGCAATAAAAATGAACTTCATATTTACTACAATCTTAATAACTATCCTTTTAATTATGATAGTTATTAAATAGAAACGAGGTAGTAGAATGAAAAAAAAATTAACTGCTTTTAATAATAAAAATCTTTCACCGATATCTTCTGGAGTTGAAAAAATTGAATCGGAATATGAGCTTTTTCCCTTACCCGCTAATAAAAAAAGTATGAACGACGATAAACTATTTTATTTGCTATCAAAAGACATCTTTGCTACTCAGTTAAACGATAAGGTTATTATCGGAATTACTGGAGCTGAAGGGAAAACGATTACAGCTTATATGATTAAGCATATTCTAGAGAGTTTTGGAAAAAGATGTTCGATAATAGGTGATGATTACAGCTTCATTAATGGGGATTATTCTTCTAATATCAAATCCCAAGTAAATGCTTCTTATCTGAAAAAACAATTATCCCTGAGTAAGGACTCGTATGTAATCATAGAGATAAAACCTGAGAGTATTGAAAAAGGTTATTATAAATTACTTGAGCTTGATTATTGTCTTTTTACGTCAATGAAACAGTCAGTTCGAAGTGATACAAGTTTGGTAACTGCGTACTACAGTTTATTTGACCAATTAAGACCTCGCGGAATAGCAATTGTAAACACTTATGATCAATGGGGAAGGGAATTATTGAAACAATTAAAAATTCAAGGGCGAAAATTAATTTACACCTTAGGTGAAATAGATTCAGCGGCTAAAATTACGGATGTTCACATAAAAAAGAATCTGTCTGTTTCTCTCTATGATGGGGCAATAAAGTATCATTTGAATTTTCGTTACCTTCGTGGGCAGCACAACGTCATAAATGCGGCATTGGCTTTTTTAATTGCTAGATCTCTTAATATAAAAGCGGAGCATATTGTACCAGTCTTAGAAAGATTTTAGTTACTGGGACAGTGAATAGAAAAGAGACGGTGGATGCCGTGTCTTTTTTTTATGAAACGTAAAGAAATCTTCTAATTTTTTTGTCGAAAAAGCGAACTCATATTTAATTCTTTCTTCCTCCTTATAATCTCCACATTACGTTGGTAGGATTAAGCAAGTTTTAAGAAAGAGAAAACCTTGACAGAAGAAAGGAATAGAAGGATGCGTATGTTTATAAAAGCGCTGAGTGTTATAGCGTTAGTTTTTATTCTAAGTGGATGTAACTTAGCTGTACTTGATCCGAAAGGACCCGTAGCAAGTCAGCAAACTGATCTTATTAACTTATCGATTGTGTTTATGCTTGCAATTGTCTTGGTTGTATTTGTTCTATTAACCATTATTTTAGTTAAGTATCGTGATCGTGAAAACAATGATAATTATGATCCTACCATTGAGGGGAGTCATAAATTAGAGTTAATTTGGACCATTATCCCCATTGTTATTGTAACCATTCTTTCGGTTCCGACGATCGTGACAATATACAATTTAGAAGAAATACCAGAAGTTACTGCAGAGGATGTCCAAGAAGAACCGCTTGTCATTCATGCAACTGCTGCTAATTGGAAATGGATCTTTAGCTATCCTGAAGAGGGGATTGAAACCGTCAACTACGTAAATATACCCGTTGGTCGGCCAATTGAATTTAAATTAACTTCGGCGGATTCAATGGCGTCATTTTGGGTTCCTCAATTAGGTGGACAAAAATATGCAATGTCAGGAATGGAAACACAGCTGTATCTTTTAGCTGACTATGAAGGGATTTACAAAGGAAGAAATGCTAATTTTACAGGCGAGGGATTCACAGATCAACGTTTCGATGTTAATGCGATTACAGTCAACCAGTATGATGATTGGGTTCAAGAAGTACAACAAAATGCACCTTCTTTATCAGAAGAAGAATACAAGCATTTAATGGTTCCGGGTCATGCCAGTGAAATGACCTTTTCAACTACGCATCTACGTTTTGTTAACCATGCACGGGACCCAGAATATGCTCTTGATGCAAGGGAGGAACTAGGTTATAAGGCTTTAAATCCGAATTCAAAAGAGGGGAAACTTCAGGAACTGCCCTATCTTGAACAACCAATTGATACTACAAGGACGTATGAAGTAAATAAATAAAAAAACAGAGGCGGGTTTTCGTTGAAATGGAATGAATTTATCGTTACTGGGGATCCATTAATTCTTGGTGCCCAGATATCTATCGGATTAACTACAATTTTAGCATTAATTGCTTTAACCTATTTTAAAAAATGGGGTTGGCTTTGGAGAGATTGGATAACAACTGTTGACCATAAAAAAATAGGCATCATGTATCTTTTATGTGCGCTTCTAATGCTGTTTCGCGGAGGTCTTGACGCTTTAATGATTCGGACACAGCTTGCCGCGCCTCAGATGACATTTTTAGAAGGCATTAAGTACAATGAAGTGTTTACAACACACGGAACAATCATGATTATTTTCATGGCCATGCCTTTTTTAATTGGACTAATGAATGTCGTTGTTCCATTGCAAATAGGGGCTAGAGATGTGGCCTTTCCATTTCTAAACAACTTAAGTTTCTGGACATTCTTTTTTGGTATGGTCTTGTTTAACATCGCTTTTGTAGTGGGAGGATCACCATCTGCAGGGTGGACAAGTTATTTTCCGTTAGCTTCAAATGATTTCAGTCCAGGTCCAGGACAAAATTTCTATGCGCTGTCCTTGCAATTGTCTGGTATAGGAACCTTGGCTACAGGGATTAATTTCATTGTAACAATTATGCGTATGCGTGCTAAAGGTATGACTTTGATGATGATGCCAATGTTTACTTGGACTGTTTTCGTCACTTCTTTTATCATTGTTCTCGCGTTTCCAGTTTTAACGGTTGCTTTAGCCATGATGACATTTGATCTATTGTTTGGCTCACACTTCTTCACCTTGCAAGGTGAAGGCTTGGATATGCTATGGGCTAACTTCTTCTGGATATGGGGCCATCCCGAGGTATACATTGTTGCATTACCCGCTTTCGGTATTTTCTCAGAAATTATTGCTACTTTCTCGAGAAAACGTCTTTTTGGCTACAATGCTATGGTCTTATCAATTGTTGTTATATCTTTTTTGAGCTTTTTAGTATGGGTACACCATTTCTTCACAATGGGTAATAGTCCAATGGTAAATTCATTCTTCTCTATAACAACTATGGCAATTTCAATTCCTACGGGAGTTAAAATATTTAACTGGCTGTTTACTATGCATAAAGGAAAAATAAGGTTTACTGTACCAATGTTGTGGGCCGTCGGATTTATTCCTAACTTTGTTATTGGTGGTGTTACAGGTGTTATGTTGGCGATGGCAGCTGCGGACTATCAATATCACAATACGTACTTCTTAGTTTCTCATTTCCATTACGTGTTAATTGCAGGAACTGTTTTTTCTTGTTTTGCTGGTTTGATATATTGGTATCCAAAGATGTTTGGTCACCGATTAAATGAACGAATTGGTAAGTGGGTTTTTTGGATATTTACGATTGGTTTTAATGTTTGTTTCTTTCCGCAGTACTTCTTAGGTTTAGACGGAATGCCGCGAAGAATTTACACTTACCTGCCTGAGGAAGGTTGGTTCACTTTGAATGCAATTTCAACAGTAGGTGCTTATTTAATGGGAATTGCCTTTATGATCTTTGTTTATAACATTTATTATAGTTATCGGTATAGCAAGAGAGAAACAACTGGTGATCCATGGAATGGTCGCACATTGGAATGGGCAACGTCTTCGGCAGTACCGCCTCATTATAATTTTGCCAAAGTGCCTGAGGTACGCGATCGAGATGCATTCTGGAATTTAAAAGAGAATAATATAGACCCTAATTCAAATACTCATTATGAAAAAATTCATATGCCGAGTAATACATGGGTGTCTCCAGTTATGAGTTTCTTTATGTTTGTTTCTTGTTTTGCTCTCATTTTTGAATGGTACTACTTAGCAATTGCTGGAGGTATAGGGATTGGTGTTCTTATGATTATCCGCTCTCTAGATCAGAGTGATGGTTATTATGTGAGCATTGAAGAGATTGAAGAGACTGAAAGAAAAGCGAAGGAAGTGTAATAATGACGCAAGACACTGAACAAAAACCACTTGAGTATCAATCTGCCGAAGGGCGGAATAACATCTTAGGATTTTGGATATTTATAGGTGCTGAGTTTGCTTTATTTTCCACTCTTTTTGCTGCTTACTTCGTTCTCATAGATCGTACGGCAGGAGATATAGGTGGAGCTGATTTATTTTCTCTACCACTTGTACTTGTGATGACTTTTATACTGCTTACAAGTTCGTTTACATGTGGCCTCGCTATTCATGAGATGAGAGCAGGGCGTTTAAAACGAACGCTTTGGTGGATTGGCATAACGCTGTTATTAGGATTAGGGTTTATCGGATTAGAAATCTACGAGTTTTTTGAATATGTTCATGAAGGAGCAACAATTTCAACAAGTGCGTTCTGGTCTGCTTTTTTTGTATTATTAGGCACGCATGGACTCCATGTTTTGTTCGGAATTATATGGATGATGGTATTGGCTTATCAATTAATAAAGCATGGTTTAAACCCTAAAACGACATCTAAGTTTTTTATTGCCAGCTTATATTGGCACTTTCTAGACGTGATCTGGGTTTTAATTTTTACTGGTGTATATCTATTAGGGATGGTGAGGTAATTGGCTAGTCAAAGCAATAAGCAACACAATCATCAAGTCGATTTTCCATGGAAGCATGTCATTGGTTTTCTTTTCTCCATTGTGTTAACCATACTCGCTGTTTGGATTGCTTTCTTAGATACGATACAAGTAGGATTAAAGGTGACCATTCTTTTTGCTTTTGCTTTTATACAAATGGGTGTACAGTTGTTTTTGTTTATGCATATTGGAGAAGGAAAAGATGGGAAATGGCAAATTGGTCACACTCTGTTTGCGATTGTAATAGCCGTTATTATAACAATTGGATCCTATTGGGTTATAATGAGTGGCCACCTTTAATAAGCAAGCCACCGCATTAGCGGTGGCTTGCTTTTGTATATAGTCAAAAGTAAAGAACCCATTCTATTTAGAAAAAAAGGCAGAATGGGTAAAACAACTTTTATTAGGTCCATTCCAAGGGGGGAACAGGTTACTTATAATATAACATTGAACTGGTGGCTAGAATATTACGACTGTATTAAATAGTGGCTAAAGCATAAAAAACCTTTTAACATGTATTGTTAGAAGGAGCTATAATTACTTTTTCTAATGAGCATAATTAATTTAATACCTTATCCTTTGTCTTCTCAATAATAATCCTTACGCATGAGCCATAAGTCGGTGAAGGAGCGGCAATATAGGAAGAGCACCTAAACTAGAAAATCTAATAAAAGAAATTGTTAAGACAAATCATTTCAAATAGCATAATATATCATTTTATAACATTATATATCATTATATATTGCTTTTGTTATTGAATAAAATTATACTATGTAATGTAAGTTGAAAACTGTAAACCTTTTTATATTGAACAAAAACATTATATGGTAAACAAGAAAAGCCAGACGTTGCCGCGTCTGACTAGTGAAATCTAGTTTTGTTTACTAAGTTATAGGAGCAACCGGGATTATATCTCCTTTTAGGGAAAGAATCATCTGTTTAAGATGATTTTTTTCCTTTTTTAAAACTTAAGGTTGCAACTACAAGTGATAGAAGTGATATTATTTCCATTCGTGTCACACTCTCATCCAAAAGTGGATTATAGTATTTTACGAGCTCCAATAATAAACTACATAAGATAATAAAAAGCTGAATAAAATTAATATCCATTTACATCAGTCCTTTAAGGAAGAAGTATATGGTTGCCCCTATGCCTTATGTAAAGATCAAAAAAAGGATTTCTATTAAATAATAGCACAAAATTCTCAATAATAAACATTAATAGTATCTTTCTTGATTAACTATAAGTGGTTAGGTTATTTTGAATGTTGCCGTAAAAGGGTTGGGAGATACAATATTGGTGTTGGGAAGTTAAATTCTGATATTCTTTTGATTCTTCTTACCTAGAAAGCAGAAGAAGAATTTAATTGCATTCGATCTGCTTAGAGAGAAGGAATTGAAATTGCAAAACGCAATGGAAATAACAGAGGCGCAAAATTAAATTCAATACGAACGCAATTGCACAGCAAAATTATATTTATGATGAAAGAATAAAGATGCTTGAACGGGTTGTATCTGTAATGAATATTCATCGAATTACTGAGCTTAAGTATCATAGGGTACAATCTATCGCATAAAGTATGGGTGGAGACGAGTAAAAATAGATAGGATATAGAATATGTACCTAAGAGGTCTGTTAAAGGTTAGATTAAATACAATAAAAAGATACTTGGTTGTAATCAGTCTAACTGTCCGTTAAATTAACCCTAAACTCAGAAGGGGTTAACCCCGTGTACTTTTTAAAGTTTATTGAAAATTGCGTGCTATCATTGTAGCCAACATCAAAAGCAATATTAGTAACAGACATATTTGTTTCAATCAATAGCTTTTGTGCTTTACTAATTCGTAGTAGATGCAAATATTGTAAAGGTGTTACCCCATTAATTTCTTTAAAGATACGAAGAATATAATAAGCATTTTTTCCGATAGCATCAGAAAGTTCTTTTAAGCTAAACGGTTGTGTGTAGTTCTTTTTAATGTAAATCAAGCTTTCTTTTGCTAGATGTTCTTTAAATCCTTTCCATTCTTTTGAAGTGGGTTTGCACCTAATACACGGTCTAAAGCCAGCTTGTTCAGCGCCATTGGTATTTTTAAAAATTGTAATATGTTTAGGGTTAGGTGTTCTTGAAGTACATGAAGGTCGACAAAATGTCTTTGTTGTTGAAAGTGCATAGTAAAAAGCACCGTCAAAATTTTTATCGTTATTTTTTATAGCTTCCCATTCAGAATTCTTTATTGGTAAAACCTCCTTTCTAAATTGAAAGTCAATAATGAAAATGCCGTAATAGAAGTTGCGTTATATACTAAGTGTAGTGGTTTGTTGTGCACACTTACCCCTAAATTATCATGAGGGGAATTAATATGAACTTTTTAGAAAAATATCAGACATTCATTATTCTAATTGCTGTTGGTCTAGGCTTATTATTAGGGCAACTGTCTCTATTTAAACAACATGCAGAAGCTTTTATTATACCGTTTCTATTAGTTATGTTGTATGGACTTTTTTTAACCATTCCTTTGAGTGGTTTAAAAAATGCATTTAAGAATACTAAATTTTTAAGTACAAATGTCATTCTCAATTTTGTTTGGACGCCTGTTTTAGCATGGGGCATTGGAGCCGTTTTCTTAGTAGATCATCCAGCAATTTGGTTAGGTTTTATATTGTTATTAGTCACACCCTGTACGGACTGGTACTTAATCTTTACGTCAATTGCAAGAGGGAACGTAACCCTTGCTACTTCTGTTTTACCTGTTAACTTAATACTACAAGTATTATTGTTACCAGTCTATCTTCTAATATTTGCTGGAACAATGGAAACTGTTTCTATGGGTACAATCCTAGAGAGTGTTGTTTTAATTTTATTTGTTCCTTTTATATTAGCTTCTTTAACGCGGTATTTTATGAAGAAAAAACAAGTTATGCTTGAAAAAAAGGTGATTCCTTTTTTTGCATCTAGCCAAATCATCTTTTTATGTCTAGCAATTGTAGCTATGTTTGCATCGCAAGGTTCTTATTTATTAAATAACCTTGAAGTCATTTGGCTGATGTTAATCCCAATGTTTTTATATTTCCTAATTAATTTTCTTATGGCTCAGACAGCAGGTAAATTTTTAAAATTTACTTATGAAGATACAGTTAGCTTGAACATGACAGTTGTTGCGCGAAACTCGCCTGTTGCATTGGCGATTGTTCTTGCGGCTTTTCCTGACCAACCATTGATCGCCTTAGCTCTTATAATCGGACCTTTACTAGAGTTACCCGTATTGGCTGTCTTAGCGAAATTATTATTGAAAATGAAAGCACGAGATATATCTAATTAATTAGATATATCTTCATAATTCAAAAATGGCTATACTATAAATAGTTGGTTTTTTAGGGACGTTTCAAATCTTGTTTTTTAATGGAGGTAAGAAGTAAATGGAAGAGGCTAAAAGGCTTGATCCAAAAGCATCGACAGCCAGAATTTTATTTGCAAAATCAGGCAATCAATGTGCCTTTAGAGGATGCTTTAATAGTTTAGTTAGTGACAGTGGTGTCTACATAGGTAACATTTGTCATATTGAGGCAGCCTTACCAGATGGGCCTAGGTTTAATTTGAATATGACAAACGAACAAAGAAGAGAACCTAATAATTTACTAATAATGTGTTATGAACATCACAAAGAGACTGATGATGTTGAAAAATATCCTGTTAGTGTTTTAAAACAAATTAAACAAGAACACGAAGATAAATTCAAAAATCTAATTAATGACCTTGCTTCTCAACTGTACGAAGATATAACAGATAGTAACACAGGTGTACAAGCTACTACATTAATTTTATTCAACTCTGTGATGAATTGGAATAGTAATCAACAAGAATTGAGTTAACTTGTTGTATTAGCTGAAAATGCGTGTAATAAGCTAAAACAACTGTCGCCTGCAACAAGGTCGGTATTATTCCATATGGTGGAAAGGGCAGGTGGTAGATTAGATAGACAGATGTTCTTTATAGAAGAGATAAAAAGTATCTTGAGTTCTAATAAAGAACAGTTCGAGTCGTCATTCGGTATTCTAGTGAAGGATGGTCTAATTAGTGAACCATATACTTATGATGGTGTTTACGGGTATGTAAGTGATTTGGAACCAATTGAAGAATGGCACGTATGGCCCGATATAAAAGACTATTGTCAAAGAGCCAACATACCGTTAAGTGAAATAATTAATAATATGAGATTTAATTTATTGGATTAATTATTAGTGAAGATTAACAGGTAATATTAAAGTTTAAGAAGTTATCCTGAATAAGATTATACATTCATAAGAACCTCCACTATAAAGGTTCAATCTGCAAACGGAATCAAAGTAGATAGTTTCCGATCTACAACGAGATTTTGGAATTGGATGCATCTATTCCAATATTACTTGCTCAAACGATTGTTTTAGTTGCCTTTCCTAATTAGTTTTAATAGCATTAGCTTTAATTATTTGGCCTAATATTAAGTTACCTGAGCTAGAATTAACGTGATATTGGTATTAGTTAATGAAATTAAGGAAGTAAATAACTCAATAATTAACCGTAAAGGAAGAAGGGTAGTTTTGGTTCTTCTTTGCTATAAGAATTTTCTTGCTCACATATTCAAATAGCCTATTCAGAAAAATATTAAATTTAATGCAGCTAAAAAGATGATTAAGTATAACACTTTCTTTATAACACTAATATTGAATCGATCTGTAAAGCGCAAACCAATTAATGTTCCTAAAATAACTGCTACAATACCTACAATTATATAAAAAATTAAAGCCTGATGAAAATCACCATTTATTCCATGCATACTAATCGAGAATATACTAGAAATAATGGCTGTAATCTGTATACTTACAATGTACTTATACTTTTCATCGGGGAAAACTAAAAGGAAATAATTAGCGAAAAGAATGCCTCCCAATCCAAATAACCCCCCCTAGAATTCCCGCACTCAAACCTAATATTAAAGTAAGATAATAGCCTATATTTTTTGTGGGATCATTCATACCTATAAACTTTGGTAAGAAAACCTGATAAATTAAGATTAACATTAAAAAAACACCGAGCCATAACCTTAATGCATCTAGTTCTCCGTAACTAGAAAGAACAAAAAAAGCAATGAGTCGACCAAACAAAACGTATATTAGAAAATGAATAATCCTTATCCAATCAATATAATGATGGTATTTAGCTACGGTAGTACAACCTCCAAATATGAGTAATACTAAGACTAAAAGTGTCGTTTCTTTTACAGAAAAAAAGTTAGGGAGTATAGCTACGACAATAATTCCAGTTCCAATTCCACTAATACCTTGCATAATAGCACCTATTAAAACCGTTAGAAATACTAATATAAATAGAATTATTATCATCTCTTTTCTAGAATATTTAGATACAAATAAATGAAAAAATACTAAGTTAATTTTAACTTAGTATTTCTTTTAGAAAAACCTAACTAGTAGCTTAGGTTTTTCCGTTAGAGGATTTGTATTTTTCCCCTAAGGTATTTTAGTGTACTCTAAGATTTTTTCTGTTACTTCAAAATAATTAAAAGGGCTTTCTTTAAAAAGTTCTTGAAGCTTACAAAACATTTCTTTACTCGATAATGAATAAATTTTATTAATATCCTCTTTTTTATTGAATTATCAGTTCTTATTGTAGGTTATTCCTTTACCCATTAAACAATCACTATCTAAATATGAGGTTCTTTTTTCTTAATAATTGTTTATCGTTTACAAGTCAACTATACCTTTTAGAAAGAAGATCCACCTAGTTTACCCCCATTAACATAATAGTTAATCTTAATTATCTGTAATATATTTAGATTAGGTGACAAACTAATTATCATGATTTTTTTCTAAAGTTTACTAATTATCTCTTTTAGATATATTTACTATTTTATGATAAAAGAAGATAATGAATGAGTAGTAATTAATAATTTTAATTATTTTATATGAGAGGAAAAATTCTAAATGAAAAGCATTTCTTCTGCAATCATAGTTACGTTTATCTTAATTTTTACCTGGAGCTCTATTTCTCATGCACATCCAGGAAGAACAGATGGAAACGGGGGCCACTACTGCCGAACGAACTGTGAAAAATGGGGACTTAATTATGATGAATATCATTATCACAATGGAGGTAGCTCTAATTCTTCAAGTTCTAATAGTGTAAACAAATCACCTTCTACACCTGAAAGCTCGCCTGCACCAAAACCCAGTTATACGCAAGCGGATATAGATGAAGGGAGTAAAGCGGGTAGAGAGAAAGGTTATGAACATGGTTACGAAAGAAAAGATAAAAGTTCATCAACCGATCATCCAAACGAAGGTTATCGTATTGGTTATGAAGAGGGCTACGGAGCTGGCTATGAAGAAGGCCAAAATACCGTAAGAGAGGAAGACCAAAAGGATGGGCATAAACAAGGAGAGAGTGAAGGCAAGAAGGCTGCCCGATCAAACAATTTAAAGGCCATGGAGAATGACTCATCTAAATCATCTGATTGGAATAAAAGTTATGAAGAATCGTTTAAAATTTCATATGACAAAGAAACAACGGTTGTTAATGTAGAAGAAAAGGGCCACTCATTGGGTTATGCTTTAGACGAATTAACTTTTCCGGAATCAATTGAAAACAATGATGAATTAATTAAAATATACAAAGATCATTATAATGAGGGGTTTGAGAAACGGACTCAGGAAGAAATGGACATACACTATGAGTTAGGTGTCGACAATGGGTATAAATTGGTAGGGGAAAATTCGACCGAATTCGATAAACGATTTGAAAGCTCATACCTTGACGGGTATCAAGAAGGTTTTGAAAAGATTAGAGCCGAGACAGTTGATAAAGGTTACTTATTGGCATTTCAAACAATGGATTACGAGCAACCAAAGGATGTTACTCAATTGGAATTGTTAGATTGGTATGAAGAAGGGTTTTTTTCAAATACAATTGCAGAAGAGATTAAGGTATCAGCGTACGATCATGGGTATACAAATAAAGATTACTATATACCTGATGAGTTTAAAATAACTGCTGACTCTATAGCGCTGTATGATGAACTTTTCTTTGAAGGTCAAGGAGTCAAGGTTAAAGAAGATCGTAATCAACTCATTTTAGTTACTGCTGGAATTAGTATTCTTGGAGTGGCTGCTGGTGGAGGCTTCTATGTTAAAAAGAAAAGAAAAGGTAAAGTAAAAACAGAATAAAATTAAGGAGGGGACCTAATGAAGTTGAAGTGGTATCTACAAACTTGGTTTATATGCCTATGTTTTATACTCATTGTTCCTGTTATTTTAGGAATAGTGCTTCTGATTAAGCAACACCTGTTTCTTAAGAAGATTTTTAACGATTCAATACTAGATGATAAAACAAAATTGGAGATAGATATAAATAACCTTAATAAAGAAAAACAGAAATTATTAGAAAAAAAGAAAAAAATAGAAGATCAAAACAAGAAAAAGAGAGCAAATTTAAAGAAAAAATTGAGTAAAATAATAGAGAAAATTAATCAGGGGTCAAGAAAAACGAGAATTCAAAAACGAAGAATTCATTTAGAATTTAAATTAAGCACATTAGATGAAGAAATTAAAGGTATTAAATATGCTAACATTTTAATTTTAGTTGACCAAGAATTAAATGAAAAAAGATCAATGTATGAAAAACATACTCTAATTTCGAATATGGAACATAAAAAAGCACTATTTAACAAAAATATACAAGAAAAAGAAGACCAGGTAACTGAAATTGAGAAGAAAAAGAAATTCTTAGAAGTGACCATAACAGAGTATAAAAATAAATTAAATATTATCAAGGATAATCTTGTAACATATGAAGAAGAAGAGATGATGCAGTCTTTTGGTTTTCATAATTTCAAATATATTTTTGGATCTTCTGACTTATACAAAGTTAAACTAGAACAAATAAAAGAGAAACAGAAGAAGATGGTTAAAGATGATGATGCAACGGAATCACAATCCTGGACAGTCAATGGAAATAAACGCGATGGTGAATCCTTAAGAAAAGGTAATGTGAAACTTGTAATCAGAGCATTTAATCAAGAGTGCGATACGGCAATTCTTCGTGTAAAATACAATAATTTTGAGATAGTTAAAAAGCAGTTATTTAAAGCTTTTGACCAGTTGAATAAAATATCGGAAAAAAAAGGTGTCCAAATCAGAGTTGAGTATCTTGAATTAAAGATAGATGAATTGACGCTTTTTTATGAACATCAAGTAAAAAAAGAAGAAGAGAAGGAAGAACAAAGACAAATCAAAGAGAGAATGCGCGAGGAGAAAAAAGTTCAAGATGAAATAGAAAGAGAAAAGAAGAAACTAAAGAAAGATGAACAACATTTCAACAATGCCTTAAATAATTATGAGAAGCAATTAACTGATGCCAACGAATCTATGCAAGTTGAGATTGAAATTAAAATGGCAGAGATTAAACTTCAGATAGAAAAAATAAAAAAGGAAAAAGAAATTGTGGATTACAGAGAACAAAATGCAAGAGCTGGTTACGTATACATTATTTCTAACATTGGTTCGTTTGGTTCAAACGTTTATAAAATAGGTATGACCAGAAGATTAGAACCATTAGAACGTATTAACGAATTAGGAAGTGCATCTGTACCTTTTAATTTTGATGTTCACGCAATGATTTTCTCAGATGATGCACCTAATTTAGAAAGGACATTACATAGATCATTTGATAATTATCAAGTTAACCGAGTCAATCCGAGAAAAGAATTCTTTAACGTCACATTAGAGCAAATTGTGGAAGAAGTAAAACAAAAACACGATAGTACCGTTGAATTTACGATGATTGCGGAAGCGGAGGATTATCGGAAGTCTCAAAAAATTAATGAAGGTAAGTTGGAAAATCAAGAAACTATTGCTGTTTAAGATATTTTTAAGCCCCTTAATTTATTAATTAAGGGGTGTCTTTATTGTTGTATTTTAGATAAATATAAAAAACTATTCAATTCCTTCGTATACTACACCTTAAATTCACAAATTTTTATTATGGTTATTAAGAAATGAATATGGAAAAAAGAAGGTATATCAATCATAAACTTCATTAGTATTTAACATTTCACAGTTACAATCGATGATGAACAAGATAAAAGGTAGAAAGGAGATATAATGAAAAGATTATTTTTTTTGAGTTTATTGGTTCTGATGGTAGGAGCTTGTTCTGCAAAGGAATTGGAAGAGCGAGAGCCGCTCGAAACGGAGAATGAAAATGAGAATTTGGTCATCGGTGAATACAACGAAAATGCAGCAGAAGATTCATATCAAGCAAGTTGTATTAGCTGTCACGGAGGCCAACTACAGGGATTAAGTGGACCTGCTTTAGTCGACAATGGGTTATCCCCTGAATCAATTAAAGAAATTTTGCAGAGTGGTCAAGGTTTCATGCCTGCTCAAACATACCTTTCTGATAATGAAATGAATAATCTATCAAATTGGTTAGCAGATCAATAACAAGATGGCTAAATCAAAGAAAGCTCTCCTAGTCATTTTTATTGTTTTAGGTGTCCCTTCAGGTTGTGGGTACACAGAGGTAGCCGTACCAGCGACAGGGAATCCCTTTGCTGTCGTTAGTCACGCGAAAGAACCTGTCCTCTCTTATATTGATTTAGAAACCTATGAGGTCATTGGTAGCGAAAAATTGAATCAATCGTTTACCTATATGGCCAAGCTCGATGAGAGCACTATTCTTGCAACGAACCAACTGGAAGAAGAGTTGTACCTTTTTGATTTAGAAGCGCACGCAATTCGACCATTTTCTGAAATTGGTCAAGGCTTGACAAAAATCGTTGTGAGTGAGCAGCAAAAGCGCGTGTTTGTATCCGATACACAACAAAATGCCGTTCAAGTTGTTGATGGTAAGACAGGGACAATTACTAAGTCCATTTCAATTGGTGCCTATCCGTCTGATTTAGTGATTGATGAAGAAGGGCAACAAGTGTTTGTACTCAGTACCCAATCGAATGAAGTAGCGATTATTGATCTTATTAATTTAACAATCCTTTCCCGTTTTCCTGTTGAAGAAAATGCCGCAGGATTACTATTTGATGGGCAGCATTTATGGATTGGTGGTCATGGCAAGGTAGGTGAACTGAATCGAGAGGTCAGTGTGTATGATCCTGAATCGGGTAAGCAAATCAAGCAAGTAAAAGCTGGTCTTATGCCAGTTGCGATTGAAGCAGATGAAAAAAATGAGCATCTTTTTTTCCTTTCTCATGGAGACCATACATTAAAGAAGTACAGTCTTGATCGCGGAGAAGTGATCTCAACGATTGAGGTTGGACAAAACCCAAATTATATGATGATGCAGGATGACAAACTTTTTATTACGAACCTCGATAGTGACTCTGTTTCGGTTGTGGATGCTTCTACTATGAAGTTAGAAAAAGAAATTGATGTGTCCAAAGGTCCGTATGCCATTATGTCTCAATTTTAAGTGAAGGTGAAAACAGGAGGTATTGATAGTGAAACAATTCGCACCGCTGATAGCGATCTGTAGTGCTCTTGCTCTGTTAGTTGGATGTGGGAATGAGCCAGGCGAGGAGCAACCCGCTGGCAATTTGCTTGAAATTGTACAAGCTGATATTCAAGCACCGGAAACGGTCGAGGTTGGTGAAGAAACAGAATTAAGTGTTTTACTAACGCAAGGAAGTGAAACCGTTGAGGACGCTTTCGAAGTCGTATTTGAGATTTGGAAAGACGGAGAGCGCAATGACGGTGTCTTGCTTGACTCTGAACACGAGGCAGAAGGCGTTTATGATGTCGTCTATACTTTTGAAGAAGATGCAATCTATCTTGTTCAAACTCATATAAGCGCACGAGATATGCACGTCATGCCGAAAAAAATGGTTGTTTCAGGCAAAGTAGCTGAAGAAGAAATTCAAGCGTTCTTAAATTCAGATGGATCGTCAAATGATGTAGAAGAAAGCCAGCATCACAACTAATAAACGAACCGTACATATGGAGGGACAACAAATGAAAAAAACGTATCTAGCACTTTATTCGACTTTATTTATCTCTGCCTCGCTTTTGCAGGCCTGCCAATCATCAGAACCGAACGACACGTCCTCTAATCAAGTGCCAGAGGAAGAACAACAGTCGGAAAACCACGAGCAAGATGAGGAACAGCAGGACAATTTTGAAGCAGCGGTTCCAGCAGAACCAACGACTAAAGACATTTGTATCTATTGTGAAATGGGTATTCCCCACGGAGACGATCCAAAAGCATTGTTTACCGCACAAGCTATTACTGCCGAAGGGGAACGGTTGTTCTTTGACGATTCAGGTTGCCTAGAGAACGCCGAAGCGGAAGCATCTGAGCCGTTTGCAGAAGCTTGGGTGAAAGACTTTACAACAAATGAGTGGATTCAAAAAAGCGAATCAACCGTTGTTTATGATGAGAATTTAGAAACGCAAATGAGCTACCATTATGCCTTTTTTCAGTCCGAAGACGAAGCGACTTCATATGTAGATGACAGCGATGGAGAATTAAGTAGCTGGGATCAGATAAAAGAAGATGCCGAAGCCCGGGCAAGTGGTGGTCACGGTGGAATGATGGATCACGGGGAGGATGAAGAAGGCGATCATGGTCATGGTGAAGGGCACGGCGACGAAGGAGACGACCATGAGGATGAGGAAAGCCATAGTCATTAGAAGCATCTTTATTGTGTTTCCTCTAGTACTTGTTTTTCTCGTAAAATCCCCAAATGTCTATGGTGCTACAGACATTAATGAAAAAATAGAAATTGCGAATCCTTATGAAACGATTTACATTGAAGCTGGAGTTTACAATGAGCCAATAGAGGTGAATAAACCGTTAACGCTTATTGCTGAAGAGGGGACGCTCATTCAAGGAAACCAAGATGAGAGTCTACTTCGAATTACTGGGGATGAGGTAAGTGTATCTGGATTCCAATTTGAGCAACAACATGAAACAAACAGTCACATGCGCTCGAATGAGCCTGAGCCAGTCGTTCAAATTGAAGACGCGGCTGATTTCACTTTTGTTGACAACCACCTTCGCTTCATTGGGTCTGGTATCCGTGGAAACAACAGTCCGTCAATGACGATCACAGGTAACGAGTTCAACGGGCAAGGTTTGGAACAACGAGCTCATGGTCTTGGCGCAGTTGAACTATATGCTTCAGATGATGTCTTCTTAGCTGATAATCACGTCACAAATGCCGTAGATGGGTTCTATTTAGATTCGTTGTCTGGTGCAGTTATTGAAGACAATGTTGTTACAAATTCCCGTTATGCGACACATCTGATGTTTAGTTCAAATGTATATGGGACAAGAAACCAATTCGAGCAGAATGTAAATGGTTTGATGATTATGGACGCGGAAAACGCTCATTTTGAAGAAAATGTATTTAATCATCAGTATGATTGGAATGGCTTTGGTGTAATGATCTACAATTCCAAAGGCATTACAATTGAAAAAAATGAGATTTCCCGTAACAATGTTGGCGTTTACATTGAAGACACGATTGACACATCGATTAAAAAAAATCTGATTACGGGTAATCAGATGGCTTTAACGTGGTCGAAAGAAAATAAAGGCTTCACTTTCTCCGAGAATCGCGTCATTAGCAATATTCTATCAACCTATGGGAATCAGTCTGCTTCTATCTCACTTGACGATGGAGTGGTAGGAAATTATTGGGACGAGCAGTTGTTTAGGCCAACGAATGACAACAAGATAAGCAGCGTTCCATTTGAAGCAAGATCCTTCTATGACCGTTTGTTAGAAGGAAATAGGGAAAATCAATTTCTGTTTGAAAGCCCAGGTGTTTCACTATGGACCGCTGCAGAAAAATGGTTGCCAGCAGAACGAGGAACCATTCTCGATCGATTTCCACTTAGTGAGGCCGGTAATGCTGTCATAGGAACAAAGGATGAGAGAGAAACGGAACCACTTTTTTACCTCATTTCCGCTATGTTTCTACTCTCCATTCCTTCACTATTACTAATTCTTGTCCGAAAGTAGGGAAAGAAATGAAAAAAAGAATGATCGCCACCGTTTTATTAGGGCTTGCTTTATCAGCGTGCAATCACGTTTCAACGGATGCTCATGATATTCACGATGTTGATACATGCATCATCTGCAACATGGGCATTCATAATGTTCAAGCAGCTACTCAAATCGTGATGGAAGATGGAACCGCAGAAAAATTCGATGATATAGGTTGTCTTGTTCAATTTATGATTGAAAATCCTGACTTAGCTCCTACTTTTCATACAGCCTATGCAAATGGTTACGACACACAGGAGTGGTTTGATATGACAGAAGGGGCATTTGTTTATCATAAAGATATTGTTACGCCCATGGGTAATGGAGTTATCAGTTTCTCAACAGTAGAAGCAGCCGAGTCATATGTGGAGATGTATGAACCAGGTGAAATCATACTTTACGATGAATTGGAAGCACATGATTGGAACAGTTTCTAAATGAAGTGGACTCATTTTATTCGTTTCGATTTAATTCAGTATGCTAGAAATCGATGGCTCATTGGGTTTAGTTTGTTAATTGGTCTTATCGCCAGCAGCTATCTCATAACAGGTACAGATTTTCAAGGATACTATGATGGGTTTAATCGAGCAGTGATTCATTTATTAAATGTCAATCTGTACTTGCTCCCCTTACTTGTGTTATTGCTAGGCTCGATTCATAATGCCAATGAAAAGGAAAGCGGGTGGATGTCTCTTGTACTAACCTATCCGATCTCACCGCTCGTGCTTTTGTTGGCTAGGGTTTCTTCATTAAGCCTTGTACTTATTGCGGTATTGAGCCTTGGTTATGGACTAGCCTCTCTGATTGCAGCTTTATTTGCAGCTACGTTACCTATCAAAGATTTTCTTATTCTTTATGGGCTTTCAGTTTCTTTAATTGTCTTGCTTACACCGCTCGCTACATGTATTGGTATTTTATCAAAAACGCGTTTTCAAGCCATTTCGATAGCGCTTGCGAGTTGGGCGTTCCTTGTTTTGCTTTACGATTTTTTGATTTTATTTCTAATACGCTCCATCCCTCCTCATGTATTTGAATGGGGTTTAACCTTAGTCGTCGCTTTAAATCCAATCCAGCTCGTACGGGTTCTAGTTATTATGATAATGGATGGAGGCGTTGTATTTGGACCCTCGCTTTATCAGTTTACAGCTTTTGTCCAATCTGTGTCAGGAATTATTCTTATTATTGGATGTGCGGTTGTTTGGATAAGTCTCCCAGTGCTAATTGGTTTATTTCGCTTACGGAGGAGAACATAAATGAATGAACAACTTGTATTACAAGCAAACTCACTTGCATTAAAGAATCGCTTACATCCAATTAATGTCTCATTTAAGCGCGGGACAGTGAATGCTATTTGTGGTGGTAATGGTGCAGGCAAAACGTCTCTATTAAGCTTACTAACGGGGATGATTTCACCTAGCGCAGGAACACTTTTGTTTAACGGAAAAGAAGTGAAAGGGTCACTAGCTCTTTTTCAAAAGAGTATTTCTTATATGCCTGATCATCTTGCATTTCCAGATACACTTACTGCTCGTGAAATGTTGTCTTTTCTTGGAAAACTTTCAGCAAACCCATCAGGAGAAATAGAAGAGATGCTAGAGAAAGTAGGATTGGAGAACGAATTAAAAACGCCGATTAAGCACTATTCAAAAGGAATGCAGCAACGCTTAAACCTTGCCCAATGTCTTTTACGCCAATCTTCCTTAATCTTCATGGATGAACCGACCAATGGGTTGGACCCTTATTGGGTCGTAAGAATGAAGGAAATGGTAGAAGAGCTTAAAGAGCAAGGCAAAACGATTATCTTATCAACTCATACGCTCTCCTTTGTTGAAGACCTAGCTGATTCGATTCTTTTTTTACAGAAAGGATCCCTGCTAATTCAGTCAAGTTTAAATGATTTACAATCTGAAATGAAGGGAAGGTC
Organism: Shouchella phoenicis; assembly: GCF_047238345.1. NCBI lineage: Bacteria > Bacillati > Bacillota > Bacilli > Caryophanales > Bacillaceae > Shouchella > Shouchella phoenicis. The sequence goes on along the minus strand of NZ_JBDFMQ010000001.1, from coordinate 3,777,574 downwards.
TTTAGAACAGTTTGTCTATGAAACGATCGCAGAAAAGGAGTTAGGTTGTAAAAAGTAACCATATTTAATAAACAAGCCATCGTATTAGTTGTGGCTTGTTCTTATATATAGTTACAAGTTGTTTAAAGATTAGGATGAAAAAAGGGTAAGTTATCTGTTGATAAGCTACAATAATCTTACAAAGTTATAGAAAAAAAGAGAAGTAATGCACTTATTTTTTTACAAATACTCGGCTAACAATTTCTACTTTTTAGAAATTAATTACAATGGTGTTTAATACACATGACTTAAAAGCAGGTCGCTACCTGTCTAGTCGATTCATTATACTAGAAAAAGGGGGAGTCATTAAGACACTTTCATCATTGTCCGTTTTAAAATGGAAGCGACGAAATCTTACCCACCGCGCAATGACTAAATCATCCTGAATGGGTGATTTATAAAATAACTTTTAAAAATCATTTAAACAGATTTGATTTATAAATACTAGAGGGTCTAGAAACATTTTACAATCTATATTAATAGTTCAGAAAACAGTTTAATTCAGTACCAACTATCTTTAAGACAATAGCTCTCTTTGAAAAAATAGAGGGTAATTAGGAGAATCTACAATTATCCGTCTTGATCAATAATTGAAACATATATAATAAATGGGAAGAGCGATAGTCTTTGAAATTAGGCTCTTACAAGAAAGGGGAGCAAATGTATAAAGAGGAGTTATCATTAAACTTTGTGTCAATTAAACTGGTTAAAGAAGAAACGTTAGCAATTAATCGTCCAAAGGTATTAGGGTCACCAAAAGACGTTTATAAAGCTTTAAAAGGCATTTACGAAGGAGCAGACAGAGAAAAACTTATTGTCATGTCTCTTGATTCTAAGAACAATGTCAATAGTATTAATTTATGTCATGTCGGTACGGTTAATTCAAGTGTTATTCACATTAGGGAAATCCTAAAACCAGTCATTTTAAGTAACGGAGTCTCGTTTATAGTTGCTCACAATCATCCGTCAGGAGACACCGACCCAAGTAAAGAAGATCTTGCAGTAACGAAAAGGCTAAAACAAGCAGCAGACATTTTTGGAATACGCTTTTTGGATCATCTCATTATTGGAGATGATTCTTTTTTGTCGTTAAATGATAAAGGGTATATGAGGTGAGTGGGAATGTATTTTGGTCCAGAGAATTTCTGTATTTTCATGAAAGGTGAGTTCTGTATAGACGTAAGGGAGGAAGAAGTTGGAGAAGAAACAACCTATTTACTAAAAGAAGAACTCTCTATTGAAGAGGCATGGACATATGACTTTCCTGATGAGGTGCGGGTTGATTACTGCAATGTTACTGTAGAAGGCCAAGAATGGATAATAGGTGTAGTTCATGAGATGGTGGAAAGTATACCGCTGTTATTAATAGCCACAAAGAATGGAAACCTATCCGTTGTTAAAAAACTAAGCATATAGAAATCCTTTTAATTGGGCTTGTCTTTTAAAAGACAAGCCCAATTAAAATTAAAAACATTAGATACTTACCTAAATTAAACTTCCTAATATTTTTTTTATCTTTGAATGAACTTCTTTATTAAAAACATAGATGATTAATAAGCCGGACCCTTTTACCGTATGGTAATCCTCTGTATCTTTAGCATTAATAGAAAGGTATATAAATGTTTTTATACGCTTTTCAAGATACTCAATATAATCATTATCTGTAGTTCTAATGAAAATTGGATCTATTTTATTGAAATTAAGGTCGAAAGAAATGTTTAAATGATTCAACTCTTGTTTAAAGATTTCTGATAAAGCAAAAGGAGAGTTATTCTCAGAGCGTTTGTAAACTGAGTTAGAGTTATCATAAACGTACCCTAATTCTTTTAAATCATTTGCAATTGTTGGTTGAGATATAGATATGTTGTCTTCCAGTAAACTAGCTATTAATTTATTTTGAGTCATTGCTCCATCATTTTTAAACATTATCTCTTCAATCTTCTCATGTCTTAATTTTATTTCTTCTTCACTTTTTCTCATAATTTTACCACCGTCTTTTTATATTTTTACACAAATTGCTTTATACATGGCCTTAAAAATACTTCGCGGAAGGAATTCCTGTCGAACATAGCTCTAATAACCTTATTAAACTGGAATACCAGCGTCAAACTGATTTTATCACAAAGAAACACCATATACTAATATCATATTAATACTGATATTAATAGGTGTGTTTAAAGCGCCTTGCATTAGGTTTTTTATGGTGTACTATGAATCATGTAACCAAAATTCAGCTAAAGAGGAGAAATGAAAAATGAGGAATTATGGCCCAATAGACACTGTTAAATATCCTTTGATTATTAAAGAAGATCTGGAGGCTGCATGTCAATCTTGTATAAAAGATATTCAAGGTGTTATTTCAAATGAAATTAAATCTACTGAACGTATTCATAGTTCAGCAATGAAATTAAGTCATTTGATTATTTTCTTAAATAGAATCTATGATGTTAGCTATAGCATAAGAGAGATGACTGAACCGGTATTGGTTGAACAAGAATTCGTATTAAGCCAATTAAATGATTACACTAATCTTGGAAATCTAGAGGGATTAACCTTGGATGATGTAAAGTACCAAAACTATGAATCCTATCTTATTATGAATGAAGAATTTATCAAAGAACTCACAAAAAAAGTAGTAGAGCCTGAATTAGAAGAAATGAGCAATATAATTGAACAGCACTATAAAAACCCCCCCTCTCCCCTTATGTTTGATTGAATATTCTGTTTTATTATAATGTATTAAAGGAGTGTAGTAATGAATAAGATGAGCTTGTTGAATTTTGACATTGAAGATACTGGAATTTATAAAATTAAGCAAAATAAGAGCGGAACGTACCGAAAGAGAATAGCAAATCCAGCATATGTAGAGAAGGTTATTGCGAACATTGAAAAGGATACGATCTTATTCGTAGTGAGATATAAAAATTATGGAGATTGGAAGTCGCTTCAAATAAGTCAAGGCAAACTTCATAAAAGTCATTTAGAATTCTTTATGAGTAAAGGGCTAGATATTAGCAATACCACACAAGATGATGTATTTAACTGTCTTTTGGAATCGGCACAATATGCAAAGATTTCGCATTCACATAGTAATATTGGGTGGGTAGAGCTGGAGGAATACTTAATGTATAGGCTAAATGAGATGGTTTCTTTAGTAAACTTTCAATCCAATTACGAAGGTAGGATGGATATAAAGGAACATGGGTCTTTAATTGGATGGTTAGATACTGTGAGGTCTCATGTTCAAGGGCATTCTCCATTGGAGTTAAGTCTTGCTATTGGAATGTCTGCTCCGCTAATTGGCCTCTATGACATGAAAATGGACGGTGCATATCATTCGTTGATGTTCCATATCATCGGGAACAGTTCCATGGGGAAATCATCTGCTGCAGCATTAGCAGTTTCGCCATTTGGGAGGCCAACAAATAAAGGACTTGTTAAGAATTTTAACGGTACTGCTAATGCTTTAGAACAGCATGTAGCTAACAACTATGGTGTACCGATTGTTCTAGACGAAACGTCAATGCATACATTGACCACTAATCAACTTTCAACGTTCGTGTACCAAATTGCCGATAATCAGGGGAAGAATCGATTAAATAAAGAGGCAGAGATGAAGGATGTGTTGATGTGGGCAACTACCATTATCTTGACGGGTGAGAGTTCAATCTTGAGGGAAACTAAAGCGAATGTTGGACTGCGTGTAAGGCTATTTGAGTTAAACAATATTGCATGGACCCAATCTGCGGAACATGCAGAAGCATTAAATGCCGGTATCCAAAAAAATTATGGTCATGCAGGGAAAATATTTGTAGAGTCTATCATGAGGTTAGGTTTAGCAAAGATAGATAAAATGCTACATGAATGTAAAAAAGAGTTAGTAGATGCCTTACCCGCCTCAAATTATCGAGAGAGAATTGCTGGGAAATTTGCTTTTGTTTTGTTAGCTTCTAAACTGGCTAACGATTCGCTACAACTCTCACTATCTACTAGCGAAATATTAAGATTGCTAGTGGAACAAGAACAAGCTTCGTTAATCAAAAGAGAGCTGGCAGAATCTTTCCATCAAAACTTAAAAGCAAAAATTATTGAGTATGTAGGGCACTTTAAAATTAATAACGAAAAGCCTACAACTAACAAAAGTGTTTTTGGGAAAATAACAATTAAAGGCTCTCAAACGAGCATATTCCTCTTAGAGTCCGCATACAGAAAATTTGCGGAAGAATTACGTATTACCAATGTAGACGTTCTATTAAATGATTTGAAAGAAAAAGGGTTTCTAATACACGATCAAAACAAAAATAAGAAGCGAACACGTATAGATGGTAATGATGTTTATACCATCTGTCTGCGGTATGATTATAATTTTTTGAATGAATATATATCGGATTATAAATTGGTTGAAAGCCTTGATAGTGAAAAAGTTAATAGTGTTTACCCCCGTAAACCTAAAAAACGACCTTTCGTTGAATCGAAAAGAGATGGTGGGAGTTTGGAGGTACTTTTGAATGGGTGAGCACACACTAATTTCAGAGGCTTTTAATGTTTACTTCGCAAGTGCGGAGGAGAAACTTAGGCCAAAAACCGTTCACGAGTACAAGAAGGATATAGAACAGTTCAAGGACTACTTAGGGATAAAATACCCACACGTAACAGATATAAACGCTATTACGATTGATCACTTACAAGAATATTTAAGTTTCCTTATTATTGAGAAGAAGTGCATGGTAAGCACAAGAAATCGCCGAAAAAATACGTTGCGGTCCGTTTGGAAATTTTTATTCAAGGTAGGAATTGTAGACGAAAATATAGCGATTCAGTTAGAGCATATGAAAGAAAGAGTTGTGAAGTCAGAACGGCCTTTCTTGACAGAAGATGAAATTAACGAGCTCTTGAATTCAATTGATTCAACGGTAGTTAGGGGAGTTGTTCTTGTTCTTTATTATACAGGCATGAGAATCTCAGAATGTTTAAACCTTACGATGACTGATATTGATTTTGAATCTCAAAAAGCCAGAGTCATCGATAGTAAGGGCGGAAAAAGTAGGACTATACCTATCAATGGTCATTTAAAAGACATTTTAGAGACTTATACTAAAAGGAACCACATACAAAATAAAGTGTTTTTTACTCGCTCAGGTGGATTGACAGATAGATACGTTAATAAGTGCTTGAAGCAGGCTACCAACAAACTTCATTGGAATAAAAATGTTACATGCCACACATTTAGACACTCATTTGCATCCAATTTAGTTAATAAAGGGGTCCATATTGTAACAATCCAAAAACTCTTAGGTCATGCAAATTTACAAACAACTAGTGGCTATACACATATTACTCAACAATCTGCTGAAGAAGCGGTGGAACTTTTAGAAACAAATGGACATTTGTCGATTTAAACAGTAGTCGTATTACACGACAATCGATCCCGACCTGTGGTTAAACAGGTTGGGAATTAAAATGAATTATAAACAGATATTATAAATAAAGTGTGGGGGAACTAACGTGGACAACAATGACAATTATGAGTATGAACAATTGGTTACAATACTGGCAGAGATGATTTATACCTATACAAATAAAGATGCTATGGATATAAAGGAGTAACCGAATGATGATAAGTAATCTTTTACCTAAGCATGGAAGCAATCAGCAAGAAAATGATCTATCTATTAAGAAGGTAGCTATTTATGCTCGCGTTTCAACAAGTGAGCAAGCAGAAGAAGGGTACAGTATTGATGAACAACTCAGTGTTTTAAGACAATGGTGTGAAAGTCAATCCTATACGGTCTATGATGAGTTTACCGATCGAGGAATTAGCGGAAAATCTATGAACCGGCCAGCACTTTTACGTATGCTTAAAGAAGCAAATCACTTCGATATGGTCATCGTATGGAAAATGAATCGCTTAGCAAGGAATATATTGGATATCCTTCAAATGGTAAAATTACTTGAGGATAATCAAGTCGACTTTCGTTCATTCAAAGAGAATCTAGAAACAGAGACACCAGCTGGTAAGCTTCAATTTCATATGTTGGCAGCTATATCTGAATTTGAGCGTGATAATATCGCAGAGAACGTAAAAATGGGTATGTCAGCACGTGCAAAAGAAGGGGCATGGAATGGTGGCAGAGTTTTAGGCTACGATTCTCGTAGCGAATTTATCCCAACAAAAAAGCGTAAGCAAACGAAACTCGTTGTTAATGAAGAAGAAGCACGTACGGTGCGAAAAATCTTTCATTTGTATTTAGATGGGCACGGCTACAAGTCCATTGCGAATCAGCTTAACAAGGAGGGATTCAAAACGAAGACTGGAAACTCATTCTCCTTTAATAGTGTTAAAACAATCCTTGAAAATCCAATCTACGTTGGTCTAATTCGCTACAACAAGCAGACAAACTGGTCTAAAAAGCGAAGAAAAGGAACCAATGCCACACCATACATTGGTAAAGGACAGCATGATCCAATTATTTCAGAAGAAGTTTGGATGAAGACTCAGGAGCGATTAAAGCAGCGTAGTAAAAAGCCAAACCGTGTCCATAGTGGTGAGTATGTACTGACAGGTATCATGAAATGCCCAGAGTGTGGAGCAAGCATGGTTCTAGGGAGAACGACAAATAAACGTAAAGATGGCACACGTTATGCCTTAGAATACTACGTGTGTGGAGCTTGGAAAAGTAAGGGGAGCACTGTTTGTCGTTCTAATGGTGTAAGAGTTGATTATGCTGATCCTGTTGTCTTGGAAAAGCTTACCTGTCTTGCAGAGAATAAGCAACTCGTAAAGGACATTGTTGAGAGAATTAACGCTCGGCATTACACCATTTTAGATCCATTGATCAAGGAGAATGAGCAATTGGAACGTAAAGGTGAACAACTGAATCATGAGAAGCAACAAATACTTGAACTCTACAAGGAAGGGATTTTAAGTAAAGTTGACTTTCAATGGGAATACAACAAGCTAAATGAGGCTATAGATCAGAACGAAGCTCAAATCAAACCTATAAAGAACCAAATTTTAAATAATGAAAACAGCCAAATGATATCACCTGAAAAGGTCACTCATACTCTTCGACAGTTCCTTTCCTTTTATAAGCAGTCTGGAACCGCAGAACAGCGAAAGTATGCCATGCAGCTAATGGTAAAAAAGATAACAATCGCACCAAGTAGGAAAATTGACACCATACAAGTACAGTTTAACCGTGATCTCGTATCAACTGTAAACAAAGAAGGGGAGCCATCCAATGATGATGGCTCCCCTTCTTTTATTGTTATAACGCTAAATCTTTAATGACAGCGTTAATCGTGAAAGGGGGTGATTTGCTTGATGCCAATTGAATGGTTCAAAGCAGGTGTTGTATTCGGTGTAACCATTTTTATGAGTGTTCTTACAATGCAAGAAGAAGGGAGGGAATAGAAATGTTGTATTTTATTTTAGGGACAGTTTTGGGAGTTGCAATGGTAATGATTAAAAAATTATTTGAAACGGCTCTGTCCAGTCCTACAAACTAAATGTTATTGGGTTCAAGAGCAATAGCGATTTCCTTATTAATACGAATTAGCGCTTGAATTTGTTCATCTTTCAGTAGGGATGTTATACCAATTATTTGATTAATAGCATCCGTTCTAACATGTGAAGCGTTCGAATCTGGCATTGTACTAAATAATTCACTAGGTGCAATCTTTAAACCTATGACAATTTTTTCAATGGTATCTATTGTAAAGTTTCTTTCTCCTCGTTCAATTCCCCCAAGGTATGCATCATCAAGATTAGCCAATTCAGCTAGAGCATGTTGTGTAAGACCCTGTTCTTTTCTTATTGTTCGAATACGTTTTCCAATCAATACTCGTAAGTCCGACATTTTACCACCTCTTAATAAGCTTAGAAAAGCGAGTAAGAAAATTGGAGAGATCTATAGGCGGTAATTAAAATAAAAATACTGTCTATTGACTGTATTTTTGATTATAATTAGTATTATGAGTAGTAAGATTGAACTAATACTTTATCTTTGTACTCTATCAAAAATAATTTTTTCAGTGGGAGGATATAAAATTGAATAAGATTAATAAGAAAAATTTAACAACAATGAAGTGGATTTCAGGTGGGGCTGAAGCCTTTTTGGGGATTCCAATATTGGGTGGTAGCTTTATCATTGCACTTGTATGGTTACCTTTATTTATCATGTTGGCATTTCATGCTCTTATCGTTTTCTTTGCAGTTAAAAGTAAACACCCTTTACCTATTGGAAACGTTGTTGGAATAGGAGCAAGTATTTTAGGCTTTATTCCTGGTCTGGGTATGGCTTTACATATTGTTGCAGCAGTATTGATTCTAATGGATGCTTCAAAAGCTCAAAAAGAATTACAAGAAGGAATTTAGTTAGTGGCAAGTCCTTTGATCTTTTCAAAGGGCTTACTTGCTTATGTAAACATTAATTCGAGAGGTGAGGTATAGATGAAAAATAAAAACGCAATTTATTCTTTAGTTATATTTATTACAACTTTATTAGTTGGTTGTGGAGCTAATTCGAATGATAACGAGCTAGAGAGTGATAATACTGTAGACCCTGAGAGTATATATTCGAGTTATACGGACGAAGAGTGGGAACTAGCACTAGAATCAGCTTATTGGGATGGATGGTATGATGCAATTGCCGTATCCGAAGACAATTTTAATATGTTTGATCACATTGAAACAGATATTTTTGGTGAAGATAACAGCCAAGAGAAAGTAAAAAAGTTTTTCGAAGAGTATGAGGAAAGAAAAAAAAGTGGGGAGGGGAAAGCCGCTGAATCAAGAGCTAAGGAAATTCAAGACAAAAAAGAATATGGTTTCCGTATTGGTGACGAAGTATTATTAAACGATGATAATGAAACATCTATGAAGATCTTAAGTCTTGAAGAAGTGGATAATGATTATTACCACTATTTGTTAAAAGCGGAATTTTATAATGATGAAGGCTATGATGTAAGCTTTTATGCAAGTAATATCAGTGGGGACACGGGAAATGATGGGAACAGGTTGATATTTTTTACTGAATTATATAATACTGACGAAGAGTATGCTGATGTGATTACTATTCCTACAGGTCAATCCCAAACTATAGAAGTGGAGATATCTGTAAACTATTCTCTTGAAAAAGGTTCATACATGGTGGTTGAATATATGGACCATGTCAACTGGGTTATATTTTATGAAGAATTGGGTTAGATTCTATAGTTAAGGCAATTTAAGAGGAATAACTAATTCTATACAACGTTTCTTGAATGGTGAGATAGCCTTTACTGTGGCTATCTTTTTTTATGCAAAGATAATAAACGTATAATATTCTCTATAATGAAGTATTAAATACAATTAATGTCCGCTTTTGTTTTGAAGATTATTCTTATAAAATATAGAAGTAGGTTGGAGGTTAATAAAGATGGTAAATGAATTAATGAATAAAGTAGATGTTAACACTATGCTCGTTAATAATCTAAATAAAGCTGAAGTATCTAAAGCTGAAAAAGGACAATTTTTCACGCCAATAAAAATAGCTTGCTTTATGAGCAGTTTATTCAATCCTATGTATAAGAACTGTATACGCATAAACTATAAATTAATAAACACAACTTGCTATATAATTAATCGTAATTATAAAAGGGGGGTAAGAAGCAAATGGAAGAGGTTAAAAGACTTGACCCAAAAGCATCGACAGCCAGAATTTTATTTGCAAAATCAGGCAACCAATGTGCTTTTAAGGGTTGCTTTAATAAAATTGTTAGTGACGACGGAGTTTATATAGGTAATATTTGTCATATTGAGGCGGCCTTACCAGATGGACCTAGATTCAATTCAAATATGACAAACGAACAAAGAAGAGAATCTAATAATTTACTAATAATGTGTTATGAACATCATAAAGAGACTAATGATGTTGAAAAATACCCTGTTAGTGTTTTAAAACAAATAAAAAAAGAACACGAAGATAAATTCAAAAACCTAATCAACGACCTCGCCTCTCAACTTTACGAAGATATAACAGATGGTAACGCGGGTGTAAAAGCTACTACATTAAACACATTTAACTCTGTGATGGGTTGGAATAGCAATCAAGATGAAAAGAGAGAACTTGTTGAATTAGCTGAAAATGCGTTTAATAAACTAAAGCAACTATCGCCTGCTACAAGGTCGGTTTTTTTTCATATGTTGAATAGGGCAGGCGGTAAACTTGATAGAAAAATGTTTCTTATTGAAGAGTTGCAAAATATCTTGAGTTCTAATCAAGAACAGTTTATGTCTTCTTTCAGTATTCTAAAGAAGGTTGGTCTAATTGGTGAACCATATACTTACGATGGTGTTTACGGTTATGTAAGTGATTTGGAACCAATTGAAGATTGGCACATATGGCCTGATATAAAAGAATACTGTGAAAGTGCAAACATATCTTTAAGTGAAATAATTAATAAAATGGAATTTAACTTGTTAGATTAATTAGAGATTAAGATGGATTAATTATTTCAAGTACAGATGAGGATAAAACAGCAAAACACGGAGCAAGCTTTACGGGTGTGAATAACGTTACAAATGGTTCTACAGAAACAACAACGACAGCGGCGTTAGATATTTGAACCCACAATTTCTAACTTAGACAACTCGTCTGAAAATCATCAAGCTGCCGAATCTCGTATTCGTGACGTGGATATGGCGAAGGAGATAGTGAAGTTCACAAAACAAAACATTTTGTCGCAGGCTTCTCAATCTATGCTTGCTCAAGCTAACCAAGCACCGCAACAGGTACTTCAACTTCTTGGTTAATCTATAGTGAAATTTGGGGGCAAACATTAATGTTTGTCCCCTTTTTTCCATGTAGACAAGTCTTTAATACCGCAGTAATCTACGAGGAATACGAAAAAAGGGCTTTCGCCATGGAGACGAAGTGTTATTGTATTAATGAAGCTTAAACATCTTTAATTTACTAACAGCTAATTATTATAACGAAGAAGAATTCGACATGAATTTCTACTCAGATCAATTAATAATACGGGGAACATTTTTAAAATAAGGAAGATAGCCTACTAGAGTTATCTTTTTCTAGTGTGATGAACGAATAACTCAATATAAAGGAGAATAAAAAATTTTGGGTGCTAAACAAAGTTTGAGCAGATATGGCTATGAGGACAACAGTGAAAAAGAAAAAATCTTGGCCATCGCATTAATTTTACTTGAAAGCAGAGCATTTGTGAAATGAGTTAAACGTCATACTGGACCAATTGTTTGAACTCGGGTATGAATCAGATAAGAAAAATCTCAAAAGATTGATTGCAAATGAGAGAAGTAACTATAAACGACTGATTCATGGAAAAAATTTAGATCTAGTTTGGGAATTAAATGCCACCTTGAAATCAAGATGTTACATTTCTTTCAATTATCAAAGAGCTGATGGATTAAAAAGTACACGAACTGTTGAGCCAGTTGGTGTACTTTTCTCAGAATACTATTTTTATCTCGCTGCTCATATTGAGGGGAAGGGATACGAGTATCCAACCATATTTCGAGTCGACCGAATCGAAGATGTTCAAATGTTGGGAAGAAAACCAAAAGAAATAAAGAGAAGTGACAGCGATCGCTTTCAAGATGGTATCTATCGACAACAAATTGCTTTTATGCAGTCAGGTGAATTAATGCAAGTCCGTTTGAGGTTAAAAAAATGGCTAAAGGAAGTTGTTTATGACAAATTACCTAACGCTGAAATTTTAAATGAAAATGAGGAGTTTGTGACTATACAGGTGAAAGTGTTCGGGAAAGGGGTTCAAATGTGGTTATTAAGTCAAGGAGCAGCAATTGAGGTCATTCGTCCTGAATCATTGAGAAAGAGTATGAGAAGTTCTATTAACGAGATGAAAAAAATGTATGAATAAATCTAGTTACGGACAATTATTGTCCATGCCCCCCTGTATACTTTAAATATAGCTAGATTAAAGGAGGATAATCCAATGAAGAATGTTTGGCGTATGCACATAAAGCCTGACACAAAAGCAGGGCTTACAAGAAATGACGCTTGGAGTTACTGTGTTGAGAACGGAATTATTGGTATTGGTTGGGGTATTGAAGAAAATGTTGGCCCTATGCTAAGTGAAGAATACCTTTTGATTGCCTCAAAGGTTTATAAGGACAACACGGGTTGGAAAAGAGCAATGAACGCTTTCATTCATCATATGAAGCTAGGTGACTTAGTTTGGCTCGAGTATGGTGGAGTGTATTATATTTCAGAGTTAACGGGAGACGCTTTCTATGACCCAAAACGAAAAGATTTAGACCTTTATAACACGAGGAGTTGCAGAATTAAAGAAATAGGTGGATTAGATGTTGTGCCAGGTGGAATTCAAACACGTTTTATACGGGGTTCTGCGATTCAAAAGGTTAATGATTCAATACTACAACAATATACCGTTTCAACTTATTTCGGAAAGACTACGAAAGTAAGGGCAGAAAATCTTCTTAAATATTTAAGTCCTGATGATCTAGAAGATTTAGTTGGCTTATATTTGCAGTATCGACACGATTACAAGGTGATTCCTAGCTCGTGTAAACCAACAACAAAGAAGATTGAATATACTCTTATAAGAGAAGGATCTAAAGGGAAAATCGAGACAGCGGCAGTTCAAGTTAAGAAAGGAAACGTATTGCTTAGCGTAGGTGATTACGCAGACCTTCCATATGATTGGGTGTACTTATTTGGAGAGGATGAAAATTACAGAAAAAGTGAAGTGAATAACGTGAAATGCCTAACACGAAAAGAACTCATTGACTTTATAACAACGTATAGAAGCTTTTTGCCAAATAAAATTACTCACTGGCTAGTTTAATAAGAACGTGGGAAAAGGATCTAGCAGATCCTAGATTAAATAAATTAAATATTGAGAAAATGGTGACTCTGTGACTAATAATGAAAAAGCGTACCGTCTATTAGAGGAAATACGAGCCTCACTAATTGTTTATGTGGATCAAAATGAGCTTTTCACTTATCGGGAAATCGTAAAGAAATTCATGGATTAACATAAGGGAGAGCAAATCGGGATACTTAACAAACGAGACCTTTGGCACACGGTTTATATTTATAGAGATGTGAGTATGTTTGATCGAGTGCCAAAAAGTAATGTTGCATTTCTAGAAATAAGATCCAGATATAAAAACTGTTGGAACTATTTCTTAGATAAGAAGTTAATTTAATTCAAAGCAGCAGTTTTGACTGTCGATATCAAGTAATGAAGTTATTAATTATACGAGGGTGATATGCATGACTAACGAAGCGTTGAAAATAGCAAATTATTGCAGACAAGAATTGGACTTAAAGCAAGCTCAATTACCTGATGAATACTATTACTCCCATTTAACCCTGTGTGTTATTGATTCAGTTTTTTCAATTGGTGTTAGGTATGAAGGCGTTCGTAATACAGTTAAAAGATATTGATCTTATTTCCAATTGGATTCCCATAGGGGGGGTTCTGATCATCCAAGCATAGATGATCAACAATCCATAAAAACTTTTATACGGACTTTTGAAGAAAATGGTTCCTTCATTTATGCAGAGCAAATTTTTAATAATCGCCAACGAACTTCACCAGTCAATGGTATATTAAAATCTGAGGCTGTTTATCGATTCTTAAAAATCTTAGAAGCATATGGCATTCATTATTTTCAAGATGTTTCAAAGATCTTTGGGAACAAGGATTTTGATGCGGAGATTCAGAAAATTCCAGGTCAAAAGAGTGGGATTTCACTCGTCTATTTCTATATGCTTGCTGGAGAAGATAATTGGATTAAGCCGGATCGAATGATTATTCGTTTTCTTGAAAAAATAGTATCAAGACCAGTTAACTTGCAAGAGGCACAGTTGTTGCTTGTGGAAGCGTCAGTCCTATTAAAAGAAGAGTATCAGGAAATGACTCCCCGTTTGTTGGACTACGTTGTTTGGGAGTATTCACGTGCGCTAAAAGAATAGATTGATTCTTAGCTATTAGCATTCCCATGTAAAAACTAGAACCATTTTCACTGGGTATATGTTAAATACCGGAATAATTGTGTTACTATTATGTTAAGTAAAATATTTAGATAAAGGAGAATGGTATGACATGAAAGAATATAAATTCAATGAAAAATTAAATCAGAAAATTGTAGATGGAATTTTGAAAGGTTATAAAGACTATTTGAAAGAACGAAAAGAAAAAAATGAGATTATGCATGTTAGTTCAGCATATGCTTGGGTTAAAGGAAATCATATTGACCATAACACTGCGGAAGCTTGTAAAAGTGAAGGTGTAACTTTTAAGAAAGAAAAGGCAGGGTACACTTGGGGATATTTGCAATTTGTTGATGAAAAAAGCATATTTATTATAAAAAGTGGGAACCGTAAAACCAAGTATATAAAAACCTTGGATCAGGATAATTATTTAGTTAAGCTATCTAAAATTAACTCCCATATTAACTTTCCAGGAGAAAGTGAGCAAGCCAGTTTATTTCAAGAGGACTTAACGATAATTGATGAAAATGCTGGTCTATCATTATCGAATGAGGAAGTTGAAGTATTACGGTCACAATATGATCGTTTTTATATTGTGTCTTATTCCTTGGATGATGCTAAAATGATAAAAGAAATTACTCTAGGTATGCCAATACCTGAAACGGATAGAAGCTTTTTAATTAATGATTTAACTAGTTATATTGATAAAAGTACAGTAAAGATTGACAGTGCGGATCTATCTGCAGTAGAAAATGATGTTCCAGAAGAGCTTTCTGGTCATAGTTTTGGCTTTAAGTTGATTAGTGAAAAGGGTGCAGGAAATGAGTAAGGGGTGAACAAACATGTTTGTTGGTAATAATTTGACCAACATACGTATGTTATTCGGTTTTTCAATTAATGAACTGGCAGACCATGTTATGGTAAGTAGTCATAGAATTTGGCAACTTGAATGCAACTATGTTGTTCCGACGTTTGAAGAGTTATCAAGATTTAGTGATTTATTTGAGGTAAGAAGAAAGTATTTTATTAAAGAAGATTTCTTGAAAACTGAAGTCGAAGCAAACTTAATTGCGTATAGGTCTGAGACAATAGGTGATAGATTTCATGTGGTCGAAGAAGCAAAGCATCTTGCTTTTATTGATGCTTTGCTACAACCTATTGAATCATATGTAATTATGCCACAGAGTACTATAGTATCGTTACGTGACTATGTGATCAATTTGACTAACCAGAAATACGACAAAATTACTATAGATGAGTTAATCAAAGAGATAGCGGAACATAGCAGAAAATTTCTGGGTTTGAACAAAGGTAATAATAATCAATTATTATACCTTTTGGAAAACAGTGGTATTATAATTCTGGAAAAAAGTGTAGGTGAAGGAGCCGACGCTTATAGTACTTGGATAAATGAGGAAAGACCAATAATAATGTTAGGTAATCAGAAAAGAGTTAATGTAAGGCGTAATTTTGATTTAGCACATGAGTTGGGTCATTTACTGTTACATTACATGAAGGACGTAAGAACGCATGATAAAAAAAGGGAAAACAAACTAGAGCAAGAAGCAAACTTATTTGCAGGATATTTTCTATTACCAGAACAAGAATTTACGTACGATTTTCTGGAATTGAAAAGCGTCACTAATCCAGACTCTTATTTAAGTTTGAAGGAAAAGTGGCAAGTATCAATTCAAGCTATTGCTTATCGTGCAAACAAATTGGGTTTACTTGAGTACGATAAGTATAGACGATTCAATATAGCTATTAATCGTAAAGGTTACAAAAAACAGGAGCCGCTGGATGATAAAATTGCATTAGTTAGGCCAGCAAGGGTGAAGAGCCTATTTGATATGGTCTTTAGCCATGAATTATCACTAAATGATTTTTTACGAGACTTAAATATAGAGTTGGGTTTCCTAACAAGAGTTTTTGGATTCGAAACAGACTTTTTAATGTCGTATATAAAAAATACAGACACGTTTGAAACTAAAAAAATAGCAAGTGTTAAATTAATTGCTAAAAAATAAATGATGGAGACATGAGTTTTATAAACTTGTTTTCATCATTTTTTTATTTCAGCTACAAACTTAATGTGGTAATGTATATATTTATGTTTTCAATGGAGGTGGATAGCATGGATAAGCCATTAAAGCTAAGAATATTGACTTGTATTCAAGACACTCGATTGACCTAAAGTACGATTAGCTAGTGAATATTTATTTAGTTTGGACATAAAAACACTTCCCCATAAGCAGCCTACTATTTATTTTCCGTACCTATAGGGAAGCGTATCAAGAGCAATATCATAAATAGGCTAGTTTTTTTATTTAAAAGATCGTTTTCTTTTCTAATATGCTAATATTAGTTTTTCATTGTTGAATTACAAAATGGATGTACTTATCGTCACATAACAAAAAAACAACTTGGTTCTAATGAGGATATCCATGATGTTTTGACAAGAGAACTGAGGCGCTATTGTTTATCTGACGAGGTTAATATCGCTAAAGAAGAGGAAGTTTTTAATAAAACTTTTAAATTGCTGAACGAATCATTAGGAGAAAATTCGATTAAAAAGTATTACTCTGACGTACAGAGATTCAAAGGTCAAACAATGCTATCAAGCTTTGAAGTTGTGGCCATTGGAGTAGTCAATAATATTGATTACATAAGCAATCTTCAAAACCCTCAAGCTTATATTGAGCAAAAAGTAAAAAACCTTTATAACTCAAACGAGTACATTGATGCTTAAAAAAGGAAAATAATAACTGGTAGGGCGGTAACAAGGTTTTTGTACTTAACTAAGTTAGGTACAAAGTATTTTAGTGAAGAATAGTCTTCAAAAATAAATAAACATTTTTGATTTATAATACGATAATAATTGTGAAGGAACTTGGGCTGTTTTTTCCTTCACTTTTTATAATTGAACATTAATTTTACTTTCGCTAATAGATGATTTGTTAAGCGTGCTGTGTTTTGCGTTAGTGTTAAATGGATTGCCATAGAAGCTTCAATAAGTAAGATCTACAGATGGTGTTGTAATGGATAAAAGTATTTTGAACTAACAGTGTGCAAAACGACCTCCACTTTTTAGTGTGTAATTTTTCTAAATTTGAACTGTATATTTTTTATTTAAGTATTCTAAAATACGTATTTTATGACTATTATAGATAAAGGAGTTTTTTATGGAGGTTACCATGGCAAAAAATATTGTTGTACCAGCTATAGAGTGTAAACAAAATAACAATACTTTCTACACCACTATAATGACAAGTGATGACTTAAAAGAGGTATGCTTTATTACTCGGAGAAACGAGGATAATGACAAGGGTTTTCAGAGGTTGTTAAATAAAAGTAGGGCAAAAGATATTGCCAGATATTTGGATGAAAAAAAGGGTACAATACCTTCTTCAATAATACTAAGTGCACAAAATAATGTTAGGATTACCTTTGATGATGATGATTCTGAACTCATCTTTCCTAGAGTGAAAGACAGTTTCTTGGTAATTGATGGACAACATCGTCTTTTCGGTTTATTCGAGTCGAGTAAAAATTATAAAATTCCGGTAATTATTTTTAATAATTTAAAGTCATCCGAGGAGGTTAGTCTTTTTATTGATATTAACACAACTCAAAAAGGTGTTCCCTCTGCATTATTGCTAGATATTAAACAGCTTGCAGGTAGGGAAACAAAAATTGAAGAAATGCAAAGAGAACTATTTGATATGCTTAACCAAAAACGCTCTCCAATGACTGGCTTATTATCAGCTTCAAAGAGTGCCTCTGGAAAAATTTCAAGAGCTGCTTTTAATGAAGCTACAGAAGTTATTTTTAAAGCAGGTCCACTTTCTGAACATAGGGATATTAACATTGTTTTTAAAGGTGTTAACAATTATTTAACTGCTATAGAACATGTATTTAAGATAAGTAAAGCTGAAGGCGCAAAATTGACAAAAGCAACAATTTTTAAAGCGGTATTTGAGATCTTTAATGAAGTTTTAAATAGGAGTTTACAGGAAAAAGGTGACGTAAAAATAGACTCTCTAAAAGAAATACTAGAGCCCTTGGCTGTATTAGAATATGACAACTATACGGGGTCAAATAAAGCTACATTAAACAGAATAATTAGTGACATGAGATACGAATTAAATAAATACAGAGAAAGTCTTAGTGAGGATATGTTTTAATGTTAATTTTTGGGGACAGGTATAATTTAATAAGGGATAATTATATCTTCCCTTTATTGAATTATAAAGTTGATGTGGACAAGCTTGAATATAATAATCTAAAGTATTTATTAAAAAATAAAATAAAAGGTGTCAAATCTACTGACCATAGAGAATATGAAATTATCTTTAATAAAGATGATTTGCTAAAAGCTTTGCTTGGAGAAATTGATTATTTTTATACAAGAGCACTTGTACAATATTTTAATATCATAGAGTCAAAAAACACAATATCTTCTTGTTGGGGAGTAGTAACTCATTATTATTTTAGTTTTTTTACAATTAATACATTATTAAGAATGAGTCATAGAGGTTGCACTTATTTAAATTCTAATGATGCAAACGAATTATCAAGGATTATAACGGCGTTTAGCACTGATCTTATACAAGTGCCTTCTGGAAATTATTCATTCAGCATTGTTGAATATGATGATTCATCAGACCTGTCGTTATTATTAAAACAAACAAAGAAAGGTACGCATGAACAAACATGGGCTATTTTAGGAAAGTTGTTAGATGAAATGTTAAACAATAAGACTAAAGATGATGAATACACGTTTTTAAGAAATATAAAACAAATTTCTGATGATTATAATATAAACTTCCCCTCGTCTTTAAGAAATGATATTAACTATAAACCTCAATATGGTTATAAAAGTATAAAGAAAGAAATTAATAATTATATTCCAGATTTAAATATGGAAGAAATAGTTAAGAATTTACTGAAATATACTTCGAAAGATGATGAAAATTATAAAATAAAAATGTCAGCTTTAATAGGGAATTTCTTTTTTATCTACTCTACTAAACTTCTAAATGAGTACATTATAAGAGGGAATCCATCTAAAGAGGCTCAAAAGATAAAAAGTCATTTTATAAAAAAATATGGCTTTAAATTTCCCGTTTTTCCGGATGCAATATAATATTTTTATTACTAGTATGTCCAATTTAGATTTTGTTTAAGTAGTATTTCTCTTATAGCATTTAAAAGAGGAAAAACACTTAAGGTTTTGATTCATGTTTTAATATTTATGCTTATAGAATTTATTAACATTAGTAAATGAGGTTTTATTACATGTGTTTATAATAGTAGATAAGCAAATCCTAAAGTATATTAGTGAAATTTTTAAAGCTTACAAAATTATTAAGTATAGAACGCTTATTTAGTTAGAGTAACGTAACTCTTTAATACAGTCATAGTAAAAGGGACTAAAGTGATTGAAGGAGATGAAAGGGATGGGCAGAAACATAAATACTAACGTTGAAAGAAGGATATATGCTGAATCTATGGGAAGATGTATGAATCCAGAATGTAAAGTAGAATTGTTAAAAGAAAGTGGCGACATAATTGAAAAGGCGCATATAACCCCGTATTGTGATACTAAAGACAACTCGTATGAAAATTTAATTATTTTATGTCCAAATTGTCATACAAACTTTGATAAAAACGGTGCATTCAGTGTAGATTGTGTTAAAAAATGGAAACAAATACGTAAGGATGAGTTTGAGCGTTTTTTTAGTAAAGAGTATGATACATTTGAGGATTTAAAAAGTGAAGTAGTTCCATTGTTATTACATAATCAAGCAATTTTTGAAAACTATTATTTAGAGACTGAAAGGGAATTATGGGATATTTCTGAAGGGAAGATTTTATCAAACAATAGAATACTAAAAAGTATTTTAAAACATAATACTAAGCTAATTCAAAATCATCGTAATGAAAGTTATTCGAATTTAGCAATAGTGCAAAAATTCATTCTTCATATTGATGAGTTCGAAGCTACTCGATTAAGTAAAGAAAAAATAAGACATGTGTTATTTCCGGCTGAGATTAACTCCTTGTTTGGAATAGAACCTTTAAATGAAGACATTATACCATCTGTAGAGTCTATTGAGAGTTTAATAGCGGTATTTCAGAATAAGGGAGAATTTGAATTTATTGTTTTAGGAGTCGATAATCCATTTATACAGGTTAAAAAAGACAGTAACTCTGAAAAAATTTTTCTTAACGATACCCCTAGGTTAAGACAACTGTATTATGATCACAATTGTTTTAGGAAAGTGAATGTTCGATTTGAAAGCTTAAATTATGCTCTAAAGGCTATAAAGTCAAGAAGGTTAAATTTTAATTTTTTAGATATAACCAATCTAAAAGAAATTACAGTAAATGGTGTAAAGGTAGTTTTTATTTATGAGTATTGCTTAAGTAAAGTTAAATTACTACAACTATCTCCAGAGGAAAAATGTGTGGTTTTAAACTTACATAATTGGAATGGTGCGAGTTGTATTTCAGCAGAAGCATACGAACTAGCAAAAGAAATGAAAGTTACGTTACTAACAATGGATGAATTTTATGAATACATTAATAGCTTTAAACAAAAAAGATAGTGTCATTCAGAAAATCCTATATCATATAGAATTGTTTGAGTCATTTGAAAATGTGTATTTGTTTGGATCAATAATCAATGAGAAAAGAACTCCAAATGATATAGATTTATTGCTAATATACAAAGATTTTTCTAGTAGACTTTTAATTGATTTGGATAAGATAAGCACTATTTTTGATCAATTATATGAATTCTCCTTTGATTTAACTGTAATAAGTGAACATGAGGAAGATGAGTCAAGTTTTTTAATTAGATTAAACTCAAATTACTTAAAACTAAAATGACAAATCTTTATATAAATATAATAAATGATTATTAATTGAGGTTAAAAGGACTAGGGAAAACTTGTCTGATAAAGAAGTTGGTGAACAGCTTATTGTGGACATTTCAGCATATGAGACACATCCTCATTTTAAAAACTTTGGTCTGTTTTGTTTATGATCCAGAAGGACGTATTGGTAATTCCATAGCTATTGAGAATGACTTAAATACCGATGAACCTGATAAATTGAATGTTTGCGTCTATGTTTTCCGAAATAACAAAACCAGAGGATAAAATAACCTCACTTACATCCACCACGGAGAACCGTACCATAAGTGAGTGAGGTTTTTAAATATTGTAGTACATAAGGCCATGTTAAAGGGGAGAATTAAAACTTCTCCCCTTAACGATATTTCTTCATATTCATTTACCCGGTAGTAATGACGAACAAGAGGATGAACAACTTGCTTCAGGAATTTAATAAAAATGTCGTCTGTTTCGGGCAGTAAATTCAAATAAATTTTCATAAAGAAATACTTCATTGCGTATTCTCCTTATTTTGTAGGTTTTTTCCTTTATTCTTCGTAATCAGCTCAAGCAATGAACAAGCACTAACAATAATAATGACACTAGCAAAAATAATGAGAGATAATCTCAATGAAATATAGCTGATTAAAAAGCCAGTTATTAACGATCCAAGAGACATACCACCTACTGTAATAACATCTACTGTCGAAAAGACGCGACCACTCTGTTCACTTGGCGTTATCCGTTGTAAATAGGACCACATTGGGCCGTCGCCAATATTTGCAAAAATCCCTAAGAGTGAAACAGATAAAAAAGAAATAATAATATATTCGTGAAAACCTGAGAGTGCTAGAGTTAGAGGCAAACCAATAACACCTATACTTATTGCAACGTTTAAAGACTTACTTCCAATTATAGCTCCTATGAGTGCTCCAATGATTGAGCCAAAACCAATTGCCGTTAATAAATATCCTATTCCTTGATCACCTAAACCAATTAATTGCGATAACATTGGGATAAAAACAAACGTAGAACCAACAATCACATGATTCAAAAACATTAAGATTGTTAAACTTCTCATATCCCTCTCTGTAAAGATGGCTTTCACACCAACGACCCACTCTTTATAAGTGGATTTAATTGTTATAGATTCATTATGTTTTATAAGGGTGTTACTCCCAATGTTCTTAGGTAAAAAAGATAAAAGACAAAAGCTTAAAATATAAGCGATAGTATTAAATAAGAAATTCCAAGCTAACACGCCTGTGCCTACTAAAAAGCCACCAAAAATAGGTGCTACCATCAAAGAAAAAGTCCCAATTGTATTTAATAAAGAGTTTAAAGCTAATCGATCTTCTTTATCAACTAAATTAGGTACTAATGAAAGTTTACAAATCCTATCTAAAGTTGCTGATAAAACTAATAAGGTACCTATTATTAAATATGTAAGCAAAGATTGGTTTTCCGCAGAGGTCAATATTAAAAGGACGGCCATTAAAAAGGCACTTGAGAGATTTGATAGTAACACCAGTTTCTTCTTTGAATATTTATCAGCTAGAAACCCTGCAACAGGTGCAAAAAACATCCCTGATGTCTGTCGAATGACTGACAATAAACCTATGGCGATCGGCCCGAATTGATTAAATAAAAAAGCCGACATCGCTACAAAATAAATCCAATCTCCTAAACTAGTTAAAAAACCAGAAATCAAAAAAGGTCTTGCGCCTTTTGATTTCAATGCCTTTTTCAAACTGAGATATAAAGTCAATGATAACGCCCCCATTATTTCCCTTTTACTAAGATATCCTCTTTTTAAATCATTCATGAAGCTTGTTTGAATCTTGATTTTTCTTTTTTGAGGAATTGCTAAATAAAAATTTAAAAATTAAATTTAATCAGAATATTAAACACCTCTTTTTTCTTGATTTATAAATTGGTCCAGGTTATTTCTCACTTCATCTCCAAACATACTCTTCATCCACATATAGCTTATACGTATATGATACGCATACAGTAGAATGTAGTGAATTTATTCATTCAATAGACTCCATTATACCAGCTAGGATCGAGAAAGTAACAAAACAGGGTACCATTCGTTATCATGATATCGGGCAAACAAAACGCAATGATTTATATCAAGACTATGTATACAGTTGTGTGAGCAAGATCGTAAACGATTTATTTGCAGTGCTACCGTGTGAACGAGTGTTTATTAATGCTGTAATTGATTCCTATTATGATCATCTGCCAATTCTGTCTTCTATTTTTCATCTTATATCACTTTTTACTTAAAAAATCACATTTTTCCCACAAAAAAGTGATCCATTTTGACAAAGCATTCGTTCTCTTTGTAAGAGGTTACATATTAGCTAGGTATAAGCGTTGACATTTTAGTATGGAGGAGGCGTGAAAACAGCTAAGTGTGATTTCATTAATCATAAGGGAGCGATTTTTCTATGAAAAAAGCAATGATGTTTCCATTAGCAGCAGTATTGGCTGCAACGACTTTTGCAGGTACGGCATCTGCCGATCACGAGGGTCGTGAGTTTTTAGTTGAGCTTAGTCCAGATAATGAAGTCATGGATGTTGAAAGCGATGCAATGGGAAAAGCGCACTTTGAAGTAAGTGAAGATGGAGATACACTTGAGTATTGGATTCATGCTGAACATCTAGAGAATGCAACAGCAGGTCACTTGCATAGTGGTCCTGCAGGAGAAGATGGACCGGTAGAATTGTTCTTATTCCATAATGATGAGCCAATGGATTATGATGGCGATGTGGCATCAGGAACGTTAACTGCGGATGATCTTGTTGGGGATTTATCTTGGGAAGAGTTTTCAATGGCTCTTGTAGCTGGTGATGTCTATGCAAACCTTCATACGGAAGAATATCCAGATGGGGAGATTCGTGGACAGCTTGATAAATATGCACAGGATGCTGCAATGGAAGAAGCAAACATGCCAACTGATATGCCTCAAACTGGTATGGGTGGTGCAGAATCAGGCAACTGGTTTACATCATTATGGGCGAGCGTTACAGGGTTTCTCTTTAAATAAGATGTAATCGAAATAAAGACTTTTTGAGTGATCGTCATCACTCAAAAAGTCTTTTTAATGTTTGTAAAGATACTACAGCACGGTATAAAGCAGCACAGCAATCCCTAAAGCGACCGTTGGAACGATGGTACAAACAAGAAAAATTGGGCCATATGCGCGCTTGTGTGTTTCCCCACAGATGGCGCGAACAGTCGTGACGACAAAGCCGTTATGGGGAAGGGAGTCTAACCCACCAGACGCCAAAGCGGAAACACGGTGCATTGCTCCTGGGTCAACGCCTCGCTCCATATAATCTGGAGCAATCAGTGGAAGTGCAATCCCAAGTCCTCCTGATGCAGAGCCTGTAATGCCACAGATAACGGTTACGAAAATCGCTAAGCTAAGCAGAGGCGGTCCTGGCATTTCCGAAAGGGCAGTTAAAAAGACATCAAATGCAGGTACCTGTGCAGCGACTGTTCCAAAGCCCACAACGGCACATGTGTTAGCAATGGCAACAATGGAATTCTGTGCACCAATTCCGAGAGAACCCCAAACTTGCTTCACAAATGGTAGATTGAGTAACCATGTTGAAAACACACCTAAAACAAGCGCCACTAACACCGCTGTTTTGGCGTCAATATACAGCGCTAAAATGTTAAGAGAGACAATGACGAGTACGAGTGGAAGTAGAGCAAAAATAGGTTTTGGTAGATTCGTTTCTTTTGTTGCTGCTAATTCTTCTAGTGGTTCTTTACCTGCTTGAAACATGGGACTTTCCTTTGGCATGTCAAAGCGTTCACCATTTTTTACAGCACGTTGTAGCATGAATCGAATCCACAAACCACCGACGACCATAATAAATAGTCCCATTGCAGCACCAACCCAGCCACCAGCTAATGGTGTCGTTCCGAAAAATTCAGTTGGGATAATGTTCTGAATTTCAGGTGAGCCGGGAGAAGTCATGGTGAACGAGATCGCTCCAAACACAATGGCTACTGGTATAAATCGATGCGGGTAATCAGCAAGACGAAATAAAGACACTGCAATTGGATAGACGGTAAAACCGACCACAAATAAACTGACGCCGCCATATGTCATAATCGCACAGGCTGCAATAACAGCGAACAGTGCCCATTTTGCACCGAGTCTACGTCTCACCCAGTCTGCAATTGACTCAGCTGCCTTCGTATCTTGCATCACTTTTCCGAAAATCGCTCCTAGTAAAAAAATGAGAAACCAAGAAGCAAAATAGTTTGTGAATCCATCCATATAATAGCCACTCATCGCTGTATTAAGATTCAGTCCGCCTGTAAGAGCGAGCACAACAGACGAAGCAATTGCGGCTATAATGATGTTAATTCCGCGCAGTGTCATAAAAATGAGCATGGCGAGAGAGACAATCAATCCAATCATACTTAACATATATGCCTTGCCTCCTTAGTGGGAAACAGTCGATTTTCGATTTATTAACTCTTTATATAACGTCATGATGTCTTCCTTAGAAGGTACTTTTGGATTGTTTTGAGGGCTGCCGCTCATTAATGCATCATTTGCCATTTTGTCGATCGCGTCGTAAAAGGCTTCTTGATCAACCCCCCATTCAGATAGGGTAGGGATATCGAGCTGCTGACATAATGATACAATTCGATCCACAACGATTTCCGCAAGCTGTTCCTCTTGTGCGGTTTTCTTTTCAGGGAACAAGACACGTCCAATCTCTGCTAACCGTTTCGTACAATGATTTTGTGTATACGTCAGAACGACAGGCAACAGCATGGCATTTGAAACCCCGTGAGGGACATGAAAAAGTGCGCCAATTGGCCGAGACATCCCATGTACGAGACAAACAGAAGAATTAGAAAAGGCCATTCCTGCGAGCATGGAACCGTAGATCATTTCGTGCCGCGCTTGGAGGTTCGTGCCATCTTTATAAGCAATGAGAACATGGTGGTACAGTTTTTCAATTGCAGACAACGCAAGTGTATCTGTAAATGGGTGTGCTTTTTTGCTGAGGTAAGCTTCTAACGCATGGGTTAAGGCATCGACACCAGTTGCTGCCGTAATACTAGGCGGTGAGGATATGGTTAGTACTGGATCCACAATGGCTACTTGAGGCATAAAGGCTTCTTGCTTAATCATCATCTTCACTGCTGTCGTCGTATTCGTAATGACTGTCGCATCTGTTACTTCTGAACCTGTGCCACCTGTTGTAGGAACAACAAGTAAAGGGAGTGCTTTTTTTCGTGCAATCGATTGGTTATTCATGTAGTCACTGATATCACCACCATTTGTTGAAACAACGGCAACCGCTTTTGCTGTATCAATGCAACTTCCGCCTCCAATGGCAATGATGTGGTCACAATTATGATGAAATAATTGCTCTAAAGCCTCATAAACGTATGTATCTTCTGGCTCAGCGTTCACGCCTGTATAAACCGATGCATGAATTCCGTGTTCCAGAAGAAGCTGTATTGCTTTCTCGATATTCCCTAATTGTTCCATAATCGGATCACTAATAATTAGCGCATGGGCTCCGACTTTCGCAGCTTCAGCGCCTAATTGTTTGAAACTATCTTCACCGTAAACGATGGTTGATGGTAAATGATTGACTCTCATGTTCATGTTTTATCCCTCCTACTTACCAACTTGCAAAATCTATGCCATAGTAAAATGCTTTAAAATAAAGCGCTTACATTTTTATGTGTCGCAAATATGCAACGTTTGAAACGGGGTGTCGCACAAAAAGTCGCTTTCCTCTTTAGTAAGAAAAACGACTTCCGATTATATCGTGTGTTCTTTTATTTTCCGGTAGAGTGTGGCGCGGTGAATCCCTAACAATTGAGCTGCTTTCGTTTTACTTCCGTTCGCTTGAATCAGTGCCTCTCTGATACGCATTTGTTCTTGATTAAGCGCGATGTGTGCAAATTGCGGTTCATGAGCCAGACGAATTGATTCTGGAAGGTTTTCACGATACACCTTCCGATGGTCACAAATGGTCATGACGTAATCGACAACGTTTACAAGTTCGCGAATATTACCAGGCCAATCATAGGCGAGCAAGGTTTGGATGGCCTCTTCCTGAAATTCTTTTTGTTCAACTTGGTAATCATGAGCAAAAAAATCAATATAGTGTCGAAGTAAACTAGGAATGTCTTCTTTTCGTTCTTTTAATGACGGTAATTTTAAATGAATGACGTGAATTCTGTAATACAGGTCTTTTCGGAATGTCTCTTGTTCAACTTTTTGTTCAAGGTCATGATTCGTTGCAGCAATCAAACGAATATCTACTTGATGAGTTTGACTTCCACCTACTTTGGTAATCTCTCGTGTTTCAAGTGCACGAAGGAGTTTGGCTTGCATCGCTTGTGACATATCCGCAATTTCATCTAAAAAAAGGGTTCCGCCTGTAGCTTGTTCAAACTTACCGATTGCCCCACCTCGTTTCGCACCAGTAAAGGAGCCTTCTTCATAGCCGAAAAGTTCGGTTTCTAGGAGTGTTTCCGGCATCGCCGCACAATTAACTGCTATAAAGGGACGTTCTTTTCGTGCACTTAACTGGTGAATGGAACGAGCAAACAATTCTTTACCCGTTCCTGTTTCGCCAGTAATTAAGACCGATGCTGTGGTTCGTGCTGCTTTGCGCGCAAAGCTCTTAGCTGCTTGTAAGGATGCGCTTTTCCCAACCATTTTCTCAAATGTGCACGTCTTGACGCTTGGTGAGAGCGTGTCCACTTTAATCTCTTCCGTCTTGCCACTCATTTGCTTCATAATTTGATAGAGTTCAGACACCCCTTCAAAAATTAGCATGCCAATTGCGCCAACGACCTGTTCATTTTGCCAAAGGGGGATGCGATGGACGACCATTTTTTGTCCTTGAATTAGTTGAACCTTTCCCCGTTCAGGTAAGCCTGATTTCACGACGTGGTGCAACTGCGTATTTTCAATGACATCTTGAACAGGTCTGCCGACAACGGCTTCTTCTGAGATGCCGCCAATAAAATTACGGTATGCTTGATTCATTTGAACAATACGTCCTTGCTGATCGACAAGGACAATTCCCTCATACGCAGTTTCAAAGATCGTTTCTAAAATTAAACTCTGTTTCTTATTTTCAGCGGAATTGCTTTGAAGTTGACTCCAACAGATGGTGCCAAGTAAACGATTGTCGTCCCGTACAACGATCAGTGTAGTAGGAGAATTGGGTAATTGCTTTACTAAACAAGTAGGTGTAACGTACGTAATCGGTGTAAGCCATTCGTCTTTTACGTACATTTCTAACGAATTATTCGACTGTTTATGTTGATTGAAATTAGGTAGGAGAGCTCCGAGTGCTTGGCCATTATCGTCAAGCACAACCACTGAATGTTTAGACTGAGCGACAAGGAGCGCCCATCGAGAATAGGATCGCAATTGATTGGCTACTAACGTGATCGGTTGAACGATGTCCATACAAGAAGTAGATGTTGAATCAAATAAAAGACGTTCATTCATGAAAATCACCTGTTAATCATTAGGATTGTATGTGTAACCTTTCGCCATTTTCAATCGAACTTCCTTTGCTCACATTTAAAATAGTCTCTTCCCTCCAAGTGGATAAGATAATTTCATTTTCTGATGTCCACTGTACGTCTTCCAATCCAAGAAAATATGTATGCTCACGATTTTGTTTTTCACGCATGGGAATATAAAAATGGATGTCTTCCTCATTAATTTGTCGCGGGAAAAATCCATTTTTTTCGTACACATTCATGGTTAGCGAAATATCGAGAAACGAATGATCTTCATAATAGGCAATGATCTCCATGTCTCCATTGTTTGATTGAAGAGCCACTTGGCTTGATTCAGTAAACATATCGACAAGAAAAATCATTGTAGAAGAAAAGAAGAGTAAGCCCATAGCAAACACCCCAGATACTGTTCGAATGGCTTTAGGATTTGCTTTGACGAGACCGATTCCAATAAACAAAAGACCATTTACGAACATAAGTGCAAGAACCATGGGAATGTCTAACGTAATTCGCCAGAAATGAACAGCGTCTAAAGCAAAGAAGAGACTATTTGTAAGAATGATGGCTAAAAGAATAAGTGCGGTGTTACGTTTTGTCATGTGAACCCTCCTCTAACAAAGTTAAAAATCCTAATAAGCGTAACAAATGTATTTGCACATTGTAAAAATATTTTCTTAAATATAGACGTAGCTTAGTAGAAAATTGTGCAAGTCTTCTCGCCTGGTCCTTCTCCTTCTTTCGTTTTACGTTTATAGTGGAGGATAGGATACTTAGGAGGGGTAGGAATGAATATTGAAGTAGGTCTTAGCTTTTTTTGGGTTGCGGTAGGGCTCGCATTGCTCGGTTATTTCATTGGAAATGGTTTAAAAAAGTTTCAAAGTAAATCAGATGCACAAGAATATCATGCCTATTATCAATTAATTGAAGAAAATCAGTTATATTTGTACGTTAATATCAGTGAGAAAGACATGGAAGATCTACTAAGAAAAAAGGACGGAGCACCGAAAATTGTTTTAAATGGGAAGACGTATTACCATCTGGTGAAATTTCAAGAGTGGTTGAATTCAGATGAATTGTATCGAGACGCTTAGATCATAGAGGAGGTATGACATAATGGAGTGGAAGAAGTTTCAACAATACGTTGAAGATTTTTGTGAAGAAAAGGGATTCGATGAGGTTTCTGATGAAGAGCGCTATTTGTTTTTTATGAGCGAGGTAGGAGAGATGGCGCAGGAGATGTTGAACTATCGTTACACAGAGAGTTTAGAGAAAAAAGCGGAAATTAAACAAGCTCTTAGCCACGAAATTTTTGATGTGATTTGGAACGCAGTAGAAATTGCCAATCGCTATGAGATTAATTTAACAGAAGCTTTCTCAGAAAAAATGGAAATCAATCGGAAGAGAACGTGGTCATAACGTTCTCTTCCTAGCAACCACGCTAGGAAGACGGTTCAAACGTGGCAGTGGCGATATCGTTGTGTTATTGTCAAAATAGTAAATTCATTTAATGGGAGTGGTCGAATTGAGGACGATGTTGCGTAAAGATATACCAGTTGAAGAGACATGGGATTTAACCCCTATCTATGATTCTGATCAAGCGTGGGAAGATGCGTATCTTCAACAGGAAGAGGCACTAAGTCAATTGTTGAAGACGCAACCAGCGATTAATAGTGCGACCGATTTACTATCTACATTACATGAATATAATCAAATGATGGAACATTACAGCCGTCTAGGTAGCTATGCGCTCTATAAATACTCGGAAGACAGTACGGATCAATACAATCAAAGTCGAATGGGGCGTTCTCAACTTCTTGGAAAGAAAGTGTCTTCCTTTAGCTCACGTCTTGTAAACAAACTGCTTGAGCTTTCTGAAGAGAGAATGGCGACTTTTCTAAAAGAAGAGAAGGGACTTACGCAGTATCATCGTTTTATTGAAAAGTTAAATCTTTCCCGCCCTCATACATTAGAACCCAATGTTGAAAAAGCCCTCTCTGCAGTTAAGCAACCGTTAAATGTAGGGAATACGATCTATATGTCAATTACTTCGTCTGACATGGCATTTGAAGATGTAAAAGATAAGGATGGGCGCGATGTGTCTGTTTCATTATTTACATATATGACGCAAATTGAAACATCACCGGACACCGTTCTTAGAAGGAATGCGTATGAGTCACTTTCAGAAGGATTAAAAAAGTATCAACATGGACTGGCTCAATCCTTAACAAATGAAATACAAAAGAATGTCGCAATGGCAAATCTAAGACAATTCCCGTCAACATTAACGTACTTGCTTCAGTATGCACCCCCAGCGAATAATCAGTTTTATGAAGGAGATGGCGTATCTGCGTCCTATTTTGAAAATGTATTGGATACCTTTCAACAGTATCTGGCTCCTCATATGCAGCGCTATGCTCGTTTGAGAAAGGAACAGCTTGGCTTGGAATCACTGAAATTTTCCGATGTAAAAGCACCGCTTGATCCTAATTTTGATCCCTCGATTACGTTTGAAGAAGCAGGTGACATTATTGTTGCTGCAGTGG
Organism: Shouchella phoenicis; assembly: GCF_047238345.1. NCBI lineage: Bacteria > Bacillati > Bacillota > Bacilli > Caryophanales > Bacillaceae > Shouchella > Shouchella phoenicis. The sequence continues at coordinate 3,746,550 of NZ_JBDFMQ010000001.1, read as the reverse complement.
AACCGTTAGGTAGGGAATATCAGGACTTGATGAGGAAAGCATTTACCGATCGTTGGGTGTATAGAGGCAACAATGTAGGTAGAAGAATGATTGCATTTGGCGGCGGTGTTCACGGTGTGCACGGGTATTCCTTTTATCCGTGGGGAGGAAACTTATTCGACCTCGTGTTGCTTGGCCATGAACTTGGACATGCAGTACATGCGAACTTATCAGCGGATCAGCAAAAAATGATAAACAATGGGCAGTCTTTATTATTTGTGGAAGCTCCCTCAACCTTAGTGGAGCATTTAATTGTGTCTTATTTGAAAAAGAATCGTCGCGATGCGCGTCTTCACCGTTGGCTGAATATGTACCTCATGATGAGTTATCATCATAATTGCGTTACGCATATTTTAGAAGCAGAGTTATTAAGACGTTTGTATAAATTGGCTGATGAGGGTATTCCTTTATCGACACACGTAATAAGCGAAACAAAAGGGGATATATTAGCATCTTTTTGGGGCGATACGGTGGAAATAGACGAATACGCTAAATTAACGTGGATGCGACAGCCACACTACTATATGGGGCTTTATCCGTTCACATATTCAATTGGTACATCTGCGTCTACAGTGATTGCGGAACGTATAGAAACGGAGAGAGAGGTAGTAGGTGAATCCTTCACACAGGTATTAAAAATGGGCGGAACATTAAGTGGATTAGAGCTATACAAACAGGCAGGTATTGATATGGGCAACATGGATGTGATCAAAGAAGCCATTCGCCATATCGGCAGCATTGTTGATGAATTAGAAAACAGCTTCTAATGGGGATCGTTTGATTGGGGAATTAGCCTTTTCGGGCACAGGCATGGTAAGTGCAACGCAGCATGGGCTGATGTTGCACTTGTGCCGGTGGTGAACGTGCCCGTTTTCAGGGCTATTTTCATGTAGGACTAAATCAAGTGGTCAACGAGCAACTGCTTGTTGTTTGCTCTTAAGATCTTCTGCAATTAAGTCAGCTGTTAGTTGTCCTGATAATGTGACCATTGGGACACCACCACCTGGGTGAGTGGAGCCACCAACAAAGTATAAGTTGGAAATAAGCTCGCTTCGGCTTGGAATTTTAAAACCGCCATTTTTCTTTTTGTCCGCAACAACACCATAGATTGAACCACCGTTTGCGCCATACAAGGATTGCAAATCATCAGGTGTAAACGACAGTTCAAATTCTATATCCTCTCGAATTGTGGTAAGACCATTTCGCTCTAATTTACTTAACACCGTTTCTCGGTAGCTTGTTTTATATTTTTCCCAAGATTCGCCTTCTTTTAATGGCGGAACATGAGTGAGGATAAAGTGATTTTCTTTCCCTTCTGGTGCTTGGCTAGGATCAGATTTGGAAGAAATGCCGATGTAGACAGTAGGATCATCAGCTGGTCGTTTTTCTTCAAATATTTGTTTGAACTCTAATTCAGGATCTTTTGAAAAAAAGAAGTTATGATGAGCGAGCTGTGGGTATATACGTTTCAGACCAAGTAGTAGAACGAGTCCAGAAACACTTGGTTCAAATTTCTCTAGTTTCTTCTCTTGTGCTTTATGCTGCGGATGCTCTTGTAGCAAATGACGATAGGCAGGGATGGCTTCTAAGTTGGAAACAACGATGTCTGCAAGGACTTCCTCTCCATTTGCTAGCCGCACACCTTTTGCAACCGAATCAATTTGAATAATGCTCTTGACTTGGGTTTCGGTCCGAATGGTCACGTTTAGCTCCGCAAGTAGTTTCTCCATTCCACGAACGATATTGTACATACCGCCTTTTACATAGAAGTTGCCAAGCCCAAACTGTACATACGCAAGCTGAGAAAGAACAGCTGGTGCTTGATATGGGGACGATCCTACATACATAACTAGGAAATTAATGAACTGCTGAATATGAGGATCTTTCACGTATCGTTCTGTTCCCTCATTTAATGTCTTCATCGGGTCAAAAGCCATTAATTCACGCAATGTGTGTAGTTTGCGTAGTTCACTTAAGCCAGAAATACTTCTGTTGTAAAAGCTTTTCATACAAAGCTCATACATTTGCGCACTATAATTTAAATAATTCATAAATGGTGCAGCATCTTCTGGCGATATTTTTTTAATCTCTTCAAGCATATCTGGCAAATCACCTTTTAAATCAATAGTTACACCATCTTCAAAAAAGGTTCGCCATTGAGGTTCGACTCGTTCAATTTTCATGTAATCATTTACGTCTCGACCAGCTCGTTTAAACAAAGCTTCAAGAACCCAAGGCATTGTTAAGATGGAAGGACCTGTATCAAAGTGATAGCCTTCACCACTACGAATGTTGCATTTTCCACCAATACGCTCATTTTTTTCAAGCACGGTTACGTCGTGACCTTGAGCTGCTAGGCTAACAGCGGCAGATAGACCACCTAGACCGCCTCCAATGATAACTGCTTGTTTTTTCTCCATAACTCACACACCTTTATCGTTGTCTATTAATACACCCAAGGAAACAAAACCCAGCGCGTTTGCTTCCATTTATCGTAGTGTTTGGGTAGTGTTGCTGTTAGCATTTGTTCTTCTAATTGGATACGTTTCATAAGTACAGTGAGCATAACGACTGTGGTTAAAAGAATACCTACAACCGTTCCGGTATAAAACGCAACACCTAGCACACACAGAAATAAGCCCGTATACAGTGGATGACGCATGATACGGTAAGGACCACTACTAACTAAATCCATAGAAGAAGAGGTTTGGACATGGCGAGAGAATTGTTTACGTAGAAGATACATGGACCAGTATCGCAAGCTAATTCCTCCGCTATAAATCACAACACCTATAAACGGTATAGAAGCAACGGTCATGCGTGTCCATTCTAATTGCTGAAGTAGAATGCAAACGCTGATACAGGCAACAACGCATGATAAAATGAGATAAAAGCTTTTATTCTCCTGTTGCTCGTTCTTACCATCGCTTGCTCGTTTTCCTTTAAAAAGGAAGAACTCACTTACCCATAAAACGGTCAGACTAATAAACAGAACGTCGACCCACGGCAATGAATGTTTCACCTCCCCTTACTACAGTTATACGTATGTCCCAAGCAGTTAAAATAAAACCGATAATAAAAAAAACTTGTACTACGTACGTACAAGTTGGTGGTGAGTTTATTCACTTATGAGTGCGTGGGTGTTCTTTAAATTAATGAGAGGGACGGTTCTACTATTATTTATATCTTTTAGTTATTTTTAACTCTTAATGATAAAATAGTTGACGACTCCTGCGGAAAGCGTTCGCCAATTTTTTTTTACTAGCTTTAGTAAATCGAAAGATCTTCAGTCTAGTATATACCCCAAAACAAAATCAACTTAATAAGGACACGCTAAAACGCATACAGTATAGGGGAGAAGTGGCAATAGGTGTTTTACAGAAATAAGGGCATCTTAAGTTTTTGCTTGCCAAATGGAAGTGAAAAGCACTATGATGTGTATAATCAAATAAGTTGTGGAATACTAAAAAAATCAAGCAAAAAGCCGTTATTTCGGGTTTTATTAAGAAAAATACGCAATTTGCTTCCTTCACACCTTTTTTATCTGGCTCAAATGGTTTATTATTAGATAATAGAGGTTTTTCTAAAGACTAATGGACATAAGGATGAGCGAAATGAGCTATAGAGAAACTAAGTCAGACGTTATTTTAATTGGCGCTGGAGTGATGAGCGCGACGCTAGGCACGTTATTAAAAGAGTTAGCACCAGACTGGAAAGTAACCGTTTTCGAAAAGTTGAAAAGTGCAGGAGAAGAAAGCTCAAATGAATGGAATAACGCAGGTACAGGTCATGCAGCACTGTGTGAATTAAACTATACGTCGGAAAAACCGGACGGAACACTCGATATCAGTAAAGCTGTTAAAGTAAATGAACACTTTCAACTGTCACGTCAATTTTGGTCCTATCTTGTAAGAAAAAAGCTAATTGAAAACCCGAGAGATTTTATCATGCCAATTCCTCACATCAGTATGGTTCAAGGAGAAAAGAATGGCATCTTTTTAAAAAAGCGTATGGAAGCGTTATCAGACAACCCTCTATTTGAAGGAATGGAGTTTAGTGATGATCCAGATGTGTTAAAAGAGTGGATGCCGCTTGTGATGGAAGGGCGCAAAGCAGGCGATGAACCAGTTGCGGCTACAAAGATTGATACTGGAACAGACGTTAACTTTGGGTCCCTCACACGCATCTTGTTCGATCACCTGGAACAAGAAAATGTCGATGTACGTTATGAACACGCTGTAAGAGACATTAAGAAAGCCTCTGACGGGTCCTGGAAATTAAAAGTCCAAAATGTACAGACGGGTGAAACGGAGAATCACTCGGCTAAATTTGTGTTTATCGGTGCTGGCGGAGGGAGTCTACCGCTTTTACAGAAAACAGGCATCCCAGAATCACGCAGAATTGGCGGCTTCCCGGTAAGTGGACTGTTTCTTGTTTGTAATAACCCAGAAGTGGTGGAGCAACATCATGCGAAAGTTTATGGCAAAGCAAAAGTTGGCGCACCGCCAATGTCTGTTCCACATTTAGATACACGATACATTAATAATAAGAAATCATTACTATTTGGTCCGTTTGCGGGATTTTCACCAAAGTTTCTTAAAACGGGTTCTTATTTTGATTTAATTGGCTCTGTAAAGCCGAATAATTTATTTACGATGCTTGGCGCAGGTTTTAAGGAAATGGGCTTGACGCGCTATCTAATTCAGCAAGTGATGTTATCGAACGAAAAGCGGATGGATGATTTAAAAGAATTTATTCCAAATGCGAAAAGTGAAGACTGGGAAATGGTTGTAGCTGGCCAACGGGTTCAGGTCATTAAAGATACAGAGGCAGGCGGAAGAGGAACGTTGCAGTTCGGCACAGAAGTGGTCACAGCGGAAGATGGATCTGTAGCCGCATTACTAGGCGCTTCTCCGGGTGCATCCACTGCCGTTCACGTCATGTTAGAAATCTTAGGAAAATGCTTCCCGAACGAAATTGATGGGTGGGAGCCAAAAATTAAAGAGATGGTGCCGTCTTATGGAAAGCTATTAATGAGCCATCCAGCGCTTTTAAAAGAAATTCAAACATCAACAGCTAGAGCGCTTCAGCTTGAAGAGACGTATGTACAGACAGAAGAGCATTTAGCGTAAAAGAAAACGCCCTCCAACGTAAACTCTTTAAGAGTGGTTACGGAGAGGGCGTTTTTTTATGACCGGAATAGATTTAAGAAGCGTTGCCAAATGCTAAGCTCTTCTTCCTCTTCTACTTCTTGCGTGGGTTCATCTTTCGTTAACGGTTCAGTCTGGATCACAAACTGTACATTCTCAACAAGGTCATTGTTGTTTTCGTGAACAAAGGAAACGGGTTCGAAATCCGATTTGTCATATTGCGAGATCATATCATCAATCTCCTGTTGCATTTGTTCTGGTATTTCTGCTGTTGCATCATGAAGTTCATTGATACCCGAATGAAGTGTTGCACCGCCATTGGCAAGTTCAGAGGAACCGGCTGCTGACTCTTCAATGCCGTTTTGAATTTGATTATACTCAGAAGCTACTGTGGAAACACCTGATGTATAGGAATCTAATCCTTCATGGAATTGCCCATATCGATTTGCAAGTTCAGCAATACCAGTCGTTAATTCGTCTAAACCACTATCAAAGTCAAACGAATCTTCAAGAGAGGATAAGGAATTGGATAGTTCGCTCAAGCCATTTCCCATTTCTGAAGTCGATGTACTCATTTCATTTAGTGCAGGTTTTACAGAGGAAAATACTTCCTTCACACCATTAAATGTACCTTTCACCGTTTGGGCGGCTGTATAAGATGAAACTAATGCATCGAGCGTCTCCGTATCTTCAGTCGTTTCATATAGCTTGCCGATGTCTTCTTCTGATAAGGTTGCCTCAGGAATTGCGTTGACCGCTTCTTCTAGTGCGAGATAGCCTTGTTCATGATGCGTGCCTAACTCAGTCAAGCCTCCTGACAGCTCATCTAATCCAGTGACAAGTTGATCAATGCCATCTGTTAAGTCAGAACCAACGGATAAATCCATACCTGTATTTAAATCAGACTGACTCAAGGCATTGTTTAATTCATTGAGTCCAGCTTGTATTTGACTGGAGGCTGTCACGAGCTCATCTCCATTTGCAGACAGCTCACCTAAGCCTGTTTGAAATTGAGCGGAACCAGTCCCTAATTCATTTAACCCCCCAGACAAGCCGTCAATGCCTGTTTTTAATTCACCTACTCCATTTGCTAGGTCACCAATTGCTCCTGTTAAGGAATCGAATTCCCCGGTAAGTTCATCTGTATCAGGCATCTCCACGGCAAAGGACGACGGTAATGCCGAAATCTCTATGCCATCAAGTTCAATGTCTGATGCTTCTGCAGAAATACGTAATTCTGCTTCCTCTTCAGGCATGACCGTGAAAGCCAACTGTTTATTTTTTCCTGCATTTGCAACTGTTGCATCAGGAGCATCAACCTCTTTAAACGATTCACTGTTTAAAGGAATAGATACTTGAAGAAGATAATTTTCAAAAAAACGCTCATTTCCGTCTTCGTTCTGTGTAACATCAATCTCAAGTTCAAATGAGCCATCTTGACCAATGATGTCTTTTGGTTCGACGACGTCTCCGTCTAGAATGTAGCGAATCTCAAAGTTCCAAGGCAGTTCAGGTTGATCGTGAATGTTTCCTTGATAGTGGAACGTGCCTGTAGATGCTTCTAGTTTTACTTGGTCATCCTCTTGTTCGATCGTTGAAAGATCGGTTAAGTTTGTGATGCTGTCATAGTGACCAAAATCAGAGATGGCTCCGTCTTCTGAAACCGTCAAGGCATTGACGATATAAAGCTCTTCAATGTCCCCTTGTGCAAATAAGTTCGCATAAATGACTTCATCTTTGCTTTCAATTGTTCCTTCTGTTTCAGCGGCTGCGTAAGAAAGAGGTGTCAGCATAAGTACACATACAGCAGCGCCAATGGTCCATCGTTTCTTCATCGATCGGTCTCCTCCTTGTTCTCTTCATGAAAATTTGGTTTGTATGTTGTTTTTTTAACAAGTTTATCTCCAACTAGTAACAGTGCTGGCAAGAATACGACGACGAGAACAAAAGCGAGCAATGCTCCTCGTCCGAGTAAAAGTCCAATGGATGAAACTGTTGGATTGGACGACGTAATCCATAGAATTAACCCAACACTTGATAGAATCGCCGCGGAAATAATGATGGAAAAAAATTTCTCATCTAATGCTTGCTTCATCGCTGGAAACGCCGGCATGCGCTGACGATGGTGTTTATACGTTTCCATCAAGAGAATGCCGTAATCAATGGTTGCCGCAAGCTGAACGGTACTTACCACCAAGTAGCCGACAAACACAAGTGGGTCATTGGTGATGTATGGAATGGCTAAATTTATCCAAACAGCCGATTGAATGGTCACAAGCAAGATAATGGGGATCGAAATCGATCGAAACGTAATCATCAGGACAATCGCAATGGTGACGATCGTAATCGTATTGACAACTTGATTATCGACTGTAACGGTTTCCTTCATATCATAAAGCGTGACACTTTCCCCTAGTGTATAAGCATCAGCACCATAATAAGACTCACTTAATTGACGCACATCTTCCACTAAACCAAACGGAACATCTCCTTCTACACCAGCATCGGTTGAGACCATAATGCGACTATAGTTTTCGGATTGAAATTCGCTTATAACCGAATCATCGAGGAATTCAGCTGGAATACCTGTTCCAACGACATTGGCATAAGCCATTACTGAATCAACGTAATCGAGTTCTTCTAATTGATTGACGAGTTCTTCTTCTTTTGCAATATCATCATTCGGAACAAGTACAACAATTGGAGTGGACTCACCAAACGTTTCTTCAATAAGTGCAGCATCTGCGCCAGCTCGGGTTGTATCAGGTAAGTCCCCTAACCCATAGATAAAGGACGTACTTCCTTGAGCAATAAAACTTGGCACGATCAACAAGGATACAAGAATAAGCGCAGGGTAGCGTAATTTTAAGATCTTCGCCCCAATTCCTTTAAAGCTAGGTACAATCGACTTATGGCGTGTTTTTTCAATCCATTTATAGAGTAAGAGCGTTAGTGCAGGTAAAAAGACAACGACGGATATAAAGCTAAATACAATCCCCTTCACTAAGTTAAGGCCTAAGTCAGCACCAATTTCAAAGTCCATAAACATAAGAGCCATGAAACCGAAGAACGTTGTAACGGCGCTAACAAAAATAACAGGGAATGAATTTCTCATCGCTGCAGCCATCGCCTGTTCTGGTTTTTTCCCCTTGGCTAGTTCGTCGTTAAAACTATGTAGCAAGAAGATGGCATAATCCAGAGAGACGGCCAATTGCAAGATAGGAGCAACGGATTGGGTGACAAACGAAATTTCCCCTAAGAAAATGTTTGAACCAAGGTTAATTAACACAGAAACACCAATTGCGGTGAGAAAAAATAAAGGTTCTGCCCATGAATTTGTGGAAAGTACCAAAATAATGATGATGACAGGTACGAGTAATGCGGCTGCATAGATCGTTTCTGTTACAGCCATGTTTTGTGATGTTGCGTTGTTGACTGCTTCACCCGAGATCGCATTTTCATCGCCAATAACTTCGTAAAGTGCGTCTGTCGCTTCGACTTCTTCACCTGTCGTAATCGTTAGCGAGAATAAAGCATCCCCATCTTTGTAGTAGGATTCAAGCATACTGTCATCGACCATCTCTAACGGCACTTGTAGATCCATCATGTCATCTAGCCAGAGGACATCCTCTACACCGTCAATCTCTTCAAATGCTTCTTTATAGGACAATGCCTCTTGAATCGTTACATCCTGTACCATGACATTCGTATTTGGAATTGAGGCAGTAAATTCACTTTCCATCACATCTAATCCCTCAGTAGAAGGGGCCTCATCTGGCAAATAATCGGTCATATTATAATTCGTTGAAACAAAAAACTGCGCAACAACTGAGATCATTGTTAATGCAGCAAAAATAATGACAACGGCCTTTTTATGTTTAATAATTCGATCGACTAGCAATTCCATTCCCCACCCTATTGACTTCATCTTCATTTCTTTTAACATTATATCTACACGGTGTTGTCCATACAACAGACAGTTGGAGAAGATCTGTTAGCTGAACAACACATTCAATATTTATGTCGGATAAAATTATGAAAAGGTTGTGAACACTTTGTCTGAGAAGCTTGATCGCCGAAAACAATTCACACGAATGGTGCTAAAAGAAGCGTTAATGGATTTGTTAAAAGGAAAACCAATTTCTTCTGTAACCGTTAAAGAACTATGTGAAAGAGCTAACATTAATCGGTCAACTTTTTATAGTCATTATGTTGATCCTTATGATTTGTTAGATAAGATTGGAAAAGAAGTGTTTGACGATATGTATGAAACGCTCAATCAATATAACTTTCAAAAGCAAGATGAAGTCCTGCAAATGTCTACGAAAATTCTCGAGTATGTTGCTGAGAGAAGTGAGCTGTGCCAAATTCTTTTAAGTAAAAATGGGGACACATCATTTCGAAAGCGTGTCACAAACATTATACAAAACTTCATTATGAATAAGTGGATGGAAGAACATCAGCTAGGGGATGAATTATCTGAGTACATTCCGTTGCTGGTTGTAAGTGGAGGCGTAGATGCCATTGAAAGCTGGCTGGCGAATGGAAAGAAAGAATCCCCTCAAGAAATGGCCTTACTCATCCATCAGTTTATTAACTATGGATTATCAGGCTTTCGAAAGGGTGATTGAATCTAAATGGAGTGTTTAAATAAAGAAGAAACGCATTAATGTGCTATCACTTTTGCTCATAGAATATCTATCAATAATAAAATTCACTTCCAATTATAGCAAATAATCAATCCCTACTAATCCGGTAAAAATTATTTAATTTACTCGATGTTATGGTATGATGAAACCACAACAAGGGTAGAACAGGTGATGAAATGGTAAGGGAAGAGGAGCTAATTAGGAAAAGACAAGAAAAAATGATTGAAAAGCTGTTAAAAGCTGGCGTTTATAAATATAAAAACACTCATTTATATGAATTGTCGTATGGAGAAGTGGAAGATGCTTTCTTGCGTTTAATGGAAGAAAAAGAAAAATAAATCAAGGAATCCATAAAAAAGTGGGTTAATTTTCTCTTGAAACGGTTAACAATAAAGATACTAGCTGATTTTTAGCGGTAGTACGAAAAGAAAATTCGTTTCATTAAGGAGATTACCTATGAAAAAGTGGATGGTTTTGGCCGGATTAACGTTATTTTTAACGGCTTGTGGTGGTGGCGATGGAGATGATGCAGAGGCACCGGAAACTGATAATGGAAACGGTGGCGAGGAAAGTTCGGAAATGGGTGATTATGATGTGGCCCAAGCAGAACAAACGTATCAGCAGAGTTGTATCCAATGTCATGCTGGGTTAGACGAGGGTGGATCTGGTCCTGCTCTCGCGAATAATAACTTGGCTCCGGATGAAATTAAAGAAATTATTTTAAATGGACAAGGTTCGATGCCTGCACAATCCCATTTAGAAGAAGATGAAGTAGATAATTTGTCTATGTGGTTGGCAGATCAATAAGATATGAAGGAAACTACTCAAACATTTTGGGTAGTTTTTTTAATGTTTAAAGGGTTTTTGACAAATTTTGAAGACCGATTTTTTTCGCATTGCTTTTTTTCCCAAGCTAAAAAAGAGAATTGACGGTTGTTTTGTAAATCAATACTGGAGATGGTTGTCGGAGTTAGAGATCTGAGAGAAAAAGTTGAATAAATTAAGCTGATTGTGTCGCTAAATCTGTCTCAAAAAAAATTATTCGTTTCCCAATTGCTTATCGACGTCTTTCGATGGATTCAGTACAAAAACCTAAGTAAAGTAGGAGAAGTGATTCAAGGGGTCAAGTTAAATGTATGCATGTGCAAGAGAAGATATGAAACAAAAATTCATGAGGAGGCATTTGAATGAAAAAAAGATGGTTTTTATTCGTTTTAGCACTTATTGTATTTTTTCCGTTTCAATCAAGTTTTGCAAATCAAGGGGTAAAAGATGTGGGGAAAGGGAGTTATTCTTTACAATATCCACCGATAGATTTTGATTCAATTGGCGATCCTGGTTATGCAGATCAACAAAAGGAGCCACCGGAAACGATTTACCGAACCTCTAATGTAGATGGGCCAATGCCCACCAATAGGTGGTGGAGTTCATTAGCTGTTGATCCATACGCCAACAATCACTATGCGCATCCTTTTAGTGTGAGGCAAAATGAAAAAGGGCTAAACGTATTTTATGATGCCCCTCATAATGTTGTCGTTCACGAAAACAGTGAGGCTGGTACATGGCATATCGTTGGTGCGATTTCAACCGATTTTACAATCGGCCATTCCAATGAAAATAACTTTAATGACGCGAAAGTCGATGATTACGGTGACTGGCATGTGCGCTCGTTGGCGGAAAACGATTCATCGTCCTTAGCGCTCACATACGGTGTCGGTATTCCATATATCTATGCAGAATATACAGGTGGACATGCTGTCATTGATTTTCCTCAGAACCCTCAAGTGTGGGCAGAAGAAGGGCATGTGATTGGTTTTTCCACACATGATAACAAGCATTACGCTGCGTTTGCTCCTGAAGGGTCAAATTGGTCGTTAAACGGGCAAACATGGGAAAATCCATCAGAGTTTATAAGTGTAGCCAAATTGCCAGATACACGTGCGGAGACGTTAGCACTTTTCGGTGAACATGCGTATTCAGTCGTGCGTGAAACGCGAGCAAATTTTGACGTGAACCACGAAACCAATGATGTTATAACAACATATTCAGCGGAAACAGAAGAGATCAGTGGTGAGTCAGGGAATGGTACCCTGTTTGCCTTATACCCGCACCAATATCGTCATTTATCAGCTGGGAACGTCATTGAAGGAATGGATCTTTTTACGATTCGAGGCGATATGAAGCTTGTGCAAGGTGAGCAGTTTGAAACGAACCTTACCTATACAGGTGTGCTCCCTAGCTTACCTAATGCAGGGGTTGATGCAGAACGTTTAAGCGGATACTTACATGAAGCGCAAGATGACTATCCAACAGGGCAAGATACGTATGAACTTGGAAAATACTTAGGCAAACTCTCGAATTTAGCGCCGATTGCCGATCAGTTAGGTGAACAGGCATTGGGTGATGACTTTAGAGGGGAATTGCAACAACATCTTGAAGATTGGTTACAGGCTACTGACGAAAGCAATGCAATAAAAGGAGAAAATCTTTTTTACTATAATCAAAACTGGGGCACCTTACTTGGCTATCATGCAGCGCATGGGTCAGCTGTCAGAATCAATGACCATCATTTTCACTATGGGTATTTTGTCAAAGCAGCTGCAGAGGTAGCAAGGGTAAATCCAAACTGGGCGCAGAGTGATGAATGGGGTGGAATGGTTAATGAGCTCATTCGAGACTTCGCTGCGGGTCGAGATGATCCAATGTATCCATATTTACGAATGTTTGATCCCTACTCGGGGCATTCATGGGCAGATGGATTAGCCACATTTGATTCAGGGAACAATCAAGAGTCCTCTTCCGAAGCCATGCATGCGTGGACAAATTTAATTTTGTGGGCAGAAGCGACCGATGATCAAGAACTGTTAGATCGAGCGATTTATTTATATACAACAGAGATGAGCGCCATAAACGAGTATTTTTTTGATGTACACGATGAGATTCATCCTCCAGAATACGAACCCGAAATTGTGACGATTAACTGGGGTGGAAAGATGGATCATGCGACCTGGTGGAATTCAGGAGCGGTGGAGAAGTATGCGATCAACTGGCTCCCGATACACGGAGGGGCACTTTATCTAGGGCATCATCCTGATTATGTGGAGAATGCCTACCAAGCACTGAAAGGAACAAACGGATCAGAGGATTGGAACTGGTGGTCCAATATGGTCTGGAGCTACCGTGCATTAACCGATCCAGTCGATGCCCAGACGCAAATGGAGCGAAGGATTGATGATTATACTGAGTTCGACCCAGGAGACGAAACCATTATTGAACGTGGAAGTACGAAAGCCCAGACGTATCAATGGATTACAAGTCTAGCATCGCTTGGACAAGTGAATCCTGATATTACGGCAAATATTCCAACATATGCTGTTTTTAATCAAAACGGGGAGAGCGTCTACGTTGCCTACAATTATGACAGTGACCCTCGCTCAATTACGTTTTCAGATGGACATGAAGCGACTGTGGAGGGAAATAGTTATTACGTTAGTCAAGGTGGGAACGGACCGCCACCGACAACCCCTCCAGAAGAACCGGAGCAACCTGGTGATGACGGGAAAGTAATCGAGCGAGATGATTTTACCGTAACGGTTGATGAAAACGAGGCGGATCGGGTCCTTACGTTTACACCAAATACGCCTGCGCGATATGTAGATCTACATTATCGCTTAGATGATGGAAGTCAAGAAAATGTGCGAATGCAACAAGAAGAGGGCAGGTGGTTCTTAATGATCCCAGACGTGGAAAATAAGTCTCTTTCCTTCCGCTTCACGTATGAGAAAAATGGACCACAATACGAAACGGAATGGTTTAGTTATCCGTGATGTGTTGGAGAAAAGCTTCTACGTTCTAGTAGAAGCTTTTTTCTATTTGTTTCTCGTGAAACATTTTCATTACACATTTGAGTTGTTTGAATTTTTACATTAATATAGAGAGAAGGATCAAAAAAGGGTGGTCAGATGAGCAATATAAACAAGTTATTTACAAACACGCTAGTAAATGAAAATGGGCATTTAAATGAATGGAGTATTGGTTGGTCTGCTAAAGATGATCTTATTAGCAACATTAGTGGTCGTTTTCTCAGAAAGAAAATGTGGAACTACTGGTGCGTAACGAGTAGCGAACTACTATTTTCAGCAACCATTTCTCATATCGATTATGCAGCGGTTCTTTTCGTCTATATCTTTGACCGTCACACACATGATTTTCATGAGGAGACGCTACTAATCCCCTTTGGCAAAGGTGTTCACATGCCACAACGTGTAAAGGAAACGATTACGTATTCAAGTCGTAACATGACGCTTGCCTTTATTGAATCTACGGAGAAGACGAGGATTGAGGTAACCTGTCCGTCATTTGGTGCAAAAGGTTCTTTAAAAGCTACCATCGTGATTGAACGTGATCTAGATATGGAATCATTAAACGTAGTGATTCCATGGAGTAGTCGGCACTTTCAATTTACATCAAAGCAACCTGCTCTGCAGGCAACAGGTGACATTCTATGGGGAGAGCAACGGTATACATTGGCTCAAGGCGATGGGTTTGCGTGTCTAGATTTTGGAAGAGGGGTTTGGAAATATCGTTCGAAATGGAATTGGGGTTCCGCATCAGGAATGGTAAATAAAAAGCAAGTTGGCATTAATTTAGGTGGGCAATGGACGGACGGTACAGGTCAGAATGAAAATGGTGTCATCGTTGATGGAAGGTTATATAAAATCGAGGATGATGTTGAGTGGTTCTATGATAGGACTGATTATCTGAAGAAATGGGAGATCAAAGCTGCGCACGTTGATCTCACGTTTGAGCCCATTTTTGAACGAAAGGCAGAAACCAATGCGTTTATCATTCAATCTTCTGTTCATCAGCTGTTTGGCTATTATTCAGGAGAAATTTTACTTGGAACGGGTGAAATCATGCGGTTAGAGCGTTTATTTGGTTGGGCAGAAGACCACGTGGCAAAGTGGTGACAGTGAGGGGGATGGACAAAGGTGAATAAACAACAGAAAGAACAAGTTGAACATTGGTTAGCGAATGCCGAATATAATTGCGCTTATGAAAACCTTCATAGTTGGTTAAAAGATAATCCCGACGATGCCGATCTCAACTATTCTCTTGCATCGACATGCGATCCACAGGGCAAAGAAAAAGAAGCATACCCTTACTATGAAAAAGCGATAAAACTTGGGTTAGGTAATGAAGATTTAAAAGGAGCTTATTTAGGTCTTGGTAGTACATACCGGACGTTGGGCATGTATGAAGAGTCAAAAGCGACGTTTGAAGCAGGTTTGGCTAAATTTCCAACACATTATGCGTTAAAAGTGTTTTATGCAATGACGCTTTATAATCTTAAGGAATATGAGCAAGCGATGGCGTTGCTATTAACGTGTTTAACGGAAACAACAAAGGATGAAGAGATTTTAGCATACCAAAAAGCGATTTCGTTTTATTCAGGGCGATTGAATGAAGTGTGGGATTAGAACGACTTCGTTATGAGCGATTTTTAATAGTTAGAAAGGAGATTTATGCCTATACAATTCGATCTTTCAAAAGAGGAGAAGCAAGCTTTTGGTGGAATTTTACAAGATAGAGGAAAATTTTTAGGGATGCATACGGGTATCCAGAATCACGCCCAACTTTAAGCAAACTTGAATAACACTCGTTGTTGAAAAATACGGGTGTTTTTGCGTTGATAATAAAATAATCTAAAAATAATATTGACAATGATAATCATTATCAATATTATAACGATAGTACATACTTTGAAGGAGAACAACGATATGAAACGATTGATTTTGCTTTCTACAGTTGGTTTAGCGATGTTGTCTGCATGTTCAAATGGTTCGGATGAGGCTGTTGACAATGAAACGGAAGCGGAACAAGAGCCAATAACAGTAACGGATAAAGTTGGAAATGAAGTAACGGTTCCCGCAAATCCACAACGTATTATTGCCTCTTATCTAGAGGATCCGCTCGTTACGCTTGGCGTAACCCCAACACGTCAATGGTCAGTCGCAAGTAGGTCTAGTACGCAAGTTTACTTAGAAGATTATTTAGAAGGCGTGGAACCGATTGATTCTACGTTGCCACTGGAAGCCATTATGGAGGCGGAGCCTGACTTTATTTTTGCATCAGGTGAAGAGTCTTTGGCTGGTGGAAGCTATGATCAGTACAATAAAATTGCTCCTACATACGTCATAGATGGGGAAACAAAAGATGATTGGCGCGCAACGTTATCGCTCATGGGAGACGTTCTTCAAAAAGAAGACGAGGCAAATCGTGCGATTGATGAGTACGATGCACATGTTGAAGATGTAAAAGCCCAGCTCCAAGAAGAGATTGGAGATAGTAAAGTAGCGGCACTCTGGGTGATTGGCGGTAAGTATTACGTTGTTGCACCTGATGTGGCAAGCGGTGCGGTGTTATTTGAAGATCTCGAATTGACGCCTGCCAATTTGATTGATGAGTTGCCAGAAGACGTGGGTGCCCATTGGAATCCTGTTTCGCTAGAAGCGATTGCAGAGCTGGATGCAGAGTATCTGTTTTTAATTGATAGTGACCCAGAAACGATCGAAAAATTAGAATCGGAGTCAGTGTGGTCAACGATTCCTGCGGTAGAGCAAGGGAACCTTTATAACCGTGAGGGCAGCAGTAGCTGGCTCTACAACGGTTATCAAGCAAATATGCAAACCATTAATTCTGTATATGACGCCATTATTGAAGGCGAGTAGAAAGTGAGAGTAGGTGATGTGCCTACTCTTTTTTGTTTTGCAATTTAAAGATAAAAAATGTCGATAATCTGTTGATAAGAGAGAGATTCGGGTATAGTAAGGAGTGCTTTATCATGGGGTAAAAGAATTTTTTGAGAGGGAGGCGACAGAGGTGAGATGGTCGAGTAAACCGGTATTGATCGCTGCACCAATCTTATGGGTTGCGGCAACTGTTTTGTTGTTGCTGTTTTCACCTGATTTAGATCGATTAGTTAGTGAAAAGGGACAGATTGAAATCCCAGATCATTATCCGACGGAGCGTTATGAAGCGTTAATTCGAGAGGATGGAGGCTTTCAAGGACAGCAAGTAATTGTTGCTTATTATGAAGAAGATGGATTAACAGATGACCAATACAATCAAATCGAAGAAGTCGTTCATAATTTAGAAGAGGATGCAGGAGACATTCCTTTACATAATCTATTATCTCCATTTGATGGGGAGCAGCAAGAAAATCAGCTTTTAAGTGACGATGAAGAGCTAGTATTAGTGTTACTCGAGCTTGACATAGAAGATGAAGAATATAGCGAGTATCGAGCAGCGATTGACGATAAAATGCAAATTGATGGGCTCACTCATTACCAAACAGGAGCACCTGTCATCAATGAGGATATGGACCAGAGCATTCAAGATGGGTTAGCTGTCTCCCAATGGATTACGATTGCACTTGTCTTTGTCGTCTTACTTATTGTGTTTCGTTCCCCTCTAGCACCAATTTTTCCGTTATTATTACTAGGAACTGCCTATGTGTTTTCCATATCGGCGGTATCGATACTCGTCGATTGGTTTGATTTTCCGATTTCATCATATACGCAAATTTTTATTATGGCGGTCGTATTCGGTGTCGGGACGGACTATTGTATTTTATTAATGAGGCGATTTCAAGAAGAACTCATTTCTCAACATGATTCAAAAGAAGCCATGCTTGTTACGTTTAAAGCGTCGTCAAAAACGGTGTTATATGGTGCCATTACAGGGTTTATTGGCTTTGCGACTATTATATTTGCGGAGTTTAATATTTTCCAATCGGCGGTAGGGGTCTCGGTTGGAATTCTGGTTCTTGTATTAGGGATATGGGCACTATTGCCATGTATCATGGCTGGGCTAGGTCAAAAAATGTTCTGGCCAAGTAAGCCAAAAGATGATGGGGAAAACAACTGGCTCTGGCGGAAGATGGGGCGCTTCTCTATCTATCGGCCTGGCTATGCTCTTTTGCTTGTCTTACTTATCGTGACGCCGCTCATGCTCTACTATGATAATGATGTTTCGTTTAACAACGTAGAAGAGATTGATGAAAGTTACGATTCGATTTATGCGTATGATTTAATTGCAAATAAATTTGGTGAGGGTGAAATCTTTTTTACGACACTTGCTGTTGAAACACCTGAAGAGACGTGGGCGAGCCCAAATTCCCTCCCTATTTAGAGTTGATGGCTTTAAATTTAGAAAAAATTGAAGAGGTTGATCAGGTTCGAACAGTGACGAGACCGGAAGGGGAACGAACCGACCTATTCACAGTTCCTGAACAAGCCGATCAGTTAGCGGACATGATTCGTGAAGCGATTAATGGGTTAGATGAAGTGATGGAAGGTCACGACGATTTAATACAAGGCGTTGAAAAAGCGGATCGTGAACTCGATCAAGTTGGACAAGGAATTGCAGACTTGCAGAGAGGTGTTGGTGATGCACAAGATGGTGCAGCGGCTCTCCAATCTGGATTAGCTGAATTAGGAACAGAACTATCAGAGGCTCAAACTGCCGTATTAACTGTTTCAAATGAGATAACGACTTATCAGGAGCAAGTGCAAGGATTAGCAAATGAATTTCCGGATATGCAAGAGATTGAGACAGCTTTAAAAGAAGCCGAAGAGCTAAGAACATCCCTTTTGCAATCCATTGATGAGCGGCAACAGCAATTGGCAGAACTCCAAACGATTGTTGCCGGATTGGCGTTTGATCCAAATGTCTTTGACGTTGGGTTGAGAGGGCAGCTAGATTCATGGGAGCAAACCGTAAATGAGTTACGGGATCAAGCAGAGGCAGAAGCTGGAGATACGGAGATTCCAGGCTTGCTGCAGCAGTTGGAAGAAAGTTTACAAACTGGCCAAGGGCAACTGCAAGAAGCAATTACTTTTATAACCAACGTAGAAGAGACGCGGGCTGCCATTGAAGGTGAATTGGCAAGCGCGGTTGCAGAACTGAACGAATTACGGCAATTGCTCACATTTGATACACCTCTTAATCAAATTGACGTTCCTTCTCCTGATGGAATTGCGAATGAAATTAACGAAGAACTTGGTGCAATTCAAACACAGACAAATGAGCTTGCAGCAGGGTTAGAAGAAGCTGTGACGGCAATCAGTACGTTAGGAGAAGGTGCCAGTGAAATTGGTTCTGGATTAGGTGAAGTTCAGGTTGGATTGAGTGATTTGGCGGCAGGCATGGACAGCTTTGAAGATGCACTGAATGAATTTTCCTCAGGCATTCGTGAAGCGCAGGATGGTGTAGATGACGTTCGGAATGGTCTAACCGATTTAGAATCGTTTACCGATCAAATTGCAAATCAACCTGCACATCCGCTCGAAGGGATTTTTATTTCAGAAGACATGCTGGAAGAGGAAGAGTTTGATCAACTGTGGGAGCATTATGCAACGCCAGATAATAAAGTGGTTTCACTGATTGAAGTGACGCTGCATGTTGATCCGTACCAGCAAGAAGCGATTGATGCAGTAAATGAGATTGAAAACGTTGCGAAGTTTTCATTAAAAGACACACCGTTTGAGGATGCTACTGTACTGGTAAGTGGGATCTCAGCACAAAACCGAGACCTACAAGATATTACGAATCAAGATTTTCTTATAACGGCTTCCATTATGCTTGTGGGGATTTTTATTGCGCTAGTTGTTTTATTCCGCTCGCTCATTATGCCTCTTTATGTGTTGTTTTCACTTGTTGCTACCTACTTTAGTGCAGCAGCGATAACGGAATTTATTTTTACGGGCATATTGGATTATCAAGGACTAATGTGGCCTGTACCGTTCTTTGGTTTCGTACTGTTAATGGCACTCGGTGTCGATTATTCAATTTTTCTTTTAACCCGTTTTGATGAGGAATTAAAGGAAGGGCATGGATTTAAAATTGCCATGCATGAAGGGATGAAGAAAATTGGTGGAACCGTTTTATCAGCAGCGCTTATTTTAGGTGGAACGTTTGCATCAATGCTTGCATCAGGTGTGTTGACACTCATGCAAGTGAGTACGCTCGTTGTCATTGGTCTATTGTTTTATTGTGTTATCCTATTACCTTTATTTGTTCCAGCGATTGGTTCAGCGATTGGCAGTAAAAATTGGTGGCCATTTAAAAATAAAGTAGAAAATCAACAGCGAGAAGAGCAATAGTAGGTAGAAGGAAGGCCTTCCAAAGTAGACACGTAAAAAGTGAAAACGTTGGAGGGTTCTTTTATGTAAACAATTCCCTCCTATTTGTCAGCGCGATCTCTTTCCAATGTTAGACTGACCGCTTATAATGGAGGGATCAAACCTTTCCACGCAGGAGCTGTTGTAATGTGACGGAGCTTATTTGGATAATTGGGATCGTCTTGTTGCTGTTGCTTATTTACAATGCAGCAATTCATCCTCGTGTTATGAAGGCACGACGCTTAAAACGAATTGAAAAAAAGCTAGTAGAAAACGATGAGTATAAGGATTTACTCATTGCAACGTGTAAAGCAATTGAAAAAGAATTACGTCGCGCAGACGATGCTGTAGATGAAATAAAGCGACACTATAATTTAATGGGAACAAAAACAAATCTTAGCCTAGAGCAAAAAAGTATTGTCATTACGTTCGTACAGGACGATGAACAACTTACTTACTCAAATGGAAACTGGTCCTATGTGGATCAAGACGAGAAACATTTCGATGTTCCGTTTAACCATTATGATGCAGATTTTTACCATCAAGCATCAGATGTTTTTCGTTTACTCCCTTTATGGTGTCAAGCTGCAAATACGCACTATTTCCTTCCAGAAGATGAAGCGAAAATGAAGCGAGAACAAATTGAAGCGAAACTTTTTAGAGAGATTCGAATCTTTATTGATACATTGGCGTCAAAGTATGAGCCAAACCCGTTATTAAACGTTCATTCATACCAAGAGAGGAACAGCGGATAGCTGTTCCTGTTTTCATTGGTCCTGTTCAATTTGAATGGTCGCACGCTCAATGTGCAATGTATGATGTACGTATTCATTGGCATCTCGAAGAATCTCTTGAGTGGTTGCTTTGCTATTTGGCTCGATAAGGACATGTGCTGTTAAACAGTCCATTCCAGATGTGATCGTCCAAATATGAAGGCTATGAACATCTTTTACACCAGGTATGGCGGTTAAATTTGCTTTTACGTCATCGATATCGATGCGTTGTGGCGTTCCTTCCATTAAGACGTGAAGCGTATCTTTTAGAAGCCGAACAGCAGAGATCGAAATCATAACGGCAATAAGAATGCTTAAAAGAGGATCGGCTGTGTACCAGCCAGTTAGAAGGATAATTACGCCTGCAAGAACGGCTGCGACGGAACCCAGTGTATCGCCTAGTACGTGTAAATAAGCGCCGCGCATGTTTAAGTTGTCTTTCACATCCCCACGCATAAGCACAAACATTGCACCGAGATTGGCAAGTAAGCCAATAAAAGCAAGGACAATCATCCCCCCGCCCATGACCTCCTGTGGTTCAACAAAACGTCCAATCGCTTCACGAACTATAAAGAAGGCAATCACTAAAAGCATGACGCTATTTAATAAGGAAGAGAGCACTTCATAACGATGATTTCCAAATGTTCGTGATTTTGTTGCAGCACGTGCAGCGAGGGTGATGGCAAGAAAACTAATAAACAGATTAGCGAAGTCATTAAACATGTGAACGGCATCGGCTAAAAGCGCTAAACTACCGGTCCATAATCCTCCGATAAATTGAATGAACATCCAGCTCCCAATAATAATCATTGCGAAAACTAAATTCTTTTTGTTTGCTTGCCCAGTTGAATGGTGATGACTATGACCATGGTGGTGTCCCATTGTTTTGTCCCTCCTTAATTCCTTATATGATCAATTATTCATATAATAACTGAACGACGTCACACAGGTTTTAGTCGTGTGTAGCGTGTTCAATCGTTTTTTCTAAAATATCTAAGACATGCTCGTCCTGTGGCGAATAGTAAATCGTTGTTCCGGCTCGTCTTGATTTGACCAGACGAAGGTTTTTAAGAAATCTTAATTGATGAGATACGGTTGATTGGCCAAGTTCTAAGTGTTCAACAATTTCGCCAACAGAGCATTCTTTATTCGCTAATAAATGAAGAATTCGGATCCGGGTAGGATCACTTAATGCTTTAAAACTTTGTGAAACAATAAAAAGTGTTTCTTGATCTAAGTCATATTGCGTTTCAGACATGGTCTATTCCTTCCTTATATGAGTATATGTTCATATTAGCATTATAAATAGGATTTTTCAATCGTATTCTGAATAAAAATAATATATTCATAAGATTCGAAATAAAGTATAGTGAAAGAACAATGTTGAAAAAAGAAGTTAGGGGTATGCAACTTTATAAGGTAAAGGGGGAACATTTATGCTTCGCTATAGCTTTCGCTCCATTAGAAAGAACAGACGGGCTTCTAGTCTATTCATTCTTGCGTTAAGTGCCATATTTATTGCCGTGCCATTAAGTCTATCAACGATTCAACAGATGAGTGCTTCTATTGAACAAAATATTGAGGAGCATGCAAGGGGAACATTTGATTTACTTATAAGACCAGAGGGAAGTCAGACGAATGTAGAACAACAGTTAAATCTTGTAGAAGAAAATTACTTAAGTTTTAACGAAGGAGGAATCTCATTAGCTGAATGGGAGACAATTCGAAATTTAGAAACTGTAGAAGTGGCAGCTCCGGTTGCTTCTATTGGATACTTTACGGGTCAAAATAATTCAATTGAGTTTGCGCCTTCTTTATCGAGCATGTATGTAGAAGGATTAATCACAACGACAGATGGTGTACATGACTATCCTTTAGCTGAAGATCAAAATCAGTTTCATGAGGGAATGTTTTTGTTAGAACAAGATTCTTTTGATTTAAGTTCCGTTCAAAGTAGTGAGATAGACGGAATAGAAATGGAAATTGAACCTGAAGACGTTTTAGATTCCCTTAATGGCCCTTTTCCTGGTTCTAGAGCTAGCTATCAAATTCCTACCGCCTATTATTCTCTTTTTGCTATCGATCGCGAAGAAGAAGAGAAGCTCACTGGGTTAGATTTATCAGCGTTTGATAACCCGCTTGAGGAATCGTTAACGTTTCCTCATACAGGAGAAATCATGGTTGAGGGTGAATATGCGGAGTCAGTTGATCGCTTTATTCCAATTGTCCACCTTGATTCTGGTGGTGCACCTCTTACGTTTCATCTCACCATTGATACACTAGAAGATTGGTCCAGTGAAGATACGGTTGCTTTAAAAGATCGCATTGGTTTACCGAAAGATGAACCGTTCTATTTTGCTGAAAATGAGGAAGTGTTGAAGGAATTATTTGAGGAATTACAACAATATAGGACAGATTCAGAAACGATCGAAATAGATCTAAGTAAATACACGCTGCCATTTAAACAGATGCAGCCCGTATTGAATGAAGAGGGTGAGGAGGATCAACAAATAGGAGGATACGAAAATATTGATGCTTCTGGAAAGTATTATACGACAAAGCCGGTTGCATACAAGGTTGCAGATGAACGGTTGGAAATTGACGTGGTTGACACAATTGAAGGAATTCCAACGTATCGCGAGCTTGAAGAGCATGGGGAAGAAGTTAATTTGTTTCAAGCGGAGCGTGGAGAATTTTTATTTATCCCAGTAGGCTCTTATTCAGTTGATCCCCATGAAGATACGCTTGCATCTAGTCCGTTAGGAATCTACATGCAGTCACCTGTAACAACAACTGACGGAACGATTGTAACAGAAACAACAAAACCAGGTAGCTTTGTGGCTTCACCTGCTCATGGTTTGATCACGCTAGATGAAGCTGAATATTTTAAAGGTGAAGCACCTATTGATGCCATACGTGTTCGGATAGCCGGAGTGGAAGGCTATACAGAGGAAGCGAGAATAGATATTGAACAAGCCGCCGTTCAAATTCACGAATTAGGTGCTTTCCAAATTGATATGATTGCCGGCTCATCTCCACATCTAATGACGATGGACGTGGAAGGGATTGGCGAAGTGACCCAAGCTTGGACAGGACTTGGAGCGGCAGTATCAATCTCAGAAGAGTGGAGTATGGCACAGCTTATCATTACGAGCTTATTCTTTTTATCCAGCATTGGTTATATGATCAATCGGTTTATCTTTCGTCAACGAACGCGAGAAGACGAGAAGCAACTTTTAAAAGATTTGGGGTGGACATCCTCGCATCTTCGTCGGTTTTATTTTCTAGAAAACGTTCTACTTGCTTTTATATCGGTGTTGATTGCTGCGGGAGCTATATTCATTCTTTTTCAAACACAGCTAGTTGACGGGAATGCGTACGTTTACCTAGTTGTAATGTTAGCTGTGACGGTGGGACTTATGTTTTTACAAACCGTCTGGATGAATCGAAAAAGAAACAAGTTATCTAGTTTTAAAGGCAATAAAATGTGGTTCCGTAATCTTTATTATTATAAAGGCTTAATTGGTGTCGCGGTGTTGCAGCTTGTGTTTGTGACAACCGTAACGCTATTTGTTGCTGGTTCGTTATCTGCAACAATGGCTGCAACTTCTATAACGAATTTAGGTTCGTTTATTAATGATCATCTCTTCATGTCGCTCGTGATTATGGTTGCAGCAGCGTTTATTTTAGCGGTGATAACAGTTATTGAAACGACATCTGCGTTTTTGATTATTCGTAAAGACGAATGGAAGACATTGCGAGACATTGGATGGAAGCGCCAAGATGTGTATCAATTATGTATGAAAGAGTCTTCCGTTTGGACTGTAACATCCGTTCTCTTAGGAGTTTTGGTAAGTGTGTTTTTTATAGTGAATATGTACGGGTTTTCAAGCTGGATGTTTCTAGGGGCGTTAACAGTTTGTGCTTTTCTACTAGTAAGTGTATTGGCTTCAGCTCACATCATTATTCACTCGCATCTTCGTTCGTATTCGTAATACGTATTAATTGTAAAATCGAAAGGTGGAATCGTAAAAATGATCGAAATAAAAGAGCTCTCATATAAATATGAAAATGAAAGAGAAACAGTTGAGGTGCTAACAGATGTATCACTAACGATCCCGAAAGGTCAATGGCTATCAATCATGGGGCCGTCTGGATCGGGCAAAACAACCTTGATAAAAATGTTAGCGGGCTTGTTAAAACCGACATCTGGATCTTTGTTTCTGAATGATCTAAATGTGGTTGAGTTGAACCAAGAAGAACGACACAAACGTTTTCGTCAATTCACCTCTACAGTCTATCAGCAGTTTCGCCTTTTGCCACAATTCACGGTTCTTGAAAATGTGATGTTGCCATTAGTGCCTTATCAAAAGAAAAAAATGATTGAAGACAAAGCGAGACAAATGATTGAAAACGTGGGGCTTAGTCACCGGTTGACTCATTTCCCGCATCAATTATCAGGTGGTGAGCAGCAGCGTACTTCCTTTGCAAGAGCGCTCATGGCAGAACCTGCTCTGTTACTTTGCGACGAACCAACAGGTAATTTAGATACTGCCAATCGAGATCAAATTTTATCGTTACTCGTTGACCTTCACCAAACTGGTCAGACGATTGTTGTTGCTACTCACGATGACGTTGTTGCCAACAGAAGTAATAGAACCATTCTCCTCAAGGACGGAGTCATTGATCAGACCGTCCAGTTAGGATAATCTTTTCTGTCCTTCTTTGCCATGATAGACTAAAGAAATCGTGTATTAAGGGAGAAGGGCAGAACGATGACTGAAAAAAAGAGATACGGACGAAGGGTAGGAAGTGCGACGTTTATTGGCCTTGCATTAGGGCTGTCGTTTGGCTTATTTACAGGTTCTATTGTGTTGTATGTGGGAGCAGGTTTACTATTAGGTTTACTTGTTGATTGGAATCGTAAAAAAGGAAGATAGCAGAAGCTGATAAATTGCGAGGGGGCGCTGATGCAAGCAAGAATTGGACTAATTATGTTAATGAGTATGATTTATATCTTGCTAATGAATGATCATCCGAGCTTAATTGTAAGCGTTATCTTTAAACTTGTGCCGATGCTCCTTATCATCTATCTAGCTATAAGTATTGCTCGTACCCATAAAGCGAACATATGGGTCCTTGCTGGTCTCATTGTTTGTACGGTTGCAGATGCTGCCATTGCGTTTTCATTTTTAGCTGGTTTAGTGATTTTCCTAGTAGGGCATCTTTTATACATTCTAGGTTTTTATAAAGAAACGTTAAAAAAGAATCGAAAAAAAGGAATTGTTCTTCCATATGCTTTATATGGACTTTTAGTGGGTTCCATACTTATTCATTCAATGCTTCAGGCTAGTGAAGGAGCTCTGGTTGTACCTGTTCTTTTTTACATTCTTGTTATTACGAGTATGGGTGTTGTTGCTTGGTGGACAAGGAATCGTTTTGTCTTGTTTGGAAGCGTATTGTTTATCGGTTCTGATTCGATTTTGGCATGGAATCTTTTTGTAAGTGCTGTTCCTCATTCTACTGTCTGGATTATGACAACGTATTATAGTGCACAGCTCTTCATAGCCTTGAGCATGAAGCGTTTACCATTGGAAAATGAGAGGTGATCAAGGTGCCAAATCTATCGCTAACGCACACCTATTCAAAGAAAGTGATGAATAAAGGAAGTTGAATTTTAACTGGCCATTCTCATGCGTTGAGCAGTGGTATCAAATAATTACTATTCACAAATTGTACAACCGTTTTTAAGCATTTTTTGAAGGAGCAGCTTTATCTCAGTCAAGATGAAATTCAACCGTAAGCTAAGGGGGAAATGGAATGCATGCAGTGATGCGCAAGTTGAGTAATGGCTGGATTGAATATGAATTAGAAAATGATCAGGGAATGTGTTTACGTTTTTTAAACTTTGGGGGAATTGTCACAGAAATCGTCGTACCAGATAAAGAGGGGAAACGAGAAAACGTTGTTCTGGGTTTAGAGGATGTGGAAAAGTATAAGGAAAATGAAGCATTCTTTGGAGCGCTAATCGGCCCTGTTGCTGGAAGAGTGAAAGAGGCAACGTTTCAAAAAGGAAGGGATGTGTATCATTTACAGGCAAATGATGGCGAGCATTTTTTGCACAGTGGATCAGAAGGTTTCCACAAGCAGTTGTTTAATGTGTCACTTTTTGAACATGAAGACCGGGTAGGTGCGCAGCTATCATTAGAGTCGAAACATACGAGCCAATTTCCTGGGGATGTCTCGCCTGTCATTACTTATATCGTAACAAACGAGAATGAGTGGATGATTGACTATCATGCAACGGTAAGCGAAATGACGCCTCTTGCGATGACGAACCATACGTATTTTAATTTAGCTGGTAGTAGCAATGACTCCATCCACACACATATGGTAAAGATGCAGAGCGACTGTTATCTTGAGTTAGATCGCGCGCTAATCCCTACAGGACATATTTGTTCTGTGGAAGAGCAGCCTGCTTTTGATTTTCGAATGGGGAAGCAAATTGGAGAGGGGCTGGCTACTTTTCATGGGCAGCTAAAGATTGCAGGAGGCTATGATCATTTCTTTTTACTAAATGAACATACAAGTGAGGCTGTATGCGTGTGGGATCAGCGTTCGGGACGAGTTATGAAAATGAAAACGACTCAGCCTGGCGTTGTCTTTTACACAGGCAATGGGTTGGATGGGCGCTTAGCTCTAAACAATCGAAAAACTTCAACCAGACATGCAGGATTTTGCTTGGAAACACAAGGTCATCCTGCTGCGCTTCATGTCAAAGGCTTACCCTCAATCTGGTTAAAGCCAGACGATCGCTATAACCATCAAACCTGTTATCAATTTACAACTGTATAAAGGGTGATTGAAGTGGTTATTAGCATACTTTTATGTAGTTTGCCCATTGTTTTTTTCATTTTTCTCGTCTTTCGTTTGATTCAATCCAATTTGATAATCAAAATAGGGTTGTCCATATTGGTAAGCACACCGGGTGTGGGGATGGGCTTACATTTTAGCGGCATGGCGCTAAACAATATGGCGCTTCTCCTATTAAGTTTTATTATTCCTTGGCTACTTCTACTTGCAGGAGCGAGTTTGATAGGCACTGGCGCACTATTTTTTAATAAAAAAACAAAGTGAGCGCAGGGCTCACTTTCACGCTCTTTGATAAGTCATTTCTCCAGTGCTTTCCACATTGTAGCCGCCTAAGCGAATGAGTTCATTTTAAACGTACTATTAACAGCATTCTAAGGAACAACAGGTTGTATGAATTCAATCGTTCGAAATTGGTTCGGAAAAGTCGTATGTAAAATGGCGAATGTAAAGACGATCTGCTGTCATCAGTCGAAACAATCACGCTTGCCAAGCACTATAACATTGTTTTAATTATAACTAAAATTTACATATAATTAGATATAACTTATACTACATGAACACATGAAAACGCATAGAAAAGAGGCTACTGGATGAAAAAAGGAGTGCTGCTTTTACTAGCAGGATTAGGTCTTGTTGGTTGTTCGCAAGGCTCAGAACAAAGTGAGGAAGTCATGGTGATGGCTGCAGCCAGCCTTAGTGATGCGATGGATGAATTAATAGAAACGTATGAACAAGAACATGATGTGGCTATAACGGTGAACTATGGGTCCTCCGGTCAGTTGAGGCAGCAAATCGTTCAAGGTGCACCAGCAGATTTGTTTTTATCTGCTTCCGTAAGTGATATGGATGAAGTAGAAGAGCAAGAGGGGTTGGAAGCATCAACGACTTTGTTAGAAAACAAGCTTGTTTTGATCACGACTCCTGAGGTATCTGGGGAAGTTACCAATTGGGATGATCTTCTTTCTTCAGATTATCAAGGGTTGGCAATCGGTGAAACAGACACAGTCCCGGCTGGTCGCTATGCAAAACAAACGCTTGATTCACTAGACTTTTTTAGCAAGATAGAGGACAAGCTTATTTACGGAAAAGATGTTCGACAAGTACTTACATATGTGGAGACGGGGAATGCGGATGTCGGGATTGTCTATCAGACAGATGCGCTGATTGCAGGGGATGCAATTGAAATTGTAGCCGAGGCTCCTACAAATAGTCATGATCCGATTTACTATCCGATCGGACAGCTGAGTGAGAATGATGCTGCGAGCGCATTTTATCATTGGCTTCAAGAAGATTCGGCACGGACAGTTTTTGAATCTTACGGATTTCAAGCAGGTCATTAAGTGATTGATTCAAGCTTTTGGACGCCGATTTTTGTTTCCTTACAGGTCGTAAGTGTCGCAAGTGTACTAGCTTTTCTGCTCGCTTTATGTGCTGCTTGGTTTTTAAAAAAACGAACTTTCAAAGGGAAAGTCGTTGTGGAAACCCTTTTAATTTTGCCACTTGTGTTACCACCTACGGTCATTGGTTTTGGTTTATTAGTTGTGTTCGGTAGGCGTAGCGTAATTGGACAATGGTATGAGCAATTATTTAATCAGCCGATTGTATTTACTTTGGTGGCTGCTATTATAGCTGCAACAGTTGTTGCTTTTCCTTTAATTTATCAAATGTTGATGAACGGATTTGAAGCGGTAGAAGACGATCTTGAAGATGCTGCACGTCAGATGGGAGCAAGTGAGTGGGCTGTGTTTCGCTACGTTAGCATGCCGTTAGCGTGGCGTTCCCTCGTCTCCGGTTTCACCCTTGGCTTCGCACGTGCCTTAGGAGAATTTGGTGCAACGCTCATGTTTGCAGGCAGTATAGTAGGCGTCACACAAACCATTCCTATCAGTATTTATCTAGCTGTTGAGACAGGAAATACCGTAATGGCAACGTATTGGGTTCTTTCGATTGTACTATTTTCTTTTGTTCTTCTTGCAACCGTACAACGATTGAAACGGTAAGGCGATATATCATTAGGCGCAATCCATAGCAGATTGCGCCTCTTGTCATTCTATCGTTTTCTACCTGTAACCATTCCCCACATATCACGACGATGATTGCGATTCTGAGGGTCGACACGACAGTTCATCAACCACTGTGCATGGCGATCTCTTTGCTGTGGTGACACAGGAACACCTAAACATTGGGAAAGCTCATCAATTATGGAGCAACATTTGCCGTAGTGATTTAAATCTTGGCAGCGCTTGCTACAAAGAATTTTACAGACATTGTGAAAGTGTCTTGGGTTTTTCATCTTAGAACGAAACGTATTCATTAATTGCGGATCAATTGTACTCATCGGATCTCCTTTCAAAACAAATTAGTCGGTTTAACACGGTTGTGTTCCTATACCTTATGTTTGAAAAGGTGAGTTGGACAGGGCTAGTTTCTTGATTCTATCGCCTTAGTTTTCATGTATTTTTGTTTATAGCGATTGATGGTGACAAGCGGCCATAAAAGTGGGTAGCTATGGTAATGAATATAAAATTGACCAGGTAGACCGCCACCAGTTGGATACGTTGTGCGGATGTTCGTTGTACAAACCCAATCTAATAATTTATCAAGTGCATCTTCCATTTGTTTAGTTGGTCGTTCATAAAGCGAGACTAATGCATCTAATACCCAAGCTGTATGGACGACTGTTGAAAATTGTAAGGGAATAAACCGTTGTGCCACATCACTTTTACAAGACTCTCCCCAACCACCGTCTAGAAGCTGAATGTTTTCTAGCCAGCGCCGAGCTCGTTGTAAGCTATTTGTGTCTATTGGCGTTCCTACAGCACGCAACCCTGTAACAGCAGCCCAGGTTCCATAAATATATGAAACCCCCCATCTTCCTTGCCAACTTCCGTCTTTTTGTTGGTTGTTTTCTAACCACGCAGCAGCCCGCTTTATAGCAGGATGCCTGACTGTAAGGTGACCATAATTCCCAAGACACTCAAGGGTTCTTCCTGTTACATCAGGAGCAGATGGATCATTAATTGTATCCGTCGCATTTTGGAGAGGTACTAACATCGTAGCGCCACTATTCTTCTCAAAAGCTGCCCAGCCTCCGTCTCGGTTTTGTCGATCTAATAACCATGAAAAGCCGGAACGCCATGCGCTATTCGTATGAATATCGTCTAAGGATGCAGACAGGAATCGTAAGCTGGCTTGGGTATCATCAACGTCAGGGTTTGATGAATTACTGGCAGAAAACCCCCAGCCTCCAGAGGCATGTTGAGTTGTTAAAACATACTGAGTAGAAGTATTGGTTTGTTCGGTATATGATATAGAATCGGCTTGGTGAATAGCTGCGGCAATTAAAGCAGTATCCCAAATAGCAGATGGTGAATTTTGAATATGTCCTTCTTTGTTGTTTTCATGCAAGTAAGCGTGGGTCTGTAAGCCAGCTAATGCTTGGGTCAAGATAGGTGAGTGTTTTTTATAGCCTAATGCGAGTAAGGCATAGATCATTAAAAACGTTGCACTCGAGTAGCTATGAAGCGTGCCATCGTGTTCAATATGCTTTAATAGATAGGCTTCAGCCTTCTGAAAGGCCCGCATGGTTTGCTTTGAGAGGGCGCGTCGACGCTGTTTACGTAGCTGCAAATGCTTGGTCGTTTTGTATAAATGTTGTATAAGTCGATTATGCTTTCTTTTTACATGAAAGCGTGTGTGACCTAATATAAGAAGAGACGCGAAATGGGTCTTAACATAAGAACTATAACGATAAAAGCTAAAAGGAAACCATCTTGGTAAGCCGAGTAAAAATAGGGGCAGTGGAAAAAACGTCGGCCACGGGTATAAATGATGTAGCGCGAGCATGGTCTTCGTAGCGATATGTGCACGTTCAACTCCACCATGTTGTAAAATAAAGGCCTCAGCTGCTTTCATGTTGAGATCGCTTTTTTTTGCAAATCCTGATACGTAAAGAGCAACATATGCCTCAATCGTAGAAGAGAGATGGCCAGCATCGTCTTCGTAAAGCTTCCAATAACCTTCTTTCGCCTGAGTTCGGTGAAGCCGATGTGCTAATTTATGTTGTAAACTCTGATCACAATCAAAGTGGGCTAAAAGCAAAAGCATATATGCGTCAGTCATAGTTCCTGATTCAAAGCATAGCAAGTACGATCCATCCTGTTGTTGATGGCTCAATAGCTGGTCGATTATTTCTGATTGCTTTTGAGTCAACCGCGTCATCAGGTTCATAGGAGTACCTCCAAACATTAACAAATTGAAGCGTAAAAAAAAGCTTCTTGCACATCCTATGTAAGATGACAAAAGTCGGAAAGGTGCTCTACCCAAGTAGAGCAAAAAAAGGAGTTTACCATGTTATATCTTATTTTTATCCTTCTTGCAGCAGTAACAGTCTTTGCTGCAGTAAAGCTATCTACATATGCAGATACAATTCAGTTACGAACAGGGATGACGGGCTTCTTTACAGGTGCCGTCTTGATTGCAGGTGCGACTTCATTGCCAGAAGTGACAACAAACATTACAGCTGGAGTAATAGGAAGCCCTGATTTAGCTGTAGGAAACGTCATTGGAAGCAATCTATTTAATTTACTGGTACTTGCATTAGGGGATTTATGGTTTCGAAAAAAACGAATGTACACGCATGTATCACAAAAAAATGTCATGCCAGGAACGCTTAGCTTAATTTTGACCCTAATTGTTGCGGTTTCTCTACTAACGCAGTTCTCTGTCTCTCTATTTAGTGTTGGTCTTGATTTGATGCTTGTGGTTGCCGTTTATTTTGGTGGCTTGTACTATTTAAATCGTCGGAATATGCTTCCAGATGAACCACCAGCTGCTAAGGATGTATCCATGTCACTAAAAGGAGCGATTACTCGTTTTGTGATTGCAGCCCTCATTATTTTAGCTGCAGGTTCTTATTTAACCATTATCGGGGATCAAATTGCGATTGAGAGTGGGCTAGGTCAGTCATTTGTTGGGTCATTACTTCTTGCAGGAGCAACGTCTTTACCAGAAGTATCTGTCATTTATTTAGCATTAAAACGTGATCAATTTAGCGCCGCTGTAGGTGTCATTATTGGAAGCAATATGTTTAATTTAAATCTACTTGCTCTAGCAGACGTTTTTTATCGTCAAGATGCTTTGTTATTGAGCGCAAGTACGAGTAATTGGATTACGTTAATTGGTTTACTGGTGCTAACAACAGTTGTATTGCTTGGTATTTGGAGAAATGAGAAGTTAGGTCGTTTGTTTTGGCTACCGTCAATTATTATTGTCATTGGTTACTTCATCTCAATGATTACACTTTACATGTACGGTTAAGCATAGTTCACAAGCTCTTCCTCTTTAGGCGCTTTGTCTGAAGATGGTAGAGCTTTTGTTATGCTTAATGCAGATAAGACAGCGCCAACCGCTTGTATCCAACTGCCGACAGAATTCACAAGTTCTTCATGGTCATCAACGATAAAATCCGAGAGGGCTGCGTAAGCTTGGGTGGCGTTGCCAACAATTTGCAAAAAGTCACCAATGACTGCATAAAGTGCAGCCGTACTAACATCTTCCTTTAGGTCTTCATTAAACGTAACGGCTCCACCAGTGGCTTGAAAGAGGTTCCCTTTTATAATGAGGTTTTGCTCGACAGTTTCATCTAATGGAAGTGTAAGTGCCCCTACAATGATTGTATTCCCTGCGGCTTGAACCGCGTTGCCGACCTGATTCATTGAGCCGGTTTCACTTGTATCCGCCATTAAGCCATTTCCTGTTGCTTGTAGGGCGTTTCCATACAAACCAAGATGATTCACTTGTTCTGGAGTTAACCGTGCTGATGGGGTATCGGCAACCGCTGCTACAATGGTACCGATCGCTTGAGTCCATGACCCAAATAATTCCTTTTCAATATCTGACATGGTCTCACTCCCGTCATCTAGGCTTATAACTAACGTATTCATAAATATGGGAGGTGTACGCCTAGATTTGTATGTAACGAAAATTGAGAAATAAAGCAGCGTTCCAATAGAAAAGATAGCGAAATCCTGTTAGACTAAAATGAAAGCGCTTTTATTTTTTCTTACGATTAAGGAGGTCTCGTACATGAATAAAGTCATTGATTCTTTAGAAGCTGTTATGAACCAGATTCAAGATGGGCAAACACTGGTTGTAGGTGGATTTGGTTTGTGTGGCATTCCTGAACATTTAATTGCTGCAGTAAAAAGCAAAGGGGTTAAAGAGTTAACGGTCGTCAGCAACAATTGTGGGGTAGACGATTTTGGATTAGGATTATTGCTTGAAGATAAGCAGATTAAGAAAATGGTTTCGTCTTATGTAGGGGAAAATAAACAATTTGAACAACAATTTTTAAAGGAAGAGCTTGAAGTTGAACTTGTGCCTCAAGGGACGCTGGCTGAGCGGTTGCGTGCAGGTGGTGCAGGTATTCCAGCATTCTACACGGCAACAGGAGTTGATACGCCGGTTGCAGAAGGCAAAGAAGAAAAAACGTTCGATGGGAAACGATACATGATGGAACGGGGCATTGTGGGAGATGTGGCATTGGTCAAGGCATGGAAAGCAGATCCGTTTGGTAACCTCGTTTTTAGAAAAACATCACGTAATTTTAACCCATTAGTTGCAACAGCGGGAAAAGTGACGATTGTTGAAGTCGAAGAACTTGTCGGTATAGGGGAACTGGATCCAGATGACATTCATCTCCCAGGTGTTTACGTGCAGCATGTGTTCGTTGGTGATACCTACGAAAAACGAATTGAGCGACGTACAGTACGAACTGAGGAGGGGGCATAAAATGAAGGATACAAGAAAACGTATTTTAGAGCGAGCTGTAAAAGAAGTTCAAGATGGTATGTGTGTGAATCTTGGAATTGGGATGCCGACATTAATCGCGAATTTAATTCCAGAAGACGTCAATGTGATGCTTCAGTCTGAAAATGGTTTGCTTGGAATTGGACGTTATCCGAACGAGGAGGAAGTAGATCCGGACTTAATTAATGCTGGAAAAGAAACCGTGACAGCGAAAAAAGGTGCGTCTTATTTTGATAGCGCTGAATCGTTTGCGATGATTCGTGGTGGCCACATTGATTTAGCGATTTTAGGAGGCATGGAAGTCTCTGAAACAGGCGATCTCGCGAACTGGATGATCCCTGGAAAAATGGTGAAAGGGATGGGCGGGGCGATGGACCTTGTTCAAGGCGCGAAGAAGACGGTTGTGATTATGGATCATACGAATAAATACGGTGAGTCAAAAGTAAAGAAAACGTGTGAACTGCCACTAACCGGGAAGAGCGTTGTGGATTTATTAATTACAGATTTAGCGATCTTTGAATTTAACAACGGCAAGATGACCTTGTTGGAATTGCAAGAGGGCGTGACGCTTGATGAGGTGAAGAATGCAACAGAAGCATCGTTTCAAGTGGGGATCGGCGTTTAATACCATACATGAACTGTCTTAAAGATCGTTGCTACAACGATTTAAGGCAGTTTTTTCCTTGCAATGAGGTCGTTCAATCTTTGTCTGTTTGCAATTCCTTGTAAATCCAATTAAGCTTAAGCACAGATAAACTGGTGACGAAAAGGGTGAAAATGGATGACCGCAATCTTATTAATTGAAGATGATCAAGCACTTTTTGCTGAAATAAAACAACAATTAAAGCAGTGGGATTATCGTGTCTATGGGATTGATGATTGGAATCAAGTAATGGAGACATATACGAAGGTGGAACCTGACCTCGTTTTAATTGATATTCAACTCCCGAAATATGATGGGTTTCACTGGTGTCGTATGATTCGGACCCATTCAACAATCCCAATCTTATTCCTATCTTCAAGAGAACATCCAATGGATCAAGTGATGTCAATGCAGCTTGGGGCAGATGATTATATACAAAAACCATTTCATTTCGATGTTTTAATTGCCAAAATTCAAGCAACATTACGGCGCGTCTATAATTATAATAGCGAACAAAAACATGCCTTTCTTATGTGGCATGGAGCAACGATAAATGTTGAAAATAACACGGTTTCTACTGAAGAAAGCAAGATTGAGTTAACGAAGAATGAAATGTTTATTCTTAAGCATTTAGTTTCAAAGAAAAACCAAATCGTTTCGCGAGACGATCTCATCCGTGAACTTTGGGACGATAAGCGTTTTGTTAGCGACAATACATTAACTGTAAACGTTAACCGACTACGTAAACAGCTAGGAGCATTAGGTTTAGGGAGCTACATTGAAACGAAAGTTGGACAAGGATACGTAGCGACCGAAGGAGAAGCGTGATGAAAAGACGGTTTATGAAAGAAAGGGGGGCGTGGATTGCCTTCATCTTCTTTCTGCATGGATTTATTTTGTTTATTGCAGCTATCGATCAAAGTTTAGATGTTGAGAAAATTGGCTATCCATTATTGCTTTCATCTATTTTATTCATCATCTTTATTGTGTTTCGTTATTATAAAGAATCACGATTTTACCAGCAGTTAGAACAGTACGATCAACATGAACAACTCTCCGATTTACCAGATGGTCAATCCCCCTTTGAAACGATGGTAGAAACCGCCTTTGAAGAACAACGAAACCATCTTTTTCAAAAATACATGACTCACCGTCAACAAGTAGACAACGATAAAGATGAAATGATGGCGTGGATTCATGAAGTCAAGACACCATTAACAACAATGGGGCTGATCATTGATCGGCTTGAAGAAAAAGAGGCGAATACAGCTCTTCATCTTGAATGGCTACGCATTCACCTCTTATTGGATCAACAACTTTATCAAAAGCGTATGGATTTTATTGAAAATGATCTTTATTTGGACAAAGTAGAGCTCGAGTCGGTGTTTCATCAAGAAATTCGTACGTTTCAGCAGTGGTGCATGCAAAAAGGGATTGGAATTGAGCTTGAGCTTAAAGAACCTTTTGTATACAGCGATGCGAAATGGCTGGCTTTTCTCATTAGGCAAATCCTTTCCAATGCGGTGAAGTATAGTTATTCTGGAGACATTTCCATTTCATCTCAATCCCACAACGGACAAATTGAGCTAGTGGTAAAAGATGAAGGCAAGGGAATTGCGGAGCAGGATCTATCACGTATTTTTGAAAAAGGATTTACCTCGACAACGTTCCACCATGAGCAGGCTGCAAGTGGGATGGGCCTTTATCTTGCAAAGAAAGTGGCAGATGGACTTGCGATTCAATTGACGGTTCAATCAACACTTGGAAAAGGAACGACGGTAACAATGTTGTTCCCCCGAAAAAATCAATTCACGTCGCTCACAAGCATGTGACAAGAGTGTCACATGCTTTCGCATATTGTTCGCTCTTTCGAAGGACTCTATTTGCAGATCCTCCTATACTGAAGTTACAGAAAGACAGGGATAAAAGAGGAGTGTTAACGTGGAAATTCTACATGCAAATAAGTTATCTAAAAGCTACGGGAATAAGTGGAATAAACAAGAAGTACTAAAGAAGATCGACCTACGCATTTACGAAGGTGAATTTGTCAGCATTATGGGTGCATCAGGTTCTGGAAAGACGACGTTGCTCAACGTATTGTCGACAATCGATCGGGCAAGTGGCGGATCGATTTTAGCCAACGGAATGGAACTTACAGGGATGAAGGAAAAACATCTAGCTGAGTTCCGAAAAAAAGAATTAGGCTTTATTTTTCAAGAATACAACTTGCTCGATTCTTTAACCGTAAAGGAAAATATTATTTTACCTTTAACGGTTCAGAAGGTGAGTAAGAAGGAAGCCTCAAGCCGATTTGAGACAATTGCAAAACAGCTTGGAATTGAAGAGCTGGCAAATAAATATCCAAATGAATTATCAGGTGGACAAAAACAGCGAACATCTGCAGCGAGAGCTTTTATCCATGAACCGAGCATAATCTTTGCCGATGAACCGACTGGCGCACTTGATTCAAAAGCAGCCTCTAGCTTGTTGGAAAAGTTAAGTCAGCTCAATGAAGAGCGCAAGGCAACCATTATGATGGTCACCCATGATCCGGCTGCAGCAAGTTATGGATCAAGTGTCGTGTTTATCAAAGACGGTGAAATTTTTACGAGATTAACAAAAGGTGGGCAATCAAAAAAGGCATTTTTTAAAGATATTATGCAAACGCAAGCAGTGTTAGGCGGGGTTCATGATGAGTAATGCACTAGCCCTTAAGAATTTAAAAAAACACGCAGGCACTTACGCGATGTACTTCTTTTCCATTAGTTTTAGTGTGGCGCTTTATTTTGCGTTTGTCACATTGCGGTATGCGCCGGCAATGGAAACCGTTGAAGATACGATGCGTGGTACAGCTGGTATTGGCATAGCTTCTGTACTGTTATTTTTCATCATTGCTTTTTTCCTTCTTTATGCAAATAACCTGATGATGAAGCGCCGAAGTCAGGAGTTAGGGCTTTTGCAATTAATTGGGATGACAAAGCAGCGTATTTTCCGTCTCGTACAGCTAGAGATTCTGTACCTTTACCTTATTGCTCTTGTCGTCGGCATTACAGCTGGGTTTTTGTTGTCAAAGTTAGTGACGATGATTTTATTAAACATCATCGGTGTAGAAGAAGTGGTTTCGCTTCATTTTTCTGGTACAGCTTTTCTCCAGACGTTGCTGGTGTTTATAGGAATCTACTTGTTTGTAATGCTGACGAATGCCTTATTCCTTAAACGTCGTACCATACTGCAGCTGTTTCATTTTCGAAAGCGTACTGAAATTGTAGTAAAGAAGTTAAGTGTCTGGGAAGTGATTATTGGCATCTTAGGCATTCTTCTTATTGGAAGTGGTTATTACGTTTCAACGATTCTTTTTAGTGAGACCATTGCAAGTACTGCAGGAACATTATTTTTAGGCATGGGCTACACGCTAGGTGCCGTTATTTTAGGAACGTATCTATCTTATCGAGGTTCCGTTTCCTTCTTGGCAAAACTTGCCCGTAAAAAACAAGCAGGGTATATGTCTGTCACAAAAGTCTTGTCTCTCTCGTCAATTATGTTTCGGATGAAATCAAGTGCGATGTTGTTAACGATTATTACAACAGTTTCTGCACTAGCAATTGGTTTACTATCGTTGAGCTATATTTCCTACTATTCCGCAAGCGAGAATGCTCAATTTAATGCGCCAAATCATTTTGGTTTTATAGATGAGCAAGATCGAACGGACCTTATCCATTTTCTAGATGGAGAACAAATCGCGTATGAGTTAAAAGAAACCGAAGTAAAAGAAATTTATGCCGATGTAGACGATCTTTTTGTTCAAGAGAATGATTCTTTTTTTGTTGATACGGAAGCGATGCTCCTCCCTATGATAAGTGACAAGGACGTAGAAGGAGTCTCTGTACAAGCTGGGGATGTTTTTTTTACACCGATGGCGCCGGTCTTAGAAGTTGTCATGGAGCTTAATGATAGCGGCACGGTCTCCATTCATACGCCTGAAGATCAAATTGATTTGACGTTTATTGGGGAAGGCGAAGAGCCAGTAGTCAACTATATCTTAACAGTCGGTGGGTTACCTGCACTAATTGTGGCAGATGAGGTGTATCAACATGTGGACTCGGAAGAAGCGCCACGAACTGAATACGCCGTAAATATTGCGGATCTATCTGAATTGGAAGAAGCAAACAATTGGTTTATGGACAACACCCATTCATTTAACGAATTGGCTATATCTCAGCTAGAAAGCGAGCAATCTCAAAAACAACAAATGGGGCTAACCATGTTTATCGTAGGGTTTCTTGGTTTTGCGTTTTTATTTACGTCAGGCTGTATCCTTTATATTAAACAAATGGATGAAAGTGAAGCGGATCAACCAGACTATACCATTTTACGAAAAATTGGATTCACGAAAAAAGATTTGCTCAAAGGGCTAAAAGTGCGCCAACTTTACAACTTCGGCATTCCGTTATTAATCGGTTTATTGCATAGTTATTTTGCCGTACGTTCGGGATGGTTTATGTTTGGAAACGAAATGCACATTCCGATGCTCATCGTTATGATTGTGTACACTGCGCTCTATTCTGTGTTTGCCATTCTTTCTGTTGCACATTCAAAGAAAATCATTGATCAATCATTGTAAGCCGAGAAGACAAGGGTGACGCCCTTGTCTTTTTTAGCATTTAATCCGTTAGCTGTAGCCGAGCTTCCTCGAGTGTTTCCCCTACTAACCGAAAGCGATGGTCTCGATTCTCAACGATTTCGAGTGAAAAAACTTGCTGTAGATCGTACGATTCCTCGTCGACAACAAGAAAGAAGGAGAAGTCATGTTCGTCACTAGATATCCACTCATTTTCCTCTGTAAATTCAAACGTCATTTCTTCCCCTTTTTTTGTAATGGATCCATCTGCATTGTAGGTTCCACCCTTACCAGATTCATAATCAATCTCAAAACCTTGAACCGGAATGTCTGATTCATTGACAATCGTAACGGACATGAACGATTTTTCCTCTGAAATCGGTTGATTTATACAGCCACTAGCTAGTAGAGGCAGAATAAGTAGAGGCAAGATCATTTTTCTCAAAAGGGTTCCTCTTTTCTGTTTTCTCTTATTGTATGACTATATTTATCGATTATCAATAAAAAATTATTATTAAAGGATATATTTTATAAGTGAAGTCTTTCTCCTAATAAGAAAATTGGTTGAAGTTTGACTCGCTTTTGTGAATGCAAGCATAATAGATGCAAGAACAAGCTCTTTGGGAGGTAGCGTAATGTATCAAAGTTTAGAGGAATGCGTGCTCGATCTAGAGCAACATGGTCACCTTGTGCGCATAAAAGAAGAGGCTGATCCTTACCTAGAGATGGCATCTATTCAGCGTAGAGCATACAAAGAGGGCGGACCAGCAATCTTATTTGAGAATGTAAAAGGCTCAAAGTATCCTGCGGTCGCAAATCTTTTTGGCTCCATTGAACGAAGTAAGTTTATGTTTCGAAAAAACTGGGATTCGGTGCAGAACATTATTGCGCTTCGGGATGATCCGATGCAAGCTGTGAAAAGTCCGTTTAAACATATTGGCAATGGATTTTCAGCACTAGCAGCGTTGCCAATGAGAAAGCCAGGCTTAAATGGGTCAAAACTAGAAGAAATTGAATTAACCGATATCCCCTTCATTCAATCGTGGCCAGATGATGGGGGTTCGTTTATTACCTTGCCGCAAGTGTATTCAGAAGATCCGGACAAGCCGGGGATGATGTCTGCCAATTTAGGCATGTATCGCGTTCAGCTTGATGGCAATGAGTATGAGGTCGGAAAAGAAGTTGGATTGCATTATCAAATTCAACGAGGCATAGGTGTTCACCAAACGAAAGCGGTAAAGCGTGGGGAGCCGCTTAAAGTAAGTATCTTCATTGGTGGTCCACCAGCTCATACACTATCAGCGGTTATGCCGTTACCAGAAGGGCTTAGTGAAATGTTGTTTGCTGGTTTGCTAGCAAATCGACGCTTTCGCTATGGTTACGTTGATGGCTACTGTATTAGTCATGATGCCGACTTTGTAATTACAGGTGAAATTTATCCAGATGATACGAAGCCAGAAGGGCCATTCGGCGATCATTTAGGTTATTATAGCTTGACGCATGAGTTTCCAGTAATGAAAGTTCATAAAGTCTACGGTAGAAAAGGCGCGATTTATCCATTTACGGTAGTCGGCCGTCCGCCGCAAGAAGATACGAGCTTTGGTGCGTTAATTCATGAAATAACAGGGGATGCGGTAACGCAAGAGTTACCAGGTGTGAAGGAAGTACATGCAATTGATGCAGCTGGGGTTCACCCGCTTTTATTTGCTATTGGGAGTGAGCGTTATACCCCGTATGAAAAGGTGAAAGAGCCTACCGAGTTACTAACCATTGCAAACCGTATTTTAGGTTTTGGCCAGTTAAGCTTAGCGAAGTATTTGTTTCTAACTGCAGAAGACGAAGAGCCGATTCATACACATGATGAAGCAGCGTTTATTCAATACATTTTAGAGCGTATTGATTTAAAGCGAGACCTTCACTTCCAAACGAACTCTACCATCGATACGCTCGATTACAGCGGAACAGGCTTAAATCGAGGTAGTAAAGTGACCTTTGCCGCTTATGGTGATGTGAAACGGGACCTTTGTAAACAAGTGCCAAATGGAATGAAGCAGGTTAAAGGTATTCAAGATGCAAACCTCGTCATGCCAGGAGTTGTTGCAGTAGAGCTTACGACTGATTTTGAAGATTATGAGTCGGTTGAAGAAGAAATGAAGCAATTAGCAAATGGATTGAGTGAAGTAAATGTAGAGCGGAGTCCACTCATTGTGGTGTGTGACGATAGTGAATTTCTTAGTGAATCATTGGAGAATTTCTTATGGGCAACATTCACAAGGAGTAACCCGTCTCATGATATTCACGGTGTTAATGCGTTCATCGAACATAAACATTGGGGTTGTGATGCCGTCATCATTGATGCGCGGTTAAAACCGCACCACGCACCGCCGTTAGTAGAGGATCAAGATGTAGAAACACGTGTGGATCGTTTCTTTGAAGAAGGCGGCGTACTTGCTGCTCAGGAAGAAGAGGATGAAGAACAAGAATAAAGGAGAGGCTCTGGCTATCATAGGTAGTCAGAGTTCTTTTTAATAAGTTGGACATAGTAACAGAAGCGAACGTAAAACGATGTATTGACATTTATCTCGAATTAGTTATAATTTAATTAGAGATATTTTACTTTTTGAGGAGGTACTCATATGAATCATTTAAAAGGTGTTCACCACGTAACAGCCATTACAAGTAGTGCAGAAAAGAACTATGAGTTTTTCACTTATACACTTGGCATGAGGCTAGTGAAGAAGACAGTCAACCAAGATGATATTCAAACGTACCATTTGTTTTTTGCGGATGATAAAGGAAACGCAGGAACAGATATGACATTCTTTGATTTCCCTGGTATTCCTAAAGGGTCACACGGAACAGACGAAATCTTTAAAACCTCATTCCGAGTACCGACGGACGAAGCAATGGATTACTGGGAAAAGCGTTTTGATCGTTTAAGCGTCAAGCACACTGGTGTGAAAGAAGAGTTTGGGAAGAAAACTCTTTCGTTTGTAGATTTTGACGATCAGCAGTATCAATTGATTTCTGATGAAAACAACAAAGGTGTCGCTGCAGGTGTACCTTGGCAAGATGGTCCAGTTCCATTGGAATATGCAATTACTGGACTCGGTCCCATTTTTGTCCGAGTTGCGAATGTAGATTTCTTTAAACAAGTTCTTGAAAATGCGCTTTTCTTCAAAGAAATAGCTCATGAAGGTTCACGATTCTTATATGAAGTTGGAGAAGGCGGAAACGGTGCACAAATTGTTGTGGAGCATAATTCCATTCTGCCGCGTGCGCAACAAGGCTATGGCACTGTTCACCACGCTGCATTCCGAGTAGAAGACCGTGCTGTACTTGATGAGTGGACGAAGCATCTTGAATCTCTTGGCTTCCAAACATCTGGTTATGTAAATCGTCATTTCTTTGAATCGCTGTATGCGCGCGTTTCTCCGCAAGTGTTGTTTGAATTTGCTACAGATGGTCCTGGATTTATGGGAGATGAGCCGTACGAAACGCTTGGTGAAAAACTATCGCTCCCACCGTTTCTTGAGGCGCAACGAGAGCAAATTGAAAGTGCCGTTCGACCAATCGATACGGTTAGAAGCACGAAAACGATTGAAAAAGAATACGAATAGTGCCCAAACCTACCCTAAGTCAGTGCTTTAGGGTAGGTTTTTTCATATGAACATTGAAATCTTTGCGAATTGTGTAGGGTTTGGCTATGATTATGGTGTAAGGATTTGTTAATGTAGTAATGGAAACGATTTTTTAGCCAATACTAATGACTGGAAATGAATAAAAGGAGTGCAATGACATGTCAGACATGAAACAAACAGCTCATATTAATCCTACAGGAGAGATTGCGGAAACGGTCCTTCTTCCTGGTGACCCGCTACGCGCAAAATTTATTGCAGATACGTTCTTAGAAAATGTTGAGCAGTTCAATAGTGTGCGTAATATGTTAGGGTACACAGGTACGTATAATGGAAAGAAGATCTCCGTTATGGGTACGGGAATGGGTATGCCTTCAATGGGAATTTACTCATGGGAACTTATCAACATTTATGGCGTTAAAAACTTAATTCGTATTGGTTCTTGTGGTGCGTTACA
The DNA here is from genome assembly GCF_047238345.1 of Shouchella phoenicis. NCBI lineage: Bacteria > Bacillati > Bacillota > Bacilli > Caryophanales > Bacillaceae > Shouchella > Shouchella phoenicis. The sequence continues at coordinate 3,702,716 of NZ_JBDFMQ010000001.1, read as the reverse complement.
AGATAACTTAAATTTATACGATATCATTATTGGAATGGGTGCTTCTTCAAACTCAAGCTATGTGAGTCAATACCATATTCCTGGTCACTATGCACCTGTCGCTTCATATTCTTTACTTGAGAAATCAAAGCAGATTGCAGATGAAAAAGGATATCCAGTCCACGTTGGAAACATCCTTTCAAGCGATACGTTCTATAGCGCTGATAAAGAGGCAAATGACAAATGGCGTAAAATGGGGATCCTCGGCATTGAGATGGAAGCAGCAGCTCTTTATATGAATGCAGCTGAAGCAGGCGTGAATGCACTATGTATCTTAACGGTCAGCGATCACATTTATAAGCAAGAAGAAACAACAGCGGAAGAGCGCCAAACATCATTCACAAAAATGATGGAGATTGCGTTAGAGCTAGGTGAATAATGGATTTTAAAAAGGTTTGGCATAAGCGCCAAACCTTTTTTATATGCTTAACACCAGCGTTGATTGGGCATCATTAAAAAAGAAGTTTTAAAAAATGAGATGTGGGTATGGGAAAGGAGCTAAGAAAATCAGACATCCCGCTTTAGGTTTAAAGGAGCAGATTATATGGAAGAAATGAAATTTGAATCGAATTACGAATCCGTTATTGAAGTATCCAACAAACTATTTAAACTTATTTCCAATAAATTAGGTGTGAACACCGCTTATATTGCAAGAAAAGAAAACCAAACGATAAAAATCGTAAATGCCTATAATGATGAAGAAACGATTCTCTCTAAAGGCTTAGAACTTGATTATGTTCAATCTAGCTGTAAGCAAGTGTTTGAGAATGATAAAGACTATGCTAGATTCGAGAATCTTATGACAAACCCGCACACGCAAGACCAGCTTGCAGCTAGAGAGTGGAACGTACGTGGCTTTATGGGCGTAAAGTTAAAGAGTATGGCAGGGGACACATTTGGTACCCTTTGCATCATGGATCATGAAGAAAAACGATTTAGTGATGATGATATTGAATTTCTTAAGACCATTGCGAGCGTGCTCTCTTATATTATCGAGCTTGATGAAACATTTGCTGACATTGAGCTTTTGAGCGTTCCAATCATTCCGATACGAAGAGGTTTAGCTATTTTAGCGATCCAAGGAAACATTAATAAAAAGCGAGGAAAGAAGATTTTAGAAGATACGATGAATTATGCCCTTGATCATCGTGTTAATCATTTTATTATTGACCTATCGGAAGTGAAGTATAGCGCATCGAGTTTTGCAGAGTTGCTTCATTCGCTTGTATCGGCATTAAGATTGATGGGTGTAAAAGTCATGTTGTCAGGTGTTCCTGTTCAGCTTGCCCATGAACATCATATTCGAGATCAACTTGTCGGATTAGACGTGGCATTTGTGAAAACGATTGAAGCGGCGTTAATGAATATCGGGTATGTTTTAAAAGATGTAAAAAAGGATAATGAATAAAAGATCTTATGATTGCAGGAGGTTTCTATGTTTGATGATTTATGGAACTCTACGTATGCATTACTATCAGATACAGAGTTCTGGATAACCGTTTTAAGTACGCTTGTAAAAGTTATTGTTATTTTAATTCTTGCTCGTATTGTTTTAGGCGTGTTAAAGCGGGTCATTTCAAGAGTTTTGCAGAAGCGTGATGGAAAGTATGTAAATGTCTCAGAACAACGAAGTAAGACGCTCACTTCCCTTTTACATAGTGTTGTAGCAAATGTGGTGTATTTCATCGCAATCTTGCTTGTATTGGATGAACTTGGGTTTAATCTAGCATCTGTTCTTGTAGGTGCAGGTGTACTAGGGCTCGCCATTGGTTTTGGTGCTCAAAACGTCGTTCGAGATGTGATTACAGGATTCTTTATTTTGTATGAAGATCAGTTCTCGGTTGGCGATTATATTACAACCGGACAGTACACAGGAACAGTTATTGATTTTGGGTTACGCGTAACCAAGATTCAAGATTGGACAGGCGAAGTCAATATCATTCCGAATGGTCATATTGAAGACTTGAAAAACTACTCCAAAGAAAACTCCTACGCAGTTGTAGACATGCGCGTCTCGTACGGGCACGATTTGGAGGAATTACAACAACTCATTATGGACGCGAGTCTTGTTGTTTATGAGAAAGACGAAAACATGATTGAAAAGCCAGATATGATGGGCGTTACAGATATTAGTGAGTCTGGTGCTGTTATTCGTGTCATTGCCCTGTGTAAGCCTGTTATGCAGTGGGGCGTAGAGCGAGAAATACGTCGAGCAATTCTTGATTCTTTTAATGAGAAAGGAATCGACGTGCCATACCAACAAGTAACGGTTCACCAAAAAGAAGCATAAGTAGACAGAAGAACCCCCTTGCAGAACGGCGCTGCAAGGGGGTTTTGACAATGAAATACGATTTCTTGCTTTTATTTACTTCTCATTGCCATTTTTGTTGTCTTTCTAAAGACTCTACGTCTTATTAAGTTTAATAACGGCTGTCGTTTTTCACCAATTAGACCAATAAGCTCAGCAAAGAGCTGAATGAGTACCGTGACAACAAAGAGTAGCAGAAGCGAGAGCCAAAGGTTGGACATGGTCATTAAAAGGGCTGCACTAGCAAATAAAATACTCACCCCGTAAATGGTTAAAACGACTTGCTTATGGCCATATCCTTTTTTTAAGAGACAGTGATGCAGGTGTCCTTTGTCTGCCGAACCAATGCTCTGCCTGTTAAGTTTCCGTCTGATAATCGCAAAGAACGTATCCATAATAGGTACACCTAAGATGAGGATTGGGACAATTAAACTAACCATGGTCACGCTTTTAAATAACCCAACAATGGATAGAACCGCAATCATATAGCCGAGAAAGAGCGAGCCGGTATCTCCCATAAAGAGTTTTGCAGGGTGAAAATTATAAAACAAGAAACCACCAACACTCCCGATAAGCGGGATGCCAAACGCAAACACAAGCCCGTAGGCAGCTGGATTTCCTGAAGCGAGTACAAGCATAGTGGTTAATGCGATCACGCTGACTCCCGCGGCTAGTCCATCTAGCCCATCAATTAAATTGATGGAGTTCATAATCGCAATAAGCCAAAAGATTGTAATGATTGTGCTAAGAAAACCAAAGTCTACTCTGTCTCCAAACGGAATGGAGATAAATTCGATGGTTAAGCCGGAACTTACGACAATACCTGCTGAAACGAGTTGAGCAAGCAGTTTATATTTAGCTTTAAGAATAAACCGGTCATCAATTAAACCAATTATGATTAATGGCAAGGCACCGAGAATAATAAATAGTGTTGTTCTCATGTCGGCCTGCAAGCGATCTGTCACAAATATGAGACCAGCAAGCGTGCCAAGAATAAACGCAAGGCCACCAATTCGTGGCATCGCTTTTTGATGAACTTTGCGCTCATTTGGTTTGTCGACAAAGCCAAACCGGTGCGCGAAACGAATCATAAAAGGGGTAAGAATGAGCGTACTTATAAAGCTGATAAGGCATGCAAGAATTAGAGAGTCCATGATGTGCTCCTCACTTTGCTTCGTCTAAATTGTGATGGGTGGTTAAAGTTTTTTGACCCCATTCCAAGCATAGCTACAAAAAACAAGGCATGCTTTTGCAAAGGGTAGTGCTTCGTGTTTCCGATAAATCTCCCAATTCTGTTTAGCGGCTTTCCATTTATTGCTCGATATGGAGTTTCCTACTTTGCGGTATGCGGCAAGCTCTTCATTCATGCCATATGCAATCGTTCCTGTTCTTAAAATGTTCAGCCATAGCATGAAGTCTTGCCTTGTTCGAATGGTTGGCATTTCGAGCTTGCCTAATGCTTCTCGATTGAGCATGACCGTTAAACAGCCAATAATGGTATTGGCAAGGAGTTGGTCATAGGAGATCTTTTCAGGCGCTGGTATAATCTTAGACCGTTCGCTCCCGTCTTCGCGTATGATGCGGTAGCTTGTAAACGTGAAGACATAATCATTTTCCTCCATGAACTGGACTTGTCGAGCAAGTTTTTCGGGTCGCCATAAGTCGTCACCGTCCAAAAATGCAACGTACTTTCCTTTGGCGTGATGTAATCCAATATTTCGTGCCACAGCAGCTCCACGATTTTGTGGTAAATGATAAAGGTGAATGCGTGGGTCTTGCTGCTGAAACAAATCTGCAATGGCTTTGCTTTGATCGCTAGATGCATCATTGATAAGTAATAATTCCCAATTTTCGTATGTTTGATTGAGAATCGATTCAATGGTTTCTGTCAAAAAAGTCTCGCAATTATATACAGGTGTAACAATGGAGACAAGGGGAGCTGCCATTAATCATCGACCTCCGTAATGGTTATAATTGTCCATAGGTTCTCAACCTTTTCATATTCGACGAGTGTGTTCGACCAGGCTAACGTGACACCTTGATCGTTCTCTGTGATAACGATTGGATCTTCAGTCGTTTGAATGGTAAGGAACTGTTGCAGCTCTTCGTCTGTTAAATCCTCTGAAAAATGCTGAGACAGCTTGTTACGTTCACCATTTGCAGCTACGAATGTTGCTGCAAGGTGATGCCGTTTAATTTCTCCAATCGTTTGGGCGTCAACAGTTTCAGCAATTTCTCGGTATGGATTGGCGTTATTACGATCGATGAAAAAGAAACCTGTTAAAAATAGGATGACGATTGTGCCAATGGCGATATTCCGTAACAAGGAAAGGCCTCCTTACTTGGTTCCTGTTTGTGTATATAAGGCTTTTGAAAACACATTCGCTCCAGATAGAGATCGTCCATCTACTTTTGTGCGACCAATAGAGTCGTAATAAAAACCATATTTCAACATTTCTTCAGGTTTGAAAAGGTTACGACCATCAATCACGATGGGTTCATTCATAAGCGATTTTAGTTCATTTAAATTAATGGCTTTAAACTCCGGCCAATCAGTTAAAAGAAAGACAGCATCTGCAGACTTGACCGCTTCTTGCCATGATGATGTTCGTACTAAATTTGGTAGTACACGCTCCGCTTGGCTTTGAGCAACTGGGTCATACCCGACGGTTGTAGCGCCAGCATGATGGAGCGCTTCTACAAGATCAATCGACGGTGCAGCCCTCATATCGTCAGTATTCGGCTTAAATGCTAGACCTAAGACAGCGACTCGCTTTCCTGCAAGAGAGGGAGGATAAACGCTTTTTAATTTATTAAAGAGCCGTTGGCGCTGCTCTTTATTGACTTTTTCAACTGCTGGTACAATTTGTAAGTCGTAGCCCGCTTGCTGGGCAACGCGGATGAAAGCTTGAGTGTCTTTTGGAAAGCAAGATCCTCCGTAACCAACTCCTGCTTGTAGATAAGAAGGACCAATACGGTGATCAAGGCCCATAATGGTAGCAAGTGCCTCGATATCAGCACCGACGTTTTCACATACGTTTGCTACTTCATTTATGAAGCTAATTTTGGTTGCTAGAAACGCATTTGCTGCATACTTTGAGGCTTCAGCTGTTTCAATACTTGTCACAACAATGGTTGTTGGAATAGGTTCATGTAGCTGTCGTAATACGGTTTCCGCAACAGCATCTTCAACGCCGAACACAGCTCTTTCCATTTCTAATGTATCCTTTATGGCGTTGCCCTCTCGTAAAAATTCAGGGCACGATGCAACCGAAAATTGCTGATGACCACAGCTAAATGCAATCCATTGTTTAATCTTTCTATTTGTCCCGATTGGTACCGTACTTTTCGTGACGACTGTTACGCCTGGAGTTAAATAATGACCAATATCTAACGAAACACGTTTAATAAATGATAAGTCTGCCGAGCCATCTTTGTTTGCAGGTGTCCCAACAGCGATAATGATTACTTCTGCCTGTGCCATCCCACGTTTCATATCTGTTGTAAAAGAAAGGCGTTGCTCGTTTCTATTCTGATCCAGACGCTCTTTCAAGCCAGGCTCATAAATCGGCACAACCCCATCCTGTAAGCTTTGTACTTTATGGTGATCTTGGTCTACACAAATGACGTGATGACCAAGTGAACTAAAGCAAACCCCTGTTACAAGTCCTACATATCCTGTTCCAATTACACATACATTCATGACGTAGTCACCTTCGCTTTCAATAATGTAGATTTCTGGCTTGCGATCGAGATTTTTTGACGTGCTAATTCAGTGAGACCGGCGACGATAACGATAATTAGCCAGAATCGAGGAGAAGCAAAGTCAGCACGATAAAGGCTTGTAATACCTAGATGAATCCAGAGCACGAACGCGACGCTGTAATACAGATGAGCGTTACGTGCCTTCCACAAGTACGTGGCAATAACCAAAAACGCTACTGCAAATAGAAGCCCACCTATTAATCCGTGTTCAAATAGCAGATCAACAAACACATTGTTCGAAGTGCCACTTACAGCGCCTTGATGACTGAGAAACTTTGTCCGAGCTAAAAAGTCATAACTACCAGGACCAAATCCAAGTAAGGTATTAAAAGGCGAGTAATCGAACAGCCAAATGAAAGGAAAAACTAACATATAAAGTCGACTATGGTGCATGACATCGAAGAGTCCGTCAAGTCTACCGAGAATTGGCATAAAGAGTGCCGTGATCAGTTGCGGAAAAACTGTAAATGCTGCGAGTGCGATCCCGATCGCACTTAGTGCGCCATACAAGAAGATTTTTTTAGGTACATTTTTTCTCAATACGAGTAAAAGAAAGGTTGTAAAACCGACAATCGCTAAGTTGATATAGCCACTCACGGAAAACGATAAAACCAATACAAGTACTGCAAAAGAGGCGAAGACGAGATATGTTTTTCTAGTAAGGAACAAGGCCCCAATAATTAATCCGTCTATTAGAAAAGGCACGAGAAAACTGGGTTCGTCTGTGAAAGACGTTAATCGAAAGTTAAACAACACATCGTTATTCACGCTATGTACGTACGCACGGGTTTCAAACCCTGGCATAGGGTAACCAATCGTAAAGTGTAAAAACTGCCATATGCCCCCAGCGGTGAGAATAATAATACCAATCGTATAGCCATACATAAGCGATGTTGTGGTTTGATGGGCATTTTTATAAAGAAACGTTAAAAGACAGATGCTTAAAAGTGAATACATCGTTAAGTTGATCAGCCGATTCAGTAATGACTGCTCCATATAAGCAAGGTACTCGACGGATTGAATCGAACTGAGAGCAGAGACAACCCCAAGAAGCGAAAGAAGAGCTGGAAATGTAACGGCTCCGATCATGAGTAAACCAATTCGGTTCATTTCTTTGAGCGGTAAGACTTCCCGCTCTGCCATCAAAACAAGGATAAACAGTAGACAAGTTAAGAACGTTAGCAAAACAGAGGTAGGGATTGGCAATAGGTGCTGGAACGTTCCAATGACGGCAATGGGTGCACAACCTGCATAAAAAGACATCGCTACATAGACAGGAATGGTACGTCTACGAGCTACTGGATAGATGAGTGACTGCATAGATCGATTAATCCTTTCACATTGAACTGCCGTCATCGTAACACGATAAATAAGGGCGTTTATAAAGGCTTATTAAAGATAAGATTAAGATTTTAGTGGAGTGATCTTTACGTTTTTAATGAAAATGGACATAGAGCTTAGTTTAATAGGGTTACCTTTTCGAAACGCGCTGTTTCTGCCTTTACAATCAAAAATGAGAGGTCTATCATCCCAGAGAAAATCAAGATATAGTGAGGAGAGAATTTATATGGAGGGTGAATGGAAGTGAAAAAAATTATCGTTCTTCTCTCGCTTATCTTTTTAATCGGATGTGGCAATCAAACGCTAGATGTACGATCAGCTTTAGAAGGAGATAGCTATTTACGTAATAATATTGAGCATTTATCGGAAGAGCAGTTTTTAACGTTTGCCAGCGAGGAGCAAAAGCTAAATCGCCACTCATATGAAGAATTCAAGACACAGTTAGACACCCATGACCAAACGCGCTACCTTCTAGTTGATAACCGAATCTATCGCTATACAGTGGAAGATGAGCTATTGTACGTAGCGGATTGGGTAGAAGAAGAGAACCTTCATAAATTAGATTCATTGACGTTTCCATAAAAAGAAGTCTTCATCGTTGTGATGAAGACTTCTTTTTTATGGATTTAACCAAAGTTGGGCGTACTGTTCGGCACAAGCCTCTACCGTAAACTGATGTGCGCGGTCCATTAACTTTGCTGGAGAAATAGGTTGAAGTAGGGCACACTCCATTGCCATAGCGAGTTCATGTGCGTCGCCAACAGGAACGAGGTGTCCATAAGTCCCGTTCGCAAGGATTTCTTTAGGGCCGCTTGGGCAGTTCGTTGAGACAACTTGTGTTCCGGCAGCCATCGCTTCTACAATGACGTTGCCAAACCCTTCGTATAAAGAAGAAAGCACAAAGACATCGGCTCGCTTCATAAAGGAATAGGGGTTGCTTTGATACCCAACAAAGCTAACGCAATCGTTTAGCTCTTTATCGACTACTTTCTTTCGTAAAGCTTCTTTTTCACAACCATCACCAACAAAAAGTAAACACGTATCTGGTCGGCGCTCATGAACGATAGCAAATGCATCAATTAAGGTTTGGTAATCTTTTTGCTCATGAAGTCTACCAACAGTTAGAAACACGTTCTTCTCATCAGTAGAAAAAAAGGGATGGTCCACACGCTGGTTCATTTTCGTTTTGAATTCAGTTGTTACAACAGGATTGTAGATCGTGTGCACAATCGGTAAGTCAGCTATCATTTGAATATCATCAGCGACGCCTTTTGAAACACCAACGACGTGATCGGCGTAGCGATAAGTACGTTTCACCCATTTTTTCATCTGTTCGGAAGAAGGGTTTAGTTTTGCTTGTTCACTTAAGTGAACGCGGCTTGAGACGAGTAACGTTGCGTTTGATCTGCTAATTTTTTTTGCAAAGATCACCAGCACGTTTAAATAATCTTTCGCTGAAAAAATAATGTCGGGTTTTTGCTTGCGAAAATAAGAAATCATTCCTGGAACAGCGGCTTTTGCTTGTTTTTTTGACAAGGAGATTACACGGACACCAGCTGGAATATGGGCGGCGTATTCGCCTTTTGGATTCATCACAACAAGGTCAACACGATACCCATGCTTGATAAAATAGTCGGCTAGATGAAGCGTCATGCGTTCAACGCCACCTGCATCAAAAGAGTAAAGAATAAAGGCAAGTTTCTTCATCTACTTCACCTCGCGATTTGCAAAAATAATTAGCTCTTTAACTGCCTTCGCATAATTTGATGCAAATCCATCAATAAATCTTGCTTTCTTAACAAATAAAGCTGTTAAAAAAAGAAAGCCAACAGGTGCATTGTACATCGCTTTAAATAACGGCCCCTTGCTTATAAGCTGGCTTTCCGAGAGTCGGGATTGGGGTGTAGGCTTCTCGTGATAGACGATGACTTCTGAGTAATAGGTGAGTTGCTTACCGTTTTTAATAAATTGCTTAAGAAAAAGATTCTCTTCACCGCTTGGATAGCGACTACCTAGTCCAAATGATTCATGGAACCGTAGTGTCTGAATGGAATCTTTTCGGAAAAATAATTCAATCGACGACGTTCGAAAAATCCGTCGCCCTTTCACAGATGCTACTGATTTAGAATGATAGTGTTTATACGGCTCGTTACGAACAGGGTCATAAATTTGAAAACAACATGCATCTACGCCATTCTCCATACGTTCATAAACTGTGGCAACAGCATGTGCTGGATACCAGCAATCGTCATCGGAAAACGTGACAATGTCGCCAGTAATGTGTGAGAGAGCACGGTTACGCGCTTTTGACAGGCCGCGTTCTTCCATTTGAATGTGTGTATAAGCAAGGGGCGTGTTGGCTAACCAACGACTGACCTTATCATGATTCGCTTGGGAGACGACGACTAGTTCCATTTCAATCTTTGTTTGTGCTTGGAGGCTATCGAGAAGACGGATAAAAGCTTGCTCTCGTTGACCTAAAGTGGGAATAATGATCGATAACATGCTCGTTCGCTCCTTTTATGTATGCTGGTTTTTATTCGCTTTCTTTTTTAAAAACATGTTCTTTAAATCTTTAAAATAGAGGCATCCACAAACGAAGCAGTAAGTCAGTCCCGCGACGAAGACTTGTAAAAGAGAGATGACTAATCGTTCATCACCAGCAAAGGGAAGCGCCGACAATGCCATAATCGCACTTGCAAACAAAATCTTTACAAAGTCTTTAACTGGAAAAGGTATTGTCGTTTGTTGTTTCATAAGAAGCAACCAGCTAGAGATGATTGCGAAAGCATAGGCGACAACCGTTGCCATTGCAGCACCTTCAAGCCCGTAAGATGGAATAAGTATGATGGTTAGTGCGACATTGACTGTGGCAGCCACCAACACAGGAATGACTTGAAGTTTCGTCTGTTTTGTGAGATGAAAAACGATATCAACCGCATAAAGTTTCATTCCTTTCAACAAAGCGCCGATTGCAATATAGGGTATGAGTACAATGGCCGTTTCTTGAAACGCAGCGCCTAAAAAGACTGTTGCCATAACGTCTTTTAATAAAATAAAGCCGATGGTTGCAGGTATGCCGACGCCTAAAAGCAAACGAGTATTTTTTCTTACTTGAGCCTTAGCAGCTTGTTCCCCACGGTTTTCTAAAGCTCGAACGGCTATCGGAAAAGCGGCTAAGTTAATAATGAGCATAAGAGTGAAAATAGATTGTTCCGTCAAGTCATAGGCAATTGCGTATTGCCCTGTGGCTTCTACGCCAACCATCGCATGAATGATAAGACGATCAGAATGGTGAATAATGATGCCAAGAAGCAGCGTAATCGTTAAAGGCAGTCCATATCCAGCGAATTGTTTTAAGAGCGTACTGTTTACTTGTGCCGGTTTCACGAAGACTCCCCATCGCTTAAAATTCATTGGTACGACTGCTAGAAGCAAGCCAATGATGAGCCCAACAACTAAGCCGAAAGCGCCATAGTCGAGTGTAATAAGGAGCGTTGCAAATAATAGCCCTGTAATCGCACGAATAAAAGCCATTTTTCCATAGCCCATTGGGTTTAACTCTGCTCGTAATAATGAGAGATTGAGCTGATACCAAGACTGACACCAAGATAAAAGTAAAACGAGCAAAAGGAACGATGGCGAAAGAAAGTTTGAGAATAGCATTAATGCTATTCCGATAAGGAAACTAATAACGATAAGCGCAATAAACGCAACTTTTATCGTCATATAGTAAGTCGTTTCCCCAACGTCACGCTGTTTCTGCATACGCAAAACACTTACTTTTAGCCATTCAAATACAACGGCATTAACGATGGCTGCATTTGCGAAAATAAGAGCGAATTGCCCATATTGCTCTGGAGAGAGTATGCGTGAATAGATGGCGATTCCTAAAAATCCAACTATTGCTGGGATGCCATGAGATAATAGATAAGCAAAAGCGTGTTTAGTAAGCAAACTCTACAGTCCTCTCGTTTCGTGCATTTCAAGATATGATTGTAGCAGAGTAAAAAGAATTTGAAAAAAAGCGCCGATTTACAAATGACATAAAGATTTAACAACATTAACAAAACCTTAATAATTAGGCATTTGTGTTCGTTTGAGTGCAGATGTATGTCATAATCTGTTCTTTATTTGAGCAAGCTCCGAACATTTATCAAGTATGTAATCGATTACGTTCGAACTTTTTTTTATAGTCGTATAATTGCGCTTTTTAAGATAGCGTTTACACTGAGGGGTACGTATGTCATACTACAATCAACGTATGTTATGCTTTCTTAATAAGCCTTGTTAAAGGGAGATTTCAATGACAAAGATCAAAATTGTGACAGATTCTACTTGCGACATAGAGTCATCAATTTTACAAGAATTAGGGGTTACTGTAGTCCCGTTATCAATTAACATAAATGGAAAAAGTTATTTAGACGGGGTAGATATATCGAAAAAAGAATTTGCCCATCTTCTTGTAACGAATGAAGAATTGCCAAAGAGCTCGCAACCCCCTGTTGGTGAGTTTGTACGAATTTACGAAGAATTACTTGATGAGCCTGATACGCATATCCTGTCTATCCATATGACAAGTGCGATGAGCGGAACTGTAGCTTCTGCACAAATGGCTGCGGACGAATTAAATGGACGAGTTACAGTAGTAGATTCTTGTTTTATTTCCATTGCGCTCTCATTTCAAGTGAAACGAGCTGCAGAACTGGCAAATAAAGGGGCTTCTTTAGATAATATTTTAACCGAACTAGCGGATATTCGTTCAAAAACGTCCCTTTATATTGTTGTAGATACACTTGAGTATTTAGCTAAAGGTGGCCGAATTGGTAAGGGAAAAGCGTTGCTTGGGTCGTTATTAAAAATTAAACCTATCGCTTCCTTACAAGATGGTTCATATACACCTGTTACAACAAAGCGTTCCCAGAAGCAAGTGCTTGACTTCTTATCGGAAACATTTGAAAAAGAAACTGAATCAAAAGACGTGGAACACGTAGGAATCGCCCATATTGAAGCAGAATCATTTAGTGAACAAGTGATGGATCGTCTAAAAAAGGTTCGCCAGCACTTTTCTTCGTCTATTTTAGAAACGTCACCTATTATTAGTACTCATACTGGACCAGGTGCAATTGCGTTGATGTACTACACGAAATAATAGTGGGCGAAGCATTTCACAAAAATAAAAGCAAAAACCCTTTTCCGTTTATGGAAAAGGGTTTTTTTCTACTCGAGGGATTGCTCTTCATCAAGAATAGCCCCTATCTGGGCGTAATGAACTAGTTTATGTACTTCTGCTTCGACGCGTTTTCGACTATGAGGAGAAACGAACCAATTCTCCTCTTTTGTACTACGGTCGTCTACAGGGGCGAGTGAATACGTAATCCAAGGTGGCATATAGGTGCGCATTGTTAACCATACTCGTAATGAATGAATGCTTGATGTAACAATGATGAGATGGTGAAGGTGATGAAGGTCAAAAGCGCGATCGAGAATGAGCAAGGAGGCAAGAACGTTTTCTTTTGTATGGAGAGATTGTTCTTCTGTTAAAATGTCCTTAGCAGGAATTCCGAGTTGCAGCGCGCGTTCTCGCATCATGACTGCCTCCGGTTTTTGGGAAGCATCCCAAGAGACGCCGCCGGAGAAAAGAAGTTTATTTGCTCGTCCTTCACGGTAAAGCTGAAGCGCTTTGGGTACTTTGTATTCAACAGCTTTACTGCTTCCAGGAACAAAGATGCAGTCTCCCGCTTTTCCGTCGTCTGTTGTGGAGTGATAGAGGAGCTTTGTAATTTGCTCGTCTGTTAATTGATTGGGCATTATTTGTGAGAGACGCATACCATTCCTCCTTATTTCATTGTGTTTTGTAATTGAATGATTTTTAATTGCTGTCTTTGTTCATCCGGCCACCAAGCGCCACAATCATCAGAAACGACACATGCGGCACATTTTTCTAGATCGTACACTTTCATTCCCGATATAGGCGGGGCATAGAGATGTAGCGTTAGAAGATTCTTTTGCCCTTCCATCCGATGAACGCTTTTTTGTGGAGCGAAAAAGACAGTGCCTTCGGAATGTTGTTTTTCGAAAAAAGGTTCTGGGAGTTTGCCTGGTTGTACGCTGAACAGCTGGTTGCGCACGCTTCCGTTCATGACTTGAATCCAACCAAACGAATGACCATGATCGTGAGGAGCACAATCAAGCCCAGACCAGTTCATGAGCAGAAGTTCTACATGATCAGATTGAAACAAAATTTTACGGTAATAGGGTTTGTCCCTACTTGATTGAATGTAAGGAGCTACGTCCTCGTATGTAGCATGGATTTGATTTAGTGCTTGACGCAATGTCTCGATAGTCGGCTTGTGTAGACTGTTTAAAACCTCCGTTAGTCGTTGTTCAAACATAAAAGCCTCCCCTCCTTATTTCCTGCTTTTCCGAAAGGTTAAACTATGGTTTGAAAGCAAGACCCCCCATATAAGTATGATGCCACCAATAAGACTTAGAAGTAAAATATCCTCTTTTAAAAAAAAGACAGCTGCCAGAAATGTAATAAACGGTTCAAAATAGAGAAAGCTCGACACGGTCGATGCATGCCACTGTTTTAATGCGGAAGCCCAGAGAAAATAGGCAACTGCTGAGACGAAAATTCCTAGAAAGAGCAGATGAGACCATCCATTTAAAGACAGCGCAGCTAACTGATAGACACTTTTTTCTAGATCAACGAGAGGGAACGTTAGGCCTGTCCCAATGAGACATAAGTAAAAGGTAATTGACACTGGGGGCAAAGGAATGCGAAGAGCTTTTACAAGTAAGGAATAAACCGCCCAATTTAATGTACTTACAAGCATAAAAAAGTGACCTGGCTGAAATGTTGTTAACGTTGGCGAACTAATCAGCAAAACACCTATAACAGCTAAAAGCAAACCCATGCTTTTTAAAAAATTCCAACGTTCTCCTAAAAAAATGATTGCCAGTATGAAAGTAAAAATAGGCACAAGTGAAATCATCCAGCCTGCATCAGATGCATGGATCGTCAGCAGTGCAGTCGATTGAAGCCACTGATGAATAAAGACTCCGAGTGTACCAAGAATAAATAAATGCGGGATATAGCGTATTGATAGTTTAAGCGGAAGCCGGAAGCATACTAATAGTACGAATAAAAAAAGTGTGCCAATAGAAAAGCGACTAATGAGAAGTGTACTGGGGTCAAGTTCAGTAAGCAGTGCTTTAGTAGAAACAAACGAAATACCCCAGAAAGTGACTGCTAAAAACGCAAAGCTAGCGGGAATAAGGTTTGTACGAGAATGGAACATGAACAAATCTCCTTCATGAAGAGTAAAGCCCTTTTTGCATTGTATGCTGCTATAAGAGAGAAATGTCCAAGCAATAAAAAAAGCCCCCAACATTTGTTGGAGGCTAAGGGGGATAGGGGAATACGCTACTCATTCTTACCACTTCAATCAAGTCTATACATTCTTTGTGAAAAAAATTAAAATGTGAAGGAATGACAAAACATTAGAATAAAAGCAAAAGGCGGTCAGCTGATGAAAAGAGAACCAGTTACGCTTAGAACACAAACGATGCTATTAAGTGGAGGCGTCGTGTTAGTGGCATTATTGTTGTTTGGTTTATTTAGTGCCTTCCAACAGGCTACGCTAACTCGAGACCACCTTGCTGATAAAGTACGAATTAGTGCCAGCCACTTGAAAGAACATCCTCAAGTTGTTGCTACGTTACAACAAGGAGAACCGTCGGCAGAATTGCTTTATTTGGTTGAAGCAATTCGGGAAGAAAATGATTTTCTTTATATCGTCGTTATGGACACGGAGCAAAATCGATACACGCATCCGGTCGCAGAACGAATTGGTCAAACGTTTGTTGGTGGTGATGCAGATCGAGTATTTGATGGAGAATCGTATATATCAGAAGCAGTCGGTTCGCTCGGACCCTCCGTTCGTGCATTTGAACCTGTGTACGGTCAAGAAAATCAAGTAATTGGTGCTGTCTCAGTGGGGATTCCAACTGATGCCATTGTTGAAGCGGAAAACCAAGCTGTCCTCACATCGATTTTTGGTGCAAGTGGAAGTTTACTTGTCGGTTTAATTGGTGCGTATTTCTTATCTAATCGAATAAAAAAACAATTGCATGGTCTCGAACCCCAACAAATTGCTCGATTAGTAAATGAGCGGGAAGCCATTTTAGAAGCAGCAGGGGAAGGCATCATTGCGATTAATGAACATGGTAAAATCATTGCAGTGAATGGAGCAGCTACGACTTTTCTTCGAGCAGCTGGTCATAACCATGGTGTAGAAGGAAAAGACGCCAATCAAGTGTGGCCAGAATTAGAATTAGAGCAAGTGATAAAGGAACGTAAAGGCAACTATGACGACGTGTATCATCGTGGTGAACTTGAAGCCGTGGTAACAAAAGTTCCTATTTTTTATCAAGAACGGTGCATCGGTGCATTAGCAACGTTTCGTGAAAAAAATCAACTAGATGATATTATGAAGCGATTAAGTGGCGTAGAGACGTATGCGAAAAGCTTAAGAAGTGAAACCCATGAATTTATGAATAAACTTCATATTATAAGTGCAATGGTTGAAACAGAGTCTTATAGTGAGTTGCAAGAGTATATTGAAAATCTCTCAATGCGCTATCAACAAAAGAAAAATAGTCAATTACCTGATGAGATCGGTAAATTAGTTTCGGATAAGAGCTTGGCACAATTTCTGTCTCGAAAAACAAGCATTTTAGAAGAGCAAGGGATAAACGTCATTTTTCAATCAGGAACGCCTTGGCCGAAGCTATCAGCGGAATTAATCGATGCGTGGATAACGATTATTGGGAATACAGTGGATAATGCAGCAGAAGCGAGCTTAAATCAAGCGCATGCATCCATCATTATGACCATCAAACAAGTTGGCGGCGTTCTACGTTATGTGATTGAAGATAACGGAAGAGGGTTTTCTCCGCAGCAAGAAGAAGGGGACTGGCCATCCACCAAACAAGGTGATCACGGTTACGGATTAGAGAATGTCAGAAATGAGATCAATCACTATGGTGGTACAATTGACCTTCTATCAAGAGAGGGAAAAGGAACGATCATTACTGTGCATATTCCACTTGGTTTAGAAGGGGGTAAAGAGAAATGATTCGCGTTACGATGATTGAAGACGAAAAAGAAATCGCACATTTTCATTCCCTGTTTTTAAAAAAAGTAGACGGGTTTGAGCTTGTATCAAAAGCCCTTACGTTTGAAGAAGGGATACAACAACTAAAAACATTTAAGCCTGATTTACTGTTACTTGATGTCTACATTGGAGATCAAAACGGACTAGACATTTTGAAGCAAGTTCGGTTAGAAGAGCGGAATATAGATGTTATTTTAATCACATCAGCGAACGATACCTACACTGTTCAAACAGGCTATCGATTTGGTGTTATAGATTATTTAGTAAAGCCGTTTACATTTGCACGATTTAAAGAAGCGCTTCAGCGGTACCAAGCGATGAGACAAGAAACACAGCAAGGTTCTTTCGTTCAAAAAGAGATTGATCAATTCATTCAGCGAACCGAAAAAGCTTCCGCAGTAGAAAAACGTTCGTTTCCAAAAGGAATTACCGAAGTGACAGCGATGCGCATTTTACATGCGCTGGCTGAAGCTGGAGAAGTCTGGAAAACTGCAGCAGAACTTGAAGAGGCGACCACGATATCTCATGTGTCACTGCGAAAGTATCTGCGTTTTTTTGACGAGCAATCGTTTATTCAAAAAGATCTTGTTTATTTAACACATGGTCGACCTTTTAATCGTTACCGATTGTCAGAGCAAGGGAGAGAGTTTTTAGATAAAAATGATTTCGTTTAATTAAAAAAACTAGATTATTCGACAAGTCCATGAAAAAATAAGTAAACGCTTTCAATGGATGGGGGAATGACGATGAAGCTCGTCTGGGACAGATTATGGCAACAATCCGAACGAACAAAAGATCTCTTGAATATCTTCTCATATGCAAATAAAGGTTCAGCTGCATTGAAAAAAGAAGCAGCTCAACATAAAGAAAAGAAGCAAACGAAACAACCAATTCCTAATGGAGATCAGCAAAAGAAACCCTATTCACGAGCACAGCTTGTTGGGTTAATTCTTGGCCCATTATTATTTCTTTTAACAATCTTATTTTTTGAACCTGCGGGGCTTTCGGCAGACGGTCAGAGAGTCTTAGCCGTCACATTATGGATAGCGACTTGGTGGATGACAGAAGCAATTCCAATTCCAGCGACATCGCTAATGCCGTTAATTTTGCTACCCATTACAGGAGCAATGGAAGGTTCCGATGTTGCATCGTCTTACGGAAATGACATCATCTTCTTATTTTTAGGTGGATTCTTTATCGCAACGGCCATGGAGAAATGGGATCTTCATAAACGAATTGCCCTTTTTATTATCTCCGTTATTGGAACGAGTACACAAAGAATTCTGCTAGGGTTTATGCTTGCAACAGGGTTCCTTTCAATGTGGGTGTCAAACACAGCGGCTGTTATGATGATGATTCCTATGGCATTAGCGATAACCGCTCAAGTAGCGGCTGCATTAAAGGATGAGGAACACAAGCGTGACTTACCGAAATTCGAGAAATCACTATTATTTGGTGTCGGCTATGCAGGAACAATTGGTGGTCTAGGTACATTAATTGGAACACCACCAAATATTATTCTTGTCGCACAGCTCGATACAATCTTTGGCATAACAATTGGATTTGGAACGTGGATGTTGTTCGCTGTTCCCGTTGTTCTTATTCTATTATTCTTTACATGGTTCTACTTAGGAAGAATTAATTTTAAAACAAGTATTAAAACGTTACCTGGTGGAAAAGAGTTAATTGCAAGTGAACGACAAAAGCTTGGGAAAACATCGTTTGAGGAAAAAGTCGTCGGTGCGGTTTTCTTATTTGCCGCATTTATGTGGATTACGAGAGAGTTCTTCTGGGCTGGAGATGATCCGCTCATTGTACAGCTACCTGGAATTTCAGACGGAATGATTGCCATCATTGCGACGATGCTCTTATTCTTAATTCCGGCAAAAGCTGCTACGAGAATCCTTGATTGGTCTGATTCAAAAGAAATTCCGTGGGGCGTTCTACTTCTATTCGGTGGCGGTCTTGCAATTGCAGCAGGATTCCAATCAAGCGGACTTTCAACATGGATTGGGGATCAGCTGACAATCTTAGATGGTTTGCATATGCTTCTTATTATTGGTGGAGCAACGCTCCTAATTATGATGTTAACGGAAATTACATCCAATACGGCAACAGCAACAATGATTTTACCTGTTGTAGGTGCACTTGCTGTAGCCATTGATATTCACCCATTTGCGCTTATGATTCCTTGTGCAATGGCGGCCAACTGTGCCTTTATGTTACCAGTAGGGACACCACCGAACGCCATTATTTTCGGTACAGGTAAGCTAAAGATCATTGAAATGGTTAAAGCAGGCTTTTGGCTCAACGTATTTGCAACCATTCTCATTGTGTTAGCGGTATACTTCTTAGTCCCACTTACAATGGGTATTGATCTTTCGACATTCCCAACGTCACTCCTTGATTAAACGTTAAAGAAAAGAAATTGGGACAAAAGAATAGAAACATGTTGAAGAGACGACTAATTCAGTGGATTAATCGTCTTTTCTTCGTTATCTGTCATGGTGTTAGAAGAATCCGAGACTCCTGCGGGACAGCTGTAGCGCGCTTCTTGCGAAAGAGGCTGAGGCGTTGCCCGCGGCAAAGAAGACACCGTGAGCGCAAGTAATAACGTAGCGCAAACGGATGTCGCGCTTGTGCCTGTGGTGAAAGCGTCCATCCGCGCGATAAGTGATGACTATCATTTGAATGGACCTTCCCATTTTTGATAAAGGATGACAGTCTTTAGACAGACCTAATTAAGTTATAAAAGCAGTGTATTCTGATTTTACACAGAGATGTGGACTTGACTAGCTTTTTTGTCACTACCTTTTTTGATGAATAAATCATAGAGTGAAAATTTTTTGTTTACAGTAAGATTAAATTGGGAATTAGAAAATTGAATCCGTTTACAAAAGATGTTTCTCGTACTATAATAGCATCATGTTAATAGAGTAGCTGATGAGTTTATGAGAGCAGCTTTTTTTACGGAGCCTTAGGGCGACCTGTGAAAAAAGGTGCTCTTTTTTGTACATAAGCTTCTCAAGAAAGTAGAGGGGGAACAATAATGGCAGAAATTATTGCAGAGTTTGTAGGAACGATGATTCTCATTATATTTGGTGCTGGTGTCATTGCAGCCGTTAACTTAAAAGATTCGAAAGCAGAAGGTGCAGGCTGGATGGCGATTGCCGTAGGTTGGGGCTTTGCCGTTGCTTTAGGTGTATATGTGTCTGGAACAGTAAGTGATGCCCATTTAAATCCAGCAGTAACGATAGGTTTTGCAGCAGTAGGTGAATTTCCTTGGAGTCAGGTCCCTGGTTATATCATTGGTCAAATTCTAGGTGCGATAACAGGTGCGGTTATTATCTTTCTTCATTACTATCCGCATTGGAAGAAAACAGACGACCCAGATGCTAAATTTAGCGTCTTCGCAACTTCTCCTGCGATTAAGCACACACCATCAAATTTTGGTGCTGAACTAATTGGTACGGCAGTTCTTGTTTTTGGTTTACTCGCTATCGGTGCAAATCAGTTTAGTGAAGGGTTAAATCCTCTTGTTGTTGGGGTACTCATCATTGCAATTGGTCTTTCTCTCGGTGGTCCAACTGGGTATGCAATTAATCCTGCGCGTGACCTCGGTCCACGAATTGCTCATGCGATTCTACCAATCGATAAAAAAGGTCCTTCTGACTGGGGATATGCATGGATTCCAATTTTAGGTCCAATTGCAGGTGGTGTCATTGGTGCTATCTTCTTTACAATGATATTTTAAAATGAGACGAGGAGGAATCTGTCATGAAGAAAAAGTATATTTTAGCAATTGATCAAGGAACAACAAGCTCGAGGGCAATCCTGTTTGATGAGAAGGGAGCCATCTTGCACACAGCTCAGCGTGAATTTAAACAGTATTTCCCTAAGCCAGGCTGGGTTGAGCATAACGCAAATGAAATTTGGACATCGGTGTTAGCTGTTATTGCCGAAGTCTTCTCAGAATCAGATATTAGTCCAGGAGATATTTCAGGAATTGGTATTACAAACCAGCGAGAAACAACAGTCGTGTGGGATAAGAAAACGGGGAAACCAGTCTATAACGCATTAGTGTGGCAATCTCGTCAAACGGCCGATATTTGCAAAGATTTACGCGAGGCAGGTTATAACGATACGTTTAGAAAGAAAACCGGGCTGTTACTTGACCCGTATTTTTCAGGCACAAAAGTGAAATGGATTTTTGACAATGTTGATGGTGTCAAAGAGCGTGCAGAAAATGGAGAACTGCTTTTTGGTACAATTGATACTTGGTTAATTTGGAAATTAAGCGGTGGGAAAGCACACGTAACCGACTATACAAACGCGGCCCGTACGCTCATGTACAACATTCACGAATTAAAATGGGATGACGAATTATTAGAGATTCTAGGTGTGCCAAAAGCAATGTTACCAGAAGTTCGCTCTTCTTCCGAAATCTATGCGGAAACAATTGATTATCACTTCTTCGGAGAGAATGTACCAATTGCAGGTGTAGCTGGAGACCAGCATGCGGCGTTGTTTGGGCAAGCTTGCTTTGAAGAAGGAATGGTGAAGAATACGTACGGAACGGGTTGCTTTATTTTAATGAATACAGGTGAAAAAGCAGTCGAATCCAAAAACGGTTTATTAACGACTCTTGCTTGGGGAATTGATGGAAAAGTTGAGTACGCTCTGGAAGGAAGTATTTTTGTTGCAGGGTCAGCAATTCAATGGCTTCGTGATGGCGTCCAATTAATTGAGAGTTCTCCTGAAAGTGAGAAGTTAGCAACTCGCATTACATCTTCAGATGGTGTGTATGTCGTACCAGCTTTTGTTGGGCTTGGTACACCGTATTGGGATAGCGAAGCACGTGGCGCCATGTTTGGGTTAACTCGTGGAACAGAGCGTTCGCACATTGTTCGTGCAACACTGGAATCACTCGCCTATCAAACGAAAGACGTCATGACTGCTATGGAAAGTGATTCAGGCATTGAGTCAAAGAAACTTCGAGTTGATGGCGGTGTTGTTGCGAATGACTTCTTAATGCAGTTCCAAAGTGATTTACTTGATGCACCGGTTGAGGTTCCATCAATCACAGAAACGACTGCATTAGGTGCTGCCTATCTTGCAGGGTTAGCTGTGGGAGTTTGGGAAAGTAAGGAAGATATTGCAAAGCAGTGGAACATGGACCGCTCTTTCAACCCTGATATGGCAGAGAAAGAACGAAATGAATTGTATAGTGGCTGGAAAAAAGCAGTTGATGCTACAATGACATTCAAACCTTAATGCTTTACGAATAGAAGAAAAAGTCGTACACTGTACGTAACAAGTTAATAAATGAATCTTTGAGACGATGAGGGGATTACAGCACTTAAGTAGGTTTAGCGCCTGCTTGAGAATGTTGTAGTCCCCTCTTTTTTTATTTCCTTAGGAGGGATATAGATGGATTTTTCAACATTTGCTCGTAAACAAACGCTTAAAGGGATGCAAGAAAAACAGTTGGATCTTTTAGTCATTGGTGGAGGAATTACGGGATCAGGAATTGCGCTTGATGCGCAAACAAGAGGGTTAACGACAGGTTTAATAGATATGCAAGATTTTGCTGCTGGGACCTCAAGTCGTTCTACAAAACTCATCCATGGTGGCTTACGTTATTTAAAACAATTTGAAATTAAGCTCGTTGCAGAAGTGGGGAAAGAGCGAGCAATCGTTTATGAAAATGCGCCTCACGTAACGGAGCCGGTAAGAATGATGCTGCCTTTTTATAAAGGTGGAACATTTAACTCCTTTACAACATCGGTTGGCTTATCTGTCTATGATCGTTTAGCTGGAGTGAAAAAAGACGAGCGACGGAACATGATGAATGCGAAAGAAGCTTTAAAAAAGGAAGGAATACTGGCTAGTGAAGGGTTAAAAGGTGCAGGTATGTATGTGGAATATCGTACAGACGATGCGCGCTTAACGATGGAAGTAGCGAAGAGTGCAGCCGAACGCGGAGCAAAGCTTATCAATTATGTTCAAGCGAATTCGTTTCTTTATGAAGACGGAAAATTAATTGGTGTGCAGGCTACTGATCGCTTAACGGGTGAGAGCTTAAAGATTTATGCCAAAAAAATTATTAACGCTACGGGCCCATGGGTCGATACCTTACGTGAACAGGATCGTTCTAGAGAAGGAAAGTCCATTCACCATACAAAAGGTGTCCACTTAGTAGTCTCTAAAGAGCGACTGCCCCTCACGCGTGCGATTTATTTTGATACGCCATTTAATGATGGACGCATGATGTTTGCGATTCCTCGTGGTAAGAAAGTTTATATCGGAACGACAGATACGAACTTCAAAGCTGATGTAACAGAACCTGGTGTCACGATTGACGATGTGAACTATATTCTAAAAGCAACAAATCACTTATTCCCTGGCTATCATTTAACGAAAACAGATGTAGAATCAAGCTGGTCAGGAATTCGTCCACTTATCCACGAAGATGGAAAAGATCCATCGGAGATTTCAAGAAAAGATGAAATTTTTCATTCGAAAAGTGGGCTAATGACGATAGCTGGTGGTAAGTTAACAGGTTACCGCAAAATGGCAGATACCATCGTATCCATTGCAGCTGATGAAATTGCAAAAGAAACTGGAAAAAGCTATCCAAGCTGTAAGACTAAAGAGCTTGCTTTGTCTGGCGGAGATGTCGGTGGATCAGCAAAATACGAAGCGTTCAAAGAAAAAGCGATTGCAGATGGAAAAAATAAAGGGTTAAATCATGAAGATGCAAAAGAAATAGCAGAACGTTACGGTTCAAATGCCTCTGCAGTTCATGGGTATATAAAAGATGAGAATGGGTATGGTCTACCTGGATCTTTATATGCCATGCTCCGTTACGGCATAGAGCACGAAATGACTGCAACACCTGTCGATTTCTTTATGCGACGTGTCTCGTATCTTTTATTTGATATTGATCAAGTAAAAGCGTATAAAGATCAAATTATGACCGCGATGGCTGATCTGCTACAATGGTCTGAAGAAGAAACAACTCGCTACAACGAGGAATTAGAACAACAATTAAACCTAGTAACGTTGAGGAGCTTAAATTAATGTTTAATGGTCAGCGCATTTTGCCAGCAGTAAATAATATGAAGGATTTTGAGCGCGTCATGAAAGAAGCAGAAGGTCATTATTTTGTTGTGCTCGATGTTCACCTCTCTCTTTTAGCTAAAATGAAAAAGCTCTCAAAGGAAGCAGGCAAAAAAATGCTGTTACATGCTGACCTTGTTCAAGGATTAAAGAGCGACCGTTACGCTGCTGAATTTATTTGTCAGACCATTCGTCCAGCAGGTGTCATTTCAACAAGGGCGAATATGTTAAAGACAGCGAAGAAAAACAATATTTTAGCGATTCAACGGATTTTTCTGCTTGATACGATGGCATTAAAAACAAGTTATCAACAGGTGGAAGAAGTAAAGCCCAATATTCTAGAAGTACTTCCAGGAGTCATACCGGATTATATAAAAAAAGTTCGAGAAGAGACGGGAATTGAGGTAATTGCAGGAGGATTAATAACGACAGTTGAAGACATCCAAACTGCACTGGACGCAGGTGCACAAGCAGTTACAACCTCAAGAACGGATTTATGGCAGCATTAAAAAAGCAGGTGTTTCATGTGAAACACCTGCTTTTTCTTTCGGTTTATGAAGGCATACCGAGAACAGCTTTTACTTCTAAATATTCTTCAATCCCAAATTCGCCCCACTCTCGACCTATACCAGACTGTTTATAGCCACCAAATGGTGCATTGAAATCGGTTTTCGCATTGTTGACCGTAATTTGACCTGCACGAATATTCGAGGCAACATAACGAAGTTTCTCTGGATCTTGACCAAATACGTAACCAGCTAAACCATAAATGGTATCGTTCGCAATCTCGATTGCGTGATCGAGATCATCGTAATAAATGAGTGAAATGACAGGCCCGAATATTTCTTCTTGGGCAATGATCATATCGTTGGTCACATCTGTGAATACAGTTGGTTTTGCAAAATACCCTTTATCAAGACCGTCTGGCTTGCCTGTTCCACCAACTAAAACAGTTGCGCCTTCGTCAATACCTTTTTGAATGTAGGACTGAACCGTGTCCCATTGTCCTGAGGAGACAAGTGGGCCAGCAGTATGGCCTTCTTCTCGTGGATTTCCCATAGAGTAGGACGAAACGGCTTCTTTCATTGCTTCCTCAAATTCGTCTTTTTTCGTTTTTGGTACAAGGATACGCGTCGCTGCCGTACAAACTTGACCAGAATTAAAGAACATATTCGAGGCTGCTGTTTTAGCCGCTTTCTTCATGTTTGCATCTTCAAGAATCACGAGTGGTGATTTGCCACCAAGCTCAAGCGCAACTTTTTTAATCGTTTTCGCTGCGTTTTGCATGATTTTCTCTCCTACACCGCCAGAACCAGTGAAGGAAACAAAATCAATGTCTGGATGAGAGCTAATTGCGTCCCCTACTTCGTCACCTGTTCCGTTAACTAAGTTAAATGCCCCTTTTGGCACACCAGCTTCATGAATGATTTCAGCAAGCATCATAGCAGCATAAGGTGTTTTTTCTGCTGGCTTTAAAACTACTGGACTACCTGCTGCAATGGCACCAGCTATCTTTGTTGACGTTTGATTAGTAGGAAAGTTCCAAGGTGTAATTAAACCGCTTACACCAATACTTTCTTTAACAAGTGTATGTCCATCTTTCTCTTCTGAAAAAGAGAAGGAATCTAATGCTCTAGCCGCTTGTTTAAAGTGAGCTAAACCCATTTTGAAATGTACGTTTTCTGAGATCGATAAAGGAGCGCCTAACTCTTCTGTCATCACATCTATAAGTTCTTTGCTTCGTTTCTTGTAGCCATCAGCAATGGCATTGAGCCATTTGATTCGATCTTCTTTCGTTGATTTCGAAAACTCCGGAAATGCTTTTCGTGCAGCGGAGACTGCTTTGTCAACGTCCTCTTTTGTACCTGCACTAATTTTGCCAATTACGTCTTCTGTTGCTGGGTTAATGACTTCAATGGTTTCGGAACCTGTTGAATCGACCCATTCTCCATTAATAAAATGTTGAGTTTGATTACGCATAACAATCGCTCCTTTTAATATAAGCTACTGAGATTTGGAAAATAAAGCGCTACTGATGGTCTACCCTAATAAAAAATCATTAAAACATTTAAACCTAACACTATTGTAACGGACGTTTAAAAAAAGTGAAACTTAAATGTTTAAAAAGTTAGAATTATTTTTGGGTTCGATATTGAACGATGGCATAAGGTAAATGAAGTAGAAAAGCTAAACGAACTTGACGGATGGCTATTTTTTTACGTATTCTTTGCAAATAAAGATAAAAAGAAAAATGGGTAGGAGAGAGGTTATGCGAACGTTCTATTACTTATTTGCGTTAACGTTAGCAGCTTTAAATTTACGACCAGCCATTACATCGATTTCCCCACTGTTAGAATCGATTCAGGCTGAATTAGGAATGAGTGGGGCAACAGCAAGCTTGCTAACAACATTACCTGTTTTATGTATGGGCGTATTTGCGCCTTTTGCAGCAATCATTAGTAAAAAAATTGGTTTAGAAAGAGCGATTTTCGTTTCGTTGATTTTCATTACATTAGCAACATTGATGAGAGGGGTTGTTGGATCCGTACTCTTACTCGTCATAACGGCATTTCTTGCGGGAATAGGGATAGGGCTTGCAGGACCACTACTCTCAGGCTTCATTAAACAACATTTCCCCACAAAGCCGGGCTTTGTCAGTGTTTATTCCGTTTCTTTAGTAATCGGCGCAGGCATTGCAACTGGATTCGCTGTCCCTGTTTATGATGGATTTAATGGAAATTGGCAGCTTGCTTTGGCTGTTTGGGGTACCCTCGGGTTACTAGCGCTATTTTTTTGGATTGGTTTAATTCGCAAACGACCAACCGCATTAAAAACAACAGATGCGGCTCTTCCGTTCAAAAACAAGCGGGCATTACTTATTACGTTATTTTTTGGTTTGATGGCAACGGTTTTCTACACGATTACCGCTTGGGCAGCACCGATTGTTATGAGCTTTGGTTATTCCACAGCAATGGCGGCCGCAGGAGTCACTTTATTTCAATTGATTCAAATCCCTGTTTCCCTCGTTTTACCGAGTATTGTCTCTAAATATGGCTACATGACGACTGCGCTAATTGGATGTAGTCTTTTAGAATTAGTAGGAGTTGTTTTTCTATTAATTGGCTTTCACCCCTTGCTTGCGTTAGGTCTGATCGGGCTTGGTGCAGGTGGACTGTTTCCTTTAGCCTTAATGATTCCCATTATCGAAACTGATAGTGCCGACAAAGCGAGTGCTTTATCTGCATTGAACCAAGGGGGAGGCTATGTTTTTGCGGCTCTCGGGCCATTGGCGGTTGGCACTCTTTATGATTTATTTGGTACCTTTAAACCTGCTTTATATGTGCTCCTCTTCGTTATCTTAATCATGGGCACAGTCCAGTACCTTTTAGGAAAGAAAGCGAATGCGCAAAAAGTAAAAGGGAAGCTAGGTTAATCATCTTTGAAGAAAGCAGATTGACTTCGTATGGATTTCACATTTACGTGCTATACTGATCGAAAAAAGGAGGGAGAAAAGATGAAACGTTCGTTATATGCCATCGTTGCAACATTCTTCCTTACTTTTCTTTCTTCATGTGCACAAGAACACGTTCAGACGCCTAGTGAACAAGGTGCTTATTTCCTTGTTTCTCATTTAAAAGAAGCTTCAATTGGTTTTATTGATGAAAACAGTATGACAGTCACCTCCCTTGCGTCATTGCCGACTGTTTGGGAGCAAATTATAAAAATTAATGAAACTGAATTTATCATTCTATCTGATCAAACACGCACGTTATCGCATTTTGACCTTCATACTGGAGATGTGACGCCTCTAACCGAGTTTGATGATATGGTTTCGGACATCGTTTATGACGCTCATGGGACAAACCTTATTGTCTCGTATGAGAACACAAACAAACTTGCGTGGATCTCGCTAGAAGGGGAAGTCATGGAAACGGTCACAATAAAGAACGGGGCAAATGATTTGTATGTAGACAACGATCGTTTATTTGTATTGAATGCAGACGAAGCAAGCGTAGACGTTATTTCCCTTGTTTCATTAGAGATCGAGCATACGATTTCTGTTGTTGAAAGAGCATCAGGAATGTTCTTTGATGGAGAGTTGCTTTGGGTCGGCGGGCATGGACCGACTGGCGAGTTAAATCAATCTGTTGTGAGCTATTCTCTAGCTACTGAACAAGAAGAAGAGAGAATCCCAATCGGCTTAATGCCTATTGCTCTTGGCGGAAATCAGTTGGAAGATAGCATGTTTGTCATATCCCATGGCAACGATCATCTATATAAGATTGATACGTCGTCTCAAGAAATCCTGAAAGAAGTTGAAGTAGGACACAATCCTAATTATCTTCACGTAGACGAAGATTACGTGATTGTCAGTAATTTTGATAGTCATTCTCTATCTGTCTTCTCAAGCGATTCTCTTGAAAGAATTGCAGAAATTGATGTAGGCGCAGGCCCTCATGTTATCGTGTCAGGAGAGATGAAATGAATCAATCGAGAACGATCTTAGTGGTTGACGACGAACCAGATTTAGTTAAGCTTGTTGTCACCTATTTACAAAATGAACGCTATAAGACGTTGGAGGCGCAAAGTGGACAAGAAGCGTTGCATATATTGGAAAGAGACACGGTTAATCTCGTCATTCTTGATGTGATGATGGAAGGCATGGATGGATTTGACGTGTGCAAAATCATTCAAGAAACGTATGCACTACCTGTTATTATGCTTACTGCTCGCAGCCATGAAGAAGATAAAATTAAAGCATTAAAAATAGGGGCAGACGACTATATGGTTAAGCCGTTTAGCCCGCGAGAACTAATGGCTCGGGTAGAAGCAATGTTGCGACGTGCGTATCCAAAAGAGGAGAGCGTTGATTATCTTTCTTTTGGAAATCTCCATATTCATCGTGGTGGCCGCGAAGTCTTTGTAGATGATGCAGAGATTTCGTTAACGAGAAGGGAATTTGATTTACTTCTGCATTTGGCAGAAAATAAAAATCGTTCTTTTACAAGGGAACAATTGTTTACACAAATATGGAGTGACTTAAGCAACAGTTCTTTACGGACGGTTGATACACACGTAAAAACATTACGTTTAAAACTTGCTGAAGCAGGGAAAAAAATCCAAACTGTGTGGGGTGTTGGTTATAAGTTTGGAGAAAAAGAATGAACGCGCTATCGATTAAAAAGAAGGTCTGGATGGGGATAGGAGTAACAGTATTAGCTGTTATTCTCTTATCGAGCATGTTGATCTTTTTTTTGTATGAGCGGCTTTATGTAGACCAACAAATTGAACAGTTTGAACGAGAAGGACAAGCATTGGCAGCATTATATGATCAAGAAGGGTTATCAGACGAATTTTATTCGTTTTTAGAGTGGTCACAGCAAACGTCAGATGCAGTCTATGTTGTCACTGAAGACCCGATGGAGCTTGCTGGTGGCGCTCCGTTTGAAGATGAATACAGTGAAGAAATGATTTCGTTTGAAGAGCGACAAATCCTTTTGCAAGGGGAGTCTGTTTACGTCAGAAGAGATCATCCACGTTTTCAGCAAGAAATGATTGGCGTGGCGATCCCTTTTACAGGAGAAGGGAATCGCCTTGAAGGAATTGTCTTTATTTCTCAACCATTAACGGATCTCTATGAATTGTTTTCGAATGTCTTGTGGTGGGTGATCTTAATTGTTGCGTTAGTTGGTGGGGTTATTTTATTCATGGGCAGTCGATTAACGAAACAGCTCGTTGGTCCGTTGTTGAAAATGAAGCTAGTGGCAGAAAAGATGGAGTCGGGTGATTTTTCGGAACGAATTACCTTAAAGCGCTCTGAAGATGAATTCATGCAATTGGCGGATTCGATTAATCAATTGGCAGATTCATTAGAGCAAGTAGAATCAAATCGCCGTATTTTCCTCGCGAATGTCGCACATGAACTCCGAACTCCCCTTAGCTATATGATTGGGTATATGGAAGGAATTGAAGAAGAGGTTATTGAAACGAAAAAGGGAATGATCATTCTTACTCAAGAAGCCCAGCGGCTAAATCGACTCGTAAACGATTTGTTGGACCTCGCTCAACTTGAGGGAGATAAAGATTCATTTGATAAGCAGCCGGTTGTCTATGCAGAATTAATTCGTGAAGCAAGTGAGACCGTTCAGGTAATCGCGAATCAAAAACAAATGGCGATCGAGCTAGATTTGAATGAAGAAAGTATTATTGTCGCCGATCGTGATCGGATGAAACAAGTGCTTATTAACTTGCTAACCAACGCAGTGGCCTATAGTGATCCTGGTAACCCGATTCATGTTACATTGCAATCCGCAGATGGAAAAGCGGAAGTAGCGATAAAGGATTATGGTTATGGCATCCCTGAAAAAGATATTCCACGGGTGACAGAGCGTTTCTTTAGAGTGAAAAGAGGTCGTAGTCGAATCGATGGAGGAACAGGTTTAGGGCTGTCGATTGTACAAGAAATCATTGCAAAGCATGAAGGAATTTTCCACCTACATTC
Source organism: Shouchella phoenicis (assembly GCF_047238345.1). Classification (NCBI taxonomy): domain Bacteria; kingdom Bacillati; phylum Bacillota; class Bacilli; order Caryophanales; family Bacillaceae; genus Shouchella; species Shouchella phoenicis. The sequence continues at coordinate 3,672,457 of NZ_JBDFMQ010000001.1, read as the reverse complement.
TGAGGAAGACAAAGGAACCGAAGCAATCATTGTTTTAAAAGAATACGATTAAGAAAAAGGTGATGACAATGTGGTGGAAGGTCATTTTCACGTTCTCCACGCTTTTCGTTTTTTCAGCTTGTCTAAATGAGCGGTCTGAAATGCCTCCTGCTGTAAATGATCTTGATGTGCATATTCAAGTGCAAGAAGAGCAAAAAGTTGGTGAGGAAGTGCCATTGCAAGTTCAATTGTTAGAAGGACAAGCTTATGTGGAAGATGTAGGTCAAGTTAGATTTGAAGTATTTGAAAGCGACCAGACGGATACTGTTAGGACGAAAGAAGCGCGCTACGTACAGGATGGTATATTTCGTAGTTCAATTCAGCTTGATGATGCGGGAGAATATGTGATTGAGGTAATGATTACAAGTGGTGGAGAGACGGTTAGTGAGCAGGTGACTCTTGTTCTTCTAGAGGAATAGCGTACTTGATTCATACTCCGTTCATATAATCATTGTACATTTAAATGACAGAGAAAAGGAGGCAAGGTAGAATGAATTATTCGAAGCTCTTATTAATCGTTTCTTCTTTATTTGGTCTATGGGGTGTCCTGATGGGCGCGCACATGGCTGGCGGTGGTTCTTATGCATTATCTGCCATTCATGCTCACGTCCTTGTGCTAGGATGGTTAACATTATTTGCATGGAGCGTATTTCATAAAGTATATAAACCAAAACAAAGGCTATTAGCTGGTTTGCAAGCATGGACAGGCATTGTTGGCGCTTTGCTTCTAACCGTTGGCATGTGGCTTTACTCAAATCAACCGTTTGATATTCCAAATGCGTTACAGCTTGGATTGTATATTGGCGGCGGCATGACCGTTGTTATTAGTTTCTTGTTATTTGTGATTTTGGCGTTTCTATCTAGTTCTAAAGAAGAATAAGAAGAATAAATGGACTGCCCTCAAAGTATAATGACACAAGGGCAGTCCATTGTTTTATTCATTTGAATAAAATTGATTGCATGCTTTAGCAGCATCAAGGTCTTTTTGTGTTAATTTGCCTTGATCAACCGTCGTCCATTTAACGGTAATCGTCGTGTGATCAATTGTGATGAAAGGATGGTGTTGTGCTCCTTCTGAATACGCAGCTAGATTTTGAACAAAATCAATACCTTCTAAAAAATTACTGAATGAGAAACTTCTTGTAAGCGTTTCATTTTCTACTGTCCAGCCTGATAACTTCTCAGCCTCTTTTTTTATTTGACTCAAAGCGACTCCTCCTAAAAAATAGGTTCTTTTTCATATACCTGTTTTTAGGTTCAAACAAACCTATCTCGTATGAAAGCGTTTAGTAAATTTTCACATAATAATTAGTTGGACATTTTTTGACAAAATGTGATACAATTCTCAAATGACATAATTAGTCAGATAATTTAAACAGTGAGGTGACATATGAACCAATTAGGTGGAATTTCAAACAAGCAAACACTTTATATTGGGTTGATGCTCTTTTCACTTTTCTTTGGTGCTGGTAATTTAATTTTCCCGCCAGAGCTTGGTCAAGATGCAGGAACAAATGCATGGCCAGCCATTATTGGTTTTCTTATTTCAGGTGTAGGTTTGCCTATCCTTGGTGTAATGGCGATTACCTATGTAGGTAGTGACGATGCAGAAGGGTTAGGACGTCGCGTACATCCTTACTTTGCGATTGGTTTTACAGCATTGACATTTTTAACGATTGGTCCATTCTTTGCCGTACCTAGGACTGGGACTGTGTCTTATGAGATCGCAGTATTACCATTCATAGAAATGAGTCAACTTGATGCGTCAAATCGAATCTGGCTATTCTTATTTTCCATCGTGTTTTTTGCGATTGTATTCTATCTTGCGTTAAGTCCAGGAAAGTTTGTTGATCGAATAGGTAAATTAATTACGCCATTTTTATTAGTTGTCATAGCGATTTTACTCATAACCGTATTATTTAATCCGTTAGGAACCTATTTAGAACCTGCTGATAGCTCGTATGCGAATTTCCCATTTTTCCGGGGGATTACGGAAGGTTATCTGACAATGGATACTATTGCAGCCATTGTCTTTGGAATCATTGTTGTAAAAGCGATTAAAGATCTAGGTGTCACCGACCAGCGTTTGATTAAACGGACGGCATGGAAAGCAGGCTTGATTGCTGCAATCTGTCTAGGAACGGTTTATGCTGGACTTGGTTATCTAGGTGCTGTAAGCGCGTCAGAACTATCCGCTGACAGTGGGGCTGGCATCTTAGCAAGTGTTTCGTTTGAGTATTTTGGACTTGGTGGAAATGTCTTATTAGGTTTAATTATTTTAGGCGCGTGTATTCCGACGGCAACAGGATTAATTTCTTCTTGCTCGATTTATTTTAATAAATTATTTCCGAGTCTATCGTACAAAGTGTTAGTAGTAATCTTTACATTATTTAGCTTAGGGGTATCAAACTTTGGTTTGAGTACCATTATCGAATTTTCCGTCCCAGTATTATCGTTTATTTATCCAATTGCCATTGTCTTAATCATCCTTGCGTTTCTTGAGCCGTTATTTAAAAGAAGACGAATTGTTTATCAGGTGACAATTTTATTTACGGCGATCGTTTCAGTACACGAAGGATTGGTTGCTGCTGGGCTCCCTGGTTTCTTAAGTGCCGTTCCATTGCCTTTTGCAGACATTGGATTTGCTTGGGCATTACCAGCTTTAATTGGTTTTGTTATTGGTTTATTGTTAACGCCGATCTTTAAAGGAAGTGAGCCGAGAGCTTGACGAGAATAAAAGGAAAAGTCGTTGATCAACAGACGCGATGCGTACATTATCAAACGCAATTTGATATTGTTGCCATTAAATTTGCATGTTGTGGTGACTTCTATCCTTGTTATAAATGTCATGATGAAGCGGTTGATCACGAGAGAAAACAATGGAAACAAACTGAATTTACGCAAAGAGCTATTTTGTGTGGTGCTTGTCACGGACATATAACCATTCATGAATATGTGCAGGCGAGTCGTTGTCCTTCATGTCAGGCACAATTTAATACAAATTGTACATTACACCATCATCTTTATTTTGAAGGTATTACAAGCGATTCCGATTCATAGGATTAGAAAGATCGTATGAAGGAGGGACGCAAGTGATGAAACATTATGTCTTATTATTTTGTGATCCTGGTATTGATGATGCCATGGCAATGATGCTTGCGATTATGCATCCACAGATTGAGTTAGTGGGTATTGTCACGAGCTATGGGAATGTCACAAAGGAACAGTCAATTATAAACGCAGACTATATATTGAAAGTAGCAGGGATCACGGATGTACCAGTCATCCCTGCTGCTTTTCGTTCTTTTTCAGAGTTTGATGAAGAGGCTTATCCAGAAATACACGGTTCAGCGGGACTAGGCTCAATTATTCCGCCGAATCATTTCCCTGGAAATAGAGTAGGGTTTGATACAATACGGTCGATTCTCTTAACGTACAAGCAAAATTTAACCATTATAGAATTAGGAAGAATGACAGCTTTAGCAAAAGCTTTTAATTTATTTGAAAACGAATTTCGATATATAAAGAATGTCATTGTAATGGGTGGAGCGTTTTTCATGCCTGGAAACCGCACTCCTATTGCTGAAGCAAATATATATGGCGATTCAGTTAGCGCAAAATTTATTTTCAACTATTTAAATACGATTATTACCCCTTTGAATATTACATCCCAAGCGATGTTTACACCTGCCCTTATGCAACGCTTAGCAAGTCACCCCAAATTCGGCAAAACGATCCAAGCGCTTCTCTCGGTTTACACCGCTTATTATAAAGAAAACCAGCCTCACCTTCCTGGACCGCCAATTCATGACATTGTTCCGCTACTAGTCATGGTTCAACCGTCTCTATCTACTTACGTGTATCGTGATGTTGATGTCATCACAAACGGAAAGGCAAAGGGGATGACCATGATCGATTTGCGAACAATGAGCGAGGAGGGGCGCCACAAAATTGCCTGGACAGTGAATGCAGATCGATTATTGCACGAATACGAACGAGCAATGTTCACCGGCTATGCAGATGAATAAGTTATTGTTATAATATTTTTATAATTAAACGGAAGGGTGATGACTATGAACATGTTGCATGCGTATAATCAGAACAAAACTAGAATAAAAAGGAGAATGTTTATTGATCAGAGGAGACAAGATTGAATTAAGACCAGCTTCAAAGAATGACTTTGTTAGGCAAGTTGAGTGGCGAAACCAGGAAGAAACCGCCCGACTAGCTGCAGGCTCCTATGCCGCATTATATAGTCATGTCACAGTTGAAGAGGTAGAAGCGCTCTACGATAAGCGAGTCATTCGAGATCGGAAACAAGAGAATGTGTTTGCAATCTATATAGCGGAAACAAATACGCATATCGGAAACTGCGATTACCGCGATGTGAACCCGATTGCTAGAAGTGCAGTCGTTGGACTTACAGTTGGAAATTCAGAGGAACGAGGTAAAGGATACGGTACTGAAGCTTTACAGCTACTCGTCCAATTCTTGTTTCAGGATCTTAATTTGCAGCGTGTCCAATTAGACACATGGAGCGGAAATGAACATGCAATTCGCGTCTATGAGCGATGTGGATTTAAGATTGAAGGACGCCTACGAAGAGCAGAATACGTAAACGGCACATATTTTGATCAGTTAATTATGGGATGCTTGCGAGAGAGCGTTTCATAGAATAGTAAAGAAGAAGAGATCATGATCTCTTCTTCTATTTTGAACATTGCTCGTTCATTTGGTTTTCTAATGCTATAGCAGTTTGTTGCAAATAGGATAGAGAGTGGGGAACGAGGTCGTCTCTCGTGAGCTTTTTTTCTATCGTAAAACGTTGCCCTCCATCTTCATAAAAGCCAGTAGCATTCATGAATGACGTTTCGTTAAAGCATAATTGTTTAAATTGATGAAAGGGAACACTTACAATTCCTGCTACTTCTTCTTTTTGAAGCTGAAACCCTTTTTCTGAAAGAGATTGAAAATAAACGTAGGATAAAGCAAACTCTTGATCTAAAAACGTATCTGTATGGATGACATCTAAAAATTGGCCAATAAAAGAGATGTCTTCTTCCGTTAGAGATAGTCCAAGCTCTTCCTCTACTTCTCGCAACCCATCAAGGGGCGTTTCTTCAGCAAGTAGATGACCGGCTGCTGTAATATCAAATAAATTCGGAAAATCCTTTTTTATCTGACTACGAAGCTGTAAGTATAGTTGTGGTTCTTGTTCTGAAACATCAATGATCCACAGGTGAAAAGTCTGGTGCCAGAGTCCTTTTTCGTGAGCGGTTTTACGATCGGTAATGTTAATAGGTTCTCGAGCACTATTATACACATGTAATCTCTCTTCATTCATAGCAATACCTCCTGATAATTACACAATTAAGTATAGCATAGTGAGTGGAGCAAGGAGGATGGAACCGTTGAAACACATACAAGTAAACGAATTAACAGTAGGACAACGTAATCGATTTAAAAAAGAGAAGCTCTTACAAGATTTAACGTTCACAGTGCGACATGGTGAAAACGTAAGTATTTTTGGGAGAAATAAAAAAGCAGAGCAAGAAGCGCTCATTGATTGTTTAATAGGAATGAAAAAGCCGGTATCTGGAGAGATCACGATTGGAAAACATACGATGACAAGCCTAAATGATGAAGAGGCTGCTTATGTTCGGAGAAACGAAATCGGGATAATTTCGTCACGTGTACCATTAATACAAGAGTATTCTGTTGAGCGTAATCTAAACATCAACAATCTGATTTCAAAAAAACAGAAGGGTGTTCAAGAAGAGCTAATGCCACTCTTTCACTCTTTTAATGTTGAAAACATGCTTAAAGAAAAAGTCCAGAACTTAACAAGCGCTGAACAAGAAACGGTGCGAATCATACGGGCGTTGCTCGTGAAACCATCAATTCTAATGATGGAAATACCTGGAAATATTGAAGGATTACAAAAACTTATTCATTATGCGTGGGGACGTCAACTAACATTTCTCTATACAACAGAAGATTGGGCACAGGCAAAGTTGGCACACGGTGTATTACACCTGAAAGATGGACAGTTACATGAAGGGTAATTGGAGGATGTAAATGGGCTTTTTTCGATTTATAAAGTATGGGCACACCTCGTTCTTAGATAAACAAACTGTCTTAAAAATAATGACATACTTAGGGCTTATCCTCTTTGCTGTATCATGTATTCTGTTTACGATTCAAGTTGGTACACAGACCATCAAAGTAAACGAGCTATCGAGTGATGGGACAAGTGCTGGTCTCTATACGCTGCATACCTCATCAGTGGTTAACGATGATGCAAAAGCTTTCTTCGAAGATCATGAATTCGTGCAGCATTCGTTTTCAAGAAGTGAGCTAGAAACGCACACTATGGAAGAAATGGAGTTCGACTTACAAACGTTAAGCGACCCTTATTTTTCTGAAACTGGCGCGGAATTAGTTGTAGGAGAATGGCCGAAAAAAGAAGGAGAATGGGTACTAGATCAAATCTATGCAGCTAGTTTTGGAGAAAATGTTCAAGTTGGTGAAAAGGTCATTGTTCAAACCGATGACGGTCACCAAGAGGAAGTCAAGATTACCGGCTATTACAGAGATTTATATCTTAATGCACCTCACGCACCGACAGCATTAACGTTAGGAAGCGTTGAAAACGGGTTTATTATGGGTGTAACAAATAGTGAGCATATCGCCGAGGTATCTACAGAGATGCGGGAGCAATTTGGATATGCCCTGCATAGAAACCAAATCTATCAAACATCTACATTGCAACAATTGGCTGATAGCCAAGCAATGGTTCCTTTTTATGGTCTGCTCATTGTCTTGCAGTTCATTGCTTTAGGGTATTTATGTATGAAGTTGGTTGCAATGTGTCGATATGACCGATACTTGAAGACTTTGCGTTATTTAGGCATGTCGCCTAGGCGAATTCGGGCGTATTTTAGCATTCTCTTTACTACTTTTTCAATTATCATTTTAAGTATAAGCGTATTTGTTTCGTACATAAGTTTTCAAGCATTCGGAAATCAATGGAGTCATTTGTTTGGGACTTCACTTTACAATCGCGCTCGGCATATTGAGAATCAGATATCTGTTCCCATTGACTATACATTTATGCTTTTAAGTGGAATTGCTTTAGCCGTGTTTGTTGCCATGATGCTGTACGTAAGTACAGAAGCGAAAAAAAGGAATATGCGTTGGGTTACGGGAATTGTTAGCATACTCTTTCTTTTGTTTCTCCCAACGGTTTTGTACAACCAAGTAGATTTTCCATCGTTTCATAATGAAAATGAGTCAGGCATTGAAACAAATTTGTATTCGATGAATAGTGATCAAGCGTTAACAATCATCTCAACTAGTGAGCGTGATGCGCATACGATAGACGATTTAGCCACTGACCTACATGATGAATCGGCATTTCTCTATCTAAAAGGGTTTACTGGTTGGGAAATCTCTTTTGTGGAGCGTGATCAAGGAACGTTGTATCAATCTCAAGTGATCGTCGTTGAAGATACAGATTGGCCAGAGTTCTTAGATCAAATTGGCTGGAGTGAATCAGAGTGGCAAGAGGTACAACGGCACGAGTATCCTGCTATACACCTTAATGCCACAAGAAACCATGAGTGGGAGACGGTACATTTAGAAGGGAATGAAGTTGAAGTCTCGTTCACGAATCAATGGGATGATGTTGATCAAGAGGTAGAGTCTGGAGAATCGAGTGAAGAGGAACGTACCTTGCATGTTTATAGTGCGAATACGGAGTTTGGGTTTGATTGGGATACGATTGTCATCCCAGCAAGCTACGGGGACGGGTTCGTTCAATCTAATTCAGGAGGATGGAGCTATTTTTTACCTGTAGACCTTCGTATTGCTGAGTTTGAACATATTCTTCATTCTCAATATGCTCAAGCGTACCCCACATTATGGTATGTATCAGGAATTCCTCATGGCACGTGGACAATTGCAACAGAGCAAGCGGAACAACAATTTAGTGTGATCGTAATTTTGCCTATCTTCATGACGTGGTGCGTAAGCCTGTGGTTGTCTTTTTTAACAGTGTTTTCAAAACGAGGAGCAGAAAAAAAGGTGCTGCTTCTTGTCACGGTTGGAAGTTTTTTACTAAGTTGGCTAGGGTTATTAATCTTTACTGATCAAGTTCTGCCAACACCGTTTAGTGCAGTGGTGACGGTTGCTGTTTTTCTCGTCGGTATAATAGCTTACATTTATCATAATAAGAGAACCCGTGTGACCATTTAATCACGCGGGTTTCTTGTCTTGTAATCGGGATAGGCGGTGATCTTTAGATCGGGTCCGATCACGCTACTTTCCGCGAACGTGAGCGCAATGGCAGAATCCATCGTTTCTATTCCTTCGCCTTCAAAGAAACTTCGTGCACTCTTTCCGCCAATTAGCTTCGGTGCCACATAAATTAAGTATTTCTGTACAAGTTGTTGCTCGATAAAAGCGGCGTTGAGTGTACCACCAGCTTCTAATAACAGGGAATGTATTCCTCGTGAAAACAGGGATGACATCATGTCGTCTAGATTAACATGCTGCTGACCAGACGTATAAATAACGTCAATTCCCAGGTCTTTTAACTGGTCTTCTTTTTCTTTATGTTCTGGGGCGGCTGATGTGAAGAGATACGTTGGTGCTGCATTGTCAGTGACGACTTTACAATCTAGGGGAATACGTAGCTGGGAGTCGACAATCACTCTTACTGGGTTTCGTCCATTTGGAATACGTGCAGTGAGTGAAGGGTTATCTTTCAGGACCGTTTCAATCCCGACTACAATTCCTTGATGTTCGCTTCGCAGCTGATGTACGTCTTTACGTGCGGCAGAAGATGTGATCCATTTGCTATGGGTGGTTTTGGTGGCAATTTTACCATCTAAAGACATGGCAGCTTTTAACGTAACGAATGGGCGCCGGTTCACAATCGCATAGTTAAACACTTCATTTAGTTTAAATGCTTCTTCGCCATAGAGACCTGTTTCAATTTCTATTCCAGCATCCTTCAATCGCTTGACGCCGTTCCCTGCAACCTTTGGGTTAGGATCAAGCGAGGCAATGATTACTTTTCGAACGCCCGCTTCAACGAGTGCATTTGCACATGGACCTGTTTTGCCCGTATGTGAACAAGGCTCTAATGTGACATAGGCTGTAGCGTTTTTAGCGAGGGTACCTGCCATTCGCAATGCGTGAATTTCCGCGTGAGGCTCGCCTTCTTTTAAATGAGAGCCAATTCCAACAACCCTTCCATCACGAACGATTACGCAGCCAACAACCGGATTTGCTCCTGTTTGACCAATCATGGCTTTTGCATTTTCAAGTGCGAGCTTCATATAAATGTTGTCAGACATCACATACACTCCTTAAGATAAAAACTGAATCCCTGATAATGATTCCGAAAGCGTCCATAGTCTTTTTGCTTCAGATGTTCGATCAAGTTTTTTGCCTGTTTGATGAACGCGAGGTGCACCAGACCATTCTCGAAAGCCGTCTGGCCCGATCCATTCTCCACCCTGAAGATCGTTGTTCGTTGCAGCATAAATCGTTGATGCTGCACCATGTTCAGCGGATTGAATGACGTGTGGCAGAAAGGCGCGAATGAGCCAGTGTGCCTCCTCACCAGAACCTCTTGAAAGCAAATTTGAATAAGAAAGACCTGGATGACAAGCAATGCTTATCGTGGAGGCTTTTGTTTGTGCTAGCCTGCGATTTAATTCGCAAGAAAATAAAAAGTTCGCATATTTGCTTTGTCGATAGAAATTCATCGGTCGATAGCGAAGCTCTCCGTTATAGTTTTGAAAATCAATTGATCCTTTTATAGCGGCTATACTCGTTACTGTAACAATTCGTGCTTTCTCTGACGCGTTTAAAAGAGGGAGCAGGAGACCTGTTAGCGCAAAATGACCGATGTGGTTGATCCCAAACTGCATTTCAAAGCCGTCTGCAGTCTTTTGGTAAGGGGGTATCATAACACCAGCATTATTAATTAACAAATCTAATGATTGAACATGCTCTTGAAGCGTTTCTGCAAAAGCTCGAATTGATGACAGGTCAGCAAGATCTACATAATAAAACGACACATCGCCGTAAGGTTGAAGTTGCTGCACGACAGCCTGACCCTTTTTCTGATTGCGGCTTGCGATAATGACTTTAAATTGAAGGTTCAGTAACATTTTAGCTGTTTCAAAACCTATTCCACTCGTTGCACCTGTTATAACCACCGTCTGATTCATGTAGTTAGCTCCTTCTAAGCCATCATTGTCTTCATACTATACTAGTCTTATGGGAATCTGCCAAAGGTTAAATGTTGTGGGTGGAAAGCGGGGCTAGGTTATGGTTGTTTTTTTGCATATGTATATCGGCTGAAACAAACGGAACAATAAAAAAAGCGAGCAGCGATGAGAATCACTGCTCGTCCATATCTATTAACCAAGAGTTCCCACAATACTAGAAACTGATTCAAATAATTGTGTAAGTACATCTGTGAGCATTTGATCCACCTCCTGAAAAAAGTTGTTAGAGATAAAAGGAATTAACCAAGAGTGCCGATGATGCTAGAAACAGATTCAAAAGCTTGAACAAGAATGTCAGTGAACATGAAAGCCACCTCCTGAAAAAAGTTGTTAGAGATAAAAGAAATTAACCAAGAGTGCCGATGATGCTAGAAACAGATTCAAAAGCTTGAACAAGAATGTCAGTAAACATGAAAGCCACCTCCTGAAAAAAGTTGTTAGAGATAAAAGAAATTAACCAAGAGTGCCGATGATGCTAGAAACAGATTCAAAAGCTTGAACAAGAATGTCAGTGAACATGAAAGCCACCTCCTGAAAAAAGTTGTTAGAGATAAAAGGAATTAACCAAGAGTGCCGATGATGCTAGAAACAGATTCAAAAGCTTGAACAAGAATATCAGTGAACATGAAAGCCACCTCCTGAAAAAAAGTTGTTAGAGATTAAAGGAATTAACCAAGAGTGCCGATGATGCTAGAAACAGATTCAAAAGCTTGAACAAGAATGTCAGTAAACATGAGATTCCCTCCTTTTTTTCGTTCGTTTTTTCTTACTTATAGAGATAACGAAGGAGGATGTCATTTGGATCACTTTTTTTAAAGTTTTTTTATAAAAGTTAGGAAATCTATGGGAGAGCACAATCATTGCACTTGTTTATGGATGGGTATATCGTATAAGAAGAAAGGGGCGAATAAAGGATGAACGTAGAGATTTGGTCGGATATTGCATGTCCGTTTTGTTATATTGGGAAGAGGAAATTTGAACAAGCTTTAGAGGAATTTGATGAGGATGTAGACGTAACGTTTAAAAGTTTTCAGCTTGATCCGAATGCACCAAAAGAATCAAAGGAATCAATGGTGTCGGTTCTCGCTAAAAAATATAATATGCCTGAAGCAAAGGCAAAAGAGATGAACAGTCAAGTAACCGCTCAAGCTGAAGAAGTCGGTCTTCATTACAAGCTCGATCAAGTCCGTGTTGTTAATACACTAGATGCTCATCGTTTGAGCCACCTTGCTAAAGAACAAGGCAAAATGGGTGACATTATGGAAAAACTACTTGATGCTCACTTTGTTCAAGGCCGTTATGTCGGTGATCGCGATACCTTAGTGGAGATTGCAGCATCTGTTGGTCTTTCTAAAGAAGAAGTGAATGGGGTGTTAGACAGCGATCGTTATAAAGATACTGTAGAGCAAGAACAGGCAGAAGGAGCGCAGATTGGGGTTCAAGGGGTTCCTTTCTTCGTATTTAATCGAAAATACGCAGTTTCAGGCGCTCAGCCGAAGGAAGCCTTCCTGCAAGTATTGCAGAAAGTGAAAGAAGAAGAAGGTTCAACCATTCAAGTTGTCAATCAAGGGGACACGTGCTCTGACGGAAGTTGTTAAGAAAGGCTTTAAAAAAGAATCTTTATGAGTGAGTAAATTCATTCGTAAAGATTCTTTCTGTTTTTGTAGCGTCAGGGTTCACTACTCAAGGGGGCGACACACTTGTTTAGCGGTTAACTTTAAATAAATATACTTTATGGACGAGATGCTCTTTGTCTCAATAGGTGTCTATGCTTGATGATGAATAAACGATAACGCATGTTTGTGCATTTGATACGTCACAGGCGTTTGTTCTGTTTTTTCACCATCACTATCGACATCAAGGGACGGGGACGTCTTCACTGTACATGATTGAACATTTAACATTTCTAATTGTTCAGGGTTATCAAGCCATCCTTCGTCGGTCCGTGCTTGGTTGTACATATTTTTTACTAGAGTTAAACCTGCTTCTTTAATAATAAAAAGGTGAAGTTGTCCATCATCAAGAGAAATAACATCCTCAAAAAGACCAACTGTGCCAATATATTGTCCGTTCATCGCCAAAATCATAACGGCCTCTCCACTTTTCTTTACGCCAGTATCCGTTTCAACTTCATACGTGAACGTTGTAGGTTCTTTTAGCGATCGAATGGCGCTTATAATATAGCCAAGTTTTCCAAATGAGTCTTTTGTCGATTCCTCAATTTCTTTGGACGCTTCTGTAATGAGTCCAACTCCTGAGAAATTACTGAAATAGCGGTCGTTTTGACCAATAATATCTAGCTCAGTCGTATGTCCAGCAAGAATGGCATCCAGTGCATTATCAAGGGTTGGCGCGTTTAAGGCCCGTGATAAATCATTACATGTACCAGTAGGTAAAACAGCAACAGTTGGTCTTCCTGATTGTTTCATAAGACCGTTTACGCATTCGTGTACTGTACCGTCCCCACCCATAATAAGAATCAAATCCACTTCGCCACCATAGCTAGAGCACAAGTCTTCTGCATCCCCTTGTTGTTCCGTCTGACGAAGTGTAAATTCTTTAATCGAAAGAGCTAACCTGGGGACAATCTTTTCAAGTAACTCAGATGCATCCCCCTGTCCAGCTGCTTGATTGTATATAAGTAACGCTTTATTGTACATAGTCATTGCCTCACCTCTCTATGAACGTGTATACCCGATCTAAGTGTAAATAACTTAAGATGAAGCCGATTTTTTTTGAACGGAAAACGTATTGTTGAAATAACTACAGTAAAAGACGTGTTCAACGGCAACAATACCCTTCGCTTTAAGCTGTTGACGTACCCAATCTTCCGTAAGATTAAGAATTTGAAGGTGATCCTTTTGTATGACGCCATCCATTATTAAAGGGAGGGTAAACGAAGTGTTGTCGTTTTTCTTGAAAATAGACAACGTCCCTGATGCCTCAAGCATTGCCCAATCCACTTCTTGGACATCGGCAACATTTTTATCTCTTAGCTGTAACATGATATCATCAATATTATAGTTTTGTTTTTCAAGATTCTTTTGTAAAAATTGGCCATCCTTAATGATAATGACAGGTTCGCCGTCAACAAGATCTCTAAATTTTTGATTTTTCACTTGTAGATAAGCAAAAATTCGTTGTAAAAGAATTAAAAGTACAATAGGCGCTAGCCCACGATAAAGGGGCAAATCAGGATCATCAATTAAGATAACCGCTAATTCAGCAATCATTAATGTAATAATGACATCAAGGACACTCACTTCACCGAGTTCTTTTTTTCCTGTTAACCGAAAAAATATTAATACTGCAACAAACATAATAACTGTTCTGATTAGGATGGAGAGTAACTGGTCCAACGTACATCACCTCCATTAAAGTATGAGCGAATTGAGAAAAATTTATTTATCTAAAAAGGAGATGAATTTTGATGCATAGTGTTACGCTAAAGGATTTACCAGCAAGAGAACGATATAAGCTGTTGAGTGGGGCTGTGGTTCCGCGGCCGATTGCATTTGTCACAACGGAATCAACAGAAGGGAATATGGTTAATGCGGCTCCGTTTAGCTTTTTTACGATGTTATCAGGTGATCCGCCTTTGCTTTCTATTGCTGTTGGTCGAAAACAAGGCGAAATGAAAGATACAGCTCGTAACACTGTTGCCCATAATGAACTTGTTATTCATGTTGTCGATGAATCTTTAGTGGAAGCGATGAATCAGACGGCTGCGACGTTAAAAGCAGATGAAAGTGAAATCGATTTAACGGATTTAGAACTTGTTGACAGTACGAGCGTTGGCGTTCCAGGCATTAAAGAGGCATTAATTCGATTTGAATGTACACTAGAGTCTCATCTTCCTATAGCAAACGACGATGGCGTGACAGCATTTGATTTACTCATTGTTCGTGTGATTGAGATGCATTTAGATGAACGTGTGTACGACTACGAAAAAAATTATGTTCTGGCTGATCAATTGAATCCTGTCGCTCGTTTATCTGGTCCGAACTACGCTGGCTTAGGAGAGTTGTTCTCGTTAAAACGTCCTGACTAATAAAATAGATAGGTACCACAGACCAAAATACATGTTTGGTCTGTTTTTTTGAGTCGTTTTACGTCATAATGTAGAGATGAAGAATGGGCTTTTCATGCATAAAGAAAGCCAAATCGGGCACATTCACACTAAAGATGCATATAGCTACTATAGGCGAATGTTTTGAAAGTAAGTGGATGATGACCTTAAATTAGAGGACGATGATAATGAACGAATATATACAACGTTGTGAAGCTTTAATTCAAGAGTTACCTCATGATGCCGTACGTCAAAATGAACCAATCTATAAACATACCTATACGCAGATGGGTGGATTAGCGGATCTATTTATTACCCCAACGACCTATGATGATACACAGCGTGTGTTGAAATTTGCACACAGGAACAACATTCCGGTTACATTACTTGGAAACGGGTCGAACGTCATTGTAAAAGACGGTGGCATTCGAGGCATCACGCTTTGCTTAAAACATTTAAATAACATTGAAATAACGGATACACAGGTAGTCGCGCAAACAGGTGCAACCATTATCGGTGCTTCAAGAGAAGCATTGGCTGAATCCCTAACAGGGCTTGAGTTTGCTTGTGGCATTCCAGGCACAGTGGGTGGCGCTTTTTACATGAACGCAGGTGCGTACGGTGGACAAATTGCAGACGTACTGGAACGTGTGCTTGTGCTGACGGAAGAAGGAGATTTTCTAACACTCGGAAAAGACGAATTTGAGTTTGATTATCGTAAAAGTGTGTTTTCCAAAAAACAATACATTGCTTTGGAAGGAACCATGACTCTTGAAAAAGGGGACGTCGTTCAAATTAAGCAGAAGATGGATGAACTGACAATCGCGCGGGAAACGAAGCAACCTCTTGAATATCCGTCATGTGGAAGTGTATTTAAGCGACCACCAGGGATGTTTGCAGGAAAGCTGATTCAAGAAAGTGGTTTGCAAGGGACGCGTATTGGTGGTGCGGAAGTATCAAAAAAACATGCTGGTTTTATTGTGAATGTTGACGGCTCTACAGCATCGGACTATATGAATCTTGTTCGTCACGTACAAGAAAAAGTAAACGAAACGTTTGGCGTGATGTTGGAAACCGAGGTCATTACAATAGGAGAAGATCTTAAAGACCCTGTTAATGATTAATTAGCAGGGTCTTCTTATGAGAGGTGATGAGAATGCCTGAAGGCCCAGAAATAAGACGAGCTGCATTTGAAGTGGAGCAAGCTGTTGCCAATCAACCTCTTGTAGAAGTATCGTTTGCGTTTCCCCATCTACAAGAATATGAAGAGGTTCTGTCATCTGCAAAAATAGAGGCTGTACGTACAAAAGGAAAAGCGATGCTGATCCATTTTTCAAATGGGTACAGCATTTATTCTCATAATCAACTGTATGGAAAATGGATGATTCGCAAGTCTTATACGTATCCAAAAACAAACCGACAACTTCGACTCGCGCTTTATACAGAGAAGAAAGCGGCGCTGCTTTATAGCGCTTCCGATATAGAGGTTTTGAAGACGGACGAGCTTGATCAACACCCTTTTATTATGAAGGCTGGACCAGATGTCTTGTCGGATCAAGTGACGGCGACGGTTCTTCTTGAACGCATGAGGTCAACACCATTTCGTAACCGAGCGTTGACCGCCTTACTGCTCGATCAAGGCTTTGTAGCAGGGAACGGCAATTATTTACGAAGTGAGCTATTATATGTTGCAGGTCTATCCCCAGATGCAAGGCCGATAGACTGTTCGGAAGCGGAGCAAGAAGTAATGGCTGAAGCGCTCATTGTGTTGCCGGAACGTTCGTATGAAACGGAAGGTCTTACGGTTGAAGCGTTGCTAGTAGATGAATTAAAACGTGCAGGTAAGAAGCGGCGTGATTATCGACATTATGTGTTTAACCGTGAAGGCAAGCCATGCTATGCATGTGGAGAAACCATCATAAAAATAATGAAAAACGGGCGAAGATTGTATTATTGTCCGTATTGTCAGTAAATAACCTTTGCATTTTTGGCTACCATTCGATAAATTAGGGAGGGGTCTGCTGATTAGGCAGAGAGTGAGGTAATTATGTTAAAACGCTTTTTTGCTTACTACGTTCCGCATAAGCGCTTGTTTTATATTGATTTCTTTAGCGCGATCGTAGTAGCAATTCTAGATTTAATTTTCCCGCTTGTGGTGCAGTGGTTTATTAATACACTCTTACCAGAACAAGAATGGGGAACGGTTGTATGGGTATCAGGTGCCTTATTAGGAACGTATCTTGTGAGTGCATACTTGCAGTACAATGTAAATTTCCTTGGTCATAAACTGGGAATTAACATTGAAACCGATATGAGGCAGGATTTATTTGAAAGTGTGCAGAGACAGTCGTTTCGTTTCTTTGATAATACAAAGACTGGGCATATTATTAGTCGAATTACGAACGATTTGTTTGATATTGGTGAACTTGCTCACCACGGACCGGAAGATTTATTTATTGCGGTCATGACGTTTGTCGGTGCATTTAGCATCATGTTCTACGTTAATCCAAGCTTAGCACTTGTGGCTTTAATCTTTGTTCCAATTTTAATTGCCTTAATTACATATACGAATATTAAGATGAATAAAGCGTGGAGAAAGATGTACACAGAAATAGGCGATGTAAATGCTCGGGTAGAAGACAGCGTGTCAGGTATGCGTGTTGTTCAATCGTTTACAAATGAAGCGCATGAAGTGGAAACGTTCCGTGAAAATAACAAGCGCTACCGTAACGCAAAAGTAGGCGGCTATAAAGTCATGGGCTACACCTCTTCAGGAATTTTCTTAGCGACTCGTTTGATGATTCTTTCGGTGCTCATCTATGGTTCTTGGTTACTGTATGTTGATACGATTGATGTAGGAGAATTCGTTCTCTTTATTCTTTATATCAATATTCTATTTAAGCCAATTGAAAAAATTAGTGCGATTCTTGAGCTTTATCCAAGAGGAATGGCAGGGTTTAAACGCTTTACTGACTTAATGGATGAAGAAGTGGACGTTGTTGATAAAGATCATGCAAAAACCGCGCCAGTACTTGATGGAGCAATTGAATTTAACGATGTGACATTCGGTTATGAAGAAAACCGTCCTGTTTTAGAAAATGTCGACTTGCACATTCCGGCTGGAAAAACCGTCGCGTTTGTTGGACCGTCTGGAGCAGGGAAAACAACAATCAGTTCATTAATTCCACGATTCTATGATATTAATAGTGGAAGCATCCTGATTAATGGTATGGACGTAACAGACATGACAAAACAGTCATTACGTTCACAAATCGGCATTGTTCAGCAAGACGTGTTCTTATTTAGCGGGACGTTGCGTGAAAATATTCGTTATGGAAACTTAGATGCAACAGATGAAGAGATTTATCATGCTGCCAAGTTAGCAAACTTAGATGCACTTGTTGAAACCCTTCCGAATGGCTACGATACGCAAATTGGCCAGCGTGGACTTAAGCTTTCTGGTGGGCAGAAGCAACGAATTGCGATTGCACGTACATTCTTGAAGAATCCACCAATATTAATTTTGGATGAGGCAACATCTGCACTCGATACAGAGACTGAAGCGCTTATCCAGCAGTCATTAAAAGAGTTAGCAGAAGACCGTACGACCCTTGTCATCGCGCACCGACTAGCGACAATTCGTCATGCAGACCACATTGTCGTTGTTACAAAAGACGGGATCGTTGAACAAGGTACGTATGAAGAATTAATTCAACAAAATGGTGTGTTTGCCACACTAAACAGTATTCAAATTAAGCAATAAAGATCGCTACAAGCAAATCATCACTGGATGATTTGCTTTTTTTATGCATAAGCTGCCTTCATTTGGAAAAGATAGATGTGAAAGAATGATAAAGGAGCTGTATGTAAAATGGATGAAAAGCATAAGTCCCCTTCATTTGGAACAGGTGTGACAGGTGCAGGCGATTCACTCGATCAGCGCAAAGCATCGAATGAGAAAGACGAAACGCTGACTAACCGTCAAGGTCACCCTGTAAAGGACAATCAAAATGTTCGAACAGTAGGAAACCGTGGGCCAACAACACTTGAAAACTATGATTTCTTAGAAAAAGTAAGCCACTTTGACAGAGAACGAATACCAGAGCGTGTGGTACATGGTCGTGGCGCAGGAGCACATGGGTATTTTCAATCGTATGGAAAAGTAGGAGACGAAGAGATTTCCAAGTATACGAGGGCAAAAGTTTTCACAAATACAGAAGTGCAAACACCGGTTTTTGTTCGATTTTCAACTGTTATACACGGCACACATTCACCAGAAACGTTACGTGATCCACGAGGATTTGCGGTTAAATTTTATACGGAAGATGGGAACTGGGATTTAGTCGGAAACAACTTAAAGATTTTCTTTATTCGTGATCCACTTAAATTCCCTGATATGGTTCATGCGTTTAAACCAGATCCGGTAACCAACCGTCAAAGTATGGAGCGCTTCTTTGACTTTGTTTCCTCAAGTCCAGAAGCCACGCATATGATTACGTTCCTTTTCTCTCCTTGGGGCATTCCGGCGAACTATCGGAATATGCAAGGTTCTGGGGTTCATGCCTATCGCTGGGTAAACGAGGAAGGTAAAGCGGTTCTTGTTAAATACCATTGGGAACCGATACAAGGTATTAAAAACTTAACGCAAAAAGAAGCTGATGAGATTCAAAGTCAAAACTTTAACCATGCGACACAAGATCTATATGAAGCCATTAAAGAAGGCAATTACCCAGAGTGGGAACTATATGTTCAGATTATTGAGGATCACGAGCATCCTGAACTTGATTTTGATCCACTCGATCCAACAAAACTCTGGTACAAAGATCAATTTCCATGGCATAAAGTCGGTAAAATGGTCTTAAATAAAAACCCAGAGAACTACTTTGCTGAAGTGGAACAAGCTGCATTTGGAACAGGTGTCCTTGTGGACGGCTTGGATTTCTCTGATGATAAACTATTGCAAGGGCGTACGTTCTCTTACTCGGATACGCAGCGTTATCGTGTTGGCGCGAACTACTTGCAGCTGCCAATCAATGCACCTAAAAAACGTGTGGCGACAAACCAGCGCGATGGTCAAATGGCGTATCAAGTTGATTCGCCACCAAGCAATAACCCTCATATTAACTATGAACCATCAGTGATTGGTGGGTTAAAAGAAGCAGAGAAGACGGGGAAAGATCATACACCTCATGTCTCTGGCGAAGTAAAAGGTGAAGCGATCGATCGACCAAATAACTTTGGTCAAGCTGGTGAGACGTTCCGCCGCTTAGCAGATTGGGAAAAAGATGAGCTAATTTCCAATTTGTCTGGTGCATTATCCGATGTTCACGATGCAGTCCGCGAACAGATGATTAAAAACACAACAGAAGCCGATGCAGACTACGGCAAGCGACTGAAAGAAGCGATAACGAAAGAACGAGAAAGTATGGAAGATCGGAAAGAGCAAAAGGTTGAAGAAGCGAAGCAAGACAGTCAACCGTCTGACCCGTATTAAGAAAAGAAGAAGCTGTCTCCATTGAGGCAGCTTTTTTTGGATGAAAAACGAGAGTTAAGCCTGTTTTGACTCAAACTCTAGCAAATACCCTGACACGTTAATAGATTTTGCATATGAATAGCATGTGGCGTAAAGCGCTGCATGCTTTTTCGCGTCGGTAATGGATGCGGACAAGCACCTAAATGTCAAAGGAGGAGAAAAGAATGACAAGAATTTTTCTAGATCCAGGACATGGTGGAAGTGACCCAGGTGCAGTAGGAAACGGGTTACAAGAAAAAACGCTAACACTAGCAATTGCAACACGTATTCGAGATATTCTACTAAATGAATATCAAGGTGTTGAAGTTCGTATGAGCCGAACAACGGATGTGTTTATTGGGTTAACAGAACGGACGCAGCAAGCCAATGCATGGAATGCCAACTACTTTATGTCCATTCACATTAATGCAGGTGGTGGTACGGGCTTTGAATCGTTTATTCATACAAATGCAGGAGCAGAAACGGCCCGACTGCAAGGCATTATTCATCCAGCCATCTTGCAACAGATGAATGTGACGAATCGTGGTCAAAAACGAGCAAACTTTGCTGTACTACGAACGTCTAATATGCCAGCAATCTTAACAGAAAATCTCTTTATAGACCGTGCAGCAGACGCAAATCTTTTAAGAAGTTCCGCTTTCTTAGATCGTGTAGCGAGAGGACATGTAAATGGACTAGCACAAGCGTTTAATTTACAGCGAGGTGGTGGCGGTGGTGGAACCATCTACCGTGTCCAAGTCGGTGCATTCTCCGTTCGAGCCAATGCGGACCAACAGCAAGCACGATTAAGAGCCGATGGCTATGAATCCATTATTGTACAAAGTGGTTCCTTGTTCCTCGTGCAGGCAGGTGCCTTTTCAGTTAGAGCGAATGCAGATGCACTTGCGAGTGAACTGCGCGGGCGAGGTTATGATGCCACTGTGGTAAGTGGGTAACAGAAAGACGAGGATTTTCCTCGTCTTTTTGATTTTTAACGAATTAGCTCTCTTTACTAAATAAAGGGGGGATCGTTTTGCAAAAGGAAGAAAAGCAAAAAGTAGAGCAAGTGTTAGCAAAATATAATTTAACAAAACTTACGCTTACGTTTGATGAAATGCCTAAGGTTACTCCTCAGTTTATGGTCGTCGCTACTGGAGAAAGTACGGCTTTTTATGTTCAAAAAGAACAAACATTTGAAAACCATGAGGAGAAAGAGAGAAGAGCTTTTTTAGAAACCATCCAGAACTGCATTAACCGACTGTCAGAGACTGAACGAGAACTAATCGTGCGACGCTATCTTGAAGAAGATCGATTTGACTATCAAGTTTATATGGAAATGATGGTGAGTGAAAGGCAGTATTACAGACTGAAAGCAAAGGCACTAGAGAAACTACACTATCTGTTGGGAGTAGCAGGCTGCTTGTAGAAGGTGAGAGAGACCCCCATCTTACATGAGGGTCTTGTTTTGTTAGCGAAGTAATGTCGCTTTCTTCTTTTCAAACTCTTCTTCTGTAATAATGCCTTCGTCCAAAAGAGATTTGAACTCTCGCAGTTCGTCTGCGGTGGAGCGTGAAGAAGGATTTGACGTTGGTAAAACAGACGGATCGTGTTTATCTGCGTGATAAACACGTAGGGGTTCAATGAGTAGTTTAGCTTCGTGCATATTATGGTAGTCATCAATCCCTGTTATAAGCAGTTCATTTTCAGCTGCTAAATAGGCTTTATATTTCTCATTGCTATTCGTAGACCCCGTAAAAAAGCGAATACGACCAGCTTTTAAACCGCTTTTAGATAAATGAATGCTATTGATAGAAGGAATGGAATATTCTCTTTCTCCTTTTTTACCTCGATGCAGCGTTTTATGATGTATACAAACCGTATAGGCGCTTATGATTAAATGGCCTTGATGGGCTTCATAACGTAAAGATTCATTTGGATTAGATGTAAGTTGTTTAACTAATGATTTGATTCGATCGGTTGGTGTATCAGAGGCCTGAGCGTTTTCTACTAATTTTTGTTTTATCTGTTCGCTAACTTTTTCATATTCTTTATACTTTTTCTTTGATCGTATAATGATTGCCTGTTCATGAATCATAGCTTCTTTATCGTCAATAGAAGGATCGTGATGTCGTCTGAAATAAACATACCCGGAAAAAAGTGTAGGTTTTTTCTCTTCAATTTTTTCTAATTCAGTAAAGGCTATCTCTGTTGTTTTTCTTAAGTTTCCAATTTTGCGGTTATGTTCTAAGGTTATCCGATCTTCAGAAACAATTAAGGTCGTGCCCATTGATTGAAAAGTAGCCATAGTCATGTTAGCTCCTCCTTAAAAGATTTTCTTACAGTAGTTCCATCTTTTTCTTTTCAAATTCCTCTTCTGAAATAATACCTTCGTCTAAAAGAGCTTTAAACTCTCGAAGTTCATCAGCGGTAGAGCGGGGAGTATGCGCAGGTTCGGCATATTGGTTATAGCTGTTTTCAAAGTCATTATGTGAGTCATGGTAATGTTTAATCCGTTCAATAAGTTCTTTTGCCTGTAAGAAACGATTATATTCGTTGATGTTACCAATACTAATTTCGTTTGATCCTAAAGCAAGTGGATTTAAGTTCCTCGAAGAATAGTTACCATGATGAATTTCAAATTTCCCATTCACCAATGTTTGAGGTGAGAGCGTAATAGCACTAATGTCTTTAATGTAAATGGATTTTTTTCCACTGCCTCCTGAATGAAGAAAACGTTTGTAATAGATCGTTACAGTATCTTTAGTTAATTCTAAGGTGCCGTCAACACCATCGAATTTAACAGTATGGGAAGGAATAGAAAAAAGGTCATTCAAAGCTCGATCGATTTCCATTTCTAAAGAAGGTTCAATAGTTGCTAGTTTATTCATAATAATCTGCTTCGCTTTTTGAAAACGATTGTAATGGTAGAAAAAATTTAGCATGATAGAATGTTCATCATTTGCTGCTTGAAACCTTGTTATAGATGGCGAAACCCCCCGTAATTGAAAATAGCAAAAACCAGATAAAAGACCAGGTTTTTGAAAAACCATTCCTTCAAGTTCATTTAGGGGAATGATAACTTCCTTTCGAGCACCACCAGCAAATGTTTTTATTTTGTTATGACGAATAACTAATCTGTCATCCTCAATGGTTAGGGTCGATCGAGCTCCCTTAAAAACGTGTGGCATGATGAGTCGTCCTTTCTCAATAAGGTTATTGTTTAAAGTAGTTTAACATAAATCTAATCTTTAAAGACGAGGTTGAATACATCTGGACAATTGTTGTAAAAAAGCCCCTCGTATCTATACGAGGGGCTCAATTCATTAGCGAAGTAACTGCGCTTTCTTTTGTTCAAATTCTTCTTCCGTAATAATACCTTCGTCTAAAAGCGATTTAAACTCTCGAAGTTCGTCTGCGGTAGAGCGGGGAGTATGCACAGGTTCGGCATATTGGTTGTAGCTATTGTCATAACCAGTTTCATTATCTGAGTCATGGTAATGTTTAATCCGTTCAATAAGATCTTTTGCCTGTAAGAAACGATTGTATTCGTTGATGTTTGTAATACTTAGTTCATTTGCGGCAGAAGCAAGTATGCCATTTCGTCTATCTTGAAATCCATTGTAATGAAGCTGAATTTTCCCACTTACAAAGGTGTTTTTAGAAAGTGAAATACTATTAATTTCTTTTATTTGAATGGTTTTTTGACCGCGTCCTCCGCTATGAAGAAATCCGTTGTATAAAATCGTAACGCTATCTCTTGTAACTTCTAAACTTCCATCATAGCCTTTATAAGTGATTGATTGGTTTGAATCCAAAAACAGAGAGTGATAAATACGGTCCAGTTCTGACTCTGAGACTGTCTCAACATTTTCTGAAAGGGCTTCGATTCTTTTCTTCGCTTTCAAAAATCGTTTGTAGTGGTATCGAAAGTGTAACAAAATAGAATGTTCATCGTGCACGGCTTGATGTTTAGTCATATTTGTTGAAGCACCGGGTCGTTTAAAGTAGCAATAACCGGCTGAGAATCCAGGCTTTTGAAAAATAATATCTTCAATTTCAGAATATGGGAGAATTACTTCTTTTTTTGCACCTCCATTCAAAGATTTTATTCTTCCATGTCGAAGTATTACGCAATCTTCTTCAACAATTAATGAGGATTCAAGGAATTTAAAAACTTGTGACATCAAGACTCGACCTTTCCAAATATCTTTACTTAAGAGTTTAACATGGGTTTGTGGCAAGAATTCTGTATATCGTTGTTGAAGCACTTAAAGATACGGTCTTTGGCGGCTATCGAGCAACCAATATTCCTTATGGGCAACTGCCTACGTCCTTCCCAGAATCAGGTGAGCTTTTTAGAAGAGATTTCTATGCCTCACCGTGGTTAATAACAGGATAAAGGAAAAGCTGAATCATGCCTCAATGGTGATTCAGCTTTTTGGTTTTTGAAGCATCGGTCAATTGTTGCTGTCTTTCTCTTAATCTAGTAAGTACTGCAATCCCCACTGCAAGAAAGCTAATGATCGCTGCTAAAGTAAAGACATGCTGAAGTCCAAATTGTTCTGCAGCAAAACCAGCTAGGTATGGTCCGATAAAAATGCCGATCGCATAGATGGATTGGTAAAACCCCATGACGGATGTCTTCAGGGAAGCTGGGGCAAGACTGGCAATTTGAGATAATAAGAGTGGTAGGACAATCCCAATTGTTAAGCCGATAATCGCGTGCAATAAGCTTATAGAAAAGAGTTCTGTCGCAAGTGGCATACAGAAGAACGTAATCGCTGTAAAGAGTAAGCTGCTAATAATGAGCCTTTGTTCCACCTGAGGAGCTACATTCATTACGGCAACGAGGATGGATGCTCCTGCATGTGGCACAAAAAACGCGACCATGACCCAAACCATCGCTCCTTCTGAAATTCCCTGGGCTCCAGCGTAGACTGGGGTGAAGCCAAAGATTGAAATAAACAAAAGTGCGTGAGTGAATAAAGAAATCAATGTGATAGGAATCAGCTTTTTCACTGATAATGTCGAACGAATAATAGAGCGAAATGATCCATTGACACTAGAACGGCGTTCGTTTGGAACAACTTTTACAGATAAAGCGAGAATGAGTCCAATGAATGCTGTCATAATTCCGACCCAAAACGGAATAGCAAAGCCCATCCACTCTACAAGCAACCCCGCTGTAAGCATGCTAATAAACTGTGGCATGACCGTGGCAAATTGCAGCGTCCCCATTGCTTTTCCCGTTTGATCTGCGCGGAAATAGTCTGCATACATGATGGTGGCCATGACCCACATTGCAGCGGTAACACCGGCGAGCAGCCGACCGATCAATATCCATACGAATGACGTAGAAAGTAAAAGAATAAAGCCGCTAATGATCGCAACGACAAACCCACCAACATAAAAGTGTTTTTTCAACGTCACGAGTTTGTCGAGTAAGACTCCGAGTGGAAAACGAAGCAATACTTGTGTGATGCCATAACTTCCAAGAATAATGCCAATCAAGCCGTAACTAAAAGGAATGGACTCTAAATAAAGGCTGAAAACAGGAACGTAGCTATATGTAGCAAGCCAAAAGCAAAAGACAGATGCGAGAAAAATAATGTGATGTATGCGTCTAATTTGTGTATCCATAGGTGAATCCTCCTTACCTCATTTCATCTTAACACCTTTTTTCCAAGTGATTGTAGCAGGAAATCATTTTTTAAAAGCGAAGAAACATAGAATGTAAGGATTGTGATGAAGGAGGATGTTTATGTCTAAGTCAACGGAGATTATTAAAAAAACAGAGGAATATGGTGCCAATAATTATCATCCCTTACCGATTGTCATTTCTAAAGCTCAAGGTGTTTGGGTTTGGGATGCAGAAGGCAATCGATATCTTGATATGCTAAGTGCCTACTCAGCGCTTAACCAAGGGCATTGTCATCCAAAACTAATTCAAACGCTAAAAGACCAAGCAGAACGGGTTACGCTTACGTCCCGTGCATTTCATAACGATCAACTGGCCCCTTTTTATGAAAAAGTGGCAACGTTAACGAAGAAAAACATGGTATTGCCAATGAATACAGGGGCAGAAGCGGTTGAAACGGCTTTGAAGGCAGCGCGTCGTTGGGGCTACCAAGAGAAAAAAGTGGTGGCGAATAAAGCGGAGATTATCGTGTGTGCGAACAATTTTCACGGACGGACGCTTGCGGCAGTCTCACTTTCTTCAAGTGAAGAATATAAGCGTGGGTTTGGCCCGTTGTTACCAGGTGTAAAAGTCATTCCTTATGGCGATGCAAAAGCGTTGGAAGAAGCGATTACAGGAAATACGGTGGCATTTTTAGTGGAACCGATTCAAGGGGAAGCGGGCATACTTATTCCACCTGACGGCTACTTAAAAGACGTTCGTCGTATTTGTACAGAGAACAACATTCTCTTTATTGCAGACGAAATTCAAGCAGGTCTAGGCCGCACTGGAAAATGGTTTGCGTGTGATCATGAAGGCGTCGAGCCAGATATGTACATCCTCGGAAAGGCGCTTGGAGGAGGGATTTTGCCAATATCTGCAGTCGTGGCGAATAAAGACATTCTAGGTGTGTTTGAGCCTGGTTCACACGGGTCAACGTTTGGCGGTAATCCACTTGCGTGTGCAGTATCCATTGCGGCTCTGGAAATTTTGGAAGAGGAATCGTTGTTAGAAAATGCTCAGGAACTTGGGGATTATTTTATGAAGGAATTGAACGCGTTAACGCACCCTTCTATTAAAGAAGTACGTGGGAGAGGCTTATTCATTGGGATTGAGTTGACCGAATCGGCTCGCCCGTTTTGTGAGCAGTTGAAAGAAAGAGGGCTGTTGTGCAAAGAAACCCATGAAAACGTCATTCGCTTTGCGCCACCATTGATTATTACGAAAGAAGAACTGGATCACGCGTTAGAACAAATTAAAATCGTTTTGTCAGAGTCAGCTCCAGAATAAGATAGGCTTGACCCTGTACGAATTGCTGAAACACGCAGCAAATCGTCACCTTCAACCAAAGCGTCCATACTGGGCGCTTTTTTGTTTGTGTAAGGTTTTATGAGGTTGCCTGATTTGAAATCAAGGTCAAACAAGGGTATACTTTTGATGACTTATATACAGTGAAAGCGTAACCCATAAAGGAGCAGAAAGATGTCTGAACATATGAAAACAATCTTTGATTTTGTTAAGCCAACTCGTTATCGCTATGTACATATTTGTAAAGAATGTGACCAACCAAGTTTCTCAAATGAGTCTTCTAGCGAGGAGCCGTGCATCCGATGTGGTGCCAATTCTTATCATGTCACACCTTATTATAACCCCTCTGAAGACTATGCACTTGATGTTGATTATTATGCGATTACGATGATGTATGCACTTTGGAAAGAAGGGCTCCATCAAACTCAAGTTGTTTTTGATGACTTTTATCGGAAAGCCCCTTTTGTTCGAGGCGTTGGTGAATTTAGTACAGAGTTAGGTGGCTATGTCGCGTTCGGCGGACTTGGACATTTAATTGATACAATCGAAAACTTATACTTTAATGAAAGTGATATAAATTACTTACGAGAGCAATCAGAAGGTTTTGATGAAGCGTTTCTCGATGATTTACGAAAGCTCCGTTTTAGTGGTGATTTACACGCTGTTGAAGAGGGAAACATTGTGTTCCCGAACACGCCACTCATCCGAATTGAAGCACCGGTCTGGGAATGTATTTGGATAGAAGCGATGTTGTTAAACATTATTAATGCAGAGTCATTAGTGCTCACAAAAGGCGCACGTATTAAGACGATTGCTGGTAATGATGGCTTATTAGAAATGGGTAAACGACGTGCGCAAGGTAGAGATGCCAGTGTAAATGGTGCGAAGATGGCCTACATTGCTGGTTTTGACGCGACGAGTAACGTAAAAGCGGGTAAACAATTCTCGATGCCGATCACAGGCACACAAGCGCATGTGTTTATTATGTTTCACCCTTCTGAATTGGAAGCTTTTCTTGCGTATGCGGAAGTGTTCCCAGAGAAAACCATTCCACTTTTAGATACGACGGACACATTGGGAAGTGGGCTGCCACATGCGATTGAAACAGCTCGTCGACTAGAAGAAAAAGGGTATGAGATGACGGCTGTTCGGTTGGATAGTGGAGATTTAGCGTACTTATCTAAAAAAGTCCGCAAGCGTCTTGATGAAGAAGGTCTCAAGCATGTGAAGATTGCTGCAACCAACGATTTAGATGAGTACACGATTGCTTCCTTAAAACAGCAAGGGGCGAAAGTGGATATCTGGGGTGTGGGGACAAAGTTTATTACGGCGTATGACAACCCAGCTCTTGGCGGTGTGCATAAAATTGTTGCGAGACGTCCATTGCATTCGGAATTAGAATCAAATCAATATACAAAAGATGATTGGGTTGCGTTAATCAAGATCTCTGAAAGTATTGAGAAGATCTTAAACCCTGGTCGCAAAAAAGTGTACCGTCTATTCGGAGACGATGGTATGGCAAAAGGAGATTACGTGTGTTTAGAACATGAATCGTTAGAAGGAAAAGATGAAATTCTTCTAAAACATCCACGAAACCCGTTAAAGGCGAAGCGGATTCGTGACTTCCAAGCGGTTGAATTATTACAACCAATCTTTGAAGGCGGAAAGCTTGTTTATAATGTTCCGTCCCTTAGTGAAGTGCGTGACTATCATGCCTTTCAAAAACAATCATTTTGGGAAGAGTACCTTCGCTTAGAAGTACCAGAAGTGTACCCAGTATCCTTATCTGATGAATTAACAGAGATGAAAAATCAACTTATACATGAAAAACGAGAAGGATAACGTTCGTGTTCCTTCTTATAAAAAAGTGCTCCATGAGGGAATCTCACTCATGGAGTTCTTTTTTTACAGCCACTTCTGTAAAAATGAAAATGACCTCTCATATGCTGCTAGATTATTCTCATAGCGAACAAAGAAATGACCTTCGTTCTCAAAATATAAGAAATCGACCGGGTGCTCGCGCTCTTGAAGTTGTGCGACCATTTGCTCGGCTTCGGAAATTGGGACACGGGGATCATTTCGGCCGTGCAGAACAAGAAGAGGTGCTTCGATTTGATCGACTTTGTGAATTGGGTCGATGGCGTCAAAGAAATCAACATCATCTTCAAGAGAGCCATACTCTGCTTCTCGCACTTTCCTTCTCCATATACTTGTATTCTCTAAAAATGATTTAAAGCTTGAGATCCCGACTATATCAATTGCCGCAGCCCATTGCTTTGGAAAGTGGGTGATGGCTGCTAAAACCATAAAGCCGCCGTAGCTTCTTCCCATCACCGCAATTTTATCTGGGATGGCTAGCCCTTGCGCTTTTAACCATTCTGCTAATTCATTTAAATCACGAACCGAATCCATCCTGTTCCGTTTATCATCTAGATGATGGAATCGTTTTCCATAGCCAGTGCTTCCACGTACATTTGGAGTGCAGACAGCAAATCCTTGTGAAACAAAATACTGCAAAAATGGGTTGTAAACAGAGCGAATTTGACTCTCGGGACCACCATGAACAAAAATAACGACGGGGTGCGGACCTTTTACATCAGGTTTGTAATAGAAAGAAGAAATCGTTTCACCATCTGAGCTTGTAAACATCACTTCTTCTGATTGCGTTAAGTGTGGGATGATGTGACGAGCCTTCGTACAGTTTTCAACAGGCTGCAATTGTTTTTTCTCGATTTCATAGCACCAAATAGCGGTTGGATGTAAGGCACCGTTTAATGAAAATATGAGGTGGCTTGTATCTTTAGATAACGAAAAACTTGAAACAACACCTTTTTCAATCGAAAGTTTTGTTTCTTGCCATGATGGAACATGGGTAAGGTACGCTTCAGAAACGCCGCCTTTGTTTAGCGCATACGCTACATATTCCCCATCCTTACTTAACAAGAGTTCTTCGTAATCATAATCTGCTGTACATAGCCATTCCAGCGCTTTCGTTTCAACGTGGATGCGCGCAACGCCGCTATATTCTCTACCAACGTTACTAATGCAATACATGTACGTCCCTTCTTTATCAAAATAAGCGTTTGAAAAATGAGCTTCGCCGTCATGTAGCGTGAGCCATTCAATTTTTTTGGTTTCTAAATGCAAGAGGCCTAGATCGTTATCTAAGTTTGTCGACGTTTTTTGGATGAGTAGCTGTTTACCATTTGGATGAAACGAGACTGGGTCATGGCGAGCATCCTCTTCATAGACACATTGTGTTTCAAATGTGTCGATACGTTGAGTGTACACATCAAAAAACTGGGGATGGCGACGGTTGCTGCTCCATGCAATCGTTTGTTTATCAGGTGATAGCCCACCATATTGATGGATATGAGCGGGATCGTCTGTTAATGGAAGCAGGTCCTCCTTATTTTTAACAAGAAAGAGTTGTTGTTTTTCATTGACACCATGATCCATACCGATTAACACGTCATTACCAATGTATGTGGCAAACATTACTCGTTCAGATGTTTCAATTAACTGGCTGGATGACTGGGTGGCTAAGTTGTATTCGTAGGCTTGAGGCAAACCGGATGCATCATTTATGTAAAGAAATCGATCAGATTGAGCCGGATGAAAAACGGGATTTGATGCGGTATCAATCGTAAGAAAATCTGCAAGCTGCATGAAAACCATCCTCTCTTATTTAAATTGATTTAATGATAACTTTTTTCGCGCAATTCTTCAAATATCAGCATAGAGACTTTAGAAAGTAGAATCACTAGCCGAAATAGTAGATGAGAAGATAGAGGTGGGGGAAATATGAAGCAGAAAAACATAAGTTTAAAGTGGAAATTAATGCTTGCATTTGGATTAATGTTACTTATACCGAGTCTCGTGATCGGGGTGTTTTCGTATTTAACAACGCGGGATAATGTTGAAGAAACGATGCATACACAAGCGGAACAAATGACGTCTAATGTTCATTCTTCTGTTCAGCAATACATGGAGTTACAGACTGAGTTGGCTTTTTATATGGGGAGCACGGTAGATGGATCTCAGTCAGCGGATGAACTTGCATCAGAGCTAGACGTTTTGCTTAGAGAAAATGAACGTATTCGCGAGCTTTATGTTGTGAATAGCTCTGGAGAAGGGGTTGTGATTCAACCGGATGGAAATACGACAGATGTCGCGAATACGGAAGACTTAGCCGACAATTATGGCATTCATGAATTTACGTGGTTACGAGATGTGATTGCTAGACAAACCGATGTTGCGGTCAGTGAACCGTTTTTTACCACTGAAGAAGATGCGGATATTATTTTTGCTTCGTTAACAAGCGATCGTGAGCATGTTGTCGCGATGCGTGTTGATTTTAATCCGATTTTAAATTATGTAGCAGATGCGTCAATTGGGAGTACAGGCTATTTGTTTTTAGTCGATCACCTTTCTAGAGTCGTTTATCACCCGGTGCTTGAGTCAGGGGAATATATTCCGGCCACACTGAGTTCTCTGTTTGTCGAGAACGGTGAGGAAGGGCAGTTTCAGTTTCAATTAGATGATGGAGATCCGCGAGAAATTACCTATAACACCGTTTCACCTACGGGGTGGGTTCTTGCTGGGGCAATGATGCCAAATGAAGTTCGGCAGTTAGTCGAGCCTATTTTAATTACGATGATTATTGTTGTCGTTGTGACACTTATTATAGGATCTATTATTATTTTTGGGGTAGTTCGTGCGATTGTGCGACCGATTGCTGGATTATCAGAAGTGGCGACGGTTATTAGTAAAGGAAATTTAAGTTCTACCTATAAAGTGAATTCAACGTTTAAAGATGAAGTGGGTGTGCTTGCAGAGTCTTTTGACGAAATGAGGCAATCCCTGATTGCGACGATTACAGGGATTCGAGATAAATCGACGTATTTAGCAGCTTCATCCGAAGAACTTCAGGCAAGTACAGAACAGAATATGCAGGCAACCGAGCAAATTACGTTGGCGATTCAAGAGGTATCTGGCAGCGTGGAAGAGCAAACTGCGAGTATGGATAAAGGAAAGTCTGCTGCAACAACCATTTCAAGTGGCATTCAAGACATTCAACAATCGACGACTCTTGTAACAGAAGCGATAAAAGACGCTGTACAAGCTGTTCAAACTGGACAAGAAGGCATAAAAAGCAGTGTCGAACAAATGAATACCATTCAACAAAAAGTACGATCCATATCTACGACTGTTGAAAGCCTAGAGAAACAAGCGGGAACGATTAGCCAAGTTAGTCAAATGATTTCTGATATTGCAGAACAAACGAATTTGCTTGCGCTAAATGCATCCATAGAGGCTGCACGAGCAGGTGAAAACGGACGAGGCTTTGCTGTTGTCGCTGATGAAGTTCGAAAACTAGCGGAACAATCAAATAATGCGGCCAAAACCGTGCAGGGACACATCAACAACGTGCAGGACGAGACAAAGGTTGTTGTACAAGAAATGACGGCTGGTGAAGGAGAAGTCGAAAAAGGTGTGACCATTATTGAAGAAGCTGGTCAATCGTTCTCTTCAATTAAAGCACATATGAATCAAGTAACAGAAAAGATTTCCCTCGTTACAGAAGAAGTGAAGACAATGGCTAATCAGACAGAGCAGTTCATTCAGTCCTATGACCAAATTTCAACTGCAAATGAAACGACTTCCGCAAGCATGCAAAATGTATCGGCATCGACAGAAGAACAGCTCGCTTCAATGGAGGAAATTTTGAGCTCAACGACGAACCTTGCAGAACTAGCAGATGAATTAGAAGATATGATAGCAAAATTTGAGTGGAACGACTAATTTATGTTTGAGGCAAACCCAAACGTTTAAGAATCGATGGAAAAAGGAATGAATAAAGCATCCCTGTTGAAAACGAGGTGCACGAAACATGAATAAACTCATATTAGTTTACAAAGACGAAGATTTGAACCAACCAAAAGAAGTATGGGTTGGCGGTGAAGCAAGTGATGAGGAGAATAATTTAACATTTGAGGCACTTGCAGCCGAGTTTGATGAATACAAGGTAGAGGCAACGGAGAAAAATGAACCGCATATTACATTAAAGCTTGAGCCTATTGATGGTGAAGAACCTCATACTTATGTAAGAGATATTACATTAAAAGCAGAGCAAAAAGACAATGTTGTACAAGTATTGAAACAGCGAGTGAAATAAAAGGAAAACGGCGCTACCTCTTAATGTGTGGGGAGCGCCGTTTTTTATAGTAGGTATCGTCTGCTACTTAAAAGAAATCATGTAAAGTAGGTTGTTCTGTTGGTAACGTCTGTAAAAAAGCTTGAACGTCATTGCGTTCGCCGGTTATGAGTCCTGTATCTCTAAAAAACTCCGGACGTCTGTAGCCCATTAATAAGCTTGATGCAACTTGTATCGTCATAAAAATAGTTGGCGGTACATTTGTTGGTTCGCACGTAATGTGGCTCTCTTGAATCGTTAAAGAGAACGTCTTATCATTCCATGCAGCACATTCATCTTGAATACGAATCGTAAACTGCCCCTCTTCTTTAAATGGGAGCTTGGCTACAAATTGAGAGAAGTCCACAATTCGCGCCATAAAGTATGGCTTCGTTTCCGCTGAAGTTAGCGGGTCCGGTAAGAAAAAATGCAGCCCTTTTGATTCAGGTACAGTGAGGGTAGCTTCTTGAAGCATAGAGTCATGTTGACCAATGAAGTGAAGCAATGAATGTAAAGCGGCTTGGTTCACGTAGACAAACTCTTCTGTTTTCCACTTTGAATCCTTTATGTTATAGACAATGTATCCCGTTGGTTGACCATCGACATCTTCATAAAGAACCGTTTCATTTTCTTTAAATCCCTCGTGCTTTCTTTCCCACCAGCCTTCATCGCGATGTAGCATGCCATGACAAATGCTCTGTTCATACACCGTTTTTACACGAGGGTCTGTATAGGTAGTTCGAATCAATGAGCCCTCAATGTTGGGAAGAGGGTGAGGAAGTTGGTCTTTCCTTAAGGTATACGTGACTTCATCACATAAGATTTCCCAGCCGAATTTTCGATAAAACGGTACGGAGAATGGAGCTAAATAAGAGATAAGTTGACCTTGTTCCTTCATTTGTTCGAGGCTATGGAGCAAGAGCTTACGAACGCTCCCTTTTCTTCGGGACTCTGGGTAGGAGGCCACGCTAGCAATTCCGCCCATAGGAATGCTGGTATTGTACAAGTGAATATGTAAAGATAATAACTTTAACTTTGAGATTATTCTGTCATTGTCCTTGATACCAAACTGTGAAGCATTCTCATTTGACCATTGCTTTCGTGCAAATTCCGTTTGCTCTTCCGTAGGTTTTGCTTGAAACGCGTAGCAACTTAATTGAAAGGCTTCATCAAAATCAGCCGTCGTTAATGATTGTACTGTCATTCAATTCCCTCCTTCATACGTTCTAGTGTAACATGAGTCGTGAAGGATAGGAGACTATGATACAATCGAAAAAAGAAGAATATTTTGGAGTGATCATGATGACAAGTAAAGCAGTAAATTATTTACAAGCACACCGAGAAGCGATGTTAGATGAATTAAATGAGTTTCTAAAAATAAAAAGTGTGAGCTCCTTGTCAGAACATAAAGCAGACGTAGTGGAAGCTGCAAACTGGTTAGAGCGTCAATTGTTGCATGCAGGGATGGAAAAGGTGGAAGTGATTCCGACAGAAAAACATCCAATCGTCTATGGTGAATGGTTGAAAGCTGGTGAAGATGCGAAGACGATTCTCATTTATGGTCACTATGATGTGCAGCCAGTTGATCCTTTGCATTTATGGGAAACAGAGCCATTCCAGCCTACTGTTCGAGACAACAAACTATATGCTCGAGGCGCAAGTGATGATAAAGGTCAAACCTTCATGCATATTAAAGCAGTCGAAGCGATGCTTAAATCAGAAGGGGAACTTCCGTTTAATGTAAAATTTTTAATTGAAGGGGAAGAAGAGATCGGTTCTCCCAATTTAGATGGATTTGTTGAAGCAGAAAAAGAGAAACTTCGTTCAGATGTACTTGTAATTTCAGATACACCGATGCTAGAACGTGGAAAACCTGCAATTTGCACAGGTTTAAGAGGGCTTGCAGCAATCGAATTAACGGTTAAAGGTGCAAAAGGCGACTTACATTCTGGCCTGTACGGTGGTGCAGTCCCAAATGCACTCCATGGATTAGTAGAGCTTTTAGGCACAATGAGAAACAAGGACGGCGATATTGCTGTTCCAGGTTTTTATGAAGGTATTGAAGCTTTAGCGGATGAAGAAAAGGAAAGTTTAGCTGCACTAGGCAGTGGAGATGAAAGCATGAAAGCCGAAACAGGCGTTTCAGCTCTTGTTGGTGAAAAAGGCTACACATCTCGTGAACGGACTTGGATTCGCCCAACGCTTGAATTTAATGGCGTGTTTGGAGGATTCCAAGGAGAAGGGGTAAAAACCGTTATCCCCGCTGAAGCAACAGCAAAGATTACGTGTCGATTGGTTCCTGGACAAGACCCAGAAGATATTTTAGCGAAAATTGAGGAGCATATTGCGGCAAATACGCCAACAGGTATGTCGATTACGACGCAACGTCACGATACAGGCAAACCGTTCGCTGCACCGGTGACGGACCCAGCTTTCGCTGCGGCTGCTAGAGCGTATGAAAACGTGTATCAAACGGAAGTAGCCTATACTCGAATGGGTGGTTCTATTCCAGTTGTCGAAACCTTTGATTCGCAATTAAACGTTCCGATTATTTTGATGGGCTTTGGACTGCCTAGTGAGAACTTCCATGCACCAAACGAACATTTTCACCTTGAAAATTTTGATAAAGGGTTGGAAACAATTCTTGCGTTTTGGGAAGAATATAACAAGTTAGGTTAAGACAAAAGGATGAGTAAATGCTCATCCTTTTTACCATTTCTCTCTTTAACTGGTTGTACATAAAGACTGTTTTGTATTGGAGTTCAGAACACGACAGACTATTTCAGTTTGTAGTACACTAGGAGTGGAATGAGTGCATTGTGGGAAGGGGTCATGTAGCATGTCAACGGAAGAAAGACCAGAAATAAAATTAATCGCGCTAGATATGGACGGTACACTATTAAACGATAATCATGAGATTTCTCCTGGCAATCGAGAGGCTATTATTGAAGCGAGGGAATTAAACGTTCCCGTCATGATTGCTACTGGTAGAACGCGGGCAACGTGTGGAAGTTATGCGCAATCGTTAGGGCTGCAAACATTCTTAGTTACAGCTAATGGCGGAGAAATCTATAACAAAGATGGCGATTTAATCCATGCTACACACTTGCACGAAGATGCAGTGAATCATGTATACGAATTAAGAGAGCGATACGGAGCTCATGTATGGGCAGCATCATCAAATGGACTATTTCGTGGTGACTTGCCTGAGGATCGCCACAATTATCAATGGTTGAAATTTGGATTTGATACAACCGATGATGGCGTCCGTAAAGAAATTGTTGCGGAATTAACAGAAAGAGGGCTAACGGAAATTACAAATTCGAGCCCAACAAATATCGAGGTGAATGCCATCGGTATCAATAAAGCGAATGCCATTAAATTGGTATGTGATGAGTTAGGAATTGATATGCAGGACGTGATGGCTGTTGGGGATAGCTTGAATGACATCGCCATGATTCAAGAAGCTGGACTGGGTGTTGCGATGGGAAATGCGCAAGATCTTGTTAAACGAAAAGCGGATTGGATAACGGCAACGAATGTAAACGATGGCGTAGCGGCTGCTATTCATAGGTGGGTGGTTTTGCCGAAGACGGAAGCGAATAAAGACAATAATAATGGCAATGATTTCTAAACCATTCATAAGACGTCACTCTGTTTAAATCAGGGTGGCGTTTTTTTGTACATAGATTGTAAAGGTGAACGGAAAGATAAGGGAATAAGCTAATAAGATTGGTATTTTTTTCTTAAAATGAATTTCGAGCAAAGATATTGACAATATTGGACAAGGGAATTAAAGTTGCATTAGAGAAACTTTATTGTGGACAGGAAATAAATAGTGGTTTTTGCATAGAAATAGATATAACGGATGGGAAAAAGGAGGAAACAAAAATGAAAAAACATGTTTTAGGTTTTACTTTTTTATCAGTAGGGATGGTTCTTGCTGCATGTAATGACGGAGGAGATGACACAGGTGGGACAACGGACGAGACGGAAGGTACGATTGATGTTGTAGCCACAATTGGTCAAATCGGAGAACCACTATCTGTCATTGCTGGAGACTTAGCAAACGTGGAAACACTTATGGGACCAGGCGTAGACCCCCACGTGTATGAAGCGTCTCAAAGTGATATTCGTTTATTTCAGGAAGCAGATATTATTTTCTACAACGGTCTTCATTTAGAAGCCCAATTAACGGATGTTTTTAATAGCGTGGATTCAAATGCGTATGCGATTGGAGAAACGGTAGATACAGGAAATTTACTCGAAGATGAAGAAGAAGCAGGCATGGATGACCCGCACATCTGGTTTGACGTAGTATTATGGGAACAAGCATTAGATTCAGCAGTTGAAGAATTAAAAGAGCTGTTACCTGATCATGCAGATGAATTAGAAGAGAATAAACAAGCCTATTTTGATGAATTAGCCGATTTACACACGTATGCAACAGATACAATCGCACAAATTCCAGAAGAACAGCGTATCTTAGTAACGGCACATGATGCATTTCAATACTTTGGCGAAATGAATGACATCGAGGTCATGGGTATACAAGGGTTAAGTACAGAATCGGAAGCTGGCATTTCTGATATTCAGTCGACGATTGATACGATTGTAGAAAAAGAAGTCCCTGCAGTATTCGTAGAAAGCAGTGTAAATGATTCAACTGTTCAAGCTGTTATAGAAGGTGCTGAACAAGCTGGGCATTCCATTGAACTTGGCGGTGAATTATTCTCAGATGCTATGGGAGAAGAAGGAACAGAAGAAGGAACGTATATTGGCATGTATCGTCATAATGTCGATACCATCCACTCAGCTTTGACAGCCTCCGAATAACTTCTATGAGTGTGTTGAGCAGATTAAGGAGATGAACGATCATGAGCGTACTAGATGTAGAGAACATCAGTGCAGCCTATCGCAAGAACACAGTGTTAAAAAATGTTAGCTTCACGGTTGAGAAAGGCTCTTTAACTGGAATAGTAGGACCGAATGGCGCAGGAAAGTCAACGCTTATAAAGGCGTTGCTGAACCTGCATCCGCCTTTACATGGTCAAGTTCGATTTTTCGACTCAACGTTAAAGAGACAGAAATCTCGTGTTGGTTATGTTCCACAAAGAGGTTCTGTGGATTGGGATTTTCCAACAAATGCGCTAGACGTGGTGTTAATGGGCCTCTACCGTCATATTGGTTGGCTTAGATGGCCAAAGAAAAAACATAAGGAAAAAGCGATGGAGGCACTACGAAAAGTAGGGATGGAAGACTTTGCAAAACGACAAATAAGTCAACTATCTGGTGGTCAACAGCAGCGTGTTTTTCTCGCTCGAGCACTTGTACAAAATGCTGATCTCTACTTTATGGATGAACCTTTTGCAGGAGTAGATGCCGCAACAGAGCGAGCGATTATGGATATCTTAAAGCAATTGCGAGAAGATGGAAAAACAGTTCTTGTTGTTCACCACGATTTACAAACCGTAGCGGATTACTTCGACCATGTGTTGTTTTTAAACAAAACCGTGATTGCGCATGGAAAAACGGATGACACATTTACAACGTCGAATATTACCAAGGCTTACGGAGGAGCGGTGCACATTATTAAAGAGGAGGCACTTCCTAATGGCCATTCTAGCGTCAATTAATTTTCAATGGGTGCTCCTAAGTGCGACGTTCTTAGGAATTGCCGCTGGAATGTTCGGTACGCTTGCTTATTGGAAACGGCAAAGCTTAATGAGTGATGCTCTTTCCCATGCAGCTCTTCCAGGTGTAGTCATCGCCTTTATGATTATAAATGAAAAGAATTTCTTTATTCTGATAGTAGGTGCAGCCTTAAGCGCATTGCTCGGTGCATGGTTTATTCACATTATACGCTCCTCATCGAGAATTAAAGAAGATACGGCAATGGGGATTATTCTTTCCGTTTTCTTCGGAGCTGGTATTGTTCTATTAACGCTTGTGAATCGATCCGGTGGTGGAAATCAAAGTGGTCTAGATACGTTTATCTTCGGTCAGGCAGCAAGTATGGTGCGAATGGACGTCTATACGATGGTGATCCTTGCCATTGTTGTCATTTTTCTCATTACGCTCGCTTATAAAGAATGGAAGTTGTTCTTATTTGATCCAGAGTTTGCACGGGGAATTGGCTTATCATCACGTGGGATGGATATTGTCTACATGATTGGCCTCGTGACAACAATTGTCATTGGCATTCAAGCTGTTGGGGTTATTTTAATGGCAGCTTTGCTAATTATTCCTGCGGTAAGCGCACGTTACTGGACACAGTCGTTTAAGGTGATGCTCTTATTATCAGGTATATTTGGTGGCTTATCTGGAGCGATTGGAACATTTTTAAGTGCGCAAGGTCCTAGTTGGCCTACGGGACCATTTATTGTGTTATCGGCATCCATCTTTTTCGTTTTTTCCTTATTCTTTGGAAAAGAAAAAGGCTTAATCGCTGAACGCATTGAGTTTAAAGCGCAACAAAAACAAGCATTCGGAAACAATGAAGCACCTGGTGTATTGAAAGAAGGTGGGAACGAATGATTTCCTATGAAGGCTGGATTTTAATTACCGGAGCGCTTGTGGGAATTACGTGTGGAATCGTCGGTGCCTACTTAATTTTACGTCGGATGGCGATGATGGCCGATGCAATTAGCCATACTGTACTTCTAGGCATTGTGCTTGCGTTTCTCATTACGCAAAGTATGGAAGGCATTCACATGTTAATTGGTGCTGCATTAGCTGGGTTATTAACAACCTTTTTGGTACAGTGGTTTCATTCAAAAGGAGTACAGCATGACGCTTCCATTGGTGTCGTCTTTACATCTTTGTTTGCGATTGGAGTTATTCTAATTTCCACCTCAGTTGGAAACGTGCATCTAGATGTGCAGCACACGCTAATGGGTGAAATTGCGTTTATCCCGTTTAACACAACCAATGTGTTTGGTTTAGAAATTCCCGTTGCTACCTTAATGCTGGTGATCGTTCTCATAATTGTGCTTGCGTTTATTCTCATCTTATATAAAGAATGGAAGTTGCTCGCATTTGATTCCGCGCTTGCGCTAAGTTTAGGTCTACCAGTTATGTTCTTACACTATTTATTTATGGGGCTTGTCTCTATCACGACGGTTGCCTCATTTGATGCGGTTGGCGCAATTATGGTTGTGGCAATGTTAATCACGCCAGCAGCTGCAGCATACTTGTGGACAGAGCGCTTATCCATCATGATTGTGCTTAGTGCCTTCTTTGGTGCAGTATCGGCAATAAGTGGCTATTATGTTGCTTACTGGATTGATAGTTCTATATCTGGCTCCATGGCTATGATGACAGGTGCTGTGTTTATTATTAGCTTTGTCTTTTCACCATCACATGGATTAGTGTCGAAATGGATTCGTCCAGATAAGAAAAACGGCAAAAAAGCTCATGCATAAAGCATGGGCTTTTTCATTACAATAACGCTTGTTCTTGTAGATGTCGCAGCTCTTTGGAAAGGCGAGCGAACTCATCATGATTTCGGTCATCCAACG
The DNA here is from genome assembly GCF_047238345.1 of Shouchella phoenicis. Taxonomy (NCBI): domain Bacteria; kingdom Bacillati; phylum Bacillota; class Bacilli; order Caryophanales; family Bacillaceae; genus Shouchella; species Shouchella phoenicis. The sequence continues at coordinate 3,631,832 of NZ_JBDFMQ010000001.1, read as the reverse complement.
CTTTGTCAATGGCCGCCCGTAACCGTGTTCGTTCATTTTCTACATCCACATAGTCTAAAAAGGCATTGGCCTCTTTTTCGTCTTGTTGATTTTGTTTATATTGTCGGTAAGAACGGTGGATAGGTGTTTCTAGCAATTGTCGATACGAATGATGGATGTCACGACCGTAAAAATGGACAATTAAATAAATGGGACTCGATGGATGTGTGGTAATGTCATCGAGCGCTTTAGACACATCCTCGGTTTTTTGGCCATCATATAGGTAGCGGAAACCAGGTTCATCTGATTGAGTGCTTGCAATAACAAGTGTGCGTCTTTGAGGTTGAATCGTTTCCGTTAACCGGAGTTTCGATAATAGATGGGGCGACGATTGAATGTGTACAAGTAGTGCACGTGCGCCACGGTGTTTTAAATAATGCTGGTCCACAAACCACCTTAGAAACTGTCTCTTTAATAAATCACTCAAGCGTCACATCTCTCCTCTCCTCTATCTATTAAAACATGAAAACAGCCGCATCTCTAGTTAAGAGAGCGGCTGTTGTATGTGCGATAATTAGAATGTGAAGGTCTCATCTTGATTTGTAACTGCAACGATAACCTTACCTTGGTCGAGTTCTTCTTCAAGCTGTTCGGCTTCATGTTCGGAGAAACCTAATTCTTCAAACTTAGCTCGAAGTTCGTCCCCTTTGCTGCGGAACGTGTTCTTAATCGAGGTACCAAGTCCCGTTTCAGAAGCTGTAATCGTGTTTGCGTCAGCATTATCTGCTACACGGTCTGTACGATCGTCGTCGTGTGTAATGACATAAATATCATCTTCCATCACATTCTTTTGTTTTAATGCTTGAACCACATTAACAACTTCTTCATCGTTATAGAATTCTTTGTATATAGGTTTCATTTATATCGCCTCCTGATCTATAAAGTACCCTGGGCAAAAATGAATGAAACATAAAAAGGATAGGACATTCGAATCAAAATAAATTGGGACATAGAATGACTAAAGCAAATCTTTGCATTTTAACAATTAGGATTTGCTTCAGAAGGGCTCTGGTTGCTTGCGCACATAAATCACGTTCAATAATAAAAAACCCTTCAACGGATTCACTTTTTTAAGTGTCCACTTTGAAGGGAGCGTCGTACCTTAAGAACATTTGTCTTTCTATCCTATACCTCAGTATTTAAAACTTTTTAACGCCTAGATGGCTGGAGGACGTTCTTCATTTTTTATAATCCGTTTTTCTAAAATAAACGGCCCAAAAGGCACAATGGATGCAAGTGTTGCAAGAACAGAAGTTTTTAAAGTCCATTGTTTACTAAAAAAGAAATTGACAACGAAGAGCATGTAAGCAATAAAAAGAACCCCATGCGCCATGCCAACAACGCTTACAAATTCAGGGATGTTCCATATGTATTTAAGCGGCATAGCTAGAAATACGAGTAGAATCAATGAAATCCCTTCAATATAACTTACCCATTTAAACATCAAATCCCACCTTTCTTATTTAGTATAGCAATCTTTTGGGACAATATGTGTAAGGAGTCAATGTGTCATAAGATTTTCACAGGTTTATGAATCCATTCGTTCCGGTACCCACTGATAGGCATAGGAGACGTCTTTATTTAGCTGTTTTGCATACAGTTCGGCTTCAAAAAGATCATTGAAAACCAAGTCTTCATTGCTATCTTGAAGTTTAAAGGTTTTTGTTATACCGTCAATGGTACAGACAAGCTTGTACATGTCATCACTCCCATGGAGTTTTTTAGTTAAGTATGCTCCTTTTATCATGTAAAAGAAAGAGTGAAAAGACATTTTTAATTAACGTTGTGGTCGTTATTGAAGGAAAAATAGATATGCTATACTACAGTTGAGGTGAGACCATGCATAAACGTACGACAATTGACCAAACAGTGAATGAAAAAATAGAAAAGCAAATCAAACAAGGATATCCTCTTCTTGAAAAAGATTGGTTTCAACTCGACCAGCACGAAGAGGGTACCCTTATCAATATAAATACGAAAAACAATCGCTTTTTAGCAAAAGCTTATATTGGAAAACAAAATGTTGGCAGTGGCTGGGTGTTAACACGGGATCAAACGGAACAGATTGATCAGTCTTTTTTTACACAGAAGCTGAAAGAAGCGTTTGAAAAACGGTCGTCTTTTTTCCAAGCAGAAGAAACAACTGCCTTTCGTTTGTTTAATAGTGAAGGCGATGGCATTGGTGGGCTTCAACTTGATTATTATGCCGGTTACCTTGTGGTGACATGGTATAGCCAAGGGATTTACACCTTTAGAAGCCTCGTTTTGCAGGCAATTCGAGATACACTCTCGTTTGCAGGTATCTATGAAAAGAAGCGGTTTGCTGAAGACGGGTCATATACGGGCGAGGATGACTTTGTAGAAGGGACACGTGGTGAATTTCCGCTATTAGTAAAAGAAAACGGCATTACGTATGCCACGTACCTAAATGATGGTCCGATGACTGGAATCTTTCTAGACCAACGTCTTGTTCGGAAGCAAATTATGGACAAGTATGCCGTCGGTAAGCGAGTTTTAAATCTCTTTTCGTATACAGGTGCCTTTTCTGTCGCTGCGGCTATGGGAGGCGCTAGTGAAACCACAAGCGTCGATTTAGCCAATCGTAGTCGAGAGAAGACCGAAGAACAGTTTTCAGTGAACGGCATTAATCCTGAATCACAACGAATTGTTGTGATGGATGCGTTTCGTTATTTTCAGTATGCGAAGAAGAAAGAACTTGTCTATGATCTTGTTGTCCTTGATCCTCCTAGTTTTGCACGATCAAAGAAAACAACGTTCCGTGCCGCAAAAGACTATTCGAAACTAGTGGAAGAAACGATCCCTTTATTAAGCCGCGGTGGCGTGCTCGTTGCATCAACGAATGCCGCGAACGTCACATCGAAGCAGTTTAAGCGGATGATACATGATGCGTTCCAAGCGCACAATTTGTCGTATGATATTCTCGAAGAACATCGCGTTCCTGTTGATTTTGCCTCCACGAGTGCGTATCCAAAAGGAAGCTATCTAAAAGTATTATTTATAAAAACAAAAGGATGATTTGATGAAGAAAAAAGCGATTTTAGCAGAAAAACCTTCCGTTGGGCGTGACATTGCCCGTGTACTTGGTGCCAATCAAAAAGGGAACGGTTTTTTTGAAGGAAAGGAATACATTGTGACATGGGGGCTTGGACACCTTGTTACCCACGCAGACCCTGAACATTACGGAGAACAGTATAAAAACTGGCGTTTAGAAGAGCTGCCAATGCTGCCGAAGCGTCTTGATCTTGTCGTTATTAAGCAGACGTCTAAACAATTTCATACGGTAAAAAAAGTGTTAAATCGCCAAGATGTCGGGGAAGTTATCATTGCAACGGATGCAGGACGTGAAGGGGAGCTTGTGGCCCGCTGGATTCTAGCGAAAGCGCACGTGAAAAAGCCACTTAAACGGCTGTGGATTTCTTCTGTAACAGACAAAGCGATTAAAGACGGCTTTAAGAAGCTTAAAGATGGACGTCAGTATGAAAACCTATTTGCCGCAGCTGAAGCAAGAGCAGAAGCAGACTGGTATGTAGGGATTAATGGGACTCGAGCGTTAACGACAAAGCACAATGCGCAGCTTTCGTGTGGTCGTGTGCAGACGCCAACACTTGCGATTTTAGCGACACGAGAAAAAACGATTCAATCGTTTAAGCCAACGCCATATCATACACTGCAAGCAAATGTTGAAGGAGGCACAACATTCCGTTGGTATCATCGCAAATCTGGTGATGAGCGAATGTTTAATGAAGAAGATGCAAAAGCCTTAAAAGACAAGGTAAAAGGAAAAGCGCTAACGATTACAAGCGTAAAAGCTAAGAAAAAACATACGCCTGCGCCGAATTTGTATGATTTAACGGAACTACAACGTGAAGCCAATAAGCGTTATGGGTATTCAGCGAAAGAAACCCTAGGCGCCTTGCAAAAATTATATGAACAGCATAAAGCGGTTACGTATCCAAGAACAGACTCTCGTTTTCTTTCTTCTGATCTTGTAGACACACTTAAAGATCGCTTAAAAGCGATTGATGTTCAGCCGTTTCGAAAAACAGTGCTGGAGGCATCGAAACTTGGTATAACCCACGCCAAGAAACAGATGGTAAACGATGCAAAAGTATCAGATCACCATGCGTTAATTCCAACAGAACAAGCGCCGCCGATAAGCGCCATGAATGATAAAGAAACCAAGCTTTATTATTTGATCGTTCGTCGCTTCTTGGCAAATTTTTTTCCGGCAAGTGAATCCGAGCAAACGGTTGTTGAAGCAGAAGTTGCCAATGAACCGTTCCGAACAAAAGGGGAGCGCATGATCTCTCTAGGTTGGCGTCAGAATGAAGACGAGGAACAGGCAAAAGAAAGCAAACTTCCGAAGTTTACAGAGGGAGAGAAGCTTTCTCTTAATGGCGTAGAGTTAAAACGTGGCGAAACGACACCACCTGCTCGTTTTAATGAAGCAACGTTGCTTACCGCGATGGAAAAGCCTGCTCAATTTATGGAAGAAAAAGACGCGCAGATTTCAAAGACACTTGCTGAAGCAGGTGGAATTGGTACGGTTGCGACCCGAGCGGATATCATTGAAAAGCTCTTTTCAAGCTTTTTAATCGAAAAGAAAGGGAAAGATCTTTTTGTAACATCCAAAGGGAAACAGCTGCTTGATCTTGTTCCAGAAGAATTAAAATCACCAGCGTTAACGGCAGAGTGGGAGCAGCGACTCGAAAAGATTGTCCAAGGGAAAGAGCAAAAGAGTGCGTTTATTGCCGATATGAAACAATACGCACAATCCGTCGTTGGACAAGTGAAAGCTGACACAACCACATTCCGCCATGATAATAAAACAGGTGAAAAATGTCCTGAATGTGGAAAGTTTCTTCTTGAAGTGAATGGAAAGAAAGGCAAAATGCGCGTCTGCCAAGATCGTGAGTGTGGCTATCGTAAAAACATCGCAATGACAACAAATGCTCGCTGTCCAAAATGTAAGAAAAAGCTTGAGCTTCGGGGTCAAGGAGAAGGGCAAGTATTCGCTTGTGTGTGCGGACACCGTGAAAAGAAAGCACAGTTTGAAGAACGCCGCAAACAAAGTAAAAATAAGAACGTCTCCAAACGTGAAGTGAATAATTATATGAAGAAGCAAAACAAAGATGATGATTTCTCAAACTCTGCTTTAGCGGATCAATTAGCAAAGTTAGGGTTAAATAAAGATAAATAAGATACTTTATTTGAATGAGTCTCAGACGTTTCAGAAGGTGAACGTTCATTTTAAATGACGAACGCGGGCCTCAGCTATTTCAAAAAAACGCTCCATTGTCTTCATACTCGCCCTTGCCAGCCAGTGTGAAACCAAAAAGAAGCATGTCGTAACGCGACATGCTTCTTTGTCTTTACAAAACGTTTATAATCCTTCATTCCACGCAAACATGGTCTTTACATTCTTCTTATAAAGTAAGGGTGTAGGAAAATTAGTGGGTGAGGAGAGGATTACAGATGAAAAAGAAGTGGACAACCTATGGTTTAGTTGCTGCGGTGACAGTTGGGTTATTCGGTACAACGACAGGTGCTTCGGCAAGCGATGATGGAAGCGTAAGCGAACCAAGCAATGGTCCAGCTAAAAATGTGATTTTCCTAATACCAGATGGGTTTTCGCAAAGCTATGCGAACAGCTACCGAATGTATAAGGAAGAGAGCGAGCCAATCTGGGATGAAAAAGAGATGCTCTCTGCTCACGTGAAAACGGAGTCCAATGATGCAGCGATTACCGATTCAGCAGCTGCTGGAACCGCTTTTGCTACAGGGCAAAAAACAAACAATGGCGTCATTGGTCTTGGTCCAAATGGGGAGTCGTTGCCGTCGATTGTTGATGTGGCAAAAGAAAATGGGAAACGCACTGGACTTGTTGCAACATCTACGATTACACACGCGACACCAGCCGCTTTTGCAGCAGAAGTAGAGTCACGTGGGAGCTATACAGAAATTGCCAAACAAATGATTGAAAATGAAAATATTGATTTACTATTTGGTGGAGGAAGAACAGAATTCTTGCCAGAAAGTGAAGGCGGCATAAGAGATGATGAACTTAATCTCGTCTCGTATGCAGAAGAACATGCTTATACATACTTAGAAACAAGAAGACAGCTGATGCAGTGGGATGGAGAGAGCGAAAAACTTCTCGGTTTATTTGCAGAAGAAGCGTTAGAACCTTCGTTGACGCAGCGCAGTGATGAGCCAAGCTTAGGTGAGATGACAGACACGGCAATCGACTTCTTATCACAAGAGGAAGACGGGTTTTTCTTAATGGTGGAAGGGAGTCAAATTGATTGGGCCGGCCACGACAACGATCCGCTTTATGCGATGACGGATACGGAAGCGTTTGAGGAAGCTGTAAAAGTAGCGGTTGACTATGCTGAAGAGCACGAAGATACGCTCGTCGTCATGGTGGGTGACCACGATACAGGTGGTATGGCTGTTCATGCAACAGACGAAGCCAACCCGACGATGTTAAATCAAGTACACGCCTTGGGTGCTGATATTGCCGATTCGATCACCCATAATTATTCGAATTTAGAAGACGTATTAAAAGAGAAAACGGAATTTGAGTGGACGGAAGAAGAAATAGACGACTTAAAAGAAGCTGACTCTTTAAAGCTTGCCATCAACGGTGCGATTAGTGAAAAAACAGGATTTGGCTGGTCGTCTTATGATCATACAGGAATTGATGTACCCCTCTATGCGTTTGGCGCAGGAGCGGAGTCATTTGAAGGTACGATTGATAATACCGATGTTCCGAAGAAAATGTTAGAAGCACTTGGGTTAAATGGATTGTAAGCAAAAAAAGCCTCGCCATTCCAGTATCTTGGAGTGGCGAGGCTTTTCACTTATTTTTTAGATATATTCTCTACTAGTTCTTTAATATCGATACCGCTGGACGCTTTTAATGATTCCTGTAAACCGGCCATTAAGTCGGTTGCGTACCCCGTTACACGGTTGGCGCCACCATTTTCTCCTGAACCTGTATCAACAACTGTGATTTTATCAATATTTGATAATGGAGAAGATACTTCTCTTGCGTACTCAGGTAACATTTCAATAATCATGCTAAGTTTCGCTGCTTCACCGTATTTCTCGAAGGCTTCGGCGATCTTTTCTTTTGCTTCGGCTTCAGCAAGACCTTTCAATCGAATAACATCTGCTTCTGATTCCCCGCGAGCACGAACGGCTTCAGCTTCAGCAAGACCATCCACGCGGACTTTCTCTGCTTCCGCTTTTGCCATCGCTTCAACGCGGTATTTATCCGCATCCGCTTCGGCGAAGTGCCTGCTTTTCTCCGCTTCTGCTGATTGTTCAACAGAGTAACGATCTGCATCGGCTTTCTTTTTCACTTCCGCATCATATTGACGCTCACGACGGGCGATTTCTTTTTCTTCTAGCTCAATTTGTTTTTGACGTTCGATAATTTGAATTTGCATTTGTTGCTCGGTTACTTCTTGTTTCGAGCGTGCTTCTTGTAAGTGGTACGCTTGGTCAGCCTGGGCTTTCGCTTGCTCTTGCTCACTGCGATAAGCTGCTACTTTTAATTGGTTATTCTTTTCTGATTCGGCAATCTCAGTTGCTCGCTCAATTTCAGAACGCTTCGCTTGCGTGTTCGCATCAGCTTGGCGAATACGGGTTTCTTTTTCCGCTTCCGCTGTAGCAATGTCTGCATCACGCTTCACCTGGGCAATTCTTGGCTTCCCAAGAGATTCTAAGTATCCATTTGTATCTCGTAAATCTTTAATCGTAAAGGAAACAATGACAAGGCCCATTTTCGCTAAATCTTGTGAAGCGACTTTCTGCACTTCTTGTGAAAAGCGCTCGCGGTTCTTGTAAATTTCTTCAACTGTCATGGAACCAAGGATTGAACGCAGGTGCCCTTCAAGCACTTCTTTGGCTTCTTGCTCTCGATCCTCTCTTGATTTTCCTAAAAACTGTTCCGCCGCAGTTGCAATTTCACCAATGGACCCCCCAATTTTAATAATTGCTGTACCATCGGCAATCACTGGAACCCCTTGTTCGGTATAGACTTCAGGTGTTTGAACATCTAATTTGCTTGATAATAAGGATAAAGGCTTGGCTTGTTGAAACACGGGCATCACAAACGTACCGCCACCGCGAACGATCTTAATACGGTTGCCTGCATCATCCATGTTCACATTTTTTCCACCTAAATAACTACCGGTCACAATAAGTGCTTCATCTGGACCAGCTGTGCGGTATCTCGCTACAAAGACCCCAACAAGGACCGCAAGAATGACGACGACAATCCCGATAATGACTAAAATTTCAATTCCCAACTACAATTCCCCCTTAAAGATTAAGATCATCTCGTGCTAATGTTGCGACGTAGGCAATCCCTTTTTCCATCTTCACAATGACCACTTCTGTACCTGACGGGATCACTTGGTTATGAAGACAAGCTGCCGTTTTTGCGATTGTGCCACTGTCGCTTCGCACAACAACTTCGCCAAACCCATCTGCTGGAACCGTCAAAATGACTTCCCCTTGTTTGCCTTCCAAATCCTCATCGCTGTATGCAACCGACTCTTCTGTATGTTGCAAAGGTGTAAGAATAAATAAGTTAAATAATGTCGCTAAACCTAAAGCGATTGCAACAGCGAATAGACCAGCAACTAGGCTATCGAACGGCGAGAACCGCTCCAATAAATAAGCAGAAGCGCCAAAAAACGCAAGAGTGGACAGGATTAACGTCGGTGAGAGCCAACCATCAAAAAGATCAAAGATGCCGTCCAAAACATCAGACAACAATACATAAATAACGGTCAGCCCACCACTAACTAGAAGGATTGTGAAGTAAATCGTTGTAAGCTCCATAATGTTCCCTCCTCTACCTAAGTCTACTTTATATACGGAAGGAATAGGATCAGAAGTTTCAAGAAAATGAAAAAAGTTATAAATATATACGTGTAAACTAAATGTGTAATCTTGGAAATAAGGAAGGGGAACAATTTAGCCATGTCGAAAAAAGTATGCAGTAGAAGAGATGAAAAAAAGGAGACAGTGAGATGACGAAAACACTAGCAGCAGTAGACGTAGGCGCGAGAATTGTAAAGTGGTACAGCTGCATTCTTGCTCGCTCAGTAGACGAGGCTGTCCTTATGAAAGAAGAAATAAAGCAATCATTAAAAATAATGGAACCGGATGATAAGATACTCGCCTATTACTCACTTGTAGAATACCGTTTCAACATGATGTACTACCAAACAACAGATGCTGAAAAGGGAAACGAAATGATTCAAGATGTTACTCCAACAGTGAATGAGTCTCTCGATCACATGTTGCGGTACTTGTACTACCTTGTGAGCGGTCAGCATGAATATATGCATGGTAAATATCGTTCAGCCATACGCCTGCTTCGTAAAGCAGAGCGACTACTTGAATATGTGAATGATGATGCGGAAGAAGCAGAATTTCAATATTATATGGGTATCTCCCTTATGTACTTAGGTCACTACGCTTATGCATGTTCATATTTAGAAGAATCGATGCTTACTTTCAAACGCTTAGGCTACACAGAAAGAGTATTAAACTCTGCTAATGTACTTGGTGGGATTTATTCTGTCACACGTAATTATGATCTTGCAGGAGAGATCTTGAACGACAGTCTATTTCATGCAAATAATTACCCTTTATCAAGGGTGCTAATTACTTATAGCCTTGGAAATAACGCCTACCATCAAAAAGATTATGACGGAGCTAGAGATTATTACGGAAAAATTATAAACGAGAATCTCTTTGAAGAGAATGCTGTAACTATAAGAGCACAATATGGATTGTCTAAAGCGTTATTCAGACTAGGAGAAAATAATGAAGCTATTAGAAATCTTTTAAACGCTTTGAACAAAGCTAATCTTTATAAACATCAAGAGCTTATTATTAAATGCAATTTGCTGTTGAAACTATTTGTAAAAAAAGAATATCAAACATTAAGCTCTGAAATTGATCACCTCGAAATATTAAACTTAAACCATGATGTAGAAACACTTTCTGAAGAACTATCTCATTATTTCAACGACAAAGGGAAGAAAGACATGGCTTTTTCATTTATGTACCGGGCCTACGAAGCGAAGCACAAAGTACTGTCTATCGGGGTAGGACAGGATTAAACTTATTAAATGTTATAAAAGGGAACGTAGTTGTCATGAGTAGAAGATTAGATAAAAATTTAGCAAAAAGTATATTGGGAAATATCAAATAAATCTTACATTTATTCTTTTTTACCAGTAAAATGGAACTATATTAAGGGAGGAGGTGGTAGGATGCGAAAAACGATACCATCAGAAGATGTCGGTGCAAAAATTGTAGAATGGTATAGTTGCATTATTGCTCGATCAATGGACGATGCTGTTTTACTACATGAGGAAATTAAGCAGATGCTTAAGAAAATGGAGCCGAGTGACAGCATTCTTGCCTATTATTCACTTGTGGAATACCGATATACGATGATGAGGGATCAAACGACCGATGAACAAGCAGGAGACGAAATGATTGAACGCATTTCTCCAACTGTAAGTGAGTCACTAGACAACATGCTAAGGTATATGTATTATTTTGTAAGCGGTCAACACGAATTTATGCATCACCGCTATCGTTCTGCCATTCGCCTATTTCGAAAAGCTGAACGGTTGCTTGAATATGTGAAAGATGAAGCTGAAGAGGCAGAATTTCAATATTATATGGGCATGGCACTAATGAGAATAAATCACAATGCCTACGCATGCTCGTACTTAGAAGAAGCAATTGTAATGTTTAAGCGTCTCGGGTATACAGAACGAATTATATTTGCAACAAATATCTTAGCAGGTATTTATTCAATGTCAGATATGCATAAAGAAGCTAAAGAAATTCTTGAAGACAACCTTTTGACGAGTAAAAGATTTCCCTATTCAAAGCATTTGGTTATCTTTACAATGGGAATTAATGCATATCGAGAAAAAGATTATTTCAATGCTAAAATTTATCTCGAACAAAACACTCTAACTGAAGAATTTCAAGGCTATTCTGTGACGGCACAAGCTCGTTATTGTTTAGCAAGAGTACTCTTTATGTTAGGAATTAAAGAAGAAGCGAAAGAAGAGCTTACAAGGGCCGTCCACGAATTGAAAAAGCATAATAACGAAGAGTTTTTAATTAAATGTAGTATTTTGCAAAAATTATATTTAGAAAAAGATTATGATGGCATTCAAAAAGATTTGGCCTTATTAGAAGAGCAGAATATGTTATATACATGTGAAGAACTATCTCTTGAGCTTTCTACTATTTTTCAAGACCAGCAAGACATGGAAAGAGCGCTTCATCTAATGAAAAGTGCCTATAGGGCCAAACAAAAATCACTAACGTTAGGGGTTGGGTTAGATTGAAAAAATGGTTAATAGCTTTGACAATGGTAGGAATAGTTGTTTTATCTCCAACAGCATTTCAAGCCGTATCAGATGGAGAAATTCAAACTTATACTCAGCCAGTAGGTGGCCACTAAGACAAAATGATTTAAAGCTCTCAATGTATTTGTAGCGCACTTACAGCGCCAAACAAAAAACGTTAACGTTAGGAGTTGGTCAAGATTGAATAAATCGTTTATGACTATTCTTGCTTTATTAATGTTAGTTACTTTTTCGACTGAATATCAGTTAATTGCGGGTGAAGACGTTGGGACTTATGAGTTGCCCACAGGTGGTTATTAAAATTGATTTACATAAATTAAGCCCTGATTTGTGTGAAAAGGCTATCGTGCTAAACAAGATTCCCTTACGTTAGAGTGGGCAGATTGAAAAAATATCTAATAGCAATTACTATGATTGGGATGATTGCCTTGTTTCCTTTATCAGATCAATCTGTTAGCAGCTGATAGTGAGATTCAATCATACGTACACCCTATTGGTGGCCACTAGATATAAAAAGAGACATTAAGCTCTCACTGCAGTGATTCTCAGACAAAAAGACTGAATACTGTATCCAGTATCAGTCTTTTTTGTATAGATTGTCTTAGGTTACTTCACCATCCCGCTTCTCCTGTGCTTCAATCTTTTTCACTTTACGGTAATGTGTCTGCATTCCCACATAAACACCAACAGCAATAACCGTAATCGCTAAAGCGACGATCCAAATCCAATACAAAAGTGAAATGAACATTGCGCCTATACCCATTGAACAACACCTTCCTTTTATTGTCATATCTTATATGTACCTCTTACCCTACAATCCCTATAGTTAAAAGTATGAGAGAAGAAACGTTTATGAGCTTGATTGATACATACGATTAATCTCCCTATAAAATGACAATTCAAGATGCGATCGGTTTATAACAGTCGTTTGATTGATTTAAAACAAAAAAACTGTGTGCCAGTGGCATCACAGTTTAATCTAGTTTCTTTAATGGCTCTTTTGCAGGTCCTTCAATGACTTCGCCTTTGTAAGAGAAGCGTGAACCGTGGCATGGGCAATCCCATGTTAAGTCTGCATGGTTCCAGTTGCATTCACAGCCCATATGGGTACAGGTCGTATCAACGAGATGGAGTGCGCCTTCGTCGTCTTTAAAAGCGCCTGCACGTTTTCCGTTGTGCTTGACGACAGCCCCTTGGCCGTTGTCCAGTTCTCTCACATCTTCGTAGTCGTTTTGAAGTTTTCCTTGGATGAGATGCTTGGCAACATCTGCGTTTTCGGTAAGGAAATGTTTCATACTTGGATCTGAATGGAATCGCATCGGTTTATATAAATCGGCGTACAGGCTATTGCCATCAACAATTAGGTCTGCAAGAACGTGTGCAGCGGTAACGCCGCCGGTCATGCCCCATTTTCGATAACCAGTTGCAATAAAAACATTGGCTTGCAGGGAGGACAGTGGGCCGATGTATGGAATATTATCAAGAGTCGTTAAATCTTGAGCGGACCATTCTTGTTCTGCTTGGAAATCATTAAATTGTTCATCGGCAAATGTGCGTAAGGCATCATAGTGATTTCGAGCGTCTATTCCTTGTCCGGCTTTATGGTGATCGCCGCCAACTAAAATATAATGTTTTCCATTCATGGATACTCCACGAAGAGAGCGTTTTGGTTGTTCTGCACTTAAATACATGCCGCCAGCCCAACTGTCGCTCGATGTACCAGCAACGACGTAAGAGCGATCAGCTTTCATCCGTGACATATATAGACCTCCACCATCAATAAACGGAAAGTGTGTTGCGGCAATGATTTGTTTTGCTGTTACGGTATGACCGTCATTGGCATGGACAAGCACGGAACCTTTTTTGTGCGAGACTTTTTTACACACTGTGTTTTCAAAAAGGTGGGCACCTTTTTTATCCAACTCATCGCATAAAAATGAAAGATAGGCAAGTGGGTGGAATTGAGCTTGGTTGGGCACTTTTAAGGCTGCTCGTATTTTCATGTTAATTGGTAGATCCGTTACCCACTCATGTGGAATTGAAAGCTGTTCGTACGCTTTTTTTTCACGTTTTAAACGATGTTCCCCGTGATGGGTTGTGGCATACAGGTATGTGTCCTCATCGGAAAAGCCACATTCAACGTTATTTTTTTGGACGAGGTTACGTACAAATGTAAGAGCGTCTTGTTGGGATTGATAGTACTGCTGTGCTTTTTCTTTTCCAAGATGAGAGAGAAGTTCGTCATAAATGAAATCGTGTTGAATCGTTAATTTCGCTGTACTATGTCCAGTCGTTCCGCGTCCGAATGAGCCAGCATCGAGAACGGCGACTTTTTTTCCTGATTGTGCGAGTAAATAGGCGGATGTTAAGCCTGTAATGCCGCCTCCGACAACCGCGACATCAACTTCAATATCTTGATCTAAATGCGGATAAGGTTTATCGTGGGAAGAGAGTTGCCAAATTGACGTTAACGTTTGTTTTGTATCACTCATGCTTGAGCCTCCAAAGTTTATTCTCTCTTTACGATTGACCATTTTTCCTATTTTTAGACGTAGAGCCACTGAAAATCCTCGTATCGAGTAGATAAAGGTGGATTGTTCGTGATTTTGCCATGTCGCGGTTTCCTGAATTGGAGTACAATGAACAAAAAGGTGGGTTTGTGGGAGGCGAATGTTGTGAGTAAGAAAATCGAAAATAGTCTTTTGTTTACATGGGTTGTAGCGCTAGTCGCCACACTTGGGTCCCTTTATTTTTCGGAGATTGAAGGGTTTGAGCCGTGTGCGCTCTGTTGGTACCAGCGAATCTTTATGTACCCGCTTGTGATTTTGATTGGTGTTGGCATTATTCGTAAAGATACAGGCGTTGCCATCTATTCAGCTATTCTATCTGGAATTGGGATGGTTATTGCCATTTATCATTATTCGATTCAAAAACTGCAAGTCAACGATGATGATATCTTAGGGTGTGGCCTTGTTTCTTGCTCGGGTGAGTATATTAACTGGTTTGGTTTTATCACCATCCCTTTTTTAGCAGGAATCGCATTTATTCTTATTTTCAGTACGAGCTTGTATATCATTAAAAAGCGTAAGGAGGAAGTGGCATGAAGAAGCTTCTTTGGATTGGTGGAGCGGTCGTTGCTGTTTTTGTCATTTTAATTGTCATTCAAAATATGGGGCAAAGTCAGCAACTTGAAAACAATACGCAGTACGATACAGATGATTTAGATTCCGCAACAATTGATCAGCTTGATGATCCGAACTATCAAAACGTTATTTTGCCAGGTGAACTAGAGGAAAAATTGGAGAACGGTGAAGATGCGATTGTGTACTTCTTTTCACCTACTTGCCGCTTTTGTGTGGAAGCCACTCCAGTCTTAATGGACATTGCTGACGATGAAGACGTTCATATTGATCAATACAACGTGTTAGAGTATGAATCAGCAACGTATGGCATTCAATCAACGCCAACGTTAATTGCATTTGAAGATGGACAAGAAGTTCGTCGTGTAACAGGTAATCAGGAAGCAGAGACGTTTCGAGCTTTCCTAAACGGCGAGGAGCCACCTGAAGCTGAATGATCGTAGAAGAGGTTTAGATAAAAGAATATAAACATAGTGAAAAGACGTATGAACGTCTTTTCGTTGTTCACGATTATGTTGTTATAAGAACCCGAGACTCCTGCGGGAAAGCACGTGTCTGAAGACACTGTAGCGAGTATTCGCGAAAGAGGCTGAGGCCGTGCTCGTGGAAAGCGAAGGGTTCTCTTATAACGCATGATCATTGTTCATTTTTTAATAAGAAGTTTTGCTTTTGTCCGAACCTCTGTTTTGTGCGCTTCTCTACTTAGGACTAAAGACTTCGTAAAACGGGTATAGTGGGTAGCATACCTAGTTGGAGGAGATTGGTTATGGAGAAGAAATTGCGAACCCCGATAAAATGGACAGGAGGAAAAAGGCAACTTTTGCCTATTTTGCATCAATTGGTTCCGACTTCCTATGGAACGTATATTGAGCCTTTTGCGGGAGGAGCGGCTTTGTTTTTCTCTTTAGCACCTGAAAAAGCGCTGATTGGTGATATTAATGATCAGCTTGTGGATACGTATCATGTGATTCGCGATCACTCGGATCTTTTGTTACAAGAATTGTCTTTTCATCAAAATCAGGAGGCATATTATTATGCGGTTCGCGATTTAGATCGTTCGAGCAGTTTTCAAAAACTGTCTATTGTTGAGCGAGCATCACGCTTTTTATTTTTAAACCGTGTTGGCTATGGGGGAATGTACCGTGTGAATCGAAAAGGACAGGTGAATATGCCGTATGGTCATTATAAAAAAGCGAATATTACAAATGAACAAGTTGTGCGACAAGCAAGTAATTATTTGCAGCGTGCAGAAGTGACATTTGTCCATCAAGATTTTGAAGATACGTTGGCTACCGCAAAAAAAGGGGATTTTGTCTACCTTGATCCGCCGTATTTTTCAGAACGGTCTACTGCGTTTAATGCGTATGCAAAGACGTTTACGTTATATGACCACATTCGCTTAAAGCGAGTGTTCACAAAATTGGATAAAAAAGGTTGTCACGTCATTCTAAGTTTAGGGGAGTCATCGGTTATTCGCGCGCTCTACAGCGAATACAAAATATGTACCGTTGAAGTGACGCGGTTAGTCAATTCCGATACAAGCGCGCGTAAAGGAAATGTGGAATTAGTCATTATGAATGAGTTTGATCAAAAATCAAACATTGCAGAAGGCAAAATAATATGTTAAGATATTTGCTTGAGTACAGATGAGCGCCTATGATGTATAGTTGAAGAATTAGAGATCAAGAGAGCTTTAAGGCTGTCTCGATGTTCAAAGCGAGCCGACGTCCCTGGCTTTTTGCATCAAGACAGCCTTTTCGATGCGTTTAAGGCGCTTAAATTAAAAAAATGAGGAGTTTTTAAAACTTGACACAGTTTGATCAATTTGGTCTGGACACACGCGTTGTTCAAGCCATCACTAACATGGGCTTTACGGAGCCGACACCTATTCAACAGCAAACAATAGAACTTGTAAAAGACGGTGAGGATGTCATCGGCCAAGCGCAAACCGGAACGGGGAAAACTGGCGCATTTGGTATTCCAATGGTGGATCGTATTGACGCATCACAGCCGGTTTTACAGGGGCTTGTATTAGCACCGACTCGTGAATTAGCGAACCAGGTTGAACAGTCGGTAAGACAGTTCGGCCGCGAAAAAGGTGTACGCACAGTCGTTGTATATGGTGGAGAAGATTTTGGTAAGCAAATTCGTGCTTTAAAAGCGAAGCCGCATGTCATTGTTGCAACACCTGGTCGTTTAATGGACCACATGCGTAGAGGAACCGTTCGTTTGCAAACAATTGAAACGGTTGTGCTTGATGAAGCCGACGAAATGCTAAATATGGGATTCATTGAAGACATTGAAACCATTTTAGCGGAAACACCACGCGAGACAAGACAAACGCTTCTTTTCTCAGCGACAATGCCTCGGCGTATGGAATCATTAGCGAGCAAATTTATGAAAAACCCGAAACGTATTGCGGTTAAAGCAAAAGAAGTGACAATGGAAAACATTGCACAGCAGTACGTTGAAGTACACGAGCGTGAGAAGTTTGATGTGTTCTGTCGTCTACTTGACTTAGAAACGCCAGAACTATCGATCGTATTCGGTCGTACAAAACGCCGTGTTGATGAGCTTTCAGAAGCGCTTATTAAGCGCGGATACCGTGCGGAAGGTTTACACGGTGATTTAAACCAAGCGAAACGTAATAGCGTTTTACGTAAATTTAAGAGCGGGCTAATTGATATCTTAGTTGCGACAGATGTTGCAGCACGTGGACTTGATATTAGTGGCGTGACACACGTATTTAACTTTGATTTGCCACAAGATCCTGAGAGCTATGTACACAGAATTGGACGTACAGGACGTGCCGGGAAATCAGGGATTGCGATTACGCTTTCAACGAAACCTGAACGTGACCACGTGAAGTTAATTGAAAAAGTATCAAAAAAACGCATGACAGCACGTCCGAAACCAACGTATGAAGAAGCGTTAGCTGGACAGAAACAACTTGTACTCAACCAGCTTCGTGACCTTGCATCCGATGAGGAACAGGACCACTATCGTGTGGAAGCGAAAGAAATTCTACAAGAAACAGATGCTGTTACAGCGTTATCTGCTGCTCTTAAGCTACTGACAAAAGAGCCAGATGAAACACCTGTAGCACTTACAAGTGAAGCACCATTACGTTCGAAAAAGCGTCACGATGGACGCGGCGGAAATGGTGGCAACGGTGGAAACCGTCGTCGCGATGGCCGTAGCAAAGATCGTCGTAGTGCGTTCAACCAAAAGCGTAGCAAGAGCAGCGACCAGCAAAAAGGCGGACAAAAGCGCCAATGGGCGAAACGCTCGTCTTAATAAAGTTAGAAACCTGCGAGATTCTCGCAGGTTTTTTCTGTAAACCCGTTCTTAATTATGATACGATCATAAAAGCATAATGTGTTACATAAGTAAGCAAGGGGACGGAAAAAAGGAGAGATGAAAAAATGATTAAACGAACAGGGGAAAGAGTATTAGGGATCATTGGTCTTGTCATGTTCTTTCTTGGGACGTTGTTTTTGGGAATTTTAGCAATTGGTGACAACCAGGGTCTTTTCGAAGAAGTGTTTATGGAATTAACTGAAGAAAGTAGTGAACTTGTCGAATCGGGCTCCGACCCATTAACTGAAGAGGAAGCAAATGAAGTGATTGAAACGTTTGATATGATTAACTTCACGATGCTGACAATTGGTTCACTTCTACCTGCGATAGCTGGTGTTGTGGCGGTTATACTATTGAAAAACAAACCTGTATTCGCGAGTATTCTATTTTTAGGCTCCGCCGTTTTCTACGGGGCAACGAGCTTTTTATTATTGGCATTTTTAATCCCTGCCGTTCCGATGATTCTTTATATCATCGCAGGTATTATGGCGCTTGTTCGTAAGCCAAAAGAGCCTGTAGAACAGCTATAATAAGGAAAAGGGGCATCTCATCAGGAGGTGTCTTTTTTATAATAGTTGAACGCAATTTAGCACAAACTTTCTTAATGAATAGTATGTTAGATAATCTGACAAATCGATTGCGCATTCCTCTTATCCGTCATAGAGTAGTAGTAAGAAAAAAGATGAGACGAACATCTAATAACTAGGGGAGTGTTTCGAGATGGCAACTCAAGCGCCGACGAGAGAAAGTTTGTTAGAGACAATTCGGGAGACAATTGAAAAGAAAAACGTTGAGCTTCTTCATATGCAGTTTGTTGATATTGAAGGTATGCTCAAGCATGTAACGATTACAGCAGAACAGTTGGACCAAGCTGTGAATGGTGAAACGATGTTTGACGGATCATCGATTACAGGCTTCACGCCAATTAACCAGTCTGATTTATATTTAAATCCTGACTTATCAACATTCGCTGTTTTACCTTGGACAGAAGAAGAAGGATACTCAGAGGCGAGGTTTTTATGTAGCGTAAAAAAGCCGGATGGCTCTGACTTTGATGGAGATCCTCGTAACATTTTAAAGAAAACGGTAAAGCGTGCAGCAGACAAAGGATATTCAATCAGTGTCGGGCCTGAGCTAGAGTTCTTCTTATTTGATACAGATGAGTTTGGTCAACCTACTTTACGCACACAAGATGTTGGTGGATATTTTGAGCCATCACCAAAAGATGATGGTGAAAAAGTACGTCTAGCCATCTATAAAGCATTACGGATGATGGGCTTTACGATTGAAGCTTCACACCACGAAGTAGCAATTGGGCAGCATGAAATAAATTTTAAATATTCAGATGCTCTCGGTTCTGCCGATGCTGCGACAACGTACAAATGGGTTGTTAAAACTGTGGCAAAGCAATTTGGTCTACATGCAACGTTCATGCCTAAGCCATTAGGTGGGGAAAATGGAAACGGCATGCACGTGAACATGTCTCTATTCGATATCGAGAAGCAAGAAAATAGTTTTTACGATGAAGACGATAAGATTGCGTTATCGAAAACAGCGTATCATTTTATTGCTGGATTACTTGATAACGTCAAAGATTTCGTTGCGGTTACGAACCCGCTTGTGAATTCTTATAAGCGTCTTGTTCCGGGTTATGAAGCGCCGTGCTATATCGCTTGGTCTGCCTCAAACCGTTCAGCCCTCGTGCGTATACCAGCAACAAGAGGAGCTGGAACTCGTGTGGAAATTCGTTGTCCAGATCCTTCTGCAAATCCATACCTTGCGTTTGCGGTTGTGGCAGCGGCGGGTCTCGATGGAGTAGATAACGAAACAGAATGTCCGGCTTCTGTTGATGCAGATATTTTCAACATGACACCTGCTGAAATTAATGAGCGTGGTATTGAAAATCTACCAACAAGCTTAGAGGCGGCGGTTAATCGTTTTGAAGCTGGTGAAATTGGACGCAAGACATTCGGTGAACACGCATTCGGTGAATACATCGATTTAAAACGTGGCGAGTGGGACGATTTCCGTACAAGTGTTCATGCTTGGGAGCTTACTGCATACCAAAGCAAATTTTAATTGAATGGTCGTCAACAACCCGTGGGAATCACTCGCGGGTTTTTTATGTGCAAGATTTCGATATAATTGTTATGAACTATATGAATGTCAATGCAAACACGGAATCTGTACAGTAGGAGGACTGTATATGTTTAAAGGGTTGGTGGTTCTCGTTTTTATCGCCCCACTGATGCTAACGGGTTGTTTAGACAACAATGATGTAGTAAGGCACACAGGTGTTGTAACAAACGTGATTGAAGAAGAGAACGGAACGCGTATTCACGTTGAAGGAGACTCTGGTGGAGTGACCAATACCATTTCTTTTTTTCTTACAGAAGAATTAAATGAAGGCATCCATCTGCATGATACTGTAACGGTTTATTATGACCCAAAAGCGTTTAGAGAAGATACGCTGCCCCCAAACCAAAGTGGCGTTGAGGACATCGAAGTAAATGAATGATGCTGTTATAAAGGCTACTCTTTTTCGGGTTGTATACCCGCGTGTAATGATACAGGCTCAAACGCAAACAACGAATCAGCCACACCATTATAAGGTACGATAATATACTCACGACCAAATGTTAGGTCATCCTCATTAAAAGGGGCAACGATCAGCGAGTCGTTTGTCGTTGCTAACACAATATGAACCGTATCGTCGTACTGGAACAATAAGTAGTCAGTCTGATTTGCGGCTTGATACTGGGCAATAAAAAAGGCAAGCTGGGGTAGTAAGATGAGAATGAAAATAATTGCGATAATATGTCTTTCAAGTTTATATTCTTTGACTAAAGTGGGAACGTAGTCTCGCCAGTTCCAATCTTCATAGGGCTTGACCATTTTCTCGACAAAGGTTTGTTTATAGTTTTTAAGACTTCCATAAAAGAAAGGTACAGCAAGGTAATAGGCTGCAATGAAAAAAGGTATGTAATAAAACATAATTTGATTGTAAAGAATGCCAAGTGCTAGATAGAAAATAAACCATGGAAGGATACTACTTATTAATTTCGACCAAAAATATGGAAGTTGTTCATAAAACCATTTTAGCCCCATTTGAATAAGTAAAATGACGATGATAAAGATAAAAACAGCCGTCATCGCAATGATGATATGATTTAAATATATTTGTCCAAAAAGAACTTCATTGATCTCGTAATGATCAAATTGTCCCATTTGATAGCGATACGCAACAAGGTAGCCAAGAATGGTTGCAGAGGCAATAAGTATGGCAGAATCAATGGACAATAATTGTTTTGTTAACGGAGGTGTGCGGTTTTGTTGGATTCGTCTTGTATGGTCTGCCATGATCGGTTCTCCTCTTCATTTCGCTCATTGACAATTGTAGCACGGTTCCATACACTATAGTTATTAGAATGATCATAATGGAGTGAAGAGTATGATTTTTTCATTTAACTACTCACAATGCATAGAGAGAACGAGGTTGTCCGTTTTGAAATGAATGACATTTCAGCGGGCAGCCTCTTTTTTTATAGCTTTAATGAACTAGAGGGGTGAAGCTATGATTTATTTAACAGGAAGTGCTTTGTCATTAGCGGATGTAAAAGCAGTCATTCAAGAAAAAGAACAAGTGGGAATTGATCCGTCATGTTTGGACTCGATTCATAAAAGTCGAGCTGCTGTGGAACGAATCGTTTCTGAACAACGAATTGTTTATGGGATAAACACAGGTTTTGGCAAATTTAGTGACGTACGTATTCAGCAGAATGACGTAGAGGAGCTTCAGCGGAATTTGCTCTTATCCCACGCATGTGGAGTCGGACCGCTTTTCTCTGAAGACATCACAAAAGTAATGATGTTATTGCGTGCGAATGCGCTTGTCAAAGGCTATTCAGGTATCCGGCTTGATGTTATCCAGCGTCTACTCGATTTCGTAAATGCCGACGTTTATCCATGTGTGCCGCAACAAGGGTCTCTTGGAGCGAGTGGGGACTTAGCTCCTTTGGCTCATCTTGCTTTACCACTTATTGGAGAAGGAGAGGTGTGTTACCAAGGAAAGAAGATGTCAGCTTTGGAAGCTTTACAACTCCTTCAACTTGCTCCTATCATGTTGCAGGCGAAAGAAGGGTTAGCGCTCATTAACGGCACACAGGCCATGACGGCTACTGGTGTGGTGGTTTATATGGAAGCGGAAAAGCTTGCTTATCAAGCTGAAATGATTGCTGCGGTGACGATTGAAGGGTTAGAAGGGATTATTGATGCTTTTGATGAAGACATCCATATAGCACGAGGCTATCCTGAACAAGTTGCGTGCGCGGCTCGAATTCGCGATTATCTAACCGATAGCCAATTGACGACGAAGCAAGGGGAGAAACGAGTTCAAGATGCCTATTCGTTACGCTGCATTCCACAAGTGCATGGGGCAACATGGCAAACGCTTCAATATGTAGAAGACAAACTTGTCATTGAGATGAATGCAGCAACAGATAACCCACTTATCTTTGACGAAGGCAAGAAGGTGATTTCTGGAGGGAATTTTCATGGTCAACCGATTGCGCTTGCCATGGATTTTTTAGGAATTGCAATGGCGGAATTAGGAAATATTTCGGAACGGCGAATTGAACGCTTGGTGAATCCGCAATTAAATGATTTGCCGCCTTTTCTAAGTCCACAACCTGGTTTGCAGTCTGGAGCAATGATTATGCAGTACGTGGCCGCAGCACTCGTGTCGGAAAACAAAACTTTAGCACACCCTGCAAGTGTTGATTCCATTCCGTCATCAGCTAATCAAGAAGATCATGTTAGCATGGGGACAATTGGCGCTAGGCACGCACGACAAATTGTTTCAAACGTTCGAAACGTCTACGCGATAGAAGCGATTTGTGCGATGGAGGCGACCAGATACCGTGGTATTGAAAAAATGGCGCCACGTACGCGACAATTTCTTACTGAAGCTCGGGAGATCGTGCCAACCATCACGAATGATCGTATGTTTTCAAAAGATATACAGGGAATGGCTGAGTGGCTACGGTCAAAACAAACAGTGAAAACAAAGTAAAAACGCATAATAAAGATATTATGCGTTTTCCAATCGATTATTTCTGTTCAATATTGTATGCGCCGTGCGCAACAGAGCCAACGTACTCGTTTAATTTACTGCCGTGCTTAATAGCGGCTGTAACAAAATCTTTTGCTGTGTAAATGGCATCTTTAACGTCTTCCCCTTTAGCTAAAGAAGCGGCGATAGCAGCAGCAAATGTGCAGCCTGCACCGTGGGTATACGTTGTATCGATTTCATCGGATTCTAAAAGATGAAATTCTGATCCGTCATACCACACATCAACGGCTTGGGCTGAATCTAATTTACTTCCACCTTTAATGACAACATGATTTGCCCCAAGTTCGTGAATGACTTTCGCAGCTGTCTTCATATCGTCAATCGTGGAGATTTTTACACCTGAAAGTTGCGTAGCTTCAAATAAGTTTGGCGTCACAACATAGGCTTTCGGCACAAGTACATCACGTAAGCATGCATCGGTTTCAGGATTTAACGCTTCATCTGCCCCTTTGCAGACCATAACAGGGTCTACTACGAGTTGATCAACGCCATATTGTTCAACTTTTTCAGCTACAATCTTAATGATATCAATTGATCCG
Source organism: Shouchella phoenicis (assembly GCF_047238345.1). NCBI lineage: Bacteria > Bacillati > Bacillota > Bacilli > Caryophanales > Bacillaceae > Shouchella > Shouchella phoenicis. The sequence continues at coordinate 3,608,179 of NZ_JBDFMQ010000001.1, read as the reverse complement.
AGCATACCGGTTTTGACTGCATCAACACCAATCCCTTTAAGAACGGTATCAATTTGTTTATCAACCACAGCTGGGTCTTGTGGGAAGACTTCATGAGCCCAGCCTTGAAATGGATTCTGAGCAACAATCGTCGTAAGGGCGTTCATCCCATATACGTTCAGTTCTTGAAAAGTTTTAAGGTCCGCTTGAATCCCAGCGCCACCGCTTGTGTCGGAACCGGCAATCGTTAATGCTTTATATCGCTTCATGATTCGTCTCTCCTTTTATCTCTGGTATGTCTATTATAGTAGAAAAAATTCTGAAGGGAAAGCCTGTACAACTAGTGGAAAGAATGGCAGCGTTTTCCGATAAATAGAGAGAGGATAGAAGGATGAGGAGGGGTAAAATGATTCAAAAAAAACTTGTTCGAGGATATGTCGTTATCGCAGTGTTAATCGTAGGGTTTGCAGGATTGATGACCGCTTTTTTTAGCTCCACCCAACAAACATTAGTGCAGCTTGGGCAAGAGCTGGAAGGGACAGCGTTTCAACAAGTGCAGGGTCTTCAAGATTCGTTAACATGGCAACTGGTGAGTGTATGGGGAGTTGTCATCGTTTTGCTGACATGTGGTGCGATCATTGCGCGACAACAAGCTAGGATGGTGCTAATTCCGATAAGGAGACTACTACGTCGTGCGCGCTATATTGCGGAAGGCGATCGCTCTCGTAAGCCATTACCGGTTATCGGGGAGGATGAGTTTGCTGAGTTTACGCAGGCGTTTAACGAGATGACGGAAGAATTAAATCAAATGTTAGAACGAGCGTCAACCGTAGCAAGCACCCTCGTCTCATCAACATCTTATTTAACAGCACAATCAACCAAAACGTTACAGTCAGCAGGTTCTATAGAAGAAGGAAATCAACGAATGTTAGACGCTGTTCATGCCCAAGTCGAAACGTCGCAAAAAAGTGTACAGTCAACGGATGACTTATCGGAAAAAGTGGAGCACATAACAATGGCGCTTGCCGCAGCAGAAAATGCAACAGAAACGGTCCATCATCTCGTGCAGGAAGGGAATCGTAAAGCAAACGAATCAAAATCATCAATGGATGCGATTGTAAAAAACAATAACAGTACGTTAGCGGTGGTAAATCAATTAAATGAGCGTTCTAAACGGTTAATCGATATGATACAAACGGTCGAAGCGATTGCCAATCAAACTAATTTACTTGCGTTAAACGCAGAGATTGAAGCTGCCCATGCTGGAGAGCAAGGAAGAGGGTTTGCAGTAGTTGCTGAAGAAGTAAGGAAATTAGCGGCAGAATCACAAGGTGCTGCCCGACAAATGACCGCTGTGATTGAAACAGTGCAAGATGATACAAAAAGTGTCTTATCTGAGATGGAAATAGGGAATAGAGAGATTCAACAAGGCTTAACGGCGAATACAGAAATGAACCGAGTGCTAGCAGAAATTAATCAAGCTTGTGATCGTTTAAATCAAGATATTTATTCGGTTTCTTCTTCGACACAGTCGATTGCCTTTAGCACCATCTCATTAGTGGATCAACTTGCAGCATTAAAGGAAGCGAGTGTTGAAAGCGGTAAAGAGACGAAAACGGGAGTGACGCTAGCAAAAGAGCAAGTTCGAATTATGAGAGAAGTCATTGAGAAGGTTCAAAGCATTGAGAAAGCGGTTCAAGAACTCACAAATGTGGCAGATTTAGTTGAAGAATCAAACACAGAAGAAAAAGAAAACGTAAATCTCACTATTTCCCATAGCGCTTAACGACAAGACGATGTATAATGATTCATTATTGCTTATTAATATCCGTTCGGGGGACTTATAATGAATAAAGTATCACTTAAAAGTGCATTAATGTTTATCATTCCATCGCTTATTGGGATTTTCCTTTTTATGACACCAATTCCAATTGAAACAGAGGATGGTACATCGGTTCAATTGCCTGTAATGTTTGCCTCTGATTTCTTAATTGATCTGGTCACCATGGAAGCTTTAACTGTGATCGTGATGATTTTACTCGTTGTTACGGCGATTGTATCGATCATCGCAACCAACGTGAAAAAACAAACACAAAAAGAATCGTTCTGGATTAGTGTTTTTGCGACGACGCCAGTATGGATTGTTGTTCGAGTCGTCGGTGCCATCCTTGGTGTGCTCGTATTTATGAATGTTGGGCCAGAGTTTATCGTTTCAGAAGATACAGGGCAAGTTTTGTTAATGGACTTGCTACCATTCTTATTTTCCATTTTCTTGTTTGCGGGATTACTGTTGCCACTCCTTCTTAACTTCGGTTTAATGGAGTTCGTTGGGTCACTACTGAAAAACGTGATGAGACCATTATTTCGTTTGCCAGGCCGTGCTTCTATTGATTCTATGGCTTCGTGGGTCGGGGATGGTACGGTTGGAATTATGTTATCCAGTAACCAATATGAAACAGGGAAGTATACAGCGAGGGAAGCAGCGATTGTCGCATCTACGTTTTCCGTTGTATCAATTACGTTTAGTATTTCCATTTTAGGTCGTTTAGAGATTTCTCATCTATTTTGGCAGTTCTTTTTAACCTTATTTGTAGCCGGCTTTATTGCGGCTGTTATTACACCTAGAATTCCGCCTCTATCACGTAAGAAGAATACGTATATTGATGGAAGCGAAGGCGAAGTAGAACCAAAAGAAAAAGATGTTCTTCGAAAAGGGTTCGTGCAAGCTTCCTTGCGTGCAGAAGAAAGCTTTAAGCAAGGTAAGAATATCCAAACAGGATTAAAAACGGTTTTTGATCTATGGTTCGGGGTCTTGCCTGTAGTAATGGCGATTGGAACCATTGCGGCAGGTGTGGCGAACTTTACACCTATGTTCGAGTGGCTTGCAGTTCCATTTGTTCCAATTCTGGAATGGATGAACGTACCGGAAGCAGCTGCAGCGAGTCAAACCCTCCTAATTGGTTTTGCTGACATGCTTTTACCTGCTATCTTAGCTGAATCGTTTGGAATTACAAGCGAATTAACGTTGTTTATTATTGCAACGTTATCGGTTTCTCAGCTTATTTATATGTCAGAAACCGGTGGTGTGTTAGTCGCTTCTAAAATTCCAATTACTTTTTTAGATGCTGTAATCATTTTCCTCATTCGTACGATTATTACGCTTCCAATCATCGTCTTAATGGGTCATTTATTGTTATAAACGTTAAGAACTGACGTAAGCCGTCAGTTCTTTTTTGAATTTGTCATGAATTAACGATAGGCGTATGATGAGAAAAGAGCAGACAAGTAAAGGAGAAAAAAATGAGTATTTTACACAATGACTGGAATGACGTTGTCGCTGAAGAATTTACGAAAGAATACTACATACAGTTAAGAGAGTTTTTAAAGAAGGAATATGCTCAAGAAGTCGTATACCCGCCAATGGACGATTTGTTTAATGCGCTGCATCTCACTCCGTATAAAGACGTGAAAGTGGTTATATTAGGTCAAGACCCGTATCATGGACCAGATCAAGCTCACGGATTGAGCTTTTCAGTAAGACCACAAGTAAAGACACCGCCTTCCCTTAAAAATATGTATAAGGAATTAGAAAGTGATCTGGGGTGCCAACCACCAAATCATGGATGTTTAGAATCGTGGGCTACGCAAGGTGTGCTGCTGTTAAACACAGTATTAAGCGTAAGACAAAAGCAACCAGGTTCTCATCAAGGAAAGGGATGGGAGTCTTTTACGACGAAAGTAATTAAAAAACTAAATGAACGAAAGGAACCAATTGCTTTTGTGTTATGGGGGAAACATGCTCAAGCAAAAAGGACATTGATTGACGAAAACAAACATTTAATTGTCCAGTCTCCACACCCTAGTCCTTTTTCTGCACATCGTGGTTTTTTAGGAAGTCGACCTTTCTCAAAAATTAATCAATGGCTCGTGTCAAAAGAAATGACGCCAATCGATTGGCAGTTGCCGCTAACGGTTGATAAGGCTTCTAAAGATGAGTCGTAAGCTCCTTTTTTTCGCCACTTCATTTATTATTGGATGGTTGTTTCAATTAGCGGGGTTGCCAGCTGGATGGTTACTTGGTGCATTAATGACAGGCATGTTTTGGTCATTTTATATTAAGAAACTTATTTTTCGTAGTGAACTATTTACATTATCCCTTGCCCTAGTAGGGGTTGTCATTGGCTTTATGGTCGTACCAGAGGAAGTATGGGCTTATCGAACGCTGTTACCAGCTTTTCTGCTGTCGCTTTTCTTGACGCTAGTCGGCGGAATTACGTTAGGGAAATTGTTCGGAAAGTGGACGAAACTTGAGGGAAATACGGCTTTTTTCTGTTGCTTACCAGGTGGCGCATCAGAAGTCATTGCGTTAAGTGATCGGTACGAAGCCGATCAGCGTATTGTGGCAGCGTTTCATACGGCTCGAATTACATTATTTGTGTTTACTGTACCGTTAATTGTCGGTCTTGGCTCAGAGGCATCAAATGCAGCAATAGTAGAAGCTGAACAATCCTTTTTGGCGGATACAGGACTTGTCATACTCGCGATTTTCCTTGCATTTCTTGTGTTTTTTGTTAGCAGGTTTCTTTCCTTTCCAGGTGCGCCTATGTTCGTGGCGATCATTCTTGGATTTACGATTCACCAATTCGTTGTTCCGAGTTATTCCATGCCGAGCCTTGTCATGGGAATGGCACAAGTGTTAATTGGTTCATTGATTGGTATGCGATTTGATCGGAAAACGTTAAAAGAGTTAAAGCGAATTGGCGGTGCAAGTGCAGTTACGTTATTTTTATATGTTTTAATGAGTGTCGGTTTGGCGTTAATTTTTTTCTTATTAAGTCCGCTGCCATTTTATACGACGTTACTGGCAATTGTACCAGCAGGAGCTGCGGAAATGGCATCTACGGCTGCAACGTTACAACTTGATGCAACGGTTGTTGCCACATTGCAAATGCTTCGCGTATTAGGCTTATTTTTGGCCCTACCTTTTTTAGTTCGCTGGTTTGCAAAAAAACCAACCACAAGGATGTAAGCATAATGAACAATATGAACATGGAACAAGCGTATTAGGCTACTACCTAATACGCTTGTTTTCGCTTTTTTTACTGAAGAGGTGCTTTTGGCTGCGGCATCGTCGCAGGTTGCCCGTTAACCGATTGGTACGCACTTGTCATCGCTTGAGCGTCACTGTCTTTTAACTGTGGGACTTGGTAGTACTGATGCTTGTTCTGATAAAGGAAAATTTCATAAGCCAGCTCAATAAAGTTTGGTACAGTGTCTGCCACGACTCGACGGACGATGGGATTCGTTATTTCTGAGGCAGCCATTCCCATTAATGAGGCTTGTCCTTTAATTAAGCCGAGCATATGAGCAGATAAACCAGCTTCTTTGACTTCAGAAATGTTTCGATTCGGTTTTTTAGGCTGACTTGGCGTAAGCCCAAACTGTACATCATGAGACAACGTCATTTTATAAACACCTGTAGACTGACTTGGTGGTTGGCCTGTCGAAAATGCTTCTGCAAGAACGTTATATTGGCTTTCAATAAACGTATATTGGCGATCCAGTAATGAAATTAACTCTTGATCCTTCATAAATGTTCTGAAAATCATATATTGGTCAAGAACATTAATCATGCCGGCAATGATTTCATGACTATCAAACAGGTCATGTCCACCGTGATTGATTTTTGGTGAAACCTGTGTGGAGTTTACTTGACTTTGGTTTTGTTGATTCATCATTTGAACGCCCCCAATAAAAGTTTTATATCTCAAGCCGTTGTTAGTATGTGAATCTAAGTGAAACCGTATGTTGGTCAATAAAAGGAAAAACGTTGTTAGATAAACTGACGGACTTGTGGAACAATTTAGACTTCAGCCTATAATTACGAATATAGACGAAACATGATTAATAGGGGGGATTGTCAATGAGTGGAGATGAAGCATTGGTACTGGTAGATAATTTATGGCTTACCGTTGCCGCTGTATTAGTATTATTAATGCAAGGTGGATTTATTCTTCTTGAAGCAGGTTCAACCCGAATGAAAAATGCAGGCCACATTGCTGGGAAGACTATTTTTACAGTAGGTGTGGCATCGTTAGTGTTTTGGGCTGTAGGGTACGGTTTTATTTATGGCGATGGAAATGCAATTATAGGTCTTTCTAATTTTTTCTATGGTAGTGCAACAGATGGCATTGGCTCTGTTGATTTCTTTTTTCAATTAACATTCGCAGCGATTGCGTTAACCATCGCATTTGGTGGGTTTGCAGAGCGAGGGAAACTCGCGGCATATGCAATCTTTGCTGTTTTATTTTCTGCATTTGTTTATCCTTTGGTTGCTCACTGGATTTGGTCCGATCAAGGTTGGCTTGCAGATCTCGGAAAGCAAGATTTTGCAGGATCAACCGTTGTTCACTTAACAGGAGCGATGGCAGCTCTTGCGGCGACCATTATTCTAAAACCGCGACTAGGCAAGTACGGGAAAAATGGACAAATCAACAATTTATCCGGACATAACCAAGTCTATACGGCGCTTGGAGTGTTAATTCTTTGGGTCGGTTGGTTTGGCTTTAATGCCGGCTCAACAGGTGGGTTAGATGGCGCGTTTTTTGGATTTGTTGCCTTAAATACGCAGCTTGCCGCTGGAGCAGGAACGATTGCCGCCCTATTCCTTGTCTGGGCAATGAGCGGAAAAGCCGACGTGCCAACGACATTAAATGGTGCGCTAGCAGGGCTTGTTGCAATTACAGCATCTTGTGCATTTGTTGATCCATGGGCAGCTGTTGTCATTGGTGCAATTGGTGGGCTAATTGTCGTTCTTAGCATGAAGATGTTCGACAAGCTTAAAATCGACGATCCTATTTTTGCACTAAGTGTTCACGGTGTGGCGGGCGTATGGGGGACACTCTCAACTGGATTTTTTGCAACGCCAGAACTAGCAGCTTTAAACGGTGGTCAAGCGGGGTTATTTTACGGAGGCGGATTTGATCAACTAGGTGTGCAGGCACTCAGTGTTGTTGTGTGCGGTTTGTTCGCTTTCGTAGCATCTTACCTTCTACTATTACTTACAAAAGGGCTTGTCGGTGGCACGTTACGTGTATCTGAAGAAGAAGAGATTCTCGGTCTTGACATGAGTGAGCATGGTGCATATGGATACCCGGAAAACGTTCAAGACGAGCAAGCTTCACGAACAGGTTCGTAATGGCGAGACCATCAGAAGCACTGCAAACGCGTCTCAACATTCATGAACAGCGACGTGTGAAAACCGTTCAAGATGTGATTACACGGTCAAAAAAGGAGCTGGGAGAAATCCCTGCTCCCTTTGCATTTTTCTTTATGGGAAGCGCAGGAAGACAGGAACAACTTTACGACACGGATCAAGATCACGGCATAGTTTATGACGGGGATCAGAAACACCAATCGTTTTTTTTACAGTTAGGTGAGAGGATCGTCGAAGCTTTAGAAGAAGTTGGCTATGAGCGTTGTCCAGGTGGGGTGATGGCATCAAATCATCGTTGGTGTCAGCCATTTGCAGATTGGGAGGAGCAACTCCTCTTTTGGATAAAAGAAAATAAATTTGACCATGTTCGCTATTTGTTAACTTTTTTTGATGCAAGATGTGTATGGGGACAGGAAGACTTGCTTGTCAATTTAAAGCAATTAGTCTTTGATAAGTTAGAAGAAGGGCTGATAACCATGGATCGTTTTGCCGAGAATACAGGAAGAATTCCAAAAGGAATAAATGGATTTGGTCAACTGTTGGAAGAAACGTATGGGGAACATCAAGGAACGATTAATATGAAAGAACAAGTCTTATTTCCTTACGTGAATGGAATGAGATTACTGGCATTAAAAGAAGGCATTCAGGCTGCATCGACAGTAGAACGGATGGAACAAAGTCATTCTGTGAATACGTTTAGGCGTGAAATGGAGTCTTTTGTTGAGATCCAAAATTACCGAGTGATGTGGGGAGAACGTCACGGAACATTTACGCATGTGTTTCCACAGAAACTTTCAAAAAGAGAGCGTGACTTTCTTAAGAATTGTGTAAAGGAAGGACGGTCGTTTTATAAAAGAATTCAAGAAGATGTTGGGCGTGAGCTACAATGAATGTGATCCAATTTATGAGACAGATATCTAGCCGCTTTACGACAAATGTTTCGGCGACTTCCTCTGATCAAGCAAGTCAGATGGCTCGGTTTCGGCAATATCAAAAAGAGGCGCAACGAGATGTGCTTGATGAACCGCTACAGGAATTGCCAATGGTTGTGTTTGACTTAGAGACAAGTGGGTTTCAGCCAGATTATGGGGATTCCATTTTGTCTATTGGTGCGGTTAAGATTAAAGGATCTACCATTTTACATGAACATTTTTATAAAACGATTAAGCCGAAAAAAGCGCCTTCTGAAGAAATTCTGCACCTTACCGGATTAACCGCTTATGAATTAGAACAATCAGAAGCATTAAAAGATGTTCTATTAGCGTTTTATCAATTTGTCGGTTCCGCCACGCTAATCGCCCATCACGCAGCACATGAACGACGCTTTATGCGTCATGCAACCTGGCAGGAGCTTGGACGAACCTTTACTCATCGCTTAATTGATACATCGTTTCTAACGCAAATTACAGCTGCGCACCAATCTTTTGATAAGCTAGAAGACTGGTGTCATGCATACAATATCGCTGTCGGCAATCGGCATCATGCATTAGCAGATGCCCATATGGCTGCGCAACTTTGGGTGAAACATAGTGTTGTAGCCGATCATGCAGGATATACGACCTTATCCCATCTATACAAAGCCCTTGCAGCGAAAAAGTAGAGAGGTACTCGCAATTAACTAAATAAGCATGCTATCATAGAACTGTGTTCGAAAGGAGGACACTATGCTTATTAAAGTTGAAAACTTAATTGATCAAATGGAACGACAAATAGAGAATATGAAGCGAGCGGCACATCAAGAGGATTGGAATGGCACGAAGGAAGCGGCGTCTATTATTGAAAGTTATTGTCATGTGATTAAAGCGAATCATCCTGAAAAAGCGGCAGAGGTTGCAAGTACACCTTCATCTCCGTCTATTCAAGAAATGCCAGCTGTTCAACAGCAAAGGCCGTCTCAAGTGCCTTTGCAGACACCGCAACCACAACCGATTATGAATCAAGTGCCGACGACTTCTGAAGAACAAAAAGAAAAACGTAACTTGCTTGATTTTTAAAAACGATCCGTAAAAGGTTCGTTTTTTTTATGGTCGCCATTCAACAATGACGCCAAAATGATGTGATTCCTCGTCATCTAAATAGTCTTTTTCAATTCTTACAACGGAAAGCCCTTGGTTCAACATGAAAGTCAAAACAGGGTCACTAAGCTTTCTATTTTGAACTTCTTCTACGTAGGCTTCCACAGTGAGCTGATCTGCATAGCGGTGATAGCCGGGAATACGGCTGCCAGCAGCATAACGTTCTAATTCAAGGTCGCGCACGGTCATTTTTCGCGCTTCGTATAGCGCCCGAGCGATTCCTAGCTTTCGATAGTTCGGACGAACGCAAAGGTCAATGCCGTATAACGTTTTGCCGCTTGGGTCATGGGTATGGCGGATCAATCCGTTGTCACTAATGCCTTCCCATGTGTGTGAGTGGCTTGCTTCATTTGTTAGCAAGGAAGTAGCGGATCCAACAATACGATTATTGTATTCGACTAGGAGTGCCCCTTCCGCAAAGGTTTCTACGTGGGCAGCAATTTGCTCTTTACTCCATAATTGTGCTTCTGGATAAGGAGGTGGAAATGCTTCTTTTTGGACTTGTAATAGACCATCAAAATCGGCTAAAGTATAGGGACGAACATGCATGATTACGAATCCTCCATTCCTGTTTAGCCCTATAATAGCATGGGTTTTGGTGAAATGCGAAAATCACCATTTATATAAGAAATGGATTGGTTTAAAAAAGGAGTGTATAAAGTTGGGTAGATTATTTATTTTAATAGGAGCAATTGTGATGGCGCTCTCAGTGGCAATCGGAGCATTTGGGGCACATGGCTTAGAAGGACGTATTAGTGAACGGATGCTAAAAAATTATCAAACAGGCGTTCAATATCATATGATTCACGGCGTAGGTTTACTATTTGTTGGGGTTCTTTCTTTAAAAATGACAGCTAATCAAATGGTAAATGGAGCGGGTTGGGCTTTCCTTGTTGGAATTGTTCTTTTCTCTGGTAGTTTGTACGTGATGGCACTCACAGGAATTACGAAACTTGGTGCGATTACACCAATTGGTGGACTTGCGTTCATCATAGGCTGGGTCTTGCTTGGAATTGCCGCAATGAGGTATGTATAAACAGAAGTAGAGGCCGGCACTATTCATAAAATTGGCTTAAATCGTTATAAAAACCTTCATGGAGGACATCCTCATGAAGGTTTTTTGAATTCTAATTTATCGTGGTGAATACTGAGATAAGCTCGGTTCATACCCGTATTGGTATGTATATTCGATAGGCTCATCAAATGTGATAAAGTCTAAATTCACCATTAACAATAAGTAATACTCTCCTGTTTCAGGATTCCCAATAATAATATGATCTCGACCAGCTTCTTCAATACGTCCTCTAAATACACGAGCATTCCATTCGCTATTTCCTTCAAAGGTTTGATGGACAGTCACAAGTTTTCCGCGATTTAAGCGTAAAATATTTTCAATAAACGATTGTTCAATAGGCAGCATACTCGTGTCACTACCTTGAACAGACGTAGGCGTTTGCTGTTGAGCAAAGCCTGGCGTCTGATAGTTCTGAGAAGAAAAGTAGCCCTGACCCTGTGGTGATTGCTGCATCATCGGTTGTCCTTGCATGGGTTGACCCTGCATCATGGGCTGACCTTGCATCGGCTCCTGCTGTCCATACCCTTGATTTCCTGACTGGTTTTGCCATTGATTCTGGTACATTCAATCACTCCTTCTTTAACTTTAAAACGTATTAAAGACTTCTTCACATTCCGCAGCTGTCGGCTGATAAAAACAGTGCGCTTTGTAACGCCCAGTATTCCATTGCCCCCACCATTGATCGGGACATGGTCCATCCGGTCGAAAAAACCAAAGTGCAAATTCTCCTGGGTTAAATCGTTCACCTTTTACAACTCTCCGCGCAAGTCTTCTGTCTCGTTCCCTAGCTTTTTGATAAAAATAGCTTTTTTGAACAGCTTCGAATCCGCCTGGTGACTGAAAGGCCATATCAGGTATCGTATTCACGTTGCCAAAATCCATACAACGTACCCTCGTTCGATTGACCATCACGTTGCCAGCCAATAGCATCCCGAGCTCTCCCTCTCCCTCTGCTTCAGCTCGCATTAAGCGTGCTAATACATCGATATCACCAGAATTTACTTTAATAACCGCCATTGAGCACCTCCACCAAAGATCGTCTGACTATGTTTGTTATGGGAAGTTTTATCAAACCACATAGGTTCGTTCCATCATATGAAGCAAAAAAGACAAATATGTCGCTCTGGTGAAAAATAAAGAATGAAAAACAGAACTAAATAAACATTCAGAAAAACGAGTAAATCATTTTACTTTCACACATAAGCCACCCATAATAGAGGAGTCGGTTTCTAACCAACGGGCATTGAAACCTAAACGGGTTGTTGCCCGTAACAAAGAATGGACGCGTTAAGCGGAAAATAGAACGTTGCGATCGAGCTGTTCGCAAGAGGCATTTTTATAAGGGAGGATGCAGAACGTATGACATTAGTTATTGATCATGTAGAAAAACAGTTTGGCCAGCACACCGCAGTAGACGGCATCTCGTTACGTGTAGAAAAAGGGCAGATGTTTGGTATGTTAGGGGCCAATGGAGCGGGTAAAACAACAACGTTTCGAATGATTATTGGTTTATTAGATCCAACAAATGGAACCGTTACGTGGAACGGGAAAAAGCTTTCTTATAAGTACACGAATTTAATTGGTTATTTACCTGAAGAGCGCGGGCTTTATCCCAAGTTAACTGTAAAAGACCAGTTAATTTATCTTGGGAAGCTTAAAGGGATGAAGAAACATGCAATTATTGAAGAAATGCGATCTTGGTTAGAGCGCTTTAAAGTAACAGAATATGAAAACAAAAAGGTAGAAGAGCTCTCAAAAGGAAACCAGCAAAAGATTCAATTTATCGCTGCAGTATTACATAAACCAGAACTTCTTATTTTAGATGAGCCATTTAGTGGGTTGGACCCGGTGAACTCTGACATGTTAAAAGCAGCGGTTCGCCATATTCAGGACCAAGGGACGACAATTGTCTTCTCAAGTCATCAAATGAATAACGTGGAAGAAATGTGTGAAGACATTATTATGCTTAAACGAGGCAAAGCTGTACTCCAAGGAAATTTAACAGAAATTAAGCGGAGCTACGGAATTAAGACTGTTTCGATTGCTGCTGATTATGATTTGAGTTTTTTACAGGAGCATGAACATGTTTCACAGTACACTGAGACAATAAATGGAGTAAAAATCCAAGTAGAAAATGAAGAATCTGCGAAAGATATTTTTCAAGTGCTCGCTCAAAAAGGGTTTGTTCGCAAATTTGAAGTCGAAGAGCCAAGCCTGCACGATATTTTTATTGATAAAGTAGGAGGGGATGCAAATGAATAATTTTGGAACGATTGTATCTCATACGTTAAGTTCAAAAATACGTACGAAATCCTTTGTTATCTCTACTGTTTTTATGATGATCCTCATTATTGGATTAACAAATATCACGACGATTGTTGACTTATTTACTGGGGACGACGATTCTCCAACAGAAGTTGCGGTTGTCGATGAAAGTGAAGACGCAGGCATCATTGCGCAAGGTTTAACAGCTCCAAATGAAACTGAAGAAGGAACAACTTTTGTACTGATGGACGGTCAATCATTAGATGACGTCATTCAAGAAGCAGAGGAAGGTACATACGAAGGTGTTGTCCATCTAACAGGTTCAACCGAAGATCTACAAGCATCATTTTATGGCGATTCAAACAACACAGCGATGGAAGTGGAACAGCAAATCCAACGGTTAAAAGAAGGCGTGCTTACGAGTGAATTAGATATTAATGAAGAACAACTAGCGGCTGTTTATCAACCAATTAGCTTTGAGCAACTTTCGCTAGAGGAAGGCGAAGCGGTTGAAAGTGAAGAAGAAAGCGCGGCATCATACTTTACAGTCTTTGCAATCACGTACATTATCTTTTTTATCGTTATATTATTTAGTACGATGATCGCAACGGAAGTGGCAACAGAAAAATCATCACGGGTGATGGAGTTACTCGTTTCTAGCGTGAATCCTGTGGTGCAAATGTTTGGAAAGCTTACTGGAATTGCTCTTTCTGGTGTTGTGAACTTAGCTACACTTCTAATTGCTTTTCTAATTGGTATGACAATTGCAGGCAATAACGTAACGGATTTCTTATCGTCAGATTTCATTGATTTAACCTTGATCGGTTACGGCTTACTGTGCGTCGTGCTCGGCTACTTCATTTTTGGTGGTGTTGCTGCCATGCTAGGAGCACTCGTAAGTCGGACAGAAGAAGTAAATCAGTCGGTTCAACCACTTATTTTCTTAGCTTTAATTGGTTTCTTTATCGTTTCATTTGGACAAAATGCGCCAGATTCTACATTTGTAAATGTGGCTTCTTATATTCCGTTCTTCACCCCTCAATTGTTAATTTTACGAGTAGGGGCAGGATCCATTGCACCAGTTGAAATTGCAATTTTAATTGGAATTATGGTAGTCAGTGCTATTATCATTAATGTGCTTGCTGCACGAATCTATAAAGGTGGCGTTCTTATGTATGGCAAATTGTCATTTAAAAAGAACATTAAACAAGCATTGGCGATGTCGAAAAAAGAAAAATAATCATTGGAAAACGGATTTGTTCTTGCTTAGTGAGTGTGGTAAGATGGAAATATTGTGAAAAGGTATCGGAGGAGGTGATTGAGGATGATTGATATTTTTCTGGAACTCTCGTTTATTTGGATCTCTGTAGGGTTGTTCCTACCGGTGATTGCTTGTTTAGCTTATGAGAACATTAAATTGCACCATTTGCATGTAAAAATGAAGCGACCAGAACGTAAAACGTTAAACACTGGAAGAATCATCAACATTCCTTTTTCACCGACAACCACTCGCGTACGTCCAAAGATACCATACTTCCGAGATAAGAGCTGTCAAGATGACGATGACCTAAACTTTGTTGTCTAACGAAACAGCATTGAGACAACAAAGGAGGACATATAGAAAGATATGAAAAGAAAAATATTATTAACAACAAGTTTGCTTTTTATGGCAGTGGTACTGGCTGCCTGTGGAATAGACGAGCCTATTACAGCTGAGTCTGAAGGCTTTTGGAATTCATTTTTTGTATACCCGATGTCTTTTTTAATTCAGTTTTTCTCTGATTTGACTGGTGGGCATTTTGGTTGGGGGATTATTATTGTAACGATCTTGATCCGTTTGCTGATCTTGCCGCTAGCATTAAAATCACAAAAGAGTTCCCGTGCGATGCAGGCATTACGTCCTGAAATGCAGGAAATTCAAGAGAGAATGAAAAAAGCACAAGGTAATCCTGAGAAACAACGTGAAGTGCAAACTGAAATGATTGGGTTATATCAAAAGCACGGAGTAAATCCCGCGGCTGGATGTTTACCTGCACTTGTTCAGATTCCGATAGTTATGGCGCTTTACTTTGCGATTATGCGTACAGAAGCCATTGGACAAGGTCCAGAAAGTGACTTCTTGTGGTTTAATTTAGGACAAATGGACCCGGTTTTACCGTTCATTGCCGGTATTACGACGTTTATCCAATTTAAGATGTCAATGAGCCAAATGCCAGCAAATCCGCTAGGAGAAGGAATGCCAAATCCAATGAACATCATGTTATGGATTTTACCAGTGATGATTATCATTGCAGGTCTAACATTACCTTCAGCACTAGCGCTTTATTGGGTAATTGGTAACATCTTTATGATTGTTCAGACGTACTTTATTATTGTACGACCAAACATGAATAAAGAGGACGTTCAAAAAGATCGTGCATAAAGAAAAGGTTCATCGCGAGTAGCGATGAACCTTTTTTCTTATACTTGAAAGTAAGCGGAGAGCGAATCTTGCGTAAGGATGTTCCCGACGTAAAAGGAGCCAAACTCGCCATAGCGAGCAGATACTTCATCAAAGCGCATCTCGTACACAAGCTTTTTAAACTGCAGAACGTCGTCTGAGAACAGAGTAACGCCCCATTCCCAATCATCGAAACCGACAGACCCAGAAATAATTTGCTTTACTTTTCCTGCATAGCTACGACCAATCATGCCGTGACTGCGCATAAGTTCTTTACGATTTTCCATCGGCAGCATGTACCAATTATCATCGCCTTCGCGACGCTTGTCCATCGGATAAAAACAAACATGCTTCCATTTTGGAAGTTCTGGATAAAGGCGTGAGCGAACATAAGGATTTTGATAGGGATCCTCATCAGACTCTTTTGCCAAGTAGTTGCTTAACTCCACAACAGAGACATAGGAATACGTCGGAAGTGTGAAGTCCGCCAACCCTGATTTGTCCAACGCAAGTTCAATGTCATTTAACTCTTCCATCGTTGGGCGCAGCAACATAATCATTAAATCTGCTTTTTGGCCAACGATTGAATAAAGAGCGTGACTACCTTGTCCATTCGCTTCGGTGTCGTTCCATTTATTTAGTAATGCTGTAAATTCTTCAATCATCCCTTCGCGTTCGTTCTCCGGGACATTTTTCCACGAGCTCCAGTCAATTTTGCGGAAGTCGTGCAGTACATACCAACCGTCTAAGGTTTTTGCTGCCTCATTCATCGTACAAATCCTCCTTCAATTTTCTCTCAATCCACTATACCATAAGGAGGGCTCTTTACTTAAGTGGATCGTCTATCGCTTGCCTTTATTCACAAAAAATTCAAGAGCTTTCCGGTGTTCTTTTGATTCACCTGCTTCACGTTGAGCTGTAACTTCCATTTCTAAAATCTCTGCTAAATGGTGGTCATAGCTCTCTCGAAAATTGTTTTTCATTAAACGAAAAGCAGTTAGTGGAAGTGCCAAGCATTTTTGAATGAGCTCGTCCACATGATCAATACTGTTAATAAGTCCCATCGCAAGCGCCTCATCAGCCGAAAAATTTTCTTTTACAGCTAGTTCAAGCGCTTTTGGATATCCGACTAATCGTGGCAAGAAGTAAGACATTCCTGCATCCGGAACAAGGCCAATTTTCAAAAATCCTAATCCAAAAAGGGCTTCTTTGTTCGCAACACGATAGTCACAAGCTAATGCGATACTAAGACCAGCTCCTACAGCAATTCCATTTATATGGGCAATGATTGGTTTGCCAATATTCGTCATAAGCGTAATTAATTTATTGTATGTTTCTCGTAATGCGCGGCCATAATTGAAATTTTCCATATCGTTTATATCAATTGATTTTAAGTCCGCTCCGGAACAAAAAGCATCTCCGCTTCCTGTTAAGACGATTACTCGAACATCGGTACGTTCATCTGCTTCTTCAAAAGCCTCGTAAAGTTGTTCGTGGGCAGCATCGTTTAATGCGTTTTTTACAGTTGGTCGGTTTAAAGTGATCGTAGCAATGTTGTTCTTAATATCTAGTCTTACTAGTTGGTCACTCATAAAAGCCTCCTAAAATGGTTTTCTACATCTTTCGCTAAAAATAGGTGAAAACCCTTTAATTTTAATGTAAGCGTAATCAATGTGTCAATTTTTAAAATTAACGCTTTATGCGAGGCTGTTTCCTTTTTTTCTAAAGCAGGGTATCCTAAAATAGAGTAAGAATGATAACTGAAGGAGGTTATTTACAGTGAGTGATTTATTTGCTGATATTAAACAGCAGGTAGGGTCTCATAAGCCAAGTATCGTATTACCAGAAGGAAACGACGAGCGTGTGCTTGAAGCCGCGGTAAAACTTGCTACAGATCAAGTCGTTGACCCGATTGTGATTGGAAATCCAGACGAAATTACGTCTCTTGCAGATAAAATAAATGTAAAGATTGATGATGTAACAATTTATGATCCAAAGACGTATGCGCACCTAGATGAAATGGTGGCGTCCTTTGTTGAAAGACGTAAAGGAAAAGCGACTGAAGAACAGGCGCGTGAACTTCTTATGGACGTTAATTACTTTGGAACGATGCTTGTGTATATGGAGAAAGCTGACGGTCTTGTCAGTGGTGCTGCCCATTCAACTGGCGATACTGTTCGCCCGGCATTACAAATTATTAAAACAGAGCCTGGTATAAAGCGTACATCTGGTGTATTCGTAATGGTAAAAGAAGATAAGAAATTTGTCTTTGGTGACTGTGCGATTAATATTTCTCCAAACGAAGAAGAGTTGGCAGAGATTGCGACAGCAACAGCAGATACCGCAAAATTATTTGGCATTGATCCAAAAGTAGCGATGCTTTCGTTCTCAACTCTTGGTTCTGCGTCTTCGCAAGAAACACAAAAAGTTTCTGCTGCAACGAAACTTGCACAGGAAAGTCGCCCAGATCTTGTCATTGACGGTGAATTCCAATTTGACGCTGCATTTGTACCTGCAGTAGCTCAGAAAAAAGCGCCTGAATCGCCGCTTAAAGGTGAAGCAAATGTGTTTATTTTCCCGAGCTTAGAATCAGGGAATCTTGGTTATAAAATTGCGCAACGACTTGGTGGCTATGATGCAATCGGACCGATTTTACAAGGTTTAAATAAGCCAGTAAATGACTTATCTCGTGGTTGTAATGTGGACGATGTCTATAAGCTTAGCTTAATTACAGCGATGCAAGCCATTACTCAAAAAGAAACACAAAAAGCGTAATGAAAAGCTTTCGGTTTGATGACCGAAAGCTTTTTTTAGTTTAAACAGCGATTATGCCGCTCAATTACCCGTTCTAGTTGTGTTTCGTATAAAAGCGTTTCTTCAGCAGAAAAAGGTTCCTCGTTCAGAGTAATATCAAACGATTGAGCAGTTTGTTTTGCTTTTTCAACGATTTGTTCAACAGTAAAGGTTTCATCCAGAAGTTCATTTAAGGACGCCATAACCGTTGGTGTTACATGAGGTGCACTAAATTTTGGGTTCGGTTCTTTTACGGCGTGGCTGTACATGTCTCGAACAACTTGTGCTCGTTCTGAACCACTGCCTGTAATGCACAAATATATTTGCACCGCAATCCCGCCACGAATTCGTCGTTGAGAGATGCCGGCGAATTTCTTCCCATCAATACTTAAATCGTAGCTACCAGGACAGTAAGAGCCAAAAATTTCACCTGTATCAATTTTTGCTTCGGGAAACATTGCACGTACAAAGGCAACCATACGCTCGTAGCCACCGTCAATGGAAGAGGTGGTTTCTCCAGGAAAGATAAGGGAAAGATTCAAAACACCGTTATCTAATAATACAGCTAGTCCGCCTGAATTTCGAACGACGACACGGTAATTATTCTTTTCTAATATAGTAATCGCATCATGGATATGATCTAAACGAGTGTCCTGTGTCCCTAAAACAATGGTGCGATCATGCACCCAGAAACGTAGAGACGATTGATTCGTTTTTCCAGCTAATTGACAAAGGGTATCGTCAAAAGCAAACGATTTCAAGGCGCTCTCTGATAGGTAATTTTTACTGTTATCGATCAGTCTCAATTCGGCGTTTAAAGCCTGAAATGGTGAGGGTTTAATCAATCAAATCATTCCTTTCTTACACACCTTAGTATAACATGGAAAGGGCTAACCTATAAAAAGGAAGTTGCGTATTTTGATTTCTGCCGTTATACTGAAAAAAGTTTTACAAACGTAAGCGATTTTTAAAAAAAGAAGTGTAAAGAAGAAAAAAATAAGAGAATTATAAGAAATTATCAAATTGGGTTTGGGGGAAACTAAATGAACAACAATAAGCTCACAAGAAACATATTACTCGGTTTATTATTAGGGGCTATTTTAGGTCTTGTTCTGCCGATATGGTCACAAGATGTTTTTAACGTGTTAAATCAATACATTTTAGACCCTGCAGGTACAATCTTTTTACGTTTAATTATGATGGTTGTTGTTCCGCTTGTGTTCTTTTCACTTGTTGTTGGTATTTCCGATTTAGGAAGTCCAAAACAACTTGGTCGAATGGGAATACAAACGGTTATTTTCTTTCTAGCGACATCCGCTATATCCTTAACAGTTGGAATTGTTGCAGCACAGATCGTTCAACCTGGATCACCAGGTTTGCTAGGTGAAGGAATTGCGGAAGACTATCAGCCGGCGGAATCTGTTCCAATTATGGAAACACTCATCAACATTTTCCCTGAGAATCCAATTGCTTCTATGGCTGATATGAATATGCTACAAATTATTACATTTGCTTTGTTTGTCGGACTTGCTATGGCGATGCTCGGCAAAAAAGTGGAAACGGTTAAAATTTTCTTTACACAAGCAAATGACATTATGATGAAAATCGTTACATTCGTTATGGCATTTGCACCAATTGGTGCGTTTGCGTTAATTGCTTCTGCTCTTGGTGAAGCAGGATGGGAAGCTGTTGGATCCCTTCTTTCTTACTTCTTAACTGTAGCTGGGGTACTTGTCTTCCACTTATTTGTTGTGTATGGATTAATCGTATACTTCTTAGGAAAAATGAGTCCAGTTAAGTTTTTTAAAGGCTTTGCGCCAGCTATGACGATGGCATTCAGCTTATCAAGCTCAAACGCAGTCTTGCCACTTTCTATGAAATCTGCACAAGAGAACTTAGGTGTTTCTAAACAAGTATCTGGTTTTGTTCAACCTCTCGGTGCGACGATTAATATGGACGGTACAGGTATTATGCAAGCTGTAGCAACCGTTTTTATTGCGCAAGTGTACGGCGTTGATTTGACGCTTATGCAAATGCTTATGATCGTCTTAACGGCAACATTAGCAAGTATTGGCACAGCGGGTGTACCAGGAGTAGGTATGATCATGCTCGCCATGGTTCTGACAACAGTTGGGTTACCACCAGACGCAATCGGTTTAATTATCGGTATTGATCGTCTTCTTGATATGATGAGAACCGCAGTTAATATTACAGGTGACGCTGCCTTAGCGGTTATTGTTGATCGAAATGAGAAAAAGCGTGGCGACATTCCAGCTAATTCCTAAACAACAGGAAAGCAAGGTTTAAAATGATTAGAACCTTTATAAGTGGACGTTCACTTATGAAGGTTCTTTTTTCGTTCGTTAGACCGAGCCTCTTTTCTTCAGAGAAGAGAGGTCGTATAATATGAATGATAGAAAAGGGGGGAGAACATGTCTGGGAAGTTGCAAGAAGAAAAGGTGTTTAAAGATCCTGTTCATCGCTATATTCACGTACAGGATCAATTAATTTGGGATTTAATTGGCACAACGGAATTTCAGCGATTACGACGGGTGCGCCAGTTAGGTACAACGTCGTTAACATTTCACGGTGCAGAGCATTCGCGCTTTAATCATTCATTAGGTGTGTATGAGATCATGAGGAGGCTTATAACGAATTTTACTGATAAGCCAATGTGGAACAATGAGGATCGTCTTCTCGCGCTCAGTGCGGCATTGCTACACGATATTGGACATGGTCCATTCTCCCACTCGTTTGAAAAAGTCTTTGATACAGATCATGAAGAATGGACAAGGTTTATTATTCTTGGTGATACCGAAGTGAACGCTGTCTTACGTCAGTATGATCCCGGTTTTCCGAAAGAAGTAGCGGCAGTCATTGAAAAAACGTCCGCCAATAAACTCGTAACAAGCATGATATCAAGTCAAATTGACGCAGATCGTATGGATTACTTACTAAGAGATGCGTATTACACTGGCGTGAGCTACGGACAGTTTGACTTGGAGCGAATTTTACGAGTGATGAGGCCGATGGAGGATCAAGTGGTTGTCAAAGCCAGCGGGATGCACGCGGTAGAGGATTATATTATGAGTCGCTATCAAATGTATTGGCAAGTGTATTTCCACCCAGTGACGCGAAGTTCTGAAGTCATCTTAAGCAAGATTTTAAAGCGTGTAAAAGTATTGCATGAGAACGGCTATGCGTTTAAACAGCCACCTCATCATTTTAAAGCAATCTTCTCGGGAACAACGACAATCCAAGATTATTTAAAATTAGATGAATCCGTGATGCAGTTTTATTTTCAGTGTTGGCAGGATGAAGACGACTCAATCTTGAAAGATTTATGTCAACGTTTCTTAAATCGTCGCTTGTTTGCTTATGTCGAATGCCATCCGAATGAGCGCTTAACGGATATTATGGCCTTGCAAGAGTTGTTCTGGGAAGCAGGCATTGAAGCGGACTATTATTTGGAGATGGATTCCTCTTCCGATTTACCTTATGATGTGTACAGGCCTGGCGAAGAACAGCGAGTGCCGATTCAATTGTTAGTAAAAGATGGTCAATTAAAAGAGTTATCCAGTCAGTCCGACGTAGTTGAGTCGATTTCTGGGAAAAAGCGAACGGATCACAAGCTTTATTATCCAGCAGACCTCATCGCGTCATTAGATGAAAAGCCGAGGCAGGAAATTGAATCTATTCTTAAACAAATGTAAGGAGGGGTAGCTTGCTTTCCAATCATGTGCAGGTGCTAAAACTTTTTTCATTATGCGAGAAAACGATTGAACATAAAAAGCTACAAAAAATCATTTATATAGCAAAATCATTTGGGGCGCCATTTGCGGAGAAATACCGATATCATCGCTTAGGGCCGTATTCTGAAGACTTATTTGTGCGTCTTGAAGAATTATGCAATCTCCAGTTTTTAAAAGAAGAGCGGGATGAGCGAGACATTGTTTATATGCTAACGAATCAAGGGGAAACGTTTCTACATAAGCTTTTAGTAAGAGAAGAGCTTGACGAGTTTACAGACGTTTACAAGGATTTGAATAGCCAACCTTTATCGATACTTGAACAAATGGCGGCGCTACTCTATTTTCAAAAACAAATGGAGAGCGAGGGAGTACGTGATCCTCAGCTTAATTCACGTTACTCGAATCAAGAATGGCTCCATGCAGAAACTCATTTAATGATGCTACGGGAACGACAAGTATCCTATGAAGGTTCATAGTCTTACATTTTATTTTACAGCAGTTTTGTAGTTATGGCGCGCCTTATTGTATACACTATGAGCATTAGAACATCACGACAAGAGAAGAAAGGTGGCGCCAATTTTGCTCAGCTTTACATTAATGCTTCTTATGTTCGCTGTTGGCATACCGTTAATTCTAATCTTATTCTTAGCATCACCGATGATGGGGGTAGTTGTTGTTGCCACTATCCTGCTCAATTGGTTTTTTATAGCACAATATATCCGTAAGCACCATAAAGGTGGGCATCAAAAAAAGGAGTGTTCTTAAAAAAAGAACGCTCCTTTTGCTTTTATTTATCACTTTGTCTAATTCCAGCAACTCCAAAGTTTGTTGGTTTCATTTCATCAATAACCACAGAAATACGTTCTTTTGGTGCATCGATTGTTTCTGAAACGGCTGCGGTTACTTTTTCAACAAGTGCTCGCTTTTGGTCATCGCTACGACCTTCAAGCATTTGAACAGTAACAATTGGCATAAGAAAAACTCCTTTCAAGTAGCATACCTTCAGTATACCAGAAAGGAGTTTTGTTTTAGTCAGTAAAAAGAGCCAAAGATTGGTTAAACTGTGAGTCCACTAAGTCAGCAACGAGTACATAACGCTCAGGCGCAAAGCCAACGACATGGAATGGGTAACAAGTCGTTACCGTTAATTGCGCGTCATCTGTAGAGACAATGACTGTGCGATCATCCTCATCGACAATGCGAACCGTATGCACTTTGTATGTGAACACACCGCTCTTGGTTTCAACGATAATCTCGTCTCCTTCACCAACATCACCAAGATGGTGAAACACCGTATTGTTGTGACCTGATAAGACACTATTGTCATTTTCTCCGGGAAGGACGCTCCCATCAAAATGGCCAACACCTCGGTCGAGCTCATCGTCACCAGTACCGTGGATAATGGGCCAACTCGAATCCATGACTGGAATCGTTAACTTGCCCATTACCTCACCTATAGCTGGCTGCCACTCACTCACTTCAGGGTTAACGGTTGAGGCAAGGATTTGATCGTTTTCCCCTTTTCCTGAAAGGTTGTAAGCGACCAATTTCTCTTCCTCTGGCATCATTTTATAGAGCGCATAGCCATGTAAAATCTTAAACCCTGTAGTCGTGGTAAGGTAAGCACCAAAAGCGATGAGCGCAACAGCAAAGACCGATAACACGATCTTTTTCACGTTTCGCTTTTTTGCGCGAGCCATCATTTATACTGCCTCTTTTTTCATTAAACGACGGAAAACAAACAAGCCAGAAGCCATTAACCCTAAACCAAGTAGTGCATAAAGCGGGTAGTAGCTTGATGTCTTAGGCATTTTTGCACCATCAACGGTTTTTGTTAATTTTTCAGTTGAAGTGTTAGTTGTACCAGACGTAGGCGCGTTTGAACCAGATCCATCAGATGTAGGAGCTTCTTTTGAAGGCTGTTCAACTGTTACTGGTGTTTCGTTTACTGTTTCTTCAACAACTTTCCCGATTTCATTGACATCATCGAGGATGTTCTTAATAAAATGAGAATTAAACATTTCAGGCGTGATGTAGAAATCGGCTAAGAAATCCCCAGACTCGTTGTATAACTCAACAAGCAATTTGTATTCTTTCTCAATGCCTGATTTTGCTAGAACGGCTAAATCAACAGGTTGTTTATCTTGTCCAGCTTTATCAACAAAGTATTGTGGATGTAAATTAAGTAAATCAATTGCTTTTTCCCCGATTGCGAAAAGCTCGGCAATTTCTTGCGCATTTAATTCAGTAATGGACTCAAATGCACCATCACGGAAAGCAAATCCACGATCTTTTAATGCGGTTAGTTCTTCAGATAAATGTGGGTTTGCATCTCTTACATCCATATAATGGAACATTAAATTGAACAATTCTTCTTCACTTAAGCTAAATTGAGTTAAAAATCCTGAAAGATCTGGGTATTCCTCATACCAATCGTCACCAAAATACTCCCAAAGGAATACATCTAAATCATAATAAAAGACAAAGTCTTCCATTGTGTAACCTGTTTCATCTAACAAAGCGAGAAACTCTTCTTCAGTAATCTCGTAATATTCCAATAGCTCGTAATAACCTTCATCAGTCAAAGGGTCTCCTAAGAAGTCCTCTAGCTCATCGATAGAGTAAAACTCAGATAATTCTAATTCAAATTGTGAAAGGTAGTCCTCAAGCCAATCTTCAGAAACCCCTATGTACTCTAAGTATTCATTAAGCTCGTCCTGATCTAACGAATGGGCAAAACTAAGATTTGGTGCAACAAGCGCAAAAATCAAAGTGAAAATAAGTGATAAGGACAGTAATCGTTTCATGTGTTCCCCCTGTATTCAATTGTAATTTTTTTCTTGCAAGATTTAGTATATAGTTAAATCTGTTCATTTGTCTGCAAAAAAGCGAAGATTTTAGAAAAACTTTAGAATTAGGTTCTGTATACGCTAAAATACGACAAAATGCTTTGAAATCCTCTTATTTGGTAGAGGTGGTTTCGAAAGCTGATCTTAAAAACAACTTGTGATACAATGAAAAGATCAAAGTTGAATCTTAGAGAGGGCGGATGATTGTGGATTTGCTCAATAACAATAATTTAAAGAAGGCGAAAAAGTCTTCGAACTTTACGATTCTTAGCAACGAATCTGATTCTACTGACGGCCACGGGGGTTACGGCGCTGGCTTGATAAATTTAGATCATATGACTCCGTTATTTATTAATATTGACGAACAGGAAGCGTTTGTTGATATGGGCGCGCTACATGCACGTGCTGCTGTGGAAAAGCGTGTGAAGTTTATCCCAACGTTGGAAGATGTTCCAACAGAAGGAATGAAGCGTTACTGGTTGATTTGGATAACGATCGATACAAAAGATAAAAAACCTTATTATAGTGGGATTGGCGCTTGCTATATGACGGTTAATAAAGGTGCGAAGCGCGGGTATAAGAGTATGCCTGAGCATGTAAATCAGATGGATAAAGCGTTAAAAGGAAAAGTATCTGTGGAAAAGATGGATGAGCCATCACGTAAAGTATTGGCTGATTTTTTGAAGGCGCATAGTGAGGATATTTGGAATGAATCAACAACGCTTCATGAAGCGTTAAAAGTTTGAACAAATTGTGACATTAAGATTTGAGCTATTGTTCTTTTTAACAGATTGTTTTACGCTAAGATGGCTAGGACAAAAAAGCAGCCGAGGGTGTACGATACCCCTCGGCTGTTTTTTTATAGTTTTTTCAGTTCGTCAACAAGTTCGGCGAATTTTTTCATCGCCGCTTCAATTGGCTCTGGTGTTGTTAAATCAACGCCTGTTGCTTTAAGTAAGTCAAGTGGTTCCGCAGAACTACCGCTCTTTAAGAATTCAAGATACGAATCTAAGACCTCTTGATCACCGTCTAAGATGTTTGTCGCAATCTGAATGGCAGATGCAAATCCAGTTGCGTATTGATACACATAAAAGGCACGATAGAAATGGGGAATGCGGGACCATCCATATTTTACTTCGTCATCAAAGACGATGTCTGGGCCATTATAAAGGCGAAATAATTCTTCATATAACTCGTTTAAACTCTCTGCATTTAGGGCTTCGCCTTTTTCTGCTTTTTCATGTGTTTGTTTTTCAAAGTCAGCGAACATCACTTGTGTGAAAAATGTCCCACGGAATTGTTCAATGAAATGATTGAGCAAATATGCACGCATTTTTTCATCAGATGTTTCCTTAAGTAAGTGATTAATCAACAACACTTCATTAACAGTTGAAGCTACTTCAGCCACAAAAATCCGATAGCTCGCTGTAATTTGTGGTTGGTGTTTGCTTGAATAATGACTATGGAGTGCGTGCCCCATTTCATGGACAAGGGTAAATAAGCTATTCAGGTCGTCATGGTGATTTAAAAGCACAAATGGATGAACGCCATAAACGCCCATATTATAGGCACCAGAGCGTTTCGCTGGGGTTTCGCGCACATCGATATATCGTTTATCTTTAAATTCTTTGAGTCGTTCGATGTAATCGTCACCTAATGGTTGGAGCGCATCAATCATTGTAGCATACGCCTCTTCATAAGGGATTTCAGCTTTTACGCCAGGAACGATTGAAGCATTTAAATCGTATTGACGAAGCTCATCAACGCCAAGCTTTTCCTTTCGTAATCGACTGTATTCATGGAGTGGCTTAATATGAGTTCGCGCAGCTTCAATTAATTGGTCATAGACGGTTGGATCAATGTCATCAGCAAACAGGGCTTTTTGCAGAGCGGATTCATAGTTACGCACTTTAGCCATCGACGCATTTGTTTTAATTTCCGCACCAAGTGTTGTCGCAATCGTATTATTTAGCTCTACATAAGGTTTGTAATATGCTTTATACGCTTCTTTTCGTTTTTCACGATCTTCATCTTCAATCAGCTTCGCATACATTCCTCTTGTTAACTGCACCTTTTCGCCGTCTTCGTTTGTCACTTCGCCAAACTGAATATCCGCATTATTTAGCATGTTGAATGTTGCTCCAGGTGCTTGAAACGATTCGCTTAATTGAGATAAAAGCTCTTCTTTTTCTTTGGAAAGAACGTGATCTTTAAAGCGGAATGACTTCCATAATTCATCTTCAAAGTATTCAAGTTCCTTTTCTTCTTTTAAGTAGGATTGAAGCGTATCTTCATCTAAACTTAAGAGAAATGGCATGAAGAAAGCCGTTGACTCGCTTACTTTTACGCCTAATTTTGTCGTACGATCACTTAATTTTTGAGCGTGGGAATCACGTGTGTCAATATCGGTTAAAAACATCGTGTACGCAAACACTTTTCTAAGATGAAGTGAAAGCTCCTCTTGCTTTTTTAAGTATGCTAATAGGTCAGAACCATTATTGATTGCACCGTTATACGTTTGTAACTCATCGCAAATGGATTCGCATTCTTTTAGCTTTGTTTGCCATTCTTGTTCGCTCTGAAATAAATCGGTTAAATCCCATTTTTCGTGATCAGGGACTTCTTTACGAGATGAGTAGGTTGTCATGGTTACACCCTTTCTAATGGAGTAATGCGTATTCGTTCTAGTGTAGCACGCGAAAAGAGAATTATGTTTCAATTTGCTTTTTCGTTAACCTTTTTTTAGGGTGGTTCTGATAAACTAATGAAGATAGGAGGTGACGGGGCTGAATGACTAGAGGAATGGACATGTAAAACGACTGTTGTGTGTACGAGTAACAATTATAAAAAGAATATTTATATTTTTCTATTATTTGATCAATTTCGTACCACCTACATTGTGTCATAAAAATGAACATTCACCTTATTTGGCGAACGCTTTCCCCGGGCACGGTCTCAGCCATTTTCGCGTAAAATCTCGCTCCAATGTCTTCAAACGCGTGCTGTTCCCGTGGGAGTCGTCGCCAATATCAAAAGTGATTATCAAGAACTTTTACTATGACTTTATCAACGATCGTTCGTTACATCTCTTTAAAACGAAATGATGAAATTAATTCAATTAATTGAATTACATAACTAAGCATGGCTGAGGCTCACTATGTCTTTTTTCTTCAGCCGTTTCGAAAAAAAGCGGTTCGTAGTGGAATTTAAGTGCCATTCAGCGAACTATAACGCCAGATAACGGCAAAAAGATGCTTTTCGTCAAAAGAATACTGCGAGAGCGTACCAGTTTATGTACACTTTACGTAAGAAAATGAGAGTAGGTGGTTGGATGACATCCATTCTAGAATTAACGAATGTGTCAAAAGTATATGGAGATAAAAAAGCGTTAAATGAGGTAGATCTGCCCATCCAAAAAGGAGAAATCTTTGGACTGCTGGGCCCAAGTGGATCAGGGAAAACAACCATGCTTAAATTGTTAACTGGACAAATTAAACCGTCTGCAGGAACGGTTCATGCTTACGGAGCAAAAGTAAATGTGGAATCAAGTGACTGGATGTCTGTCATTGGAATTATGACCGACAATAGTGCACTGTACGAACGCTTAACTGTTTACGATAATTTAAATTTATTTGCTTCCCTCTTTTCAATTGATAAGAAGGAGGAGCGGATTGACAACGTGCTTCAAGCGGTTCAGTTAGAAAATGAGAAAAAAACCATCGCGAAAAATCTATCTAAAGGAATGAAGCAACGGGTAATGCTGGCGCGAGCTTTGCTTCATGAGCCGGAAGTCTTGTTTTTAGATGAGCCAACTTCAGCACTTGATCCGGCAACAACGGCTCATGTTCATAAAGCGTTGAAGCAATTAAACGAAAATGGAACGACTATTTTTATTACAACGCACAATATGGAAGAAGCAGAAACGTTGTGTGACCGGGTGGCGTTTTTGCATGAGGGAGAGATTGCAACAATCGATACCCCGAGAAATTTACGATTAGCGCATAGTGAGAAGAAGATCCTCGTTCATGCAGGTGGAGATGTTCACACACTTAGTCAAAATGAAGCCGACGCTGAGTTTCTCGCATCCTTAATGCGGGAGCAATCGATCGATACGATTCATTCGCAGGAACCGACGCTTGGCGAAATTTTTATTAAGCTTACAGGAGGTCGACTCGCATGAGTTTAGCGTTAAAACGAATGACAGGTATTTTCTTAAAAGATACGAAAGATGGGATGCGCAACTTAAATGTTTGGCTCATGCCGATAATCCCTTTAGGTCTTGCTGTATTTTATCGAACAATTATGGATGCAGAAAGCCTCGCTTTTTTTACACCAGCTCTCCTATTAATCGTCTTTGGAATGAGTGCAGGTGTGACACAATCAATGATGATTGCAGAAGAGAAGGAGAAAAAAACGCTACGAATGCTGATGCTTACCCCAGCTAAACCGTATGAGGTGTTAATTGGAAAGGCTGGAGTAGCCACACTCTTTACGTTTGTTGCAACGGTTATTGCGTTGCTTATCTTTGAGATTTCTCCGTCAGATATGTTGCAAGTGATTGTACTGTCTATTCCGATGTTTATTATTTTTCTACTTCTAGGAACATTTGTTGGTTTAGTTAGTAAAAATGTTTCATCTGCCTCAGGGCTCGGGTTGCCAATTATTCTCTTATTAAGCATGTTTCCACTTTTAACAGCTGGTTTAGATTTTGCTTTTATTGAAACCATTTCCCAGGGAATAGCGCCTGTTGTCTATTCTGAATTGATGATTTCCATGATGAACGAAGGTTGGTCAGCAACGAGCGTCATGAATTGGCTTGTCCTGTTTATCTGGCTACTTGCCACTCTTGTGATTACGTATATCGCGTATCGAAAAAATGCGTATGATTAATAGAGTGTGAATCAATGTCAGCATTGTGTTTGAAAACCTTTGTGCGAGATTTTACGCGGAAATGGCTGAGACCGTGCCCGGGGCAAAGAAGGCACCATGAGCGCAAATGGCTGTCTCGCTTGTGCTGTGGAAAAAGCGTTCGCCAAATAACATGATTGTTCGTTTTTAAGAGACAATGAAGGGCTTATGAAATTTCATCCATCTAGTTAAGTTTTAAAAATTTTTCAAAAATAAATATTGTTTTGTATGCTATACTGTTGAAAAAGGTGGTGAAAAGGATGCTCGTCCCAGAACAACGAAAAGCAATCCATACGTTGCAGCAAATCATTGAGCAAGAAGAACAGGTGAAGCTGAAGATGAATTGGGAGATGCTAGCGCAAAAAGATCGCTCAGAAGCGGTAACAGAGGACTATTTTTATTATAATGAAAAAGGTGATTTACTCGGTTATTTAGCGATCTATCGGTTTGGAAAAAAAGTTGAAAGCATTTGTTTAGTAGAGCCAGAATCTCGGCTTAGAGGGATCGCAAAGAATTTGCTTAATCAAGCGTATAGCGATTGGCACCAGCAGGCGACGCCTTTTCTTATCAACTGCCCGGATCAATCTACTAGCGGTAAAGGGTTCTGTCAGGCAATCGGCGCCACACATCAATTTACCGAACATCAAATGGTCTGCCGAGAGATTCCTATGCCTTATACGAAAGAAGGCGTTCGTATTCGTCCTGCTGTATCAAAGGATCTTGAAACCATTTTTTACTTAGACAAAGAGGGGTTTGGTTTAACGCTTACAGCTGAAGATCTTCCTGCTAGAACAGAGGTTGCAAACGGTATGTACATGATTGAAGTAAATGGACAGAGCGTTGGGAAGCTGCGACTGGAACAGCGAAATCAAGAAAGCTGGATCTATGGGTTTGTTCTACAGAAAGAAGAACGGGGTAAAGGGTTTGGACGAGCAGTATTAACGGATGTCGTCCATCGAGAGGTAAGCAACGGAAAAATTGTATGGCTCGACGTTGTAACGGAAAACGAGCAGGCTCTCTCCTTATATAAAAAATGTGGCTTCACGGTTGAAGGTGCACAAGCCTACTATAAATATGAAGCATAAAAAAGAGTATGGACTCAATCGGTTCCATACTCTTTTCTTTTTTACCGCTCCTCGGTCTCGCGAGGTTGCCAATGCTCACTTTCTCCTTCATTTCCGCCAATCCAGCGGAAGAAGCGGCGAAAAAGGCCGTCATCTGGCTCTGTTTCCTTTTCATTTGGCTCTGTTTCTTCAGGTTCGCTGCAAGATTCTAGTGGTTCAGTTCCCATTAAGAAGGCAGTTAGTCTTCCACCCGGACAAGCCTCGTTTGAAAGCAAACCAGTATGAGGATCTACCGTTTTCATCACAACACCTGAAGGGCGAGTGAATGGAAGGGTTAGTTCGTCATCCATCGCCTGCTGCATAAAATCTGCCCAAATACGTTTTGCCACTTGTCCCTCTGTAAATTGGTTGATGTCTGTTTTTTCATCGTATCCTGTCCACACAACTGTGACAAGTTGAGGGGTGTAGCCAATCATCCAGCTGTCTCTCGGAGTCGAGCCGGATTTACCAGCGGTTGGATGGGTTAACTTTTTCGAAACACTTCCTCCTGTAACGGATGTATAGCTATTCAATTCAGGCTGAAACACCCCTCGCATCATATCCGTCAAAATGTAAGTGGTATCCGCACGAAGGACTTGTTTCTGTTCTTCGGTTTGTTCAAAGACATGCGTGCCTTCCCCGTCCGCCACGTTTTTAATAAATACTGGATCTTTAATCTTTCCACCATTAGCTAGAGCAGTATAGGCATTTGCCATATCTAGAATGGATACAGGTTGAGCGCCAAGTGCAAGAGATGGCAGTTGCTTTAATTTTCCTAACCCGACTGATTCTGCAACTTGAACGAGTTGCTCTTCGCCAATGGAAAGATGCGTTTTGACGGCGAAAATATTATCTGAATACGAAATCGCTTCAAGCATCGTAATAAAATCATTTGCGTAGATGTCGTTGTAGTTGCTTGGCTCATATTTTTCTCGACCCTCATCAAATGTAAAAGAAGTCGGTTCGCTTAAAAAAGTGGTCATAGGTGTAAAGCCATTTTCCAGTGCGGCGTAATAAAGAAACGGCTTCATCGTTGAACCAGGATGTCGTTTCGACTGGGTTGCGCGATTGTATGCACTGTCTTCGTAGTCTTTTCCACCAACAAGTGCCTTTACTTCACTTGTTCGAGGATCGATGGCAACGAGAGCTACTTGTAAATCGTTTTCTGGCATGTGTTGTTCAATTAATTCTTCTGCTTGTTGCTGAAGCTTCGGATCGAGCGTCGTTTGCACGCTTAATCCGCCTGCCTTTATCTGTTCTTCCGTTAAGGATGTTTGTTTCTTCATTAAAGCTTTTACATGGTCTTGAAAATAAGGGGCTACTTCTTGCGCTTCTGGTGCTTGCTGGTCAACGAAAAGTAGTTTTTCTTGCTTTGCTTGGTCGGCTTCTTGTTCTGTGATCGAACCTGACTCTACCATGCTTGTTAAAATGGTGTGCTGGCGAGAGGTAGCTCGATCAAGGTCGTTAAGGGGTGAATAGTAGCTTGGTCCTTTTGGTACACCTGCAACCATTGCAGCTTCTGCCAAGGAAAGATTCTTTGCAGGCTTTCCGAAAAAGTGCATTGAAGCGGCTTCAATTCCATAATTTCCGTGTCCATAATAGATGGTATTTAAATAGCCTTCTAAAATCTCTTCTTTTGAAAAGTTCATCTCGAGACGAAGTGCATAAAGAAGTTCATTCCATTTACGTAAATACGTTTTTTCATGAGAGAGATAGAGGTTACGCGCATACTGTTGTGTAATGGTGCTAGCCCCTTGTTCTTTTGAACCAGATTGGACGTTCGCTAAGACAGCTCCTCCGATTCGCTTTATGTCAAAGCCATAATGAGAGAAGAATTTTCGGTCTTCAATGGCGATTGTGGCATCTACAAGATAGGGAGACATCTCCTCTAATGAGACAGATGTTCGGTTCTGACCTGCTTCCTCGCTGTCAATCATGGAACCATCGTTTGCGAGGTACTGAGTAGGGAAAGCGAGCTCCATTGGTGGAGGACCTTGCATTCTTGTATAGGATAAGAGAGCAATGATGCTAATAATTACGCACATGGAAGCTAGAAACGTGAATTTTACTAGCCATTTTAATTGCTTTACGCGCTTTTTTCGTCCTCTTGTTGCTGGAATCACGTTGCTCACCCTTTCGTTTTTTATCTCTTTTCTAGTTTGGAAAAAAAAGCAGATTTTTAAACAAGAGTTGCAATTCCGTCCCTATCCGCTATACTTGCTCTTAGCATATAAAACTATGTATGAATGGTTTAATTTAAAGAGGTGACGATTGTGGAATTTTGGTTTACAGAAAAACAAACAGAACGTTTTGGCATTACAATGAAAATAAAGCGTACGCTGCACACGGAAAAAACGCCTTTTCAGCAGCTTGATATGGTAGAAACAGAAGAGTTCGGGAACATGCTTTTACTTGATGGCATGGTTATGACGACTGAAAAAGACGAGTTCGTTTATCATGAAATGGTGACGCATGTGCCTTTATTTACGCATCCTAACCCTAAGCATGTCCTTGTTGTAGGTGGAGGAGATGGCGGTGCGATTCGTGAAGTCATTAAGCATCCATCAGTCGAGAAGGCAACTCTTGTTGATATTGATGGGAAAGTGATTGAGTACTCGAAGAAATATTTGCCGACGATTGCATCTGCATTAGAGGATGAGCGTGTTGATGTTCAAGTAGATGATGGCTTTATGCATATTGCGAAATCAGAAAATGAATACGATGTGATCATGGTTGATTCTACGGAACCTGTTGGTCCAGCAGCAAAGTTATTTGAACGTGGCTTTTACGAAGGGATCTCAAAAGCGTTAAAAGAAGACGGGATTTTTGTAGCGCAAACGGATAACCCTTGGTTCCATCAAGAGTTAATTACCAATGTTTATAAAGACGTAAAAGAAATCTTTCCAATTACGCGACTGTATACATGTAACATTCCAACTTATCCAAGTGGCATGTGGACGTTTACAATCGGATCAAAGAAACATGATCCATTAAATGTGGAAGCGTCTCGTTTTCACGAACTTGATACAAAGTATTATACAAAAGACATTCATAATGCTGCATTCGTACTACCAAAATTCGTTCAAGATTTATTAAAGTAAGGAGAGAACAACATGCGTTTTGACGAGTCTTACTCTGGAAAAGTGTTTATTATGAGTCGTGCAACCTATGAGGAAGCGGATGCAGTGATTTATGGCATGCCGATGGACTGGACCGTATCGTTTCGTCCAGGATCTCGCTTTGGTCCTTCGCGTATTCGTGAATCTTCCCTTGGTTTAGAAGAGTATAGCCCCTATGCAGACAAACATTTAGAAGAAGTGTCGTATTTTGATGCAGGGGATATGCCGCTTCCATTTGGGAATGCAGCGAAGAGCTTGGATATGGTTGAAGACTATGTAGAAGGTTTGTTAAACGATGGCAAATTCCCTCTTGGTCTAGGTGGCGAGCATTTGTTGTCATGGCCCATTTTTAAAGCGATGTATCGGAAGTATCCAGACTTGGCGATTATTCACATTGATGCTCATGCTGATTTGCGTGAAGAGTATGAGGGGGAAGTGTTGTCTCATTCAACCCCAATTCGTAAAGCATGTGGGCTTATTGGTCCAGAAAACGTGTATTCATTTGGCATTCGTTCTGGTATGCGTGAAGAGTTTGCATATGCGAAAGAATCAGGCATGAACTTATTTAAGTTTGATGTGGTCGAGCCCCTAAAGCGTGTGTTGCCTAAGCTAAAAGGGCGAAATGTATATGTAACAATTGATATTGATGTGCTTGATCCTGCGTTTGCTCCTGGAACTGGAACGGCTGAAGCAGGGGGCATTACGTCAAAAGAATTGCTAGAAGCCCAAATCCATTTAGCGAACGCTGACCTGAACATTGTTGGTGCCGACCTAGTTGAAGTAGCCCCAGCATACGATCCAACTGAGCAGACGACGATTGCTGCTAGTAAATTTGTTCGTGAAATGCTATTAGGCTGGGTAAATAAACGCTAGAGTTTCTACGTACAGGACATCTGTTTTTTCATGAATTGGAAACGCGATTCGATTGCAAGACGTATATAAACGCAGTAAAATGGAGAAGGAAGTAATGATTGTATGAATAATAGAATGGAATGAACAAATGATGAAGAGGAAAGTTCAGATCTCTTTTCAAACCATGACATATTTAGAAGGTCAGCAACCTGACTCCTTCTCTTTTGTAACAGAAGGCGATTTTTATATAAAAAACAACGCCTCTTATTTACGCTTTAAAGAAGCGCATACCCATGGACAAGATGTCTATTCGACAA
This sequence comes from Shouchella phoenicis, assembly GCF_047238345.1. NCBI lineage: Bacteria > Bacillati > Bacillota > Bacilli > Caryophanales > Bacillaceae > Shouchella > Shouchella phoenicis. The sequence continues at coordinate 3,573,436 of NZ_JBDFMQ010000001.1, read as the reverse complement.
TGAAATGGGATGGTGAGGAATTGATGCTCATCCGTCAAGGCGCCATAATTATGCGTCAAAGTTTCGCTTCTAAGCAAGAAACGCTCGGTCGCTATGTAACGCCTGAGGCTTCGTGGGAAACAAAAGCGATAACGGAAACACTGTTTGTTCAACTTCCTAAAGCGAACAAGTCTAAGGGAAAAATCTATGTGCGCTACCATTTCTTTTTACAGGGACAATCAACAGGTGAGCATGAGATTCGCATTGGCATTGAGCGAAAAGAAGAATAAACGCGAGGCGAGGAGACGAGGGTTCGTTCCCTTGCCTTTTCTTTGATTAGAAAACGCTACACGTAGACGGAAAGGAAGTACGGAATGAATACAATGGATCAAATGAAACAAACGTTGCAAGAGGAGATTAAACAAGCAATTCTAAAAGCAAATCTTGCCAATGAAGAAGAAATACCAGAGATTTTTCTAGAAACGCCGAAAGAAAAAACACATGGTGACTATGCGACAAATGTGGCGATGCAGCTTGCTCGTGTAGCGAAAAAAGCACCTCGACAAATTGCTGAAAGTTTTACAGAGCACTTGGACAAAGAAAAAGCAGGGATTGAGAAAGTGGAGATCGCTGGTCCTGGCTTCGTGAACTTTTTCTTAGATAACAGCTATTTAAGAGACATCGTGCCAACGGTTCTTGCTGCTGGCGAACGATACGGAGAAAGTGATGCAGGCAAACAAGAGAAAGTGTTAATTGAGTTTGTGTCAGCCAATCCAACTGGTGATTTACATTTGGGGCATGCCAGAGGCGCAGCTGTAGGCGATTCACTTTCTAATATTATGGCTAAAGCTGGATATGATGTTTCAAGAGAATATTATATTAATGATGCAGGAAATCAAATTGACAACCTTGCGTTATCGCTACAAGCACGCTATATGCAAGCACTTGGCCATGATTTCCCTATGCCAGAAGACGGCTACCAAGGTGCGGATATCATTGATATTGCCGCACAATTAAAAGCTGAAGTTGGCGACGAATATGCAAATTTAGAAGAGCGTGAACGACTAGAGATTCTACGTAACTATGGACTTAATAAAGAGCTAGAGAAAATTAAAAAAGACCTTAGTGTGTACCGAGTTGCGTTTGACCATTGGTTTTCTGAAACATCTCTTTATGATTCAGGTCAGGTGGAGAGAGGGCTTGAAGTTCTTAAAGAAAAAGGAAAGACGTACGAACAAGACGGTGCGACATGGTTACGTTCCACTGAATACGGAGACGATAAAGACCGTGTCCTTGTGAAAAATGACGGCAGCTACACGTATTTGACCCCTGATATCTCGTACCACTTAGATAAATATGATCGTGGCCATGACCGTTTGATTGATATTCTCGGAGCGGATCACCACGGGTACATTCCAAGAATGAAAGCGGCGATTCAAGCATTAGGCTATAATGCGACACGTTTTGATGTTGAGATCATCCAAATGGTAAGTCTCTATCAAGGTGGGGAAAAAGTAAAGATGAGTAAACGGACAGGAAAAGCCGTGACGCTCCGCGACCTAATGGAAGAAGTTGGTATCGATGCGACGCGTTATTTCTTCGCGATGAGAAGTGCAGATACGCATTTAGATTTTGATATGGATTTAGCTGTTTCAAAATCAAATGAAAACCCGGTTTATTATATTCAATATGCTCATGCTCGAATTTCTTCGATTTTACGTCAAGGTGAAGAAGTAGGGATGAAAGATTATGATCAAGCTGATTTATCATTCCTTGAAAGTGAAAAAGAGTATGAACTATTAAAAGCAATTGGGGACTTCCCAACGGCTGTAGCGGATGCAGCTAAAAAACAAAATCCACAGCGTATCGCTAACTATACGTATGATTTAGCGCAAACGTTGCACAGTTTTTATAATGCAAATCGAGTGGTTGATGGTGAAAAGCAAGGACTATCGTATGCTCGTTTAGCTCTAATGAAAGCAACGCAATTAACAATAAAGAATGCATTGGCTCTTCTTGGAGTTCATGCACCTGAGAAGATGTAAGAATGGAAGTTATTTGGTGGGTACTCATTGCGGTTTTCTTTATAGCGAGCTATGTAGGCTTAATCGTACCGATTGTTCCGTCTGTATTAGTGTTATGGGGTGGCTTTCTTGTCTATATTTTCGGCTTATCCGGTAGCTTAAGCATGTGGTTTTGGATTGGCATGGCTGTCTTGACGATTTTTCTGTTAATTGTTGATTTTTTAGCGAATGTGATCTTTGTAAAGCGAACAGGTGGCTCAAAATGGGGAGAGCGGATGGCGCTAATCGGTGTCATTATTGGTGCATTTGTGTACCCTCCTTTTGGGTTAATCCTTGTACCGTTTGTGCTTGTACTGGCCGTAGAGTTGCTTCAACAAAAGACGTTTTCTGAAGCAATAAAAATTGCGTTTGCCTCATTTCTCGCTTTTTTAAGTGGATCTTTTGCAAAAGCCGTTGTGCAAACGGTGATGATTATTTGGTTCTTTATTGAAGTATGGATCGCATAAATAAGTGGTAAAGGCGAAGCCCTAAAAAGAGTTTCGCCTTTTTCTGCGTGAAACCTCGCTGCATATCTAACCACTTACAAAAGGTTAACGAGTGGTTTTGTAACGTTTTCTTTGAGGCGATCAAGCATTGGTCTTTGTTTTAATGATTCTTCCGTCACGTTGATTGACCGCGCAAGGTCGTGGTGAAAAAGGCTTTGCGCTTCAGATATAAACGTTAAATCGCTTGTGATACAGCTCATCTCATCATTCAAATGTAAGCTTCTACGGTCAAAATTAGCAGTTCCAATTAAACATGTAGAGTGATCCACAATAAATGCTTTCACGTGATAAAAACCACGGTAATAATGATGAACCATCGCTCCTGCACGAATGACCTCAAGTAGAAAAGGAGTCGCTCCGTGCTTCACAAACGGGTGATCCGCTTTTTCTGGAATGAGAATTGTTATCTGCACGCCTCGTTCACATGCCTCAAGTAATGCTTTTTGAATCGCTTTGGTTGGAATAAAATAAGGGGTGCCTACTAATAACGATTCAGTAGCAGAATGAATCAAGGACAAGTATTTTTGTTCAAGTCCGACTCCCTGTGTGCTTAAAAACTGTACATGTTGGTCGCCTTTTTCTAACGGAGGAAAAAACGACGGATCGCTCGGCAACTCGTCTACTTTTTCAAAGTCACGCATAAACTGAGTTTGTATCGCTACGACACCTTCTCCTGTTAATCGAACGTGGTAGTCGCGCCAATAACCAAAGAAAGGGTTACGACCAAGGTATTCATCACCAACGTTAAATCCACCGATGTAGCCTACTTTTCCATCAATGCAAGATAGTTTTCGGTGGTTTCGGCGGTTGAGGGAGAAGAAGACATAGGGCCATTTAATAGGTGAAGCCTTTCTATAAACCACACCCGCTTGTTTTAATTTCTTTTTATCCGATCTTGAAAGTTTGCAGCCGAATCGATCAATTAAAAGTCTTGTTGTCACACCGTTCGATGCTTTTTCGCATAACGCTTGAATCATCTGTTCACCAATGCCATCACTACGAAAAATATAAAATTGAATATGGATGTGATGTTTTGCTTTCGCGAGATCTTTAAATAAAGTTGTGAATAATTCTTCTCCATCAGAAATAAGAGTCGCCGAGCTTGGCATAGAGGACGTCAAATCACTTTTTTCTTGTTCACGCAGTCGTTTTAAACCGAATCTATAATCAAACCGTGCCCATAAAAGAAGTAGAACAATCATAACGACTATAAATATCCACAGCATGTAACATGCTCCTTTCTGCTTTTTTATCGTTACCGAAGAAGGGAATGCCCATCCAAATTAAATAAAAGAATTTTCGTTGACTGAATGCTCATTCATTAAAGTTGTGATATACTACGCTTAACGATACTTGAGGAGGTATAAAATGGAAGTAAGTTCTGCTCTACTCACGGTGAATTGGGTTTTATTTCTTCTTGTAACCGGTTACGCGGTTTATCTCTTTGCTAACCTTGTGTGGACGAGAGTTCGGTTTATAAAATTAGGCAAGAAAGCTGAATTCGATAATACGATGCAAGAGCGTATGCAAGCGATTTGGAAAAACGTCTTTGGCCATAAAAAATTAATGAAAGACAAAAAGAGCGGAATCATTCATATTATGTTTTTCTACGGGTTTCTAATGGTTCAGCTAGGGGCAATTGATTTAATATGGAAAGGCTTAAATCCTGGAAGCCACTTACCGCTCGGACCTGTTTATCCATACTTTGTTTTATTCCAAGAGCTTGTTGTGGCCATGATTCTGATTGCCGTTGTATGGGCTTTCTACCGAAGATATGTTGAGAAACTAGTGCGACTGAAGCGAAACTGGAAAGCTGGTCTTGTTCTTATCTTTATCGGTGGATTAATGGTTTCCAAAACCCTCGCTAAAGGAATGGAAATGATTTGGCTTGGAAAAGAGCTTACTGGGTTCGAACCACTTGCTTCATCGGTTGCATTTTTGACAAGCTGGGTGCCAGTTTCAGTTGCAGGCGGATTATTCTTCGTATTTTGGTGGATGCATCTGTTGTTCTTACTAAGTTTTCTTGTCTATGTGCCGCAATCAAAGCACGCACACTTACTTGCAGGACCAGCCAACGTATTTTTAGGTCGTACGCATGAAGTAGGAAGACTGGCAAAGGTTAATTTTGAAGACGAAGAAGCTGAAAGTTTTGGTGTCGGAAAAATTGAAGATTTCAATCAAAAGCAATTACTTGATTTGTATGCGTGTGTGGAATGTGGACGTTGTACAAACATGTGTCCAGCAACAGGAACAGGAAAAATGTTGTCGCCTATGGATTTACTTTTAAGAATGCGGGATCATTTAACTGAAAAAGGAGCAGCGGTTACTTCCCGTTCTCCGTGGATGCCGGCCTATGCATTCTCAGGAACGACAGCAAATACGTTAGCTGCAAAAGGACATGAAGAAGCGGCAGCTAGTTACGATGTGAGTTTAATTGGAGATGTCATCACTGAAGACGAGATTTGGGCGTGTACGACGTGCCGAAACTGTGAAGATCAATGTCCAGTAATGAATGAGCATGTTGATAAAATTATTGATTTACGTCGTTACCTTGTTTTAACAGAAGGAAAAATGGACCCGGATGCACAGCGTGCGATGCAAAACATTGAACGTCAAGGGAATCCGTGGGGGATTAGTAGAAAAGAACGCGAAAACTGGCGCGATGGACGTGACGATATTGATGTACCAACGGTAAAAGAACTAAGCAAGAAAGACGAAGAATTTGAATATCTGTTCTTTGCAGGTTCCATGGGTGCATATGATAACCGTAGCCAAAAAGTCGCTCAATCATTTGCGAAATTGCTAAATATTGCAGGCGTATCTTTTGCGATAATTGGGAATAAAGAAAAGAATTCTGGTGATACACCTCGCCGTTTAGGAAACGAATTTTTATTCCAAGAACTTGCAACCGCTAACATTGAGTTGTTCCAAAAGCATGATGTAAAGAAAATTGTGACGATCGATCCCCATGCTTATAACACATTTAAAAATGAGTATCCTGAATTTGGCTTGGAAAATGTCGAAGTTTATCATCATACGGAACTTCTTGCAAAATTATTGCAGGAAGGAAAGCTATCGCCGACGAAAGAAGTAAACGAAACCATTGTGTTCCACGATTCGTGTTACTTAGGTCGCTATAACGATGTGTATGATCCACCGAGGGAAATTCTAAAGCATATTCCAGGTGTAAATGTCGTTGAAATGGAACGTAATCGTGAAAATGGCATGTGCTGTGGAGCTGGTGGTGGCATGATGTGGATGGAAGAAGACAAAGGACAGCGTGTAAATGTAGCCCGAGCGGAACAGGCACTAGCTGTTGCACCTTCTGTCATTGGAAGTGCTTGTCCATATTGTTTAACCATGTTGAGTGACGGCACAAAAGCTTTGGAAAAAGAAGATGACGTACAGACATTGGATGTCGCAGAAATTCTAGAACGATCATTGGAAGAACCTGCTTAAGAAAGATTCGCTTTATGCGAATCTTTCTCTTTGTACCAAATTGACCGAGCGTTCGCTCGAAAAGGAGAGCACGTAAATGAAATCCGTTATTATTGATGGCGCCCGTACACCGATTGGCAAAATGGGTGGGGTCTTATCGAATTTTAAAGCACCTGAACTAGGTGGACTTGTGTTAAAAGAAACGTTAAAACGTAGCAAGCTGCAGCCTGATGCAGTAGATGAAGTCATTATGGGGAATGTCCTGCAAGCTGGTGTTGGTCAGCTGCCTTCACGACAAGCGATGCATGCAGCTGGCATACCGTGGGAAGTAAAGACAGAAACGATTAATAAAGTATGCGCGTCAGGCATGCGTGCGATTACTATGGCAGATGTCGCCATTCGTGCTGGTGAAGCAGAGGTCATCCTTGCAGGAGGGATGGAGTCAATGTCTAATGCACCCTACTATATGCCGAAAGCGCGATTTGGCGCTAGAATGGGAGATGCGACGCTTGTAGATGGCATGGTTTATGACGGCTTAACGTGTTCATTTACAAATGTTCATATGGGCGTCTATGGAAATGAAACAGCAGAAGACTTACAGCTTTCAAGAGACGATCAAGATCGTTGGGCTGCACGTAGTCAAGAACGAGCAGTTACTGCAATTGAAAGCGGTATCATGAATGAAGAGATTGTTCCGGTTGAAGTAAAGGGACGTAAAGGAGACACAACGGTCGTTGATCGAGATGAAGCGCCTAGAAAAGGAACAACGGCTGAGGCGTTAGCAAAATTAAAACCTGTTTTTGGCAAGGGTGGGACGATTACAGCTGGAAACGCACCAGGAGTGAATGATGGTGCATGTGCCATGCTTGTGATGAGTGAAGACCGTGCAAAGCAAGAAGGAATGAAACCGCTAGCGACTATTGTTGCTCATGAGCGCATTGCAGTCGAGCCGAATCATTTTCCTAAAACGCCAGGTCTTGTAATCAATCAATTACTAGAAAAAACGTCTGTGTCCCTTAGCGATATAAAACGTTTTGAGATCAATGAGGCGTTTGCTGCAGTTGCGTTAGCAAGCAACCAGTTAGCAGATCTAGATGAAACCAAAGTCAATGTGAATGGTGGTGCAGTTGCATTTGGTCACCCAATAGGTGCGAGTGGCGCGCGAATTGTGCTTGCTCTCGCTTATGAGCTAAAGAGAATTGGCGGCGGATATGGAATCGCATCGATTTGTAGTGGTGGAGGTCAAGGTGACGCTGTCCTTCTATACGTAGAGGAGGATGCTTCTTGAAAACAATCATGGTAATTGGTGCTGGACAAATGGGAGCGGGAATTGCAGAAGTGTTTGCTGCTAAACAACATCCCGTTCTCCTGCATGACCAAAAAGAGGCGTTTGCGCAAGCGGGTGTAGACGGGATTGAAAAACGTCTACAGCGGTTGGTAGAAAAAGGCTACAAAGAGCAAGAGGAGGTTGCCTCAACTCTTTCTTTCTTAACCCCAACAGCGGATATCAAACGGGTTAGTGAAGCAGACGTTGTGATTGAAGCTGCAACGGAAAATGTAGCAATAAAGAAAGCGATTTTTAAAGAGTTAGATCAATTCGCGAAAAAAGATGCGATTCTAGCTACCAATACATCTTCCTTGCCGATTACAGACTTAGCGAGCGTTACAACACGACCTGAACAAGTTATAGGCATGCACTTTATGAACCCTGTCCCACGGATGAGGCTTGTTGAGATTATTCGAGGTCTAGCAACAAGAGATGAGGTCTTTCAGGAAATTGAAACTCTCACTCAACAGCTTGATAAGGTACCGGTATGTTCGGAAGATTTTCCAGGATTCGTCTCGAACCGAATCTTAATGCCAATGATAAATGAAGCCATATTCACACTTTACGAAGGAGTAGCATCTGCTGAAGATATTGATACAGTCATGAAACTTGGCATGAACCATCCGATGGGTCCGCTAACACTTGCTGACTTTATTGGTCTTGATACGTGCTTATCGATTATGAATGTTCTTCACGATGGATTTGGTGATGATAAGTACCGCCCATGTCCATTATTAAAGAAATATGTACAGGCGGGCTGGCTTGGAAAAAAATCAGGCAGGGGGTTCTTCCACTATGAGTAGTGTATTTTTCAATGAAGAACAAATAATGATGAAGAAAATGGTGCAGGAGTTTGCACGTGAACAAATTGCGCCGCATATTGAAAAAATGGAAGAAGAAGATTGGTTTCCACGAAGCATTTTGACTCAAATGGGGGAACTTGGTTTAATGGGCGTCCCGGTTCCAGAAAAATATGGTGGTGCAGGGATGGATTTTGTCTCGTACATTATAGCCGTTCATGAAATATCAAAAGTGAGCGCCAGCCTCGGCTTAATTATGAGCGTGCATACATCAGTAGGAACAATTCCAATTGTGCTGTATGGAACGGAAGCACAAAAGCAAAAGTATGTGCCGAGGTTGGCAGCAGGAGACATAATCGGAGCCTTTTGTTTAACGGAGCCGAACGCCGGAAGTGATGCGAAGTCCTTGCAGACAAGAGCAGTGAAAGACGGAGATACGTACATTCTTAATGGCTCTAAAGTGTTTATTACAAACGGTGGCGAAGCGGGGACGTATTTAGTTTTTGCGGTAACGGACCCTGATGCTGGTTCAAAAGGAATTTCTTGCTTTATCGTTGAAGACGGTACGGAAGGCTTAATCGTCGGTAAGAAAGAAAAGAAACTCGGACTGTATGGTTCTTCCACAACAGAAATTATTTTTGATCAGTGCCGCATTTCAAAAGATCAGTTGTTAGGAAACGAAGGAGAAGGCTTGAAAATTGCTCTTGCCAACCTGAACTCGGGCCGGATTGGCATCGCTGCACAATCACTTGGTATTGCAGAAGCTGCGCTAGAAGCTGCTACAAATTATGCCAATGAACGAAAGCAATTTGGTAAGAAACTAAGCCAGCATCAAGGGTTGGCATTTAAACTCGCAGATATGGCAACAGATACGGAAGCAGCGAAGCAACTAACGTATGCCGCCGCATTCTTAAAAGAAAAAGACTTACCTTGTGCAAAAGAAGCAAGTATGGCGAAATTGTTTGCGTCACGAACTGCAATGGATGTGTCAACGAAAGCCATCCAAGTATATGGTGGATATGGGTATATGAAAGAATATCCAGTCGAACGGTATTTCCGAGACGCGAAAGTATGTGAGATTTACGAAGGGACGAGTGAGATCCAGCAAATGGTGATTTCAAGACAGCTTTCCTCTTAAAAAGAGATACGCTTTTTCCCTCCGTGTTAGAATGATAGAATCGTGATGACAGGAGTGGGTGTAATGGCCGGGAAAAAAGTAATCCCATCTATGGTGAAAGATGAGAAACTAATAAAGAAGCGTCGTGAACAGATGATCAAAGGGGCCGTTAGCCTTTTTATTGAAAAAGGGTTCCACCGTACAACAACGCGAGAGATTGCTAAGCAATCAGGATTTAGTATCGGTACGCTTTATGAATACATCGGTACAAAAGAAGATGTTCTTTATCTTGTATGTGATTCGATTTATGATGAGGTAATGGAGAGTGTTAGGCGCTTGCTTGATGAAACCGGCACACCACTTGATCGTTTGAAGATCGCGATTCGTTCTTACTTAAAGGTCGTAGACGAAAAGCAAGATGAAGTGCTTGTCATGTATCAAGAAACAAAATCATTGCCAAAAGAAACACTGCCTTACGTTCTGAAAAAAGAATTAGAGATGGTGACGTTGATGGAGTCGTTTATTGTCGCCTGTGTTGAAAATGGAGATCTCCAGCTCTCAGATAAAGAGCAGCACCTCTTGGCGCATAATATTCTTGTTCTCGGTCAAATGTGGACGTTTCGTCGTTGGTCTATGCAAAAAGAACTTACTATTGATGAATATAGTCAATTACAAATCAAACAGTTGCTTGCTTCGTACGCTTTGTCAGACTCGCAGTAACCGAATACTGTGAGTTTTTTATTATGGCTGGAAATAAACATAAATCTTGTTTATAATGGAACGTATGATTTTAGCAGTAAATGGCTTACACTAATAGATGATTCGATTCATGAAGATAATGGAGGGTGTGCCCGATTATGGTTGATTTGCAATCTTTGAAACAAGAAGAACTTGATGAGATGTCCCTAGTTGAAGCAGCATATGCAATTATGGTGAATAAAAGACAGGCGTTTAATTTTTATGATTTACTAGAGGAAGTTGCAAAGTTAAAAGGTCTTTCTAAGTCAGAGGCTGAATCAAGAATTTCTTTCTTATATACAGACTTAAATATTGATGGACGCTTTCTAACGCTTGGGGATAACCAGTGGGGATTGAAAGCTTGGTACCCTCATGAGCAGTCAGAAGAGGAAATCACTCATTCTGTGAAACCAAAACGTCGTAAAAAAGATGATGATGAAGATGACTTCGATGCGATTGACGAGCTTGAAGAAGACGAGTTTGAAGATCTAGAGGATGAACTAGATGAACTTGCAGACGAAGAAGATCATGATGAAGAAGAAGACGGAGAAGACGATGATTACTCCGATAAGGAAGAGGAAGACGAAGACCTAGGTGAATTTGATGAGGAAGAAGAAGGGTCAAATGAGGAAGAGGAAGATTAAAAAGTCTGCTTGACTTCTCTTCAATAACTAGGTAAAATCATTTTTGGGCTTATCATGAGCTTATATAATGGAGATAATAAACAAAAGTGCGCCCCATAGTATGCCTATGGCGACGTGTCACTTTTGTTTTTTTTTGATAGATGCATGTGTGAAGCAAGATCCCCTTAAAAGCTAAAGGAGGAAGTAGGATGGCAGCAAAATATATATTTGTTACAGGTGGCGTAGTTTCTTCACTAGGTAAAGGGATTACAGCTGCTTCATTAGGTCGTTTACTTAAAAATCGTGGATTGAAAGTGACGATTCAGAAATTTGATCCGTATATTAACGTCGATCCAGGGACAATGAGTCCATATCAGCACGGTGAGGTATTCGTAACGGATGACGGCGCTGAAACGGACTTGGATTTAGGACATTATGAACGTTTTATTGATATTAACTTAAGTCAAAATTCAAATGTAACGACAGGTCGTGTGTATTCGACTGTATTAAAGAAAGAACGTCGCGGGGATTATCTTGGCGGTACGGTTCAAGTTATTCCGCATGTGACGAACGAAATCAAAGAGCGGGTTTTGCGTGCTGGCCGTGAAACAGGAGCAGACGTCGTTATTACTGAGATTGGCGGTACAGTAGGTGATATCGAAAGCCTACCTTTCTTAGAGGCAATTCGCCAAATAAAGAGCGACATTGGTATGGAAAATGTCCTGTATTTACACTGTACATTAATTCCTTACTTGAAAGCGGCTGGGGAAATGAAATCAAAACCAACCCAGCACTCTGTAAAAGAGTTACGTTCTTTAGGCATTCAACCGAATGTCATCGTTGTCCGTACAGAGCGTCCGGTTCCACAAGATATGAAGGACAAGATTGCGTTGTTCTGTGACATTCGCAAAGAAGCGGTGATTGAAGCAGGAGATGCAGATACGCTTTACCAAGTACCGCTTGATCTTCAGGCACAAAAACTTGATCAGATCGTTTGCGATCACTTGCACTTAAACTGTGCAGAAGCAAACATGGATGAGTGGAACGCGCTTGTTGAACGTGTAAGCAATTTAAGCAAAAAAGTACGTATTGCCTTAGTTGGAAAGTATGTTGAATTACAAGACGCATACTTATCTGTAGCCGAGGCGCTTCGTCATGCAGGATACAATGTTGATGCAGATATTGAAATTGACTGGGTTTACTCTGAGCAAGTAAACGATGAAAATGTAGCAGCTCGCTTGAAAGATGCAGACGGCATTTTAGTTCCTGGTGGTTTTGGCGACCGTGGTGTTGAAGGGAAAATTGCAGCAACTCGCTATGCAAGAGAAAATAAAATTCCTTTCCTCGGCATTTGCTTAGGGATGCAACTTGCTTCTGTTGAGTTTGCCCGTACCGTGCTGGGCATGAAGGGAGCCCATTCTGCGGAATTAAATCCTGAAACGCCGTATCCTGTTATTGATTTACTTCCTGAACAAAAGGATGTGGAAGATTTAGGCGGTACATTACGTTTAGGTCTTTACCCTTGTAAACTTAAAGAGGGTTCAATTGCCCGTGAAGCGTATGGAGAAGAAGTGGTGTATGAGCGTCACCGCCATCGTTATGAGTTTAATAACGAATATCGCCAACAAATGGAAGACGCAGGATTTATCTTCTCTGGGACAAGCCCAGATGGACGACTTGTGGAGATCATTGAAATTGCCGATCACCCATACTTTATCGCGAGTCAGTTTCACCCAGAGTTTGTGTCACGTCCAACACGTCCACAACCTTTATTTAGAGAATTTGTGTCAAAATCTCTAGAGATGAAAGAGCAATAGGATCGTTTTCTAGAGAAGTGCGGTGGGATTGATTGTCCCGCCGTATTTTTTATGTTCATATTTTTTCAGAAGGTTTCCAATTGAGTGGAAGAGGGTACAAGACTAAGATTTCAAAAAACCTTAAAGGGGATTGAACATGAAAGCAGAGATTGTTCATACAAATCGTTTTTATTATGATACTTCTGTTGAGCAAAGCTTAAATTCGTTTCGATTAAAGCCGAAAACAGACGAGTTGCAGCGGTTACTTTCTTACCGAGTGGATATTAATCCAAATTCAACGACCGCTCAATCCGTTGATATATGGGGAAATAATGTCGAGACCTTCTTTATTGCAGAATCGCATCAATACCTTGAAATTAAAACGACCTCTGTAGTAAGCGTACAGCGAAGCCCGATAATTAATCATCTTGATTACACACCTGAAAGTAAGAAAATTTTCCATTCTGAAGTATTTAGAAGGCAGTATTTAGCGAGCTCAAAACAAACACCATACACCAACTTATCATTTGAGCAAACGGAAGAAATCGTTCAAAAAGTGGGCGATCCATTAAACCCAATTACGTTTTCTCGTGATTTAATGGCGTATTTATATGAAGTATTTACGTATGATACAGAAGCGAGTAATGTTCAAACATTGGCATCAGAGTCAGCTGACACACTTAGAGGCGTGTGCCAAGACTACGCTCATGTCATGATTGGTGTATTACGTTCACAGCGGATTCCAGCGCGTTATGTCAGTGGCTATCTCTATGTAGGTGAAGATTCTGCTTTGATTGGAGATGCGGCTAGTCATGCGTGGGTAGAAGTGATGATACCTGGAATTGGATGGGTCGGTCTTGATCCAACTAATAATGTGGAAGCATTGGAAAATCATATAATTGTATGTACAGGCAGAGATTATGGTGATGTGAGTCCAGTAGAAGGCGTTTATCGCGGAGGCGGGCATTCGTTAGATGTCAGTGTCGGTGTACATTTACTAGAGAAATGATGAACAAAAAGACTAGAGGGAAGGTACCTCTAGTCTTCAATTTCGTTAAGGATGTCGTCTATATTTAAATAAAGTTGGTTCGATAAGTAGAGCGCAGCGAGTAATCCAGGATGTCCGACACGCTCCCCTTTTTCATTTGGTGTTAGGCCCTTTGAAGCTCCAAGTGCAAACAAACTATCTACAAGGTGAGACCCTGTATACTCTTTTTCTGAAACGATTAAAATGACAGGCGTTCCTTCTTGTTGGCATGTAGATAAAATCGATTCAGTCTCTTGATCTGTTCCATCCGGCGAGAAAAGGAGAAAACGATCTAGAGCCGTTGGTGTTTGTTGGTCGTAGATTTTCACATTAGGGAATGGCTCAAATCCAGACGAAACCGCTTCTTCAAGCGCACGAAGTTCCTTGATTCCCTTGACATAAATCGTCCCATTTGCAATGATCGATTGGGATAAAAGTCTTGCCGCATTCTCTAATTCTTCTAGATGAAGGTCATTCATCTTTTTTAACAAACCGATTAGTTGAGTCGTATAAATTTTGTCCATATCGAATCCTCTCTCACATAATCCTGTTCATATTCTAGTTTCTGCTAAGATAAAATGCAAATTATTAAAGGAAACCCGCGAAACAACACGAATAAGAGTACAATGGAGAGGATGACTAGGAGGAGGATAAGATGGAACACAATGTGATGATCGTTGACGATCAATTTGGGATACGTGTACTGTTAACGGAAATTCTACAAAAAGACGGCTATCAGATGTATCAAGCGGCCAATGGGAAAGAGGCATTGGATATTCAAGAGATGGAGGAAATCGATATTGTCTTATTGGATATGAAAATTCCTGGTATGGACGGCGTTGAAATTTTAAAGAAAATGAAGGAACGTCAGCCAACGATTAAAGTCGTCATGATGACAGCTTATGGGGAGTTGAAAATGGTCAATGAAGCACTTGAAAATGGTGCGATTAGTTATATGGCGAAACCATTTGATATTGAAGATGTAAGGCAAGTAATTCGTCAAAATCTCTAAAAGTGTCAAAGATTAAAATTGGATCCGTTTACATTTAATTTCTAGCTCTTTCCTGGGTCATATCGAAAAAAGTTATGCTATAATAGATTCGGTTAAAGATTCGTGTGCCTAGGTAGGATGGTAATTTTATAATGATTTGATTACATAACTTTAGTATAAAAGGTTATTTTAACAAAGATAAGATCTACTTATTCGACCTAAGGTAAGAGAAATGAAGGAGGACAATTATGCCTTTAGTATCGATGAAAGACATGTTGAACAAAGCGAAAGCGGAAAGCTACGCGGTTGGTCAATTTAATTTAAACAACTTAGAGTTCACTCAAGCAATTCTACAAGCAGCTGAGGAAGAACAATCACCTGTAATTCTTGGTGTTTCTGAAGGTGCTGCTCGATATATGGGTGGTTTTAAGACAATTGTGGGATTAGTAGAGAATCTTATGGAAGAGTACAACGTTACGGTTCCAGTTGCGATTCACTTAGATCACGGTTCAAGTTTTGAGAAATGTGTAGAAGCAATTCATGCTGGATTTACATCTGTTATGATTGATGGTTCTCACTATCCACTAGAGGAAAACATTGCCCTTACGAAAAAAGTGGTTGATGTTGCTCATGCACTTGGTGTTTCTGTTGAAGCAGAGCTAGGTCGTATTGGTGGACAAGAAGACGATTTGATTGTTGATGATGCAGAAGCAGCTTACGCAATTCCTGAAGAGTGTAAAGCACTTGTTGAAGCAACGAATGTTGATTGCTTTGCGCCAGCTTTAGGTTCTGTACACGGACCTTACAAAGGCGAACCAAACCTTGGTTTCGATCACATGAAAACAATCGATTCTTTAGTCGGAATTCCATTAGTACTTCATGGTGGAACAGGTATCCCAACGAAAGATGTTCAAAAAGCGATTGAGTTTGGACATGCGAAAATTAACGTAAACACAGAAAGTCAGATTTCTTCAGCTAAAGCTGTTCGTGAAACACTTGCAGCTCAGCCTGAACAGTATGACCCGCGTAAATATTTAGGGCCTGCTCGCGACGCGATTAAAGCAACTGTCGCTGGTAAAATGAAAGAATTTGGTTCTTCAAATAAAGCGTAAGTGTGAACAAATTTTATAAAAGCAGTCAATGACTGCTTTTATTTCCATTTATGAATGAAACCGTTTTTTTATAGGGGGATGTAAAAATGAAATTTTTTATCGATACGGCAAACCTTTCTGAAATAAAAGAAGCACACGATCTTGGAATTTTGGACGGAGTGACAACAAACCCTTCTTTAGTAGCAAAAGAAAATGTTGAATTTCATGATCGCATAAAAGAAATTGCTGCTGTTGTACCTGGAAGCGTCAGTGCAGAAGTCATTTCTCTTGAAGCGGACGAAATGATTCGAGAAGGAAAAGAGCTTGCGAAAATCGCAGATAACATTACAGTAAAAGTACCAATGACAGTGGATGGACTAAAAGCGGTTCGTGCTTTGACGGAAGCAGGAATTGATACGAATGTAACGCTGATTTTTTCAGCAGCGCAAGCGTTGTTAGCGGCCCGTGCTGGTGCAACCTACGTATCACCGTTCCTAGGCCGCTTAGATGATATTGGTCATGATGGATTAAACTTAATTACAGATATTCGGACGATTTTTGATACACATGGACTAGACGCACAAATTATTGCAGCGAGCGTTAGACACCCGATTCACGTAAACGAAGCGGCGAAACGCGGTGCTCATATTGCAACGATTCCGCTTAAAGTGATTAAGCAATTAACAAAGCATCCGCTAACAGATAAAGGGATCGAACAATTTCTATCCGACTGGAATAAGTAAGGAAAGCGACATGGATTTGTGCATCACGAATAACTCTGAACATACTTATTCAAAAGGGATTAGGTATAAAAGGAAGGGATTATTATGCATAAACTGCTAATTAAAGGTGGGCAAACCCTCGAAGGAACTGTACAAATTAGTGGCGCGAAAAATAGCGCGGTTGCCCTCATTCCGGCCGCTATTTTAGCAGATAGTCCAGTTGTGATTGATAATCTTCCATCAATTTCAGACGTAGAGCTCTTAGCTGAACTCTTACGTGAAATTGGTGGCGAGGTCACAATGGATGATACTCAGATGAGAATTGAGCCTGAAAAAATGGTGGCCATGCCTTTACCAAATGGGCGTGTGAAAAAACTTCGTGCTTCCTATTATTTAATGGGTGCGATGCTCGGGAAATTTAATAAAGCGGTGATCGGTTTGCCTGGTGGGTGTAATTTAGGACCACGCCCGATTGACCAGCATATTAAAGGATTTGAAGCGCTAGGTGCCCGTGTGACAAATGAACAAGGTGCCATTTATCTACGAGCAGATGAGTTGCGTGGTGCAAAGATCTATCTTGATGTTGTAAGCGTCGGCGCAACGATTAACATTATGTTGGCAGCGGTAAAAGCAAAAGGGCAAACGATTATTGAAAACGCTGCAAAAGAGCCAGAGATTATTGACGTCGCTACCCTTCTCTCAAGTATGGGTGCCAAGATTAAAGGTGCAGGAACTAATGTGATTCGCATACAAGGTGTAACGGAGTTAACAGGATGCACTCACTCTATTATTCCTGATCGGATTGAAGCGGGAACGTATATGATTATGGCTGCTGCAATGGGCCAACGGGTTCAAATTGATAATGTAATTCCAACACATCTTGATTCGATTACGGCTAAGCTTAGAGAGATGGGTACAAAGGTCGAGGAAAAAGACGATCAAATGATCGTTGAAGGAATGATTGAAAAGAACGGTGTTGATATTAAAACGCTCGTCTATCCGGGATTCCCTACTGATCTTCAGCAACCTTTTACAAGTCTTTTAGTTAGCGCAAAAGGCACGAGCATTGTG
The DNA here is from genome assembly GCF_047238345.1 of Shouchella phoenicis. Classification (NCBI taxonomy): domain Bacteria; kingdom Bacillati; phylum Bacillota; class Bacilli; order Caryophanales; family Bacillaceae; genus Shouchella; species Shouchella phoenicis. The sequence continues at coordinate 3,556,147 of NZ_JBDFMQ010000001.1, read as the reverse complement.
ACGGATACGATTTATGATGCCCGCTTTAAGCATGTAGATGAATTAAGACGCATGGGTGCAAATGTGAAAGTGGAAGGACGTTCAGCGATTGTAAATGGTCGTTCTCAGCTTCAAGGTGCAAATGTCCGTGCCAGTGATTTACGTGCAGGAGCGGCACTTATTATTGCTGGATTAATGGCAGACGGTGTGACGGAAATTTCTGGGGTCGAACATATCGATCGTGGCTATGAACACCTTGAAGAAAAGCTTCGTGATTTAGGAGCGATTGTGTGGCGTGAAGAGTTAAACGAAGAAGAAATTGAGCAAGTGAATCAATCATAAGGGCTTTACTATTCGGGAGGATACAAAACAATGGAACGTAGTTTATCAATGGAACTTGTCCGCGTGACAGAAGCGGCTGCGCTTGCCTCTGGTCGTTGGATGGGTCGAGGGAACAAAGAAGAGGCAGATCGAGCAGCAACAGAAGCAATGAGAGACGTGTTCGACACGATCCCGATGAAAGGGACAGTTGTTATTGGTGAAGGGGAAATGGACGAAGCACCAATGCTTTATATAGGGGAAAAGTTAGGCAATGGATACGGTCCTCGTGTGGATGTTGCAGTAGACCCACTTGAAGGGACAAATATCCTGGCATATGGTCAGTGGAATGCATTAGCCGTTTTAGCGGTTGCGGATCATGGCAATTTGCTCCACGCGCCTGATATGTATATGGATAAGCTCGCAGTTGGCCCTGAGTCTGTAGGAAAAGTGGATATTGATGCCCCTGTCCTTGATAATCTAAAAGCAGTTGCTAAAGCAAAAAATAAAGATATTGAAGATCTTGTTGTGACGTTATTGAATCGACCTCGCCATGAGAAATTAATTCATGACATTCGAAAAGCTGGTGCACGAATTAAATTACTGTCTGATGGCGATGTCGCTGCTGCTGTAAATACTGGCTTTGACGATACAGGTGTCGACTTATTAATGGGTTCAGGTGGGGCGCCAGAAGGTGTGCTTGCCGCCGCAGGACTTAAATGTTTAGGTGGCGATTTCCAAGGAAAACTGTTGCCACAATCAGACATTGAGCTTGCACGCTGTAAAGAGATGGGCATTACAGATGTAAACAAAATTCTTCGTATGGAAGATTTAGTTCGCGGAGACGATTGCATATTCGCAGCTACAGGCGTTACTGATGGAGAATTACTTACAGGAGTTCGTTACAAAGGAACGAAAGCAAATACCCAGTCCCTTGTTATGCGTGCGAAATCAGGTACGGTGCGATTTGTTGACGGCACGCATAGTATGAAGAAAAAACCAGATCTTGTTATGCGCTAAGACATAGTCAACACGGTGGCGCGATTCTGCTGTTGTTACGCGCGAATCGCGTCCATTTGATGTAAAATAATCTAAGGGAGTTTTTCTCCCTTTTTTTATTGATTAATTCTAGTAAATATGGTTAAAATAAAGTTTAGTTACTTCCTTCTATAAATACTTTTCTCCATTTTCCTTCCTTGTTAAAAAAATTCATGACTAAAGTTAAATGAGTAAATTTTATATATGTAGATAGATGTTTTCGTTCGTCGTCTGTCAAAAAAGGAATAGAACGATAATGATAAAGCGTGGTGACCTTAATGAGCGTAAATATTTCAGAATTAGAGAATATGACGTTAAAAGAATTGTATCAACAAGCAAAAACGTTTAAAGTCTCTTATTACAGTAAACTAACAAAAAAAGAACTAATCTTTGCTATTTTAAAAGGACAAGCGGAGCAAGATGGACTCTTGTTTATGGAAGGCGTACTTGAAATTATCCAAAGTGAAGGCTTTGGCTTTTTACGACCAATAAATTACTTACCAAGTACAGAAGATATTTATATTTCTGCATCTCAAATTAGACGATTTGATTTAAGAAATGGCGATAAAGTTTCAGGGAAAGTGCGTCCTCCTAAAGATAATGAGCGTTATCATGGCCTACTTCATGTTGAAGCGGTTAATGGCGATTCGCCTGAATCATCTAAAGAGCGACCTCATTTTCCGGCGCTAACGCCACTTTATCCAGATGTGAAAATCGATCTAGAATCGAAGCCAGGTCGTGTATCTTCACGAATTATTGATATGGTTTCGCCAGTTGGATTTGGACAACGTGGCTTAATTGTTGCCCCGCCGAAAGCAGGAAAGACTTCTTTAATGAAGGAAGTTGCCAATAGCATTGCGGAGAAGCATCCTTCTGTTGAATTAATCGTATTGTTAATTGATGAGCGACCTGAAGAAGTAACAGATATGGAACGTTCCATTAAAGGCGAAGTTGTTAGCTCGACGTTTGATGAAGTACCGGAGAATCATATTAAAGTGGCAGAGCTCGTGTTGGAACGTGCAATGCGTCTCGTTGAGCACAAAAAAGATGTGGTTATTTTAATGGATTCCATTACTCGCCTTGCTCGTGCGTACAATCTTGTTATTCCACCAAGTGGACGCACGCTATCTGGGGGGATTGACCCAGCGGCTTTCCACCGTCCAAAACGGTTCTTTGGTGCAGCGCGCAACATTGAAGAAGGCGGAAGCTTAACAATATTAGCAACGGCACTCGTTGATACAGGATCACGAATGGATGACGTCATTTACGAAGAATTCAAAGGGACAGGGAATATGGAGCTTCATTTAGACCGTCGTTTGGCAGAAAGAAGGATTTTCCCTTCTATCGATATTCGTCGTTCCGGTACACGAAAAGAGGAGCTTCTTATGCCGAAATCGCAGCTTGATAAGCTCTGGACGATCCGTAAAACAATGAATGAGTCGCCTGACTTTACCGACCAATTTATTCGTCGTGTGAAAGAAACGAAAACCAATGTCGAGTTTTTTGATGAAATGCAGGCAGAAATGACAGGCAAGCGTCGCTCTTAAAACTTGATCTTGCAATATGGTGGCTGTCTTGATATAATTTCGGTTATGTGAGGAAAACTCTGTTTCAAATTTGATTCAGGGCAAAAGGAGATGAAATGCAATGAAAGCAGAAATCCATCCAACGTATCAAAAAGTTGTATTCTTAGATACGAGCACGGGCTTCAAGTTCCTAACTGGTTCTACTCGTGGTTCTAACGAAACAGTTGAGTGGGAAGATGGCAACACTTATCCACTTATTAAAGTTGAGATTTCTTCGGATTCACACCCATTCTACACTGGTAAGCAAAAGCTTGCTGATGCTGGTGGTCGTGTTGATAAATTCAAAAAGAAATACAACCTATAAGAAGCAAAAGACAGGCAGTCACGATTGCCTGTCTTTTTTTATGATACACACGCTTTAGGAGGGTCATATGGCACAACTGTTTTTTAAATATGGTGCAATGAATAGTGGAAAATCCTTTGAAATTTTAAAAGTGGCTTCCAATTATGAGGAGCAGAACAAACCTGTATTGTTGTTTACATCTGGCATAGATACGAGAGATGAAGTTGGGTATGTATCCAGTCGTGTCGGCTTAAGGCGAGCCGCAATTTCGGTTTTTGCAGATACGAATATTTTTGAGGTTGTGAAACACGCGGAACAAAAACCGTACTGTGTATTAATTGATGAAGTTCAATTTTTATCAAAAGAACATGTGCGCCAGCTAGCTATGATCGTGGATGAGTTATCCATACCAGTAATGGCGTTTGGATTGAAGAACGATTTTCAAAACGAGCTGTTTGAAGGTAGTAGACATATGCTGATTTACGCAGATAAGATTGAAGAAATGAAAACCATTTGCTGGTTCTGTCATAAAAAAGCGATTATGAACTTACGTGTTGACGATAAAGGCAAGCCGATTTATACAGGGGATCAAATTCAAATTGGAGGCAACGATCAGTACTACCCCGTTTGCCGAAAATGTCACAGTAACCCACCGTTGTGAACAATTGAGAATGGGATGATCGTTCTTGTGGAACCCTAAGGTAGCCATATTTCGATATGGTAAAAGGGGGAGAAACATGAAGATCGCAAAAGTTATGACAGCGGGGTTTGCTGCCCTTGTATTGTTATCAGGATGTGGAAGCGATATGAATGCGACAAATGCGCACGAGAAACATGATCGTGGCATGGGTGCATTTGGTCCAGGGCCGCTTAACTTCGGACACATGAAGCATGAGAATGATTCATACCCGCAAGGACAAACGAATCTCGGTGCCAGTTATGTGAATCCAAATGCTAAGCATACGACGCTAGAAGATGATGCTCAATTCGTTGAAGAAATCATTGAAAAACATGGCTTCCGTTCAGGTGTTGCCATTGTAAATGGCGGCCACATCTATGCAAAAGCACATCCTGATCATGATTGGGACAAAGCGGAAACGGAGCAGCACCATAGAGAATTAGAGAAGGCGCTCAAAAATGAGATACCGCGTTACGATGTTCATCTCCGCTAAAAAAAAGCTGGACCCAGAGGCTCGATTCGAACCTTGTGGGTCAGCTTTTTTGTTTATCTAGGCTACGTTCGTCTGCGAGCTGTTTGTTGAAGAGGGTCCCAGACACTATTAAACGGTGGTGAATAACCTAAATCAAGCTCTTCAAGGTCTTGCATGGTCATGCCGTGGTACAACGCTGTAGCGAGCACATCGCATCGTTTATCGACACCTTTTGTACCGATAAATTGACCTCCTAACACTTCGCCTGTTTTTTCGTTGTATTGAAGCCGAATAAGAAGAGGCTCATGAGTGGGGTAATAAGCGGCAACGTGAGGGAGCTTAGCTTGTACACATTTGTAAGGAAAACCTAATTCTTCAATTTCTCGTGAAGATAAGCCTGTTCGCGCTAACGCTAAATCGAAAAATTGATAAATCTGTGTGCCGACGATTCCTTTAAAGACTCGAGGTTTTCCGCACATATTTAACCCGGCAATTCTCCCTTGTTTATTGGCGTGTGTGCCGAGAGGGAAGTACGTATCTTTATCAGTTAAGCGATGGTATTGGGTTGCGCAATCGCCAGCTGCATAAACATCTTCTACATTCGTTTCCATGTAACGGTTTACTTTAATTGCTCCGTTTTGATCAAGATGAATGCCTGTACTAGCAAGGAAATTTGTGTTTGGACGAACGCCTACCGCGACAATGACGAGGTCTGTTTTGCATTCAGATAAGTTGGTCACCACAGCGGTAACATTTCCTTCTTCATCGCTTTTAAATCCTTGAATATCATGATTTAAATCAAGTTGAATCCCTTCATCAATCGCTTTCTCATGAATATGATCCGTCATTTCTTTATCAAAATTCATCGCGAGTCGTGCGAATCGTTCAAGAATGCGGACTTGGTGACCGGCTTTGCAAACATTTTCCGCAATTTCAAGACCGATCGATCCACCGCCTATAACTGTAATATTGCGTCGCTTTCCTTCTAGACGCTCAATAATTTTCTTTGCATCTGGGATGGTTTTTAATGTGTAGATTCCGTTTAACTCTTTATTCTCCCAATCAGGTATAAAAGGTCTAGCACCAGATGCGATTAATAATTTATCGTAGGGTAGGTCAAAATGGTTTCCTGCTACGCGCTTTTCTTTGACATCAATGGATGTGACTTCGTGTTGAGTTCGCGCATCAATGCCGTGTTTAATTCGGTACGTATCTGCGTCACGCGCAACAAGTTTTTCTTCCCCTTCAATATCGCCGCCGATCCAGTAAGGAAGTCCGCACTGTGCGTATGAATAATGGTCTCCTTTTTCTAAAACGGTTATTTCTGCTTGGGCGTCGTTCCGTACAAGCTGCATCGCTGCACTCATCCCTGCCGCATCACCGCCAATAATGACATATTTCACCGTTATCCCGCCTTTTTTTCTGAACTTGTATTCGCTCTAGGTAGTATTCCCAAGAGAGGCAGAATACAAACCGCATCATGAGGGTGCATTGACCAGTAGAAGCGCCATATACTATAATAGATAGGATATGTAGCTAGCGGAATAAAGATGAGGTGACGTCGTGTTAGATCGTTTGCAATCTGTTGAAGATCGATATGATTTTTTGAATGAACAGTTAAGTGATCCAGATGTAATTAGTGATACAAACAAACTACGAGAGTATTCTAAGGAGCAAGCGCAAATAGAAGAAACCGTTCAAGCTTATCGCGAATATAAAGAAGTTCATGAGCAGCATCTTGAAGCAAAAGCGATGCTAGAAGATAAATTAGATGACGAGATGTACCAAATGGTGAAAGAAGAGCTTGAGGAATTGTCCACGCGTAAAGAAGAGTTAGAAGCTCGCTTGAAAATTCTTTTGCTACCAAAAGATCCGAATGATGATAAAAACGTTATTGTTGAAATTCGTGGAGCAGCTGGTGGAGATGAAGCGCAGCTTTTCGCATCGGATTTATTTAAAATGTACTATCGATTTGCAGAAGTGCAAGGGTGGAAAACGGAAATTATTGAAGCTCAGGCAAATGAAATTGGTGGCTATAAAGAAGTGATTTTTATGGTGAATGGATCAGGCGCCTATTCAAAGCTTAAATATGAAAACGGTGCTCACCGTGTTCAGCGTGTGCCGAAGACAGAATCTGGCGGACGGATTCATACGTCGACAGCAACAGTAGCTGTATTACCTGAGGCGGAAGAAGTGGAAATTGATATTCACGAGAAAGACATTCGCGTGGATACCTTCACATCAAGCGGTCCTGGTGGGCAGAGTGTTAATACAACAATGTCAGCGGTTCGGTTAACCCATTTACCAACCAATACCGTCGTATCGTGCCAAGATGAAAAATCACAAATTAAAAATAAAGAAAAAGCAATGAAAGTGCTGCGCGCGCGTATTTTTGATAAAGTGCAGCAAGAAGCGCATGCGGAATACGCAGATGCACGTAAAAGTGCGATTGGCACAGGCGATCGCTCTGAGCGAATTCGTACCTACAATTTTCCGCAAAGTCGCGTAACGGATCACCGTATTGGCTTAACGATTCAAAAGCTTGAGCAGATCTTGCAAGGCCAATTGGATGAAATTATTGATGCACTCATTGTGGAAGAGCAATCCGAAGCAATGAAGAATGCGGAATCGTGATGAAGAAGACGGTATACGAAGCTCTGAACTGGGCTTCGTCTTTTTTGCGAGATCATCAGCTTGAAGAACCAGCAGGTGAATGGTTATTGCGGCACCATTTGCAAAAAGATCGTGCGTCTTTATTAGCGGGTTTTCACGATTTTATGGACGAATCAACGTTAAAGGCGTTTGAAGAAGATGTCAAAACGTTGACGACTGGTGTGCCTGTCCAACATCTAATTGGGACGGAGTCGTTCTATGGGCGATTGTTTAACGTATCAAAAGACGTTCTTATCCCTCGTCCAGAAACAGAAGAGCTTGTGCTGGCAATTTTGCAACGGATCAATGGGGCGAAGCGAATTGTGGACATTGGAACTGGTAGTGGGGCGATTGCGATCACCCTTAAGCTAGAATCGCCAGAATCTCTTGTCACTGCAATTGACCTTTCAGAAGATGCGCTTGCTGTGGCGCAAAAAAATGCGAAAACGTTAAAGGCTGACGTTCTGTTTAAGCATGGAAATTTGTTTGAGCCTGTCCGTGGCAAAACGTTTGATGTCATTGTATCAAATCCCCCATATATTCCAGAAACCGATCGCGCATCACTGGCTGAACAAGTAAGAGAGTACGAACCAGCGCTTGCTTTGTTTGCTGGAGACGATGGGTTGGCCATTTATCGACGGCTTGCGAAAGACGCGCCGTTATACACTCATTCTGGGTCGATGATTGCCCTTGAAGTTGGAGCAGGGCAAGGAGAGTCAGTAAAAACCCTTTTCCAAGAACAATTTCCGACAGCGGTAATTGATGTCATCGAGGATATTAATAAAAAAGATCGAATTGTCCTCATCTCTGTAACTTAATAGACTACAAGATTGTCGAACGATTCGTTGTTTATATTGTGAGCGCCCTGACCATGCTATGGAGGAAGGGGCGGTGCTTACAATGAAAGCAAAAGCAATCATTTATCTATTAATCTCTTTATGTGTAGGACTAATGAGTTGGGAAGCGCAAAGCGTTCAAGCGGTCAGTCAGTTTCATCAAGAAGTCAATACAGATGATGCTATTCGTTTACGCATTCTCGCCAATAGTGATTCAGTCAGTGACCAAATGTTAAAGCGGGACATCCGCGATGAGATAAATGCAGAAATTACAAAATGGGTCAACGATGTTGAGACATTTGATGAAGCGGTAACAACGATTGAAGGAAATATGGATGAAATCGAAGCCATTGTAGAAAACGAATTAGCAAAGTACGGCAAAGACCAGCAATTTGATGTGGCGTTCAATGAAGATGTCTCGTTCCCAACTAAACTTTATGGCGACTTGGTTTATCCGGCAGGCTTATACCAGGCTGTACTTGTTACGCTTGGCGATGGTGAAGGTGAAAACTGGTGGTGTGTATTGTTTCCGCCGCTTTGCTTTTTAGATATGGACAATGCTGAAGCGAAAGAAGCAGAAGAAACAGAACCTGTGGACAATCAAGATGAAGTTGAAACGTCATTCTTTGTTGTGGATATGTTTGAATCTTTTTGGGATCGGTTATTTGGTTAATAGGCATATATGTACAAGCCTTCTCATAGAATGAAAAAAAGGAGGGCGTACTTATGCCATTAACCGTACGAAAAATGGAAGAAACGGATGTATTAGCTGTTCAGCACTTGTTTGCACGAGTCGGTTCAGCGACAACACCGAGTCAAATAGATAGTTTTGTTATCGTGGAAAACGAAGAGGGAACTTTAGTTGGTACAGTGGGTTTAGATAAAGTATCGGATGTCGGTTTGTTACGTACGTTAGTTATTGATAGTAAAAAGACTCACGCGATGGCGGCTGTTGAATTTATCCAGCTTGCGTTAGCGTTTGCCCATTCAGAAGGCGTTAATCAAGTGTACGCGCTTAGTGAAGGGAAAGCGTCACTGTTTGAACCTCTTGGATTTGAACGAGTAGCTGAAGGCCTTATCCCTCCTGAAATAAAACAATTAGACCATTATCAACAGATTGCCCGTTCAACTGACACGTTGGTTTGGTCCTATTCGTGTTCGCATATTGGATGATGCTTGTGGATTTGTGTATAAGTCTTGTGAATAAATGAAGATGTGGTGAAATATAGCTCGGTTTATCAACTTATAAACAGTTTATCCACAGCCGTGGATAAACTGTTTTTTCTTTTGATGCAATCGATAGATTAGTCTGATAAAATAGAGTGAATGTTAATATAGCAAGCATTTGAGCAATAAATGAAAAAAAGTGTTTTACAATGAAAGAGGCGAACAGATAGTGAGTTATAAACATACGAGAGTTTGGAATGTGGATAAAAATAAAACCATTGACGATCAAGCCTTATTCTTACAAGAATCGACAATGTGGATAAGGGATAATAAGCTTGTGGCGTTCCCAACGGAAACGGTCTATGGGCTAGGTGCCAACGCGCTATCAGACGATGCTGTCAGTGAAATTTTTAAAGCGAAAGGAAGACCGAGCGATAATCCACTGATTGTCCACATCGGTGAAAAAGAGCAACTTCATCAGTTAGTGGAAGAGATTCCAGATCATGCTCAACGTCTTATGGATGCGTTTTGGCCAGGTGCTCTAACGCTGATCTTTAAAGCAAAGCCGACTATTGCTAAGAATGTAACCGCTGGGTTATCAACTGTCGGCATACGGATGCCGTCTCATCCAATCGCTCAGATCTTTTTAAGAGAGTGTCAAGTGCCGGTCGCTGCTCCAAGTGCAAACCGCTCTGGGCGTCCTTCTCCTACTTCGGCTGAACATGTGTTGCTAGATTTAGATGGGCGGATTGATGGCATTGTTGATGGCGGAAAGACTGGCATTGGGCTAGAATCAACGGTTTTAAGTATTGTTGAAGAAACGCCTGTTTTGTACAGACCTGGTGGTGTGACGAAAGAAGAGATTGAGGACGTTATCGGAAAAATTGATGTGGATCGCTCATTGTTAAACCAAAAAGAACAACCGAAATCACCAGGAATGAAATATACACACTATGCGCCAGAAGCTGCTGTGTATATTGTGGAGGATGCAAATCAAATTCATTCTGCTATTCTAACGGCACAGGCAAGAGGAGAGCGTGTGGGCGTATTGGCTAAACACTATTACGATCAGGCGGACGAAAGCATCGATGCTCAATCGGTTCAAAAGCTGGCTCAAGTTCTTTATGAGGCGTTGCGAGAATTTGATAAAAGAGGAGTTTCCATCATTTTTGTTGAAGCCGTTTCGACCAGTGGGGTAGGAGAAGCCGTAATGAATCGACTTGAAAAAGCATCAGGAGGAAAGCGCCTAATGAAGAGATCTTAAAGCGCTGAACGTGTAATGAATGCTACAATAAGTGAATATAGTGGGATAAGCCTAACGTTTATGTATGGTGTTTTTGCAACAATATCGAGAAAGACAAGACTGCGGTGCAAAGGAGCATAAAATGGAGCATTCAAAGCAACGGTTTTTGTATAGGGCGGAAGTGGATCCAGCAACAGAAGTCATTTATGGAACAATTACGATGCAAGTCGATCGTAAAACATGTGAGATCCCTTATTATTTAATTTCGGATGAGGTATTTGGCCTCGACGAAAGCTATTTTTCCAATCAGCCCGAAATGGAAGAACTGTTAGGAATGATTGAATACTTCTATACGGAGTCAGAGCGATTGCTCGACACAGTGGCGATTTTCCCAAACATTCCAGATGAAATCGTGCGTTTGCAATCGTTTGGAGAGATCCTGCAGCAGTGGCAACGGTATTTTTTTCTTAGCAATGTAAAGGATGTTGGATTTCTTGTTTCTTATAACCAAGGCGGACGTACTCAATATATGAGAACGTTAGAGGAATTAGGATTTGAAGAAGTGCTGTCCTCTGAAGAAGAACAGAAGTCGTTTTACTTTTACAATGTGACGTACATTACCCCGGTCGACTTTCCGAATGATGACGACGGTGCAGTCCTGCAAAGTTTAAAAGATGCAGGCGTCGATATGAGCAAACCTCATGAAGTAGAATTTATCTTGCTTTGTTCGAATCGACGAATGGCTCGGAAAGTAGCGAAAATTATCGAATTAGAAGGCTATACCGTCGAAGTCGATGAGGATCGTGACCAAGGCGAGTACGTTTTAGCGTGCACACGCACGATTCCCCTTACACACCAGGAGATTATTCGAAGGTTAAGAGATTTAGAATCTTTAACGGCAAAATACGAAGTCACCATAGATGGTTGGGGAGCTATGGCTGAATAAACGATGCGATGTTCAGAGTAGAAACAATAAAAATTCAGTCGACCTATAAAAGAAAATGTTTTGAGTGAGTAAGCAAACTGTCTCCCTCTAATTGTAGGCACTTAAAAAGTGCAAACATTGGAGGGATTTTTTTATGTGAGTGGATTTCATTATTGCAAATCCAACGTCCGTGCTAAGGGCGTGCTATGTTTGTCTTCATCCTTTTTACATGGGGTTTTTATTAGCCTGTCTAAATTCCCGTGCCCGTGCATACATTCGAATAGCATGTTTTTACGGGAGGAGTTAAACAATGCACGAGATTGTGACGATAATGATTATGGCAGCAGCTTTAGGGATGGATGCATTCTCTGTAACCCTTGGTATGGGGATGTTAGGTCTAACAGGGAAACAAATTTTTCGTATAGGTGTCACGATTGGTTTGTTCCACGTTTTTATGCCACTACTAGGAATGTTGACAGGGCAATGGTTGTCAAGTAAATACGACGTAATCGCCACATACATAGGTGGAGGCATGCTACTTATAATTGGTGTTCAAATGATCTTGGCTTCTTTTTCTGATCAAGAGGATTCTAAATTGAAACCAATTGGGTTTGGCCTCTTATTATTTGCTTTAGGTGTAAGCTTAGATAGTTTCTCTGCTGGCTTGTCGTTTGGTATTTTAGGGACAAAAGTCATGCTGACCGTTTTAATTATTGGTGCAGTTAGTATGTGTTTATCTTGGATCGGCTTACTAATTGGCTCGAAATTTCATAAGTTAATTGGATCTTATGGAGAAGTTTTAGGCGGAATTATTTTGATTGGTTTTGGCTTAAAAATTATGCTTCCACTTTGATGAATCAACGGGGTCACTTGTGCTAAACTAATGAAACGTTGATAACAATTTAAGGAGTGGAAAGATGAAAAAGCAAAATATTTTAGTTATATGTACAGGCAATACATGTCGTTCTCCATTAGCAGAAGCCTATTTAAAAAAATACGGCGCAGACCGATATAATGTTAAATCAGCAGGCGTGAGTGCTGATCATGGACAGGTTATGTCTAGTGGTTCAAAAAAAATATTGGAAAAAGAAGGCATTAAAGTTGACCATAAGTCACAACCGCTATCTGACGAATTAATTCACTGGGCTGATAAAGTGTTAACGATGTCAGCTTCTCATAGAAAAATTGTTGAAGAGGGTTACCCTCATCAAAGTGTGTCAACTTTGCAAGAAGCAGCTGGAAAAGAAGGACACGATATTGAAGATCCTTTTGGCGGCAATGATGAGGATTATAAACAAGCTGCAAGACAAATCAAAACAGCGATAAAAGATTTCTTGCGGCAAACTTAATCGAAAAGGATGAATGTGAATGGAAGCAGGGAAAAAGGTCTCTAAAAGGTACAGGTTTAGTATTCGAAAGAAGATTGTATTAGGTGTTAGTGCAGTGGCAGGCATTACGTTTGCTACGAGTGCCATCATTCTGTACTTTTTAGCAGATTACGTTGCTTCAATGTTGAACATTGATCCTACATGGTTAACGTTGCTTGTTTTATTAGCCGGAGTCATTTGGAGTGGGATTTTAGGTTACTTTTTATCAACGATCATTACGAAGCCGTTAGCGCAACTTGAACAAGCGGTGACAGAAGCGGCTTCAGGTGTAATTGATCAAAATGTAGAGCTATCAAAATCCGATGACGAATTACGAGCGTTAGGCGTTGCCTATAATAAAATGCTTTCAAGTTTACATGGAATGGTTCACGATATTGATCGTAACTTTGTGGAAACGGAAGAACGTGTGCAGCAATTAAGTCTTGCTACAGCCACATCTTCATCTCAAGCGGAACAGATTGGTTTCACGATGGGAGAAATTGCGAGCGGTGCTGAAAACGCGGCCCAAGCGATTCAAGAAACGGTGTTTTCTCTTGAAGAAACAACAGAGATGGCAAATGAAATGCAAAATAAAGCGTCTCAATCCGCCGAACAAGCCAATGAAATGGGCGGATTGCTTGTAACGAGTCGCGAAATGACAACGAGTCTCGTTAAAGGGATTGAAGATTTAACAACAAAGCAAGAGCATTCACTTGACTCAGTGCATCGTTTAGAGGAGCAAGCGCAAGAAGTTGGTAGCATTACAGCATTCGTTGGTACGATTGCAAAGCAGACGAATTTACTGGCTTTGAATGCGTCAATCGAAGCCTCTCGTGCAGGAGAGCACGGCCGTGGATTTGCGGTTGTAGCGAGTGAGGTACGAAAGCTTGCTGATGAAAGTACACAAGCAGTGGAATCCATTAATCAATTAATTTCCACCATTCAAGAAGAAGTGAAGCAAGTTGTGAAAAATATCGAGGAACAAGTGACGGTTGCGAGGGTGCAGTCGGAACAAGGTGAAAAGACAACGAATGCAATTCTTGAAATGGAATCATCTGCAAAGATCGTTACGGAAATGATTGAAGTCATTTCCAATTTGTCGGACAAGCAGAAGCAATCGATTGAAGCAAGTTCTGTTAAAACAGAAGAAGTTGCTGCGATTGCCGAACAAACGTCTGCAGGTGCTCAGGAGGTAACGGCAATGACTGAAGAGCAGACTACGGCGTTAGAGGAAATTGAAACATTGTCAAAAGACTTGGCAAATCAAGCCAAGCAATTGAAGACAACGATCGAAAAGTTTACAATAGAATCAAACCAATAAAAGCGTCCTAACTAGACGCTTTTTGTATGGGGAAAATGAAGGAGTGTGCACAATGAGAATAGCAATTGCATCCGATCACGGCGGAATTCGGTTAAAAGACGAGTTAATTGAGGTAATAAAGGACTTAGGGTTTACGTACGAAGATTTTGGTTGTAACTGTGAAGGGTCTGTTGATTACCCGGATTATGCGTTGCCAGTTGCGGAAAAAGTTGCTCAAGGTGATTTCGACCGCGGTATTCTTGTTTGTGGTACAGGCATTGGGATGTCTATTGCTGCGAATAAAGTAAAAGGCATTCGTTGTGCCCTTGTTCACGATGTTTTCAGTGCTAAGGCAACACGTCAGCATAATGATACAAATATGATTGCAATGGGTGAACGTGTAATTGGGCCAGGTCTGGCAGGAGAAATTGTGCGCACATGGTTGGGCGAAGAATTTGAGGGTGGCCGCCATACAAATCGAATTGATAAGATTTCAAGTTACGAGGATACGCACCGCTAATGTCGATCGAAGCGCGTTTATATGAAGGGTTGCAAGCTTTTCAACGACAAGTCCCTCATTTACATGCAAAACTTTTTGTGGTGGGAGTCTCAACGAGTGAAGTTGCGGGGAAGTCTATCGGCAAAGAAGGTTCCATGGACATAGCAGCGGATATCTACCGGGCATTATCTCGGTTTCGAGAGGAAACCAATGTTCAATTCGCCTTTCAATGTTGTGAGCATTTAAACCGTGCGCTTGTCGTTGAGCGTAAAGTAGCTGAATTAAAAGGATTTACAGAAGTCAGTGCTATTCCTGTACGCCAAGCGGGTGGCGCAATGGCAACCTATGCTTTCCGACAATTTGAGGACCCTGTTCTGGTTGAACACGTTCAAGCCGATGCAGGAATTGACATTGGTGATACGTTTATCGGCATGCATATCAAGCCTGTATTAGTGCCAATTCGCGTAGGTATTACAACAATTGGTTCAGCGCACGTTACATTTGCTAGCAGTCGTCCAAAGTTAATTGGTGGAGAGCGAGCCAATTACAGAATTGGTGAATAATTTGTAAGTTCATAGAACTTAATTTACGGAAAAAGCTGTTATTTTTGCTTCTGATGAGCTAAAATCATAAATAAATTAAATTATTTACGAACAAAGGCGGGGAAGAGATGACAAATTTAAAAACACAAGATCCAACTCTTTTTGAAGCGATTGAATTAGAATTAGGTCGTCAACGAGATAAGATTGAGTTAATTGCGTCTGAGAACTTTGTAAGTGAAGCGGTTATGGAAGCGCAAGGATCTGTTCTAACAAATAAATACGCAGAAGGGTACCCTGGTCGTCGTTACTATGGTGGTTGCGAGTATGTTGATATTGCGGAAGATATTGCTCGTGATCGTGCCAAGAAGTTATTTGGTGCTGCTTATGTAAATGTTCAGCCTCATTCGGGAGCGCAAGCAAATATGGGGGTTTACTTCACGGTTTTAGAGCATGGTGATACGGTTCTAGGAATGAATTTATCCCACGGTGGTCATTTAACCCACGGAAGCCCTGTTAACTTTAGTGGTGTTCAATATAACTTCGTTGAGTATGGTGTACGCGAAGATGATCAACGCATCGACTATGATGTGGTTCGCCAAATTGCACAAGAACACAAACCAAAATTAATTGTGGCTGGTGCAAGTGCTTATCCAAGGGCTATTGACTTTAAGAAATTCCGTGAAATTGCGGATGAAGTGGGCGCGTACTTAATGGTTGATATGGCTCATATTGCAGGTCTCGTGGCGGCAGGTCTTCATCAAAATCCAGTTCCCTATGCACACTTTGTCACGACAACCACCCATAAAACCTTACGTGGACCACGTGGCGGCATGATTTTGTGCAATGAAGAGACTGGTGAGGAGTTTGGCAAAAAGATCGACAAATCCATTTTCCCTGGCATTCAAGGTGGCCCGTTAATGCATGTCATCGCAGCGAAAGCTGTTTCGTTTGGCGAAGCCCTTTCAAGTGATTTCAAAGCTTATGGAAAAGCAGTTATTGAAAATGCACAGAGACTTGGTCAAAAGCTTCAAGCAGAAGGTGTCGATATTGTATCTGGTGGCACGGATAACCATCTTGTTTTACTTGATTTACGCTCACAAAAATTAACAGGAAAAGTTGCAGAAAAAGCACTTGATGCAGTCGGGATTACAACAAACAAAAACACCATCCCGTATGATCCAGAGAAACCATTTGTAACAAGTGGTATTCGTATCGGTACGGCAGCTGTCACGTCTCGTGGACTTGATTTAGCTGCTATGGATGAAATTGGTGAGTTAATTGCGCTAACGTTAAAGAACGTTGAGAATGAAGACGTGCTTGAGCAAGTGCGGGAGCGGGTCTCTACACTCACATCAAAGTACCCAATGTACGCCAATCTATAAAAAATAATGAGCAGTAGTAGGCTTAGCCTATTACTGCTTTTTCCTGAGAGATTTGCACCTAGGGAACATTTAACAAAGGTTTCTTTATTTATACACTTGTATGAGCAGGCACTTTTCGGGTAAAATCGTTCAGAGTATGTCGAGGTTTGACGAATTTTTAAAAGGAAGTGACGAAATTGGGAAAAGTCCATGTACTAGATCATCCACTCATTCAGCACAAATTATCTTATATACGCGACAAGACAACAGGAACAAAAGAATTTCGTGAGCTTGTAGACGAGGTTGCCGCGTTAATGGCTTTCGAAGTAACGCGTGATTTACCGTTGGAAGATGCAGATATTGAAACGCCTGTTGGACCGGCTCGTGTGAAAAAACTTGCTGGTAAAAAGCTTGGCCTTATCCCGATCTTAAGAGCGGGAATTGGGATGTCTGACGGAATTCTTAACATGATTCCAGCAGCTCGTGTTGGTCACGTTGGACTATATCGTGATCCTGAAACGTTCAAGCCCATTGAATATTACGTAAAGTTACCTAAGGACATTGAAGAGAGAGAGCTTCTCGTTATTGATCCAATGCTTGCTACAGGAGGATCTGTAGTTGAAGCGATTAATAGCTTGAAGAAGCGTGGCGCAAAGAACATGCGATTGATTTGTTTAGTTGCGGCACCAGAAGGCGTTGAATATGTACAAGAAGAGCACCCAGATGTAGACATCTATTTAGCCGCTCTTGATGAAAAACTAAATGAAAAAGGGTACATCGTTCCAGGGTTAGGGGACGCTGGTGACCGCTTGTTTGGTACAAAGTAAATAGTAACCACACCAATAAACGCCTCATGAGTGATGAAAATCATTCATGGGGTTTTTTAAATATTTTTGTTTGAATAAACGTGTTTAACCCTTGTTATTCGTGCTTTATGAACTAGTTTCAGCCTTTCTTTTTTTTGCATAAAACGGCACGTAAGCACTCATACTAAACGTCACGACAAGCAATAGGGGAGACAGAAAGTATGATTAATCAAGGGAACGTGCGGCCGTTATTACTAGGCATAATAAGTATCCTTCTTATAATTCAAACCTTCATCATACCAATTGGAACAGAATCTGTCTTTGCAGCAGAACGGAGCCCAATTGTTAAGCAACATACCATTGATGGTAGCAAAAGAGTTGTCATTGTGTCTGCGTCTGGAGATGTTCACCGCGCCGTACAAGTTGTTGAGGAACGAATTTCTTCAGCATCAATAAGAAATATTTATGCAAATGTATACGGTGGCTTTTCATTAGAAATAGCCGAAAAAGATATAGATCGATTGATGCAATTAAGCGTCATTGCTCGAGTAGATGATGTTGCTCATTATCAACCTAGTCTGGAAGGGAGCATTCCGTTTATCGGAGCTGGCAAAGATCTAATTGATATGAGGGACGGAAAAGAGCGTCATCTCACTGGAAAAGGCGTTAAGGTCGGGATTATTGATACGGGAGTGGATTATAAGCATCCGGACTTACAAAAGAATTATCAAGGTGGTTATGATATTGTCGATCAAGATCAAGATCCGATGGAAACGAAAAAGTCACAAGGAGAACCAACGTTACATGGAACCCATGTTGCCGGAATTATTGCGGCTAACGGCAGAATAAAAGGGGTTGCACCTGAAGCAGATATCTATGCCTATCGCGCGCTTGGCCCTGGGGGTCAAGGGACGACAGAGCATATTTTAGAAGCGATTGAACGAGCAGTAGAGGACGAAGTGGATGTCTTGAATTTATCGTTAGGCAATACAGTGAATGGACCAGACTGGCCAACAAGTTTGGCGTTAGACCGGGTAGTGGAAAAAGGGGTTGTAGCTGTTACATCAAATGGGAACAGCGGACCGAATATGTGGTCTGTAGGGTCTCCTGGTACATCGACAAAAGCAATTTCGGTCGGGGCGTCTCTTCCACCAATTGAAGTGCCTTCAATACAGGTGAAAGGACTTGAAGAGGAACTTTCGCTTGTACCAATTTTAGGGGCAAAAAGTTGGAAGTTAAAAGAAAGTCTTGATTTAGTTGATGTAGGTCACGGATTATTGTCCGATTATAGCGGAAAAGATGTGAAAAATAAGCTCGTTCTTATTAAAAGAGGTCGATCTAATTTTGCTGAAAAGCTCGCTTTAGCATCTAAAGCAGGTGCGAAAGCGGCGTTAATCTACAACAATTTAGATGGATCTTTTGCAGGTGCTGTTACTGAACCGATACCAATTACAGGTGCTACCGTTAGTAAGGCAGAGGGCGAAGCATTGGTTTCTTTACTAGGTGATAAAAAGAACAAAGTAAAAGTTGAAACCCACTATGAAATCAAACAAGATCTGATGGCGCCTTTTAGTTCAAGAGGACCTGTAACGGAAACATGGGCAATTAAACCTGACATTGTCGCTCCTGGAGTAGCGATTCAAAGCACTGTCCCAAAAGGATATCTTGATCTAAATGGAACGAGTATGGCCAGCCCACATGTGGCAGGCGCTGCTGCATTACTTTTAGAACAACACCCTGAATGGTCACCTGAACAAGTAAAAGCTGCGCTAATGAATACAACAAAACGTTTACAAGACGAACAGGGTAATGATTATCTTCCCTTTGAACAGGGGACAGGTCGCTTACAAGTGGATGAAGCGGTCAATACGGAATCCCTCATTTCCCCTGCGACACTTTCATTTGGCGCAATGAAAAAAGAGAACAACACACTTACAAGAGAGCTAGTAATTGAAATTGAAAATGTAAGTAATCGCGCAAAAGAGTACACGATTGATCCTCCTATTGGTGAATTGGATGGCGTCACATGGGAAATGGTAGAAGGAGTAAAAGTCGAAGCTATGTCGACACAATCGGTTACTTTGAAAGCGAAAATCGACACGAATTTGTTACAAAGTGGTCTTCATACGGGCTTAATTCATGTGAACGAACAAGATGATTCGATTACGATTCCTTACATGCTGTTTATGGAAGAACCGAATTACCCTCGCGTTATGGCGTTTCAAATGGCCCATAGTGATAAGGAAAACGGATACTACTACGAGTATTACTTACCTGGTGGTGCGGAAGAGTCTAGTGTATATCTGTACGATCCTGATACGTTCGAATACATTGCTACAATTGTTGAAAACCAGAATCAAAAACGAGGTATGGTGAGTGGTGAAATTGATGATCTTCATGTAGAGCCTGGGCGATATTTAGCGTTTATTCATGCGGTGAATGAAGGAAAATCAGATACAATTGAAGCGGTCGTCGATATTGGTGAAGAGTGGATCGGTCCATAATCATGGCAAGAAAATCAATGCAGCAATGTTGTGTTGATTTTTTTGCGTGCTTTTTGGCCATACTGAAAAACGATTGTCAAACGAATTGCTTTTAACTGGTTCACTATAAAGTGAATTTAAGTAGGATGGCGCATAATTTTTTAGTGAAAATGCATTGTTCAATCGTATTGCTAATGGATTTGTGAGCATCTATGACAGTTATGTGAACAATCATTCATTATTTTTAAACTCTTTTGAGATTCTTTCAAAATTCGTTGACAGAGGAAAGTGGCTATTGTACGATTACTAAGGGTTACCATGATAAGGGTTACATATGCGATTGAATAGGTTTTCATTCAATGAAGGGAGACATGTCATTGGCGAAACCAAATAAGAATCCAATGCGAGCGTTTGTGTTAGTTTCAACCATCACATCTTGCATACTTGGAGGAACAATCGGAGGCTTATTTCTTGGATTGTGGCTCGACAGATGGTTAGGTACTGAACCAATTTTCTTTCTAATTTGCCTTTTTTTCGGAATGTTCTCCGGAATGTACGGAATTTACAAAGCGGTTCAGCCTTTTTTAGGAGACGATGACTGAAATGCAACACAGCCATGAACAGATAAGCGCACGGTCACAGATGAAGCGTTATTCACTTGTATCCATGCTAGTGGCAGCTGTTTTTCTCGTAGGCTATTTTGTTTCCTCGGTTCAGCATGTCTTTCTTGGTCTGCTCCTTGGATTTGGAGCAAGCTACCTCAACCTTTGGACAACCTATCGAAACGCACGGCACGTTGGAAAAACATCCTCAAGCACCTTTTCAATGTTGATAGTAGGGCTCGGTTATGTTTTTCGAATGCTCCTCGCACTCGTGGCAGTCGGACTTGCACTCCTGTATCCTGATACGTTTCATCTGATAGCGGTCGTGATCGGGATTGCGCTTATGTACATTGTCATGATGGTGGATTTAGTAATAAAAGCTAATAGGCGAAAGAGGTGAAACAATGGATTCACAAGATATTTATTGGTACGACCCGTGGTTTAACATTCCGTTTAACCTAACAACTGTATTTACGACAACCGTAGCCTGTTTAATTGTATTTTTGATCTCAGTGATTGGTGCAAGAAAACTTGCGATGAGACCAACCGGGTTACAGAACTTTATTGAGTGGGTTATCGATTTTGTTCGTGGAATTATTAAAGCGAATATGGATTGGAAAACAGGCGGTCGATTTATTGTCCTTGCCTATGCGCTATTATTCTATATGTTCGTTGCAAATATGATGGGTATTCCATTCGAACTTGTAACAAGCGATTCAAATCACTATGTTATTTGGCGCTCCCCTACATCGGATCCAATCTTAGCTTTAACAATGGCAGCGTTTGTCATAGTGTTAACACATATTTATGGAATTAAGATGACAGGTGTTAGCGGCTACTTAAAAGGATATGTTCAACCTGTATGGGTACTGCTTCCATTCAAAATTATTGAAGAAGTATCGAACTTTCTAACACTTGGAATGCGTTTGTTTGGTAACATTTTCGCAAAAGAAGTGTTATTAATTCTCTTAGTTACACTTGGTACACTGGGATTTAACTACGGTGTATTTCAAGGAGTTGGTCTTGGGATCGTTACGCTCTTACCAACTATGGCTTGGCAAGCATTTAGTATCTTTATCGGCTCCATTCAAGCATACATTTTTGCTATGCTCGCAATGGTCTATATGGCGCATAAAGTTGAACAACATTAATCTCTGCTCTTTTTAGAGCGATTATTTATAGGAAATAAACCAACTAACCAATTTTGAGGAGGAAAAATAGTTATGACGCACTTAGCAGCAGGTATTGCAGCAGGTTTGGCTGCACTTGGTGGCGCAATTGGTGTTGCCATCATCGTAAAAGCAGTTCTTGAAGGGGTGGCTCGTCAACCAGAACAACGTGGTCCACTACAAACGCTTATGTTTATTGGTGCACCGCTTGCAGAGGCTGTTCCTATTCTTGCAGTAGTTCTTGCTTTCTTAATGTACTTCTTAGGCTAACTGCATTTTTTCATACGGAAATCATGGAGAGGCGACAGCGTTCTACTTTAGAACCTCTCGCCTTTCCTTATGTAAGGACCGACTTCTGATAGAAAAAGGGGTGTAACGATGTTTGAAGTACTTGATTGGGGCTCAGCGCTTTATCAACTTTTTGCTTTCACGTTATTAATGCTTCTTATTGCGAAATTTGCACTTAAGCCATTGATGGGTGTTATGCAAAAGCGTCAAGACATGATTAATGACCAAATTGACTCTGCAGAGCGTAACCGCAAAGATGCGGAGAAAATGCTAGAAGATCAAAAAGATGAGTTAAAACAAGCACGTGTTGAAGCACGTGAGTTAATTGAGAATGCTAAAAAAGTTGGCGAACAGCAAGGCCGAGATATCGTCCGCGAAGCGAAGGCTGAAGCAGATCGTATTCAGCAGCAAGCGCTTGCTGAAATTCGTAATGAGAAAGAGCAAGCTGTTACGGCACTGCGTGAGCAAGTCGCATCTCTATCTGTCTTAATTGCACAGAAAGTGATTGAAAAAGAACTTGACGCAAGTGAACAAGACAAGCTAGTTCAAGAGTATCTTAAACAAGCGGGCGAAGAGCTATGAGCAACAAAGCGGTAGCCAATCGTTACGCTGTTGCTCTTTTTGAGTTAGGTGTAGCAAAAGGTCAAGCGGACGATTTTGAACAGGATTTGGAGCTGGTTTCTGAGGTGTTTGAACAAACTCCAGAATTACAGAGACTACTTGAAGTTCCAGGCCTTTCTCAAGAGAAAAAAGCTCAATTAATCAAGCAAGCATTTCAGAACAATGTAAAGGAAACAACGTTAGCATTAATGATGCGCTTAATGGAGCGCTCCCGTTATTCTGTTATTCCCGAACTTGCTTCTGAATACAAGAAATTAAACAACGAACAAAAAGGCATTGCTGAAGCATTTGTCTACTCAGCGAAACCGTTAAGTGATTCTGAAAAAGAACAAATCGCAGTTGTTTTTGCACCTAAAGTAGGAAAGCGTGCGTTAGAAGTAACGAATGTCGTTCAAGAACAACTCGTTGGTGGAATAAAAGTCCGCATTGGCGATCGTGTATACGATGGTAGTGTAAAAGGACAGCTTGATCGCCTTGAAAAAGGAATTCTTGCAGGGAAGTAACAATTTGTCAGTTAGGGGTGAAAACGAATGGCAAGCATTAAAGCAACTGAAATTAGCTCGCTTATTAAGCAGCAGATTGATCAATTTGAAACCAGTGTAGATGTACAAGACGTTGGTACCGTTATTCGCGTTGGGGACGGAATTGCCTTCGCATACGGTTTAGATAATGTTATGGCAGGGGAGCTTTTAGAGTTCTCTACTGGTGTAATGGGTATGGCTCAGAACCTAGAGGAAGATAGCATTGGTATCATCATTTTAGGGCCTTACGAAAACATTCGTGAAGGAGACGAAGTGAAGCGTACAGGACGTATCATGGAAGTTCCAGTTGGAAGCGAACTTCTTGGTCGTGTTGTAAACCCACTTGGTCAGCCTGTAGATGGATTAGGTCCTATTCACACAACAAAAACACGTCCTGTTGAAGGTGCTGCTCCTGGTGTTATGGCACGTAAATCAGTACATGAGCCCCTTCAAACAGGAATTAAATCAATTGATTCAATGATTCCAATCGGTCGTGGACAGCGTGAGCTTATTATCGGTGACCGTCAAACAGGAAAGACATCGATTGCGATTGATACAATCCTTAACCAAAAAGATCAAGATATGATCTGTGTGTACGTGGCAATTGGTCAAAAAGAATCAACAGTATCTGGTGTTGTGGAAACCCTTCGTCAGCGTGGTGCGCTCGATTATACGATCGTCGTTTCTGCAGGTGCATCTGATCCAGCGCCAATGCTATTCTTAGCACCATATACAGGCGTATCAATGGCTGAAGAGTTTATGTATGATGGCAAGCATGTTCTTGTTATTTATGATGATTTATCAAAACAAGCAGCAGCGTATCGTGAAATGTCTCTACTTCTTCGTCGTCCTCCAGGTCGTGAAGCATTCCCAGGTGACGTTTTCTACTTACACTCTCGCTTACTAGAGCGTGCAGCGAAATTAAATGATGATTTAGGCGGCGGATCTATTACAGCCCTTCCGTTTATTGAGACACAAGCAGGCGATGTATCAGCGTATATCCCTACAAACGTTATTTCCATTACAGATGGACAAGTATTCTTACAGTCTGACTTGTTCCACTCTGGTGTAAGACCAGCTGTTAACCCGGGTATTTCCGTATCACGAGTAGGTGGTTCTGCACAAATCAAAGCAATGAAAAAAGTGGCAGGTACGCTTCGTCTTGACTTAGCAGCTTACCGTGAGTTAGAAGCATTTTCTCAATTTGGTTCTGACCTAGATGCAGCTACTCAAGCTCGTTTAAATCGTGGACAACGTACAGTTGAGCTTTTAAAGCAAGATTTAAACCAGCCGCTTCCGGTTGAGAAGCAAGTTGCCATCATCTTTGCTTTAACAAAAGGTTATTTAGATGATATTCCATTAGGCGACTGCCTACGTTTTGAATCAGAATTGTTTACGTTCCTTGAGAGCAATAACAACGAATTACTAGAGCACATTCGCACAACAGGAAACCTTCCTGAAGAAAGTGATTTCAAAGCAGCAATTGAATCTTTCAAAAAAGGTTTCGTTGCATCGAATGAATAGTCTATTTTCTTAAGTTTTGCTTAGAAAGGCGGTGAACAAATGGCTTCTTTGCGCGATATAAAAAATCGTATAAATTCTACAAAGAAAACACGTCAAATTACAAAAGCAATGCAAATGGTATCAGCAGCAAAATTGAACCGTGCGCAGGAAAAAGCTCAAAGCTACGAAGTATATGCTAGAAAAATGCGTGAGGTTGTTAACAATATGGCCGCTGCTGGTAGTGATGTCACTCATCCAATGCTAGAAGAACGTCCAGTCAAAAAAACGGGCTATATCTTCATTTCTTCAGATACGGGTTTAGCTGGCGGTTACAATTCAAGTCTTTTAAGAGACATGATGAAAACCATTCAATCTAGACACTCTTCAACAGATGAATATGCAATTATTGTCTTGGGTAAAATTGGGCGCGATCTGTTACGTACACGAAACCAACCGATTATCCAAGAAATGATTGAGGTGCCAGACCAACCTGGTTTTTCTGATATTAGAGGACTTGCAAAAACTTCTGTAGAAATGTTTGCAGATGGCGTGTTTGACGAACTCTATATCTGGTATAACCATTTCGTATCGGCAATGACGCAAACCGTTACTGAACAAAAGCTTCTACCGCTTGCTTCTAAAGAAGAAAAAGAAGCTTCGAGCGTTGGACTTTACGAATATGAGCCATCTGAAAGAGAAATTCTTGAAGCTGTTCTACCTCGTTATGCAGAAAGCTTAATATACGGTGCATTATTAGATGCAAAAGCAAGTGAGTTTGGTGCTCGTATGACAGCAATGAGTGCAGCGTCAGATAACGCATCATCACTTATTGATGATCTTACACTTTCTTATAACAGAGCAAGACAAGCAGCAATTACCCAAGAAATTACTGAGATTGTTGGCGGTGCAGCCGCTTTAGAATAGAACGTATGTGAATTAGGAGGGAACATGATGTCAACAGGCCGTATTATTCAAATTACAGGACCGGTCGTGGACGTTAAATTTCCAAGTGGTCAACTACCTCAAATTAACAGCGCGCTTCGAGTAAACCAAACTGGTGGCTCAAACAACGCTGTTGATGTAACCGTAACACTAGAGGTAGCTCTTCACCTTGGAAATGATACAGTTCGCACGGTAGCCATGGGTTCAACTGATGGATTAATGCGTGGAACAGAAGCAGAAGATACAGGTGCTCCGATTTCTGTACCCGTTGGGGAAGAAACACTTGGCCGCGTATTTAACGTTTTAGGAGAAGAAATTGACCTAAAAGAACCAGTACCAGCAGGAACACGTCGCGATCCAATTCACCGTGATGCACCTAGCTTTGATGAACTAACAACAACAACGGAAATCCTTGAAACAGGTATTAAAGTTGTTGATTTACTTGCTCCTTATACAAAAGGTGGTAAAGTTGGTTTGTTCGGTGGTGCCGGAGTTGGGAAGACCGTACTTATTCAAGAACTTATCAATAACGTTGCCCAAGAGCATGGCGGTATCTCAGTATTTGCCGGTGTTGGTGAGCGTACGCGTGAAGGAAATGACTTATATCATGAAATGACAGATGCTGGCGTTATTAAGAAAACGGCAATGGTATTTGGTCAAATGAACGAACCACCTGGTGCACGTATGCGCGTAGCCCTATCTGGTTTAACAATGGCTGAATATTTCCGTGATGACCAAGGTGCCGATGTACTTCTGTTCGTTGATAACATTTTCCGTTTTACACAAGCCGGTTCTGAAGTATCTGCCTTACTCGGTCGTATGCCATCAGCGGTAGGTTATCAGCCAACGCTTGCTACAGAGATGGGTCAACTTCAAGAGCGAATTACATCAACGAAAAAAGGTTCAGTTACATCGATTCAAGCAATCTACGTGCCAGCGGATGACTATACGGATCCAGCTCCAGCGACGGCGTTTGCCCACTTAGATGCGACAACAAACCTTGAGCGTAAATTAACAGAGCAAGGGATTTACCCTGCAGTAGATCCACTTGCATCAACATCACGTGCTCTTTCTCCAGAAGTTGTTGGAGAAGAACACTATAATATTGCGCGTGACGTCCAGCAGACTTTACAGAAGTACCGTGAATTACAAGATATTATTGCGATTCTTGGTATGGAAGAATTATCAGAAGATGATAAATTAGTCGTTGCTCGTGCGCGTCGTATTCAATTCTTCTTATCACAAAACTTCCACGTGGCAGAGCAATTTACTGGTCAGCCTGGATCTTATGTTCCTGTAAAAGAAACGATCGCAGGATTTAAAGATATTCTTGCAGGTAAATACGATGATCTTCCTGAAGATGCATTCCGCTTAGTAGGACGCATTGAAGAAGTTGTTGAAAAAGCGAAGGAAATGGCCCAGTAATAGAGAAAAGGATGCGGGTTAGACCGTTTCCTTTTCTAAAGCTAGCCGATAAGGAGGGGTTCTATGGAAACCGTACAAGTAAGTGTCGTAACTCCAGACGGTGCTGTATATACAAGTGATGCTGAGCTTGTTGTTGTGAAGACAACAGAAGGAGAGCTTGGAATTAAAGCAAAACACATTCCGCTTGTTTCTCCGCTCACGGTTGGACCTGCTCGTTTTTTGAAAGACGGCAAAGAAGACCAAGTTTCCGTCAGCGGTGGTTTTATCGAAGTTCGTCCAGATCAAGTCACGATATTAGCTGAGACTGCTGAGCGTCCTGAGCAAATCAACACCGAGCGTGCTGAGAATGCAAAGGAACGTGCAGAGAAACGCTTAAATGACAGTGGTGCACATGTTGATAAAGCACGTGCAGAAGCTGCGTTAAGAAGAGCAGTAACTCGTTTAGAAGTGGCGAAACAATAATAAAAGTAAAAATCACTAGTCGATCATTCAACGACTAGTGATTTTTTTGTTCAAGAAATAGTAAAACTTGTAAAAATACATAATTGAAATCCTCTAATTTAAGATTAAATTTTTTGAAGTCGGGTATGTAATTAATTGAATGCGCTTTACTTAAAGATCATTCTAAATTGTAACCAAATCTTCATTTTTTGTTATGAAAGTGGAAAGATTTCCTTTACGAAAGCGGTAGCTTTTTAAGCGTAAATCCGTTATGATTGAAAATGGATTGCGAACTTTCAGCTTGACTTTAGTTTTATTTGGAGATGTAGTAGGAAATGGGGTCATAAGGTTGACAAGCGAATTAGGTTTGGAAGCATTTATACATATTCTATCGAATCTCCTTGGTTTAGTCATTGCATGGTGGGCGTTACAAGCGTTTCGCTTTGATTTGTTCGTGAAAAATCCTAAAAGTACCCAAGCAACGTTATTAAAAGTTTTGGTGGCAATTGCACTGGGTCATTTAATTGCTCGGTTTTTTATTGAGTATGCCCAAGCTGTTCGGTACCTTCCATATTTTTTCTAAATAAAAATATATGATAAGAACCTTTGTTTTTTATGTATGCTTTTTTCGCTTCAGGTAAAAATGGTAGTAAGAAACCTTTTTAGTCCTGGAGGGAAATGTTGATATGAATAAAATGTATTCTGTTTGTTTTTTATTGCTAATCTTTATATTCTGTGGCGCATTATTCGCTTTTGATAAAGGGACATCGGAGAACGACAGTACATTTTATAATCAGATCAGTGCCTTTCAAGAACTTGTTGAGAGAAATAAAATGACAGTGACAGACTGGCATGTACGTATAAAAAGCAAAACGGAACGTGTGGAAGATTTTTCTTTAGAACTGAATTCGTTTGAAACGGATTTTTCAGAATTCAAACGAACTGCTGTTGAAGAAAATGGGAACTATATACACGTGACGTTTACAAATGGTTTTTACGAGGAAGAGATACGTGAGAACATAAAGATGTTGGCAACAAAAACATCAGATGGGTACGAAATCGAAAAAACATATGAGCTTATTTCAAGTGATGGTCCTGTAATGAAGGATGAACAATGGTTAGAAGATCGAATGGACAAATTAGGTATTGATTTACAATCATCCATGCCTTTTTATGAATTAACAGCCGAAATGGATGATTCGTCTCAAGACTTAGTCGTTGAGGCAGAACGATTTATAAGTGAATTGGGCGCAACAAAATTAGAAGCCCTAGATGAAAAAACGTTTGTGTCTTTATCTGCATATCATGAAGAATGGATGAATGGTATTGCTACAAGCGGTGATAAAGAGATGAATGTTCAAATCGCTTTGCGCGAAAATCAAGAGTTGGGCTCTAGAACAACAGTAACTTTTGGAACGCCTATAATTACGACTGAATATTGATAATATAGAAGAGAAAAATATCAGACGCGGAGGGGAATACGTTGGAAAAAATCATTGTCCGTGGCGGCAACAAGCTGCACGGCTCCGTGAAGGTAGAAGGTGCAAAGAATGCCGTACTACCTGTAATAGCAGCATCAATCTTAGCGGAAAATGGAAATAGTGTTATTGAAGAAGTGCCATCTCTTACAGATGTTTATACAATGAAAGAGGTTCTAACCAATTTAAACGTTGCAGTTGATTATGAAGATGGTCGTTTTGTCGTCCATGCAGATCGCACGTTAAAAACAGAAGCACCGTTTGAATATGTTCGGAAAATGCGTGCGTCCTTTTTAGTAATGGGTCCATTACTTGCACGTGTTGGTCGAGCGAGAATCGCATTACCTGGTGGGTGTGCCATCGGTTCACGTCCAATTGAGCAACATTTAAAAGGGTTTGAAGCGATGGGAGCAACAGTTGAAATTGGGAACGGGTTTATTGAAGCTCGCATTGATGGGAAGTTACAAGGAACGAAGATTTATCTTGATTTCCCAAGTGTAGGAGCGACAGAAAACATTATGATGGCCGCTGTCCTTGCAGAAGGGACAACAATTATTGAGAATGTTGCTGAAGAGCCGGAAATTGTTGATTTAGCGAATTATTTAAATGCAATGGGTGGAAAAGTAAGAGGCGCTGGAACAGGTGTCATTAAAATTGAAGGTGTAGAAGCGCTTCACGGTGCTGTACACTCGGTTATTCCAGATAGAATTGAAGCAGGAACGTTTATGGTTGCTGCAGCAATTACTGGTGGAGATGTGTTTGTTGAAGGTGCAATTGCAGAGCATATGCGCCCACTCGTAGCGAAAATGCGTGAAATGGGTGTTGAGATTCAAGAAGGCGAAACAGGACTTCGCGTTATTGGACCTGAAGTGTTAAAAGCAGTTGATATTAAAACAATGCCTCATCCAGGCTTCCCTACAGACATGCAAGCGCAAATGATGGCACTGCTTATTCGAGCGGAAGGCACAAGTGTTGTAACAGAAACGGTGTTTGAAAACCGCTTTATGCACGTAGAAGAATTCCGCAGAATGAACGGAAACATTAAAATTGAAGGTCGTTCTGCTATTGTGTCAGGTCCAACTTCTTTACAAGGTGCTGAAGTAGGCGCGACAGATCTACGTGCAGGTGCAGCGTTAGTCATTGCTGGGCTTGTAGCAGATGGATATACGCGCGTCACAGAATTAAAGCACTTAGATCGTGGATACGTGGCATTAACAGAGAAGCTTAAAGCGTTAGGCGCTGATATTGAGCGTGTAGAAGAACAGTTAGAAAATGAATTTGAAAAGACTGCAGAGTTGCTATAAGTCGTATTTCCAGGGAAATAGTTAGATCTTGTAGAACAATTGCATGAAACGAGAAAAGCATGCCGACATCGGCATGCTTTTTTGCTGTAGAAAAAACGTCTTTTTTATGCATTGTTTTCATAGTCTTTAAAGTAAGCAACTGTTACATGTAGGAGGAATGCCATGAAACGTATTTTAATTGTAGCGATCCTATTAATCGTAGTCATCCTTCTAATACCAGCGGCGATGGTTAGTATGAATGGAAGTGCTCAAGAAGAAATGGGGCCATTCAAAATAGCTCCTTTAGAAAAGACAAGCCAGTCCAGTGAACCAAAGGTACAGTCAGAAGTTACAGTACCAGAACTTGCAATTGACGTGTATCGTTCGCAAAAAGAAGAAGTTGAATCGATTCCCTTAACGGATTACGTAATCGGAGTTGTTGCTTCGGAAATGCCAGTTGAATACGAGATAGAGGCGCTAAAGGCACAGTCATTGGCCGCTCAAACATACGTGATGGCGCAATTAAGACTCGATGAAGAGAGTAGAAACGTACCTAAAGAAGCACTCGTCACAGATACAGTAAACCATCAGGTTTTTCTAAACAAAGAAGAACTTAAAGAAAAATGGGGCGATGCATTTGAAGAAAACTGGGCGAAAGTAGAAGAAGCCGTCCTAGCGACAGCAGGACAGGTGATTGTGTATAACGAACAGCCAATTACTGCAGCCTTTTTTTCTACAAGCAATGGCTTTACAGAGAACTCGGAAGATTATTGGACTCAAGAGATTCCTTATTTAAAAAGTGTTGAAAGTCCATGGGATCATGAATCTCCTCGATTTGAAGAAGAAAAAGCCATCCCGATTCAGGAATTTGAACAAAAACTTGGTGTGACATTAGCTGGTGATGGGTCAATTGGTGAAATTCAATCGCGTACAAAAGGCGGAAGAGTCGAACGTGTTCAAATTGGTGATCAGCAATTGACGGGTAGAGACATTCGAGAAAAACTTGAATTGGATTCGTCTGATTTTTCATGGTTTATGAATGGAAATGAAGTAGTAATTCAAACAAAAGGCTGGGGCCATGGTGTTGGAATGAGCCAATTTGGTGCAAACGGAATGGCAAAAGAAGGAAAAACATATAAAGAGATTATTGAACACTATTATTCCGATGTAACGATAGAAATGATGGAAGAAATGGAAGAATAGGTGATGAAGAAGCTGACTTTTCTATAGAAGAGCAGCTTTTTTTGTGTGTAAACTCATTCATCAATCCTTGTTATGAGCAGGTTCTAACGAAAATGACTTTTAACGAAAAATTTTTTTGTTCGCATGTATATATTTCTAGTAATTTGCTCAGAATGGTTGACAGAGGTGATGAGAAATGAAAGAAGAAAAAAATTCTTCAAACAAAATCCAAAATTTGATGCGTAAGCGTTGGGTATTGCCAAGTGTTTATCTTGCTGCTGCTGCTGGTCTTTTGAGTACAGTTTTATTTCTTCAAAGTGGTGAAGATACAGAAAGAGAATTAGAGATTAGTGAAGGTCCTGAACAAACGGAAGAGCCAACAGCTCCTGTAGATGTTGCAAATGAATCGTTTCATTTACCAGTAGAGAACGAAACGGATTTCGATAGAGTTGGCATCTTTTACGATGCACAAGCTGAAGCAGACGAGCAAGAGCAAGCTATTGTTTATTTTAACAACATGTATGTAGAAAACAAGGGGATTGATTTTGCAAGTAAAGATCAGAGCGAATTCCCAGTTATGGCTTCTATGAGCGGAAACGTCACAAAAGCGATGAAAGATTCGTTGCTAGGTTATGTGGTTGAAGTTGATCATGGCGATGGCGTAGTCACACATTACTCAAGTCTATCATCAATGGAAGTGGAACAAGGTCAAGAGATTTCACAAGGTGATGTTATTGGCGAAGCAGGAAGCAATTCTTATAATCAAGAAGCAGGCGTCCACGTACACTTTGAAGTTCGTCAAGATGGTATTGCAGTAAATCCAATGGATGCAATTGAAAAGTCTGTAGAAGATCTTGCTGCTTTTGCACCTCAAGGTGAAGAGAAAGAAAAAGAAAAAGAGAACGAAAAAGAAGAAAATGAAAAGCCAGATGAAAATCAAAAGCCTGATGAAAACGAAAAACCAGAAGAAAACGAACCTTCTTCTGAAAACGATTTAGAAGGCACAACAGAATAATCATCTTAAATGACGAGCATAGCGCGTATTTTACGAGCTATGCTTTTTTCAATGTTGGACGACTCCTTTTAAATCAATCGATCTGATTTTTTTGAAAAAGAGATAAACTCTGTGAAAATGTGGTATATCATGCTCGACTTGCTAATACACTTTATCAATCACCTTAACAGAATCAGGGAGGCGAGTCGTGTGCACGATTACATCAAAGAGCGAACCATCAAGATAGGTAAGTACATCGTTGAGACGAAAAAGACTGTACGAACGATTGCAAAAGAATTTGGAGTCTCAAAAAGTACTGTACACAAGGATCTCACTGAACGGTTACCTGAGATAAATCCAGAGCTTGCTAACGACGTGAAAGAGATTCTTGAGTACCACAAGTCGATTCGCCATTTAAGAGGCGGTGAAGCGACGAAAGTAAAGTATCGAAAAGTTGAACAACCAGCTGTCAAGACTCAAAGATAAATATTTCGACAAATAAGGTCGTTTCTCCCTAATTTGTGTTACTATTTATAATAGGTAAAAAGTGCGTCTTTAAATAAAGAATCAGGTATACAATACATAAGAATCGGACGTTTTACGCACACCACCCTATAAATTGTGACAAGAAAGAAGGGGGAATAAAGTCATGCTTGGTCGTGATATTGGAATTGATTTAGGTACAGCAAATGTACTTATTTATGTCAAAGGTCGAGGGATTGTTTTAGATGAACCGTCAGTCGTAGCCCTCGATACGACGACAAAACGAGTGTTAGCTGTAGGAGAAGAAGCCTTTCGCATGGTTGGACGTACACCTGGAAATATTGTAGCTATTCGTCCAATGAAGGACGGTGTCATTGCGAACTTTGAGATGACAGAGTCGATGTTAAAACATTTCTTAAACAAGATCAATGTGAAAGGTCTATTCTCTAAACCTCGGATTTTAGTCTGTTGCCCTACAAATATTACGTCGGTTGAACAAAAAGCAATTCGAGAAGCCGTTGAAAAAACAGGAAGCAAAAACATTTATTTAGAAGAAGAGCCAAAAGTTGCAGCAATCGGTGCTGGCATGGACATTTTTCAACCAA
Source organism: Shouchella phoenicis (assembly GCF_047238345.1). Classification (NCBI taxonomy): domain Bacteria; kingdom Bacillati; phylum Bacillota; class Bacilli; order Caryophanales; family Bacillaceae; genus Shouchella; species Shouchella phoenicis. The sequence goes on along the minus strand of NZ_JBDFMQ010000001.1, from coordinate 3,523,074 downwards.
GTGGAAACATGGTCGTGGATATTGGCGGTGGAACAACAGACATTGCCGTGCTATCAATGGGCGATGTTGTGACGGCATCGTCAATTAAAGTAGCAGGCGATCGCTTTGATTCCGACATTTTGTCTTATATTAAAAAAGCGTACAAGCTTCTCATTGGCGAACGGACGGCTGAAGAAATTAAAAAACAAGTGGCAACAGTGTTCCCAGGAGCACGGAATGAACAAATGGATATTCGCGGGCGAGACATGGTCAGCGGTTTACCTCGTAACATTACTATTCGATCAGAAGAAATTGAAAAGGCGCTTGTCGAGTCTGTTGACTATATTGTACAAGCAGCAAAACAAGTTCTAGAAAAAACACCTCCGGAACTATCAGCCGACATTATTGATCGCGGTGTGATGTTAACCGGCGGAGGTGCTTATTTGCACGGAATCGATACGTTGCTTGCAGAAGAACTAAAAATACCCGTTTTAATTGCAGAAGAGCCGATGCATTGTGTGGCGACAGGAACAGGCATTTTGTTAGAGAATCTTGATCGAATGTCTAATAAGAAAGCTCAAATTTAAGGAGGTCGCACATGTTAAAAGGCTTTTATACAGCAACGAGTGGAATGCTTTCCATGCAATATCGTCAAGACCAGTTATCCAATAACCTCGCTAATTCAAATACGACGGGCTATAAAGCAGATCAATCGGTGACACGTTCTTTTCCAACGATGCTGATGCAAGCAAATAACGCACAATCCTTACAGAATCGTCAAGTTGTAGGTGAGCTTCCAACAGCGGTTTACTTGCAGGAGCATGTAATGAATGCGGCTCAAGGTGATATTCAACAGACTGGACAAGCAACCGATTTCGCTTTAATTCAAAATGGCGCTGAAGCAAATCAAGCAATCTTTTTCGCTATCGATACGGAAAACGGAACGCGCTATACGCGAAACGGTAATTTCCAAGTTGATGCGAATGGTACGCTAGTGACGGGAAGTGGTGGAATGGTTTTGGGAACCGACGGAAACCCGTTACAAGTAGAGAACGATTCATTTACCGTTCAACCTAATGGAATCATTACAGTAGATGGAGAAGAGATAGGGACCATTGAAGTGATGATAGCAGAAGATACGAATGCGTTAAGTAAAGAAGGCAATGGATACGTACGAGATGATCAAACGATAATGCAATCCGCTTATGAAACAAATACTATGTTTTCAGTGCAACAATATGCGCTTGAAAATAGCAATGTCGACGTGACAAGAACGATGAATGAAATGCTCCAAGCTTATCGCTTATTCGAAGCCAATCAAAAAGTCATTCAAGCATACGATCAAAGTTTAGAAAAAACCGTTAATGAAGTCGGACGCATTAATTAAGGGGGCTTGAGATGATATCTGGGTATGGTTCAGCAGCAACGCTTAATCAACTTCAAAGGAAACTAGAGACACTTTCAAATAATATTGCGAACGCCCATACAGTTGGATTTAAAGGGCGCTCGGTTTCTTTTTCGGATGTGCTCTCTTCTGAATATACAAATCAACCAAATGAAAGTCGTTCAACGCCTCATGGTTTAAGAGTAGGGACCGGTGCGAGAACATCCTTAACTGCCTTATCCATGACTCAAGGAAGTATTCAAGAAACAGAGCGGGCCTTAGACTTTGCTTTGACTGAGCCGAATGTTTTCTTTACAATAGCTACAAGTGAAGGTCAACGATTAACGAGAGACGGTACGTTTTATTTCTCTGAAACGGGAGGCGGTCTTTCACTCGTAACGAAGAACGGGGATCCAGTTCTTGGCGCAAATGGACAACCAATTACACTACCTCAATCAACAACTTCGGTACGTTTAGAGAGTACGGGGCTCATCGCAGAGCTTGCTGACGGGACAGAGCAGGTAATCCCGACATTTGGGTTGACCGAAATTGAACGACCTCAAGCTCTAGAAGCAGTTGGAGAAAATCAATTTTTGTATCAGCTAGACGATGCTGCATTTTTACAAGCAGGAGACGACCAAGTGATGCAAAAAGCACTTGAGCAGTCTAATGTAGATATAAGTCAAGAGATGACACAATTGATTGCGACACAGCGACAAATCCAGCTACAAGCAAGAGCATTCACGTTTTCCGATGATATGGCTGGCCTCGTTAATAACATTAGACGTTAAGGCGAGGGGGAGGTGCGGACTTGAGTAAGGAAAGTAGCGATGCTTCAGAAAAAGAGTCAGAAGAAGCTTCGTCCAATACAGATGATGGAAAAGAGATGGATGAGAATTCGAATGAGACACCGGATGAGGATGCAATAAACCAGGATACCTCTCACCTTCATAAACAAGATTCTTCGAGCGATCAACAGCTTGAGGAAGCTGTTGTTACAGGAGCAGGTGCTCACTCAACGAAAGACAGTTCAGAAGATGCAAGCGATGAAGTGTCCTTAGATGAGGTAGAAGTTGGAAGTGAGGAACCACAACCCTCAGAAGGCACGAGTGCTTCTAACGAAGAGCACATAGCCGAATTAGAGGAGCAACACGAATCACAAGAAGTTACGTCAGCAGTAGAAAAGATGACGAGGGAAGAGCGAAAACGAAGACAAGAAGAGGAACAGGGTAACCATGAGCCTTATAAGCGGGAACGTATTCGTCTTGTTCCAATATGGTTACGAGTTATCATTGTCACTATCCTTGCCGGTGCGGCGCTATTACTAGGATTAATTATCGGTTTTTCCGTTATCGGTGGTCAAGACAATACATGGGAAGTTCTTACCCCTGAACTCTGGTACAACATTATTGATACCATCAGAGGGCAGTAATCGCAATTCCAGAATGTAAATAAAGGAGATTGTCTCTAAGTCATGTCAATGACTTTAGAGGCAATCTCTTTTTTTTATCAGCGAAGAAAGATGTATGAATTCAATTAGGTCTCACATACTAGAAAAAAATGGGGAGGGAAGCATATTGGTTTTTTCAAATAAAGAAAGAAGAAATAACGCAAAAAAACATGTTGCCTCCTTCCGCTCAATTGAAGAAGTTTTGAAGCATGCTAGTCAATCAAGTGACTATAAGAAACGAGAAGAATTAAGCCTTGCTCATGAGCAACTTACCATTCATTTTTTTGAATCAATGATTGATATGCAAAAGCTGCCTTCCCATGTCCTTCATCCGTTAGTTGGCATTCACACCTATACGTTTGAAGCGCTAAAAGAAAAGCTGTACACAACAGAAATGAAAGAATGCAACACTGCGCTTGAAGCCGATGAAGGGCTGTTGCGAGGCTCGTTATTGTTTCAGTTTTTTGAAGATGGTAAGAAAAAGAACGTATTAGTAGATCTTTCGTATCAAGAAGATCGTGAAGTGACCGTTCCGGAAATTGAGTTCAGTGTTTTTGGCTCAAAAGAGTCTTTCATAGAATCTGTAGAAGTAAACATAAATTTGATTCGGAAGCGTATTCCATCTTCAGATTTGTATATGAAAAAATATACGGTTGGTACTCACTCTAAAACGGAAGTATACATTGTCTATTGCCAGTCCATTGCAAATGAAGAAAATGTACAAACGGTTACACAACGCATCCATGACTTAGAAATCGACCAAATTCAAGACGCTTCAATGCTTTTAAATGTAATTGAAGATAATCGCTCGATTTTTCCGCAAATTATTGACACAGAAAGGCCAGATCGAACAGCAGGGGCCTTGTTAGAAGGGAAGGTTGTGCTGTTAACGAATGGTTCTCCCCAAGCTTTGGTGGTGCCTGTAACAGCATTAGAGTTTCTTTCAGCGTTTGAAGATTATTTTCTTTCGTGGCAAGCGGCTTCTGCACTGCGATTGGTCAGGATGATGGCCGTCTTCTTTTCTATTTTTGCAACTCCTTTATATGTCGCTATTTTAACGTATCACCCAGAAATCATTCCTCAAGATTTGTTTGCAAGTCTGGTTGTTTCAAGGACGGCTGTGCCTTTTCCGCCAATAATGGAAGCCCTTTTTTTAGAAATAACGATCGAATTGTTGAGAGAGGCCGGAGCCCGCTTGCCAACTAAAGTCGGTCAAACCATAGGGATCGTTGGCGGGATTGTTATTGGAACTGCCGCAGTTGAAGCTGGATTAACAAGTAATGTGTTGCTAATTATCGTCGCGTTAGCTGCCTTAGCGTCGTTTACAATTCCAGTCTATCGAATGGGCACAACCATTCGATTAGTTCGTTTTCCCTTTATTATTGCTGCGCAAGTATGGGGATTGATTGCCATCGCCTTAGTCTCAGTTTTATGTTTAAGCCATTTGTTATCAATGACCTCTCTAGGTAGACCTTATATGTCACCAATTTATCCTTTCTCGTTCGCTGACATGAAAGATTCAATTTTGCGCCTACCTCAATCAGTGCAAGGAACACGTCCTCGGTTTTTACAAACAAAGGAAAAGAAACGCTTTTTTAAAAAAGAACGACAGCCTAAAAAAGATATCGATGATGGTTATTAACGGAAAGGAGTATCGTGATGCCTGCTAAGCAAACACCAAACCAACTTCAAGTCCCGGCGTATATGGCTTTTTTTCTTGTGCATAGCGCACAGTTTGGTGTAGGGGTTTTAGGGTTTTCTCGCTATATTGCAGAGATTGCAGGGTATCAATCGTGGTTGTCCGTTTTAATTGCAGGTGCGGTGAATCAAATCATTATATGGATGATCTTTAAAACGATTAAGCGGACTCAACAACAAGACCTTCATTCGATCCATAAAGCGTTGTTTGGAAAAAAGCTTGGAAGTGTCATGACGTTTCTATTCAGTTTATATTTTGCAATGCTTGCAGTAGTGGTGCTGCGAACGTATATCGAAATTATTCAGGTGTGGATTTATATTGAACTTACAACGTGGTCAATTGCTTTAGCTTTTTTACTTGTCACCTATTATGCCATCTTAAAAGGGTTTCGCGTGTTAGTGGGATTGACGTTCTTATTCTCTATGCTGCCAATTTTTTTAATACCTACCATTGTTCCTGTTTTAGAGTACGCAGAATGGTATCATCTGTATCCAATACTATCGACCAGTGGTGTTGATCTCCTATATGCGGCATTTATTCTGACGTTAAGTTTTGCTGGAGCAGAGCTCATTCTAGTCTATTATCCTTTTCTTCAAAACAAAGAAAGCGTACAGCGATATGCTCACTTAGGCAGTTTAGCGACAACGTTCGCTTATTTATTCGTCACACTCGTAACGTTCGTTTATTATAGCGCGGAACAATTAGAATTAACCATTTGGCCAACGTTAAGTGCTTGGAAAATTGCTTCTTTTGTTTTTATTGAACGAATTGAATATATCGGCATTGCAACTTGGCTTCTCGTGATTTTTCCAAATATCGCTCTGACAATTTGGGCCTCAAGTCGTTTGCTTAAACAACAGTTTAACGTCACGCATCGTTCGACGCTTTTGCTTACATTGCTTCTTGTTTTTCTTATTACAATTCAATTTACAACACGTGCATCCGTAGACTTATTAAACACAAGTATCAATTATATTGGGCCAGTATTTATTTTTGGGATCATCCCCTTGCTACTGCTCGTTAGTTTGATTCGTAAAAAGAATGGAGGAAGGAACGTATGAAAAGGGTTGTGTTCATTGCAATCATTACCATTTTAGCGATGCTTCCTTTTTTTAGTGTACTAAGAACAAATATTATTGATGAGTTACAGTTAATTACAGTTGTTGGATTTGACGAAGATGAGAATGAACGGTTTAAAGGCACGGTCACATTAACCGCATATTCCATTGAAGAGGAAATGAACAATGCAACGTTATCAGCGACATCAAGCTCTACTAGAGAGCTTCGTCTAAAGCTAAATGCGATGTCATCTCGACCTATACATGGAGGGAAAATATCGGCCATTGTCGTTCAAGATGAGTTAGCTGAAAAAGGGGTTTTTTCAATTCTTGACACCTATTACCGTGATCCGACGATTGCGCTTAAATCGTTTTTGTGTGTAACGCGTGGAAGTACAGAGACAATGTTAAGTCGTGAATTCCCGTTGCAAACGGAAATTGGCACATACATAAGTGATATGTTAAATCACAATGTACAGTATAGTAATTTGCCACTTACTAATATGCACTTATTTATGCGCGCTTATTTTGAAAAAGGGAAAGATCCAATCATGCCAATGATGTCGTACACAGAAGATGCACTGAGAGTTGACGGCATTGCGTTGTTCAAAGACGATAAGTTCGCTACTGATATTGATTTAAAAGATTCATTTTATTTAAAGTTAATTAAGGATGGTTATCAAAATGGTGGTGTAATTGAGATTCAACTTAAGGATGAGGGAGAAGTTGCAGTACTTCGAGAAATTCGGTCGAATTTAGATTTAAAATCAGATATAGACGCTAATTTGTTACAAGCCCATGTGAATATACGTACACGAATTAGCGAGTACTCTGGAGGCCTAATCAATGACGAGCAAGTACAAGCAATTACAGCAGCAGCAAAAGAGGATATGACAAAGGGCGTAGAGCGTATTATTGAACTGATGCAAGAGTATCAAATTGATCCAATTGGATTTGGTGCTCGACAACTGGAAAAAGAGAATCTAACAGAAGACGAATGGTATGAGATGTTCCAAGACATGGATATAGATGTGGAAGTTGATGTGGAGATTGTCGAATCAGGCGTGAGTCAGTGACAGTATCATTTATATACTATCTTTCCTCAAAGTACCTACTGTACATTTTCAGTCATAGCGTTACAATGATAAACGTTCATTTTTTTAGAGGAGGATGAAAAGAAATGGCTAATGTGCTAATGATTAATGCGAGCGACCGTCTGGAACACGGCGTAAGCGTAAAGATGTATAATCAATTTCTTGAATCATATAAAAAGAACCACGAGCAAGACACGATTGAAGAGGTCAATCTTTTTGAACAAAACTTACCTTACTATGGGGAGAAAGCGATTGTTGCGCAAACGAAGAAAGCGCAAGACGCAGAGCTGACTGAAGAAGAGCAGAAGCTTGTTGCGACGATTGAAAGCTACCAAGAGCAGTTTACAAGAGCTGACAAAGTCGTGATCGCATTTCCACTTTGGAATTTCACTGTACCAGCTCCACTCATTACGTATTTGTCGTATTTAGCGCAAGCTGGATTTACGTTCCGCTATACAGCGAACGGTCCAATTGGCTTAGCCGGAGACAAAGAGGTTGCGCTTCTTAGTGCTCGCGGTGGTGTGTATTCTGAAGGCTCCCCAATGGCAAATGCGGAAATGGCGATGAAGCTTGTCCGTCAAACGATTTCCTTGTGGGGCATTATTGACCCGGAAGAGCTTGTTATTGAAGGGCACAATGCCGCTCCAGATCAAAAAGATCAGATTTTAGAAGAAGGATTAAAAGAAGTGGCAGCAGTAGCTGAACGCTTTTAATCGTCACGCATGGAAGGGATCTCCTTTCATGCGTTTTTTTATAGAAATCGTAACTCGACTAAGCGCTGTAGCCAGTTCGACAAACATTCGTTCCAATAATGCCACTCATGATCTCCTGGACCTTCAGAATAAAAAGATTGAATGGAAGAACTCTTTGCATGCTTACGAAACAGTTGATTGATCGGATAGAGGAAATCTTCAGTGCCACAATATTGAAAGAAGGCGGTTGTGGTCGAGTTGTTTTCAAGTTGACCTAGCAGGTGAAGAAGATCATTTTCTGTATTTTGAACATTCCCTTTTAAACCGAAGACTGCTTGCATGTATGGTTTTCTAGTGGTGTCTTGATTGTGTTCTTGAAGTTTGAGTAACTCGTCGATTAGCAGGGCGCCAGAGAAACTAGCTGCAGCACGGTAGGATTGTGGCTCATTTAAAGCAAGTTTAAATGCACCAAAGCCACCCATAGATAAACCAGCGACATAACGGTCTTCTGCTTTTTTTGATAAGGAAAAATGCCGCTCGACTAAGCGTGGAAGTTCTTCTTTTATAAACGTGTAATAGTTCCCACCAAAGGCCATATCTGTGTAGTAGCTAAGGCCAACATCAGGCATGACAACAGCTAAATGGTACTCGTTTGCTAATTGTTCAATTGCCGTGTGGCGCATCCAAGCAGTTTCATTGTCACTCCAACCGTGTAACAAATAAAGCGTGCGATAAGGTGCTGCTGCATGATCAGGTAAAATCATTTGGACACCTGCATCTTTTCCAATTGATTGAAATGAACTTGTCATATGTATAAGTGCCATTGCATTTTCTCTCCTTATAAGCGTTTCATCTTGTCCAATTGTGTATTCGCTGTTCCTTTTAAAAACCCTCTAGCATTTAGGATTCAAGAAGAAGTTATGATAGAATAAGGCGAACTTAAAGGAATGAAGGAGGCGTCTTTCGTGTTAACAATTGAAGAGATTAAAGCGTTAATCCCTCATCGCTATCCATTTTTATTAGTGGACAAGGTGCTTGAGTTAGAGGCAGGAAAACGTGCAGTAGGTATAAAAAATGTCACGGTAAACGAAGAATTTTTTAATGGGCATTTTCCAGACTATCCGGTTATGCCAGGTGTACTTATTGTGGAGGCACTGGCGCAAGTTTCTGGAATTGCTGTTGCGAAAGCACATGAAGAAACAACGAAAATTGGCTTGTTCGCTGCCATTGATCAGTGTAAGTTTAAACGACCAGTCCGTCCTGGGGATCAACTGCGCTTAGAAATTGAAATTACGCGCATGAAAGGTCCTGTTGCTAAGGCTACAGGAGTGGCTTATGTTGATGGAGAGGTAGCCGCTCAAGCAGACATGACGTTTGCCTTTAAATAATTTGATTCCAACGTAAGTAAATGTTAGAAACGACATGAAGAAAAGCACGTGTGAGACGGGAACGTCTTTCAACGTGTTTTTTTGCATTTGGAAATGTTGTATGAAAATAACCGGATGATCCTTAATTTCACACGATTTTATATGATTGCATTACGTTGTTTTTTGACCTTGAAAGCCTTTATGTGTAAGGGATTTGACGCTTTTTTTCTATTTGTGGATAATTATTGTCTATTATTAATCTCTCTTGTATCATATGTATCAGTAATGAGTGAAGGAGAACGATACGCAAATGAGACAGGTGCTTGAGATTATTAAGCAAGATTTTCGGAATTTGAAAAGAGTCCCTCTAGTTGCGCTTCTTTTGATAGGTCTTGCTTTTTTGCCTGCTCTGTATGCTTGGTTTAATATTGCGGCTTCTTGGGATCCGTATAGCAATACAGAAGGCATTAAAGTAGCAATTGTGAATGAAGATGAGGGGGCAACGGTAGATCATGATGCGATTAACGTTGGAGACGAGCTCGTTGATAACTTAGCAGATAACAATCAAATGGGTTGGGTCTTTGTTGACAGAGATCAGGCAGAACAAGGTGTTCGAAACGGCGATTACTATGCAAGTGTCTACATTGAACCACAATTTTCAGCCCAGCTAACCAGCGTAATTGATGGCAATCCCGAAGCGCCCGAAGTTCATTATGAAGTAAACGAAAAAATGAACGCGATTGCGCCCAAAATGACTTCTGCTGGTGCTTCTGCGGTTGTAGATGAAATTAGCCAGCAGTTTCTTGAAGAAGCTTCTCGATCGTTATTTAGTCAGTTGAATGATATTGGAATTGAGTTAGAAAACGAATTACCGACGATTCGTCGTATTGAAACGCTCATTTTTGAGTTGGAGGATCGTTTTCCAGAAATTAATGACGTTGGCTCTAAAGTGGTGGCGTTACAAAATGATTGGCCGGAGTTAAGAGAAAAATTAGATCGATTCCTAGCAGTTGAAGATGAGTTTGACACCATTAACGAAGGCGCCGATGTCATTGTACAAATGGAAGGCTATCTTCCTACCGTTCATCAAGTTTCTGATCGATTAGTGGAGGTAGAGCGTGTTTTACCAGAAATAGACGAGATCGTCGCGCAAGCAAACGAAGTAGATGGTCGTCTTGATGAGATTGAGCAACAATTAATTAATACGCTGGAACTGCTCCAAACAGCGGAAGATGCACTTGTAAAGGCAGAAGAGGCATTGCCAACTGTCTCACAAATGAGCGGGAATATGGAGCAATATACGCAACAAATGAATGAGGTCTTAAATCAGCTTGAGCAAGCGGTTGATCCGTTTGTTGAGGTGGTAAACACACAGGCTCACATTATTGATCAAGCAGCTGATCTTATCTTAACAGCGATAGCACAAGCCGAATCAGGGGAAGGCGTCGATAATGCGATTGAACAATTAGAACAAGCAAATCGCTTGCTTGTTTCGAATCAAGAAGCATTGACGAACGCGATTTCATTTTTAGAACAGTTGCAAATGGTAGCACCAAATAATGAAATAGATGCATTCGTGCAGACACTAAATGCACTGAACGAACAGGTCAATCAACTGCAATCTGTTGTTAACCAAGGAATCGAAACGTTAGCTTCTACATCTGAACTCGATTCAAGTCAGCTTGAGTCGGTTCGTAGTCAGGTTACATCTGTTCAAGAACATGCACAGATGGCACAAGGTTTATTTAATGACGAGTCGAAAACCTCCATAAAATCGGGGATAAACCAGCTGCAAGAAGATGTGAATAGTGTTGGTGCAACGATTCGGGAACAGGAAGAACGATTACCAGAAATTGAAGCATTACTCGATCGAGCTGACGATGTACGTGCTTCTGGAGAGGCACAAATCGAAACGCTACTCGCTGAATTACCAGGAGTTCGAGCTCAGCTACAAGAAGGACTTGCGTTTATTGAAACGGAATTACCAAGGATGAAAGAACTCATTCACAATGTTAACGAATTTTTCGCGGACGATTTTCCTGGTATTGAAAACCAGATTCATCAGGCAGCAGATTTTGTTCGTGAGGATTTGCCAACGATTGAAGAGGAATTATCAAGCGTAATTGATGTCATTGAAACGAATTTGCCTCAGTTTGAAGAAACGTTGGCAGAACTTGCCCAGTTTTCGAATGAACAACTACCAGATTTAGAGGAATCCGTCGGAACAGCGGCAGATCGAATCCGAGAATTTGATGAGAATCACGATTTAAACGACATGATTTCGCTTCTACGGAATGATATTGAAGAAGAGAGTGCTTTTTTTAGAGAACCCGTCCAACTTGTCGAAAATCAACTCTATCCAATACCGAATTATGGCTCTGCAAATGCACCGTTCTATACAGCCTTGTCTTTATGGGTTGGCTCGTTATTATTAGTTAACTTATTGAAAACAGATGTGCACCCAAAGGATATGCGAGAAGGCTATCGCTATCATCATATTTATTTAGGGCGACTTGTCTTGTTTTTACTCGTTAGCTTGTTACAAGGGGTTATAGTGAGCGTGGGGAATTTGCTTTTATTAGGTACGTACGCGGCTCACCCATTTTATTTTATTTTGTTTACCATTCTAACAGGCTTCGTGTTTATGACGATTGTCTACACCTTAGCCTCTGTATTTGGGAATATCGGAAAAGCGCTGGCAATTGTGTTGATGGTACTTCAGTTATCAGGGGCAGGCGGTACATTTCCTATTCAAGTGGCGCCACCATTTTTTCAAGCGATTAACCCGTTTTTGCCGTTTACGTACGCCATTAATTTGTTAAGAGAAGCGGTAGCTGGTATGGTGTGGCCGACGGTGTGGTCCATGATTGGTTGGCTTATCTTGATCTTTGTGCTTGCGCTTGCTTTTGGGTTATTGTTAAAAAAACCTCTAGCAAAACGAATGGAAGCGACAACTGCAAAGTCAAAATCAAGTCGAATGATTGACTAGATATGTTGCTTTTAAAAACCTTCTTCGATTCTACATGCTTATGAAAAGATGTTTTCTTTTTCGTCAAACAGGTATGAATACAGGGAGAAATGGTTTATAGAGGAGCGATCATTGATGACAGAGCCTATCTATGGAAATACGCCCCCTTTTTTAGGGGCAAAAAATGGTACAGTTGAACAGATTCAAGATGCAGATGTTCTTATTTACGGTGTCCCTTGGGAGGGGGCTGTAACATGGGGAGACTACACGGGATGTGAGTTAGGTCCTAAAGTGATGCGTCTTTCTTCAGGACGCTACTCGGGGTATTTGCCTGAGCTGAACCATATCGATGTATTTGAACACCTGAAGCTTGCTGACTTAGGTGATATTGACGTGGTTCCAGCAGATGTGGAAGAAACAATGAAGCGAATTCGAACGTTCGCTAAAGATGTATGGGGGAAAGATGCTTTCCCTATTGCGCTTGGAGGCGACCACGGTATTACGTATCCGATTTTAGCTGGATTAGCGGAGCAAAACCCAAATAAAAAAATTGGCATTCTCCATTTAGATGCGCACTATGATAATATGCCACATTTTGAAGGGGAAAAATACGCGCGTTCTACGCCATTTGCTCGACTTTATGAGCTGGATCAGGTTCGCAACGAAAGCTTGCTGCACCTAGGTATTCATGGGCCGAGAAACAAACCAGAAACAGGGCGCTACGCACAAGAAGCTGGCGCAAAAACGTATACACTTACAGAGATGAAAGAAACAGATAATCTTCGGAAGTTTGCGGCTAAACTCTACAAAGAAGCAGCGAAAGATGTGGACTTCGTATATCTATCGGTTTGTAGCGATGTGTTAGATGTTGCTTATAACCCAGGTGGTCCAATCGATACGAACGGTCTTACATCGTATGAATTGCTAACGCTCGTCCATGAATTTACATCAAGAGGAGTGGTAGGAATGGATTTTGTGGAAGTCTATCCACAGCAAGATGCCAATGATGTATCGTCTCATTTCGCTTCAACACTAGCTCTATATGCCTTAGCAGGACATATTAAAGCAAAGGGCCTTGTTAAGTAATTGATTGAATTTCATAACAGATAGTATTCGTCATTTAACGAATGATAATAGCAATATTGTTTGTAACAATTGTCAATTAAATAGCGATGGAGCGTTTATTGCGGAATAGCTAAGGCCGTGCCGGTATGAAATAGCGTCACTTCAGTCGATAAAAAACGGTTTAATAGACTTGGTGTCTAAATGGCACCAAGTTTTTTTGTATCATTAAGCTAGTAATCTACTGATTGGAAAAATTTTTTTCTGCAAAAAACGGGGATAGTATCGCGATTTTGACGTTTTCTCTTGAATTGTAATATTACATTTTGATTACATTGATAGATTAGAAGCGAAATATCGTGTAAAATTTAGTCAATCTTGTCGAAGAAGATAATGTAGTATTTTAACTTACACATTCATGTCATAACAAACTAGATCAATCTTAAAATTTTGAGGAGGCATTCTCTTGAGTAAATCAACTTTAAACAAATTTTTATTCTCTTCAGCCGTTGTTGCTGGAGTTGTAGCAGTTGCTCCACAGGAATCAGAAGCGGCAGTCGGTGATCAGGTATTAAAACAAGGTATGTCTCATCAAGATGTAACAGAACTGCAAAACATACTTAAAGAAAAAGGATTTTTTACATATCATACGGCAACAGGTTATTTTGGGACATACACGCGTGACGCTGTATTGGATTATCAAAAAGAAAATAACCTTCGAGTGGACGGCATTGCGGGGCCTGAAACATTCGGTGCGCTATTAGATAAAAAATCTTCAAACACAGAAGTAAAGAAAGAAACAACGACACAACAATCAAATTTATTACGAATCGGTAGTAGAGGAGACAGTGTAACAAATCTTCAAGACGAGTTGCGCTCTTTAGGTTTCTTTAACCAATCTTCTACTGGCTACTACGGTTCAATTACACGTGATGCAGTCATTGCGTTCCAAAAAGAGCAAGGATTACGTTTAATTGATGGAATCGTTGGTCCAGAGACACGTGGCGCGTTAAATAATGTAGATGCTCAACCTGTAGCGTCAGAAACGACTACAACAGAGTCGAAGCCTGCAGAAACAAAGCCTGCAGAAACGACAACAGAAACAACAACAGAAGCAGAAACGACAACAGAAGAGACTTCAGAGCCTAAAGAGCAAGCTTCTGAGTCACCATCATCTTCTTCATCTGCTATGCGTGTAGGTACACGTGGTGAAAACGTAACAGAATTACAACAACAATTACGTACACTTGGTTACTTTAATCAAGAGCCAACTGGTTACTATGGTGAGATTACAAAAAATGCAGTTATGGAATTCCAACGCACAAATGGTATTTCTGTTGACGGTATCGTAGGATCAGGCACACAAAGTACGCTTAACGGTAGCCCAGCATCTGCAAGCACGAGCAGCTCATCTACAAGCGAAAGCACAAGCTCAAACAATAGCTCATCTTCAAGCGAGAGCACGAGCTCAAATAATAGCTCAAACTCATCTTCAAGCAGTGAGTCTACAGCTTCTGAGAGCTCCAATTCTTCATCAAATGCAGCTGCTCCTGCACCAAGCACGAATAACAATGCAGCTCCAGCAACAAATACGAGCACAAGCAACACATCTACTGCTAGCTCAAGCAATGTTGTTTCAGGTTTGATTTCTTCAGCGCAATCAGTTATTGGTGTGCCTTATCTATGGGGAGGAACGACAACAGCAGGATTTGATTGTAGCGGAATGATTCAATACATTTTCCGTCAAAATGGACTTGAAGTACCTCGTACAGCAGCAGCTCAATGGAATGCTGGAACTTCAGTAAGTTCTCCAAGCATTGGCGATATTGTGTTCTTTGAGACATATGCAGCTGGTCCGACTCATAACGGTATTTATATTGGCGATAACAAGTTCATTCACACTGGTTCTTCACGTGGTGTTGAAGTATCTGATCTTAACAATGTATACTGGGGTCCGAGATACTTAGGTGCAAAACGTTTACATTAAGAGTATAACTACTAACAAGGCGTGGGATGGATATATGTATCTATACCACGCTTTTTCTTGTTTAAACCAATTTATTGGTTATCCATTTATACTTATTGGAAAATTACGTGATAAAAGGCAAGTTTCCCTTAGGAAAGGGAGGCTTGTCTTTTTATTTGGAAATATTCGGCGGCGATACCAAAAATAAACGAACGTATATACGTATATTAGCTAGTTTAGGAACGTATATTCGGGTATACTATACGAGAGGAGGTAGGCAAATGACGAAGGAACAAGCGATTTTATTAATCGATATGGAGTCTTTTTATGCTTCAATTGAACATGTAGAAAATCCAGAGTATGCTGGAAGGCCTCTTGTCGTATCAGGAGACCCGAATCGAAGAAGTGGGGTTATTTTAGCAGCGTGTCCACTTGCTAAAGCAAAAGGCATTCAAAATGCAGAACGATTGTATGAGGCCCAGCAAAAATGTGCTGACGTCGTCGTTGTCAAACCTCAAATGCAGAAATACGTAGATGTATCAATTCGGATTTCTAAACTAATCGGTGAATATACGGACTTGGTAGAACCTTATTCAATTGATGAACAATTTATGGATGTGACCGGGAGTCAGCGCTTGTTTGGTAGTCCTCGACAGATTGCCCACATCATTCAAGAACGGATTAAACATGAAATGGGTTTACGAGCGCGAATAGGCATTGGGGAAAATAAAATCCTTGCTAAACTGGCATGCGACCTATTTGCAAAAAAGAATAAAAACGGCGTTCATACATTAGCGAAAGATATGATTGAGTTGGAGATGTGGCCGCTTCCTATCGGTGACTTATTTGGAGTCGGTAAGAAAATGGAGCTCCACTTTAAAAGCATGGGCATTCGTACCATTGGTCAGCTCGCGCAAACAGAGGGTGCGCGTATTAAAGAAAAGTTTGGCTTGCATGGTCAGGTTGTATGGATGTCTGCAAATGGCGTTGATTACTCACCGGTAACCCGAGCGGCTCATGCCGGAAGAAAGGGATTTGGCAACGGGATGACCCTCCCCCGTGACTATGTAAAAAAAGCCGATTTACATGTTGTGCTACTGGAATTATGTGAAGAGGTGTGTTCACGAGCGCGTCACGCTGGAAAGATGGGGGCGACGATTAGCTTAGGATTAAACGGGGCGACTCATGTTGAGAAGCGAAGCATTCATCGACAGCTAACGTTGCCAATTGAAACAAATATTACAATGGAAGTATTTAAAGGTGTCAATAAGCTTTTAGAGCGATATTGGGATGGTTTTCCCGTTCGTCGCGTAAGTGTAGGGATCACCAATCTTCAAAGCGATCAAAATTGGCAAATGAGTTTGCTGGATGATAACGAAAATCGCGATCGGCTTTCCCAAATCGGTTATGTCATGGATCAAATTCGTGACAGGTATGGAAAAGTCTCGATTCAACGAGCATCTTCATTAACGCAAGCTTCTCAGCTTCTTGATCGAAGCAAAAAAATCGGCGGACATTACAAATAAAAAAAGAAGCCTGCTTATTTAACAGGCTCCTCCTCCTCATCGGTTACATCTAATAAAGAAGTCATGAGCTTTGTAAAAGCAAGATCATCAAGAGAGGATTCGGTCGTTCGAATTGATGCTTCAAATATTCGACCATCTTCTCGTTCTTTTATTAGCGTAGCGCTCTGAAATAATTTCGTTTCATTGATTTCTTCTACAAACACATAGTCGAAGACATCAAGCATTGGATACTCTTCTGTTCGTAATTCTTCATTTGATGAGCGTAAAGCATTCACATGTAGGTCAAGAGGAATGTCAGGGTGCGTTAACCCGACAATGAGTGTGATAGCACTGAATTCATCATCCTCTCGGTTTGTAAAACTATATGAATTCTCGCCTAAAGATCGTTTCTCGTAGCCTTGTGGAAGAGAAATCGTAATGGAGTCAAAAAGAGTGTGCGACTCAACAAAAAAGTTATGCTCTTCTTCTTCAAAATGAATGGACATAACAGAAGAATCTTCATCAACAGTTTCTTCCTGTTCATCGTGAGTGGATCGGTCCTGTAGTTTATCAAGAAGAGGCATAGAGGCAAGGTCGTCATCCACATTAATGTCTTCATCTATATCATTGGCTGAAGACACAATTGCGTGAAAAAGGCTTACAACGGCACGATAAGAATCTGGATCTGTGGCTGCAATTTCTGGTGTATTTAAAGTTGCGCGATACATCTTGTCCGTTTCTTCATCAAAAAGACCGAGTCGATGGATTGTTTCGTTATCTGTTTCGATTAAATAATAGTAGTCAAATGGCAGCTCCGGAAAAAGCTCTAAGTCGATGTCATTCGGCTCATTTTCATTTGAGCGCAAAGATAAAGATGTATAATCCCGTTGTTTAGCTAAATCAACGTCGGAAGGAAGTGGTTCCGTGCTGACCGTAATCTGTAAGTCATAGGGCAAAGTAGAAGTACCGGTAAACGTTAACGCTTGATCACTGGTGGATATGTCCATTTCATCGGGTACGGTATACATGGCGTCAAACGGGGCTGTTATGACTTCAGCAGAAAGTGTTTGGGTTTCGTTTCCTACAGAGAAAGTTAATTCACTTTCGTCATGCTCCTCGTTTGTTTGACGGTGATGCTCTTCTTCGCTTACGTTATTCTCGTCGTTTTGACTATTCGATTGATTATTTGGATCATCGGGATTATTAGGAGCAGGACTACTTTCGGGTGTTGTGCATGCTGCTAGTAACATGACACCAAAAAGAACACTCACAAATCGCAAACGAGTGCAAATAGTGAAGGTTGTTTTCATCGAAAGTCCTCCGTGTAAATAAATTTATAATCATGCAAATCTTTCCCTATCTTAACATGAAAACAAGGACGAAAGTATGAAAGATTTTGTACAACCTTAGAGAAGGACGTCTTTATATTCAGGATGTTGTTCAAATTGTGCGTCGGCATATGGACAGACAGGATCAATTTTCTGCTTATTTTTTCGAGCGTCTTCCACAAGTGCTGCAATCAATTTAGCGCCTAGCCCTTGTTCTCGATGATCTGGTTTTACAAATGTATGGGTGATCGTAAGTGTTTGTTCATTATCTGTAAACGTTAGTTCAGCAATCTTCTCTTGCTGATCCGACTCCATCCAGTATTGTTCAGCTGATTTCTTTATCTGCATGTCCATCCCTCTTTCGTTTTTTTACTTTTTTATCTATACCCAGAATGTCTACTGCTTAACACAATAAGATTAGTGTCAACGGTTAAAGGGGGCTGTATACATAGGTACGAAGAAAAAGCTTCGAAGCATCTTGTCGCCTCCGAAGCTTGTCTCTTTATTTTGCGTTTTGTTTTGATCGGTGAGATTGCCAGCGCCACGAGTCTTCGCACATTTCTAGAAGGCCACGTTCCGCTTTCCAACCTAAGTCTTGTTCCGCTTTTGTTGCATCGGCGTACGTGACAGGGGCATCTCCAGCACGACGTGGGGCAACTTTTTTTGGAATGGTTTTTCCTGAAGCTTCTTCAAAGGCTGAGATCACTTGGAAAACACTGTATCCATTTCCGGTTCCTAAGTTGTATGCTTGAGTTCCAGAGGAAGAATCAAGTTTTTCAAGTGCTTTTAGATGACCTAATGCTAAATCAACAACGTGAATATAATCACGGACGCATGTGCCATCTTCTGTAGGATAGTCATCGCCAAAGACGGAGAGCTCGTCCCTTATTCCAACTGCAACTTGAGTGATATACGGCATTAAGTTATTTGGAATCCCGCTTGGTTCCTCCCCAATACGTCCACTTTTATGAGCGCCGATCGGATTAAAGTAACGCAATAGTGAGATGCTCCATTTATCACTCGCTGCGGCAACATCACGTAAGATGTCTTCGATCATAATCTTTGTACGACCGTACGGATTTGTAGCTTGGATCGGTGCCGTTTCTAAGACAGGAACCTGTTCAGGAATTCCGTATACAGTAGCAGAAGAGCTAAATACAAGTTTATGTACATGATGTGCTTCCATGACTTTACATAAGTTAATCGTAGTACGTAAATTCGTTTCGTAATAATAGAGTGGTTTTTCAACTGATTCACCAACCGCTTTTAAACCGGCAAAATGAATCACTGCGTCGATGGTGTGGTTTTCAAAAACCTTATGTAAGGATTCCGAGTCGAGTAAATCTACTGAATAAAGTGTTAAGTTTTTATTTGTAATCGATTCAACTTCTTTTAGTGTGATTTCACGACTGTTCGTAAGATTATCTACTACGACCACATCAAATCCAGCGTTCAGTAGCTCTACACATGTATGGCTTCCGATGTATCCAGCGCCTCCAGTGACAAGAATGGACATAAAAAAACTCCTTTATAATAGGTTAGATTAATTATATCAAATAAAAAATCGAAAAGTAAAATGCAAGATGATTCGCGACGTTGCAACGAAAAACATGGTATGATAGTAGGGATGTAAAGGAAAAAAGGGGGGTATCATGGAACGGGATAAGCATTGGCGTGACCGAATTGATTATACGTTACTCTTCCTAGTATTTTTGCTTTTATGTATAAGCGCGATGGCCATATATGCGGGGACGACAGCTCAATATGTTTCAGATGAAGCCTATCGTCATGTCTTTGTTTTGTCACAAGCGCGTTGGATGATAATTGGAGCCATTTTAATTGCAATCATCATGCTTATTGATTACGAATATTTTAAATATTTAACAATCCCACTTTATGCGTTTGGTATGATTTTACTTTTAATTGTAGAATTTTTTGGTGTAACAGTTAATAATGCAACAAGGTGGATTGGCGTAAACGGATCTGCCATTTACCAACCATCGGAAATTATGAAAATTATTTTAGTGCTTACGCTAGCACATCTTGTTTTCTATTTGAACCGACGCTATCCCGAACAAGGATTGAAAGCTGATTTAATAAAATTAGGTCTCATTGTAGCAGTGAGTTTACCACCGATCTTTTTAGTTTTAAAGCAGCCAGATCTTGGTTCAGCTCTTGTTCTTGTCTCTATTGTGGCTGTTGCAATTTTAGTTTCTAACATGTCATTAAAAATGATTTTATCCTTGGCAGGTGCGGGAGTCATTTTTGTGGCGTTCATTTTTTATCTCTTTTTTAACTATGTCGATTTACTTATTGCTTGGGAGATATTAGAGTCACATCAACTTGAGCGAATTTACGGGTGGCTCTACCCTGAGGAATATGCATCGAGTTATGCGATGCAAACCCTAGGTGCAACCATCGGTATCGGTTCGGGACAATTGACAGGTGTAGGGTTTTTAAATAGCGTTCAAGCAGCGAATGCCGCTATACCAGAATTGCATACCGATTTTATTTTTGCAGTCATTGGCGAGGAGTTTGGTTTTATTGGTTCAACCTTTGTCATATGTGTATTCTTTCTACTTATTTATCGAATGGTCGTGCTGGCAATGGCATGCAAGGATTTATACGGGACGTATATTATTGCAGGGATAGCTGGGATGTTGACGTTTCAAATTTTTCAAAATATCGCGATGACAGTTGGCTTAATGCCTGTTACAGGAATTGCGCTTCCGTTTTTAAGTTATGGAGGAAGTGCACTCATGACGA
Source organism: Shouchella phoenicis (assembly GCF_047238345.1). NCBI lineage: Bacteria > Bacillati > Bacillota > Bacilli > Caryophanales > Bacillaceae > Shouchella > Shouchella phoenicis. Next base: position 3,502,756 of record NZ_JBDFMQ010000001.1, on the reverse strand, counting down.
ACCTAATTGCGATTGGTGTTGTGCTAAACATTGCGATGAGGCAAAAAAGCTATATGTTTGAGACATCAAGAGAAGCAGCCAATATGGAACGCGTACGAGGATAAAAAGACCTGCTAATGCATATTAGCAGGTCTTTGTTGTATCGATTTAGTTAAGAGTGGAAAGGGCGTCTGAGATCTCTTTTTCACCTGCGAGAATTTCAAATGCCTTTCCGTACGTTGCTTTGTTCGTGAGAGAATCAATGAGAGCAGTAGCAACGTCTGCTCGTGTGATGGAATCTTCACCAACATCGTTAAATGCGTCAGCCACTTTAATTTTGCCAGTAGCATCTTCATTCGTTAACGGACCTGGGCGGACGATGCTATAAGATAAGGATGTAGACATGAGCATTTGATCCGATACGGCTTTCGCCACCATATAATGCTTAATTTTGTCAGGCTGGGCGTCTGGATCACCGGCACCAATTGAACTTAGCTGAACAAAGTGGTTAATTGATGCTTTTTCGGCATATTGAAATGACTTGATCGCACCCCATAAATCAATAATTAATGTTTTGTCAGCTCCAGTAGAACCACCTGAGCCAGCTGCAAAAATGACAGCATCTGCTTGTTTAAAGGCATGACTAAAATCGTCCTCTAAATCAGCAATAACCACTTCATCTGCTCCTAAATCGTTCATAGTGGCAACTTGTTCTTCTTTACGAACCATTGCAATCGACGTATGTTCACTTTCCTTTAATTGTTGAACAACATGTTTTCCGACTTGTCCATTTGCACCAATGACGAGTACATTCATGATGATCTCTCCTCTAATAGAAATTCAGTATTGTGTGTATGAATTCCCATAGGGTGTGACCCTCAAACCTAAAAAAATGAAAGGGGGGTTAACATTCTTTTGAAATCCCATACCAGAAAACGGTCCAGGCTTCTTTAAATCGGCGTTGAAAGTCAGAATCATCATAAATGAAGCTTTCGGTAAATAAGCCATCTAATAAACAATAATAAGCAGAATGAAACATTTGTTCAGGTATATGCCGAAGTCGCCCTTCATCTAAGCCTTGTTGAAAAAGTTGGTGAAGAACCTGGTTGATTTCTTGATCTCCTGCTTGCACAATCTCTCGTACATTCGACCTAAGCTCGGCTGGTGGAAAGAGCATAAAACGTTTGTACATAACACCTTCTTGTTCGTGAATGATAAAGTCACAGCTATGTTTAAGGACAGCGTAAAGCCTTGTCTCTATATCCGTCTCTTCATAATGTTTAGCAGTCGTTTGTATGTTCGTGACCAACTGATTCGTAATTCGCTCGGAGATGAGTAAAAAGAGTTCATTTTTACTTTTAAAATGATTATACATAGACGGTTTTTGAATGCCTACGTTTTTTGCAATTTGGGCCAACGTCGTTCCTTCAAAACCGTGCTTTGAAAATGCTTGCAAAGCCGCATCAATAATTCGTTCTTTTGTGCTCATTATTCCATCCTTTCAAAAAGTCATTGTCAATCTTAAAAATCGGTGCTATACTAACTACCGTTAGTTAGTATTTCATTTTTTATAAGAGGTGCGTGAGACCTATGTGGATTTTAGTTATTATAGCAGGTATTTTCGAAGTTGGTTGGGCAACCGGTTTGAAATATGCTAGTACACCATTTGAGTGGACACTCACGGTGATTGGAATCATCATAAGCTTCACCCTGCTCGTTCGTGCTGCTACAGTTTTGCCAACGAGTACAGTATACGCAATTTTCGTAGCGTTAGGTACTGTTGGAACCGTATTTGTTGATATTGTTCTATTTGATGCGCCGTTTAATATATGGATGCTCTTTTTTATTGTCTTATTACTCGCAGGTGTGCTTGGTCTTAAGCTCGTCACTGGTGATAAGAAAGTAGAAAGGATGGATGAAGCATGAGCTGGGTAATGTTGATTATCGCAGGTATTTTTGAAGTGGTCGGTGTAAGTGGAATCCAAATGATTACGAAAGGGCAAAAGAGAAAAGGCTTTGCCGTTCTAATTATTGGTTTTATTATAAGCTTCACCCTTCTCGGGTTGGCTATGGAGACAATTCCGCTTGGCGTAGCGTATGCAGTTTGGACAGGAATTGGAACGGTTGGTAGTGCGCTAGTTGGCATGGTTTATTACAATGAGTCAAAAGATCGACTTCGCATTTTCTTTATTGGGCTAGTCGTTGTGGCTGTTATTGGATTGAGACTCGTTTCTTAGATACACCAATTATAATAGAAGAAAAAAATCGTGCTGGATCAATCAGCACGATTTTTTAACGATGACTATATGTCTAAGTGGTTGCGCATTTCATCACGAACCCGTGCTTTTTCTTCATCAGACACGATCGCATACCATAGACCATCAATGGTTTGTCCGGTATAATTCACTTCGATTTGCTCGACTTGATTTAGTGCATCCATATAGTCTGATTGGTAAGACCACATATCTCCTAAAGATAAGTCTGTACGAACAGTTGATCCAAGTACGTCTAAAATCTCACCAGCTTTCGTAACAGAACCTAAGGAAGCTGCTTCGTTCATTAATGCTTCAATCACGTCGCGCTGACGATTCGCACGACCGGCATCTCCACGTGGATCATCATAGCGCATCCGCGTATACTTTAATGCTTCCTCTCCATCAAGTTCAATTGTTCCTTCAGGAAATTGTGAGCCATCCATTGTGAACGATAAATCGTTATAAACTTGTACGCCATTAAACGCATCAATTAAGCGTGTGAAACCTTCCATATTAATTCCTGCGTAATGATCAATTGGAATATCAAACGCTTCTTCTACCGTATTAATTAACATTTCTGGACCACCGTAAGCATGGGCGTGGTTAATTTTTTCGGTTGTCCCTCTGCCAACAATATCAACCCTTGTATCTCTCGGGATCGATAACATTTTTGTGGACCCATCTGTAGGATTTAATGTCATTACAACTATAGAATCTGAACGTCCAACAACGTCTTCTTCTCGGCCTGGCGTATGGTCAACACCAGCTAATAGTACGGAAATAGGCTCCCCATCTTGAATCTCAATCTCTCTTATTGGAGATGAACCTTGACGATCACCTAATGGCTCATACATTTCATTCGCTGTACTGCGAATATCATTAAAAATATAAAGGCCAAAGCCAATCACCGCTAAAAAAAGAATGCCAAAGATGAGTGCTGTAACTTTCAATGCCGTCTTTTTCTTCATTTAAGTACGCCTTTCTACTATTGGAATGTAAGTGTGTAATAGAGTATGGAATAATGTCCCTCTTACTAGGATAAAAGAAGCTGTTCAGAAGGACAAGACAATTCTTTTGTAATTTTTCGTAAAAGGTAACCATGCAAAAAGAAGAATTCCGTCTGATCTTGTACAAAATGGTAGAATCATGAATAAAAAAAGACGACAATTTCGCAATATTACAAGCAAATTGTGATATAATTCGATTTGAGTTATGGTATATGTTTAGGAGGTTAGCGATTAGATGGAAGAAACGATTAGTTTGAAAGAGATCTTTCAAACATTAAAACAACGATGGAAATTATTAGTAGCGATTCCGTTGTTAGCAATGTTAGCTGGTGCACTTGTTAGTGCTTTTATCCTTACTCCAAAGTATGAGCGTTCAGCAGAACTCTTAATCTATCAAGCTGGTACAGAAGAAGGCGTCACCCAAAATGATGTCCGAACAAGTTTAGAGTTGGTAGGAACGTACACGCAAATTATTAAAAGTCCTCGTATCTTAAATGAAGTGATTGATAACCAAAACCTAGACTATAGTCTTAGTACACTACAAAATATGGTGTCTGTAACAAATCAAAATAATTCTCAAGTCTTACTCGTTACAGTGGAGGTTGATGATCCAGTCGAAGCAACTGACATTGTAAATGAACTATCAAGCGTGTTTGAAACGCAAATCCCTGATATTTTGAGCACAGATAACGTCACAATTTTATCAGAAGCAGTGGTAGGAGAAGATCCATCGCCATCAAGTCCAAATACGGTCTTAAACATGGCAATCGCGTTTGTTGTAGGGTTAATGGGTGCGGTAGGTCTAGCCTTTCTACTTGAATACTTAGATACTACGGTAAAAACAGAAAAAGATATTGAGAAAATCTTAGACCTCCCTGTGCTTGGAGCTGTCTCAACGATGGATGCAGTTGAAACAACAAGGAAATCGTCATAGTTTAAGAAAGTAGGTGACTCATGGCCAGGTCAACGCGTAATAAAAAAGGTCAAGTACAAAAGAAACGACAACTAATCGCTGATGTAAGTAAACATTCGCCGATTACTGAACAATACCGTAATATCCGTACAAATATTGAATATTCCGCTATCGATACTGACATTCGTACATTACTTATTACATCCGCAGGTCCTGGTGAAGGAAAATCAACAACCGCTTCGAATCTAGCTGTTGTTATGGGACAAAATGGACAGAACGTCTTATTAATTGATGCAGATATGCGAAAGCCAACGGCACATTATACGTTTGGTGTGATGAATACGCATGGTCTCACAAATGTATTAACAAGACAGCACAAGCTTGTTGATGTTGCACAAGAAACATCTATCGAAAACGTTAGCTTATTAACGTGTGGTCCGATCCCGCCGAATCCAGCGGAGCTATTAAATTCTAAAATGATGGAGCTTGTGATCAATGAAGCAAGCGAAAATTTTGACGTTGTAATCGTTGACACGCCGCCTGTTATGGCTGTAGCAGATGCACAAATTTTATCAAGCAAAGTGGACGGGACGATTCTTGTGACTTCAAGTGGGAAAACCGATCGCGATCAATTGGAAAAAGCAAAAGCAAACCTTGAAAAAGCAAAAGCAAACCTGCTTGGCGTTGTCTTAAATAACAAACCAATTGATCAAAACACATATTATTATTATCAATAAAAAGAAATGGGGCGAATTGGATGATTGACATTCATAGTCATATCTTACCTGGGCTAGATGATGGTGCTAAAACCATTGAAGAAAGTATTGCCATTGCCGAAGAAGCGGTAAGTGTGGGCATTACAAAAATGGTGGCAACGCCTCATCATCAGCATCCTAGCTTCCCACTTTTAGATGGGTCCCATTTACATGATGCTGTAGCGGAACTAAATCAAGAGCTTGCAAAGCAAATGATTCCTTTAACAGTCTTACCTGGTCAAGAAATACGTTTATATGGGGACATCCAAAGTGATTTGGCTTCGGGAGCGAGTTTAAGTTTAGGGAACAGCAAATATGTACTCGTTGAGTTTCCTTCTAACGATATTCCAGTCTACGCAAATCGGTTGTTTTATGATTTAGGTTCTCAAGGGTACATCCCAGTTATTGCTCATCCTGAGCGTAATAAAGTCATCATGGACTCACCTAATAAGCTATATGAATTAATTAAAAATGGGGCACTTGCGCAATTAACGTCCTCAAGTTTAACCGGTTATTTTGGGAAGGATATCCAAAAGCTAAGCGAGGAATTAATGGAAGCAAGCCTTGTTCACGTGATTGCTTCTGACGTACATAACACAGCAAATCGTACGTTACGAATGCGGGAAGCGTATGCTTATGTGGAAGAACGCTTTGATTCAAACCTGATGTACGAATACCAAGAAAACGCTCGACTAATGATTGAAAATAAGCATATTTATTTAAACCCTCCAGAAAGAGTAGGGAAGAAAAAGAAGAAATTATTTGGGTTCTTTTAACGATCAATTGCTAGAAGCTCTGCTTAGAGTTTCTTTTTTTTATGGTTTGGTAGGATCGTCAATTTAATGGATTGTACGCCTTTTTCGCATTAATTTGATGTTGTGAAATTGACTAAATTAAGAATCTTATAAATATAAATTGCTTGTTTTCTGAGTGGTTGGTAGAATAATAGATAAGGATTTGAAAACGCATACATAGAGAGGGAAGGGGTTTTGGCATTATGATGAATACACCGTTAACCATTCCGCCAATGCTTGAACGTGCGGAACGATATTTTCCAACAAAGCAAGTCATTTCAAGAACACTAGACAAGACTCACAGGTTATCGTACAAAGAAATTGGCAAGCGCACACGAGCTTTAGCAAGTATTTTGACAGAGCTTGGTCTTAAACGAGGTGAGCGAGTTGGAACTGTAGCCTGGAATCATCATCGCCATTTAGAAGCATATTTTGCTGCTCCTGGAATTGGGGCGGTCTTGCATATGATTAATATGCGATTATCTGCCGACCATCTTGTGTACGTAATTAATCATGCTGAAGATCGAATTCTTCTTATTGATGAAGATCTATTGCCAGTAATAGAAGCGGTTCAAGATAAGTTGACCACTGTCCATACGTTTATTGTCATGACAGATAAAGAGCAACTACCCGAATCAACGCTACGTCCGCTTTATTCTTATGAATCATTACTTGAAAAAGGGAATCCGCAGTTTCCGTTTTTAGACGACCTTGATGAACATGAACCCGCGGCAATGTGCTACACATCTGCTACAACAGGAAAGCCTAAAGGGGTTCTTTATTCACACAGAGGGATTACCCTTCATAGCCTGGTTCAAGGAATGGTTGATACTACGGCACTCTCAGAGAATGATGTGTGTATGCCAGTCGTTCCGATGTTCCATGTAAACGCGTGGGGACTGCCGTTTAGCGCAACGTTTTACGGGGCAACGCAAGTGCTTCCTGGTCCTCAATTCACGCCACAATTATTAGCGGAGTTAATTCAAAACGAAAAAGTTACATTTACAGGCGGCGTTCCGACTATTTGGCTCGGCTTGCTACAGGTCGTTCAAAAAGGAAACTATGATTTAAGTAGCTTACGTGCAGTCATTTGCGGTGGTTCTGCTGCGCCAAAAAGTATGATTGAAACCTTTGAGAAAAAGCTTAAGGTGCCGTTTTTTCATGCATACGGCATGACTGAAACATCACCGATCGTTTCCTATTCACGCTTAAAAAGCCATCAACAAAATTGGGACGAAGCCGATCGGTTTAACGTACGTGCTACACAAGGAATGGCTGTTCCGTTAATTGATCTTAAAGGCGTGAATGAAAATGGAGAAATTGCGTGGGACGGCAAGGAAATGGGGGAGTTGCTAATCCGTGGGCCGTGGATTGCAGATCAATACCATGAAGATGATCGAAGTGACCAAGCTTTTCGTGACGGCTGGCTTCATACTGGTGATGTTGCAACAATCGATGAAGAAGGGTCAATAAAAATCGTCGATCGTACAAAAGATTTAATTAAAAGTGGAGGAGAATGGATCTCATCTGTTGATTTAGAAAATGCGATAATGGGTCATGAAGCTGTTCTCGAAGCGGCGGTCGTGGCCGTTCCTCATGAGAAATGGCAAGAGCGCCCCGTTGCGTGTGTGGTTCTTAAAGAAGGACAAAGCGCGACGAAAGAAGAGATTAACGACTATTTAGCGCAACAATTTGCGAAATGGTGGCTCCCAGACGACGTTATTTTTATGGATCAGCTACCGAGAACGTCTGTCGGAAAATTTTTAAAGCGAGCGTTACGTGACGAAATTGTAAAGTCGAGATAAAACCACATACGAAAAGCAGTCAATGGCTGCTTTTTGTTGTGTTTAATAAAAAAACCGCTAAGATCGATACTAAAAAGGTGTAGTGACCATAAGATGAATCTATTATTTGTATACGGTACGTTGCGAAAAGGTGGTTCAAACGCTGGTTTCTTAAAAGGTGCAGAATGTATAGGGGTGGGATGTGCGGTAGAAGGAGAGTTGCATGCTACGCCTTACGGCTATCCAATTGCACGAAATAAGAAAGGGCAGTTTATTCAAGGTGAGCTTTATATCGTTTCCGTAAATATGTTAAAAGCTATTGATCGATTAGAAGGATATGAAGAAGGTCGCCAAGAAGGGAACGAGTACGAGCGAATCGTCATGGACGTCGTACATAAGGACGAAGTTGTCCAAGCGTACGGCTATATCGCAACCGATTTTTTCCAGCATATCTCTAACCCGATCAAATCAGGAGACTGGATCACTTACGTAAAAGAAAACTAAAGCTACCAAAACGGTAGCTTTATGTGCCGAAAATGTGAAAACGAGGTCAATGTTTCCCTACACATTCTTAAACTTTTTCCGGTAGTGGGCTAATGCGAGCAACGGATAAAAATGACGGTAACTATGGTAGTGAAAGTAAATCCTGTCGGCTAGTCCCTTGCCTACAGGATAATCCTCTGTCCACGGGTGTTTTTCAATATGAGCAAGTAAATAGCGGATGCCGTCACGAATGGATTTATCGGGAAATTCAGAGACAGCAATAAGGCCATCTACCGCCCAAGCCGTTTGCGTAAGGGTACTTGCCGAGAGAGATTTGTAGCGCTTGTGGCGATCGCTTAAGCAAGACTCTCCCCAGCCACCATCATCAAGCTGGATTGATTTTAGCCACTTAACCGCTTTTACTATAGTCGATTGTTTAGACGAGACATTTGCTGCATCAAGAGCCGTTAATGCAGCCCACGTACCATAAATATAGTTAACGCCCCATTGCCCTTCCCAAGACCCGTCTTTCTGCTGATTCTTTTTTAACCATCGTACGCCATCTTTAAGAGCCGAATGATTGTCTTTCGTATGTGCGAAATTTCCAATAAACTCCATGGTTCTGCCTGTTAAATCAGGTGTGCTAGGGTCCGTTAAAATGCCCTTACTTTCTTGAATTGGGAGTAAGGCAAGTAAGCGACTGTCTGTATTTTTTTCAAAAGCAGCCCACCCACCATCTTTATTTTGCATAGAGGATGTCCAAGCCATTCCCCGTTTCCACGCTTCGAGTAGGTCTTTATCTTTTATCGCAGATGCTGTTAGGGCGCGAAGGGAAGAAGTCGTGTCATCAAGATCAGGCTGAATCGTATTCACCGTTGAGAATCCCCAGCCACCGGGTTTAACAGCAGGATTGTGAACGACCCAATCACCATATTTGTGATGTTGTTTAGCGAGTAGGTATTCGGTTGCTTTTTTAATTGTTGTGTCTTCAGGCTTCAGGTTCGCTTCTTGGAGGGCATAACTAATTAAAGACGTATTCCAAATGGACGCCGTCGTAAACTGAATGTGAGCGTGCCCATTAACAGTTGTTTGAAATGATTTGAGCCCGTTTACTGCCTGTTGAATAAGAGGATCTTTCTTAGAATGTCCAAGAGCAAGCAGGGCAAAAATCATAAACATAGTGGAGGTGAAGTAACTGAAAAGCGTCCCGTCTTTCTCAACTGCGCTCATCATATACTGTTTTGCGCGACTGATCGCGAGTTGATGAAGATTTTCTGGAAGGTTCGTTACTTTTTTCACTAAATAGTGAATGGTTCCATGCAGTTTACGTGAATCGTCCCCTTCTGCCCATTCTAAAAAAGGGTCATGTCTTGAATGCCCATGTAAGTCCGACAAGTCTGGACTTCTCGCCGTTTTTACTTCCAGCTTCTTGTCTGCTGCGACAAGAAGCGGAACCATATGTGCACGTCCGTAAACAGACATACTAAATAAGTTAAATGGAAAGGCGATCGGTAAAAGGATCAATTCAATGGGAACAGGAAAAAAGGTTGGCCAACGATATTGACCTGTTAGCAAAAGGACAAATTTTGTTAACAACGTAGTTTGTTCAAGGCCGCCGTTTTTTAAAATAAATGCCTTCGCGCGTTTCATTCGAGGATCCTCTTTTTTGACATAGCCTGAATACAAAATGGCATAATAGCACTCGACTGTCGTTGTCAGGTTTCCGGTTTCTTCATCTTGGACAAGCTTCCAAGCACCATTTTCCTCTTGCACGTGCAGCATCCGGTTCACCAACGCTTGAATGAGTGTCTCGTCATCCTGCTCTAACGTTCTCAGCAAAATAACCATATATGCATCTGTGAAGGTGCCTGCTTCAAACGGGTACTGCCACGAGCCATCTTCCTGCTGATCTTCTTGAAGCCTCGTTACCAACCGTTCGATTGCTTCATCAATTTTCATGGGATCCCTCTCTCCGAACTGTCGTTTCTACAACATATTCAGTCGGAAAAGCTGTCATGCCGATGGAAAGAAAAAAGACAGACTCTCGTAAGAATCTGCCTGTTACCCATGCGTCTAGCCTTTTGTGCCTGATATAACAACCCCTTGAATAAAATATTTTTGCGCAAAAAAGAATAGAATGAGCGGTGGCAGCACAGCCATCACCGATGCAGCCATAAGTAGTTGCCAAGGTGTGGCAGCATATGCAGCAGTGAAGTTTGCTAAACCTAATGACAGCGGATAAAGCTCTTGAGAATTTAAGTAAATGAGCGGTCCCATTAAATCATTCCAACGGAACATAAACTCAATAATCGCCGCTGTTGCCATTGCTGGTAAGGAAAGTGGGAGGATAATCCGGAAGAAAATCGTGAGATAGCCACCACCATCAATGGTTACGGCTTCATCGAGTTCCTTTGGTAAGCCGAGATAAAACTGCCGTAATAAGAATATTAAAAAGGCACTTCCGGCAATGGCGGGTACGGTCAATGGTAAATAGGAGTCAACCCAGCCAATGGAGTTGAAAAGCAAATATTGCGGAATCATCACAACTTGCTGAGGAAGCATCATTGTACTTAACACGATGGCAAACAAGAATGTTTGCCCTCTGGCACGAAAGCGAGCAAAGCCAAACGCAATCATCGCTGAGAAAAAGACGGTGCTGACTACGGTCACAACGGTATACCACGATGTATTCCAGAGGTACGTGGCAAAAGGGTGATTCTGAAAGACCTCAAGATAGTTGGACCAATTCCAGGTATCAGGAAAAAAAGAGAGTGGATTTGCAACAATCTCATCAAGCGTCTTAACCGATGTAAAAACCATCCATACGACGGGAAACAAAAACAAAGATAGACAAGCAAGTAAACCAGCGTACGTCAGGATTTTTCCTCCCTTTGATAACTCGCCAGGAGCGTAATGGGTTTTGTTAAACAAATGCTTCATCTGCTTGACCTCCTTGGATTATTTATCGTATTCGTAATGAACGTTTTTACGGGAAACATATAGCGCTAAGAACGTAAGAACAAAGATGAGGATAAACAAAATCCATGCTTGTGCAGAAGCGTAGCCTATGCGATTTTGGAAAAATGCTGTTTCAAATAAATAATACACATAGAAGTAACTCATCCAGTCAGGACCACCATCCGTAATGACGTACGCTTGGGTGAAGATTTGAAAGGATGCAATAATGGAAATGATGACATTGAAAAGGATTATCGGCGAAATAAGCGGAACGGTAATATTTCGGAACCGTCGCCAAGCACTCGCACCATCAATGACTGCGGCTTCATAAAGTTCTTTTGGTAACTGTTGCAGACTTGCTAAGAAAATAATCATCGTGCTGCCGACTGCTGTAAGCTGCATTAGCACAAAAGATGGAATCACCGTATAAGGGTCTGTAAACCAACCAGGACCGGTAATGCCAAACACTTCATATAAAAATGAATTGACGATCCCAAATTGCGGGTTTAAAATCCACATCCAGAGAAATGCCACCGATACGCCAGAAATAATCGAAGGCGCATAAAAGAATGTGCGGAAAAACGCCTGACCTTTTATTTTTGCATTAAGCAATAAAGCGAGGGCAATGGCCAAAATAATCGTAAACGGAACAGCTAGGGCTGCATAGGCGGTTGTCACAAATAACGAGCGATAGAACAAAGGGTCAGAAAAGAGATTCATAAAGTTTTGGAACCCCACAAATGTCGCTTCTCCCATGATGGCATAGTCAGTAAAGCTAAAATAAAGGGAAGCGATCATTGGCCCTGCGATAAAGACTGTAAAGCCGAGTATCCATGGAGAAATGAACAGCCAGAAGTATTTTTCCTCACGCTTAGCCCCAATTGATGTACGTTTAAGTGGTTTACGACTTTGCTTTGGCGATGTGCTCGATTCCATAGAGTTTCCCTCCTATCCTGTTAATAGGTAAGTGACGTAATATTTTCTTGAAGTTCACGCATGCCTTCATCAACCGTTTTCCGTCGATCGTAAATCGAATTAATCGTCATGTTTTGATGTTTTAAGACCGGTGCAAAATTTGAAATAAGGTGATTGTCAGTCGGTCGACCATATTGAAGGGCCCCTTCTTCTGCAATGCGTAAGTCTTCAACAGGAATGCCGGTCCGCTCAGAAATGAGTTCGAACCATAGCTCTTTCAAATCAGAGTTGGCGGGACTTTCTAACGTCATTTCCACCATCCATTTTGCCGCTTTATCAGGATCGAGAAGGAATTTTAGGAATTCCCAAGCTTCTTCAGGGTGTTCGCTGCCTTCGCTAATCGACCAAGGGTCTACGTATAGCGAGATTTGGCGCTCTTCGTTCGTGTAAGGATAGGCGGCTAATCCCCAGTTCAGCTCGGTTGCTGCATATTGTTTCGTGCCCCATCCACCTTTCATCACCATCCCAACACGGCCACTAAGAAATGGATCACTCAATTGCTGGAGTGCGGCAATTTCACTTTGTGGAGGCATCACTTCATGAAGATTAATTAAATCTGATCGCTGTTGAATCGCCTCTCGATTTCGAGGGTTTTCAGTCACGACAGGTTCTGATAAAGTTCCCGTTTCATAATCTTCATCAGCAAAGAAATCTCCACCAAATGCCCACGCATTTTTATTCGGTGAATCTTCATCTAGCACACCATAAACGCGCTGGGTTGGAGGAAGATCGTTTTGCGTAATCGCTTGAGCGGCGTCAATCATCGCATCATAATCCCAGCTTTCATCATTCCAATCAGTAGGCGGATAAGGAACACCCGCTTCATCAAAGAGGTCACGATTGTAATAAAGAAACGAGCCCATCGAAAGAATCGGAATCCCATAAACCCCATCTTCCATCTCATACACATCGGTTAAGGTTTCATCAATGCCATCTAACACGTCAGGTTCTTCTTCAAGAAAAGGACTTAGATCTTTTAACGCGTCCATTGCATAGTAACTACCAAAGCCAGAGTCAGCCCAGTTTGGCGACCACACATCAGGTACGTTGCCACCTGCGATCATCGTCTGCAGCTTTTGATCAATTTCTCCTTGAGGAATCGTCTGTAGCTGAACACGAATACCTGGATTTTCTTCCTCAAAGGCGTCAATAACACGATGTTCCCATTCAATTAAGTTTGGATCACTGCGCACAAGCCATGTTAAGACGACTTCACCGTTTGCACCTGCGGACTCTTCATCCGCACAGCTAGCTAGCAAAGAAACACTTGCGACAATAGGGACGAGTAAGACTGCTTGAATCTTTTTTTTCATCACAATCCCTCCATGAGACATTTTAGAAAGCGCTTTCATAAATGCTTCTTGATGATTGTAGAAAATCCTGCTTTGTTTCCTGTACATTATGCAAAAATCATTCCTGCTATTCAGAGGTTGAAAAAAATGGGTGAAAAGCACAGGTAAGGTGGTAAAAATTAGAGGGCTGTTTTATATCGGCTTGAGCATGAATTACTAAAATTTTTTTGTATTACTTTTACATGTACTCTCTTTTTTTTCTATAAATGAATACTGTAATGCCATTGAGAAAAATGGTTCCTGCAGCAAGTATAAATGAGAGGAGAATGACACTTTGAGAAGTGTCCATAAGCGCTGACCAATCCTCTATCCTCACTAGATAATCATTGTAGAGGAGCTGAAAACATATCGAGACGATACAGGCACTCATACTTGCTAAAGAAACGATTACCCATCTTTTATGATGTTTGACCAAATTTAGAATGGGAAGCGTCCATGCAAGCAATCCAATCACAAGACTTCCTAGATTTAACCACTCATACATAGCCATCAGTCCTTTCTAGATAAACGCTCAATATGAAGCAAGCTTACGAGTAAACATACAAACCTGTTATTGAAACGTCATTTTCGTATAGGGGAAAAGAGTGTCTGTCGTGCTCGTTAAGGTGCAAAATCAAAAAAAATAACAACGAAAATAAATGAGAGTGGAAGTGATAGTGAGAAGAGTAGAGACAGGGTTGGTAAAACCTTTTTGGTTGATTTCATGAGTGAGTAAATGGAAAGTGTGGTGCCTAATAAAATGAGAATAAGAAGAACGTATTCGTTATAAAAATAGCCTGTGAAACCGGCTCGCAACGTTATGAACAAACAGGTAAAACCTATAATCAAAGCCGAATATGTCGTAATTGTAACGTGTTTGGTTGAATCTGATTTTGTCATGACTGAACACGCCCCTTTATATTAACTTACTTAAATCATATCACTAAAAAAGATTCAAGACAAAGTAGTTTGACAATTCATACAAAACCACTCATACTGCCTGTAAACGATGTTCTTTACCGAAAAGGAGCGAAGCATATGAACCATTCACTCGATTTTCCTCGACCGAAATTTGTCCGTCAAGACTGGGACTTGTTAAATGGCACATGGTCGTTTGCATTTGATGATGAAAATATCGGATTGAAACAACATTGGTTTGCTGGCGCTAAACTTAAACAAGAAATAACCGTTCCCTACACATATGAGACGAAAAAAAGTGGGATTGGGGATGAACGTTTTCATCCAGTCGTTTGGTATGAACGAAACATCTCTATTCCAGATGAAAATAAAAACAAGACAATTCTTCTTCACTTTCAAGCTAGCGATTACCATACGACCGTTTGGGTGAACGGATGCTGTGCAGGAAGTCATGAAGGTGGATATACCTCATTTACGTTTGATCTTACCCCTTTTTTAGTGGACGATTCCTCGCAAACCATAACGGTTCGGGTGGAAGATTGTATGAGTACCGAGCAACCGAGAGGAAAACAACGCTGGATCAACAAAAACTTCGGGTGCTGGTATGTACAAACAACAGGAATTTGGCAATCCGTCTGGGTAGAGTATGTAAACAAACAGCATTTTGAAAAAGTGGACATCCAGCCAGATTTGGATCAGGCGTCAGTGGCATTTACGTACCAACTGGCTGGGGAGACACAAGGGGTAGAGGTTGAGACGGTGATTACGTTTAACGATTATGAGGTGCGCCGCTTTTCGTTTAAACCTGAGCGTCACGAGACTAATATGGAAGTAGCGTTAACCTCCTCAATTCATGAATGGGGCGTAGCGGTTTGGTCACTGGAGCAACCGAATCTTTATGATGTTACCTTTATCATTCGAAAAGATGGGGAAATCATAGATCAGGCAACCTCTTATTTTGGCTTACGAAAAATTTCTATAAAAAATGGACAAGTGCTCTTAAACAATCGTCCCGTGTACCAAAAGTTAATTTTGGATCAAGGGTATTGGGAAGACACGCATTTAACACCACCTTCTCTGGAAGCACTTGAAACGGATATCGATGCGACAAAAGCGCTTGGGTTTAATGGAATCCGAAAACATCAAAAAATTGAAGATGAGCGATTTTACGCACTTTGTGATCGGAAAGGATTGCTTGTATGGGCGGAGATGCCATCTGCGTACTCATTTTCAACGAAAGCTGTGAAAGCGTTCTCTAAAGAGTGGTTTGATGTAGTGGACCAACTGGCTCATTATCCATCTATTGTGACATGGGTTCCTTTTAATGAATCATGGGGTGTTGGCCAGATCTTTACAAATGAACAGCAGCAAGCGTTCACAGAAAGCATCTATTATGGCACAAAGTCACTTGATTCAAGGCCGGTCATTGTGAACGATGGGTGGGAACATACCATTTCTGATATTATCACATTGCATGATTATGAGGAGTTTGCCGATCGTTTCTTAAGGCGATATGAGGATGAAACGGCGATTTTAGGAAATGCTTACCCACATAACCTTGATAAATATGCGTTTGCAGAAGGATACGAATACAAAGGACAACCTGTTATGATCAGTGAATATGGTGGAATCGCATTTACAACAGATGATGGTTGGGGATATGGAAATCAAGTGAAATCGGAGAAAGATTTTCTCATGCGCTATGAAGGAATGACTGACGCGATTAAAACATTGCCCTATGTGAGCGGCTTTTGCTATACGCAACTTACAGATGTGCAGCAAGAGGTTAATGGCTTACTTGATGAAAACCGAAAGCCCAAAATAAAAGAAGAAAAAATAAAAGCATTAAACGATAAATAGAGTGAAGCAATTCTCTTGCACAGGTTTTTTCCCTTTGTGAGAGGATTGTTTGTCGTTTATAGTCCTAAGGACAAACGTTCCCGTATACCTTAATAAAAAGGGGTGATGTGCGGATGAAACGTTTGTTCATAACCATTGCGATAGGATGCTGCCTTTTTAGTATAGGAATCTGTTTTTTTCATGCTTACAGTGAGCGGTCGCTGGCAAGCCTGATCTATTATAACGAAGAGGACATTATCATTATCGGTGTCACTATTGATCGAACGAATACAGAAAGGGAAGAAGGCTATGATCATTACCTTGATGAACAAGAAGAAATGGAAGAACTATTAGCGTTTCTTTCAAATTATCAAGTGAAACGAGTATCCCAGTCTTATTATCAAAAGCAGTTACTATACGGTTCTCAACAAGAAGTGTTCATTAGTCATTACTCTCACAATGCTTCGGTTGTGTTCATTGGAGAGGCTGGTGTGCATGTTGTCGATCAAGGAACCTATCGAATCGTAAATGGTCCAATTGATTTAAGCGAACTCGAGAATGTCATTGTTAAGTAATGGTGGAAAGGTTTAAGATACGTAAACAAAAGGAAAGGGAGGGGTAGCGCAGTCTAAAGAAAGTAGGGAGAATATGCATATGGTAAACGAAAAAGAGTTATTATTAAACCAAGCCACGATCGGCAATCATATCTTAAAAAACCGCTATATTGTCGCACCAATGACCCGTGTGTCTTCGTCGGACAAGGGTGTTCCAAATGAAACGGTCCATCGTTACTATGAACGATTTGCAAAAGGTGGGTTTGCGGCCATCATAACAGAAGGGATTTATCCAGATACCGCCTATAGCCAAGGTTACGAAAACCAACCTGGACTAGCGACAGATGAACAAATGGAAGCATGGAAGCCAATTGTGGAGACAATGAAAGAAAATCGGGCTTTATCCATTGCGCAAATTATGCATGCAGGTGCGCAATCACAAGGCAATGCATATACGGATGAAACCGTTGCGCCAAGCGTATTTACGCCCCCACGAGAGAAAGTCTCGCTTTATGGTGGACAAGGCCCTTTTCCAGAAGCTCGTCCATTAACGGTTGACGGTATTCAAACGATTAAAACAGACTTTGTGAAGGCGGCGCTTCGAGCTCAAGAAGCAGGGTTTGATGGAGTTGAGCTTCACGGAGCCAATGGTTACTTATTAGATCAATTTCTTTCTGAAGCGAGTAATCAACGTGGAGATGAATACGGTGGCTCTACAGAAAATCGTGTAAGACTCATTGTGGAGCTAATTGATGAAGTTCGAGAAGCCGTCGGAGAAACCATGTTGCTCGGTGTTCGCATTTCGCAAATGAAAGCAACCGATCCGTCTTATAAATGGGAAGGCGGGGAAGAAGAGGCGGCAACGATTTTCTCTTCGCTTGGAAAGACAAGAGTGGATTATATCCATCTTTCTGAAGGCGATGCGAAAATACCTGCTTTTGGAGAAGGTTCTATGCTCATGGCAGAGGCGGCCAAACGTTATTCTAATAAGCCGATCATTGCCTGCGGTTCGCTAGAAGATCCGATTGAAGCTGGGAAACTAGTGGGGATGGAGCATTGTGATTTTGTTGCGTTAGGTAGACAAGCCCTTGTCCAACCAGACTTTCCGAATCGTTTTGAAAAAGGACAAGCATTAATGGAAGTGAGTCACGTGAAAAATATCTTAACAAATAATACGACGCCACCTGCGGCGATCTCCAAGGCAGAGTTGGAGATCGAACTAATTGAAAACGAAGAAGTGACGAAATAAAAGCAAAGAGATTGTACGGTACAAAAGAACCTTGACCATTCGTCAAGGTTCTTTCCTTTTTCAGACGGGACACGACTTGTTACGTGGAAACCGTTTGATACAGGCACATGGTTTCGACTCGTTCATCTTGTTCTGTAACGATGAAGCCAAACGATTGATAGAACGGTTTTGCTCGACTTCCATTAAAAATTTTTAAGGAGATCTCTTCCTTGTCTTTATAATGAGAAAGGATATGTTGAAAGACCGTTCTACCAATGCCTTGTCCTTGAAAAGCTGGTTCGAGATAAAAGTTTTTTAATTCGACTGAGTGTTCATGTTCAACTATGCCGATACAGCCAATTGTGTTCACATCTTGGTCTTTAATTAAATAGATCGACTCTGGTCGGAAATGGTCTTCAAATCGCTGAAGCACACGCGCGCGTGGAAGTGCTAGACGAACAAAATCGTCTTGCAAAACATTCATTCTTAATTGTGACAGGTACGGTTTGTCTTCATATGTACTTTGAACAAATGTATAGATCAAACGTTGTCCTCCTTCTCATTTACTTATGTACAAGCTTTATCCACTCGTATACGACAAGATCGGTTTCATTAAAGGAAGAATCCAAAGTAGAGGCTAACTTGGAAAAAAACGGTTGATGAACGCTTTTCCAATATGTGAGCGTTTGATCGCCTTCTCCTTCTGCATGAGCATGTGCTTCTGTTACATGATTGTAAGGAAGGATATCCACTTTTGTTGTTTGCATAATCGCTTGTGCGACGCCATCGCCATCTAAAATAATGTTAAACTGTCCTTTTGTTGGAAGGGGCTCTTGTTCTTTTTCATACGCCAAATAATAGGAGGAAGTGCCTTGCTTTTCTTCTGTTAATACAAGGGCGCATAAATCGTCTGCCATCTTCTTCGTACCGTCACCAAATGCCCACGCCTGATAAGGTGTATCGGTATAGGCAGGGTTCTCTTTAACGAAAGATTGCCACATAGCGTGAATCGATGGATGTTCAGTCATCGTAACACCTCATTTTTAGTTGTCGAAAATCAAAAAGTATTCCTACAGTTTATCATGAAAACGTTTTATGATAAAAGAAGAGACGTTTAGCAAAAATGAAAAACGAGGTGAAGACCGTGAGTTGTATCTTTTGTAACATCATCAATGATTCTAGTGAATCGAACGTATTATATGAAGATAAGCATTGTCTAGTAATCTTAGACATTAACCCCATCCGTTCAGGTCATACGCTAGTCATTCCAAAGCAACATGTATCAGACATAAATGGATTAAGCGATGAACGTTATTTAGCCATCATGGCTGTCGTGAAGCAAATGAGTCATCATCTGCAAAAGAACCTTAATCCAGTTAAGGTTGGGCTGGCAGTCGTTGGACTAGATATTGATCATCTGCATATTCATTTAGTGCCGATGCATGAGTACCATGATCTGACATCGAAATTTTATTTAGATGGGACGATAAAGCGGGCGTCAAATGATACGTTAAATAAGATGAAAGAGAAACTGACAGCAGTCGATTAAGGGTGGCAAACACATATCTTTTAATCAAACAGATGCGTTTCAATTCCTTTTTCTTCGAGGAATGTTTCTATCTTTTGTTGCTCTCGTCCGTTTACGTGGCTAGGAACTGTATCTATAAACAAAAGCGCCTCAAGATCGATAGAACCATCCAATAGGTCCGACATAGCTTGATCAAACTGGTTTACCGAATCATGAAAAGAAGCTAAGTACTCATGGTAGCCAGTCATATATTGTTGGATTCGCTCAACGTTTTCACCGTATCCCTCTGGTAACGTATTGGATTCAATATAGGTCGAGAAGTTTTCATCATTTTCCTTAAGTAAGGTCATGACTTCAACAGCTTTGGCCGTTTCTTCTGTTGTAAGTGGATCTTGTGCATAAAGCGTGTGTTCAAACTGAGCGATCACATGATCTAGATCTGCACTCGCGTTTAAATAATCTTGAATACTTGCATGGAGTTCATCTGTTGATAGGGTCTGATGTGTAACATCAGACTTAAAAATATGCGTTGGGATTGAGAAGGTATCAAGTGATTCAGCTTTCTCGACCTCTTCTTCAACAATCCTTGCTTGCTCTTCTGGAAAACAAGCGGTAAAAAGAACGGTCATACTCAAACATAGCGTTAGACTAAAAGTTTTCAAAAAACCACTCCAATACATAGGACCTCATAATAAGTTATTCGCATGTTTCCATCAGAATCCTCCTAAACCTTTCCTGTCGCTGACCAAACAGCATGGACGAGCAACATGATTTCCTGCAAGGTTGTTTCATCGTAGGCCGTTGCATTAAGCTCGGTGGTGACGTTTTTTCCAGCGAAACTGATGGTCGAAATGCCAATCAATATATGCTCGAAATGGTCTTTCTGGTAAAGCATGAGCTCATCTCGAACGTGAACAGTTGCGCGATATTCTTCACCGTGGATGCGGAGAGTGTACTGAACTTTTGAAGCTTTTAGCGCTTCGGCGTTAATCTCACCAATTTTGATTCTGCCTTCATAAATATCCCACGCATTTGCGCCAAAAGTTAGTTTGAACCCAGTTTGCTCAGCATGATACGAGTCACCTGTGACATGATTGACGACATCAAAGTGTATATGTTGCCACCTAGCTAGGCCTTGGAGAGCATTAGCATCTTTGCGCTTAAACGATCCTTTCTCAACGTCGTCAACAAAGTAAGGCGTTTCTTCCTTATTGGAAGAAAAGAGTGAGTAGGAATGTTTCACAACGACGGTCTCATCGTCTAATTGATCGCGATGTTTGCCTTTCCCGAAGATCCCTTTATATAAGAGCATTGGCACTGCAACAAGGATCAGTACAGCCAAAACGACGTATTGAACGATCTCTACCAGTATAAACACCTCCTTCAATCATAGTTTACTAGAAGTGGGAGGATATGGATAATAAAAAAGCTCACCGACAATTGTATGTCGGCGAGCTTGTGCGTTATTCGTATAAGGTTTTGTCTTCTACTTTGCTCGTAATAATTGTGAGTACGAGACCTAACAAGATGATTCCTGCTGCTGCAAAGGTAATCATGCGGAAGTCTAACCCCATATTTAAGAACAATGTGCCGAGCGTTGCGCCTAGTGCGTTTGCAACGTTAAAGATGGATGCAGCAATGGTACCAGATAGCATAGGTGCATCTTTTGCTGCTAAAATGACTTTTGCATTTAGTAACGGGGTTGTTCCAAATGTCCCTGCACCAAATAAGAAACAGCTAATTAATGCCAAGACAGGGCTTTGTAGAAGGAACGTAAACGAGAACAAGACAAGCGCGAGTGCAATTAACGAAAACATTAATGTTTTCGTTAATAATCTTGGTGGCACGCGACCTGACGTGAAGTTCCCGATGACAGCACCTAAACCGAAAAAGAACAAACCAAGCGTAACGCCAGGAACGCCAAAGCCTGCAAATTCACGAAGCATCGGCTCTTTAAATGTGTAGGCTGTAAAGACACCAGAAAAACCGAAGACAATAATAGCAAGAACCCAGAGTACGTTCTTGTTTAATAAAGCTTTTAGCTCTGATTTTAGCTTTGGTGTTTCTGCTTGCTTTTCATTTGGCACAAAAATAGCTAAACCAATGAGTACAAGGGCACCTAGTAAGACTAAGAACCAGAAAACGAGGCGCCAATCGAGCATACCTCCGATAAATGAACCGAACGGGACACCAATCATGATTGCGATGGTTAACCCACCTTGCACAATCGCGATGGCTTGAGTACGTCTTTCAGGTGCCGACATATTAATCGCCATCATCATGGCAAGACCGAAAAACGGAGCGTGCATAGCTGCTGATAGTAATCTTGATAGCAAGAGTACCTCAAAGTTAGGCGCGGTAGCCGCCACAATGTTACTTATAACAAAGATTGCTGTAAGAGCAATTAATAGTGGTTTTGGCGGATATTTTATTGTGATGACACGTAAGAGAGGTCCGAAGACAGCTACGCTTATCGCGTATACACTTAACAATAATCCAGTTGTTGAAACAGCAACGTTTAAATCACGTGCAAACTCCGTTAGTAAGCCGGTTACGACATATTCTGTCATCCCTATGGCGAACGTACCTAACATAAAGATTGTTAATACGATGCGGCGATTATTTACGAAACGTAACATAAACCTCCACTCCTCTCTCTATTTCCTTTTTTCACAAACGAATTCCTAAGATACAGGAAGATGCTCATGATGTCTAGTCTTTTGTACGAAAAAATACCGATTATTTAAATCCGGAAACCATGTAAGCGTTTAATGAGCTTTACCGTCGAGGTCGGAGGAAACCCATTGCACGGGCATAGTGCTTGGAAGATATTCATATATAACTATGTAGGATATTTTTCACTGAAAGGAGTGGCTGCATCAATGAAAAAAGTACTAGCATTGATCGTGCCAGTCTTACTCGCCAGCGGTTGTAGCAACGCGCTACAGGAGGAGGATGCACAAATGAAGTGGTCAAAAGAACAAGCCTTTGTTGAAGATGTAAATAGCCGCGTCTATTATGAAATTTTTGTGCGAGCGTTTGCAGACGGCGATGGAGACGGCATTGGCGATTTAAAAGGGGCTACGGAAAAATTAGATTACTTACAAGAGCTTGGTGTGAATGGGATTTGGCTTATGCCTATAAACCCGTCACCTAGTTATCATGGCTACGATGTAACAGATTATAAAGCGATCCATCCTGAATATGGGTCAGTCGAGGATATGAAGGTGTTTGTGGAAGAGGCTCATAAGCGTGACATTGAGGTAATCATGGATTTTGTTATGAATCATAGTTCGTATGATCACCCATGGTTTCAAAAAGCATTGGCAGGGGATGAGACGTATCGGGATTACTATGTTTGGAGCGATGAAACAACAAACCTCAATCAAGTTGGGGATTGGCACCAACCGGTTTGGCATGGAGATGGTGAACCGAAATATGAAGGGGTATTCTGGCACGGCATGCCGGACATGAATTTTGCCAACCCTCAAGTCATGGATGAGTTTAAAGACGCAAGTGCATTTTGGTTAGAGGAAGTCGGGTTAGACGGCTTTCGTTTAGACGCAGCAAAATATTTATATAGCTCTTATCAGATCGAGAATCACCACGATGAAAATGTGGCGTTATGGAGCGATTTTAGTGAGCATGTTGAGTCGGTCAAACCGGGCTCGATGCTCGTTGGAGAAGTGTGGGATAGCGCCTCTATCGTTGGACAGTATTTACAAGGATTGGACAGTGGCTTTAATTTTGATTTGTCCGCAAGGTTACTATCCGCGGTTCAACAGGAAAGGGATACAGGCATTGCCTCCAGCTTGGAAAAAGTGCGGAGCCATTTCGCTTCCGTAACGGACAGCTATGTGGACAGTACATTTTTATCAAACCACGACATGGATCGGGTCATGAGTCAGCTTAACGGAAATGAAGAGCACGCAAAAATGGCGGCATCGCTCTTATTAACGTTGCCTGGAAATCCGTATCTTTACTATGGGGAAGAGGTTGGATTAGAAGGGATGAAGCCTGATGAGCACATCCGCGAACCAATGATTTGGAAGAAGGAAAAAAGTGCAGAAGAGACGAGTTGGATTGACCGAGTCTACAGCACGGATCGCGAAAAAGTCGCCGTTGAGTCACAGCTTAAAAATGAACATTCTTTGCTTCTCCATTATAAAGAACAAGTTGCGGTAAGAAGAAGTCATCGGGTATTAATGGATGGCGAAGTAGCTGTTTCCGATGTGAAACAGGACGGCCTTGTTACGTTTGAACGTGTGTTAGATGACGAAACGTTACTCGTCCTTCATAATGTGTCAGGTGAAGAGGTCGATGTGGAAAAGCCAGCCGAATGGAATAGTCTTTACTATCACTCTAACGGTTTAAACGAAGAAAACGAATCATTAACTCTACCGCCGTATTCTACGGTCATATACAGCAAAGAATAAAAAAAGGCCAGCTGGCTAATCAGCTGGTCTTTCTTTAATGATGGAGTTTGCTTTTTAACGTATCCACATGCTCACGCTGTTCATCGATAATACGGTGCACGACAGCTAAACTTTCCTCATCGAGACCGTGCCTCGCGATTTTTTCCGACATCCGAATGCCGTAAATGTTTTCGCCTTTAATCGCGTGTTTTAAAATATCTTGTTCGCCATGAGGGTGATCGAACACTTCGCTCATCCAGCGTTGAATTGTTCCAAATGTGCCTTCATTTTTCACCGGTACACCGTCGAGGTCTCGAATACGGGTTGCGAGTAACGAAGCATGTTCTTCTAAATCATCATGTATATGAGACATGGTTTCGTGCAAAGAGGAGTCTTCTGAGAGATGTTTTAAATAGTGCTCATACGTATGAATCCCCATGTATTGCCCTTCCAATAATTGATTTAACGTTTCCACTTCATGTGCATCCATGTGCATGGGTGTGCCTTCCTTTCGTGCAACTTTTTTCTTAGTAGTATGGAGGTTTTGGCTACTCTATACACGATGTGGCTTACTTATTTGCACCTGCTTTAAGCCCCTCCACCATAAATCGTTGAAACATCATGAACAGAATGGTAATAGGGACTGCAACAAGAACCGCTCCTGCAGCAAATAACGTAAATTCTGTGTTCCCACGTCCTGTGACCATTTCGAATAAACCAATTGCGAGAGTCTTGTTTTCATTCGATCGTAACACGAGTCGAGCGAAGATAAAGTCCATCCATGGCCCAATAAAGTTTGAGACGGCAACGAAAACAAGAATGGGCACGGACAACGGCATTAACACACGGGCAAAGATCGTCGTGTTTGAAGCACCATCGATTTTGGCTGCTTCTTCTAAGCTTTTAGGTAATGTATCAAAATACCCTTTTACGAGCCATGCATTAAACGGAATAGAGCCACCAGCATAGACAAGGATCAATCCCCAATGGTTATCAAGCAAATTTAACTGTAACAATAAAATATAAATTGCAATCATGCCCATAAAACCAGGGAACATTTGCAGGACAAGCATCGCCATAAGTCCTTGCTTTCGTCCTGGGAAGCGAAAACGACTAAAGGCATATGCTGCTGTCACAACAAGGAATGTAGATAAAATCATATTCCAAAATGCAATCTTAAGCGTATTTTTATACCACAATAAATACTGTGTCTCGCTAAAAAGATGACTGTAATGAGCGAGCGAGAGGCGAATGGAGCTAAATGCTTCTAACATGGTGCTCGGGCTAAAGTGACGTACCCCTTCCCAAAACAAAGTCCAGTCCATGCCTGGTATTATTTGTGCGGCAAATAAGGAGGTTCCAGGATTAAACGAGCCCATCACAATCCAAATAACTGGATAAATGGTGAAAATGGCAACAAGTACTAAGAGAAGGTGCTTTAAGAATGAGCCCAGACGTTCTTTTTGTTTGCGTGTCATAGCATCGTATCCTCCTCTTTAAACGCTCGAGTCCGTCTGAAGTTCCAGATCGAAATGGCGGCGAGCGCAAGGAAGATTAAGATCGAGATCACCGATGCAATGGCAAACTGGCTCTGGTCGAGCGTTAGCTTATAGATCCAAGAAATCAAAATATCCGTTGAACCTGCATAAGAATAGTTGACGTTAACAGGTCCTCCTTGAGTGAGCAAATAGATCAAATTAAAATTATTGAAATTGCCTGCAAAGTTCATAATGAGCAATGGGGCTGTCGAGAACATCACAATCGGAAGTGTAATTCGCCAAAATCGCTGTCGTCCGTTTGCGCCATCCACCTCTGCCGCTTGATACAACTCACGGTCAATACTCGTCATCACGCCGCTCATTAACACCATCCAGAATGGAAAACCAAACCAAATGTTAACGAGGACAAGGGTGAATTTTGCCCAGTTCGGATCACTCAACCAAGGGACAGCAGCAAGTCCAAGAAATTCAAAGTATTGATTAATTGGTCCGAATTCGCCATTGAATAAATTTCGCATAATTAAAATGGAGACGAACGTCGGAATGGCCCAAGGCAAAATATAGATACTGCGCCAAAATTTTTGAAAGCGAATTCCTTTTGAATTTAGTAATACAGCAAAGAATAATCCAACAAAGAACGTTGTAACAGTTGCCAAGATTGCCCAAATAATGGTCCATGAAAAGACGCCAAGGAATGTGCGGTTCCACGTTTTCATATTAAATAGATCAATGAACGTTTGAAAGCCGACCCAGTCGACTAACGATGCTGGAGGAATATGGTTTGGAGCCGAATAATTTGTAAATGCAATCGCGACCCCAAAAATAAGCGGTAAAATCGTAAGAAATGCAGTAAATAAAACAGATGGCATTAATAAGAAATAGGGAAAACCTTTATCTGAAAGAAAATGAAGCGTTTGTTTAAACGTATGGGGTTTCTTTCCCTGATCTCGTTGAAATCCTACTTTACGAGCATCACGTATGGATAAATAATACATCCACAAAAACAACAGTCCACATAGTAAGAAAATAATCCCTTCAATGAGTAAAAAAATCGAGTGATCACCTTGAACAATGTTAAATCCTACTCGTGTTTGCTCAGTCTCCCCTAATGTATAGAGTCCCCACATGGCATTGCGAAAGGGCAAAGTCCAGAATAATAGTAAGTAGATTTCTAAAGCAATAAATATGCAACCTTTAAGATATTGACGGTGGTAAAGCTGTCCAAATCCCATGAAGAAAATCGATAGCAGCGTTCCGAGATTTTTATGACTACGCATGTGTCTTCACTCCTTTATAGCGTAGAAGGTATAAGCGAATATAACGTAAATTCCATAATTGAATAGATAAGTCGGAAACAAGACTCGTTTATTCATGTACACTTTTGAAAAGGTCGTGTTACACTTGTTTGTTTAAAATGGCGACGACTCCAGTGGGAACCGTGTGCCGGTGAGACAACGTAGTGGCTCACGGTGTGCCCCACGGAAAGCGTCCGCCAAAAAACAAACCAATTGGAAGTTTATGGATTATTTAAGATCTAACGATTCTGTGTTTCAATGGCATCTTCAATCTGCTCGCGAGCAGATTTGAGCGCTTGCTCTGGGTCCATGCCATCATTCCAGATGGATGTATAAGCAACTTGCATAGGCCCCCAAACAGACATCATTTCTGGCATATTCGGCATCGGGACCGCTTCTAACGCTTGTTCTAAAAATGCCGTTGAAATCTCATCTGCTTGAATCGTTTCATGATCAATTAACGACTCAACAGGTGGAAGCTGCCCGGTGATTTCATAGCGTTTTAACAACATTTCTTCACTCGAAGCAAATTGGGCAAGCAATGTAGCAGCCATCGGGTATTCACTATAAGAATTTACGTAGTAGGCTTTGATACCGGAATAGGATTGTGGCGCTTCTCCGTTTTCAAGTAATGGAAGGGGGGCAACCCCAAAATTCACACCAGCATTTTGATGATTGTGTACATCCCAAGGACCCGAAATGCGATAAGCTAAATTCCCATCATTGAAAAAGGATGAAATTACGTCATACGTAATATCTTCAATAGCGAGTGGAAGTAATTCATCATGCATCGTCTTTAAAAATTCGCCAGACTGAATTGCGCCTTCATTATCTATTCCAAGGTCTTCAGGGTTCGTGTTGTTATCGCCAAATACGTAACCTCCGTAGCCTGCCATAAAAGCATGGGTATAATAAAAATTCGCCGGTTCCATCATAAAGCCAAATGTTCGTTCACTACTTGTAGATTCTTCTTGGAATGCTTTCGCACTGGCAAACAACTCTTCCCATGTAGCAGGTGGTTCTTCAACGATATCTTTATTGTAAAAAAGCGCATATGTTTCAATGGCAATTGGATAACCATAGAGCTGATAATTTCCATCTTTATCGGTATACGATGTTCCGCTAATGGCGGCATCCATAAATGTATCTTTGTAATCGTTTGCATAATAATTCTCATAAACAAGGCCTGCAGAAACCATTTTTCCTAAATGGTCATGGGCGGAATTAAAGACATCGGCGCCGAGTCCAGCAGGTCCATCTGTTTCTAATTTTGTTGAGGCTTCTGTATGTCCAACTTCTTGTACTTCAACGGGTACTCCGTATTCTGCTTCAAACTCTTCAGCTACTACAGAAGCCCATTCTGCTTCTTCATCACTATTATCCCAAAGAACAAGGTGAGCACCTTCCTCAGGCACCAGAGCTTCTTCAGTTGGTTCGTTATTAGGGTCACTTGGTTCTGTTGTTTCCGACTCTTGCTTGTCTCCACCATTACAACCAACTAAAAAACTCGTTAACAATGCTCCTGAAATGAGTGTACCAACTGTTTTTTTGAACACCATTTACATTCTCCCCCTTGAGCGCATAATAGAAAGCAAACGCATTACTAAAGGAGTATGTAGAAGAAGGACTGTTTATGTTGGACAACAGATAGAATATTACTGGGAAAGAACGAGTCTAGGCGTGCAATTGGTGCATGTATAGCTTGTCTTTCCTTGAAAATAAAGGGCAAACGGTTGCATAAATAAGGCAGCATATCGTGTTGTAAATATTTTTCGACATGAATTTAGAATTCCAAAAGTTTATAAGGGTGTCAAATTCATTATGGCTGCTGTTATGCTCGAAACAAAGAAGACACCGTGAGCGCAAAACTGATAGTGGAAGTGTATGCTATTTTAAATAAACTGTTCATGTTTTGAACCAATTTTGCGTTATGAAATGCATTCATTCAAATAGATAAAAACAAAACCTACCGACAAGAGTCGATAGGTTTTAAGTTTAAGACTTTGCGTAATGTGGTGCTTTGAATTTCACAATGAAGGCAATGAGTAGACCAGCAACTCCAAGGCTAAACAAGATAAGCTGGATGCTGACATTTGCTGCAACAAGCGCACTAACTAATCCATATGCAATTGGATCAAATCCGTTCATGGCTAGGAAGATAATGCTCATCACTCGTCCCATTAGACGGCCTTCGGTATTTTCTTGAGCTGCTGTGAAAAATGGAATATAAACAAACGACATCGAGAAACCAATGAAGAACACGACGATCGTCAATGTTAATAAGTTTGGTGCGATACTAAAAATGAGTAACGTACCGACAGAAGCAAATAGCCCCATCAACGATGTAAAGCCGCGTCTTTTAATTTGAATTGAACTTAGAAGGAATGTACTTATAACCATCCCTACACCTAAGCTTACTTCCATGTAACTCAAGTTAATTGG
Organism: Shouchella phoenicis; assembly: GCF_047238345.1. Classification (NCBI taxonomy): domain Bacteria; kingdom Bacillati; phylum Bacillota; class Bacilli; order Caryophanales; family Bacillaceae; genus Shouchella; species Shouchella phoenicis. The sequence goes on along the minus strand of NZ_JBDFMQ010000001.1, from coordinate 3,473,804 downwards.
CGTTCCACCGTGCAGATCAACGAGTAATGGAATCGCAATATGGAGTGCGCCAAAGACGAAAAAGTTCAGTGTAATTAACACGAGCAAGCCGACTAATAAGAAATTTGAGCTCTTAATATAGCTAAATCCTTCACGTAAGTCTTTAAGCGGGCTTTGTTTCACTTGATTTTCCACAGGTGCTTCTTTAATAAATGGTGGGAAAATCACAACCGCAGATAGGAAAACAAGAATTGTGGCGACGAGATAGCTCGTTGCAACAGTGCCAGATTCCATAATTAACCCAGCTAAAATCGGGCCAAGGATGAAAGAAACTTGGTCAACTCCTTGGAAATAGGCGTTGGCTTTTTGGAGCTGTTCTTTTGGAACAATTTTAGGAATCATTGATGAACTTGCTGGTCCGAAAAATGCATCTAGCGTTCCAAAAATAGCGGCTAACCCTAGTAAGATGAGAAAAGTCATCTGGTCTAAGTCAACAAGGAAATAGATCGATAATAATAAGATTCCTTGTGCTAAGTTGGTTCCGAACATGATAGTCGTTTTTTTATATTTATCAGCAACAACACCACCGAATGTCATCATCAATAATCGAGGAACCGTTGCTGCAATTAAGACAATACCTAAAGAGCTTGCAGATCCAAGAATCGTGACCACATACCATGTCGTTGTTGTTAAGAACATGCTGAAACCAACGACGGCAAAAATACCTGCAATGAGCAGGAGCACGAAGGTGCGGTTCTTAAATAAAGAGGTTTGTGCCATAGTATGATCTCCTTTAATTCGATAAGAATAGTATGACCGATTCATGGTTGATCATGTACAAAAACCTAACGGTAGGTAGGTTTAACGTGTAAGCTGGCTTTACAAGACAAAAAAAAATCAGTACAATGATGGTGTATCCTACCGATCGGTCGTTAGATCAGGATTATATCGCAAACGTTGAATGATGTAAAGGGGAATGATATGCATACTAAAGAAAAAATTAAAAAAGAGAGTTTGGAACTTTTTGCGTTATTAGGATATGAAGGCACATCTATGGCGAATATCGCTGAAAATGTTGGGATCAAGAAACCTTCGCTATATGCGCATTATAAAAACAAAGAATCACTGTTCTTGGATTTGGTGATGGACATGTCAACGGATTACGTCAAGTTTATTGAGGAATCCCTCGACCAAGGGAACGTAGGAATTGAAAAGCAGCTCTACAAAGCTTTTCTAACGTATGTTCATGACTGGACCCAAGATGATGCAGGGAACCAATTTTACAGTCGTTTCTTACAATATCCACCTCAACCACTGGCAAAGCAGTTAACCGATACGTTAGGAGAAACAGAGCGTAAAGTGCGAGGTCTTTTAACTGAATTGATGAGAGACGGACAACAAAAGGGTATTTTGACCAATGAACTAGGTGCAGAAACAATGGCGTACACATATTTTGCGCTCATTGAAGGTCTCGTAACAGAAGTTGTGTTTTACGCTCCTGAAGACATTATTGAACAGGCAAAAAAATCTTGGAAAGTGTATTGGCGTGGAATTAAAGCATAAGGAGCTGTAGGAAATGATCCATTTCTTTAAAGCAAGAGGGATTTTTGTTAAACGGAAAAAAGGTCAAATCGGCTCACGAATAGAACCAACCTATGCACTTATGTTTGTAAAAGATCGAACCGATGTTGTCAAAATTGATGGCGTACGGTATTTGTTTTTAGGCTTTGGAGACGACACATATGAAACGGTTCAGGCTCTCAGCGAAAGGAAAGCGAAGGAAACGTTTCGTTGTGAACGAACTTCGCAAGGGGCAAGTGAAAAGACCAAAAATAAAAAGCGCTATTTGCTCGGCTTTCAACATGAACAAACAAGCGCCTTATCAATAATTGAAACAGATTTATCTGCATCGCAATTAAAGAAATTTGATCGTCTAACATGCTACAGACCTGATTAATTACTCGGGTTTGTAGCTTTTTTTCTGCCTTTTCCTGCAAAAAGACCTTTCCTTAAAAGCTTAATGAAGAAGCCCACAAGAAAGGCTGAAAGGATTGTTCCTTCACGAATCCCAACAAGCTCACCAAAAAACGTAAAGGACAAGAGGATGCCGACACCGACAAGGCCCCAATCAAATGAGACTTTAACCGAACTAAATGGTTTGTTTAAACGATCCGCTAGCACTTTAACAATGGCTTCGCCTGCATTCATAATGGTTTTTGCTTCAATTTGTAACGTTACTCCTAAAGCGAGGAACAGACAACCAATGACTACAAGGCTTAATTTTTCAACGTAAAAAAATGGGTGAATAAATGCCGTTATGAACATCCCGAAATCGATAAAAAGGCCAAGGAGTGGCGCTATTAAAAGTTGTAAATAGTGTAAAGCTGGAAACGTCGAGCCTAAAATCAATTTCTGCACAAGCACAAAGAAAGCGAGTAGGAGAAATGTAAATGTGCCAATTGATAAAGGCAACGACAAACTTAATACGTATGGGACGCTTGATATTGGTGATGTTCCTAATTCCGATCGTGTGGTTAGGGCAATGCCTAAACCCATAAAAAAGAGACCGAACGAAAAAAGAGCGTATCGGTTAAATGACTGCAAATAAATCCCTTCTTTAATCTAAATATTGACGGCTTTTTTGCCGAATTTTCTTTAAGGTTTGCACATACGTCTGAAGATCAGATTCACTAATGTCGGCTACGATGTCTTGATAAAACGTTTCTGTACCTGGAAGAATGCGTTGATACAAGGTAAGACCTCGTTCGGTCAGACTTACATAGTGGGAGCGTTTGTCTTCAGGGTTGCTTCTTTTAACAATTATGGTCTTACGTTCTAATAGATCAACAATACGGGTTAGCGTGGCTTTATCTTTTTCAGAAACAGAGGCTAGTTCCTTTTGGGGAAGGTCACCATGTGTATGGAGGCGTTTTATGACGGTCCATTGTTCTGGCGTAATTCCGTATGTTTTTAAATAGGCTGTAAACGCACGAAACATGGTTCGGTGCGTCTGTGCGGTCATAAACCCAATTGACTCATCAAACGATTCAAACAAAGCAATTGTGCTCCTTTTCAATGTAGTTCGTGCAACAACTATATCATCAAGGGATGGGGCTGTCAATTTTGTTCGTGCAACAACTATATGCGTTGACGAGGTTTAAGTTGGACCATTGAGACAAGCTTGATATAATAAATGAAGAATGTTTGATGCAGTACGGAGGTGTTTGTTATGGGGATTTACCGAAAAATTGGCTATGGGTTTATCTGTTTATTAATTCTAACGTTCTTGGCCAATTTTATTGCTTTAGTAACTGGCGGGGCGTCAAACCCAGTATTTATGGGCTGGCTTATGGCAGTGTTAATGTCTTCAGCAGGACTAGGCATTTTCTTTCTCTCTTTAGATCATTATCAAAAAACGGATAAAGAAAAAAAATCACAGCGCGCTTTCCTATTGATGACAGTCATTTCGGTCTTGTTTATTGGGTTAGCAGCATATGAGGTTATTGCGATTAACAATTACTAAGAGCCGTTTTTGCGGTTCTTCTTTACTTTAGAGAGATTTCAGCATCGTAGGGAAGGCATCAAGGATTAGCTGGCTCATAACGAGCGGGCTGCTCGTAATAGCTCTTGGAATTGTATGGATCTTTACTCAATCGACATTTGTTACAATTATATTGGGGCTTATAATCGTAATCCATTTTAACGCATATTGGGTTACGCTAGGAATCTTAAGGAATGAAGGGTAAAACAAGCGCTTAGGGTGTCTCCTAGGCGCTTGTTGGTTTCTTTATTCTTCTTCAATTTTTTCGTATTCTTCATGCTTGATGACGGTGCGCTGTGTTTCGTCTTCGCGACCAGTGTAATCGTCGAACTCTACCGAGATGGTATTGTCATATATATTAATGACGCGTGCTTTTTTATTTTTAAATTCTCCTTGTGTTACAACGACACGTCGTAAATTTTCTACTTTTGCTTCTTCTGCCATGGATATCTCTCCTTTTAGCTCACTTTTTATTTTTTTCCCGGATTTAAGATAAAGAAAACATGATTTGCTTTATTTCTAACATAGGATAGAAGGGAATTTCAAGAATTCTCCCCCCTTCTTTTAAAATAATTTTTTCCATATAAATCAGACAAAGGATTGAAAAAGATATTTGTTCCTGCAGAATTAAGTGTTAAACTAATCATACTTTACGAACGAATGGAGCGATCATGGCGGTGTAAACCTTCCTTCTCATATCAGCTAAATAAAACTGAATAATGAGAAGGAGTGAATCGCATTGGGCTCAAAATCTTTCTTCCTTTTAATGATCGGTCAAGGCAACAACAGTGCTGTGATGGTTCTGTATATTGTTGCGTTGATGCACATCATTTATGAACAATCTGGATCTGCTTTTATGATGAGCATGGTTCCAGTTGTTATTACCTTTACTCGCTTTTTATCTGGCTTACTTGCCCCTTTGTTGTTTACCTACTTTTCACTTCCTCGTATCCTTTTTTTCGCACAAGGCTTAAAAGGAATCCTGTTTATCTGCTTGTTTCTAATGATCTTCTTTATGCCCGGTGCAACAGTTTTTTTTGTGATCAGTATGATTGCATTATTAGACGGAGTCGCTGATCCGGCGAGTCAGTCGCTATTACCACGAATTGTAGCAAAAACGGAGCTAATTAAGGCGAATAGTACAGCTTCTGTCATTTTTGAGACTGTTGGAGTAGGGTGTTGGGCAATCGGAGGGATTCTGCTTGTTTTTGTAGGTGCGGAAGGCTTGTTGCTTTTTGTAATTGGTTTTTCTATGATTGCGACAGTGGCGTTCTGGCTTATGCGACATGAGGTGCCAAGTCTGTATGAAACGAACGAATCTCATTGGAAAAAATCGATGATGATCGGATGGAACGTCGTACTGCAGACAAAATGGTTAAAACAAGTCATGCTTACGACAAGTCTCGATGCCGTTGCTGGTGTAGTATGGATGGCAGCTGCTGTTTACCTATTTGTTGAAGAAGTATTGCAAGTATCTGAGGCTTGGTGGGGATGGATCAATGCTAGTTTCTTTACTGGTCTGATTGTGACCGGGTTCTTTCTGTATAAACGAGCTCATATTCTCGAGAAACAGACGTCGCGGTTGCTGCAAATTGGATTTGCCGGAGGCGCGGTTGTTACCGCATTTTTTACATTGAACACGATTCCAGTCGTCGCTCTTGTTTTGTCTATCGGAATCGGTATGTGTGAACAGGTAAGAGGTGTTGGGCTAAATACGATTCTCCAACAGCATATTGAAGCCAAAAAGCTTCCTTATGTCTATGCCGTCCAAGCTTCACTTTCCACATTATCATTTGGGATTGGAGCGCTACTCGTTGGCGTGGTTGCGGAGGCTTTTGATATAAGAATTGTTTATGGGTTATCTGCGCTATTCCTATTGCTCTGTTTCTTTTCATGGACGAAGATAAAAGTGAAATAAGTAAGCTGTGTGTGAACAACAGGAGGCATGACCATGGGGAAAATACACATTAAAGCAGGTGATTCCGTTTCGCTTGTGACGGAAGAAATCCAGTGGAGCGTTGTTGAATTGGAAGCAAGTCAATTATATGAACTTGTGCTAGAAAGACAAGTAGTACAGGGGAGAAATCCATATACGCTTCAAGCCAATGCGCTTTTTCGAGCGGACGAAAATGGGAAAATTCAACCAGCTGAAGTAGCGCCATTAAGAGGGAGCTATTCAGAAGCGGATTCAATGGGTCTGTTTTGGTCAATGGGAAAAAAAGACACAGAAGCAATAGGGCCGTCCCTCGTACATGCAAACAAAGTTGACCCGCACTGTTACACGCTGACGTTAGTTCAAGCAGGAGTTAAACTTGATTCGGTCAAACTCCGACGTCAGTGGTATCCAGAACAGATCAAACGACTACCGGTTCATGATGCTGGTCTGATCGGAACGTATTTTTTTGAAGAGGGTATAAGCAAACCAACCATTATGGTGGTTGGAGGGTCAGAGGGCGGTGTGTACGAATATGTTGCCGCTGCCCTTGCTTCAGAAGGGTTTCATACATTTGCCATTGGTTATTTTGGTGTAGAGGGTAAACCAGATCGTCTTGAAGGGATCGATCTTTCTATCGTGGATCAGGCAGTGAAATGGATAAAGCAGAGATCAGAAACGACCGAGAAGATCGGTATACACGGAACCTCCCGTGGAGGCGAATTTGCGCTTTGGTCCAGTGTTTATGTAGACGATCTTGCAGCGTGTGTAGCGCTAAATGGGATGAGGTATTCCATGGCAGGCATTGTTCCATGGTCTTCCGATAAAAGGTTGCCACCAGCATGGGTATACAACGGTCAAACACTCCCTTATTTAACACCAGAAAATCCAGTTGAAGCAGCATTATTATGCAAACAGCTTTTTTCTGAAGGGAAGAACCCTTTTAAAATTTGGTATGATGCCCTTTACGAGTATTTGCACACGTACCCTCAGGCCAAAATACCGATTGAACGTACAAATAAGCCGACATTGTTGTTAGCTGGAAGAGACGATGGAATGTTCTCAGCTGAACAAATGAACGATGTGGAACACAATCCGCATATTCACCAACAGCTCTTTGCTGAAGCTGGTCACGAAATGGGAATTCCATATCTCCCTATTTTTGCTACAGTGTTTCACGGTGGTAGAAGAAGAGAAACGGCAAGAGCGAGTATTGTGTCATGGAAAAGAACCGTGCAATTTTTTCAGAGACATTTAAAAAATGAACCGTAAGAGCAGGTGATGATGCAGCTGCTTTTACGGTTTTTTTAGTGGTGATAAGCCAGATCCAATTAATGCAGCTACTAACGTTTGATAGCCGGCATCATTCGGTTGCTCATGATCTGTTGCAAGCAATGCGTCTGTGTGCTTTTGAAACGCATCATAGGCATTAATAATCTTGACCTGTTTGTATGTTTCTAAAGTCATTAATTTCTTATTGTAGCGACGAATGACTTCATCGAGTAAATCAGTTTCAGGATACGGATTATATAGATTGAAAATTCGAATAAAATAAGGCTGACGTGCGTGTTGTTTCGTTTCGACAATATATCGAATCAATGCTTCTAATGCTTGGTACGTGAGCGTATCTGCTTGTGATAGAGCCCGATCCGATTTGGTGAGCTTGGCGATTTCAAACGCATCAAGAAAATCATTCCTACCTGTTGTAATCGTGATAACGGTTGCGTCATAAATGGTTTGCTCATGTTGATAATTAGATGCAAACCAGTATAACTGGCGTGCCGTTGCCATGTTTTGAACAAGCGTTTTAAGTTGGAAAGGCTCCCTTAATTCCGCCTTTAAATGTCGTAAATAAGGAAGTACAAAGCCTTGATCGTCTTCCGATTGGCTAGAAGATCCTTCCGCTGTCGTCAGTGAATCCCCTATTGCTAGGTACGTATGCATGAGGGTTCGATTCACCTCCTTTCTATAGTTTACTCTATAGAAAGAAAGAGGCAACGGCCATTGCCCTTAATAAAGCGGAGATGTGAAAATAAAAGCAGAGCTTCCCATGAAGCCTATCTTAAAGGTATAAAAATCGCTCTTCTTAATCTACAGTATGCCTGCCAATCATTATGCCAGCTTGAAAAATGAGTGTAATCATGATGAAGAAATAAAGAATTTGAATAAAGGGAGCAGCAGACCAGACGCCAATTAGGTGCATAAGGTTTAGGACAATGAATAACACAGTAGGAACAAATACAAAAATCCGTCGTGTAGACATGTTGTTTTCACCTCAATCGTTAGTAGGTTTTAGTTAAAGTTTACCGCAAAAACTACTTCGCTAGAAAGTCTTTCCTATTAAAACAGCTGCTATCTGAATATGTAGTAGTAGTTATTTTCACATCTACCTTGAATGATGAAATTGACTCAAGTTGTTTTCTATTAATATTTTCTAGGTTTTTATCATACTAGTAAGTAAACATCCCCTTGATGACTAGATTTAAGAAGAAAGGTCGTCGACATATGTCAAAGAGATCTATGGGCTTTTTAATTGGTGCGATTGGCGTCATTGTTGCGGGTTATTTTATTCTACCAGTTTCTCTTCCTCTCATCGTAGCGTTTGTTACTGCAATTTGTTTAGCTCCTTTTGTCCGACTCTGTATAAAGTATGTAAAGGTGAATCGGATGATTGCTGTTTTACTTGTATTTGCTACGTTCCTTGTGCTTTTACTTGGAGTAGGATATCTTCTTATAACCGTTGTAATTGCTCAAGGAACGTTATTTTTAGAGCGGTTACCGACGTATATCGCAAACATTAATGAAGCGTGGAATGACTGGTTAATTTCATTGGAGGCCTTATCGGAACAATTCCCACAAGAGATGATTGTCGCGATTAACAGTGAGACAACGCATTTACTAGATAGTTTACGTACAAGTGTGAGTCAAATTGATATCATTGGTATTTCAACAAGTATTATGGCAAGCATACCGGGTTACTTCATTTCATTTCTCGTTTTTGTTATCGCATTATTTCTTTTTTTATTAGAGCTACCACGTATTCAAGCAGGGTTCTACCACTATTTAACGAATGAAACAAAGCAAAAAGTTCATTATATGCTGCAACGATTTTCTGGCGTCCTGATTGGCTTTTTAAAAGCACAATTTATTGTGAGTATCCCTATTTTTCTCGTATCGTTAATTGGCTTATTTATTATTGTGCCTGAGGTTGCGCTGATGATGGCACTGGTTATTTGGGTCATTGATTTCATCCCGTTAATCGGGTCGATTGTCATTCTAGCACCGTGGGCCATTTATCAAATGTTTATGGGGCAGATGGCTTTAGGCATACAGCTTCTCGTTCTCGCAGCCGTTTTGCTTATTATTCGAAGAACGGTGGAGCCAAAAGTGATGGGCACACACATTGGTTTGTCGCCGTTGTTAACGCTCATTTCCATGTACTTAGGTGCTCGTTTATTGGGTGTAATGGGTTTATTTCTTGGACCGTTACTTGTCATTGCATTTACATCAGCTAAAGAGGCTGGGATGATTCGAATAAAGGGTAAAATATAAGGAGTAAAGCGTAGATAGGACGCTTTACTCCTTTTTACTTATCCTGTAATGACGTTCCCTTTTGGGTATTGTATGGATGAGGCTTCTGTTTTTGCAAGGGCAAAAGCAAGGGTGACTGGACCGATTCGCCCCGCGAACATGAGCACCATAATGATCCATTTGCCATACTCACTCAAGTCTGCGGTGATACCCATCGACAGGCCAACCGTACCAAAAGCGGATACCGCTTCAAATAGAGTTGCTAAAAACGGCGTTTGTTCAGTAATCGTCAGGATAAAGACACAGCCAAAAACGAGTAATGCGCTTATTGTTGTAATGGCTAACGCTCGATGAATAATCGTGCCGGAAATGGTTTCTTGAAAGGCTACTGCTTCTTTTCTACCTTTTAAATACGTAAACATCGCAATAAGAATGACAATGAACGTGGTTAATTTAATGCCACTTCCGGTTGAAGCACTTCCTGCACCTATAAACATGAGTAAAACCATTAACAACAAGCTTCCTTCACTCATTGAGCCAATATCAATGGAATTAAAACCTGCAGTTCGTGGTGTGACCGCTTGAAAGTACGAGGCCCATAGTTTATCTGGTAACGAAAATGACCCGATGGTTGCAGGGTTGTGATACTCAAGCAAAAAGATGACCAGCATCGCACTGCTATTTACAATAAGCGTTCCAACAAGCATAAGCTTTGTGTGGAGCTGCAATTTTCGAAACGATTTACGCTTCAAAACGTCCGCTAGCACAACAAAGCCAATTCCACCAATGATAAATAAGCATGTAATCACGAGATTCACAAGTGGATCGCCGACATACCCTGATAAACTGTCACCCCATGTGGAGAAACCTGCGTTGTTAAACGCTGAGATGGCGTGAAATGCACTAACGAATAGTCCCTCTTGCCAACCATATTCAGGTACCCAGCGAATAGCAAGCAGCATCATCGCGATGGCTTCAATAGTAAATGTGAAGATGACAATTAATTTCACTAAGGAAACCATTCCACCGACGGTAGGCTGATTAAACGATTCTTGAACAAGTAGTCGACTTGTGAGACCAATTTTTTTTCCTAAAAGAAGCGCAATGACAACAGCAAATGTCATCAAGCCAAGGCCACCTATTTGCATGAGAATCATAAGCACAACCTGACCAAATGTCGTAAAGAAGGTACCAGTATCAACAACAACCAATCCGGTTACTGTAGTGGCAGATGTAGCAGTGAAAAAAGCATCTGTCCATGAAAGCGACCCTTCAGATGCAATTGGCAGTTTAAGAAAAATTGTACCAATAAGAATGACAAAGAGAAAACCAAACGCTAGCACTTGAGGTGGGTTTACTTTCATCAAACGTACGTGCTTCACGCAAATTCCGCCTCTTGGAAACGAGCGATATCTTCGTCTCTACCAAGAACAATGAGTAAATCCCCTTCAGAAACAGGATCATCTACCATAGGTGTAACGTTTAAGTGATCTTTTGTTTGCAAAGCGACTAAGTTAAGCTGATAGCGTTTTTTTAATGCCAATTCACCAATGGTTTTTTTTGCAATTTGTCGATCGGCCACAAGTTCTGCAATGCTATATTGATTAGACAACCCAATTCGGTCTACAAATGAGGAAGAGACCATGTTCTGAGCAATGCGCACACCCATATCCACTTCAGGTAAGACAATGTGATCGATGCTTAGCCGTTCAAGTAGTAATCGGTGATGTGGGGTTTCTGCTTTTGCCCAAACGGTTGGCACATCAAATTCCTTTAAGTTGACTGCGGCTAAAATGCTTGATTGGATACTCGAGCCAATCGCAACGACACCGATGTCAAACTGATTTAATCCTAGTGTTTTTAAATCACGTTCTTCTGTTGCATCTAAACATACACTTTGAGAAACGATGTCGCGAACGTCCTCCACTTTATGAACATTCATGTCGACCGCTAGAACCTCATGCCCAAGGCGAGTGAGCTCTTCGCAGATACTTCTTCCGAACGTTCCAAGTCCAACAACGATACATGATTTTCTTACATGTCGCATGGTTTTCTTCCCTTCGAATGTCTTTCATGAGCAACAATGCTTTGCGATGTGGCCACATCATCGGTAATAAATAAAGAAAAACGTCTTGATTCTAGCCAACAACTTACGCCTCTAAATCATGAAAGTCAAACCTTTTTTTATTTACAAAAAAAAATAAAAAAGTTCCTTCATATTTATAAGATACGCACCGAGAGATAGGAAAAAAACAAGTATTGACAATGAATTTGGAAACCACTATGATCTCCTATATTAGAGCGAATCGGATGCAGGGGAGATGCAGATGTTGAATCGCATACCAAAATTAATCAAGTTTCCTGAAGAAATTGTTCGAAGGGTAAAAAACTATCAAAACGAACAGAATATATCGACCTTTTCTAAAGCGGTCTATCAGCTCATCGAAAAAGGATTAAATAAGAAAGAACACTCGAAGTAACGGCGTGTTTCTTCTACATATTAATGTAAACGGTATCATAAAAGGTGGGGTGTAAATGACTTTAGATGATTGTGCAAAAACGATCGTGGCTGATCGATTTCCTTCGTGTGAACTTGCGTTACTTGCAGGCAGTGTGTCAAGAAATGAACAAACCGCAACATCTGATTTAGACATTGTTGTGTTTGATCAAAGCGTACATTCGTCGTTTCGAGAATCGTTTTATGAGGGGACATGGCCAGTTGAGCTTTTTGTTCACTCTCTTACGTCTTTTCAAGCCATTTTTACAGCGGATCAAGAGAACGGGACTCCTTCTATGCCGCGAATGGTTGCGGAAGGACGTGTCCTTATTGAAAGAAATCGCCCCTTTTATCAACAAATAAAAACAGAGGCTCAGGCAATATTGACGGAAGGCCCACCACTATGGTCAACGCGAACCCAAGTGGAAAAACGCTATTTTCTAACAGATACACTGGAAGATTTACGAGGGGCAACGCTGCATGAGGAAACATGGTTTATCGTAAATCATTTAATGGAACAGCTAGGAGAATTTGTTTTACGAATGAATCAACAATGGATGGGACGCTCGAAATGGCTCTATCGAAGTTTGTACGCATATGATTCTGATTATGCGGAATTTTTCTTTCTTTCCTTTCAGCACTTTTTTCAAACAGGAGATGCGAAAAAGGTAGTGGCACTTGTTGAGCAAGCACTTGAAGATACTGGTGGACCGATGTTTGCTGGATTCTCAATTGGAAAAAAATAATGAAATCGTGAACAGGATTCTCCTTCAATAAAGTGGAATGGGTTAAGAGGTTGTTTAAAGGGGGAGAATGTGATGATTCGATTGGCAAGATTGGAAGATGCTCAAGGGATCGCCACAGTTCATGTGCATGCATGGCTGACCACGTACACGGGGATTGTTAAGGAAGAAATTCTGGCACGAATGAATATTGAAGATCGCACGACATTATGGACGCGCCATTTAAACGACCGTGACCAAATTATTTATGTCTTTGAAAAGGATGATGCCGTTGTCGGTTTTGCCAGTGCCACGAAATCAACTTCTAACGTGCTAACGCTATATATTTTAAAAGACTATCAAGGAAAAGGCGGAGGAAAAGCACTACTTGCGGCTTTGTTTAAAGACCTAATGGATCTCAATCATCAAGAAGCTTCTGTTGCCGTTTTAGAGGCAAATAACAGTAAATTATTTTACGAGAAGATGGGAGCAAGCTTGAAAAAGCGAACCGAAGTGCCTGGGTATGGTACAGGAAATGTGCTGCTTACTTATACATGGAATGAGTTAACGAAAGCGTGAGAGACGCTTTCGTTTTTTAATTTGCTATCTGAAGTAGAACTACACCAAGGGAAATCAACAGTAGGGATGCGTATTTTAACCAGCCTCGGGATTCTTTTAAAAATAAAATGCCGATTAAGGCCACAAGGAGAATCGTTGTACCAGACCAAACGGCATAAGCAACGCCCACTTCCATGTATTGGATTGAGAAGGTCAAAGCGACAGTCACAACAATATATGAAAGAACGGCTAAAACAGTAGCTGCTTTTTCTTTAAATCCTCGAGACAGCTTCATAAATAAGTTACCAATAACAGAAAAAAGTATCGCCGTTCCTAAAAAAATATAGCCCACTACATGACACTCCTTTTTTGATGGAAATGATTGTGGAGATTTAAAAGTACAACACCAACGATTACGAAAATCATTCCGAGCGCTTTCAATAATGAGACAGATTCATTCAAAAACAAGATGCCTAATAAGACAACAGCAAACGTGCCTAAACCAGACCACAATGCATTCACTAATCCAACCTCTAGCTCTTTAAGAAGATAAATGCATAAAACAAGTGCGGTTAAATAACAGATAAACACCATGACAGACGGTAACCATTGAGTAAATCCCTCTGACTGATTCATAAACATCGTGCCCACCACTTCAATTCCAATCGCAAGAAAGAGTAAAATCACGTTTTTCATGTAAGTGCTCCTTTCTATTCTTACCCTATCATCGAAAGTAGAAATTGTCTGAAATAAACGATTGAAAATGGGTTAAAAAAAGAAGAACCACATAAATATAGATGAAGGCTATTAATTTGAAGGGTGTGTTCGTATGGATCAGCAAGAGGGAAACCGTCATTCTTATCCTCCGCCACATGGGTCGTATCGTGATTTACATAAATGGGACCAGGATCAGCCTGCAAGGTTACATTCTCAAACAGTTGGCAAACGAGGACCTATTCTCAAGCAAGACAACATTGAGCACGAAACGCTTCAAACCTTTATCCATGAAAAGATTACCGAGCGACCTGTGCATGTTAAAGGGTTTGGTGCTTTTGGCTATTTTGAAACGTATTATTCCATGTCACCCTATACATCTCTGTCATTTATGCAACAGCCTGGAACACAGGTGCCTGTGTTCGTTCGGTTTTCCTTGGCGGTAAGTACAAAAGGAACGCCAGACACGTCAAGAAATGTTCGGGGTTTTTCAACGAAATTTTATACGAATGAAGGGATTTACGATTTAGTCTGCAACCATATCCCTGTGTTTTCCGTAAGGGATACAATTCGTTTCCCGGAAGCCATTAAAGCGTTTTTACCTTCGCCGAAAAACAATCTCATTGATCCTGATCGTTTTTGGAGCTTTGTGGCCCGTGCGCCTGAATCCCTTCATTTTGTCTTACGCGTTTACTCCAACATGGGAACAGTGAAGAGCTTGCGCCACATACCAGGACATAGCGTCAATACATATGTGTGGAAAAACAATCAAGGAGAACGTCGCTACATTAAGCTTGCTTGGTTTCCGTTTGCTGGAGAACAATATATTCGCAATCAAGAAGCAGTGACATTAGCTGGAGAGCAACCTGATAGTGCCGGTCAAGATTTATACGATACAATTGCAGGTGGCGGAGTCGTAGAATACGGATTATACGTTCAAGTCATGGATATGGAGGCGGCGGACCAGTTGCCCTATGATCCGCTAGACGACACAAAAATTTGGGATGAGCAGCAGTTTCCGTTCATGCCCATTGGAAAAATGACATTAAATAAAAATCCAGATAACTATATGGAGCAAGTAGAAAAAGCTGCTTTTTCTCCTAGTCATTTGCTCGATGGTGTAGAGCTCTCAGATGATAAGATGCTCCAAGGGAGAGCGAATATTTATTGGGACTCTCAGCGTTATCGAATTGGTCCGGAATTTCGTAAAGTCCCTGTGAATCATCAAAAAGGTTGGTCACCGGGAAATCTCGTAACGAGTGGCGATGGTCGTTATGTAGAAGGCGTCTTGCAACGTTCGGATTTAGAAAAGCAAGATGATTATGCTCAGCCGCGCATGTTCTATGAAGCATTACCTCCTCAAGAAAAAGCTGATTTGGTGGACAATATCGCGTCTCAACTTAAAAGTGTGGCAGGCGATGTTCAGACCGTTGTGATCAATGAAATGAATAAAGTGTCAACGGACTTAGCCAATCGAATAAAGAATGCGATGCAAGCATAAACACAAGTTAAATACTTGTGTTTTTTTTCGTCTCATTTACGGGTAAACTATACATAGATCAAAAAAAGTGAGGGCAAAGAATGACAGCAAGAAGATACGTCATGAGTATGATTCTTATTGTACTAACGTTAACAGGATGCAGTGGTCAGGCTCTAGATCAATATGAATGGGCTTCATTCCCTGAATACATGACGGTTAACGAGGAAATTCAGGGCAATGAGTACGAAGTCAACATTGATACAGATAATGATGGGACACGTGTCATTTTATTTATTGATGAGCAAGGCATTGAGCGGTATAAGAGTGTGTTTATTAAATCTGAAGAACGGGTCATCATTGTTGATCTTCAAACAGACGAAGAAATTTATAATGAGCGTCTATAAAAAATTGTGATGAAAAGCATCTTAGAAAATGAACGCTTTACCGTTTCATCGGGGTATAGGAGAAATCCTGCGTACCTAGTTTAAACAGAACGTGAACGTTATTTACTAATGACTGAATATGAGTATGGCTCATTCAGATTTTTTGACTAAATTTTATAATAATTACAGTTTGTGTTACACTTTAAGAAAGAAAAGGAGAGGATTTACATGTTTGAAATAGTGGATTGGGGAACAGTGATTTTCCAAGTTCTATCTTTTATCGTTCTCTTTGGATTGGGTGGACTTGTTGTTACATTTCTGATTTCGGGAATTCGTTATTTTAATCGCAAGCAATCGTAAATAAAGAATCTCCGTGGCAGAACCATGGAGATTCTCTTTTTTTAATGCATGTTTAGTCTACGCGTTTCTGTGTAAACGGTTGTAACTCCTCTTCTGAAACCCACTTAAAGTTTTGGATCTCTTCTTTAGATGTAGAAATAAAATCAACCATGTACACAGTGGTCTCCTGATGGTTAACGATCTGGACATTTGCACCATTTAAGTCTGGAAGAGCATTAGGGTCAACTTGTACCAACTCACCTTTTTTGTAAGGATCATCATGATATTCTAGGAATTCTTCCGCAAGTACCCATTTATAGGTCATTTGATCAGACCCGTCTGCCATGGTGTATTGAATCTCATAAGCAGTTGTATCATACGCCCCTTTAATGGTGGCAACGGCATACTGCATACCTGGTAATTCATCGGACTTAATGATTGCTTTTGAACCGATAGGAAATGCAGGGTCCTCCGCAATGGCAAGTTGTTCTGGTACACGATCAGCATAATGGTAACGAACGTCACCAACATCTCGTCGGTCCGACGGTTGATGAAGGGATTGAAACTGGTCGGTATGTTCTTTAAGTGGGTGAGGCTTTCCTCCATTTTGATTAACCCCACAACCAGAGAAAAGAATGACAACGAAGCTTAGCATAATCGTTTGTCTTAACAATCGTTTTGTGAGCACATGCTCATCTCCTTCCTACCATTTTTCTTAGATTCTCCATTCTAGGAAAAAGCATGCTCTTTTTTTATAAGAGGGACCACCCTATTAGAGAACAGGCTTTAATAGATGTCTCTTTTTAGTTAACATTGTTCAATTGTTACAAAAGTCTTTCGCATAAATGGAAAAGAAAAGGTAAACTGTAAAAATGAGTGTACGATTGGGGTGGAGAGGGTATGGATGATAAGGCTAGGAGGTGTACGGTTTGCATACGTTGCAGGAAGACGTTAGACAGTTAATAAAATTGAAAGAAGCAGGAAGATTTATTTCTGTTTCCAAACAGTCTCCGCTAATTAAGTCGTTTGCAAAAATTGAATTTGATCATAATGGACATGTCGATTTACATACTGTTGATACAGTGATTCGATCCTTAATTCATACATTAAAAAAGAATGGACAATTAACTTAAAAAGTATAGTCAGATAATTTAAATTAGAGTAAGATGATAAAAAAGTGGAGTGGCGAGGATGGACCGTAATCACGCAATAATTATTGTATCGAGAAATGTCCGTGCAATTAGAACAGAAAGCCAACTGTCGGAAAATCAATTGGCAAATGCACTTGGGATAACAAAAAAGAGTGTTGTCCAACTTGAATCTGGTCAAACTCGAGCCGATTGGACGCTTGTGTGTGCCATTTGTGCCATTTTTCAAGAAAGTGAAGTGCTGGAGCGGTTATTTGGTGGAGATCCTCTAGAAGTTATTAAGTTACTAAGTGATGAGCAAGAAAAAATCATTCGTTCGAAGACAAAAGGCGGTAAAATCTGGTGGAAAAATATAAAATCATTAGGGAGATACAAGCTCCAACAAAATGTAATTAGCCAGCATTATCGAATTATTGATGATTTAGATTACCGTCTAAAAAGTACATTTAATAAGGAAACAGCGTTTGAAACATTAGATCGACTGGCAAAAGATCGTTTTGAGAAAAGATAAAATGTACCGAAGATATGAAGTCAGAAAATTAGATCAGGAAAGTTATTACTGCAAAATTTATGTCACGCTGTGGTATAGTAAGATTTAGCTATGAAAAGAATTAAAATGCAGGAGAAGATATAAAAATGATCAAATCCAAAGACTATTTAAAGCCAATTACCGATGTAATTCTGGCTGAAAAGGTTTCACTCGCGAGTATGCCTCCCTCTTATGATCATATGGATGAAGCGACATTAATTTCGAAGCTTAAGCCGTGGAGACACGAGCTAATTGAAGTTTATGCAAACTCATTTCTAGAGGATAAAGAAGAATCAGAGAAAGCGATTGAGAATTGGGGAGAAGCTGTCGCAGGCTTGCTTGTATCACTCGATTTAGATTTAGATGTCGCGTTAACCGAGATTACGTATTACCGAGATCGTATCGGTGAAATCATTAAAAATGAAGCCGAAAAAGAAGGGTTTACGTTTAATCATTTGTATGACATCATTACAAAATTTAACCAAATTGTTGATTTGGCCACTCAAAAAGTTAGTCAAACGTATATGAGAGACTTCGCAAACAATATTGAAGTAGCGAAATATGCAATTGATGAATTATCGGTGCCGCTTGTTCAGTTAACAGATGAGGTTGGAATTATTCCTATTATCGGTGAAATTGATACAAAACGAGCGCAATATTTGATGACAAATGCTTTAGATAAAGGTTCCCAATTAGGGCTTAAGTATATCATTCTTGATTTATCTGGTGTGAGTGTAATTGATACGATGGTTGCCGCACAAATCTTTAAAGTTGTTGATGCATTAAAGCTTGTTGGCATCGAAACAATGATTAGTGGCGTACGTCCAGAAATTGCACAAACCATGGTTTCACTTGGAATAAAAGTTGACTTAAAAATATATACGTCGTTAAAACAAGCATTTGGTAAAGTGTCAATCGGTCAATAATTAATAAAATAGGGAGGGTGAAAATTTGGAGATTACGCTGATATTTTTGCCCTTTTTTTCGTAATTTCAATGGTTCTCGTAATATGTATTTATAGGATATTGATGTGGTGAACAGTGCTTAGCAGCACTGTTTTTTTGTTGTAGAGTGCCTAATAACACAGACATTCCCCCATGCATACATTTATTATAGAAGATTAATGTAGGAGTTGTGTATCGTGGGGGATTTATTTAGAAGATCTAAAAAGTGCTTTGGGGATATTCAGTTTTTTCCAAGGACGGCTACAAATGGCGGTGCATCTTTTTGTGCAAATGGTGTTATAGGAATAACTGGTATAACGGGAGTGACAGGTGCTACAGGTTCAACTGGGCCTAAAGGTGAAACAGGACCTACAGGTTCAACGGGGATGACTGGAGCAACAGGAATTGGTTTGCAATCTTTGGAGCCATTTGATATAAGAAGATCATTTGAATACCAGTTTGGGCAAATTGTTACATTTGAAGGCAGTACGTATATGGTAAACACGAATAATCCAATCGGGTTTCCTAACGAATCAAATGAGTATACGCTTATGGCGGAGGCTGGCTCGATAGGACCAACCGGAGTCCAAGGAATAACTGGGCAAACTGGAGCTCAAGGAATAACAGGCACAACTGGTGCTACAGGAACTCAAGGAGTAACGGGCACAACGGGGGCCACAGGAATTCAGGGAGTAACAGGACCTACTGGAGCAACCGAAGTCCAAGGAGTAACAGGACCAACCGGGGCTACGGGAACTACAGGTTCTACTGGTGCAACAGGAATCCAGGGGCCAATCGGATCGACAGGTCCTCAAGGAATAACGGGGGCTCAGGGTATAACAGGGTTGACTGGTGCTACAGGAACCCAAGGCCCGATAGGTCCAACTGGATCTCAAGGTTCAACCGGGGCTACAGGGAGCACGGGTGTCCAGGGTCCAACTGGAAGTACAGGAATAACGGGGAATACAGGTTTGACAGGTGCTACAGGAATCCAAGGACCGACCGGGATTACTGGCGTACAAGGTTCAACCGGAGCAACTGGGACTCAAGGAGTGACAGGAAATACAGGAGTAACGGGAGCGCAAGGAATAACAGGTCCAATCGGGTTAACAGGAGCGCAAGGAATAACAGGCCCAACTGGATCAACCGGAGTCCAAGGAATAACAGGCCCAACTGGATTAACCGGAGTCCAAGGAGTAACAGGAGCAACCGGAGCGACAGGTGCCCAAGGAGTGACGGGACCAACTGGAGCAACAGGAGCGCAAGGAATAACAGGCCCAACTGGATCAACCGGACTCCAAGGAGTAACAGGTCCAACCGGGTTAACAGGAATTCAGGGAGTGACAGGCCTAACTGGAGCAACAGGAATTCAAGGAATAACGGGACCTACTGGATCAACCGGAGTGCAAGGAATAACGGGCCAAACTGGAGCAACAGGCCCAACCGGGGCCACAGGAATTCAGGGAGTAACAGGACCTACTGGAGTAACCGGAGTCCAAGGAGTAACAGGTCCAACCGGGTTAACAGGAGCCCAAGGAGTAACAGGACCGACCGGCTTAACTGGAGCACAAGGATTCACAGGGAATACCGGAATAACGGGTAACACAGGATTGACAGGTTCTACTGGACCAACAGGGCTGCAAGGCGTAACCGGAGTAACAGGACCTACAGGAATCCAAGGACCGACCGGTTTAACCGGTGCACAGGGATCGACGGGGAATGCTGGAGTAACCGGACCGATCGGACCAACAGGAACTCAAGGGACTATAGGAGCAACAGGACCTACAGGACCTACAGGATCTACCGGAATTCAAGGACCGACGGGTTTAACAGGTGCGCAGGGACTAACCGGATCAACTGGGACTCAAGGGATAACGGGAACTACAGGTGCAACAGGGCTGCAAGGTACTACGGGAGTAACAGGACCTACAGGAACCCAAGGACCGACCGGCTTAACCGGTGCACAAGGATCGACAGGGAACACTGGAATAACGGGACCGACCGGCTTAACAGGAGCACAAGGATCGACGGGGAACGCTGGAGTAACGGGATTAACCGGAGCGACAGGAACTCAAGGGACTACAGGAGCGACTGGGTCTACAGGAATTCAAGGACCGACGGGTTTAACCGGTGCGCAGGGTTCAACGGGGAACGCTGGAGTAACGGGACCGATCGGACCGACAGGAACTCAAGGCATAACAGGAGCACAAGGTTCAACCGGGGCAACGGGGAGCACTGGTGAAATAGGACCGACCGGCTTAACCGGTGCACGAGGATCGACAGGCAACACTGGAATAACGGGATTAACCGGAGCGACGGGGACTCAAGGGGTAACAGGACCAACAGGGCTGCAAGGTGCTACGGGAATAACGGGACCAACCGGAGCAACGGGGACTCCAGGAATAACGGGGGCTCAGGGTATCACAGGGTTGACTGGTGCTACAGGAACCCAAGGCCCGATAGGTCCAACTGGATCTCAAGGTTCAACCGGGGCTACAGGGAGCACGGGTGTCCAGGGTCCAACTGGTCCTACCGGAATAACGGGGAATACAGGATCAATTGGAATCACAGGTTCTACAGGTTTTCAAGGAGCAACGGGAGTAACAGGATTCACAGGATCAACGGGTTTTCAGGGACCAACTGGGATTACAGGGGCTACAGGACCTACAGGAATCCAAGGGCCGACGGGTTTAACAGGTGCACAGGGACCAACTGGGAACACAGGAGCGACAGGTGTTACTGGAATTCAGGGTGTTACAGGGTTGACTGGTTCTACAGGAAGTACAGGAGCCACTGGAATAACAGGAGCTACAGGTGTTACTGGAGTTCAGGGTGACACAGGTTTGACAGGTGCAACGGGGGCTCAAGGTTCAACCGGGGTTACAGGGAGCACGGGTGTCCAGGGTCCAACTGGAAGTACAGGAATAACGGGGGCTACAGGTGTTATTGGAATTCAGGGTGTTACGGGTTTAACTGGTCCTACAGGAATAACGGGTAACACAGGTTTGACAGGTGCTACAGGAATCCAAGGACCGACGGGTTTAACAGGTGCGCAGGGATTAACCGGAGCAACTGGGACTCAAGGGATAACGGGAACTACTGGTGCAACAGGGCTGCAAGGTGTAACCGGGGTCACAGGGCAAACAGGGCTACAAGGTGTAACGGGAGTCACGGGGCAAACGGGAACTCAAGGTGCTACGGGAGTTACAGGACCTACAGGAATCCAAGGACTGACCGGCTTAACCGGTGCACAGGGTTCGATAGGAAACACTGGAATAACGGGACCGATCGGACCAACAGGAACTCAAGGGATAACGGGAAGTACTGGTGCAACAGGGTTGCAAGGTGTAACCGGGGTCACAGGACAAACAGGGCTACAAGGTGTAACGGGAGTCACAGGGCAAACGGGAACTCAAGGTGCTACGGGAGTTACAGGACCTACAGGAACCCAAGGACCGACCGGCTTAACCGGTGCAAAGGGATCTACAGGAAACACTGGAATAACGGGACCGATCGGACCAACAGGACCGACGGGAATTCAAGGGGTAACAGGACCTACAGGAATCCAAGGACCGACCGGCTTAACTGGAGCACAAGGATTGACGGGGAACGCTGGAGTAACGGGACAGACAGGAGCAACAGGATCTCAAGGCATAATAGGAAACACTGGAGTTACCGGAGTAACAGGACAAACAGGGCTACAAGGTGTAACGGGAGTCACGGGGCAAACAGGAACTCAAGGTGCTACGGGAGTTACAGGACCTACAGGAATCCAAGGACCGACCGGCTTAACCGGTGCACAGGGACCAAACGGAGCAACGGGGATTCAAGGAGTAACAGGCAACACTGGAATTACCGGTTCAACAGGAGTAACAGGATCTATCGGAATCCAAGGACCGACTGGAAACACAGGATTGACAGGTTCTACTGGAGCAACAGGGGCTCAAGGAATAACTGGAGCTACAGGAGTTACCGGATCAGCCGGACCAACAGGATCTCAAGGGAATACAGGGGTAACAGGAAACACTGGAGTTACCGGAGTAATAGGAACAACAGGACTCCAAGGTGTAACGGGAGTGACAGGACCGACCGGACCGACCGGACCGACCGGCTTAGCTGGCGCACAAGGTTCTACCGGGGCAACGGGAAGTACAGGAGCTACAGGAGTTACCGGAATTCAGGGTGTTACGGGATTGACTGGTGCTACAGGAATAACGGGAACTACAGGTTCTACTGGAGCCCAAGGAGTAACAGGTTTTACAGGAACAACGGGTGCTCAAGGGCCAACTGGAATAACGGGACCCACGGGAGTTACGGGTTCTACGGGGGCTCAGGGTAACACTGGTTTGACAGGTGCTACAGGAATCCAAGGTCAGACCGGAGTCACTGGCGCACAAGGTTCAACCGGAGCAACGGGAAGTACAGGAGCTACAGGTGCAACAGGAATCCAAGGTGATACGGGGTTGACTGGAGCTACAGGAAGTATAGGGAACACTGGAATTACAGGTTTAACAGGAAGCACGGGAGTAACAGGCGTACCAGGACCGACCGGAGCTCAAGGGCCAACGGGAGTCACAGGTATTCAAGGAGTCACAGGAACTACAGGTTCTACTGGAGTCCAAGGAATAACTGGAATAACCGGGGCTACAGGAAGCACTGGTTCTCAAGGACCAATTGGACTCACAGGAGCAACAGGTTCTACTGGAGCTCAAGGACCGACCGGCTTGACTGGCCCTACAGGGTTCACAGGTCCAACAGGTTCAGGTGCGGCGGGACCGACTGGGCCAACGGGCACTACTGGCACGAATACAACAGCAAACTCCATGTATGCGGGAAATACTGCTGGAACCACTCTTGCTGTGCTGGTAGTGGGGACAACGGTACCGCTGCCTTCCAATCAAAACTTAAATACGTTTACAGTGAATGTGGCAAACAATACGTTTACGTTTCCTGCCTCTGGAAGATATATGATTAGTTATCAGCTTAATACAACAGCAGGGTTGCTTGTAGGGACACGGCTTTTACGAAATAATATTGTCATTCCAGGTTCTGTCATCAGTCCGGCTGTTTCAACAGAAGCATTTAACTGCTCGCTGATCACAAATTTTAATGCAGGAGATACCCTCTATTTACAATTATTTGGCTTAATTGCCACAGCAGTTCTTTTACCCTCTCCTTCAGTGGGGGCTGCGTTAACGATTATTCAAATGAACTAAAGCGAAAAAACTAGTGCCTTCAGCACTAGTTTTTTTATACGATTGTTCGTTCGGAGTGTTTGCCTGGTTGCCATCTAGCTAATGGGTGGCGGAAGGCTTTTGTTAAATAAAGGAGATACAAACAGCCTAGCGTCATCCAAATGAGTCCAACCGTTAAGGTCACCAAGTCTAAAAATGAGACAAGGCTCATCATTATTAGAGCTGCTATCGCTGGCACAAAATAACTTTTAAAGAAAGGTACATTTTCTTTTTGTTTATAAGCAAGGCTTATGACGCAAAGATTGACGAAGAAAAAGGAGGTTAAGGCACCAAAGTTTACAAAGCGCATAGCTGTATCGACAGATAAGAAGATAGCGGTTAATGAAAGTGTACTAGAGAGTAAAATATTAAAAACGGGTGTGTTATACGTTGGGTGGATATAGCTAAAAAGGCGTTCTGGTAAAAGGTTGTCTCGGCCCATCGCAAACAGTAAGCGGGAGACCGCGGTTATGGATGCTAGCCCTTGAGTGAATATCGCCATTGTTAACACAAGAATAAAAATTCCCTGCAAGATCGGTCCTCCAACGGTTGCCATCATTTCTAAGGCTGCAGCGTCGAGGTTTAAGAACGATAGGGATGGAAAAGAAGATTGGATAAAAAAAGAAGAACTTAAGTGAAATCCACCGACAATAAAAAGAATCATGTATATGGCTCTAGGAATGGTTTTTTCTGGATTTTTCGTTTCCTCAGAAAGGGTTGTAATCGTATCAAACCCTAAAAATGAGAAGACGACAACAGATGTGCCCATGAATAAGGCGTGTACTGGGTTGTCTATGGATAGAATCGGATCAGCAAATGTTTGTGTAAATGGTAAGGTAGAGCCATTTTGTATCAAGTTAAAAAGGAGTAAAGCGCCAAATCCGCCTATAAACAAAAGTTGAATGGCAACGAAGAGAGCACTGATGTTAGCAGATGCGCCGACGCCTCGAATGGCGATTAGTGTGAGTAAGATAAGCAAACCACCAATCCATACAAAGGGCGGAATAGAAGGAAATTGAGCGCTTAAAAACACACCGAACGTGATGCACGCAATAATTGGGGCGAATAAATAGTTTAATAGAACGACCCAACCAACAAGAAAGCCAGCGTTTGGATGAATGGTCGCTTTTGCATACGTATACGCAGATCCGGATAAAGGAAGTTTTTTGGCTAGTTTAGCGTAGCTAGTACCTGTTAAAAGAATCGCTAGAAAGGATAGTACATACGTAATAAGAAGCTGTCCGCTTGCACTTTCGTAGGAAATGCCAAAGGTTGAAAAATAGATCATAGGTGTATTCCAAGCGAGTCCTAATGCTGTAACTTGCCATAAAGACAATGTTCGTTTTAGTGATGTTTTAGCCATATTATCCTCCCTCACGTTAAACAAAACCATTTGATAGTCTCTAATCCTAAAAGCTATTCTTTCATTTTCAAGCAGTTCGTTAGATGATTTAACAAACTTTCTGTCTATTTAAAATAGTTTGGTAGAAGATGTGACAAGGTTATAGCACTGCAATAAAATACATGAAAAACTTATAGGAACAACAAGTAGATAAAGGTTCTAAATAGGACGAAAAAAGCTTTCTAGGGTTCCGTTGCAGAAGATGCAGGCTGGTCCGAGAGAGAGCGTGTAGGTCACGGACTTGCATACACGGAAGGAAAAAAGCCTGGGAGACCTAATTGTCTCTCGGGCTTTTATTATGAAAAAGGAGGAAAACAAATGAGTTGGTTAAAGTCACTACGCCCAGGAGAAAAGTGGTCAGGGATTATTCGAAAAGGAAAGAAGATCACCATAAAAGTAAATGGAACAAACGCCAACCTTGGCATGATGGTGTTTTGTGCAGATCGGAAGGATGAACGGTACAACATGGCAGACACGTTAAAAGCGCAGCACACGTCGATGTTTACGAAGGGTCATCTTCTTATGAGCGATAACGGGCGAGCCATGGTGAGCATCATTGAAGACTCGCTTGGTTGGCACGACCCAATTAGTAGCTATACAACTAGAGAATCAACGAGTGAACAGTACGGGGTGACGAGTTTTCAAACAGAGTTAAATCAGTACAAGCGAAATGGTGAAGATAATTTTTTAATGGAGCTTGTTCGTCAAGGGTATGAAAGAAAAGACTTAGGTCCAGTCGTCAATTTGTTTTCAAAGCTATCTTACGATGAAAGTGGTGCCATAACGTTTGAGCAAAACCATGGCAAAAGTGGCGATTACATCGTGTTACGAACGGAAGTGGACAGTGTGTTCTTTTTCTCAAACACGCCACATCCATTAAGCCGAAGTCAGCATTATCCATCTGCAGAAATTGAATGGACCATTACCGATGCGGCGGAGATTGAGAACGACGATCTATGCTTAAATCAATGCGAAGAAAATCGTCGTGCGTTTGAAAATACGTGGCAAGACGAGCAGTTAGCAGGGAAGTCAAATCAGCATGTATATGTAAATCAATAAGGAGGCGCTTCAATGTTCACAACGTCACTAACAAAAAGCAATATGAATCCTGCTAATGCAGTCTATGAAAACGTGGTGCCTGCAGGAGAAGGCTGGATGTATGAATTAAAAGAAGGGCAAGTGTTTCGAATCGTGGATGAAACAGGGAATCAGGCGGCTGATACGTTGTTTTATAATACGCACGATCCAAGTGATCATTATAGTGCCGTTAGGACAGTGACCGCTCAGCACAACGTCTATCTGACAACAGGAAGCATACTTCGCGCTGAATCAGGCAAGCCCTTAGTAGAGATCGTGGCAGATACAGTCGGACGTCACGATACATTAGGAGGCGCGTGTTCTTCACAAAGCAACACAGTCCGTTATGCGCATGATCGGGCGTATATGCATAATTGTCGAGATACATTTATGCTTGAGCTTGCTAAATACGACAAAGGATTTACGAAGCGTGATTTAGCACCAAACGTTAACTTCTTTATGAATGTACCTATTACACCAGAGGGCGGATTGTCCTTTGCTGATGGACTGTCCCATAAAGGGGCGTATGTGGAAATGGTTGCACATGCAGATACAACCGTTTTGATCTCAAATTGTCCACAGCTGAATAATCCGTGTTCAGGTTTTAACCCGACCCCAATTAGACTTTACATCTGGAATAAAAAATAGAGAACAGAGGAGTGGAGCGATATGGTACAACGTGTGTTAATTGCAAACCGAGGAACCATTGCAACTCGCATTAGTCGAACGCTAAAAAAGATGGGCATTGAATCGGTTGCAGTCTATACAGAAGCAGATGAGACAAGTCTTCATGTTCAACAAGCAGACAAAGCGATTTGTATAGGGGATGGACCTGTTCAAGACAGTTACACAAATATGGAGAAAATCATTCAAATAGCAAAAGAAACGAAGTGCGATGCCATTCATCCGGGTTATGGGTTTTTAAGTGAGAATGACCAATTTGCTGAAGCTTGTAAAGCCGAGGGACTTATTTTTATCGGTCCGACGCCTAGTCAGCTTAAACAGTTTGGTTTAAAACATGAGGCAAGGAAGCTCGCGCTAAAAGCGGATGTCCCTTTATTACCAGGAACAGAAGTATTAACGTCTGTTCATGAAGCAATCGACTTAGCAGAAGAAATCGGTTATCCGGTCATACTGAAAAGTTCGGCAGGCGGTGGTGGGATTGGGATGCGCATCTGTCAGAATCAAGAAGACGTACGAACAAATTTTGAGGGAGTATCGCACTTATCCTCTCAACATTTTAATCGAGCAGACGTCTTTTTGGAAAAATATATTGAAACTGCACGTCATGTTGAAGTCCAAATATTCGGAAGTCGGTCTGGGGAAGTGGTTGCAGTTGGGGAGCGAGATTGTTCAATTCAAAGACGCAATCAAAAAGTGATTGAAGAAGCACCGGCGCCGAATCTTAGTCACACGACCCGAGAAAAAATGCATCAAGCTGCGGTTTCTTTAGCGAAGACGGTTGGTTACCAAAGTGCAGGGACAGTAGAATTTCTCTACGATGAAAAGACGGAATCCTTTTATTTTTTAGAAATGAATACTCGACTTCAAGTGGAGCATGGTGTGACAGAAGAAGTTTACGGAATCGATCTCGTTGAGTGGATGGTGTTGGAAGCAATTGGTGAGTGGCGAGTACCGCCAACACTTGTGGTTAAAGGGCATAGCATTCAAGCCCGTATCTATGCCGAAGATGCGCTGCTTCAATTTAGACCGAGTACAGGAACGCTTGATGATGTTCTGTTTAGTTCAAAAACGAGGAACGAGACTTGGGTGGAGAAAGGTACGACCATTTCGTCGTATTATGACCCAATGCTTGGAAAAGTGATTGCGAAAGGAGAGACGCGAGAAGAAGCGCGGATGAAGTTACTTGAAGCGTTAGAGGAGACGCGTTTTTACGGGGTGACTTCCAATGTAAGCTATCTAGAAAACATTCTACGAGATGAGAAGTTTGAAAGAGCGCATGTGTATACAACGTTTCTCGATTCTTTTCAAACGGAGGAACGAGCGCTTGAAGTACTAGATGGAGGTGTGCAAACATCGGTCCAAGATTTTCCGAGTCGGTTAGGGCATTGGGATGTTGGAATTCCCCCAAGTGGCCCAATGGATTCGCTTAATTTTCGAATCGGCAATCAATTGCTTGGCAATAAAGAGGAGGCAGCGGGTCTTGAGATGACGTTAAGTGGTGGATCTTATCGCTTTCGAACGAGCGTTGCTTTCGTCGTAACAGGCGCTGATATGAAAGCCGAATTGGATGGCGTGCCAGTAAAACCATACGTGGTCATGGAGGCGCAAGCACAAAGCGTTTTATCCTTTCAACAAGCAGAATTAGGGATGCGTACGTATTTGCTTATAGAAGGTGGCCTAGATGTGGCCTCTTTATTAGGAAGTAAATCGACTTTTTCCCTTGGAGGTTTCGGCGGTCATGGCGGACGAGAGTTGCGGACAGGAGATGTGCTACGAATAGAGCAAGTAGATTCGACGATGGAGAAACAAATCTATGATCAGACGCCGGAACTAACGCACGAGTGGGAGATTGGAGCTATTTTAGGGCCACATAGTTCAAGTGATTATATGGATGAAGCGTACGTCAAACAGATACTTGAGACAGAGTTTGAAGTGCATTTTAATAGCTCCAGAACCGGCGTCCGTTTAATTGGTCCAGGTCCTTTGTGGGCGAGAGAAGATGGAGGCGAAGCGGGACTTCATCCGTCTAATATCCATGATAACGCCTATGCGATTGGTACGCTAGATTTGACAGGAGATACACCGATTTTACTAGGTCCAGATGGACCGAGTTTAGGAGGGTTTGTTTGTCCCGTGACGACGATAGCGGCGGAACGATGGAAAATTGGCCAATTAAAGCCTGGCGATAAGGTCCGTTTTCAACTCGTCACATTTGAAGAAGCGACATCGTTTTATCACAAGCAAGAAACGTTCATAAAAGAGGGATTGCGGGTACCGGCGTTACAAGAAAGAAACAAGGAATGGTCAGGGGCGTACCCCATTTTATATGAAGAGGATCACTCGCTTCCATTACACATGACGATTCGAGCTGCTGGAGATGCCTACCTCTTAATCGAATTTGGTCAAATGGAATTGAACTTACGGTATCGTTTCCAAGCCCATCTGTTAATGGAAGCAATAAAAGATGCAGATGAGTTTCACGTACTTGACCTAACACCAGGTATTCGCTCGCTCCAAGTTCATATTGATCTTAGTAAAACAACGGTCCAAGAGGTGACAAAAAAAATCATTGCTATTCATGCAGACCTACCTCCTCTTGAAGAAGTAGAGGTTCCGTCACGAATTGTCCGTCTGCCATTATCATGGGATGACCCTTCTGCACAACTGGCAATGGAGCGCTATGAACACAATGTTCGAAAAGATGCCCCGTGGTGTCCAGATAATATTGAGTTCATCCGTAGAATAAATGGGTTAGATGAGCGAGAAGATGTGTATCAAACCGTTTTCAATGCGAATTATTTAGTGATGGGTCTAGGTGACGTCTATCTTGGTGCACCAGTTGCGACACCGACAGATCCGAGGCATCGTCTTGTTACAACAAAGTACAATCCTGCTCGAACATGGACTCCAGAGAGTGCAGTCGGTATTGGCGGCGCGTATATGTGTATTTACGGCTTGGAAGGACCTGGAGGTTATCAATTATTTGGACGAACGCTTCAAGTTTGGAATCACAAGAAACCATCGAAGAGCTTTGAAGAAGGGAAGCCTTGGTTACTTCGTTTCTTTGACCAAATTAACTATTATCCGGTTACAGAAAAAGAATTAACAGCGATTCGTAAACAAATGGAGCTCGGGCAATATGAAGTAGAAATTGAAGAAACAACGTTCAAGCTAGCGGACTATCTGGCGTTTTTAGAAGGAATTGAAGAAGAACGAAAAGCGTATAAGGACCATCAACAGGCTGCCTTCCAACGAGAACGAGAAGATTGGAAGGAAAAAGGCATTGCAGAGTATGTGACAGAAGCCCCGTCTGCTGATGTGGACGAAGAAGCGTTATTACCTGACGGAGTGGAACCGATGAAAAGTTCAATGCCTGGTAGTGTATGGAAAGTCCTCGTTAAACCGGGTCAATTTGTGAAAGAAGGCGAGGCGTTAGTCATTGAAGAATCGATGAAAATGGAGTTTCCTCAACGAGCAACACAATCAGGTGTTATTCATGAAGTCTATGTGAAACCCGGTGATGAGGTTCAGGCAGGGACACGAATTGCATCGATTCGAGCAGAAAGCGAGGTTGTTTCATCATGAGAAAAATGACGATCGAACAATTAACGTGCGCGTATCGAGAGGGAAGGAGCACCCCGGAAGACGTCATAACTGAGCTCATTGCGAAAAGTGAGGAAACGTCAGATTACAACGTCTGGATTACGCCGCCAACGCTTGAGAGGATTAAGCCTTTTCTTCAGCAGTTAGCCTATATATCAAAGGACGCACCGCTTTGGGGCATTCCGTTTGCGGTTAAAGATAATATGGATGTGTTGTCTTTTCGTACGACAGCAGGTTGTGAGGCGTACGCATATTTTCCAGATGAGACAGCCACAACCATTCAACGTTTGATCAACGCAGGTGCTATTCCAGTAGGGAAAACCAATTTAGATCAGTTTGCGACTGGACTTGTTGGCACGCGTAGCCCCTATGGAGAAACAAAACACGCCTATGAACCAGACTATATAAGTGGTGGATCTAGTTCAGGGTCAGCTGTAGCAGTCGCACTCGGGCTTGTTCCGTTCGCTTTGGGCACCGATACAGCAGGGTCTGGACGTGTACCCGCAAGCTTACACGGTCTCTATGGGTTCAAACCAAGTCTCGGCGCATGGTCAACAGCTGGTGTTGTGCCGGCTTGTGAAAGCATTGATTGCGTAACCGTTTTTACGCATACGATTAAAGAGATGAAACAAGTAGATGCGGTTGTTCGTGGGTTCGACGTGAAGGACCCTTATTCTAAAAACCATCTACCATTAAAATCATCGGCGCCTACGCGATATTTGGTTCCAGAAGAAGAAAGTCTGATGTTCTTTGGTCTAGATAAACATGGATTTAAGCAAAGCTGGGCCGATGCTGTGCAGAAATTACGTCATTTAGGGAAAGTGGAAACGTTTGACCCTGCACAGTTGTTTGAAGCATCTGCGCTTTTATATGAAGGACCTCTCGTCGCAGAGCGGTGGGCGGCAGTTGGAGATTTCATTGACGAGCATCCAGAAGATGTGTTTCCTGTAACAAAACAAGTCATCGAGACAGCAAAAAACCCTCAGTTTGATGCAGCGCATCTATTTAGTGCTCAGCATCGTCTGCAGGCCATAAAGCGTCAAGTTGAAAGAGTGCTAGATGAAGAATCGGTCCTGGTTATGCCGACAAATGGAGGAACGTATTCGCGGGAACAAGTGCGTGAAGATCCTATTCATACAAACAGTCAGATGGGGCTCTATACAAACCATTGCAATTTGCTTGATTTATGTGCGCTAGCAGCACCTGCTGGAAAGACAACAAACGATTTCCCATTCGGCATTTCGTTCTTCGCGCTGCATCATTGCGAAGATTTAATCGTTGGTGCTGCAGAGGCATTCACGACGAACAATGAATCAACGCACATCGCTGTCTGTGGGCTGCATATGCAGGGTTTTCCATTAGAGTGGCAGATGCACGCACATCAAGCGAAATTTATCGAGACAACTCGTACCGCACCTACCTATCGTTTATACCAGCTCCCGACAGATCCAGCAAAGCCAGGACTCGTACGTGAGGAGAGTGGCGAGTCGATCGAAGTGGAGGTATGGGAAATGCCGACAAATCAAATTGGGTCATTCTTATCCATGATTCCAGCTCCTTTAGGATTAGGAACGATACAACTAGTGGACGGAAGAACCGTCGTCGGATTCCTTTGTGAGGCAAATGCAGTGGAGCATGCTACGGATCTTACGGCTTATGGTAGCTGGCGTACGTATAGAGAAGCGCAAAAGGTAAAAGGATAGAAAACTGGTAATAAAAAGAATATTTTCCAGGATGTTTAATGGATTTATCGAGCAGGTAGAGAGGAGGAGACACTTTTTTTGGAGGGTTATTTAAGATGAAGAAATACGGATTGGTTGGATTAACAACAGCTATGGCTTTGACGCTTGCGGCATGCGGAAATGGCGAAGAAGAGACATCAACGAACGGTGAAGATACAACCAATGAAGCAACAGAAAATAACACGACGGATGATACAACAAACGGTGACACTGACCAGGACGAAGGTACAGAAACAGATGAAGGTGCCGATCCTGCATGGTATGAAGAGTTAAACTTTGCTGAGTTTGAGCTTGAAGTAGAGTACGATAATGAAGAATATGACGTTCAATATGACTATAACAACGGTCAACCTCAAGCGGAGATTGAAGATACAAGAGATGGTGCACAGGTACAGCTAGAGGGAGAAGAAGCCCTTTCAGAACTTGAGCCAATGCTTACTCAACTCGAAATTGATGAGCAATCAACGGAAGATGAATTAATTCAAGCAAGCATCGATGCATTCATGCTCGATGAAACGTACAGTGAGCTTGAAGTAGAAGTAGAATTCTTCAACGACGATGAAGTTGAGGCAGAAGACGAACAAGAATAACGTGAACTAGAGGGTTTGGGTGTATGACACCCAAACCTTTTTTCAGTAGAATCAAGCATTTGATTGGTAGAAGTTATGAAGGATACTCGCAAGTGACAGGGGTTGGTGCTGGTTAACTTCATGCCCCGCACGATCAATCAAGACCATACTGGCTTTAGGGATGCCTTTCTTTAATCGATAGGAAGCTTTTTTGTTTACGATGTCTTGACTCCCACAAATGATGATAGTGGGACAAGCCACTTTATTTAAGTCATCTCGAAAATTAAGATGACCCATTGAACGAGTTAAAGAGATAAACTGATTTTTCGTAAAACCCATTTGTGAAAATGAGCGATTTGGTAACCATTTAAAGACGTGCGATTGCAGATTGAGTAAAGTTTTAGGCATCTTATCTTGTGTGGCAATCAAACATAAAGTCGCAACTTTTTCAGGATTCTCGATTGCAAAATTCAAAGCCAGTATACCGCCTAACGATAAACCGGTTAAATGGAGTGGCTGATCATAGTGTTGACAATACCTTGTAAATTGATGGTAAAGCTCGTGGTAAATGACTTCTTGATTGTGAACGAGATCAGGAAGGTGAACGCTTTCACTATGATCCTTTGTTGAGAGGTGTCTTCTTGTAGTTGTCCAGCTAGAAGCATCTTGACCAAGGCCATGAATAAAAATGTTCATCCGTAACGCCTCCTCCATTCGTTATTTGTCTCCTTTTTGGTCGCGAATCACAATCCAAGCAAGGTAAATCAAAATTGGAACTAGTGGTAATAAATAAAGCAATTCATAGGTTTCGACTTGAGTATGTGGGTTGGAGCCATTTGTAAAAGATACGATTAAGAAGAGAATGCCGATGATCGCAATAGCGAATAACATGATTAATGTACCGATTGTAAACACACCTTTTTAACGGTTGAGTCGTATTGCGTAATGAAAGTATATCAAAGAGATGGAACTGTGTGGTAGGAAGGATTCCTCGTTTCGCTCTTATTTTCACATATTATCTCCGTATCTTTTAACTTCCTTTCAAAAATAACTAGTGCTACGATTTGAGTATAACGCTTTGCATACTAGAAGGAGAGCAAGATGGACTATACGATTTTTAGAAAGATTAATAATTTGTCTGGAGAGAGTGAATTCCTCGATACGTTAATGGTGTGGAGCTCTGAATATGTCACGATTGCACTAGCGATCGCGGTGGTGACGTTCATGATTCTTGGTTTTAGATCACGAAACGCTTTACGAACTGCGTTTTTCACCATTGTAGCGACTGGAATATCTATGGGAATTGGCTATCTTATTAAAGGACTTACATACCGACCCCGCCCCTTTTTAGAGCATGATGTCAATCTCATTATTGCTCATAATACAGCATCCAGTTTTCCATCAAACCATACGCTGGCTGCTTTTACGATTGCTTTGTCGATTTTTCTATTTCATAAAAAAGTGGGGACGGTTTTACTTGTGCTCGCAACGTTTATTGGATTCTCGCGTATTTTCTTAGGTCACCATTATCCATCAGATGTACTAGGTGGATTCGTGATCGCGCTAGTAGTTGTAAGCTTGTTAAAGTTGCTCTACAACCGGTTATTTAGACAAAAAGAAAAACAACAATCGAGAAGAGGATCGAAAGAAATTCACTATTAATAAATGGGCGACCGTGGTGAAACGTGATGGACAGAGGAGGCGTGTTCATGAGAAATGGATTGATAAGAGGAATGCTCTTTGCAATCCCTCTCTCACTCCTGTTATGGATTTTAGGGTTTGCACTAGTTGATGTCATGAGAGATATCATTTTTTAAGAGTAATACTTTTCTGTTCGAACGTTGCGACGAATAGGAGAGTATTTTTTTGATGGAAATTTATAACGCGATGTGTTTCAAAACCATGTTAGAATAAAATGAACAAAATGTAAGCGGAACCTAATCTTTTAAAGAGACATCAGGTGGCAATATGATGAAAAAAAGAAAGACGTTGGAGCGGAAATTTAGTCGATATGTCATTGCGTTAATTACATTAATTATCTTGCTCGTAACCGTTGTATATGTTTATTTAGAGCGAGAGCAAGCAAGGAATTTAATCGGCGAACAAGCGCTAACGACGGCTCTCACTGTGGCGGAAATTCCTGAAGTGAGGCAAGTGTTATTAGGAAACGGTGATGAAGCTGCGTTGCAAACGCTCATTGATACGATAGAAGCCAATGCGAATGCAGAATATATTGTCATCGGTGATACGGATGGCGTTCGAATGACGCACCCGAATCAAGATCAAGTCGGCCAACACATGGTCGGTGGTGATAACGATGACGCTCTTCTATATGGTAGAAGCTATACGTCTGTTGCGGTAGGTTCTCTCGGTGAAGCAGTTCGAGGGAAGACACCTGTACGGGCAGAGGACGGGACGATTATTGGTGTTGTCTCGGTTGGCTATATGATTGAATATATCAATTCAACATTTTTAAAAGGATTTGTGATCTTTTGTACGGCGATTGTGATCATTTTTTTAATCGGGTTAATTGGAAGCGGTGCATTGGCACGGAGCATTCGGCGAGACACTTTTGGATTGGAGCCGTTCCAAATTGCCCGCCTCTATAAAGAGCGACACGCCGTCATTGAAGCGGTTAGTGAAGGCTTAATTGCGACGGATCAAGAAGGGCGAGTAACGCTGTTGAATGCGATTGCCAAAGACGTTCTTCAACTTTCTGATAACGCAATTGGCAAAAAGATCGATAAGGTGTTACCTCATTCAGAGATGGCAGCTGTCTTAAAACATGATCAGACGTCTGGGCAAAATGAAATGACGTATCAGGAAAAACGATTGATCGTGCATTATCAGACGATAAACGAAGATGGACAATATGCTGGAAAGGTCGCGCGGTTTCAAAAGCGAACAGAGTTGCAAGAATTGGTTAATGCGCTCTCGGAAATTCAACAATATTCAAAAGATCTACGCGCCCAAACCCATGAATATACGAACAAACTATATGCAATCTCGGGCTATCTTCAGCTTGGCTATCACGAAGAAGCCATCGCTTTTATTGAAGAAGAGACAGGCACGCAGACACGTGGGGATCGAATCGTATTTGAACAAATTCATGATCCGACGATTCAAGCGATGCTCATAGGGAAACGGTCGAAGGCATCTGAGAAAAAAGTGACGTTCACCATTGATTCAGCGAGTACAGTGGAATGGCAGTGGCCATCGGACGCCGCCGCACCTCTCGTAACGATTATTGGAAATATCATTGATAATGCATTTGATGCGGTGATGGGGAAAGAATCGGCTAAAGTGGACATTTTTTTAACAGACTTAGGGAATGAGCTTGTTGTGGAAGTTGCTGACAATGGACAAGGGATTGATGAGTCAATAGAAGCGCAATTATTTGAACAAGGGATCACGACGAAACATGGCAGACGAGGTTATGGGCTAGCGTTAGTAAAAGCTGCGTTAGCAGAATTAAAAGGCACGCTTGAAATGGAGCACAATCAACCAACAGGGACAATTGTCAGCATATATATTCCAAAAAAGACAGGTGGGGGTACAACGTGAACATTATGATTGCCGAAGATGATTATCATGTAGCCGATATCCATGAAAAGTTCTTACAACAACTACAAGGTGTGCATGTCATTGCAAAAGCGCAGTCCGCAAGTGAAACCATCCGTCTTGTGGATCAACATCAACCTGACCTGGTCTTGCTGGATGTTTATTTGCCAGACCAGCTTGGTGTTGATGTGCTCGAACAATTGTATGAAGTTGCTCCACATGTGCAAGTGATATTCATTACAGCCGCTACAGAGAAAGACATCTTTACTGAGGCGCTTCACCATGGCGTAGTCGACTATCTCATTAAGCCGATTGCATTTGAAAGACTAAAAGAAGCCATCGAAAAAGCAAGTGAACAGCGAAAAAAACTAACCCATACCACGCGCATTACACAATCCATTGCTGATACTTTTTTTCTACGTGTTAAGGAAAGTGGCGATAAAGGAGAGGAACTTCCTAAAGGGATTGACCGATTAACGTTAGAAAAAGTGCGCCAGCTTCTTAACGACCAACAGGAAGGCATTACGGCGGAAGCACTCGGCAAAAAATTTGGTGCTTCCAGAACCACGTCCCGCCGCTATTTGGAATACTTAATTTCCATTGATGAAGCGAAAGCCGAATTGGAATACGGAATCGTCGGACGTCCAGAGCGGAAATATTGGAAGAGGGCGTGAGGGTTTAGGCCATCTCCATATGAATCCACCCTTGAAATCGTGGCAGTCGGACGGTCGTTTCATCAAATCAGTGGGAATCATCAAACCTGAGATAATCCAGTTGCTCTGATTGATCATTGTCAACGTAACCAGATGAGTGGTGTTTATCCAAACTTGCGTCTCTTATAGGTTAGGGTGAAATAGGTCGAGTACCGTATTTAACGTTAAGAATGCAACCAATTGTTTTAATCATGATTAGCACCTCACTGTTTCAGTTATTTACATACTACGATTACTGGATAGAGCTAACGATATTAATGAAAAAACGAACCACGTATCAGTGGCCCGTTCCAGTATTAATATTTATACGACTGACCACCATCAATCGGTACAACGGTCGCGTTAATAAAGTCTGCTTGGTATGACAATAAGAAGGCAACAAGGTAACCAACTTCCTCTGGCTTCCCGAAACGTAGCATAGGGTTTGCTTTTACAAACTCTTTCCCAGACTCTTCCCAGTTATCGCCACCCATTTGACGGAGAGATCCTTCGACCATTGCGGTCATAATAGCGCCTGGAGCAATTGCCTTTACGCTGACGCCAAACTGACCGTACTCAATACCTGAGTTCTTGGTTAAGCCAACAACACCATGCTTACTAGCCGCATATCCAGATTGATTTCCAACACCACGAATTCCGCCGACAGATGCAGTATTTACAACTGAACCAGATCCTTGTTCTTTCATGACTTTTAAAACATGTTTCATTCCATAAAATACACCATTTAAGTTTACATCAACGACTTTTTGAAATTCTTCTATGCCGTAATCTTCCGTAAGGTTTTGTTTGCCTTCAACCCCAGCGTTGTTGAAAAACGCGTCAATTTTACCAAATGTATCTTTTGTAAACTGAACATAGTGTTTCACATCTTCTTCTTTGGTCACGTTGGCTTCAACAAGTTCCATTATCGCTTGAGGTGTG
Organism: Shouchella phoenicis; assembly: GCF_047238345.1. NCBI lineage: Bacteria > Bacillati > Bacillota > Bacilli > Caryophanales > Bacillaceae > Shouchella > Shouchella phoenicis. Next base: position 3,436,000 of record NZ_JBDFMQ010000001.1, on the reverse strand, counting down.
TCTTCCAAAATGGCTTGCTTCGTTTCCTCAAGCCCTTCCATATTTAAATCAACGAGAACAAGTTTTGCACCTTCAGAGGCAATTTGTTTCGCAGCTGCTCTCCCTAGGCCGGAACCACCACCTGTAATAATAACAACTTTTTCTTCAAAACGATTCATAAAATCGTCTCCTTTCAGTGATGCTATAATAGAAAAGCTTAAGGTACCTGATTTCTACTCAAAGTGTAAACGGATTCATGGTGGGCGACAATCGTTAATCCTTCCGAAACTGTCGATAGAATCAACACCTTTTATTATTATGTAGATTTCTGGAGGAAACATACATGACCTTTCATCAAGGGCGAACATCAAAACAAAGTGAACGAACAAAGACTAATTTTAAGCAAGCACTAATTCAATTAATTCATGAACATGGATTTAGTCATGTCTCCGTAACAGACATTGTAAAAAGAGCAGATTATAACCGAACAACCTTTTACCTGTATTATCAGGATAAGTTTTGTCTCGCAGATGAACTAAAAACAGAGATGTACAACAAGATTAAAGAATCCAGTATGAACAAATATAAGGAGGGTGTGAGCATCATAACGGTGTCAATGAACGCGACATCATTTGAATTGACCCACTTTATCTATGCCAATCAACCCTTTTTCAATTTATATTTGCTTGAAGATACACTTCCAGGCTTGCATCGAGATTTGCCACAAGCCATTTATGAGGTGTTATCAGAACATTTTCAGCTTGTTTCTGTTAACCCAAACAGAGATATTAACTATGATGCACATAAGTTGTACATGGCGCACGGGACAGCAGGTTTATTGCTTGATTGGATTGAAAAAGGGTACCCTTTTAGCCCAGACAGCATGTCGAAGCGATTAATTCACATACTTGATTCGTTCGCTAAAGCGTTCATGATTACAAGCGTACATTCCATTTAAAACTTCCATGAACTTTATGAACAAAATGAACATTAATTTGGAAACGGTTACATTTCTGACTCTTCCGTGTATGATAAAAAAAGCTTACGGATGCGGTTCCTCTCATGCGCGCTTCTAAATGGAAGAAGGAGTTCAGTCAATTAGAAGAGAATCAGTAAAAGATAAAAAGAATGCAGCTTTATAGTGGTGAGTTCGTCTTTAATCAAGTCAGTACGACCTTTATTTTCGGACTTTTCAGTTATAGGTTGTGTTTTTTTTTACTAGTCTTTGAATGAGAGGTGAATTTGCATTTATGGGCAACATGCTGAATAAGACGATCGGGAATTTGCTCGAAACAAAAGCGATGGAAGTTCCGGAACATGACGCGCTTGTTTATGTGGATCGAGGATTGCGTTATTCCTATAAACAGTTTAATGAGGAATGTCGACGTGTCGCTAAAGCATTCATGGGTCTTGGGATTCAACAAGGCGATCACCTAGCCATATGGGCTTCAAACACGCCAGAGTGGGTGACGACTCAATTTGCTACAGGGAAAATGGGAGCGGTTCTTGTCACGGTGAATACAAATTATCAAGCTAGAGAACTAGAATATTTGCTGAAACAGTCCGATTCACAAACGCTCATTTTAATGGAATCGTACAAGGGAACGTCTTATTTAGACCTTGTATACGAAGTCATTCCTGAACTGAAAACGTCGGAAAAAGGGAAGCTAGCATCTAAAACGTTGTCTTTTCTAAAAAATGTCATCGTCTTAAGTGAGGAAGATTATCCGGGCATGTTCAACTGGCGGGATTTACTGCGCTATGCCGATCTCGTGACAGATGATGCATTAAATGAACGATTAAACCAGCTTAAACCAGAAGACGTCATTAACATGCAGTATACATCAGGGACGACCGGTTTTCCGAAAGGTGTGATGTTGACTCACAATAATTTAGTCAACACGGCTAAACACGCTGGGGATGGAATGCGGTTCACTCATAAAGATCGTTTGTGTATCCCGGTTCCTTTCTTCCATTGTTTTGGCTGTGTACTTGGGACGCTTGTCTGTGTAACAAGTGGAGCAACAATGGTGCCTGTGCAGGAGTTTGATGTCATTCAAGTGCTCACCTCAATTGAAACAGAGCGCTGTACGGCTATTCATGGTGTACCAACGATGTTTATTGCCGAATTGAATCATCCAGATTTTGAGTCATTCGACCTGAGTTCGTTGCGTACAGGGATTATGGCAGGCTCGACTTGTCCAATTGAAGTAATGAAAAAAGTCTCCAGTGATATGGGTGCTTCTGAGCTGACGATTGTGTACGGTCAAACGGAAACATCTCCAGGCATTACGCAAACAAGGACAGGTGATTCGTTAGACATTCGCGTGCAAACAGTTGGAAGAGCCATGCCGCATTTAGATGTGCGTATTGTTGATCCAGCGACGCGAAAAGAAGTTCCTCATGGTGTACAAGGGGAAATCTGTTGTCGTGGGTATAACGTGATGAAAGGCTATTACAAAAACCCCGATGCGACAAACAAAGTGGTTGATAAGGAAGGTTGGCTTTACACTGGAGATCTAGCAGTCATGGATAAGGTGGGCAATTGCACGATAACCGGGCGTTTAAAAGACATGATTATTCGTGGTGGCGAAAACATCTATCCTCGTGAAGTAGAAGAATTTCTTTATACACATCCAGCGCTGCTTGATGTGCAAGTGATAGGTGTACCGGACCCGAAGTATGGAGAAGAAGTAATGGCTTGGGTACGAGTGAAAGAGGGTGTAGATGTGATGGAATCGGAATTAATCGCCTATTGCAAAGGGAAAATTGCCCACTATAAGATTCCTCGTTACATTGAAATTTGCGATGAATTTCCAATGACCGCTTCAGGTAAAATCCAAAAATTTAAATTGAAGGAACAGGCAATCAAAAAATTGAAAACGCTTTAAATGAAAAAGAGGTAGTTGAAAGGCTACCTTTATCTAAAATAAAGTTATTAAAGATCTTCTATATCTTTAAAAGGAGTGTGTGCGATGAAAAAGAAATGGCTTGTTCCGCTTGTGTTTGCGACATTGCTAGGGGCATGTTCAATGCCTGTGCAGCATGGTTCAGTTGATGCAAGTGGTGACTGGCAGCCGGATCGATCAATTGAATTTATAGCTCCAGCTGCTGCAGGAGGAGGGTGGGATACAACTGCTCGAATGCTAGCAAAGACGATTGATGAGAACAATTTATCGGATCAAAGCTTTGGTGTTGTAAACAAACCAGGTGGAGGAGGAGCTGTTGCGTGGGCATACATTCACAAACGGAATGACCCGCATAATATTTTCATTAGCTCGCCACCGCTTCATTTTGTTGAGTTAGCAGGACAATCACCATATGGCTACAAAGATTTTACGCCAATCGTAAACTTGATTGCCGATTACGGAGCATTTGCTGTTCGGGAAGATGCTAAATGGAATACCCTCGAGGAATTATTTGCAGATATGAGAGAAGATCCGACGCAAGTCACGACGATCGGTGTCTCATCGCCAGGGAGTATGGATCACATGCAGTTTATTCTGTTTGCACAAGCAGCAGGAGTAGATATTACCAAAATTCGTTATGTGTCAGATCAAGATGGTGGAGCAATGACTTCGGTTTTAAATGGCAGTGTTGATGTCATTTCAACAGGTGTTTCAGAAGCGGCTGAACAAGCTCGCGCCGGCAAGATGAAAGTACTCGGTATTACGGCACCTGAGCGGTTGGAAGGCGAATTTTTGTCAACGTTACCGACTGGAATAGAGCAAGGTATTGATGCAGAATTTGTTGTATGGCGAGGTGTATTTGGTCCACCAGATATGACAGATGAGCAACTTGCTTATTATGAGAATGTGTTTAAAGAGGCGTCTGAGTCCCCTGAATTTGCTGAAGTACGAGAAGCGTATGGGTGGGATGAACGTTACATGGGACCGGAGGAATTCTCCGAGTTTCTAGACCAACAATCTGTAGAGCTAGAAGCGGCATTAGAAGAGCTGGGCTTTGGTGGAAGATAGGAGGAGAACGATGAAAGTAACCGTAAATCGCGGCATTTCCATTGTATTAATGGTTGTAGCTGCTGGGTATTTATTGATGGCATTTCAGTTACCAGAATATGCCTTTGTTCCTGTTGATTCGGACCTAATCCCGAAACTATTAGGAATCTGCCTTTTTGTTTTAGGGGTCTGTTTTTTCTTTGCAAAAGATACGGACACGGAGGAACAAAAGAAAAGACGAACCATTCCCAAAAAGGAAACATACATGTTGCTTGGAATGATGGGTCTTGTGCTAGCGTATATCACCGTTTTAGAAGTCATAGGTTTTGTCATAATGACGGCTTTATTTATTCTTATTTCGTCTCGACTTCTTGGGTATAAAAAGTGGCTCGTCACCATCTTAACAGCGTTGTTTTTTTCGATTGGTGTCTATAGTTTATTTAATTATGGCTTAGCGATCCGCCTACCGGCTGGCATCCTGCCGTTATAGAGGGGGATAGAAGATGGGAGCCTTTGATGGGTTATTACAAGGATTTGCTGCAGCTTTTAGCTGGGAAGGAATCTTGTTTGTCTTTATTGGTGTCTTATTAGGAACGATTATCGGAATGATTCCAGGGCTTGGTCCCATAAGCGCAATTGCCATTATGATTCCGATTACGTACGGGATGGATCCGACCATTGCCCTTGTGATGATGGCAGGTGTATATTATGGATCCATGTATGGCGGGTCCACATCATCAATTCTATTAAATGCGCCGGGGGTAGCAGGCACAGTTGCCGCATCGTTTGATGGTTATCCAATGGCAAAGCAAGGGAAAGCTGGAAAAGCGTTAGCCATTTCTGCCATTGCCTCTTTTGTCGGTGGAACGGTCAGTGTCATCTTGTTAATGTTATTTGCACCAATGCTCGCGAGCGTCGCGATCTATTTTGGACCACCAGAATATTTTGCACTTATGTTGCTTGGTTTAACAGCTATTGCGAGCTTAAGTGACGGCTCCACCTTAAAAGCGTTAACCGCAGCTGTTCTTGGCTTTATGGTTGTGACGATCGGGATTGACTCGCAAACAGGTACAACACGCTTTACCTTTGGCAACGTCAATTTACTCGACGGAATTGACTTCCTTGTTATCGCCTTAGGTGTATTTGCATTAGCGGAAGTATGTTTCTTAATTTTAAATCGTCGTGAATCCATGAGTGGGTTTAAGAACATCGGTAGTTTAAAGTTGAGTAAATCGGACTTAAACGAAATGAAAGGACCGATGACACGGCAATCCTTTCTAGGCTTCTTATTAGGGGTTCTTCCAGGGGCAGGAGCAACGATTTCTTCGTTTATCGCTTATATCTCTGAGAAAAAATTAGCAAAAAAACCAAAAGAGTTTGGAAAAGGTTCAATAAAAGGGTTAACTGGACCTGAAACAGCCAACAACGCTGCAACAAGCGGCGCGTTTGTTCCGTTACTCTCACTCGGGATTCCAGGTTCGGGCACAACAGCGGTCATGCTAGGTGCGTTTCTCGTCTTAGGTGTGCAACCAGGTCCACTGCTCGTTACAGAAAATCCAACAGTTTTTTGGGGCGTCATTGCCAGTATGTATCTAGGCAACGTGTTTTTATTAATTTTAAACTTACCGCTCATTCCTTATTTCGTAAAAGTGTTATCCATTCCAAGGCCACTTCTCATATCACTTGTTGTTATTTTTAGCTTAGTAGGCGTGTATGCCGTAAGCTTCAGTACGTTTGATCTTTATTTGCTCGTTTTATTCGGGGTACTTGGCTACTTAATGCGGATCTTCGCATTCCCAGCAGCGCCATTTATTCTAGCCTTCATTCTTGGTGGCATGATGGAGCAAATGCTTCGCCAATCATTAACTATTTCGGACGGTTCTCTCATGATTTTCGCACAAAGTCCACTTGCCATTTCGTTAATCGTTTTAACGGTTTTATCTCTTGTCATTCCTGCTTGGCGTAACGCACGAAAACGTCGTGCGAATCACGACGGTTCTATTGGAATGTAAGATGATTGAAGAAAGCCTCATGAGTCTAACGCTCATAAGGCTTTTTTACTTTATACAGACCGTTTTGTTTGTTTTAAAATAATGAATACAATGAGAGCTGGTAGACCAATCGTCAATCCTAATAGAATGGCAATGTTCAGCACAATCACCTCTTTTTGTAAAGTTTATCATGATTGTTTTTAAAAAAGGGAATGAGCGGAAAAAATTTTTTCGACAATAGCTTCGAATGTTCATATAGGCATTCAACTTTTTAGCTACGTTAGGTTTGTACCGCTTGAGTTAAAATGGCTTCGTACACACGATGCCAACCATGATGCCATTCTGCATAAGCTGCTGGCTCTACAAATAATCGCTCCGTTGCTTCAAATTCTGCATGAAAAGGGTGAATACCCGTGACATCCATGCGATAAAAGGCTTGATAGCCAATTTGGGGATAAGGGCTCGTTTCGTTCCAGTTGACGTTGTGAACATGATTGACTTCCACACAGCCGAGCAGCGTACATTCACCTGTGACATATCCTTCTTCCATACATTCACGCCTAAAGGCATCTTCTGGCGATTCGCCTTTATTAATATGTCCACCTGGAAGATCCCATCCCCGATGAATTAAGTGAACAAGCATGACTTTGTCCTGGTAAAAGCAAAATCCATGAGCGCTTGTCACATCTTTTGTAGATGGAAGCGAGTTCATCGGTAGCCATGTTAATTGCACAAGATTCTCCCCCCAATACATATCGAGCTTCGTCAAGAACGGCTCTCCGGGCCTAGCTGGTCATGAAATTGCGGCAAGTGTTCCCCGTCATGGTGAACAAATATTTTTGCGAAGCTTTCTGCGGTAAACGTTCGCTTGCCCTTTCCAATCGTAAAATGTGCCTGTGGATCGACCGCATCTAGCGCTTCAATAAGAGAAGCACGCTGCGAAATAAAACGATTCACAATCTCATAGACAGGAATGCCTTCAAGTTCTTTTACTCCCGCTGCATTAAACGAGTCATGGTTCGGGAATGCAGGTAATTGTGCGCCATCTTCCATTAGAGCAACCATTTGCGTCGTATTGTACGCATCCCACTTGTACAGATGAGCCACGATTTCTCGTAACGACCATTTTCCCTCTGAAATTGGCTCGGTCAGAACGGCTTCTTCTTGATCCTTTAACGGCTTTACTTCTTCAATCATTAGTGTTAAATCACGAATCGCTGACACAACATCGCCTCCTTGGTTTTAGTATAGAGGAGTGGCAGTAAGAGTGGAAGAGAAGTAGTCTTATTCTCATTACGAATGTGTACAAGGTGGATACGTTCAACGTAACAATGAGTAATAGTTGTAATTCAATAGTTTAACTGCGTGATGAGATAAAATGGTGTAAGGCAGGGTCGTTCTCTGTTTCGGTTTGACTATTGATTGTTTATTTGCTCTAATGAGAACATAAAAAAGGGATGAGAGTAGGTGCGAAAATGACTAAAGCATATATGATTATACACGATTTAAAATTAGGAAGAGCTGGCTTGACAAACGCGATGTTAACGAGAAGTAAAGTGTTTTATGAAAAAGGGTTGCCAGCAGATATCATTACATTTGATGATGATCCTAACTATGGTGACGTGGTGAGGGAATTAAAAAACTCAGGAAAAATGCATCAAGATACACAACTTCATAACATGATCAATTTTTTTAAAAACCGTTCAATGAGTAGTGCCGAAGACCAGCAACCTGACTTTTATCAAAATATGCATAATCAAATACATACCTGTATTGAAATAGAAGCTGATTCAACATCGAGTCGTTTCTTTTCAAAACAAACAGGTGAATATGTCTACTTCGTTAGGTGGACAAACGCGGAGCGGACGGCGTATAAACATGTCGATTATTTTGTTAAACATAAAAGAGAAAGTAGGTTTCGTTTCAAAAAGAAAAAATTAGATAAGATTGAATCCTTTAATGAGAAAAACGAGCGTTACCATGAGGTTTTTTTTAACGAAAAAGGAAATCCCTTTCTTAATCGAGCAATACACCCTGAAAAACAAACCGTTGAAGGAAATTATTTACTTTATAATAAACGGAAGTTTGTAAATAATGTTGAATTAGCCGCTTTCTTTATTGAAGAATTACTTGATAAATATGACGAGACGATTCTAATTTGTGATGGACCGGGTAGTTTTAACAAGATGCTTAAGTCTAACCCTAGAAATACAATGAAAATAGCTGTTATTCATACAAATCATTTTATGCATCCATATACATACGGTTCAAAAGTAAAAAAACAAGAAGCACATATTATAGAAAATGCTAACAATATCGATGCTATTGTGGTGTTTACTGAAAAACAAAAAGAAGATGTGAAAAGGCAATATAACGTTTCAAATATAGTAGTCATACCAAACTTTCAATATCCAGCTCAAATAGAAAAAATTACGAGTAAGAACGAACGTCAGGTTGTTGGAATGGCTTCAAGGTTGCATGAAACCAAAGGGTTTGACCGGCTAATCGAAGTTGCGGAAAAAGTGAGAACGATTGATTCAACGATTAAATTTCATGTATATGGAAAAGGTGGGCTCGAACAATCCATACGCCAAGCTATTGATGAAAAACATCTACAACAGACGGTTTTTTTACAAGGATATTCGTCAAACATGAACCAAGTTATTGGAACGTTCGATATCTCCATCTCTACCTCTAAATATGAGGCGTTTGGCTTAAGTATTAGTGAAGCAATGATGCAAGAAGTACCTGTAGTAGCAATGGATGTAAGGTATGGTCCATCTGATTTAATTGAAGATGGGTATAATGGTTATCTCGTTGAAGATGGCGATACAAGTGCAATGGCACAAAAGATTGTCGAATTAATCCATAATCAGAAACAAAGAACCCTTTTTGGCAAAAGAGGAAGACAAAAGGTTCTTGAAGATTTATCAATAGACAAAATTTATAATAAATGGAATGTCCTTCTACAAAAAAAAACGACGAAATAAAAAACATCTTATAAAGACGATTGGTCCTAACTGGATTGACCGTCTTTTCGTTTCTTGCAAAGTGAAAGGAGAAGAAGGTAGAAAGCTTTCTCGTAGTAGTGTTTATCTTCATGTCGACGGATTACAGCCCTATTAAATTGGTAAGTCTTCCCCCTTGTTATGCGACAAAAACTCGTTTCATAATAAAGAGGAGTGTGGTATTATGGAAAAGTTATTTTTGTCGGACTATGTAAAATTATGTAGAGGGGGGCTCGTATGATCTACGGGTTAATATTAGCTGGAGGAAACGGGAGTCGTATGGGGAACACTCATTTACCAAAGCAGTTTCTTCCGTTAAACAAAACACCAATTTTAATTCATACAATAGAAAAATTTTTATTGAATCAACGATTTAAGAAATTATTAATTTTAGTTCCAGCTAAATGGATGAACTATACACAAGATATTATTCACACATACATTGGTGAAAGCGATCATATTGAGCTAGTTGAAGGTGGTGCGACGCGTAACGAAACGATCATGTCCGGTATTACTTATATCGAACGTACCTTTGGAATTAACAAAGACGATGTAATTGTGACACACGATTCGGTTCGTCCATTTCTAACTCATCGTATTATTGAGGATAATATTAACGCTGCATTAGAGCACGGCGCTTGTGATACCGTTATTGGTGCAATTGATACAATTGTGGAATCGACCAATTCCAACTCTATTACAGATATTCCAGTTCGAGAGACAATGTATCAAGGGCAGACACCACAAAGTTTTAATATAAATAAATTAAAATTGTTGTATGATCGTTTGACAGAAGATGAACGAGATGTCTTATCTGATGCTGCAAAAATATGTGTTTTGAGAGGGCAGAGTGTAAAATTAGTTAAAGGGGAAGTGTATAACATAAAAATCACAACACCGTTTGATCTAAAAGTAGCAGAAGCCATTATTCATGATAAGTCAATTGTGGAGCGTGATCCAGAGGAGGCACTACCAGTATGATTAATCAAGTATATCGTCTGGTTCACCCGGGGCAATTTGAAATATCTTATAAAGTGAAAGCCATTAACAATGGAAAAGTAATTATACGACCAACTTATTTATCTGTATGTAATGCTGACCAACGCTACTATCAAGGCAAACGTGATGTTGCAGTCTTAGAGAAGAAACTGCCAATGGCACTTATTCATGAAGGAATTGGGGAAGTTGTCCATGATCCAACTGGTCAATATAAAGTTGGACAATCCGTTGTCATGATTCCGAATGTTCCTGTTGAAGATGATCAATATATGGAAGAGAATTATATGATTTCATCTCGTTTTCGGTCAAGTGGATATGATGGATTTATGCAAGATTATTTATTTATGAGACATGATCGTCTTGTACCGTTATCAAAGGCAATAACTGGTCACCCTGCTGCCTTTTTGGAACTTGTTAGTGTAGCCATGCATGGAATTACACGATTTCTAAAACGATCACACGATAGAAAGCAACGCATTGGCGTTTGGGGAGACGGAAATTTAGGGTATATTTCGTCTATCTTATTAAAGACAATGATTCCAGATGCAGACATTGTTGTTTTTGGTAAGACAAAACGTAAATTGGACTATTTTACGTTTATCGATGAAAAACATTTAATTAATCGCATTCCGAGTGATTTGAAAATTGATCATGCGTTTGAGTGTGTAGGCGGTGTTGGAAGCGAGTCGGCCATTAGTCAAATCATTGATCATATCGTGCCTCAAGGTTCGGTATCGCTTCTTGGTGTCAGTGAAGACCCTGTTGCGATTAACACACGTTTGGTTTTAGAGAAAGGGATTACGTTATTCGGTAGCAGTCGAAGTGGGCGAGAAGACTTTGTTGACACAGTTAATTTTTTAGATGAACATCCTGATGTCATTGGTTATTTAGAGCACTTAGTCACAAAAGTGATTCCTGTTCGTACGATTGAAGACATTCGCCAAGCATTTGATGAAGATCAGATCTCTCCTTGGGGCAAGACTGTAATGGAATGGCATATATAAGAGGCGAATGAGATGAATACATTTTTTAGATTTGTATCAAAACTCGTTTTTCGTCTTCTCTATACGTGCTTTTGTTTGTTACCCATTCGTCAAAATCAAATTCTTTTTGCATCAGATAGTCGAAATGATCTAAGTGGAAACTTCTTTTATATTTATAAGGAGATTCAACGACAACGTCTTCCATTAATATGCAAGTTCTTGTTGAAAGAAAAACAAAAAAAGACGGCTTACGATTATATTCAGCTTGCGTATTTTCTAGCGACATCAAAAAAAATTATCGTTGACGATTATTATCCGTTTGTTTATCCATTAACAGTCCGAAAACAAGCTGATCTAATTCAAGTTTGGCATGCGGTAGGTGCATTTAAGCGCTTTGGTCACAGTAGAAAAGGGAAACCTGGTGCGCCATTAGCAAATTCAAAAACACATAGAAACTACACAAAAGCGATTGTGAGTTCAAATAATGTGCGTTCGTATTATGCGGAAGGTTTTGGAATTTCAGTGGACAAAGTAAAGTCAACAGGTGTGCCAAGAACCGATGTGTTCTTTGATCATGCGTATAAAGCGAATAAACGAGAAGAGCTGTACGGTCGTTATCCTTACTTAAGGAATAAACGTGTTGTCATTTTTGCACCAACTTTTAGAGGGAAAGGCAAGACTACCGCATACTATCCTTTCGATTCAATAAATTTTGAGCATATGTATGAAGAATTGAAACATGATTCTGTCGTGCTTTTTAAATGGCATCCTTTTGTGAAGAACAAATTATCAATTCCAGATAAATACAAAGAGGTATTTTATGATTTCTCACACTATCGAGAAGTAAACGACTTACTCTTTGTAGCGGATGTGCTTGTGACAGATTACTCTTCTGTATGTTTTGAATTTGCTTTGCTAGAGAAACCGATGATTTTCTTTGCGTTTGACGTGGATGAGTATACGAAAGACCGAGATTTTTACTACGCTTATCAAGATTTTATTCCAGGTGAACTGGTGAAGACAACAAGTGAGCTAGTAAAAAACATTAAAGACCCCACGTTAAATAAAGAAAAACTTTTATTGTTTATTGAGTACTTTTTTGATAAGACAGATGGGCGCTCAAGCGAACGGTTTGTTAATGAATTATTAAAAGACGCGGGTAAACCGAGTTTGGGGTGAGGAAATGAGTGTACTACAAGATTTGAATGAAGAAGATGTACTTGTTCGAAATATCATTAGGCGTAACGTCACAGACCTTTCTTTTAACGGAGGTTTGTTGCACATAGCTGGTTATGCTTATGTAGAGGGTTTTTCTTTAGAATCGGAAGATGTAATCTATAAAGCATTGATTTTTAAAACAAATGATAAAGAATCCAAAGTTAAATTCGAGATTCCATTACTCGATGAAGTAGCAGATGTGGATCCTTTTTACTTGTGGGCTGGCTTTAGAGGCAAGGTTAATTTATCGACGATCACAAAAGGTGGCGCACCTTTACCGAATGGCTCGTACAATGCATATATTCAGTTAATCTACGATGATCCATACATGGGAAAAATGACTGAAGAAGTGCCATTAGGAAATGTCCGTTCGTTTCTGAAGAACGATTTCCATTCAGCTAAATTGGAGATGTTTTCAGCCAAGCGTATACTTGAATACAATTTAATGGCTAAGCCTAATCAACGATTAAAGACGTTACAAATTGATTCAACAAAATTGAAAGATCTGAAACCATCAGATTTGGAACATAATCAAGTCAAACAAACAAAAAAATCAAAGCAACGTTCGCAACGACTCTTTCAATTCTTCTATAAGCTCTTTCATTTAGCAAAAGTAAAAAGTGATCGTATTACATTTGCGTCAGATAGTCGGACGGAAATGAATGGGAATTTTGGCTTTGTTTATGATGAGATGTGCAAGCAGAATTTAAAGTACGATTATAAGTTTATGCTGAAAAATAGCATTAGTGATAGGAAATCATTAAAAGAACAAATTCAGCTTGCTTATTGGTTTGCGACATCAAGCAAAATTATTTTAGATGATTTTTATCCAATTATTTATCCGTTAAAGATACGTCAAGGATCAGACTTAATTCAAGTGTGGCATGCAGTTGGTGCATTTAAAACATTTGGTTATAGTCGTGTCGGAAAGCCGGGTGGACCTTCTATTAAATCGCTTAATCATCGTAATTATACACAAGCGGTCGTGAGTTCTAACAATATAGTTCCCCAATATGCAGAAGGTTTCGGTATTCAAGAGTCAGCAGTAGCGCCAGTAGGTGTTCCGAGAACGGATGTCTTTTTTGATGAGGCATATAAAGAAAATAAAAGACACGAATTATATAACAAATACCCGTACTTGCGTGACAAGAAAGTTATTCTCTTTGCGCCAACTTTTAGAGGGAATGGACAAGCGTCTGCACATTATCCTTACGATATGCTCGAGTTAGATAAACTTTATGAACAGTTGAAAGACGACTATGTGTTCTTATTAAAAGTTCACCCTTTCGTAAAAAATAAACTTTCCATTCCTTATCAATACACAGATTTCTTTTATGATTTCTCAGATTATCGAGAAGTAAATGATCTCTTATTTATTACTGATATCTTGATTACAGATTATTCATCAGTCTGCTTTGAGTTCGCATTATTAAAGAAACCTATGATCTTTTTCTCATTTGACGTAGAAGAATATATACAGAAACGTGATTTCTATTTTGAATATCAATCTTTTATTCCAGGAGTATTAACAAAAACGACGGATGAAATGATCAATCGAATTGTAACGGAAGAATTTGAATCAGACCGGATCGAACCGTTTATTCATTATTTCTTTGATGAGCTTGATGGCAAGGCTAGTGAACGATTTGTAAATCAATTAATAAAAGAAGAGATGAGCGAAAAATAGGTATAAAGTATTTATACCTATTTTTATTTTTTCTATAGGAATATGTAGAATGTTGTAGTAATATGTCACTAGATTGAGAGAAAAAGAGAGAATGTATAAAGGAGTGCGAGATGAAAAAGGTTTCCATAATTCTACTTATCTTAAGCTTATTAGTGAACGTGACTATACCTAGCTTGGGTTATGCACAAGAGTCAGAGGAAAACTCTGCTCTGGAAAATTTATTAGAAAAGATGCAACATGCAAATGATGAACAAAGAGAGATTTTGAACAATTGTATCAAGGAAGAGAAAGATCATGATTTGTCTGAATGGTTAGAAGATGATGTACTTGAGGGGCAACTGGATGAAGCCACGTTAGAGGCTCTCATTTCCTGTGTGGAGAACCATCCAGAAATGTTTTTAGAACCAGACGAGCAAGGTACAAACGAGTCGCAAGAGAAACAACGAGAAGAAGAAGTAGAACCAGACGAGCAAGGTACAAACGAGTCGCAAGAGAAACAACGAGAAGAAGAAGTAGAACCAGACGAGCAAGGTACAAACGAGTCGCAAGAGAAACAACGAGAAGAAGAAGTAGAACCAGACGAGCAAGGTACAAACGAGTCGCAAGAGAAACAACGAGAAGAAGAAGTGGAACCAGACGAGCAAGGTGCAAACGAGTCGCAAGAGAAGCAACGAGAAGAAGAAGTAGAACCAGACGAGCAAGGTGCAGACGAGTCGCAAGAGAAGCAACGAGAAGAAGAAGTGGAACCAGACGAGCAAGGTGCAAACGAGTCGCAAAAGAAGCAACGAGAAGAAGAAGTAGAACCAGACGAGCAAGGTGCAGACGAGTCGCAAGAGAAGCAACGAGAAGAAGAAGTAGAACCAGACGAGCAAGGTGCAGACGAGTCGCAAGAGAAGCAACGAGAAGAAGAAGTAGAACCAGACGAGCAAGAAGCGACGTTCGAACCGAGTTTAGAATCATATCGTCAGTTTTCAACATTCGCACGTGTGCACAATAACCATGTCTCATCTACCAGTAAATTAGGGCATCTCTATAGAGGAGCAAGTGTGTATGAGCATATTGGCGATTCAACGTCATTGGATCTAAACCCTCTATTGGATTACGTTTATTACATAAAGCAAGAAGCAAGTGTAAATGGGGAACTATACTATCTATTAAGCTCACAGCCTAGTGCAACGAATGGAACGATCGGTTGGGCGCATGCCGACGATGTGAATGAGCGAACTCATCATACCGTAAGTCGTGTTTCAAATACTTATTACATAAACGGCAATGGAAGAGGGCTTTCTAAGGCTTGGGGTGGCCATAATGACGTGGTACTATCAAACTTAGATGATTATAAAAACCAGCCATTCACAATTAATTTAAAAGAGCACGTTGGTAATACAATCTGGTATCGTGGCACGATTGATGGACAAACAGTATTTTTGCAAGAGAATCAAGTAAGTGATAAAGCGGATATTCAAGAGCGGTCTGTAAGTAAATTAGGACACTTATATCGAGGAGCCAGTGTGTACGAAAATGTAGGTGATACAAGTTCAATCAATTTACAGCCATTACTTGACTATGTTTATTTTATTAAACGAGAGGCAACGTATAATGGCGATACCTATTACTTATTGAGTACACAACCTTCCGCGATTAACGGTGTTGTTGGTTGGGCAAAGGCTAGTGATGTGAACGATCGCACACACTCAACTGTGAGTCGTTCATCAAAAAAGATGTACATAAAAGGAACTGGACGGGCAGTTGCTAATGCGTGGGGTGGCCACCATGATGTTGTATACGAGAATCTAACGAAGTATCAAGGTGAAGAGTTACAAGTTAACCTTGAAGAGAAGGTCGGAAATGAAACATGGTATCGTGGGGTCTTAGATGGAAAAACTGTCTTTGTCCGTGCAAATCAAGTGGAAGAAGCTCCTACAATTTCAGAACGTTCAACAAGTCGATTAGGTCATTTACATAAAGGGGCAAGCGTATTTAAACAGCT
Organism: Shouchella phoenicis; assembly: GCF_047238345.1. Classification (NCBI taxonomy): domain Bacteria; kingdom Bacillati; phylum Bacillota; class Bacilli; order Caryophanales; family Bacillaceae; genus Shouchella; species Shouchella phoenicis. The sequence goes on along the minus strand of NZ_JBDFMQ010000001.1, from coordinate 3,420,189 downwards.
AGATAATGCCTCTTCAATTAATGTAAATCAATTATATGATACGGTTTATTATATTAAACGAGAAGCAACATATAGAGGTGATGTCTACTATTTGCTAAGCACGCAACCGAGTGCGACGAACGGAACAGTGGGGTGGGCAAAAGCAAGTGATGTGAATGTCCGAAACCATCGTACCGTTAGCCGAGAAAGCAAAGAGCTATTTGTCAAAGGGAATGGACGTGCTTATACGAAAGCATGGGGTGGCCATAAAGATGTTGTTTATAGCAATCTAGATGAATATATGGAAAGTTCTTTTCTCGTTAACCTCACTGAAACTGTTGGGGATAGCACGTGGTATCGAGGAATGTTAAATGGGCAACAAGTATGGCTTCATGAAAACCAAACTGTTGAAGAGATAGGACCTGTTAAAAATTACTCCCCCTATAACATCACTTTAGATGAGGCTGTCAATCGTCAATACGGTGCGTTTGCTCTAACGGATACGTATACGCAATATGTATCATCCCAACATGTACGATATTCAGAAGCAAACCGTGCTTACTATGTCGATGTAGACGTATTAAATGTACGAAGTGGTCCAAGTACAGCACATGCTGTTGTAGGACAAGTGACAAGAGGCGAGCGTTTATCAATTAGAAGAACAGTAAATGGCTGGCATCATTTAATGTGGGTAAGGGCAACAAAGGAAGATATTGCTTACCACATGAACCCAACTAATTTTATAAATGACTATCGTCAACAGTTCCAGTTCTTGGATTTATCAAAACCAAGCGGTGCAACAGCATCTGTATTAAATCAATATCTTGAAGGCAAAGGGAATTTAAGTGGACAAGGTCAAGCTTTTATTGATGCGGGATTAAGACATGGCGTAAACGACATTTATCTTTTATCTCATGCAATTCTTGAAACAGGGCATGGTGGTTCAACTCTAGCAAAAGGAATTGAAGTAAACGGAAAGACAGTTTACAACATGTTTGGTATTGGTGCCAGAGATAATTGTCCAATACAATGTGGTTCACAGTATGCATATGATCAAGGATGGGATACTCCATACAAGGCGATTGTTGGTGGGGCTAGTTTTATCGGAAACAGCTACATCAAGAGAGGTCAAAACACCCTATACAAAATGCGTTGGAATCCAGCTGCATTAGTGAGTAATGGAAGACCAACTCATCAATATGCAACAGATATTGGTTGGTCGCGTAAGCAAGTGCATACAATGTATAATCTTTATCAAGAAATTGGCGCTTATTCACTAACCCTAGATATACCTGAATACAAAGGTTAACGTTGAGCCCCCCTCCGCTAAAATAAAAGCGGAAGGGGTTTTCTTTTATCATTCTTGTTTGTGATACGCTAATATAAATTGTAGAAAGGGAGGTTGTCATGCGAGTGAATTATTTTACATTAGCTGGTGTGATCGCGTTTAATCTTATCTTTGGGTTAGGAATTGCCATTATTCTTGTTGCACTCTTGTTCTCGCTCTGGATACTCATGATCTCGTTTTCATTATCACCCATCCTGCTTGCGGGAGTAAACTTAATAGGCATTTAGAGTTTTGATGTGATTCAAACGGTTCTTAGTATCGTGCTTTTACTAGTCGGAGTTGCGTTGTTCCCACTAGCGAAGAAAGCAACGAGCCTATTGTATACGTTCTTTTTAAGGTACATTGACTATAATAAAAAGGCCGTCATTATGAGGTAGAAAACCCATCGGTAAGCAATTTTTTGATCTGGCTATTTCGTTATGAAAAGTTAGGTAATAGATTCTTTAAAAGGTGCTAAATCTAAACTTGAATTATAGCGTGTTTAGTTCTGTCTCAATTTATCTTACAATAGTAGTAACTGAATGAACAAAGTGAGGCGTTAACAGTGGATGAAAGAGAAGCGGAACAGCTTTTAGAAGCGATGATGAAGCTGAGAGAAGACCAAGCTGAAATAGCAGGAAAGCATAGACAGAAGATGATGAAGCCTGTCAAACTGCCAATCGGCTTAAGAGAATCCTTGCAGCGGCTAACGAAGGATCAATTAGATGCCATCAGAAAAAGCTTGAATGTTCAAAGAGCGAGTCAGTTAAATAAGAATGAATTAATTGATGTACTAAGTGAAAGGATTCCAAAGTTTGTACCCATACTTCTTGAAAAGCTCGACCAGCCGAAACATGACTTGCTAAAAATGGCTACATCCAGTGACCATGGTATGTCTGATCGGGATTTGGAACTTGATTTAAGACCTTTAATGAAAAGAGGCATGCTATTCCCAGGTTCCTTTAATGGGACAACGATTTGGTACATGCCTGAAGAAATAAAAGCCGCTTTTAATGAAGAAGAAGAATCTATTGCTATACAACAAAAAATCCAGCGCAATACAGAATGGGTTCAGCTTACGAAAGGCTTGCTGTATCACTACGGAGTGCTGTCTACTAGTAAGCTCTTTGAGTTATTAGAAGGGCTGGAAGTTTTTGATTTCCTTTCAGAAGGTTTCGATCTCCTGGAAATACTCGACTTGGATGCGAAAATGACTGGAGATTTCAATTCAGATCATCAATACTTTTCGGATGAAATTGTCGGGGATGTGGACGAATTATTAGGGAAAGTGAAAGAAAGAGAAGATCTAGACTATCGATTGTTTTCGAAAGAGCAGCTTATCCAAGCTTCGGCAGATATGTATTATGAGGTATCACCTCCTATGCAGGAGTTATTTTCCATTATTGAGAGAGACTACGAGATTGATCATGCTGAGCAATTAGATGATATCGGCTTTGATCTAATACATTTCTCTCATGAAAACCTTGGTGTAGACGGACTCATGCTTTTCTTGAGGGACCGTCTAGAGTTTCCTTCAAGGAAACATGAAAAAGAGTATGAAAAACTGGTTAAAGAAATTTTTAACAATACACCAAATTGGGAATTAAAAGGTCATACGCCGAATGAATTGAATCCAAGCAAGCCAAGAACAAACGTCATTTCTTTATCGACAGGTCGAAAAGTTGGACGAAATGATCCATGTCCATGTGGGAGTGGAAAGAAGTTCAAAAAATGCTGTGGGTAAAGAGCAACGGGAGGCCTGAGTACAAACAGGTCTTTTTTTACACTTTGTTTTTACGGACGGTCCAATAATCAGAAGCGTCAACTTCTCTTAAAAGCATACCATTCAATTTAGTAGCAAAAGCTTCCGCTTCATCATAGGTGTCAAAGTATTTAGGTTGTTTTCCACTTGTTAACAGCAATGAGTGACCGTTCACATTTCGGGAAAGAACAAACATTGGGCCCTCCTTTTAATCTGGTGCGATTCATCTCAATCGCCTTATGATATAGGGAAAGTTATTTCAATTTAAGCTCTTTTATTTCGCCGATACCAATTCGTGTTTCTTGAATAGCTTCCTTTGTTAATGCCCTCACAGAAAAAAATACAATTAAGGCAACAACGCTTGAAGCAATAATATTCGTTCCATTGATCCCAGTAATTAGGATGAATAGTAGCCACGTACTAATGGATAAAAGGAGCGCAATAACTGTATTTCGTTTCAATTCCCTCACCTCTTGTATATCTATTCATAACAAGGTTTAACATTACCTTTCTAAAGAAAAAAACGGTAACCTTATCAAGAATTAACTTATACCCTACAGTCGATAAATCAAACATTTGATAACAAAAAGAGGGCAGCACGAAGGTTTTCGCGTGCTGTCCATCGGTTTAGTTAAATTTTGTATGATCGCCTCGTTCTTTATCATCCCGATCACGGTTATCCTTCGTTTCTTCTTGCGCATCGGTATAGCTCCGTTGCTTGTTCTCCTCGTCATTTGATTGCTTCTTTTCTTGAGACGATTCTGGATTTGTATGATCGCCTCGTTCTTCATCATCTCGGTCACGATTTTCTTTTGTCTCTTCTTGAGCTTCTGTGTTCGAACGGTCACCCTCCTCTTCGTTCGTATTTTCTTCTTTTTCTTGTGCCTCTCGCTCTAAGCGCGCTTTTTTATAATCGGACCGCTCTCCATGCCAGATAAGGTCAAAAATCGCACGCCCATTTGTTGGCTGGCCGTCTGGCAAATAAACCGGGATCAAGTCAAAAAGCATGTAGTAGAAACAGTAAAAAATAAAGGTAGTCCAAAAAATATTTGGGGAAAGTACCTCGTTTAACACGAGACTATTCACGGAAAAAGCAAAGAGTCCAGTCGTTATAATCGGAGCCGCATAAATTAACCCATGCCAAAAACGATTACGTGGTTTTAACTCATCGTATTCCATCCAACTAAACATAAAGAAGTAGCGTCGTACTTCAATTGTAGGAATGGTAAATAACGTCGGCCCACTTCCAATAATTAGATGCTTATTTTTTCCTCTAAGCAAGGTGGCGATTAAATAATAACCAGATTCACGTATTACAGTTACGATTGGCAAAATCACGAGTGCTGCCATGATTAGACGTATCCAGTCTGTTGGATTAAACAAAATGTACTCCTTTTTAGCCCTATTTTTATATAGTCTGGCAAGTATCGTAAAAAAGTATAAGTGCGCGGCTTGGGAAGGACAAGTTTTTCATATGTAGAACGGATAAGGATATAAAAAAACAGATGAGGAGACCTTGCTATTAACTTACCCTTTGTGTATCATAACCATAACTACTTTGTATAACCAAGTAGCTATATTTTTTATACGCTATATGGTTTAACCATGTAGTGAGAAGGTGGCAAAATGTCGAAAACGCAAATGCTAAAAGGGATTTTGGATGCATGTGTCATGACGGTTATCAAAGAGGAAGAAGTGTATGGATATGAACTTGCTGTAAGACTCCAAAAGGTTGGACTTCCAGAAATAAGCGATGGCACAATCTATCCCGTTTTACTTAGACTCCAGAAGAAAGGGTTAATCAGCAGCACATTAAAAGACTCGCCTTCTGGACCTAAACGGAAATACTATTCTTTAACTAAAGAAGGTGAAGAGGAGCTTAAAGCTATTGTTGAACAGTGGAATGCGATTGTCATCCCTGTAAATGAACTTCTTGGAAGGTAGGTTGTTTTATGACGCACACAGAGACTTTAATAGAAGCAAATAACAAAAAGAGAGAAGCGTTAACAGAAGAAAATAAGCGTATCTACGAAGATTTTTTAATGTACTTACGAACAGATATCCGAATTGCGGAACAAGAGGCAGAAGAAGTGCTCATGGATATACTGGATCACTTGTTAGATGCAGAAAAAGAGGGAAAATCAGCTCACCATCTTTTCGGAGATGATCCAAAGGCATACGCAGAAGAACTCATTGCATACTTACCGACAGAAAAGAAGAGACATTGGTTTGGATTATTGGGTGGTGCGTTAGCCTATACACTTGCGTTTCTATTTGTACTACAAGGCATTTTGTATGGGGTATTGCCACTCTTTACGGAAATCGATCAAACCATTGCTGTAGGAAATTCGCTGATAATAGGGCTATATGTGATTGTATCCATTCCTCTTGCTATCGTTGTTCTCTTCGCTCTAATTCGCCAATCCTTATTTAATCAAAATCAAAAAAATAGCGAGAGATGGGTGACAATAAAAGCAGGGTTGTATGGAATGCTTTGGTTTCTTCCTCTTCTCCTATTTTATACGTTTGTACCTGATTTTGGGGCGGTTATACAGATCGATTGGTGGATCTATCTCAGTGTAGGGGGTGTGTTGTATTTAGGGACAAAGGTATTTAAAAAGAAGAAGTAACTGAAGTGAGTTCGGATAATTCTGTTATAATGAAATGTAAGAGTTGAATAAGTTTCAGGGGTGGGAGTTCACTTTCAATGTCTGTTTAGCTATGCTAATTGTTACGCTATCTACGCTTGTGTATCTAGTAGCAAAGGATGCAAACAAGACAAAAAAGTAACCACCCCTGAACCGATTGACCGTCGAATAGGTGGTGGTTACTCCTAATTAAGAGTGAACCTTGCCCCGATGGGACTTGTTCAATTCACCCGTTGACTGTTCGCGCAGTCACGGGTTCTTTTCATGGTATGCTCGAAATTGCAAGTATTATACTCAAAAGATATCAAAAAATTAGGTTTTTATCAAGTGATCACATCGGATCGGTTAATGTTTAAATAAAATCTTTCTCCAAACTATAAACATCTATTAAATTTGTTCGATATATAAGGTAGCAACATTGCAAGACTATCTCCAAACGGATGTGGAGATCAAAAAACATAAGGATGTGTTGAACAATGATTATCAACAATAATATGAGCGCAATGAACGCTCACCGTCAACTTGGCGTAAACCAAGGAATGGCAGCAAAAGCACAAGAAAAACTTTCTTCTGGACTTCGTATTAACAAAGCAGGGGATGACGCAGCAGGTCTAGCAATCTCTGAAAAAATGCGCGCGCAAGTTCGTGGTTTGGACCAAGCAAGCCGTAACGCACAAGATGGCATTTCTATGATCCAAACGGCTGAGGGTGCGTTGACAGAAACACAGAGCATTCTTCAACGTATGCGTGAATTAGCTACCCAAGCAGCGAACGATACGAATACTGAGTCCGATCGTGGCGAAATCCAAAAAGAAGTAGATGAATTAGCGAAAGAAATTACTCGTATTTCTGCAGACACTGAATTTAACACGCAAAAACTCATAAATGGTGATAAATCAGAGGGTGTAACGTTCCAAATTGGTGCGAATAGTAATCAAAACATCTCTATTAGTTTCAGTGATATGAGTGCTGATGCTCTAGGAGTTGGAAAGCAAGAATTAACTGCGGCAACTGTTGATGGAGATAATGTTCTTCAAGATAAAAATGGCAACACAGTTGCTACTTTTAGAGAAGCTGTTGAAGCTAATGAGCAAGAAGGAATTGAAGCTCAAGCAGCTGGTTACTATAGTGAAAGTGGTGCGTTAGTTGCAGCAGCAACAGAAGCAGCTGACGATAATGCAACGGTTAATGGAGCAGAGAAATTAGATGTTTCTAGTCGTGAAAGTGCCGACGCTGCTATCACAACAATTCAAAATGCACTTGATGCTGTCTCTTCTGAACGTTCAAAACTAGGAGCAACACAAAACCGTTTAGAGCACACAATCTCTAATTTAGATAATTCTTCAGAAAACATTCAAGCTGCTGAGTCTCGTATCCGTGACGTTGACATGGCAAAAGAAATCATGGAGTTCACGAAGCAGAACATTCTTTCTCAAGCTTCTCAATCCATGCTTGCACAAGCAAATCAACAGCCACAACAAGTCCTTCAGTTACTTGGATAATCGTAAGGTTAACGCTCCTTCTTTTGAAGGGGCTTTTTTTGTTTTTTATCTGAACATGTTGTTGTACGTTTTAAATAAATTGCTCGGTAAAGAAATAAAATTAAGAATAGAAAAAACCAACAGCATAAGCAATTGGCTAATAACTCTATTAAGATTTATTTAATAGAGACCTCTTAAACTAATTAATAACTTCTCTAATAAACGTTTTCTAAGGTTAAAAAGGTGCTTTTCTCCGTATCCCATTTCTATAGAAATCTCTTTCATTGTTTTATTTTCAAAATAACGATAGTGCACAAAGTTACTTTCAAGTCCATCAAGGTGTTGGGCAGCAATATCAATTGAATCGATTATTAAGCTATAATTTTTAAAGTCGGAATAAGCTATTTTTGAATGTTTATTATCACTTTCGTGTATAAAGGGATTATCCGTTTCACGTTTAATGGTAGAAAAGTTGTGTAACTGATTTTTTAAATTTTCTTTTCCTGCTTGATATGTTTTGTACTTTCTAAGAATGGATTCAATCACTTTAATATCTTCTTTTCTTGTTAATGTCTCTACAGTCAAAAGGAGGTCTCCTTTCCGTTAAGATTCAGTTTTTAATAGTTTAATTGCTTTTTGTCTTGAACTCACAAAGTAACCTTTTCTATTCTTCAATTTAATAGCTACTCCGCCATAAATAGGGATATATTGACCGCAATACCTTCCTTCTTTATAAACGTTCATTCCACCATCTTTTCTTTCTTCATATTCGTACAAGAACCTGACCCCATTTCATTTTTTCTGAATGCCTGGTACAATTTGACTCTCAGAATCAATAATTGTCCATACTGCTGACAAGCAGGAATTCGTATGTAATTCCAATTAATACTTGTCGAATCTTGAGAATGAACAAAACCTTTTTGTTGCACATAAGAGAGAAATTCAAACTTGTTGACGTCAAAACTCTTTAACAAATGTCTGTACATAACAATTTTTCTTCCTTAACGTATAGTGACCATTGTTTTAGGACCTTGCTAATAAGTAATGAGAAACATTGGGGCTAATAATCAAAGAATGATAAAATTTTTTGAAGGAAACAGGGCATTCCATTTAGGTTTCTTAAAAGTAGATGGGTAGAAGTGCATATAAAATCATTTTTTTCTGAAAATAATATTTATTCATCTCTGGGTAGTGGTATAATAGATGTAAATTATAGGTGGATTTAGGCTAAATTCACAAGGGTAGGGGGATTATAATGGAAGATTTTATCGAAAAAATTAAACATTTATCAAAGCGCTTGAGCACATTGAAGGACAATATCACTACGGAAGAAGCGACGAAAACATCTATTATTATGCCGTTCTTTCAAACATTAGGATACGATGTGTTTAATCCTGAGGAATTTCTTCCAGAATTTATTGCTGATGTAGGGATTAAGAAAGGGGAAAAAGTAGATTTTGCGATTATGAGTGAGGGCAAGCCCTTAATTCTCATTGAAGCTAAATCAATTACGGAGGCTTTACAAAATCATAATTCGCAATTATTTCGATATTTTGGTACGACTTCAGCAAAGTTTGCTATCTTAACGAACGGTATTATCTATCGTTTCTATACAGATTTAGATGAACAGAATAAGATGGATTCCGTTCCATTCTTTGAATTTAATCTTGCTGAACTAAAAGAGTCAAGCTTGATTGAATTAGCTAAATTTCGCAAAGGTAGTTTTGATTTAAATAAGATTTTTGATACGGCTTCTGACTTGAAATATTCTAATAAAATAAAGAAGTTATTTGATGAATTGTGGGAACATCCTAGCGAGGATTTTACGAGCTTCATCGTTTCACAAGTCTATAGTGGACGCAAGACAAAAGCTGTGCTGGATAATTTTGAGGTCATTGTAAAAAAATCTTTTAAACAGTACATTAATGAACTTGTTAATGACAAAATTAACGCTGCATTGAAATCAACCTCCACTCCACATGAACAAGAAGAACCTAAAACATTAGAAGAGTTACCTGTAATGGAAGAGCCTGAAATTGTGACGACAGAGGAAGAGATTGAAGGCTATGCCATTGCCAAGATGCTATTAAAAGACACAATTGAAGACGAACGTATTTTCTATCGAGACAATAAAAGCTATTTTAACATTCTAATTGATAATACAATTCGACGTTGGATATGCAGATTATATTTAAATGGTACCAATAAAATGGTGCAATTTAATGATGAGGAGCGTACAACGGCTACACTTGAGAAAATTGCGGACCTCGAAAATTATAAAGAAAAACTTATTGAAGTAGTAGAGGGCCTTACAGTTAAGAATGGTTGATTTTACATGATTCAGGACTTAACGTTTAAAAAAGAACAACCAGCAAGTGTCAGGTTGTTCTTTTTTATGGATTTATAAATTAATAGTCAACTAATTCATAAGAGATAAAGAAGTCAACCAATACAATGTCAGGGATTATATGGTGGGTATCGAAGTTTAGCATTTGTATTGTTTTTCCAAGCGGTCATTATGATCGGGATTATGGTCTCCTTAGTCGGATTGGAACCAGTTGATACACCGCGAACCTTCCTAGTCGCGATTGTCACGTCATTTGCGTTTATGTCGATGGTCCATTTCTTTTCCGTTTTGCTTGGAAATGTTGGCCGATTCGTTATGCTTATCTTGATGACGATTCAACTTGGTGGAGCCGCAGGAACATTCCCAATTGAATTATTGAACAGCTTTTTTCAGGCGGTTCATCCATATTTGCCGATGACCCATTCTGTAAATGCCTTCCGGGAGGGAGGCAATTCCCATAGGTGGAACGGCTTGGTTTGAAATGACGATTTTACTCGTTCTTTTTGTTGCTTTCCATGTGTTCACGATTATCTATTACACGTTTTCTGCAAAGAAGCGTCAAGAGGAAGCGTCGGAAGAAGAGTTGCAAGCACAATCATAAAGTGAAACCTTGGCGTATTAAAACGCCAAGGTTTTTTTATCAAGCATAAGGAGGTAAAAGAAAAAACCCTCTTAAGGGCTACGAATGATTCTCTTTTACGGACCAATGATCAGAAACATCAATCTCTTTTAATAGCATGTCGTTTCATTTTGTCGCGAACGTAGTGGCTTCATCGTATGTAGTGAAGTTGGGTTGTTTGCCACTCATTAAAAGTGGCGCGTTACCGTTTACATTTTAATCGTGAACAAACATGTTATCCCTCTATGCTTCTAGATTCACAAACGAACGTCTGAATAGATAGAGGGAATGTGGAAAGGATTCATTAAATTGGATCCTTCATGACAACATATTTGCTTATGACATCTTGAACAGACTTTTCTGTGTGTAGCGTCATATATAACAATTCATTGGTTTGCAGAGAATTCAGGATCATCTCTGGAGAAATCCCTGTCACTACAAGGTTCGCGCCTTGTAATCGAATGACATTTTGTAAGGTGGATAAATCAACCAAAATGGCGTCATCTACATGTGTCAGCCCAGATAAATCAACGATAATTCGTTTCAGCTTCTGTTTTACGATCTCATCTGTTGTTACCGTTAACACCTTAGAAAAACGATCGCGATTCATTTTTCCTATTAGAGGCAAAACGGCAATCCCTTGAATAACAGGTACAATTGGACAAGCTAAGCTCTCGATCTCCTGTTGAGACTCCCGAAGTGATGCCTCAATCTTTTTTTCATGGGTCACGTCTTTTTGTACGCCAATGAAAAAGTGTTGATCTTCTTTTTCAATATATAAGTGATCAACGGTAAGGCTGTTCCAAAAGCCTGTGCCGTCTTTTTTATAATTATAGAGTATGACTGAGCTCGATTCTCTTTTTTCAATCGCTTGCTTCAGTTTCTTTACTTCTTGCATATTAGTCTCTTCACCTTGGAGAAAGCGACAATTTTGTCCCACTATCTCTTCGGCTGAATAACCAGTCATATCAAAAAAGCCTTGATTGGCATAAATAATTGGATTATCTTTTTGCTGCGGATCAGTAATTAAAACACCCGCACGCGTATAATCTAATGCTTCGAATAAGAGTTCTTTGTTTGCTATAGATCGTATGATAAGCACCCCCAATATTTCGTATATTATCGTACCATACATACGTTCTAAAATGAAATTTTTTAACAAAAAAAGGGCACACATCCTGATGTGTGCTCTTTCTACACCTAGAGCGAGAAATCATTAGCTATCAACCGTAACGCGAGGAGATTCTCCGTCACTGTTAAAGTGATATGTAGGATGGGGGAACCGCCCCACCCTGTACTAATCATTAACTTGCATCTCTGTTTCTTCAAGAACGTGTTCTAGATGCGTGATCTCTTCCTCGATTACTGCTGAAAAGCGACTATGTTCTTTCGTCGCTTTACCCTTTAGCATCTTGAGGAAGTCCAGTTCTCGTTGAAACAGCACTCGCTCTAAGCGATTAAGCATAGATATCCTCCTCACTAAGTTGTTAGGTTGATACCTATATCACTTGTCTTCCCGAAATTTATAAAACAAATCTTTATGAAAAAATGAAAGAAGATGGAGACTGATGGCGATGTCGACAATACTATTTTTTGCTCATGCCTTGACGAAACGCACTGTACAATAAGCCAGGTTCGATTAGGAGATTGATGAAAATATGGGCTACAATAGCGGGTAAGATATTACGGTCCGATAGAAGATAGACACATCCTAAACCTATACCTAATACAAAGGTACTCACAAAAACAGCGAACAGATAACGCCAGTCTTTTGCGAATACTACCCAAACGACATGAACAAAAGAAAAGATCAGTGCGGAAATAAGAACTTGAAGAATGGATCCCAGTCCAATCCCCTCTAATGCATCCATAATAACTTTACGAAAAAAAGCTTCTTCCACTACTCCTGAAAGGACTGCTAAAGGGATAGCGAGCAACTTGAGCATAGATATTTCAAAAACCATATGACGCGTTTCTGGTATCATATACAACGTATAAGCTGCATAGAGACTGGCCACGGTGAGCGCCAACAACCATCCTAGCAAAGGGACAGGCTGGCCAACCCCAATGAATTCAATAAAAGCAGATGGACTTGGATACATAAAAATAACGGTAGAAATGAAAAAGATACCATTAAACAAAAGTAGATAATGAAAAGTCCGTTTACGAATATAGGATTCAAATTTCAAGACAAACTCAACTCCTTATGCAAATGAATAGTTTCCCAATTCCCTATAACCATTTATTGTAACGTGACTCTAGTCACTATTATTAAAATAAGAAGATGATGCTTAAAGAACCAGTCCATTTGTCCTCTCATCCATGTGAAAGCATGGAAAAGTAATCAATCTTTGTTTTAAGAATTGTGTTCCTTTTAGATTGCGAGTAGTATGATGGCTCAATAGCTTAGAAAAAGACACAACTTTTGTGAGGAGAACACACGTATTGTTTAGTCCGACGGATTGGATTCGCTTATTTATGTCTGCCCTTTTAATTTTGCCGATTGTGACAGTAATTCGAGAATCTGGGTATTACTTAGCTGTGACGCTATTAAAAGGAGAAAATAAAAACTTAATTATCGGCAGTGGTCCAACGTTGTTTAAAATTCCGACGATTGAGGTTAGACGGTATTTTTTTATGTTTAGCTGGATGGAATACGATGGGGTGAAGCCAAGCAATCGGACTTGGCACGGGATCATCTATGCCGCTCCTATTTTGACAACTGCAATTTTTGCGTTTGTAGCGAACGCCTTAGTACTAGAAGGGGTTTTGCCAGCTAATATCTTTTGGAGCACGTTTATCTTTTATTGTTTTTATTACATGCTTTTTGATGTGATTCCGGTCTATTTACCGGATGGACAGCCTACGAATGGACGTGCGATCTTTGACTTAATGTGGCATGGCGAACGCTCTGATTATAAGAAACAGAGACTGGAACGAGAAGCCAAGGAAGAAGAACAGCACGAAGAAGAGGAGAGAAGCAGGACAGAAGCACAAGAGGAGACGATGGAAAACCGTGATCGAGATGATCAAGAGCGAGGCGACCATACGACTCCTGAAACGGAAGAATCAGACGATACAAAACGTAGTTATACAGAAGCGCAAGAAGAAACAAAAGAGAATCGTGATCGAGATGAGAAAGAACGAGGCGATCACACCGATCCAGAATCATAGAGTTTAGGCGAAACCATCCTTTAAAAAGAATCTTTATGAATGCCAGCATTCATAAAGATTCTTTTACTTGTCGTCACCATAATAATACGTTTGAACTTTTTCATAATCAGAAACATATGCTGGATGCCCTTGACGATGGAGCATCTCAAAATCATTCCCTAACGCAACCAAAAATTGTGCATTGTCTGCAAAACCATTTCGTAAATAGAAGTTCTTCCTTCTTAATCGTTGCGCATAATTGTCCGCTTTTTCATCTATTTCTTCTACTAAGAGAATGATTTTATGCTCGCTAAATCGTTCAAGCATATACGTGAGCATCTGTTTTCCATACCCTTTTGATTGATGGTGTGGGTCAATAGCAAAGTAAAAGATATAGAGAATTTCCTGATACTCGGCATAATACATCATCCCGACTAATGCTTCGTCTTTAAAAAACCAAGGATATTCCCTTTTCCTGCTTGTTGTTTAGCCAGCAATAGCTCAAAATCTAGCCGCTCCTCTGGTGGAAATGATTCTAAATAGATTGCTTTAAGATGTGCGAGCTCATGACTGTCGGTTGTAATCTTCTGAATATCCATGACTTCCTCCTGTTGATAGCTGGTTTCACTGTTTGTTCATACATGGTAACAGTGGAGGAGATCGGCGCATGCGTCAAAAGTGTGTTTGTCATTAGTCACTTTCTATATTGGTATAAGACATACCAGTTTGCAAACACGTTTACGGAAATCTTTTTCTTTAGATGGCCTTGCAGGTAAACATAACTAATGTCAAAGGTTAAAAAGAATGGTGGCTTCTTCCTATACACGAATTTAATCTACTTGGTGAATCAAACCAATCTTTCACGTGTCTTAAGTCGTGGTAGATTGGTTTTTGTTTTCTCCGTACTTTCGATTCGTTTGGCCTATTGTGTCTTCAAACTGAAACTATCTTAAAATAATTTGTTATGGGATTGAAACGCTATGCGTCGGCTTTTATTGTTACGATAATTTCTGTTGTATTAGAAGTATGTAAGATAATCTGTCGTGTTTGTTAGGTTAATTGGAGGTTGGAATGGTTTATTTCATGATTTTGGTTCCTTTGGCTTTATTGTTGGGACTGGGTTTTAGGGAGAAAAGAAGACACCGTAAACACATTGATTCGATTCCGATTCGGGTTAATGTGAATGGGATTCGCGGGAAGTCTACAGTGACGCGCTTAATTACTGGTGTGATAAAGGAATCGGGTAAGAGAACGATTGGAAAGACAACAGGAACGTCTGCGAGAATGATTTATTGGGATACACCAGAAGAGAAGCCGATTGTGAGAAGGTTAGAGGGTCCGAATATTCGCGAGCAACGTGTGGTTGTGGAAGAAGCTGCACAGCGAGGCGCCGAGGTTTTAGTCAGCGAATGTATGGCGGTGAATCCGGATTATCAAATTACTTATCAAGACGAAATGGTTCAAGCGAATGTGGGGGTCATTGTCAATGTGCTTGAGGATCATATGGATGTAATGGGACCGACATTGGATCAAGTGGCAGAGGCGTTTACGTCCACCATTCCATATGGCGGTCATTTGATCATTACAGAGGGTCCTTATGAACACTATTATAAGGAAATTGCGCGGGAACGGAACACGAAGGTGATCGTTGCGGATAATACGCGTATCTCCGAATCGTTTCTAAAAAAATTCGAGTATATGGTATTCCCGGATAATGCTTCGCTTGCTTTAGCGGTTGCAGAAGCCGTTGGTATTAATGAAGCGACAGCGTTTAAAGGAATGTTAAATGCGCCTCCCGATCCTGGGGCAATGCGAATTATTCCAATGGATGATCAGGCGAATCAGACTTCTTTCTTTGTAAATGGTTTTGCAGCAAATGATGCGACGTCAACCCTTAACATTTGGGAACGTGTGAAGCTTTTAGGCTACCCGACGGAAGAGCCGGTCATTATTATGAATTGTCGTGAAGATCGAGTTGATCGTACGGAGCAGTTTGCGAATGATGTGCTTCCATATATGAAAGCAAATAAATTACTTGTCATTGGTGAGAGTGTTCAGCCTGTTGTAAATGCGTTTAATGAAGGCAAATTACCAGCTAATGAACTTGTGAATTTCGAAGGCTACGCCGTTGAGGATGTGTATCGCTATCTTGTTGACATGATGGATGCGACGACGATTTACGGAGTGGGCAACATCCATGGCGCAGCTGAGCCTTTAATTGAAAAGTTACAAGAAATAAAATTACAGAACGTGGCGTAGGAGGATTTATCTTTTGTTTGGTACCGATTTATACATAGCACTTGTAATTGGCGTGGTGTTGAGCCTAATCTTTGCAGAAAAAACAGGCATCATGCCAGCGGGGTTAATCGTTCCAGGGTATTTAGCCCTCGTATTTGATCAACCGATCTTTTTATTAACGATCTTCCTGATTAGTTTATTAACGTATTTAATTGTCACATACGGTGTGGCCAAAGTGACAATTTTATATGGAAGAAGAAAATTCGCAGCGATGTTGACGACCGGAATCGTTCTGAAGTTGATATTTGACTTCTTCTATCCAGTCATGCCGTTTGAGATTATGGAGTTTCGCGGATTAGGCGTCATTGTCCCTGGGTTGATTGCGAATACGATACAAAAACAGGGTGTTGCGCCAACGATTTTGAGTACGCTATTACTTAGTGGAGCAACATTTGTGATTATTTCTTTATTCTATTTAATATAGGGGATTCTTTAATATGAGTGAAAATACAACGAAGAAATTAAGCTTCTCCGAGAAGATCTTGTTAAGTACAAAGAAACATAAAAGAAAAGCAAAGAAACACTCTCTTATTCTATTAATCGTGACATCGCTTGTCCTTGTCGGATTTAATTTTATAGGAAATGACGATGTACCAGAAGTGGCTGTGCCGTCTGAGTCTCGATTCACAGCTTCTATGGTTGGAGATGTGATGGTCGGTCGACATGTTGAAGAGGTTGTTGACCGGTATGATTTTGATTACTTGTTTAAATATGCGTCTCCGTATTTTGCGGAGTCCGATTATGTCACGGGTAATTTCGAATCGTCGATTATTGATGAAGAGCAGTCTTATGTGACGGAGCGGAATGAGTTAGGGCTTTATACGAATCGCGAGGCGGTTGCTGGATTAGAAGACAATGGGTTCTCGGTTATCAATGTGGCGAACGATCGGACGTATGATTTTGGTCTAGAAGGTGCACGGGATACAGTGGAAGCTTTCCATGATTCGAATGTGGAACCGGTTGGTGTACAAATTGATGAAGAGGCCGATCGTGGTGTCGTCTACGGGGAGTATGGCGGTCTTACGATTGCGACACTAGGATTTAATGACGCAAATCAGGCAGGTGAAACAGCAGGATTGCTGGACGCCGATCCGAACGAATCGCTTGAACGCATCCATGAAGCCAATCGTCAATCCGATCTTGTGGTGGTGCATGTACATGGTGGGCAGGAGTATGATAGTTCGCCAACGACAAGGCAAGAAGAGTTGATGAAAGCATACGCCGATGCTGGAGCAGATATAGTCATTGGTCATCATCCCCATGTGTTGCAATCGGTTGATGTGTATAACGATACGTTCATGCTTTACTCGTTAGGAAATTTTGTCTCCGATCAAGGCTGGACACGGACGCGGGATACGGCAATTGCGCAATACCATTTACTTGATGATGGAACGGCACAACTTGAACTGATTCCGTTCAGAATCAACGAGGCGCAACCGAGACCGATTGAAGGGACGTCATCCTTGTATTATCGTGAGAAGATCTTTAGGCAGTTAACAAAAGACACGGAGAATCGAGACCATTTCAAAAAAGAGGATGACCGCTTATTTTTTGAGGTAGACCATCGCCACGTTTTGCCAACGGAATAGTAGAGGGACCATCGAGTTGGTTGAGAAGAGTATGACTTTGACCATTGCTTGACAGGTAGTAGAATGCTTAGTACCATTCGCTTTGACATCACAGCATTTTAAGAGACTGTTCATACTCTCAATTTGCTACTCTTTATGGGAGGAGTAGATTCATTGAATAAAAAATCAACCACTCTACTAGCGACGGGATTGTTTGTGATCTTAGCGATTATTTTTTATTTAAATCAAGAAACTGGGGAACGTGTAATGAATCAACATTCTGCACAACCATCAGCGCCGCAAACGGCAAGCGATAGCGGGGAATCATTCGGAATTAGTTCGTCGAATGAATACGCCAATCAAGTTGGAATGGATATTTTAGAAAACGGGGGCAATGCGGTAGATGCTGCAGTTGCCGTTGGGTTTGTGCTCGGCGTTGTTGAGCCATATGGATCTGGACTTGGTGGGGGCGGCTCCATGCTCATCCTCCCTCCTGATGCGGATGAACCGGTGTCATACGACTATCGAGAAGTCGCTCCTCAAAGTGAGGAACGCCAATCGATTGGTGTGCCAGGATTTGTGAAAGGTATGGACAAGGTTCATGCGGATTACGGGTCTATCGAGATGGGACAATTATTACAGCCGGCCATTGATTTCGCAGAAGAAGGCTTTGACGTGAGTGCACAGCTTAGCAGCCGCATCCGTTCAGCGCAAGCACGAATTAATCGTGAGGTGGCGTCTCATTACTACCCTGATGGAGCTGCGATTCAACCAGGTGAACCACTTATACAAGAAGAGCTGTCGACAACGTTAAAAACGTTACAAGCAAACGGACTCAATGATTTTTACGATGGAGACGTTGCCGCAAAAATTGGAAACGACGATCAAAGCGCCATTGAGCGAGAGGACCTTGAGGCGTATGAAGTTGAAACAAAAACGCCTGTTCAAGGACAATTTTATGATTATGACATTTATTCTGCATCTCCACCATTAGCGGGGATTCCCTTTATTCAAATGTTGCAGATGGCCGAAAGTCTGCACATTGAGGACTATGAAAGAGGAAAAGCCGATTATATTGGCTTATGGAGCGAGATTTCAAAAGTGGCGTATGATGATCGCCTCAATACGATTAGCGATCCTAACTTCAATGATCATGATGTGGATGAATTAACAAGTAAGGCTTATTCAGAAGCGTTGGCGGAAGATATCTCAATAAGTGGCTCCGGCCTTTCTCTGGATTTCAATGATTCAGAAGCGGAACGGAATGATCATAGCAACACGACGCATTTCGTGATTATTGATCAAGACGGCATGATCGTCTCGGCTACAAATACATTAAGCAATTTCTTTGGATCGGGTTCGATGACAGGGGGATTCTTTTTAAATAATCAACTGAAAAACTTTAGCCAATCTTCTCAATCACCGAATGCGTATGAACCTGGCAAAAAGCCGAGGAGCTTTATTGCGCCAACAATTATGGTGAATGAAGAGACAGAAGAGATTCTTGGAATTGGTTCTCCGGGAGGGAGGCGTATTCCGCAGATCCTCATGCAGGTGGTGGCCAATCAGGTTTTGTATGAGGATGATCTTCAAGAAGCGATTGATGAACCTCGATTTATTCTTGAAGATAATACGGTTTTTCTAGAGAACGATATTGGTGAAGAAGAAATCCCCCTTCTCCGAAAGAAGGGCTACAAGGTTCAACTATACGAAGACGATATGTTTTATGGGAGTGTGCAATCACTTGCCAAAAAAGAACAAGAGATTTACGGCGGTTCAGACCCTCGTCGGAATGGAACATGGGGGTCGAATTAAAAGATTAGAGGGATGAATGTGAAGATAATAAAGGGCATTGCGCCATTTGGATTTATGGCCGTGCTACTCGTTGTGCTCGATCTCTTTAGCTATGATGAAGAACTCACAAGGGCGGAAGAAGTAGCGATTGAGGGATTTCATTACGAACTTGAAGCCGAGCAAGAAAAGATGGATACATTAAGAAACGCACTAGGGGATACTGCATTTAATCAACAAGCGGATCAGATCGTAGCACAATACGAAGCGAATGAAACGATCCATGTGACGGTGATCGGGTCGGATGTGCACGAGGGTGGTGAGGATATGACCGCTTGGTATCAGCAAGCAGAAAAAGCACTCAATGATTATTATGGTGAAGACGCATTCTCGTTCTCCTTTTTAGAACCATACAAAGGGTATACATCGGCAGACGTCGTCCAGTCCGATATGATAGAGGATCTAAAAACGGGTGAATCGGATATGATCGTACTTGAGCCGTTTCTCTTAAATGATACAAGGTTGATGGCTCCTGAAGATACCGTACAGTTTACAGACGAAATCATCCAAGAGATTCAAACAGAACGCTATGATGCCTTTCTTATGCTCCAGCCAGCAAATCCAATCGCTTCGCCAACCGCTTACCAAGAGCAAGTCGATGCAATCGCACACTTTGCCTCCGAAAACGATGTCGCTTATTTGGATCACTGGTCTGCTTGGCCATCAACAAACGATGAAGCCATTCATGAGTATATCGTTGAGAATGACATGGGCACTGTTCAACCGAACCAACAAGGGCATGATGTATGGAGCGATGCGTTCGTACAATTTCTCACAGCAGAATAGCTTCTAGAAAGAGACTGGATGTAATGTGAACATCCAGTTTTTTTTTGGTCTGGACTAAAACTCGTTTGAAATTTCGTTAACGTAAATGCCTACCCTAAGGCCGTGAGAATGACTGCAATCCCATTAAAGGTTCCATGTATAAGGATAGCTGGTAAGATCGAGCCTGTTTTTTCGTAGGTCCACGCAAAAATGAGTCCGGAAATCAAGTTAACGGGGAGTGTGTTATATGTAGGAATGTGAACGATTGTAAAGACAAAAGAGCTACAAAGAAGGCCCGCCCACATTCCCCACTTCACTCTAAACCATCTATAAAGAAATCCACGATAAAAAATTTCTTCGTAGATTGGCGAGATGATGGCTGCGGAGATGAACCCAATACTAAATGTTAGCCAATTCATATCTGCTGTTAACGATTCGGTTTTTTTGTTTTCGGTCGTCACTTGAAACAGGTCCATAAGGATGACGATCAATAAACTCGCCACGATTAGAACAATTGTCCAAACGATGATCCATTTCCAGTACGTTCGGGAAAAGCGCCGTAACCCAACTGCGTGCCAACTTAGTTGATGCGGTCGCAACGCAATGGCATATACGCCTAAAGTAAACACGATTGCCATGACAAGACCTGTCATCGTGCCTGCATAGAGGCTGTTTTGAAAATGTTGCTGTAGAAAATCGTGCAAGATCCATTCGATTCCAATAGGAACGACGACGAGCGTAAGCAAAAGCAATAGACTTAGCTCCTTATAGGACCATCTCATCGATGAAAAAAAGGTTGTCTTCATTCTTTCATTCCTCCTATACCTTAATTATGATACTTTTAAGATAATTGGTTACGTAACGGAACCTGCAAGGGTTATTTTTAGGAGGAGGGTAAAGATGGATTATTTTTCAACTGGAGATGTTTCAAAGAAATTAAAGCTTTCCTTACGTACGCTGCGTTATTATGACCAAATTGGGTTGGTCAAACCTACGCGGAAAGAGCTGAACGGCAAGCGGTACTATACCCCTGATGATTTATTATTGTTGCAAAAGGTTTTATTGTTAAAGGCTACGTCGATGTCGTTAGATGATATTCGCAACGTGATCCAGCGTGTCACCATTCAAAAAACGCTTGTTGTCCATAAAGAACAGCTTGAACAAACGATCCAGCAGCTGCAGCAATCCTTAGCCTATACACATACATTAATGAACATTTTAAAGTTAGAAGGAGAAATTCAGTGGGATCAATTGCTGCCCCTTTTATCAGAAGAGAATCAATCTTTGAAGCAGGATATGAAAAAGAAAGCATTCGAAACATTATTCAACGATGAGGAACAAGAAGTCTTAGCTGAACTCCCAAAAATGGGGGACGATCCCGATACGATGGCGAAATGGATCAATCTCATTAAACGAATTGATCTATGTATAGAGGAAAATAAATCACCTATTTCTCGAGAAGGTCTACTAATCGCTCACGATACATTGCTTTTATCAAACGAGACCTTTAAAGGAAATGCTGAATTAGCGGACAAGTTCTGGCTCGCGCGTAAGTCGAAAGAAACATCGGCTGAGCTGAATTTATATCCTGTTCGAGAAGAAGTGGTCGCCTTTATGGAAGAAGCCATCCTTCATTTTGAAAACCATTCATGAAAATGAGGAGAAAAATAAGGATTTAGCTTCCATGATTGTCACGAATGCGATAAACAGTAGGCAGAGTGTAAGCATGATAAGATGAAAAGCAAATAAAAAGTATTTTGTTTTGTCTCTCATAGCAAGGCTCGATCCGATCCCCATTAGTAGGAGGATAAAAGTGGCGACGACCATAAGAGGTAACGGGATACTCTGACTTGAGCTAGACATAAGATAAAGGAAGAGTAACGATAGGACTGCGCAAAAAGCGGAAACGAGAAATAGGGTTGTGTCGTGAATAAGACCACTCTTCCCCAAGTTACCTGTTAAAAAGCTACTTAAAACAGTAAAAAGTACACATAGATGGAGACAAACGATACATACATAATCGGGACGGACAAGACAATATTTTGCGTGAGGAGGCCAATCACTAGTCCTAAAAACCATGTACCAAGAATAATAAATGCTTGTGGAAACACAAATGTCCCGCCTGAATAATTCTCCGCAATGCCCCCTTGTGCGAGGAACAATGAGAGGAAGAGTGCGATAAGAAAGCTTGGAACGGCATTAATCAAAATAATCTTTCGTGCTCTCGTCTTCATTATTAGAATCCTCCGTTAAATCAGTTTTTTAAACAGTGTAACATTATTTTCCTTTTTAATGGAGATTGGTGGTTAGGTTTTAAGATCAAACGGATTAAAGAGTATGGATCGTTAGGAGGGATTGTGTTGCGAAGAAGAGCATCGGTCATCATTGTTGAAAATCATAGCGTTGCGCTCATTAAAAGAATGAAAGAAAAAACGGTGTATTATGTATTTCCTGGTGGCGGCATTGAACATGGAGAAACACCAGAAGATGGGGCGAAAAGAGAGGCGTTAGAAGAATTGGGTGTGGAGGTTCGCATAGGGGAGTGTGTTGCGAAAGTTCACTATAACGGAACGGAATACTATTTCCTTGCTGAAATCATGAAAGGTCATTTTGGTACGGGACGAGGTGAAGAGTACACGAATAAAAGTAGAAATCGTGGAACGTACTTGCCGGTTTGGATTGATTTAGATGAATGTTCACTCATTGATATCAAACCGAAAGAAGTTGCACTAAAAGTTCAGCTTTTATTTAATAAAGGAGGGGGAAGGTCATGACTGTATATTCCCATAAGCCGGAAGGGTATAAGTGTCCATTTTGTAGGGTGGTAGCCGGAAAAGAAACACAAAATAAAGGTACAAAGCAAACGGACATTGTTTATCGTAATGATCACGTAACGGCGTTTATTGCGAGTAAATGGTGGCCGAATAATAAAGGCCATGTGCTTGTTGTCCCAAATACGCATTATGAAAATATGTATGAGCTACCTGTTGATATTGCAGGTGAAATTCACCGTGTTGCGCAATTAACAGCGCTTGCGATGAAAGGTACGTACGGCTGTGATGGCATTTCCACAAGACAGCATAATGAACCTGCAGGGAACCAAGATGTCTGGCATTATCATCTCCATGTATATCCGAGATATGAAAACGATCATCTATATAAAACGAAAGGCTATTCTACTGAACCAGATGAACGACCGTTTTACGCAGAGAAAATACGCTCATGGTTGTTCTAAATAACAGAACGAGACTGCTAATGATTTAGCAGTCTTTTTAAGATTTATGTGTTCCCTATTTAAACAAGTTATCCAAACATTTGAGCGGAAATTGCATAGAGTTGATTATTCCTTTTAGGGAGGTGAGTAGCAATTCTCATCATGATCGGTGGTTGATTAACCTCTTCAAATCCAATCTTCATTAAAAAATCAGCTATTTCAACATTCATGTCACCAGGTACATCAATCCTTAGTTTGCCTGTATGATGTTGTGTTAGCTCATGAATGATTTGGGTAGCAATGCTAGCATTTATAGCAACAATGGGTCCTATGAGTAAATGAGCTGAGCCCATAATAGATAGCCCAAATCCAATAATTTCTCGGTTCCTATTTCTCGCAATCAAACAACGGTTTGATTGTTTTATTCTATTAACAAGTAACGTCCTCCTACAACCCCCAAAAGCATTTGAATCTAATTGAACGAGCTCTTCAAAATCTTGATTACGATATTCTTCAATAATGATGTTTTGTTTAACGCTTAATTCTATGGGACGGCATGTATTGCTCAAATATTTATGTACACGATTAATAGATTTGAAACCTAAAGTTTCATACAATGGCTTACCTTCTTCAGTTGAGATCAACATAATCTTAGTATTGGTGGAAACGGAATCGATACACCTTTTTGTGACTTCTTTTGCTAAGCCGAAACCTCTATACGTTTGATGAACAATGACCATTCCTATTGATGCAAGATTGTTTTCATATGGTACGATTGCAGCACTTGAAACAATTTCGCCATAGTCGTTTTTATGACCATAAATCTCTCCAGAAGCAAGAACTGTATTTATTTCATTTTGATCGTAGTCCCAACCTACTGAAGAAGAAAGTTTTATTAAACCTGATACATCCGATTTAGTAAGTTTTGATAATGTCAGTCCAGTTACACCGGTCGTCTTCATAAGATCACCTCTTGATGTCTAATACAGTCATTTTACCCTTTTTGATGCCATTCTTCTAATGTTTGCATATGAAACTCTTCATCAAAATCTAAACGCAAAGGCGTAATGAACTCAATGCTATTACCGTCGAGATCTTGAAAATAAATCGCAGCATGAGCTTGCGGATTATTCGGTAAAACTAATGGTTGTGTATCCGCTGAAAATCCAAAATTAGTGGATACGTCAATCCCTTTTTTGTTAAGCCATTCTTTCGCATCGTTCATCCTCTCTTGATGTATATAGAACGCGACATGTCTTATAGAGGGATGATACGGAGTGTTAACTGCTTCTGTCTCCCATAGACCTAACCAACTTTTCCCCTTTTCTATCCACATAAATGCAATCCCTTCTTGTTGATGAGCCAGTTCTAATTCTAGTTTTTGATAAAACATGATCGATTCTTTCAGGTTACTTACTGGTAAATGTGCTTCATATAATCCTTTAATCATAATGTCTCACTCCTGATAGAAATAGTCGTTTCTATCAAGACTATAGCTGAAATTTTGGTGAAGATGATCAGTCAAAAGGCTAACGCTCCCTACAACTTTTGTTGTAGGGGAGATATTCAAAAATTCTTATTTTGAGCATCGTTTAGTGAATATAATTGCTACTCTATCCTTTATTTAGTAAAGTAAATGTTAGTAGAGCTATAAATAACGGATTGCCTAGATTCTATAAGAAGGGAGTATTCACGCTATGAAAAAGAACATGCTTTTGTTTTTATCAATGGGCTATGGATACTCAACTGCTGTTTTTTATTAATTAGACAATAATTGGTGAAGTCTATCTGTTTAGTAAAAAATTGCGAGAAAACTTATAATGAATAGAGGGAATGTTATGAGAAAGATTAGTAGAAAGAACCCTAATAATATGCCTGAACCAGTAGGCGATTACAGCCATGTCACAAGAGTTCCTGCAGGAGCAAGTTTGGTTGTCACATCAGGTCAAATAGGGACCGATAAGAATGGAAATGTTCCTAAAGGTTTAAAGGATCAAGTCCAAAATACGTTTACAAACATCACAAAAACGCTTGAGTCTGAGGGATTGTCTCAAGATAACATCATAAAAGTGAACATCTGGGCTACAGAAGAAATCGATTGGAGTTACTTTGATTTGAAGTGGAACGAACTTTTTAAAAAAGACTATCCATCTATGACGATTGCGTATGTAACAGCATTAGGTTTGCCTGAACTGAAAATAGAAATTGAATTATGGTGTGCTGAAGTTTAACTATAAGAGGGATTTTCAACTTCACAAAATTCCATGAGGGAGTAGTCTATCTAAACCATGGTTACCGTTTCTTAATCTTCATAAGCAATAAAAAAACCGCCTGCTAAAAGGCGGTTTTTCTTTAGTTAATAGTAGCGAATACCAATCCTACGCTACGTTTACTTATTCTTCTTCAAGCGTACCTACAGTAGGTAAGTCTTCTAATACACTCGTACCGTGTGGGGACGACTGAATTTCTTCAGTGTGGTCATGACCAGCAGCTAATCCACCAGCAGGAGCGTGTTCGCCATCTGCCCAAGCGCCAACATCTGTCACATCGTAAACGACGCCATCAACGGCTACATAGGCATCGTTTCCATCTTGACCATCATACTCACTGAGTTCTTCCATTGTGAATGTTCGATCTTGATCAGTTGCCTCTTCTTGATTTGTTGCCTCTTCTTGATTTGTTGTCTCTTCTTGATTCGTTGCGTCGCCTTCATCGGTTGCATCTTCTCCGCCACAAGCAGCAAGTAGCATAGCTGAGCTACCTAAAATCAGTGCCAATTTTTTCACAGTACACTCACTCCTTAAAATAGATCGTCATGCTTTATAAATACACCCTACCATTTGTGTTTGATGGTCGATAGGCATTTCACATAATTGTCAGATTGCACATTTTCTATTTTCCTTCTTGTACGAAAAGATCAAGGGTCTCCGCAAGGATTGTGATGCCAAGCTTTAGGTTTTCTTTGGTTTCATAGGCGAAAGAGAAGCGAATGGACGGTTGTTCGTCTTTCCCATAGATGGTTCCTGGATTAAAGAGCACGTTTTGCTTTAAACATGCGTGAAAGAGTTTTTTTATCGAGAGGTTCCATTCTTCATGAAAGGTGAACCAGATAAAGAACCCACCTGCTGGAATGTGCCACGAGCCAAATTTAGATAAATGAAGCTTTAGCAAAGAGTCGAGGTAATCTCTTTTTTCTTTTAAATGTATTCGTAACCTGCTTAGATGAGCGTCGTAATCCCCACTTGCAAGCAATTCTGTACAGATTGCCTGAGTGATGTTGCTTGTCCCATAATCCGTATGCATGCGGACGTCGCTCATTTTCTGTATAATTTCTGGCTTGGCGACAATCCATCCTATTCTTAAAGCAGGGCTGAGGGTTTTAGAAAAGCTGGAAAGGTAGATGACATTCCCGGCTTGATCTTTTGATTTTAAGGAGGGATAGTTCCCTTCGTATACTAAATCGCCATAAATGTTGTCTTCTATTATGGCGATGTTTTTTGAATGTGTGTATTTGAGTATGTCGTCTTGTTCGTTTGCATGTAAGGATAACGTCGTTGGGTTTTGAAAAGGTGAATTGACATAAACAGCCTGATTTGGTTTCATGTCTTTCAGGTTATGGATATTTCCATATTGAGAGACCGGTGACGTTCGAATCCCTAGGGAATGAAAAAAGTTTAGCGTGTTGAGAAAAGAATGGGTATCGAGATAGATCTGTGAGCCGGTTTGGAGAATAGAGGAAGCAATCAATTGAATGCCATTCAGCGCGCCTGACACAACCATGATGGATTCAGTACCGACATGAATACCTCGTTTCTCTAAGTGTTTAGAAATCGCTTTTCGAAAACGAATATCGCCTTTTCCATCGCCATAATCATGGTCGAAAGGTTGCGTGGAGGCGTTCGTCATTGCTTTTCTAATTAGGGTTTCTGGAATATGTTCTTTTCCTAATACGCCTTTACTTAACTGAATATAGTTGGAATGATTCTCATGATCGTTAATCTTTTTGACGAGACTTTTATTGCTTGAATAGAACGACCATTGACTTAAACGATCCCAATTCATGAGAAACTGCTTCAAATCGGCTTTTCTTAATTCGGTGGAGACATAAACGCCACTTCCTTGCACAGCTGTTACATATCCGTATGATTTTAATTCATCAATGGCTTTCACGACCGTACTGCGGTTGACTTGATACTGTTGAGCGAGTTCGTTTTGAGTAGGAAGTTTTGTATAAACGGGCCATTCTCCAGAAATAATTTTCTCTTTTAACTCTGTCACAATGCGGTGTGAATTTGTCATGCTGCTGGTAACGTCCTTCCAATTTGTTGGATTAACCTTCCGTTCATTTGTTGATTTCAACTGACACACCCTATTATACAATGAACTTCAAATCGATGAGGGGATGGGGTGACAACTCTTGAAAGGGAAAATGAAGATCATTATTGCTTACGCACTGGCAGTCCTACTGTGGGCTTCTGCGTTTCCAGGTATACGAGTTGGTCTTGAGCATTATTCACCGGAACACTTATCGTTAGTACGGTTGCTTATCGGCTCTATTGGTTTACTTGTATTTGCTTTCATTGCAAAGATTGGACTACCTCGTTTGAAAGATGTTCCAGTCATATTCGTATTAGGTTTTTTAGGGTTCTCTGTTTATCATACCGCTTTAAGCATAGGAGAACAGACGGTAAGCGCTGGGGCGGCATCATTGCTCGTTTCAACGACACCAATCTTTTCTGCAATCTTGGCGACGTTCTTTCTGAAAGAGAGGATGAGGGGGTTGTCGTGGATTGGATCTGTCATTGCATTCTTAGGTGTGTTTATCATTATGATCGGGACAGGTGATTCCTTCGTTTTAGAGATGGGTGTCTTCATTATCCTTATTGGGGCTTTAGGTGAGAGCATGTACTTTGTTTTTCAAAGTCATTACCTCAAACAATATGGGTTCTTGCCATTTACGGTCTATACGATCCTAGCTGGAACCATCTTTCTCCTTCTTTTTCTACCAGGATTAGGATCAGCCATCGCCACTGCGCCTGCTGCTATCAATATGACCGTTGTCTATCTAGGCCTTTTCCCCACGCTCATTCCCTACTTTTGTATTGCTTATGTCACGTCAAAAGTAGGAGCGTCAGAAGCTACGAGCGTCCTTTACTTAACACCTGCTTTTGCTATTCTCATCGCTTGGCTATGGTTGGAGGAGGTTCCAACAATCATTACAATAGTAGGTGGGATTTTGACATTGATAGGGGTAGGCATGACGAACAAGCAAACGATACATGTGAACGAAAGTCTAGCGAATCATTCAACCTAGGCACCACTCTGTTAACAATATTATGCAAAAAAGCCGCTTCCTCGGAGGCGGTTCTTTCATATAAGGGGATTGTCTAAGCGTTTATTCGAATAAAAAGACTCAACTACCTAGGCGATGCTTTTCAATTAAGGATTTAATCGTTTGTTCGGTTTCTTCAAGTTCATTAGCGATGGTCGGGATCTGTTTCCCTTTTGCTAGTTTTTTTGTGATCAAAGCGCAAAGTTTCTTTTCCTCGCCTTGCTCTAATCCTTGCTCTAATCCTTGTTCTAACCCTCGTTCTAACCCCTTGTCTTCTCGCTGTTGCAACATTTCTTTAAAGGTCAATTCGATCGCCTCCTCTAATTTGGTCCGTTCTTCCCGACTAATATGTTTTTCAACGTGTGACTTTATATAGCCCGTTACTTCTTCTTGTCTATTTTTATCTTCAATGTTACGGGCTATACTGAAGACTTTAAGTGCTAGTTCTTTAAATGTGCTTCTACGGTTCATTAATAAGCTAAAGACTAATGTGGATACATCATTATTGCTTATCATGGTTCCTTGTTCGCTCTTTGTAAGAATGTCGCTTAATTCATCTTCGGCGTAATAGTCGTGAAGAAATATGAGGGTAGGTTCAAAAATTAGCGAGCCTTGCGTTAATTGCATGACGTGAGTAGGTTTTGGGCGAATGTGACTTGGATAGACGATGTAACTTACTACATAGTTTACCTCGTCTCGATACGTGAAGTAAAGGGCAGCATTGTACAGTTGGAAACGGGCTGAATCGCTTGCATTAAATTGTGATTGGAACTCAACATTGTGTAGGACATCGTCCGTATCAATAAAGGCGTAATCGATGCGATGGTTCAACCTGACAGGCACTTCATTTGGGACAGCGGTCTTAAAGCCTGCCGTTTGAATGTGTAATCCATTAAGAGGGTTGTCTCCTCGCTTGTAGATGCTCATCGCATATTTCTGCATGGCATCGTTAATCATTCGGTCGGATTTGAAGTCTTTATCCACTAAATGCTCCTTCCAAAATGTATTTGGATGTGATTAATAAAGGTATGATGGGTTTGGAGGTAGCCGTTTAGAATGTGTAAGGTGGGTGGGGGGGCGTAAGGGTATTGACTTACAGACTAAAGAGGCAAACGTTGAAGGTAGATGAATGCTTTAAGAGATTGTAATGAGTATACCAATTAATTCTATATTTATAAATATATAAATGGTGAGTGCCATGGTATTATCAAATATTCTATGTTGAAGAACCATCGGATATTGAACATATGATGGCTACTTAATCAAGTGTCGTTTATTTTAATGCCTTTGTAATAGGAGATGTTCATGATTTTAGTGGTTGATCGTGTTATGTGTTCTGGTTCAACAATTGATTTTAGAACAGTATTATATTTCTTAATATTTGACCTAGGACTTTTATGAATTGTAATCTGGAAATGTTGGATCGGAGAGTCTTAGAACGAAACTAATTATAGAGACTTTCACTGTTTTAGAACGTACATGATCAAAATATTTATGGTGCTTTTAGACAAAGAAATGAGGGATAAAATGTACCAATTTCAAAGATTGTTCCAAACAAAAAAGAGTGAAAGAACAAATCTCATACTATTAATCGTATTATCAACATTCATTAGCATCTATTATATTTTTTATTATGTTCCCATTTTAGCGCAATATTTTGATAGAATTTATACCATTTATTTTTGGTTAACACCAATTTTAACAATAAGTATATTTATAAATTCAAACCGAAAACACAAAATTTTATTAGTCTTATTTATCATGCCTCTGTTCATATGGTGGTCATTTGGGCTCCTATTACTAATTTTAGTCGGATTGAGCTAGTCATTAAGTGCCCGTCAAAAAAGGGCAACCGACAATAAATTAGCGCAAGAACCTCCAAACAATAGTTAAAATATAACAAAAAGGTGTGAGTTACTATTATTCTGTTGCTGTACTTATTATTCCTGTTCGTTTTATTACCATCAATACCTATTTTTATTATTTACAAATTCATTCTAGTTAAGGTTAATAAAAAATATTCAGTTCTTCTTTTTATAATTCCGTCTATCCTTTTTATATTAAGTATAGCTCTATCTTTTTCACCCGGCGATACGCACACGCAAACAGATCCAAATGGTATTAGTGATTCTGCAGCGCTGATATTTCCTTTACAAATCGTCTCGTTTACCTTATTTTTTATTTCTCATTTTTTTATTTGGTTAAGGCACAGGGAATGACGGCTTACATATATAGAATTGGCTCGTTACTTAAACCAAGTTCTTGATAGTCGCTTTTCTTTTCATTTATTGAAAAACACTTTTATTATAAGAAAAATAATTATGAAGAAAATAGGGATAAGTGATGTTAAAAGGACATATCCACCAAACAAGTAATTAGAACCTAAATCAATTGAAAATAAATGGGTATTTTCTCTCATCTCTCTTCTATTTAAATTCTCTCCATAAGACACTAGTTGTTTGCCTGTAACATAAATAACCATGGCATAAAGTAATACACACAAAAATTTTATAGAGCGTCTGAGCTTTAAATGTTTACTTATAAAAATGACAACTGCTGAAAGGAAGAATATGGTGCATGAAGCAATGACTATATAGAATATTGCTGTTAATAAAATAGGGAACATATCAATTGTCAGTATAAGTACCACCTTCTTTCAATTTATAAGCAAGAATCATAGTCATTTAAAAACATTTTGTGCGTTTTTTATAGATAATATTTCTATCAAGATTTTCTCATAAAAGCTTTACTCATTCATTTCTTTCAATCGTATTAAAAAAAGCTAGTAATTCAGTTTTGAAATCGTCTGTGAAGTGATCAGGTGCCATCGTAGCCTCAATATAAAGAAACTGTTCGTCATTTAAATCTTTATACAGAACTAAACCCGTAAACAGGTTATCATCTCTTTCATAGACACCGAGGTTCGTTAAGTTTGGAAAAAGGTTTGTGTCCACATCTACCTCAATATAATCATATTCAGCAAAATAATCCCCGGTTTCAAGTTCCTTCTTATCTAGAGTTGTATTTTCTTCGTTGTATCTATTTACGACAATATTCACCTCTTTTTCCGTATGAGTAATAAGGGAGGCGTCAGGAATAGTAAGTTCTTCATCGCTCAGCTCATAATTTTCACCAAAATGAAAGGTGACGCCTTGGTCTGTGCGAATCTCGTGAGTTGGTACTTCTTCAGTCCCGTTTTCATAGGGTATATGCACCACATCTTCTTCTTCTGAAGCATCTGTACACGCGGTTAAGATTAAAAATAATGGCATGAGTAAGACTGGTAAAATGTGTTTCTTCATAAAAAATCCTCCTGTGAAAGCATCCGACATATATTAAAATCAACCATGCAAATTCTTCAAACGACGAGAGAAAGTTGAAGGGATGGTTAGTCTTATTATAGATCCTCATAATGGTCTAGATGAATGATTAACGGTATAGTAGATAGAGTCGTAGATTTGAAAACGTTAGTAACCCGTTCTGGCAATTATTTTCATCTATGTGGACACATTATCATAGTTCGTTTCTTTTGTTAAAGAAACGTGCTGTCAAGAGAGCTTCTGAGGAGGTACAGAAATGAGATTTTATTTAATTCTTTTTGCGTTAGTATCCCTTGCCGCATGTAATCAGTCAGCGGAGAGAGAACCGTTGCGAATAGACGAAACAGAACAAGCCACAACGCAGGTCTGGAAGGAAGCATCTGATTTAGGAGAATTTGAAACAGGACCCGTATGGCTTTCAATAAAGGAAATGAGTGTGTTAGATGTTGAATGGCACGTATCGTTTATCGTTGATGGGCTTGATTCACCTAAGGATTCTTACATCTATGTCGATTTTGATCTTACTTCGGAGGTGACGAATGAAGAACTGGCCTTTGATACAAATCATGTTAAAGTGAAGATCAATGGGGAAGAAACGTTAGAAGAGATTGAACGTCAAGTTAGCAATACAGTTAGAATGGATCTGATTACTGAGAGATTAATTAACCGAAGAATGTATTTTCCGTTAGAAACGATTCCTGCTAATGAAATTGAGCAAGTCGACTTCATCGTTGAGGCTCCTCTTGATGAGAACGAAGAACGAGTCGATGACGGAATTATCGTTGAAGATGTCTTTCAGTAACGGTTAGGGGACTCTCGTTAATCCGAATATGATGGAAGGAAGCGTAAATTGCAGATGCTTTTGTAAATAAGAACTTTGAATCGTGCAGATTCTAAAAAATTATAAAAGGCGTGATAAAGATCTTAAATTTAAGTAGTAGATCCTATATTGCATTCGCTACATTAATCTTGTCTACATTATTAAACTATTTCGTATTCACAACAGTTGGCACTGTTGAATCAATTTTTATTAACTTGCTACTTGGTCTTGTTACAATTGCCTGTATCTTCTTTATTGAGTGGTCCAACTTACTAGTTATTGGTATCCTCCTTACGATTCCTACTGTTCTGTTTTTACTTTACATCGGAATGATCTTCATGATTTTTAGAGACGGACCACTACATGTTTCTGTAAACGTGTACTTGGTTGGTTTAATAAGGTCACTGTTTTAATAGCTCTACGGGCGTGAGCCCTCTAGAATGCGCTATTTTTGGATGAAAAGAAGGGCTTAAAATCGAGAATTAAAACCTTATTAAGGTCGTGGTTAGTATCTTTAAGAAGTTAAAGTTAAAATCGTATATCGCTTTTGGTGTAGGTGCTTTAGCTACAGTGGTCAACGTTTTACTCGTTATAAATTTTCCTGTTCCTTCTGTTGCTTTAATGTTTTTATTCTGTTTCATTACAATTGCTGGAATGTTTTTTATTGAACGTTCCTGGCTATTGGTTATTTATATTTTATTTGCGCTACCCTCGATTTTTTACGTACTATTAATGACATTTTTAATTTTAATTGTGTATGTTCTCTAAGGGAAAATGATAAGAGTTTTTTAAGGATTTCAGTAATAAACAAATGATTCCATTCACAAGGGAAGCATATGTAAGGATCTTTATCCTGATTAAATAAACTTTTTTAGACTCCATTGTGCATGCACCTCCCTTTATAGAAATCTTTAAAACGGAACTTCACATACTTGGCCCAGTCATTCTTCAATCTCAATCGTATTCAAATAAGCTAATAGTTCGGTTCTTAAATTATCGGGCAGACTTTCCACATACACATCAATTGAAACAATAAGGAATTCTTGCTCATTTAAGTCCTTAAACATGACAATTAACG
Source organism: Shouchella phoenicis (assembly GCF_047238345.1). Classification (NCBI taxonomy): domain Bacteria; kingdom Bacillati; phylum Bacillota; class Bacilli; order Caryophanales; family Bacillaceae; genus Shouchella; species Shouchella phoenicis. The sequence goes on along the minus strand of NZ_JBDFMQ010000001.1, from coordinate 3,386,627 downwards.
TATGCCCCGTCGTAGGCAACTTGTAAAATCCAAATTGATTTAATTGTTCAAAAGGCTGTGTGTCCATTTCTACATAATCATAGGAGGAAGTAAAATATTCATGGTGATTAATGTCTTTAAATCGATTTTGATTTTGGCTATGTTCTCCTCTCTGAACAAGCACACTAATGTCTTCTTCTTTATGATGAAAGATCGATGCGTCTTCTCGAAGACCTTCTACTTCAGGATCATACTCTTTCCCAAATTGAAACGTAACTCCTTGGTCTGTGCGTATCTCATGAGTGGGTACTTCTTCAGTTCCGTCTTCGTAGGGGACGAGCACAACATCATTACTGGTGTCTTCTGAAGCACCTGTACATGCAGACAAAATCAAAATTAATGGTATGAGTAAGACAGTTAATGCTTGTTTCTTCATAGAAACCTTCCTCCAATCTGTATTTGACTTTGGAAAGCCTTATGGAAAAAGATCATTCATCGATTCGAATGATCTTTGTTTGCTTTTAAGTCTTGTATTTCTTCCAGTAGTCGTTTTTGGTCTGCTCTAATTTCCTCTAGATTTTGTTCAACTTTTTTCCTGTAAGCATTCGCTTCTGCTAAAATTTTCTCATCTTCTTTTCGACGTAGTTGATTCTTTTTAAAAATAGCAGCTAGGAATACGATCGCTACAATGAGTGCAATCCATAACATGAACACTTCCATTCGTTTCACACCTCTTATCTATTCGTTTTCTTCATTTCTTTCAATCGTATTAAAAAAAGCTAGTAATTCTGTTTTGAAATCGTCTGTGAAGTGATCAGGTGCCATCGTAGTCTCAACATAAAGAAACTCTTCTTCATTTAAACCTTTATACAAGATCAATCCTGTAAATAAGTTATCATTTCTCTCATAAACATCTATATTCGATAGGTTCGGGAAAACATTTGTGTCTACATCAACCTCAAGGTAGTCATGATCAGCAAAAAAATTCCCTTGCTCAAAATAATCCATATCTTCATCAATTATATCTTCTTCAATCATATTGTGTACGTTGTATTTGGTTACAGCGATTTGAACTTCTTTTTCTTTATGGGTAATAAGTGAGGTGTTCGTGATAATAAGTTCTTCATCGCTCAGCTCATAATTTTCACCAAAATGAAACGTGACGCCTTGGTCTGTGCGTATCTCATGAGTGGGTACTGCTTCAGTCCCGTTTTCATAAGGGATATGTACCGCGTCTTCTTCTGAAGCATCTGTACATGCGTTCAAGAGTAAAAACAGTGGCATGAATAAGACAGGTAACGCGTGTTTCCTCATATATAAATGCTCCTCTATTAAACGTTCCTTTTCAATTTCCCTATTTTAACAGAATGCTTAGGGTTGTTCCAATTTTATCGGCTATTTGTTGTGTTGGTTTCATTTTCCCAATTGAAAGTTTCATAGAACTAGGATACCGTTAACGAAAGCGCTTTCGTTGAACGAGTTCATTTATGTAAGCGCTTTTATAAAACATTTTAAATGGAGGCGTTGGTATGAAACGAAAGTGGTTAATCGTTTTTTTAGTGGCTTTATTGTTTATTCCTACAGCAGCGAGTAGCAACACACAAGCTTCGACTCTTTTTGATACTCTTTATTTAGTAGAAGAGGAGGGCGAACGTGCATTGTCGAGTGTTCAAGGAACGGGGTTAAAGGCAGATACGATTCGTGCAAACGGGGAGGGGAATGTCTACGCCATCCAAAATTTAAGTGGGTCGTATGATGGAAGCGGTACAGCGGTTGCGGATTTATTTTTAAATGGAACGGCTGTCGGTATTGGAATTGATGCACGGGTTTCCTATGATTTTAATGGGGATGGACAATGGGATCGGGTCGAGGAAACGGATTTAATCGCAACGGATGGGGTTTTAGAGGAAGGGTCGTATGAACAATTTACGAAAGAATTGGTTCACGTGGAGGGAGATGCGTATCGAGCATTTGAAAACGGCCGGGTACAGATTGAAGTCTCGATGCGGTTTGGCAATGGCGATGCAGAGATCAAAGTGAATGCGCCAGAACTTGCTTCAAACTTGCAGTTGCCGTATCAGCTTGAACAAGATCGCGTTGAATCACCGAACACAGGTGAAAATCTTGTGCGGAACGGCGATTTTTCTGAGGGAACAGAATATTGGGATACGTGGGATGGGGAAGGTGGACAGTCCACATTCTCCGTAGAAAATGAAGCAGGGAAAATGGAGATCCATCAGATTGCCGGGATGCATCCTGATTGGAACATCCCCATTAGCTGGTCGAATCAATTGTTTCAAGAGGGGATCTCTCTTGCAGGTGGAAGTGTCTATGAATTGAGCTTTGATGTGTCTTCAACAATGGCGCGTCCGATTGAAGTGGAGCTTAATGGCTTGTCCAACAATCCGAAACATGCTTTTGATGTCGATACGAATACGGATACGAAGCGAATCGAGTTTTCCTTGTTTCAGGAAAGCGAGCTACAGCTGATGTTTTTATTAGGGAATGTTCAAAATGGGGAAAACGAGACAGAAAATCGCCCACATACCATTACGTTTGACAATATATCCATTCAAAGAATTGGCGGGATTGGCGATAACGAACCCGACAGAGAGTGGGAAATGGTCTGGAATGATGAGTTTGAAGGATCGGAACTAGACCGTTCTAAATGGAATATTGACACGGGCAATGGGTTTTATTCAGGAGGCGACTACTTTCCTGGATGGGGAAACAATGAATCCCAATACTATCAAGAAGAGAATGTTGAACTAAGAGACGGAAATCTTGTTCTTCGTGCTGAGGAAGAAACGGTTAAGGATGAGCATGGGACGTATGACTTTACGTCAGGTAAAGTGCAAACGAATGGCTTATTCAGCCAGGCATACGGAAAATTTGAAGCACGAATGAAGTTGCCAGAAGGTCAAGGGTACTGGCCAGCTTTTTGGATGATGCCTGAAGAAGATCTTTACGGTGGATGGGCGCTATCAGGGGAAATTGATATTATGGAAAACCGTGGTTCTGAAACTGATGAAGTGGGGGCTGCGATTCATTACGGTGGTCAATGGCCGAACAATCAATATTCAGGTGGGGCCTATCGTTTTCCAGAAGGGCAGTCCACAACAGACTTTAATGTATATAGCGTAGAATGGGAGCCAGGGGAACTTCGCTGGTATGTAAACGGAAATTTGTATACAAGATTAACGGATTGGCATTCCGATAACGGCGAGTATCCAGCACCGTTTGATCAAGAATTCTTTCTAATTTTGAATTTAGCCGTTGGTGGCTGGTACGGTGGTGAGCCAGACGCGACAACCGAATTTCCTGGTGAAGTCCTTGTGGATTATGTGCGTGTGTATGAAGAAGTCGGAGCCAATTATCCACAGCCAGGTGAACCAGACGATCGTGAGTGGATTGAAATAGGAGAGAACTTAGTGCGAGATGGCGCTTTTACGGAAACAACAGAACTTGGTACGCCTGACCAATTGTCGGACACGTGGAATATCCACAACCAAGGTTGGTATGAAGGCTGGGCAGGTTTAGCTGATTTCTCAATTGAACAAGAAATCTTGCGAACAACGGTTCAGCAAGTCGGGTGGGAATGGTGGCACATCCAGCTGTTTCAGAACCTAGAAGTGCCAGAAGGTGTGTATAGATTGGCATTTGACATGCGGTCAGATTCCCCGCGCTTCCTTAATACAGAATTAGTCGGCAGCCAGTCAGATGTGAACCGACATTCGATTGGAACAGAAATGGAGACGCATGAAGCGATTATTGAAGTAGACGAAAATGGCGATTACAGCCTCATGTTTGGATTTGGCAGACGAGCAGGAGATGCGCAACTAGCGGTGCCATATGATATGGAACTAGACAATGTCCGCTTAGTTGAAGTAGAAGAAGTGAAATGAGGATAGAGGATAGATGAAAAACCGCTGCGTCGCAGCGGTTCTTTTTTAAAAGTTTAAAGCGAGACTTAAAAACAAGAGCATCTAATGCTTTATTTGTGGCTATCCCGTAAATTAGTTACTATTAGTTCATTCTTCATGAGTATATTTACCTTTTAGTTGAGTGTGTTTTATGGATATTATTTCCTTTTTGTCGTACAATTATCTAATAGACGGTTTATCTAGTTTATCAAAAGGGTGACGATGTGGAAAATTTACTCGTTGATAAAATGGTGAGAAGGTTTCGAGAAAGCAAGAGGTTTAACAGTCCAAGACCTGACAGATAAGGTGAGAATGTCTCACTCATATAGTAAAAGGTTTGAAAATATCAAAGCGATTTCCGACCTTCATATCATGCAAGCTATTTTAGAAGCGCTCGAATCTGATGTGGAGGATTGGGTTTATTTGGGAAACAAATTAACCAATGAAACGCGAAAAGTTATCCTTTACACGCTCAATCGATTTTAGGTTAGAAAGCTCGACGAAAGATGAGTGTAATTGAAAATACAGTATGGAGAATTAGAGATGGCCACTAATAAAAATTTTGCACTCGGCACATTAATGACTTTATCTGCTATTAATTTTGTCACTTTCCTAAGTAGACTTATTATTGGGACAGGCTCTCTTTCAGAACTCTTTCCTTCATTTGATGCCTATCAAAATAGTGACGGGTTTATTGAAATTATTTTTTCATCTACTTTCAATCAGGCTTTGGTTGAGCACACGTTCTATCAGTTGGTCGTTATGGCGTTATTCATCCTAACGCCAATTACTCTCATGAGGATTAATAAGCTTTCCCTTGGAAGCATTTCTTTTGAAGGAGAAGAGCAGCAAAAAGAAGAGTTTAAAAGTCTTGCTATTTCTTCAGGGACAATAAAATACTTAGCTCAATTTAATAGTCGTGATGCATTTGAAGCAGAAACAGACAGTGCTTACGATTCTGGTGGAATTGCAAATTATTTTAATGAAGTCTTTACTATCGCCATTTCTGAAGTATACGGCGAAGCAAAAGTAGATGTCTCTCATCAAATCTTTGAAACTAGAAAAAGGATGATGGCTAGTCGCGATGTTAGAATAGAACTTAAGAATAAAAAAGAGATTGCTGAATCAGGTCATGTTTCAGAAATAAATAATGATGATCTTGACTTTAGAAAAGGTTACAAAAATCAAATTCTCGTCTATGTTAAATCAATAGTTGATGAAGAATCCCCGCCACTGTATATCGTTATCTCCTCACCTACAAAAGTATTTGATCAGCACGATATTCACTTTTGTAAAGGATTGGCCAACTCGGCTAGGACTGCTTATGATTATGCCTACTCCGTCTCTGTTTTAAATGACGAAGTCTAGCAAACTAGCTGACAACTTATTAATAGTATTATATACTGTGATTATTAGGAGGCGATGCTATGAAACATTTATCAGCTGAACAGAAAGCAAGAGGTCGTGCGAACGTACGCAAGCTTTTCAACTCCGACAAGCCACGGAAAGAACGTCCGGATTTTCAATTACCGGTTATAAATGAAGATGAACAGACTTATATTAATATGTACGGTCGTCGCACGCATAAAACAAACGAAAAAGCTGGAGCGCGTTAACGTGGCTCTAGCTTTTTTGTTTGTTTTTTACTCCAAATTCTTTGCGCATCTTATCAAGAAGTTTTTTATCTGCTTTTGTAAATTTAGCCGCATATTCCATCTCTACATCTGTATACAATTCAATAGGTGGTCGATCTTTTTTTGGTGTATTATGTATACGGTTTTTTTCTGCAAGAACACCTTTTTGATTTAGATTTTTCATCTACTCACCTCTATCTGACTATTATGCAGTGTCTCCTAGAATTAGAAGTCAATAATCTGAGATGATCAGTGAGACAGCTGCATCAACAAGTGTGGGCGATTATACGCAATTGTAAACATTCATGGTGATACAATCTTATTTCTTTATAGCAGAGAGTAATTAAACTTTTATCATTAACTATTCACCTAGTATCGATGTAGTTATTCAACGAAATTCGACAAAAACATACACATCCTCTACGTTCTCACCAAATCATTTTCCCAACATGAAAAGTGTTAATTTTCCTATAATTTCCTGTATAATGGATATTAAAAAGAGATAACGAAATGAGGGTGTCTATGAAAGCTTTAGCGGTTGAGGATGTCGGTCAGAGGATTGTGGAATGGTATAGTTGTATTATTACGAAAGACATAAAACAAGCAAAGCTATTAAAACCAGAAATTGATATCATGATTGCCAAAATGGAACCTGACGATAAAATGCTCGCTTATTACCAATTAGTCTCGCTACAATATGATCTATTGGTTCTAAGAGAAGCACCAGACGAAAAGACGAAAGCGTTGGATGAAACGATACTCGAAAACATTGCCGTTCAAACGAACGATTATCTGAACTTTATGTATTATTATGTATGGGGGCAGACTGAGTTTTATAAACAACGATATAAATCGGCAATACGAACATACAAGATAGCAGAACGATTAATTGAAAAAGTGAAAGATCCGGTGGAGAAAGCCGAATTCTATCAAAAACTAGGAATTAGTTATTATCGAATTGATCAATATACATTTGCGTTTTCCTATTTAGAACAAGCATTAGAAATCTTTGAAAAAGACTCTAGTTATGTCATGAATGTTATATCTTGTAAGCAAATCTTAGCGGGTATCTACAGTGAACTTCAGCAATACGAGAAAGCAGAAGAAATTTATAACGAATTATTACTATTATCGAAACCATATCCTTATTATCAAGCAATTACAGCCTATAATATGGGTTTAAATAGGATTTTAGTGGATCGATTGGAAGAAGCAGCACAACATTTTAACGAAGCCTTGGAGTTTGAAGAATTTAGAAATTCAGCAATTTATATAAAAGCAAAATATCACGTCTTAAATTTACAAATGAGGTTGGGAAACTATACAGAAGGTATTGAACAATTAGAGAAAGAGGTACATAATATAGATGCGAGAGACATTAAAGGGAAACTTTTAATATGTCGCGGTCTTTACTTGAACGAAGGGTACTCATTTATAGAGAAAGGATTGAGTATACTACAGTCAAACGAGTTTTATGTGGAATGTCGTGAATTGTGCGAAGAAATCTCCAAACATTATAAAAAGATTGATGACTATAAGATGGCTCTATACTTTTTGGAGTGTGCAAATGAAATGCGAAATAGAACAATATTAGGAGTTGATCAAAGTTGAAAAAATTTTTAACTGGTTTAGTGGTTATCTTTGTTCTAAGTTCTATAGGTTTTACAACAACTAATTCTTACGACGCAAGTTCTAAGCATGAACATAGCCCTACTAGTTCTACATTAGTGGAAACTTTCAAACATGAACATTAATTTTTTATTTATTTAAATTTTCATTAAAAATTTTATCAATCCTCGTCTGTTAACAGACGAGGATTTTTCAGTATTTAACTAAGAGGTAAAGACATGCAAAGCCTATTATGGATTAGATGTTTGTTTAACGGATGAAGAAGATGAAGAGAAGATAACGGAATGGGTGAAACTTGATCTGATCGTTGTCTGTGACCCTGATAAAAGGAAGGCAAATAAGATCATTGGCTCTCCAGATATCGCCATGGAGATCCTCTCAAAATCGACTCTGAAACTTGATAAGATGATCAAGTTCCATCACGATCAAAAGGCTGGAATCAATATATTGGATTGTCGATCCAGTGTACGAATCAATTGATGTGTTTATCTTAAAAAATGGTGTTTATCAAAAAGAAGGGACCTATGCAAACGATGATGTGCTCTTTTCCATCTTTTGAAGGGCTCGACATTCATATCAAAGACCTATTTGTATGAGAATCATCTGAGGATGGTTCTTTTTGTTTATTCATAGCAAGAGAGTATCATGGGACATTTTTGATGCATCGTTTTATTATGCAGTATGGTCATACTGTTTAATAAAAGATTGAAGTACGTCTGTCTTGGGTGTATGCAAACACTTACATAAATAATTTATCAAATCCTGGAATTCTACTATGAGGATGGAATTCAAATAGTTGTGTGCTTGCCTTCATGTATGTTTGTATTTAAAGTACTAAAACCATACTAGGAAGCAAATTAATTCTTCGGAACAGTTGTCAGATGGCCATATGGTTGTAGAAGAGAAAGAATTATTCGTATGTAAATCGAAGTTGTTGGGTGAGCATACTTGTAGTAGATGACATAGTCGCAACGACATTTAAGATAGGATTTTGGAAAGGGGACACAGGGCCATGGAAATTCGGAGATTTCAAGGTGCCGATATTCATCAGGTTGTTTCACTTTTTTATGAAACAGTACATTCTGTAAACGCACAGGATTATTCACTAGAGCAACTCAACGCGTGGGCACCAAAAGATGAAATAGATGATACCCTGACAAATTGGAAGGATTCTTTAAATCCTAACATCGCATATGTCGCTGAAATAAACGATAAAATTGTTGGTTTTAGTGACATGAGTCATAATGGACACCTAGACAGACTTTACACGCATAAGGACTTTCAGGGACAAGGAATCGCTACGGCTTTGGTAAATATGCTTGAATCCGAAGCAAGAAAACGAGGGATTTCGGAAATTAATACAGAAGCCAGTATTACAGCTAAACCATTTTTTGAACGTCGTGGATACAAGATCATTGAATCTCAAATCGTAGGACGTAGAAGCATAACATTGATTAATTATAAGATGATCAAAAAGTTAGTATCCAAATAACTTTATATTTAGGATAGGGTATCTCTTTTTATTACGCTATTTAGCGCGTTTATGAAATGAAGAAAAGCAAAATGTCTCAATTTAATTGCTGGAAAATCGGACTTTTTTCGATTTACATATAGTGAAAAATAGCAGCTAACACAAGTGCAAAATAACTCCTAAAGTGACAATCGATATTGTTAAGTATTGTATTCTGTTTTTTTAGGTGTACTTTAAACGCATATAAATAAATTGCACCAATTATCTCACGTCACAATTGATAGATAAAAGTTCTTGTTATCCTAAGGCCCTTTAGTGACATAAGAATTAATGTGATTGAGCTGTTCGAGTACCTTGATGAAACTGCATTTTCCACTTTCCATCAGTTAAGCTCCATACCGAACTACGTAAGGAATGCTGTTTACTTACTTCGTTATAGATTCTGTAAGTGGTTAACACGATTTGATCAGACAATGGATGAATCTCAAAATCGCTTAATTTCATACTTACCATACTAAGACTCACTTCATCAATGCTCTCATGTTAATACAAAACCTTGCCAGAACTTCCGAACTCAAAAAAATCTTCTGAAAGCAATTGAGTAACCTCATCTTTTGATGCCCTGATTTCTGGTTTTAACAGTTTTTCTTCCAGACTAAGTAATGTTTCTTTTAATGTAAATTTATCATCCACTTCAGATTCACCGTTTTCCATCTCTATATAGATAATATTACGTTGAAGGCTAGGCTCTTCAGCCAACCTGTCCCGTTTTTAAATAAGGAAAGGGTAACCTGATATTAAGTACCCGATCGTAGTTATAAAGGTTACAAATAATTCTATCTGTGTATGCTTTTGAGAAAATTCCCTTATTCGTGTCTCTATAACCTAGACTACATACATTATTCATTCCGTCCATATGTTATACGTTTGCTTGAACACCCCTTATTTATTGAATATTCCTTACTTATTTCGTTCTATCGTTATATGTGATTAGCCAAGAGTTTTCAGCATTAAAGTGAGAACCATCTATATTGATTATATCTGATTTTAGATTACTTTCAGAAATTAATCGAGGTAAAGTGTTAGTAGAATATTCTTTATGATAGTCCTCACTACTCCACCCAGTTAGAACGAGATATTCTTTATCTAACTCATTTTTAGCGAAATAGCCTCCTAGCATGCCTCTCTCTCTAGACATAGAATTGTTCCACAAATTTAACTGTGTTTCTTCAAAATGAAACATTCTTTCTTCTTTTACTTTAGAATTTGTAAAACGAATATAATTACTGTTAATAAAGAAGTTGTATGTATGTATTTTACCTTCAATTTTAGTCTTAATATCGAATACTTTTACTTTAATTGATGTGACAGTTCCTGCCTGATTTGCATTTGATGCTATGCTATCGTGTTCACTTTCCATAAATCGGTGATAACTATTCTTATTATCCCAAAGAGAAAATATATAAGCCACATCCTTTTCTGTATCGCACCAACCTCCAAATTGCCCTATAAAACCTTCTACATCTTTTAACGCATTCCACTTGGTTTGTCCATTTGAAAATAACTCTTTTTGATTATGCTTAACTTGACATAAAATCTGTTTAATAAACATACTAGCCCTCCTTATCATTCATCTTAGGGGAAATCTTCTTATAATTTTACTAACTTGCTCCGATAGCGCCACAATGAAAATCAAGCAAGCTACACAGTATGCACAAACTGTGTGGGAATTAAGAACCTCTTTTAAGCAGAGGTTTAATAGAAAGGTCTTAGGCTTCTTTTTTTAGAACTCCCCATCCGACGAAAGACAAACCTATAAGAGCAAGAATAATAGAAAGGGTTAGAAAGGTAGTTGAGAAGCTATACTGGTTCATGATTTCATAAAAGTTTTGATGACCACCATTCTGTCCGTTGGAGATGGTGGCTGTTACTAAATATCTCGAGACAAAAATTATTACGGATGCAAGAATGAATATAGCACCACTTATCATTTTACCCAATGTTACACCCCAATTCTTAAACAATAGTATAAAGTAGGCGCTTGTTTACTTTCTCCTAATAAAACCTATATGACATCCTCTGTGATTATGTATTATGGTTAATATTCCCAAAAATTAAGAATCAAAACATTATTAAGAGATCGCCTAGCGTTGATTACAGGGGCTTCACAATGTTGTTGACTGATCGTTTTTGGTTTTGTTTTGACCTAAATTTCGTTATCGTCCGCTCGTTAGGAAAAAAGTTTAGTTGTTGCATCACAGAAATCAGTATAATTCACTTATGATGATTCTATTCGTTAGAACGCCATCCATATCGAATGTTTATTCATAGAGGTGTTTGCATGGAGATATTTTTGTATTTTGGTTTACCCTTGCTTAGTATCGTTCTTTTTATCTCATTGATTATTTATATCTACAAATTGTATCTCGTGAAGATTCATAAGTGGTTCGCTACATTCATGTTAAGCCTTTACCCAGTTGTCATTTTTTTCCTAGGTGTCAGCGTTCATCATTACGGACGTATATTAAATTCGGAAGAAATAGAACAAAGGGTGCAAGCCGGTGAAGAGATTGTATACGGTCATTTCGGAGAGCTGATTCATGGACCTGGTGAGATGTTCATGCTGTATGGGAGCTTTGTCTACGCCTTAGCAATTTACCCCGTAATCTTCACAGCCATTTTCCTCATATTAATCAATGCACTTAGAAAAAAAGCTAGAATCTAATCTCCCTATACATACTAAAAATGAAGTCTAATTTTTATTAAAAAAGATTTATTAAAATCAGTTAGTTAACTTACGAAAAATCGAGCAAAAGAAGGGGAATTCGGTGTGCAAATTATTAGTGTTAGAGAGCATCCAGAGTATAAAGATAAAGCAATTAAATATTTTCAGTGTAAATGGGCAAACGAAAACAGTATGAAAGTATATGAGGACTGTATTACACACAGTATAACAACGGACAATTCCCTCCCTATTTGGTATTTAATGGAGGATTCAGGTGGAATTATTGGCTGTGCTGGTCTTATTAGTAATGATTTTATTAGTCGTATGAATTTATACCCTTGGATATGTGCTAGCTATATTGAAAAAAGCTATCGTGGTAGGTCTTTAGGTAAAGAGCTACTTCTACGTGCTAAAGATGATGTCGAAAAAGCAGGATTTAATCAAGTTTTCCTTTGTACTGACCACATTGGATACTATGAAAAATATGGATTTACTTATATAGGTGACGGATACCATCCTTGGGGAAGTAGTTCAAGAATTTATGAGAGCAATAACTAAAAAATCATGTTTTAGGTTAGCGATTATTCAATAATCGCTTTTCTTAATGAACTATCGGGACAGGTTAGTTAAAGAGAGATGGCATACAGTATATTCATACTGTCTGGTAAATTTTTATTTTAATTAACGACTTTTTCTTCATCTCCAATATAAAAAGTACCACCAGTTACATCTTTCACTTGATTTACGACAACAAAAGCTTCATTGTCAATTTCAGCAATAATTCTTCTCAGATGGGATATGCTTGATTGCTTCACAATAATGTATAAGATTTTTTGATCGGTCATCTCATAGACACCAGACCCGTTAAAAAATGTAGCAGTTGATGATAGTTCTGATGTGACTTTTTGAGCGATTTTGTACGTCTTGGGGGACATAATGACAAAAGCTTTTTTTGAATTAAATGCATTCAACACATAATCAGTTACAACTTTTCCTACGACCAGTGCAATAATTGTGATGAGCGTATTTTGTGTGCCAATGACAAACACGCTAGAAGCGACAACAAGAAAATCAAGGATGAATGTAACCATTACCACGTTCCAGCGAAATTTCTTATGTAAAACAAGCGCAATCGTTGACACTCCACCTATTGAACTACCTGCTTGAAGAATTAATGCAAATCCTAATCCCTTTATAAATCCATAAAATACAGCAGCAACAACTGGTTCAGACAATGCTGTTCCAAAACCTTCTGTTAAATAAATAAACACTGACATAAGCAAAATGGTCATAGCACTTTTTATAAGTATCATTTTCTCTAAATACTTATAACTGATTAACAAAATAAAAAGAAAACCAACAATATTTACGATAGCTGGTGATGCCCCAAAACCATGATAAAAAAGTAATGCAATCCCCGTAAGTCCACCATCCGCAATGTTATTTGGCATACCTATAAACGTAATACTTAAAGCTGTTAATAACGTGCCCACCACAATGAAGATTGTATTTTTCATAAATACCCCTATTCCTATAAAGCGTTTTCTTTGAGTTTCCCATAGATTTACGTTGAGGAAAAGTAATACACCCATCTTTTAGGTGCCTTCCTAATTTCTGAAATAAATCCCCTACAGTTTATGGATACTGTTAGGTCACCTAGGATCTTCAGACAAATAATGACAAAGTTTATGAACACTTAACTCTTTAATTGTTTTCAACGTCTTAGTATAAAGGAAATGTAATGATTTTCTTAGATGATAATATATTTGTAATTAGGACATTTGAAAAGGAGTTAGACAATGGAGAAAAAAGTAGTTGTCATTACAGGTGCTGCAAGTGGGATAGGAAGAGCAACTGCTCTACTATTTAGTAGTAAAGATTACAGCGTGGTGATTGCTGACCGGAACAAAAAAGGTAGCGAGGAGACGTTACGTTTAATATACGAGAAAAACAAAAAGGCCGATGCAAAAATAATTGAAACTGATGTATCAATTGAAAAAGAAGTTAAACATTTAATTGATCAAACAATTGATACCTATAAGAGAATCGATATAATGGTTAATAATGCTGGTATATCAGGACAGACTGCTCAGTCAGATGATCCCCTTGAGCAATACCATGAAATTATTGATACTAATCAACACGGGGTCTATTATGGGATACAACATGCAGGCCAGAGAATGGTTGAACTAGGAATAGCGGGGTCTATTATTAATATTTCTTCAGTAATGGCTTTTATTTCCAGTGGTGGTGCCTACGCTTATAGTGCTTCAAAATCGGCTATCGTTATTATGACTAAGATTGCTGCGCAAATGTTTGCGAAACAGAATATCCATGTTATTGGGATTGCCCCAGCAGGTGTAAATACCCCCATGTTAAATGGTTTAGGTCAAGACCAAGTTGATTATTTTAGAAATCAGATGTTAGGTGGAGAACTATTAGAGCCTGAAGAAATTGCTGAACTCATCTACTTTAGTGCTTCCAATAAAGCTTCTGCCATTAATGGTAGTACGATCTTTGCAGACGATGGCTATTTGTCATTTAAATAAATTATTTGTTCTATCAACATCCCGACCACCCAATGGTTATACACAACCACTGGATGGTCGAATTACTTTGGTATTTAATTGGAAGAACAATGTTTTATATCTCTTTCTTGCTTACACGTACAATGACATTGACCAGCAAGTCTTAATTTCCTGCAAGCCAAGATTTTATAATAGTACGGCGGTCTAACAGGATAAGGGGAAACGGGTATATAACGGGCGAACAAGACCAAATCACCAGTCGTTCCCTCTGGAATAACAGTAATTTGCTCCCCAAACACATCGAACCAACCCACAAAGAGAAAACCTTGAACCGAGCCTGGGTTTTGTAGCTCAATTGGCAAGTCACTTGCTTGATATGTCGTCGGGTTTGGATTCATGTTTCCTTTGACGTTATTATACGTGATCGTAAATATCACTACTGGATCAAATAATAAAACTACTTGGTTATCTAAAAGAACGACTCTCCAATCTTCAAAGCCAACTACAGGTTTCAAGAAAGCATCCGCATCAGATTGTGTTAGGACAGGATATAAATCAGTTGGTACAGCTACAACAATGGGACTATTTTCTGGGATAGGTGCCACGTATTCCGTTAGATCCAGTTGATTGACAGAACCAGCCAACAATGGTCCATTTATTTGAATAACATTGTCCTCCGATGGAATGGATAAACCATTTGCATTGCCAACGAAATCTTGAATAATATTGGTTCCTCCATTGTAAATTCCAGGTGCAGTACCAGCTGAATTAAGTCCATTTTCACCTACTGTAACGTTACCTCTAAATACTAATAATCCAAAGTTGGCAATCGCACCACCAATTTCTGTTGCCATGTTACTGTCTAAAGAACTGTTAATCACGCTTAATTGACCATTAAAATTGACGTAAACCCCGCCTCCGTTGGCTCCACTTGCATTGTTACGAACCGCGACCTCTGTTAATCCCACATCAGAATTGTTATTAACGAAGAGACCACCACCATTAGACGATGCTTGGTTACTTTGAATAGCACTATTCACCAGCAACAAGCCTGCTCCTTGGTTAACAAATATCCCACCTCCAAGTACAGCAGCATTTCCTTCAAACAAACAATCTCCTAACTCTGTTGTGGTCTCATTATTAAAATAAACGCCACCACCATTATTTCTGGCGAGGTTCGAATTAAAAGTGGTTGTATTCATGTTCAGTGTACCCGTAACATTTAAAAACAAGCCCGCACCATTATTAGCGACGTTCCCATCAAAAGAACTATTTGTGATGGTTGCTACGCTTGTTTGGTTTACATAAATGCCCCCGCCATTGGCGATGGCTTCATTTCCGACAATCATACCAGCTTCTACCGTTAGAGTTGCGTTTGAGTTAACAAATACCCCCGCTCCATTTGAGGCACGATTTTCAACCAGTTGCGTGTTTATAAAAAAAGTGGCCGTATTTAGGTTAGCAAAGACTGCACCACCATTTACGCCTGAGACATTCTGTTGAAATTCTACATTTTCGCATTGAAGTTGACTCGTTTGATTGATATAGATGGCACCACCATTACCAGCAGCTCGATTATTTGATATCGTGGAAGCATTAGCATTAAGAATTCCACCATCACTGATATAAATAGCACCACCAATACCCTCGCACGAACAATTAATTACGGTTGTATCTGTTAACTGCGACGTGTTGCCAGTTATATATAGCGCTCCTGCTCGATCGGCATTTGAATTTTGTAACGTGACGTTATTCATTGAGAGTGCACCATTCGTACGCACTAAAGAAAGAGACAGTAGTTCGTTTCCTTCTATAATTATATCTTGGAACGCAACATTTCCAGTCGCTAGATTATTAAACAAATGCCCTCCAAACGTGGGGGCTCTTGTAATTGTAATAGCAGGACTACTTCCTCGAATTGTTACAGCATAAGAAATTACTAAAACTCGGTCTATAGTTAAATTCGCAGCAATCGTGATATCAGGGTCTCGTGATGCGATAGCTAACGCTAATTCATCGGTCGTTGTAACAACAGCCATATTATCTCCTTTCTTCTTACAGATTTACTCTGCACATTTTATTCAAACTTTTAAAAGCTGAGCTGTTAACAGCCTAAAAAGAAAATAGTCGGGCGTGAAACATGGGGCATTAGCATAACAAATTATTCCTGAGTTAAAACTATGTTATAGTAACAAATATTTGAAATAAAAAGTATTAATGAATTCTTCGAAGGGAGATATTAGATGGAAGATAAAAACGCTTTAATGAAGAAACGGAGCATCATAAAGTATTTAGCTAGGTAGTGTAGGCTTACAGAGTAGAGGCAAAGGAGCCTGTTGGTTATTAATTGATTCTGATAAATATAACCTAAGGATAACTGAGTATGATTTTGAAAGAGCAGCAAATGAAATATTATTGGATGGCTGTCCATATAAAGAAGATTTTGCAGACCATGTTAATAATCCTCCTTATGAGGGTCCTTAATAATAAAACTGTATTAAACTATTGAAGCACGTTGCCTGAAGAGCATAGCCTTCAACGTAATATTATCTATATAGAGATGGAAAGAGGTGAATCTGAAATGGATGATACATTTACTTTAAAAGAAGTATTACTTGATTTGGAAGAAAAATTGTTAAAACCAGAAATCAGGGCATCAAGAGATGAGGTTACTCAATTACTGTCAGAAGGTTTTTTTGAGTTCGGAAGTTCTGGTAAGGTTTTGTATAAAAATGAGAGCATTGATGAAGTGAATCTTAGTACTGTAAGTATGAAATTAAGTGACTATGAAATTCATCCATTGTCTGAACAAATCGTTTTAACCACTTACAGAATCTATAACGAAGTAAGTAAACAACATTCCTTACGTAGTTCGATATGGAGCTTAACTAATGGAAAGTGGAAAATGCAGTTTCATCAAGGTACACTAACAGCTCAATCACATTAATTCTAATGCACTAACAAGGACTCTAGCATAACAAGAGCATGTATCGTTGAGATACATGCTCTTGTTGTTTTTTATATTGTGACGCAAAAGTACTTGATGATGTTCGTATAAATCTTGTTTTGGCTGAAGGTTATGTAAATGAAAGTTCGGGTGTACAGGCAACCGATGTTTGTGATGATGTACTTTGTTAGGATAGCTAATTAGAAACAAGAGACCTCCTAATAGTAGAAGGAGGTCTTTTGATTTTTCTTCAAATCTATAGAAGACAAACTTATTGTTTTAGCTTTATTTTCTCTTTAAAGGTCATTTCCAATCCAATAAGCGTCATTTAAGAATTTCTTGTAATAGTCCTCAATCTCTTTTTGGTCAATGCCTTCTGCAAATGTGTTTAAGAACAAGTGGGTCTCCGTATCGTGAATGCCAATGTAGTTGCTAATTCCTCTGTTTAATTGGATGTCAATCGCGGATGTGAATTCTTGCTCTTCATAGAAGTCTCGATCGACGCCTCCTAGACCTATAAATCGTACCTTATCAACGATGCCGTCTTTTCCTTGGCCATAAGCCACCCCATAATTAATCACGCGATCGACATACCCCTTCATAATCGCGGGCATCCCGTACCACCATATGGGAAAAATGAAGACAAGGGCATCACTTTCTTCTATATGTTTGACTTCTTTCATGACTGTCTCTGAATACACATTGTTTTTGGATTCAAAATCTGGTTCATCTTTCTCGAACAGAACGGGGTTAAATTCTTCTCTATATAAATCAACCACGTCAACTTTATGGCCCTTTTCTTCTGCACCATTAACAAAATGCTCCGCCACTTTCATCGTCAATGCTTCTTTTCTTGGGTGAGCAACAATTAATCGAATTCTCATGAGTACAAAACCATCCTTTTTCATTTGATGATGTAACCATAAACCCTACAGTGCTTGTAGGGTCAACGGATTTACCTCGACCATTAGTTGCCAAATCGCATAACTCTTTGATACATGGGGGAGGTGCTCATAAGAAAACTCATAAATGTCGCCTAGTACCTCAATGTCATTCTTGAAGATATGTGCTCTCAATACATTATAATACGTAAAGCTTTTCGAATAATCATCTTCAATGGTTAACGTTAAGTATGTTCCTTTTCTTATAATATGCTCATGATAGCCTTTAATGGGCGAAGATCCTTCAATGATAAAAGACGTTGCGTAGGACTCACCGTTCAAGAAATTCCTTTTCTCTAAAATGAAGCCTGTTCGTGTATTAATAAAATCAACATCAGAAGCAATTGGTAGAAACGCACGATAACATTCGGTTTCCTGATCTTCTGTAGAACGAATCTGCACAGGCTTTACATAGACTACCTTTTCTTCACGCTGTTGAATGTCGAAGTGGTTACGCTGTTGGTTCAGTTGATCTAACTCGCTTAATTTGTTTTGAATGCTGTTCTTAAGTAAGGATAAATGCTTTACTTCATCATCAATTTTTTCAATGAGTTTGCCGTAGTTCTCTTTCATTTCAGGTAAGGTTCCTTCTTTAGAAAAGAGATCACGTATCTCATTTACGCTGCCACCCATTCGTTTCAATAGGTTTAAGCTGTGTAATTTCCTTGTTTCTTCTATTGAATAATACCGGTAGCCATTTTCTTCATTTACAAAAGAGGGTTTGATTACCCCTAATTTATCGTAATAACGCAATGTTTGTTGAGGGATATTAAACATCGATGCGATTTCCCCAATTTTGTATGTTCTTTCTGTTTCCATAACAACACCCCTATATCGATCTAAATGAATCTTCCATCCCCATTCCTTCTAACGATTCAAACAAAACTAATCCGTAATCCTCTTTTCCTTCTTAATTATAAAATCCGTGATAAACCCGACTAACAAGCCAAACGTAAACCCACCCAAGTGTCCGATAATCGAGATATCCGGAATCGTAAACGTCATAATGAAGCCAATTGCACTAAATATTGTTATGAATCTTCTGTCATCTTGATTCAATTTATCTTTATTGAAAATGACATAATAGATATAAATGCCTATTAAGCCATAGGCGATTCCTGAAGATCCTGCTAAAGGGTAATTGCTAGATTGAACGAATTCAACCGACATTCCAGCCAATACAGATAGTAAGATAAGGATCACCGGATAGAGGAGTGGACCATAATAGTTCTCTAACGGTCTTGAGAGAAGGATGAGAAACGGCATATTTAAAACCAAATGAAACAGGCTCATATGTCCAAATGAATAGGTAACGAATCGCCAAAGTTCTCCACTTTCAATGCTGTTTCCACTCAAAGCCGCCATACGTAATAACGAGTCTTCACTATAGCCATTAAACACGATCATCATTATTAGGGAGAAGACGATACATATGCATACAAAGATCACGGTTATTGGATACATGCGCACAAATTGCTTTATGTTCCTTTCGAAATTAAAAATAATCATCACTCCTTCTCTGATCTTGCTTTTAAAAAGACTGTAGATCCTAACGAAGTTTCAAGAGTCAGATAGACTGATATTTAGCGGACAACTACGTTCCCTCTATTAAGAAAGGGCTTCTTCATTAGCTTATACTAAATTCCCTGTCAGATTCCATGACAATTGGTGTCGAAAAAGAGGGATTTGTGATACTTACATTGAATAAGGAGAAAAAGCATTGTCCATGTCTAGTGAGTCTGGGTAATATTGTAATGGTTTCCTGTTAAAAATTTGTATTTATGGTTAACAGACTGCGAAATAAGTTACTAAATTTCAAAAAGTTTTCTAGCCTAAACTTCTGAATTGTGGTAGATTATGAGTAGCGCTGTCATAAAAAGAAAGAAAGACAGAATAAATGTCAAAAAGAGTGGTATGAATCCACTTTTTTAATGTTTGGGAGCGTCTCACTATTTGAAACAAATGGTCATGTCTTCAATACCATTATCAATGAAGGCACTCGGCTATGCTAAGGGTACACACCTTAGGCGCAGGTCGCCGACGGCATGGTGTGAGGAGAGGTTTAATGCCTCTGGTCAATACGACCAATACAAAAAAACAGTTAGAAGAGCGCTTACATTTATAATGTAGGAATTTTTCTAACTGTTTTTTATTGTCGGAGTTACATTAAAAGGGGGAGTTTTCAAAATGACAACAGTTAAAAAAGCGATTATACCAGCAGCAGGACTTGGCACACGATTCTTGCCTGCGACAAAAGCGATGCCAAAGGAAATGCTACCGATCGTGGACAAGCCTACAATTCAATACATCATTGAAGAAGCGATTGAGTCAGGAATTGAAGACCTGATCATTGTGACAGGGAAAGGGAAGCGCGCGATTGAAGATCACTTCGATCATTCCTTTGAACTGGAACAGAATCTCTTTAATAAAGGAAAGCTTGAGATGCTTGAGAAGGTGGAAGCTTCCTCAAAGATTGACATTCACTACATACGACAAAAAGAACCAAAAGGACTCGGCCACGCAGTTTGGTGTGCGAGAAAGTTTATTGGCGATGAGCCATTTGCGGTTCTTCTAGGGGACGACATTGTCCAAGCGGATACACCGTGTTTAAAACAGTTGATTCAACAATATGAAGAAACAGAGCGCTCGGTTATTGGGGTGCAGTCGGTTCCTGATACGGAAACCCATCGTTACGGCATCATTGATCCTGAATCAAAAGACGGTCGCTTGTACGGCGTTTCCCAATTTGTGGAGAAACCAGCACAAGGGACAGCCCCATCAAACTTAGCGATTATGGGTCGCTACATTTTAACGCCAGAAATCTTTGAATTTCTAGAAAAACAAGAAACCGGTGCAGGTGGCGAAATTCAACTGACGGACGCGATTCAAGCATTAAACGATTCTCAAAATGTGTACGCCTATGACTTTGAAGGCTCTCGTTACGATGTCGGGGAGAAGCTGGGTTTTGTGTTAACACAAATTGAGTTTGCGATGCAACGAGAAGATCTTCGAGATGATTTGTTAGCGAAACTTAAACAATACATCAATGATTCACTTGTAAAACCATAAGAGAGGGGTAGGGGAATGACTTTAAAGCAACGATTGTTTGCTCTTATTGGGATTGATTCTGCAATTGTTCTTTTTTCTATTTATATATGCAGTTTAATCTTAACGGCAGGTGAATCACCTGTAACAGAGGTTATTGTTGCAAGTTCAATTGTTCTGTTGCTTGTCCATCACCTTTGTGCGTATCGTTTCAAGCTTTATAAGAAAGCTTGGGAGTATGCAAGTATTACGGAACTAAAAGCTATTGTGTATACCGTTACGATCTCAATTGTCGCTGCGGGGCTTACACAAGCAATATTCTTCCAAGATTTCTACGCACGTACACTTATTATGACTTGGATGATGCACGTTATTTTAATTGGTGGTTCTCGTCTTTCTTGGAGAATGTATAAGGATACATATATGGGAAACAAAAAGGACGGAAAACGTACCCTCATAATTGGAGCGGGCTCAGCAGGAACGATGATTGCGAGACAATTAAAGCAAGATCAAGATACAACATTGACGCCTGTAGGGTTTGTCGATGACAACTTCACGAAACACGGGTTAGAAATTATCGATCTCCCTGTATTAGGCGGGACAAAAAACGTACAAGAGATTGTTACAGATAAAGATGTTGAACATATTATTATTGCGATTCCTTCATTAAATAAAACCGATCTTAATCATATTGTAAAACTATGCACGGATACAAAAATAAAAACACAAATTCTTCCCCGTATGGAAGACTTAGTACTTGGAGCTGTTCAAGTTAGCCAATTTAAAGACGTAGAAGTAGAAGATTTACTTGGTCGTGAACCAGTTGAACTAGATGTAGATGGAATTGCTGATTACATTACAGGTGAAACCATCCTTGTCACAGGTGCAGGTGGATCAATTGGCTCGGAGATCTGTCGTCAAGTTGCAAGATTCTCTCCAAAAGAAATTATCTTGTTAGGACATGGTGAAAATAGCATTTATTCAATTGAAATGGAATTACGACGTAACCTCCCTGATTTGATGATTGATACCGAAATTGCGGATGTTCAAGACAAAGAAAAAATACAGGCAATTATGTACAAGAGACAACCACATGTTATTTTTCATGCGGCAGCACATAAGCACGTTCCTCTTATGGAACGGAATCCCGAAGAAGCTGTTAAAAATAATGTGATTGGTACACGTAACGTTGCGGAAGCCGCCGATCATGCTGGTGTAAATACGTTTGTCATGATTTCTACCGATAAGGCCGTTAATCCAACAAGTGTTATGGGAGCTACAAAGCGTATTGCTGAAATGGTCATTCAGCATATGGATATGATTAGCGAGACTCGATTTGTTGCTGTTCGTTTCGGTAATGTACTTGGAAGCCGCGGAAGTGTGATTCCGCTATTTAAAGATCAAATTAAGGCTGGTGGCCCAGTTACGGTTACGCATCCTGATATGGTTCGTTACTTTATGACGATTCCGGAAGCCTCACGCTTGGTTTTACAAGCAGGTTCATTAGCAGATGGTGGGGAAGTCTTTGTTCTTGATATGGGAGAGCCAGTGAAGATTGTTGATTTAGCAAAGAATCTTATTCGATTAAGTGGCTTTTCAGAAGAAGAAATTCCTATTCAATTTTCCGGCATGCGACCTGGTGAAAAAATGTTTGAGGAATTACTTGGTGCAGATGAGGTTCATAGTGAGCAGGTGTATCCAATGATTTATCGAGGGAAGACGCCTGAAGTTGATATAAATTTAACTTACCAACTAATGGATCGAGTAGAACATAAAACCCCTGATGAACTTAGAGAACGTTTATTGGATATATCCAACTTTAGAATAGGGAATTTAAAAGTATTACATGCAGTAAAGTAGAACGTTAAAGAGGTCGGTGTGAACATGTACTTAAAAATAAAAAGGGTGGCTGACTTTTTATTATCATTGATAGGCTTTATTATCCTATCCCCCATTTTTCTAATATTAATTATTGCCATTAAAGTAGAATCAAAAGGGCCTATCTTATTTAAACAGAAACGAATTGCAATCAATAAAAATCACTTTTATATTTATAAATTTAGAACGATGCGCATTGATACGCCAAAAGACACACCTACACATTTACTAGAAAATCCAGATCAATATATCACCAAGGTAGGGAAGTTTTTAAGAAAAACTTCCCTAGACGAGTTGCCACAAATCTTTAACATCATTGCTGGGAAGATGAGTATTATTGGTCCACGTCCTGCTTTATGGAATCAGTTCGATTTAATCGCTGAACGAGATAAATACGGGGCAAATGATGTACCGCCAGGTCTTACTGGTTGGGCTCAGATCAACGGGAGAGATGAACTTCCTATTCCAATTAAAGCGAAACTAGATGGTGAATATGTCGATCGAATTGGTGTGTTGATGGATGTTAAATGTTTCTTTGGAACCATCATAAGTGTTATTAAAAAAGATGGTGTGGTAGAAGGAAAAGTAGAACAGCTTTATAAAGAAGAGGAAGAAAAACAGCGTAAAAAGGAGTCTTCCTAAATGACAAAGAATATCTTGATTACCGGTGAGTCTGGTTATATAGGTAAGATGTTTGAGAGTTATGTTAAATTAGACTCAAGCAATTATAAGATAGATAGAATTTCTGTAAGGGATTCTCAGTGGAAAAACATTGACTTCTCTAAATTTGATTGTGTTCTTCATCTTGCTGCAATTGTTCATTCAAAAAAAATTGACGAAAATGTTTATAAAGAAACCAATATTGACTTAACATTAGAGTTGGCAACAAAGGCAAAGAAAGAAGGCGTAGCTCAATTTGTTTTTTTGAGTACGATGGCAGTCTATGGAAATTGGGGAGGAATTAGTAGGGAGATTAATAAAAGTACTCTTCCTATGCCAAATGATAATTACGGTAGAAGTAAATATGATGCAGAAACTGGATTAAGCAAACTACTACAAAATAGTAGCACTACTTTATCAATAATTAGACCACCAATGGTTTATGGGAAGGATTCTGTAGGTAATTATAAGAGATTATCTAAAATTGCTAAAAGTTCACCGATTTTTCCCCATATAGATAATGAAAGAAGTATGATCCATATAGATAATCTTTGTGAATTTATTAAAAGAATAATCGATAATAAGGATAGTGGAGTATTTTTCCCGCAAAACAAAGAATATGTAAATACGAGTGAATTAGTTACTTCAATAGCAATGGTAAATGGCAAGCAGATAATACTTACTAAAAATTTTAATGTAATTTTAAAACCTCTTATAAAGAGGGTCAGTCTATTTAATAAAGTGTTCGGCTCATTAAAGTTTGATAAAAGATTAAGTGAGTATAAAGATAACTATAGAGTCGTATCTTTTGAAGAGAGTGTTAAGAGAACTGAATTAGACTAAGAGTTGTGAAGACGAGGTAATTATAATGACTCCAAAAGTAACTATTCTAATGAGTGTTTATAATGATAAAAAGCACTTAGTTGAATGTATAGAAAGTGTACTAAATCAATCATATAGTGATTTTCTTTTTTTAATCTATGACGATGCTTCCACTGATGGAAGTAAGGAAATATTACAATACTATGCTACAAAAGATAAGAGGATTGAACTGGTTCTTAATATAGAAAATAAGGGATTAAGTTACAATTTGGCTGAGGGGGTCTTAAAGACTGAGTCTAAGTGGATTGCACGAATGGACGCTGACGATATTGCTTTTAAAGATCGACTCAAAGAGCAGTTAAATTATATTGAATTAAATCCACATATAGATATAGTAGGTAGTTACGTAATAGACATCGATAATAATGGTGAAGAAATTGAATTAAGAAAAGTACCTTCAACACATGAGAAGATTTCAAAATTGATTTGGACTTGCCCATTTATTCATCCGTCAGTGTTATTTAAAGTAGAAGCAATAAAAAGAGCAGGTTCGTATGATGCTAATCTAAGAAGAAGGCAAGATTATGATTTATGGTTTAGGTGTTTAAAGACTAATCTTAGATTCGCTAATATTGAAAAGCCTCTTGTGTATTATAGAATGACAGACGAATATTATAAAAAGAATAATACTAGAGTCCAAATTGATCAAGCAAAAATGGGTTATAAGGGGTCATTTAAAGTGAATGCATCACCACTTGCTTATGTAGGTGTGACAATTGCGTTTATAAAAGGGGTTTTACCATATAAATTGAGAAAACCTTTGTCTGAGGCTTTAAAAAAATTTGATCCAAGAAGGGTGTAATCTTGATACATGTCAATGTTGAAAAAAGTAGAAAATCAAATAAATAGTACTTTTAATAAGTTACCTGGATTAAAAAAGTATGTAAAAAGAAGTTATCAACTTGCTATGTACAGTGTATCTTCAAAAATTAAAGCTGAGGGAGATATTGAGAGAATTAGCCCCAAAGATGGCATGGAGTATTTCTTTGGTTACTATGATAAGTCACCTTGGAATGCCGATGAACGATTTTTAGTTTGTTTAAGAGCTAAAAATACGACAAAAAGTACAGCGCCAAAAGAAAAAGCCGAAATTGTACTAATTGATACTGAAAACGAAAATGAGATTACAGTATTAGCCAAAACATCTACTTGGAATGTTCAACAGGGGTGTATGTTACAGTGGCTGGGGCCTAACTTTGATGAAGAAATTATATTTAATGATTTCCGAGACGGAAGCTACTGTTCAGTAATCATGAATATAAATACTAAGGTTGAAAAAGTAATTGATTCTCCTGTTTATAGTGTATCTCCAAAAGGAGATTATGCTCTTACATTAGACTTCTCTCGCCTTCACAGCTTACGTGAAGGGTATGGGTATTCTAACTTAGTGGAAAATACTATTGGTCAAAAATTGCCGGAAAATCCATGTATTTGGTCAATAAATTTGAAAACTAATGAATTAAAACCTTACTTAAACTATAAAGATTTTTTTAATTTTGAAACTAGAGATGAAATGATAGAAGCTGAACACAAAGTTAATCATATTATGATAAGTCCAGATGGAAAAAAATTCATGGTCTTACATAGATGGATAAACGGTTCTAAACGTTATAGTAGATTGTTAACAATCAACATGGAAGATAAAAAGATGTATAATTTGTTAGACGATAATATGGTATCGCATTGTTACTGGAAAAATAATAATGAAATAATTGCATATGCAAGAAAAGAAAGAGAAGGAAACGGTTATTTCTTGTTAAAAGATAAAACTAATGACTATAAAAAAGTATGGGAAGAATTAATTGCAGATGGTCATCCAAGCTTTTCTCCTGATGGAAAAAAAGCAGTTACTGACACGTATCCTAATAGATCTAGAATAGCTTCTGTATATTTAATTAGAGAAGAAGAAGTGAAAACTATTGCACGGGTTCACGCCCCATTTAAATACGACAATAACTTCCGCTGCGATTTACATCCTCGTTGGAATAGAAGTAGTAGTAAAATATGCATAGACTCAGTTTTTGAAGGAAAAAGGGGTCTATACATAATTAATTTATACTAGAAATTGGGGAAATAGAAATGGTTGAATTGCCTAAAATTAAAATTCTATATGTAGTATCTACTTTGAGAAGTAGTGGTCCAACTAATCAACTTCTGGAAACAATAAAGCACCTTGATAAAAGTTCTTTTGAAGCAAGTATTTTAACATTATCCCCAGAGCCAGAGAATTCAATGATTGATCTCTTTAAAAAGAATTCTATAATTGTTAATAGTTTATCGTTAAGTAGAAAGAACTTTTTAATAAAAGGTAGAAAACTACTAAAAGGATATATAGATACGTTAAGACCAGACATAGTTCACACATCAGGTATCAGAGCAGATGTCGAGCTAACTAAATTAACAGGAGACTTTAAACACTGTCTTACTGTAAGGAATTTTGTTTATGAAGATTACGTCGCGAAATTTGGTAATTTTGTTGGGAAATTGGCTAGTAAATCAGCAATCGTTTCAATGAAGAAGTGCGATAATGTAGTATATTGTTCAAGGTCGTTGAGTGAAAAATACAAGGAAATTATTTCGAAAAAACCATACGTTATTCAGAACGGGGCTAACAAAGAAATATATTCATCTGTGAACAAATACGAAAAAGATAGAATTAGAACAGAATTAGGCGTACCAATTAACAAGACAATCTTCTTAATGGTTGGAAGTCTAATAAAAAGGAAAGATCCGTTAACTGTAATTAAAGCTTTTAATCAATATAGTCTTAATAATAAAGATTCTTTATTATTAATTCTTGGCGAGGGTAGTTTAAAAGAAAATTGTCGTCAGATTGCAAATGAAAAGGTGATTTTTAAGGGAAGCGTTAAGAATGTACAAGACTACCTAAAATCAAGTGATTTTTTTGTTTCTGCCTCTGAATCTGAAGGCCTTCCAAATTCTGTATTAGAAGCAGGGTTAACAGGGATTGAGACAATATTGAGTGATATTCCAGAACATAATGAGATATATGAGAATAATAAAGGCCTTTTAAATTTATTTACTCATGGAGATTCTAATGAACTTGCCCAAAAGATGAAAAGCCTTAATGTAATACTCGATAATAAACTTGAGAGAAATAACGAGATAAGCAAGTATTTCATTGAAAACTTTAGTTCTATAAGGATGAGTAGAGATTACCAAGATTTATATAAACAAATTATTACAAGATAACAGGGGACGCTTATGAAGCATATTGCTATAATAATGCCAAAGCTAGGTGGTGGTGGTGCGGAAAGAGTGATCACTACTATCATTAGACATATTGATAAAGAGAAGTTTAAAGTAACATTGATCTTAGTTCACGAAGATGGTGAATACCAAAAGGATATCCCAGATAATATAAGGATTAAAATTTTATCTGCGAATAAAGTTCGCTATGCGGGATTAGAGCTAATAAATATAATTAGAAGTTTAAAGCCTGACATTGTATTCTCATCAATAAGAGGAACGTCTTTCTTAATAGGTTCAATTAAAAGGTTTTTTCCTAAAAAAACTAAAGTTGTTATCAGAGAGAATAATTCTCCAAGTGTTTCTATAAAAAGTAATAAGAACTCAGTTTTGTGGAAAGGGATTTATAATACAGTTTTTAAAAGGTTTGATAAAATAATTTGTCAGTCTGAATTTATGAAAAAAGATTTCATAGAAAACTTTTCGTTTAAAGAGGATAAATTAAAAAGGATATATAATCCGGTTGATACAAAATTAGTAAAAGAGATGTCTTTAATGGGCGAAAACCCCTTTGAACATGAAGGCAAGAAAAAAAATGTTGTATTAGTAGGAAAGTTGACTGCCCAAAAAGGTATAGATTTGATAATTAATTCTATCTTTAATAATCCTGACCAAACAAAAAATATAAAACTATGGATAATTGGGGACGGTACCCTAAGAGATAACTACCAAAAATTAGTAGTCGAAAAAGAATTAACTTCTAAAGTTATCTTTGTTGGAAGAGTTAATAATCCCTTTATATGGATTTCTAATGCCGATTTACTTGTATTACCTTCAAGGTATGAAGGTTTACCGAATGTAGTTCTAGAAGCTCTATCTCTAAAAACCCCTATTGTAACTACCGATCATCCAGGTGGCACCAATGAAGTGTTATCAATCCTTAGACTGGAGCATAGAGTTGTTCATAACCTTGACTGGAGTCAGTCTTGGTTTGATGATACATATGATAGTTCTTTTTCAATAAAAGACTTGTTTAGTGAAAAAGTTATCATCAAGCAATATGAAGAGCTATTTAACAGTATGTAGAATCTAACAAGTCTTGAGTGTAAATGAGGAGAAACACAATGAATTACTCGTTAAATCCAACTTCTATCAAATATAATGAACTAACAATAGTATTGTTATTTTTAGTGTTAATATCTACAGAGACTATGAGAAATAACTTATTTTATATTAACTGGGTACTTGGTTTTATTATTGTTTTTTATTTCATGATGACTACTTTTTTAAAGAGCTACATAGAGAGGTCAGTTATCATTGCTGCTTTACTTATGTCTTTATGGTTAATAGTTCCTTTAATCTATATTACTAGCAATAACTTAATTGATGGTTCAATACATTTGGAAAGGATGATAATCCATTTATTTTATATTTTTATAGGGGTTATCGTTTCATCGTATTTGTTGAATATTAATTTAGAAAGTAGACATACTGGATTTATTATCATAAATGTTATATGGGTATTGATTAGTATCTTTACTTTTATGATCTATGTATCTACAGGGGGATTGTTATCCGAGGAAAATTTCTCAGGTGTCGTTGATAACAGAAATTCTTTTGCTATGATTACTACATTATTATCTAGTTACATAGTCTTCTTTCAATCTAATATAAAATTTAAAAAAACGGCCTTTCTTATAATAATAAGTTCTATTTTCTTAGTCCTCGTGACATTATCAATAAAAAATATAATTGGGTTATTTTTAATACTTATAATTGGAAAAGTTAACATGAACTCACTTTTCAGCAGAAAAAAAGGTGTTCGAACTTTAGTTGCTATATCATTCATCCTATTATCAATTCTTCTGATATTAACAACAGATAATCCTATTATGGAAAGATTAGATAGATTTTTAATGGTTTTTTCAAACCCAGGAGAATTAAGAGAGACTGAAAGTGCTTTTTTAAGGTTTTATTTTATTACACAAGGATTAGAGATTTTTAAAGAAAATTTTTTTACGGGAATAGGTATTGATAATTCTCGCTACTACCTAGGGATGTACTCTCATAACAATTATATCGAAGTTGCACTATCTGGAGGAATATTCTCTTTAATAGCATTTTATGGACCACTGATTTGTATTTTAGTTCATTTCTGGAAAATTAAAAAACAATCAATCTTCTCTAAATATATTCTATGTCTTATAATTTATAAATTATTTTATGACATTGGTGCAGTGACTTATAATACTCTAATGTGGGTGATTGTGACAGCTATAATTTATATCGCATTTTTGAAAAGTAGGTCGTTACCAAAGAATAGATATTTAGAATAATGAGCTTGGAGTGAAATGTTATATTGAAACTTAAACAACTTATAAAAAAAAATGATAACCTTCTTTTGTTTGGTGATAAATTGAAATCTAAATATTACAATGCCCTTCCAGATGAATATCTTCTTAAAAGACTTTATTATAAAAGAAGAGGAGAAAAACTAAATTTAGAATCACCAAAAACTTTTGGAGAGAAACTACAGTGGCTTAAATTGAATTGGCAAGACGATTTAGCGACTTTATGTGCGGATAAACTACAAGTTAGAACCTATATTAAAGAATCTATAGGTGAAAAATACTTAAATAATATTATTGCTGTGTATGAAGATGCTAATGAAATTAAATTGGAACAGTTACCGAAGTCATTTGTTATAAAAACAACTCATGCTTCTGGTTTTAATATTATCGTTGAAGACAAAGATAAGTTAAATTGGCACATTGAGAAAAAAAAATTAATTAGGTGGCTGAAGTTTGATTATCCTTCTAGAAATAAAGAATGGGTTTATGAAGGTATAAAACCAAAATTAATAGTCGAAGAATTTATGTCTGAAAAAGAAAGTTCATCATTAATAGATTATAAATTTTTTTGCTTCAATGGGATAACTCAATATTGCCAAGTAATTCGTGGTAGAGGCAAAAACGAAACAATAGATTTTTACGACAAAGATTGGTGCTTAATGCCATTTAATGGTTTGAGAAAATTACCAAATTCAGAAATTGAACATAAGAAACCAGTTGACTATGAAGTTATGATTGACTTGGCAAATAAGTTATCTAAAAATTTTCCGTTCGTAAGGGTCGATTTTTATTATGTTAATGGGGAAATCGTTTTCGGGGAAATGACCTTCTTTCCAACTAGTGGAATGGGAAGTTTTTATCCAGCTTCTTGGAATACAAAGATAGGAGATTTAATTAACATTGAAAAACTTAAATAATTAGTATGAGGAAAGTGAACATGAGTAAGTTAATCCAAAAAATTATGAGAAATGGTTTTTTAAAAAAAGTAACTATGGTTGCAAGCGGGACAGCTATAGCACAGCTGATAGCAATACTTTCAACTCCAATTGTTGCTCGACTTTACGGACCTGAAATTATGGGTGTATTTGGGGCTTTTGTTGCTATGGCAAACATGTTGACAAAGGTGTCAGGTCTAACTTATCCAGTATCTATAGTGTTGCCAAAGAGAGATAACCATGCAAAATTATTAATACAAGGGTCATTGTGTATATCAATAATTATTGCGTTCATTTTACTACTTCTAATCATTTTTTTTAATGAACAAATCTCAAATCTGTTTAACTTACAAGAGATTCAATCATATTTATTTTTAATACCATTAATTGTAGTATTTTCAGTTATGTTACAAGTGTCAGAACAATGGTTAATTAGAGTACAAAAGTTTAAATTAACAGCCAAAGCCACAATATTAAAATCTTTAGTTGTTAACAGTTCAAAAGTAGGAATTGGATTATTTCATCCTGTAGCGATAGTTTTAATATTGTTAAATGTATTAAATGATGTCATACATACTTTAGTAATTATGAATGGGTTGAAGCCTAATATAAAGAAAAATCTAAAACTCAACAGGTTAAAATTCATAAAAATAAAGGTGTTACTGCTTAAATATAAGGACTTTCCTTTATATAGAGCACCACAAGAACTAATAAATGGAATATCAACTAATTTGCCGGTTCTTCTCTTAACTAGCTTTTTAGGACCTGTATATGCTGGGTATTATACAATAACAAGAACAGTCATGAAAGTACCAACTGAGCTATTAAGTAAATCAATTGGGGATGTTTTTTATCCTCATATAGTAATTACAGCAAAAAATAAAAAATCCATTTTTAAACCACTATTTAGGCTAACTTTAGGTTTATCAGTTTTAGGCATTGGAATATTTGGTGTAGTATTTGTCTTCGGTCCATCAATATTTAAATTAATCTTAGGTTCTGAATGGTTAGAGGCTGGATATTATGCACGTTGGTTATCAATTTGGTTTTTCTTTGTTTTTATTAATAGACCATCGACAAAAGCTATTCCCTTGTTAAAAATTCAAGGTCCTTTTTTAGTATATGAAATCATAAGTGGCATTCTAAGATTAGTTGCGATGACCCTAGGATTTATTATATACAACAATGGTTTAGTAGCCATAATTTTTCTGAGTTTAACCTCCGCTTTTATGAATCTTCTGTTGATAGTAATGACACATATATATGCAATGAAATTTGATAAAAATAATATGAAATACAGTAAGGAGACGTAAGCTTTGAAAATATTAGTTACTGGCGCAGCGGGATTTGTAGGTTCACATGTAATTAAGAAACTGGTCACAGATGGTTATAGTGTAATAGGAATAGACAATATTAATGATTACTATGATGTGTCTTTAAAGAATAATAGGTTAAAATTATTAATTGATGACAATTTCAATTTTCATAATATAGATATATCAGATAGTAGATCTGTAGAAGAATTGTTTAATACGAATGATATAAATGTTGTATTAAATTTAGCGGCACAAGCAGGTGTCCGTTATAGCATAGAAAATCCTCATGCATATATTCAATCTAATTTAGTTGGTTTTACAAATATATTGGAAGCTTGTAGACATAACGATGTTGAACATCTAATATACGCTTCCTCAAGTTCTGTTTACGGTGCCAACAAAAAGATGCCTTTTGCTACAACAGATGGTGTGAATCATCCAGTAAGTCTTTACGCTGCCACTAAAAAATCTAATGAACTTCTAGCACATACATATAGTCATTTGTATAATCTTCCTACAACAGGACTGCGTTTCTTTACTGTATACGGACCGTGGGGACGTCCTGATATGGCTTATTTTTCTTTTACAAAAAACATTATGGAAGGAAAGACGATTAAGGTTTTTAATAATGGTGAGATGATGCGTGATTTTACTTACATTGATGACATAGTTGAAGGCATTGTAAGATTAATAGACAAGAAACCTGAACCGTCGGTGGATTTTGACCATCATTATCCAGATCCAAGCTCAAGCCATGCACCATATAAAGTCTATAATATTGGTAATAATAAACCCGTGAAATTAATGGATTTTATACGAACCATTGAAAAACATGTGGGTAAAGAAGCTAAATTAGAATACTTGCCAATGCAACCAGGGGATGTTCAAGCAACTTATGCTGACATTGATGACTTGAAGGAAACAATTGGCTTTAGTCCTGATACAACAATTGATGAAGGTATTGGCAAGTTTGTTGATTGGTACAAGTCCTATTACTACTAGAATAAATAACTGTTTCAGAGAGACTTTTTAGATAAAGTCTCTCTTCTGTGTGTAATCAATTTAAAAGGGGTGTCTGTTTAATGAAAAAAATAGCTGTTGTTGGTACTGGATATGTTGGGCTGGTTACTGGGGTAGCTTTGTCAGAAGTAGGTCATTTTGTTAATTGTGTAGATGTTGATAAAAATAAGGTTAATAGCATGCTTAATGGAGTATCACCAATTTTTGAACCTGGTTTATCTGAGTTGATGGTGAAAAATATTAAAGAAGAGCGCCTCTCATTTACAACAGAACATCAAAAGGCATTCGAAGGCGCCGATGCAATTTATATTGCTGTTGGAACTCCTCAAAAAGAAGATGGTACAGCTGATTTGAGATTTATAGAGTCTGTTGCAACAAACATCGCAGACCATTTAAATAACTATGCTGTTATCGTTACAAAAAGTACTGTACCAGTTGGAACTAATGACTATATTAAGTCTTTTATAGAAGAAAGAACAGATACTCCTTTTGACGTTGTATCGAATCCAGAATTTCTTCGAGAAGGTTCTGCTGTTCAAGATACATTCCATGGAGATCGCATTGTCATAGGTGCTGACAGTCCAATTGCCGGTGACTTAATTGAAGAGATTAATAAACCTTTTGGAATCCCTGTATTCCGTACAGATATTCGAAGCGCAGAAATGATTAAATACGCCTCTAACGCGTTTCTTGCTACAAAAATTAGTTTCGTAAACGAGATTGCTAATCTTTGCGATAAGTTAGATGCAAATATTGATGATGTCGCGAAGGGTATGGGTCAAGATAAGCGTATAGGGGACAAGTTCTTAAATGCTGGTATTGGATACGGCGGTTCGTGTTTCCCTAAAGACACGAGCGCTCTTGTTCAAATTGCAGGGAATGTTGAACACGAATTCACACTGCTTAAAGCTGTTATTGAAGTGAATTATAAACAACAACGTTTATTAGTAGACAAAGCTAAAGAGTATTTTGGATCTCTTCGTGGTAAGACCATTGCGATGCTTGGACTAGCGTTCAAGCCGAATACCGATGATATGCGAGAAGCTGCGTCAATCATTCTTGCTCAGGAATTAGTTCTGGCAGGAGCAAATGTCGTAGGCTATGATCCAATCGCAATGAATAATGCAAAGAAAATTCTTCCTGAAGCAATAAACTATGCCGACAGTGCGTTAGAAGCGATTCATAATGCTGATGCAGCATTTATTGTTACAGAATGGGATGAGATTTGCTCTCTTACTACCGAGCAGTTTAAAGACAACTTGAAAGAAGCCGTTATTTTCGATGGGCGAAACTGTTTTAACATTGAAGAAATGAAAGAAGCAAAGCTGGATTACTTCTCTGTGGGGCGACCTGTTGTGAAACTAGAGAAAGAAATGGTTTAACTATTTATGACACACCTGTATGTTGATTAAAAACATGCAGGTGTTTTTAAGTGTGCTCAATCATGGGCTAGTATCTAAAGAGAAATTAGTTTGATAGAAATAAGATTTAGTACATGCATAAACCTTAAGACATATGGAGTGATCGGATATGGGAATGTTAGGCGGTTTTTTGATTTTCTTTGCAATAATCGGGTTATTAGTAGGTCTCGTATGGTTTTTATTAAGAATACTACTGAGAAAGCCTAATTGGAGCGGGTTACCTAAAAAGGTGAATTTAATATCCACCGCAGGTTTAATAGTGGGAATTTTGTTACTTTCCATCGGTGGAGATGACATTTTGGAAGATCAAAGGCAGGCAAACTTGGCTCAACAAGAGGAAAAATTGGCTAAGATGCAGGTGGAATTAGATGAGCAAGAGGAAGATTTAAAGAAACGCGAGCAAGAATTGGATGAGCGATTTAATTTAATCACGCAGGCAGAAGTAGATCAGGAACAAGAGTTGCAAGCACGAGAAGAAGACTTAGAAAAAAGAGAAACGGAAGCTGAAGACATTCTTCAGCAGAAAAAGGAACTGGACGAAAGGCAAGACGAATTAAGTAAAAAAGAAGAGTCACTTGCGTCAAAGGAAGATGAATTGTCAATAAAAGAAACAGCGTTAAATGAGCGTCAAGAGGAATTAGATGATGCCACAAGTGTGGAAGTTTCTAATAGTTCTGGCTCGAGTGCGAACACTGGCTCAAGTTCTCAAGGTCAAGGGTCTGCTTCTTCTTCAGAGGGTACTTCAGGGAGTGCATACTATAAGAATTGTAGTGAGGCTCGTGCAGCTGGAGCCGCGCCAGTTTATGAAGGAGACCCTGGATACGGTAAGCATCTTGACCGTGACGGTGATGGTATCGGCTGTGAATAGGTTAAGAATTATCGTAAATATAAACATAGAGCACTCAAATTCTATTAGCAGTAGTTAAAGATTAATAATAACTCATTTAAGGAGTAGACGGATATTCTACTCCTTTTAATGCGCAGGATTTACTCATCACTTTTATTTACTAAAATGATTGCTGTGTGAAGTGTTTTTTTGCAACTGATTATTTAATTACAACTAAACAAACAATGAAGTGAAAATGAATTTGAGCAGTGAATTTCATTTAAATGTCTAGCTACTGATGGTTGTTTCGTTCTCGCTAGTTACTTCTTCCCACAAGATAATCCAATGAGACCTCAAAATAATCTGCTATTTTTATCAGAGTTATTATATTAGGTTCATAATCTGCCTTTTCATACCTACGATATTGACGAATAGAAATTTCGAGATATTCTGCTAGTTGTTGCTGCGTATAATTTTGTTCTTCTCGCAATTGTTTTAAGCGACTTGCAAAGTAGTTCAAATAATCACCTCAGTATGTATTGACAAGACGTAAAGCGTCCTGTAATATTGAGTTTATTAAACGGACGGTTTGCGTCTTGTTTGTTGAAAAAACATAGTACTACTTTAGAAATTCACTTCTAAGAGTCTTTATCAATTACCTTCTCTCCCGCACATCACTTCTCCCAACAAGATAATCCAACAAGACAGTAAAATAATCTACAAGTTTAATTAGGCTTTCAAAGTCAGGGTAGCGCGACCCGGTCGCGTAATGCTGGGCGTTTCGCAAATTATGTAACCTTTACGTTTAAACATTTTTTAATTAATTCACGTAGTTACATTCAACTTTTCATTAGAAGGTATCTAATAACTATGTATTTTTCTATCTTCTTTCCCGCACGTCACTTCTACCAGCTAGGTAATCTAAAGACACCCCATAGAAATCAGCTAGAATTAGCAAACCCTCAAAATCTGGATAGCGGTCGCCTGATTCGTAGAAACGATACGCTCTTGGAGAAATGCCAAGTGCATCAGCAATTTCTTTCTGTGGTGTTTTATGCTCTTTTCTTAATTCTTTAACGCGAACTGAAAATAAATTGCTCATAAAAAAATCCTTTCATTCTTTATTGACAGGAACTTAAATTACCTATATATTGTAAATAGGTTCTTAAAGTACCTTTGGATGAGGTAAATAATCCTATGATTGGAGGGTGACAATGTCGAACATCTATTCAAGGTTGCTTCTTGCTGAAGTGCGTATGGAATTGTTGTTAGTTGCTCACATGCTCGAAGGGAACGACATGAACGAGTTGCTAGAGCACATCATGAAGACAGTCAATAAAATAGACGAAATGGATAAAGATATTCAGAAATGCTAACGTCCTATTATTTATACAAAACAGCAATAAGTGAAGTGATTATGTGAGTATCAAATTTTTAAACAGAATATTTATAATTTTAAATTATATTTGTGTCGAAAGTCAAAAACATTAGAAATCTTAGTTAAGTATAGCATCTCATTCGTCTTGTTTGAACATCTAGTTCATTATGAAAGCGTTTAACTAAAAGGGGAGGTGGTTGTATCTCTTACTATGTTCGTCTTTGTTTAGCGGAAATACGGTACGAACTTCTATCGCTTGGTTATGATTTGAAAATGGATGACGGTCTTGAGGATGCGGATTACCGCAGACAATTATTCAATGTGGTCGAAAAGGTGGAGGAGCTTGAGCGATCGTTTCGGCAGGCGAGATCTAATGGAGATCTGGATGAGATCGGAGGGGACTAAATGAGCGAGTTGTTGCTTGGGTTTTATGGGGATGATTTTACAGGCTCGACAGATGCAATGGAAGCGATGGCGCTACATGGACTGCGGACGTTGCTGTTTATTGAACCGCCAAAGCAGGAGGATTTAAGAGATTATGAGCATCTTCAGTGTGTTGGGATTGCAGGGACAAGTCGATCAATGGCGCCGAAGGCGATGAAAGAAGAAGTGAGCAAGGCGTTTCGAGCCTTGGAAGAGCTAGAACCTTTGCTTGTCCAGTATAAAATCTGCTCGACGGTGGATTCATCAAAGGTGCGAGGCAGTCTTGGTGTCGCGACTAAAGCTGGACGAGCGTTGTTTTCCAATCAGCGCATCCCATTTGTGGCAGCTTGTCCGCAGTTAGGACGCTATACCGTGTTTGGGCATCATTTTGCGAAGCAAGGGGATGAGGTGTATCGCTTGGATCGACATCCGACCATGTCTGTACATCCATCGACGCCAATGCAAGAGAGTGATCTGCGTGAGGTACTACGAGAGCAAAGTGAGGAAGACGTGACGCTTGTGAACGTGCTTGAACTAGAAGAAAAGACCGTCGCTGAAGGTACGCATGTAGCCGTGTTCGATACGGTCACGTTGGATGACCAAAAACAAGTTGCTAAACGGGTATTGGAACAAGCCTTTGAGCATGAAGGCAGTACGTTTGTCGTTGGTTCATCCGGGTTGAACT
This sequence comes from Shouchella phoenicis, assembly GCF_047238345.1. NCBI lineage: Bacteria > Bacillati > Bacillota > Bacilli > Caryophanales > Bacillaceae > Shouchella > Shouchella phoenicis. The sequence continues at coordinate 3,348,820 of NZ_JBDFMQ010000001.1, read as the reverse complement.
ATGGCTGTGCGTCTTACTGGAAGGAGAAATGCTGGCATCGCTCGGTTGTACCAAATGGAAGTCGGTTAACGAACGTCACGCAAATCGCGGCAGTGTCTGGTAGTGCGTCGCCCTTAACGAAGAGACAGATTGAATATGCAGAAACGAATGGGTTTTGTTGTCTACACGTAACGTGGACGAATCGAGAAGATGTGTTGCAACAAGCCCATACAGCGTTAAGAGAGGGCAAAAGTGTGTTGCTTTATACAGCAAGAGGTAGCGGTGATCCTGCGATTGCGGCAATGAAACACGCGTTACAAGGAGAAGGGGTGACGGATACCGCACAAGCACTCGGGCTATTGCTCGGTGACTTATTAAAAGAACTCGTTGATACCCATCGTTTACAACGAGTTGCGGTAGCAGGTGGTGATACATCAGGCTTTGTCGTCCGCACCCTGGGCATTCATGCGCTCGAAGTGGAACAGCCGTTAGCTCCTGGTGCCCCGCTTTGCTTAGGCTATAAAAAAGACTCCAATGAAGCACCGTTTGAGATTGCGTTAAAAGGTGGTCAGCTTGGACGAGAATCCTTTTTCCTTGATGTGCTGCGAGGGCGTTGTGTTGATGACGCCTGAGAAACCGTTGCTACGAGATGTGGCGTATCAAGAAATTAAAGCGCGAATTCTAAAAGGAGAGCTGTATCCGACGCAAGTGTTGTCAGAGCGGTTTTTCATTGAGCTATTGGCGATGAGCAAAACGCCGATTAAGTCCGCATTGGCAAAGTTGGAATCCGAAGGATTTGTGACCGTCACATCCAATCAAGGCGTGATGATCCGTGATTTAACCGTCGAGCGAATTGTGCATATCTATGATTTACGTGTCGCGCTCGAATCGTATGTCGTCGAACGGATCAGCGGGAAGCTGTTGCGCGAGCATGTGGCAAAATTGGAAGCGAATCTACTTGAGTCACAGCGTGCAATTGAAGAGGGCGATGGCGAAGCTTTTACAGAAATTGACCATCAGTTCCACTTATTATTGTGTGAATGTTTTGGTAATAAAGAGATCTATCACATGCTGTTGCGCTATAATGCCCATCTTCAGCGAATCACGCTCAAACATTTACAGCAAGACATGACGAGAATGACCCATTTTCACAAGGAGCATGTGAACGTAGTGGATGCACTTATACGTGGGGATGGGCAGGCACGAAGGCTGATAGTGGCCCATTTAGAAGGGGCGAAGCGTCAGTTGTTTCTATAGAAAGGTGGAGAGTGAATGAAAGCCGTGATGGTAAAGGCACCATACGATGTGGTAATTGAAGAGGTGGACAAGCGGGCGTTGAAACGAGACGAGGTGCGCGTCCGGGTTTACGTAGCGGGGATTTGTGGGTCGGATGTGCATACGTACAAAGGGTTGCATCCGTTTCGTGTGCCTCCAGTGGTAATGGGGCATGAAGCAAGTGGTGTCGTCGTGGAATGTGGTGGCGATGTGGACACGGTAGACGTTGGCGAGCGGGTGACGGTGTTGCCGCAAAAAGGCTGTGGCGTGTGTGCCGACTGTGCGAGAGGACGATCCAATTTATGTGCGAAGCGAGAAGCGCCAGGCGTCGGCGAGTGGATGGGCTTGATGGTGGAAGAGATGATTGTGCCTGCCTGCTGTGTGTACAAGCTCCGTGATGGGATAAGCGATGAGGCTGGGGTGTTAGCCGAACCTCTTGCGGTGGCGGTGCATGCGGTGAAGAAAGCGAATCTTGGGATCGCTGGACGTGTGGCGATTTTAGGAGCAGGACCGATTGGTTTGCTGACGCTGGCGGTTGCACGGTATGTCGGGGTCGCACATGTCACGATTACCGATGTGCAAGCCGAGGCGTTAGTGCGGGCGCAGGTGCTCGGAGCGAATCAGGTAATTCAGCTTGGTGTGGACGAAGCGGCATGGGCGCAGCAGCAGGGCTTGTGTGATGCGGTTTTTGTCGCGGCAGGCGCGCCAGGTGTGGTGAACCAAAGCATGGATTTGCTGAAAAAAGGTGGACGGGCTGTGGCTGTGGCGATGTTTCCGGGGGAGCAGCCGCTGGATGTCGTGGCGCTCCAGCAAGGGGAGCGGGAGTTGGTTGGCTCGATGACGTATACGCCTGAAGATATGGACGTGGCGCTGACGATGCTGGCGCAAGGGGTCGTGCCGGTGGAAGCACTGGTGAGTCATGTGCTTCCGTATACGGAGGCGCGGGAGGCGTTTGCGCTTGTGCACGAAAAGCGGGACGGGGCAATGAAAGTGTTGCTGTCGTTTCGAGATGAAGGAGGGAAAGACGATGAAACAAGCAAGTTGGGTGATCGCTAGTGTGTTCGTGTTATCTGCGTGTGGCGGCGGAAGCGCGAGTGGTGGTGAGGTGACGCTGAGTCTCGGGCATATTGCCAATGAGAAAGATGCGTGGCATAAAGGGGCGATTCGGTTTGCGGAGCTGGTGGAGGAGAAAACGGATGGGAGCGTGACGGTGGACGTGTTTCCGAGTTCGCAACTAGGGAGCGACCGAGACTTGATTGAAGGGATGCAGCTCGGCACGGTGGATTTTGCGCTTGTTGCTGGGGTGTTGTCCAATTTTCACGAACCGTTTTCGATTTTGGAACTGCCGTATTTGTTCGAGGATGAAGCCCACTTGGAAAACGTCTTATATGGCGAGGTGGGTGATGGCTTAAAGGAAGAGCTGTTGGCGGAAACGGATGTCCGCGGACTGGAATTTTGGATGCGGGGTCCGCGGCAGTTAACGGCACATAAAGCGGTCGAGTCACCTGAGGCATTGTCGGGTTTGAAAATTCGGGTGCCGGAAATTCCAGCGTCGATCTCGGCTTGGGAAGAGATGGGCGCGGCGCCGACGGCAATGGCGTTTGGGGAAGTGTACTCCTCTTTGCAAACCGGAGTGATTGACGGGCAGGAGAACCCGCTGGCGCTGATTGAAAGCAACACGCTTCAGGAAGTGCAGGATTATTTGATGCTAACGAACCATGTATATGGCTATGTGATGCTGACAATGAGCGAGGCGACGTACCAGAAGCTATCGCCTGAACAGCAGGAGGCGGTCGAAGCGGCGGCGCAAGAAGCAACCGAGTATGAGAATGCGCTGGTGGCGGAGATGGAAGTCGAGCTCCTAGCAACGTTGGAAGAAGCAGGCATGACCGTGATTGAGCCAGATACGGAGCCGTTTAATGAGCTGGCGACGAGGGTGCACGGGACGTATGCGGAGCGGTACGGTCAAGACCTCTATGATGCGATTGTGGCGGCGGCTGATGAGTAGAGAGGAGGCGGAATGGGGATGCGAGCAGTGATTGGAGCGATTGATCAGGTGAATAAGGTCATTCGCTGGGTGATTGCGGGGATGCTGGCACTGTTGGCGGTACTAGTAATCGTGCAAATTGCGAGTCGGTTTGTGCTGCCGTTTTCCGTCCATTGGACGGATGAGGTGGCGCGCTACGCGATGATTTACGTGACGTTTGTTGGCGCGGCGCTTGCTTTGCGTCATGCCCGCTTGATTGCGATTGAGCTGTTGCCAGAAAGCTTGCCGTTTCGGGCGCGGACGGTGTTGAAACTGACGACACTGGTGCTGTCGATGGGGTTTTTCCTCGTCTTGATTGTGCAAGGCTGGGCTATGGTCGGCTCGGTTGCTGGGCAAACGTCAGCGGCGGCGCAGTTTTCCATGGGCATTCCATATGCGGCGATTCCAATTGGGGCGATGCTGTTGTTCATGAATAGCGTGGCGCTGTTTTTAGAACTGGTGCTGGCGCTTCGAGCAGGGGAGGAGGCGAGCTAAATGGCGGTTGTGTTACTGGTTGGGTTGCTGTTGTTTTTTGCGATGGGTGTGCCGATTGCAATTGCTCTTGGCTTGTCGTCTGCGATTGCCTTGTTATGGGATGGGAACTTACCCTTAATTATTTTGGTGCAGCGGTTCTTTACCTCGATTGACTCCTTTCCGCTCCTGGCGATTCCGCTGTTTATTTTAGCCGGGACGATTATGGAAGTAGGCGGCTTGTCTCAGCGTCTCGTCAACTTTGCCAATGCGATTACAGGGCACTTGCCTGGTGGCTTAGGGTTGGTCATGGTGGTGACGTCGTTGTTTTTCTCGGCGATCTCTGGCTCAGGGGCGGCGACTGCGGCGGCGGTTGGGAGCATCTTGATTCCGTCGATGATTGCCCGAGGCTACCATAAGCGGTTTGCGGCGGCGTTACAGTCGGCATCAGGGGAGCTTGGGATTATTTTACCGCCGAGCATCCCAATTATCTTGTACGGGGTGACAACGGGAACGTCGATCGGCGCGCTGTTTTTAGCAGGGGTCATTCCGGGACTGCTGATCGCGGCAGGGTTGATGATTGCGGTGTACGGGATTGCGAAGAAGCGGGGCTACAAGCGGGAAAAGCGGGCAACGGCGAAAGAATTCTGGACCGCGTTTCGTGAAGCAGGGTTGGCGCTTGTAATGCCTGTGATTATTTTAGGCGGGATTTACCTTGGCTTCTTTACGGCAACGGAAGCGGCAGGGGTTGCGGTCTTGTATGCGTTTATCGTCGGTTTCTTTATCTATCGAGAGATTAAGTGGCAGAAGATCCAAGACTTGCTGGCGTCGTCCGCGATTACGACTTCGGTGATTTTATTTATTATTTCCAGCGCAGGGTTGTTTGCGTGGATCATTACCCGAGAAGGGATTCCGCAACAAATTGCCGGCATGTTTATGGAGATTTCCGACAATCCAATCGTGTTTTTGATGATTGTGAATGTGTTCCTGATTGCGGTGGGGATGTTTATGGAAGCGAATGCGTTGATCATTATTTTGGCGCCGTTGTTAACGCCTGTGGCGATGGAGCTTGGGGTTGATCCGGTTCAGTTTGGCTTAATTATGATTATTAACTTGGCGATTGGCTTATGTACACCGCCAGTAGGGGTGAATCTATTTATCTCGGCGCAGATTGCAGGCATACGAATTGATGAGATCACCCTTGGGATGATTCCGTTTTATCTGGTGTTGGTAACGAGCTTAGTGCTGGTGACCTATTTTCCATTTTTCACAACGTGGTTGCCAAGTCTATTACTGTAAAGGAGTGTTGATACGTGAATCAAGCGCTTAGGGAGATGGGCAAAGCCTTAGCGAAAGCCCGCTATGTATATGCGTCTGCTGGCAATGTCAGTATGCGTCATGAAGGAGAAACGATGTTGATTACGGCGAGCGGCAGTGATTTGGCGAGTCTTCAGCTCGATGATGTGGGGATTTGTTCGTTTGATGGAAAGTGGAGCGGGAGGCGAAGGCCGTCAAAAGAGTGGCGGATGCACGGGGTGTGCTATGAGACTTGGGCAGACGTTGGTGCGGTCATTCATGCGACACCGTTTTATACGACGTGGCTCGGCTGTATGAAGGAGCAAGAGGACTTGTCTGGTCTGTTTGTAGAGGCGATGTATTATTTACGGCGGATTGAGCGGGTGCCGTATCTTGATCCAGGGTCGGTAGAACTGGCGGAAGCGGTTGGGGAAGCGATCAAAAAAGGGACTATTCTCTTGCTGGAAAATCATGGTGTGTTAATTGCGGAAACAAGCTTAAAGGCAGCATGGGCGGCGCTTGAGACATTGGAAATGGCGGCAAAAATGGTCGTGCTGGCGCAGGTATCAGGTGCAACGATGAATCATGTGGATGAAGCGAGGCAAGAAGCGTTTTTGCGGTCGGAACGCTACAAGCCTGCTCACTCGCTTCACCAACAGATGGAAGGAGGACGCTAATGTGGAACGGGTGTATGCAACCTACCTTGTGGAAACGCCATATTCTCTTACCCATGCCGCCGCGGCCATAGCAGGGGAACAATCAACCGGGACGTTTACCGCTGTGCCTGGGGAAACGCGGGCGGTAAAGGAACAGCATCGGGCGCATGTGATCAGCATCGAGTCGTTGGAAAGCATGGAAACGCCGTCGCTTGAAACGTCGGTAAGAGGCGAGCGCTACCAACGGGGGCGGGTGACGTTGTCGTTCCCATTCCATAATATCGGCGCGTCAATTCCGCAACTTATGGCAACGGTAGCGGGAAACTTGTACGAACTGCGGGAGCTGACTGGCTTGCGTCTAGAGAAGCTGGTGCTGTCGCCTTCGTTTTATGAGGCGTATCAAGGCCCGCAGTTTGGCGTTGCGGGGACAAGAGCGGCGGCAGGTGTGGCGAGTGGACCGATCATTGGCACGATTATCAAACCGAGTGTGGGCTTGCGGGAGGACGGCTTGCGAACGGTGGTGCGGGAATTGGCAGAAGCGGAAATCGACTTTATTAAAGATGATGAGCTAACGGCGAATCCCCCATACTTGCCTCTTGAGGAGCGGGTGCGGATTGTGATGGACGAGCTGAACCGGGTGGCGGAAGTGACAGGAAAGCGACCGCTGTATGCATGCAACATTACCGGGGATGTGGACGAGATGGAAGCGAACTATGAAGCGGTGGTGCGTGGAGGCGGGAACGGCGTGATGGTGAGCGTGAACAGTGTCGGGTTCGCAGGCCTCGCGAAATTGCGCTCGTACGCGACACTGCCGATTCACGGCCATCGCAATCAATGGGGGATGCTGACGCGCCATCCGTTGCTGGGCATGAGCTTCGACGTCTATCAAACGTTGGTGCGCCTAGCTGGAGCGGATCAGCTGCATTGCAACGGGATCGACAGCAAATTTTACGAAGCGAATGAGTCGGTGGCGCGCTCCATTGCGGCATGCTTGCAGGAAGAAGATGGGCCACGTCCGCTGATGCCGGTGCTGTCGTCGGGGCAGTGGGCAGGAAGTGCGGTGAAGACGTATCAACTGGCGAGGGCGACGGACGTGATGCATCTGGCCGGGGGCGGGATTCTGGCGCACCCGAGCGGAACGAAGGCCGGGGTGCGGAGCATGCGGCAAGGCTGGGAGGCGGCGGTGAAGGGCGTGGCGCTGGCTGAGTACTGGGAGGCGCACGGGGAGTTGCGGGAGGCGATCGAGGCGTTTGAGGGTCATGATGGACAAAGAACTATTTGACTTCCTTCATGAATGTAAAAACGACATCAATAAACGGTTTGATCGTCTTGAATCGGAAATGAAGGAACTCAAGAAAGAGTTGCGATAAAAGTAGCTATTAAAGCGCTAGAAAAACGAGTAGAGGACTTAGAGAAACGCATCGATCATTAGCGACAGATGTTTATGTTACTAAAGAAATAGAAAAGATTTCTGGCTTGTGTCGACGTTGACACAAGTTTTTTTGTAAATCGTTTTCTATATATGAAAACGATAATGTGGGATTTGTTTTCCGAATATTGATTTAATAACAGTAAACAGGGTAACGGATCTTTATAGAGAAGACGTGAAAAAGGGGCGTGGTTTTGTGCATTATGGAGAATTTGCTGTACGTACGTATTATCTAGCTGTATTTATTTTCGCTGCATGTGGAGCCCTGTTTATTCTACTTCCATTCTTGTTAAGAGATGTGCGGAAAAGAGCAAAAATGGTATCGATTGTGTTAGGGAGTGTGATCGTCATTCTTTCGATTCTCTTCTTCTTTACAGTGGATGCGTGGGCTGTTTTTAAATTATTTGAATTCTAAGTGCGAGCTGTTTTATAGTACTGAATATGATTTTATCTGAGGTGAAACGGATGACTGGTCATTGGAGAAAGTACGGTGTGTTGGCAAGTATGTATCTTTTCATTGGAGCTGGGATTTTTTATTTTTTTGACGGCAAGGCTTTTCCGATCGTCTTTCTTTCAATGGGCTTCGCTTTTTGGATTAGTTTAGCCGTCTGGATAAGCTGGAGTAAGAAGAGCGGCAGTCGTCGTTCTTAATGTTGTAGACTTCAATTTCTAAAAGATAATCGTTTTCTACGTTTAAGTTATCCTCTTAGTTCTACTTATCGCGAATTCATTAAAAATTGTAATGTATATGGATGGCTCGTCAATGAATTCGATGTTGAGATTAGACGTAATATTAATCAGAAATTAAATACGAACAACTATAATTTGAAGTATAGAGTGTGTTTAGAATCGTACCATTCAAAATAGCTTTTAATATACGGGGCGCTGAGAGGGATATTAAATATTGTAAGCATGTTTCTTTAGATTCTTGAAATCTAGTAATCAACCTTTTTTTAAAATGTTACAGAGAAATATCGAAATTGTAAAAATTTCCTTTTATAATAGATTTATGGTCTCGAAAGGCAAGCGACAACTGCCCGCATCCCCACGAGGGGAGGTGACTATATGAGAATTTGCCCGCCAAACTCCCGTGTGGAAAGACTCAGGAGAGAAAAAGAGAAAACAACAAAAAAGAGACAGTCCATAGCCATTGGCTGTGTTGTCCCAATTTTTGTTGTTATACTCGAATATGTTCTCGGCATGTTCAGATAATAACTTCGTAAAAGAAGTAGGATACTCTATAGACTACATTAGGCACTAATCAGAAAAAGGTTTGGCAGAACCTTAGATTAGTTGTTGTTGACCATTTTGGGGACGCTTAATACGTTTATGGGGTAATCCTATTTTATTATTATGATCATTAATGAGAAATCAATACAAAAAAAGCAAAACAACCAGATGGCAGTCTGGTTGTTTTTTTGCGAAAACCTTTGTAAATGAGAATGATACTTAAAAAGACTTTCGCCGGATGACTATACAAAAATAGTAGCCCGCCAAGGCTGTCATTCTTCTTTTATTATATTCCCTTTAATTAATTTTGTAAACGATTGTAGAAAATAAATAGAAAGATTGACTCGTTATCTATATGGGAGAGAATCGCCACTAAATTTGAAAAGCGAAAACCCGTGTGGTTACACGGGTTCACGCTTATATTTGAAACTAAAGAGTCGTTTGAGCACGATGGTGAGAGTGAAAATGATGATAAGAATGAGGGTAATCGTGGCGCCTGGTGGTGTACCGAATTCATAAGAGGTGACTAAGCCACTCAACATGCCTGTTAGCGCAATTGGAATGCCGATGAGGATGGTGCTGGCGAAGCTGCGACTAATGCGCATGGAAATGGCTGCGGGCAAAATGAGAATAGCCGATACTAAGAGCGAGCCGACAATTGGCATAATGACCGCAATCGTGACGCCAATTAATACGTTAAATAAGATGGACATCGTTTTTACAGGTAAGCCAGCGGTAAAGGCTGTTTCCTCATCAAAGATTAAGACGTACATCGCTTTGCGAAAGACGAAATAAAGGGTGAAAAGGATAGCGGCTAAGATGTACAGCATCCATACTTGTTCTTGGCTGATCGTCACGATAGAGCCGAATAGAAATTGGTTAATGTTCAGCGTGGTTCCGCCTTGATTCAAGCTCATTAGAAACAGGGCGAGAGCCATTCCGGCAGACATGAGAATCGCAATCGATACTTCAGAATAAGAGCGATAGAGCATCCGCACGTACTCAAGCAAAATGGCTATTGCCACAACCATGAGCATATTGGTCCATGTCGGGTTGATGCTGACTAATAAACCGAGGGCGACACCAGCTAAAGACACGTGGGCCAAGGTATCTGCCATTAACGATTGCCGGCGCAAGATGAGAAAGAGTCCAAGCATCGGCGCAATGAGTGAGATCAGGAAGGAGGCTTGGAAAGCTCTTTGCATGAATCCATAGAGAAACATCTCCAAGGTAAGTCCTCCTTTCGAACAAGCTCAATATGCTTGTTGCAGTAGTTGCGTAGTTCCGCATGGTCGTGAGATACCATTAAAATGCCTTTTCCGTGTACCTCGCTATTGTGCTGCAAGAGCTTATAAAATGCTTCTCTGGATTTAGCATCCATCCCTGTTGTTGGCTCATCTAAGACAAATAAATCTGCGTCGGTCGCAAAGACACGTGCAATGGAGATGCGTTGCTTTTGTCCACCTGACAGTTCGCCAATTTTTTTGTGGCGCATGTCCCACATGCCAACGGATTCGAGGGATTTTCGTACATGTTCTCTGTCCGTTTGATTCAGTCGTTTAAACCACTTTCCTTTTTGGTATCGTCCCGATTGGACTAATTCGAGGACGGTGCTCGGAAAGCCGACATTGAAAGAAGCGACTTGCTGGGGCACATAGCCGACAACGAGTTTTTCTCCGGCTTGATTTGTCGGAGATAGGGAGACGTCGCCGACGGAAGGCTTTAAGATACCTAAAATCGTGCGCAATAACGTTGTTTTTGCTGCACCATTTTCACCTGTCAGCATGATGAAGTCACCTGGGTTTAATTCAAAAGAGATGTTGGTGAGAACGGGTTCCTTCTCGTAGTGGAACGATAGTTCATTCACTTTAATGTAGTACACGTCAATTCGACCTTTCTTCATGCTTTACATGTTGCTTATTGAATGCTTTGTTGTAGGGCTTCAAGGTTTTGGCGCATGGCCTCTACGTATCCTAAATCATTTTCTAGTAATTCTTCTGATAACACTTCAAGGTCATACAAGACGGCTGTTTCTGTCCCGGTTTCTGTCGCAACGGTTTGAGCAATGGAGGAGTTTGCTCCTTGTTGATAATAGATAACAGGTACGTCATATTCGTCTATCAGTTCGCCAATCTCAGCCATTCGTGACGGACTTGGTTCAATCTCCGTGGATAGGCCACCAATCGCGATCTGTTCTAAGTCATAGCGATCGGCAAGGTAGCCGAATGCTTGATGTTGAACAACGAACGTCCGATTTTCTGCGCCTTCTAATGCAGCGCGATAGTCTTCATCTAGTGCTTGTAATTCATTAATAAACTGATCCGCATTTTCCGTGTAAGTTTGTTCGCCGTCAGGGTCCGCTTCGATTAATGCATCGCGAATCATCATGACTTGGTCTTGTGCAAGAACCGGATCTAACCAGATGTGCGGGTCTTGATCGTCATGGTCATCGATGAGGACGTGAACAGAAGGAGATTCGGCATGAACGTTGTGGTCATCATCGTAAAGGACGGCTTTGACATCGAAACTTTCGCCAGTTGTTTTGTGTTCAAAATGGCTTGAGTCTTGTTCTGGAACGGCTTGCCATTCATCTTCATGCTCTTCTTTTTTGAACCAGTGCCAGTGATCGTACGCCACATCTTCTTGGGTTTCGGCTTGGAGTGTGACCACATCACCTGTATGATAGTGATCGGCTAATCCGACAATCTCAATTGGTTCATCGCTTGAAGGGGCATGATCATGCTCCTCTTCGTCGTGATGGTGATCGTCGTGGTTGTCAATTTCAATCGCCACTGCTTCTGACTCAGCGAACACATTATGGTCGTTATCATAGAGAACGGCCTGAACGTCAAAGCTCGCGTCTTCAGCTGTCACAGAAAAGGTGTCTGTGCTCTGCCCAGAAACGGCTGACCATTCTTCGCTTTCATCGGCGCGCTGGTACCAATGCCAGTGATCGTAGTCCACGTCCTCAGACACTTCAGCTGTTAGTGTTACATCATCACTGGTATGGTAATGATCCGCTACTCCGTCAACCGTGATGTCGCCTGCGTCGGCATGATCGTGATGCGCATCTTCTAAGCCGTCTGCTGCACGGGCAATAACGAGGTCGTCATTTTCAATGGTATTGAACAAGCTGTCGACCCAAAATTCCATTTCTTCGCTACTGTAAACAAAGACGTCCGCTTCATTGACGGCTGCCACATCTTGCGCACTCGGTTCATAGCCATGGGCATCTTGTCCTTCCGACACCATCAACTGAACATTTGCTCGATCGCCAGCTACTTGTTTTGTAAATTCATACATCGGCAGGAAGGAGGCGACGACATTTACATCAGCGTCTTGGCCTGTTGTTCCTTCACTTTGGCACCCCATTAACACGATCATGGCGGATAGACCAACGAATAGGGGTTTTACGGTTTGTTTCATCTTTTTTGAACTCCTTTACTTAGAACGAAATGAGGGAGAAGAGGCGCATTTGCCTTCTCTCCCTAAGGATTAGTGCGCTAATTGATCACGGACAATTCCATCTGCATCAAGGGAAGATGGGTAGTACGTTGGCCAATGCTCGACTTCATCAAGCAGTTCTTCGCGATCGTCTCCCCAGTAGAGGTGGAAGTGACTAGACTCTTGAGGGGCAATAATATGATCACTGAATTGAATGTACTGGGGCATGTTTTCTGCTTCCTCTGTTAGTGAATAGATAAAGCGGACACCACGGTTTCCTTTTTCATATGTAAGGATTTCGTAGCCGTCATACACATAGTCTCCAGAATATTCTTGATTATTCTCATAAAACGTCACATGACCGTCATCAATGGTGATGCGCTCTACATCCGTTTCATAGCCTGTTGTGTAGTAGTCTTTGTATTCTTCTGCTGTCATATCGCCTTCTTCCGCTTTGTGCGCGAAGACTTCATCTAAGTCGCCATTTTGAAGATATGGATAGACAGATTGCCAGTCGCCTTCCCAGTCAGATAGCTCTCGGTCCGCTACTTGGTCATCATCAAAATAGCCTTGATAGATTGATTTGCTTTCTTCATCGTGACCGTGGTGGTCATCAATCATGATCGTCACTGGGTCCGATTCCGCTGCCACTTCATGGTCATCCCCATAAAGAACTGCTTTTACTTCTAAGCCATCTTCAGCTTCCATTGAAAAGGTATCGCCTTCCTGACCAGATGCGACTTCCCAATCGTCTTGACCGGTTTCTTTGGTATACCAATGCCAGTGATCGAGTTCATCAGAACCACTTACTGTTGCAGCTAGTTCAACGGTATCGCCTGTATGGTAATGATCCCCTAGACCCGTAATATCCACTTCAACGGCTTCCTGCTCCTCGCTTGATGTAGGTTGCTCATCTGCTGAGGTACTTGTTTCGTTTGTTCCTTCGTTTGTGTCCTGGCAAGCTGCTAGAGTAAGACTTAATGCAAGTGCACTAAGATATAATGATGATTTCTTCAAACTGAACGCCCCTTTATTTTCTTAATCGTAATCGTTACGATTTATAATTTATAATTAAATGTGAAACTTGTCAAGGATTAAATCATTTTTTCTTAGAGTGATGAGATTGGTAGATGGAGCAACGTCCGCATAATAGAAAGAGAAAGGATGATGAGTTAATCATGATTATAGTGAATAAATTTTTATTCGTATGAAGAGGAGAGAGAACATTCTATTGTCAAAGAAAAACGACCATGCTATAATTCGTAATCATTACGATTTAGAAAAAGAAAAGGTGGGAATAACATGGCGAAAAAGTCGAAAGTTGTAAAGGAACAAAAGCGTCAGGAACTGGTTCAACGTTATGCAGAACGACGTAAAGAATTAAAAGAAAAGGGCGATTACGCAGCACTTGCGAAGTTGCCAAGAGATTCTTCTCCTTCTCGTTTAACGAGAAGATGTCGTGTGACTGGTCGACCGAGAGGGGTATTAAGAGATTTCGAATTATCGAGAATCGCGTTTCGGGAGCTTGCGCATAAGGGGCAAATTCCTGGTGTGAAAAAAGCAAGTTGGTAAGAGTTTGCTTTTGCCAGACACAATCACGATACTTGTTAAAATTTCTGAAAAGGGATTTTAACAGGTATTTTTGCGTGTTAACGTCTACTAGAATGGTAAAGTTGGTTTGATGTGAGGGAAGGTAACACACGCCATAAAAGGTGAGTGGAAAATGTATACATATGTAAGGTTAGTCGCTATTTTTATTGTGAGTTGGTATATCGTGGAGCGCTTTATTCTGTCTAATTTAGGTTGGAGCGAACCTGTCTTATTTCTCTTTGTTGGAAGTTTATTTTTGACTGTGACAATAATCATGGTAAAGGATAAACCGACAAGGAATGAGAAGGTGTACGCTGTTCTGACGCTAATCCTGTTGGTTGTACCGGGATTCTACTTCGGTATTCAGTCGATCCTGTCTAACAAATTGTTTTGATCATACAACTAGCCATTATTTGTTCTCCGCTCATGGTAAACTAGTAGAAAGACACATCGATGTAGGAGCAGGGGATGGATAGTGTAGAGACGTTAAAACAAATTGCCAAAACGTTAAATGAAGGAGAGCGGTTAGAAGAGATTCTTCAAGCTGTGCTCGAATCGCTTCTTGAGACGACTGGGCTTGAAACAGGTTGGATATTCATTGTGTCAGCTGAGGGAACGCAGAAACTCGTGGCGCAAGCGGGATTGCCAGAGGGCTTGAGTCATCGCCAATGTGCGCCGCTTAAAGAGGGCACGTGCTATTGTGTAAACAAGTATAAAAACGGTGAGCTCCACGAACCGATTAATATTATGAATTGTAAGCGGTTAAAGCTAGCTAAAGAGAATGACTGGGGCGAGACGAATGGATTAGCGCGACATGCGACCATTCCGATTAAGGCAGGCGTCGAGTCTTTAGGGGTAATTAACGTGGCTTCGCCAGAGATTGATGAATTTTCGCTGAAAGAATTGGAATTGTTTGAAACGGTTGCGTATCAAATTGGGGCGACGATTAAGCGGTTCAATGCGTATACGGAAGAGCAGAAGCAATCGTTTTTACTTGGTCAATTAGGGAAATATCTAGCCCATCAGCAGAATTCGGAACATGAAGACGAGTATTTAGTAACGATTGGCGATACGCTTCAGACCTTTTTTCAATGGAAGGGCGTTTGGTTAACGTTCAATGGTTGGTCGACGTTCACAGGTGAGCGTGGGTTCTACATGAAAACGGTTAAGCTTCAATTGGAGGATGATGTTTTTAAATTGAGCGTTTTTAGTGACCAGCATCTTACGAGTGTGGACCCTGTATTGTATGAAGTGTTGACCCATATTTCCTTACAGTTAAAGCAGTTTGAGCTGAAGCGACAGCAACAGCAGTTATTGCGTCGAGAAGAGCGGAATCGGCTTGCCCGGGATTTGCACGATAGCGTCAATCAGTTGTTGTTTTCGCTCATCATGCATGCCAAGGGTGTTGAGCGGAAAGTTGAGGATTTGGAATTAAAAGCGTCGATTGGTCATGTGCATCAGCTAGGGAGTCAAGCGCTGGCAGAGCTAAAAGATTTAACACGACAGTTGCGCCCCGAGGGGTTAGAGTCGGGCATTGCGGCAAAAGTCGAAGCTTATGCACGGCTCATTGGCTTGGATGTTGAGGTTGAAATTGATGGATTAAAGCATCTTGGGGAACCGTTGGAAGTTTGTTTGTGGAGATTGATCCAAGAAGCCTTAAATAATTGCCAGAAACATGCTGGAACGAATGATGTGCTGGTGCGAATTCGTTTTGCGAGCGAAAGTGTGATTGTCCAAATTTCCGATCAGGGTGTCGGGTTTGAAATGGATAAAGTACAAAAAGGAATGGGTCTATTAAATATGAAGGAACGGGTGCAAGAAATGAACGGAGCGCTCGACATTCGATCTGCATTACATAAAGGAACTACGGTAGAAATCCGTTTGCCGTTAGGGCGTATGGGAGGAGAACAGCGATGAAGATTATGATTGTTGACGACCATACTGTCGTGCGAAAGGGGTTAATCTTTTATCTTGAAACGATAGAAGATTTGGAGATTGTTGGAGAGGCGAGCAACGGGGAAGAGGCGCTCCAACTGCTTTCGACCGTAGAGCCAGATTTAATTTTAATGGATTTGTTTATGCCTGTTTTAAACGGTATGGAGGCGACGAAGCGAATTAAAGCGAATTTTCCAGCTATCAAAATCCTCGTCCTTAGCTCGTTTTCCGATAAAGACCATGTTATCCCAGCGTTACAAGCTGGGGCAGATGGCTATCAATTAAAGGATATTGATCCGGAACAACTTGTTGAGACGATGCGCGCCGTTATGGAAGGGGAAAACAAACTTCACGATAAAGTAACGAAATTTGTGTTAAATCGAATTGCGACGCCGATGTCCGAAGAAGAGCAAGCAATTGGCCACTTAACGAAACGTGAAAAAGATGTTCTCGTTGAAGTGGCGTCAGGGTTCAGCAATAAAGAGATTGCAGATCGGTTAGGGATTACGGAAAAAACGGTTAAAACGCATTTATCGAATGTGTTCTCGAAACTTCATGTGAACGATCGGACGCAAGCGGCGTTGTTTGCGGTGAAGCATGGCTTGATGTAGATGGGATTTCTAGTAATTCAATGAGTTCGTTGTTGATGCCGCGGAAATAGACAACGTTCCAGCCGTTTTCGAGGGTGTACGGCCCTTCTTCAACTGGGACGTGGTGGCGGGAAAAGCGCGCCAGATCTAATTCAAATGTCTCGGTACGAAACGCAAGGTGAATGGAGGAAGAACACGGTTCTTCCTCTTTTTTTGTTTGTGAAGAAACGAGTTCGATTCGCATGGCGTCGATTTGTAAGAAAACGAGTTCTTCTCCATTTAGCATCATTCGATCGACGAGTGTTGCGTCAAATAAATTGCGATAAAACGCAATCGAGCGGTCGATGTCGTGTACATCGATTCCGATATGATGGACGAACATGATCGATGCCTCCTCTACAGCATTAAATGAAGATCGCCAAACTCATGCCAAAGGTATTCGTGTTGCAACGCTTGTTGGTAGCTTACGAGCAGGGTGTCATCGGATAAAAACGCTCGTAATAAATCAAGATGACTGGAGTGCGGTTCATGAAGGCCAGACAGTAAGCCATCCACAAGCTGTAACGGTGTCTCTTTCTTAATGTATAGATTGGTTTCGCCTTTGCAAACATGTGGCGCTTGCGCATAGGTTTCGAGGGCACGAACAACCGTTGTGCCAACTGCAATGATGCGGCCCCCTTTCGCTTTTGCCTGTTGAATGGCGGTCACTGTATCATCTGGAATTTCATAGGATTCTGGATGATGGGTAGGGTTTGGCCATTGGTTGTTTTCGTAATAGCTAATGCCAGCGTGTAAGGTCAGAAAGCCGACTTGAATCTGGTGTTTTTGAAGTGCTTGAATGAGTGTCCAGGAAAATGCCCGGCCAGCGGAAGGCATTTCAATGGAGCCAGGTGCCGAAGCGAAGACGGTTTGATACGCTTCAAGTGGCCATGGCGTGTTGATGTATTCATACCGAATCGGTTCCCCGTATTTATGGAGGTAAGACAACATCGGTTCGTTTACGTGATGAAACATGATTTGTGTTAACGGTGCCTCGCTTCCAGTGCCAAGAAGTTCAACCATCACTCCTTCCTGTAGGTTGATCTCTGAAGCATTGGCGTCGTTGTTAAGAATTAATGCTTCCCACTCCCATTCACTAAGCTGTCTGGCTAAACGAATCGTCACTTGTTGAGATTCGCTAAAAAGCTGAGCTGGAATCGTTCGGCTTCGGTTAAAAATCAGCAAGTCATTTGGTTGTAACAGTTGTGGCAGGTCGTTTAACTGGCGATGGTGAATACCGTCCATCCCTCTCTCTGTATGGAGGAGTTTCACATTTTCACGATTAACGTTGATATGCTCAGCAGGCGTATGAGCATGAAGATGTTTAGGTAATGTGAAAGCGTCGTGTAGCGAGATGAGATTGGTCATGATCCAACCTCCTCTAGGTAACGGTAGATGTCAAACCGTTTTCCATTAACCGTTCCTCGGTTTTGTAAAATTTGGTCAAACAGCGGCATCAGTTCCTCTGTTTCTAATAGTGGGTAATCGCAATCAGGAACAGCAAGGTCATGCATAGCTGTATTCATTTCACCTGGATCGAGTAAACAAATTTCCGTTTTGGTGTCGGACAGTTCATCTGCCCACGTTTCGGTTAACCCTTCTAGCGCAAATTTGGATACGCCGTATGCTCCCCATTCTGCAAAACCAGTCTTACCGGCGGCGGACGTGATATTGATGATCAGTCCTTGATTATTTGCGAGCATTGTTGCAAGAGCGCGTTTTGTCATGAGAAAAGGGTTCAGCACATTGGTGGTAAGCACCTCTTGAAACGTCTGCTCCTCATAATCAGCTAATTGGCGCGGGCCAGAGCCGAAGATGGACGCATTGTTGATTAATACATCGATGGTTCCAAAGGTGGCTTCCACGACGGAGACAAACCGATCCACGTCTTGTGCATGTACAACGTCTGCTTGAACAGCAATGACTTCAGCGCCAAGTTGTCGTGCTTCTTCTGTTACGTGTGCTAACGCTTCTTCATTCCTTGCGCAAAGGGCTAAGCGGTAGCCTTTCTTTGCAAAATGGAGCGCTAACGTACGCCCCAGTCCTCTGGATGCACCTGTAATGACGATCACTTCTTTCATTTTATCCAACTCCTTCGTTTTGTTCCTTTCATTGTACGAAAGAGGAGAATGTTTTGAATCGTTGAAAAGAGGGAGGGGGAAGTAAGAAATTTGCATGAGGACAACTCAGACAAAAGTCGTAGAAGGGGGCGATTAAACTCTTGTGTTGATGAAGGCCTTAGACGGCGACTCCCTTAGAGCAGCAGTCTGAACGGTGGTGTTTCGTCTGTCGTTAGAGGTTTTTTAAAGGCGTATCTCGTCTTCATCCAATCGTTTCAGCCAGATTGCGATCTGCAAGGGAACACTGTCGTCAAAAAGTTGTGGGTCATAGCCTGTGCTGTCTTGAATCTTCTTTAAACGATACACGAGTGAATTGCGGTGAATAAACATTGATTTGGCGCACTCGCCAATATTGCCGTTGTGGGTAAAGAAGTGTTCAAGGGTGTCGATGTATTTTTCTGCAAGATCAGCTAAAATCGACTCATAGTAGTGCCTTTGCGAGTGCGAAGGGGTTTCACGCAACAACGCTCGAGTTTGAACATCTTGAAAGGAAGTGATAGGACCTGTTCCTAACTCAAGCCCAGCTTTCGCTTCATGATAAGAGGATGCAATTGAAAAAAGGTCATTTCGCGCAGTACCTGTAGCGATGTGAAACGAGACGTTCTTTTGCTGGAGCAGACCGTGAAGCTTTTGCATCTTTTTTGATAGGGTGTCAGAAGCCTGTGCCGTCGTTAACAGATAAACTTGATCTACTGTTACATAGCCAATTAATGTGGTGTGTTCGTTAAAAAACGTTGAAATGTAGTTCAGCAACGCGCTCCGCTTCATGTTTATGGCATTTGCACGAATCAGGCTTACTTGAAAAGGTGGAACAAGCTGAAACGGTGCTTGTTTCACCTGATCTTCAATTACTTGTGGCGACACGTTTTCTTGAATCAGTTCATGAAAGAGTTGATCACGTACGCGCTGCTTCCATTCGGACTGTTCAAAAACATGGGCTTGGGTGATCATCATCTCGGTATTCATTTTGACAAGTTCGCCAAACTCCCATATCTCATCTGGATTACCTGTAATCCCAATCACACCAATGATCTTTCCTTGGAATTCAATCGGCAGGTTTATTCCAGGCTTGGCGGTCATCCATTTCGCCAAATCTTTTTTGTGGATCGTTAAGCTCTTGCCGGTTTTTAACACTTGAACGGCACCGTCATGGATTTGATTGACGCGCGTCGAATCCGATGAGGCAAGGATCATCCCTGTATGATTCATAATGTTAATGTGTCGTTTTAAACGTTTTGTTGTCTGTTCCACTACTTCAATCGCAATGTCATTTGTTAACATGTGCATGCCTCCTTCACATAGGGTGTGTAGTCTGTTTTTAAGAAAGAAATTCATTCATACACAAATAATGATACAAAAAATACATCTTTTTTGTCTATCATACACGATGATTAATCCTTCTATGCAACATATAATGGAACATATACGAAATAGGTAAGGTGGTTACAAAATGAAACTAGTGATTGCACCAGACTCTTTTAAAGGAAGCTTGTCCGCTGTAGAGGTGGCAGAAGTCATGAAACGCGCCATCTCGAAAGCGCTTCCGCAAGCTGAGGCGGTTTTAGTTCCTGCTGCTGATGGAGGAGAAGGCACGATGGATAGCCTTGTTGCCGCAACAGGTGGTAAGAAAACCGCCGTTACGGTGCAAGGGCCTACTTGTCAGCCGGTAAAAGCCGAGTATGGGGTATTAGGCGATAACGAGACGTGTGTGATTGAAATGGCGAGTGCGTCAGGACTTGTATTAATTCCGGCCGATGAGCGCAACCCGATGGTGACAACGACATACGGAACAGGTGAGCTTATCAAGGCGGCTTTAGATGCTGGCTATCAATCGTTTATTTTAGCGGTTGGCGGTAGCGCGACCAATGATGGAGGAGCGGGCATGCTTGAGGCGCTTGGGATGAAGCTGTTAGATCGAGATGGAGAAGCTGTTGGATTTGGCGGGGAAGAGCTCGGGCGCATCGCTTCTATTGACGATTCTCTTTTTGATAAACGAATTGCCCAATCGACTTTTATGATTGCATCAGATGTGCAGAATCCTTTTGTTGGTCCAACAGGGGCATCAGCAGTGTTTGGCCCGCAAAAAGGCGCGACGCCAGAAATGGTTGCGACGCTGGATCGCCACTTAACAAAATGGGCTGATTTAATTGAAGAAAAGACGACGATTCGTCTTCATGATCGTGCAGGGGCAGGTGCTGCTGGCGGGATTGGTGGAGCTTTTCAAGCGTTCTTCCCATCATCTATGAAGCGAGGCATTGATCTTGTCATTGAGTATACAGGTTTGGAGCAAAAACTTGAAGGCGCTGATCTTGTGTTAACAGGAGAAGGGCAGATTGATTACCAGACCGCCTCTGGAAAAACACCGATGGGCGTAGCGGAAGCGGCGAACAAGCAGGGAATTCCGGTTATTGCGATAGCAGGTTCCGTTGGTCAAGGGATTGAAGAACTCTATCAATATGGGATGACAAGTGTCTTCAGCATTGTAAAAGGACCAATGGAATTGCAGCAAGCGATTGAGCATTGCGAGGAATATGTCGCGTTTACAACAGAGCAAGTCGTTCGAACGTTTTTTGCATCTCGAAACTAAATAAGGAGCAGGTTAACATGCCTGCTCTAAAAGGGGGTTAGGTTGATGTTATTTTTGATTATTGCCTTAGGGGTTCTACTCATTATCGTCGCAACGTCTAAATTTAAAGTTCATCCGTTCTTATCCTTATTAATGGGGACCTTATTTGTTGGATTTGCATCTGGAATGTCATTTGATTTAATCGTTGAAAGCATTAATTCCGGTTTTGGAAATCTGTTAATGAGTATCGGCCTTGTTATTGTGTTCGGTACAATCATTGGGGTCATTTTAGAAAAAGCAGGTGCGGCGTATCGAATGGCAGAGGTCGTCCTTCGAATTGTGGGTCCAAAGCATCCTCAGCTTGCGATGAGCATTATTGGATTTATTGTATCGATTCCTGTATTTTGTGATTCTGGATTTATTATTTTAAACAGTTTAAGGAAAGCGCTATCAAAACGAGCGAAGGTTTCAATGGCTTCCATGTCTGTTGCACTAGCAACAGGGCTTTATGCAACTCATACCCTTGTTCCACCTACGCCAGGACCAATCGCGGCGGCAGGGAATATTGGCGCTGATGCTTACTTAGGCACGGTGATCTTTATTGGATTCATCGTTGCCGTCCCTGCAACGTTAGTTGGTTATCTCTGGGCGATTAAAGTGGCAACGAAGATTGAGGTACCAGAAGATGTGTCGGCAACCGATGAAGAATTCGATTACGATAAGGTCGTTGCTTCATTTGGAAAAATGCCATCAACCTTCTCAGCATTTTTACCCATTCTCTTGCCGATCCTGTTAATTGCAGCAGGCTCGATTTTAACCGTCGCCGAAGTTGATAACGCTGTAGCCGCGTTTTTTGTTTTCTTAGGAAAACCAGTCATTGCGCTGTTAGTAGGGGTTATTGCAGCCCTGCCTTTACTTCCAGCTTTTAATGAGGAGACCCTAAATGGCTGGGTCGGGCAAGCCTTAAAAGATGTCGCGCCTGTGTTGTTAATTACAGGAGTCGGCGGGTCATTTGGAACGGTCATTCGAAACTCAGGTGTGGAAGAAATTATTCAAAACTGGGAGATCGGCGGAATGTTTACTGGCGCGATGTTTTTGCTGGTGCCATTCTTCATTGCCGCAGCGTTAAAAACAGCGCAAGGTTCCTCCACAACCGCACTCGTCATCACGTCATCCCTGGTTGCACCGATGTTGCCTGTAATGGGAATTGAAGGAGCGGTTCCATTAGCCCTGGTCGTGATGGCTGTCGGCGCCGGTGCGATGACGGTATCGCACGTTAATGACAGTTACTTCTGGGTCGTGACGCAATTTACCGGCATGAAGGTAAACGATGCGTATAAAGCACAAACAATGGCGACGCTTTTGCAAGGAATTGTCACCATTGTCATTACAATGATCTTATGGGTGCTTCTCGTATAAAAAAGAAACCAGCAGATGCTAAATTCTGCTGGTTTTTTCATGATTTAATTCGTCACTTCTTCTGATAAAAAAGTGGCCAGTTGCTGTTCGTGCTTATCAAGCATGATTTGTTCTGGTTGAACGCCGTTTGCCCGGAGCAGTTTAATCGTCTCTTGTAGAAATTCATCGCTACCGACAATGTAGAAAAGGCCATTTTCGTCAGACGTGAGTTTTTCCACTTCTTCATAATACGTTTTGCGATTGTCAACGAATTGTGCGGTGAAGTTCTTGTCTGCTGTTGTTTTGAAGATGCTTGGGAATAAGTAGTCTTTCGATGAATCAACATTAAGGGAATGAATCTGATTGACGTGATCGACACGGTCAAAATAATCGAGCACAAGCGGGCGGAATGTCGCAAGGCCCACGCCTGCTGATAATAAGTAAACATTTTTGTTTTCCCGCTTTAACGGCACATTAGAATGGGTTTTAAAAATCGCGACTTCATCGCCGATGCCAAGATTTCGTAAGATCGACTTGAATTCTGAGCATTGTTCTTTAATACGTGTCGTAATCCCAATCGATTGTTCATGCGGCAATGTGGAGATCGACATGTGGCGTATTAAGCTGCGGTTCGGTTTTTCGCCAGCATTAAAGCCTTCAAAAGCAAAGTGGGTGTGAGAGCCTTCTTCCCACGTAAATCCCTCAGGGGTATCAAGCATATATGTTTTTACTTCCGGTGTTTCGTCAATAATCTGATTAATTTTCGTCCAATAAATCTGCATGTGATCGTCTCCTTTTAAATGAGCTATCTGCTAGTTCTAAGTATACTAAAAATGATAATCATTATCAATTAAGTTTGGCGTATTTTTTAACATGAAAAACCGACCTCGAAAAAAGAGGCCGGCTATCTATCTAGCTCGAAAGATTGTACAACATGCATGTATTCATGTAAAAGGTCATCAGCCTCGTTGGAATCAGGGGAGAGAGTAAATTCAATTTCAAACACATAGTCATTCGTTTCATAAAGAAACTGATACTCTTCGAAGCCACTGTTATACTCGATTCGCATAGCGGTCGTGAAGAGACCACTATCGATTGTTTCATCTTCGTGCATAGCGTCAATTTTAACGACTTCATCTTCCTCATGGACAACAAAGTCCCGGGGGCGTTGAGCTCTAGCTTCTGTTTCTCGGCTTTGTGCGCCACGTTCGTCTACGCTTACTGACAAGCTCGACACATTGTTTTGTTGATCCAACGTTTCAGCGTCTGAATAATAATGAGAGAAATTGAAGCTGTACGGGTTCACACTGGGTGATGAATGGCTAAACTGTGCCATAGACGGTGCCCGAAAGGAGAATTTTGCGTCAGGGAAACTGTCTCCAAATTCTTCTGGATCATACGTAATCGGGTTAACGAAGTCGTAGTTCGGATTGTCTCTAAACTCAGTTGGATCGAATGTAAGATGATGGAGAGCATCATCAATGATTGGCTGATATTCTTCGATTTCATTGTTCGGAATCGTTACGGTAGCTGTGACATACGTGGTGTCTGTTTCCCCAACAAAGGCAACATGTTCATATGAATCTTCATCGTAATCGATTTGATGTGAAAACAAGCCAATTGGCTCGTCCATTTCCGTGAATGTAGCGTCTTTTAAACTGAATGACAGCATTTCATCGATATACTGCTCCAAGTGCTCATCTGGTGGATTTTCTACTGTTTCTAAAAACTCATTTAAAATTTGTTCGATCTCATCATCGTTTGGCTGATCAAGGACGTCATCCACATTCGTTAAGATGAATTGCTGGTACTTGTTTTCAGTCAGTATTTCTAATGTCGGCAACTCCGTTTTAAGGTCATCGAGGGAAGTTGTCGTTTCGATGTTTGCTTTCATTTCGTTGAACGTCTGTTCATGCCAAAACAACATACTGGATGGAGGGAGCCCAGAGTTATAGCGGGTCACCCGTTCGAATGACTCGTCCATCGTCATTTCATAGGCAGAGGGGATGATGTATTGGCGCATCTGATCATCCACATTTAAGTCTGGCGTACGGTTATAGACATGGTAGTCATAGCTGTACGTTACCAGTTCTTCGTTTTGGTCTTGGGACGAACAAGCAGATAAGAGCGCAACGGCTAAGCCTATAGGAATAAATTGTGTTTTCATGAAACCTCCGTGTTTTTACTCAAGGTAATCCCAGTCGTCTACATGCTGGATAAAAGATACAAGCTATTCCGTATTCGTACCATGAAGGGCTTCCCCGTTAATCAAGATGTTGCCATGTTCATTGAGTAAGAAGCGGAATGTTTCTTCATTTGTTTGTATTCGCACGGAATATTCCTCTCCGCCCTCGTAGGTACCCTTACGTATGTCCACATCAGTGAGCAAGGCATAAAATGTAGCTGCTACTTCAGAGTCCAGTCGGGTTATACCAAGTTCCAAGCCCTCTTCTTCAGTAAACGAAATGACGGTTATGGAACGAATGTCGTCTTGAGAAGGGAATCCTTCTAGATCAGTGAAATGAGTCGACTCGTTTATGGTGCACGCACTTAATACAAGCAAACTAAAAAGCGTTAAAACCAACGATTGCCCATACTTTTTCATGATCTCCCCTCCAATGAAAAGGTGTTAGCCATATCGTATCAAAAAAGATGAAAGACATGTGGTTGAACGCGACATTCTTACCATTATTTTCTGTAAATGTTCACTGGTAATTTGAACGTTTTATAAAGATAATGATATTGATAGTTCGACGATCACTAGAGGAGGAAGACGTGTGGGGTACATACACTCTGAAAAAAAGTGGACAAAAACGTGGAGACCGCTTTCCATAATCGGCTTTAAATACTTTCATGATGAAGACGGTAATCTTTATCGAAAAGTAGGAAACAAACTAAAGCGCGTGAATTAATAAATGACTCTGCAGACAACGATATGTCTGCAGAGTTTTTCATTAGAAAAGAGTCGATCACCTAAACGGTGACAATTGGATTATCTATTTATTAAATATAGAATTATATTTTTAAATAAGGGAAATGAGGTTCTTTCCCATTAATTATGGGGAACAATCGGTGTTTTCTAACAAACGAGAGTTGCGTCTGACGTCTGTTAAACAAGAAAAAGCAAGGCTTTACGCCTCGCTTCTACAGCTATAGTCTCCGGCGACCTGAAATAAGTTGGAATATAAGAACAACGAGTGCGATAACTAATAAAATATGTACAAGGTTTCCGCCGATTTCGCCAATGAAACCAAGCAACCACAAGACTAATAAAACGACTAATACTGTCCAAAGCATGTTGCGTTCCTCCCTTCTTAAAGAGTTACGTATCTTTTCCCTTTGTGGAAAAGGTGAAACTGAGAAGAACCTCCTCATTTAATCCCTTTAAAATGTAAAAGATCTAGTCAGCGTAGCTTGTGCAGCGGTTAGCTGCATTGTTATATAGGTATTCTTCTGGACGAAGATTAGAACAAGGGATCTGTCAGCTTAACGCCACTATTGGATGAAGAAGGCAACGTTATGATTAATAAAGCAGCTGATGAATGAATGAGATAACAGTCTACAATGGGGGCTGTTTTGTCTGTCGCTTTCAAACTTGTAACGTAAATGTAATAATCCTTGTTTTTCAGCGTCTAGATAAGGATTTTTATTTACTTTAGGCAAAATTGATTTTAGCCTTTGCCCAAACCGCCTCTGTTTTTTGCTAAAGTAAGGTCTTATTGTTTTGGCAACACGAGAGGGGAAAAAAATGGATAAAGGTCCGCATCATGCGTTAAAGACCGTAAATTGGCCAGTATTTTTAATCAGCGGAGGGTTTTTGCTGCTGTTTGTTGTGATGGCTTTTACAAATATGGAGATGACGTCATCTCTTGTTGATAAAGGATTTTCATTTGCGATTACGTACTTCGGTGGGTACTGGCAAGTGCTCTTACTTGCGACTTTTTTGGTGGGAGCTGTTCTAGCTGTATCAAAATTAGGCGCTGTTCGTTTAGGGAAATTAGAGAAGCCAGAAATGGGATTTTTTAAGTATGTAGCGATTGTTGTGACGACTGGCCTTGGTGCTGGAGGCGTCTTTTGGGCGGCTGCTGAACCGTTGTATTATTTTATGGATGTTCCACCTACCTATAGTGGACTAGTGGAAACAACAAGCGACACTGTGCGAGTTGCATTAGCCCAAAGTTTCGTATCATGGGGATTTGGTGCATGGGCGGTTTACGGTGCTATCTGTTCTATTGTGATGATTTATGCACACAACCATAAAGGAATGCCGCTGAAACCTCGGACGATTCTCTATCCGATCTTAGGAGATCGAATCAAAGATAGTAAATGGGGCGTAGCGGTTGATGTGTTTTGTATTATTGGAGCAGCTGCAGGTACAATCGGTCCAATTGGCTTTCTTGGTTTACAAGTAAGCTATGGCGTAAATGCGCTGTTTGGTTGGCCAGATACGTATGTGACGCAAGTTCTAATCATTCTTTTTCTCACATCCATTGTCATTATTTCCACGCTGACAGGACTTGAAAAAGGGATTCAATGGTTAAGTAAATTAAATGTGAATACAGCTTTATTTATTGGGGCGTTCCTCGTATTATTTGGTCCTGGGATCTTTTTAATTGATGCCCATATTGCATCAACTGGAACGTACGTATCAAACTTCATTGAAATGAGTACATTTCGAGGGGATAACGACTGGTCTGGAGCATGGATGCTGTTCTTCTTTGGATGGTTTATTGGTTTTGGACCAATGGTGGCGTTATTAGTCGCGCGGATTTCCCGAGGGCGTACAATCCGAGAACTGTTTCTCGTTGTGGCGATTATTACCCCACTCATTACCAATCTTTGGTTCACGATCTTAGGTGGATCCGGTATATTTTATGAAATTAATACGCCAGGGTCCGTGAGCGAACCGCTGACGGAAAATGGACTACCTGCTGCAATTATTGCGATTGCAAGTCAAATGCCGCTTGGTTCCATTATGCCGTTTGTTTTCTTATTACTCACTGTTTTATTTGTGGTGACAACGGTGGATACGATGTCTTATTCGCTTGCAATGAGCGTGACTGGAAAAGGGAATCCACCGAAAGCGGTACGGTTTTTCTGGGCGATCATCATGGCGCTTATTGCGGTGATCCTCATTAATTTTGGAAATGGAGGCGTAAATGCCCTTCAATCCTTCGTTGTGATCGCGGCGGTGCCTGTTTCACTCGTGCTGTTCCCATTATTATGGGGCGCGCCAAAAATAGCGATGACGTTAGCGAGAGAGCAAGGAATTTTACCGAACAAGCAAAACGAAAAATAAATAAATCATGTCGATGTTGCTTTCATTGACAGTTAAAAAAAGAATCTTTATGAGTAAAAACATCTTTCATGAAGATTCTTTTTTATGGCTTCTATCTGAATCTGTAACAAGTGAAAAACGGTATGGGACGGGGGATATGCGCTCTATAAAGAAGTAGTTTGGGAGAAATTTTTCCGTTTTCCATTTTCTTCAATGATTTAAACGGATAAAGAAAGGGTAATGATAAAGGTTTTGAGAGAAAGAATGTGAAAGGGGTTCCACAAATTACTACATTGTTTGACAAGATTCACATTTCAATTTAGAATCAACAATTGTTTTAGATGGATGTGTGTTGAAAGAGAACGGATTCTTATTCAAAACGATGCATGTCTACATAAATTCCTAGGGATACTAATGTGAATAAGAGTCGACAGCACGAAATTTATAAAAATGAGGGGTGTGAGCTCTTAAGTTACGTGTAACTGAGGAGACATTATGAAAAAAAGTAATTTATCAATCGTATTTTGGGCTTCGTTAGCCATCGCAAGTTTATTTATTCTTTGGGGTGTATTTTTCCCAGCGAATGTAGAGTCAGTTTTAGGGACGATCGATAGCTTCTTAGCCAATTATTTTGGTTGGGTTTATATTATTGCAACCACATTGTTTGTCGTATTAGCCATATTTTTGATCTTTGGTCCATTTGGTCGCATTCGTTTAGGAAAGCCTGACGAAAGACCGGAATATAGTTATTTTACATGGTTTGCGTTTTTATTTACAGCTGGTATGGGTGTAGGGCTTGTGTTCTTCGGTGTTGCCGAACCATTAACCCATTATTACAATCCTCCTTCTGCTGAACCGCTAACGACCGCAGCTGCTGAAGAGTCAGCACTATATACATTATTCCACTGGGGTTTTCACCCGTGGGCGACTTATGCCATTGTCGCTTTAACGTTGGCCTATTTTAAATTTAGACACCAAGCGCCAGCTTTACTTAGTTCGGCGTTGACACCGATCTTTGGTAACAAGCACACAAATGGTGTATTAGGGAATAGTATCGATGTTCTTGCTGTCTTTGTAACGATCTTCGGGATCGCTACTTCCCTTGGACTAGGTGCATCTCAGGTTACAGCTGGTTTAAACTATACGCTAGGCATTTCGGACGGAATTGTGACAACATTAATCGTCATTGCTGTGTTTACCGTAATTTTCTTAGCATCAGCGGTTAGTGGAATTGATAAAGGAATTCGTTACTTAAGCTGGTCCAATATTATTATTGCTGTTGTGCTTATGCTCTTTATCTTCGTATTAAGTTCACCGGTGCGTATTTTTGAAAGTTTCACGACAACGCTCGGGAACTATATTCAAAACTTACCAAGCATGACGCTTGGAATGAATGCTTTCACAGGTGAGAGAGAGTTCTTAAATGACTGGACGTTGTTCTACTGGTCTTGGTGGATCGGTTGGTCAACATTCGTTGGTACGTTTATTGCACGTGTGTCTAGAGGGCGTACGATTCGTGAATTTGTACTCGGTGTTATGGCTGTTCCGGTTGTGTTCAGTGCACTATGGTTCTCAGTGTTCGGTATTGCCGGGATTGAACTGGACCAAGCATCAATGGGTGCGCTTTGGGAGCTAATTTCTGAACAAGGAAATGAAGTGGCATTGTTTGCCTTCCTAGAACAATTCCCGTTTGCACCAGTGATTCTTGGAATTGCCATTATCTTAATTTCGTCGTTCTTTATTACGTCTGCCGATGCGGCTACTGTCGTGTTAGGGATGTTATCAACAGGGGGACGATTAAATCCATCTACTAATGTAAAAGTTATCTGGGGCTTAATCCTATCTGGTACAGCTTCAGTCCTACTTATTTCAGGTGGACTACAAGCACTTGAGATGGCCATGCTAATCGCCGCATTTCCATTCACAATTGTCGTCATTCTGATGATGGTTTCACTCTTGAAAGCTTTAAGCAGCGAATATGACATTCTGCGACTTGAACATAAGCAAAAAGAATGGAAAAAATCGTATCAAGAGGAATCCAAAGAAGAGCTAAAAGAAATGAAAGAAGAATTTGAGCAAAGTATGCCAGATGAAGTGTACGATGAAGAGCTCGAAGAAGGAAATAAACAGGATTAATAGACAACAGCCGTCCATATAAAAGGGCGGCTGTTTGTTTATTTGCGAGCGTCCATGAAACGTGTGATGCCACCCATCATCAGTCCTAACACAAAGAACAAAATCGCCCAAGCGATTGAAAATGTATCGTGGTAATCAAATACATAAACAAGCAGCGTATAGGCGACGACCATCATCACGCCTGAGAAAAGAAGGAAAGGAATAGGTTTTTGAAGCATTATACGTTCTCTTTTGAACGATGTCGAACGGTGAGAATAAGAGCTGTTATTAAAAACAGTGAAGCAATGCCGAAAGAGATGTAAACGAATGTGAGCGGACCATTTAGCAATTGAAGGACGCCAAGGATTAAAAAGCTGAGCACGCCAGCATAAGCTGTTTTTGTTTTCATCATGTCACTTCACCTTTCTATATCATTTCAATTAGTATAGCGATTTATTAGAGGGAGAGAAAGTCATTTTTAATCATATGGGCTTAACAATTATGATATTGATTTTATAGCTGTCGCCATATTTCCAATGAAAATATACTTGCTACTGTGACCTAACTTTCGGTAAAATCGAATGCAGGGTCTTTTTTATTATAAGACCATCTGAAAACGACTAATGAACGCATAAATAGAGGAAGCAATGGAAGAAAGGAACGAAACATCATTATGACAGCTAATTTTTGGCGTGACTTGCCACGGCCATTTTTTATACTTGCACCAATGGAAGACGTGACGGATGTGGTATTCCGCCATGTGGTTAGCCATGCGGCGCGACCGGATGTCTTTTTTACGGAGTTTACGAATTCAGAGAGCTATTGTCATCCAGACGGAAAGCAGAGTGTGCGTGGTCGCTTGACGTTTACAGAAGACGAACAGCCGATGGTTGCTCATATTTGGGGAGACAAGCCTGAGCTGTTTAGGCAAATGAGTATCGGGATGGCGGAAGAAGGGTTTAAAGGGATTGACTTGAATATGGGCTGTCCCGTGCAAAATGTTGCCGGGAACGGAAAGGGCAGTGGACTGATCCGCCGTCCGGAGGTTGCAGCGGAACTGATTCAAGCTGCCAAAGCAGGTGGCTTGCCAGTAAGTGTCAAAACCCGTCTTGGCTATACGTATGTAGAAGAGTGGTTTGAGTGGTTGAAGCACGTGTTGCAACAAGATATTGCGAACTTGTCCATTCATTTACGCACGAAGAAAGAAATGAGTAAAGTGGATGCCCATTGGGAGCTGATCCCTGAGATTAAAAAACTTCGTGATGAGATTGCGCCTGATACGCTTTTGACGATTAACGGTGATATTCCAAATCGACAAGTTGGCTTAGAACTTGTTGAGAAATATGGGGTAGACGGTGTGATGATTGGTCGCGGAATCTTTACCAATCCATTTGCGTTTGAAGAAGAGCCACGTGAACATACGAGTGAAGAATTGCTTGGTCTATTGCGTTTGCAGCTTGATCTTCACGATAAGTATCATGAAATGGAATCTCGAGCATTTAAACCGCTTCATCGTTTCTTTAAAATTTATGTGCGTGATTTCCGTGGTGCTAGTGAGCTTCGAAATCAACTAATGAATTCGAAATCAACAGATGAGGTGCGTGCGCTCCTTGATGCATTTCAAGCAGAACAAGAAGAAACAGCTTCCCATTAAGTAGGGGAGCTGTTTTTTGCAGGTGTTTTTCTTGGTCCTTTGAAGATAAAATACACCGCGGTGATGAGTAATGCGACACCGATCATTCGTTGCAGATCAAATGGAATTTGTACGGTGCCGAATAGACCGAAGTGATCAATCGTTACACTAGCAAGAAGTTGACCGATAATGACCATAATCATCGCGTTGGTTACACCAATTCGTGGTGCAACAAAGGGCATGATTGATAGAAATAGTACGCCAAATACAGCAGCGAGAAGTTCAGAAAATGGAGCATGAACGACATCAAGAATATTTCCTTGTCCGAAGAAAATAACCACGATCGTTAAGAGAATGGCTCCAGTAAAAAAGGTAAGAAATGCACTTTCCAGTGAGCCGATTTTCCCGCCAAGGGTACCATTTATGGCTGATTGAATACTTAGCCCCATTCCGGCTATAAGTGGCAAGAGTAAGTAAATGAGATCCATTGTTGTGCCCTCCTAAAAAATAAAAAACAGAGCGAGTACGAGTAGCCCGACTGCGAATAATCTATTTTTATCGATTTTAATCTGTTTTGATCCAAGCCAACCAAAGTGGTCAATGATGACACTTGCAACAAGCTGGCCGATAATAACGACCGTTATCGAAAGCCCTACTCCCACAAGAGAGACGCTTATGATGAGGAGTGATAGGTACGTGGCGCCAAGTATGCCGCCTGTTAAATTCCATTTAGGGACGTCGAACATCGCACCAAGATTTCCTTTGCCGAAGAATAAAACCCCAATAAATAAACTCAGCGCACCGACGATAAAGATGTAATAGGTGCTTTCAAGCTTGCCGATGTTTTGTCCTAAGGCGCCGCCAAGTGCAGCTTCAATGCTTAAGGAAATGCCAGCGATAAGACCAAGTAAATAAAGCGATAAGACACGCATGATGTTCACTCCTGTATATTTGTATATTTAGAATTACCGATATACAATATACAGCATATAAAAAACGTGGTCAATAGAAAAGATTGAACCACGTTTCTTATATGTCGGCTTTAATGTACTTGGCTAAAGCGTCAATCGCTTGCTCGTTTCTTCTATAGTACGTCCATTGTTCATAACGCTCAGACTCCAATAAACCAGCTTTTTGCAACGTCGCTAAATATTGAGAGACAGTAGACTGAGAAAGATTCACCTTTGCTTGTATATCACCGACACAAACGCCTCCTTTGATATTGACCTCCTTCGGCAAGTGCGCTTGTTGTACAGGGAAATTCTTCTCAGGTTCTTTCAACCATTTTAATATATTTAGTCTTGTTTCATTTGAGAGTGCTTTAAAAACGGTAATAGGTTCCATAATGCTATCGTATATTGGATTATCGCGATAAGTCAAGGTTTTGGGGCTTGTGTATAAAGAAGAAAACACCATCATGAGGATGGTGTTTGGTTTGATTCTTTTTTAGCAGCATCACGCTCTGCTTTATATTTTTTGGTGTAGTGCACTAGGGTTTCGACGTTTAAGTCCATGCCTTTTTCATAAATCTTTTTAATGGCTTTTCCAAGTGACCACGTCAGTGATCCGGCAACTCCAGCGCTAATGGCTGAGCCCCAGCCTGGAACAAATTTTGACAGTTGGCGGAAAGCCGTTCGACCAATGTTGCTCACGAGATTTGTGACAATAAGTTCTTTTGCTCGATCTTTTGTAATCGTCTTCTCGTACAGTTTAGCTAACTTGATCATTAATCCAACTTGCACCGCAGTAATTGGCACAATATCTGATCCTGGAACGGGGATTGCACCAGCAGACGCGGCCGCAAGAGATGAGCGATTAATCCATTTGTTCGCAATTCTAGATTTATCGTTTAAGGCTTTCGCAAACTGTAATTCTTTATTTTTTTTTTGAAGAATGTCTGCTATGTTGTCTTCTAATTCCTCAATATTAAACCCCGTTTTTGATGAGAGCGGGATGACTTTAAAGCGAAAGCTCGTTTTTTCCTGAATGTAGTGAAGTAAGCTTGGGACATCGTCGGCAATGTCGACTTTGTTTAACACGATCAGAATATCTTTATTGATTTTCGCTAATTTCTCAAGCTCTTTTGCTTCTGTATCAGAAAGAACGGTCCCGGCAGCATTTAAAAAGAAAAGCACAACATCGGCTTCTTTATAAAAATCCGTCGTTTCGTTGGAATGCGCTTGAACAATATCATTTAAGCCTGGTGTATCAACAAACTTAATATGTTTTTTATAGGAATATTTTTTAATTTGAACGGTTTTTCCTGGTAATCCAGATGTAGGAGCAACGTCGGCGCCAAATAAAGCGTTAATAGTCGTTGATTTCCCTGTATTAATATCGCCAATTAAGGCAAACAGCACATCTTGTTCTAACGATTGATTCATTTTCTCCATTTGTTCATCAAACGTCTGACTAAATGCTGCATCGAATTCCGAAGCCATCTACATAACCTCCGTTTTCATCCTAATAGGTGTCTCTTCTCATTATACTACGAGTTGCTTCATTCGTCACAAGATGGAGCGCAAGATGAAATAAGGAGTCGACAATTGAGGCTGGAGATCGAATTACATATGAGGAGATTTTAACTCTCTATAGTGCGAGCAGCTTCGAGTATTAAAAAAGAATGTTCCAGCGACTGTAACCATAGATAGCCAGAACGAGATAATTGAAAAAGGAGCCAGGAAAAAGAGAAACACGTTTATATTCTGTTGCAACTAGGCCAATGGAAAAAGCGATATAGCTCATAGGGTTGAAGTGAAGCATGAACAATCTACTCCTTTTCCTGTTGGATTCTTTTATTATGTTGGAAGTAGACCTTAGTGGCAATCTTAACGTGCGCAGTGATAATTTTTATAGGGTTAATGTTATTTTAAAATAGTTTAATTTCGTTTCTTTTTTTATAGAAATACTCTTGTTTTAGAAGGGATTCGTCGCGAATAATTTAAATCTGGGATTATTAATAGGTTTTTTGACCTAAAATGCGTGAGTTGTTTCCTGAAAGAGGAGTGAGTCTTTATTACTATATGAAGTATAAATTATTCTTTATAATATAGTTGGATTGGTTCATTTATGCCTCTGTTAAAGTGAATATCGAAAAAAGTTCTATCGTGCTGAAAAATAAATATATTTGTAATATCAGAAATAATTATTGAAGTTCCCTCGTATTTAGTAAATAATTAGGATGTAAGTCCTTATTATATTTTATGGGGGAAATATCATGGGGTATTCACATATGGATAAAAGCTGGAAGCGTACAATTCGTCCTTTATCTATTATTGGAGCAAAGTATTATTATGATGAAGAAAACAATCTGTATCGACGAACGGGGCATCGGTTAGTCCTTGTGAGACGAGCGAAAAATGGTGATATTAAGCACGATCGCAATTGTAATGGCTTACAATGATCTGAGCGAACTTATGTATCCTAAATATTTCTAATGCGCCGATAAGAATCGCTTTTTCCGATGGAGTTGCCTATCAGGCGCTCTTTTTTTGCTTTTAATTAAAAGCGTAATGTTTATTTCCCAACTAGCAGTCAAGTCGTATCTTTTTCCTTCGAGACACAAAAGATTTAAAATGGCTTATGAAATCAATGGTTGAAAATGGAAAAGGAGAGACGATACAGATGGAAAAATCATTAGCACCGACATTGTTTGAAAACAGCCCTTTTGGTAAAGGTGAGCTCCAAAGCAAAATTGTAATGGCACCAATGACGAGAGTCTTTTCTCCTGACGGTGTACCAACAAAAGAGGTTGCGGCTTATTATAAAAGAAGAGCAGAGCATGGTGTAGGGTTGATTGTGACAGAAGGAACGGCAATTAATCATCCTTCAGCCGTTATGCATAAGGATATTCCACGTTTTTATGGGGAAGCAGCTTTGGCTGGTTGGAAGCAAGTAGTCGATGAAGTACATGAAGCTGGTGGGAAAATTATTCCTCAACTTTGGCATATTGGGTCTGCAAGGAAGCAAGGAAATGGCCCAAACGAAGAGGCGCCACCAGTCAGTCCATCAGGTTTAGCCGTAGATGGAAGTGAAAACGGTGTTGCCTTATCGAAAGAAGAAATCCATGAAATGATTCAAGCTTTCGCACAAGCTGCTGCGGATGCCGAACATCTTGGCTTTGATGGGATCGAGATTCATGGTGCCCATGGCTATTTAATTGATCAGTTTCTTTGGGAGAGAACGAACCAGCGTCAAGATGAATATGGCGGTGATTTAGAAGGTCGAACCCGCTTTGCTGTTGAGGTAGTGAAAGCGTGTCGTGAAAAAGTTAGCGCTGATTTCCCGATTGTATTTCGGTTTTCTCAATGGAAAGGTGGCGTATATGATGCCAAGCTTGCACGCACACCAGCTGAATTAAGACAACTTCTGCTACCGCTTGCTGAGGCTGGAGTAGATGTTTTTCATTGCTCCACGCGTCGAATTTGGGAAGCTGAATTTGAAGGAGAAGAACCATTAAACTTGGCGGCTTGGACAAAACAATTGACTGGAAAGCCTGTCATTTCTGTTGGTTCTCTTGGGGTCGATTATGCGTTTTTAAGCAAAAAAGGAAACGACGAACAGTCCATTGATGAGAACTTACGACTTGTTGAGGAAAAATTACGTGCTGAAGAGTTTGATTATGTAGCAGTTGGCCGAGCATTGCTTGCTGACCCTGAATGGGCAGAAAAAGTTCGAGAAGGAAAGCAAGACGAAGCCATTTTATACACGAAAGAAGCGGAGAAAAAGCTTTATTAATGAATGTGATAAAACCCCTCTATCTTTAGTAGATGGAGGGGTTATTAGTAGGTCTTGGCAAATTGTTTAATTCTAAAGGTATTATGCTATTTTCGTGTAAAGTTATGTATTGTTATTCTCAAATTTGCTTCTATAGATATAATGAAATGATTGAGGATAGCATGTCAGGAGTGTGTGGAAGGGGAGTAAATGATACTGTGTCTTTTTACTTATTAAACTTCAAGGGAATTCAAACAAAGAATGCAAATGAACGTATAGTAAGCTATACTAATAACACCTTTTAAAAAGAAATGTGCTTGAGGTTTTAATTTATGATGTTCCGGGTACTATTAACAGCATTATTCCGTACTATTCACATAACAAACTAACGAATAAATAAGGAGCTTTTATATGACTAAAGTAAAAAAAGCCATTATACCAGCAGCTGGTATGGGAACAAGATTTTTACCAGCTACAAAAGCAATGCCAAAAGAAATGTTGCCAATTGTAGACAAGCCTACGATTCAATATATCGTAGAAGAAGCGGTTGAAGCAGGGATTGAAGATATTATTATTGTTACAGGAAAAGGGAAGCGCGCAATTGAAGATCATTTTGACCACTCGTTTGAACTAGAGCAAAACCTTTTCAACAAAGGGAAGTTAGAAATGCTTGAAAAAGTTCAAGCATCAGCGAAAGTAGAAATTCACTATATCCGTCAAAAAGAACCTAAAGGTCTTGGACATGCTGTTCATTGTGCACGCAAATTCATTGGTAATGAGCCATTTGCGGTTCTCTTAGGTGATGACATCGTACAATCAGAAACGCCTTGCTTGAAACAGTTGATGAATCAGTATGATGAAACAGAGCGTTCTGTTATCGGTGTTCAAACGGTTCCAAGTGATCAGACACATCGCTATGGGATTATTGATCCAGAATCAAATAATGATCGATTGTATCGCGTGTCCCAATTTGTTGAGAAGCCAGAACAAGGAACGGCTCCTTCGAATTTAGCGATTATGGGACGCTATATCCTTACACCAGAAATCTTTGATTTTCTAGAGAAACAAGATACTGGCGCAGGTGGCGAAATTCAATTAACGGATGCGATTCAAGCATTAAATGAATTCCAGAGTGTCTATGCGTATGACTTTGAAGGAAAACGTTATGATGTGGGTGAGAAATTAGGATTCGTGTTAACGCAAATTGAATTTGCTTTGCAGAATAACGAAATTCGCGATGATCTTCTTAAGAAAATGAAGGTTTATCTTGAAGATCTTGAAGTTAGTCAAGGGTCAAAAAATTAATAGAAATGTGAAAAGTGCTGCGTTTGCGTAGCATTTTTTTCTGTTTTGTAGCACCTATGTCGCGAAAATCTATTAAATTTGATAAAATAATACTTAGTAATTGTAAAAGAGTGTGGGACGAAAAAAGTCGGTTACTGTAGGCATTACAGGGAAAAATTGACGAATATCTGGCAATGTTTTGTGATTTTGTCAAATGATTGTAATCTAATTGAAATGGAAATTCTATCATTCAAATGTTACATTAATGGTCGACTATTACTAGGAGGTCATTATGAAAACTTTAAAATCAACAGGTAGCAAGTTAGTTCTATCAACTTCGTTTGTCGTAGGTCTTCTTTTCGTATCAAATAATAACGAGGCGTCAGCATTCGCAGACC
The DNA here is from genome assembly GCF_047238345.1 of Shouchella phoenicis. Taxonomy (NCBI): domain Bacteria; kingdom Bacillati; phylum Bacillota; class Bacilli; order Caryophanales; family Bacillaceae; genus Shouchella; species Shouchella phoenicis. The sequence continues at coordinate 3,311,352 of NZ_JBDFMQ010000001.1, read as the reverse complement.
CTTCTGAATATAGCCCACAACCAGATCAATCTGAAACAACAACAATTCAAGCGGATGTACTTCGCGTAGATGATCGTGGACAAGACGTTAGAAATTTACAGCAAGATTTAATTTATGCAGGATATACAGTATCGGATGATGGTATTTATGGTTCTGAAACAGAAAATGCGGTAACATCATTCCAACAAGATCAAGGTCTTCAAGTTGACGGGATTGCTGGACCTGCTACTCAAGGTGCTTTAGGGAATGTTGATGCTTCAACACCTAGACAAGAGTCTGACATTGAGGTAACAGAGACAAGCACAGAGTCTTCTGAACCAGCTGTTACGACTACAGATAATAGCACGTCTTCTAACTTAAGCCAATCAATTGCTGATACGGCAACAAGTGTATTAGGTACACCATATGCATGGGGCGGTGCATCTACTGCAGGTATGGATAGCAGTGGTTTTGTAAACTATGTATTCCAAAACAACGGTATTTCTGTTGAACGAACGCATGCTGGAATGTGGGCAAACACAGGTGTTCATGTAAGCCTAAGTGATCTTCAAATTGGTGACGTTCTTTTCTATGAAGGCACATACAATACACAAGGTGCTTCTCATAGCGGAATCTATGTAGGGAATGGCCAAATGATCCACTCTGGTGGTGGAAGTGAAGGCGTTTCTTACGCAGACATCAATAGCTCTTACTGGCAACAACACTTTATCGGTGTAAAACGATTCTATTAATCTTTAACCGATTTTAGTAGATTCAAAACATCTATTCATCAGGCTTCTTCTGACCAATATGGTAGGGAAGCCTTTTGTTTGTTTGTTTATTTTGTCGTGTCTGGTATCATGATTACATAGGAAACGATTATTTGAATATGTATACGGGTAAAGAAGTAAGAATAATGATTTTTTTCGGAAAGGAGATCTTATGAAAAAGCTTTTTAATTCGTTTATTGTCGTTGGACTGGCGATAGCGGTTTTCTTTTTTTACCAATGGTGGAATGGAACTCAATCAACTGAGCATATTCCGTCTGAGGACATGGTTGCTGCAGAAGAAGTGGACACGTCTCCAGTTGAGGGAAAAACAAGTGTTGTAAACGATATAAGTGAATCCATTCAAACCCATGTTAACAAATCGGAACCCGTTACAAATGACCAGCTTGATCTTTATGATCCTGGTGATACCGTAGGACGCCTCTACATACCGAGACTGGAAACAGCATATGAAACCTACTGGGGGACTGATGATCGGACGTTGAGTCAAGGCGTTGGCATATACGTAAGCCAGTGGACAACAAACCCAGATGAAGGTGGTCACACCGTGTTAAGTGGTCATCGGGATACCGTGTTTTCGGAGCTAGGTGACCTTGAAGATGGCGATCGGATGCTGATTGAATACCAGGGGATGAAGTACGAATATGAAATTAATAAGATTTGGATTACGGATGCGGACGATTTGACGGTTATTGTCAAAAAAGATGAGCCCACATTAACCTTAACAACTTGTTACCCGTTTCAATATCTAGGGGATGCGCCAGACCGCTATATCATTGAGTCTAAGCTCGTCCATAGCGAAGCGATTTAACCATGAGGAAATCCCATCTTCATGGTTTTTTTGAAGTTTTTTCAAGAAAAGCGGTTTCATTTGGTTGGGACAGGGTAACTACTTCTACATATAGGAAATGCAGAAGACGAACATGATTATCAAGCAGCCTAGAGAAAGCTGTTCTTCCTAAAACTTATATTTAGGAGTGTACATATGAAAAAATTAACATCAGTCACAGTAGCAAGTTTCTTTGTCGTAGCAATTACAGGAAATGCTTTTGCAAATGAAGAGAGCGCCGCTGACATTATTCATCAGTCAAATGAAGCGATGTTAGGTCTTGATAGTTATTCTAGTGAGACAATGATGGACATGACGATGCCAGATCCAATGTCTGGCGAAGACATTACTCTTTCGGTACATACGATGGAAGATGTCATCATGAATCCATTTGCCATGCATCAAGTATCAACGATTAGCACACCAGATGGGGACTTAGAATCCACACTCTATTGGACAGAGGATGGCATGTACGAGCAGGGACCAGACGGTGAGTGGTACGTTTTTGAAGGTATGAGCAGTGATGAGATGATGGAACTGCTTCAAGCAACGTCGACACGTGAGCAAGCGGAAATGCTAGGTGAAGATATGAGTGTTAGTGATGAGGGAGATACGTATCTTCTAACTTACGAAGGGAATGGCGAAGATTTAAATGAAATGATAAATGACCTTCTTGGTGAGTTAATGATGGAAGAAGAGATGCAAGGTGGAGAAGCGTTGCTTGAGTCTTTTGAAATCAGTGATTTAAACTACGAAATGACAATTGAAAAAGATACGTACTATATGACCGATATGATGATGGATATGACAATGATGATTGACGATGGCGAAGAAAGCTTAGAAATGCATATTGCCATGGAGCAATCCGTTAGTAATTTTAATGGTGTTGATTCCATTGTTGTTCCTGACGAAGTAATGGAGAATGCTGAGCCCATTGATGCTGGCGGTGCAATGCCAGACACAGCAAGCAATAATCTTCTATATGCAATGGGTGGCTTGACTCTTGCTGCAGGTGGATTTGGATTATCCGCGTTATACCGTAGAAGAATTCGTACGACATAATTGATTGTTGAACAAAGGATAGTCTCCGTATACGTGAGACTATCCTTTTGGGTTATTTCCATTATGGTGTTTGGTTTCTTAATGGCTTAAATGCTTCACTCCAATTATTTACTTGATCAAGCATCGTATTTACATTTGGCTTATGGAGGTCTTGCGGCTTAAAGGTTGCAAGGCTTTCAAAATCTGTGAACATTGATAACGTTGGGTGTGTCCGTACATCTGCTATCATAAGTTCCCCTAATATTCCTCTAAGGTGCTCGACTGCCCTTGCCCCGCCAGCTGCACCATAACTGACAATTCCAGCAGCTTTATTATTCCATGCCTCTAACGATTGTCTATCATAAAATCAGTTTATTTGTAAACTGAATAAGTGTCAACTATGTCTGTTCGTCAATTTAGAATCTGAGAAAAATCCAGAATATCAAAAGCTTTTGAATGAAAAGTAATACACTGTGAATCAACATTGTTTCTGAAATAAAGGGAAGTGATTTGTTTTGATACAAAAAAGTTAGAAGAACCCGTGTACAGACGTTATTATGGGGAAGCGATCGATGTGTATTTAAATCAGGGTGAGTTTGTTTACTTGGCGAAATCAAATTAAAGAAAAGCTTCAGACGTGATGTGAAGGTAACTGTTGAGTTATGTCCAAGTAGTACGCTGTGGTATAAACGAAACGAGATTCTAATCGAACGCAACGATTTTACGAACTTCTGTTGCGTACGACCCCAAGAATGATTCCAATAATAATCATGACAAAGCTTGCGGAGATCGCGATCGCCCCTGAATAAACCGCGCCAAACATGGGACCGGCACCTTCATTGTGGTCAAACAGTCTTAGGGAAAGTGCGGTTGAAACATATACAAGTAGCGCAGATGCAAATAGGATGGCACCGCAAATGTAAAAGGAAGTGGTTTTGCGGTTGAAAAGCAAAAAGAGGGTTAATCCAATCGTTAATAAAACTGGAATTCCTGTGAAGAACTCAAAAAAACCTGTGCTCATAAGATTGTCACCCTTTTTGAAAGATTGAAAAGAGCTCCACTATATGTGAGAAGCTCTTTGCTTTATGCTGAGATTAGCCAATCGTATCGCTTATGTCGCCATCTGTTACTTCCATATCATCAGGTGCTTGGAAAAGTGATTCATCAAACTCTGGATTTAATTCGTAGTCAATGACGTCATCTTCTGCTTGAAAACCGCCATCGAGGGTTGTGTCCATGTCGTCGTTTCCGCCTACAATTTCATCTCGAACCGAAAAATACGTGTCTTGATCGAAGTAGAACGCCATTGTTTCGCCGTCCATTTCTGCTTCAACGTGATACGTTTGATAGCCGTTCACTTCTTCTTCTCCTACAAGCGTCAGTTCATCTGCATTTTCGAGTAGATCTTCATAACGCTGCGCCATTTGTGAAAAGTCAAAGTCAAGATCACGTTCAACGCGGATGGCTTCGTCGTCGCCTTCATCGTACATAATCGCATATGCAGGATCATCGTAGTCCGTGAAGCTATACGAAATCCTTTCTTCAGTGTTTGCTTCACTGTCTGTTTCCATATTCATAATCATTTCTTGTTCGGAACGATCGTAGAAGTCATCCCTGTCAACGAATGTCCATTGGCGGATGTTCATTTCTAAACCAAGCTCAGTTGAATTTGCTTCTTCATCAATTTCATCTTCTATGTCTTCTTCGTCTATACTAAAGTCGAAGTCTCCTTCACCAACCGTCTCCATATATAGACCTTCTAACCCATCGTAAAGTGCAATCGCTTCTTGCAGAATGTCTTCAGCTGTTAACTCATCGTCCTCTGCAGCTTGATCGGTTGTCTCTTCTGTCTCCGCATTGCCGTTTGCGTTTTCGTCTGTGTTTTCATCTTCTCCGTCCATACAAGCAGCTAAAAGGACGGTTGTGCTGCATAACGCAACTAGCCATGTCTTTTTCATCGACTCACCCTATCTTCAAGAATTTTCTATCTACTGCTTCTTTTACCTTAAAAAGGAAGTTTGAAACATTTAATTACGAAAGACAGTGAGTTTAACGTTGATGCTTTAGTCATAGCTTAATACCTTATGGCCTATATAAAAAAGACGCCCAATCGAATAGGCGTCTTGCTTTACTTATGATTTAAATGCTCGTAGCACGAGGCTGACAATTAAGACTAGAATAATTGCACCAATAAGAGCAGGGAAGATGGCAAATCCGCCAATACTAAGACCCCAGCTTCCTAGGAGCCATGTTCCGATGTTCGCTCCGATAAAACCAGCAATGATATTCCCGATAATGCCGAATGGGACACCTTTTCCAGTAATCGCACCTGCAGCCCACCCAATAAGGCCACCAATAATTAAACTCCAAATAAAACTCATCATGATTGTTTTCCTCCTCGTTTGTTCCTCGTTTTATGTGTTTAGGTCGATTTAAAAGCTAAAAAGTACAAAGACGCCTGCAGCAAGTAAAAGCAACATAAGACCGTTATAGACGATGCCAATGATCCCTGTGACTTTCCCGCCCATTGCCATCCCTGTATTTACGCCTGATGCCATCACAACAGCCACAATGCCAAGGATTAGTCCGATATATGGGATAAGTAAAGATAAAATACCAAAAACAAGGGACCCAGTTCCAGTTGATTGTTTCTTTTGTTGTGTTGATTCCATCGTTTATCGCCTCCTATTGCCCCTCTTTACCTTTTTTAATGGGGCAATAAACATGGATTGTCAAAAAACTGGGTGACCTACACCCAGTTCACTCAATACATGTTAAGATTCGCCGCTCAGTTTTACGAGGATTTTTGCTTGTGATTTGTCTTCTGAAAGGCGTTCAAATCCATCAGTTACAATGGCTTCAAGTTCAATGTGATCGGTAATGACGCCTTTGACATCAAGGGAACCAGCAGCGATGGAGTCAATGGTACGCTGGAAGACCTCCGGCTCGTAAGCAAGAGAAGACGTAATTTTCACCCCGGATACAGTAAGATCCATTGGTTTAATTTCTACACCTTTCGTAAAAATAGAGACGATTACAACGGTTCCGCGAGATTTTGCTGTGTGGATCGCTTGGTTTAGGGTAACACCAACACCTGCTACTTCAAAACTGGCATCTACACCTTCTGGTTCAATCTTTTTAACCTCTTCAACAGGGTCAACATTTCCAGAGTTGAACACATGAGTGGCGCCTACTTCGGTTGCTTTTTTTAATCGCTCTTCTGATAAATCAAAGACAATGATTTTGCTGGCACCAGCAGCCTTTGCAGCAATAATTGTACATAAGCCGATTGGTCCAGCTCCAAAAACCGTACATGTTTGTCCAAATTTAAAATCTGCTTCCTTTAATGCTTGAACCGTAACGGCCATCGGCTCTACAAGTGCACCTTCCTCTAACGTCATCCCCTCTGGAATCTTTTGAACCATGGACTCAGGGATGACACAATAGTCAGCGAATCCGCCATCGCTTGCCAAACCTGCAAAGGCAAACCCGTCATAAAGGTCGAGGGTCGGTGGCTTTACTCCATGTGTATAAAGTGGATTTACGACGACACGGTCGCCTTTTTTAAAGTCGGAGACATCGCTTCCGACATCATCAATAATACCTGCAAACTCGTGGCCCATCACGAGTGGGGCCGTGTCACCAGTTAATGGGTCTGGTCCGTTTGCTGGAATGACAATGGGCCCATGTAAGTATTCGTGTAAATCGCTTCCGCAAATACCTGCCCATGCAACTTTTATCTTAACGTCAGTGTTAGTGACTTCTTTTACTTCCCAGTTTTCTTCTACACGTACATCTTTTGCATTATGCCATACAGCTGCGCGCATGCGAACACTCCTTTTAATTAAAAAAATTTCTTCGTTAGTTTGCCCGAAAAGATGAAGATCATTTGTACTTTTATTAATGTGGCTCAAGTTTCTTTAAAAACATGGATGCACCGTGGCTGAGTCGGGCTTGGTTACTAGTGACGATCCCGATTTGTCGAGGTTTTAGTGGTTCGGCTAAAGAAACTTCATACAAGGTGTGCTCGTTGAGCTCTTGTTGAACAAATTCTTTCGTAACAAAAGCCACACCCATTCCAATACGAGCACACTCAAGTAAGACGTCCATCGCCCCTACTTCAACTTCTGGTGTGACGGTCACGCCATGTGTGGCAAAGAGTTCATGTAAATAGTGTCTTGCATGACTCTGTTGAGAAAAACTCAAGACAGGGTAATGAGCCAAGGTTTCGATGGTTTGAGGTTCGCGAGCTAACGATTGATAGCGTTCGCCGACTACAAATGTACTATGAATGGTAAAAACGCCATGAATGGCATAGGCTTCTTCATCAATTGGCATGTGGACTAATGCCAGATCGATGACACCTTGGTGTAATTTTTCTATTAATTGTGGAGTTGAACCATGCTGCAGTTTAATTTGTATATTTGGGAATTCGTGTTGGAATGATTGAACGGTTGGTAATAAAAGATGCTTGCATGCAGAATCACTTGCACCAATCGCGACAGAACCATGCTTTAGATGACGTCTTTCATTTAGGTTTATTTCTGCTTGTTGAATAAGTTGGAAGGCGGGTTCAAGTTGTTGGAATAGCAGTTGTCCTTCCTTTGTAAGAGATACGCCCTTAGACTGGCGTTGGAAAAGCTGTGTTTGAAGTCGTGCTTCTAATTGTGCGATACTTTGACTGACGCTAGGTTGGGTGACGTATAATCGTTTGGCAGCTTTACTGAAATTGCGCTCTATTGCGGTGATATAAAAGAGATAGTAGGCGTCCATTTTCATGTTATAATCCTCACTTATGTCTGATGATGATATAATTTATTTAACTTATAACATAAAGGGAAGTAGAATGGAATAAAGGAGATGATTACGTGAAGAATGGTCATGTTGATCAACGAGCGAGAAGTCCGTGGACGCCTTTGAAAGGGATACATAGCGTCATAGTCGGTCCAGGTGAACGTGTCATTGACGGAGAAGTGACAATCCCTGGAAGCAAAAGTTTAACGAATCGAGCATTCATCATGAGTGCGTTAGCAGAGGGAACGTCGACATTAAAAGGATTTTTGCGTAGCGATGATGCGTATTGGTGCATTGATGCTTTAAAGAAAATGGGTGTTGATATTGTCGTGAATGGAGATGAAGCTTCCGTTCATGGAACAGGGCAAAAGTGGAAGAGTAATGATCTCTATATTGGTGCTGCTGGAACCGTTGCCCGCTTTTTACCCGGAAGTCTTGTAACTGCGGCGCAAGGAGAATGGACGATTGAAGCGAGTGAAAGCATGACGAAGCGTCCTGTTGCTCCTTTAATTGATGCGCTTCGAGCACTTGGTGGGGAAATTACTCACCTTGAAAAAGAGGGGCACTATCCGCTACAAATTAAAGGGAAGCCACTTAAAGGGGGAAATGTAGACTTGTCTGGAAAGATTTCAAGTCAATACATTAGTGGCTTGTTGATTGCAGGACCCTATTTTCAGTCGCCGTTACAAATTACGATTACCGACCATATTGTCCAGCATGCGTATGTTCGCTTAACCCTCGATTTAATGGAGGCATTTGGCGCAACTGTTTCGTATGATGAAGCATTGAAGACAATGAAGGTCTCCCCATCTACTTACAGGCCTCAATCGCTCACACTGGAGGCAGATGCTTCGACAGCCTGTTACTTTTTCGCATTGGCGGCACTTAACGAAGGTCGTGTACGCGTAACAAATGTAACTGCTGAAACGAAACAGCCTGATATTGGTTTTTTAACGATTTTAGAAAAAATGGGCTGCACCGTTATAAGAGGGGAATCGTACGTTGAAGTGCAAGGACCGAAGCAGTTAAAAGGTGGCTTCGACGTTTCCATGCGTGAAATGTCCGACCAAACATTAACCCTTGCTGCGCTTGCGCCTTTTGCTGATGGACCAATTACGATTTCAGAAGTAGAACACATTCGCTACCACGAATCGAATCGAATTAAGGTAATTGCAGATTCGTTAAAGACGTTAGGGATTCAAGTAGAAGAGTACAATGATGGATTAAAAGTATTTCCAGGAACGCCGAAAGCCGCAAAACTGGATACGTATGATGACCATCGTGTGGCCATGTCGCTTGCCTTAATCGGTACAAAAATTGCGGGAATTGAACTAACCGATCCTGGGTGTGTATCGAAAACGTGTCCATCTTTCTTTGAATTGCTCGCTTCATTTGGTGTTCAAATCGAAGAAAAAGCATAAAAAGAGGGGAGAGCCCCTCTTTTTATGTTTGCGTTTATTGCCCTCTTTAAAGAAGGAGGACGACATGATACGCTTTATACAAGAAACGGGGAGGGTGTCGTCATGCATGTGAAGGAAGTACCGAAAAATCGTTTGTTTCAATTTGGAATGAACGTATTTAACACAATGTTTGTGGCAAACTTACTTGGACATTTAATCTATGACCACTCAATGGTCCTCGAACGGTTGCCACATATGGTTGTTGTCTCAACGCTTATTGCACTATTTTATACGTTTGGTGGCGTGAAAGTGAAAGAGGAATAAATGGGCTATTCTATAAAGAAGGTTTTGAGACGGTAAAGATCGTGCCTTCCTTTTGGTAACCAAGTTTTTCATAGTACATATCCACATCCGACATGACCAAAACAACATGTGACGGATATCGTTCATAAAAATCGGTCATCAGTTTCCTACCAATTTTATGTCCGCGCGCTTGCTTGTGGACAAGTAAATCACATACATAGACATGAAAAGCACCGTCAACAATGGCCCGTGCATAGCCGATAAGCTTTCCCTCTTCGTAAGCGACAAGAGTTATTGAGCTTGCTAACGTTTGAAGGTATTTTTCTTTCCCGCCGTTATACAAATACTCGTGCCACTCTTCACCCTCAGACGCAATTAAAGCAAAAAGGTCTTGTTCCATGGTTGGTGTGTACGTGTATATATTCATGGGCGATCTCTCCTTACGTAATAAATCGTCGATACCGACAGCTTCTGTAATTGTCTTGCTGTTCGTTTCCGTATGTAGCTTGTTCATATTGAAAGCGGAAACCTCGTGCTTCATAAAACGGGATGCCTTTATCATTGTCTTTTGCAACAGATACCCACTGTTCAATCGCTCCAAACGACTGCTGTTGTTTCGTAATGGCTGCTAGGAGCTTTGAGCCAATGCCTTCATTTCGTCGATTCGGTAACAAGTAAAGAACAAATAATTCGGCTTGATCATTATTGAGGAAGCCGCCCCCTCCTGCACCGACGACTTGCTCTCCATCTAAAGCAACCATATAGCCGCCCCAATGTTTGCTTCGTTCCAAAACTTCTTTTGTAACCCGTGCTTCATTATAAAATTCTTTGCAAACCCGTTCAATATATTCATCTGACATAAGCCCTTGATAGGTGGCCCAGTATCCTTTTTGACAGACAGACATAATTCCGTGCACATGACTGAGATCAGCTTGTTGAATGGTGATCATTTATTCGTCCTCCTTATGAGAGTAGTGTTTGAAAAAGGAAAAGGTAGGATGCTCTTCGTTCTCCCGATAAAGAAAATGTGTATCAATATGTTGAAAAGGTGCGGGTAAAGGGATGCTTGTGACAGAAGGGTGATGGGCAACAACTGATTGAGGTAACATTGACACACCCATGTTATTGGCCACACAACCAAGAATGGCATCGAGTGAACCAAGCTCCATTTTCCTTTGTGGAATAAATTGAAGAGAATCAAAAAAGCGCTCTAAATGCTTTCGATACGCGCACCCGCTACGGAAAGTAATGATATCTTGCGTATCCAATTGTTGATACGAGGCATCAAGTTGCTTTGCCAAAGCGTTGCTTGTTACGAGCATCATCGTCTCACGAAACACTGGTACACTTTTTAACCCGCTTCGTTTAATCGGACCAGCAATAAAAGCCGCGTCAATATCATAGCGGAGTACACGGTCAATTAATTCATCTGTTGGCCCGGTTTTAAGATGTATGGATACATGTGGATAAGTTTCTTTTAAGTGAGCGAACAGTGTTGGGAGGTGAACGGCTGCTGTTGTTTCCATTGAACCCATTGTTATAGAACCGACGGTATCGCCGTCTCGTAACCGTGTGTTTGTTTCTTCCCAAAGCTGAAGAATTCGGTTTGTTTGTTCTAGTAATACGTGTCCTTTTGCTGTAAGTTGTACGCCTTGAGCTGTTCGATGAAAAAGGATAGTGTCAAAATAAGCTTCTAATCGCTTTATTTTCATTGTGATATTGGATTGTCCATAGTTAAGCTTCGTTGCTGCTTTTGAAATATTTTGCAATCTCGCCACCTCGGCAAATGCTCGTAAATCATCGAATTTCATGGATCATCCATCCTTATCTAAGAGAGATACTGTAAGATCGTCATTCAGCTATCAAAAAAACGAATAGCTTTCATCAAATAATCGCATTTTTATAAATGGTTCTTTCATAGTACGCTAGAAAGAGAGCGTTTGCAAGGTGGGGATGGCATGGACAACAAGCAGCATCTGCGCTTGATTATTGGTGGGTTCTTAAGTTTGGCTGTTGTGATGGGAATTGGTCGTTTTGCCTATACGCCTTTACTACCGTATATGGAGGAAGCGACAGGTCTTTCTTCGTTCTCATCAGGGCTTCTGGCAACGTGGAACTATATTGGATACTTTTTAGGCGCGCTTTTAGCAGGACGTGGAACGTTCCACGTAAGATGGTTTTATGTTTTTTTAATTGTCAGCGCAATGACCACGTATAGTATGGGCGTGACAGAATCTATGTCAATATGGTCGGCATTGCGGTTGCTTTCAGGTGTTGCCAGTGGCTTTGTGTTTGTTTATATGTCCGAATGGCTTATCCGCCGCTTAGCAGAAGACGGAAGGACACGAGGTGTCGGGTTGTTATACAGTGGCGTTGGGTTTGGTATTCTTTTTACAGGGATCGCGCTTCCCCTTTTATTGCCGATAACGACGTGGCAAATTGGTTGGGTTTTTTTAGGAGTTGTAAGCATTGGTTTAATCGGTGTTATTTATCAATCAACAAAGCATGTAACGACTCGTTCACTTCCGGCGCCAACAAATAGCGTTGGAAAAACAAAGCCACTATTATCAATGAATGTGTTACTCGTGTCTTACTTTCTGGAAGGGTTTGGCTACATCATCTATGCAACGTTTATCACAAGTGTTCTTGCAACTGTCGCATCTTTTTCGTTCGATGTCGTGTGGATCTGGGCGATTGTAGGCATCGGGGCGATGCCATCTTGCTTATTTTGGGCTTGGTTAGGTCAAACAATTAGAAAAGAAACAGCACTGATTCTTGCGTATCTCATTCAAGTTGTGAGTCTCATTCTTCCAATCGGGTTAACAGACGCTTTCTTTATTATTCTCTCTGCGTTTGGTTTTGGTGCAACGTTTATGGGGATAACGGTCTTAACGATTGCTCTCGCGAAGGAACAGCAATCAACGAAACCGGTTGTGAGTCAACTCACGGCGGCTTACGCGTTTGGTCAATTGTTAGGACCTTTTATAGCGGGGATGCTCCTTATGGTACATGTTGAAACAATTGCTTTCGCAATATCAGCAGGAGTTGTAACGATTGCGTTAATGTTCGTGTGTTTATCTTATTTAAAAAGGAGTGGGCAACATGCCATACGTGAATATTAAAGTAACAAAAGAACATGGTGGTTTAACGAAAGAACAAAAAGCGACGTTAATTAGTGGGGTGACGAGTTTGTTGCAAGATACGTTAAACAAAAATCCAGCTTCTACTGTTGTCGTTATAGATGAGATTGATATGGACAACTACGGACTTGGTGCAGAACAAATTTCTGAACGTCGTAAACGAGGTGAATAGCGAAAGAACGGAATCGCATGGGTATAAGAAACCATGTGATTTTTTTCGTTCGGAACGATAGGTCGTGCATTTTGGTGCACCCTCCATATTAGGAAAGAATTACAAAGCCGTAAGAATAGTCATAAATTCACAAATGAGGTAAGATTGATAAAGAATGATTAAAGAAAGAAAGGTGATTATGCTCACATATACACATTTTCAAATGGATTGCCCCACACCTTATAAACATAAATATACATTCCAGTTTACGTTTAATGAAGACCGAACATCGGAAGAAGATATGCATACACAAATGTGTACGCACATTCAGCAATATCTGCCCTTAATCATTCAAAATCGCTGTATTTCCGAAGATTATCGCCGCTTTGCATTATTGGATCATGATTTTAATGAAGTTGGTCTATTGAAGGTAAACGTCATTAATGATTTCGCAAGTAGAAAAATTGTTTGCCATGTTGATTCCCTTTATGAAAGCATAAAGTAGGAAGTCTGGAATGGGAAAGACTATGCGTTTATGAAATCACGTACATGGGCGTTAACAGAACGACACTATATTCACTTTCTAGAAGAACACGCCCTCCACCATGCGCAGGCTGTACCCATTGAAAAGGCAATGTTTACATTATTATAAGAAAGTTAGGGGATTTCTTGACGCTCAAGAAGTCCTTTTCTGTTTGATTAAGAAAACAAATCGTTGATGATTCAGTTTTGGTATTATCCAACGTTTTCCTGTCGCTCTATAATAAAATTATGACAGGAAAAGGGGGAATGGACAATGGCAATTGATTTTCAGAATGAACAGAATCGGTATAGTTACACAAATAGAGAAGCGGACCCATCATGGATGGAAGAAATGAACGCGATTCTGAGGGCATATGGACCTGAGCATATCGTGGATCTTGGTTGTGGTGGAGGCATTTACACAAGAGCACTAGCTGAAATGGGCATTCGAAACGTAACAGGAGTAGATAGTTCGAGAACGATGATAAAAACAGCAGAGGAAGAAGCGAATACGTGTGAGGCGATCTCCTACCAAGTAGGCTCTGCCACAAGGATGAATTTAGGGAGTCAGGAAGCCGACATGGTGTTCGCCCGAGCGTTGATTCATCATTTGGAATTCCTTGACCCAGCTTTTGAAGAAGGGAACCGTGTGCTTAAACAAGATGGCCTATACTTCATTCAAACTCGCACGCCAGAGGATTGCTTTTTACCTGGTACTTCTGAGCATCTTCGTGGGTACTTCTTTGATTGTTTTCCACACTTAAAAGAAATAGAAAAGAAACGGCGTCATCAAGTTGAAGCCATTCATTTAGCGCTCCAAGGGGCAGGTTTTCAAATCGAAAAAACGTGGCATCTTTGGGAGACGAGAACGACACATGAAACGAAGCAACACTTTCTAGACGATATCGAATTACGCACGGGGCGAAGCTTGCTTCACGAATTGTCTGATCAGCAGTTAAAGAAGCTTGTCGCTTATTTGGATCAAACCATTCAAAGTAAAAAAAGCATCGTCGAGAAAGATCGCTGGACCCTTATTCTTGCGAAAAAACAATAAAGCCCCTTACGTTAAGGTAAGGGGAGAAAATGTTAACCAACGATTTCAGTTTTTCCTAGAGGTGAGAAAGTAGGTTCACTATCAGCATTGGCTACGAGGCTTGTTGATGATACAGCCAAAACAATGATAAGTGCAGCAATCAATTTTTTCATACTTGATCAGCTCCTAATCGATTTTGATTTGCTTTTGCTTGATAAGCAATGCGGTAGTACTTTAAAGAGGTTGATTCATCCTGTTGCTGGTCTGCAAGGTCTACCATTTCTTCAGCAAGTTCACACACTTCAAACCACAAGCCGTGACGAGTCAACTGCGTTAAAGACTCATCCACTAACGAAACGTCCTGTTCAATATAAAGTCCGTCTAAAAACAAGCAACGGGCTTTATATTCTTTGTTGTTGTAGGCGTTTGCGCCTGCTTGTGCATCGCTAAAAAGCGCCAGTGCCTGCTCTTGTTCCCCAAGTTTGAATAAGGTATTGGAAAGATCGTACTTTGTCTTCATTCCAATTTGATGGTTCTGGTGTTCTTCATATTCAAGCGCTTGGTAGAAATAGCTTTTCGCTGCTTCGTAATCTTTTTGCCGGAACTTACTTAATCCTAACGTACGAAGGATAAGTGCAGATGTCCGTGGAAACGTTGATTCTTTAAATGCTTCTTGCAAAATGGCGTCCCCTGTTTCGAATTCATGTAGCTCCGAACGAATAGCGCCTAACACCTGTCGACAGTTCAAGGCACGTTCATAATATTTTAAACGGTTAAAAATGGTCGCTGCTTGTTCAAGATACGAACTTGCCATTAGGTACTGATTTAGTCGATAGTAGACAAGGCCAATGTACAAATAAAACTCAGATTCTTCAGCGTCATCATTAACGTGCTCAAGCAAACGTTCTGCTTTTCGAAACAATTTAATCGCTGAACGATAACGCTCTTGCGTATATTCATATTGACCGCTTACAAAGTAGTATAAATACTTAAGGTAGCGATCGACCTCTGTTTCCACGAAATGAAACGTATCACCTAACTCATGCTTCTTATTAAATTCATCAACAAACATATTGTGTCTAAATTCTACGAGCGAATAATAGGCTAAGATCTTGTCGTTTTTCTCCATGTGAACAACGTAATGGCGGGCTTCTTCTTTTAACAGGATCGCTTGCTCGTAAGAAGCCGAGATAATACAGCTATACCATTCAACGATCTTTGCACCTACTTCTTCAGGTGTTAAAGTTTCTTGCACGGTAATCACCTACTTGTTCAAGTATATGCTTATTCGTCATTGTAGCAGATATTTCAAAGAATTGTATGAAAAATTAATTTTCCCGACTTTTGATGGAGATTTGGATGAGCGATCCAATCCGTATTTGAACGATTTTATGTTATAACAACAAAGCGCCACGAGGGTTTCTGGAGAATTTGATACAACAAATAAAGCAGCAATGTGGATATATCACTAGCGTACTCCTCCTGCTGACACTCCATGTTTGATAACCCTTAGAAAAGAGTTAAGGTGAGAACAAGTCTTCTAATTTTTCGTAAATGAGCGTGGTCAGAAGGAAAGAAGCGACAAGCAGAAGTGGGAACAGGAGAATGTTGATAGAGAATGTGACGCCTCGACTACTGTTTGCAAATAAGTAGTCAATGAGTGGTGTAATAAGCCAAAGCATGAGGATAAAGCTACCGACAAACAAAACAAGCTGGATGAACATTCGAGTCACTCTTTTTGTCAATTGAATCAGCCCTCCCTTACTTACGCCATACCCGGTTTTCTTCCTGATTACACGAATGTAATTAAACGTTTGATTAAATCCATCTTTTCCAATTATGAGGTTTAGCCTAGATATAAAGTTGGTATATATTGGATAGTTAGACAGAAATAAGTGTGAAGATGACTGGAGGCGAGTGGAATGGCAGAAATTTTAGACGTAAAGGATCTATCTAAGCGCTACGATGGAAACGGCTTTGCTTTACAGAATGTGTCTTTTTCAATCCCAGCAGGTTCAATTGTTGGGTTTATTGGAGAAAATGGTGCGGGAAAATCAACAACGATGGGCTCGATTATCGGGACATTGCAAAAAGATGATGGAGAAATCCATATTTTTGGTAATCCCATGGATGTGAAAGATTCAGCAATTAAAGAAGACATTGGTGTTGTATTTGATGATATGAACTTACCTTACGACTTAACGATTAACCAACTAGGGAAAGTGTTTAAGAAGCTTTATACACGATGGGACTTAGATACGTTCGCTTATTACATTGATCTTTTTTCTTTACCTCGTGACAAAAAAGTTGGCACCTTCTCAAGAGGAATGTCGATGAAAATTTCTGTCGCCATCGCATTATCCCATCAAGCACGTTTACTCATTTTAGATGAAGCTACCGCAGGTCTTGATCCATCAGGAAGAGAAGAATTACTTGAAGTGTTGCAAGAGTTCGTGAAGGATGGAAAGCGGGGAATCTTGTTATCCAGTCATATTACAAGTGACATCGAGAAGATAGCCGATTCGCTTATTTTTATAAAAAATGGTCAAATTATTTTGAAAGTAGAGAAAGAGGACTTACTCCAGAACTATGCCATTTTTCATTGTACAGATGAGGAATGTGCGCAAATTGAAGACGACATGCTCATCACATATAGGAGGCAGAATGAGGGAATGGACGTGCTGGTGTCCAATAAAGAAAAAGTCCCGAATCATGTAGAGGAACAGCCGTTTACAATCGACGATATTGCACTACTGCTGATGCGAGGTGAAAAAGGATGAGTGGATTATTGCTAACCAATTATTATATGGTCAGTCGTAGCTTTTGGGGTTATCTGGCTTTAAGTGTGTTGCTTTCTGCATTACTTATAGCCTTTGGAAGCGAATCTCTCGTATCGTTTGCGCTTTTTATTCCTATTATTTTTATGGTCTCACCTGCTTTAGAAGTGCTAAAGCACGAAGCGAAATCAGGCTGGGGCAAATTTGTGTTAACAACGCCTGTTAATCGGGGGAATGTTGTGCAAAGCCACTACCTTTTATTCCTGCTGTTTATGTTTGTAGGAATGCTCGTGGCAGCTGCCGTCTTTATTGTTGGTGATTTCCTAAACGGTGGTCTTCTTACCTCGGAAACGCTTTATACCTTTCTTGGCGCAATTGCAGTGGCATTATTACTAGCGGTAATCGCGTTTCCACTTACGTATTTTCTTGGAACAGAAAAGTCGGATATGGTGCTCATTATTAGTGTTTTTGCGGCGCTCGCGCTCTTTTTCCTTTCGAGTTGGGCATTTGAAGAAGCCTACGCAAGAGGCTGGTTAGAGCCATTTTCTAGCTGGGATTCAGGGTTTGTGTTCAGTGGTGGTATGCTTGCGATTACGCTTATTTTATTTCTTATCTCGTTTGTTGTTGCACTGGGTATTTATAAACGAAAAGAATTTTAATATGCGTTTCACACTAACCCACAAGTTTACATTGGAACACCTTTTGACATACTGATGGAGAGGTGCAATGATAGATGTAGACTTTTGAGCAGTGAGAAAGGATTTCGCGCATATGAGTAATCAAGGAAATGCCATTACGATGCATCAATTAAAAGAGGCAAAAAAAGAACTCACACGCTTTATGATGAAGTATAAGTTTGCCTTAGATGAAATGACAACAAAAATTGAAATTCTAGAAGAAGAATTTAATTATGTTCATGACTACAATCCGATTGAAAGCATCTCATCTAGATTAAAAACGCCAGAGAGCTTACTGCAGAAGTTGAAACGTAAACAGATTCCGTTGAACATAAACGTCATTGAAAAAAATATAAAAGATATTGCAGGGGTACGAATTAATTGCTCGTTTCAAAAAGATATCTTTGCGATCAAAGAGATGCTAGAATCCCATGACGATTTAAAAGTCATTGATGTAAAAGATTATATTTCAAAACCGAAACCGAACGGCTATCGCAGCATGCACATTATTGTAGAAGTACCCGTCTACTTATCAAATTGTCGTGAACATATTCCCGTCGAAATTCAAATTCGTACAGTAGCTATGGACTTTTGGGCTAGTTTAGAACATAAGATCTTTTACAAATTTGAGGAAGCTGTTCCATCGCAAATGCTAGATGAACTGAAAAAAGTAGCCGACCAATCTGCGGCACTTGATAAGCAAATGGAGGCTCTTCATAATCAATCGTTAAGCTTTACAACCAAAAGTGATGAAGGCGATTTGTTTAAAGCATTAAGTATTGATCAAGAGCAATTGAAGCTTCCGAATGAATTATTGCAATCACTGTCTTCCTTTCAGCAAAACGACGAGAAGTAATGAGCGTCTCCCTCTTAAACGAGAGGGAGCTTTTTTAATTGAAAAAATTGTAAAAAAAGGTTTCTTCCTGCTTTAATACGTGTATATATAGAGCAAGAGAGGAGGAAACATATGTCATTTTTACGAAGTTTTTTATCAGGTGCGCTGACGTTAGGTGTTGTGTTTGTCGTTTTCTTTTTACTTGATCTAGCGGGGTTTAATCCGAATCTACAAGATAGTGCAGAAAGTGGATCAAATGGATTGTACTTATTTGGCTTATTACCTGAAACGATGTTCACACAAGAATTTGCGCCGTTTGATCATCTTATCTCAAATGCTATCCTTTTTTGGATGATTGTGCTTTTCGTTTTGACTCTAATCATTGAATTCTTTTCGTTTCTTGTACGTCAGGTGTCTCCTAGGAGATCAAGAGGGTAAGAGAGGATTTGCGTTAACTTTGTCTACGTTACCTTGTGTTTTTCTATTTTTACTAGCGACGTTCTTTCACTTCTAGCTTTCGCTTTAGGAAAGAACGTTTATTGTTTTTAGAATCAGAGTGAAGAGAGGTTGAGATGAGTGACGTACGTCTTTCTGAATTTATCCATATATCAGTTTTATGAATCGGAGGGTAGCATGTGAAACCAACCATTTTACTTGTCGGTGTTGACCACTTTGATAAGTCAAATGTGAATGACATATTGATAGGAAATAAATTTGACGTTCTTGAAGAAGGTCGACAGAATGAAATCAAGCAATTCGTCAATCAGCTTTCCTCCTTTTCACCAACAAAAATTTGCGTAGAGAGCGTAAAAGAAAAGCAGGATCAGCTCACTCGAAACTATCAAGATTATCTTTTTGGAGAGCAAGCATTACGGATAGGAGAAATTGATCAGATTGGCTTTCGGCTGGCAAAGCAAATGAATCTTTCAACGATTGAAGCGGTGGACTGGCAAGGTGAGGTTCATGCTGATCCTTTCCATTACGGTACAACCTATCAAACAGATAAATTTCAAGAAATTCTTGATGGTTTTAAAAGATCAGAAGACGAACTGGGAGCTTATTTATACAATCAGACCATGGCTGAATATCTACATAAATTAAATGAGCTTCAGCGCTTAAAAGCGATGCATCGAGGGCACTTACATCTTGCTTCAATCGGTTCGGAAAAAAACCCCGTTGGAATCGAGTGGCTTACCCATTATTGGATGTATCGCAACTTACGAATCTATCAACATATTCTTCATCTGGCTCGAGAAGATGAACGTCTTCTCGTTTTATATGGAGCGAGTCATATTTACCCGCTTAAACAGTTATTTGAAGATGGTGGTCTCGTGAATGTTCAAATGCTAGAAGATCTAAAAAGGCAGCCTCATTAAGCTGCCTTTTTGACATGTCGCTTTCTTTCTTTAACAATGACGAGTGTTGCAAGAAGGCAGGTACTTCCTGCTACAAAGGTGATAACGGCTAAGGGAATGGGTGTACCAGATGCAACCAGGCCAAGTAGAGCTGATCCAAGCATACCTCCTCCATATTGAGCAAACCCCAACAGCGCAGAAGCTGAACCTGTACCAGTCTGAACCGCTGCTAGGCCTCCAGAAATGGAGTTGGCAACGATGAAGCCACTTGAAGATACAAACAAAAACAGCAAGAGTGCGAAAGCAAACAGACCGCCATATCCAGTTATTGTCATCAGCACGAGTAAACCACCTACGATAGTGGCGCAGCTCGCACCTATTAAAAGGAGACGGTCTCCTCCGTAGGTAGGAATGAGTCTGCGATTGAGCATATTGACCGCCATAATCCCTAATGAATTGAGTGCAAATAGAATTCCGTAAACAGTTGGAGATACGTTGTAATAACTAATGTAGGCAAAAGGGGAACCAGCGACAAACGCAAAGATTCCAGCATTTAAGGTAGCGCATGCCAAAGCATAAGAAAGAAACAGGCGATTTGTGCATAATAACCAATAGTGTTTCAAAGTGGAAAGAAGGGAGATCTGTTCACGCGAAGTTGCGGGCAGTGTTTCTGGAATTACTTTTGGTAAAGAAGCCAAAGTAGCCATACCAATGCACGCTAACACCATAAAAATAACGGGCCATGATGAGATCGCTAGTATTTGTGCACCGATTATAGGACCAAGCATGGGAGCAATAATCATAATTGCAGTGAGTGTAGACAAGACTCGAGCTGCTTCTTCGCGTTGAAAAAGATCCCGTATCATCGCTCGAGCTAGCACAACGCTTGCGCTTGCTCCTAAGGCTTGAACCGTTCGACCAACAATTAAATGCCACACGTCAGTGGAGAAGGCACATGCTACAGATCCAATGACGAAAAGAACGAGCCCGCCCGCAAGAGGAAGCTTTCGTCCAAATCGATCGCTTAAGGGCCCCCAAATGAGTTGCCCGAATGCAAATCCTAAGAGATAGGTGGAAACCGTTATTTCTAATGCACCTTGCGTCGTACGAAGAGCCGCACTCATTTCTGGAAGTGCAGGCAAATAAAGATCCGTCGAGATTGAAGCGTACGCTAATAAAAGCGCAAGTATGTAGAAGAAAGGCTTTGTCATCTGTACTTGATGAGCAGGGGTTGGCTGATTAATGTCGCATCACACCTTTATAATTGGTATGTAAAAGGTATCACCCTTGAGTAACTCCAAGTCAAGAAAAAATGGTAAGGTTCGATAAATTTGAAGTCGATTACTGTTGAACGCTTCCCTCAGAAATATAACGTTTATGGATCTTTTTTCCAGGGTAAGTGTGAAGAAAAAGGACTGAATCTTTCATGACCTATAAAGTTGTCGAACTGTCGCCTTCCGGAATGACGAAGAAAAAGAAACAAAGTCAGCTAGAAATGACGCTCAACGAGTATCAAAAGGACGGGTGGCAGCTTGATCAATTAACTGCCAAGACATTCTTTGGCATAACGAGTTCCTATTTAGCCATCTTCATTCGTACCCTTTAAAACGGTACGATAAATGGTTGTTTTGTTGGATCTAGGCAGTATTCGATTCGTTCTCGAAAGTTGGTGTATGTGACCATTTCTAACGCTTTTTCAATGGAGAAGAAACCAATTTCTAAGCTTTCTGGGGTTGTGGTCATTTCACCACCAACGATTTTTGCTAAATAGAGGGTGTTGCAAATTGATGAACGAATGTTCTGGAAGATTCCGCAAAATTGAGTGATTTCCACATCTAAACCGGTTTCTTCTTTTGTCTCGCGAATGGCAGCATGAATTAAGGATTCCCCTTCTTCCACCTGTCCACCTGGAAATTCCCAGCCTCGTTTAGGTCCTTTGATCAAAAGAATGTCGTTTTTTTCATTTAGGATGATGGTTGCGGCGGAAATAATATGTTTAGGTGTGTGATTTGGCATGGTTTGCTCCTTTTATTAGAAAGATCGGAGGGATTTCGTTTATGGTTAAAGCACTTGTTGGTTCAGGACTTATGATTGCTGCTGCGATTTTATTTGTTGGTCACTATCTAATTGCGGCGGTGTTAGCAGGTGGCTATGGCAATGAAGTGCCCGCTGCTGTTGAATTTAGCACGATTCTGCAAGGAGAGACGGTTTATTCGTCTGCTATTTTTACTACCTCGATCGTTGTAGGCGTCGTTGGTATCCTCTTTTCCATTTGGGGCATCACAGAAGAAAGGAGAGGGTAGGACTCTCCTTTTTAGTTTGTCATCACGTTTTCAAGTGGTTGCAGCTCATGAAGCCCTACGCCAGCGTGCCGATAGCGGAGTAAGAGGAAGGCTGGAACGATCAACATGAGACTGCCAAATCCTAAAGCTACAAGGGAATTCAATTCTGTTAATAAACCAGAGAGGATTGTTGCAATCATGGAAACAAGCCCTCCAATTACATAGGTTGCGCTTCGTACTCGTGCAAGCAATGAATCTGGGGTAATGCCTTGATGAACAGCAACTTGAACGACAAATCCCATAGAAAGGGCGCCGTCGAACAGCATCATACCAAAGCACATGAGCCAAAATGAGCTGGTGAGCAGCAGCATGACACCGAGAGAAGATAGTACCAACAATACGACTAATAAATAGAGCCAGTTGGATTGTTTAAATCGGTTTATGATTAGTACGCCTATGATATTTCCGAGACCTGCGCTTGATAACAGCAAACCAACTTCCTGTTCGGAAAACTGGAGCGTGCTTGAAGCATGGAAGATTAGCGTTAGCGTAATAAATATCGTTGAAAACCCTAGTGTTGTCAAAGCTAACGTGGATGCTCGTTGCGCCGAATTTTTAAATAAAAAGGTCAGACCTTCAACAGATTGAATGGTAAACATACGAAGGCGTGCTTTGACAGGCTCTCTATTTCTAGATGTAGGTTTCGTATAATCATAGCGTAAAGAGATTAAAAAAATGGACGCTGTTAATAGAATTCCTCCACAGATTGCTAATGTCGTGCTTGCGCCATAGGTCGCTAAAAGGTAGCCCCCTAAAGCAGGGCCTAGTAACGTAACTATGGCATCTGCCATTTCAAGTAAGGTGTGGGCACGTAATAATCGATGCCGACCAACGATTTTAGGAACCATTATATGAAAAGCAGTTGAATGAAACAGACTAACAATGCCCAATGCACATAATAGAAAGCTGATGACGACCGCATTTGTATGGTCTAAACTCACAGCGTAAGCAAGCGCAAACATGAACAAGCCTGTTAAGATTGAACCGCAAGAAGAGACAATGACTGGGTTTCGTCGCTCCACCCACGTTCCAATTGGAATAGAAAAAAAGATTGTGCCCACTTGTTGAGATAATAAGACTAACGCGGTCACAAGTGGTGATTGCGTTAAAGCCAGCGTAACAAGAGGAAGGGCCAGTTCTTTAAAGCGGTCATGAAAAATGCGTAAGAAGGTATGGATCCACATCTTTGAAAAATCAATCGTAATAAAAAAACGACTCACGTTCATTCAGCTCACATTCTCGTTTTGATTTATACCACCATCCTTTTTTAATCTAGTTTTTAATTAATCCTCACTTACGATGAACATCCTGCATCATCCTTTCGTCATAGAGTACTTCGCTTTTTTTAGGAAATATCCTTTCAACGTAAGGGAGTAAAACCATGCAAAAACCTGTTTGTCCAATGTGTAACGAGCAACTAAATGCCCTCGCTTGGCTACGGATGAAGGCATTTCGTATCACGTGCCCTCATTGTAAGAAACAAATCTCATTAACGAGACGTTCGAAACTACGATTTGTCACTGGGGCCATAGGTGTTTTATCGCTCACTTTCTTGCTAGTCGTTATGAGTTCAATGGTTTGGCACTATAGCGTTAGCGCCATTTTTATTGCTTTGAGCATGATGGTCTATTTTCAATGGGCGCTCGAATGGAGCAGATTTTGCCGCAATGAAAAAAATGATAAGATGATTTAAAAAGCTAGTGGAGGTATGCGACGTGGATCGAAAAGCAGAAATGAGTTTTATAAACGTAGATCGAGCATAAAGAACCGTCACATAGACTTATTTTGAAACGACTCTCATCTTGGGTTCGTATAGAGGGGAGGAGGGACAATCATGAAACCTTATTTACTATTTATTGCTGTGTTTATCGTACTACTGTTTGCTTTAGACATTCTTTCTGGATACGTTCTGACCATGCTGTACGTGCAAGGTTGGATTTCTATAGTTGAAAATGGTACGGCTTACTATCCTATCGTTGGTTACATAAATGGTTTTATAGCTGCAACGATGGCATATGGTGTATCGTTAGCCGTATTCAAAAAGAAAACGGCTACGGTTTAACGACGTGAAAAAAGAGCGGGACTGCTGTCCGCTCCTTTTTACGTTTCTTCTGGTTCGCCTACTTTTTTAAGCAAATCATGGAGTTGTTTTAACTCTTCGCCATCTAATCGTTCGAAATAGGCGGCTTGTTGGTGTTCCTGTTGTGGGACAATCTCGTTATACAGATCTTGGCCTTTTGACGTTAGCGAAAGGTATTTGGACTTTTTTTCTTTTTCCCGTATGATCCAATCGTTTTCTTCCATTTTCATAAGTAGCTTTGTTATGTTGCCTTTCGTGACAAGTAGGGTATTCGCTAAATCAAGTTGCGATAAACGTGTATGCGTGCCAATTTGGACGAGTACATCAAACTGTGCAACTGTAAGACCCCACTTTTTTAAAAAGGTATTTGAACGTTTTAGACTTTGGTGGTACGTTCGCGACAATCGAAACCAGACGAGGAGTGCGAGCACTTCTTCTTTTGTTTTATCATTTTGTTTCATAATGAGCTTCCTTGAACGATTTTCCACCAGTTCGTTGCTTCCTCGATGTCAGCAGTTGTAAGGGCGTGACCATAATCGGTTAAGGCGAGCTTGGTTTGCGCACCATAAGATTGTAGTTGTGCTTCAAGTGCGAAGGCATCTCCAGGTGAAACGAGTGTATCTGTTGCACCAGCGGAAATAAAAATCGTTGTACCATCTAGGTCAATGTCACGTGCATCACGAAACAGGTGACTCGGATGGAACAACACGGCGCTTGTGTAGTCTTCTGGATACCGTCGAATTAAATTTGTTGCAACATTCGCTCCATTGGAGTATCCAATCAAATGAAGGCGCGCATCCTTCGTGCCGTTCTTTTTTAGAAGATCTTTAATGGTTTCGTGAATGTCTTCCGTACGAGCGTTGATATCATCATAATCAAACGCTCCGTTCGTTGGACGAGAAAAATAGCGAAAGCCTTTTTCATCCCGGACGTCTCCTCGTAAGCCGATGACGGAGAAAGAGACATCTAAATCACCTGCAATTTCAAGTAAATCGGATTCTCTTCCAGCACTTCCGTGAAGCAAAATGAATGTATCTGTTGTCGTTTGACTACGATGATAGAAATAACGCATGAAAAACCCTCCCTTAAAATTGACTCACATTCAGTTTACCTGTAAACTATAAATAAATCAAGATTAGAAAAAGGAGTGACACCCATGAAACTTAAAGGTCATCACCATGTATCTTCTCTAACGGCAAATGCAGAACGTAATTTAGCTTTCTACAGAAACATTCTCGGTATGCGATTAGTGAAAAAAACAGTGAACCAAGATAACACGTCAAATTATCATTTGTTTTACGCCGATTCAAAAGGTTCTCCAGGCACAGAGGTTACATTTTTTGAAATTCCATTACTCGCTCAAAAGCGAGAGGGAACAAACCGTATTTATGAAATTGGGTTGCTCGTTCCATCCAATGAAGCACTTCAATTCTGGTCTGAGCGTTTCAACAAGTATCAAGTTAAGCACGAAGAGATTCGCGAGCGTAATGGTGTGCTTGTTTTACCATTCCAAGATCCTGACGGTCATCGAATGAGTCTTGTTGTGGACCAAGACGCATCGCCTGTTCTTGAAAACGGTACAGATGAAGTGTCTGGGGAACATGCGATTATCGGCCTTGGTCCAGCAACGTTACAAGTTCGCTATGCAGAACCAACAGGACAAGTATTGACTGATGTATTAGGCTTTACTCAAACAGGGCAATATACCAATGGTGATTATACGGTCCTTGTATTCGCAATAGGTGAGAATGGTCTTTCAAGTGAAATTCATGTAGAAGAAAACAAAGATCTTCCAAAAGCGCGGGAAGGTAGAGGCAGTGTGCATCATATTGCATTTCGTGTCGAGACGGAAGAAGAGCTTCGTCAGTGGGTCGATCATATTGAAAAAGAAGGTTTCACCACGTCCGGCTTTGTGGATCGGTACTATTTTAAATCGCTTTATTTTAGAGAGTCAAATGGCATCTTGTATGAGTTAGCTACTGATGGACCAGGTTTTGATATTGATGAAAAGTTAGAGGATTTAGGCAAGGAGTTGTCGTTGCCGCCATTTCTTGAGCCAAAGCGTAAAGAAATTGAAGCGAAATTAAAGCCATTACGCACGTAATAGTGGTGAAAGCGATCTTCATGAGTGATTGACCATCATTCATGAAGATTTTTTGCGTTTATTACCTAGATACGTGCTTTCTAGTTGTTTTTCTTCAATATCACCATGATTGATTTGTACAGAATAGGCATGTGCATCCTTGCGTGACTTGATGATCGTGGTTAGTGATCCGTTTTGATAATGCAGACCAACGCCATCATCTGCGGCAATCCCATGTTTGATCCTCTTTTCATTAATCAATCGGTGAAATGTTGGTCGCCGCTCGTGCTCACCATCGTAATGAGGCGCATGACTTCCTGATAAAAATCCTAATCCGTTGATGGGTTCCAAGCCAGCTCCATAAGAATCAGTTATTCCTTCTTCAAACCAACAAATGGACCCAGCGCTTAATCCAGTAAGAATCGTGCCCTGTTCATAGGCTTCTTTAAGAATCTTGTCCAGCCCCCAATGCTTCCAAAGTAGAAGCATGTTCACTGTGTTCCCTCCACCAACGTATACAACATCTTTTTCGAGAATGAATGATCGTAAATCTCGAGTAGGGGGCTTAAATAAAGATAAATGACTTGTCGTGCATGGTTTTGATTCAAAAGCATTGTAGAAACGCTCAATATATCCAGCTGAATCGCCGCTTGCTGTTGGCAGGAAACAGATCTTTGGGTTTGCCATATTTGCTTGCTGCAAGATGTAGTCGTCAAGGAACGGGTGATCAGGTTCCATTGAAAATCCGCCGCCCCCTAATGCGATAATTTGTCTCATTGATTAAGCCTCCTAAGCATATTGGGAAACCAAGTCCAAAGTAGTGTTTCAAGCAAAAATTAGGATCATGATTCATTCGTTTCTCATTAATACGTACAGGTACGTTGTCGTGTGTGATGATGGAAAGGGGTGGGGCATTGTCTTCCTATGAAGCATTAAATCTAATTATTGCAGTTGGTGCGACTGTCTCCTCGTTTGTCATTTCGCTACTCATGCTCGTCATCTCGATTGTGCTTTTGAAAAAAGGAAGATAAATAAAGGGATTTGTCACGATCTCGACCTGTAGCCCTCGTTCATAAGAATGAGGGTTTTTGCTTATTTTAAAAGGAATGGTAGATTACCGTCAATGAATTGTAAAAAAATTCTCGATTTATTCAATTGTCGCCATATAATAAGAGAAAGGAGCTGAATCAAATGATTGAAGCAAAAGGAAGCTATAATACTGCAAAAATCTTCACAAACACCATTGATCCATCTGCAATGGATCAAATCGTGGAGTTATGTAATCAATCGTTTGTTGAAGGTTCAACCATTCGAATCATGCCTGATACCCATGCAGGAGCGGGGTGTACAATTGGCACGACCATGACGATCACAGATAAAATTGTCCCAAACCTTGTTGGTGTGGATATCGGGTGTGGACTAGAAGTTGCGATTCTACATAAACCAGAGGAAGGCGTGAACTTTGATCAGTTGGATGAGGTTATTCGCAAGCATATCCCTCATGGCTTTCAAATTAGGGCACAGAACAAACGCCATGCCTATGCAAAAGAAGTGAAATTTGCATCGATTCGCGCGCCATTTAATCTAAATCGTGCATTGAGCAGCATTGGGACCCTTGGTGGAGGCAATCATTTTGTCGAGTTAAATGAGTACGGGGATAAAATCGCCCTTGTCATTCATTCAGGATCAAGAAATTTAGGTAAGCAAATTGCGGAGCACTATCAAAATCGGGCCTATGATGAGTTAATGGCGTATAAACAAGAACGGGATGCACTTATTGCCGAATTAAAAAAGGAAAACCGCAATCATGAAATTGAAGAAGCCCTTTCTAGCTATAAGCATCCGGGTATAAAAAAAGAATTGGCATTCCTTGAAGGTGAGGGATTTGCTGACTATATGAACGATATGGGGATTGCTCAACATTATGCGTTGCTAAACCGCAAAGCAATGGTAAGTGAGATAGTGGATAAGATGGGTTGGACCATCGCAGAATCCTTTACAACGATTCATAATTATATTGATCTAGATCATAACATGTTACGAAAAGGGGCCATTTCCGCAAAAAAAGGAGAGCGTGTCATCATTCCGATAAATATGCGAGATGGTAGCATTCTTGCGACAGGAAAAGGGAACCCGGATTGGAACTACTCTGGTCCTCACGGCGCAGGTCGGTTGATGAGTCGAAGAAAAGCAAAAGAACGGTTCAACTTAAATGAGTTTCAAGAGACCATGAAGGGAATATGGACGACGTCCTTATCAGAAGAAACCATTGATGAAGCGCCAATGGTTTACAAACCAATGAAAGAGATTCTTGAGCAAATTGATGCGACAGTTGAAGTGAATCAAATGATGAAGCCACTTTATAATTTTAAAGCAAAATAGAAAAAGACCTTTTGGTTGATCCGAAAGGTCTTTCTGAATTATAAAAACAGTTGAATGCCGTGTATCGCAAAGTATACCCCGAATGCGACAAGGGATAGACCTGACAAAAGCGCAATAAGCTTTAAGGTTGCTGGTGTGAGGAAGCGCCTTCCACCACTTGTCATTGAAGCAACAAAGAGATCCCAAATGGTTAGGCCAATGAAAATCATTAGTGTATAGAGTAGCAGCTGCTGGTTTGTTGCGGTTTCAGCTGTTTTTACCATAATCGAGCCATAGATACCAAGCCAGAACATGATCGACATTGGGTTGGATATTGAGATTAGGAAGCCGTTAAAAAAACAGTGAATGAGGCTATCTTTATTTCGATTTTCGATGATCGAAAATCGATTTGAACGCATCATTCCTTCAATTCCTGAGTAAAGCAACACAAACGCACCGAATAGCCAGAGGAATGATTGGATAAATGGTGTGTCAATAAAGTGATGGAGTCCTAAATAAACGCAGGCCATGAAAATGCCATCAGCCATTAGACTTCCGAAACCAACCATCCACGAATGAACGAATCCATTCTGAATCCCTTTTTCAATTCTGGCAGCGTTGACAGGACCGATTGGCGCACCCAAGCTTAAACCAAGAATAAGAAAGCTAACCATGACACTGACGACCATTTATACTCACCTCCTTGTCCACTATATGAAGTGGGCTGGACAATCATGAGTAAATTATTCATTTTTGCGTTCCGATTTTAGATAGGCTAGAATAGAACAATCTAATTTATAGGAGTGAAAGAAGATGGAATCCATTACAGGAAAAGTCGCGTTAATTACAGGAGCGGGTCGAGGGATTGGACGCGCTACCGCTATTGCGTTTGCGAAAGAAGGCATGCACGTTGGTCTTGTTGGTCGTACCCTCGAAAATTTGCAAAACGTAGCAGCGGAGTTAAAAGCATACGACGTCAACGTTGCCATTGCCGCAGCAAGCATTGAGGATTTGGAATCTATTACAAGCGCCGTTGAAAGCATTCGCACCGAATTAGGTCCCATCGATGTGTTGATCAACAATGCGGGTATTTCAAAATTCGGTGGCTTCATGGATTTAACACCAGAAGAGTGGACAAATATTATTGATGTGAATGTGAAAGGTGTCTATTACACAACCCGCGCGGTTTTACCAGAAATGGTCGAGCGCCAAACAGGAGACATCATTAACATTGCTTCAACCGCCGGTCAAAAAGGCGCGCCAGCTACGAGCGCCTACACGGCTTCAAAAGCAGCTTTGATTGGGATGACTGAATCGCTCATGATGGAAGTGCGCAAGCAGAATGTACGTGTGACAGCCCTTACGCCAAGTACAGTCGCAACGGATATGGCAAAAGATCTAAACTTAACTGACGGAAATCCTGAAAAAGTGATGCAGCCAGAAGACATGGCCGATCTCATGGTCGCCCAGTTAAAGCTGCACCCGCGTGTTGTTCTTAAACATGCTGGCTTATGGTCAAACAACCCATAATAAGAAAAGCACGGCTCAACTAGAGTCGTGCTTTTTTTGCTAAAGACGTTTCTGCAAAATCTACTCCGTAAACGGTTTAGAGTATTGAACAATTCCTGTTACGTGATCGAGCGCATGAGGGGTTAACTCAAGAGCCATAAATGCGTCATCTGGAACATCAAAGGGTGCTTTAATGTTAAACGCACTCGCTCTTTTGAACCCGAACTTGGGGTAGTAGGCATCGTGGCCAAGGACAATTACGGATTCGTAACCAAGATCTTTAGCTTGTTGTAGGGCAGTGCGAATTAATTGACTACCTATGCCTTTACTTTGGTAAGAAGGGGTAACAGATACAGGGGCAAGTGCTAACGAGTCGACGGCGTTCTCTTCATTCACAATCGTAATGTGCGAAAGTAGGATGTGGCCAACAATTTCTTTATCCAGCGCTACTAGTGAAAGTTGTGGAATAAACGCATCCGACTTGCGAATTTTTGCTACTAGTACGTGCTCCTGCTGATCACTCTGTTGTTCGTTTTTAAAAGCCTCTTCAATAACTGTTTCCGTTATCGGATAGTCTAATTCGGTTTCTTGTCTAATCGTAATCGTCATCCATCATTCTCCTTTTTCCTAAACAAATGCTCTGTTTACATCGTACCCTTTATTTTAAACGTTCATGTCCAAACGGTAAAATAAGCTCTCATACTGGGGAGTTTTTTCATGATCGCCTAATTGAGTTTCATGAAACCAACAAAGTTGGAGATACTATGCCTAATCAAATGAAAAAGAGGGCATTTAAATCATGAAACCATATTTACAGTCCATCCTTCTCGCTGTATGTATTCTCTCCGCTCCAGCAGTGGCGCATGCAGAAAGAAGTACCCAAAGTGATCAAGAGCAAATCATTGAATCATTATTATTTGTATATCTCTCAAATGAAATAAAAATGAGATTTGACCAACCTATGCAATTTCGATGTGTAACCAGTCATTCGTTCAAAAAAACAATCGAGGGAGAACAATTTCTTGTAGACATGGTGGCGTATAATCATAAACAGGCTTTCAAGGTGAAAATGATGTTTGCTCATGGCGGGACGGCTTATGGGGATTGGGAAATAACGAAATTTCAAAAGACGGCAATAGATGGCGCCGATTTTTCTTGTACGTGATTCCTTTGTCTACATTTGTCATATCGGAAAACGTTGATTGAATTTGCGTGAAAGACCCGTTTAGTGTCTTTCAATCATTCAACCAAGCTTTCTTCGTTTGAGCGTACTCCCTTTAAAACTACACCAAAGTAAATCTATAGTCATTCATTAAAATTAATTAACAAAATAAGTTGCCTTTCATCTATAATAAAAGAAGTTCGCCAATTTAACTAAATCGTTCGTTTTTTCAAACCAGTTTTTGGTTATTGAATTCATTAATTTTTAAATATTAAGATATTATTTCAGGGTGAATAGGCTCATATCGCTTAAACTGAAGAAAGGCGGGAGAGTAGTTGAAAAAAGAACACTTACTATTCGGCTATGTGTTTTTAGGGTTAGGGGTCTTATTATTCGGATTGATGCATCTTGCTATTGCTGTGTATTCACCTGTATTTGTGAATTGGGAATCCGTTTCCCAGAGTAAACTCGGCGCAATTTTGTCAGACATTAATGGCTGGTTTCCTTACATCATGAGTATTGTTTTTATGGTTACTGGGTTCATTGTTACGCTCTACTACGTTTTCACACAATGGGTGAAAGTATAGAAAAGAAGCCAAGAGACGAAGGTCTCTTGACTTCTTTTTTTTCTAATTAAAACGTTTTTGTGCTTCTTCTAAACTGTCTTTGCCTGTTTTGTTTTTAACTGGCAAGAACTCGTTTGCTCGTTCGACTTGAAAAATAGACATGTTTGATGCATAAGGGAAGACGTCAAAGTAGAATTTCTCCAACTTGTAGCCGTTTGGCTCTAAAGGTTGGACAGTCGTTCCATCTTCTTTAATAGTTGAGATCTTTTTATGAGCTAGATGGTACGGTAGAACTTGATCTGCTGTTTGTTCTAGAAATTCGACATCAAACAGGTGAATACCAATATTCGCATCTTGCAGTTCTGGTTGATGGCGCTGCTCTTCGGTTAGCTCTGAATATTCAATGACGGAAGGTTTCCCGTCTCGTTGACCTAGCACACCCACCTTTTCATTGGGATCAGCTTTTTTTACAGACTTACTTGAAATGGCCGCTCCTTGTTGATCTGCATAGCCAAGAAAGTATGGATCTGCTACTTGAACAAGGGCATTGTCAATGTTGTTAAAAAAGACCCATTTGACATGGTTGTTTTTAAGTTCTGCTAGAATACCAGCTTTTTGCATCGATGCGAATACCCCACCGTTTCCGTTCGGTGCTTGAAAGACAGTACCTTTATCTTCGAGCATCACTTTCCCTTCTGGGGTGAGAGCTGGACTTACATCTTGGAGAAAAAACGTGATCTGCTCCGGTTTTAGACCGAAGTAACCATTTTCTTTAAAAAAAGTTGTCGTCTCTTCGTCATTAATTGGGCTTGTCATGATGTACCAAGAGATCGTTGTTTTCACTTCCTGTTGTAATGCTTGGATACGCTTTGCTTGTAAAGCAAATAAAGAGGTAGCAGCGGTTCCGTCCATATTGACGGTTCCTTTTGGTCCATTATGACCTAACCGTGTTCCTTGACCGCCTGCGAGCAGAACGACAGCTACTTTTCCATCTGCAAGTAGGGAGAGGCCATGTTCATGCATGTTTACTAATTCTGTCGTGGTAAACATCTCCGCAGAATGACTAGGTAAGGCGGAAATGGTTGCACGTTCCTCTTGCTGTTGGCTCGTTTCCTTTAGATTCTCAAAATCAATCTGATCAATTTGTGTAAGTAGGCTTTGCTGTTCTGTTTCTGTTAATTGGTCGTAGAAATGCAGCAGGTGTTCTTGCTGATAGGTTAATAATGTTTGTTTTATGGTTTCATAGGTCGCCATGGTTGGACCTCCTCATGTTCAAGTAATCACCTCTTATCCTAGCATATTCATGTGCATCTCTCATCTATAGATATCTTTTCCAATGCGCCCAACTGATTTCATAAGCAGGGAAGTCTTCTGGATGATGGCGCATACAAGTGTCCATTCGCAGATAAAGGCAGACGAGTACAAATGAATCTAGGTAGGCCTGAACTTGCACCCCTTCTAGTTCTTGTGCTGCTTGCAGAATCGTTTGTCGGGATAAATCAGCAGGATACGAGCAAAAGGCATAGATCAGGTCGTATAAAGGTGGACCGTGAACAGGATCTGGGTCAATAACGCCTGTTAGATCGTCCCCTGTAGTCATGACGTTATGAATTCCGCAGTCTCCATGTAGCAA
Organism: Shouchella phoenicis; assembly: GCF_047238345.1. Taxonomy (NCBI): domain Bacteria; kingdom Bacillati; phylum Bacillota; class Bacilli; order Caryophanales; family Bacillaceae; genus Shouchella; species Shouchella phoenicis. Next base: position 3,277,992 of record NZ_JBDFMQ010000001.1, on the reverse strand, counting down.
AAACGGTTTCGTTAAAGGCATCCGCTCGGTTACGATTTGGATCGCTTTAATTACGAGCAGATGGTCCTCTTCTGCTAAAAAAGGGAGAAGAGATGGTTTTGCTTCCGCCACTTCCTGTTGTAAAAAATGGAACCAAGAGTCAACAGTAGCTCCTGCCCAACCCCAACCGGTCTCTACAGGTTTGTATGTAGAAAAAAGCTCTCGCACAAGGAATTTAAGAAAATCAGCCTTTTGTATGGTTCGATTGTTGCAACTTCCTTTTAAATAAGGATAGACCGCAAATTCAAATAAAGGATCGACATAAATGGGCGTAGGGAGGATGTCAGAGCCTTCATAGGCATTGAAAAATTGTGCTTCTGCCTTTATTTGGCCAGGGGAATGTTTTTTCAAGATAAATCTTTTTGCGTGAATGTCCAATTGGTAGACTTCACTAACCGTTCCGCCACTTAGTTTTTGAAGAGTCATCTCCTTATCAGGGAGAATGCCTTGCTGTTGTAAGGGTTGTAAGTAATCTTTGATGTTCATCATTCTGCTCCTTTAAAGATCCCTCTGACTTTTGCCAGAGGGGACGTTTAGCAAAAAAAGACGCACGGTTACGCCGCACGTCTCTCACACATATGCAATCGGTCCTCATGACGAGTCCGAGAAAAAGTAGTGTTAGTTAAACACATTACAGGTTCGACGAGACTCGATGGCTATGAAGTTACGGTTTTTCCATTTTCGATGTAACAAGTACATGAATCTCATCTCCTTTTTGATGTGTAATGTTTTCATCTTACTCGAAAAGTTGTTTAATATGCAAGAAAATTTTAATAATATATGCTAACGTAACAAGGGAGGGGGAGATGGTGTGATTTATAGACGAAAAGTGTATATAGTGGTTCCTGAAAAAGTAGAAGCAAACGCATCTCGATCGAAGAGGTGCTTTTTGTTGTGTCTATTGTGGACATAAAATATACTTAATAGGACTCGTACTAAAGTAGGTGACACAGTGAATTCGTTGAAATGTGCAAAAGGTATTCGTATAGCAACCCTTGCTCCACTTATGGCTTTCGTAGCACTACTCCTTTTATTTGTTGCGGAACCCTCTATTTTTGATAGCTGGTTTCAATTTAGCTTTGCCCTTCTGTTTTTAGTGGTGTTGCCGGTAATGGCTTACCCTCTTCAGCCTATTGTGCCAGGATTTCGGCATAAAGGAAGGGAAGGACAACGTAATTTCGCCATTTTCATGGGTGTCTTAGGTTATGTCTTTGGTATTCTATTTGCCTATGTGACAAATGCCCCAGAAGGAACGACAATGATTTATTGGATTTATTTCCTCTCTGGTGTAGGTATTGTCGTTTTTAATAAAGTCCTTCGCATTCGTGCTAGCGGTCATGCATGTGGGGTCGTCGGACCAATCAGTTTCTTAATTTATTTTCTTGGTTCCATTGCTTTCATCGGTTTGCTACTCATTGCCCTGGTCTACTGGGCATCGTTAAAAATGAAGCGACATACGCTTTCAGAATTAATTTGGGGTAGCGCGATCTCGTTCATAGCAGTGATGGGCATCATTTTAGTGTTTCAATAAGAAAAAGCGCGCTACTTAATGTGGCGCGCTTTTTTTTATGCTATATTTTAACCAATGACAATATTAAGAAAGGAGTTGGATCAATATGGAAGCGCGCACCTATTCATGGCGATCTTACGGACTCATTGGGTTAAGCATCCTTGTGACACTAACCATGATTCTCTTAGACCCGATTGCCTCCGCAACAAGTGAAGCAGCTAGCTTTCCCATGATGCTCTTTATTTTTATTGGCACGGTTGTAACCGTTATCGGAATTTTGCTCGTATTGATTTCAAAAAATGAACCTTCGAAACTGGCGATAGTCGCGTTAATCATTACATTAATTAACTGCGGTGTAATAGGATTTTTCTTTTTTATTGGACTGATGCATACATAAACCAATCTTAAGAAAAAGGGGATGTTTGCTTGAAAAAAATTAAAATTTTAGAATCAAACAATCACCTGTCTTTATCAAACCTTACGCATCTTCGAACGAGTGACGAAGAGTTAGAACAGCTACGAGAATATGTACATGGACATCTTGACATCGGTTCAACGGACGAATGGGAAGTCTTTCTTACAATATTGAGCTGGGTCCATCAACGCTTTGATCACGATGGAATCAATACTGGTGAGCATTTCTCATCCTTCAATATTCTGAATGAAGCGGAGGCAGGCAAATCCTTTCGATGTGCAGAATACGCGAAAGTAACGAGCGATATCCTGCTCGCTTTAGGGTACGTCGCTCGTGTTGTTCGCGTGTTTAGTGAAGTAGCAGATTATGGTGGAATTGGCCAGTCCCATGTTGTGGTAGAAGTATGGTCTGTTCATTTAAAAAAATGGCTCTTTTTAGATCCACAATTCAACAGCTATGCCGCAGTGAAAGACATCCCGTTAAATTACGAGGAATTTTCTCGTTCCTTCCAAGATGCATCCATCCATGTCTTATCTATGGATGGTCCATCGGTCAAACAGTATAAAGATTTTATCGAAAATTATTTTGGCTATGTCAGTACATCTATTTGGATGAATCAACAAACTGTAGACCTGTTTTTACACGTAAGAAGTGAGCGTCAGCTTCTAGCATTTCAATTCATGCAGTTATCACATGCTCTTTTTACAAATGATACAGAACGGTTTTATGCCGATCCCACGCAAACAACTATCCTTTTTAATTATAAAGATCCAGTGATTCCCGAAGACATTATTACAACTTATGGGTTGAAGGAGCATAAAGATTTTGAGAACAACATGCACTTGTTCGCTGTGGAACCTCACTTTACGTTGACGTTCCACACCATTCATCCTGGTCATGAAACATTTGAAGTGCGTTTGAATGAGAGTGAACCTGTTCAAATTTCAGGCAATTCAGTTGATTGGAATGCGTCAGAAGGGTTGAACCAAGTGGAGGTGTCATCCGTAAATCAAAAAGGGATTAAAGGATCGGAAACGACAATACGTATAGGCTTTTCGGGTGATTGAAGTCAATTTATTTAGCATAGTAAGAAAATAGTTGGTCATTTTGGGGAGGTTCTATGAAAAAAATCGTGCTTATTGGTTCAGGAGGAGCTGGAAAATCGACACTTGCGAGACGGATGAGTGAAAAATTGAACATAGAAGTCTTTCATCTTGATGCTCTTCATTGGAAACCAAATTGGGAAATGACTTCTCGAGAAGAGCAGGAAGAGACGCAACATTCACTGGTCGAAAAAGATGAGTGGATTATTGATGGGCACTACGGTGGAACGTTGCCGATTCGATTACAAGCATGCGACACGATTATCTATTTAGATATGCCAAGAAGTGTCTGTGTCTATCGAGCCATCAAAAGGTATCGGATGTATCGCCACAAAACCAGGCCGGATATGCATGAAGGATGCGAAGAAAAATTAGACCCAGCATTTTTAAAATGGATTTGGGATTTCCCGAAAAAGAAGCGACCAGCTATTTTAGAGATGATTGAACGCTATTCAGAAGGAAGGCAGGTTTTCATTCTGCAATCGAAGCGAGAAGTCGAGGCATTTATGGCGAAGTGAAGGGGCGTGGAACGCAACGATGATACGACTTGCTACAGAAGCAGATATTGCTCGTCTTGTAACGATGCGTTGGGATTTTACAATTGAGGGTGACCCAGCAAAGGGCGAAGCATCATTTCTTGAGTTTGAAGAGGAATGTACAACGTTTTTAAAAGATGCTTTAACCAATAATCGTTGGTTTATCTGGGTTGCAGAAAAGGAGGGGAGAATTGTCTCCCATACCTATACTGAACTTGTACATAAAGTACCGCGACCAGGAAGAGTGACACATCCGTTCCTTTTTATGACGAATGTGTACACCTCACCTGAAGTTCGAAATGAGGGAATTGGAAGCCAATTACTTCAATCCATTCATCAGTGGATCAAGGACAATCAGTTTGAATTTGCAATTGTTTGGCCAAGTGATGAAGCCGTGCCTTTCTACAAGCGCAATGGCTATCAAAGGTGTGCCGAACCACTTGAATTTCTTTCCGGGAAAGCGAATGAATAATATGAAGACGAAGCGTGTTTGGAAAAACATTGAGTACACCGGTCTAGAAATTGCTCATATTGAAAGGGGAGAAGCGGGGATAAAGGTGTGCAGTACAGTGATGACTCTTGAGAATCATTCGCCAACCTGTATAGAGTATACGCTACGTTTGAACCAGAACTGGGAAGTCGAAAATTTGGAAGTGAGCAAAAAAGGACAAGATGGTGGATTATTTTTAACAGTGGATAAGGCAGGGAAATGGTTTTTAAAAGATGGAACAAACATTCCTGATTTAACTGAAGCCGTTGATGTCGATTTGTCATGTACACCACTAACAAATTCACTGCCAATTAAACGATTGAATTGGGAACAACGGGTAGAGCCAGCTTTAATTGACGTTGTCTATATTGATCATGAGAACTTAACGTATAAAAAAGTAAAGCAATCTTACAAAAGGATCCATAAGAGAGAGGATACACAAACGTTCCATTATAAAAGCGGACAGTTTGAAACCGTGTTTACAGTGGATGATCAAGGTTTTGTATTAGCGTATCCTACTTATTTCAACCAAGTGTATCCACACCAAACAAGAGAGGAAGACCACCAATGATTACATTGAAAACTGGACAGGCCATTACGCCGAAGCAACTTGCGGAGGTTTTTAAAGCGTCAGCGATTAATCGTCCAACCGAAGATTTACAAAGATTGGAGACGATGCTTCAGCACGGCAATTTGCTAGTGACGGCTTGGGATGAAGATCGATTAGTTGGAGTGGCGAGAGGCTTAACGGATTTTAGTTATTGCTGTTATTTATCTGATTTAGCTGTTGATCGAGACTATCAAGCCCAGGGAATTGGCCGGAAGTTAATCGAAAAAACGAAAGAAGAGATTGGTGAAAAGACTGCACTAATCTTACGAGCATCAGAAGAAGCGATGACATACTATCCGAAAATTGGGTTTGACCATGTGGACAATTGTTTCGTCATTCCGAGAACGTCTTAATTGGAAGGGATCGACTTGATGATGTGGCTTGTTAGTTCTTCAGGAGAAAGGGACATCCCTTCTTGAATCCAGTGAAGCTTTACGGAAAAAATGCCGCCGACGATAAATTGCTGCTCATAAGAAGACATGGTCTTATGCTGGAACATCAGATCGGCCAATGCTTTTAAATAATGGCTAATGTCTACAATGGTACGGTCACCATGTTTATAAAGGGTTAACACAAGTAGGCGATGGTCTGCCCAAAACTGAAAATATGCTAAGAGGACATCATGTATGTGCATGTCCTTTTTTTCATTGATCAATGAGAGAAATTGCTCGCACAGCTCGTCAAAATAACTTTGAATGACGTCTTCTTTTCCGTCAAAGTGGCGGTAAAACGATTGTCTCGAAACGACTGCTTCATCCACAATTTCGCTAACGGTAATTTCTTTATAGGCGTGTTTGTCCATTAATGTTAAAAGCGCTTGTATGAGGGCATAGCGTGTTTTTTTATATGTGCGATTACGGTTTTGGAGCATCTTAAACTCGTCCTTTCTGTTACATCTAAATGGATTTGTCACAGTTCCTTTTCGTTCGTTGACTGATGGTAGACTAGTTGGTACGATAACTGCACAATAATGTTACAACTGTCACAATTTTATTTTATCATAAAGGGAGTTCGATTGAATATGAAGACAATTGTTATCACCGGTGCAAACAGCGGCATTGGTTATGAGACAGCGAAGCACTTTCTTGCTGAAGGTTACCGTGTCGTGATGGCAGTGAGAAATTTGGATAAAGGAAAGTCTGCGAAAGAAGCATTAATGCAGCTTCATCCAAGCGGACATGCTGAACTAAGAGAGCTTGATCTATCTAAGCTATCGAGTGTGCACGCGTTTAGTGAAGGAATGCTGCGAGACGATGTGGCAATTGATATCCTTGTAAATAACGCAGGGGTGATGATGCCGCCACATGAAATTACGGAAGATGGATTTGAACTACAGTTTGCGAGTAATCATCTTGGTCATTTTGCATTAACGGCACAACTTCTCCCTCTATTAGAAAAAAGCGAGGGCGCGCGGGTGGTGTCTTTAAGCTCCATTGCTTATCGATTTGGTGAAATCAACTTTGATAATCTAGATGGAAAGAAAGGGTATAGCGCACAAAAATTTTACGGACAAAGTAAATTGGCGAACTTACTATTTGCGAAGGAACTCGATCGACGTTTAAAAGAAAATAAGTATAAAACGATTAGTACTGTGGCTCACCCGGGTTTTTCCGCAACGAACTTGTTCCAGTTTGGTAAAGGTAAGACACCTTGGTACGTTCGTTCCGCCATGAAATTTTTCACACAGCCTGCTGAGAAGGGGAGCCTCCCAACGATTTATGCGGCGATGGAGGAATCATTGATCGGCGGAGAATTTATTGGTCCAGATGGAAAAGGAGAGCGAAAAGGAAATCCGATCATTGTTACACCTAAGAACGGGTACGTTGAAGAAGATGTGATGAAAAGACTTTGGGAGGTTTCGGAACAGTTAACCGGTGTGCGTTATCCTTTTCAAAAATAAAAACACCAACAATCGGCCTTTATCTTAAGCCGGTTGCTGGTGCTTTTTTATGATTGTAACGCGAAAAGCGGAGAGGAAGGACAAGACGGCTAACGCGGCAATCATGGCAACGATGCCCGACCAGCCGACTGCGTAAAAAAGGGTTCCTGACAGCGTGCCCACCACACTACCGCCAAAATAGTAGGCGAATAGGTAAATAGAGGTAGATTGTGTATTATTCTCGTTTCCATAGTTGCTGACCCAGCTACTACAAATGGAATGAGCCCCGAAGAATCCAAACGTAAAGATCGCAATGCCAAGGACGATTAACCATAAATTTGGATGAAGAGTAAGCGCACCGCCGATAAATAAAATACTGATGGAAAGCTTGAGGATTCTTCCTTTTCCGTACTTATCGGAAAGCATGCCCATCCACGTTGAGCTAAAGGTTCCAACTAGATAGACGACGAAGATAAAGCCGACTAATGTTTGACTTAAATAATAGGGCGAATCCATTAGGACAAAGCCAATGTAGTTATATAATGAGACAAACCCAGCGCTGAGCAAGAACCCATTTAAAAATAGATAAGGTAAACCAGGCACTTTGAAAGAAGAGAGAAAGGAGCGAATCATGCCAGTTTGTTTTTGAGCAGGTGCAATTTTCTTTTCAACTCTAGGCAGCAGGTACCAAAATAATGCAGTAGCCAGCAAACTTATAAGGCCGACACCCATTACAGCTACATTCCAACTAAAGTAATCCGTTAAAAATCCACTAACAATCCTTCCAGTCATGCCTCCTATGGAGCTACCGCTAATGTAAAGCCCCATTGCAAATCCGAGACTCTTGCCTTCAATGGCATTTGCTAAATAAGCCATTGCCACAGCAGGAATACCAGCTAATGTAATACCTTGTAAGATTCGGAAAGAGATTAACAATCCGAAACTGGATAAAAAGCCAGAGAAAATCACGAGAATCGATGAAACAACAAGAGAAGTCGTCATTAAATGTTTTTGGTCAAATTTATGTGCAAATGCGCCAATGATCAGCAACGTAATGGCAAGAGATAGCGTTGTTGAAGATTGAACGAGGCTTGATAAGGCAGGGCTTACGCTAAATTCTTCTGCAATTTCTGGAAGTAGTGATTGCATGCCCCAAAGAATGGCGAATGTACAAAAGCCCCCAATAAAAAGAGCAGCATTGATCTTCTTAAATGCTGTTGTACCACGATGTATGTCTGTCATTTGATCTGCTCCTGCGGATTGAATTTACTAGTAACTAAGACAATTGTGTTCTCTTTAATCATACGCCTTCCGTCAACTACGCTCTAATGACTCTTTTGCATAAGATCGATGCAAGAAAGTTATTAATTAAAAACGATAACTCCATTTACAAACGATACATTATTTTTACAAATTTTATGATTATTTAATCTCAGCCTCATAGTCGCTTCATATTTTCCCTGTATCGTTAGAGCTAACAACATACATAGGGAGTGAGTGGGATGAAAAAGTATTTCCTTTTGGCGGGTTTGTCGTTTTTGTTAGTCGGGTGTGGAGAAGCTGCAAGTGAGGTAACGGCTGAAGAAAATGAGAACGAAACGGATGAAAAGCAAGATTGGCCGGAGACATTACGATTTGCGGATACGGGTTTGGAAGGTCTTGAAGAATTACAGCGTGAGTTTGGTCCTTTTAAAGATGCGCTTGAAGAGGTGCTTGATCTCGAAATAGAATTTTTTGCGGTGAATGACCGTATCATTGGCGCAACGGCACTAGAGTATGATCAAGTGGATGTCTTGCTTGCAGGTCCGTCGGAATATGCACAAATTAAATCGGTTGTTCCTGATGCAGAGCCAATTGTTGGAATTGAACGAGCTGATTATCACGCGGCGATTATTGTCCATGAGGATAGTGAGTACGAAACGCTAGATGATATAAAAGGTGCTTCGATTGCGATGAAAGATGCAGGTTCAACAAGTGGTCACATCGGGCCTAGTCAAATCTTAATCGAAGCTGGATTTGATCTTGATCAAGATGTGTCGATTCAACTTCTAGATGGTGCACGAATTGAAGCGTTTAAGAATCACGATGTGGATGTTTTAGCAACTGGAATAAAAGATTATCAACAGATGGTAGAAGAGGATGGAGAAGGGAAATATCGCTTACTTGCTGAAGGAGAGCCTCTTCCGAATGATGTGTTTGTTGCTTCCCCGGCGCTAGATGATGCTTTCGTGGAAGAATTAACAGCAGCCATTCTTGAAAATCAAGATGTTATCCTATCAAGCATTCTTGAGACGGGTGAGAATGATAAATACATGGAAGGTCAGTTTGTTGACGCGGAGGACAGCGACTATGATTCTATGCGTGAAGCGTACCGCGTTCTTGGAATGGAGCTTGACTAATGAGTGCGATGATTGAGGTGAGGGGTCTAACAAAAACGTATGATAACGGTGTGACTGCCCTAAAGTCTGTTGATTTTAACGTCCAACAAGGAGAAAAAGTTGTCCTTCTTGGCCATAATGGATCGGGAAAATCGACGTTATTCCGCTGCGTAAGTCAATTTGAAAAACCAACTCAAGGACATGTGTATGTGAACGGTGCAGACTTGCCAACGTTGAGCAAAAAAACGGTACGAGGGTACAGAAAGCAAATGGGAATTGTTTTTCAACATTTTAATCTTGTGTACAACGTCTCGGTCTTACAAAATGTTTTATTTGGTGCGATGGGGCGAACAACAACGTTTATTCACGTTCTAGCTCCGTTTGCCGCAAACTCTTTAAGGGAAGAAGCGATGGATTGCTTAGAACAAGTTGGACTTGCTTCTTTAGCCGGTCGTCGAGCAGATGCTTTATCTGGCGGTCAGAAACAACGAGTTGCAATCGCAAGAATGTTGATGCAGCGACCTTCAATCATACTTGCCGATGAACCGATCGCAAGCCTTGACCCAAAAGCAGGAAAAGAAATCATGGGTCTGCTTACGAAGATTGCCTCAAAAAAAGGAATGACGATGATTTGTATTCTTCACCAGCTTGAGGCTGCACTAGAGTTTGGTGACCGAATTATTGCGTTGAAAAATGGAAAGAAAGTGTTAGATGCTTCGGTCCAGAAAATGGATCAACGCCAACTCTCATGGCTCTATGACGTTGAGGAGAAGGAGGAAGAGGTATCATGAGCGAGATGACCAACAGCCATATGCCTCCTCGCTTTAAGCGTCCTTCTCTTCTTACTTGGTTGGGGTGGCTGGTATTTTTAACATTATTTATAATGGGCATTCAGCACGGTGGTGTTTCCATTGATCGTTTAAGTACGGGCTTTGTCAACATGATTCATTTTATCTCAACGGCTTTTCCGCCTGATCCATCACGGTTTTCTTCTATATCTGCGGCGATGTATGAGACGTTTCAAATTGCCTTAGTCGGCACGGTTTTTGGTGTTATCATCAGTTTGCCTGTTGCCCTCTTAGCATCTAGGAACACAACGATTCATCCGGTTGTTGGTTATGCAACAAAAGGGATTGTATCTGTGTTGCGTACGATACCAGACTTAGTTTGGGCCTTAATCTTTGTGATTTCGATTGGTCTTGGTCCGTTAGCAGGGATATTGACCATTACCGTTGATACAATCGGTTTCTGCGCACGGTTTTTCTCGGAGCGAATTGAAGAAATTGAAAAGGGTCCTTCTGAAGCGCTCGAATCAACAGGTGGCTCGAAGCTAGGTGTCATGTCAGGATCGATTCTACCAATTGGGTTTGCTTCTTTTGTTGGCACAAGTCTTTTTAGTGTAGAGAAGGCAGTTCGCTCCGCTGTAATCCTTGGTCTAGTAGGTGCTGGCGGGATTGGTGTAGAGCTGTCCACGTCGATGACGCTCAGACGGTTTGATGAAGCGTTGATGATTATCATCTTGATCCTGGTCGTTGTCATAGTAGTTGAGCAAGTCTCGCAACGCATTCGCAAGCGACTAATTTAGTAGAGGAGGAGCATTTTATGCACTATGTATCCATGATCGAGATCGGCTCCAACTCTATGAAATGTACGATTTGCAAACGAGATAAAGGGCTATGGTGTATTGTGACGAAAAAGAAGGCTCAAGTTCATCTCGCCAAGCATTTAACGAAAGATCGAATCTTAAAAGAGCAAGCAGTAAAAAAAATCATATGGGCGCTCCAGCAGTTTAAAAAGGTTGAAGAAGCTTATGTGTGTCGTGGGTCGTTCGTGTTTGCAACTGGTGCTTTACGAATGGCGAGGAATCAAGGGGATGTGCTACATGCAATTAAAAGCCAAATTCATTCTAGTATTCAAATTTTGTCTGGACGAGTGGAAGCTTTGCTCGGATACCTTGCCTTAAAGGAGCGGGTTTGTCTCGAAACAGGGATCGTGCTAGATACTGGTGGCGCAAGTACGGAGTTAACAATGGTATCAAAATCGAGCGCAACCTACTTTCAAAGCTACCCTTTTGGAGCGCTGACGTTAAGCAATGATTTTTTCTGTGCAGAAACAGCCGACTGGCGTCAGTTTGTCGGACAGCTAAAAGAACATCTTGCAAAGGATCAAGTTTTCCATACTGCGCCCATGCGTTCCCTTATTACGATTGGTGGCGCTCATCATTTTTTAAAAGAGCACGTGCAAACCGACTCATTTTCGACGGATGTGCTTAAACAGCAGCTCTATGAGCTTCTCGAAAAAGCCGAAGAAGAGTTTGTGCAGCTAAAGTGGATTCCAAAGCATCGCATTGCCTCGTTTAAAGGTGGACTGCTTCCGTTGCTCGCAGTCATTGATGTCTTTCCGGTTTCTGAAATAACGTTTCATCGCTTAACCATTACAGAGGGATTAATCGCGGCATTAAACGCTAGTCACAAAAGATCAACACCCTTGCTACACGTATAGGGTGTTTTTCGTTATAGTAGAACGAAAGGATGAAAAGGTGGGATAAGCAGTGTCCGTTAATCGAAAGCTTAATTTAGATGTAATTGATGATGTGGCAAAAAAGGTTAAAAAAGAGGAGAACTTCTTGTTTTACATGTATGTGACCGTCCGCAAAAAGGAAGCAACATTCTATGGTCAATATGAGGACGAAGAGCTAATAGGGGTACTTGCTTATACAGATCAACTACCTTTTCCTGCGTTTTCTTTCTTACCGATTAATAGAGATGTAGTAGATTTTCGTTCCTTACTAGCGTTTGCAACAGTTGACCTAGATCTTAATCCTGGTGAAATTGGCGGTACCATTCTAACAGGGAAAGATAAGGAGTTGCTTGGGCAACAGCTTGAATTAACGGGTCAGCCAATTGATTTCATCACAATGAGGCACGTAGATAAATCAAAGCTCATTTCGGCGACAGACATTGAGCGAGTTAAAGAAATTGACTATGATGCCTGTGCAACATTTATCAAAAAGAATGGAATGAATTATTTTCTTGCTGCGGAACTAGAAACAAATCCGTTTTGTGCGATCAAGCAAGAGGGGGAGTTTGTCTCTGTTGGTGGGTTTCATTTCTTTGACAAACAACTTGTGGAGCTTGGAAACATTATGACATGTCCATCAAACCGTGGAAAAGGGTACGCAAAAGCTGTGACGAGTGAGTTAGTTCGAATTGGATTACATTGCTCGCCAAACGTGTATTTGTCGGTACTTGCTCATAATAAAGCAGCCGTTCGTCTTTATGAAACACTTGGGTTTGACGTGTTCTTTCAAGCCTATATGATTGAGTTTCCTATAGGGAAAGAACGTTTGAGTTTATCGTTAAAATATTCTTTCTATTAAAACGATTTGTAGTATACTAGTTGTAATCTTTCAAAGGAGTGAGCGTAACATGTTGGTTTATTTTGTTCGATTTATTTCCTGTTCGGGCTAGAAAAAACGCGTACTAGCCACCAAGGAAGAAGTCTGTCTTTTTTTGAACAATGATCCAAGCGCTTACGTTACGTGTTGAAAGGTGGAAACAAAAATGACGAGTGAAAAATTACATCAATTTTACAATCGAATTGGAAAAGAAATAGGCTGGGATTTCAGTCAAGTAAATACAACGTTAACAGGTGTGAAATGGAATTTTTATGAACGAGTAAAGCAACTGTCAAAGCCAACAGACACAATACTAGACTTAGGAACCGGTGGAGGAGAAAACATTTTAAAGCTGGCCCCAGCCGTGGCTCATATTGATGCCGTTGATCAATCGCCAACAATGATACAAACAGCGCGAAGCAATCAACAGCGTTTAGCAGTTGAAAATGTTACGTTTCACGAGATGGCGTCTGAAGAAGTAGAGGTTTTAAAACAATCGTATGAAATGGTCTCCTGCTGTCATGCTCCCTTTTCTGCAAATGTAGTAGAGTGTGTAGTAAGTGAGAACGGGATTTTTCTTACTCAACAAGTTAGTGAAGGCGATAAGGTTAATCTAAAAGAGTGCTTTGGCAGAGGGCAGGCATTTGGTGTCAAAGATGGAACGTTAAAAGAAACGTATATCGACGCATTGAAGGCAGCTGGATTTAAAGAAGTTTTCGCCCAAGACTATAACGCAGTTGAGTACTATAAATCAGAAGAAGATTTACGCTTTTTGCTGACACATACTCCGATCATAGATAAATTCGGTGAAATGGCAGATGATGAAAAACAATTCCAAACATTTATTGCGCGTTATCAAACGTCAAAAGGCATTCAAACAAATTCAAAACGATTTATGATCATAGCCAGAAAGTGAAACGAGAGGGAATCTTCTTTACGGAGATTCCTTTTTAAACGATATGGGGGAGAAAGAATGAGTTATCAAACCACGCTAGACAGTATATCAGCAGAGATGTTAACAGGCTTTTTTCAGGATTGGGGGGATAAACACCCTACACCCGAAAAGCATAGGATGCTTCTAGAAAAAAGTAGCTATATCGTTCTAGCAATAGACGAAGAGAAGAATCGTGTAGTTGGGTACACGACAGCAATTAGCGATGGTGTTCTTGCCGCCTACATTCCGTTTTTAGAAGTGCTGCCAGCATACAAAAATCAGGGAGTCGGCAAAAAATTAGTCTCGAGGATGTTGGATCAATTAAGCGATCACTATATGGTCGATTTATGTTGTGATGATGATTTAGTTGGTTATTACGAGCAGTTTCAAATGACAAGAAGTAATGGCATGATCGTAAGGCATTACAGAAATCAATCAGGTGTATAAAGAAAGCCGGAAAAGATCAATCCTGGGGAATGAAGCATCAAGTGAATGATCAAGACAACAGCAATGAATTAAATTTCCTTGAAAAAGTCGGTGTCTACAAGCAAACGTTAATGCAAAATACCCGATGAAGCTGTGTCGATAAGGAGGAGGGGAGAGCATGTGAACACGGTGTTTATCTTCTTCTCGATAACAGGTTTCATGCAAATTCACTCCCTTAATTAAACGTTTGATTAACGGTGATTATAATTCAAATTGTTCGAAAAATAAATGAATAAGCCGGCAATAGCCGACTTATTCATCGTATTCATCTTTATGTTTTTCTTCCTCCCGCTCTCTGGGATTCTGATAATGAATGGATTGTTTGATGTTCACTGGAAAGGTTATTTTCTCTTGCCCAGATAAATCTTCATGAAACAGGTTGACGGCATTTAGTTGGTTGTTGCTATACGTATAATAATAGTAGTAGCCAGTTTTGGCACACATCGCGCTTGTGTATAAGGTGTAAGAAGCATCACCATCCTCAATATCTGCTCCTTTAGCGACACTGCAATAATCGAGTGTGCGTATGCAATTGCGTAAGCCGTCTTGCGCCGATTCGGCTTCTTCAATATGATTACGGAGGAAGGCAGCTCGAACAAATCGAGAGGGAGACGTGTAATCGCCAGGAATGCCGAAATTACCGCTTAATAATTCAGGTGACTGCACGAGAGGGTAGTCTCCCCAGATAACTTCTTGACTCGGTTGAATGGATGAGAGTGTTGCATATTGGTTTAAATTAATGAGATGCCAGCGAAAATCAGGACTGTTTGCAAAAGCACCAACTTTGTTATCGTATACCTTCACACCGTCTTTCGTACTCTCAATGACAATTGTCTTCTTGGCGCTGTCTGTAAAGATCCAGTGGATTGGAGGAGGACCGCCTGTTAGTTCTAAGTCCCGTTCCATCAAATTCAACTCGCCAAGATATCGAACGATTTCATCGGTTGATTGGAATTGTGTAAGTACGAATAAGATGAAGTCAAGAGCAGCAAGATTAATCTTATCTCTGCGTCGTTGCGTTTCGAATTGAGCAAATCCTTCTAAGTAATGGGTCACACCCATCAATCCTTTTTCGTTAAATCCATCAAAAAGGCCGAACTGGTCATCCGCTTGTGCGCCCATTCCTACAACCGCATATCGACTTGTAATAGTCCGGTTATCTTGTTTATTAAGCCACCTATACTTTCTCGGTAAGACCGTTACTTCATAAGGTGCAGGCAACTCATAGAAATCAAAATTTCTTGCTAAAAAATGATGGTCGTCTTTTGTGTTTATCGTTACCGATGTACACATCCGTCATTTCCCCTCTCCATTTAGAACAAATCCATACAGTATATGGCTGAGGGAGAAGAGTATGCGTTTGACGTGACCCTCTTTCGCTCTTCATCTAATTATCGTATACTAGTACGAAAATTCATGCAATGAAGGTGGGGAGCAGATGCAGTATGATGTTGTGGTTGTTGGTGCCGGTTCAATGGGAATGGCGGCAGGCTATTTTTTGGCGAAGAGTGGTAAACGAGTGTTGTTACTAGATTCGTCTCATCCACCTCATCAAAGGGGAAGTCACCATGGAGAGACACGAATCATTCGTCATGCCTACGCAGAAGGATCGCTCTACGTTCCGTTTGTGCTAAGAGCGCAAGATTTGTGGACGTCACTTGAAAGAGAGAGCGGGAAATCGTTGTTTTTAAAAACAGGTGTATTAAGTGTGGGAAAAGAAGAAAGTAAGTTGGTTCAGGGAACGTTGAAAAGTGCCGAAACGTACCAACTTCCATTAGAGGTAATGAACGACAGCGAAGTCCGTCATCGTTACCCCGGTGTCGACATACAGCCAGGTTATATCGGTTGCTACGAACCAAACTCGGGTGTGCTGAAGTGTGAGGAGAGTATTGATGCGTATCGTACCTTAGCGGAATCATACGGAGCCACTATGATTGGAGGTACGAGCGTTCAAGATGTAGAGATACACAAAGATTCTGTGACTGTTTTTACAAAAACACATACCTATCATGCCCATTCGCTCGTCGTTACCTCAGGAGCATGGGCGAAGGAATTGCTAACAAAGCTTCATATAACAGTTCCTTTGACCCCTCTTCGTAAAACATTTGCATGGTACGATGCGGAAGAACGACTCTACGGTTCAAAGCAGTTTCCAGCTTTTGCGTTTGATACGGAAAATGGTTTGTACTATGGCTTTCCTAGTGTCAACGGCGCTGGTTTAAAAGTTGGTCGTCACGATGGAGGTATGCCTGTTATACCGGATGATGTTCTCGATTCTTTTGGGACAGTGAGAGGGGATCAGGAAGATCTTGATGGGTTCCTGAACCAATTTTTTCCTGATGTAGGAAATATAAAATACGGAAAGACGTGTCTGTATACGATGACACCAGATGATCGCTTCATTATTGATCTTCATCCACAGCACGATCATGTAGCAATCGCAGCAGGCTTTTCCGGTCACGGGTTTAAATTTAGCAGCGCAGTGGGACAAGCATTATGTCAGCTAATTATTTCTGGAGACACTGAAATCGACTTGTCAGCATTTTCTTGCCGACGTTTTCATCGTAACGAGTAATATAGATTGCGTTGGAGTTCAGTCTAGAGGGTAAACTACTTGTATAAATGTAAGGGAGGTTTGTAGCGATGGACTATGTTAAATTCGGCCACACAGGAATGGACGTATCGCGACTCTGTTTAGGTGCGATGGGTTTCGGGGACCCGAATAATTGGATTCATAAATGGATCTTAAATGAAGAGAAAAGTCGACCGGTTATTAAAAAGGCTCTTGATCTTGGAATTAATTTTTTTGATACAGCAAATATTTATTCAATGGGTGAAAGTGAGCGAGTTTTAGGAAAAGTGCTTAATGAGTACGCAAACCGAGATGATATTGTGGTGGCGACAAAAGTATTTATGCCAATGCGGCCTGAACGTCCAAATAGTGGAGGTCTTTCTAGAAAAGAAATTTTAACGGAAATTGACCATAGTTTAGAACGGCTAGGAATGGATTATGTTGACTTGTTTATTATCCATCGTTGGGATTATCATACACCGATCGAAGAAACAATGGAAGCCTTACATGATGTGGTGAAAGCAGGTAAGGCGCGACATATTGGAGCGAGCGCCATGTTTACATGGCAATTCCAAAAGGCACAGTACACAGCAAAGGAAAATGGATGGACGCCATTTGTGTCGATGCAAAACCATTACAATATGATCTACCGAGAAGAAGAGCGTGAAATGATGCCTTATTGCAGTGATCAACAAATTGCGGTCACGCCCTATAGCCCACTAGCGGCAGGTCGCCTAACTCGGAATTCATCTGAATCCACACATCGTTCGGAAACCGACCAAACGCAAAAATCAAAGTATGACCCAATGGAGAAAGTGGACCGAGGGATTATAGAGCGTGTAGGAGAAATAGCTAATCAACATGGAGTTTCACGAGATAAAGTGGCGCTAGCTTGGTTGTTAAATAAAAATCCTGTAGTGGCGCCGATCATTGGTGCACAAAAAGAGAAACACCTGGAAAGTGCGGTTGGGGCGTTGGATGTCACGCTGACATCTCAAGACATGCACTACCTAGAAGAACTTTATGTCCCGCATCCCGTTGTCGGTGCAAGATAAGAAAGGGATTATCAAAGAGTCTGGCAATGAATCAATCGTTGTCAGCTTTTCTTTTTACTTGAAAACAGAACATACATTCGTATATAATGAGCGGAAAGAAAGGTGGCGAGGGAAATGAATCCACGAATAGATGAAGAGTTAGACTTTTCTCACTTGCTTACCGTGAAAACAGAGCCTATTCTCATTTTCCGTACATATATTTTTACCGTACTTGCAAAAAAAATTCTAATTACAGAGCAACAATCGTTTTTAAAACGAAACATTCAAGTGACATTTCCTGAAGCTTATGTAAAAGTCATTCAGCAAGCATTAATTTTTTTAGAGAGGGATTTGCTACAAACTCAAATGGTCATGGCGAAGCGAAACATGCGAGTGAATTTAAGTCCAAAGATAAAGGCGGATCGAACGTACACGTATGCGTGTTGGTTAGATGGGAAAATACTTTATACGGGTGGGCCTTCTAATCGACTTAAGACAGAAGTCTTGCGCTACGTTCAGTTTTATTTGAATAGAGAGGGAGAGGCACGATAAAAAAGCTTATCCATCGTAATTGATAAGCTAGAAATGAAAGGTCATCTTCTTTTTAGAAATGTTCCATAGGTCTTTTATGTAATAAGGCTTCTTCAAGTGTATAGTATAGGCAATCACGCTTAATATCTTCAATGTATGTATAAATAAAATCACGTTCATAACCGAATTCGTACATAACTTCCTCTAAATGAACACCTTCTCGTAAAACCGTTTCTAGCCTCATATTTGTGCCATATAACCTTGTCTCACCAGACTTCATTTTTAGCTCATACACATTACGCAAAAAATCACTCCTTGTAAAGTTTGTGTATAGCTCCTTTATACCCGATTTTAAAGAAAGTTAACCTGGTTATTTCATTTCCTGAAAAAGTTAAGTTATATAGTTATAAAGTTGCAGAAAAGAAGGTTTAGCTTTATACAGTGGGGGTAAAAAAATAGCGAGACTAATCTTGCAAGATAGATGTCGAGTTTTTTGAAGGAGGTGAGAGAATGAATGGCGTTCTTCGTTTTTTTATGGCACTGTTTGCTTTACTAACACTTGTTGTTTCTGTAGGATTCATTCTTCAAATAACAAATGTGTATAATGTGTTTGATGAGATCCTTGCCCTTGGTGAACCGTACTTTTGGGTCTTGATCGGTGTCTTCGCCTTTCTGATTTTGCTATCCTTGATTTTGTTTTTTGCTAGTTTCAGAAGAAGTGAAAGTGAGATTCATTCCTATCACGTCTCTACTGAGGTAGGGGAAATTGGAATTTCAAAGCAGTCAATTGAATCAACTGCATTAAAAAGCGCACGGTCCCTCGATGGCATGCGTTCGTTAGAAATCCATTCACGGATCTCTAGAGATTCAAATCAAGTAGCGCTGGAAATTACGTATACGCCTTTTGGGCCAAACCCTGTTCAGCAAAATGCAAAAAAATTACAGGATCGGGTAAAGCAAGATCTTGAATCATGGCTAGAAGTAGCTGTTTCTGAAGTGAAAGTATTTGTGAAACAGAATCAACCGAATCAAAATAAGCGGCAACGTGTTATTTAAGGAGGGTGCGCATGAATCCAGAAACTGTAAAACGCTATCGCGGACGGATTGTAGGTCTTTTGATTGCAGCGGTGTTCAGTGTTCTCTTTTTTACGATTGGCTTTTGGTACACCGTTGCCGTTGGACTATTCATTACAATTGGTTTCTTAGTTGGTAAATGGGCTGATGGTGATTTAAATGCCTCTGGCTATTTAGATGCTCTATTTAGTAAAAGACAATAAATTAGACGAATTAGGAGATGATGAAAATGAGTAACGTAAAATCAACGACAAAAACAGATGAAACGTACATGAAAGAAAAAAGAGAGCAAGAAGAAAAGAGCCAAAATCGCGACAGATTAACATACGACACAGAAGTAATTAAAAAAATTACGGCCATTGCAACGATGAAAGCAGAAGGCATTTTAGGGATGAGTGGTTCATTCTTCTCAAGTATTAAAGAAACGTTTGGTGGCGACGAAGATATTACGAAAGGTATTAGTGCTGATGTTGGTGAAAAACAAGCGGCTATTGATTTAGAAGTCTACGTAGAATATGGAAAAGAAATTCCAGCCATCTATCAGTCAATTAAAAGAGAAGTAGCAGAGAATATCAAAACAATGACAGGTTTAGAGCTTGTTGAGTTTAATATGAATGTTGCAGATGTCTTTACGAGAGAAGAGTTTAACGATGGAAATGGAACAAAAAATCGCACGAACAGTGATCGTGTTGAATAATCGTTTAAAAGGCTGCCTCGAATGGCGGTCTTTTTTTGTTTACATAAAATGAAAAATCCTCTATACTTCTTATAACAATTGATTAATCAATCATTCGTTCGTTAAGGAGGAGATTAACATGCCTTTATCAGAAAAGCAGCGAGAGAACATGAAGAGAAAGCGTACCCTGATTCTCGATGTAGCGACAGAATTATTTGCGACACTTGGGTATGAAGGTACAACTATTAAGAAAGTATCTGAGGCTGCTGAAATTAGTTTTGGTAGTGTGTTTACATACTTTAAAGATAAAGAAGCATTGTTTTATGCAGTCGTTGTGGAACCAATCGAAGCGTTTAAAAACGATGTGTTGTCATTTAATCCAGAATCAGAAGAACCACTAATTGAACTGAAAATAATGATTGATCGCCACATGACCATATACGCCAGTTTACAAAATTATTTAATGATTGTTGTGCAAATTATTGGTCAGCACAACAAATATCCAGAAGCATTCGCTAAATTGGACGCCTTTCACGATCAATTTCGAGAAAAGGTTAAACGATTAGTAGAAAACGGCCAGAACAAGCAAGTACTGATAGACCAAGATCCGATGACTGTAGCAACAATGTATACGAGTTTGCTATCAGGCTTACGAATAAACTCAGTCGATTCAAGGTATAGTGCTTTCCAGGGGTCTTTCAACGAAACCACGATGCAATTATTTGGGCCTATAAAACAGTAGGTCCAAAAAAATAAACTAATTAATGATTGATTAATCAGTCATTAATTAAAAAAGGATGATAATAAGATGTCTTTTCGATCTTTTTCACGTACGATTCAGATTCGTTTAGGGTTGATGTCCGTGTCAAAGTTAACAACTATGATGGTTTTACCTTACCTCATTATTTACTTTTCAGCGGAGCTAGGGGTGGTTCGAAGTGGTCTGATGTTTATTGGCGTCATGCTTGCTAGTGTTGCTGGATCAGTGATTGGAGGGGCGAGTTCTGATAAAATTGGGCGAAAGAAGCTCATTCTTCTCTTCGAAGCGGGGACGGTTTTGGCATACATTGGAGCCGCATTCGCCAATGGTCCATGGGGGGATTCTGCGCTGATTACTTTTTTCTTTTTTATACTTGCTCAATTTTGTATGGGAGCTGTTCATCCAATCTATCAGGCGCTTATTCTGGATTGTAGCCACCCAAACGAGCGTAAAGAAATTTATACATATTCATATTGGTTGGGAAATCTAGGCGTGGCAATTGGGAGTGTAATCGGTGCTTTTCTATTTTTTGAGTATTTATTTTTCCTGTTGCTCACTGTAGCCTGCGCAAGTTTAGTAACCATCATTGTGACTTATTTCTTTATAGCAGAAACATATACGCCTAAAAAAGTGCAACCCCTTTTAACTATAACGAAAAAGAGGCAACCTTTGGTGGTTCTTTTAAGTCAACGGGTGTTTCTCATTTTCAGCTCTGCTAGTTTACTTGTGGTAGCAATGGAAGAGCAATTAACTACGTATATAGGTGTTCGACTCTCGACGGAGATACAAGCTGGTGAAACAATTCTTTCTTTCTTCTCTCAAGAAGCAGGAGGCGTAGAAATGCTCGGGTTACTGAAAGTTGAAAACACCATTCTTGTTCTTTTTCTGACGCTTGGTATCGCGACACTGACAAGGAAATGGCCTCCTCGTGTGACGCTTATAGGAGGTGTGTTTCTTTTTTTCAGCGGCTACGTGGTGCTTAGTATGAGCACGACACCTATTATTCTTATTGGTGCGATGTTTATCGCATCCGTAGGAGAAGTCCTTCACATCCCTGTAAAACAAGCAATGCTTGCAACTCTTATCCCAGATGATAAGCGAAGTACGTATATGGGATGGTATCATGTGGCGTTGTTACTCGGGGTGAGTAGCGCCGGTATTGTTATGATTATCAGTAACTGGTTATCTCCATTAACGATGACAGCCATATTTAGTGTAATGGGTTTCGTAAGTATAGGTTTGTTTTCTCAAGTCTTTCACGAAAATATGGACAGAGAACGTCATGTGGAGATCGAAGAACAGGTTTAGTTTCTCTCCTAATGGGAATGGTAGTAAAAACTCGAGAGGGATGAAGCAAGTGAAGCATGCATATAAGATGATTGGAACGCTACTCTTTTGTGTGATCATGGCTTATCTATTTTCTCTATTTGCGGCACTAACAGGTAGTTTGTGGATGTTAATGATTTTATCTCTATCTGGTGTGGCGATTGGATGCTTCGTATTGTTACAGCTTATAAAGGACCATGTTGATACTGAAGCTTAGGAGCATCCGTCAAGGAAGCTCTTTTTTATATCTTTTTTCCGTAGAGCACATACAACGATGAACAATTTTGGGGAGAGAAAGAATCATTTATTAACTTAAGAGAAGTTTACCATAGTAGTCACGATTTCCTCACACATTGTTCTATTATTTTCCTTTTGATTGCGCAAGACCCTCTCTTTTATAATAGAGAGACAAGAGATGTCTGACGTTAGATTTAGTTTGAAGTTGTTCTAGATTGGCTATCTTGATTAATAGAATAGAATGACTGGTATATAAGGGCGTGAATGATGAAACGATTACTTGCAATTCTTGTTGTCGTAATCTTTGCATATAGTACAAGAGAGTTTTGGGTGGAGCCAACGAAAAACGCCGTTGCTTCATCGGTAGAATCTGTTCAAACATGGAGCGAGGAGACAACTTTTGATATGTCGTTTGAGTTTTTCGATGACTTCTTGCGAGCAGTTTTACCAATGGAAGACATGGAGATAAGTGAGGCAGAAGAAGCTGTACCTGTTGAAGCGGTTGAACTTGATCAACCTAAAGAACAAATTTTTTCAATCCACAATATCGAGTTAGGTGATGGCCGAGGCGATGTTGAGCAAGAGGTTGGTGAGCCAGAACGAGTGTCTACGAATGAGTATGGACAAGAGTGGCACGCGTATCATACAGATTACCAAAATTTTATCATGGTGTTTTTTGATGATGAAGATGTGGTTAGAGGGCTCTATACGAATCAAGATTTGATTTCTTCCGACATTGGCATTGGCTATGGAACAGATCAGAGCGAGGTTCGTGATGCGTTTGAGGAGCCGATTGATGTTCTCCGTAAAGGGGCGTTTTCTTATAAGTTAAATGAAGAAGAAGCCTATGATATGTTTGAATTAGACGATAGCTATGTGACGGTCTTTTATGATGAGCATCAAGACCTCATGGTGACGGGTATGCAGATCATTGATCATGGAGTGGAGCAGAGCAAACGCTCGCTTTACACAGAGCCAACGGATGACATGCGTGATGGCTTTGAATACCAGCTATTTGACTTAACGAATGCTGAGCGTGTTGCGCATGACTTGCCTATTCTCGAATGGCATGAAGATGTCCGTTATACAGCGAGAGATCATAGCGCCGATATGGCTGAAAACCAATACTTTAGTCATACGAATTTAGAGGGGCAATCGCCATATGATCGAATGAATGAAGATGGGATTCGCTTTAGAAGCGCGGGAGAAAACTTAGCAATGGGTCAGTTTAGTAGTATTTATGCCCATGAAGGGTTAATGAATTCTAAGGGACATCGAGATGTGATTCTTAGGGAAGAGTTTCGCCAGTTAGGTGTAGGTGTTGATTTTGGTGAGAACGGCGAGCCTTTCTTTACTGAAAAATATGTTAGACGTTGAGGCAACTGAAAAGCGGCTATGACAGGAAAACCCCTGTTGTAGGCGCTTTTTTTTCGTTCTCTAATTTGTCTATTTTAAAAAAGTTGAAAGGATCCGTTCGTTGAGATGGTCAATTAGGACAGATTAGTTTATTATGGAAACATAAAGCGACTTTAATCCTAGTTATTTAGAAGTGGAGGATAGGGATGTGAGAATCACCAATATAAAAAGTGATCATGTAATCCCAGGAATGGTTTTAGGCGATGTGGTGCATTCACAAAATGGGCATTTTCTTTTAAGAAAGGGTACAGTATTAAACCATCGGCTCATTATGCGGTTAAAAAATTTTGGTATCTACCAGCTTCCGATCGATGATAAGCTACAAGAAGAAGAACGGGAAAAAGTAGAGACGATTATGCCTGTCGTTATTCAATCGTTTAATTGGCTTTTAGTGGATCTTGAGAATGAAAAAAAAGCCGTGTTGGCTTCTATTCAGCAATTAATTGAGTTCACGGCCATCAATTCGTGGCTTCATAAATTAAAAACTGAAGATAATCATTTATTCGAACACTCGATTAAGGTAAGCGTATTATCGGCTTATGTAGGAAAAAAATTAAAATATGATGAGCAGAAGTTAACGACTTTGATTCTAGCTGCGTTGCTACATGGCATAGAGGATGGAAGGCGGGGACTGGATTGGGCTGATTTTGCCCCGTATCGAGAAGCTGAATGGTTGCGAGAAGTGCGCTTCATTACGAAAAGCGTCGCGAAGGAACAAGCGTATCGTTTGCCGGAGATCCATTTATCGCAAAGTCATCTTCAAGAAGCGGGCCAGATTATTGCAATTGCGAACCAGTATGATGAGTTATTGCATCAAAGTCGATCACACGTTAAACGACGCCCGATCGAAGCAATTGAGTACATATTTGGAATTACCATGAACTATGACTGGCATATTATGATTGTCTTTCTGCATTCCATTTCGCTTTATCCAGTTGGTAGTCATGTCCGTTTATCAAATAAGCAGACAGGTGTTGTGACAGCACAAAATATAGGGATTCCTCATCGACCTTTTGTGCGAACGCTTCCAACTCATCAGGTAGGGTACGGGAGTGAGTCAGAAATGATTAATTTAGTTAAGGAGCCAACGTTATTTATTCATGATATTCTCAATTTGCCTTAAAGAATTGCAGGAAAAGTTGAGGCTAAACTTGAAGAGGTTTGAACGACATATGAGATTTGCCACAACGTTATTGAAAGGCGTGATTGCATCAGCTTCATCGAACCCAGTGCCCGTAAACGACTAAAGCGATACAATAAGATTGTCATTCCGACTCTTATTATAGGATTGCTCATTATTTTTATTACTCCACCACAATGGAACTTTGTGGCTTTGCTATTACTTATGGCTAGTCATGGATGTCTCTTTTATGTAGAAAGAAAAGACCAAAAGCGCGAAGAATCAAAACAAGGCGACTGATGCCTTGTTTTTTGATATGTACATATGCAAAGACCAATTCGCGAAAATGATCGTTATAGCCTAATTGTAAGCGACTAATTTTAATTTTATTCAGTTTATTTCGTTGACAATCTTGTTCATCCGTTATATGGTTAGTTACATAAGTAATGAACCATGGAGGTTATGCAATTTATGGTGTTCTCATTTTCCAGTGATCAACCGATTTTCAGACAGATTACGGTTCGGATTGCAAATGACATCGTCAATGGAGAATTAAAAGAAGGTGATCAAGTGCCTTCAACAAATGAATTTGCGAAACTTTTGCAAATTAACCCTGCAACCGCAGCAAAAGGCATTAATATATTAGTTGATCAAGAAATTTTATATAAAAAACGTGGAATCGGCATGTTCGTTTCGGGGGGAGCAAGGGCGAAACTCATTAAAGAACGTCAAGATTCGTTTAGAGAAACGTATATTGCCCCCATGTTAAATGAAGCCAATCAAATAGAATTAAGTGATGAACAAATTAAGCAGTTAATTGACGAGGAGAGGGGTAAACGAAAGTGAATATTACACTAAAACAAGTCTCGAAAGAAATCAAAGGCCAATCCGTATTAAATAACATTGATCTAACAATTGATGAGGTAGGTATTTATGCTGTGCTTGGACCGAATGGTGCAGGAAAAACGACAATGATGCATATTCTTGCTGGGTTATCGAATTGGGATCATGGCATTGTTGAGATTGATGGCAAGAATCCATTTGATCATAGCGAAACGTTAAATAAAATTAGCTTCATTCAAGAAAGTGATAATTTTAAGCCTACGTTAAGAGTCAAAGATGTCCTTCAGCATGTAAAAGCATTTTATCCTCAATTAAATGAAGAGTTATTAGCTCGCTTAGTGTCGGAGTATCGTTTACCGTTAAACAAACGTTTGAATGAACTTTCAAAGGGGATGAATTCCGCTTTAAACATGAGTATTGGCCTAGCTAGTAGAGCTCCATTAACCATTTTCGATGAACCTTACATTGGGATGGATGCAACAGCGAGAAAGAAATTATATAAAGAGATTATTGAGGATTATGTTGAGCACCCGCGCGTCATTCTGTTCTCGACTCATTTTATTGAAGAAACAGAAGCAATCTTTGAACATACGATCATTTTGAATAACGGGGAAATTCTGTTGCAAGAACCGGTAGAAGATTTAGCAGAACGAGCGTTACGTATAAGTGGATCAAAAGACGCACTAGCTCACTTAGATCTGACTGGGCAACACGTGCTATCAAGAGAATCCCTTTTATCAGAAGCGACAGTAGCTGTTTTATATAGTAAAGGGGATGTGCCAGACATTCCAAGTGGTTGCAGCGTTCAGCCTTTATCCCTACAAGAATTTTTTATTGACTATACATCAAAGGAGCCGTTGCCTCAATGAGTAAAGTTTTCGAAATAAAAAGATTGATTTTATCAGACATGCTAAAAGCATTTACGATGTTTTGGCTTACTTTAACTGGCTTTTTGTTCATTGGATATGTAATCGCATCATTTATGGGGACGTCGATTGTTTTGCTTGTCTGGCCCATTTTTCTTGTGTGGTTGTGCGCGAATAGTTTTCTGATAACGAAAAATAATCTAAACTATGCGCTTAAACTTGGAGCGACACGCACACAATTTTTTGCGGGAAGTGTATTGATCTTACTAATCACGGTTCTCGTTGGCCAGCTGATCCATCGCGTGTATTTGCTTGTCCTACCAAATGTAGCAGCGGCCTTATCAATTGAGAATGTCACGCTCATTGGATTTCAAGAAGTTTTGCCAGAACTGTCTACTTTATATGCCTTTGGCTATGATCTAACATTTGCATTCTTTTTAGTAGGAATTTTTTATCTGATCGGTGTGATTCGTTATCAGTATGGCATTGTGCCTGTTTACGTTCTCGCTGGTTCTCTGGGCGTACTCTTGTTGCTACCGATGACGAGAGATGGGGTGACAAGTTGGCTACGGATGCTTTACCAGGGAGAGGCGCTTGGGACGTTTTTCTTATTAGGCATCATTGGTGTATTAGCTTGCCTAGCTAGTCAACCTGTGTTGAGGCAAATGACCTTACGATAATGAAGAGATGGAGGATTTATGTATGAAAATAGGATCTATTTTTCAATCAATATTTCCAGAATTAGCAAAACTATTTACGATCTTCTGGCTTATTCTTACAGGGATTTTAATAAGTGGCTATGTCATTACAACGTTGGCTTCAACCCAAGTGTTCTTATTTGTTTGGCCGATCTTTCTTTTTTGGATAGGATCGGTTAGTTTTAACATCATCAAAAACGATTTTCATTACGCACTAAAATTAGGGGCAACACGAAAACAGTTTGTGCTTGCTAGTATGCTACTTGTGTTGGTTTTTATCGTGATGGGAGCCGCCGTTCATCACAGTTTAATCCAGCTTTTGCCTTGGGTGGCTTCAATCGTCGGTATGGAGCAGATTCTCTTACTTGGGTTTGCGGAATTCTTGCCAGCCTTGTCACCATCATTCGTACTCGTGTACGAACTGATCGCCGTTCTTTTTGTTGCCATGATTGTATTCTTTATTGCCAGTGTCCGTCAACGCTTCGGAACAAAAGCCGTTTATCTCTTCTTAGCTGGAGTGGGCGTTCTCTTTCTTATTCCATTTGTTCAAGAAGCGATGATCACTTACGTCACAACCTTGCATCAAGGTGAAGCGCTATTCACGATTTATTGGTTTATTCTGCCGATAATGGGTTTACTCGCAGCAAGTCATTTCCTTTTAAAACGAACGAGCCTCCGGTAAAAAAAAGACCGCTAAGTCGAATGGACTTAGCGGTCTACTTTTGTCACTATACTCTTTCAAGAACGTTTAAACATTCTCGGTTAAAAGCAGGTAAATCATCAGGGGTACGGCTTGTAACTAAGTTATCTTGACAAACCACTACCTCTTGGTCAACAAAACGTGCACCAGCGTTAACGAGATCCGGCACAATTGGTTTTACACCAGTCACGGTTCTTCCAACTAACGCATCCGCATTGATGAGAAGCTGTGGCCCGTGGCAGATGGCCATAATCGGCTTGCCGTTATCTGCGAAGTCTTTTGTAAAGGCGACAAATCGGTCATCCCCGCGCAGTTTATCTGGAGAAAACCCTCCTGGTAAAAGCAGGGCATCAAACGATTCAGGCGTCACATCGTCAATTCCCTTATCAATCGTTACAGTTGCTTGTTCTTTTTTTCCTGTTACGCGATTACCGGCTTTTTTCTCGATGGTCACGAGTGTATGACCGGCTTCTTCAAGTTTTTCTTTCGGATTTGTGTATTCAATGTCTTCGAATAAATCCGTTATTAGTACGGCAATACGCTTGCCCATGGTGAAACATCCTTTCAAATAAGTGTTCTTACTTAAAATTCCCGATTTTATTGTGAGTAAACATAAAAGGGATGAGCAGGAGATGCGTGAATCAACAAGAATTAAAGAACAGTAAAGGAGGGGTTAAATTGATTGAGCTCAACTATGTAG
This sequence comes from Shouchella phoenicis, assembly GCF_047238345.1. NCBI lineage: Bacteria > Bacillati > Bacillota > Bacilli > Caryophanales > Bacillaceae > Shouchella > Shouchella phoenicis. Next base: position 3,249,662 of record NZ_JBDFMQ010000001.1, on the reverse strand, counting down.
GGAAAACGGTTGTAATCGTTGGTGGAGGTTCTGGAATTGGGGAGGCGCTGGCTCGAAGGTTTAGCGAGGCAGGCGCACGCGTCGTCCTTGGTGGAAGAAGATTGGAAAAGCTAATGGATGTATCGCACTCAATTATTGAAAAAGGAGGGGAAGCCCACGCTTATCAAGTGGATATACGCTCAAGTCATGCAGTCAAAACGTTTTTTGAAACAATTATTGCTCAATTTGGTCGGATTGATGTTGCTTGTAACAGTGCTGGAACTGTCGCAGACTTGGTGAATCTACCAGATGTAACGGAGGAAGATTTTGATCAAGTGGTTGGAACCAATTTAAAAGGAACTTGGCTCTGCATGAAATACGAATTATTACATATGAAAAACGAAGGATCGGGCGTTATTTTAAACGTTTCATCAATTAATGGAATTGGAGGAACGCCACGTATCTCTATTTATGCCGCTTCAAAAGCAGCTATCAATCATCTAACGAAAACCGCCGCGCTTGAACATGCACAAGATCAAATTAGGATTAATGCCTTATGCCCTGGTCCTGTTGATGCGCCACTGTTGGAAGAGGTCTTTCGTCAAACCGAATTAGCAAAAAAAGATTACGAGGCTATCATTCCACAAGGTAGAATCGCATCCACTCAAGAGATTGCAAATACGGCCTTATGGATTTGTTCTGACTACAGTTCGTATATGACTGGGCAAGTTATTTCTATAGATGGAGGAATAACCGCTCGAAGCTAATAAGAGTGATTGGGCTTTGTTTGAGAAAGCTAACGTTCAGTAGGGAGATGTTGGGATGAAAGGAAACAATAAAATGAGAACGAGCAAATCGTTTTTCTTTTTTATTTCCGTTTAAAGTGATAGGATTAATATAGTTTCGAAACATTGAGGAGGATGTTCATCATGACAACGATTTCACCTTTAGTATCCACTGAGTGGCTTGCTGAGCATTTAAACGATAAAGAGATTCGCCTATTAGATGCAACGACGTTTTTAAAATTGCCTGACGGTGATGGTTTGTATTCGATTAATAGTGGATTTGACGCCTATAAAGAAGAGCATATTCCTGGAGCTGTTCATGCCGACGTATTGCACGAATTAGCTGATCCTGATGATAAAAAAGCCTTTACTTTACCGAGTAGAGAGCGATTTGTTGAGAAAATCCAACAGCTAGGTGTAGATGACCAAACCCATGTCGTCATTTATGACCGCATTGCGGAGGTGGGATCTGCCAATTCTGCTTCAGATTGGGCATCTCGCGTATGGTGGCAGCTTCGTTATGAAGGGTTTGACAACATTTCCATTCTAGAAGGCGGATTTCGTAAGTGGAAGGCAGAGGGAAGACCGACGAAAAGTGGTGAGGAATCGTATCCTCAAGGAACATTTACGAAAACACGTCGACCAGAATTAGTAGCAACAAAAGAAGATGTACTTGCTGCAACAAAAGACACAGATACGATTTTACTGAACTGCTTATCTCCTGAAGTATTTAGTGGGGAAAAGAACACGTATGGTCGTCCAGGCCATATTCCAAGTAGTGAAAATGTTTATTTTGCCACTCTATCTGATGACGAAACGTTAAAAGTTAAAGATGAAGAAACGTTGCGCAGTATTTTTGAACCAACAGGTGCGTTTGATTCATCTAAGCGTGTTGTTGCTTATTGCGGTGGTGGGATTGCAGCAACGTGGAATGCATTTATTCTCTACCTTTTAGGTAGAAAAGACGTTGCCGTGTACGATGGCTCGATGACAGAATGGGTTCAGGATGAACAAGCTCCACTAGCTACGTCAAACGAATAGAGCTTCAAGATGAATTCCTATGGGGACGGGTGAACCGCTGTTCCTATAGGGATTTTTGCTTATCATATAGCATCTTTGTGCATAGTTCTTAATTGTCTGATAGGTTTCTATGAACAACATGAAGGTAATAGAGAGAAGAAGAAATATTAATGAGGTGACTTACATGATTAATAAAATTCAAGTAGAAGATTTCTTTAAATTATATGAGAAACAATTAAATGAAGCGTTGGCTGGAGAAAAATCATTAACCGAGGTTGCGCAGTTTTATGCGGACGCATTTATTCAGACGACTCCTACTCATATTAACGTAGCAAAAAATGATCAGGTGTTAGTCGAAATGGTGGAAGAAGACTTTAGCTATTATCGTTCAATGGGGACTAAAAAAATGATTGCAACGGCTGTTTCGGTTCAGGAATTAGACGACTTTCATGCACTTGCTAAAGTTGAATGGGAAGGCGTATACATGAAAGGAGAGCAGGGTGAACACGTCTCGTTTTCGATCCAGTATTTTGTGAAAATGCAAGAAGAGAAATTACGTATTTTTGGCTCGATAACAGGTGATGGAGCCTCCACGTAAAAGGAACATGGTATAGTTAGGTGCAGGTACGTATTTAAAACCGAAATTCCCGATGAAGGATGTTTTAGGCATGTTACGCTTCTTGTTTTATAACTAATTGAAGGTCGTTTATTTGTGATTTAAGCATGTGGTAAAGAGGACAAGATGGATGGTTATGTTTGGTTTTTAACGTTTCAAGGTAATCCATTTCACGCTGGAATAATTGCAATTCTTCATGTTCAAGCATAGAAACACTCCTGTAGTATTGTAATGGTACTACCTTACCCGTTTCTATGCCTTTTTAAAACGGAAGATCTAAATTGAAAAAGAGAGTCGTGTCAGGACCCTCTTAGAGATTAAGGAAATATTCAATGAATGCAGTAGCAACGGGAATAAAGAAAAAAAGAGCGACTAATCCAAGCATAGATAAGGCTAATGCAGCTCCGCTTGGTCGTTTAAGTTGAAACACAGTTGATACGATCGTTAAAATTAAAAAGAAGATTAGTAGTGTCAACCAAACGCTTTGGGAAGGGACTGCATACATATTGCTAGGGTTATAAAGTGCCGTTAATCCAATGACAAGAGCCATTATCAAAACAATACTATGAAGAACAAGTGTGGTAAGACGAAACGCCATGGGTATACCTCCAATAAACTAGTCTATTTATTGTAAGCGAGGAAAGGTAATTTTTCAATTTCATTTGCTTTGGGAAAGGAGCGGTGCTTAAGTGGAGATTCGAGCTATAGAATTAAAAGACGCGGAACACTATTTATTACTGAATAAGAGAATCGATGAATCTGGTTTTATGTTGCATGAGCCTGGTGAAAAACAACTGACTGTCACACAACAGCAAGCGTTTATTGAACGAGTAATACAAACGAAAAATACCGCATTGTTTGTGGCAGATGATAGCGAGGGGCTGGTCGGTTTTATTTTAGCAATTGGTGGTACAGTAAGGCGAAATCGACATTCTGCTTACATTGTTGTAGGCATAGATGAAGCGTATCGAGGGCAGGGAGTAGCGACGAAGCTTTTTGAAGAGATTTTTGTTTGGGCGAGAGATATGAAAATTAGCCGACTTGAATTAACTGTGATAAAGGAAAACAAAAAAGCATACGACTTATACCGGCGACTTGGATTTTTGGTAGAGGGTGAAAAAATTCATTCGCTTATGGTGGATGAAAAGCCAGTTAATGAGTATTACATGTACAAACTATTAGAATAGTAGGAGGTTTCTATGATTCCAATCGTTTATGACCAATTGAATGGGTTTGGAAAAAATGATCAATTTTTTCTCGATTTATTAGAGACATTGCCAGTGCGGACGATCGCAGATTTAGGGTGTGGGACAGGGCGATTAACGGCTCATTTTATTGATAAAGGCTACCAGGTTACGGGAATTGAACCGAATGAAGAGGCGCTATCTTATGCCAAGCAGAAGCAGTTTGGCGATGGCGTACAATGGATTTTAGGTGATAGCTCTCAGTTAAACGACCACACGTATGATGCGGTAGTATTAACGGCAAATGTCGCCCAGGTTTTTTTAACAGATGAAAGCTGGGAAAACATGCTGCAAGATGTCGTTCGCGCATTGAAAAAAGGTGGTCATCTTCTTTTTGACGCACGTAATCCCGAATCGAAAGTATGGGAACAGTGGGAGCAAGATGATACCCCCGATTTTGCTGTGAATGAACTGACAGGGGAGCCGCTGGAAATCTGGACAAGCTATGATGGATTTGAAAATGAAGTTTACACGTTTTGTGAAACGGTCAAAGGCACACAAACTGGTGAGATGTATGTGCGAGAAAAAATTCAGCTGAGGTTTAGGTCACATGAAGTGCTACAGCAATCACTTCAAAAAGCTGGTTTTGCGACGGTTCAGAGCTATGGAGATTTCACATTTGAAGAAGCAACAGTTCAATCGTCTTCATTTATTTTTCATGCTGTAAAATAATCTCTTTACTTTATTTTGAAAATTACCTATAATAAAAAAACGAAACAAGCGACGATGAGAAGAGTACTTGCGCACAAGCATAACAGAGAACTCCTGATGGTGGGAATGGAGGATGTAATGGCGTGAGGAAACAAGTCTCTGAGCTGTACAAAGGATCTTTCTGCGGAAGGTGATGGTGTACCGGGTTCTCCCGTTATTGAGATAGAGTATAACCACATCTAAAAAGCTGTGGCGTACTTGAAAAGGTTGTTGTAGCGATACAGCAACAAACTGGGGTGGCACCGCGAAACTTCTAATCCGAAGTCTCGCCCCCAAGGTTTAGAACCTTGGGGGTGAGACTTTTTTTTCGTTGTTCAAAAAATCGGTTAGGAGTGGTGCTACATGAATTGGAAAGCCCCGGTGCTTTTGCTTGTTGGTGTTGGTATTTCAAATATTGGTGCGTGGGTTTACCTTCTCGCCTTAAATTTAACGGTGTTAACAATGACAGGTTCGCCTTTAGCCGTCGCGGTTTTATATATGCTCATTCCGGTCGCGTCGCTCATTACCGACGTCTGGGCGGGGTCATTCATTGATCGCTTAAACAAACGAACGCTTATGATAACGTTGGATATTGTGCGAGCGTGCCTGATCTTCTGTTTACCGTTTATCGATTCGTTGTTTATGATTTATGCCCTTGTCTTGTTGATTAATATGGGCAGCTCGATCTTTGAATCAACCTCAATCGTCTATATGACAAAGTTAATTCCGAAAGAGAAGCGGCAGCGCTTCAACTCGTTACGTAATTTCATTCAGTCCAGTGGGTTTATTCTCGGACCATCAATCGCGGGTGTTCTCTTTATCGTCAGTTCACCAAATATGGCGATCTTCGTGAATGCAGTGGCCTTACTGTTATCGGCATTTGTCATTATGTTATTGCCGAATCTTGATTTTAAAGACGAAGAAGCTGTTTATGAGAGAGTGACGTTTGCGGTTGTGAAAAAAGATTGGAAACTGGTACTCGCTTTTGGTCGTAAACATACCCATGTGACGTGGGTCTATCTGTTATTTGGTGGGTTTGTTGTCTTTCTAGCAGGAATTGACTCAATTGAAGCGGCATTCGCGACAAAAGTGCTTCTTTTCTCAGAAAGTACGTATGGCTTTCTTGTCGGAATTGCCGGACTCGGAATGGTTGTAAGCTCTCTCTTGAATGCTTGGTTTGCGAAGGTGCTAAAAATCAATTTGTTAATTGGCGTTGGCGCAATCATTACGCCGATCGGCTACTTGGTTTTCGCCTTCTCTCATTCATTTCTAACTGCTTCAGTTGGCGTCTTTATCGTGACGTTTGCGATTACGTTTGCCCATGTCGGTTTCCTTACGTTTTATCAAAATCATATTCCTGTATCGATCATGGGTCGATTTACGAATTTGCTTGGTATGGTTGAAGCAGGACTGACGATTATCATGGTTGCGTTGATTGGTGTTTTTGCCGAATGGCTTGCAATTCGTCCGGTGTATATCTTTAGTTCAGTTGTTTTCCTGCTGCTGGGAATTTATATTTTCAAGGTTGTGATGAACAGGGAGAAGAAAGAGTTTTATTACGATTCAATGCCTGAATGATGTAAAAAGAGGAATGGTGAAGCGCGCTGTTCCTCTTTTAAGTGATTTTTTCGATGCAAGAACGAAAGGCACGAGCTTCTTCTGAATGCTTTCTTTCGATAAAGTAAGTTGAGACGAAAGGTGTATGTAATAATTGAGTATCCACCTCCAGCATTCTTCCTTCAGCTAATTCTCTTCTAACAGCGGAACGGGGCAAAATGGAGCAACCGATTCCTTCTTCAATAAAACGCTTTGTTACATGAATGTGTGAAACTTTCATTTCCCGCATGCGAGGTTGAATTGCGCGACAGGCGAGCAAAAGGTTCTTCCAGTAGTCGGGATGGTTGTATGTGAGCATCGTATAGGTACGTAGTGCATTTTCTAATGAAATAGGTGGACTTGATTCCGAATCTCCACCGTCATGAGGCACCACAAAGCAAAGAGGTTCACTTTGTAGAACTGCTATGTTTTGGGACTGTGACAAAGGATGCTTTCTTGTAAGTCCAACATCGGCTTCGTGCTGATTAATTTTGTGTTCAATGAACGTAGAATCTACAACATCTACGACCACTTCTATTGATGGATATTGCTTCACAAATGTCCGCATCCAATAAGGGAGATAGGTCGTTGCAATTAACGGTGAAACGGCCAAACGAAGAAGGCGGTGGTAGCCTTGCCTTTTCTTATCCATTTCAATATAGCTTTGCCTTATTCTATCTTGGATGTCGATTGCATGAGGGAGGAACGCTCTTCCATAGTCGGTTAAATAGATATTTCGACCTTCACGAGAGAATAGGGATACACCGAGGCTTTGCTCCAATTGTTTAATATGTACGGTTATCGTCGGCTGTGAGACATAGAGCATTTCAGCAGTTTGATAAAAATTTTCGACTTGCGCAGCAACAATAAATGTGCGAATCCAGTTCATATTCATATTGACACCTCGAATGATTAATATAAGTAATCAATTTAATAAGAATAATTTAATTATTTTTATAACAAGTATAAGGTAAGATGAAGTCAAAGAACAGAGGAGGTTATGAGATGATACAAAAAGGATTAGCAGGCGTTGTTGTAGCTGAATCAGCTATTAGTCAGGTTGATGGGGAAAGTGGCGAATGTATTTATAGAGGAAAGCGAGTGAGGGAACTTACGGACTTTACGTTTGAAGAAGTCGCATTTTTCCTTTTACATGGAACATTTCCATCAGATGAGGAAAAAGCGATCGTAATGAACCTCTTTAAACAACAGCGTATTCTTCCAGAAGAAATTGATGCGATGATCACCAAACTTCCAGCGGAGATCGATTTAATGAGCGTTTTACGTACATGTATTTCTGCTATGGGAGAAAAAGAAGCGTCGCAAGAAGAAGCGATGAAGCTAACGGCAACCATGCCAACGATTATTGCCAGGCGACTTCGATTCATTGAAGGAAAAGATGCAATTGAACCCCGAACTGATTTAAACCATGTGGAGAATTATGTATACATGCTGACAGGCGAAATGCCGACACATGTAGTGGTTCAAGCTTTAACAACATATATGATCTTAACAATGGAACATGGCATGAACGCATCTACTTTTACCGCACGGGTCATCGCTTCAACGGAAGCAGATTATATTTCGGTCATCACTGGTGCGATTGGTGCCATGAAAGGTCCTCTTCATGGCGGGGCGCCAACAGGTGTACTAGAAATGTTGCGAGCGGTCAAAACAGATGAAGAGATTGAACCGTTTATTGAAAAGAAGTTAAGAAACGGTGAAAAGCTCATGGGATTCGGCCATCGCGTGTACAAAACAAAAGATCCACGTGCACAAGCGTTAAAAGGGGTTTTGGAAAGGTTTGGACAGTCGAATGATACAATGAATCGTGCCGTACAATTTGAACGATTGGCTACCAAAATGTTAGCAACGTACAAACCAGGTAGAGATCTTTATGTGAATGTCGAGTTTTATGCAGCTGCGCTAATGGATGCGTTAGCGCTAGATGAACGATTGTTTACACCTACGTTCACAATGAGCAGGATTGTTGGCTGGAGTGCGCACATTATGGAACAACGAAATGATAATCGAATTTATCGCCCTTCTCATCGCTATACCGGGGAGATGCCAGCGCAATCTGTTTGAAATTGAGAAAACCACGGCAAAAGGCCGTGGTTCTTTTTTATGAATAACGTTAGAAGAACCATAGTGCGAAGAGTGTTGATAACAGTAAGCCAATCATAACGGGTATAAAACAGACCCGAACAATTTCTTGAGCGGGAACTTTTGAGACCCCTGCAACTGCCACAAGAGAAGACCAAGCAATTAGTGTGCCGCCTCCAACCCAAATGGCGCCCATCTGCCCAATTGCTGCTAATGTTACAGGATCAATGCCTGAAACAGGACCAAGGGCACCTGCTAATGCGCCAGTAAGGGGTAGCCCTGAAAAGCCTGAGCCATCAAGGCCAGTGACCATACCAATAAGCAGAATACCGAATGCTGTCCACCCTCCCGATTCAGGAATAAAGTGCTGTCCTGCTGTGACAAGCTCAAACAAAAACGCTGGTGACGTATCTGTTTGCAGGATTGAGGAAGAAAAGTCACTGCTCCCTAAGAAGAAAAAACCAGCAATCGGGATAACCGGACCCATGGCACGAAAAGCAAATAAAAATCCATCAACCAGGTGATCGCTAACCGAATCAAAAACGTTCTTCGGTTGATAAACGAAACTGGTGAGGAGAAGTAAGAGCAAGGCGAGCCCACCAACTAAAGCAGCTCCTGCGCCACCTTCCAGTGCTAAGTCTGTAAAGAACGCTGTGTAAAGCATATAGCTAACAACGATGAAAAAACATAAGGGAACAAGAATCGCGAAGAGCTTTGACTTCCATGTTACGATGACTTCTTTTGCTTCTTGCTGACGCCCTTTCATCCACTTTTCGAGGTGATGATCGTCTTTAGGTTTAATTTGCCGCCGAAAGAATAGGTAAGCGAATAAAAGGGCGGTGATACCTGTAATGAGGGATAAAATGAGCGCTTGATCTGCGACAGCTTGCACGTCTACCCCTGCAGCAGTTGCACTAAGCATGGGTGCGATTTGAATCATATAGTCTGAAGATAAGGCCATTCCTTGACCAGCAAGAACAATTGCAGCTGCCCCAGCAAGAGGTGGAAGCCCTGCTCGAATGGCAACCGGTAAGAGAAGGGCACCGACTAGAGGAACAGCAGGCGTTGGCCAAAAGAATAAAGAGATCATATAGGTAACGAGTGCAATAATAAGATACGAAATCGGGCCGTTGATCATGACTTTTCCAATTGGCTGAATCATTTGCTTGTTCGCTCCAATTGATTCGAGCCCTTGTAAAAGAGCAGACATCACAGCAATAATGAGAAAAATACTAAAAAGCTCTCCAGCAGCAACGAGGCTTGCGGTAAAGACGGTTTGGACACCAGTAGTTAAAGAACCCGTATAAGCAAGACCTAGTAGAAAGGTCATAAGAATGGCTGGTACCACAACATTTTTTCGAATAAGCATGGTGCCAATAATGAGTAACACACCTATAAGATAAAGCCAGTGAGGAAGCGTCAACACCCTTCATCAGAGTCCTTTCTAAAATAAAGTTGATGCTGTAGCGTATGCGGTAGCCTAAGGAAGAGTGCGGAGGTAAGAGGGGAAAAGCGTCGGTTCATAAAAGAGAGAAATAAAACTAGATTTAATTAGTGAGATTGTGCCCTTTTTGAAGCTCTTTTCACAAATCATACGTATGTTAATAGAGAATAGAGAAAGCGAGGGGTTCGTATGTATGAGGTTTATGGGTCTGATGGAGATTGGTTCTTTACTGTATTTCCGGTTTTATTCTTTATCGTTTTTGCCATCATTTTAATGGTCTTTATCGGTGTAGCCTTCAAAGGGTTACGAGAATGGAATCACAACAATCAATCACCCAATTTACGAGTGATGGCGACACTAACGTCTAAGCGTATAGATGTTAGTCGACGCACTTCCCATCGTCATGATCATCCTTCGAGCCACTCATCGACTACGTACTATGCTACGTTTGAATTTGATAGCAGGGATTGAATGGAGTTTTCGGTTCCAAATCGAACATATGGATTATTGACTGAAGGGGATGTTGGAGAACTGAATTTTCAAGGTTCAAGGTTTTTGGCGTTTGGAAGATATCGTAAAGAGAATGGATAGGAAACACAGCTTATCGTTTAACTACTTACGCGAGTGGAGGAAAAAAAGAGCCCGAAATTAATCGGCCTCTTTTTTTATGAAGAGTCTTGCCATCACATTTTGAATGAGCTGCAAGCCAACTTCTCCTGATTTGCTTAAAATTGATTCTGGGTGAAATTGAACCCCTGATATCGGTAAGTGTTTGTGCTGAACGGCCATTGGAACGTGATCGTCTGTTTCTGCTTCTAAGCGTAAACAGTCAGGCAGTTCTTTGGCATAAATCGAATGATACCGACCAACATTAATGACGGCGGGGAGACTTGTAAACATCCCGTCTCTTTGATGAACCGTCACTTCCGACTGTTCCCCATGGCAAGGTGTTTCAAGCAAGCCAAGCTCACCTTCAAAGTATTCTACGATTCCTTGAAAGCCGAGGCATACCCCGAAGATAGGGATTTGCTTTTCTACACAAGAAGCAATCGTTTCGCTTAGTTTAAAGCGCTCTGGAGTACCAGGGCCAGGAGAAAGCACAACGAGATCGTAGTGATACTTTTCTAGAAAATCGAGGGCATATACGGATCGCGTCGTGGAAACCGTTGCGCCTGTTTGTTTAAAATAGCTTCCTAACGTATGAACGAAGGAATCCTCATGGTCCACAATGAGGACATGTTTCTGATTTCCTGGCTGTTGTGCGACATAAGGTGTTTTTGGTGTTTGATTTTGTAGCGATACAGCCTCGGCTAACGCTGAAACTTTTACGAGTGTTTCTTCTTCTTCCTCTTCTGGATCGGATGTGTGAAGAAGGGTTGCACCGACTCGCAGTGTAGCCGTGTTGTGTTTAATCGACGTTGTTCGTAGCGTTAAACCTGTATTTAAATCGCCGTTAAACGCGTACCAACCAACTGCACCTCCATACCAACCCCGAGGCGTTTCTTCATTTTTTTCAATCCAGCGGAGTGCTTCAATCTTAGGCGCGCCTGTGACGGTAACGGCCCACATATGCGTCATGAACGCATCTAAGGCGTCGTATTCTTCCCGCATCTCGCCGATAATGTGATCAACAGTGTGGAACAGTCGGGCGTATGTCTCCACTTGTCTACGGCCAATCACTTCGATTGAACCAGGTAAACAAATGCGTGCTTTATCGTTTCGGTCAACATCTGTACACATCGTTAACTCGGTTTCATCTTTTTTTGAGTTAAGAAGCGTTTTAATGTTTTGTGCATCTTCTAGAGGGTCTTTGCCTCTTCGAATTGTTCCAGAAATAGGGCAAGTCTCGACCTGTTGCCCGTTCACGCGCACGAACATTTCTGGCGAAGCACCAACAAGATGCTCATCTCCAAGGTTGATAATAAACCCGTATGGACTTGGGTTAATCTCTCGAAGCTGTTTGAAAATGTCTGTCGGTGCTAAGGAAAGTGGCTTTTGTAGCACTTGTGTAGGTACGACTTCAAACAAATCACCTGCATGAAAAGAAGGAATGGCTTTGCGGACTAAATCTGCGTAATATCCTTTTTTATAAGGTGATTCTTTGCCCACTACATTCATATTATAGGGAGTTTCTGTCCCGGTTCGCTCTAGGGATGCTGTGGACGCTTGTTTTGTTTGAAATTCATACGACAACGTGTAGGCAATGGCTAAATGGTGATCCACAACCGTTATTTCGTCTGGTATATATAAAACGACATCTTGTTGATCTTCAGGGCGTTCTTTTGCTTTAGCAAGCTGTTCAAATTGATAAATCAGATCAAAGCCGAATGCACCGTATAAGCCAAGAAATTGATCCTCTTCAGAAGAAAACAGTTCTTTTATCGCTCGAATCACTTGAAAGATCGAAGGTTGTTTTGTGCGGTCTTCTTCATTTTGTATGGATTCTCCTAGTGGAATGGAGCCATCTATATAACTTTCTTGGTTCGTGAAATTTTGAATATAAGGAATGTCATTTTTGGAAAAATGTGTACGAATTTCATTTAAAAGAACGTTGCCACGCTCATTAAGTGCGCGGATCGTATAACGGTCAGCCGAATACGTTAGTTCCAGCGGAGGGCGTAGAAATGCGACGTCCCACCTTGAATAACGACCAGTGAATTCAAAGCTACTCGAAAAAATCGCACCCTTTGTGGTATCCAGATGGGGCAAGATGTCCGTTTCTATTTTTGATGGAGACACGGCTTGTATGTGTCTCGTGACATGAAGTTCACTATCGGTAAGATACTGCTTCGATTTCTCTTTTGTTTTAAGTGTGGCAAGAATACTCACAACAAAAAACCTCCTTTGTATACTTGGGTATACAGAGAAAGCATCAGCAAATAAAAGGGACTAGTACCCTTCGTCTTCATTTTTTGCTCTACTCATCTCTGCTCATCTATCTACACTCTGCTCATCTCAACGACACGAGCTCCCCCGTGCTTGTAACACATTTTATTACAGCTCTCAAGGAAACACAAGAACTCATTTCTAAAAAAAGACTTGCCATGAACAAAATTGTTCGATATTATAAATCGTAATAATTACGATTTGAAAAAGGAAGGGTGTCTTTTATGAAAAAAATTCCTGTTACTGTTCTAAGTGGCTATTTAGGTTCAGGCAAAACCACATTGTTAAATCATGTTTTACATAATCGCGAGGGTCTTAAAATTGCGGTTATCGTGAACGATATGAGTGAAGTGAACATTGATGCAGAACTTGTAGAAAAGCAAGGGAGTTTTTCTCGTATTGATGAAAAACTAGTTGAACTTTCAAATGGATGTATTTGTTGCACGTTACGTGAAGATTTGCTTGTGGAAGTTGAGCGACTTGCGCGACAAGGGGATATTGACTACATCTTAATTGAATCATCAGGCATAAGCGAGCCAATTCCTGTTGCGCAAACATTTAGTTATGTTGATGAAGAACTTGATATTGACCTTAATCAATTTTGTCAGTTAGATACAATGGTAACAGTTGTAGATGCGAACCGGTTTTGGCATGACTTTGAATCAGGTGAATCTTTATTAGAGCGAAAACAAGCCGTCGGCGAAGAAGATTTTCGAGAAGTTGCTGATTTGCTGATCGATCAAATTGAATTTTGTGATGTGTTACTTTTAAATAAATGTGATTTAGTTTCAGAAGAGCAGCTTCAGCGTCTAGAAGGAGTGTTAAGGAAACTTCAACCAGAAGCACACATTGTTCGAACAACTCAATCGAAAGTAGACCTTCATGTCATTCTCAACACTGGACGATTTGATTTTGACCGTGCAAGTGAATCAGCTGGATGGTTAAAAGAACTAGAGTTGGGGCATGAAAATCATACACCAGAAACTGAGGAATACGGCATTTCGTCTTTCGTGTTTGAACGAAATCGACCCTTTCATACTGAACGGCTGGATCAATGGTGCGAATCTATGCCACTATCTATTGTGAGGGCCAAGGGCATTGTCTGGTGTGCAACAAGAAATGATGTAGCCTTACTTTTTTCTCAAGCAGGTTCAGCGGTTTCAATTGAACCTGTTACCTTTTGGGTGGCAGCATTACCAGAAGCTCAGCAGCAACAAATTTTAAAGACAAATCAAGAAGTAGCTCAAAGTTGGGATCGGCAATTTGGGGATCGACATACGAAAATCGTTCTGATTGGGATCGACATGGATAAAGAGCAAATTACGAGCGAGTTAGAGGCCTGCTTATTGACAGAAGAGGAATATCATCAGGATTGGCAAGGCTTACCCGATCTATTTGATTGGGTGATCGAACAACGAACATAAAAAAGTCCCTTTGCACAAGCAGAGGGATGAATCCTCAAAGAGAGGAAAATAAGGGGATACATCCAATTTAAGACAGAATTCATTTAATCGTCAATTGGGAAAATAAAACGTCACAATTTGGGACAATCTATTCTTAATTCATTAGATTGGAAGGATGAACTGAATTGAGTCATTTTACTGGAAAGACAGTACTGATTACAGGTGGTGCAGGTGGAATTGGCATTGCTACGGCTAAGGTGTTTAAAGAACATGGCGCCAATATTGCTCTTGTTGATTTAAAAGAAGATGTATTAAAGAAAGAAGCCGAACAAGCGGGTTTGTCTGACGCATTATTGGTAAGTGCAAATGTCACGAATGAAGATGAGGTCGAGGCATTTGTAAAGAAAACGGTTGAGACATATGGTCAAATTGATGTGTTTGTTAACAACGCTGGCATTAACGGAGATTTTAAGACGATAACAGAAGGTACCGTTGAAAACTTGATGAACGTGTTAAATGTGAATGTAGCAGGTGTGTTTCTTGGCTTGAAACATGTGATGAAACAAATGATGGAGAAAAAATCTGGTGTCATTGTAAACATTGCTTCAAACGGTGGTTTGCTTGGCGCACCTGGTATGAGTGCATACGTGGCGTCAAAGCATGCGGTTATTGCTCTGAATAAAACCGCTGCACTTGAAGGAGCCGAACATAACATCCGCTCGGTCGCGGTCTGTCCATCTGGCGTTGATACACAAATGATGAAATCCATTGAAACAAACAGTATGCCTGGCGGTGAAGCTGACGCAAGAAAACAATTTGAAGCATCTGTTCCTCTTAATCGCTACGCTAAACCAGAGGAAATTGCAGATTTAATTAAATTTCTTTCGTCAGATGAAGCTTCGTTTATTACAGGGTCTTATTACCGAATTGATGGTGGGCAAGGGGCCACATCTGTATAAACAGCAGAAATTAAAAAACTCTTTATGGATGAGAAACGAACATTCATAAAGAGTTTTTCTTATTCAATGATTGGTTTTGCCTTCAGGTTCTACGTGAACATGCACATCTATGGTACGGTGCTTTTCTTTAATTTGATTTTCAACGGTTGTGGAAACATCATGTGCCGCTGTAAAAGAAAGGGAAGGGTCTAATTGAATGACGAGATCTACAATTAAATTGCTTCCATAATAGCGGGCTTTTACGTCTTTGACTTGATTCACTTTGGAAACCGATAAAGCAGTTGCTTTTAAGTCATCAAGTGCTTGATCATCGACTCCGTCTGTTAGCGATAAAGATGATTTTGAAAAGATGCCCCATGCGGTATGACAAATAATAAATCCGACGACAAGTGCTAGGAGTGGATCGAGCCAAGGCAAACCAAATTGAGATCCGATAATGCCGAGTGTTGCTCCAGCACTGACTAACGCATCTGATAAATTATCTTTTGCCACTGAATCAACGGCGTGACTGTTGATTCGTTTTGCAAGTTTTTTATTGTATGAATAGACGCCAAGCATCACAAAAAAACCAAATGCTCCGACCCATGCTGCAATCGTATCAGGAGGCTCGGATGTTCCACTAAAAAACGATGTGAATGCATCGATAATTACTTGTATGCCAACGACCATGATGATGAAGGATGCGACGAGAGCGGCAACGGTTTCTGCCTTCCAATGGCCGTATGGGTGATCCTTATCTGGCGGCTTTTGCGATACTCGTAATCCGATAAGCACCGCTATGGATACAACAATATCGGTCACGTTGTTCAACCCATCGGCTCGTAAAGCAACAGAACCTGCATAAATACCAACCGTTAGTTTTAATATGGCTAAAATCACGTACGCAACTAAACTAACTTTAGCACCACGCTCTCCTTGCTTTAGCTCACTGTATCTTTCCTCCATACTTCGCCTCCTACAAAACAGTAGTATGACTATACCAAGTGGCTTCCATGTGGGTCTACAGAAATCTTTTTTGGCTTCCCTAAAGTTATTGCCTTATCGGAATAAAATTGCCCAAGGGAAAGTCGTTGATATAACAAGCTTTATCTACGTTTTTTATATAAATACCAGGCGAGAAATGAAACATTTTTGCGAAAAAAATATTTTTCCAATCTAACTGTAGAGACATGAAACCATGAAAACTTCA
Organism: Shouchella phoenicis; assembly: GCF_047238345.1. Classification (NCBI taxonomy): domain Bacteria; kingdom Bacillati; phylum Bacillota; class Bacilli; order Caryophanales; family Bacillaceae; genus Shouchella; species Shouchella phoenicis. Next base: position 3,233,745 of record NZ_JBDFMQ010000001.1, on the reverse strand, counting down.
TGCGAACTACACATTTTTTTAGTAGAATAAAAAGAAGAGTTCGAATAAGAGAGGAAGATCATGGTGAAAGTGAAATCGCTTTTATTGGGATTGGTACTTGTTCCTTTGTTCCTTAGTGCTTGTGGTCAAGACGAGGAAGGGCAATGGGACGTGCCCGATCTAGTTGATGTCGATATACAGGTTGAAGAGCATATACCAGCCCATTCTGAAACGGAATTACGTGCGTATGTATCTCAAGGTGAAGAAGATGTAGATAACGCAGACGAGGTTGTTTTTGAAGTTTGGCGTAATCAGGAAAGAGAGAACGGTGACTTAATCGAGGGAACGCTAGATGCGAACGGTGTCTATACGATTCCTTATTCATTTGGAGATGACGGAATTTACATCGTGCAAACCCATGTTACCGCAAGAGACTTGCATGTGATGCCGACCCAAACGGTGATTGTAGGGGATGTACCTGAAGATGAGGTTGAAGCCTTTCATAATGCAGGGCATTCAAATACAGACGATGAAGAAAGTCAATTTGAACACGGTGAAAATGAATAATAAACAACCCCTCTTTTGCCCATGAAGCGTAAAAGAGGGGTTCGTTTTAAGTTAGCTGATTGTCCAATGCGTACCTGTAACGTTTACTGTACCTTGATTTGCAAATGTTTGAAACCCAGTCGATTCTTCTTGAGGAAAAATCCTGCTTGTAAAGACCACTTGGCCATTGTTGGCAAAGATTTCAACCGAAGAAGTATCAACAAAAAGCTGTAAAGAAGTGAGTTTTTCTCCATGTAATGAAACCGATCGAGTTGTGCCATATTCTTGAGCAGGAACCTCTCCAGATTTGCTTCGATCAAGGGTAAGCATGTTGGTTGTTTGATCAAACGTAAGCGTCGTTTGTTCTGTCTCGCTTGTTCGAAGACGAATGCCATAATTCAGCGATTCAATCGAGCTGAATTCAAGCTTGATCTCATAGGCAGTTCCGGCGTCAATCGCTGTCTCCCCAGTAGAATGCTTGAATGCTGTGCGCTTGCCCCGACGTTTTTCTAATTCTTTAACAGGTTTTTGAATGAGCGTTCCGTCAGCTAATGTGACTTCCCGAGGCAACGTTAAACAGTGTGCCCAGTCGTAGCGGTCTGTTGGATAATGAATATCAGGTAAGCCCATCCAACCGACGACAATACGCCTACCATCTTTTGCTTCAGTTGATTGTGGCGCATAAAAATCAAAACCAGCATCGAGCTCGTGAAAAGACTCATGATGGAATGCGCCTGTTTTTAAATCGAGCGGATTGCCAATTAAATAACCTGTTTGATAAATGTTTTGATAAAATGTTCCTTCTGCCTCCACGCCCTGAGGCGAGAAGATAAGAATGCCTTTTCCATCTAGCTCAAAATAGTCTGGGCATTCCCACATATAACCGAAATTTGCGTACGTCGTGCTTATCTCACCAATGAGCTCCCAGTTGAGAACGTCACTCGATTTATAGAGCAACGCACAGCCTGTAAGCGAGTCTCTTTGAGCACCGATTACAAAATAAAAGGTGTCCCCATCTTTCCATACTTTTGGATCACGAAAATGTTCTGTATACCCTGCAGGTGAATCAGCGATAAGAGGGAGTGGTCGTTTTTCAATGGACCCGTCTGAATTCATAACGGCTAAAGCTTGATTCGGTACTCGCTCCCACTTCTCCGTCCGTTGATTGCCTGTATAGAGGAGGTGGAGTTTGTCATCGTGAACAAATCCACTTCCTGAGTATGCGCCATGACTTTCATAAGGAAGATCAGGCTCAATTGCTAATCCCTGTTCAGTCCAAGTAGCTAAATCTTTCGAGACGACGTGATACCAATGCTTTAATCCATGAACCGCTCCATATGGAAACCACTGATAAAACAAATGATACATGCCATCGTAATAACTAAAGCCATTCGGATCATTTAATAGACCAGTAGGCGGCTGGATGTGAAAGGTTTGTCGCCAAGGTGAATGTGCAATGGTTTCGGTTAACGCGGTCTTTTCTTCCTCAGTCATCTTACTATAAGGACGATAGCGTGCTTCTTTAGTCCATTCCATACAAAATCAGCCTCCCGTTTATGCGTTTTCGATTTCTGCTTTCTTTTTATCACTATAGCCAAAGAACCATGTGAGTCCAAAGGCTACACCAGCTGCAATCACGTTAGTAAGAATGTAAAGCAATAATTGACCATCAAGATAAAGAAGGGTTCCTGGAATAACAGTAATGGCCATACCTGTACCTGCCAAACCAACCAGTGATGCGAAAAACCCACCAGCGCCACCACCGATTAACCCCATAACAAAAGGTTTTCCATAGCGTAAATTCACCCCGAAAATGGCTGGTTCTGTAATGCCTAAAAAGGCAGAGAATGATGAAGGTAACGCAAGGGCCTTAAGTTTCTTATGACGCGTTTTTAAGCCGACAGCAAGCGCTGCGCCTGCTTGTGCAGCAATAGCCGCGGTAATAATAGCATTAAATGGATTTGCGCCAAGCTGATCCAACAGTTGTACTTCTAAGAAATTAAAGATATGGTGTACGCCTGTAATAACAATAAGCTGGTGGAAGAAGCCAATGACTAATCCGCTAATTCCAAACGGTACTTCAAGTAAGAAAAGCACACCGCTCATCACGATGCTTTCAACAGCACCGAACACAGGACCAATGACAAAGAGTGCAAGAGTAATCATAATTAATAACGTGAAAAACGGCGTCATAATTAAGTCTAGTGCTTCTGGAACCCGTTTACGAATCGCTTTTTCAAGTTTTGCCCCAAGGAACCCAGCAATAAACGCTGGTAATACGGAAGCTTGGTAGCCTGACACATCAATAAAACCAAAGAATGTAATCGGATCAGCTGATCCATCACCAACAGCCCATGCATTTGGAAGGGCTGGATTGACAAGCATAAGTCCTAGCACAATGCCAATGACAGGACTTCCGCCGAATACCCTAAACGCCGACCAAGCAATGAGTGCAGGTAAGAAGGCAAATGCTGTATCCGTTAAGATTTCAGTGAAAAGGAGGAAGTTGTCTGGAATCGTTTCAGGTGTTAAACCAACCCAGCTTAATACTTGCTCTTGCATAAGTAAGCCTCGAAGTCCCATAAAAAGACCTGTTGCAACAAGAACAGGGATAATGGGAACGAAGACATCACCAAATGTTCGTATCATTCGTTGAAACCAATTGCCTTGATTTTTGGTTTCTTGTTTTTGATCTTCTTTAGAAGAACCAGTCACACCGATCTTTTCAATTTGCTCGTAGATTTGATTGACGGTTCCTGTTCCAAGGATAATTTGATATTGTCCAGAGTTGAAATAAGCCCCTTTAACTTTATCGATGTCTTCCACTTTTTCTTTCTCTATTTTCTCCTCGTCATAGACCATGACCCGAAGACGAGTCGCACAGTGAGCGATGGATTTGATATTATCTGATCCACCGACAGCGGCAATAATTTCTTCTGCAATCTTACGGTTATTCTTCAAAGCAAGACACTCCTTTGTGATAAATAAACACTATGCATGCGAGGCACGACAAACCAATTCAGTCTCAAAACGAAACGCTTTCTGTCGTGGTTGTCCAGCATGAATTTGTTCTAATAATTCTTGTGCGGCCGTTGTACCAATCTGTTCAACAGGCTGTTTAATAACGGTAAGGGGAGGAGAGGTGATTTCTGCCCATTTATAGTCATCAAAACCGATAAAAGCAATATCGTGTGGAATTGAATACTGAAAGGATTTCAAATAGGTCATTGCCCCAATGCTCATTAAGTTATTTGCAACAAAAAGTGCGGTTATGGCTGTGGTTTCAAGTAAGTGTTCGCACCCCATGTAGCCACTTTCAAACTTTGAATCGCCATTAAACACCAATGCTTCGTTGTATGGGATTTGATGATGGGCTAAAGCAGCCTTATAGCCCGCTGCCCGTTCCTTTGTTGTACTTAATGTATCAATTCCTGTAATCAGACCGATTTCTCGGTGGCCACTTTTGATTAGTTGTTCTACCGCTTCTTGCACACCTTTTTCATTATCAACAACAATTGAACTTCTCGGTGTGTTTTGTGGAAGGCGGTCAATTAATACAACCGGCATATCCGCAGGAATATCATCTGAAATCTCATTATAGTTCTCCGCACTCGAAGCGATAATTAAACCGGATACTTGTTGAGAGATGAAGGCTTGAATTTTTTTTTGCTCAATTTCAAGGGATTCATCGGTGTTTCCAACTAAAAGCTGATAGGCGTGTTGCCCGAGTACAGCTTCAATTTCTTTCACAACCGAAGTAAAAAAATGGTTTCCTATATCAGGGACGATTAATCCAATCGTTGACGTTTTTTGACTACGTAGTGTTTTGGCAGCGAAATTTGGCGTATAACCAAGGTGTTTCATCGCTTGCTGGACGCGTTTTGCTGTAGACTCTGCTACAAAACGTGTGCCGTTCAACACATGGGACACGGTTGCAGTGGAAACGTTTGCTTCCTGCGCCACATCTTTAATGCTGACACGGGCCATGCTGGTCATCTCCTTTAACTATTCATTGACGTAATCGTTTACGTAACCGTTTACGTGTATACTATAACGAAAGTATCCAGGATGTCAAAGGATTCATTAAAAATGAGATTTTACAGATAAATAAATTCCTTAATAGGTAGTAATATTTTTTACGAATGATAATAGAAAGATTGTTTGTAACATTCCTTTTATTAAGTGGCGACGACTCCCACGGGAACAGCACGTGTCCGAAGACAATGGAGCGTTTTTGCGGAAATGGCTGAGGCCGTGCCCGGGGAAAGCGTTCGCCATATTACGTCTAACTCGAAATATGGAATTGACTCAGATATTATCTGAATAAAAAAGCTGCCCCAAGAAATTTGGGACAGCTATTTATTACTGTTTGTACAGAAAGTAGAAGAAATCGCAATTTTCATTCCTTACCGGCTGTGCTGAAGGAATCATCACGCTCTATCATGAGCGCAATGATCACGGCTAATAGTCCGGCTACAAGCTTTCCAATCATCATTGGAACAACCATGTGCTGCTCAATACTCGCAACAAAGCCAAGGTGACCACCGAGGACGAACGCGCCTGAAACCATGAAAGACGTCGCAACCACTTTGCTTCGAGTCGTCATGTCTTTAAGTAATAAGAAAGCCGGTATGGCATGGGCGAGAGAGGTCACAATGGCAGTAATCGCATACCCATCGACGTTTAACCATCGACCAATCGTGACAAAAAAGGGCTGCATCCCTTTTTTTAATACTGCCACTAGCGGGAATGCTCCAGCTAAAACAACTGCAATAGTGCCGACAATCATTAAGCTCTCTTCAAGCGGTGCTAGCTGAGTAAAAGCGCTAATTTCGGTAATGTGTGTGATGCCAGCTATAGCTAAGCCTACGACGCCAATGATTTGAATCCCTTTCCCAAACATAAGAAATGTTTTGATCGAACGTTTTGGCTGAAAACGTAGTGCGAGAATGACGATGATTGAAAACAGAGTAGGAATAATAAGATTGCGAATCATCATCTCTGGGTTAAAACCTGCGAAAAAGCCACCTAGAAAGCACCCGATCGGAATCGTGCTCAGGCCTATAAGCATTCCTTTCGCTAATGCGGACTGATCGCTGTTTTCAACCATCCGCAAGGCAATCGGAATCGTAAAAACAATTGTTGGTCCAAGCATAGTGCCTAAGAAGACCCAGGAAAACAAACTGGCTTCATCGTTTATACCCATCTCTTGTGCAAGCGCATAGCCACCCATATCAAGTGCTAAGATCGTATTAGCAAAAGAGGCAGGGTCGGCACCGAGATGGGTATAGAGCGGAGTAATTACAGGCGTAAGCCACTGCGCAACAAGTGGTGCAAGTGTAATAATGCCGACCATTGCAAGTGCAACTCTTCCCATACTCATAATTCCGTTTTCAAATTCGGCCCCTAGCCCAAATCGATTGCCGATGCACCAGTCGAAAGCACCAACCGCAAGAAAGAGAGCGAGTAGAATCATAATCCATTCATTTATTGTCATGTGTGTGGTCCAATCTCTTTTTCTCTAAACATATCAATTTAAAAAAGTTTAGACAACTCCGTTTCTAGTTATGTCTCGATAATTTCAATGGTGTAATAAAGAACGATTGAACCGACTGTTTCTTCATGATCATCAAGCCACTCAAGATGAATTTGATGGATGTATTCTCCTGGTGTTGATGTGTTGTGAAGATCATCTACATTAATATGAGTTGTAGAGAGAGGTGTTGCCGCATAATAATTTCCGCGATGGCGATAGCTAATGGAATGATGGGAGTCAAACTGGTTGAGCAAATCTTGGTCTTCATTTTGAACGGTTATGGTATCACCCGGATACATCTCAATTGAAGGAAGATCCTCTACCGCTTCTGTTGCACTCATTTCATGAGTCACATCGTCTCTGCATGACGTTCCCCAGCATAGAAGCTCATACTGCAAATCCGACTGTGCTTCTCCATTTACGAGTAACGAAACTTCTGGGGGCTCGTCAGGTAATCCTTCTACTAGAGGAGATTCGTAAGTTTGCTCAAGAACAATATCATCTTCAACGCAGCTTGCTAAGAGAAACGTTAAGGTCATAAAAGAAGAAATGAACAAGATCGTTTTATACATGGCGAACGTCCTTTCTAAATGGAAACATTATTGGACATCAGTAGGTAATACATTGCTAACTTTCCATTTAACATGTTGTGAGCCTTATCATGGAGACCCTCCTCGTTTTTACTTTTCCGTACCCGGTTTAATCAACGATTACACTTTTTTACAATTGATTGAATGGCATAATTTACTAATGATTGTTTACGATCAATAGCACCGGCCTTATTCAGAAAAAACTTAACGACTCACTGGTGAAAATAACCAATTGAAGTTTTTTTAAATTTTTTATTGAAATAGGTTTAAGTAAGGGGAGAATGGGCTATTTAATTTACAACAGATCATAGGCATGCCTAAGATTTGTTTCTCCCCCCTTCCTTAATGAATATACACACTGAACCGCACTTCCCCCTTGAGTGCGGTTTGCTCTATGTCCTGAATTAAACGTGCTAGACGCACTTTTATTGCAATTTAAAAACGAGACAAGTACACTTATTCAGTAGAAACTAGAAGAAATGAAGTGATGGGGTTGCCATATTTACGCTTTACCGGTTTTTCAACGGAAACATTACAAGCGCTTGCACCAGCAATCATAGATGTGTTTACTGAAATTGTGCACGTTTCAAAAGAAAAGGTAAAAATAGAACGGATTATGTCTGAGCCGATTGCAAACGTCCCTCTCACACTTGAGATTCGAATGTTTCCTAGAGATCAGGATGTTCACGATGACATTGCAGAAACCTTTACCGCTTTATTCCAAGAAGAAGGGTATGATCATGTACACATTTACTTTCTTCTCTTGTCACCAGAACGCTACTATAAAAATGGCAAGCCCATAAAGCGATCCATTAAACAATAATGACGATTAAAAAAGTGATGAGGAATCACTTTTTTTTGATTCGTTGACTAATATTTTTAAAAGCGGGTATGTTGCTAGTACATCTAAAAAGAAAGAAAAGCTGTATGTCACAGCGCACACTTTAGACAGAGAGAAGGGAAGTGGCGTATGAAAGACTATGGATTTATGGTGTTAGGTACGTTTTTCTTTGCGCTTTCGGTTGCTGTTTTTGCGATGCCGAACGGGCTAGCGGAAGGTGGTATACCAGGACTTTCTCTATTGCTTTATTTTGGTCTTGGTTGGTCACCAGCAATTGTTACCTTAGTGGCAAATGGACTTGTTTTGTTACTAGGCTATCGTTATTTGCCTCGTTCGATGATTGTGAAATCAACCGTTACGATTCCGCTGTTTTCGTTGTTTTTATTTTTACTTGAAGACGTAGCAGGACCGGTCAATGATCCATTACTAGCTGCCTTATATACAGGGGTGTTCACTGGAATTGGATTTGGCTTTATTTTTCGCTCTGGGAGCACAACTGGCGGATCATCGACGATTGCGCGGATGCTTAATTACAAGTTTGGCTGGGAATTAACAGGTACCAATTTTATTCTCGATGCGGCCATCGTTGTTGCAGGTGTATTTGTTATTGGTCCTGTGCTGACGTTATATACCGTTGTTGCGCTCTTTATTGGGAAGAAGGTGACGGATTATGTGTTAGAAGGCTTTGAGTCAAAAAAAGTCGTGCATATTTTTTCAAACCAGCATCAAGCGGTTGCGAAAAGCATACGCAAAAATTTAGGTGCCCATACGACTATTCTTCAAGGGAAGAATGATGAAAGCGGTATTGATGAAAATTTGATTTACGTATCCGTTGCCAAGCAGCAGTTATTCTACTTGAAAAAGCTTATTCGTGATATTGATGATGACGCATTTACGGTTGTTCATACGGTTAAAGATGTTAGTGGCGGTTCGTTTACTAAAGCCCATTATCCAACGCAAAAAACGTTTAGTAGTCCGAAAAAGGAAAAGCAATACTACAAAAACCGAGCAGAGGAGTAATCGATATGGAACGAAAATCAAGAAGAGAACGCTGGAGACAACACCGTCAATTAATGAGTCGAGTCAAACGGTTATGTGATTGGAGACTAGAAGAAGAGCCTCGTGTAAAGCGATAATAGGTTAGAGCACACCTCAGAATGGAGGCAGTGCTCTCTTTTTTTTGTTAATCATACCCTCCAACTGCATCTGGTAATTGTTGATAGGCGTCTGATGGAGTAAGCATGTCCTCATACACGTTCTCGATAAATTGTTCCCATTGGTCAATAGCGTCAGTCGAACATTCTGAATCCCAATTCACTCTATACGCTTCACCCTGAGCAACGAAATATAGGTCGTACTGTCTGTAAGGAATCGTGCAGGGGGCGCGGGCGCTTTCACTCTCGCTAGGAAGTTGAAGTACATGGTTGTCGCGAAACTGGTTATAAAAAGTGGCCATTTGCTCGTCGGTCCATTCAAATGATATGGTTTCCGTACCTGCTTGCACCAGATCTTTTGTAAATGTCTGATCAAATGTATTGATCTCGTTTGTAGGCGATTCGCCGAAACCGTATAGTAGGTGAAATTGAAAATCGTCTGGTTGCTCCTCTGGTAATGAAGGCTGCTGCGAGCAAGCAACTAAAAAGGTCATCATAAGCAATGCAAACAAGTACTTGAAAGAATTTTTATAATAGGAAGTAATAGTCATTTTTACGAATGATAATAGCAATATTGGTTGTAACAGTTGATGGCGTCGACTTCTACGGGAACAGCACATGTCAGAAGGCAATGGAGCGTTTTTTGCGGAATGGCTGAAGCCGTGCCAGAGGCAAAGAAGAAACTGTGGAGGCAATTGATAACGTAGTGCAAACGGATGTCGTGCTTGTGCCTGTGGTGAAAGCGTACGCCATATTGACTCATATAAATACTTAATGAAAATCCATCCCTTCATCATGTTTGATTGTATTGTACACTAGGTGGTAGAGCAAAAGAATGTTAACTGAAGGACTTTAACAACTATTCTCATAAATAAAGTGATTAACCTCAAAGGGTAAACAGGAGGGAAACGATGACGACTGTTATTTTAGCGGAAAAGCCTGATCAGGCAAGAAGTTACGCCGCTGTTTTTAAACAAACAACAAAACAAAAAGGATATATTACGATAAATGATTCCCGCTTTTTTAAAGGGGAAGCGATTATGACTTGGGGAATTGGCCATTTAGTAGAGCTCTGTTTACCCGGTCATTATAAAAAAGAATGGAAGCGCTGGAACTTAGCAAACCTACCAATTTTACCTTCAGAAGTAGAATTTCAGGTTCCAGCAAGTAAACAAGAACAATTCCGAATCGTAAGAAGTTTACTTAAGAAAGCCTCGCTCATTATTATTGCGACGGATCCTGACCGAGAAGGGGAAAACATCGCCCGTTCAATTATGAAACAGGCTGGTGTTCGAAGCGATGTGCCAATCAAACGACTATGGATTAATTCTCAAGAAAATGATGTCGTCAGGGAAGGTTTTTTGAATCTTCAACCCGGTGAAAAATTTGAGCCAATGTACGAAGAAGCAAAAGCCAGGCAAGTGGCGGATTGGCTTGTAGGTATGAATGCGAGTCCCCTTTATTCGCTCTTATTGCGAACGAAAGGGATTCAAGACACGTTCTCAGTTGGACGTGTACAAACACCTACGCTGTATTTAATTTATTTGCGCCAGAAAGAAATTGAAGCGTTTGTTTCAAAACCATTTTTTGAATTGAAAGCGAAAGTGGAGGCGGCAGCAGGTACATTTCAAGCAGCCTATAAACACCGTTTGAAAACAAAAGAAGACGTAAGCACCCTTATGGACAAGCACGGAATTAAAGGGAAGACGGCTAGTACAATTGCGGAATTAGGGAAGAAAAATAAAGAGATGCCATCGCCGCTGCTCCATAGCTTGGCAACATTACAAGCGAGCGCCAACCGAAAATGGAAATACAGTCCGTCAAAAGTATTAAGCGTGGTGCAAAGACTTTACGAAAAGAAGTGGTTAACGTATCCGCGAACAGAATCCAACCATATTACAAACGCAGAGTTTACGTACCTTCGAAAACAAATAAATCAGTACCAGCAGCTTATGGAACAGCAATTTGAACCGGCGTTTTTATTTCCAAGAAAGCGCTATGTGGACGACGCGAAAGTACAGGAACACTATGCGATTATCCCAACAAAAAAAGTGCCGACTCCGCTTCAGTTAGAGAAGTTGAAGCCAGATGAAAAGAATCTCTATCTTGAAGTATTACGAACAACTTTGGCTATGTTTGCACCAACGTATAAGTACGAAGAAACAAAGGTAACCGTTGATATTAATGGCTTACCGTTTCATACAACAGGAAAAGTCGAGCAAGACATAGGGTGGAAAGTGTTATTTCCCTACACGCCTACCAAAAATAAAAAAAGCGATGAACCACCGGTACTACCTCCTTTGCAACAAGGAGAAGGAGTTATGGCTACTGTTAAAGCAACAGAAGGGAAGACTCAGCCTCCACCCTTGTACACAGAAGGACAATTGATTCCTTTAATGAAAACCGCAGGAAAGTTCGTAGAAGATGAGGAAGAACAAGCTGTTTTAAACGAAGTGACGGGGATTGGCACAGGCGCTACACGGGCAAGTATTATTGAGACGCTTAAGAACCGCGAGTATATGACGATTAAACAAAACAAAGTCCATGTAACGGAAAAAGGACGGATTTTATGCCAAGCTGTAGAAGGCAATCTTTTAAGTAAAGCAGACATGACGGCACAATGGGAGCTTTTTTTACGGAAAATTGGACAAGGAGAGAAAGATGGGGCCACGTTCATTGGCAACATTCACGCGTATATTCATCGCTTATTAAAGGATGCGCCTGGTCATTTACAAACGTTGTCAATCGACACATCTGCGATCACGGAGTCGGATCAGTCAGGTGTCGGACCATGTCCACTTTGTGGTGGGGCAGTCCTAAGTCGAGGACCGGTCTATGCATGTTCGAAAGCGAAGGAAAACAGCTGCAAGTTTGTTATCGTCAAAACGCTTGCAAAGAAAAAGTTAACCGACGCAACCGTAAAGCGTTTGCTGACAAAAGGCGAAACGGCTCCACTAAGAGGCTTTAAAAGCAAACAGGGCAAATCGTTCTCAGCAGCACTCACTCTAAAAGAAGGGAAAATTGAGTTTGATTTCACGAAAAAGCCAACCTATCGAAAAACGAATGGAAAACGTCCAGCAGGAAAACGCTCGTCAACAAAATAAAAACGGAGGTCAAAAAGCCATGAAGAAGACACATCAGACAGCCCCGCACTACAAATGGGGAGAAGACTGTGATGGGTGGCGACTGGTGGATCAGGCAGAACTTAGTGTGATTTCGGAACAGATGCCGCCTCTAACAGAAGAAGTTCGTCACTATCATCAGTTTGCTAGACAGTTCTTCTATGTATTAAAAGGCACCCTTACCATTGTCATAGACGGGCAAGTCACGAATCTCTTAGAAGGTGAAGGCTATGAAGTCGCTCCAACGATCCCACATCAAGTGCAGAACCGTTCGAATGAGAATACTCATTTTCTCGTTACGTCACAGCCATCAACAAGAGACGATCGAGTGGAAGGATGAAACAAAAAGCAGGCAGTCTTCTTAGAGAAGACTGTTTTTTCATTAAACCCTTTGTTTTAATGCTGCAGAAAACTGCTGGGCAAAGCGACGACATGCTTCCTCTTCAGCTTCGTTTTTAGGTTCAAATTCATTTTTTAAACTGTCGCAAATGAGGGTAGCGCCAGCTTTTTGTAAGGTCACTTCAAAAAGATTCACAGCCTCACAGTAGGCAGGATAAATGCGGTCTCCTGATCCGAAAACGGCTGCAGGCATTGCCGTTAAATCGAGTGTAACAAGTTCTTCTTCAAATTCTTCGGCTTCATAAGGTAGATCACCATCTCCCCATGTATAGCTACCGAGAATAACCCCATCAAAGTTGATCAATTGGTCGACAGAATACCCATCCATCTCTTCCATTACAACATCAATGCCTTCTTTTTCGAGTTCTTGTTTTATTAAAATGGCCATATCTTCCGTGTTCCCAGACATGGAAGCAAAGACTAAACAAATTCGCATATAGTTCACTCCTTATAGGGATATGTATGATATTAAATGATATTGAGAATCATTTTCAATTACTTTTTTTAAAAAATCTCATTTCTTGAATTGAAAGGCGTAACATGTACATTTATTTTTTCGGCTAATTTGACACTATTTCGAGGAAGGTTAATGTGGCGACCCGTCTAGCTTATTGAGCTTAATGATTGAAAGGAAAGACTCAAAACAAGTTGGGAAACAAACAGCTTCATTGAAAAAAGTTGTAAAAATCTCAAACAAATAATTGACAATGAGATTCATTCTCAATAATATTAAGTTAAATGAAATTGATTCTCATTATCGTTAGGGGTTTTAAGCGTGAAAATTCAATCGTTCTTATTAGGGTTATGTGGGCTCATGTTGGTTGGCTGTCAAGCAACTGGGGCAGATACTGAGGAGAAAAGCCATGTCGTAACTGATTTTGCAGAGCGAGAGGTTTCTTTCAATAATGAACCTGAGCGTATTGCAGTATTAGGTAATGGAGAGTTAGATATTGTGTACGCGCTAGGGAAAAACGTAATTGGGAGACCATCCAGTCAAGATGTTCCCGTTGTGCAAGAAGCCGTAGAAGCCGAACAAGTTGGCTCCTATCATGAAGTCGATACCGAGCGCTTAACGCTTGCGCAACCGGATGTGGTATTCGCAAATGATCCAATGAATCAAAAAGATCTCTCGGCTATTGAAGGGACAGGAGCGGAGGTTGTCTTAACAAAGGCTAATGCGATAGAAGACATTAAAGACCAGATTTCTCTAATTGGCGAGGTTGTACAGGAAGAAGCGTCTGCAAATCATTTGATTGATGAAGTAGAGTTGGTTGAAGCTGAGATGAAAAATGAGCCTTTACATAAAGAAACAAAAGCCTTGCTCATATACGGTGCTCCAGGCTCAAATCTAGTTGCTCTACCAAATTCTTTGTCGGGTGATATTTTAGAAGCGGCAGGAGGATTAAATATTGCGGCAGACTTTGATCAGCTACAAGATTATCCTCAATATGCGGCGTTATCACCTGAGCGCATCATCCAGGCTGATCCAGACATTGTTTTCTTTATGGCACACGGTGATCCGTCAGCTATAGAGGAAAGTTTCGTACAAGAGATGGCGCAACATGCAGGCTGGTCGCAATTACCTGCTGTAAAAGAAGGGAACATGGACGTGTTACCAGCTGATCTATTTGGCACAAATCCAGGGAGTCGAATTACGGAGGCCATCTCCTATATGCGTGAGCGCTTAGAAGAGGTTCATAGTGAGTGAATTAACGATTCTTGTAAGAAATCGAAGGAGAAAGCTATTAGCAATCATCCTACCGATTTTTTTAGCCACTTCAATGATTGCAGGCATCTTTTTTGGCGCAATACCGTTTACGTTTTCTGACTTAGTTGGTGCGTTTCAACAACAAGGTGAGGCAAATGCGCTGATTTTGTTTAACGTTCGGCTACCAAGACTTCTCGTTGCAGCTATGGCTGGTGCATGCTTAGCTGCGGCAGGAGCGATTTTGCAAGGTGTAATGAAAAACCCACTCGCTGATCCAAGTATTATTGGCGTGACGGCAGGGGCGGGATTAGCTGCCAGTGTGGCGATGGTTGCATTACCGCAATTTGGTTTTTTAACACCAGCTTTTGCTTTCATTGGAGCCTTTCTTGCGGTGCTCTGTATTTATGGGCTTTCGTGGGAGAGGGGGGCTTCACCGTTAAAAATTATTCTTGCTGGAGTTGCAATTAATGCGCTGTGTGGCGCACTGCAAAGCGGAATTATGATTCTTTACAGTGATCGCGTTCAAGCGATTTTGCCGTGGCTAGCAGGAGGGTTTCAAGGGAGAGGATGGTATCATGTTGAATTTGTTTGGCCCTATGTCGTGGGCGGCCTTTTTCTAACGTTGTTTGCCATTCGTCCTCTTAATCTCTTGTTATTAGGCGACAATACAGCAAAACTTCTCGGTGCACCTGTTGAACGTATTCGTTTTTCACTCATTTTGCTTGCAGCGCTATTAGCTGGAGCGGCAGTAAGTGTTGCGGGACTTCTTGGATTTGTAGGTCTTGTTGTACCTCATATGATTCGTTTACTTATTGGCAGTGATTCTCGGTATCTCGTTCCATTTTCGATTGTCGGTGGAGCAGCGCTGGTTGTGTTCACAGACTCATTAGCAAGAACTGTCTTTGATCCGATTGAACTGCCAGTAGGGATTTTGCTCGCTTGTCTAGGCGCACCATTTTTTCTCTATCTTTTAAAGAAAAATAACATTCGATTGTAAGTGTAGCAATTAAAGGAGGTGACATTGTAAAGCGCACGGTCCAAAACATTTTGAGGAGGAATATTAATGATTATTGTTGCAAATAAGACATTCATTCGTAAGGGAGAAGGTCATAAGCTTGTTGAACGTTTTGACAAGATTGGCAAGATTGAGTATGCAAAAGGGTTTTTAGGCTTAGAGGTGTTAGTGAACTCAAAAGAAAAAGAACATGACGAAGTTACGATTAGCACGCGTTGGGAAGAAAAAGCAGATTTTCACGCATGGACCAAAAGTGAAGCATTTCGTGAGGCCCATTCAGGAAAAAATGCTCGTCCAGACTATATTGTTGGAAATGAGATTGAATTTTACCAGGTCGAGATTGTCCGTATGCCAATGCCAAGAAGTCAAGAAGCATAAAAGAAAAACGATATAAAGAGAGAAGGAAGAGATGCAATGAGAGGTCAATGGAAAAAGGTATGTCTTCTTTTAGGAGCTACCTTTTTATTTCTGTATATAGTCTTTCCATCAGTAAGTAAAGCAGAGTTAGCAGACGGTACGTACACAATTGATTATACCGTCATGCACGGTAGTGACCCATCGGCGTCTATCGCGAATGACTACTGGGAAAAGCCTGCAACGTTAACAGTTGAGAATGGTGAGATGACGACACAGCTTACCTTAAACAACAGCTCGTGGATTGTGGAGTATCAATCGCAAGCAAATGGACGTCTTTCAAATGTAGCTGTCGTTTCTGAAGATACAGCGGCAGATACACGCATTGTTAAATTTCCAATCGATGGAATTAACGAGATGACTGTGGCGAATATTCATGTCATTGTACCTGACATTAACTATGACCATGATTACAAAGTTCGCCTTGATTTTCATGAGAACACATTAACAGCTCTAGAGACTGCTACGGCTGAAGAAACTGAACATGTTGATGAAATAAAAGAAGACGAAGAGCCGCTGGAGGCAGCTCAATCGTCTAGTGACAACGACACCAAAAACGAACAGGAAATGAAAACAGAGAGGGAGGACAATCCACAAACAAATGATGGTGCACCCATTGCTTTACTTCTCAGTTTAGTCATTGTCAGTGCTATTGTACTCCTTCGCAGACGAGTAAAACAAGCGTGAATTTAGGAGGAGTAACAAAGTGAAAATTCATAACCGTATTGTGAATAGTGTGTTAGCATTTTTGTTAATTTTTAGCCTTGTATCCCCATCAGTTAGCTATGCAGCTACGGCAGGAAGTGCATTAGCGAATGGTGTGTACGATGTCCCGTTCACAGTGTTAAAAGAGGGATCTTCTGAAGCATCTGTTATGGATGGTTATACGAAAAAACCAGCTAGGGTCACTATAAAAGATGGAAGCTACCAAATCGATTTCACAATGACCAATAGCAGCTGGTATAAAGACTTTACCGTTGAAGGAGAGAAACCGGAAGTCATCTCAGATAATCCTGAAGCTGGAGAGCGGACGGTACGTTTTACAACAAACGAAGAAACCGTAAAGGCTTGGGTTCATATTGTTGTTACAGGTATCCCTGGGTTTAATTACGATAACAGTTATAACGTAGACATAGCGTTTGACTATGAGGATGCAACACTCATTGAACTCGATGAAACGGAACAGCCAGAGGAAGAAGAACCTGAACAACCAGAAACGGAGCAACCAGAGGAAGAGCAGCCGGAACAGCCAGAAACGGAGCAACCAGAAGAAGAGCAGCCGGAACAGCCAGAAACGGAGCAACCAGAAGAAGAGCAACCGGAACAGCCAGAGGAAGAACAACCTGAACAACCAGAAACGGAACAGCCAGAAGAAGAACAACCGTCAACACCAGAGTGGAGTTCACTGGAAACTGGAACGTACAATGTCCCGTTTGCAGCGAAACATGCAACGGAGGACCGCGATTCTGCAATGAGCCGTTACCTTGTTAATCCAGCACACGTTGTCATTGATGAATTGGAAAGCACGTTAGCGTTAACCGTAAAAGAAGGCCATCAGATTACGGATCTTGTGTTGTCAAGTGGTGAAGTCGTAGAAGCTTCTTCAGTTGTAGACAATAATGAAGAAAATACGAGAACCTATACATTTACCCAAAAAGAATTGCACAATCCGACTGCGGCAAAAGTTTCCATGCGTGTTGAAATGTCAAATGGAATGGTATATGAAAACACACAAGATTTTCGATTGGTGTTTGATTTAAATAATGCAGAAAAAGTAGCGGAAGTACCTGGGACACCAGATCCTGAAGAACCAGAAGTACCTGAAGAACCAGAAGTACCTGAAGAACCAGAATTACCTGAAGAACCAGAAGTACCAACACCAGAAGAGCCTCAACAACCTGAGGATCCAGCTGGAGATGAACTTGTAAATGGTCAATATACAATTGATTTCAGCATGTTAAAAGCTGGGTCTACTGATGTTTCTGTTATGGATAGCTATACAGAAAAACCAGCAACCGTTTATGTGAAGGATGGTACGTATACAGTTGATTTAACGTTACTTAATGAGAGTTGGTATCGTGATGTAACAATTAATGGTGATCAACCAGAGGTTGTTCGTATAAATGAAGAGGAAGACAAGCGCGTTGTGCGTTTTCATGTCTCAAGTTTAGAAGATATCGCTGATGTATGGGTTCATATTCGTGTAGATAGTATTCCTGGTTTTAATTATGACAATCAGTATGATGCAGATCTTGTATTTGACTATGAATCTCTTACACTCATTGAAGAAGATCATCTTCCGGGTCCAATTGATGAGGATGGAAAAGGAAATCCTGGTGGTGATGGTGGAGAACTGCCCAAGGAAGAAGAAAAACCAAAAGATGATGACAATGGAAATAAACCAAACGATCCCAAGCCAATTGATGAAGATGAGCTTGTAAATGGTGAATATACAATTGATTTTTCAGTCTATAAAAAAGGGACGACGGAGCATTCTGTGATGAATGACTATACCAAAAAACCGGCATCTGTTTTTGTTGAAGATGGCTTGTATACAATTGATCTTACATTAACCAATAGTGATTGGTATGAAGACCTAACGATTAATGGAGCTCGTCCGCAAATCGTTCATGAGGATCGTGCAAAACAAGAAAAAACGGTTCGCTTTGAAACCGATCAACTGTCAGAAGCAGTAGATGCATGGGTTCATATTATCGTGACGGGTATTCCAGGTTTTGACTATAACAATCAATACGATGTTGATATTCAGTTTTCTCCAGAGAGTCTAACATTAGTTAAAGCAGAGGAAGGGCCTTCGCCGATTACAGGTGATGGGAGTAACGATGATAACCAAACAGGAGACGGTGCGGGTAACAATCGGGATCATAATAAGACGGACGATCAAGATCTAGCCTATGATCGCCTTCAACATGTTGATCATAATGGGAACTCCACAGACATCCAACAGCAAAATCCACAAACATCGGATCATTCACTAGTGAGTATGTATGTGGCTATGCTTCTCCTTTCATTATCGTTCTTTGTATGGAAATGGCAGCGGTCAAAACAATTGACGCTTAAACAGGAATAGAAAGAGGGATTTGCATGCAGAAAGCACTTTTGGGCGTCGGGCTTACTAGCGTTTTTATGATAGGAGCATGTCAACCAGCAAGTGATCCAATTGAAGGGGGAGTCCCCCCTTCATCTGCTGCCGTTCAAGAAGATCGGATTGTAGCAACAACCGTCTCCGCCACGGAGTTAGCAGATGCGTTAGATTTAGAACTTGTTGGAGTCCCTAGTAGTTATAAGGCTTTACCAGAACGCTATGATCATGTCACGGAATTAGGAAATCCCATGAGTCCTGATGTTGAACAAATTCGTCAACTTCAAGCAGATGTTGTTTGGAGTGTGACAACCTTAGAAGTTGATTTAGAAGAATCGTTTAGAACAGCAGGGATTGAAGCAGAGTTTTTAAATTTTCAAAGTGTGGAAGAGATGAGTCGTGAGATTGAGCGAATTGGAGAACGCTATGACCGGGAAAATGAGGCTTCGGCATTAGTAGAACGTTTTGATGAGCGATTGGCTGAGCTGGAGAACAAGAGAGCGGATCGTGATGAACCTTCTGTTCTCATTTTGATGGGTGTACCTGGGAGCTATTTAGTGGCAACAGAGCACTCATACATTGGTGATTTAGTAGAATTAGCAGGTGGAACGTTAGCTGTTGAAGCAGATGAGAATGTCGAGTACTTGGCATCAAATACGGAATATTTACAGCAAGCGAACCCAGATATCATTTTACGTGCGGCTCATGGGATGCCAGAAGAGGTGATTGAAATGTTTGATGAAGAGTTTAAGAGTAATGATGTATGGAAGCATTTCCGTGCAGTGGAAAAAGGGCGCGTCTATGATTTAGAGGAATCATTATTTGGAACAACGGGAAACATCGCGGTGCTCGAAGCACTGGATGCGCTTGAGGAAATGCTCTATCCGGAGGAAGGAGAAGGGTGAAGAAGACAATCATCTTCACGATTTTAGTCAGTACCTTTCTTCTTCTTTTGTATGTGTCAGTTATGAGCGGGAGTATCCGTGTCCCTCTTCCGCAACTAATTGAAGGTGTGTGGACAAAAACAGATGAAGAAGTGAACGTTATTTATGATTTGCGGTTCCCTCGTATTATTATTGCAAGTTTTGCAGGCGCAGCACTCGCGATTTCAGGCGCACTTATGCAAGCGGTCATGAGAAATCCAATTGCTGATCCGAGTATTATCGGCATCTCGTCAGGAGCTAGTTTTACAGCATTGCTATTTGTGACGATCTATCCACAGCTGTATTTCTTTATGCCGTTATTTGCTTTTATGGGTGGGCTTTTTGCATTTATGCTTGTTTATAGTCTTGCATACAGAGGGGGCTTGAATCCTTTAAAACTCATCTTGATCGGGATTGCGGTACACGCCACGTTTACAGGTTTGTCTGAAGTGTTCAACTACCGTGGTAGTTACTCGGTTACGAGCATTTCTGCCGCAACAACGTCCACACTTTCAATGAAAACATGGACAGATGCAACCATCATGATGTTCTACGGTGGTGTAGCAATCCTAGTATCGATGTTTCTATATGGTGCATGCAACCGTCTGCTATTAAGCGATAAAACCGCGTTAAGTATTGGAATGAAAGTAACGACAACACGAATTCTTGTATCCGTTGTAGCGGTTGTCTTAGCCTCAATTGCAACGGCTGTAGCAGGCGTCATTGCCTTTTTAGGATTGCTCATTCCGCATATCGGTCGACAATGTGTTGGGTCCGATTATCGTGTACTCATCCCATTTTGTGCGTTAGCAGGAGCTTCCATTTTGTTGCTTGCTGATACGTTAGGACGTCTTGTGCTAGCACCAAATGAAATCCCTGCATCCATTTTGATTGCCATTATCGGCGGACCATTTCTAATCTTTTTACTTGTGAGGGGGCGGATGCATCATGAACATACATAATGTGTCTTTTTCCTATGCGAAAAATCAATCATTTATTAACCAATTCAACGCAACGATTCAAGTTGGGAACATCACCTCCATTGTCGGACCGAACGGCAGTGGCAAGTCAACTGTGCTCTCTCTATTGGCAAGACAATTGAAAGCCAAACAAGGAGAGATTAGCCTTTATGAACAAGCAGTTCACACATATTCGACCAAAGAATGGGCTCGACAATTGGCCGTTGTGCATCAACAAAATGAAATCCCGCAGCATTTGAGTGTCCGAAGTCTTATCGCATATGGACGGTTTCCACATCGTGATCGTTTTAAACCATGGTCAACAGAAGATGAAGGAGCTGTGTCTGAAGCGCTTGCGGTGACTGGCTTATCAGCGATGGCAGATCGGCCTGTGGTGCATTTGTCTGGTGGAGAACGGCAAAGGGTCTGGCTGGCGTTGTCTCTTGCTCAACAAACGCCTTTTTTATTATTAGATGAACCAACGACCTATTTGGATTTGTATCACCAGTATGAATTGCTCGATTTAATTCAATCGTTAAAAGAAGAGCAGGGAAAAACGATTGTAATGGTGATCCACGATTTAAACCAAGCTTTACAATATAGCGATGACATTTGGGTTATGAGACAGGGTAAGCTTGTTACTGCAGGGGACGTGCGGAAGGTAATGACCTCCTCATTAATTGAAGAGGTGTTTCGGGTGAAAGCAAGAGTTGTTGAAGATCAGGAAACAAGAAAACCATTGCTCATTCCAACAGGCAAAGTGTAAAAAAAGAAGGAGTGTGAACGATGAAACGGATCATAAATAGAAGCATTACCGTTCTTTTTGCGCTTATTTTTCTTTACGCCACTGGGCATCTTCTATGGATTGGCTATGACTCTTATCAAAACAAGCAAACGCTGCTAGATGCGAAAGAGCTGTATAGTCAGCCTCGAGAAGCTAGACAGAGTGAAGCCGAGGTGGTTGGAGAAAATCCCTTTGATTCCCTTCACGCCGTTAATGAACATATCGTTGGTTGGTTATCAATTGCTGGTACTGCGATTGAATATCCTGTTATGAGAGCGGATGATAATGACTACTACTTAAATCGAAATTATAAAGATGAACGAAACAGAGCTGGCAGTATCTTTATGGATTATCGCAATCGTTCCATTGAAGAGAGCCAGCATACAATTCTTTATGGGCACCATATGCGTGATGGAACCATGTTTCATGATCTAGAACAATTTGCGGATGAGACTTTTTTTTCGCAAACGAATGACCACTTTTTTGATATAGAGGAATCGCAATATAACATTGAGATTTTTTCAGCTTATTACACAACGACAGACTTCTATTACATCGAAACGGACTTTGCAAATGACAAAGCGTACGGTAGCTTTTTAGAGGATATTAAGGAGCGGTCCATTCACTCTTCTTCGATCGAGGTCACAAATAACGATCGTATCATTACATTTTCTACTTGTGATGACGGTGCAGGTCAGGATGGTCGGTTTGTCGTTCATGGCAAGCTTGTTGAAGTCAATAGTTAAAAGGAAACACAAACGAACTGTTTGAAAAAGATGAAACAAAATTGTTATCTCATTGTCACATTCCTTTGATCTTCTTCTGCTTTAATATAAGTTGGGGAAATTGTAGAATAAAGTCGAAGGGGAAAACGTCATGAGAAACAAATTACTTAGTATGTGTTGTGGAATGATGGTCACCGTCATACTTGCTACAACAACTTCGGCCAATGCTCAAACAAGAGATGAGCCGAATCTACATAGTCAATCGGCTGTATTAATGAGTGCTAAATCAGGGGATGTACTCTATGATAAACAAGCTAATGAAAAAATGTATCCGGCAAGCATTACCAAAATCATAACTGGTATTATGGCGATTGAACAAGGTAAGCTTGATGATGTCGTTACAATCAGTGAAGAGGCTGTCGATGTTGTTGGAACATCCGTTTTTTTACTTGAAGATGAAGAGATGGAGCTCGAGCAACTTGTTCAAGGCTTGTTAATCAACTCAGGAAATGATGCTGGTACGGCGATTGCGGAGCATATGGCAGGAAGCGAAGAGGCATTTGCGGAAGACATGAACACATTCGTTAAAGAAAAGATTGGTGTGGACGATTCACATTTTACCAATCCACATGGTCTCTACGATGACGATCATTACACAACAGCATCAGATATGGCAGAGATTACAAGATATGCGATGCAAAATGAGACGTTCCGAGACATTGTCGCGACAGAAGAGTTAGATTGGGAAGGAGAAGGATGGGAAACCACTCTTTATAATCATCATCAACTCGTTCGTGATCACGATGAGATAACAGGTGTGAAAAATGGATTTGTGTCACAGTCTGGCTTTACGTTAGTGACGACGTATGAGACTGAGGATGACGAACTGATAGCCGTTAACCTTAATGCGCCAACAAATACAGCTATATATAATGATACAAAATTACTATTTGAGTACGGTATGGAGACGTTTGATACAAAGACGATGGAAGAGGGACGGCATTTTGAAGATTTAGACGGGAATGAATATATTCTTGAGCATGCTACATCCGTAACGTATGAGAAAGATGCAGACTTGCAGTTTGATATCCGCAATGGTGCGCTCATTATAGAAGACGACGATCACATCATTCGTTCGGAGCCACTAAAAGAGGTTGTAGATGAGCAAGCTGAAAAGCAAGCTGAACGTCCTGAAGAAAAGGATGACGAGCTCACATTTGTTGACCGCCTGCTACAATTTTTTCATTTGAAGTAAGAAAGCAAGGCCTACTAAGGGGAGGCCTTGCTTTTTTTATTCCATCAATGGATTTGGCTGAAGAAGTTCTGATGCTGTAACGAAGTGATAGCCTTGATGTTTTAGAATTGGAATGACTAACTTAACCGCTCGTAGCGTCTCCTGTCGATCTCCGCCACCATCATGAAGCAAAACGACATCTCCTGCTTGCGCATGTTCGATAATATGGCTCACAATTTTCTTTGTGGGGGTACCTGCCCAATCTCGAGGGTCTTGGTGCCACGACCACAGCAACACATTCTGATCTAAATCGAGGGCTGCGTCAATAATGGCATCGGTATAGTAGCCACCAACAGGACGAAAGTAGGACGGGCGAATGCCGACGGTCTCAGCTAAAATTTGATTCGTATGATCAATTTCCTCCATTAAAACATCTTTTGTCACCGCTTCATCGTAGTTATGAGAATAGGTGTGATTTGCGACTTCGTGTCCTTCATCAATCATTCGCTGTACAATTTCAGGGTATTCTTCAGCCCATTTTCCAACGACAAAGAAGGTTGCTTTTACATTATAGGCCTTAAGAATATCAAGGAGTTCAGGTGTGTTGGCAGGGTGAGGGCCATCATCGAATGTTAACGCAATGTTGGCTTCTTCTGTATTGGCCTCCCAAAACACTTTTCCTGTCTGTTCATACTCATGGCGTTCTTTTACAGAAGCAAAACTGATTGGTGAGCATGTGAATATCATTCCAATCACAATTGACATGACTAGTGCTATCTGTCGTTTCATTCTCTAGCCCTCCTCATTCATATATGTAGTATGTGAGGAAAATTCATCCTTATTCATTGTGTTAAAAGAAAGATGAAAAAGCGAGCCTATTGAATGGCCCGCTTTATTTTTATGCACTTTTCTTAACAGATTCGTCCTTCTTGTTTAACTGTTTACGTGACCAATAAGTTGCCATAATGGTTCCAGTGAAATTATGCCAAGCGGCACCTATCACGCTCGGTATGGCGGCGAGAGGTGATAAATGGGCTGTCGCAAGCGTCGCACCGAGACCAGTGTTCTGCATACCAATTTCAATCGAAACAGCCCTACGTTGGCTGGGTGTTAGACGAAAGGCGGCAGCTGCGCCATAGCCAAGTGCTAGACCAGACGCATTGTGTAGCATGACAGCGATGAATGCTGCAGGTCCTGTTGAAGCAAGCGTCTCGTTATTTGCTGCAACAACAGCCGATAAAATAGCAAGAACTGCCAATACGGAAACAAGAGGCATCGCTTTTTCTGTTTGTCGCGCAATAATCGGCAAAAATCGTTTAATGGTGACCCCGAGTGCAACAGGTATAATAATGACTTGTACGATCATTGTAAACATATCCCAAAACTGCACAGGCATCCATTGGTTTGCAAGGACATAAAGAATCGCTGGCGTTGCGACAGGTGCTACGAGTGTTGAAATAGATGTCATGGTAATCGACAAAGGTAAATCTCCTTTTGCGAGATACACCATGACATTTGAGGACGTTCCTCCTGGTACTGAACCAAGCAAAACAAGGCCTGCTGCCAGTTCTGCCGGAAGATTTAATGAAAAAGCAATCGCAAAAGCCGTTAACGGCATAATCGTAAACTGGGCAATCAGTCCAAGCATAACGGGTAGTGGGTGTTTCGCTACCATTTTAAAATCAACTGGTTTAATGGTCATGCCCATCCCAAACATAATAATTCCTAAAAGAATAGGAACGTAGCTATTTATAGGTAAGAATGGTTCAGGTACTAGGAACGCAAGAATGCTTGCTCCAATAACGAAAAACACAAAATATTTTCCTGCGAATGAACTAACGGTTTCTACATACTTCATGACTTTCACCCCAAATAGTTTCTTTTGAGAATACTTTTGTTCTCTCTGTGTGTACAACATTATACAGATAGTTAGGTTGACCGTCATCATTTTTTTGAAATAGTAATTCATTCATTTAGTTCGATAACATTATATTGTTTCCGTTTAAAATGGTATGTACGCAAAGTGTGAGACATACACTTTACTATCTACGTTTAAAAGGAGGGGCAAAATAGCGGGCTTGCTTTAGATGAAAAGGGGGAGAAAAAAGTGAAAAAGTTGCTCGGAGGATCGGTGTTTACTGGCATGATGCTTGTCGCACTAACGGCATGTGGCGGGGATGATGCAGAAAAGCAAGATGTCGTTAAAGTGTGGACGTATCCTGTTCATGGTGAATATGAAGGAGAGCTAAAAGAATCAATTGAAGAGTTTGAGAAAGAAAACCCTTCGATTAAAGTCGAATATGAGATCTTATCTTGGGCGGAAGGCCTACAAAAGTTTGATATTGCGTTAAATTCAGGGAGTCCACCTGATTTATATTTTGGTCGACCACTTGGGAAATATAAGGAGACCGGTCTATTAGTTCCTTTAGATGACAAACTATCGATAGATTTAAACGATTATGATGACATTGCGCTTGACCATATGACGTTAGAAGGATCGATGTACGGCTTACCGCTTTATCAGTACTTGCATGTATGGGGTGGAAATAAAGCACTCCTTGAAGAATACGGCGTCGATTATGAGAAAATTCAGTCAGAAGGTTGGACATGGGATGAGTTTTATGAACTCGCATCGATTGGTGAACAAGAAAACGATCAAGGTGATCCTCAATATGGATTTGTGTTTCAAGGTGTAGATGAAGAATTATTGGATCATCTAGCTCGGAATAATGGCATCCCTTATCGCATGACTGAAGAAGGCGTACAGTGGGACGATGAAAAAATTTTAGAGGCAATGGAGTTCATCGTGAAGTTAAGAGATGACGGTATTATGCCAGCTGAAACGGCTGCGATTGATGCTGCCAAACGACAAGAAATGTATTACAACTACCAAGCTCTTTTTTACGGTCGAGCCATTCCTTATGCAGATGCGATGGTGCAACTACGTAATCAAGAAATTCAAGATGGTGTAACGGAAGGGGAAGAATTAGATTTTGTCTTGCTGCCAATTCCCCATCAGGAAGGGCAAGAAGAAGTGGCGCAAGGTGGCGCAGAAGGATACTTATTATTTAAACAAAACAACGCGGATGATGCACATGTCGAGAATAGTGTGAAGGTGCTTGAACACTTAGCAGGAGAAGACGCAATCGGAAAAACGTCTTCAGCTTTGGCTCTACCGATTATTCACAAAGGTGCTGCCGATAACTATGAACTGCCGTTATCTCCAGAAAATACAGTAGCTGCTGAAAGGCTTGCTAGCAGTGTCTTGCCACCAAACTCAATCTCTAGTGAACTTGCAGCGAAAGACGATATGTTTAAGACACAAGTTGTTGTGCCGACATTCCAAGGGTTGATTAGTGGTGAATTGTCACCTGAAGAAGCGTTAGATAAGTTTAAATCAGAAGCAGAATCTGCAAACTATCAACCGTAATCAACAGGAAAAAGTAGAGGATGTTCGAACCTCCTCTACTTTTTTATAAAGGAGTGCTTTTTATGGCAGAAACCGTACAGGCACCATCTAAATTAACGTTATTTTTAAGGGATTATGGCTGGTGTTACGTCTTTATTCTCGTTCCGATTCTCGTGTTTTTACTGTTTACGTTTATCCCGGTCATATACGCATTTATTATGAGTTTCCAACAGTACCACGTAATGGGTTCTACGTTTATTGGCTTAGAAAACTATCAAACTATGGTTCAAGACGATATATTTTGGCGCTCTATGCGCAATACCTTTATTTTTACAGTTGCCACTGTTCCTGTCAGCGTGGGCATTACGCTTGTACTTGCGGTTCTCATTTTTCCTAGAGGGAAAAAAGTGCAGACCTTTTTCAAAGCGTCTTTATACTTGCCAACGGTTGCTTCAGGGGTAACGATGGCGCTGGTTTGGTTTTGGATCTATGACCCTACCAATATGGGGCTTCTAAATATGATACTCGGCTCTATTGGTCTTGATAATCAGATGTGGCTAGGAAGTTCAAGTACAGCACTGTTTTCACTTATTCTCATGAGTTGGTTAACCGGCCATGGTGCAGGAATTATCTTGTATTTAGCAGCGCTTGGCGGCATCCCAAAATCATTGTACGAGGCGGCAGATATTGATCATGCCAGTGCGTGGTCACAGTTTCGTAATATTACAATGCCGTTATTAAAACCGACAACCTTGTATCTATTAGTGATGGGGGTAATTGGGTCGTTTCAAGTGTTTATGAGTATTTACTTAATGACACAAGGGGGGCCGAATTTTGCGACGACCACGATTGCGTATTTAATTTATGTACATGCATTTGAATATTACCAGTTTGGTTTAGCAGCGGCGGAATCCTTTGCTCTAGGAATTGTGATCATCTTAGCGTCGGTTTTTCAGTTCAAATTAATGTCGAGCGACGTAGAATTTTAAAAAAGGGGGCGTGTCGATAAGATGGATCAGCCTACTTTTCATCAAAAAAACGCAGCGCAAAAGCGAACAGACGTCAAGCGTATAAGTGCACGAGTGGTAAGCTATGCGGTTCTCATTTTTTGGATTGTGATTACACTTATTCCGCTTTATTGGATGCTCGTCATGTCGTTTAAAGATACAGCTGTCAGTGCTTCTTTCTCGCCAGAGTGGTTCCCTCGAAGCCCATCTGTTGCTACATACATCCGATTTTTCACTGAAACGGATGCAATGAGGTGGCTCGGCAATAGCTTGTTCATTTCTTCGGTTCTAACATTTACGAATGTATTGTTCTGTTCTCTAGCAGGTTATGCTTTTGCAAAATTACGATTTCCAGGTAGAAACACAATCTTCTGGATGTTGCTTGGCACGATGATGATTCCAGCTCAAGTAACGCTCATACCTGTTTATATTATCGTCGTGAACACACTGCAATTAGGAAATACGTATACAGCGATTATGCTACCGATGTTTGCGACGGTAGGAAATATCTTTTTAATGAAACAGTACATGTCAACATTGCCATCAACGCTTATCCAAGCAGCCCGAATTGATGGCTGTAGTGAGTGGCGCATTTTCTATAAAATTATCTTACCAATCTCGAAGCCTGGTCTTGCGGTACTAGCGATTTTTACGTTTGTTGCAACATGGAATGAATTCTTTTGGCCGTTTCTTGTCACACAAACAAGTTCAATGAGAACCATTCAAATTGGGCTAGCGAGCTTTAAATTTGCGGAAGCGACTGATTTTGGAGCAATGATGGCTGGCTCGGTTATTGCAGCATTGCCAATGTTTATCTTGTTCTTCTCCTTACAAAAGTATTTCTTACAAGGCATTACGATTGGTGCAGTGAAAGGATAGGTGGGAAAATGGCGACAATTGTGTTCGATCGAATTACAAAAACGTTTTCTGACTCGAAAAAAGGTGGGTTGTTTACAGCTGTTGATCAAGCCACATTTGAAATTAAAGATAAAGAGTTTTTGGTGTTTGTTGGTCCTTCAGGTTGTGGGAAAACGACTTCTTTACGCATGATTGCCGGTCTTGAAAAACAAACAGAAGGCAATATCTATATTGATGGGCAAGTGGTGAACCATGTTCATCCAAAAGATCGAGATATTGCCATGGTCTTTCAAGATTATGCGCTTTATCCGCATATGTCGATTGAGCAAAATTTAAGCTTTGGACTTAAAAATATGAAAATTGATAAGTCCATCATTGATGAAAAGGTGGCGTATGCATCAAAAATTTTAGGGCTTGAAAAATTGTTGGAACGTAAGCCTAGAGAGTTGTCAGGTGGGCAACGTCAAAGAGTTGCATTAGGGCGAGCAATTGTGCGAGACCCGAAAGTGTTCCTGTTTGATGAACCCTTATCCAATTTAGATGCCAAATTACGTGTGCAGATGCGGATTGAACTAGCTGAACTGCATCAGCGTTTAGGGGCAACCATTGTATATGTTACTCATGATCAAGTAGAAGCGATGACTCTCGGAGAGCGAATTGTTGTCATGAATGAAGGGAAGGTTCAACAGATTGCTTCCCCTCAAGAACTTTATGCGCGTCCACAAAATATGTTCGTTGCCGGATTTATCGGCTCGCCAGCAATGAATTTTATTCCAGCCTATGTACGTTCTGAGAGTGAATTAAAGATTGGTGAAGCGATTTTTTCCATTCCAGAGGATCGACGGGACTACGTTCGAGCTTATGTCGACCGTGAAGTGATGTTCGGTATTCGACCGGAACATATGGTCATTGATGAACATGGTGATGTTGAAGTGACGGTTAACGTATTTGAACATTTAGGCGCTGAAAACCTGCTTTATTTTTCTTTTAATCATTGTTCTGTTATTGCCAAAACATCGGGAGAAAATTTTGTGAAAGCAGGAGAGCGTGTGAAGATGACGCTACAAATGCAAAAAATGCATCTATTTGATATAGACACGAGACAAAGAATAGGGTGATGAAATGTTTTCAGTAACGTCGATAGTACGAATTACGGCTAAAGACATGTACCATCATATTATTTCAATCATCTCGATTAGCCTTCTCGTTTCTCTTTTATGCGTACCGTTTATTTTATTTTTACCTTGGCAATTCGCGATTGGGTTTATTCTCTTTATCGGCGGGCCAGTATGGTTAGCGGCAGCCGCGAGTATGGAAGCCGTATTATCAAATAACAATGTGAAGCTCATCCGTACTTTTCTACAAGCATTAAGAAAATCGTACTTTAAAGGACTAGGACTCTCGTTTCTTTTTGGAGGATTTACATTTATTTTAGTCGCTTCGTGGTGGCATTGGTCTGTAGAACAAACGTATATGGCGTTTGCGATTGCCTGTTTCCAAACCTATTTTGCAGGAATGGTGCTATTAAGCCAGCTATATACCGTATCTCTGCTCATCAAATATAACGTCCGCTTAGCGAAAGCAATGGGCATGAGTCTTAAATTATTGTTGAAATATCCACTGTATACAATGGGGTGTTTTCTCCAACTTGTGTTGTTCGCAGGTTTACTCGCGTTTACGATTGTCGGGAATGCCCTGTTGCTGCCTGGTGTGATTGCTGTTTTCTTAAGCCGAATGACGAGCGCCGTGATCAGTAAGACCGATTTACTTGCAGATAACGAGCTGAAAGAGGCAGTTTAAATGCTAAAACAACTTTAGATAGAACCTTCATGAGTGGAACAATCATTCATGGAGGTTTTTTCGATTGTACCTACTCCTCTTGAAAATATTTAGCACGTCCAATAAAGTAGAATGAAAAGTCTTAAAAACGAGGGAGCAGTCACATGCACATACGAGCGTTTGAAATGAGAGATAAAGAGAAGCTTCTGGACGTGTCGAGTCGATTCTTGGATTTTGATTTATTGCACCATCGAGATAAGCTGGCAATGGAGAAGAAACAAAATGAACTATTAGAAGATGCGATTCAACATCGTGCGCACCAGCTATTTGTGGCAGAAGAAGATGACCAATTTTTAGGCTATCTCGAGGTTGGTTTACAACAAGATTTTTTTACGAAAGAACAGCAGGTGTATATAGCGGGCATCGCTACAACTTCTGAAGCTCAAGGAAGAGGCGTAGGAAAGGAATTGATGACAAAAGCGGAGCAGTGGGCAAGAGAACAAGGTGTGAAAACAATCGTTTTAGATGTGTTTAAAGCAAATGAGCATGCCGTTCGTTTCTATGAATATGCAGGCTATCAACAGGAAATTGTGAAAATGACAAAAACGATCAAAGACTAAAAAAGTACGCAAGGTTAATCCCTTGCGTACGTATAACGCACTTTTTTGCGCTCAATATTGCCATAGAAGATCCCCGCGAAAATAATCGCGACACCGACCCACTGCATCGGTAAAATGGTCTCTCCTAGTAACGCGATTGATAAGATGAGCGCTACAGGTAATTCTGCGGTTGAAAGAATCGCTCCAAGGCCTGAGCCAATCTTGGGCATTCCAATCGAAAACATAAGAGGTGGCAACACAATGCCAAACAAGCCAAGTAAAAAGGCAATCCCAACGAAGCCTGATTCAATTCCAGCAAATGAGAGTGTCTCGGCGCTAGGAACTAGAATAAGAGCCGATAAAAGAAATCCACCGATTGAAATGATAAATCCCTTCTGAACTACTGGAACCTCTGTCCCAACAACGCCTGTTACATACATGAATAATGCGGAACAAAACGCACTCAATAATGCCCAGAACGCGCCTACCCAATCAAATTGCACAGCCGTTTGTAAGACGCCAGCTGCCAAGATTGACCCACCAATTAAAATAACAATCGATAGTAATCTTCTTTTTGAAGGAACTTTCTTTGCGAATATAAATTCATAAAAGGAACCGATCCAAACAAACTGAAACAAAAAGATCACGGCGAGCGACGCATCCAATGTTTGCAACGAATGGTAGTAGAAAATACCAGTAAGCCCCGTTGGGATCCCGCAGGCTAGTAATGCTAATACTGTTTTCAGCGGGATTTTTTTACGAGTAGAAAAAGCGAGCAAAATAGCTAAAATAATAAAGCCAAAAAAGAATTGCGTCATGACTACATGGACAAGGTCAGCGCCTTGTGCATAGCCAATTTTTACGAAAGTGGAGAGAATGCCGAAGCAAGCACCACCGATTAATACGGCTAATGAATAAAGCCAAGTTGATTTCATAATTCCCCTCCTTTGATACATAGAAAAAGCCACACCAGGCAAAAAGCCCAGTGTGGCGGAAAAAGAGCGAATATCGCTCTGAAAAGGTCCACAAAGTTTATAAAAAACTTTTATTCGTTGTATAAGGTTTAACCGTTTTTGATTGTACACGATCTCATTGAAAAAGACAACTGTAAAACAGACGCTCGTAAAAAGCTCATCAACATCGTCGATGAGCGTAAGGTACAATCTTCTATTTTTCTTTAAGTATTAGGAGCAATGAGATTGGCTGCTTATTTGAGGGGTCCAGCATGCCATGATTGTTGCTTCCTTATAGTCGCTATCAATCACATGAATGGCTTGAGGATTGTCCGTCACTAAGCGCAAGATATCAGCTGCCATCTTTTGGTCGTCATCAGCTGGTCGAGCGGCCAATTCTTTTAAGGCATGTAAAAATTGTTGATTTAGAAGATCATAAACAATGGCTTGTTCCATTCCTATCACCCTTTCGCCTTTCACTCTAGTGTGTACCTGTTTTCGCATCATCGCAAACCTTTTGCTTTTGTGATGATTTGCCATATCTTCATTTTAGGCAATTAAAAGTAAATTCATGCCTATTTAGATAAAAAAAGATGCCTTCTTTGGTATTCGCTTTTTTACGTTTATTTCCTTTAGCGAACCAATAGGGGTTTTGTTGATTTTGATTGTAAGATGATCCAAATAATATAAATTAATTATTTAGACAATTCTCC
Organism: Shouchella phoenicis; assembly: GCF_047238345.1. NCBI lineage: Bacteria > Bacillati > Bacillota > Bacilli > Caryophanales > Bacillaceae > Shouchella > Shouchella phoenicis. The sequence continues at coordinate 3,201,395 of NZ_JBDFMQ010000001.1, read as the reverse complement.
TCGTCGTAAGGAGTGGTTTTACTATAGCAAAAGCGTATAAAAAAGTAAATCAAATTTATCAAGACAGCCTTATATTCGTCTTGACCTTAACGTTACGTAAACCATTATGGTGATGAAAGGAGGGGATACCATGGTCATACATGTACTAAACACAATGCAACAATATGAAGAATTGATGCATATAGAGACAGTCGAGCAAAGGCAGGATTATTTTCGATATAAGATGATGAAGTCATTAAAACCAATGTGGGACTACTTACAGGTCCCAATGAAGGCTAAGCAAGAAAATGGTTATGACGTTGTGTTTGCTGCCAACATGTTGGGATTTGCATCATTAGATGATCACGATACATTAAAAGAAGGATTAAGTCGGTTAAGCAAGATGAATGCATATGTTCGTGGAAAAAAGGCTTTAGAGCATATTTTGAACATCGCCACAGATCAAAAGTTAGAAGTGAATGCTGAAGCTATTAAATTAGGCATTTATGTAGCTGATGCTGAAAAACTAAGTCATCATGATGCATACACAGGTTTTGGTGGTATACCAGGTTATATAATGGTGCATCTTTTTCCGAATGAGCAAAATACCAGCCGTTTTGAAGGGTTGCTTGCTCATGAGTTCCATCATAATATTCGTTTCTCTTATTTTGACTGGAGTCATGGTGATGTAACGGTCGGCGAATATCTTGTTATTGAAGGCTTGGCAGACGTTTTTGCTGAAGAACTTTACGGTAGCGATCAACTAGGTCCTTGGGCAATTGGTTTAGAAGAGGAGGATTTAGCTTATTCAATTTCCGTGATGAAAGATGCATTGAATGTAAAAGGATTTGCGGAAGTAAGTAGCTACATGTTTGGTGATCAATATGCGAGAGAAAAAGGATATCAACCAGTAGGTCTGTCATTTGCGGCTGGATATGCGGTTGGCTATGTCGTCGTGAAAGCTTTTTTAAAGCAAACAGGCATGACCATTTTTGAAGCGACAAAACGTTCAAGTGATGAAATTCTTGCAGGTTCAAAGATTTTTTAGAGGAACAAGTTTCACGTTCCTCTTTTCTTTTTTATCTAATTAGATTATTATCTAAATAGATGGAGGTGTGAAAATGCAGTTAAGTCGAATGGTTCATTTTCATAAGACCGTTGGGGATAAGACGAGAATTCAAATTATTAGTATGCTAAAAACGGGTCCTCTTCATAATGGCGCTATTGCTGGAAAGCTAGGTTTAACCCCACCAACGATTTCCCATCATTTGACGAAACTTAAAGAAATTGATGTCATCTACCAGCGAAGAGAGAAAAACACCATTTATTTTCACTTAAATGAAACAAAGTTAAAGCAAATGGCAGAGGCAATTATACGCATTGGTGGAGATAATCGGTTTGAGTACTTTGACGTTTCCAATGAAGATAAAGCATCTGTACGAAAACATTTCTTTAATCGAGGCGGAACGTTGACACAATTGCCTGCCCAACGAAAAAAGAGACTTATTATTCTAGAAGTGTTGGCACAACAATTTGATGAAGGACGACAGTATGAGGAGACAGACGTAAACAGCATCCTTAAAGCGTTTCACGAGGATTACGCAACGATAAGACGAGAGCTTATTATGTCCCACTTTATGTACCGTCATGATCAGCTGTATGAATTAAATCCGAAAGAGATGTGGCCTGTTTAAGCAGGTTCTCTTTTTTGTTATCTATTTCGATATTTATCTAATTAGGTGGAGGTAGAAACTCATGAATGTGCTAAAGGAAGAAAAGGAGTATTCGTTTTTATTTTGGAGTTTGTTTTTAATTGAGATAGGAAATCGGTTTGCTCAAGTCGCTTCTTTTGCACTTGTCTTTTATCTAACAGGATCAGGATTTGCGCTAGGCATATTGCTGTCGCTACAAGTATTGCCAACCATTTTGATTGCGCCTATTAGTGGTATGTTGGCGGACCGTTATCATAAAATTAAGCTCTTATATTGGTCAACGATCATTCGATCACCTTTTGCTCTCCTTCCTTTAGCAGCTGTTCTTTACGATGAGGTGATATGGTTGTACATAAGTACATTACTCATTGCAACTGGGAACGCGGTTTATAAGCCTGTACGTTACGCAAGCATTCCTGATCTTGTGGGAAGGAAAAATCTCTTGAACGTTAACGGGATGGAACAAAATTTAGTCGGCTATACCCTCGTAATTGGTTCTTTAATGGGTGGCATCCTTGCTTTTTGGCTTGAAACATCGGTTTTGTTTGCAATACACACATGTTGTTTGCTCGTATCGGCTCTAGTATTAAAACCAATCTTACATATAAAAACGGACCGACAACGTCCTTTTGCAAAAGACGATTTCTCTTTCTTTCATACGTTAAAATGGTTTACGAGTATTCGCGCGCTACAAGTGTTTTTTCTTATCATGCTACTCATGCCACTAGCGAATGGTATAGATAATGTCATTATGAATATGATTGCCCTTGATGAATTCGAGCGGGGGGAACTGGGTGTTGGCTTGATGTATGCGGCGCTAGGTTTAGGATTTGTACTCAGTTCGAAGGTGACGAAATGGCTTAGAAGTTATTTATCTATCGGAGTAATGATGATTGCACTGGAAGGGATCGGACATCTCTTACTAAGCCAATCCTCTTTCTTTTTTCAAGCGTTATTTTTAGCAATAAGCATCACATTTGTAGGTGGCATTAGTAACATTTGTTTTGATACGGTTGTCATGAAAATCTTGCCTCCATCAAAAAGAGGTGTACTCTCAGGAACGTTATCGATGGTCCAAACGAGTGCAATAGGGCTTGCTATGGTGGCTGGAGGTTTTCTGTCAGAACGTTTTACTGCTTTTCAACTCTCCTTTGTAATTGGCCTTGTGTATATTGGATTTTCGCTGTTTTTTTTCGTACTGGTGTATGGATTAGATATCAAAACTTCTATGCGTCAGCTAAGAGGGATGGAGCAAAGTCATAAGAGATAAATGGAGAAACGGAGCGTCATGTTTTCAAAGGAATTTATGTATTTGTGTAGAATACAATCGTCTGGCATGAAAAAGGACGTGATTCAGTTGACCGCAAATCTCTTATTTACTTCAAAAACGATTGGACTTCCAACAGAAACGAATATCAATCAACTACTCGCCATCCATCATTTAGGAACGCTTCTTCAAGTTAATGAAACAAAGGAAGGTGCGATGAAGCAGACGCTTTCGGTTTCATCCACAAAAGGAAATTGGATCTTCAAGGGAAACCCGGTTTATGAAGGACAACTGGAAGAAGAAAAGTTTTTCATTGATGCTTTAGCTGAAAAAACAACGGTAAATCTACCAATTCCATATCGGATTCACCATGATGCGGAACCACTCGGGTTTGCTTGCAGTATCATGCCTACATTACCTGGAGAGCATCTACATGATTTGGAAAGCGAACTTACCGATCAAGATCGGATGAGCATAGCAGGAAAGTTAGCGAATTTGTTAAAAGAAATGCATGCTTGGCAGGGTGAAACGTATGGTCAGTTAGACCCTATTAAACATACCACTGTACCGTTCGAATCCAGCTATAGAGACTGGCTCTTTAACCGAATCGTCTACTGGTTTCATGATGCCAAACAATACTCAACCTTAATGGAAGCAGATGAAACTTGGTTGATGAACGAACTCCTCAATGCAGAAGAAGCCTTCACAAAAGCAAAGGACCCGCGCTTTATTATGGGCGATTTCAAACCAGGGAATTTCCTGCTCGAACAAAAGAATGACGAATGGACAGTTAGTGGTCTCTTTGATTTTACCAATAGCTATTTTGCTGATCCACTAACCGATTTAACGAAGATGATCCTCTACTATGACCGACATGAGCAAGTTGAGATTGGAAAGTTTTTCATTTCACAATATGTAACGAATGACCAACTAGAAGTTCAACAGCGTTTGCGGATCCATCTTCTGCATCAGCTTGTCCTTGATTGGGGATTCTTTCATGCGATGGGAAACCCCATTAACATCTCTTTTGAAAAATGGGTCAAGACGCTATTGGCTCGCTTTGGGTTAGACGAGTAGATGGTGAAAAAAGTGTATGCGTACGTGACAAGGTATCAAGATGGAGTGAAACAGGTCCTTGTGTTCCGTCATTCGAACCCAGAAGCAGGTGTTCAAGTCCCAAAAGGAACAGTGGAGCGTAATGAAAAGTTGGATGATGCGATAAAAAGAGAAATTACCGAAGAGACAGGATTACGGAATTTTAGATCGATGAAACGAATTGCCGAAGACGAGTGGGAAAATGATGACGGGCAGGTTCAGCGTCGCATTTTTTATCATGTCCAAGTGGATCAACCGTTGAGGGATGAATGGTCCTTCGCTCCAACAGGGGGCGGAGCCGAGGACCAAGTTTGCTTTCATTATTACTGGATTGATCCATATGATTCAAATGACTTAATCCGAGGGCATGGGAATTACTTGCATGATCTTTAATTTAAAGGAAGGTATCAGATGAAGGTTCAATTAATAAAAGCAGAGGTAGAACAACAACAAGTGCTCTCAAACTTAGTTCAGTTTTATTTACATGATTTTTCTTCCTATATTGATATTGAAGTGGAGTCGAACGGTCGTTACGCAGATTACCCGTTGCTTGATTACTGGACAAAACCGAAACATGATCCATATTTTATTGTGGTGGATGATTGTTATGCGGGTTTCGTTCTCGTTAAACAAATTCAGCTAAGGCAACAGCCGTATCATTCAATCGCTGAATTTTTTGTGATGAGAAGGTATCGCCGTCAAGGTTTAGGTAGGTTGGTTGCGAGACAGGTTTTCCAAGATTATGAGGGCAGGTGGCATGTCGCTCAATTAAAAGAGAACAAGCCAGCGCAAGCATTTTGGCGGAGTGTCATCGATGAATGGACAGATGGTCAATATAGGGAGCAAGTAAGTTTTAAAAAAGTGACGCAATACTTTACGCAGGAAAACAATTAATGGGCTGGTTCTAACATAAAAAGATCTTCATACAGAATGTGCATGAAGATCTTTAGTGAATTTTTAAAAGGCAGATGTCCATCCTGCATCAGCTGTTACCACAGTTCCGTTTACAAAGCTGGAATCGTCAGAAGCTAGGAATAAAGCTACTTTTGCAATTTCCTGCGCTTGACCAACACGAGGCATAACAGAACGAGGTGCTTGTAGACGTGCGCCACCAAACTCACTTGCATTTGTTAGAGATGAAGCAATGTTTGTTTGAACGCCTCCGGGTGCTATCGCATTACAGCGAATGCCTTTGTTTGCATACATATAACCAGTGTTTTTCGTCATACCGACTACGGCATGTTTAGACGCCGTGTACGATACACCAGCATGAGCCCCGTTTAGGCCGCCAGATGAGGCAATATTTACAATCACGCCAGCTTCTTTTTCAAGGAAGTGAGGAAGCGCTTTCCTCATTGTGCGCATAACACTTTTCGTATTTACATCAAAGATAAGGTCCCATTTTTCGTCTGTAATTTCGCCAGCTGGTTCAAACCCATCCATAATGCCTGCGTTGTTTACTAGAATATCAAGTGTACCAAAAGAATCTATTGCAGTTTGAATCATGTTGTCGATCTCGTCTATGTTCGTTACATTTACTTTAACAGCAATTGCTTTTCCGCCTTGTTCTTCAATGGATGAGGCAACGGTCTTTGCACCTTCTTCATTTAAGTCAGCGACAACAACGCTTGCTCCTTCTTGTGCATAGAGTTTTGCAATCGCTTCACCCATACCTGAAGCTGCACCAGTAACGATTGCGACTTTTTGTTCGAGTTTCATAGATCTTCACCCTTTTTCGTTAGACTGTTTTGTTTCCCCTTCATCCTAGCTTTTATGAATCAATTAGACAATTGACAATTACGGCTTGATTGTAAGTAAAACAACAGATACGTAAAAAGTGTAAATGAACGTTATCTCACGAATGATTGCTACGAAATGGATTAAGGATGATTAGTTGTTTCGCTAGTATCTCAGGACTATGCGGCATGTTGTGCTCTAGCCACATTGAAATGGTACCTAATAGTGCAGAGGAAGCATACCATTTTGCAATATCTGTTGGAGTTTGAACGGTGTAAAAAGTCTCTGTTTTAGTTGGTTCTAAAATGAGTGAATGAAGCAAGTCGTTCAGCTTTTTTGTAAACCCAGGAAGTCGTTTGTCTACGAGAAGCATATAATAGATGTTTTGATTGATCGCAATATATTGTAATAGTCGTGTGAGTGATTCCGTCGCTTGTTGATTTTGTGTGGCGTCCGTTTTTTCTATTATTAAAGCAGAACGAATATCCGTAAGCTGATCTGAAATGTAATGATCGGCGAGGTCATAAATATCGTGATAGTGGGCATAAAACGTTACGCGATTAATCTCTGCACGGTTTGCTAACGTATTTACGGATATTTTTTCAAGTGGAGTTTCGTAAAGAAGTTGTGTAAAGGCTGATTTAATCGCCCGGCGAGTTCGCATAACCCGTAAATCGGGGTATGATTGGCTCATAACGTGTGCACCTCCATCCTAAACCCAGTATACCTGAATAGATGAGAGAAAACACGAAGCTACGCTGCTCATTTTCTGGAAAACAACGCCATAAACGTGAACAGTGTGATTATAATAAGGCTTGATAACGTTGTTAACAACTGTGTAACGGACCAATTCACAACATTGGTTTCTGTTAAAATGAGAGCGACGGTGATATAGACGAGAGTGAGGACGATTGACCAAAAGCTTGCTTGACCACGAATGGCTTTTAAGTCTGCCTTTCCGTTTGTTGATTGCGAGACAAGATAGGCGAGGCAAAGAAGCATCCATCCCATAGCCAGAGGAGTCAGGCTGTAGCTACTAAAACCACCTTCTGTAGAAAGTTGAAGTACAATTAAAAAAAGACCTACTAAAGTAAAAAGGGCACCAGCTAGAATATAGGCGGTTTGTAATGTTCGGCGATTTTCCATATAGAGCTCTCCTTCTTTCAATCTATTTCCAGTATAAAGGGGAATTTGTTTCACTGTAAATGATCAAACGTCAAAAGGATTAGGCAAAAAAAGAAGCACACCAATAGGATTTCACTCCTAATGATCTGCTTTATAATAGAGGGGTAAGTAGAAAAAGCTTAGCGGATTGGTTCCCAGACGTCAGCACGACCTGGTGTTTCACCACGCGTCCACCATTTTGCACGGTACACTTGGCCGTTGTGTGTGACATGATCGCCACCAACATACGTTGCGGTTGAATTCCAAGCAGGATGAGCAGGTGGTTCTGGGTTGCCTGGGTCAGGATTCGTTGGAGGAGTAGGGTTACTTCCACCGCTGAACTGAGCATCAATAACTTGATAGAACGCGTTTGCTGTATCTGCAACATCCCATACGCCTAAAATAACATGATACCCAGAACGTTGAGGCACAGTTAATTCATGACTTACTTTTTGACCTGGGCGTGCGCCACCGTCAAATTTTTCATAGAATGGGACAAGCTCAAGTTGATTTCTTGTAAGTGGTTGATTGGGATTCCAGTTAGGTTTTGTAATGTAGTAATGCCATTTTGCAGTGGAATGCATCGCTGTAAGGTGCCATGTGAAGGTTTGTCGACCGCTGTTCATGTTTACTTTTGTCCATCGGTTTGATGTTTGTGCATCTAGCTGTGGGAAAACACCGCCTGCTGAAGCAATTTGGCCATCTGGAATACTCGTTCCAGGAAATCCTTTTGGCGCTTCGAGGCTCTGCGGTTCATAAACGACACCACCACAATCTGTGTTTACTCGTTCTGAACAAAGTAAGGCTCTAGACTTAGGAGATTCAATGTAGCCGTGTGCACTTGCCGATTCTGCATTGGCAAAAACGAATAGTACAGAAGCAAGAACAGTGAAACCAATTGACTGAAGAAACGTGTGACTTTTCCTTTTAGCAATCAAACGAACTCCTCCTTTTTGTTCGCAAGTAGAGCTTGCGTACCTACATTGTAACGGGGACTGTAGAAAAAGAAATTGGGAAAAAGAAGGTTGGTTTTTAAGAAATTTCGCATGTTTAGACGCAGGTAGGTGCATAATTGATCATTAAAGTGAATGGTTGGGAAGGAGGGGAGTAGAGTAAGACACGAACAATGGATTGAAAAATCTGAATATTTATCAAGAAATGGGATTGAAGGTTAGTGATACGTGAAGAGGTTAAGTCGTTTCTTATAACGATAAACGTTCGGAATTAGCGGATATACTGTGATTTTCTCGAAATGATTCTCTTGTATAGAATAGGTTGGGAAAGTCGTTATAAAAATATGTGGTTTTTGCTGAAATTCGTACTTAATTTATTTTTTCATTGGAAAAATTAATCAAGGTATGGATTTAATGACCGATATTTATAAAATCACAAAAAAAGTAAAGCGTTTACATTAGATGTTAGAAAGACTTCCCGATTTATTTATCATGTTTCCCAATATGATTATTTCGTTTTAAACGGTATTTCGACATGAGCTCGATCTGATTCGACAAAATCACTTTTAAATAGAAGGTGTAATGGAAAAGTGATTTAGTGAACTAAAGTGAAGAAGCGCTGTATGTTTATCTAATCGCTAAAATTATCCCAATACGATATTGAAACAGCTTATGCTATGATAAATCTAACGAAAAACTAATGCGAGATGTTTTTCGAATGAACGGATCATTTGTCATCCCCCCTTATTGAAATGCTCTGGACATACCAGAGTATTTTTTATGTGCCATCCCCTCTTTTGAAACAGAATACCAATCCAATCATTAAAACAAACATTTGTTTGATAATTTATAAGGTAACTCTTCCTTTCTTCGTTTTTCTGTAGGACTATCAATGGAGTTTTCTCCCGATTTTTACATAGTGAACGACGAAATTTTAGAACTTTTTTACCTTATTACAAGATTTACAAAAATATTAGTGATTTCGACAAAATTAGCTCTCTTTATTTGCTACGCTAGAATTGTCTTTTAGAGACATGCATAACGAAGAGAATGGTTGAGGAGGATTCATAAGGGATGGAGAAATGGAAAAAATGGGTAGGTGCGAGTCTTGTTGCACTTGCGCTGCCGATTGGTTTTAGTGGGGAAGCACATGCGCAAGAGAAGACGTTAAATATCTTTCATACAAATGATATCCATGCATCTTTTGAAGAGTACGGGAAAGTATCGGCTTACGTGAAACAACAGCGTGAAGCCCTTGACCATGTGTTGTTTCTTGACGCAGGCGATTTTGCAAGTGGAAACCCTGTCGTTGATTTAAACTTTGGGAAACCAATGATTGATGTGTTTAATCTTGCTGGGTTAGATGGTTTTGTTATCGGGAATCATGAATTTGATTACGGGCAAACGCATTTACAAGAGAACATCGAGGATTCTTCTTTTCCATGGCTTGGTGCCAATATGGACAGTGGGGATACAGGTGTAGACAACCCTGATCCATATGTCATCATTGATGTTGATGGGGTTGATGTTGGAATCCTTGGAATTACACAAGCTCCACCAGCTACAGCGCCAGCGAATGTGGTTGGGATGACATTTGATCAAGATTACGCAGCGACAGCGTTGGCTTATCAGGATGAGCTAGAAGAGCAGGCGGATGTCATTGTTGCGTTAACCCATATCGGTCACGACCAGGACAGACGATTAGCAGAAGCAGTTGATTACTTTGATGTCATCATTGGGGGGCATTCACATACGACATTAAGCCAGCCTGCTGTTGTTAACGGTACACCTATCGTACAAACAGGTGCAAACTTAGCAAATTTAGGTGAGCTTACGCTTGTATATGATGAAGAAACGGATGAAGTCAATCGTGTAACAGGCGGATTAACTGCGGTTTCTTCTCTTACTGATGTTGATGAAGACGTACAAGCGGTTATCGACGGATATGTAGAAGAAATGGAAGAAGTGTTAGGAAAAGTGGTCGGCTACAGCGATACAGGTTTAACCCGGGATGGTCGTTATAACGGTGATGCGCCACTGGGAAACTTTTGGACAGATGCAATGCGTGACTTTGCTGAGGCTGATGTTGCGTTAACGAATAATGGTGGCTTGCGCGATAGCATTTCTCCTGGCGATATTACCTTGAATGATATTTATACAGTTGAGCCATTTGCAAATGAAATTATGGTCATTGAGATGACAGGTTCAGCGATTGAAGAAGTAATCGAATTTTCTTATTAAAGAGGCGACCGAAATCAAATTGACTTGCAAACATCAGGCTTACATTATGAAATTACAACTGGCACAACTGGAAATTATTTAGGTGTCGATCTGACAATCGATGGTGAACCTGTGCAAGAAGAGGAGACGTATGCAGTTGCTGTTGCCGATTATATCGGGACAGGTGGTTCAGGCTACCAGTTTGAAGGGGAAGTCATCCATGAAACGGTTGGATTAATGACGACAGCAATGGAACAGTACGCTTTACAGTTAACAGACGCAGGAGAGCCGATCAATTATTATCAAGAGGGACGAATTTCAGTTAAAGTCGATCCAAGTGGGCCAAACCCAGGAGAGATTGTTGGATCAACAGAAACGGGTTTATATTCTGCAAATAAAAAGAAGCAAGATGTAGGTTTAGGTAATTTATATACTGATGCCATTAGAGCAAAAACAGACAGCGAGATTGCGTTATTAAATGGGTCATCGGTAACGGGAGAAATTCCTCCAGGTACCATTACGGATCGCCAAATTGAAGCGCTTGATTCGTTTGGGAATGCAATTGTCGTTGCGGAAACAACAGGGGCGCGTTTAAAAGAAGTAATTGAAGAGCAATCACGTTATCATAATGGTGTTGACTTACAAGCTTCAGGCTTAACGTATACACTTGTACCAAATGGGAATGGGTATGACTTAGCAAATGTTGAAGTTCAAGGTGAACCTATTGACGATAACGCAGTTTATACAGTTGCTTACAATGACTACATGCACGGAAATAGCTTTTATCAATTAGGTGACGCTCTTGAAGATCAGATTGGGCCAGTATGGCAAGCAGTTGTAGACTATGTTGCCGAGCAAACACAGCCGATTAATTACGAAGAGGGTACACGTATTAAAATTGAAGGACAAGAAGAGCCAGGTGATCCGAGCGGCACAAGGTCCGTTGCAGAAGCGATCGCAAACAATAACGGTGTGTACCCGGTTCAAGGGTATATTGTTGGTTCCATTGTGAATCAGCAACCAGTGATTGGCGAAGGAACACATGCACCTTCAAACCTCTTATTAGCGGATTCACCAGATGAAACGGATCGAAACAAGATGTTGCCCGTTCAGCTTGTTAACGGAACAGCAGTTCGAAATGGCTTAAATTTAGTTCAAAATCCAGATAATTTAGGACAACCTGTAAGGATTACTGGGTCGTTAGAAGCCTATTTCTCTACGCCTGGGATGCGGGCGCCAAGTGATTACCAGTGGGTAGACAGTGGTGAACCGGAAGAACCTGAAGTACCAGCTTGCTCATTTGATGAATGGAAAGCCGATCAAGTATACACAGCAGGAGATCAAGTCGCGTATAACGGGGATTTCTATGAAGCGAAGTGGTGGACACAAGGAGAACATCCAAGTAAGTCTGGGCAGTGGGATGTATGGAAGAAAGTCGCTGATTGTTATGAAATCCCAGAAGGTCCACAAGAGTGGAACAGCGAACAAATTTACGTGGCTGGAGATCAAGTAACGGTAGAAGGAAAATTATATGAAGCGAAATGGTGGACGCAAGGCGAAGATCCACGAAACTCTGGTCAATGGGACGTTTGGAAGAAGATTGAAGAATAAACAACAGCAGGGAGATGTGGGAGACCGCATCTCTTTTTTATTTTTTGAAAATGAAATATAAGGATTGAAAAGGAGAAAACCGTGGAATACCAATAGAAAACATGTTTTAAAGGAGGCGCCTTTATGCCGAAAAAAGAAATTGAAGAAAAAATAATTGAAGAGTTAAAGAAAGTAGATACTGTATCAAGCGTAAAGTTTGAGAAAAGCTTAGATGGCTTTAACGGTTACCCCGCTCATTCCATCGGCACGGTTATGTTGGAATTAAAGCAAAAAGGTGTCATTGAAAAAGTAGGAACACTAGGCATTCAAGATGATGAAATTAAGTTAAACGAACAATACAAGTAAGTGTCGACTGCAGTTGGGCATCATGTCCAACTGCAGTTTTTTTGTTCCATGACAGAGGTTCTGGATAAGTAACCGTTCTTTGCCACACAATAACGAAAAAAGGAGCGGTTATGTCTAAACAGAAGCGTCTAAAAACAAAAGGAGCGTTAGCTTGGTGGCAACTCTCTTTACTTGGTATTGGCTGTACCATTGGCACAGGTTACTTTCTAGGGGCGAGCATTGGGATTTCACTTGCAGGGCCAGCGGTTGTTTTATCGTTTTTAATTGCTGCACTTGGTACCTATCTTGTGTTTATTGCCCTTGCACAAATGACAGCGAACGATCCGCAAGAGGGATCGTTTAGTGTATATGCAGAGAAGGCGTTTGGAGCAAAACTAGGATTTGCTTCTGGTTGGAATTACTGGATGTCGAATATCTTAATAATTGGAAGCCAACTTACAGCTCTATCCATCCTATCTCAATTTTGGTTTGAAACAACACCTCTTTGGGTGTTTGCGGCGATCTACTCATGCTTAGCTATTTTTGTTGTTATTCTTGGCACAAAAGGCTTTGACAGAGTGGAGAACATTCTCTCCGTTATTAAAATTGCTGCGATCTTAATGTTCATTGTGCTTGGGATATTGGCGGTATTCCACGTAATTGACCATACAGGGCAAGAGCCTGCTCTTCCTAGCAGTCTAAGTGAATTTTTCCCACGGGGTATTACTGGATTTTGGGGGTCGCTTATCTACGCCTTTTATGCCTTCGGTGGCATCGAAGTAATTGGCTTAATGGCCATGCAGTTAAAGAAAAAAGAAGAAGCACCTAAAGCTGGGAAAGTCCTGTTAATCGGTGTCACTATTTTTTATACACTTTCGTTAGGCTTTGCAGTTAGTCTAGTTCCATTTACTGCGTTTAACGATTCTGAAAGTCCTTTCGTGACAGCCATGTCTGCATACGGGCTCTCCTTTTTTCCACATGTCTTTAATGGTGCCATCATTGTTGCTGGCTTTTCTGCTATGACCGCTTCTCTTTTCGGTGTGACTACGCTATTGGCTCAGCTTGCAAAACGAAAACACGCTCCAGCTTTCTTTCAAAAGAAACTATCGTTCCATGACTTACCCTTGGCCTCTTTACTACTTGCGGTATGTGGCTTAATTCTCGCTGTTGTCGCAGCTCTCGTTTTACCTGGACGATTGTTTGAATACATTACAACTGCAGCTGGGATTTTAATCTTAGTGAACTGGATGGTCATTTTGCTATCTAATTGGCGACTTATACAAACGTCGGTATGGAGGAAAGTTGGACATGTTATCGGAATAACGCTCATGGTAGCGGCAATCTCGGGCATTGCACTAGAAGATACAGGACGACCAGGTCTTTATGTCAGCATGATTTTTCTCGGATTGATTACATTTATGGCACTTATTTTTAAGAAGAAGCATGTTAAACCAAAAATATGGAACGGCTATCCGCGAAAATAAACGCTTTTGAGTTTATCGATATTTAAATTAAAAAATGTTTTACAATACCCCCGTTGGGTATATAAAGGAGTGAGGAGGGGTTAATATGAACCATGATACACATAGCAATCATACGCACGATCATCACAATGATACCCATCATGATCATCATGGTCATGGCGGGCATGAAGGAATGATCGCAGATTTTAAGAAACGATTTTTTGTAACGGTTATCCTTGCGATTCCTATTATTATTTTGTCAGACATGATTCAAATGTTTTTTAATTATACGGTGGCTTTTCCTGGAGCGACAGCAATTGAAGTCATTCTTGCAACAATTGTGTTCTTCTACGGTGGGTGGCCATTTATTACAGGGATGGTCTCTGAATTAAAACAAAGATCTCCAGGAATGATGACGCTAATTGGATTCGCTATTAGTGTTGCGTATTTGTATAGTATGGCAACGGTGTTTTGGGTCAATGAAATGGACTTTTTCTGGGAATTGGCCACTTTAATTGCGATTATGTTGCTTGGGCACTGGATTGAAATGAAATCGGTAATGAAAGCTTCAGACTCACTTGAATCTCTTGTTGATCTAATGCCGCAAGAAGCGAATCTTGTAACATCTGAAGGCAATGTGCAAACCATTTCAGTAAAGGAAGTAGAAGTAGGAAATCACCTTCTTATTAAACCAGGAGAAAAAATACCCCTAGATGGCATTGTAGAGAAAGGGTCATCTTCTGTTAATGAATCTATGCTTACAGGTGAATCGGTACCAGTCGAGAAGAATAGTGGAGATGAAGTAATCGGTGGCGCCATCAACTCATCTGGATCATTAACGATTCGAGTAAATAAATTAAGTGAAGATGGCTATCTTTCACAAGTAGTCGAACTTGTGAAAGAAGCACAACAAAGTAAGTCGAAAACGCAAATGCTCTCAGATCGTGCTGCGAAACTTCTCTTTTACGTAGCCATTGTGGCAGGATTGCTAACGTTTATTATTTGGATGGCTTTAGGCTATTCAATTGGAACGGCTATGACAAGAATGGTCACGGTACTCGTTATTTCTTGTCCACATGCATTAGGATTAGCGATTCCTTTGGTTGTGGCGCGATCAACTGCTCTATCTGCGCAAAAGGGGCTTTTTATAAAAGATCGGCTTGCTTTTGAGGAAGCGCGGAATTTGGATACCATTGTCTTTGATAAAACAGGGACTTTAACAGAAGGAACATTTGGGGTAACAGACGTCATTTCTTATTCTGATCTATCGGAAAAACAAATTATCGAACGTGTTGCATCGCTCGAGACGGAGTCAGAGCATCCGATTGCAGCTGGAATCGTGGATCATGCAAAAAATCAAGGTTATGCAATAAATTCTGTTGATGAATTCGATTCAATTACTGGCTCAGGGATTAAAGGAACAATCGATGGAGAAACGTATTATGTTGTTAGTCCTGGTTATGTGAAAAGAGAGTCGATTCAATTTGATGAAACCGAAATTGAATCACTAACGACATTAGGGAAAACAGTTATTCTATTAGTGAAAGACAAACATGTTATTGGTGCGATTGCATTAGCGGACCAAGTAAAAGATACGGCGAAAGATGCGGTCACTCGTTTAAAAGATTTAGGTATTAGTCCACAAATGCTAACAGGAGACAATCGACGAGTAGCAGAAACGGTGAGCAAACAAATTGGAATCGACCATGTGATTGCTGAAGTGCTTCCTCATCAAAAGTCAGAGCAGATTAAACGTTTGCAGCAAGAAGGGAAGAAGGTGGGGATGACAGGTGATGGGGTGAACGATGCTCCAGCTCTTGCCAATGCGGATCTTGGCGTTGCGGTTGGCGCAGGAACGGACGTAGCAATGGATACAGCAGATGTTGTTCTCGTAAATAGTCATCCAAGTGATGTTGTTTCAATCATTGATTTATCTCGAATTACGTATCGAAAAATGATTCAAAACCTTTGGTGGGCAGCAGGATATAATATTGCTGCTATTCCGCTAGCAGCAGGTGTTCTGGCGCCATGGGGGATTATTCTTGATCCAGCTGTTGGCGCAATCTTAATGTCTTTAAGCACCATTATTGTGGCCATCAACGCGCAGTCCTTGAAAATGAAATCGTAACGGAAGAAGGCTTTTAACATTTATGCTAGAAGTCTTTTTTATACGGATGTGGGGGGATTCAGATGAAAAATAAGGTCGTAGAAGTAGCAATCACAACGATCAAATTTGATGAGAGTCATTTTTTACGCGAACGATCCGATGAGCCTGAAAAGCTGATTCAAGCAATCGCGGTATTACATGCGCATAAACCTGATGACCAAGAAGCGGTGTATCGCATTCAATCCATGCTTGGCTACTTCTATAGGGTATTAGGCGATCTGGAAAATGCACTTATCTGTTATCATACCTGTTATTCAATCGTATTAAAACAAAAAAAGAATCACGCAATCATGGCCACTCTTATTCGCATAGGAGAAACATTAAAATATGCGGAACGACATGATCAGGCTTTACGAATGTTCGAACAAGCAAAAGACTATGCCATTAAACATCAGACCCAACAATACGATGATTTCATTTTGCAACATAAGGGAAAATGCTTATGGGAAATGAATCAATTAAAAGAAGCGAAGGCATGTTTTGAAGAAGCTTACCAGTTACGGTTAGTAAAAAAAGACAAAGCGCTAATTTCGTCAACAAAACAAGCACTTACGCTCGTAAATATAGATTATTGCTGATCATACCAGGCCAAGGCACGTTGTTCTAATGCTGAAACATAAGGTTTTTTTATCTGATGCTTTAAACGTTAAGATAAATGGGTGCTGACGCTTAGCAGAACGCAGTCTACGGTGGCTCAACCGATGCTCCATGCTAGACTTCCGGCAATTTTTCAACGAGCATTTGACTAAACAATGACTCACAGACTACTCGTTTCAAAAAAATAATAGTCAATCGTACAAAAAGTTTGATTTTCAGCGTATGCGGATCTCTTTTTAGATTTAGTGAATAAAGTATTAAATAACATGAAGAAAGGAGAAAGTTATGAATATTATCCAAGACTTTATTCCTGCATCTAATGGGAATCGACCTGGTTACAAGTTAAACCCAACGTATATTACGATTCATGAAACGGCCAACACAAGTGCTGGCGCTGACGCAGAGATGCATGCTCGGTATGTAAAAAATCCTAGTACGGCGGCAAGTTGGCATTTTACCGTAGACGATGGGCAAACGATTTATCAACACTTACCTTTAAATGAAAATGGGTGGCATGCAGGTGATGGCGGTAGCGGTACAGGCAACCGTCAATCGATCGGTATTGAAATTTGTGTAAACCGTGATGGAGATTTTCAGCAAGCCATGCGTAATGCCGCACAATTAACTCGACAATTAATGGATCAATTTACGATTGCAATCGATCGTGTCGTTCCACACCAACGTTGGAGTGGCAAACGTTGTCCAGCGAATATCATTAACGCCGGGGGGATCGAAGCATTTCACGCGTTGATTCCAAATGCAACAGACATTCCAATTGATGAGGAAGAGAATACACCTGCACCGGCGCCACCTACTACAGCTCCTACACCGCCATCAGGTGGAGGGAATCAAACAACTGGAAGCATCGTGACCTATTTAAATAGCATCGGTGTAGATTCAAGCTTTGAGAATCGAACTAGATTAGCTGTACAAAATGGTATTCGTAATTATACAGGGACAGCTGCTCAAAATACGAGGTTACTTGAGATCCTTCGAAGTGGACAAGAGTCTAATGACAATGTCTCGCCTACGCCAACACCAGCTCCACCTTCAAGTGGGGGTAATCAAACAACAGGAAGCATTGTGACGTATTTAAATAGTATTGGAGAAGATTCAAGTTTTCAAAACCGAGCTCGTTTAGCTGTGCAGTATGGCGTCACGAATTACCGTGGCACAGCCGAACAAAACACGCAATTGCTATCACTATTACGAGATCGTGATCAATCATCAAATCGACCACCTGCAGGCGGTGGAAATCAGACAACAGGAAGTATTGTCACGTATTTAAATAGTATTGGTGTTGACTCTAGTTATGACAACCGCGCACGCTTAGCGAGAGAAAATGGCATTCGTAACTACACAGGAACGGCTGCGCAGAATACACAATTACTGCAACTACTCAGAAGTGGTGGCCCGACAAAACCAAGCACGAGACCACGACCACGCCAAGGTGAAGGGATTGTGGATTATTTAAACCGAATTGGTGTGAATTCTTCTTATTCAAATCGTTCCCGCTTAGCAGCGCAATATGGCATTCGTAATTACACAGGAACGGCAGCGCAGAATTCGGAATTGTTAAATCGGGTTTCAAGGTAATTGATGCTGAGGCTTAAGAAGTCATTTGACTTTACTTAAGCCTTTTTTGTCGTAAAGATTCATTGTTTTTAACGATAATATGCGAGCAATGTTATAATTAGGAAATTAGTTGTTCATATCATGTAGAAAGGTTGTGCACAGTGGAGAGGGAGTTATCGTCTGATTGTAGTCGATGCTTAGGTTTATGTTGTGTAGCACTGCCTTACGGCAAATCGTTCCGAAAGATAAACCAAGCGGTGTTCCTTGTGAAAATTTATCAATAAACAATGACTGTCAAATTCATGATCGGCTAAGAGGTTGTGGTTTCAAAGGTTGCGTGACGTATGAATGTTTTGGCGCAGGACAATATGTTTCGCAAGTCATTTACAGTGGTGAAAGCTGGCGTGAAAATAAGGATTTAGCTGTTGATATGTTTATAGTTTTTCCAATTGTTCAGCAAATACATGAAATGCTTTTTTATTTATCCCAAGCATTGGAAGTGGCAGAGGACAAGCATAAACATTCACTCTCATTCTTACAGGATGAGTTGCTTGAACAGACAAGTAGCCGGTCATCCATACGTAATTTTAATGTGTCACATTACCGTGGTCGTGTGGGAGCTTCTCTTGAAGAAGTAAGTCGTACTTATCGAAAAGCATACTCACAAAAAAAGTTAAAATCGAATTATATTGGCATGCGTATAAGTGGCTCTTTAGCGGGACAGTCGCTCCGTGGGAAGTTACTCATTGGTGCGAACGGAAATCATGCAAACTTTCACCGAGTGGATTTCCTAGGCGCAGATATGCGAGATACACAATTAAAAAGAGCGAATCTATCAGATGCACTTTTTTTAACACAATCGCAATTAAATGCTGCAATATGATAAAGAAACGATTGTGCCAAGTTACTTGGTAAGACCGACTCATTGGGTAGAGTAAAGCGTGTAGGAGGAATTCAAATGGAGAGACAAGAGACGGCTGTTAAAAAAATTACTGAAAGTCTTAAAGCGGATATGCGAGTAATGGCGGTCTTTCTTAAAGGTTCAATGGGAAGAAATGAGCACGATGTACATTCCGATGTTGATTTATATGTTCTGATTCGAGAAGAAGATCAAACGGCATTTATGAAAGATCGGTTAAACCATTTATCGGCATATAGAGAGCTACTGTTTCATGAGGATCTCTTTATTATAGCGCCACAGATCATAGCGGTTTATGATGATCTCTTGCACGTGGATTTTTACACTGTAACAGAACAATCATTTGTGGCGAAAGACTTTTTTACGGTAGTCTATGATCCTAATGATCTTATGGAAACGTTTAAGGATCGCCAAACATTAGTCTTAACGGAACAAGAATTCTATGATGAAGCGTATGATGTTGCTTGGTTCTTGTTTCAATATTATAAAGCGATTCAAAGAGGGAGTCATGCTTGGGCTGCCCATTTGCTCAGCTATGTGCATGCGCGATTAGCAAAAGTGTTGCTTCATCATTATGCGCCAGAACGAGGTCAGCTTGGTATAAAAGCTTTAGAAGGGGATGTACCAGTCACGGTCGTAAAACCTTTTATTGAAGCGATGGACTGTTCTACACCAGAAGACCATCAAAAAGCGGTGGTTGTGATTTTGTCGATTATGGAGCAAGAATTATCTTGGCTACGTAAAGAAATGGGAGCGTCCAGTCAAGTCACCCGGTTTTGGGAGCGGATGATTCAGGAATTAGCATGAAAAAAACAGACTCGGTAGACCGAGTCTGTTTTTATGAAAAGAAGATTAACCTTCTTTAACTACGTTAGCAGCTTGAGGGCCACGTGCGCCGTCTTCGATTTCGAAAGAAACTCTTTGACCTTCTTCTAACGTCTTGAAGCCTTCGCCAGTGATCGCTGAGAAGTGAACGAATACATCGTCGTTACCTTCGCGCTCGATGAAGCCGAATCCTTTTTCTGCGTTGAACCACTTAACTGTACCTGTTTCCATTGTTGTTGCCTCCTAGTGCGCTATCGCACAATTGTATTCCTATCCTTGCTCAAAGCGAAACTCAAGACGAAAGACTTAAGCTATTACACGAACAAAAATAAGCAATCTTAATCTTACCAGATAGGTCTTAAATTTGCAAGTGCTTTCGGATTTTTCTTAGAAGTTGGAAGGAGTTGCATAAAAAATCGAGTTAATTATCATCACGTTACAGTTCAGTTAAAATTGGATTGTGCAGGTTCTCAGTGCAATTATTCCTATGGTAGGATCGTGTGTAGGACAACCGATGGAGGTAGACGAGATGAATAAAATTGGGTTATACGGAATGTTTGTGACGTTCTTATTTGTTACAGCTTGTAGCGACACGACAGAGTCAGACCCTCAACCGGATGCGGAGGAAGGGACTGAGGCAGGTGTTGAGGAATCTTCTGAATCAATGGAAGTGATGGAAGAAACGGAAACGGAAGAAGGCACATTTTCCATTTACGAACGCTATCAAGATCTCACTTCTTATGAGGACGGTCCAATGAGCATTAGCGTAAACCAAGTTAATTTGGGTTCTGCTGAACTAGTTGGCTTCGTTGCAGCGACGACTGGAGAAGAGCAGATTGAGTATGTGGAAGTAGAAATGGAGATCGAGAATACATCTGGAGACGCTGTCTATTTTCCATATGGAGAAACAAGTGTTGAAACAAACACAGGCGAATCGATTGAAACACCGAGTATTGTGTTAAGTGATGAAATTGACCCTGATTTTGCTGCTGGTGACGCAAAAACCGTTCAACTTCTCTTTCCTGTTGAATCGGTACAAGGCCTTAATGAAGTTGTCGTAACGATGAATGGGCCTAGTACAGAAGTTGGTGGCGATCAAGTGGGAGAAGATCTTCAATTTACAGTGGAATTAGCAAGTTAGAAGACATGTAGACGGACAGAATGATGTCCGTCTTTTCTTATGAATCATTAGAATTGACCGATGTTTCAATCATTTCTAGGGTGTTGCCATCAGGATCTTTTAATGTAAAAGACAGCTCCCCTAATTGATTGATGGCCAATTTGCCAATTGATTTTAATTGTTTTAGAGAACAATCTTTTGGCATGTGTTCGTGAATATCTAATACAAAAAAGCCGCAATACATAGGTGTGTGAATATGCGTTTTATATAACCTTAAGTATACTTGACCCTTTTTAAGAAGAAGAAAGGTGTCGGTTCTCCTTATTAATCTAAACCCGAACTGTTCTTTATAAAATAGAAGGCTTAGTGAAAGATCCGTTATGGGTAAACTAGGTACAGCTTGTATCAATTCTTTCTCCCTCTCTTATCGTAGCTTTTACAGGCGTGTAAAGTTATTCTTTATATCGGAATACAATGCGTGTTTATGAAGCGAAAAAAATAAATGGAACCTTCATTTTAAGGGGGTGCATTGTAAGAGGTGATCGATCTAGTTGTTTTGTTTAGAAAATTCTATTAATATAAAAAGAAAGGAGAGGCGGTGGATTATTATGAAGCTGAATACAAACGACTATCTATATGCTTTTTCAGATGAAGCCCAAATAGCGGCATCCATTCATTCAGGTGAATCAATTACAATCGAAACCCTCGATGCGTTTTCAAATCAGATTCAAGATCGTGATTCTATTTTTCAAGAAATTGATATGAATGCTGTGAACCCTGCAACCGGTGCGATTTATGTGCATGAAGCTGAGGTTGGAGATACGTTAAAGGTTGAAGTGTTAACAATAGAATTAGCAAAACAAGGCGTTATGGCTGTAGCCCCTAATCTAGGTGTCGTTGGAGATGAAGTCGAGGCATTTGTATCAAAAATAATGAAGGTAACAGAGCAAGGCGTCATCTTCAATGATTCAATTACACTCCCGCTTCGTAAGATGATTGGGGTAATTGGTGTTGCGCCAGAGGGAAAGGCGATCTCTTGTGGGACTCCTGGCTCTCATGGTGGAAATATGGATAATACAATGGTGACAGAAGGTGCTACGCTGTATCTGCCTGTTTCTTGTAAAGGGGCTCGATTCGCGTTAGGCGATGTTCATGCAGCAATGGGAGACGGTGAAGTGTGTGTGACAGGTGTGGAAATACCAGCAGAAGTGACGGTTCGACTTTCCGTCGTAAAAAATACCATTAAGACCCCTTGGTTAGAAAATAGGGAGAGTATCCAAGTTATCGCTTCTGCCACAACTTTAGAAGAGGCGATTCACGATGCTACAAAAACATGGGCAGATGATCTTGTTGCGAAAACGATGCTATCTTTTGATGAGAGTATGATGCTCTTAAGTGCTTGTGCCGATGTTCAAATTTGTCAAGTCGTCAATCCATTAAAAACAGTGAGGATGGTTATGAGGAAAGAAATTCTTGTACAAGCAGGCTACTTAGAAGTGAACGATGCAAGTTGGACGGCGAATCCAAAGCGAGTAGTTTAGCTGAATCAATCGAGGGGAACATAGATGAACAAAAGCAAAAGCATGCGTAAAGGAGTTTTAACATGAACCATTACAGTGAAGCGTTACGAAATAAACTTCATGAGATAATTGGTGCACAGAAAATTCGAGCTCAAGAAGATGTGGTTGATCGTGCCGTAGCAAGTGGTTTTGAAGATGAGACCGTCCGTTATGCACTCGCGAATTTGTTTAAAGAAGGTGCACTTGTTGAACGACCAGTGGAATTGGGTGTCGGAAAAGTACACGATTTCGAAGTAGATGAAGATAAAATGGAAAAAATCCTATTCGGTGTTAACGAAGGAATTGAGAAAAGTTGAAGCGGCTTTTTGTAAGCGAGCTTCAACTTTTTTATGGTTTACCATGAATAGCCTAGGTGAGTTAAGACGGTTCTAGCGATCGCCATGTGGCCAACAGATGTTGGGTGAATGCGGTCCTGTGCGATCTCAATGTCGTCTAATCCCTGCATCAATGGGTCGAAGGTGTGTTTCTGAATATCGACAAAACTAGCCCCTGTCGAGGTTGCAACTGCTTTTGTAAGGCCCCCGTATTGATCCATCATTTGGCGCATAGGGTCGTCTAGATTACTTTGAATATGAAATGGTGACAACAAGACCGTTTGTTTTGCTTTGGATCGTGTAACGAGCTCTTCATACGTCTCTTTAAATTCGTCAGGATCTACATGGGGGGAGCCCTTTTCTGATTGGTCAAACTGACGCCATACGTCATTAATTCCAATCATAATGATTAGCATGTCAGGTTTTAAATCTACGACGTCTTCTTGCCAGCGTTGACGAAGATCACGAATTGTATGACCATTGATGCCTTTATTTATGATCTGATACTTTTTTTCAGGATAGGTGGCCTGGAGTAAAGCGTGAATATAAGAAACATAGCCATTTCCAAGTTTGTCAGGATCATCTTCTCTTTCTAAGTGATTCCGGTTACAATCTGTAATGGAATCACCAATAAAAAGAATACGGTCATAATCAAGTACTGACATACGCTTCCCCTCATTTCGTTTTAGAATTATTTTAATAGAACGAAAGCGAAATCTCAATGGATGGAAGCGAATCAACTCACTTATGGTTCAATGGTCACAGGGGTGCCGATGGGTACAGTCGCAGCAAGCTGCTCAACATCGTGATTAAACATTCGAATACAACCGTGTGAGACAGAATGCCCGATAGAAGAAGGGTCGTTCGTTCCGTGTATGCCGTAATGCTGCTTAGACAGAGACATCCACATTGTACCGAAAGGACCTCCAGGGTTAGGCGCTTTATTAATAATGACATAGCGCCCAACTGGTGTTTGCGTTAGCATTTTTCCGACCGCAATGGGGTATTGATGGATTTGTTGACCATTATGGTAGAGGGTTAGTTGATGTTTAGAGAGCGAAATGTGAATGGCGTATGGAACGGACTCAGGATCGGGTAATGACGGAATTCGTATTGACTGACCGACTCCTAGCTGGCTCGTAGGATGTAAATGATTGGCTTGAATGAGCTGAACGAAAGGGATTCGGAAATCGTTTGAGATGCTATAAAGCGTTTCACCTGGTTGGACAGTGTGGGTATACATGACATCACCTTTATTTTTTGTACTATAATTATGTTTGAATAGTAGGAGGCAATACAGAAAAAAAGAAGAACCTTCAATTATTTTGTAGGCTCCTTTAAAATAGAGGTAATAATATGCTTTGAATTCCACTGTCCAAATGAAAAAAAAGTAATCGGATATTTTCGTGGAAACAATTTTTTTTGGATATCGCTAACAGATTTACCTTGCACATGTAGGGAGTTTACGAGCTCGGTGAGGTCGTATAAATAGTCAAGTTTATTCTGAAGCTGTTTTTTTCCTTTTGGAAGATAGCCTGCATGACAACAAAAAACATCATCAAAATCATACTGCAATACATGTTCGAGCGAGCGAATAATTTCTGGAATTGATTCACTTCGCATCATAACTTTCGTTTTGGTTTGGACGTAAAGATCTCCAGAGAAAAGCTGGCCTGTTGTTTCATTAAGAAGAGCAGAATGATCATAAGAATGTCCTGGTGTGTAAATGCTTTTCCATGAGGATGTACGACTTTGAAACTGTGCTGGCATAGGGTGAGGACGAAATGGCTTGCGATTTCCCCAGTATAAGCGACGATAAATGGGGTATGAGCCTGGTTGGTGGGCTTCTTTGTGTGAGCGATCATTTAGAAAAACGGGGACCTTTTGGGTCTGTTGAAACCAGTTTGCGCAGCCTGTGTGGTCTTCATGAATATGTGTACAATAGAGCGCATCTGTCGCGTGTTTTTGCCAAAAAGGCGCAAAGAGAGAATGCAAGGATGCACCTGCTGCATCGATCATAATGCCATCTGTTGCAAAGCTAATAGTGTTTAATTGAACGTTTCGAAATTTAATTTTACCATTCGCCATATGGACGTTATGTGTGGAGTGCTCGGTTATTGTTTTTTTAAACATAATTAGACAAGCCTCTCTTTTTTAAAAATGAATAGCCGTTCATTTTATTAAGTATAGCCCAACAGGCTTTAATTAACAATGCTTGTCTCTTGCGAATGAAAGTGGATGTAGAGAAGAAAGGACTCAAACGATGTCGTATCAATTTGAAAAAGAAAAGAAAGATTTTAGTGATTTTGCTAGTGGTCGAGTGCTTTACAACGCCCCAGGTACTACAGCGTTCCCGGTGCGGCTAACGAGTGAAGTCTTTCAACTATGTCAGTCGTTTTTGAATAAAAAGAAAGACTTAATGATCTATGACCCTTGCTGTGGAGGCGCGCATATGTTGACAGCTATCGGCTTTCTTCATGGGTCAGACATTAGCAAGATCTATGGATCAGATATCAATGCTGATATTGTGAAAATTGGACAAAAAAACCTTGATTTACTCACATATCGAGGCTTAACAGAGCGAGAAGAAAAGCTTAGATCTGACTACTTGGCTTATCAAAAAGAAGCCCATAGTGACGCGCTAGAAAGCGTACAGCGATTTAAGGCTGATTTGCACCAAGTTGATGAAAAAAATGGGAAGGTTTTTCCTTTTGATATTACAGGAAGAGAAGCACCTCCTTTGTCTAACATTAATCTTGTCATAACCGACTTGCCTTATGGAGAACTGGTTCAATGGGTGAGTGAAGAAGAAACACCAGTTAAGCAATTGTTAACGAATGTTTATGAAGGGTTAGATCAATCAAATGCGATTGTTGCGATTGTAAGTGAGAAGTCAGTGGTTGTGGACCATCCGCGATATCAACGAAAGAAGATGGTCAAACATGGAAAGCGCAAAATTACAATCCTTCAACCAATATAAAAGGAAGCGAAGGCGGTTCGCTTCCTCTTTAGGAGGTCCTTTAACATGAGTTTGCAAGATGGGTAGCATGGACAAAAGATCTTACATAACATAGAAGCGAGAAAGAATCTTTTTCTGTAAAAAGAGGGGAATACATTCAGGCTCTTATGATAAAAAGGTCTTTCATTACGCTGGCAGTTTTGTTCATCCGGGTGAGCCCTAAGTCAAGCTCACATTAGCACTATATGACCGTAAGTGACGATTTGAACGACCAAACACCTACTATTTTGAAAAATGAGACAAGCGCCTAATGAAAATAGGCTTTTTTTTTAAATGATAACATCTTAGGATGTACCCGGCTCATAATAAATAGCATCAAATAAATCGAGGGTAGAGCGATTCATTGTAAAGAAAACAGATTGACCTTCTTGATTGATTAACATAACCGAACTAGGGTTATCTTCTTCGTAAACAAACACTGCTTGAGTCACGTCAGCATCAAACCAATAATTATGAACATGGTAAGGTTCGGAAAAATGAATTTTCACTAATAAACCGCTAGACGGTAAGGGATTTATTTTTGTAACCAAGCCATCAACTGATGTCAGTAATTCTTTTGCAACATCTTCTGCCTTTGCTGTAGACTCTGTTTGGAATACAACCTTTTCCTCGTCGATTGAAAAGACCTCAATAGGAGAAGAGGCGAATGCGTCTTGGTGAATGAAGATTGATGTACATAATAAGAGCATGCAAATGACTTTTTTATAAAAACGCACAAAACCACCTCTTTATTACGATCTCCTATTGTGGCTAGTCTATTCGTATACAGAAAAAAGCGCGGATCACGAATGATCCACGCTTTTTTACATTAACGGCTTATGAACATCTGCGTCCAGTAGTGACCGTACGATCCTCCTTGTGCATACCCAATTCCAATCTCGGTATAATTAGATGAAAGAATATTTTGACGATGGCCGGCGCTATTCATCCAAGCGTTAAAGACAGCTTGAGCACTTGTTTGACCAGCTGCAATATTTTCTCCAGAAGCGCGGTAGTTAATCCCGAAATCACGAATCATTTGATGAGGACTGCCGTATGTAGGGGATGTGTGATTAAAATAGTTACGGTCACGCATGTCATCTGATTTAAAGCGTGCTACACGAGAAAGCTCCCAGTTTTCTTTTAATGGTTGAAGACCGTGTTTCGCTCGTTCTGCATTGACGAGTTGTACCACTTCTTGTTCCATAGATAGGTTTTGCGTGTTTTGACCAGGTAATTGAATCGTTTGCCCTGGATAAATCACGTTAGGGTTTGAAAGTTGTGGATTCGCATCAATAATATCGGAAACACCGACTTGATAACGAACGGCAATTTTCCACATTGTATCACCAGATTGAACAGTGTGCGATGAAGCAGCTTTCGCATCTGATGAAAAGCCATAGACAAAAGTGACGGACAATAAAAGTGTAGTGAAAAAAGTAAGTAATGTTTTCATAGGTTTTACTATAAAGCCGAATAAAAGGAAAAAAAAGAGGAGAGAGTTGGGTGAATTTGTAAGAATGCGTAAAAATGGAGAAGAAAGGATCTTTCATTTCAGTTTCTTTACAACAGTGTAACACAGCAATTAAATAATGACTAATTTCATGCATAAATTCCGGTTAATTCCATTTATAAAGATAAAGGCGTAATTTTTTGATAAATAGGTCCTTGTTAAAACGATGTGGATGATGACGTCATAGTCTACCTTGTACAACTTTCTATCTTAAGTTGAAAGGAGAGTACCAATGGCTATTATTATTCCGGTCCCGGGTCTTGGGTCTGTTAATGTGTTAACTGGAAGTGAAGATGTTGTGCGGTCCTCATGCCTCTCGGCTCCTCTGCTTGGACCAGAGGTTATCGTCGTTAAAGATGGAACACTTTTAGCCGCAACATGTGGAACGAGAAGAGTAGCGCTTGTTGCGTATTTAGCTGACTTGAATAACTTAAGTTTAGTGCAGATTCTCTCAGCGCTTCTTTCATTAAGTTTGGAATCTGTTGAACTTCAAGCCCAAGAGACCATTTTTATTGCCCCGTTTGAAGGATAAAAAAACAGCCTGGGAGGACGCCTACTTGCTACGGTCTCTCAGGCTTCTTTTTTATTCAGCTAATTTGCTTTGTTCAAACCACGTAAATGCACCTGATTGGTTAATGCGTAAGGCTAAGAGCTTCCCGCCAAACACAAGGCCTCCATCCATGCCAATTTTCGTTTCACATTCAGAATACCAAGGTGTTGCATGCGGTTCTGAATGAAGCATTTGTACAGGGGTGTGCCCGAAAATAATCGTTTTGTTCGTTGGGTTTGCTTGTTGATGAAATTCATCACGTATCCATAAGAAGTCGTGAGACGTATTTTCTTTCCATTCGGCACGTTCCGGGTTAATACCCGCATGAACGAAGAGGTAGTTGCCCCATTCATAATAAAGAGGGAGTTGTTTTAGAAAGTGGATGATTTGTGGAAACGTTTCTGCGATCGCTCTTCGTTCGTCAATTTCGTCTGACGTTCCTAAAAAAGAATGGATGGTTTCTTTTCCACCATTTCGAATAAATCGTTCTGTCTGCCATTCGTTTAACCAATTTATAAACATATCTTCATGATTGCCCTTTAATGCAATTGCCCATTGTTCGTTAACAAGACGTTGAACCAACTCAACGACTTTGCGAGAATCTTTCCCTCTATCAATGTAATCTCCAAGAAAAATGAGCTGATCCTTTTTTTTATCCCAATGCTGTAGCAATTCGATGAGTTCATCATAGCAACCGTGAATATCGCCTACAACAAATACATTATCCAAATGGAACCCGTCCTTTTTTCTTTTTATTATAGCAAAAAATGTACGATTGGTAACAGATGTAACCGCATTAATTATTGGTGCGTTCTCTGAGTGAAGAGAGAGATGAGCCAGTAAAAGGTGATACCTGCTGCAGCACCTATACTGTCAATGAGTACATCAGATATTTGACCACTTCGGCCAGGAATATAAAGTTGATGGATTTCATCTGAAATCGCATAAAGTACACAAATAAGAAAAGCAATCAGCAACTGCCGCTTATATGCGATGTGTGTCGTACGTAAACCAAGCATAACAAGAAATCCAAGGATAAAATAGGCTCCAATGTGAGCCCCTTTTCTAAGCAATGTGTGAATCCATTCGTGTTCCGTGAGATTGAAAAAAGGAACAAATGAATCAATAAAATCAAGAATTCCGCCACTAAGGTTAGAAGAATCTCCACCCGGTTGATGAGATAAATAAAAGATGACACCCATCCATAAGAGAATGGAGCTCCAGGCAATCATTGTACGTATCATAGTCAGTCCTTTCACACGCTTAAACGACAAACTCGACAAGCGTTCGTGTCGATTTGTTCACAAATTTTAAAGAAGGAAAAGGTTCGACGGTATTCCCCAGGAAATAATTAAGAAATTTCTTGCAAAGAGAGGAAATCGTCAAACGGTGGATGGGAATGATATGCATATTCGACAATCATTATGCTCTACATTAGTAGGGTTTTAAATAAAGTACAAGGTTTTTGGCTTTCTTTTTATCAAAAATGTTTGATTTTTAGAACGGTGGGAAGAGGTAGGTAGTAGTTTTTAAGGAGGGATGGAATGAAAGGGCTTCGAATCATGTTTTCCGTTATGCTGACCGTAATAGGTATTCTTCATTTTACCCATGAGAAAGTCTTCAGAAGAATTATTCCACCTGCATTGCCTTTTAGAAAAGCCGCAGTTTTGATCACAGGTGTAGCGGAGCTTCTTTTTGCCGTCTTACTTTGGGTTCGAAAGGGCCAATCAATCGTTGGGAAATTATTAGCGCTCTTTATGATTCTCGTTTTTCCAGCGAATATTTATTCGACGTACAAGGATAATTTGAGAATTGGTAACAAAAAAGTACCTCAGTGGGCATTGTGGGCGCGATTACCAATGCAGTTGCCATTAATTTATGGAGCGATAAAATTAACGCATTCTCACAATGTACATAAAGAAGAGAACCGCTAATACACATTAGCGGTTTTTCCAGTATTGAGATCCTTCTTTGTCTCTTTTCATAAACCCATACTCGATTAAATAACGTCTGAGGGTAACGAAATCAGCGTATGTGCGTTGTAAGATTTGATTTACTTCTTTTTCAGAATAGATGCGATCAAATTCAAAATCATTCATCAAGTAGCGTAAAATTACAAGCTTCTTTTTTTCTTTCCTAGGAAAGACGGTCATCTTTCCATCGATGATATAGGTTTCTAATATTTGGCTTTCTTCTTTTGCAGTTATGGCATACCGTTCATCCATCATCTTCGCTCCTTCGTGGAAATGTATAAATGGCTCTTTTTGAGGGTCTCGTGTTAATGCCATTAAAGCTAAGAATACTTTCGCTTGCTTTTCTTTCTCTTTGAGCTTAAATCGATAATTTCGTATGGTTGACGGACTTCCTCCAACGATTTCTGCGATCTTCTTGTCATCGAGCCCATCATAAAAGTACTTAAGAATATCCCGCTGTTGTTCAGATATGCCGGTATACCTTTTATCCATCTGTATAAGCTGGTTAAAAGGCGATTCGTGTTGCGTTCGGATATGAAGTTCAATGGCTTTTTGTGCTTCAAGCAAAAGCTCATGATATGGATAGATCACCCCTTTAGAGAATGTTTGATCACAAAAAAGGCATTGGTACTCCTCGTGCTTTTTGTTATAACGAAATCCAACTTGAAGTTCTGCTATAGTTGCATCCCAACGTGCGTTTTTAGTCATTTTATAAACGATACCCCTTTTTGTTTGCTTATTTATAAACATAATATGATAAAGTTATGAATTAAGCAATACAAAATGGTTCTTAAGGAGCTTCTTAATTTGGATCATTTGGACGATTTTCCTCTCTGCATCAACGGTTATCTCTTCACACCGTTCATATAAAAAAAGAATCTACAGGGATCGTGTACGATCAACCCTGTAGATTCTTTCGAAGAATGTTGTTCCTTCTATTGTTTTCTCGTCTGAGACGTTCGTTTTACGAGTAAAGCAAGAACGACAGCAGCAAGTGCAATATAAAATCCAGTGGAGAAGCTTTGCTGCGAGCCGTACGTTAAGGCATCCATCATTTGTGAGTCGGTTGCTTCACTTGGCGAGATGCCTTGGTCGCTTAAATAACTTTGCTGACCTGTCTCCATCACGGAAATAAAGAGTGCTGCACCAATAGCGCCTGACACTTGCATGAGTGTGTTCATAATAGCTGTACCATGTGGATAAAGCTTTTCCGGAATTTGATTCAATCCGTTTGTTTGAGCCGGCATCATAATCATTGCCACAGCAACCATGAGGACCGCTTGTTGAACGATGACAATCCAAACAGGTATGCCTGGAACCGTGTATCGATAAGAAAAGACAACAGCGGCAAGGATAATTGTTCCTGGTATTAATAATGGTCGTGGACCAAATTTATCAAACAAACGTCCCATGATAGGTGACATGGCCCCGTTTAATAGACCACCAGGAAGCATAACAAGACCTGCAACGATTGGTGTAAAAAGTAACGCGCCTTGCATGTAGATTGGCATGACGAGCATCATCGCAAACATCGTCATCATAACCATCATGGCCATCACAAGTCCGAGAGCAAACATAGGGTAACGGAAAACGCGAATATCTAATAATGGTGAGTCTAGTTTGAGTTGACGGTAGACGAATAAGCCGAGTGAAACGAAACCGACGACGAGAAAAATAAAGACAGATGGATCTGCAAAGCTTGCATCGCCTTTTCCTGCTGCACTAAATCCGTATACAATCCCCCCGAAACCAAGCGTTGAAAGTAAGAAAGAGAGAATGTCTAACTTTGGTTTTGACACTTCTGCCAAATTGGTTAACACTTTCATTCCAAATAAAAGCGAACCTAGCGCAATTGGTAAAATGATAAAGAATAACCAGCGCCATGATAAATTTTCAACAATGAGACCGGACACTGTTGGCCCAATTGCAGGAGCAAACATAATCACGAGTCCAACCATTCCCATTGCGGCTCCACGCTTTTCAACAGGGATGACTGCTAGAATAATATTAATTAGCAACGGAATCATAATGGCCGTACCCACAGCTTGTGTTAAACGACCAATAAGTAAGACAGAGAATACAGGGCTAAATCCTGATATTAGCGTTCCAATAGAAAATAATGCCATCGCGGTTATAAATAATTGCCTCGTTGTAAAACGCTGCATAAAATAAGCAGATACCGGAATGAGTGTCCCAATTACAAGCATGTATCCTGTGACAAGCCATTGCGCTGTACTTGATTGAACACCGAAGTCAGCCATAATTGCATTTAAAGCGACATTAAGAATGGTCTCACTTAAAATCGCTACAAATGCACCGGAGAGAAGAACGGCAATGACTGGTATTGGGTTTAGTTCTGGTTTGTTTGTTTGTTTGGCTGCACCACTGCCTTCAGCGACGATTGCCATATATAAATACCCCCTCATAATCTAAAAAATAACAAAACTTCTTCGTATAGCTAAACTATCTTATCACCACGAATTACGAAACGCAATAGGTTCGTAATTAATTGTCAGAAGAAAAATGGAGTGCTAAACTAAAAAGAAAGAATAATTGTTAGGAGGGAAGTCAGCATTGAGCACACCGGAAAGTGAACAGGAAGATGTAAAGCGAGGAAGACCGTTAGATTTAAGCCGCAATCAAGTGATTTTGGAATCAGCGTTAAATGTTTTAGCTGAAGTAGGATATGAAGGGCTAACGATCGAAGCGGTTGCTGCGAGAGCAAAAGTTGGGAAAGCAACGATTTATAGACGGTGGTCATCTAAAGTTGCGCTCGTAATCGATGCTTCTGCTTCAGTGAGTCCGTTTGAAATATTGAGCGAAAAGCTAGATACAAAACAAAGCTTGCGAAATCAGCTAGTCGATTTACTTAGTCTCGTGTTTCAAGGAGAGCATGATCACCATCAAAAAGCGCTAACTGCTATAGGCTCAGCCGTACCGCACCATAAAGAATTAGAAAAAGGGCTTCACAATGATTTCTACCAGCGCCATAGGCAAACGATTGAATCCATTGTAAAACCCTTTTTAAAAGATGGTCATTTAAAACATGCGGATTTAGATTTATTAGCTGACATAGGGCCAGCGCTTATTACGTACCGAGTATTTTTAATAGGGAAGCCGTTTAATCGTGCTTACGTTGAACGAATTGTTGATACGTTACTCATCCCGATGTTAACCCCATTTATGAATGAAGAATAATTAGCCTTTTAAACTTGTCGAATACTCTCGGCAAGTTTTTTGTGTGTTTGGCTTATTTTCCATTTCATTAGGGTGCATCACCATACCATTTTATTCGTTCTGCATAGGTTAATAGAACGAATAGGTAGAATGGAGGCGTGTGTAAAAATGGTGTTAGTGGTGAATGAAACAGAATTACGTAATGCAATTGCTGCTCAGCAAACCCCGCTGGAGATAGGGGCAAGTTTCATCATTTCAAGTCAACTAAATGTAAACTACAGTGCTACCGTGACAAGTGCTGGTGCAGATATACAAACGTTAACGAAGATTGCTGGATTTCCATTACCAGGCTATATGTTTTCCATTACAAATGGGGCAGCGGTCATATTTCAAAATATTACCCTTGATGGAAACCTTGCAGGAAATCCTGTTGGAATAACGACAAATCGAAGTTTAGTAAGCCCCCAAGGTGCATTTGTTATTTTAGGTCAGGGGACAACGCTACAAAATAATTATTCCTTTCAAGAAGGTGGGGGTTTTTATATGCGTGGGATCGCAGGATCCCCGAGTGGTTTGCTGATGAATGGGAATGCGACTATTACTGGTTGTGTATCACGTACGAGTGGTGGAGGTGTCACAATTTTGAGAAGGAACCCTGGTGATTCGGTTTCTATTACGGATAATGCAGTTATCGAGGGGAATACGGCAAATCAAGGTGGTGGCATTTATTCGAACGTTCTCTCAGATGGGATTGGAGGAGATATACCGATTACTGGAAACGTCCAAATTATTAACAATGCTGCCGGTGGAAATGGTGGGGGTGTTTTCGTAACGAATAATAGTGGTGCAGTACCAAATCCCGGAACTGTGTCACTAACGATTTCGAATACGGTCAACATCGCTAACAATAACGCCTCAAGTGGTGCAGGGGTCTATTTTGCTTCGAGAAACCCAAATGATACATTATCAATTACAGGAGCCACAACGTTTACAAACAATCAAGCTCGAGCGAATGGTGGTGGCGTGTACGCTGTCATTACGGATACAAGCCAAGCAAATGTAATCGTGGATGGAGCTACTTTTACAAATAATCGTGCTTCTATAGCTGGTGGTCTCGGTGTTGCAACAGCTAATGGGGGAACTGTAACAGTCAACGATACTGTGCTTACTTCGAATGTAGCACTAACGGGTGCTGGTGGTGGGCTGTTTGTGAACAATACTTCTGCAACAAATGGTCTTACGGTTAACGTGGATAACTTGACCGCGACGTTAAATCAAGCAGGAAGTAATGGTGGTGGCATGTTTGTTTCTGGTACGGAAGCCCAAATCAACTCAAATGTGACAAACTCCAGATTTCTCGGGAATTCTGCTGGTCAAAGTGGTGGTGGTTTAACGTATACAAATGTGGCAAACTCGTCTGTAATCATTTCGAATGATACGTTTACCGGAAACCAAGCAGGGTCATTTGGAGGCGGCTTCTTTTTTGCTTCAAATTTAGGTGGAGACAACGATCTTGATATCACAAATTCATTGGTCAACCAAAATACGTCTGGTAATGAAGGTGGCGGTCTAAGGATTAATGGTGGACCTGGTATTTTAGCTGCTTCTATAACCGATAGTACGGTTGAAGATAATGTATCAGAAGTGAATGGTGGTGGTGTGTGGTTTGCTGGGGATAATAGTACGCTTTTGCTAAATGGCACGTCAGTTGTACAAAATAATGTGAGCTCAATGGGTAGTGGAGGCGGTGTTTATTTTAATACCGCCACTGGAACGTTAACAGTAACCGATAATGTAACGGTAACAGGGAACCAAGCTGGGTTTGTTGGAGCGATTATTAGCAGTAACGGCGGAGGGATTGATGTCATAACGGGTAGCTCCGTCATTGATGGAAATGTGTTAATCGCAAATAACACCGCAGGTCGAAATGGTGGTGGTGTGTACTACAATGGTGTTGGAACGAATGTAATTAATGGTGGTACTGTACAAAACAATACGGCTGGAATCAATGGTGGAGGCCTTTA
The DNA here is from genome assembly GCF_047238345.1 of Shouchella phoenicis. Classification (NCBI taxonomy): domain Bacteria; kingdom Bacillati; phylum Bacillota; class Bacilli; order Caryophanales; family Bacillaceae; genus Shouchella; species Shouchella phoenicis. The sequence continues at coordinate 3,166,538 of NZ_JBDFMQ010000001.1, read as the reverse complement.
TCAAACGGGCGTCACAACCCTTACCGTTAATGATGGTATTGTACAAACTAATACAGCGACGATTAATGGAGGGGGACTCTATTTAACTGAAAATGGCGTGGCTACGCTAAATGGTGGCAGTATCCAAGGCAATACCGCTCAAAGAGGTGGAGCAGTATATATTAACATTGGCGGCAATCTAACGGTTACGGGTGGTTCTACCATTACGGGAAACACAGGGTCTGTTCTTGCTCCAGGTATCTTTGATGGCGGAACCATTAATTTGGCAGGAGTTAGAGAATTAACGAATGGTCTTTATATTGTTGACGCTCCTAATGTAGCCCAAATTATTGGCCCCCTTACTGGTTCGACTATTCAACTTAACAATACGCCGTACGTAACGCCAAATGAGCAGGGGACACCGATCGTTGTTGCCGTAGCGACTCCTGCGTATTCAACGCTCACACCAGCTGATGCAGCAGCCTTTATTAAACCGCCAGTCGGTTTTGATGGGTGGGAAGTGCGGTTAGAAGGAACGACACAAGTCGTAATCGCACCGATTACGTTTACCATTACGTATTTAGGGCTGTTTCCTGGCCAAACAAACCCTAATCCGACGACTTACAATGTGACGCAGTTACCAATCGTCTTGCAAGACCCATCGCCAATTCCTGGTCAAAGGTTTTTAGGCTGGTTCAACGAGGCGGGGGATCAAGTGACGGTGATTCCAGTGGGAACAACAGGGAACATTGTGTTAACAGCACGATTTTCACCAATTATAAATATGGGTACAGTCACGTTCTTTCCAAATGATGCAGGAGGACCACCAGCAACCAATATTCCAGATCCAATTACGTTTGAATTAGGGCAAGACGTTATGATTCCATTGCAAATTCCAATTCGTCCTGGTTTCCGCTTTGGTGGCTGGAATACAAGTCCAGACGGATCGGGCATCACGTATCAACCAGGTCAAATCATTCCGAATCTACAAACTGACCTTAACCTGTTTGCCATTTGGATTCCTGTTCCACCAAGACCAAACCCACCTCCTTATATTTTAAAAGCACGTTACTGTCGACTTCTAAAGAAAAAAGGACTTATTGGATGTAGGAGCCGAAAAAAAAGAAAAAGCGAGTGATCACTCGCTTTTTCTTTTTGTGAAGGTTGACGTGTAGGAAAAGATAAAAAAAGGTATAGAGTGGATAATAGGATGATTATTTTGTTTTTAACATTCCTTTATAAATACCTGGGCTGGAATGTTTGATTGAAGTAGCACCGACTGTTTTTTCGTAAAAATCTGCAGGACCAACACCACCAATAATGGCGTATCCATATCCAGACTCTTTCATGCCGTGAAGAGCTCGGAGCAACAGTGCTTTCCCAGCCCCGAGCCCTCTGGATGTTTCTTGGACGCCAGTTGGTCCAAAGAAATTTTTCATTGTAGCATCATAACAAGCAAATCCAATTAATTCATCATTCTGAATCGCAAGGTAGCAAGAAATTGGTTCGCGACTAAAAGCAACATCACACTCATCTGCCCAACCCTGACTAAAGTGTTTGCGAATCCATTCCAAGACGGTCGTCTTTTCAGGTGCTAAAGCGCGACGGATGACCATTTTTGGTGATGGTTCTTCTTCTGGTAATGCATACAAAGCGACAAGCATATCACTCATAAAAATCCCACCTTTCTTTAAGCTTTAATTCGCCATGTAAAAACAAATTCCTTTTAAAGAGCGCTTGATGTCATTGTTTCTATCAATAGATTGAAAAGGAGTGTCACGAATGAAAGAGATTCAAGACTATCTTCAGCGAGAGGTTGATGAACGTTCGCTTCCGGGAGCGGTTCTAAGCATCTCGAAAAAAGGAAAGAGCTGTTACCGGAATGCGTTTGGTTATGCTTCTGTATATCCTGAAAAAAAACGAATGACGACTGAAACCATGTTTGATTTAGCATCACTGACAAAGGTGGTCGTGACTTTGCCGCTGACGTTAATGTTGCTCGATAAGCAGTTTCTTTACCTCGATACAAAGGTAAGTCGATTTCTTCCATCTTTCCAGAATGAAGGGAAAGAAGCGATCACGATTCACCATTTATTGACGCACACGTCTGGTTTGAAAGCACATCACCCTTTTTATCATGAAGAACGTGCAAGCAGCATACCAGATAAGATTGCATTGATGCCTCTGCTGGCGTTCCCTGGCAAGCGTGTGATCTACAGTGATTTAAACTTTATCCTCTTGCATCATATTATCGAAACCGTAACCAAAACAGACTTAACTACTTTTGCGAACGAGCAACTTTTTACGCCTTTAAATATGAAACACACGTCCTTTTCGCCAACAACAGGACCTTTTGCTTCTACTGAATGGGATGAGAGCAGGCAACAGTATTTACATGGTGTGGTGCATGATGAAAACGCAAGGTACTTTGGTGGTGTGAGTGGTCACGCAGGATTATTCTCAACGATGTCAGACTTAGCGTCTTATGGACAGATGATTGAGCAAAACGGTTTTTATAACGGAAATCAGCTTATAAGTGAAGAAATAATCAAGAAATCAAAACAAATTACGACAGAAGGTTTAAATGAACGACGTGGTCTCGGTTGGATGTTAAAAGATCACGGCTATGCCTCATGTGGAGATCAGTTTACATATTTTTCCTATGGGCATACAGGCTTTACTGGAACGAGTATGTGGTTTGATCCAATGGATGGATTAAGCGTCATTTTCTTAACAAACCGTGTTCACTATGGTAGAGAAAACAAAGAAATTATTCGGATTCGTGCAGAACTGCATGACTTAATCAAGCGAAAAACTGAAAGGATATAGAGGATATCCTTTCAGTTTTTTTTGTCGTTCGAAGAGGCGGAATAGAAGTTTGGCTAAATAATCATTGTAGAAATGTGTAGGCTGTAATACGATACAATATGTAAAGAAATAAGATGTAAGAGTATTTTGAATAAAATCTTTGCAAAAAGGAAGCGTTCGTTTTGACTTTATTACTAGTAGAAGATGATGAAATTATAGTTTCTGGTTTGGAATATACGCTACAGCAAGAAGGCTATGATGTTCTTGTCGCCAATACCGTTGAAGAGGCGAAAAAAATACTTAACCATCAAATTCAGCATATAAATGTTTGTTTGTTTGATTTGAATCTACCTGACGGCAATGGCTATCAACTTTGTTCTCTTGTAAAACAAAACCGAGATATCCCTGTTTTGTTTTTAACGGCTATTGATGATGAAGGAAATGTTGTCAAAGGCCTTGATATGGGAGCAGATGATTATATTACAAAGCCCTTTCGTGTCAAAGAGCTATTAAGTAGAATTCGAACAGTTTTAAGACGGTATGAGCGTCAAACAAAAGCGAAGGAAACCGTTAATTTTGGTTCGATCTCTATTCATTCACTTGAAGGAAAAGTATTTAAAAACCATGAAGAACTCCATGTAACCGCGTTGGAATATCGGTTATTAATGATCTTTGCTAAACACCGTGGTCAAATATTAACACGAGAACAGTTACTCAATTTGATTTGGGATTCTGCAGGTGACTTCGTTAATGACAATACGTTAACGGTTTATATCAAACGATTAAGGGAGAAAATTGAAGATGACCCTCAAACACCGACGTTAATTCAAACGGTTCGGGGCTTAGGATACAGGGTGGGAGAGTAATGTTTCGAAATAAAAAGCTAAGACATAGCACAGCATGGATGATCGTTCTAGGCCTTGTCTTAATGATCATTGCAAGCTTCCAGTCGTTATGGTTTGTAGGGAGTACAGCATTAGTCGTCATGGCTATGATTTCTGTCCACCTTTATTATTCCTATAATCGATACAACGAAATGGAAGACCTCTCTATTTATTTGCGAAAAATAAGTAGTGGATCGTTTTCACTTGATGTACGTGACAATGATGAAGGGGAAATTAGTATCTTAAAAAATGAAATATATAAAATGACTCAACTTTTATCGGAGCAAAAAAGTCAAGCTGACGATAGCAAAATTAAACTGGCAGAAGCACTGGCAGACATTTCTCATCAGTTGAAAACACCATTAACATCAATGACGGTTATGACGGATTTGCTTGCGCAAGATCAGTTGCCAAAAGAGAAACGAGAAGAATTTCTTGGACATATATCCAGTCAATTAAGCCGCATGGAATGGCTTGTTACGTCTTTGCTTAAATTATCAAAGATTGATGCTGGGACGATTACATTTACAAAGGAGGAAAGTAGTGTCGAGCGCTTAATCCATGAGACAGTGTCTCCTTTAACGATTCCAATGAAAGATAAGCATATTCATTTCGAGACAGTTGGGGATTTGGACGCGTTTATTGCTGCTGATTTCCGTTGGACAAAGGAAGCTCTTAGTAATATTCTCAAAAATGCAGTGGAGCACACGGATAGTGGAGGCAAGGTGACAATGACAGTTACCGAAAACGTGCTGTTTACAGAGCTGACGGTTCATAATACAGGCGAGCCGATCACGCCCAAAGACTTGCCGCACATTTTTAAACGCTTTTACCAAGGTAATCATGCGCATAAGCAAAGTGTAGGAATTGGACTTGCTTTAACTTATCATATTGTGACAAAGCAAAACGGTGCCATACATGTTGAATCGACTAAACGAGATGGGACCAGTTTTAGTGTTCGATTTTACAAAGGAACATGACAAAACTGTCACTTAACAAGTCACGGACCCGTCACTTTAGACAACTATACTAAGTGTAACAAAGTCATATGGGGGCGAAACAATGGAAATGTTAAACGTTCAAAACTTGTCTAAAGTGTACGGTAAAGGTGATACCGCGGTGAAAGCGTTAGATAATATATCGTTTTCGGTGGAGAAAGGGCAATTTGTTGCGATTATTGGACCATCAGGATCTGGAAAATCGACATTGCTTCATTTGTTAGGTGGGGTTGACCGTCCAACAAGTGGCCACGTATCGGTTGACCAGACAGATATGTATCAACTTAACGAAACCCAACTGGCGATTTTTCGAAGACGTCAAATTGGGCTCATCTATCAATTTTACAATCTGATTCCGATTTTAACGGTTGAAGAAAATATTACGTTGCCTATGTTGCTTGATGGACATAAAGTCGATGACGCAAAACTAACGAATATGCTAGAACGTCTCGGTTTAGAAAAGCGGCTACAATATTTACCGAATCAGCTATCTGGTGGGCAACAGCAACGGGTATCAATTGGACGGGCGTTAATTAGTAACCCCGCCATTATGCTTGCCGATGAACCAACAGGGAATTTAGATAGTAAAAACAGTAAAGAAATCATTGATTTATTAAAGTATTTTAACCGTTCATTGAAGCAAACGTTAATTGTGATTACTCATGATGAGCGGATTGCTTTACAAGCAGATCGCATTATCACAATTGAAGATGGGAAGGTTGCCAGTGATGAGGTGACTGGTCGATGACTATTATCAACAAGTTAACCATTCGCAACTTGCGGGAAAATAAAAAACGCACGCTCGTGACATTATTTGGCACCATCGTGTCTGTGGCAATGATTTTTGCTGTAGCGACAATTGGTACATCCTTAATGGATTTGCTTCAGCGTAATGCCGCTTCTAATAGTGGCGAGTGGCACGTGTCGTATAGTGATGTCAGTGGTCCAGAGATTGAGGAGCTACGATCGTTTGACAGGACAGGGGATTTAATTCTGCACAATCGCTTAGGTTTTGTAGAAGAGCAAGCTTTTTTAGAAGAGACGGGAAAACCGTTTTTGTTTATTAATGAATTTAATGAAGAAGGTTTTTCGTATTTCCCGTTAGAGTTAGAATCAGGTCGTTTACCTGAATCTGAAAAAGAACTGGTGTTATCCACCGCAGTCCGTGGTGTTCTTGATGAATATGAACTTGGTGAAACCGTGGTCCTTGAATATGGCAACCGGGTGCTTGAAGATGGAAGCTATTTAGATGAACATCAGGTCGTCGAATCTGTTTATGATGAAGAAACCAATGAGTACATTGATGCGGAAGAAGTGTTTGAAGTGGTGGGGGAGCGAACATTTACAGTTGTCGGCTTTGTTGAACCCCCATCATGGGAACCTGCTTGGGGACCAGTCCATACGGCAATTACGTTTTACGATGAGAAGCAGCTAGTCTCCGAAACGGTTACAGATGCAAGGATTGTGGCTGATCGTGTGAATCGATCCCTGTTTGACGACGTCGAGCCATTAAATGAAATGCTAGGACAAGATGCAGTCTTTAATGATGATATTTTGCGTTACCATGGGTTAACACCAAACGATACGTTGCAAACAACGCTTTATTCCATTGTTGGTATTATTATGGTCATTATTGTGATTGGATCGATTTCCTTAATTTTTAATGCATTTGCGATATCGGTATCAGAACGATCAAAACAACTCGGCATGCTTTCGAGTGTAGGCGCAACAAAAAGACAGAAACGAAACTCTGTTTATTTTGAAGGGCTTATTATCGGTCTTATTAGTATTCCAATTGGACTTGTAGCTGGTTTTGTAGGTTTGGCTATTACCTTTTACTTTATTAATGATATGTTTCAAACAACAATGGGCATTTCAGAAGAATTATATGTTGTCATTCAGCCAATGGCGGTCTTGATTGCTGTTGCAGTCTCATCATTAACCATCTTTTTCTCCTCTTATATTCCAGCGCGACGAGCCTCGCGTATTTCAGCCATTGATGCCATTCGTCAATCAAATGATGTGAAGTTAACAAAGAAAACGATTAAAACATCGCGATTCACCACGTGGCTTTTCGGCATGGAAGCAGAACTTGCACTTAAGAATCTTAAACGAAATAAGAAGCGATACTACATCACGGTATTTTCCCTTATTATTAGCATTGTTTTATTCTTATCTGTGACGTTCTTTACATCTACAATGACGCAATCGATTACGCTGACGCAACAAGATCCGCAGTACGATTTATCGGTCTATTCATCGGAAGGAACGAGCGACTATGAGCAGCTCTTAAATGATGAAGACGTCATGGAATTCGTTCGTGAGACGCAAATTGCTAGGGAACTACCATTAATTGGTCAACCTAGAGTAGAACAGATTCCAGAACGTATGAATGAACAATTTCAGGAGCTAGAGGCAACTGCTGAATCATTTACCTTTAACGTTCGTGCCGTTGGACTAGATGAAGCATCTTATTCGGACATGATGGAGAACGCGAATCAAACTGGAGAGCAACGCTTGTCTGATCATGCTCCAGCAATCGTGGTGGAAACAATACAATACCCTGATGACGAAGCGGGTCAGTATGTAGAAACAACGGCAATTCATACAGAAATTGGAGACACCCTATCGTTAGAAGTGTATGATTGGGAGAAAGAAGAAGAAGTGAGCGTTGATTCTGTTGAGGTAGTGGGCTTAACAGATGAATTGCCTTTAAATGTAGGGAATTTATATCTTGGAGATGTCGTGCTCATTATGGAACAGGAGCACTTAAATCAATTGTTAACAGAAACGGATGAGTTTGAGCCAGACGATGGAACCTTGTATTTAAAAAGTGAGCACCCCAATGAAACGGAGGCTGCCATTGAGGGCATTGGAAACGAACGATTAGGCATGTGGAATCAGTATGAACGGGTTGAAAGCGACCTGCAAATGGTGTTCGTCCTAAGTGTGTTTACGTACGGTTTTATTGCCTTAATTACGCTGATATCCGTTGCGAACATTTTTAACACCATCTCTACTGGCGTTGGTCTACGAAAAAAAGAATTGGCGATGTATCGTTCCATTGGAATGACACCACGTGCGTTTCGAAAGATGATCCGATTTGAAAGTCTTTTCTATGGCATCAATGCATTGGCTATCGGCTTGCCCGTAAGTTTTGGCGTTATGTACTTGATGTATCGGACAATGCTTGGAAGTTTTTATTATCCTTTTACTGTTCCATGGGTTGCCCTTGGCTCCGTTATTGTCGCCGTGTTTGTCATCGTGACCCTTGCCATGACGTATGCGGTTTCAAAAATAAAAAAAGAAAGCATTATTGATGGCTTAAAACAAGAAAATATATAATAGGTATACCGGAGACGCTTTACGAGAGAGTCTCCGGTTTTCTTATGTGCTTGATGTGGTAGATTGACTTTTGCTTGATGTCGTTTGGTGTTTTGGATAAAGAGGAAGATGGTTCTTTTTCCGTCGAATTGCACCAATGAAGACGAGAAAAGCAGGAAAGACAAAGCCAACAAGAATTGATTGCGGGATACTGACAAATCGATAAAATTCCCGTTCTTGTACAACGCTGTCGAACATCGTTAAGCTGACAAATAAGAGCAACATCCCGACAGGAAGAAGTAAGGCTTTGCTATCTTTCAGTTTAAATAAGTGTGAGATTCCTTCCATAATGGCAAACAAATAAAGCAATAAGTTGAAGTAAATAGAAATAAACCAGAGAATCGTAATTGTCGCTTCAATTCGTTCAAGAAATTCACCTAACTCAATTCTCTGTGCTAAAGATAAAGCTGGGTAAAAATCTCTCCCTGTTACTTGTGGTGATAGAACCGTAATACAAAGAAACGTAAGTACGGTTAAAATCGTGCAGCCAATTAAATAGCCGATCCATAAACCACGCTCCCCGTATTTTTTGGACGTGAGGTAACGGGGGAAAACAGTTAATTGAATAACGACGTTGCAGACGACATTCCCCATAAAAAAAGCAAGGGCATTTGCACCATCTGACACACTCATTCTCAACATAGGTTGCAGCATCTTAACGTCTACATCCGGTGTGTTTAAGCCAATTAATAGGATTAAAGGAGGGATGAAAAAGATACTTATCAACGTTGCGGTTCGAGCAATTGGTTCAATTCCACAATAGATACCGTAAACAATCGTCAGCATACATAGTAAAAACAGAACAAAGAGAGGCGTTCCAGGTAATAAGAAATTAGCCATAAACCCCACGTTATACGAAATAATTGCTGGGAAATGAAACAGAGGAAAAAGGAGAAAAACAGCAGATGCAAACGTACCAAGTGGCTTACCTAGAATATAATCGTTCATTTGAAAGATTGTCCCATTTGGCATCCACCGTGCGAGCATTGTGTAACAAAAAATAATTGGAACTCCAATTAAGCTGCCAATAATAGGGACAAGCCAAGCATCTTGAGATACAAAGTATGCCATTGAAGCGGGTATGCCAAGTAATGCTGTGCTACAAGTAGCGTAAATCACAATAAACGTATAGGCTACCGCTGTAAATGATTGATTGGATTCCATCTCTACACCTCCTTGATCCATTTTCGCTTTCTTTTTACGGTACCAATGAAAAATAACAGTAATGGAATGAGCCCACCTATTCCGATCGATAACCACATAGCTGGGCCAATGTAAAATTCGTAATCGGCAGCAGAATCATCAAACGCTTGTAGGGGAATGAATACAAACAGTAAAGCAAGTGGTACGGTTAAAGGGCTTGGGTCTTTAAGCGCGAATACATTGCCAATCCCTCTAGCGACGACATATAAATAGAGCGTGATTTTAAAGTAAATCGTGATAAACCAAATAATGGTCAGTAACGCTTCAACCCGTTCCGCAAAGTCCCCAAATGACACACGTTGAGACAAAGAAAAGAGCGGATAATAGGAACTTGTCATTAATTCAGGTCCGAGTACAGCAATGCTAAGTAAGGTAATGAGAAACAAGATGAGACAAGCAAATAAGTGACCTTCCCAAAAGGCTCTCGCTGCCTTTTTTGTATCCTGCACATGTTTTGGGAAAAAACTTAAAAGTAAAAAGTTATTACAAGCAGTTATGGCAAAGTAAAACATGATGGCCGATAGGTATTGGTTTTCCTCTCCGCGAAAAAACGGCTGCACAAACTCGATTGATACATCGGCTACTTTAAAAATGAAAAGCGTCATGAGAGGAATGAAGAAGAAGATGCTTAACATTTCGGCTGTTCGTCCGAGTGTTGTAATCCCTAAATAAGCGCCCATTGCGACAATTGACATGCAAATGCTAATTACGATGACGACGGGTGTTTCAGGTAATAGGTGGTTGTCGATAAACGTAAGTGAGTAGTGGAGTTTTGTAGATACCGTAAACAATGGTAAAGCTGTAATTAACAAAACAATGAATGTGCCCATTTTTTTACCGAAGATGACTTTACTCGTTTCAAAGATGTCTTTGGTTGGGTACCAGCGAGCAATCGTTGTAAACAACCAAATAAACGGTAAGCCTAAAACCGTTCCAATTAGCACGATCCACCATGCGTCTCGACCAACCATTGTGCCAATGATTAAAGGAAGGCTGAGTAAAGACGTGCTGCATGTACTAAACAAAACAAGAAACCGAAACTGATTAGCTGTTAACTTGTCTCGAATCATGTTTGAATGCCTTGAATCGCTTTAACAAGCCGTGTCAGTCCATTGGCAAAACTGGGTATTTCAATTTGCAAAAGATAAGCCGAACCATAGATGAGTCCAATTCCTAATATGGTAAAGAATAAAATGCTCATTTTTCGGTCGCCTTTTAATTTCTTTTTCTGACTTAAATAGATGAGATACGCGATACCAAGCAAAACGATTAATTGAAAAATAAGCATTACGTATCTCCTTTATTCAGAAATGAGTTAATAATACTGCCGCTGTCTGTAATGTGAATGGCTATCTCAATATCAATATCAACTTGTGGATATAACGTGTCCCATTGATCTCGATTGGCTTCCCAATAATCAGGATGAGTACGGTAGATGTTCTGCCCGATGCCAAGTACATCTGTCTTCCACTCTTTTGTTTTATCAATTGTGCTATAGAGCGTTTTCGTGAATTCTTCGCTTGCTAATTGTTCCACTTTTTGATAGGAAGACGGCATCGCGAGATCTAGGCTCTCACAATCCACTTCAGAGATAGTCGCTTCAACTTCAAATTGATAAAACGCTTTAGGGATATCTTGAATAATTTCCGTTTCTAACTCCCGGTGAACATCTCGAACCTCTAAAGCAATTTGTCCCCCACCAGGGCATGTGAAACTGCCGACGCTGTCGCTTATATCTTGCGTTAAATAATCAAGCCCTTTACTGTCATCGGTATTTAGCCAACCAACTAGCTTATTGTGTTTAAACAACGCAATTTCATTAATACGCAACATGGCGGCTGGGCTGTTAACCTCAGCATTTGCTTTCGTTTTCCCTTTTTCTAAATCTCCGGTAATTTTAATCCCCATAATGGAGGGCTCAATTCCTTCCGCCATCATTTCTTGAAATAGTTCATCAAGAGTCATCGCTTTTGTACCACCGTAAGATCGCAAAGAGAAGCTGATGGAATCAAAAATATTTTGCGATGGTAATGTTTCTAAAGGCGTAATGATATCCAGCACATCATGTGCTTGATCGCCATGAGAAATGACGATATAAAAGTCAGAACGTGATTCATGGTCGCGATAGAAGAAATCCAGCACATTCTCAAGCCCATCTTTAGCGACTTCTTCACTTATAACAAGAACTTTTAATTGAGATATAAAGGAACGTCGTGGTGATTTCTGCACCATTTTGCGCAAGGATTCGTGAATGGTCTTTGACCGCTCTTGCACATTCATCGCTTGTGCATAACCGCGTCCAGTCTCTTGTGAGGCAATCTCTGCTGGGTTCATCGCTTGCATGGTAAGAATGTATTCATCTTCATCTTTATCGATCGCCATTCCAACGATTAATGACAATTCGTTTAGTTCCCAACGATCCCAGCAACCTGATAAAGAAAGGCATAGCACAAGAAACAGGATTATTAATTTTTTGTCTTTCATCATCGTGTTCCCCCCTAAATCTATTGATTGTCTGGACTTGGTTGTTTACTTCGATCACGAATTAAATCATTTTTATTCCCGGGTGTTGGTCGTTCCTTCATCATCCATTTTGGTGCTCTGAAGATCATATCTTGCTGATTCTTACGAATAAATGGCGTAAAGCCTTCCATATAAGGAATTCCGAATGATTTCAAACTAGAAAGATGCAGTAGTAGAGCGGTAAAGCCAATACAAATTCCTACTAAACCGAATGAGGCTGATAATGCCATGAAGCCAAATCGCAATATTCGAATTGGAATGCCGATCGTGTAACTAGGAAATACAAAACTTGATATGGCTGTAATAGCGACAACAATCACAACCGCTGCTGATACGATGCCCGCTTGAACAGCAGCTTGCCCAATGACAATCGCGCCAACAATCGAGACGGCTTGACCAACAGGTTGTGGCATGCGAATTCCTGCTTCGCGCAAAATCTCAAACGTTAATTCCATAATGAGTGTCTCGATAAAAGTAGGAAAGGGTGTTCCCTCTCGCTGGGCAGCTAAGTTTCCTAATAAACCTGTAGGGATTAGCTCTTGATGAAAAGTTGTGACAGCAATATAGAGCGATGGCCCAAGAAGCGCAATAAGAATACAGCCAAAACGTAAGATGCGAATGAGCGTGCTAATATCCGTTCGTTGTGTGTAATCCTCGGTATTATGAAAGAAATGAACGAATAAAGCCGGTACAATCATCACCATTGGTGAGCCATCAACGATAATCGCGATTTTTCCTTCAAGTAGGTGAGAAACTGTTGTATCCGGGCGTTCTGTCGTATAAACCGTTGGAAAAGGCGTGTAAAAAGAGTCTTGGATAAGTTCTTCAACGCTGCCGTCTTCCAAGATACTGTCGGTGTCAATGCGAGCCAGACGTTGATGGAGCTCAGCTAAAAGGTCTTTATCGACAATACCATTTACGTAAGCAATTGAGATGGATGTCTTTGACCGCTTACCTAATTTCAAAGACTCAATCCATAGGTTCTCATCTGCAAGACGTCTACGAATAAGCGACGTATTGACCCGCATGTTTTCAACAAAGCCTTCACGGGGACCACGGACGACCGTTTCTGTTGTAGGTTCAGCTACTTGCCGCTCAGAAAACTGCGGAATGGCAACTGCGATACAGGTAGAATAGCCTTCCATAACGCAAATACAGTTTCCTTTTAATAACTTTTCTAAAAGCGTTTCATACTCGAGTGCCACCTCTGTATGTCCAATCTCCTCAAGACTTAGTTGGATCACCGTTAAGGTCTCACCTTGTGAAATATCGACGTTTTTGGCGCCGCCAATCATTTTTTGCAGTGCTCGGTCATCAACGAGGCCATCTATATAAACCATGGAGGCCTTTATTTTTGGTTCTTGTCCAAATGAAAATGGTCGGAAGACAAGGTCATCACTTTTTCCGATAATTTGTGTTAGATATGTAAGCTTCTCATTAAGTTCTTTTGCTGGTTGTACATAAACCGATGAGGAATTGCCTTTTTTGTCCACGGTAATTGCCCCTTTTTCCCTGAATGAACTTTATTATGTGAAACAAAAAGCAAAACATACATAAAAAAAGCGACCCTTTTTAAGGTCGCTTTTATTTAGCTTTTATATAGTTTAACAACATTCTCCATATGGCTGATCATCGCATTTTGCGCGTTTTCCATTACAACACTAAGGTGTGTCTTTGGTTTTGTAGATAAAGTTTCTGCCATATTCGCAACTGCCGTTAATGATATTTCCGTGTTGACATTGATCTTGCGAATCCCTTTTTGAATGGCTTCTAATACTTCCTTTTCTGGTGTTCCAGATCCTCCATGAAGAACGAGCGGTGTGTCCATCCGCTCTTTTAAAGCATCAAGTAAGTCTAGACGAATTTCAGGATCACCGTCGTACATGCCGTGAACGGTTCCGATAGACGCTGCGAGAAAATCAACATTTGTTTGCTTCACAAAATCAGCAGCTTCATCTGGATCCGTTAAGCGACCATCGCCTTCTTCCTCATCAGAAAATGCGCCTTTTTGCATGGAGCCGATCTCAGCCTCGACATGTACACCATGTTCGTGGGCAAAATCGACGACTTCCTTCGTTTGTTTAATGTTTTCTTCTAATGAAAGAGCCGAACCATCAAACATAACAGATGTAAAACCTGCGTGAACGGCACGACGAATTGTATCAAATTCATAGCTATGGTCAAGGTGAAGAGCCACATCAACTGTAGCGTTTTCAGCAATCGTTTTCGTGAAAGCAGCGAAAGCCTCTAAATTCATATAATCTTTGTAACGCTCACCGTATGCAATGATAACAGGCTGGTTTTGGTTTTCTGCAGCTTTTACAGCAGCTTGAATCGTTTCAGCGTTATAGCAATTAAAGGCAGCAATCGCTGTGTTCGTATTTTCAGCGAATTCCAACACCTCTTTTGTTGTAGTAAACATTCCCAATTCCTCCTATTGTGTAGTTAAAACTACATGATAAGCACATAATAAGCTTCTATTTTGTACAAATCAAGTCGAATTATGTAGAAAAACAAAAAATTCCTGTTGTGTAAGCGTTACATATGTAGTAATATTACTACAGAAATGAGGAGGGAAGAGGATGCTTCGGTTTGATGAACGCATTGAATTAAAAAAGAAATCGCTTACGACAACAGAAGAAAAGATTATTCACCAGTTGAAAGTACAAGACAAACCTTTTCTATTATCAATGGGAGAACTGGCGATGCTTAGTCAAGTGAGTGAACCGAGTGTTGTTCGTTTATATAAAAAGTTAGAGTATCAATCGTATCAGGAGTTAAAAGTTGCGTTAGCCCAAGAAATGGCTGATATGAAACCGTCTTCTTCAGAAATTATCGATATCACAAAAGACGATTCTGCTGATGTGATTTTTGAAAAAATGGGTGATCAACTTTTTCAAGCCATGGCATTAACAAAAGAAAAGCTTTCAAATGATGCCTTTGAATATGCTGTTCAAAAGCTCATTCAAGCCAAACGGCTTTACTTCTTTGGGCAAGGTCTGTCAGCAACAATGGCTGAGGACGGTGCCCACAAATTTATGCGCTTAGGTGGAAACGTTTTAGCGGTGAAAGACCCTCACTACCAAGCCATCTACGCTAGCCATATGAATGAACACGATGTCGTCATTGCCATCTCTCATTCAGGTGAAACAACGAACATTTATGAAGTCTTGAAAATGGCAAAAGCGAGTGGTGCTTATACACTTGCCATTACAGCAAATGAATCGTCAAGCATTGCAAGTGTTGCCGATGATGTCCTTCTCACACAGGCTCATGAAACAAAGCAACGGTCCGATGCGATGATCTCTAGGCTTGTCCAACTCGTATTAATGGATACGCTTTATACAAGAGTTGCTGCTGAAGCAGGGGACGAGGGGAAAAAGAAAATAAACCAAGCCCGTTTGGCTGTAACACGCATGAAAAAATAAACTTTTACGAACGATAACGATAGATGAAAAACTACTACTGAGGTGACCTTATGTTAACAGGTAATGGCTTAATTATCGGCTTTCTAGTCGCTCTTATTATCCTATTCGTACTTATTATTAAATTTAAATGGGATGCATTCATTTCTTTACTATTAATTGCTGTTGGACTTGGCCTCGTGTCAGCCATCCCAACAAGAGATGTCCCGAACGTTGTTGCCGAAGGATTTGGCGCTACGTTGACAGGTGTCGGAATTTTAATTGGTTTAGGGATTATCTTCGGACAATTCCTTGCAGCATCTGGCGCAATTGAAAAAATTGCTAGTTCGATGTTACGAGCATTTGGAATCAAAAATTCGCCATATGCACTCGCGGCAACATCAACTACTGTAGCGATTCCAGTTTTCTTTGACGCTGCATTCATTATTTTAAATAAACTTGTACAAAGCTTATCCATTAAAACAAAAATTTCGCTTGCAACGTTTGTAGCGATTCTTGCAATCGGTTTAATCGTTTCGCATAGTTTAATTATCCCTACACCAGGACCACTTGTTGTAGCAGACCAAATGGGAACAGATATCGGTATCTTTTTCATCTACGGTCTTCTTGTAGCAATTCCGGCTACATTAGTTGGTGGTGTACTCTACGGGAAATTTATCGGAAAACGTATCCCGACAGGCAATCGTTTGGATGACGCGATTGAAGATATAGAGAACGTTGACACAGCGGTTTCGAGTGAAATTCC
Organism: Shouchella phoenicis; assembly: GCF_047238345.1. Classification (NCBI taxonomy): domain Bacteria; kingdom Bacillati; phylum Bacillota; class Bacilli; order Caryophanales; family Bacillaceae; genus Shouchella; species Shouchella phoenicis. The sequence continues at coordinate 3,150,589 of NZ_JBDFMQ010000001.1, read as the reverse complement.
AACATGGCTTGCATATGCCATGCTTGCATTACCTATTGTGTTGATTTTGTCAAATACATTAATGAATAATGTTGTGTTTGCTGATGCGCAAGATCAATGGTTGCCTACTTTATTCGCTACCGTAGGTGACAAAAACATGGCACTCTTGATCAGTGTTATTGTGGCGATGTTCGTATTACCTAAATATATAAAAGAATCGACATCGACTGTGTTCCGTCAAGCTTTTGAAGCATCTGGTATGGTTGTCCTAATTACAGGTGCTGGTGGTGCGTTCGGCCGAGTGGTACAAGAAACAGGACTTGGTGATTTACTGATTAATCTTATGCAAGGATTAAACATGCCAGCATTACTACTAGGATTCTTATTCGCACAAATTCTAAGAGCGTCTCTAGGAAGCGCTACTGTTGCTCTTGTCACAACGGCAAGTATCTTGGGGCCGATGGCAATTGAGTTAGGTGTATCACCAGTTCTTCTTGGACTTGCTATTTGTGCCGGCGGTATTGGACTTTCTTTACCAAACGATTCCGGATTCTGGGTCGTATCAAAATTTGGTCGCTTAACGGTTTCTGAAACATTACGAGTATGGAGTTTAGGTGGTTTTGTTGCAGGTGTGACAGCACTTGTATTCATCTTCTTACTAAGTGCAATCTCTGGTTTCTTACCAGGACTATAAAACAAAATGGAAAAACCGACTACAATAGTTGGTTTTTTCCAGGTTTCCTAATAGAGAAAAAGTAGAATAACGATAAGGTGGAGAAAAACATGAAAAAACGCGTAGGATTTATTGGATTAGGCATTATGGGGATGCCAATGACTCGTAACTTAATTAAAGCTGGCTTTCAAGTAACAGCTTTTGACTTAAATCAAGATGCAGTCAATTTGATTGCTTCTGAAGGAGCGACAGCTGCTTCAACAGGAAAAGAAGTGGCGGAAAGTAGCGATGTCATCATTACAATGCTTCCTAAAGGTGAGCATGTCCGTGCGGCTGTATTTGGCGTAAATGGCGTGATTGAAGGCGCAGAAGAAGGATTAATCGTAGTTGATATGAGTTCTGTATCACCGGTTGATTCGAAGCAAATGGCAACACATGCAGCTGAAAAAGGGGTGCACTTCTTAGATGCTCCTGTAAGTGGTGGAGAGCCTAAAGCGATTGACGGTACCCTTGCTATTATGGTTGGCGGTGAAGAAGCAGTATTTGCTCAAGCAAAAACAGTTCTAGAAGCGATGGGAACCGACATTGTGCTTGTAGGTGACTCTGGCTGTGGAACGACAGCAAAGTTAGCAAACCAAATCATTGTAAACCTTAATATTGCAGCTGTTTCCGAAGCGCTTGTGCTAGCGTCAAAAGCTGGAATTGATATTGAGAAAATGTATCAAGCCATTCGAGGTGGTCTGGCTGGAAGTACGGTGATGGACGCAAAAATTCCAATGATCCTTGATCGTAATTTTGTTGCAGGTGGGCGCATTGATATTAATATGAAAGATTTAACAAACGTGATGAACACGGCACACGAGATGCATGTACCGCTGCCACTTTCAAGCCAACTTTTAGAAATCTTCCATTCCTTAAGTGCCGATGGAAAACAGGCAATTGATCACGGTGGAATCGTGCAACACTACGAGAAAATGGCGAATGTAATCGTGCAACGCAAGGAGGACCAATAATGAAACATTTACACGCAGAAGAAACATTTGCAGGCATTAAAGCAGTTAATAGAGAAGAGATTCAATCATTGTTGAAGAAAGAGCAGGAAGGCTCACCATACAAAATTGTTGTATTAGACGATGACCCGACTGGTATTCAAACGGTTCACGGTGTATCGGTTTTTACAGATTGGACGAAAGAGTCGATTCAATCTGGTTTTCAAGAGGACAAGTCCATGTTCTTTATTTTAACGAACTCACGTGGATTCACAGAAACAGAAACGAAAGCGTGTCACGAAGACATTGCCAAGCGTGTACAAGAAGTAGCAGATGAAGAAGACACACCGTATGTACTCATCAGCCGTGGAGATTCAACGTTACGAGGGCATTTTCCATTAGAAACGGAAACGTTAAAAACAACAATTGAAGCAATGGGTCATAAGCGTTTTGATGGCGAAATTATTATGCCGTTCTTCAAAGAGGGTGGACGCTTTACCATAGATAACGTTCACTATGTGCAAAGTGGGGAAGAACTGATTCCGGCAGGGGAAACAGAATTTGCTAATGATCGCACATTCGGTTTTGCTTCGTCTCACTTAGGTGAGTACATTGAAGAAAAAACAGAAGGTCGGTTTACGAAAGAGAATACGATCTATATCTCACTCGAAGACTTAAGAAATGTTGCGATTGAAAAAATTACTACGCAATTACTTGAAGCAAGTGACTTCCAAAAGATTGTTGTTAATGCAGTAGGTTATGAAGATGTAGAAGTGTTTACGATTGCATTTATGCAAGCTTTAAAACAAGGCAAGCATTACATGGCCCGCAGTGCTGCGGCATTTACAAAAGTTATTGGTGGTATTGCAGATAAACCGCTTTTAAAAAGAGATGATATGGTAACAAAAGGAAACCATGGTGGGTTAATTGCAGTAGGCTCTCATGTGAAGAAAACAACAGAGCAACTTCAACATTTGTTAGAGAGCGGTCTTGTAAAAGGCATTGAGTTTGATGTTCATCTCGTTCAAGATGACGAGAAGTTTGCCCACGAAACAAAACGTGTGCGATTAGCTTGTGAAGAAGCGATTAAAAACGGTGAGTCTGTTGTGTACTACACACGTCGTGAACGCCTAGACCTTGGTGACAATATGCAAGAAGAAGAGTTAAAGCAATCAGTGAAAATTTCTGATGCGGTAACAAGTATCGTCCGTGATTTGCAAGTAGAACCAAGTTATATCGTTGCAAAAGGTGGCATTACATCAAGCAGTATTGGAACCGTTGGTTTACATGTTTCTCGAGCAGAAGTGGCTGGACAAATTAAACCGGGCATCCCTGTTTGGAAAACTGGACAAGAAAGTAAGTTTCCTGGAAAAGCCTATGTAATTTTCCCAGGAAACGTTGGGCAACCAGAAACATTAAAAGAAGCTGTTGCGATCTTAGAAGGAAAAGAATAAGGTGAAGAAGACATGGGGGGGTTCCCATGTCTTTTTTTGTCTGCTATAAAATCCTACAGCTGATTCTCATAAAGGCGAAGATTCGTGAAAACCGCTATTAATGAAGGGGTGTCCATATCGTGTTTAGCGGCTTTCTCGACTAAATAACCTTGAAGGTGATCCGCCTCTGTTGTGGAGCGACGTTCCATGTCGCGAAGCATTGATGATTTCATGTCATATCCAACTGATTCAAAGGTGTGCATATGGTCGGCGATAATGGTTGGAGGCAATGGTGCACCTTCCGCTTTCATAATGGTTGTACACTCAGTTAACAGTCTACGAATAAATGATTTGCCTTCTTCAAATGCGCGAATCGGACCAATGCTTGAACGGAAAAGGGATGTAATTCCTGAAGCGACGGTAATAAAAAGGTACTTTTGCCAAATTTCTTGATCTACTTTAGTGGAAAGCGTAAATTCTGCGTTTGTTCCAGAAAGATGTTTATACAGTTTTTCTACCTTTTGTTCTTGGTGTGCTGTTCTACTCCCGTACACTAGTCGATGCACTTGGCTTGTTTGTTGAATCGTCCCATCAGAATCGACAGCGCTTTCAATAAAGCAAAGCCCACCAATCACGTTTTGTCCAAACGCTTGGTCTAAAATTTCGTAATGGGCAACGCCGTTTAACAAAGGTAAGAGTAATGTATGTTCGGCTACAAATGGACGAACATCTTCAATCGCTTGCTGCAATTGATACGATTTCGTTGTAAATAAAATAAGATCAAATGGTTCTGCATGCTCACTTGTCGTAAGTAATGAGGGGGTAAGTTCGATGTTGCCATGAATACTTTCAACCTTTAACCCTGTTTCTAAAAGACGTGCTTTCTTTTTCTCTCTAACTAAAAACGTGACATCCTCGCCTTTTTCAGCAAGTCTTGCACCAAAATAGCCACCAACACCGCCTGCTCCAACTGTTAATATTCGCATAAGCACGCTCCTCTCCATCTTAGTATAAAGGAAAGCCGCAACAATTACCTTATCTGCTGCGGATGTGAAGGGGATTTTGACGTCTTTTTTATATTTAAAAATAACGGAAGGATCATGCTGATGATTAAAAAGAGCCCGGATAAGCCAAACATCACTTGAACGCCTAGTATGGAAGTAAGGAAGCCACCAGTAAGTGGAGCGACAATAATAACAAGGCTAGATAAGGATTGGGAAATCCCAGCAATCGTGGCAACATCCTCGTCTGCAGGTATGGTTTGAATCGCGTAATTGATTGTTGTAATAGAGATCCCTGTGCCAATACCGCAAATAAATCCAAGCCCTAAAAAGAAGAAAAGTGGGCTGCTTGGCTGTAGGAAGCTAAAACCAATAAAAGCCACGGCAATGAGCGCTTGTGCCAAACTGATCCATGCAAAGAAATGATTCATCTGTTTAAATTTGTTTAGGATGAAAATAATCGTAACGGCACCAATGCCAATAGCTGATATGACCCAAGTTAATCGTTGAGGTTCAGTAGGTGCTAATTCTCTAAAGAGGATTGGAAACTGCGAATCAACAAATTGTACGCAGAAGAGGCCAACAACTAAAAGACTAAATAAGACAACTAAAACGGGATGGGAAAACAATGTCGTCCACCCAGCGCGAAGTTCTTTAAAAATCGGTTTTGTGGATGGAGAGAGCGTCTTTTTCATTTGGTCTTGAAAGAGGTGTTGGATGGAAAAGAGAATAAAAGCTGAAATGACAAACGCGACCGCATTAAGTAACAGTAAGGTTTGTGGAGCGACGATCGTTAGAAACAACCCACCAACAAACGGGACGATAATTTTTGCACCTTGGCTTACTAAACCATTCCATGTTACCGCTTTTAACCGTAAAGGTTCTGGGACGAGCTGTCGAACTAGTTCTTGTTGAATTGGGAAGTGCACGACATTGACCGTGCTACGTAACGCCAGAAACAATAAGGCAAACCAAGGGTGTGGTGAAAAGAACAGTCCTATGGTAAAGCAAGCGGTTAGGATGTCTGCAAACGCCATTATGCGTAGTTTATTGAAACGACGTGTTAACGGAGCAACCAATTGTGAAAAAAGGACTTGAGGCAAAGCTAAGGCAAATGGGATGAAGCCAAGATAAATTGGACTTGATTGCCAAACATAAGCAAAGATGACCATGATGGCGATGGAATCAAACCACTGGCCTGTAACTGAGATACTATACGACGTAAAAAGGGAACGATAGCCACGGATTTGCCAGATTGAATCTGGTTGGCTGTTAGTCTGTATCCCTCTTGCTAGATTGTTTGCATATGCCTCATTACGAAGGCAATCATTATGGTCATGAGGGGGATGCATTGATATTCCCCCTCTAGAGACTTAACTCTGCGTAGTTTGTATTCTCTTGAACGTCTGTCGCGCATTGAATTCGTCCCTTGTTTTCAACTAGCGCTTGTTGAAAGACAGCTTTTGTCTCTTGATCGTGAACAGTCATGTCACCTAATAAAATAATCGAGTGATTATGAATGTGTTGAGAAGAAATAGGATGTTCAATCGTTAAGTGTTGATTTACTAGAATGGTGGTTGGTAATTTTAGCTGCGAGAATCGTTCTTGATGCCATGTTTCTTTTTCGATAAACAAAAATTGATCAGAATAGGTATAGACATCTGTTTCAAAACGATCAAGCTTCTCATAGATTAAATCCTCAACTTCTTCGTGGCAAAAGATAAAAGAATGAGAGTGAATCGAAGTGAATGCTTGATCCAGTGAATCTCGTGTCACGTCTTTTTCAAAGATTAATGGTGTGGCCGTGTATACGTTCGCTTGCTTAAAACGTTTAATGGACCGATTAGAAAGGTGAAACGTCTTTTCTAAGCGTTTAAAGTTTGTCGGAATCGTGTGTGTTGTTCCATTTACAGTTGCGTTTGCGAGTAAAGTTGATACATGATGTTCATATAATTCTATTTTTCCGTTAACAAATAGCATATCCAGTTTTTTACGATAGACGTCTATATCCAGGCTTTCGTCTACCATTACTTTTCCGTTACATAATAAAGTGGTTTGATCTGGCAAGCCTTTTACGAATTCAGTCGTTAAATGTGTGGTGCCTGAGATAATTTTTGGTTCTGGTCCACTGTATCCTAAGGTTGTACCTGATTGCTTTGTAATAAGTGGTGCAACGGCTCCTCTTAACGAAGTAGGTGCGTAAACGACGCCATTAACGATAAACGCACAAGTTGATTTCTTAATTGTTTCGAATTGAATATCGTCTTTAAATACAAGCAATCCATTCACAATCACAACTTGATTAATTTTTGCGTGTTCGAGATACTGATTATCCACTGTTAGGTAACCATTTATGACTTGCATATCTTCTTTAATTTTAAGTGACTGCGCGAGGTTCCCGATGGAGAGCTTCGGCACGAGTGAGGCGGTTTCAGCAGTGTAAAGCAAGAGTGCAACATTTTTAATATGAGTTATTGAAGCAATACTTTCCTCTGTAGCCTCTGTAAGATCAAGCAATGCCACATTTCCTATTGTTCTTCCCATTATTATTCCTCCTCTAAAAGGTCTCTTAGTCGTTGAACGGCTTTTGTTAATTGATAGCGCACGGTACTAGCAGGAATTTCTAACTCTCTTCCAATCTCTAAGCTTGTGAATCCGAGCCAATAGCGTTTAAATACTATGTTTTTTTGGGTTGGAGACAGGTTGTCTAGGAGATCCATTATTTCGAACGTATGAAATTCTGTTGGTAAAAACACAGGTTCATCACCTTCACTAAGTGCTGCTTGTCGTTTATCTTTTCGTCGTATATCAATGAGGTGATTTTTCATCACGCGATAAAACCAAGCTTTTTGTTTGTAATACGGCCAATCAGATAAGTCCAAAACGTGGAGTGATTTTTCCCACGCATATTGCATTAAATCTTCCGCTTCGTGTCTATTTACTGCTATGGATAGAGCAAACGGTCGAATATCTTGCTCTAATGGATGGTGGTGAATGTCAAACATTGCTGCCTCCTCTCGTAGCGTTTTTCATGAAGATAACGTTTGACTAAGCGAAACTGTTGGGAATATGTTAAATTTTTCGAAAAAAGGTCATTACGCAATGAATTTCATCATAAGTAGTGGTAGTTATTTTTACGAATGAAAACAGCAATATTGTTTTTGTGGCATTCGCCATATTACATAGATTGTACGTCATTTTCGCATCAAATTGGAATAATGGGGAATGGACTCACGCTTTATTTTACAGGAGTTTTCTTTCGTCATGGAGTATTGAATGAAGAGAGGTGAAGATGGATGAACTATGATGCAATTGTAATTGGTGCAGGCTTGTCCGGTTTAGTCGTGGCAACCGAATTAGCAGATCGCGGCAAGGTGGTCTTGGTCGTTGATCAAGAACCAGAATCATCGTTAGGTGGACAAGCATGGTGGTCATTTGGTGGCTTGTTTCTCGTGAATTCGCCAGAGCAGAGAAGGTTAGGTATCCGGGATTCTTACGACTTGGCTTGGCAGGACTGGCTGGGTTCGGCTGAATTTGACCGATTAGGGTCGAAGCAAAGTGAAGATTATTGGGGCCAGAGATGGGCTGAAGCGTACGTGCGATTTGCAACGTATGAAAAAAGACAGTGGCTAAAAACATTAGGAATTCGTTTCTTTCCAGTTGTCGGCTGGGCAGAACGTGGAGGCAGTCTTGCCACAGGTCATGGAAATTCGGTACCGAGGTTTCACATTGTTTGGGGAACGGGACCTGGTATCCTAGCACCATTCTTAGAGAAATTCGTTCAGTATAGAAAAAAGCAGCAGATTCACTATGCGCCTCGACATCGTGTGGACCAACTTTTACGAGAAGGGAAAAGGATCGTAGGGGTTGCTGGACAGATCTTGCGGTCATCGACGGCTAATCGAGGAGAAGCAAGCAATCGTGAGGAAATTGAGCCATTTGAATCTTTTGCTCGAACAACCGTCGTGGCGAGCGGAGGAATTGGCGGGAATCTTGACCAAATTAGGCAATACTGGCCAAGTCGGTTAGGGCAACCACCAACAAATATGATTCATGGAGTTCCTGCTCATGTTGATGGAAGAATGCTTGAAATTACTGAAAAATCTGGAGGACGACTCGTCAATCGAGATAGAATGTGGCATTATACAGAGGGGATACAAAACGTTGAACCGGTATGGGACAAGCATGGCATTCGTATTTTGCCTGGCCCTTCATCCATTTGGCTTGACGCAAACGGAAATCGCTTTCCCTCGCCAGATTTTCCAGGTTACGATACGCTCTCCACATTGGAAGCGATTCAAAAAACAGGATATTCCTATTCATGGTTTATTCTCACAAAGAAGATTATTGAAAAAGAGTTTGCATTATCAGGGTCAGAACAAAATCCAGACCTGACAGAGAAAAGTTTGAAAAAAGTGCTGAAGCGCCTTTTACCAGGACCTACAGCTCCCGTCCAAACGTTTATTGATAAGGGAGCAGATTTTATTACGGCACACTCCATTCAGAATCTTGTTCACAAAATGAATCAACTTGGAGAAGGCCCTTTTCTAGATGAGAACCATATTTACCAACAGATATACGCAAGAGATCTCGGCTTGCGTCATTCTTCTACTAAAGACGCTCAGATTATGGGGATCCGCCATGCACGTCATTCAATTGGGGATAAGCTTGTTCGTGTAGCAAAGCCTCACGAAATCCTTAATCCAAAAAATGGTCCGTTAATTGCAGTGAAACTCCATCTGTTAAGCCGAAAAACATTAGGAGGTCTACAAACAAATGATTCGGCTCAAGTGTTAAGTGAAGAAGGTGAACGAATAGAAGGACTTTATGCAGTTGGCGAAGCGACAGGTTTTGGCGGTGGAGGTGTTCATGGCTATCGAGCGCTTGAGGGAACGTTTTTAGGAGGGTGTTTATTTACTGGAAAAGTTGCCGCAGAAGCGATCTTAACTCAAGAATAAAAGGGGCTGAATTGTGATGGAGATTAGTGCATTGTCCACAGGCTTACCGCAAGAATTAAAACAAGGGTCCATGAAGAAACCACTGGTGACTGGAATAAAGAAAACGCAAGTAGAGCGTGTCTATTTAACGAAAGACGGCTTTAAAGGCGATGGTGTTGGGGATAAAAAAAATCATGGCGGTCTTGACCGAGCAGTTTGTTTTTATCCACAAGAACATTATCCACAGTGGGAAAAAGAGCTTCATCGTCCACTTCCAAACGCAGCGTTTGGAGAGAATTTAACCGTAACGAATATGTTAGAGGAAAAAGTATACATTGGGAATGTGTATAAAATTGGAGAAGCAGTGATTCAAATTACTCAAGGGCGAATCCCTTGTAGCACGATTGACAACTATACACAAGCAGATACGCTCTTGAAGCGAACGATTGAAACAGGATTTACAGGTTATTTAGCTCGTGTGCTCGAAGAAGGCTATATTTCATCGACCTCATCCATTAAATTACTTGAAGAGCATGCCCAAAGAAAGTCCGTCCTTGCTTGTAACCATGTGTATTTCGCAAATGAGGATTGGCTTGCAATGGAAGAGATTGCATCTATTGAACCACTCGCGGCTGATTGGAAAAGGCGCTTAGCTAAACGCATTGATCGATTAAAACAACAACGATGAGAGAGTAGGGAGCATCATGACACGGATATTTATTTCAGGTGAAATACCGGCTATTGGATACAGTGTATTACAGGATTATGTTGTTCATGTATACCATGGTGAAAACGTTATTGGTGAAGGAGAATTAATAAATGGTGTAAAAGACGCAACGGCATTGCTTTGTCCACTCTCCACAAAAGTTTCAAGAAAAGTGATCGAGTCAGCGCCAGAACTGAAGATTATTGCAAATTATGGTGCAGGGTTTGATAACATTGATCTTGAAGCTGCGAAAGAAAACGGCATTGTTGTGACGAATACACCGAAGGTATCCACTGACGCTACTGCTGAATTAACATTAGGTTTAATGCTCGGCTTAATGCGGAGAATTCCAGAAGGCGATCAGCTCTGCCGCACAGAAGGATTCAATGGCTGGGCCCCGCTCTTTTTCTTAGGGAGAGAATTAAAAGGAAAAACGCTCGGAATTGTAGGTTTTGGCAAAATTGGTCAAGCCGTTGCAGAGAGAGCGCGAGCGTTTGGAATGAATATCCTTTACACCGCTCGTACGGAAAAAGACAATACGCTTGGGGCTCAGTATCGCTCGTTTGATCAATTAGTTGAAGAAGCAGACGTCCTTTCTATACATACAGCCTATTCCGATGAGACCTATCATTTATTTAATGAGACTACATTTAAGAAAATGAAAAAGCAAGCCGTGCTCTTAAACCTTGCAAGAGGTCCGGTTGTGCACGAAGAAGCATTAGTAAAAGCACTTAAAAACAAAGAAATCGCAGGTGCGGCGTTAGATGTTTTTGAGTTTGAACCACACATTCATGACGAATTAAAATTATTACCAAACGTTGTTTTAACACCTCATATTGGGAATGCAACCGTTGAAACACGGGATGAAATGGCAAAACTTGCTGCTACTAATATCATCTTCTATTTAGAAAAAGGCGAAGCGTTAACCCCTGTTATCTAAGAGAATCAATCTCGTGTATGAATACCGGTCTTGATGAGTTGACCCTCATCAAGATTTTTTGTGTAATCTTTCTTTTCTTTTTTATGATAAGTGTGATAGAATAAAGGATTGTAGAACGTATTTAATTTACCGAGTTTTTGGATTCATATATATGGAAAAAAGAAATGTAGAAAAGAGGGATCATATGCAAAAGCAATCAATCTATGGTCTGACAATAGAGAAATTATCTAACTGGTTTGTTGAGCAGGGCCATAAAAAATTCAGAGCGACCCAAGTGTGGGACTGGCTTTATAGGAAACGTGTAACAAGTTTTAAAGAAATGTCGAATTTAAATCAAGAGACGGTTTCTTTATTAGAAGAGCATTTTGTGTTCGGTTCGCTAAAAGAGCATATCCGTCAAGAGTCAAAAGATGGTACAGTGAAATTTTTATTCCAGCTTAATGATGGGAATTTAATTGAGACTGTTTTGATGACGCACAAGTACGGATTTTCTGTATGTGTCACGACACAAGTAGGCTGTAATATTGGCTGTAGCTTCTGTGCGAGCGGGCTTTTGAAAAAGAATCGAGATCTTACAAGTGGAGAAATTGTCGAGCAAATTATGAACGTACAGCTTTTCCTTGATGAACGGAAAAATGAAGAGCGCGTGAGCCATATTGTCGTGATGGGCATCGGTGAGCCGTTTGATAACTTCGATAATACAGTGGACTTCTTAGACATTGTAAAAGACCATAAAGGTCTTTCCATTGGAGCGCGCCATATCACTGTTTCAACGAGTGGTCTTGCTCATAAGATTAAAGAATTTGCAGATCTTAAGAGCCAAGTGAATTTAGCTGTTTCGCTTCACGCACCAAATAATGAATTACGTTCGAAGATCATGAAAATCAACAAAGCGTTCCCAATTGAGAAGCTAATGGATTCGGTAAACTACTACTTGGATAAAACCAATCGTCGAGTTACGTATGAATACATTCTTATCAAAGATGTGAACGATCATAAGGAAGAAGCCCTTCAATTGGCAGAATTAATCGGGGAAAAGCGTCACCTTTCATATGTGAATCTAATTCCTTATAACCCAGTTGATGAACATGGTCAATACCAGCGTAGTGAGCCTGAAGCGATTCAAGAATTTTTCCAAACGCTTAAGAAGAAAGGCATTAACTGTGGCGTTCGCTTAGAACAAGGAACCGATATTGATGCGGCATGTGGACAACTACGAAGCAAACAAGAGAAGAAACGTGTCGGATAAAACGATGTAACAAGAAGCTTGTCGAGGAAATTCGACAGGCTTTTTTCTTGTTTGCACACTTAGGTTACCTTGGGGCTTTCCCGTCTGATCTTCAAATTAAAATTGACGGAATTGCAGAAAAATATGTTTAGATTCCGAAAAATGAGGAAAAGGTAACTAAGTCTATTAAGGATTTTGTCGATTCAGTAAGGCGAAATACCTAAGGAGGAGTATAGTTGAAGAAAAGTTCATTGACATTAGTTTTCTGGGTTTCATTGGCGATATCCAGTGTTTTTATTCTATGGGGCGTATTCTTTCCGAGTAATGTTGAAAGTGTTCTAGGAATAGTGGATGGCTTTATTTCTACAAATCTAGGCTGGGTTTACATAATTGCAACAACCGCTTTTGTTCTTTTAGCGATTTTTTTAATCTTTGGTCCATTCGGGAAGATTAAGCTTGGGAAACCCGATGAAAAACCGGAATATAGTTATTTTACATGGTTTGCGTTTTTATTTACCGCTGGAATGGGTGTAGGGCTTGTGTTTTTCGGTGTCACTGAACCGTTAACCCATTTTTATAGTCCACCAAACGCAGAGGGTGAAACCATTCAAGCAGCTGAGCAATCCATGATGTATACATTGTTTCACTGGGGGTTTCATCCATGGGCTACGTATGCGGTTGTAGCACTAACACTTGCTTATTTTAAATTTAGGCATCAAGCACCTGCTTTAATCTCTTCCGCATTTACACCGTTAATTGGGAAGCACGCCCAAGGTGGAATTGGTCATAGTATTGACGTGTTGGCTGTATTTGCAACGGTTTTTGGAATCGCCACTTCACTTGGACTTGGGGCTTCCCAAATCACAGCCGGTTTAAGCTTTAGTTTTGAAGGAATTGACAATACAACGACAGTGAATCTAATTGTCATTGCTGTTGTAACGGTTTTATTTTTAATCTCTTCTATTACTGGGTTAGACAAAGGAATTCGGTATCTAAGCTGGACAAATATCGTTGTTGCCATTGCTTTAATGGCATTTGTGTTTGTGTTAGGATCATCAATTCAAATGATTGAATCGTTCACAACAACCCTAGGGAATTACGTTCAAAATTTACCAAGTATGACGCTCGGCATGAATGCCTTTACGGGTGAACGAGAGTTTCTAGATGCTTGGACGTTATTCTATTGGGCTTGGTGGATTGGTTGGGCGCCTTTTGTAGGGACATTTATTGCGAGGGTCTCGCGCGGTCGAACCATTCGTGAATTTGTTTTAGGTGTGACAGCAGTGCCTGTTCTATTTAGCGCACTTTGGTTTTCAATATTTGGTGTAGCTGGAATGGAAATGGACGCTGACCTTGGTGGGCAAATTTATAATTTAATGAATGAACAAGGAAATGAAGTAGCTTTATTTGCCTTTTTAGAATCGTATCCAATGGCACCGGTTGTAATGGGGATTGCCATTCTACTAATTTCTTCATTTTTTATTACTTCAGCAGACTCTGCCACATTTGTACTAGGCATGTTGACATCTGGCGGTCGTTTAAATCCGACCTTAAAAGTGAAATTGATTTGGGGTCTTATTCTGGCAGGAACCGCTGCAGCACTTCTGTTATCTGGAGGATTACAAGCTTTAGAAATGGCTATGTTAATTGCCGCTTTCCCATTTGTGTTTATCGTAATCTTAATGTGTATCTCGCTTTTAAAAGCGTTAAGCAGTGAATACGATATTCTGAAACTAGAAAGCAAGCACAGAGAGTGGGACCCAGAATATCAAGAAGAATCTCATCAAGAGCTAGAAGAAATGAAAGAAGAATTCGATAAAACCATGCCCGAGGAACAAGACTTTGCTGGTGAGGAAGAAGAGGGAAATACAGAGAACGAGAAGAAGTGACACTGTTTCAGCTATACAGAAGAAAAGACGTATCTCTAATTTAGAGATACGTCTTTTTTTATCTGCCGTCAGCTTTGTCTAATGGTGTAACGGATCGTCCGTCAGCTTTGTCATGAGCTGGAACAGAGCGTCCATCAGCTTTATCTGCTGATTCGATTGCATCTAAATTAAAGCTACCGATGGATACTGCCATACCTAAAGCGATGATACCTACTAGTTTCTTTTTCATTCTTGTTCAACTCCTATGCAAGATTGATGAATGCGCATTCGATGTGCCATTCTCATGTAATGCAGTGCAGTTTCAAATTCACCTTTTTCAGAATAGACATCTACAACTTCCTCAGCTAATTCGGAAGCTTCAAAATAAAGCTCTTGTTTCTCTAATTCTTCTAACCCTTTATTCACTTGTTCAAGGTCGTCTAGAACATAAAGTCCCAAGCTTACTTCGCAACGAATTACATATTCAGTCATCTTTAGTGAAGCGACTTTTTCTGCAATTTTTTCTAATTGTGCATGATTTTTCTTGTTAGAAGGTTTCTTTTTTAACTTAACATTGATTAAGTTATATTCCGTTTTAGCTCCGATAGCGGATTGTTTATGTTCATCAATCGTTAATGCTTCTTCAAAATAGTAAATCGCTTGATCTGGTTGATTTTGTTTCACACGATTTAAACCTAATATGCGTAAGAGTAAAGCCCTTGTCACTGGATACGCTTTTGCATGCCTGAGGGCGTTTTGCAAAACGTTCTCCGCTTCTTCAAACTTATAGAGTTCTGTGCTAATGCCTCCTAAAAAAATATAGATATTAAGAACAATTTCTTCATACTCTGAATTTTTCTCGAAAATTTCAAGTGCTTGCTCAAAATAGGAAACGGCAAAGATGTACTGGTCAACGCGGTAATAGCTAATCGCTGAGCGATAATAAAACTCTGCTTTTTCAATTTGGTCAGGTACTTGCTCTAAAAGTCTTTCTGCTATTTTATATGAGCGAACAGCTGATTTATACCTGCCATTATGAAATTCGTTTTGGCCATACATGAAGTAGTACATGAACTGCATGTATTCATCTGTTGCTTTCTCCGCTAATTCAAGTTCAGCAAATTGTTTCTGCTCCCCGTCAGCTTCTATAAAGAGTTCATGGCGGAAGTTAACGAGCTCAAAATAAGCGATCACTTTATCATCATGATTCATTCGGTTCATCATCCGTTGAACGTCATGTTTTAGTAAAATTGCTTGCTCACGATCGTACGTGATAATGCAGCTATACCATTCAACAATTTTAGCTCCAACTTCTGGTGCGGCTACGGACGGTGACATGTGGTCAAGCTCCCTTCCTGATCGGTTGGTTTATGATAGTATACCGTTAAAAAGCCACATTGAAAACAAAAGACAGATATTTCCCAACATTTCGCATAAAAAAGACTGGTCAGTTGACCAGTCGGTTTACAAGATCTCGTTGAAAAGTTGATGGGCTGACTCTAAACATTGCTTCACATATAATTCAGCCCCAAGCTCATGCATACGCTGTTTATTAGGGATTTCGAGGGAGTATGGAATGTCCGGTAAGGATTGTATGATTTTCTGGAGTGGTATGTCCCCTTGTCCTAGAAAGAGGCGGTCTTCGCGAGCGGTATAAATTAGGTCTTCTTTTATGGTTGGTGTTGGACCCCTTGTGTCACATAGATGAGCATAATGAAACCATTCTTTTGGTAGAGAAGCGAGATGATCGTAATTGGTGTGTGATCGATGAAAGTGAAGCGTATCAATAAGGAGTCCGCATCTTTCATGATTTACTTTTCGAATGACTGATTCTGCCTGAGTGAGCGTCCCTAATTCGTACCAAGTGATAAATTCAACATCTAATGTTAGATTAAAGGGCTTTGCCAATTCACATAGTGTATGCAGAGCTTCAACAGCAAAATCCTCATCTGTCGTTTGAACAGTTGTTAACACGTGGTTACAGCCTAGTTCTGCTGCAATTTCAAACGCAGGTAAATAGTGCGTCACATCCACTCCTTCATAAATTCGAACCATTTCAATATCAAGCAATTTTAAACCGGTTGATTGAAGGGCTTGTTTTGTATTGTTAAACAAGGTTCGATCTGTTGCAAGTGGGTAGACGGGTTCGTTTTTAGTACCTAATGCAATTGGTCTTAAACTGACATAATCAAAGCCAGCTCGTGCAGCCAACTCAATCATCTTTGGTGGTGAATAGTGTAATACAGTCAGATGGGCAAGTGAAAAACGTGGTTTCATTCCTTAGTTCCTCCTTCTATAAAGCGCTATGACTTTTCTTTTCCCCAGGCGAATAAATGTCCATAATGTCCCAATGACCTGATGTTGGAGTAGGGATATTCATGGTTGCGACATCAATGAGAAACGGGACCTGTTTAGCAATCGCTTCTGCTAAAGCGGGTTTAAAATCCTCTGCTGATTGAATTTTACAGCCTTCAACCCCATAACTATTTGCCAGTGCAACAAAATCAGGTGAATAGGGCTCGCCATTTTTTTCAAACATCGTACCATGGGTGGTGTTGAAATGAGCTTTTTGTAAGCCGGCAATGACCCCATACGATTGATTGTTCATCACAATCCAGATTATCGGAATGTTTTCTTGAACAGCGGTTGCTAAACACGAGGGATTTTGTCCAAACCCGCCATCACCGACTAATGAAACGACGACTCGCTCTGGATGGGCAATTTTAATTCCTAAGGCGGCAGGGGAGCCAAATCCCATTGTGGCAAATCCTCCTGGTGTTAAGACAGTGCCTGGAGTATAAATAGGGAACTGTTGGCCAACACCGTTTTTGTTCCAGCCAACATCGGTTGTAATAAACCCGTCTTTCGGTAAACAGTGACGAACTTCTGCTAAGATTCGTTGTGGGCGCATGGGAAAATCATTGCTCATAAGGTGTTCAGTATTTTCTTCATAAAACCGCTCTTTTTCGTGCGCAATAAACGTGATTTCCCGATGTGAATGATCGAATTCGCTTGGTTGATTGTTTGCGAGCTCTACGATTTGCTTGAGTGATTCTTTCATATCTGCAACGGCACCGATATGAACAGGGTGATTACGTCCTAACTCCTGTGAATCTATGTCGATTTGGATAAGTTTTGTTTTGGAAAAATCAAACGTGACGCCTTCTTTCCACGAGCTTGAATCGGCTTCTTTAAAGCGAGTTCCTAAGGCGAAAATGACGTCCGCTTCAAGACACATCGCATTCACAAAAGGTGGTGCCCAAAATCCTGTTAACCCTGCAGATAGTGGATGGTCATCAGGTAAACTGCCTTTGCCCATTGCGCTATGGACAACGGGAATATTCAAGTGTTCAGCAAGCGCTTTCAACTCATTGGTAGCTTGAGCTGCAATGACGCCTCCTCCAGCGAATAGTAATGGTTTTTTTGCTGCTTTTAAAGTTGTAAGAATCTCTTGTGCGGTCGATGTGGACAAGCTAGGTTTTGCTGGAGGTAAACCTGGCGTATGGTGAGTAGCGAATAAATCTTCCGACATCGGCGCAGAGAAGATATCCATCGGGACGGAAATGAGGACGGGTCCTGGTTTTCCAGATTGAGCAAGCTGGTAAGCTTTTGAAAGTATGGCAGGTAGCTGCTCTGGTTTTTCGACTCGCCATGTTCGTTTAACAAACGGTCGGAAAATTTCATGTTGAGAAGCATCGTGATGTAAATTAATTTCTTGGTGTGGGTTTTTTCCATAGAAATGACTGGGAATATCACCTGAAAGAACGAGAAGTGGTGTGGAATCTAACGCTGCAGTGGCTACTGCTGTAGCTGCATTTGTTAATCCAGGCCCGACGTGAGTAAGGACGACACCAACTTGATGAGAGGATCGAGCGTACCCATCAGCCATATGTGCCGCTATTTGTTCATGTGTCGTGCTAATGAAGCGAATGGAAGAATGTTCAAGTGCGGCAAGAACAGCAATATTTGTATGGCCACATAACCCAAAGATGTGGGATACCCCTCTTTTCTCTAAATCACTAACTAAACACTCTGCAACGTTTTGCATTGGTAACCCCTCCATAGGTAAGATGATTTTATGAATGCAATGTTCATGCCAACGAATTAGTCTACAGATTGAGAATCATTTGTTCATATTTCACTTACAAACCGTTCACGTTGTTTAAAAATCAAACGACGTTTTTTAAAAAATGGCAAAAACCGATGAAAAGTTTGATTATTTGCGTTAATCTTAACTTATTAAACGTTCAATGAGTGAGGTAGGTATGTAGATGAATGAGTTTAGAATGATTATGACGTCGGGTTATCCAGAAATGACGGAAATGATTCACCGGCTTGCTAGAGAATTACAATACAATGTAACGGTCGTGGAAGGCGTCTTAGATGAAGCGGTAGAGCCTGTACAAGAATTGCTGGCGAACGGAAGTTATGATGTGGTAATTAGTCGTGCTGGTACGGCAAAAATGTTGGCGAACGTTGTAAACGTACCGCTTATTTATAGTGAATCCAGCGATTTTGACTTAATCCAATCGTTTCTTCAAGCAAAAAAAGAAGGCGAAAAGATTTGCTATATTAATTTTGAAGAGCCCGGGTTCCAGTTCAACTTTGAGAAGATTGAAAAAATGATCGGGTTCAACGTCACCTTGCTCCCGTATACCACGCAAGAAACGTTGCTGGCGCAAATTGAAGTAGCAAAAGAAATGGGCATGGATGTCATTGTTGGTGGTGGAATCCGTGTGAAACAGCTTGCTAGTGAGTATGGCATGAAGAGTATGCACATTATTACAAGTGAACGGACCATTCGCCGTTCATTTTTACGAGCCAAACAAGCTGCAGAGAATTCTTACACGATAAAAGAAAATACCGAACGCTTAAATGCAGTCGTACATGTGTCAGAAGAGGGGATTTTCTATTTAAATAAGCAAAAGGAAATCGAAGTATGCAACCCAGCTGCAGAGCGAATCTTTGGTGTGAAAGCACATTTACTTCTTAAAAAACAGCCTCAGCAAATTACGTGTAAGCCACTACGCACACTTTTAGAAAAAGAAGATTTGTACATTGGTCAAGGAAGAATGACGTTTGAGAAATTACTCGTTCAACATGAAGCGGTTTTTGTAAATGGTCAACGAGTCGGGACGGTGGTCACGTGCCAAGAAATTCATCAAATTCAAGAACTCGAAAGTAAAATCCGTCGTGATCTACATAAAAAAGGGCTCGTAGCGAAAGTATCTTTGGCAGATATTCAATACAAAGGGGAGCAAATGAATGATATCGTCCAACTGGCGGAGCAATATGCTGCAGCGAATTCGACGGTCTTAATTTACGGCGAGAGTGGCACAGGGAAGGAGTTAGTTGCGCAAGGGATTCACAACGCGAGCTCCAGAAAAGATGGACCGTTTGTGGCCATTAATTGTGCCGCTTTACCTGAAACGTTACTCGAAAGTGAATTGTTTGGCTATGTTGAGGGGGCATTTACAGGAGCGAAAAAAGGTGGAAGACAAGGTGTATTTGAGCTTGCTCATAAAGGAACCATTTTTTTAGATGAGATTGGGGAAATGGAACCGAATTTACAGGCACGACTCTTAAGAGTGTTACAAGAAAAAGAAGTGATGCGATTAGGTGGAGATCGAATGGTGCCTGTCGATATTCGTGTTGTAGCAGCAACGAATAAAAATCTTTGGGAATTAGTTAACGAGGGTGCATTCCGCTCTGATCTATACTTTCGAATTGGTGTTCTCCGTTTGGAACTACCTGCACTCCGACAGCGGCAAGAAGACATACCAGTACTAGTGGATTACCTACTCCAGCAGCGACAAGAGCGCATCAGTTGGAAGCAGTTATCAAAACAACTGCAAGAATTTTTGCAGTCGTATCATTGGCCAGGTAACATACGGCAGCTTGAGAATGTATTGGAGCGATTAGCAATTCGTTTAAAATACTCGACGAATGAGTCTGCTTTTATGAAGGATGTTCTAAATGAAACGGGAGGAGAAAGTGAACAGGAAAATCGGCAACAGGGAGATGTGGTGTTAGACGAAGGGTCAATGGATCAAATGGAACGACAGATTATTGATTGGATGCTTAGTAAATATAAACAAAACCGAACCGTTGTTGCTGAGAAGCTAAAGATAAGCCGAACGACTTTATGGAAAAAATTGAATGAACCACATGAATAAAGCAATAATGTTCAGATATTGAACGGTGGTGATTAAAAACGAAACATCTTATGAAGTGCAGGTGCATAGGTACGTGCATTTTTCTTTGGCACAAAACTTGCAATTCCAATTAAGAGACGATTGTAAAGGAGGTTCCTATGAGTAAAAGAATCATTGTAAAGAAAAGTGATGGCATAGGGTTTATCCAATTAAATGATCCGAGTCGAAGAAATGCATTGACGCTGGAATTAAAGCAAGAACTTCAAGAAGCGCTTTTAGAGGTGAAAGCGTGTGAAGAAACTCGAGTAATTGTATTGTCTGGAAATGGAAAAGGATTTTGTGCTGGTGGAGACGTCAAAGCGATGGAAGCTCCGTATAGCGAAAAAGGGATCAACGAAAATATGAATCAATCAATAGCAATCATTGATTTCATTCAGTCATTAGAAAAGCCAGTGATTGCTTTGGTGCACGGGCCAGTTGCAGGTGCAGGCGTTAGCCTTGCCTTGGCATGTGATCTAGTGGTAGCAGAAAAGAGCACGACCTTTCACTTTTCATTTAAACAAGTAGGGCTCGTAGCTGATTTAGGGCTACACTATCATTTATGCCAGCAAGTTGGTCCGTGGAAAGCGAAAGAACTATTGTGGGGCAATCGATCATGGTCGGCAGAAACGTTTTCGCAACTTGGGATGGTTAATGAACTAGTAGAGGATGGTTCAGGTAAACACGTGTCGTATGAGTTGGCGAAAGCGCTTGTTGAGGGTCCGAGAGACGTGTTTGCCCAATCAAAACTCATTATGAACCAACTACATCAAGAAGCATTTGCACAAATAATGGAGCAAGAAAAAATGGCGCACGTCATGCTAAGAAACACAACGGATCATTTAGAAGGTGTTCAAGCTTTTAAAGAAAAACGATTTCCGGTCTTTAATCGATAGGGAGAGAAAATGATGAACTTGTACTCGTTTATTGCAGGCAAATGGAGCTCAGATTCAAAAGGGAAATGTGTGGAACAACTGAATCCATACACAGGTGAACGAACGTCCAATTTTTATTATGCAAGTCGAGAGGATGTAGAGCTCGCGCTAACAACACTACAGAATGCACAAGGGGAAGTCGCTAGTCTCCCAACTCATGAACGCTATCGGATTTTAATGGAGGTAGCTCGTTTATTAAATGAGAATCAATCCTCATTAGCAGAAATTATTACAATGGAAACAGGTAAAGCGCTTAAAAACAGTATGGATGAAGTAAGCCGTTCGGTTGAAACGTTTCGATTGTCTGCTGAAGAAGCCAATCGACTTGTTGGAGAAACCATGTCTGGAGATGTCTCGACGAGAGGCGAACAACGCTATGTATCGACGTATCCAGTACCTGTTGGGACAATTGCTGCCATTACCCCGTTTAATGCGCCGCTTAATTTAGCTTGCCATAAAATCGGTCCTGCTTTTGCAGCTGGAAATACGATTGTTTATAAGCCTGCTGAACAAACGCCTCGTATTGCAAAAGAACTGATTCACATCCTTCTTGAAGCTGGGTTTCCTAAAAATGGAGTTGCCCTATTATTTGGTGACGCTCAAGTTGGAGAGCAGATTGTCAAAAGCGATAAAGTATCACTAATTTCATTTACAGGTGGTGTTCCGGCAAGCGAAGCAATTTGTAAAGTTGCCGGTATAAAGAAAGTTCTTCTTGAGCTTGGTGGAAATGCAGCGACGATCGTGCATGATGATGCACCTATTGAAAAAGCTGCAAAACAATGCGTGCGCACAGGGTTTAGTAACGCTGGTCAAAGCTGTATATCAGTGCAGCGTATCTATGTTCACGAAAACGTGAAGGACGTCTTTTTAACAGAGGTCGAAAAAGAAATTCGTACGCTTCGAGTCGGAGATCCGATGGATGCAAAAACAGACGTAGGAACGCTAATTTCTCCAGCATCAGCAGAACGGATCTTAACATGGATTCATGAAGCGCAAGACGGCGGTGCGACGCTTTTATCTGGCGGTGAAGCGAGTGGCGCGCAAGTGAAGCCGACTGTACTCGTTGATCCTCCTATTGATAGTCGCGTTGTTTGTGAAGAGGTCTTTGGGCCGGTCATTTGTCTATTAACGTATACCGATATTAACGACGTGATTGAACAAGTAAATGCTTCCCCTTATGGCTTGCAAGCTGGTCTTTTTACAAATCAATTAGCGCTTGCACACCGAGTATCGCTTGCACTACATGTTGGTGGTGTGCAAATTAATAATACATCCAATTACCGTTTAGATCACCTTCCTTACGGTGGCGTGAAGAAGAGTGGGATTGGAAAAGAAGGTCCACGTTATGCGATCCAAGAAATGGTGGACTACAAAATGATTGTGTATCATGCAGAGGAGTAACGTCATGAGAAAAACAGAAAAAGGAATGAGTCCATTTTGGGATTATCTTGGGATGGTAGAAAAAGAACTCGGAGACGGAAAAGCTGTACTTGAGCTGCCCTTAAAAGGTGAGCTTCTGCAACGGCGTGGTTCTGCTCATGGTGGTGTATTGGCAACATTAATTGATGCGGCAGTCGGTTCAGCCATTCGCTCGACTTTGTCAGAAGATCAAGCAGCGGCGACCGTTGATCTCGACGTGTCATATTTAAAACCTGGAAAAGGAACGTATCTCGTTGCAAAAGGCAGTCTCGTTCATAAGAGCCGCTCAATCGCGTTTGGAACAGCAGAAATTTTTGATGAAACAGGACAAATGGTTGTATACGGAAAAGCCACCTACAAGTTACTTGGAACGTGAAGTTAACATTTTGTACAGTAGATTATGTAAGCGTTTTAATAATGGACGCTTACTCATTCTATGACTCCCTTAAATAAGGTGATCATGGTTTGGCATAAGTCTTGCAAGAAGATACGTAATTCGGTAGGAATAAGAAGGAGGACGCGAAAATGAAAGTAGGATTATTTTTAATGCCAACAGTAGATCCCGGGGCAACACTTTATGAAGCAACAGAAACGGTGCTTGATATGATTAAAGTTGCGGATCAATTAGGATATGAAGAAGCTTGGATTGGTGAGCATTATACAGCGAAATGGGAGCCGATTCCTTCTCCTGACCTTGTTATTGCACAAGCGCTAATGCAAACAAATCAAATCAAATTAGCAGCAGGTGCTCATTTATTGCCATATCATCATCCAGTTGAACTAGCGCAGCGTTTAGCGTATTTAGATCATTTAGCAAAAGGACGATTAATGGTTGGGGTAGCGCCAGGAGCAGTCCCGACAGATTGGCAAATGTACAATGTGGACGGCAAAGCTGGTGAACATAGGGAAATGATGGCAGAATCCCTTGAGATTATGTTTAAGATTTGGACGGAGGAAAAGCCTTTTAGTTACAAAGGTAAGTATTGGGGAGCTAGTCGACCTGAGCCTGCTTTAAACGGATTACTTGACTTGCATATTAAACCTTATCAAACTCCTCATCCACCGATTGGAGTTGCAGGATCTAGTGCTAATTCAAGTACGTTAAAACTTGCAGGACAATACGGCTTTTTACCAATGAGCTTAAATGTCACGCCAAGAAGCATCGCGTCTCACTGGGAATCGGTTGAAGAAGGAGCTGCGTCAAGTGGGAAAACAGCTAATCGAGACGATTGGAAAGTGGCTCATCATGTTCTTGTAGCTGATACAGATGAAGAGGCGAAAGATTTGGCGCTCAATGGCATGATGGGTCGTTCATTTAATGAATATTTCTTTTATTTGTATCAAAAAGGAAAAATGTTATCTAAGTTTAAACACGATGACAGCGTTGCTGATGAAGACGTAACAGCAGAATATTTAATTGACCATTACTGGTATGTAGGTTCACCTGAAACCGTTGCAAAGAAGCTAGATACATTGTATGAAGCTTCCGGAGGATTTGGCACATTGCTTGTTACTGGTTATGATTACGGACCCGATCGGGAGAAATTCAATCATTCTCTTCGTCTACTGAAAGAAGAAGTTGTGCCACGTATGAAGCATCAACGAAAAGTCACGATTTAATCTGTAAAAAGGGAGTGGACAATCATGAAGCTTTTAGCGATATCGGGCACGATTACAGGATCAAAAACATTAGCGATGATAAAGAAAACAGTGGATCGAATCCAAAAAGAACACCCAGAAGTAGAAGCTGAGATTCTAAATCTTAAAGACTATCAACTTGATTTCTGCGATGGTCGGGATCCTAGTACGTATGAAGGGGACACAAAAGATGTCATTCAACGTATTTGTGAAGCAGATTTCTTTTTAATTGGCACACCCATTTTTCAAGGATCGATGACTGGTGCGCTGAAGAATCTTTTTGACTTAGCGCCTGTATCCGCATTTCGCTATAAAGTGATGGGATTCATAGCAACTGCAGGTACGTATCAACACTATTTAGTTATTGAAAATCAATTAAAGCCGATCGCAGGGTACTTCCGTGCATTCACAGCACCAAGCTATATTTATGCAAATAGTGAACATTTTGACGACATGAATCAAGTAGTCGACCCAGACGTGTTAATCCGCATTGACCGATTGGCTGATGAGCTCGTTTTTATGCAATCAACTATGGGAGAAAAACGTCAGTCGTCCCTGTTGCAAACGTAAATCGCATCTAGAGCTCTCGTATCGACGAGAGTTCTAGAAAAAAGAAGTGAAAGAAATGCAAAATTTGTAAGCGCTAACAAGGCGTAGGGGGAAGCGTAGTGAATCGAAAAATTGCTTACCGGAAAATTATGATGAGTGTCATGGTTTTTATCATTGCTGTTAACTACATTGATCGTGGTGCGCTTGCTTACGCTGCAGAGCCGATTATGAATGCATTTAATCTGTCTGCGTCTGACTGGGGCTATGTCTTAGGGTTTTTTGGTTATGGCTATATCGTAGGGACGTTTTTAGGTGGTGCCCTAGCTGACAAGAAAGGACCAAAATTTGTCTGGATTTTTGCTTGTACATCATGGTCTCTACTTGCAATCGCAACAGCCTTTGCCGGAGAAATTGGGGTATGGCTATTTGGTTCAGCAGTAGCTGGGTTTGCACTATGTCGAGTGTTGTTTGGTCTAGCAGAAGGCCCTGTGTATGCCAATATGAACAGGACAATTGCGAACTGGATTCCAACAAAAGACCGTACCTTCTACGTAGGAGTTGGGTTAATCGGAACTCCATTAGGTGCAATGTTAACAGCCCCTGTTGCAGTTGGATTACTATCCATTGCAGATTGGCGCTGGATGTTTATTACGCTTGGTGTAATTGGATTGATTTGGGTTGTGGTTTGGAACAAATTGTTTACAGATATGCCTGAAGATAATCGCTACGTGTCAAAAGAAGAGCTAGCAATTATTCGAAAAGACCAGGTGGAGGAAGAGCCTGAAGACGTTCAAAAAGGACAGACAGCCTGGTTTGAATTTTTTAAACATCCTTCTCTTGTTTTAAATGCGGCTTCTTTTTTCGGCTTTAACTACATTAATTTTCTTATCTTAACTTGGACACCGCTTTATCTTCAGCAAATGTATGGCTTTGAGCTTCGTTCATTATGGTATGTCGGTATGATCCCGTGGGTCGGGGCCGTCTTTACAGTCTTTTTAGGTGGAAAGCTATCCCAGTATTTATTGCAGAAAACAGGTAGCTTCAAAATTGCAAAGCCTGGTGTCATTATCACAAGTATGCTTTTAACAGCCATTTGCTTTGTTTTTATTCCATTTGCTCCAAATGCATGGGTTGTGTTGGCACTCATGTCAATTGGAAACGCGATTAATTCGTTGCCGCAAGCTGTATATTGGTCAATCGTACTTGATGCTTCTTCTAAAAGAACCGTTGGGACGTTTAGTGGATTAACGCATGGAATTATAACATCTGCCAGTATTATTGCTCCGACAGCTACAGGTATTTTAGTCGCTTTATACGGCTATAATTCAATGTTTTTCGTCGCAGCTGGCATTGCTTTTATCGGAATGTTCTTAATGTTCTTCGTTAGACCGCCTGCCAATTGGAAAGCAGAACAGGAACGGATGCAAAAAACGAGTTAGAGAGGATTCGATCAAATGAGTTTTGCAAAACAATTAGCGGATCAGATAAGCGACATCTGTCGTGAGAATCATTCAAAGGAAATGAGGGAGCAGGTTAATCGTGTTGTTCTTGATTATTATGCTGCACTCATCCCCGGATTAAATACAGATGTCGTACAGCAAGTCCAACATTATTACCGCAAGAGTGGCATATCAGGAAAATGTGAGCTCGTTGGCTCAGACCTGACGCTTCCTCCTAGTGAAGCTGCATTTGTTTATGGAACAGCTGCTCATGCGCTTGATTTAGATGATGGCCATACAAAAGGTTCGGTTCATCCGGGGGCACCTGTTCTTTCTGCTCTGTTGGCAGTTGCTTCTCAAGAAGACGTGTCAGCGGAGCACTTACAAAGCGCTATTATCGCTGGATACCAAACGTGCATTCATGTAGCAGAAACCATCCATCCATCGTCGAGAAAAAAGGGCTATCACAATACGTCGGTGGCTGGTCTGTTTGGGGCTTGTGCAGCAGTCGGTGTCTTACAGTCATATAACGCGGAAGAGCTAGAGCATGCGCTTACCATTGCGATTAGTTTTGCTGGTGGGACATTCGCTTTTTTAGGAAGTGGAACCGAGGTCAAGCGGATCCATGCTGGTCAAGCTGCCCGTGATGGCATTGTGGCTGCTGGTTTAGCCAAAGCTGGACTTACGGGACCGAAGACTGGATTTGAAAATGAGAATGGTTTTTTCCGTGTGTTTGGAAATGGGAAACAACAAACAACGAGTGGTTCGCAAGAGTGGAAGATCCATGAAGTTTATTTTAAACCGTATCCGTGCTGCCGCCATCTGCATTCAGCGATCGACGCTGTCTTTGAACTGAAAAAGAGAGAGGCTTTCTCTATTGAACAGATTCGTTCAATAGAAGTCGGTGTGTATGAAATCGCCAGCTGTCACGACCATACTACTTGTACCACACTGTTAGATGCGCAGATGAGTTTACCTTTCGTAGTCGCAGCGGCTTGTGAATCATCGACGATAACGGTGGAGGCGTTGATCCCCGCTAATCTATCCGCTAATGGAAAACTTCTTATGAAAAACATTTCCGTTTTTGTGGATGAAGAAGCGCAAGCCACTTACCCGGAAGAACGTGGGGCTATTGTGACGATTCAGTTGAAAAATGGAAAACGGCTGGAATGTCGTGTCAGGCAACCATTAGGAGAGCCGAGTAACCCGATCTCGACAACGGAGCTGGAAGAAAAACTACGGATTCAATGTGAGCCAACTCTTGGATTAGAACGAGTGAATCAACTCATTGCACAAATTTCAAAAGGACATTATCAGCTTGAAGGAGTGAGGAAATGAAGACAGAAATGGATGCAGCTTTATTTACTGGAAAGGAAATCACTAAACAGTCGATATCAAGCCCTGTTATTGGCAAAGGTGAAGTGCTCATAAGAGTTTTGCATGCAGGTCTTTGTGGAACGGATTTAGCGATTTATCTTGGGAAAATGGCTCATCGTATAAAACCTCCTCTCGTAATGGGGCATGAATTTTGCGGGGTTATCGTAGAAAAAGACCCGAGCCTTTCTATTAATATTGGTCAGAAAGTTATTATTCAACCAATGTTAGGCTGTGGAACATGTCCGCTATGCATGAAAGGGGAGACGCAAGTTTGTTTGTCTTCAAGAGTCATAGGAATTGAACAAAACGGTGGATTTGCAGAGTATGCGGTTGCGCCAATCGAAGCGGTTTACCCGGTTCCGCAAGAAATGCCTAGTGATGAAGCTGCTTTAATGGAGCCGGTTGCTGTAGCCGTTCGAGGCGTTAAACAAGCGAATGTCGCACAAGGTGATGTTGTCGTTGTGCTTGGTGGCGGTCCAATAGGATTGCTACTAGCAATGGCGGCAAGGCAAGCGGGTGCTGAAAAGGTGTATGTATCAGAAATTAATGACTATCGTTTAAAAGTAGCGAACGATCTTGGCTTTCTTACCATTGACGCTAAGCAAAGAGATGTTGAAGAAGCGATTCTAGCGGATACAAACGGATTTGGTGCGGATGTTGTATTTGAAGCTGCTGGAACGGTTCATACAGCAAAGCAAATGACACGAATTATCAAACGGCAAGGAACGATACTTGTCATTAGTTTATATAAAGAACCTGCTCCGGTTGATTTATTGGCGATGCAAAACCGAGAGTTAACGATAAAAAGTACGAGGGCCTACACCCATCAAGATTTTAAAGAGGCCATTGAGCTAGTCGCGCAAAAACAATTTGATCTGGCTCCGCTTATTACAGATCGACTCACATTGGAGCAACTGGCTGAAGGGTTTCAACGCATGCAAGTTTCGCCTACAACATTAAAAGTACAAATTGAATTTTAAATAGAAGGAGAGAGACCATGTTTATAAACGGCGATTGGATTGAAACGAATCAAACGTTAGATGTACGCAATCCTGGAAGTGGTGAAGTCTACCGCACAGTTGGTTTAGTAGGAAAAGAAGAAACGCTTATGGCAATTGATGCAGCTGAAACAGCGTTTGCGATATGGTCAAAAAAACCAGCCGTTGAGCGCGCGCAGTATTTAGAGCGTGTTGCAGCAAGTATTGAAGAACGAAAGGAAATGCTTGCGCAAGTAATTTGTAGTGAGATGGGCAAGCCAATAGCAAATGCCCGAGGGGAAGTAGCGAAATCAGCCACGTTTTTCAAGTGGTTTGCTGAAGAAGCGAGACGGGTGTATGGCGAGACAATCCCTTCGGCAGAAGCAGGTAAGCGCCTGCATGTAATCAAGCAACCACTCGGTGTTGTTGGTGCCATCACGCCTTGGAATTTCCCACTTTCAATGATTGCTAGAAAGCTAGCTCCTGCTCTTGCTGCGGGATGTACCGTTGTCTTGCGCCCTTCTTCTCAAGCTCCGTGTAGTGCGATTGAGTTGCTGAAAATTATAGCTGAAGTCGGTGTGCCAAAAGGTGTTGTTAACTTAATCATTGGTCCAGCAAGTGAACTTTCAAACACGATGATGGAAAGCCGTACAATCAAAAAACTATCATTCACTGGTTCGACAGAGGTTGGCAAGAAGTTGATTCGAGATTCTGCACAAACCGTGAAGCGCTTATCAATGGAGCTAGGAGGGCACGCTCCTTTTATTGTATTTAATGATGCAGATCTCGACTTAGCTGTAAAAGGGGCATTGACCATAAAATTTAACTCCTCTGGGCAACAATGTGTGTGTGCAAACCGAATTTACATTCAAGACGGTATATATGATGCGTTTGAAACGCGCTTTCTAGAAGAAGTCAAGGCTTTGAAAGTAGGCAATGGTTTTGAGGAAGGCAGCCGCATTGGTCCACTTATTAACCACGACGCTGTTCAAAAGGTCGATGAACAAGTACAGGATGCACGTGAAAAAGGGGCGACCGTTAAAATCGGAGGTCGGAAATTAACAGAAGGAAAGTACGCAAATGGTGCCTATTATGAGCCAACTGTCCTAACGGATGTAAAAGAAGGAATGGACATTTTAGTTCATGAAACGTTTGGTCCTGTCGCACCCCTGATGCGTTTTTCAACAGAAGAAGAAGTGATCGACAAAGCGAATCATCTTGATTTCGGTCTTGCCTCATACGCTTATACAAACGACTTATCTCGAATGTACCGACTTTCAGAACAACTTGAATATGGCATTGTTGGGATTAATGATCCCACACCATCGACTGTTGAAGCTCCTTTTGGAGGATTGAAGGAGAGTGGGTTAGGCCGAGAAGGTGGTCACGGCATTGACGAGTATGTAGAAGAAAAATTTATTTCTGTGGCGATAAAAATTCATTCAAGTGATGGTGATCAACTATGATGCGAGTCGCTGTTCTTGGATTAAATCACGGCTATACGTTTGCCAGTCAAATGGTTCAATCAGACCGGGTGAAGCTCGTTGCTGTAGCTGGCAATGATGAACAATCGATTCAGAGAGCGAACGAGCTTGGGGTGCCGATCTATTCAGATTATAAGCAGCTTCTACAAACAAACCACCTCGATGGTGCAATTCTTACATTGCCTAATCAGCTCCATCTTGAAGCAGTTGAAGCGTGTGCAAAGCTCGGTATTCATGTTCTTGTTGAAAAACCTATTGCTCCAACGATAGAAGAAGGAAGGGCCATGATTGATCTATGCAAAAGTCATCACGTTCATTTGCTCGTCGGTCACCATCGTCGCTTAGCTGAAAATGTTCTTGAAATGCGCAGATTGATACAAGATGGAGCAATTGGTGAACTTGTAGCGGTAACGATGACATGTGCGTTATGCAAAGATAAAGCGTATTTCAATGAATCGTGGCGAATCGAAAAGGGTGGGGGTCCCCTATTAATTAATAGCATTCACGATATTGATACGCTGCGTTTTGTTACTGGGCAAGAAGTTACGAATGTTTATGCCGCCAGCCGGAATCGGATTCGAGGCAACCAAGTTGAGGATTCAGCCTCCATCTTGCTGGAACTTGAAGACGGAGCAACTGTGACCTATTTTATTACAGATGGGATTCCGGCGCCTTGGGCGTACGATCTCAATTTGAACGAAAATGATCGCTTTTACCATCACGAAGCTGATTGCTACGCTTTTTTTGGCACAAAGGGAAGTATTTCTTTTCCAAGCATGGAACATTATTCGTATAGCGATGATGCATATGGGTGGGCCCATCCATTACAAAAACAGACGCATTCCGTTGAGAAAAATGATCCCTTCTTTGCGGAATGGAATCATTTCTTAGACGTGATTGAAAACGAGGTCCAGCCGATTATAACAGGTGAAGACGCGCTAGCAACACTGGAAGTCTTGCTAACCATTCAACAATCTGCCGCGTTAAAACAAACCATAGCGTTGAAAAATAAAACGTATGTTCAAGAATAGAACACGTTTGATGTTGATAAAAAATAGAGTACGAAAGAGAAACGATTCGTTAATAAAATGAACGAATGGTAGCTTGCGCACTCTGAAAAGAGTTGGTGAACTGCTTTACATCAGGTTGGCATACTTCTTGCTTCTAAATAGACATGAAGAAAATTTGTAAGTAGAAGGAGCGAGTATGATGGATTTTAAATTAACAGAAGATCAAGTGGAATTGCAAAAATGGGCGAAAAACTTTGCAAAAGAGAAGTTTGCTGAAAAAGCGTATACGTGGGTACACAATCATGAAGTCCCTTGGGAGAATGCTAAAGCACTGGCTGATCATGGCTTAATGGGCATGAATTTACCTGTTGAAGATGGTGGTCAAGGCATGGGCTTAATGGAGTCAATCATTGTCATGGAAGAAGTGGCGAAAGTGTGCCCAAGCACTGCTGATATGTTGCAAGTCGGAAATTTTGGGGCAATTAAACAATTAGCTGCATATGGATCGCCAGAGTTGAAAAAACGAGTTTTACCTGGCATTTTGGCTGGTGAGAAGCTCATTTCTGTTGCGATGTCAGAACCGAATGCAGGCTCAGCTACAACGGATCTACAAACAAAAGCAGAAGTAAAAGGGGATAAAGTCATCATCAATGGTTCAAAAGTGTTTAATACCCACGGCCCGCATAATAGCTATTATGTTGTATGGGTGCGCTTTGGGGATGATGTAAAAAGTTCTGGTGCTATTCTAGTTGAACGGGATGCCCCTGGTTTCACTGTAGGTAAAACGGAAACGCATATGTCTGGAGAGGAGCACTGTGCGCTGTATTTTGAAGACTGTGAAGTCGATGTGGGCAATATTTTAATTCCAGACAATGGTTTTAAACGTTTGTTTTCAACCTTTAATATCGAACGTATGGGCAATACTGCTCGCTCGCTGGCGTTAGCGCAAGCGGCGTTTGACTTAGCGGTTGAACACGCGAAGGAACGAAAGCAGTTTGGTCGTCCACTTGCTGAATTTCAAGGGATTCAGTGGAAAGTTGCTGAGATGAAAATGAAGCTAGAAGCAGGGCGTTTGCTTTTATATCGCGCAGCGACAAATGCAGACGAAGGAGAGGTTAGTCCTCTTGACGCTTCAATGGCAAAATCGTTTATTAACACATCGGCTTTTGAAGTTGCCCATGAAGCGGTACAAATTTTTGGAGGGTATGGCTATTCAACAGACTATCCACTTGAGTATATTTTCCGTCGAGTACGTGGCTGGATGATTGCTGGAGGCACCCCAGAAATGCTGAAAAATAAAATTGCTGAAGAAGTGTTTGGCATGCGGTTCAGTCAGCGAAACAAGCAATCTGGAGGTGAGAAAGTCGGTGCCAAATAAGGAAATGATTGATACAAGCAAAAGCAGTGAGTTTTTAACGGAATTTGAAGGAGGGAAAATCTTAAGGGAGTATGGGTTTCCGCTCCCTTCTTCTGTTTTGGCAAAGACACCTTCAGAGGCAGTCCAAGCGGGAAATGAGATTGGCTATCCACTTGTACTCAAAGGGATGTCTAGAGAGATTACGCATAAAACAGAAGCAGGAATTGTGAAAGTCGGTGTTCAAAATCCAACCCAACTCCATGAAGCGTATAAGCAGATCGAGCGTAATGCAAAAACATACGATTCGAATGTCGTTCTTGATGGTGTACTGATCCAATCACTAGCACAAGGGGAAATCGAATTGTTAATTGGTGTGAAGCAGGATCCGGTTTTTGGTCATCAATTAATGATTGGCATGGGGGGCACCCTCGTTGAATTATTAAAAGACTATTCCATGCGAATGTTACCTGTTACGGAAGAAGAGGTTGACGACATGGTGCAAGAGTTAAAGGGCTATGAATTGCTAGCCGGTTATCGGCAACAAGCGGGTATTCCATTTCAGCAGTTAAAGACTATTTGTTTAGCGATTAATCGGCTCGTAGCGGATTATCCAAACTTAGAAGAATTGGATTTGAATCCCGTAAAGTTCACAGCGCATAAGGGTACAATTTGTGATGTGCGTATTCGATTCGGATCAAATCTAGACGTTCAACACGTAGTCCAGTCTCGCGATGGCGTACAGCAAATGCTTAATCCCCAATCGATTGCAGTCATTGGTGCTTCAACAGATGAAAAGAAAAATGGAGGACGATTATTCCGCTACATTGTGGAAAATGGATATAAAGGTGAGCTTTACCCAGTTAACCCGAAAGCAGACTCAATTAAAGGGTATAAAGCGTATCCATCATTAACGGCGATTCATGAACAAGTTGATTTAGCTTGTATCATTGTTGCTGCCTCTTTTGTACCAGACGTGATGAAACAATGTATAGAAAAAAAGATAAAAGCAGCGATTATTTATTCTTCTGGTTTTGCGGAGGTAGGGGAAAAAGGTGAGCAGCTGCAGGAAGACGTTCTTGCTCTTGCTAGACAGGGAGGCATCCGTCTGCTCGGACCTAATTCCATTGGCATTGCAAGCCCAGATCTCCACGTCTATACAGCTTTCGGTGCTGCACTTGAATCAAATGTAAAGCGTGGAGGAAGTGTCGCCTTTATTTCCCAAAGTGGGGCGATGGGAAGTGCATTGTTAAGCAGAGCTTGGGAGCAAGGGGCAGGGTTTAGTCGATGGATTAGTGTTGCCAATGAAGCCGATTTGTCTATAGCCGATTTTATTGAAGAATTAGCAGAGGATGAACAAACCTCAGTCATTACGGCTTTTATGGAAGGGTTGAAAAATCGACCTGCGTTTGAAGAAGCTGCTAAGAAGGCGGCGGACGCCAACAAACCAGTATTAATCTACAAAACGGGGAAATCGGATGTAGGAAAGCGGGCAGTTCAATCTCATACTGGTTCAATTGCTGGAGATGACGATGTGTATGACTCATTTTTTAAGAAGCATGGTATCCTTCGTGTGCAGCAAATTGATGATTTGATCGATGTGTCCCGCGCACTTGCTATTCAGCCCCTAGCGAAAGGGAATCGAATTGGGATTATGACCGCATCTGGTGGAGCATGTAGCGTTATTGCAGATTTATGCGCGCAAAAGCATCTAGAAGTTCCGATCTTAACCCAATCAATGGAAGAAATTCGTTCGCTAATTCCTGTTTTTGGTTCCCCACAAAATCCAGTTGATGTGACTGCTGAGGTCATTGCGAAACCAGAAATGTTTAAACAAGTATTGAAAGCGCTAGCAAATGATCCTGACATTGACGCGGTGATTGTGATGTTAACCACGAATGCCGATCCAGGTGCAACCGTCATTGCACAAGCCATCCTAGATGTATTTGAATTAACGAATAAACCGATTGTCGTTGGTCGATTGGGTGCGGACATGATTGCCCCTCAGGCAATGTCGCTTTATCAAAAACATCAATTTCCCGTTTATCCCACACCAGAGCGAGTTGTAAACGTGATGCGTTATGTCGTAGAACGTGGCTTGGTTGAAGCGAAACGGAGGAATAGCAAATGAAACAAGTAACAATTGTTGGTGCAGGTGTCATGGGCAGAAGTATTGCTTATACTGCCGCTCAGCATGGATTTCCCGTTATGATCACCGATCAATCAGATCAAGCGTTAACCGATGCGGAGCAGTTTATCGCAATTGAAGCAGAGAAAGCGTTGCAGCGAGGGAAGGTATCAAAAGAAGATGCACAGCGATTAATTCGGCGTGTTACGTATACGATTTCGTTAGAAGAAGCATGCAGGAATGCCGACCTCGTGATTGAAGCCGTTCTTGAAGATATCGCATTAAAAATAAAGCTCTTCCAACAATTTGATCGATTTTGCAAACAAGAAGCGATTCTTGCAACAAATACATCAACCATGAGTCCAACAGAAATTGCCGCACAAACCGAGCGTCCAGAAAAATGCATTGCGATGCACTTCTTTAATCCTGCTCACAAAATGAAGCTTGTGGAAATTATACGAGGGCTGGATACGTCAGACGAGACGTTTGCGCAAGTGAAACAAGTGGCAGAAGGCCTGAACAAAGAGACAGTGGAGGTGAACGAGTTTCCAGGTTTTGTGACAAGTCGAATGAATGGACTAATCGGTAATGAAGCAATGAATCTTGTCATGGAAGGTGTTGCGTCTGTAGAAGATGTGGATAAAGCGATGAAATTCGGTTTAAATCACCCAATGGGACCATTAGAATTAGCCGATCTAGTCGGGCTTGATACACGCTTGCGAAATATGACTTATTTATATGAAACACTCGGGGAAACGTATCGTCCGTGTCCCCTCCTCGTCAAGTACGTTAAAGCAGGAAGGCTTGGCCGAAAGTCTGGAAGGGGGTTTTATACGTATGACGAAAGGTAATGACGTTTACATTGTGGAAGCTGTTCGAACCCCTATTGGGAAAATAGGCGGCTCGCTAGCCCAACATTACGATGATCAATTGCTTGCCCACACGCTTGAGTCGCTTGTCAAAAGAGTGGATGGAAAGTTAGATGCCATCGACGAAATCATTGTCGGTCAAGGAAAACAAAGTACTGATTCGCCGAATATAGCAAGGATAGGGCTGTTAAAAGCAGGTTGGTCTGAAGCGATTCCAGCTTACACAATTCACAGGCAATGTGGTTCAGGGCTTCAAGCAGTAAATAGTGGGGCCCAGCAAATTATGAGTCAGCTTGCAGATGTTGTTGTTGCTGGTGGGGTTGAAAGTATGAGTACGGCTCCATACTATCTGCGTGGTGCTCGTTTCGGGTTAGGGGCAGGCAATGGCGTATTGCTAGATCCGAACACGGAGAGTCAGCCACGGTCACAGCCAAAAGAGCAGTACGGTGAATTTACGATGGGCTTTACTGCAGAAACCTTAGCAGAAAAGTATGGGATTAGCCGCGAAGATCAGGATCTGTTTGCGTATTCTAGTCAAAAAAAAGCAGCCCGTGCGATTGAGGCAGAACGGTTTCAGTCTCAGATTACACCTGTTGAAATAAAGCAAAAGAAGCACACACTGCTCTTTTCTGAAGATGAGCATCCACGCCTAGCGCCGATTGAGAAATTGGCAACCTTACAGCCTGTCTTCAAAAAAGGTGGCACAGTGACGGCGGGCAATAGCTCAGGTCGGAACGATGGAGCTGCTGCGATTTTATTAACATCACAAAAGGGATTAACGCAATTATCAGCCAAACCAAGAGCAAAAATTATCGCACAAGCAGCGGCAGGGGTCTCTCCAAAAGAGATGGGACTGGGTCCTGTTCCAGCAACAGCTAAAGCCTTAAAGCAGGTGGGTTTAACGTTTAAAAACTTAGATGTAATTGAATTGAATGAAGCATTTTCTGCGCAAGCCCTTGCGGTTTTACATGAGTGGGGAATGAAAATGGATGATGAGCGTTTAAATCCAAACGGCGGAGCGATTGCATTAGGTCATCCAATTGGAGCTTCGGGGGCAATTTTATTAACAAAAGCTCTGCATGAATTAGTGAGAAGACAAGGAACGTATGCCCTCATCTCACTCTGTATCGCGGGAGGGCTTGGAATAAGCACCATTATTGAGAGAGTTTCCTAATCATTAGGGACTCTCTTTTGTTATGAGCTTACCAGATGAAGTTCATTCGTTTAAGAAGAAGCTGAAACGGTTATTAGAGAACAAAAGATGAATCGAGGAGTGACGACAGAATGGTTTTTGCAAATGACGTGTTACAGGACAAACATATCTTGGTAACAGGAGCTACTGGTGGTATTGGTGCAGCAACGGCTAAAACACTGACTAAACTAGGCGCTAACGTAACGGTTACTGGTCGAAACGAAGAGAAATTAAACGCACTACAAAAAGAATATCAAGACATCTTGATCGTTCCAGCAGATTTAAATGTAGAAGATGAGCGTAACCAACTCGTTGAAAAAGCCATCAAGAAACATGGTCCGATTTTTGGACTGGTGAACTCAGCTGGGATGAGCGGTGGAGCGATTGTGGAAGAGTTGGACGAAGAGACGATGACAAGCATCATGCATACAAACTTTACCTCTCTTATTCTTTTAACCCAGAAAGTCTATCAATCGATGAAACAAGAGCAAGAAGGAGCGGTTGTGAATGTATCGTCGCTGTCTGGTTTAAGAGGAACCTATGGAAATTCTGCTTATGCAGGTAGTAAATTTGCCTTAATTGGGTTTACGCAATCATTTGCGCTAGAAGCGATTGAAAATCAAGTACGCGTCAATGCTGTTTGTCCAGGTTTTGTTAATACAGAGATGGGCAAAGGTGCAATTGAGCGAAAAGCGAAGCAAAACGGCCGTTCTTATGAGGAACAATTAAATGAAGTTGAACAAAACTTGCCGTCTGGTCGAATTACAGAACCTGAAGAAGTAGCCAACACGATTATTTATCTCTTAACCGATGCAGCCAAAAATATCGTAGGGGAGTCTGTTAAAATTTCTGGCGGAAGCGTCATGCGCTAGGCTTGTTTTTTGCTAGGAGAACGATGGACGTCCTTCTTGCACAAAGTTTGTCGTTCATCTATGATAGTAGAAAGAGAATAAAAGACCACTAGGGGTGCCATTTTGGCTGAGAGAGGCAGTAGACCTTAACCCTTATCACCTGATCTAGTTTGAACTAGCGTAGGGAAGTGTATGCTAGCTCGTCCATCAATGACGTGAAGCCACTTTCCTAATCAAAGAAAGTGGTTTTTTAAATGAAGCTTAAAGGAGCGATTTTATGTCATTTACGCAACGAATTCGTCAACACGCGGATGCTGTATGGACGGCTAGCCATAACCATCCTTTCGTCCAAGGAATTGGTCACGGTACATTGCCGAAAGAAGCGTTTCAACATTGGTTGAAACAAGATTATAAGTATTTAATTGAGTATGCGAAAGTCATGGCGATGGGCACGGTGCTCGCCCCTGATCTAAAGACCATGTCCGGTTTTGCTGCCGCATTAGATGAAACGCTGAATACGGAAATGGAACTACACCGTTCATATGCTGAGCGACTGGGCGTTAGTCGCGAGGAGCTAGAAGCTACCGTTCCTGGACCTGTTACGTTAGCATATAGCAGTGCGATGCTAGCGGAAGCGCAAAAAGGATCGTTAGCAGAACTGATTGCTTCCATTTTACCTTGTGCGTGGAATTATTACGAAATTGGCCTTGAGTTGGCAAAAATTCCAGGCGCCTTAGATCATGAATATTACGGAGAATGGGTACGCATGTATTCTTCAGATGAATTTGGTCAAATTGCAGACTGGCTTATTGAGACACTAGATGCCCTTGCTGATTCTAAGTCAGAAGAAGAGCTTAATCGCTTAGAAGCAATCTTTATGAATACGAGCCGTTATGAATATATGTTTTGGGATATGGCGTATAAACAAGAGAGTTGGCCCGTTGAATAAGGAGATAAAAAACCGTCCCTACATTATGGGACGGCTTTTTCGTGTAGAGAGATACGTGGCGATGTTCGTTTCGCTTTGGCTTCTTTTGGCTGTTTTTTTCCTAGGAACCACGGGTGTTTATTGAAGAAATAAATAAACGGAATTGTCAAAGCAAGCGTTAAGCCTGTAAATAATAACGTCCAAGGAAGAGTATTCGCGGTGTCGAGATTGACACCGAGTCCATAATGCATAGCGGCTCGAACTGTATTCAGAATAGGCATATGCACAAGCAAGATGACAATTGAATTTGATCCTAAGAATAATAGGCCTTTTGAGTGCTGTACCTTTTGGATAAACAATAGAAATGCAATCATTCCTAGTAGTGCAGCTGGGTAAAACACGTATGGTTCACCAAGTATATTCCCGCGCATATCAATTCGCTCATTAACAGATTGAATGAGGTACATAAGCGTGAACAGGGCAGTGGATAGTGGGATTACCACTTTCCAAGAAAAAGTTTTCCACAAATGTTTTGTTAAAAAACCAAGTCCGTAGAAGACAACTGCTGACAACGCAACGAACCCATTCCAAGGTAATGCAAAGGTAAAGAAAGTTGAAGCATAGCCCAAGCCTGCTGCGGTTAGTAGAAATAACCCAATCCATTTGCCACGACTTACGCGATAATAGAAAAAGAATAAAAGTTCGACTAAAAATAAACATGTTAGAAACCAAATGGCCGGATTGTAGGTTAATTGATAATTCTCAGGTGTTGAAAGAAAGATCCCTGCGAAAGGATTTAAAGGGTCTACATTTTCGCCAGGTGTAAACGACAAATGACGAAAGATGAGAAACCACGTGAGATAGGTCATGGCAGAGAAAAGAAAATAAGGTAACAACAGTCCCCTCGCCTTTTTCTTTATAAATGTCACTGGTGATTGGTTACTCGGTTTAAATACGGCCCCGGATAAATAAAAGAATAATGGCATGTGAAATGCGAACAAAAATGCTTTTAATTCGGGGTTCATCGGTGCGTGACTCATTACAACCAAGATGATCCCGAGCCCTTTTGCCGCATCGATCCAATGAATCCGTTTGTCCATTTTCGTACACCGCCTTTACGTCGTCTCTTGTGTTGTAAAAGCTAGTATACGTGAAAAAAGACTAGTGAGAAGGGATTCAAAGAACTTTACACAGACCTTTATGAACATGCGGTTAGTTCACCGCGCTTTGCCGTTATTTTTGAAGAGTATTACGAAAAAAGACACTCATTTGTTATCTTTGTAATCTTATTCTCCTCTTGTTTTCCGCAAATAAATTTGTGAGAAATCTCCTTTTTTCCGAAAAAAACTAGCACTTGATCCGGTATAGCGTTTAAATACTTTATGAAAATAATTCACGTCAAGGAAGCCGACTTCACACGAAATGTCTTTGATAGGGCGACTTGTATGAATTAACATTGCGCACGCTTTCCGAATGCGAAGTTCGCGAACAAATTCCATCGGCGTAGCGCCTGTTTGTTTCTTAAATAATCGTGTTAGGCTATAGCGTGACACCCCGATTTGTTCAGCAACATCATCTAACGAAATCTGCTTATGAAAATTTGATTCGATGTAAGCGAACGCTTGTTGATAATAATAAGAGTCGCCTTTTGGTGTGTTTGTGTGTAGTGTCCGAAAACATTCGAGTAAAAATTGATAGCCATGTGCTGCGGCTTGGTAAGGATCTCGAAGTCGATCGGCTTTCGTTTCATTGTAAATAGAAAAAAGCGATCGAATTAAATAGGAGTCTGGAGATAGCTCGACAATAGGTCCTGTTTCTTTCGTTAAGCGTGTTGAGATATCTTCTACAGTTGGTCCTTGTAAGGCAATATAAATAAACTCCCACGGTTCTGTCGCATCTTTTGGATAATAGTAGCGATGAT
Source organism: Shouchella phoenicis (assembly GCF_047238345.1). NCBI lineage: Bacteria > Bacillati > Bacillota > Bacilli > Caryophanales > Bacillaceae > Shouchella > Shouchella phoenicis. The sequence goes on along the minus strand of NZ_JBDFMQ010000001.1, from coordinate 3,110,570 downwards.
TACCAGGAACGGAAATAATAAATGCTTCATGCTGATTAATCGTATAGGTTTGATTATTGATTTCTAATATGCCTTTTCCTGAAATTGTGTATTGGAAAATTAACGTGTTATGATCCACAAGCCTAGTCCGACCATCCCAATAGTAAGAGGGGTCTGTTCTTACTTCCCAACCAATGTTCCATAAGCTAAGCAAGCCGGTTTCAGGTAAAAACTGAAACGTGAACGAATGCGAACCTCTAATAAAGGACGATTTATCATCCAAAAGAACTACCTCCTTTGATGTGATTATGGTATAGACCGCAAAAAATTACCCTTATCCTTAAAAATATTCCAGAATCGATTCGTTTCTCGCTGATTTATAATAAAAGTATGAAGAAGTTTTAGAGATAAGGGCAAACGTTTTCTCTGTTTTTTCAATAGTACAACTTGTAAACGTTTTCAATCAATCGGGGGAGTGAAAAAAATGAAAAAAATCTTTGGTATTGGCTTCGTATCAGCGGTAGCGATGTCTGTAATGGCAGGTTGTAGCTCTGGTTCTTCAGGCACAGGTGGCGATGGGGACGTCGTGCAGCTTTCGTTTTCAGCTTGGGGGAATCCAGCAGAGTTAGACGTATATAATCGAGCGGTCGATGCGTTTAACGAGATGCAAGACGACATTGAAGTAACGTTAACTGGTTTACCAAACGATAGCTATTTTCAGACTTTAACAACCCGTTTACAAGGTGGTCAGGCGCCTGATGTGTTTTATGTGGGGGCAGAGAATATTTCGACCTTGATGGCGAATGGAACGATTGAACCGTTATCAGAATTTATGGAAACAGATGAATCCTTTGTAACGGAAGATGAGTTTACAGATGATATATGGGGAGCTTCACGAGACGAAGACGTCATCTATGGCTTGCCAGTTGACTGTAACCCATTCTTGCTCTATTACAATAAAGCACTCTTAGAGGAAAATGACATTACATCGCCACAAGAGTATTACGAAAATGGCGAGTGGAACTGGGATACCTTTGCGGAAGTGACAGGTCAGTTAAATGAAGCAGGGAACCATGGCTATATGCAGGAGAGCGGGCATGTGGCGATGATTAACTGGATTTGGACAAATGGCGGGCAGTTTGCAGACGCGGATTCAATTGTGGCGGATACTGATCCAAATACGAAAGAAGCATTTGAATTTGTAGATGAAATGGTCGATGAAGGCAACTTTACGTATGCTGGAACCATGCCTGAAGGGCAAGGCATAGAAGCCATGTTCATGTCAGGGCAAGTGGGCTTTGTCTCTGCAGGTCGCTGGTTAACGCCGATGTTTTTAAATTCAAGTCTTGAGTTTGACTACATCCCATTTCCATCAAATACAGGGGAACAACTTGAAACAGCAGCAATTGCCACTGCATACATGGCGGTGAATTCTAATTCAGATCACGTTGAGGAAGCGCAGAAATTTATTTCATACTACACGTCAACTGAAGGGCAAGAAGTGCGATTAGACGGTGAAGGAAATGCCGTTCCTTCTGTTGAGGGAATCGATGAGATTGTTCTGAATCAAGATCGCCCAGAACACGGGCAATACTTGCTGGACGCGCGTGGCGTTGGTCGAGTCATTGATTTAGAGTTTACTTCCCCAGGTCTAAATGAAGACTTGGAAGATATTTATGAGCTAATGATGCTTGGGGATATTGATGCAACGGACGCGTTAGAACAGTCCACAGCGAAAGCGAAAGAAGCGCTTGATTTAGACTAAATAGAGAATAAAAGTGGAGGAGAGTGATTCTCCTCCTTCTTTTAAAAGGAGGGGCCGTGTTGTTTACAAAACGAGAGAAATGGTGGGGATACGCGTTTATTGCACCACAAATGATTGGCATGATTCTCTTTTCTTTGCTCCCGCTCATGTTTGCCTTTGGAATCAGTTTCATGCAGTGGGATGGGTTCGGTGAACGGACGTTTGTTGGATTAGAAAATTATATTACTCAGTTTCAAGATAGCAATTTTCGTGCCGCTATGCGAAACACAACCATTTATTCATTAATCGTCATACCAGGTGGGATTGCAGCGGCTCTTCTGTCTGCACTTGCTCTAAATAAAGTAAAGGGCAAAGATTTCTATCGGATGTTTTTCTTTATGCCGGTTGTCACTAGCTCCGTTTCAATAGCGGTCATCTGGATGTGGCTCTTGAATGGAGATTTCGGCTTGATTAATCAAATGTTAGCGGCAGTAGGTATTGAAGGTCCAAACTGGTTAACCGATCGTCGCTTTGTTCTTCCTTCTATCGCGATGCTAAGTATTTGGTGGGGACTTGGGACGAATATGGTCATCTTCTTAGCTGGTTTACAAGGCATTTCCAGAAGCTACTATGAAGCAGCAGAAATCGATGGTGCGTCTGCTTGGCAAAAGTTTAAAAATATTACGATGCCGCTGCTATCACCAACAACGTTTTTTGTAGCCATCATGACGGTCATTGGTTCGTTCCAAGTGTTTGACCAAGCCTATGTGATGACGCAAGGGGGACCGGGAAACGCCAGTTACACACTCGTCCTCCACATTTTTGATGAAGCCTTTACGAGAAGCTCGTTTGGCACAAGTACATCCGCAGCAATGATTTTATTTGTCATCATTTTAATCTTTACGCTAATTCAGTTTACGGTTTCTAGAAAGTGGGTGCATTATGAAGACGGCGGCAGATAATACGCAACCAAACACGCAACCTCCTGTACAACATAAGAAGAAGCGTACGCTACGACCATCTCGCATTCTTCTCCATCTTGCGCTCATTATTGGTTCACTTGTAATGGCAGGGCCCTTTATCTGGATGGGACTGAGTAGTTTAAAATCATTTGAACAAATGTTTTCAGTTCCGCCGACGATTATTCCAGATCCCGTTATGTGGAGCAACTTCACAGACTCGTTAACGGCAATGCCGTTTGGTCGGGCGTATTGGAATAGCTTTTATATCTCAACGATTGTTGTGGTGAGCCAGATCATTACGTGTTCAATGGCGGCGTATGCGTTCGCGAAATTGAAATTTCCGGGATCGAAATTCCTGTTTATAGCCTTTCTTGCAACAATGATGGTACCGATGCAAGTAACGCTTATTCCTCTTTACTTAATCCTTGATAGCTTAGGATGGGTCAATACGCACCTATCAATTATTGTTCCAAACGCGCTGTTTAATGCCTTTGGTGTCTTTCTTCTTAGACAGTTTATGCTTGGTATTCCGAAAGAAATGGAAGAAGCTGCAGTGATGGACGGTGCAAATCCAGCTTTTATTTACTTGAGAATCATGTTGCCATTAATTAAGCCAGCACTTGCGGCGTTCGGGATTTTCTCTTTCATTGGAATATGGAATAACTTTATTCAGCCATTAACGTTCTTAAGTAGTACTGAACTCTTTACAGTGCCGCTCTTACTCGCAATGTTTAAAGGGCTTTACGTGACGCAGTGGCCATTATTGATGGCTGGGGCAACCATTTCGGTTGTACCTGTGCTCATTATTTATTTCTTTGCACAAAGACAAATTATTGAAGGTATTGCTCTTACAGGGGTAAAAGGATAGTGCAACCGATTGCAAAGCTTGTCGACTTAGTAAAGTCGATGAGCTTTTTTCTGTCACTTGATTTTTTAGAGGGAGTTGGCAATAGTAAGGAGAGTATGATTTGTTGGAGGAATAAAGAATGAACGAAAAAATTTTACTTGTTGATGATGATCAAACAATTCGTGCGTTCATGAAGAAAGATTTAAGCGAACATCACTATGATGTCCTAGAAGCCGGTGATGGAGTAGAAGCACTGGATGTGCTAGCGCAACAACCCATTGACTTAGCCATTGTCGATGTCATGATGCCAAACATGGATGGGTATGAATTGTGCGAAGAAATTCGCTCATTTTATGATATCCCTGTGTTAATGGTAACGGCTAAATCAGAGCTACAAGACAAGACAAAGGGATTTTTAGCTGGAACCGATGATTATGTCACAAAACCATTTGAACCAAAAGAGCTGTTATTTCGGATTCGGGCTTTGCTCAGACGGTACCAAAAAGAACAACAAGAAGCGATACAAGTAGGGAATGTCATCATTGATACGTCAAGTTATGAAATTCGTCTTCATCAATCGGTGCTGATGCTGCCGCTAAAGGAATTTGAACTGCTTCATTATTTAGCAGCACATCCTAGCCGAACGTTTACCCGTGAACAAATGATTGAGCGCGTTTGGGGAATTGATTTTGATGGAGACGAACGAACGGTTGATGTGCATATCAAGCGATTGCGAAGTCGGTTTAAAGAAAAAAATGCGGGCTTTACGATTCAAACGGTAAGAAGTGTTGGCTATAAACTGGAGGTGCATTCTTGAGATCCCTTTATGTGCGTGTCGTGCTAACAATCATTGGCGTGATGGCTTTGAGCAGCTTATTTTCGTTCGTATTAACAAATGTATACTATCAACTCTATCTTAAACCAGAAAACAGTGAACGAATAACGGAAGTGGCAGAAGAAGTGCAACGCTTTCTAGAAGAGAACCTGACGTCTGATGAACAATATCTGAATCATATTGGACAACTTGGCTATCAGATGGCGTTGTTTGTTGATGGTGAGGAGCCTCAATTTTATGGTGGTTCGTTTCGAGATGAACAATTACCTACATCCGATGTTCAGCGTGTGATGTTAGGGCAAACGTACAACGGAGTTGGGGAAACGTCTGGGCAATTGTTTGTAACAGGTTTTTTTAATAATGAATTAAGAAATACAGTCGGTGTTCCAGTCCTATTCGAAGATGATATGGCTGCGCTTTTTCTTCGTCCAAATGTGGAACAGCAATTAGGAGAATTTCGCTCATTTTTAGCTGTTTTAGTTGTATTTATTCTGTTGTTTAGTGTATTAGTCGTATTTGTATCAACACGATACCTTGTTGCGCCCATAGAGCAATTAACAAGGGCAACAAAGAAAATGGAGCAGGCAGAATTCGAATTGGAATTGCCGACAAAACGGAAAGATGAGATAGGCCAATTAGCGAATCATTTTTCCTCAATGGCCCAAACAATTGAACGTCAGGAACGTCTTAGACGAGAATTTGTTGCAAATGTATCGCATGAGATTCAATCCCCTTTAACGACAATTCAAGGAATGACCCACGCGTTAAAACATGAGGAGCGCACAGATCTTGAGCGGAAGCAATATGTTGAACAGATTGAATTGGAAAGTAAGCGATTATCAAGTTTAAGTAGGCAGCTTTTGACGTTAGCTTCTCTTGAACATGGAGAACTAAATAGGAATCAGTGCCGTGTGGCCGAGCAGTGGATGGATATTGTTCGTACCCATGCTTTTAGGTGGCGAGAGAAAGAGTTATTTGTTCAAACAGACTTCGCTGAATCGCTTATCGTAGAGGGGGATGAACAGCTGCTTTACCAAGTGTGGTTAAATCTGTTTACGAATGCGGTGAAATTTTCAAAACCTGAAGGGACCATTCGTATCAATGGTTACCAAGAAGACCAAGATGTAATCGTCAAGGTTGAAGATAATGGAGAAGGCATTTCACCAGAGGCGCTTCCTAAGATTTTTGAACGATTTTATAAAGAGGATCAGTCAAGAACGAGTAAAAAAGAAAGCAATGGGCTCGGATTAGCCATTGTCCATGAAATTGTCACACGACATGGGGGGATGATTGATGTGACAAGTGAGAAAGGTGTTGGAACAACATTCATTGTGCGCTTACCACGTAAAAAGGTATAGACGTGTTCATGTTCCATTCATAATGGCGCAGTAAGGTAAGCATATCAAACAAAGAAAGAAGTGATGATATGTTTTTAGCGATAAAAGAACTGATGTATGCACGGCTCCGTTATGCCCTCGTTGCCCTAATCATGTTCTTGCTTTCCTTTTTAGTCTTGTTTGTATCAGGTCTAGCACAAGGACTTGCTGCTGATAATGCAGCAGGTATTATGAATATGAATACAGATTCCTTTGTAGTGGACGAAGAAGCCGATTACCAATTAACCCGTTCACTTATAGAAAAAACGGACCAAGAAACTATTGAAGCATTTAGTGAAGATGCTGAAAAACTTGGCATCCATATGGCTCAAATTGAAGATGGTGAAGAGGCGTTAGCAGATATTGCGTTCATGTCTTTTTCTCAAGACAGCGTTTGGTTTCCTGACGTTGTAGAAGGTGAACAACCAAAAGAAACTGGGGAACTCATTGCGGATAAATCACTTAAAGAAGAAGGGTTCGACGTTGGTTCAACTGTCATTGACTCTGGTAGTGACATGACATTTGTAATAACAGGATTCTCAGAAAACCAACGTTTTGGTCATTCGCCTATTTTACATGTTTCGGAAGAGGATTGGATTGAAATGGGAAGGAGCGATGCGTTCACAGTGAGTGCCTATATCTTACCGACAACGTCCGGTGAGGAAGCGGAAGATTTAACGAGACAGCTAGAATCAGCTGAAGTCGTTACGCATGACGATGTCCTATCTGGTATTCCTGGCTATAGTGCGGAACAAGGGTCGCTCACCATGATGATTGTGTTTCTCTTTATTATCTCGGCATTTGTGTTAGCTGCGTTTTTCTATGTCATTACCATTCAAAAATTGACGCAGTTTGGAATTTTAAAAGCCATTGGAGCGAAATCAAGCCAACTCGCAACGGCCGTCTTTCTTCAGGTCATTGTTCTATCCTTTATAAGTGTTGGTCTAGGCATAAGCGTAACATTACTTGTAGGAAGTCTTTTACCGCAAGGTTTGCCATTTCACTTAGATGTTGAATTAATTGGATTGCTTGCCTTGTTGTTCTTTGGTGTTGCCATGATCGGATCTCTTCTGTCAATTGTAAAAGTGATGAAGATCGATCCGTTAAAAGCGATTGGAGGAGGACAAGAATGAGTACAATGATAGAATTTAATGGCATTACACGATCGTTTGGTGAAGGCGAGGGGAAAGTGGATGTATTAAAAGACATCTCTTTAGAGGTAAAGGCTGGTGAGTTGATCTGTATAACCGGTCCATCAGGTTCTGGGAAAAGTACAATGCTTTCCATTGCTGGTGCCCTTCTTTCTCCAAGTAGTGGGGAGATGGCGATAAATGGTCGCTCTCTCACGAAGCTTAGTGAGAAAGAACGAAGCCATGTGAGGTTGACTCAAATTGGGTTTATATTCCAATCTGCACACCTCATTCCTTTTTTAAAAGTAGAAGACCAATTATTGTATGTAGCCAAACTAGCAAAAATGGATAAAGCTGAAGCGAAAAAACGAGCTCGCTCTCTTCTTGACGGTTTAGGATTAAGTCATCGTTTGAAGCAATATCCGATACAGTTATCCGGCGGAGAAAAACAACGTGTGGCAATTGCACGGGCATGGATGAATGACCCAGCGTTTATTCTAGCAGATGAACCGACAGCTAGCCTTGATGCAAAGCGAGCAGAAGAAATTGTACAAACCCTTTCATCTGAAGTAAAGGAAAAGGGGAAAGCAGCTATTATGATTACCCACGACCAACGCATGTTTGATCATTGTGATCGGGTCATCCATTTAGAAGATGGGCGGATAAGAGAGACGAGCTGAAGTTGCTCGTCTTTTTTATCCCTCACTCTTGCCCCAATGCAGGTAGCAAATCGTCTAGTGGTAGAGATCGTTGCTGGCCATCTCGGTCTTGCAACGTTACTTGTTGTTGGTCGATCTCTTCCTTTCCAATGATAATTCGATAGGGTGTTTTATTCATGCGTGATGCACGGATTTTGGCACCAAACGATTGATTTTTTACGTTTAACCGTGCTCGAATGCCTTTTTCCTTCAAACGTGTTAAGACCATTGCTCCATATTCATGTTGTGATTCATGAATGGGTAAGATCTCGACTTGTACAGGTGCAAGCCAGAATGGAAACCGTCCTTCATAATGCTCAATTAGAATCGCCATAAATCGCTCAACAGAACCGTAAATCGCACGATGAATGAGAATAGGGTGTTTGAGTTGTTGTTGATTATTGCTAAAGAGACAGTCAAACTTCTCCGGCATTTGGAAATCTAATTGAATCGTTCCACATTGCCAACTTCGACTTCTCGAATCCGTAATATGAAAGTCGATTTTGGGGCCATAAAAAGCACCATCGCCTTCATTAATGACGTACGAAATCCTTTGTTTCTCTAAAACGTTTTTGAGAACAGCTTCCGCGTGATCCCACTGATTCGCGTCTCCCATCGCTTTCTCAGGCTTAGTAGATAGCTCAACACGGTAGTCAAAACCAAATGTTTTATACACTTGATGAACAAGGTCGAGAATACGAATGAGTTCCGCTTCGATTTGATCTTTATGAACGAAGATATGCGCATCGTCTTGTGTAATGGAGCGAACACGCAGCAAGCCGTTTAAAGACCCCGATTTTTCATAGCGATGCACGTGACCAAGCTCAGCATAACGAATGGGTAGGTCGCTATAACTTCTTCGTTTTTGGTTATAAATAAGCAATGCGCCAGGACAACTCATAGGTTTAATCGCATATGCTTGGCCATCAACTTCAGAAAAATACATATTGTCTTTATAATGAGCCCAATGCCCTGACTGTTCCCATAAATGTTGCTTCAATAACAGGGGTGTTTTGACCTCTTCGTACCCATTTTTAGCGTGAAGGTCTTTCCAAAATTGCTCCAATTCGTTGCGGATCACCATACCATTTGGTAAGAAGAAGGGCATCCCAGGAGCTTCTTCTACTGTGACAAATAGATCCATTTCTTTTGCGATATCTTGATGTGATTTGTGTGAATTCATGTTTGTTCCTCCTTATGATTCTAAATAAAAAAGACCACACCATCCCCTATAGAACAGGGACGATGTGGTCATGGTTCCACCCTCAATTAATTGCGCATGCAATTGTCTTCATTACGATAACGGTCTCCCGGGTATAGATTGTCCCTATACCAGCTCCAAGGTGGTATGCTAAAAGGCTGGCGACAAGGCTCTCAGCTCATGCCTCATTCTCTGTAACGCATTCTTCCTTTTATCACATGTCCTCTTTCATGCTTTTTTCATATAAAAAAAAGACCACACTCATCCCTCTTAAGGGACGAATGTGGTCGCGGTTCCACCCTACATTTGCAAAATTAATCTTTGCACGCTTCAATCGATAACGGTTAGACCGAGCATAGATTGTCCCTATGCTAGCTCAGAGGTGGTAACGTCACGTCTTTTTTAAAAGGGTTCCAGCCTAAGCCCTTTTTTCTCTAGTAAAAAGTGGAACGGAACGTCTTGTCCTCATCAGTGCTTCTTGTATAGTTCTTAGTAGTATAAGAATTTTGACAATAAAAAGCAAGTCTTTTCATAAAAATCGATCATTTTGTGCTAATTGAAGGAAGGTCATAACAAATAGTAGCAGTCATGTCCGCATCTAACTTAATTGATGAAATGGACTCAAGTAAAAACAATCTACGAATAAAATGGAATTTGCTATAATAGGAGAAAAGCTTGAAAGGAAGTTAAAAAATGAAGCAGAAGTTAATTGATCGTTTAACACGTTATGCAAAAATAGATACACAATCTTCAGAAGCAAGTAGCGTGGTTCCGACGACTAAAGGGCAGCTTGAACTCGGACAAGTACTCGTAAATGAATTAATCGACATTGGCATGACGGATGTTGAGATGGATGATAATGGTTATGTAATGGCAACCCTTGAAGCGAATACAGACAAAGATGTACCAACTATTGGTTTTCTTGCCCACGTCGATACGGCAACAGATTTTACAGGAAAAGGGGTTAACCCACTTGTCCATGAACAGTATGATGGCAACGATATTCCGTTAAACGAGAATGTGACGTTATCTCCGAGTCAATTTCCAGAGCTGAAAAATTATGTGGGCCATACGCTTATCACAACAGACGGAACGACTTTACTGGGTGCTGATGACAAGGCAGGCATTGCGGAAATTATGACGGCGATGGAATATTTGATCGATAACCCATCAATAAAACACGGGAAGATTCGCGTTGCTTTTACGCCTGACGAAGAGATTGGCAGAGGACCTCATCACTTTGATGTTGATGCGTTTCATGCTGATTTTGCTTACACATTGGATGGTGGACCGCTAGGCGAATTTCAATTTGAAAGCTTTAATGCGGCAGCTGCAAAAGTAAGTTTTCAAGGTGTAAGTACACACCCTGGAACTGCAAAAAATAAAATGGTTAATGCGATGAAGCGAGCAATGGAGTTTCAAGATCAATTACCTGCAGATGAGGCACCAGAATTTACGGAAGGGTATGAGGGCTTTTATCACCTCTTATCAATGAATGGGGATACAGATTACGCCGAATTGCACTACATCATTCGCGATTTTGATCGAAAAGATTTTGCCAGTCGCAAAGCGAAGATGGAAGCGATTGTTAGACAGATGCAGGGGAAGCATGGCGAAGAAAATGTCTCGTTAGAAATGAGAGATCAGTATTACAATATGCGTGAAAAAATTGAACCGAAGCCAGAGATTGTTGATGTAGCACTTGATGCAATGAAGGCTTGTGACATTGAACCAATTGTAGGGCCAATTCGAGGTGGAACAGATGGATCACAGCTTTCTTATAAGGGCTTACCAACACCAAATATTTTTACGGGTGGGCAAAATTATCACGGTCGCTACGAATATATTTCAGTCGATGACATGGAAAAAGCGGTTCAAGTAATTGCAAAAATTGTGGAGCTTGTGGAAGAGAGACAATCGTAACGTCAGGGGGACAGAATGGAAGCAAACCTATTCGAAGACGTAGATGCTTTTTACGAAATGAGCACTGCGGCGTTATCGCATAATCTGAGTGAGAATAGTTTATTTCTTGGCATTTTGAAGCAAGCGCTCCGTGCAAAACATCGTCCTCACTTAATGGGTTGTTTAACAATGAAAGAGGAGCCAATTGGTTTTTGTTTACAAACAATCCCAGAACAAGTTGTGTTAGCTTTCTCTGCACCATTAAAAGAAGAAGCGGCAAATGTGTTTGCTCAAATGTTGAGTGCGTATTCCGTTACACGGTTTGTCGGGAAGAAAGAACCGACTCAAATGATCACTAATGCTTTGGCGGCATTACGAAGCAGAAAACCAGTCATTACAATGGACCAACAGCTTTATTCATTAGATATGTCGATGTTTAATCCTTCCTATTCGGGGACATTACGAAAGATGACGCGAATGGATATAGCAACTGTAGCGGAGTGGATCCGTGCGTTTGATAAAGAAGCAAATCTTTCAGAAGCGAGACAAACGTTAGAAGAAGCGTATAGGAGTGCTCAAATTCAATTTGAAAAAAGTGGACTCCATCTATTCATTGTAGATGGGGAGTGCGTGGCAATGGCAAACGCAACCCGTAAAATTGATAAAACGGTAACGATTAATCTTGTGTATACTCCTGAACATTTAAGGAGAAGGGGCTATGCATCTAGTTGTGTATCCGCCCTTTGCCAACAATGTAGAGAAGAAGGCTTTACCACGATTCTTCTTTATACGGATTTAGCGAACCCAACCTCTAACCATATTTACCAAGACATAGGTTTCAAAAAAATAAGTAAAGCAGTGGTCATTGAAGTGAAAAAGGTCGAATAACGGCCTTTTTTGCGTTTGGCTACATTTTCCTCTCGATAAGTAAAGAAAGTGATATAAATCTAAAAGAAGTGTTATATTAAAACGCTGAAAAACAAGATATAGTACAAATGAAAAGGCTTACAATAGTTTTTTCGTTAAGCGGATTGATACGAATAGATGAAACAGAGGGGGAGCAAGTTTGAAAAGATATCATGCGATTGTCTTATCTAGTGTGGCTGTTGTAGCGCTTTCTGCTTGTAGTGACAATTCCAATGAAAAAGAAAGCACGGTTGATGCGGTAACTTCGGCGGAAGAATTGACAGAGCGTTTTGAAGAACCTGTAACATTGGATTTAATTAAGCATGTTTCTGGCGATATTTTTTTCCGGGAAGGTGAAACGATTGAAGACAACGTGCACACGCAATGGGTGAAAGATACATTTAATGTCGATTTAAATTATATGTGGACGACAAGTGGACCTGGTGAAACATTTGAAACCAAATTACAGCTTGAAATGTCTTCAAATCAAGAATTACCGTCGATTTTGGCTCTGCGGAGTCATTTAACCCAGGATCTAATTGATTCAGGTCGTGTAATGGAGGTTGGCGATATTTTTGATAAATATGCATCGCCTACATGGAAAGAAGCAATGGACGCAGATCCCCATGCATGGGACCCTTACACTCGGGAAGAAGGAAGGTTCGCGATTCCAATTTTAGATTATGAAATGAATGGTGATACGGTTTTGTTCATTCGACAAGATTGGATGGATGAACTCGATTTAGAAGCCCCTGAGACAATAGACGATGTGGAAGCAATCATGGATGCATTTGTGAACGATGATCCTACGGGAACAGGCGAGCAAGTTTATGGATTAGCTGCTGGTTTTGCGAATCAGCTTAATACGTGGATGTCGACGGTTGACTGGGTTTTTGGTGCCCATGGAGGCATGCCAAACCAATACAATCTAGCCGATGATGGAACGCTTGAAAATGGAGACGTTCAGCCGGAAATTAAAGAGGGGTTAGAAACCCTCAAGCACTGGATGGACGAAGGCTATATGCACCCTGAATCTGGACTTTGGGATGAAGGAAAAGCAGCTGAATTGTTTACTGCTGGTCGTGCTGGAATCATTGCGGGACCACACTGGATGCCAGACTGGCCATTAGCAGAACTTCTGGAAAATGTGGAAGGTGCAGAATACAAAGCGTATGATATTCCGACAGGTCCAGATGGACACAAAGGACGCTCAACAGGAATTACGTCACAAAACGGAGCCGTTATGTTCAATGAAAATGCAACAGAAGATGAAATTCAAGCCTTCTTTGTCTATCAAAATTATTTATTTGAGCATTTCGCGAATCCAGATGAAGGAAGTGAGTTTGAATATGGATTTGCAGAAGGGTACGACTATGTACTAGAAGACGGAGACGTGAACTATGCGGACGCAGATATTCCTGGTGGACGAATTGATCCAGTTAAATATACGTTAACCTACGATGGTGCCCGCATTCCTAGTCTTTACATTAATGCATTAGCTGATTTTGCAAGAGGCGATGAACCAGAAACACCTTTTGAACGAAAAGTATATTTACAGTATCCAGAAGAAGCATGGGAAGGCGCTCGAATTGTTGTTGATAGTGCAGACGCTCAAATTCCTAGTATGTTTACAGGAAGACCAACAGAAACAATGGTCAGCCGCGGTGATGCTTTAGATACGTTGCTTAGTGAAGGATTCAATAAGATGATTTATGGCGAAACGTCGATTGATGAATTTGATAGCCTAATTGAACAATGGAAAAATCAAGGTGGCGATGATGTTGTCGCTGAAGTGAATGAATGGTTTGAGATCGTGAATGCAAACTAATTCATATAGAAGACAGCGTAAAAAGTAAGCGCTGTCTTTTTCTTGAGTCAAGTGTCCCACAATCCTCTTTTATCGATTAAAATAACGCTTAAGAGGGGGAGCGTTATGTTTAAACAACTAAGTTTATTTCACAAAATGGTCGTCAGTATGATTCTTTTACTTGTGCCAGTCGTTGCGCTCTATACGTACTCAAATCTAGTTAGTGAGCGAGTTGTTCGTGAAGAAATTGATACACGAAACTTAAACCGATTGGACGTATCAATGAATCGAATTGAAGCTGATTTATGGCAAGTATCGCAATTTCTTGTCGCATTAAGCATCGACCAAGACACAAGTCGGTTACGGACGATTGATTTATTAAGTCCTTATGAATCGATAGAACTCCAGCAAGATATCCAGCAAACACTTATGCTTTACCAGCAGTTAAGTACATTTCTAGTTGATGTGACGATTTTTTTTCCCGACGGCGAGAGACAGCTTTCCACAATGGGTGCATCGCCAGAAAGACCAGAAACATTGTCACGGTCATGGCGCTACGTCGCAGATGGACAAGGCAAGGATGCGGATCGTCCTTACTTTGTTCAACATGTGACAGACTCGGTTTATGGTGGTGAAAACGATCAAGCGGTTATTGTGGAAGCTCGAATTTATAGCGAAGCCGTACAACACCAGTTAAAAGACTTGGAGCTAATGAATGATGGGTATTCGTTTTTGTATCATCCTGATTTTGACCCCATTAAACCAGCAGGTACAACCGAAGATGTGCCATTAGGTGAAGCATTCACTTTACAGATGCATGAAGAGTCGAAAGGTACATATCGATTTGAATGGAATGAAGCGGATTATACATTATCCTACATTGCTTCAGAAAGCTTAGATTGGGTCCTTGTTGATCTTGTTCCTTTGGAGGAAGTCCTTAGCCCTATCGCAACAACCCGCGTCTGGTTTTATGTGACGGGAGGCGTATTGCTTCTTTTAGGTGTCATGTCAGCTTGGCTTTTATACACGCAAATTCATAGACCAATTGATAAGTTAAAAGATGCGATTTTGCAATTCAAAAGAGGTCACTATCAGACGCGCATGACTGTACCTGACCAAAAGGAGTTTGCCATTGCAATGAGCGGATTTAATGAAATGGCGGATCAAATTCAAACATTAATAGAAGAGGTGTACGAAGAAAAAATTCGTTCACAACAAGCGAGCTTAAAGCTATTGCAGGCTCAAATCGATCCACACTTTTTATACAACTGTCTCTTTTATATAAAAAATATGGCTAAAGTGAACAATACCGACGCAGTCGAGGCGATGTCTCTTCATTTAGGTGACTATTTTCGCTATAGAACAGAAATGGAACAAGAAGAGACAACAATCAAAGAGGAATTAAAGCTGGTCAATAACTTTCTGGCTATTCACGCTTTACGGAAACGGAATCTAACTTATTCAATAGCTGTTCCAGAAGCGTGTGAACTTGCTCTTATACCGCGATTGTTGATACAACCAATTGTTGAGAACGCAATTGTTCACGGTGTTGCAAATTTAGAAGATGAGGCAATCATTACAATTACTGGTCAAGTGCAGCCAGATGGATGGCTTGTTGTTGTTGAAGATAACGGTCAGGATTTGACGCAAGAACGTATTTCTTCACTCAATTCATTTCTATATGCTGAGCAGGATTTAACAAATCATTATGGATTGCGAAACGTCCATCAGCGGTTACGACATCGCTTTGGGATGGGGTCTGGACTGATGCTGGAACAATCGTTGCTAGGGGGATTAAAAGTTACGATTGTTTGTAAAACAGATGATCAAAAGGAGGCGAAGTCGTGTACGAATTGTTAATTGTTGACGATGAAGAAGCGACCCTACAAGGATTAGCTAGTTTACAATGGGAACAATTACAAATCAGTCGCGTTCACTGTGCCACTTCTGTTAGAAAAGCGTTTGACATTGTTTCTGCATGTTCGATTGATGTCATTGTAACGGATATTCGTATGCCTGGAAGGTCAGGAATTGATTTGATTCAAGAAATGAATGAACAGCAGCGGGAGCAACAGCCGAAATGCATTTTACTATCTGGCTATTCCGAATTTACTTACGCACAGGCGGCGATAAAAGCGAGAGCAATTGATTATTTATTAAAGCCGGTACATGACGAGGACTTAATGAAAGCAGTACGGCAAGCACTGGCGGAAAGACTCGAGGAAAAAAAAGAACAATATGTGCAAGAGAAGTCTGTAGAAGCCATTAAAACGCATCTCACTCACATCAGTGAATCGATTTTTCAGCCTTGGCTTACAGGTGACAAAAGTGACGAAGCATTAAAAATTGAACTTCATCATTATGAAATTAACAACCGAGATGATGCAAGAGCAATACCGATTACGGTGTTTCGGGATGATCAAAAACAAGAAGAGGATCAGTTGCATGAACGAATTCAACAGGAATTAACAGCCTCATATATTTTATTACAGAATGAACGATCAACTATGTATGTACTTTATCCGATTCATGACCGGGAACCGCTTGAATTTGAAGTGAATGTGCATCGGGATATTTCGTCACTAAGAAAAGGTTTAAAGAAAGAATTCTATCAAGGGGTTTCCATCATAATCGGAGAACCCATTCTGTTTTGGAAGCAGGCAAAACAAATCTTAACTGGAAATAAAAAGGCGCCCATTGAAGAGGGAATTCGTGATGAAAGGTTAGCAAAAAAAGTCAAAGAGTATATTCACGCATCTTTTTTGAACCAGCCGACCTTGCAAGATGTCGCAAACGAATTATATTTGAATCCAGCTTATGTATCCAAACGATTTAAAGAAGAAACCGGAGAAACATTTACAGACTATATCCATCGATTACGAATGAATCGAGCCGTTTCGTTATTGGCTGACACTAACTTGAAAGTAAGTGTCATTTCAAAAGAACTTGGCTACCAAAATGCATCTTATTTTATACGTGTATTCAAAAAAGAATTCAATCAAACACCACATGAATTTAGAAAACGCTAAGGGGGGAAGAAAGGTGGCTCAAATAAAGAGTGAAACACTTGTCCAAGTACCTAAAAAGAAAAAACAGGCTTGGAATATGAAGCGCAACTGGCCGCTCCATGTACTTGTCTTACCAGCCATTATCTTTGCAATCATCTTCAACTACATTCCACTTGCAGGCATTGTCATGGCTTTTCAAGATTTTAAACCATGGGAAGGCTTCTTAGGTTCACAATGGGTTGGGTTTGATAACTTTATCCGCATTTTTGAGTTTCAAGAAGGGCGGCAGGTGATTTGGAACACACTCGTGATTTCAACATTCAAGATCATCTTTCAGCTAGTCGTGCCAATTATGTTTGCGCTGTTGTTAAATGAAGTACGAATTATGGCGTATAAACGATCTATTCAAACACTTGTCTATTTACCGCATTTTTTATCATGGGTGATCTTAGGAGGTATTTTACTAGATTTGCTATCTGTTGATGGCGGTCTCGTAAACCAATTTATTGGCTTTCTAGGAATGGACCCAATCTTCTTTTTAGGGGATAGTGATTGGTTTAGGGTGACAGTTATTGCGTCCGATGTTTGGAAGGATTTTGGCTTTTCTGCGATTATTTTTTTAGCGGCGCTTGCAGGCATTAATCCAAGTTTATATGAAGCCGCCATTGTAGACGGCGCGAATCGTTTTCAACAAGTGCTTTATATTACACTTCCAAGCTTATTACCGATAACCATTGTCGTAGCAACGTTAGCGCTTGGAAATATTCTTAATGCAGGTTTTGACCAAATCTTTAACCTCTACAATCCACTCGTCTATGACAAAGGAGATATCATTGATACATATGTGTACCGACAAGGACTTCTTGGAGGAAACTTCAGTTATGCTACGGCGGTCGGCGCATTTAAATCGGTTATTGCCTTTATTCTTATTGTTACTGGTTATCGTCTGGCTTACAAATATGCAAATTATCGGATCTTTTAGGAGGGGTGGCCATGCACCATCGCAGTCGTTCATATAAAATTTTTTCCGTGTGCAACAACATCTTTCTATTAGCGCTAGGAATTATTTGTATCTTGCCGCTCATCCACATTCTTGCTGTCTCATTTAGTGCGTCAGCCCCGGCAAATGCGAATTTAGTTCGATTTCTTCCAATTGATTTTACGTTCGCAGCTTGGGAGCAAACCCTTGGAAACGCAAATTTCTTACGTGCACTTTGGAATGGTGTCTTTCGAACAGTGTTAGGAACACTTATTAGCTTAACTGTTGTGACGCTTGCCGCGTATGCACTATCTAAAGAAGACCATGAATTCCGTGGTCGAAAATGGTACGTGTATTCTCTAATTTTCATCATGCTTTTTAACGGTGGATTGATTCCTACTTATATTTTGATTCAAAACCTTGGCATGATTAATACGATCTGGGCGCTCGTTCTGCCTGGTGCTGTTAATGTATTTAATATGATTTTACTTTTAAACTTCTTCCGGACCGGTGTTCCGAAATCACTAGAAGAAGCCGCGTTAATAGATGGAGCGGGTCATTTTAGAATCTTGTTTAAAATTTATTTGCCTATTTCACTACCTGCTTTAGCAACAGTAGGACTCTTCACAATGGTGGGTCAATGGAATTCGTGGTTTGATGGGTTGATTTATTTAACAGATACGACTAAATATCCGTTGTCGACCTTTTTACAAACCATTATTGTTCAAAACGATTTCTCTCAAATTAACGTAAATCCAGATGAGGTGCGTGCCTTATCAGAACGAACGGTTCGTTCTGCTCAAATCTTTATTGGGGCTTTACCGATTATTTTGGTTTATCCCTTTTTACAAAAGTATTTTGTGAAGGGGATTGTACTAGGGTCTGTGAAAGAATAAGCGCAATGAATCGCTAGTTGTATCCTTTAAGTGATTTAGGCGCACGTTCTAGCGATTCAAACCCGTTTAATCTCGTTTTCTATCACTGATTAGATAGACACCAAGGGTTTCTGCAACATCCTCATGACCGCTAACAAAATCATAGTAACCAGGTGCATCTATGTTTTGAATAACGTCCATCTTTTCAAAAATTTTCATCTTAATCTCTTGTTCTAAATCCTCTCGATTCGGTGGTGCCGTTTGGTAGAGGCTTTTTTTTATTTTTGGCTGGAACTCTTTAAGTATGGTTTCATAGCGTATGGACATGCGTTAGCCCTCCTTAGGGGTATTAGGAATGGTTTGTTTTAAAAGGGTAAGCGCCCTTTTTTTGTTATATGAAATTCGTTGCTCGGACATATCAAGGAAAAGCGCAATTTCTTTATTTTGATAACCATAAAAATACGCGTAAATCAGAATCGTCTGCTGCAAGTTTTTAAGAGAAGTAAACGCTTTTGTCATTTGCTTGTCCGTAAACAGCTCTATAATAGAACCCTCTTCATCAAAATAATTCTCCACATCCGTCAAGACGTCCCCGGCTTGTATCATTTGCAGGAACGAGGTAGAATCTTCAGCCTCTCCTTCATCATCTAAAGAAAAAAAGTGTGGTTGATTTCTTATTCGCTTATCAAAATCAACGGAATAGCCTTTGATTAGTTTACTAATATATTGAACGGTCTTCATTCTAGTAAAAAAGTGACGAAATGCGTCATCTAAGGCTTGACGGTTTATTGGAGTAGGGTATTGTTGAGCCGTAAGAAAAAGCTGCTTATGGTCATCATCTTTTAGGAATCGTTCAATCATTAGTCGGACAGACTGTTTTCTCTTTTTAATGGAATCCTCCACATAAATGACCTCCTTGACCTCTAGTTCATATAGAGAAAAGTTTTTTCGAAAATAAAAATACGAACATATTTTCGTATAGAAAATTATACAGAACAATTGTTCGGTTATCAAGCATGTCTCTATTGGGAAATGTGAGTGATTATTTGATAAACATGAAAAACCCCACGTCCTTATTAAGGAATCGTGGGGTTTGAAAAATATTAGCTATAGCTTGGTAAATAGTCTCCATGCGCGTCAATTAAGTCATCGCATAAGGCGACAATATCGTCAATTGATAGTTCTGCTGATGTATGAGGGTCAAGCATCGCAGCATGGTAAATGTGATCCCTCTTGCGGGTAATGGCTGCTTCAATCGTTAGGAGTTGAGTGTTAATGTTTGTACGATTCACAGCAGCAAGTTGTTCTGGGAGATTGCCGACATGGGTTGGTGTGACGCCAGAACGATCAGCGATACATTGCACTTCAACACATGCGTTTGTTGGTAAGTTGGCAATTAAGCCGCCTTGATTTAAGACATTCCCGCCGAATAAGAACGGTTGACCAGTTTCCATCGCTTCAAGAATGCGTGAACCGTATTCAATGGAACGATCATGGGTAATCGCTCCATTGTTAACGAGGGATTGTTTCATTTTTTCCCAACCTTCAATTTGGTTTACGCACCGTCTCGGATACTCATCTAGGGGAATGTTAAAGCGTTCAATTAACTCTGGGTATGCAGACTTGATAAAGTATGGATGGTACTCTGCATTATGCTCCGATGATTCTGTAAGGTAATAACCAAAGCGCTGCATTAACTCAAACCGGACCATATCGTGATGGGTTTCTTTGCTTTTTTCTCTTGCACGCCGTTTAATTTCTGGGTATAAATCAACGCCATCCTTTGTTACTTCGAGCAACCAGGCAACGTGATTAATCCCAGCAATTTTTTCTTGAATTCCAGTGTGGTCCATATCTAGATGTTTAAAAAGATCACGGGTACATACTTGCACACTATGGCAAAGTCCAACGTTTTTCACATTTGTGAAACGTGATAATGTACCGGTAAGAGCTGCCATTGGGTTCGTATAATTTAAGAACCAAGCGTCAGGCGCAACTTCTTCAATGTCTTTAGCGATATCAAGCATGACAGGAATCGTTCGAAGTGAACGGAAAAGCCCGCCAATTCCAATTGTATCGCCGATTGTTTGACGTAAGCCATATTTTTTTGGAATGTCAAAATCAATAACCGTACTAGGCTTGTATCCTCCGACTTGAATCGCATTAATGATATAGCTTGCTCCACGTAACGCTTCTTTGCGATCATCATATCTTTTTATTGTGACAGTTGATTGAAGATTGTCTCTTAATTGTGATAAGAGAGAGTAAGATTCTTGTAAGCGGGTGTGATCAATATCAAACAAAGCGAATTCAAATCCTTGTAAAGCTTCAACGTGCATACAGTCTCCAAGCACATTTTTTGCAAAAATGGTACTACCGGCACCAATAAAGGTAATTTTCTTCATACGTCTCAACCTCCATATGTTTATACCCTTAGTATAGTGAGGGAGAGGGGAAAAGTAGTAGAAAATTGCTGTTAACTTTATGGAAATTATTGCGCTTACAAACAGAGGTAGTCGAGTCGCATAATCTTCGTTATACTAAAAAGGAGAGGAGGGTGCTAGTTGATTGATCAGTTTAGCAAAGCCTCATATGGCTTTCGTTTTCAAGAAAATCCATATCCGTTTCAAGTGAATATCTGGAATATTGGTTGGGAAGTAGTCAACAATCCAAATTATTATTGGAACGGGAAAACAAGAATGGAAAAAGAAAAAATTGTGTTCCAATATACGTTAGCTGGACAAGGTGAATTAGCGTATGATGATCAAGTTTTTCAAATTGGTGAACAGCAAGCCTTCTTTGTCGCCATCCCAAGTGATCACCAATACTACTATCCTAAAGAAGCAACTGCTGACTGGGAATTTATTTATATTACGTTAGAGGGAAAAGAAGCGCTTACTATTCATCATCATCTACTAGAAAAATATGGTCCTGTGCTTTCAATTGAGCAAGAGGCAGCACCAATCCGATTATTGCTAAGACTCTTGTCTGAGACACAGGCTGGAGAAATTAATCATTCGTATATTGGCTCACAACGTGCGTATGAATTCATGATGACGCTGTTCCATTTTCTTGATGTTCCCGAGAGAAAAAAAGTAAAGCAGCCGATTGCTCAAGCCATTACTGTTATGAAAGAAAACCTCGAGCAACCGATGGACCTGTCGTATATTGCTCGCCATATTGGTCTATCAAAATACTATTTTATCAAGCAATTCAAGGAGGAGATGCAAATCACACCTATGCAATACCTATCAATTTTACGAATGAAAAAAGCGGCTTACCTTTTATCAAAAACGGATTTGACGGTTGCGGAAGTGGCTCATCAAGTAGGGATAGATGATGCGAATTATTTCACAAAACTTTTTAAAAAGACGGTTGGAGTCTCTGCCAGCAAATTTCGAAAAAATGAAGATGTTCATTTGATTAATTATGTTATTACGGAGTGGGAATAATGCTGTATTATTTCCTACATAGTATGCTTTTTGTTTTCTGGGCGTTTTGGTTTCAACCTGGCGGGATTGATTTAGGATTAGGGTTTGCGGTAATGGTCATTGTGCCATTAACGGTAAATTTACTTATAAAGACGAATGAACAAACGCCATACATATTGCTGTTAGAACGGTTCAAGCCGTGGCTCGTCCTCTTTTCACTCGCAGGTTTGCTTTCTTTAAGTCTGGAAAACCCGATAGGGGCAACCGTTTTTTCCGTTATATGGTTAATCGCTACGATCATCGTGGCTAGTTTTGGCTTTTTTCGCTTGTCTTTACAAGGATTTCGCGATGCAGAAGAAGTCTTGCTTTTTGTTGGGTGTCTCTATTTGGCAATCGGAGGAGGTTGGTTTGTCCTATCGGCTCTTGACGCTGGGCGCTTCCTCTCTTATAGTCAAACGATTATTGATCTTACGGCGATTCATTTTCATTATTCCGCGTTTGTATTGCCGATTATGGCCGGGATGTTTGGCCGGTGGTTAAAACAGATTAATGTGAATATGGCTGGATTTTCAACAATGGCGGCTGGGTTACTTGCTGGTCCTTTTTTAGTGGCAATTGGCATCGAAGTTGGACCACCGCTGGAGCCGGTTCTCGTGTTAATTTATATTTGGTTTGTCATTTGGTTCGCATTAGCGGCAATTCGCTATAGCCTTCTTCTAAAAGGGCTTATAAAGTTTGGTCTTTTCGTTGCAATGGCGATTCTTATTGCGACGATGGTGCTATCTTACTTGTATAGTGCGGGCTTAGCTTGGGCTCCACAAAGGCTGTCAATTCCTGACATGGTTCGGTATCACGGGATGGCGAACGCATTTGGATTTGCGCTTTTATCCATTATCGTATGGTTGTCCGTTAAACCGGAGCAAGAAGTCGCTGAACACAAGTTTCCAAATCACTCGATACGAGGTCGCGCGTTTATTCAAGATCGTTTGTTTACACATCTCCCTCTCATTCCAAAAAACGAACTAATTGAAGATTGGGGAGCTTATCGCCATGAGCAGTTTAACCCTACTCTTGTGAAGCCATCAATCCGTTCTTTCCATGAAAAAACGAGCCACTATCATTTATCAGCAAATATTTCGTGGCATCGACCGTTTACGTTTGTATTGCCACTTATTATAAGGGTAACGAAAAACATGAAACAATTGTACTTACCGCCTGGTCTTGTGGCGATGAAAGGGGACACTTATAAATTTTCAGATGAACAGACATCGGTTTGGGTTCGAAAACATGCGGATACCCACGAACCCATTTTAACAGCTTATTATTCAAGCTGGTTAGCTGAAAAACGCTATAATTTTATTCAATTACCGCTGCCAATTGGAGTGATGTCAGCGGTGCTACTACCATTAAATGATGAAAAAGACGGACTTTATTTAGTGGGGAACAATTATGACCGTTTCACCGGCGTCTATGTCTCCTTGTGGAAGTGGACATGGAAGACGCCGCTACGGGAAGTGTTTCATTTAATCGAGGATGAGAGTGGCTTAAAAGCGGTCCATACCATTTACGTTTTTCGTAAAAAAATGCTAACCATTCATTATCAGATTCATGAGGCAAACGAACACGACTACGTACGTTGAGCAAACGCCTTCGTATCAATGCCTCGTTCCGTTAACCAATGATGCGTCTCTCCTTTTATTAAAAGAGGGACGTTTTTTAATTCGGGGATGGTATGAACGTTTAAGGCAGTCATAATGTAGCGTAAGTCTTCTATGATTTGCTCCATACATAAAATAAGCGCATCATAACCTTTTGTTTGGAGCGTTTTGATAAAAAGCCCTGACATCCCTGCAACTGACGCACCGAGCGAGAGTGCTTTTGCAATGTCTAAGCTTGATGCAATGCCTCCAGATGCGATGAGCGGAATAGGAAGTCGTAATGTTGTTGCTTCAATGAGCGCAGTAGGTGTTTCGATACCCCAGTTGTTAAAAAAAGATAGAGGGAGGTGACGACGCGCGTTTTCAATTTGTGAAAAATTGGTTCCGCCAGCTCCACTCACATCAACAGCATGAACACCGACTTCGTAAAGTTGTTTTACGGCTTCCTGTGTCATACCAAATCCAACTTCTTTTGCAATTACAGGGACTGGACTGGAGGCGACAATTTTCTCTAAATGAGCGACTCGTTTCGAAAAGTCTCGGTCACCCTCTGGCATTGCAAGTTCTTGAATGTGGTTAAAATGAATCTGTAAGGCGTTTGCGTCAATCATGTCAATAGCGCGCAATGCATCCTCTACAGTAGCTTCAGCCCCTAGATTCGCTAAAAAAAATGTGTCCGGCGCAACATCGCGAATAATTCGGTATGTATGCTCCTGCTGTTTTTCTTTTATAGCTGCCATTTGTGAGCCAACCGCCATAGGGATTCGAAAGTGTCGAGCTGCTTCGGCTAACTGTTGGTTGATCCGGGTCGTTTTTTCGCCACCTCCACCAGTCATTGCGTTAATCAGGAAAGGAGCTGAGATTGATTGGTTTAAAAAGGTTGTTTCTAAATTGCATTGATCGAACGTTGATGTTGCAAGGGTTTGATGAATAAAATGGATGTCGTCAAAAGGGGAACGAGTGTGATGTTGTTGAATCGCTTCTTGAATATGGTCTTGCTTTCGCTGTTCTCTAGACATTTGAACTCCTTTTCCTTACATAATCTACTTTTTAATACTTGTTTGATTGCATTTAACCACATAAAATCCTAATTTAGCAAGGATAAGCCTTTCTCATATAAAAACACGTCAAGCAGTAAATGCCTGACGTGCTGTACGTTCATTATAAGAGTTGATCAAGAAGGGTCGTTGCGATTGTGAAATAAATCATTAAACTAATAATGTCATTGAGTGTTGTAATAAATGGGCCCGATGCAACGGCAGGATCAATTTTTAATTTATTTATGGCAACAGGAACCGTTGCACCAATTACTGCAGCAACACTTAGTGCTGCAAAGAGAGAGAAACCAACTGTAAATGCTAGAATAAAGTCACCGTTGTAAAAGAGATAGATAATACCCATCAGTACAACCATACATACAATCCCAAGAATGACACCAGTGCCAAGTTCACGTTTAACGGTCTTCCAAACTCCACCGCGATCAAATGACCCTGTTGCAATACCACGAACGGCAACCGCTAGTGATTGTGTTCCAGTATTACCGGCAGTACCCATAATAAGCGGCATAAAGGCGGCGAGCAACACAACTTGTTCAAGCGTCGACTCAAATTGACCAATAATATTGGCAGTAATTAAGCCGAAGAACATTAGAAGAATTAACCACGGCGCTCGCTTACGTGCTGCCGTAACGGCCGTCAAGGAAAGGTCTGTTGCCCCTCTTGTTGCAGCGAACTCATCAAAGTCCTCTGTTGTTTCTTCTTCTAATACATCAATGACGTCATCGACTGTAATGATCCCGACAAGTCGTTTTTCTGGTGTGACAACAGGTACAGCAAGGAAGTCGTATTCTTTAATTAAGCGAGCAACATCTTCTTGGTCTTCGTGCTCGCTAACGGATACCACTTGTGTACTCATAATTTCCTCGACCGTCATCTCTGGTGTAGCGATGATTAAATCCCGTAACGACACAACGCCTGCTAGTTTTTGCTGTTGATCAACAACGTAAAGATAATAGATCGTTTCCGCGTTCGGAGCTGATTCTCGAAGTTCGGCGATGACTTCTTTGGCAGATGATTCAACAGATAAGCGCACGAACTCTTTTGTCATAATGGCACCAGCTGTTTTAGGTGCGTAAGCCATTAATTCTTCGACTCGTTTTGCTTCTTCTAAGTCCATTGAACTTAAAATGTCGTCTGCTCGATCAGAATCAATTTCAGCTAGGAAATCCGCCACGTCATCAGCGGACATTGTATTAAACATTGAGACAGCATATTGGTAGCTCAAGCCTTCAAAGACAATGAGTTGGTCTTCAAGTTCTAATCCTTCAAACAGGTCAGCGAATTCAGCTGGACTTAGAAAAAGCAACACTTGCTTTTGCTGTGGGCGTTCAATCTCATGAAAAAGTTCGACTTGATCTGTAGGGTGTAACTCTAGAAACGTCTCGCGAAAAGCTTTTAAGTTTCGAGACTCAAGGTGTTTGACAATTTCTTTTTTATATTCATTCCGTTTCCGGTCTGTTTTTAGTTTATCCATCGTGATCTCCTCCTACTTCTTAGGAGAGAACCATACAATTCGTGTGGAATGGCTCCCTTCCTATTTTTCTTAAGCCTATCCTCGGTTTGGGTAAACTATCCATCCCACACCACCACCTTTTAGAAAAATAAAAAACCGCCTCATTAACATGGAGGCGGTTTGAACGCATACTAAAAAAACATATCGTATCATCGAACTCTCCTCCATTCGTAGAGCTTTAGCACTGTGCGGCATAGGAAACGCAATCCAGCTACATTAAAAACCACCTTATGTCGATGGTTTCTGTTGACCCATTGGCGTCTTTGGACATTTTTGGGTAGCAGCGTATCTCCAGCACAGGAGCCTCACCTAACGAGGGCATATAATTTCTTGCAAACTTCACTTTACAACGCAAAGGGAAACTTGTCAAACCTTATTTTAAAGGGAACGAAAAAAGATTCGTATCATCACGAATCTTCAATCTTAAAGCGAGTATTTATAGGGCGAAACTCTTTTGCATTTGGATATTCATGCGGTCTTCCGAACGGCATTTGTGCACCGAGTTTCCAGCTTGATGGAAGGTTCCAAGTTTGTTTCACATTATCGTCAATCATTGGATTGTAGTGCTGAAGCGAAGCACCAAATCCATTTGCTTCAAGGGATACCCAGATGGAGAATTGAAGCATGCCCGCATATTGTTGTGCAATCGACTCCGTGTAAGAAGTGGAGAACATTTTTTCGTCTTCAAAGAAAAGAATGGTTCCATATGCATGTTCAAACATTTCTAGTTTTGCTTGTGTATCAACAAAATCACTGTAATCCATGATGGAGCGTAACGTTTGTCGTGTTTGTTGCCAAAACCGATCATGTTCATCATGAAGAAGCGAAACAACACGGCTAGAAGGGGTGTCCGCGTAAAAAGGTGCGGATTGAAGATTTTGCTCAATTAACGCTTTAATCTCTTTGTCAGATTGAACAGTATCTTTGCTTAGCACATAGATTGATCGTCGATTTTCAATGGCTTGATAAAAATCGTCGTCCGCTTTCTCTGTGCCTTCTTTTTGTATTCCTGGTGGCACTGGGTTTTCCCAGGTTGAATTATCTGTTTGAATATCTTTTTTAAACAAACGAGACCATTTACTCATATAAAATGATGACTCCTTTATCACTTTATTTTCTCTAACATTTCTCGTAATTATGCGCGAATAGGCTAAAAGAGGCGATGATGCCTAGAAGTGAATCGTTGTCTTACGAAGAGGAAGCGTATTTGTTCCTATCATAAAAGATTCAAGAGAGGAATACCAAATCATTTGCTTATAAAATGGGGAATTCTTATTGTGTGGTTTCTTCTGCATGGAGACCGACACGCTTCAAATACTCAATTAACGCCTTTTTTTCATTTGCTTCAAGAGGAGAAAAAATTGAACTAAGTGCAGCTGCATGTTTAGGAAAAACGGCATCCATCCAATCCGTTCCTTTAGCGGTTATGGAAACAAATGTTACACGACGATCCGTTGGGCTAGGTTTCCGAACGATCATCTCTTTTTTTTCAAGCTTGTCGACGACGTAGGTGATGCTACTACTTGCAATTAATACTTTTTGACCAATTTTTTGAACGGTTTGATCTCCTTTGGAATAGAGGAGTTCAAGTACAGCAAATTCTGTCGGGTTGAAACCATGTTTCTTTATATCAAATTCCACATTTGTTTTGACGGATTGCATCGCTCTCGTTAAAACCGTGAATAGCTTTAATGAGTCTTGTTCGTCTGTCTTCATTGAAAATCACCTCGAATGCATTTATCTCGAATTAGAAATAATTGTAGCGTATGAATCTTTCCCTGTCAATGAGCGGTCCGAATAATTTTGTGAATTCATTGGAATATGCTGATATTTTCACTTGAAACCTTTATACTAGAAAGTAGACACATAGAATAGTATAAATCTGCTTAAGAATTGAAAGGATGACATGACATGAGAGACGTATCAACAGTGAAAGAACAACGAAACATTCTACGTGAAGAATTAGGCAAGTGTATTAATAAGGTAAAAGAAATGAAAGTAAATGAAGAATCATTTAAGCAAATGGATCAACATGAGCAACAAGTATATATTTATTTAGATCGTACAATGCAGCGCTTACGTACGCAAATCAATGCGTTAGAATTCGTACTAAATGAAGATAGTCAATTGGCTGATCCTTATGCTGATCGTGCTGCAGAAAAATTAAATATTAATCGTAACAGCATTTTTGAATCAAAGCCAGCTGAAACAAAGAAAGAAGATGGCGATTACGATTTAGATATGACAAGAGTAGACAAGCAACATTAAAAAAAGAGGGGTACCCCTCTTTTTTTAATTGAGCTCCTTCTCGAATCCAATGAATGCTGCCTCTTTACCAGCAAATTGGAGTGTTCCAACGTTTGTATAGCCATATTTCGAAAAGAGTTGTTGAGCTTTTTCATTTAATGCATACGTATCAATGTGCATCGCTTTTAATCCTTGTTGCTTACAGTGCTCTTCTGCATACGTAATCAGCGAAGCCGCAATACCAGCTTTTCTAGCATCCGGATCGACTAATAAACGATGAAACGTACCGGCATGTTCTTGAACGTTAGACCATATTAATGATTTGCTACGATATTCAGGTGCAAACGTCTGGTCAACGGTAATGGAGCCAACTACTGTTTCATCTTGTTCATATACAAATAGTGACCCTTCGGCAAGATCTTTTTCAAAGTGCTGAATAGTTGGGTACTGTTTGTCCCACTGGTCACTTCCTTCAGCATTCATTTTCTTAGTTGCCCGAATTGCCATTTCCTCAATCTTTTTTAAATCATATGATGCTGCTTTACGAATCATCTATTTATCCCTCCAAAATGAACATGACTTTGGTTCATTCTCTTCAAATCATAATGAAAAATACCTTCATGTTTTTAGCATATTATCATGACAAAACGCAACCATCTTGCATGAAGTCAGAAAAGAAAAAAGCGAATGAATGATTTAAATTCTTTATAGTCACGATGAAATGAGGAAACTTGCTCGCGACACCTGATCTAGCTTAAACTAGAAAAGGGAAACGAATGAAAAGCTGTTTTTAATCTTAAAACACTAATAAGAATTCAATATCATAGTAATTGGTAACAATGAATGATAAGAACAAGGAAGGTCTTTCCAGTCGTTTAGCAAATAAGAACAAATTGACGATCGTCCTTATAGCTCCCATAGTAGGTTATCCACGTTTCGCCAATTTAACGAGAATATTCGCTTTTATGGGTTGCTCATTGAATGTTGAAATTTATTTAGAGGAGAGAAAAATGTTGGCAAATCTAAAACAATCATCATCTGAACACCTTCAGCAAAGATTAACAGAACTAAAAGAACAATTTGAAACGTATAAGCAAGCTAATATGACGTTAGATATGTCTCGGGGGAAGCCAAGTCCAGAACAACTTGATCTCTCAAATGAGATGCTATCAATTCTTGATCATCATGATCTAACTGCAGAGAATGGTGTGGACATTCGAAATTATGGTCAATTAGACGGAATTCCTGAAGCTAAATCATTTTTTGCTTCCATTCTTCATGTAGCAGCATCACAAATTATCATTGGCGGCAATTCTAGTTTATCGATGATGCACGATACGGTTGCTCGTGGATTATTAAAAGGTGTTGAGCCAGAAGCAAAGCCTTGGTCATCGTACGAGCAAGTAAAATTCTTATGCCCGTCTCCAGGATACGATCGTCATTTTGCAATTTGTGAATTTCTAGGTATTGACATGATCCCGGTGTCGATGACAGAAAAAGGGCCGGATATGGACGAAGTTGAAGCGCTTGTACGTGAAGATGAAACCATTAAAGGCATATGGTGTGTACCGAAATACAGCAACCCTGAAGGCGTGACGTACTCAGACGACGTCGTAAAACGACTTGCGTCTATGGATACAAAAGCTGATGACTTTAGAATTTTTTGGGACAATGCCTACACAATCCATCATTTAACCGATCAACCAGATGAATTGGCTGATATCATGGCAGAAGCAGAAGCGGCAGGCCATCCAAATCGCGTGTATGTATTTGCATCTACATCAAAAGTGACGTTCCCCGGTGCAGGAATTTCTGCGTTTGTATCGTCAGAAGACAATGTTGCGTTTACAAAAAAACAGCTTGGTTTTCAAACGATTGGCGCCGATAAAATAAATCAATTACGACACGTTCGCTTTTTTGATCAACAAGGTGGCGTTGAACCTTTGATGAAAAAACATGCAGCTATTATTAAGCCAAAGTTTGACCTTGTTATTGAAAAGCTTCAAGAAAAGCTAGGGGATAAAGACATTGTCAATTGGACTGAACCAAATGGCGGGTACTTTATTAGCGTAAATACTGAGGAAGGGTGTGCAAAACGTATCGTTTCTCTTTGTAAAGAAGCGGGCCTTACGTTAACAGGAGCTGGTGCTACATTCCCATATGGAGAAGATCCACTTGATCGTAATATTCGGATCGCGCCAACCTTTCCAAATGTAGATGAATTAAAACAAGCAATGGACGTTTTCTGTGATTGTGTAGAACTTGCTACAATTGAGCGTTGGCAGTTCAATTAAGTTCGCTTCTTAAAAGCAAACCACCACCATTAGGATCTTTTCCCTACGGTGGTGGTTTTTACTGTTCGTCGTTACTTGTTCCAAATCCTACTGCTTCTACGATCGTCTGAGCTTGATCGGATTGTAGCCATTCTATAAATTGATTGAGTTCTTCTGAAGGGTTCGGTAACGTGACGGCGTATATGGTAATGGAAATCGGGTAGTTCTTTAGACTAATGGCTTGTTGGGTTGGCTCTGTATCATCAAGAGCAAGTGCCTGAATGTGATGATTAGACGATGCATAGTAATAGTTGCTAAAAAATGTATACCCAATTGCGTTTTCGTAATTTTCATAAGTCATAACTACTGATGATTCGGATTGATTCATTCCGATTGAATCTTCCATCAAACTAGAAGAGGGTTCTCCTCGCATAAACCATTCAAACGCTAGTTGACTATCTTCTTCATCTCTTTGGTAGTTGCGAATGCTTTGCACAGTTCCACCGACTTGAGACCAATTCGCCATGTCGCCGTTATATATGGCTTGAACTTGATCTCGACTTAACTCTGTCACTTCTTGATCTTGGTGAGTGAAAAAAACTAATGCATCATTCGCGATAGGAGTCGTTTCGTACGATTCATCTGCTGGCAAAAGGTATTCTGGCATAAAAACAACGGTGTTTGAATCTTCGAGTTCATCAAGTGGATCAGAAGATGCTGTAAGCTTTTGATGCGCTTGAAGTGGGTCTTCATCCGATACAATTGCTTCGACAAACGAACTATATAGAGGGTAAAGAAAAGTTGAACCCGCAATCTGAATAGAATCTAATGAAACCGATACATCTTCTTCTCTAAATTCGAGAGGGCGATTTGGATGGAAGGGTTCCCACTGTTCTAATGGTATGTATGGTTCTTCAATCATTTGTAAATCGCCACTGCGTTGTTCATATGTATAAATGCTCACGGTGCCGACAACAATCATACTAATAAAAAACATTCTGCGAAACCCTGGTCGGTGCCACTGGTAAAACATAAGCGTCACAAAAATAAGCACACATATTGTAGCGGCAGAAATAAACCATAAATAAAACATGGACACACCGAGGAACGCACATACAATGACTGTGATCAGGCCAATTCCTAAAATCGTTGATAGCACAACTAGGCGTATCATTTTTGTTAAAACCATGCTCTCCCTCCTTTTTCCTTCTTTTCCCTATTTTTCATGTTTTAATTACATGTTTGCAAAAAAAATCCCGCACGATCATATGCGTGCGGTAAAGTCGGCATTACATGTACAAATGTGCATCCCCTTGATCCGTTAAAATAAGTGGACCATCTGCTGTAATGACGAGTGTATGCTCATATTGAGCCGACAAAGAGCCATCTACCGTTCGAGCCGTCCAGCCGTTAGAATCAAGTTTGCTTGGGTATTCGCCAATATTAATCATAGGTTCAATCGTAATGACCATACCTTCTTTTAAGCGCAGACCTTTTCCAGGTGAACCATAATGAAGGATCTGGGGTGGTTCATGTAAAGTCGGTCCAATTCCATGACCTGTAAAATCGCGTACAACTGTATAACCTTTTGGCTCGACATAGGATTGAATTGCGTGACCGATATCGCCGATGCGGTTTCCAACCTTCGCCTGTTTAATGCCTTCATACAGGGCACGATAGGTCACATCCATGAGTGCTTGTGCTTCTGGCGATGGTGTACCGACAGCATACGTCCATGCGGAGTCAGCAAGTGCACCGTTTAAATTAAAAACAGAATCAATTGTCACAATATCCCCATCTTGTAAAGGGGAGGATCTCGGAAATCCATGACAAATCTCGTCATTAATAGACGCACAGGTTGCATACTTATAACCGTTGTAGCCTTTTTGTTCTGGTGTAGCACCGTTCTTTTTTAAATAGTCTTCTACAAAATGATCAAGCTCAGCGGTTGTTACACCAGGCTTGATTTGCTTGGATAATTGTTTGTGGCATGCTGCTAGCAATTTCCCTGCTTCATGCATCATACGTTGTTCTCGCTTAGATTTAAGAGTAATCAACAAATCGCCTTCTTTCTGTTTAACCCATTTCGTCATTTATTTCTTCATTTATGCAGTGAACGTTATACGAGCGTAATGAATTAAATGTATTATTGTAAAATGAGAAAGTCAAGATGTCCATTCATCCATTCTTTTTATAGCATACGATAGAGTTGGAAGATTGATGCAAGTTCAACTTGTTGCAAGGTGTTTTAATTGTAGGTATTATTTTAATGGAGTAAACATATGAGAAATGATAGGAATGAGGAGGGGAAACAATGGATGATCGTTTATTTAAAACAGCAATGAGTAAATTTACAACAGGTGTTACGGTTGTCACCACGGAGCTTGAGAATGAGGTTCACGGCATGACAGCGAACGCCTTCTTATCTGTATCGCTTGACCCGAAATTAATCCTTGTATCGGTCGATAATAAAGCAAGAATGAAACCAGTAATTGAGCAAGCAGGTTCGTTTGCAGTGAGCATATTAGCAGAAGGTCACGAAGACATATCCATGCACTTTGCTCGTCAAAAAGAAAAAGAAGATTTAGCGTTAACGAATTTTGCTGGACTTCCAACCATTGATGGTGCAATTGCCACTATCGCTTGTGACTTACATGATACGAGTGTGCAGGGCGACCATACGCTATTTATTGGCAAAGTGAAAGATGTAGCTGTAACAGACAGGGAACCACTTGTGTATTATCAAGGCGGGTATAAGAAGATCTAATCCACCCACAAAATAATATCATTGAAAAAACCTTCGTGAATGGAACAGGATCGTTCATTCATGAAGGTTTTTTTGCTCGTCTTTACTCGTCGTCTTGTTGCATCCGTTGGATAACCGCCTCTAGATGGTCAGGCTTTAAAAACTCAATTGGCGAAGCGTGCTTATCAAACGTCACCTGCTCAGCATCGACTACGAGCACGTAGCGGTCATTTAATTTTGCCAAATGGACATTTGTGCCATAAACTTCTAATGGAAATTTCACAACAACATCACCCAGTTTAATCGTTGTTTTGGAATCAGGTATATGCGCGGTAATAGCCGCTGTTGCTTCAACAACTTGATGGTGATTGAGCTGTTCTTGTAGCTCTCTTGTTTCACTAATGGACCAGGATTCAAGCCGTTCTTCCATTTCTTGTTTTTCATTGCTATTGGAGCTATATACTTCATTTACATGATCTTGCACCATCGAATGAACCTGAGTTTTTATGACTTCTGGCATAGGATCGCCATACTCCACAAATGGTAAAAAATCTTCAAAATAGCGGGCATGAGAGGTTTGGTGAATTTTTACTTTGTCATGCTCAAGCATGCCTTCTTCAATCATGTATGGATATTGAATAGACTTCATATTTTTAGTCGTAATGGCGCGTTCAACTTTTTTTAAGAGTGTAGTGGCATCACTTAAAACCGCTATATCGTCTTGAAAATCACATTTTAGAAGAAATAAAAATGGGTCGTCGAAGTATTTCTTCGGTTTTGCCTGACATACAAGAAAAACCCCTCCACGAACGGCGCTCGTACTAAGATAGGTTTCAACAAAAGCCACGCTTTCTTTCTTAAAATCATCAATCGTAGCAGCAAGTAGCGCTCGCTGAAACAAGGCATAGTTAGGGTTTGAATCAAGTGGATGCTCGCCTTCTGTTACAAATTGACCAATTTTTGTTGGTGCTTGAGCGTGGTTTGGATGAGATTGCGCCTTTCGCTTTACAATTCGTTTCAGTTCACCTTCAAGAAAGTGAGATAAAGCGCTGCGTTCAAACAGCTCTTCATCCATCGTCTGATAATGATCATATGAGCGGCTGTCTTTTTGCGGATCAATCTCAACCACAAAAAAAGATAAGTATTGAATCGAAAACTCCATAAATAATCCTTCCTGTCCGTACGTTCATTTACGAGGAGTATAGCACACATTTTTTTAAAAGTATGGACATTTGTCAAATGGGTTGTGTGATATTATTGAAATCTAGTTGTTAAGAAAGCGTAATGATTTGTTTTAGGGTATACTAGGAAAAAAGGAGCAAGAGAGGTGTGGATTCATTGAAACAAGCCCTTTTTTTTGCTGTGACAATGGGACTGATCGTCTTTCTAGCGGCCTGTAATCAACAGCGAAATGTAATTACAGATGATGATATGGTTGCGACAGATGGGACGATTACGAATATAGAATATGAAGGTAATGAACATGCAATGGCTGGCTTACAGACCTATGTATCCAATGAAGATGCAGAGCAATTACCAGGTATTGAATCGTTTGACGTCGATGACACGAGTGCACCTGTTCATTTAAGTAATCGAACAGAAGTGTATATTAAGCATTTGTCGTCTTATTTAAGAGTGAACCAATCCTACTTGAAAAACGATATTGATGTAACGGTATATGAAGAATTAGATGACGATGGAGAACGGGATGAAACCGTTGCAAGTAAAATCGTTATTCAATCCAAAGATATGTCCATTACGGGCAAGATTTCAAACGTAAATGATGAAGAACAGACATTTTTCATCTCTGGTGAAGATGGACATTATGAGTCTGGTACGCGATTTAATTATGATCCTGCAACGGAAGTGTTGCTCATGAGTGAAGAACAAGAATATGAACGGTATACTGGTGATTTAGAGCTTGGGTTAATTGTTGAAGTCATTCCTCGTAGTAAAATTGTCGAAGGCATTCCTGCCCAATCAGATACAGCGCGGATTATTATCCACGAAGAAGAAAATGAAGATTTTGCTGAGGCTGTTCAAGAAGAGAATGAAGAAGAAAATGACATGGAAGCTGAATCAGATGCCAAGAACGAGGAGTAAGTAAGGTGAAATATTTTGTTGTATTAGTTGCGAGTTTATTTATCGTAACAGCTTGTGGTTCTTCTGAAGAACCGAATCCAGCTGATGAAGCGCAGGCTCCAGAAGAAACGAACGAGACATCAGATGAAGGTGTTCCTGACGTTCCTGTTGAACAAGATGATACGCCAGTTGCAACAATTCAGATGGAAAATGGTGAAGAAGTCATTGTTGAACTTTACCCTGAACATGCACCTGTTACGGTTAATAATTTTGTCGCATTGGCAGAAGATCATTTCTATGAAGGTCTAACCTTTCATCGAATTATTGAAGGGTTTATGATTCAAGGCGGTGATCCAGCTGGAAATGGATCTGGTGGACCGGGGTACGGAATTAAAGGTGAATTTGAAAGCAATGATGTAGATAACCCAATTAAGCACGAACGTGGTGTCATATCAATGGCTCGTGCACAAGGAATGGATACAGCCGGCTCCCAATTTTTTATTATGCATGAAGATAATGCGCAATTAGACGGGAATTATGCCGCGTTTGGAAAAGTAACGTCTGGTATGGACGTTGTTGATGCGATCGCCACGATGGAGACGAATGGAGAAACACCAGCTCCAGGTGAGGAACCGATCATCCAATCCATCACAATTGAACGATAAAAAAAACCAACCTCAATCGTGAGGTTGGTTTTTTTGTTAGCGCAATGGCTGTGTAGCGACTGGTAAAACAAATTGTGTATGTTGATGGAAGAAACAAGGTTCAAGCGCTAGAAGAGAACTCTCCACAGAGCTTTCCGAATGTGAACGATAGATGTGGTTGGGTACGTTTGTCACCTCCACCTTCATGCGATCTCCTACCTTAAAATGATAAGCGACTGGACTAAGCTCAATTTTCAATGTATTTTCATCCAATGTCTCTGCAGAAACTGTTACGAGTTCATCACTAATTTGAAAAGCAGCCCCATCTTTAGGAACAGCCAGCAGTCGAATATAAAACGACTCCACCATGACGTCTTGGTTTACATGCAATTGCAAAGAAGGAGTGCCAATAAGCTCATGGATATCTTGAAAAGGTGTACTAATAAACGTTAGCTGTTTGTCGTCTTTACTCCGCATAAGTGAAAAAGGATGTGGCGTTTCTTCTGTTATAAACGTAAAAGGTACATGTCGTTGCTCGTCTTGTTCCAGAGGCCATGTTTTCTCTTTCCGCCACTTATTGATGCCCATGACAAACAACAACACTTGAGCATCATCATCGATGCCGTTTTTTTCGTTTTTTAGCCAGCGATCAAACCACCGAAGTTGAAAGTCTGTTAAGCTTCCTCCATTTGCCATGGTGTCAATATGTGCTGTATATCCGAAAGACTGAACGGTTTCTAAGCGATTTCCAGTCCATGGGCCCACAAGCAAGAGATGGCGATCCGAATCTTGTTTTGTTGCTGTTTGAAAAGCGCGTAACGTATGGGGAAGCGCGTCATCATACCAACCAGTCAAAAAATAGGACGGTGGATACGTAAGCGAATCCGTCTCAACAGGAGACTCTTTAATAAGTGTTGTAAAAAGCTCTTGAACGCCAAGCATTTTAAAAACAGGTAGTTTTTGAATGGGCTGATAGCGGTAGAGAGCTTCTTGACGGTCTTGATAAGCAAACAAATGAAAAAGCTGATCTCTTTTATGTTCCGCTTGTATCTCGCGCTTTTCAATTATATTTTTTGTGAGCGATAGTGCCATATCAATGACTTTTTTACTGTTTAAGAAGCGGTTTCGATGTGAAAAAGCTTGCTTTGATTCAATTAAATGAACTGGAAACAGGGCAGAAAGATGAGGAGGAGCGGCTTTTGCTGCAGCGTATTGTGTGTAGGCACTATACGCTTCACCAAACATAGCAACCTTACTGGTCGTGTAGGGGAGGTGAACCGCCCAATCAATTGTATCAGAGCCGTCTTCTTCTTCATGAAAAAAGGGAGTGAATGTTCCTTCTGATGCAAATCGTCCACGTACATCTTGAACGATAACAACATAGCCTTTTTCTACTAATTTCATCAGATCTGTTGGGCGAAAGAGATGTGAATCCTTCCCGTCAATCACACGCGTTAACAGCACAGGATAGGTGTTTTGATCATTTAGTCGGTAAATATTTGCATAGAGTGTGACGCCATCGCGCATGCGACAGGGCACGTCTTTTTCAATTAATAAGGAACGTGACATCATTCATAACCTGCTTTTCTTTTTGATTTCATTCTCTTAAGGTACTAATTTTATAAAGGAAATGCAATAGAGTAGACAAGGAAGTGGCTAATTGTTTACTCTTAAAGAAAGCGTTCTAAAGTGAGGGATTTGGATGAAAGCAGTAGGATTGTACGAGTACTTACCAATTGAGAACGAAGACAGTTTG
Organism: Shouchella phoenicis; assembly: GCF_047238345.1. Taxonomy (NCBI): domain Bacteria; kingdom Bacillati; phylum Bacillota; class Bacilli; order Caryophanales; family Bacillaceae; genus Shouchella; species Shouchella phoenicis. The sequence continues at coordinate 3,072,913 of NZ_JBDFMQ010000001.1, read as the reverse complement.
CGAAATGAAGAGGTAGAAACCCCAACAGCAGAGGGGCATGATCTGTTAATTGAAGTGAAAGCGGTATCGGTAAATCCTGTTGATACAAAGCAGCGAATGGCTAAAAAGGAACCAGAAGAACAGCTACGTATACTTGGCTTTGATGCGTCGGGGATTGTAACAGCTGTTGGAGAGGCATGTACATTCTTTAAAGTGGGAGATGAAGTGTACTATGCCGGTGACGTTACACGAAATGGTTCAAATGCGGAATACCAGCTTGTCGATGAGCGTCTTGTTGGGAAAAAGCCATCAACCTTAACGTTTGCAGAAGCGGCAGCAATGCCACTTACTGCGATTACGGCGTGGGAATCACTGTACGACCGAATGAAAATAAGCCACCAAGACAATGGAAAAGCAATCCTTATAATTGGTGGTGCCGGTGGTGTAGGCTCAATTGCGATTCAACTTGCCAAACAGCAAGGGCTAAACGTGATTGCTACTGCTTCTAGACAAGAGACAAAAGAATGGTGTCAAACACTTGGAGCCGATCATGTCGTGAATCATCGTCAAAATCTTCATGAACAACTACAAGAAATCGGTTATAAAGAGGTTGAATACATTTTGTGTTTAGCGGATACGAACCAACATTGGGACGGGATGGCAACATGTATTAAACCACAAGGCACCATTTGTGCGATTGTAGAGAATAAAGATATGTTGGACATGCAAAAAATTCGTGCAAAGAGCGTCATATTTGCTTGGGAGTTTATGTTCACGCGCGCGATGTTTCAAACGGATGATCAAATTGAACAGCATAAGATGTTAACAAAAATGAGTGGGATGTTTGAACGCGGGGAGCTGCGTCACACAATGACAAAGGTGCTATCGCCTTTAAACGACAATACCTTGAGACAAGCACATAAACAGCTTGAAGAAGGCAAGATGATTGGGAAGCTTGTGATTGAACAACACTAGATTAGAAAAAAGCGATTGGCTCACAGCCAATCGCTTTTCTTGTTAAATCACTTTTTTACGTAGCGCGCTAGAAATTAAGTCGATCACTAAAACGAACAACACTAATCCGATTAGAATGACGGCAACCCGATCCCAGCTTCGGCCATTAATTGCAAAAATTAGTGGCGCACCAATTCCACCTGCACCAACGATTCCTAACGTAGCTGCGGAACGAAGGTTAATTTCAAAACGATACAGGGTCGCAGAAATGAAGCCAGGCAAGACTTGTGGCACGACCGCAAATAAAAGAACTTGTAGTTTATTGGCTCCAGCCGCAACAAGTGCTTCTGAAGGGCCTGGATCAATCGATTCAATTTCCTCTGCATACAGTTTCCCTAGCATCCCCATGGCACTAACGCCAAGGGCGAGCATTCCTGCATAAGGAGTTGGTCCGACAATGGTGATAAAAAGCAACGCCATCACGATGTCGGGGAAGGTACGGAAGAAACTCAAAAATGATTTACCAGAACCAGAAATAATACGTTTTACGCTTAAGTTGCGAGCCGCCCAAAACGCAATCGGAAACGACAATACAATGGACAACGTTATGCCCACAAGCGCAATGGCAAAGGTTTCAAGTAAATTTTGAATTAAATCTTCTTGTCCAGGACGATAGATGTAATCCCACTCTGGATTAAGGAAACCATCAAGAATAGCGGATGTAACGGTACCTGCATTAGGGGAGATTCCACTAAAATTAATACCTGCAAATCCCCAAACATATAATAAAAGTAAAATCAAAATGATAAAAGCTGTTTTGATACGGTTTTTCTTCGGTCTCTTAACCTTACTTCTTAAATCACTCATATTAAGCGCTCCCGAATTTTTAAGCTAATAAAATCTATTACTAAAACAACTAACAATGTATAGAGAATTAATGCGAGTACTTGATCAAACTGAAAAGTATTTAGTGAGTTTGTATACAAGCGACCAATTCCACCTGCACCAACAATTCCTAAAATGGCTGCGGCTCGTACATTAATTTCTAGCGTATAAAGAACGTAAGAAGTAAACTGTGGCAACATTTGTGGGACGACCCCAAAAACAATCCACTGAATTTTATTGGCCCCAACAGACGTCATCGATTCAAGTGGTCCTTTATCAATGTTCTCCACTGCTTCATAAGAAAGTTTACCGATAACCCCAATAGAAAAAATACTTAAGGCAACAATCCCAGCCAATGTATTAAATCCAAGGATCGCAGCAAAAATGGCAGCGAGTAAAATATCAGGAACGGTACGTAGAGCGTTTAGCGCAATTCTAGCAGGTTGGTGAATCCATATAGGTGTAGCCACGTTTGCTGCACAAAAAAATAAAATTGGAATCGCTAATATGGCTCCAAACGTTGTCCCAATTAATGCCATCCGAATGGTTTCAAGCATGGCTGGAGTTGCTTCAATAAAGAATGTAACGTCTGGTGGAAACATTCGAATGATAATATCTAACGCATTATCCCAATTACTAAGGAAAATACGGGGATCAGCATTAATATACCAGGCACTCGTTAAAATGACGGCTAGAATGAGAAGGAGCGTTGTGTAGAGCTTTGTTTTAGGTGGTTTAGTTAGTTGTTGGTGGAGTGGTTGGCTCATGTATATCCTCCCCTAAAAGCTCATCCTCTTGAATCGGGCGTCCATAAATTTCAGCGAATTTCTCGTCCGTTGCTTCAGATACTGGACCGTCAAACACAACTTCTCCTGCACGCAAGCCAATGATGCGAGTGGCATATTCACGTGCTAAATCTATAAAATGCAGATTAACGATTGTCGTAATCTTGTCTTCTTGATTAATTCGCTTCAAATCATCCATGACTTGTTTCGTTGTTAAGGGATCAAGAGAAGCGGTTGGTTCATCGGCTAATATCACGCTCGGTTCTTGTGCTAGCGCTCGAGCAATGGCAACACGTTGCTGCTGTCCTCCAGATAATTCACTTGCTTTGGAATAAGCTTTTTCTAAAATATTGACACGATTTAATGCTTGCAACGCAAGTTCTACATCGTATTTTGGAAATAAGTTTAGTACTGTACGGAGCGTGCTGTGATAGCCAACACGACCTGAAAGTACGTTTCGTAGAACGGATGAACGTTTCACTAAGTTGAAACTTTGGAAGATCATCGACGTTTGCTGACGAATTTTTCGCAAAGTACGGCCTTTTGCGGTTGTAATTGATTGCTCATTTATGAGAATTTCACCTTCTGTAATGTCATTTAATCGATTAATGGAGCGAAGTAAGGTGGACTTCCCGGCACCCGATAAACCGACAATAACAACAAATTCGCCTTGTTCAATTGTTAAATTAACGTTCTGTAGTCCTTTTGTGCCATTTGGATACGTCTTAGACACATTCTTGATTTCAATCATTACGTCCCAACTTTCTTGTTCAATCGTCAAATCTAATAGGTTTATAAAAGTATTTAATTATTGAGAGAGCCCGTACATTTAGGATGAACGGGCTCTATGAGCGTATATATGTTATTCTTCGATACGGTCTGCGTATTCGCGAACAATATCAAAATTACTATCTTCAGATTCTACATAGCCTTCGTGAGAATATACATCAAAAATGATCTGACGACCTTCTTCTGATTGACCAATGGCAATGAATGCTTCTTGTAATTTTTCTTGATAATCTTCAGACATGTCTGAGCGTACAGAAATCGTATCATTAGGAATCATTTCAGTTGTGGCAATGACGCGTGTTGTCTCCCAAATGTCAGGGAAGTCATTCGCAACTGTATTACGTGCATCTTGGAACGTTACAGCTACATCGACAGACTCATCAAGCAAACTTAAAATTGCTTGGTCATGCCCTTGTCGCTCAATGCCATTAACGTCTGCTTCCGGGTCAATTCCTGCATCTAACAAAGCTGCAGCTGGCCATACATATCCAGCAGATGAGGTTCTATTTTGGAATGCTACAGTTGATCCTTCAACGTCTTCAATTGTTTCAATGTCAGAATCTTCTCTCACAAGAAATTGTGCTTTGTATCCATCAACTAATTCGTCAGTTGGTGAACCGTCCTCTTCATTTACGCCATAACGTAATGATTGAAGAATGACTTCAGCAAATCCTTCTTCTTTCGCTGTCACGTACGCGTTTGGAGGTAAAAATCCTACATCGACTGTACCTGAACTTAAAGCTGTAATAACACTTGAGTAGTCTGTGGATACAGAAACATTTACGTCAATACCGTCTAATTGTTCAGAAAGCAATTCTTCCAATGGTGCAGCTGTTGCTTCAAGTGTTTCTGCATTCTGAGATGGAACAAATTGCACATTCAGTACATCTGTTGGATCGTTTGAATTCCCGGCATCATCCCCGCCGCCATTTCCACCATTGTCATCACTGTCTCCACCACATGCTGCAAGCATAAGAGCTGTTACTGCTACAAACGTTGAACCGAACACCTTTTTTTTCAATTGTAGATCCCCCTAAAGTTTGGTTGAAAATGTAGCTTCCTCGATTATTGTAGATATAGTTTATAAAACCGTCAATAACCGTTTTTACCGCTTTCATGTAGTGCTGTAAACGAATAAAGTAAAAAACGTAAGAATACCAATGGGTTCCGTATTAATAGGAAAAGAAAATATGTGCTAAATTTTTGAAAATAATTGCCGGTCAATCAACGATAAACTAGTAAAATGAGGAAACAAGTCTAGTATAATCGATTTTTGTAAACCATGTATAAAGAAATTGTACCTTTTAAGTAAATCGTAAAAGAATGTTGAGAGATTTCCTGACAGAGCTAGACGGTTTTTTTCCTTAATATATAGAGATAAAAAAACTGGAGCAAGGATCAGTATCCTTACTCCAGTCGTTTTGTTCAAATGTTTAAGGTTCATAATAGATTGGTGCACCAGGTCCCAAATCAATTCCAAGTAGAATCCAAATAATAAACATAAGGGTCCATGTAATCGAGAAGAAGATTGTGTATGGGAGCATCATTGAAACGAGTGTACCAATCCCAATTTTCTTGTCATATTTCTGAGCGAATGCGATGACCATGGCAAAGTATGTCATCGTTGGTGTAATGATATTCGTTGTTGAATCCGCAATTCGGTATGCTGCCTGTGTGGTAGCAGGTGAAAAGCCAAAGTCCATCATCAGTGGTACGAATACCGGTGCCATAATGGCCCACTTTGCAGAGGCACTACCGACAAAGAGGTTTATGACTGCACAAACAAGCATAAAACCAAGAATAAGTGGAATCCCGCCGACTTGTAAAGATTCGAGCAATTCCGCTCCAAAAGCACCTAAGACAAGACCGATGTTGGTTTCTTCAAAGTAAGCAACAAACTGTCCTGCTGTAAAGGCAAGAACGATGAACATGCCCATTGAAGCCATTGTGTCGGACATTTGTTTAGCAGCATCTTTATCGTTTCGAATTTCTTTTGTAACAATGCCGTAAACAATTCCTGGGATAAGGAAAATGAATAAAAGAATCGCAACAAGTGCGTCCATAAATGGTGAATTTAGTATTGGACTATCGCCATCTCCACGTAACGGTCCCCATTCAGGAACAACGAGTAGCAATGCTAGCGCAATAAGTCCGACAATTGTTAAGGCGGCATACACCAATCCCTTTTTCTCAACTTTAGAAAGGTACGTAATTTCTTCGCCTTCTTCTGCTTTTCCTTTAAACGTTCCTAATCGTGGCTCAACGATCTTCTCTGTAACAAATGTTCCGACAATCGTTAGTAAGAAAACAGAAGCGACCATGATGTAATAGTTCATTAGATAATTAAGGCCACTTGCGTACTCTGGATCAACCGTTGCTGCGGCTTCCATTGTGAGTGAGCCAAGTAATGGATCGAGTGACGTGACAAAAATATTTGCCCCGAAACCGGCAGATACCCCTGCAAATGCTGCGGCAATACCAGCGAGTGGGTGACGTCCGAGTGATAAGAAAATTAACGCTCCAAGTGGAGGTAAAATCACATATCCTGCGTCGACAGCCATACTTGATAGAACACCAGCAAATATTAAAGCTGCTGTGACAAGTCGTTTCGGTACAGATGTAACGATTCCTCGAAGGGCGGCCCCAATTAATCCGCTTCGCTCTGCTACACCAATTCCAATCATTGTTGCAAGCACGACGCCTAATGGAGCAAAGTTAATAAAGTTATCAACCATGCTTGTGAATAAGTATTGAATCCCATCAGCACTTAACAAGTTTTCAACTTGCAAGGTTTCGCCGGGCTGAGTAGGGTCATCAACGGTTACATCTAATGCTGAAAAAATAGCTGACGCAATAATAACGAGAACAGCTAAAATCGCAAACAGCGTAACTGGGTGAGGCAATTTATTACCAAGCCATTCCACACCGTTTAACATTCGATTAAACGTGCGCGAGAAGAAGCCTGTTTTCTGTTGTTGTGCCACGATCTTCCCTCTTTTCAAGTAATCTAAAAGAACAAGTCTATCACAATGAACGACGGATACAATCCCCAATATTTGAGATAAGTAAGTAGGACTAAGTACCTTACTTTTATTCCCAATATTTTAGGGAAATACGTTCTACAAAAAGTGAGTATATAGAATGGTTTTTTTTTAGTCAAGGTTTGGATAATCGATATTGGGAAATACGGAAATGTTGAAATAATGTGTAATTTATCGGTATAATTGTCGATTATTTCAGACTTTTGTCACAGAATAAAAATGGTTTGGCAAATAAGTAAAAGAATTGAAAAAATAATTGTTGTTTTCTGCATTTTCGATATAATTCGATTAAGCAAGACAATAATCGTTTGAAAGGGTGACCGCATTTGAAAAAAACGACACAATTAAACTGTACAAAGACATTGTCTGTAGTTGCACTGTCTTTTTGTATGGTTGCGAGTTCTTTTACTTTGCCGTCTTTGCAAGTAAAAGCTGAGGAAAATCTCGATGGAAAGCTTCTCTTACCTGAATCAATTGATCTTGATAGTGAAGAAGAAGTTTCGATTATTGTCGAACTAGAAGAGTTGTCAGAACAAGTGGCGCTCGCGTTAGCTGAAGAGGAAGGCGAAGCGTTGTCGGAAGAAGAGGCACAAGAGAACGTTGAGCAGTCACAAGAAACGTTCGCAGGAATTTTAGGCGATGTTTTCTCTGAACAAGAACAAGATCAAATCGATTACACTGTAAATTTTACTTATACGACAATTTTTAATGGTGCAGCGCTTACGTTACCAGCAAATAAAGTGGAAGAGTTGCTGCAATATGAAGAAATAAAAGCGATTTACAACGATGAAGAAGTCGAACTAATCCATCCAGTTGATACAAAAGAACACGATGAACCAGTAGACGCGACAATGGTAGATAGCATTCCTTTCTTAGGAGTAAACGATTTACATATTGACGGGTTAACGGGAGAAGGTATCAAGATTGGTGTACTTGATACAGGTGTCGACTACAACCATCCAGATTTAAAAGATGTCTATAAAGGCGGATATGACTTTGTCGATGATGATGATGACCCAATGGAAGCAACATATGAAGATTGGTTAGCATCAGGTTTACCAGAGTTTGATAGTGGTAACCGTTCTTATTACACCAGTCATGGTACGCACGTAAGTGGAACAACGAACGGTACAGGCGAAAATGAGTCTGAGTACGCAGTCACTGGTGTAGCACCTGATGCAGATCTTTATGCTTATCGTGTTCTTGGACCATATGGCTCTGGTGCGACCTCTGGTGTCATTGCAGGAATTGAGCGCTCTGTTGAAGATGGAATGGATGTGATTAACCTTTCGTTAGGAAGCGCAACGAATAATCCGATTGCACCAACGGGCATCGCAACAAATAATGCGGTCTTAGCAGGCGTAACGGTTGTCACGTCAGCAGGTAATAGTGGAAGAAGTGGGCTATACACAATTGGAGCTCCTGGTTCTGCCGCTTTGCCTATTTCAGTAGGTGCGAGCAATGTGCCAATTGAAGTGCCTGAATTTACAAGCGAGTACAATGTAGCGAATCAAACGTTGGCTGGAGATTTGCGTGTTATTTCAGAATCATTCGAAACCTCTCTTGAAGAATTTACTGGAGAAACGTTCGAACTTGTTGAAGCTGGATTGGGACGCGTGCAAGAGTTTGCAGAAATTGATGTAGAAGGCAAAGTTGCAATTGTCGCTAGAGGAGATCTTGCATTTGTCGATAAAATTGCCAATGCAAAAGATGCTGGTGCAGCCGGTATTATTATTTATAACAATCTTCCAGGTGCAGGTCATAATCCTGTTTATGTTGGGGCGAGCCGTGGTTATATTCCAGGTTTCTCACTCACGTATGAACAAGGTAGAGCGATTGTCGACTTACTCAATGAAGATTCAACGGTAACGTTTGGTGATATGAGTGCTTTCACGACAATTGGCGACACACTGGCTGATTTTAGCTCGAGAGGTCCTGTGAATTATACAGCCGCAATTAAACCAGAAGTAGTAGCCCCTGGTGTAGATGTATTGTCAACTGTTCCAAGCTACATGTCTGGACCGGAGTTTATCGGTGATTATGAATTTTCATATGGAAGATCTTCCGGTACATCCATGTCTTCCCCTCACGTAGCGGGGATCGCAGCGCTAATGCTTCAAGCAAATGAAGGGTTAACGCCAGCAGAAGTGAAAACCAAATTAATGAACACATCTGTACCATTAACGAATGATTACAATGTCTTTGAGGTAGGTGCTGGTCGTGTAGATCCACAAGCGGCGATTGATTCAACAATGATGTTCCAATCAACGATGGACGCTTTACATGTTGAAGATAGCTTACTAACGATAATCCCTGACCGTACAGGCGCACTAAGCTTTGGACCAGTGAGCACGGCAACAGGAAATATTCGTGAGCTTCAAAGCCTTCGTATTTCAAATACAGGTGACGAAGCAAAATCATTTACGGTTCAAACCCAATTTGAAGCTGTGAACGGCACGCTACCAGCAGGAGCAAGTGGGATGACGTTGCAGACAAATAAGTCGATTACCGTTCCAGCTGGTGAAACAGTTACGAGCAATAGTTTCTTAGTTGCACCGAAAATTGCGAGACAAGGATTATATGGTGGCTATATGGTCTTCACGAATAAAGATGATTCATCTGAAGTGTACCGTGTCCCATTTGGAACGTATGTGTCTGAACAGGCAATTGCGGACCTACCAATTGGTCAACCTGTTGTGGCGTCAATTCCAGCATCATAAAAGAATATGCGGGGGAGAGCGTCTCCCCTTCTTACTAAGGGTGTAACATATGGCAAAAAAAATCTGGACAAGTATCCGCTTAGTGCTTATGACGATCTTTTCATTTCTGTTCTTCGTTGTGTTGCTTGTTTTTATGCAAAGTAATGGCGAAGAAGGCGCAGGAATCGAACTATTTGGCTACACTTCTTTTACCGTGTTGTCCAATAGTATGGAGCCGACGTTTCATGCCGGCGACGTGATTATTATCGAACAAAATGAAGACGTAAGAAATGGGGATGTCGTCACGTATATGACGCCAGAACGCCGCTTGTTTACCCATCGAATTGTTGGTGAAGAAAGGGAAGACGGGAAAACCTTTTACACAACGAAGGGAGATAATAACTCTATTGAAGATCGACTCCCCATTGTTGATGAGCAAATTGTAGGTGTTCACCGCTTCACGATACCAAAAATCGGGCTGATCTCCGAGTCAATTCAAAATAATGTTGATATGCGCTATGTTGTTTTTATTCCTTTAGTCATTTTTCTCATTATAACCATCATGGAATTTACGCAAAAAAACCATAAGAAACCTGAGGAGGAGCAACTTTATGAAAAAGAAAGCACTTAAACTCTCATTACTAGGTACGGCATTCGCAGGAGCATTAGTTTTTACAGCGACATCAACAGGGTCATTTGCCTGGTTCACAGATTCAGTGGAAGCAACTGGTGAGATTCAAGGGGGAACGTTGGAGTTAAACAATGGTGAAGACATCAATGGATCAATTGTGGAAGCGTCAAACTTTGCACCATCTCAACTCATCTTTGGGGATTGGTTGTCCGTTGAAAATACGGGGACCCTTGATACACACTTGCAAGCGACTTATGCACACAACGTTAACTTAGAAGTGCCAATTGACGCTTACAAAGTCGGGTATATTGCGCTTAAGTATACTGTCGCTCCAGGAAGAGATGTTTATGAAGATGCACAGTACCGTTTGGATCAACTTTTCAACGGCGTAACGAATGAAGTTCAGACGTTTTCAGCTGCATCGAATGCAGGTTCCGATGATGTTGAGGTTTTAGTTGCATTAGTGGATGAAAGTGATTACGACCAAAACACTGGTGAGCTTTTCTTAGGGGATGGAGCGCAATCAGGAACGGATAATGAATTTTGGCAGCTTGACGAGGGGCAGTACATTGACCTTAATTTTGGTGTGAAGCTTGATGCGAATGCTGGAAATGAATACCAGGGGGCTGTTTATCAAGCTGTTCTGGAAGTTTTAGCGAAACAAACAGATAATGGGTCTGAATATTAATCGTGAGAAGAGACCGGTCTGGCATATGCCGAGACCGGTTTTTTTCATTGTGGATAATGAGAAGTTAAATACGAGACTGCCTCTTCTTTTGTTACGTCTAGCTGGAGTAATCCTTTTAAAAGGGTTTGTTCATATGATGAAGCAGGCTTGGTTTCCTGACTTTGCGGCCAATCCTGATCGGAGGTAAATGTTAAAACGGGTAGATCGTTCATAAAGCCAGCTACAACCAGTTTGTTATACCAACCGTCTGCTAGTGTGAGTGAACCTTTTTTGTATAATTCGTCAAAATCGATTGAAAGAACATCGAGCTGATTTTCTTGTTTTACAACATCGATAAATTGCTCGGTTGTAATAAGGTAAGCTTTCGAATACGTGTGCGTGTGTGGATTGACCTTATTCCGAATAAAAGCGACTCCTCCAAGCCCCCATTTTGTTTGCTCCTTTGCAAAATAGAGATCATAGGGTAACCGAAACGGGGTCGAGCAAAGAGGAGGGGTACGATCCCGAGCTCCTCGTTCTATTTTTAATGAGCCATTAGGTCGCCCACCTTGAATATAACAAAGAAAACGCTCTTCAAGCATGTTCGATCCATAGCTTGCATACCATACGTGCGTCATGTAACAGCCTCAAGCGACACAGGCCATGATTCTTTCGTGTACGCCATTTCCCAAAAGGCGTATTCTAATTGACAGCTTTTCAAAAAATGATCAAGCATGTCCTGTTTTTGAGCTGCTGTCGTATCCTTTGCGAGTTCATCGAGGCGGTTACAAAAAACGGTTGTAACGCTCATCTCGCCACCGGAACGATAGAAAGAGATCCATTCGAAAAACGGATGGTCTTCTGTAGGTTGGAAGGTTTCGTATAAATAATCGCCAATCACTTGATAAGTCCATGGGCAAGGAAGTAACACAGCTAGAACATCTGCCAACGATCCTTTTTGAGCAACATCAAGCATATGCCTTGTGTAATGATGGGCAGTTGGTGCTAATGGTTCGTGGTGCAAATCGTCATAAGAGACTCCTGCGACTCGGCAAAAATTATTGTGCGGGTGAATTTCGCTGTGGAGAATAAACGAAATTTGCTCATTAAACATGGCAATATCGTCTCTTGATGTGCTTTTGTTAATCGCTAATCCATAAATTTGCATAAACGTGTTTAAGTACTCAAAATCTTGTTTGACGTAGTGGATTAAAGCTTCAGGCTCTAACGTACCTTTCCCGATGCCTTGAACAAATGGATGCTGAAGAATTGCTTCAAATACGGGGTTTGCTTTCTGTCTTAACTCGTTACTAAAACGCATAAAAAATGACCTCCTTTTTTGTTCACAAAGGGAGGACCCTAAAGGAGTGTCAGCAAATAGCGCTGCAGCTCCACTTCCCTACGCTGGTATTAACCAGATCAGGTTCAAAGGGTCAAAGCTAAGCTTTTCTCAGTCATAAGACGCCCCTAGTGGTTCTTTATTAGTGAACCATACATTGACAGATTATTCAATTCTTTTTACGTAAAAAAAGCATGGCGCTTAAACCATGCTTCAAACGTATTGGTTAACCTTCGACTTGTTTTTCTGCTCGTTTTTCGATTTCCGTTTTCGTTTCTTCTCCCTCGCTTGGTTTTTTAGATAAGAACCATCCGCCAAGCACAATTAAGACAAGTACACTGTAGAAGAATAGTTTCCAACCTGTTGAGTGTGGAAATTCATGCGGAATGACACCTATTGCATCATGAGCCAGAACTTGCACAGCGAGCTTTACGCCTACCCAGCCGACGATAATGAAAGCAGCTGTTTCGAGTCCAGGTCGTTTTTGTAAAAGCACAACAAATTTTGAAGCAGCGAAACGCATGATTAGAAGACCGATAAATCCGCCTAAGAAAACAACGACAAACTGTCCGACATCCATGCTTCCAACGGTTCCAAGTCCTGTAGGTGTTAGTGCAGTTGCAAGCGCGACAGCAGCTAAGATTGAATCAACTGCGAATGCAATGTCAGCAATTTCAACTTTAAATACCGTTGTCCAGAACCCACTGCCTTTTTTCACTTTGGTTATCCCAGCGGCTTGCTCCTGTTTTTTGACAATATGTTTTCGGAACAAATGATTTAAGGCAATAAATAATAAGTATGCGGCACCAAGTGCTTGAACTTGCCAAACATCTACTAAGAACGAAATGACAAATAACGAAGCTAATCGGAAAACGAATGCACCAGCTAAGCCGTAAAACAACGCTCGTTTACGTTGTTCATCGGGCAAGTGTTTCACCATAATAGCTAAAACGAGTGCATTATCTGCAGCAAGAATCCCTTCTAAAGCAATAAGAACAAGTAATACCCAGCTATACTCTAACAATAAAGCTGCATCCATAGTCAACACGCCTCTCTTTGTTTGCACCCCTTAGGTTCGACAAAAACAGGTTTTTTATGAATACAAAAAGACCCCTGCCTTGTACGAACGAGGCAAAGGTCTTGCTAGACATTATGTATATCATGCCAAACAAAGCCGGTGGAATTTCTCCACGTAATGACGACTTTGGTTCAAGTTATAGAAACTTGCAGCTACTCCCCTTTGAAGGAATGTATGTGATTGTTAAAAATAGTATATGTGAAGACGAAAGATCCGTCAAGAAAAATTTCAAAATAATGAAACGGGCGAGCATAATGCGTTTCTAATTCGGGTAGAGATGAATAATGACGAAAAGGATGTGGTGTAAGGTGCGACTTGAACATCGTATGATTGAAGCAAATGGCTATCATTTTCATGCTGTTTGTGCAGGACCGAAAGAAGGCGAACTCGTTTTAATGTTACATGGTTTTCCAGAGTTTTGGTATGGATTTAGGCATCAAATTACTGAGCTTGCCGAGAATGGTTATTATGTTGTTGTACCCGATCAAAGAGGCTATAACGAAAGCGATAAACCTCAGGCGATTGAATCGTATACACTTGATGAACTGCGCGATGACTGTGAAGCGATGATTGACTTTTTTAAAAGAGAGCGTGCGATTGTCATTGGGCATGATTGGGGCGGTGCGGTGGCCTGGCATTTAGCTGCAACAAGACCAAATCGTGTGAAGAAACTCATTCCAGTAAATATTCCTCATCCTGCTGACATGCCAAAAGGAATGCTGAAAAATCCGACTCAGTTGGTTCGAAGTCTCTATATGGTGTTTTTTCAATTACCTTATGTGCCGGAAAAGGTATTAAAGGCAGATGCCTTTAAGTATATGGCGAAAGGGTTAGAGTGGACAGGTCGTCATGGTGCATTTGACAAAGAGGAATTAGAGCATTACCGAACAGCTTGGTTACAGCCAGGGGCGATCAAAGCGATGTTAAATTGGTATCGAGCAGTACGAATTGATTTTCGTCACGGATGGAAGGCTCTTGACTTTAAGATTGACGTGCCTACTACGATCCTTTGGGGGCTGAATGACCCATTCTTATCTAAGACACTGGCGAAAGAAAGCTTGAAACGATGTACACAAGGTGAGCTTATTTATATTGGAGATGCGACGCACTGGGTTCACCATGAATATCCTAGCATCATTAATCATCTAATAGTAAAGAGTCTAAGCAAAAACGAGTCTCAATCGGAGCAAGTTCTGAGCGACTAGGCAACCGAGATTTACATTGCTCTCTTTCTAGTGGTACGATACGTTTATTCAGGTAAAAGGAGGGATCGTTCAGATGATTCACGTTCCGATCTCGAGAAAGAATGATTAAATGCAAGATGCATCACCTGTAGACGATGGTAGTTAAATGTCCTTCGTTTATCCACAGGCTGAGGCGTGTGTGCTTTTTGTGTATCACAAAATGATGGAGGTCTTTTAACACTTATGATTGAAACAAATACAAGAACAATTCAAGATATCATTGTCGTTGGTGTAGAACGGCAAGAAGATGAACATTTTCAATATGGGATGGAAGAGCTTGAAAATTTGGCGAAAGCGCTCGATTTAAATCCGGTTGCTTCATTGTCGCAGAAACTTCGTACGCCCAAGCAAACAACGTATATTGGGAGTGGGAAAGTTAATGAACTTTCGAGATTGGTCGAAACATGTGACGTAAACTTAGTCATTTTTAATGATGAGCTTTCTCCTTCGCAAATTCGAAACTTAGAGAAAGAGCTTGAAGTGACAGTTTATGACCGAACAATGCTCATATTAGATATATTTGGCGAGCGGGCAAAAACGAATGAAGCACAGCTCCAAGTTGAAATTGCACGACTTAAATACTTGTTGCCTCGGCTTGTAGGCATGCGCGCATCATTAAGTAGACAAGGGGGAAGTGGATCTGGCTTAGCAAACCGTGGGGCTGGTGAAACGAAGCTCGAGCTTGATCGAAGAAAGATTGAAAGTCGTATAAGCGCGTTAGAGAAAGATCTTGAAATGATTGTTGATCGTCGACAGACGCAACGACAAAAGCGTAAAAATGAAGGCATTCCTGTTGTAGCATTAGTAGGCTATACCAACGCCGGGAAATCTTCTTTGTTGAATGCAATCGTATCGGACAAAAATGACAAGCACGTTTTTGAGAAAGATATGCTGTTTGCTACACTTGACACATCTGTAAGACGTGTTGAATATAAGAAAAATCTACCGTTCTTACTTGCTGATACGGTTGGCTTTGTTTCTAAATTACCCACTCATTTAGTTAAAGCGTTTCGCTCAACGTTAGAGGAAGCGAGAGAAGCTGATTTGCTTCTTCACGTTGTTGATTATTCGAGTGATTCTTATAAACAAATGATGAAAACAACGGAAAACACATTAAAAGAGCTAGAGATTGATCAACCTTCTGTGACCGTCTTTAACAAAATCGATCGTGCCACCAATACTGGCTGGGCAACGAAAAAGGATGAACGGTTTATATCTGCTAAAGAAGGTACCGGGGTAAATGAATTAATTGAAACCATTCAAACCCGGGTATTTCAGCATTTTGTACAAGAAGAACTTTTCATCCCCTTTGATGAAAGTAAAGCATTTGCATATGTGAATGAGCATACGCACGTTCTTAATCAAACGGAAAATGAAACTGGATGGCATGTGACAACGTTTATGCATGAAAAGCATAGTGCGACATTGTCAGCATATAAGCAGTAACGATAAAAGAGACCATAGTTGGTCTCTTTTTCGCTGAATTGGAAAGTTTAATCCTTAAATGGAATCTCGCAAATCGGCCTTAGCTTTCTCAATGGTTGACTGTTCATACCAGTGACTATACGTAAGGATATGACGAGATAATCGTTTATTAATAAGGGGTTTATTAGGTTTGTGGTCTCCTTTAAATGGAGCAAGTGTTTCCATGAAAACGCCTCCTTTTTTAGTCATTATTGACAATAGTTATCTGTTTTAACCGTAACTTTTAAGGAAATGTTAACAAGAAATTAACAGAATTTTCCCAATGGAGATTTCGGTTTCCCAATACAAAAAAGTTCAGATATTTGCTAATTTTAAATTACCAGCTGCGCAGGTTGGAACATTTTGAGGAGGGAAAACGAATTGAATAAGAAAATGGGGAAAATTGTAGCCGGAACAGCTCTAATCATATCTGTAGCATTTAGTTCATCAATCGCTCAAGCGGCAGAAGAAGCAAAGGAAAAATACCTCATTGGCTTCAACGAAGAAGAAGCGATGTCACAATTTGTTGATCAAATTGATGGCGATGAGGTTTCCATCTCTGCACAATCAGAAGATGTAGAAATTGATCTCCTTCATGAATTTGATTTTATCCCTGTTTTATCTGTTGAACTCGATCCTAACGACGTGGATGCATTAGAACTCGATCCAGCCATCTCTTATATTGAAGAAGATGCGGAAATGACAACAATGCAGACGGTGCCTTGGGGCATTAATCGTGTACAAGCTCCTGTAGCACAAAGTAGAGGTTTCACTGGTACAGGCGTCCGAGTAGCTGTATTGGATACTGGGATTTCAAATCACTCTGATTTAAGAATCCGCGGTGGAGCAAGCTTCGTTCCAGGAGAGCCAAACATTAGTGATGGAAATGGTCACGGTACACATGTTGCTGGTACAATTGCTGCGTTGAACAACTCAATTGGTGTACTTGGTGTGGCACCAAACGTTGATTTATACGGAGTTAAAGTATTAGGCGCAAATGGTTCAGGTTCGATTAGTGGCATTGCTCAAGGGTTACAGTGGGCTGCAAATAACGGCATGCACGTTGCCAACATGAGCTTAGGTAGTAGTTCAGGTAGTGCAACGATGGAACAAGCGGTTAATCAAGCAACAGCAAGCGGTGTATTAGTCGTTGCTGCTTCTGGTAACTCTGGTGCCGCAAATGTTGGATTCCCAGCTCGTTATGCAAATGCAATGGCAGTAGGGGCAACGGATCAAAACAATAACCGTGCAAGCTTCTCTCAATACGGCGCAGGGCTTGATATTGTTGCTCCTGGTGTGGGCGTTCAGAGTACAGTTCCTGGTAACGGCTACTCAAGCTTTAACGGCACGTCTATGGCTACACCTCACGTTTCAGGTGTTGCTGCATTAGTGAAACAAAAGAACCCTTCATGGTCTAATGTTCAAATCCGTAACCATCTTAAAAACACAGCAACAAGCTTAGGAAACACAAATCAATTTGGTAGTGGTCTTGTAAACGCTGAGGCTGCAACTCGTTAATTGTAAAAAACTCCTTTTGTGGATTCGTCTGCATCAGGAGTTTTTTTTTGAAAACATAAGCGTTAAAAAAACATCTCCTTTGATGAACGTAATCGAGGAGATGTTTTTTCGGTTTATTGGTTAGGTTATTCTTCTAAACCATTGATAAATCTCGTTTTTGTGGTTTAGTAATGTATTTCTGTAAATATTCATTCGCTTTCTCGTATTGTCCATTTTGTTGATACCACCTAGCGAGCTCCTGTGCATAGGGGATAAATTCAGAAGCATCTTCTAATTGCTCAAAATGAGGCAGGAGCTCATTTTCTAGAAAATGATAAAGCTGATCTGAAGAATCAAGACGATAGAGAAAATAGCGTGCTTGAAGTTCAATTCGTTCATAAGCATGATGCAAACTAAGTTCGATAATCTCATCTAATATGTCGCGAATAAACGTTGTTTCCGCATTCATTGAGAACAAAACATCAACATTGGCTAAACGGGTATACAGGTAGTTTTTACTACCGACTTTATAGTAGTCTGTACATTGCTGAAAACATTCATGGCTTTGTTCGTATTGAGCTTGTTTTTTTAATAGAATGCCGAAATTAAACGTCGCTTGAAAGAATAAGGGTTTGTGACCAATTAAGCGTGTGTTTCGTAAAAGAACCTTAAATACTCGAAACGATTCTTCAAGCATGTTGAGCTGGGTATAATTAATGCCTAGAAGCATTTGTGATTGAGCGATGCGTAAGTAATTATCTTCTTGTTTAAAAATATAAAGGGCTTCTTTTGCATAAATAATGGCTTTTTCTGGTTCATTTAATTGTGTGTAGCAATGTGACATAATAAACGCAACTTCGCGAACAAATAGAAAATTCGCAGCGTACTCTTCATTTTGTAGTCGTAAAAGCAATTGTTTGGCTTCTTTTAGCCGACCAATCTCCACAAGGTAAATCCCATAGAACAATTCGGCGAAGCGCTCTTCAATCGTGTCGAGGTTACTTCGATTTTTATCGACAATGCTCCAATCCTTAAAAGCGAGATTCAGATTCCCGTTCATAAGGTGGTAGCGCATCATATATAAGTGATACGTATTTCTGTAATTTGTTCTCGGGATAACCGTTTCTTTATCTAACAGCAATTCATAATGTTCAATTGCTTTTTCTTCATCTGCGAACTGAATGGCTTCAATAAATGAATCAAGCGTTTGTTTAATCTCCGTATGCTGGGCATATTCTTCCTCAATATTAATTCCAAGTCTTTCTAAAAGTAGTGCTGCAGTCCCGAAATTGGCATTATATATGGAATTTTCGATTTTACTTAAATGTGGAATAGAACATATACCATCAGCAAGTTCGGCTTGTGTCATGTTATGTTTAATCCGGTAGTACTTTATTGTTCTACCTAGTTCCACGGTCATCAACCCACTTCTTATAATATATCAATCATTACATACTTTCCTTTAAAATGAATTCTCGCTTTTTCTTTAATTTCCTGCAAGAACGATGAAAATGGCCGTGTAAATATAAAAAAAGCGACTACAATAGGCTTTATTGCGTAGTCGCTTCGTTTTGATGTTCTACTTGTTCAAGTGCGCGATGAATGTCCCGTATGGAATACCCAAACGTCATTTCTAGATGAGGATAATCGACAAAATGGTTCCAATCTCCACCCCACACAAATCCTAGGTCTTTTGCCATATCTGCAACTTCAAACCAATCGGACTCGCCATTTTGATTGCCATCATACTCGGTATCCCAAATCGGTTGACCATCGCTATTTAACAACGCATAATCAACAGCCAAGCCAAAATTATGAAAAGATTCGCCTCCTGAAACATTGGTGACGATTTTCCCGCTTGTGGATCGACCTTGTTGATAAAGCTCATCCTGTTCTTCAAAACTCCGAAATCCATCTGTAATAATGATATCTATACCATTGTCCGCGGCTTGTTTTATTAACGTTTCGGTTTTATCTGCGACTATTGGGTGAAGTTCTTCTGCGTAGATCACTTCTTCAATGGGAACTTCTGGCTCCTGAAAAACAAATTTATCTGCCAATGTCCCTTCAGCATGATCAATTGTAAAAAAGAATCGATCGTTCATTAAGGCATAATAGGAAATAATGAAACCAATCGTAAGGAGACAAGCAAAAATAAGTAAGAATGATTTCTTGAATTGTCGCACATAAACCTCCCTTAATCATGATACGACAAAGGTGTAGAATTTTATCGTAATTCATCGTTTTTCATTCGTCTACATCTTACTTGTTCTGACTTATGATTTCAATTATTAAGTAGCTGCAAATTTTTTCCTGCGAAGAATGAAATAAAGAAGACCAAGTACCATCCAGCTAACGCCAATAATAAGTGCATTTGTTTCAATGGAGTACAATAAGGACAAACAAAATAGGGCACCTAGGAGCGGAATCAATAAATTTAATATAATTCCTTTTAAAGAACGTTGTTTTTGTCGAACGAAATAATGAGCAATTACGGAAGCATTCACGCTTGTAAAGCCAATTAGAGCACCAAAACTTATAAAGGAATAGATGATTTCTAGTTCACCGAAAATGGCTGTTAACGATAGGACACCAATAAGAACAATATTAAAAACAGGTGTTTTGAATTTTGGATGTAAATAACCGAAAAAACGCTTTGGTAATGTTTGGTCTCTCCCCATTGCAAATAACAGTCGAGATGCACTTGCATGAGAAGACATGGACGATGACACAACAGCTACCATCGTTCCGGCAAGGAACAAGGAATAAAGAAATGCACCGCCAACGTAATGGGCAATTTCTAATGATGCGGCTTCCGCCGACATAAATGTGTCGTAATGTGGATAAACGAGCTGCATCAGATAGGAGATTCCAACAAACAGTGCTCCACCGATCAACACAACCAAAATAATCGCAAGTGGTACCGTTCTTTTTGGGTTTTTCGTTTCTTCAGAAAGGGTTGATATCGCATCAAATCCGAGAAAAGAAAAGCAGAGTATGGCTGCGCCAGTGAAAATGGTCGTCATTTCTAGTGAAGTACTGTAAAAGGGCATCATGGATAATAGTTCACCAGTCCCGAACCCATTATTTAGACCGCGGACAATAAAGAATACAAATATGCCAGCAACGAGAATTTGAAACGCGACAAAAAGTCCTGTAACGTTTGCGGTGAGGCGAATGCCAAGAATATTAATTGTGGTAATCGCTGTAGCTAAAAGTACAACCCAAATAAAGGCAGGGATTTGTGGAAAAGCGGCTTGTAAATAAACCATGCCAATGGCAAAGTTAACCATCGGTAAGAATAAATAATCGAGCAAGAGCGTCCAGCCAGCTGCAAACCCGACGTTAGGATGAATGCTTTTTTGTGCGTACGTATACGCTGACCCCGCTTTTGGAAAAGCCTGTACCATCCTGCCGTAGCTATAGGCTGTTAAGAGAAGTGCGGCGATGGTAAATAAATAAGCTGTTGCGACATGTCCCTCTGTTAATTGAGCGACAATGCCATACGTATCAAAAACGACTAACGGGTCCATATAGGCTAAGCCAATGACTAAAAGCGGTACCAGCGTAAGCGTACGTTTCAGTTTTGTTTCATGTTCTTTCTCCAAGTGAACCACCCCCATAAAATATAGATTTTATTTTAATGTTTTCAGAAACCTGTCGCAATATGTAGTTTAAAAAAAGGACAAAAACGAGGACTTTCTATCGATATAATTTGCGCATTCTGTCTATTCATACTATAATTTGAATGTAATTGAAAATCTTTATCAATAAAGAGAGGGATAAACAAATGAGTTGGTTTAATAAATGGTCGCTCGGTGCGGTCGCGTTTAGTACGATGGCGTTAGCTGCTTGTGGCGATGGGGAACAGGATAATACTGGATCAGAACCAGCAGATGATAATGGAGAAACAACGGAAGAAACCATTTCATATGAGGCGATGAATGGCATGCAGGAAGTTCCTGCTAATCCTGAGCGTGTTGTATTATTAGCAGATGTATATTTCGGTTACTTACAAGAATTAGGAATTGATGTAGCAGCAACGACTGACTATGTGTTTGAAAGTCCTTTTCTAGAAGAGTACACAGACGGTATTGAAAATCTAGGTGACGCAAGTTCTGTTTCTATCGAGCAAATTGTTGAGCTTGATCCTGATTTAATTATTGCTTACGGCTCTTCTGAAATCCTTGATCAACTAGAAAGTGTTGCCACAACTGTAGCGGTTGATTATGCATCATTAGGATATAAAGAGCAGTTAATGGAATTTGGTGAAATGTTCGGAAGAGAAGATGCAGCACAAAGCTGGATCGATAGTTGGGATGAGCAAGTAGAAGCGTTAAAACCAGAAGTACAAGAAGCAGTGGGCGAAGACACGATTTCAATCCTACAGCCAACCGATAGCGATGTTTATTTATATGGAAGCGGCTGGGGCCGTGGTGGCGAAATTATGTACGAGGAATTCGAACTAAATATGCCAGAAGCAGCGGTTGAATCCGTTGGAACAGATGGCTTTAACAATCTTTCATTAGAAGCGGTTCCTGAGCATGCTGGAGATTATATCTTAACAGCACCTTGGACTGTGAACCTAGATGGAAACTTCCTGTATGAAAGCTCAATCTGGGAAGGACTTGATGCGGTAGAAAATGAGCGAGTGTTTGAAATGGACCCGATTGGCTATTACTTTAACGATCCCATTTCAGTAGAACAACATCTTGATGAAATTTCTACTTTCTTACTAAACAACTAAGGATTGACTCGAAACTTGCTACTCTCATCAAGAATCCGGTGAAAGTGGCAAGTTTTTTACGTGCAATACTAAACGTTAAGGAGGAAGGAAAATGATTGTATCCGTTGATATGCTTAAAAAGTGGTTAGATGAAAAGAAAGAGTTCGTTTTAGTAGATGCACGGCATGATTTAAAAGATGAACAAAAAGGTAAACGTCAATATGAAGAAAGTCATATTCCCAACGCAATTTTTGTTGATATGACCAATGACCTTGCAGACCGCTCTTTAAAGCAAGGGGGACGTTATCCGATGCCGCACCCAGAACAAATTGCGGAAATGGCGGGAAATAAGGGGATCAATGAAAACAGTGTCGTCGTGATTTATGATGAAGGAAGCGGGGGGATGGCTGCAGGCAGAGCATGGTGGATGCTTACGTACATCGGAAATGAATCCGTCTACCTTTTAGATGGAGGCTTGCAACAATGGAAAAAACGCGGCTATGAAACAACTGCTACCCAACAGAATCTGGCACCAACGACATTTCATCCACAGTTAAAAAGGAATATGCTCGTCACGCATGAAGACGTGCATCAACGAGATCATGGCAAACCGCTACTCGATGCAAGGTCGTATGATCGATTTCTTGGTGAAAACGAAGAACTAGATGCAAAAGCAGGGCATATTCCTGGTGCCACGAGTTTTTTCTGGAAGCATGTGCTGCAAGATAATGGACTGTGGAAAGATCAACATGAACTAGCAGAGATGTTTGAATCAATAGGTTCCAAGGAAGACGAAGTGATTGTCTACTGTGGTTCCGGGATTTCGGCTTGCCCTCTTTTTGCAGGATTAAAGCAGGCTGGTTTTAAAGATGTAAAATTGTATCCAGGTTCTTGGAGTGATTGGATTACCCATGATTATCCGACAGAAAAAGGGGAATAGGAGAGAAGCGTGTTGCAAAAAAAGCAATGCGCTTTTTTATTACGTATTAGAGGAGCGAATAACATGGCTGTTCACATTGTGTGGTTTCGAAGAGATTTACGCTTGAGCGATCATCAAGCATTGGCAAAGGCAATTGAAAATGCAGATCAAGCAGATGATACGATTTTAGGAGTCTTTCATATTCATCCAGCACTCACGGATTCGTTCACCGTTCGGCATGATTACTTTTATGAAACATTAAAAGCGTTTGTCGACCACACGAATCGCATAAAGTTCCAGGTCGTGTTTTTATATGGTGAGCTAGAGGAGAGTTTTGGTCAACTTCTTTCTTCTATAGATAACGTAAAGGGCATTTATTTTAATAAAGACGAAACAGGCTTTGGCAAAACCCGTGATGACGCATTTGAATCATGGGCTGAGCAAGCGAGCATTCAGACATATTCCTTCATTGATCATCACTTACATGGCGCGTATGAGCTGTTAAAGGATGATGGAGAGCACTATAAAGTATTTACGCCGTATTATAAGAAATGGAGGCAATTAGGTAAACCTGAGTCATGGTCCATTGATGAAGCAGTATTAACAAAACGAAGTGCCCAACAGAGCAGCGTACACCAAGCTGGTGATGAAGCGTATAAACGAATCATGCAGCAGAAAACAGGAAAATGGAAAGACGAGGCTGGTGAAAAAGCAGCCCATGATTATTTAGCAACATTTTTAGAAGATCGTATTGAATCGTATGAAAAAGAAAGAGATTTTCCTGAGTACGATGGAACAAGCCAGTTGTCGAAATTTCTAAGGACTGGTTCATTATCCATACGAACAGTTTTTCATGCCGTGCAGGAAAAAAGAGACCAAATGCATAACGATGCAGGCGCGGAGACCTTTATCCAAGAGTTAGCGTGGCGCGATTTTTATAATATGATCTATGCCCACTACCCTAGTAGTCACGATAAAGAAATTAAAGAGCAGTACCAAGGCATTAAATGGCGAACGGATGAAGAACATTTGCAAGCATGGAAAGAAGGAAAAACAGGCTACCCACTAGTAGATGCCGCTATGCGTCAACTTAACACAACGGGGTGGATGCACAATCGTTTAAGAATGGTGGTGGCATCGTTTTTAACAAAGCATTTGCTAATCGATTGGCGTTTAGGCGAACACTATTTTGCGGAACGGCTTATTGACTATGATCCAGCATCGAACATTGGTGGCTGGCAATGGGCGGCTTCAACTGGAACGGATGCGGTTCCGTATTTTCGGATTTTTAACCCATATCGCCAGGCAGAGCGGTTCGATCCTCATGGTCGTTTTATTCGCTCACACGTTGAAGAGTTGAAAGATGTACCTACAAATTGGATTCATACGCCGCATGAAATGGATAAGGATAAGCAAAAAGAGTACGGTTCTAACCACTATCCTGCACCTATTGTGAATCATCAGCGTGCACGTCAACGAGCATTGGAAGCGTTTGGTGGTTCATAAATCGTGGCGAAAGGAAGACGGGAGTTTGCTATACTTAGGAGAAGGAACTAAAGAGAAAGTAGGGTTAGCTATGTCCGATGCATATAAACAATTTCTAAATCAGACCTATAGCCATTTAGATTCATTCGCTGAAAGTTTAGGAAAACTCCTGGCTTGCCCCATTACAATTGAAAACAAACATCACCACCTATTGGCGTATTCGGAACATGGTGAAGGAACCGATTCCGCTCGGGTCTCGACCATTATTGGCAGAAAAGTTCCTGATAAACTGATTCATCGTTTTTGGAAAGATGGAATTATGACAGCATTAAATCAATCACCAGAACCGCTCGTTATTGCCGGGATTGAAGAATTTGGACTTGGCCGGCGTGTCGCCCTATCAATCCGGGATGGGGCGAATGGTGTGATCGGCTATATATGGGTTTCAGAAACGATTCGTTCATTAACGGTATTTGAGCAACAATGGCTAAAAAAAGTCGCTGTTAAAGCAAGTGGTTATTTCTCTTTATACGACCGCGAGCATTTAGCGCCGACAAAAGAAGAGAAGCTGTGGAAAATCATTACGAATACCTTTACGACTGCGGATTTGCCAGCATCATGGTTAAGTCCAAATACAGAGAAATGTATTCTTATGGTTGATTTACAGAATTTTGCAGAAAATCTTATGAAAGTAGAGCAATTGATTCAGTCTTTCAGTTCGATATACATGTTCGATGGACGTTATTTCATTGCTATTTTTGTTCATTCAACTGTAGCGGAACCAGTTGGGAAGGTACATCAATCTTTACATAACGAGATTCCAGTTGCATGTGGGAATCCATTTACGCAATTCGAAAGCATGGCAAAATCGTATGAACAAGCAAAAATGATGCTCGCACTAAAAAAACGTTTCAAAAATGAATTGAGTAAAGAGTTGTTTTATTATCAAGCAGGAGCAATGCGGTATATTGTCCCTTACGAGGAAAAAGCGTACGTCATGAGCAAGCACCCTGCTTTACATGTATTGGAGAAGTATGATGAACAAAATCAAACCTATTTGTTAAAAACGTTAGATGAATTTTTAAAGAAAGATGGGCATCTCTCAATGACAGCAAAAGCACTTCACATTCACTCAAACTCTCTACAGTATCGGATGAAGAGAATCTCTGAATTAACGAATCTTGATTTGAAAAAGCCAAATGAGCGCATTGGGTTATATTTAGACTTGCGAAATCATGGAGAGTAAGAAGAATTGAATGAATTTCATAATAGGTAGTAATCGTCATTTTTATGAATGATTTCAGCAATATCGTCTGTAACAGTCGACTTAATAAATGGCGACGACTCCTGCGGGAACAGCACGTGTCCGAAGATATTGAAGCATTTTTTGCGGCTGAGGCCGTGCCCGAGGCAAAGAAGACACCGTGACTGAAAGCGTTCGCCATATTAAATAGATCGTATGTCTTTTTTACATCAACTTCGAGTTGTGAAACTGGCTAAATTATCGAATCATTTGTGTTATTTGCACAAATGAATAGGGGAATTTTTAGCTAACTAGGATGAAGAGAAACGGGTTGTTTGTGGATATACTACAAATAGAATCGGTCGTAGGAGGTTAGGAATCATGATAATTGGTGTTCCGAAAGAGATAAAAAGCTATGAAAATCGTGTCGCGATTACACCTGCTGGGGTCATGACGTTAACGGTAAGTGGTCATTCTGTCATCGTTGAATCTGGTGCGGGAGACGGTAGTGGGTTTACAGATGAAGAATATCAGCAAGCTGGTGCACGATTGGAAGCGAAAGCAATTGATGTATGGACGAATGCGGATATGATTATGAAAGTGAAGGAGCCGTTAAAGCCTGAGTTTGCTTATTTTCGTGAAGGGTTGATCCTATTTACGTATTTACATTTAGCAGCAGAGCGTTCTTTAACGGAAGCGCTCATTACTAAGAAAGTCACAGCGGTTGCTTATGAAACGGTGGAACAATGGGGCACCCTCCCTCTCTTAACACCAATGAGTGAAGTTGCGGGGAGAATGGCTACACAGATGGGCGCTCGCTTTTTAGAGAAAACAAATGGAGGAAAAGGGATTCTTTTATCTGGTGTACCCGGAGTGAAAAGAGCAAAAGTAGCGATTGTCGGTGGCGGAGTCGTTGGGACGAACGCAGCAAAAATGGCGATCGGTTTAGGGGCTCAAGTTACGTTGCTAGATGTAAGTGCAGAGCGTTTGCGTCAGCTTGATGATCAGTTCGGCAACGATATCCAGACGATGATGTCGAACCCGCTCAATATTGCTGTTGCAGTAGAGGAGGCGGACCTTGTCATTGGAGCTGTTCTCATACCAGGAGCGAAAGCGCCAAAACTTGTTACGGAAGAAATGATCAAAGCGATGAAAGAAGGAAGCGTAGTAGTTGATGTTGCGGTGGATCAAGGAGGAATTATTGAGACAGCTGACCAAGTGACAACACACGATCAACCGACCTATGTGAAACACGGCATTATTCATTATGCTGTGGCGAATATGCCAGGTGCGGTGCCTCGAACGTCAACGATTGCTTTAACAAATGTAACCATTCCGTATGCGAAGCAGATTGCAGATCAAGGGATCAAGCAGGCGCTAAGTAGAAATCCAGCTTTAGCAAAAGGATTAAATACAGCTGCTGGCTTTGTAACGTACGAAGCGGTTGCTCGAGATTTAGCGTTTGAGTACAAACCTACCGAAGAAAGCTTATTGCTCATATAGAAAAAGAAGCGCTGAAGAACTTATCTCAGCGCTTTTCTGTATTCTTTATTAAATGGATTCTTGTACGAAGACTACGCATACCGGATAAGGCACAGGAATGTCTTTTTCCAATAAGGTCAAATGTCCTGAAGTTTGGTTGCGCTCATACAATGTCATGTTGCCAGACTCTTGGTTGGATGCAACTAAAAAGTTGCCGGACGGATCAAGTTGAAAATCACGAGGCCAGTTTCCTTCCGTACTGATAATCTCAACTAGTGTTAGCTCGCCAGATAATTCGTTCACAGCAAAACTTGCAATTGAGTTATGACCGCGATTGGCTACGTATACGAATTTCCCGTCACGTGAAAGGTGAATCGCGCTGCCATAGCTTTCCTCGACAAAGCCTTCTGGTAGCGTAGAAATAGTTTGAATTTCACAGAGTTCACCAAGAGACGCATTGTATTCGCACACAATTACTTCATTTGAAAGCTCTGTCATAATATAGGCGTACGCTTCGTGAGGGTGAAAAGCAATGTGTCTAGGGCCTGCTCCTGGCGCAACGTTTAATGTAAAGTGACGCTCTAACTGTCCTTCCTCGTGTTTATAAAGAACCACTTCGTCTGTTCCTAAGTCAACAGCCACAGCAAACTGTTCGTCTGGCGTGAATCCTGAAAAGTGAGCATGTGCTTTTTCTTGGCGGTCTTTATTTGGTCCGCTTCCCTCATGGGTTACGCTAGAAAGAATCTCGCCTACTGACCCATCTTCTTTTAGCTGATAAGAGAGAATGGAGCCGCTATGGTAGTTTGCGGACAAGGCGTTCAAGTTGTCTGAACGAACGGCTACATGACAAGGGCCACCATCTGACGTAATGTTTTTGTTTAACGGTGTGAGCGCTCCGCTCTTAGCATCTAGGTCAAACGCGTGAATACCGCCTTCTGATCCCTCTTTCATTACAGCATAAAGTTTATTTGTTTTCGTAACCGCTATAAATGTCGGATCTTTTAATTCTGCCGCTACGTCCAAATGTTGCAGGTTCTTCGCTTCGGTATCTAAAGTAAATGTGTAGACGCCTTTGCTATCTCCTTTTGAATAAGTACCGATATAGCCACGATAGGTTGTCACGTTTTATCATTCCTTTCCATTCGTTTGTCACTGCTAGTATACATGAAACGTCGTCATCGTTCATGTAATCGTGCGTGTTTCGATTTTTTACGTTGTGAAAATTTTGAGGAAGTAAACGTGATAAGTCCAATCCAAATAAAGAAAAAAGCGAGAAATTGGACATATGAAAATGGTTCTTCAAACACGAATATGCCGAGAATTAGCATAGAAGTTGGCGCGATATACTGTAGAAAGCCAACTAACGAAAACGGAATATGTTTGGCGCCGTAGGAAAATAACATCAGAGGTACCGCTGTAAAAATCCCTGCACCTGCAAGTAAAAGCAGTGTTGAACTTGTAAATTCACTGAAAGCATAAGATGTAAACAGAAATAAATAAAGGAGCGCAATCGGTGTAACTAATAATGTTTCAATAAAAAGACCTGCAGTAGCAGATATGGACACGGACCTCTTTATAAAGCCGTAAAAACAAAAACTTAACGCCATCCCAAAAGCTGCCCAAGGAATGGTACCGTTAAATAGAATTAAGATGAGCACGCCAATACCTGCGGCGGATACAGCAAACTTCTCAGCTGTACTTAGCTTTTCTTTAATGATCACGGTTGCCAATACGACATTAAGAAGAGGGTTAATATAATAAGCTAGACTTGCTTCTAGTACCATATTGCTGCTCACTGCAAAAATAAATAAAAACCAGTTTATACTAATAAACACTGCTGCGAAAATCATTGGAATTAGCTGTTTCGACTGACTAAAAACCGTTTTAATTTCGCGTATGTATAAGGTTTTCTTTTTTGCGAAAACGAGGAGTGCGATCATAAAAAGGAAAGCGAATAAAATTCGATACATTAATACATCTAAAGCGGGAATAAACGAGAGCAATGCCCAATAGAGTGGAAGCAAGCCCCAAATTAAATAAGATATAAGCGTTGTTGTAACACCAGTGCGAAAATTTTGCTCATTTTGCATAAATCATTCTCCAATTCATAATAATAGCTTTATTTTAGACGATTTAGCCTAAATAGAAAACGAATCCGACTTTAACTCCAAAAACGATTTAAAAAAGACAGAATGTAAGGAAAGTTGACAATTTTTATGATTCACTTCTTCTTTTCGGCAGGAAAACCGGCGACCGTTACGAATAAGTAAAGAGACATCATGATTTGTAAAGGAGCGTAAAGAAGATGAAGATTTATGCATCCGTTGATATGGAGGGCATTACCGGTTTAGTCGATCGTCAGTTTGTTACGCCTGGCGAACGTTTTTACCCAAGGGGACAAACGTTAATGACACAAGAAGTCAATCATGTTGCAGAAGCCGCATTTAAACATGGTTGTAAGAGCTTTATTGCAAACGATTCACATGGAAAAATGAATAATTTACTTATTGAAGCTTTACATGATGAGATCCAACTTATCTCTGGCGAAGTTAAGCCATATTCGATGATGCAAGGCTTGGACGGTACTTTTCAAAGTGTCTTCTTCATCGGTTACCATGCTCGAGCCTCTATGCCGGGTGTTATGAGTCATACGATGATTTTTGGTGTTCGCAATATGTGGTTAGATGGTGTATTAATCGGTGAATTAGGATTAAATGCGTTTCTTGCCGGCTATTATGATGTGCCGGTTGCCTTTGTAGCTGGTGATGAAGGCGCTTGCAAAGAGGCGGAAGCCCTTCTTCCAGGAGTTGTGACAGCTTCGGTTAAAGTAGCTCAGTCTCGATCTTCCGCTTTATGTTTATCACCGAGTGAAAGTCAAAAGCTGCTTCAGGAAAAAACGCATTTAGCGTTACAAACACCGACAGCCTCTCCGTTGAAACTAAAAGGAGCGCCGACCTTCCATATTGAATTTGCAAACTATGGTCAAGCTGAGTGGGCAGCGCTTATGCCAGGCGCATTTATTGAAACTGGAACAACGGTAGGGTTTAAAGCGAAAGACGTAAAAGAGGCATATCAAGCAATGCTGGTGATGACGGAGCTTGCCATGCAGACGACGTTTTGTTAAAGAGAGGCGATATTCATGCTTAAATATGTCAGTCGTCGGTTTTTAGCGATGATTATGACGCTATGGATTATTATTACGGCGACATTTTTTCTGATGCATAGTGTGCCTGGTTCACCATTAAATGGCGAGCACAATACAAGTGAAGCAGTTCAAGCAAATCTTGAAGCGTACTATGGATTAGATCGTCCAGTTCTCCTGCAATACATTGATTATTTAGGCTCAATTATCCAGTTTGATTTTGGTCCATCGATCTCTCAACCAGCTGTATCCGTTAACGATTTAATTTCAAGAGGATTTCCCGTTTCACTTGAACTAGGCTTATACGCGTTAGGGTTTGCTCTCATTTCAGGTGTGACCTTAGGCGTACTTGCTGCTTTAAGGAGAAATGGCATGATTGATTATCTATTAATGACATTAGCGGTTTTAGGGTTGTCCGTACCAAATTTCATTTTAGCAGCATTGCTTATTCAGTCTTTTAAAGACTACTTACCCGTTGCATTGTGGCACGATTGGACACATATGATTTTACCTGTTTTTGCTTTAGCAACATCACCGATGGCAATCATAGCACGTTTAACCCGCTCGACAATGGTGGATGTGCTCACTCAAGACTACATAAGAACGGCTCAAGCGAAAGGCCTTTCACCTTTTGTTGTCGTGACAAAACATGCGTTAAGAAATGGACTAATGCCAGTTGTCACGATTATGGGGACGCTCGTTGCTGGGGTTTTAACAGGAAGTTTTGTGATTGAAAAGATTTTTGCCATTCCTGGAATTGGTCGTTATTTCGTTGAAGGTATTAACAATCGAGATTACGCCGTCATTATGGGTACAACCATTTTTTACAGTGCGATCTTGCTCGTTATGCTGCTAATTGTTGATATTATCTATGGCTTCCTCGATCCAAGAATTCGCCTCGACAAGAAGGAGGCAAAATAATGGCTTTGCTCGATTCGAATGGTCAATCAGTGAAAGACGAATTATTTCAACGGAATACAGAACAGCTAAATGCTGAGCAGGTATCAAGACCGTCTCTTTCTTATTGGCGCTCGGTTTGGATGCGACTAAAACAAAATAAGCTTGCTATGTTTGGTTTGGTTACAATGATTGGTTTAACCATTATGGCGATTATTGGACCGTGGATCTCACCACACTCAATCGCGTCACCCAATTATACGATGGTCAATCAACCTCCATCGAGTGAATATTGGTTTGGCACAGACGCTCTAGGACGAGATATGTTTGCAAGAACCTGGTATGGTGCGCGCATTTCTCTATTCGTTGGATTAGTAGCGGCGTTAATCGATTGTATTGTCGGCATTATTTACGGTGGGGTTTCTGGCTATAAAGGTGGAAAAACCGATTCGTTTATGATGAGGATTGTCGAGATTTTATACGGTCTTCCATACTTACTTGTTGTCATCCTCCTTATGGTTATTATGGGTCCAGGCTTGCTGACGATCATCATTGCTTTAACAATTACCGGTTGGGTTGGCATGGCACGAATTGTTCGAGGGCAAGTGCTCTCGTTAAAACAAAATGAGTACGTGCTTGCTTCTAAAGTTTTTGGGGCGAGCACAAGTCATATTATTCGAAAAAGCCTACTCCCAAATACAATGGGACCCATCATTATTCAAATGACGCTAACGGTACCTACAGCTATCTTTGCAGAAGCATTTTTAAGTTTTCTTGGCTTAGGCATCTCCGCACCTTATGCTTCATGGGGATCGCTTGCGGAGGACGGACTTTCTTCCATCTTAACAGGGAACTGGTGGCGTTTATTCTTTCCTGCATTTTTTATCTCGCTAACGATGTATGCGTTTAACGTATTTGGTGATGGCCTACAAGACGCCATTGATCCGAAGACGAGGGGGAACTAACATGTCGCTTTTGGAAATAAAAGATTTACATATAAATTTTAAAACGTATGGTGGAGAAGTCCAAGCTGTTCGAGGTGTGAACTTAAAGCTTGAAAAAGGAGAAACCCTTGCCATTGTTGGGGAAAGTGGTTGTGGAAAAAGCGTAACGGCACAAAGCATCATGCGTCTGCTCCCAAAAGGAATTTCTAAAGTGAAGCAAGGCGAAGTTTGGTTCAATGGAACGAATTTGCTTACGTTGTCAGATAAAAGAATGAGACGGATTCAAGGAAATGATATTTCGATGATTTTCCAAGATCCGATGACGTCTTTAAACCCCACGCTTAGCATCGGAACTCAGCTAACAGAAGGCATTCGCAAGCACACGTCCATCTCTGCATCAGCAGCGAAAGCAAAGGCGTTGGAAATGTTGACAATCGTCGGCATTTCCAATGGAGAAGATCGCTTAAAGCAATATCCACATGAATTTAGTGGCGGTATGCGTCAGCGTCTTATGATTGCAATGGCGCTCATTTGTGAACCGGACATTTTGATTGCTGATGAGCCAACCACAGCACTAGATGTCACGATTCAAGCGCAAATCTTATCGCTCTTTAAAGAGATTCAACGTAAAACAGGCGTTGCCATCATCTTGATTACCCATGATCTTGGGGTTGTCGCTCAATTAGCGGATCGAGTTCACGTGATGTATGCAGGAAAAGTAATTGAATTAAGCGATCGCCGGGGGCTTTTTTATCAGTCCGCTCATCCTTACACAAAAGGGTTGTTACGCTCTATTCCTCGATTAGACGATGCAAAAGAGGAACTTGTGCCAATTTCTGGGACACCACCAGATTTGTTTTCACCACCAACAGGCTGTCCGTTTGCGGCTCGTTGTCACTACGCGATGGATGTTTGTCGTCATCACATGCCTGAGATGACAAAAGTGTCCGAGACTCATCAAGCGGCATGTTGGTTGCTTGATGAAAGGTCAAAGCAAGTATTTAAAGAATTAGCATAAAAAAAGGGGGAAACAAAATGAAAAAGAAATGGTTTTTAGGAACTGTTGCAGCCACGATGATGCTAAGTGCTTGTACAACGGGTACGTCAAATGATAACGAACCAAACGAGAACGAGGGAACCGAAGAAAACGAAACCGGCGATAAAGTACTTATTGTGAATAATGGTGCTGAGCCTGTTAGCTTAGATCCACAAATTGCGTTCGAAACGGTTTCGAGTGCACCATTAAATAATATTATGGAAGGATTAATGCGACTAAATGCAGATCATCAGCCTGAAGAGGCAGTGGCAGAGCGGTACGAGGTATCAGAGGATGGGTTAACCTACACGTTTTACCTTCGAGAAAATGCAAACTGGTCGAATGGAGATCCAGTGACAGCTGAAGATTTTGAGTATGCCTGGAAACGACTTGTTAATCCAGATACAGGCTCGCCAGCTGCTTTTTTAGCAAACTTGATTGATGGCGCAAATGAATTTTATGAAGGCGAAGGCTCTGAAGATGACGTGATGGTGACGGCTGTTGATGAAAAAACGTTAGAAGTGGTTCTCAATAGTCCGCAACAATACTTCTTAAACTTGGTAACCAATCCTTCATTCTTTCCCGTTCATAAAGCCACTGTAGAGGAAAATGATGCATGGCATCAAGAAGCAGATACGTACATTAGCAATGGACCATTCGAATTGACTGGCTGGGATCATAATACCGAACTACGAATGACACGTAATGAAGAATACTGGGATGCGGATTCTGTTGCCCTTGATGGAGCGACTTGGCTCATGGTAGAAGATCAAAATACTGCCTACAGTTTATTTGAGCAGGGCGGACTTCATTCAACAACGCCTCCAGCGGATTTGGCGGAAGAGTTAATTGCTAGTGGAGAAGTGGATTTATATGACCAAGCAGGAACCTATTTTTATCGGTTCTTAACGACAGAAGAACCTTTTCAAAATAAAAAAATTCGTCAAGCATTTGCTAAATCTGTTGACCGACAAACGATCGTGGATAGCGTGATTCGTCAAAATCAAAATGTTGCAAATGGCTTTGTGTCCTATGGATTTCCGGAACCTTCTGGTGAAGATTTTAGAGAGGTAGGCGGTGACTTATTTGCATACGATGTAGAAGAGGCACAGCAGCTCCTTGCTGAAGGAATGGAAGAAGAAGGGTATGATGAGCTTCCGTCTATTACAATTTCGTATAGTTCTGGACCTCCTGAACATGAGCGGATTGCAGAAAGCTTACAGCAGATGTACGCCGAAAATCTTGAGGTTGATGTAGATCTTGAAGTAGTAGAGGCGAGTGTATTTTTAGATCGTCAACGTGGGTTAGAAATGCAAATGTCTCGTTCCTCTTTCGTGGCAGACTATGCTGATCCTATTAACTTTTTAGAAAGCTTTGTGACAGATAGCTCCATGAATCGAACAGCATGGTCAAACGAAGAGTATGACCAATTAATTGCTGATTCTAAAGCTGAAGGAGATGAGGAGCGGAGATTTGAACTTATGCACGAAGCGGAAGCTTTAGTATTAGAAGAAATGCCGTTCTTTCCACTGTATTTTTATAACCAGCCAGTATTGGAAAATGAAGCCGTTTCAGGCATTGTTCGCCACCCAGTTGGGTATACAGAGCTAAAGTGGGCAGATTTAAACGAATAAATTATTAGGGGAGAAGTTCTAGCTCTCTCCCTTTTTCCATTTGGAGGGTGACATGAAGACCATTTATCCTAAGGCATTACAAAAAGGCGATACAATTGGAGTAATCGCGCCAGCTAGTAAACCGCTTCAAGCAAATATTGAGAAGGCTATGAAAATTTATGAAGAGATGGGGTTACAAGTACTCCTATCTGAACATTTAACAGA
The DNA here is from genome assembly GCF_047238345.1 of Shouchella phoenicis. Taxonomy (NCBI): domain Bacteria; kingdom Bacillati; phylum Bacillota; class Bacilli; order Caryophanales; family Bacillaceae; genus Shouchella; species Shouchella phoenicis. The sequence continues at coordinate 3,038,149 of NZ_JBDFMQ010000001.1, read as the reverse complement.
TGGTTTTGGGTATTTAAGTGCAGAAGATTCCCAACGTGTTAAGGCGTTAGAAGATATGTTTTTAAATGATGAGGTGAAAGGAATTTTTTGCGCGTGCGGTGGCTACGGAACGCCACGAATAGTCGACCAAATTTGTTACGACATTATTAAGGAAAACCCAAAAATCTTTTGGGGCTATAGCGACATCACGTGTCTGCATACGGCGATTTACCAGCAGACAGGACTCGTAACCTTTCACGGACCGATGATGAGCTCTGATTTAGCAAATGAAGTTGACCCCTTAACAATGGCAGGATTAAAACAAGTTATGTCCCCTACAGCTCTTACGTTGGAGGAACAAGATCAACCAGTAACGAGTCTGCAAGGTGGCTACGTGAAAGGACCTCTTATTGGAGGCAATCTTACGTTGTTATCCAGTTTAATTGGGAGCCCTTACGAAATAAATGCGAAAGGTGCTCTTTTGTTTCTTGAAGAAATTGAAGAGGAGCCGTACCGGATTGATCGCATGTTAAATCAGCTAAGACTCGCAGGTATACTTGATGATGCAATTGGTTTTGTAATCGGTGATTTTAATCAATGTACACCGAAAAAGCGACATCGGTCTCTTCGTTTAGAAGATGTATTCGATCACTATTTAAATCGAAGCGGAAAACCGTGCATAAGAGGATTTCCAATCGGTCATTGCATGCCGGTTTATTCTGTACCTTACGGGGCTTTAGCAACTCTTGATACACACAAAAAAACGTTAACAATTGAAGCGGGAACGAGGGAGTGAGAACATGATAGAAAAGCGCGTAAGTGTTCCGATATCAACAGTCTGGACGACAAACACATCCCCACGACCAATTGATCAACTGATTACAGAAGAGCCTTATCGAATAGATGTGTATTTAGCTACTATGTCATATGAAGACCGTCTTCAGCTGTGCACAGACAATCTCGCACAGACACAACTTTTATTTAACGATCGAGTCGAAGTTTTAAATGAAGAAAACGGGTGGTCCGAAATTGTAATTCCTGATCAACCGACAGTGAAGCATGCAAGCGGATACCCAGGTTGGGTGCCAAGTAGACAGCTTACTGTCTTAAACTATGAAAACAATGAGCAAAAAAATGTGTATATTACGAGTCAAACCGCTTGGCTTTATACGATTCAAAAACAGCGTTGGCTCCATCTTAGCTTTGGAACAACATTTGAAGTAACAACCGCTGAAGATGACTGGATTCGTGTTCGCACGCCGCTTGGAGAAGGGTATTTGAAGAGAGAGGAGGCTTCGTTTCAGCTTTTTGAAAAGGATGGAACGACCTTTTTAACAAATGCAAGGCGATTTCTCGGTCTCCCTTACCTATGGGCAGGGATGAGCGGTTTTGGGTTTGATTGTTCCGGTTTTGTTTATCGAATGTATAAAAGTAGCGGCATCATTATCCCAAGAGATGCATCGAATCAATTTCAAACAGGAATCACGGTGAATGAGACGGATATGGAGCAGGGGGATTTGCTTTATTTCGCTTATGACGAAGGGGCAGGTAGCGTCCATCACGTAGCGATGTACGCTGGAAATGGAAAGATCATACACGCACCTAAAACAGGAAAAAATGTTGAAGAGATTGCGCTAAGCGGGACGATTTATGAAAAAGAATTATGTGGCGTTAGAAGATATAGCAGTTCCTCATTATGGGAGATGAATGCGTCATGAAAACAGAAGAGATGATGGTAGAGTTAAAAGATGTAAAGAAGCATTTTTACATTCGAAAAAATCAAACGCTTAAGGCAGTGGACGGTGTCTCATTCTCAATAAAAAAAGGTGAGATGTTTGGCTTGGTTGGTGAATCGGGATGTGGAAAGTCGACATTAGGACGGACAATACTAAGGCTCTATGAACCAACTGAAGGATTCATTACTTTTAAGGATCAAATTGTTCATCAGGCAAATGCCCAGCAGAAGAAAGAACTTGACCGAAGCATGCAAATGATTTTTCAAGATCCATATGCCTCGTTAAATCCCCGGTCAATGGTGATGGATATCATTGCCGAGGGTTTAGATGTTCATCGGCACTTAAGAGGAAAGGAAAGAAAGGAACGGGTATGGGAGCTGTTAGAAACAGTAGGTTTAAGCAAAGAACATGCCAATCGGTATCCCCATGAGTTTAGTGGGGGACAGCGTCAACGTATTGGAATTGCTCGGGCACTTGCATTACAGCCAGAGTTTATTGTAGCGGACGAGCCAATTTCGGCTTTGGATGTATCGATTCAAGCGCAAGTAGTAAATTTGCTGCAAAAACTTCAGCGGGAGCATGGATTAACGTTTTTATTCATTGCTCATGACCTTTCGATGGTACGTCATATTAGTGATCGAATTGGAGTCATGTATTTAGGGAAATTAGTTGAATTAACAACAAGTGAACAACTTTATAAAAAGCCACTGCATCCCTATACGGAAGCGTTATTATCGGCGATCCCCATTCCAGACCCTGATCTTGAAGATAAACGTAAACCAATTCTATTAAAAGGAGAAATTCCTAGTCCTATTTCACCACCTAGCGGATGTGTGTTTCGGACAAGATGTCCCAAAGCAATGGAAAAATGTGCTATGATGGTACCAGAAATGAAGGAGTATGAACCTGGTCATTATGCCGCATGTCACTTGTACGATGAGAAGTCTAACTGGGACCATGATGAAGTAGCGATGACTAGAGAATAGTGTTGGAAGGGGTAACGTGAATGAAGCGAACCACTCCTGCTTTTGGTTTTATCGCTTTCCTTTTTTTTATGACCGGTTGCGATACAGAAGTAGAAGCGACTTCAATGGAAATAACACCTTTAGGGAAAATGGAGCATGTTGAGGAGATGGAGCGAACGGCACAAGCGAATCGTTTTTATCAAACAACAACAATACGTGCAGTAGGCGATATATTAATCCATGATCGTGTTTATGACGATGCTAGAATAGAAAATGGCTTTGATTTTACTCCGATGTTAGAAGACGTCGCTCCTTATTTACAAGAGGCAGACGTAACCATTGCGAATCAAGAAACGATGATTGGTGGGGAAGAAATCGGTTTATCTGGATATCCTGCTTTTAATTCTCCATTTGAAGTTGGTGATGCATTAAAAGAAGCAGGTGTTGATGTTGTTACGTTAGCAAATAATCACACGTTAGACCGTGGGCCCCAGTCTATTATGAATGCGCTTCAATATTGGGATGAATTAGATATGGTTTACACAGGATCATTCCGAGATAAAGAAGATGCAAACGAGTTACGAATTATTGAAAGTGGAGGCATCTCGATTGCTGTCTTAAGCTATACATATGGTACAAATGGGATTCCTGTTCCAGATGGAAGGGACTATCTTGTTAATCTTGCAGATCCTGCTCTTATGGAAACCCAAATATCAGAGGCTAGCGAGAAGGCCGATGCAGTTCTTGTTGCTTTACATGCAGGAGATGAGTATGTAGACTATCCTAATCAACAACAACGGGATTGGGTACAAATTGCTGCGGACAATGGAGCAACAGCGGTATTAGGCCATCATCCACACGTTCTTCAACCTGTTGAATGGATTGAAAGAAAGCATGAGCACGATATGCTTGTTGTCTATTCACTTGGGAATTTTTTGTCTGGTCAATATGACCACCCAAGACGTGTGGGAGGCATCTTTCATTTTGAATTAGAAATGGTTGAAGGTGAAAAAGCAAGAGCTGTAAATCCTGCGCTTCTTCCTACTTATGTTCAATTTGAAGAAGGGGATCGCCATTATCGTGTGACACCTATGAAAGACCTAACGGACAGTGAGTTACCAGATGTTGATACGCATCTTGCAGATGTTGAAGCGCATATGAGCCAATGGCTACCAGAGTTAGACGTCATGACAGAATAGGAGTAATTGGCTATGTTACGAGTTATTGGACTGTATGTATTTGCCCTATTGTTTTTTATGGCAGGTATCGGTCATTTTGTAATTGATTCATTTTTCATTGAAGCGATGCCTGAATGGGTTCCGTTTCGCCCGTTTATTGTTTATGCTTCTGGGATTGTTGAGATGGCACTTGCCGTCTTACTTGTGTATAAGCCGACTCGTTCAAGAGCCGGTATATGGACAGCGATCTTTTTGATCCTCGTTTTTCCAGTAAATCTCTATATGGCATTGGTGCCAGAACAGTTTAGTTTACCTGCTTATGCTTTATGGTTAAGATTGCCCTTACAGTTTTTACTGATTTGGTGGGTTCTGAAAGTAACGAAATCATAATTACGAGATGTAGATGAACATATTGAAAAGACGATTGGTCCAATAGGATCAATCGTCTTCTTTTATTCATCGGCCTCTATTATTGCTCTTTCGTCTTCGGGAACATGAGGTCCAAATGTTTAATATGGTTAGAGCCCCAACTATGCATTGCATCTAGAATCGGTTTTAAACTTTCACCGTAAGGCGTCATCGAGTATTCAACTTTTGGTGGGATTTGTGGATAAACTTCACGTTGAATAATGTCGTTTTGTTCGAGTTCACGTAGTTGCGATGTGAGCATTTTTTGTGTAATACCAGGAATTGCGCGTTTTAACTCATTAAAGCGCATTACATCTTCGTGTAACAACTGAAACAAGATTTTATGCTTCCACTTGCCGACTAAAATTTCAAGAGCCGTATCTACTTGACAGGAATTCTCCATATCATCCACCTCATATTTAGTATCTTTTTATATACTATAGTACAAATAAGTGCGTACTTCCAATAATTAAATTGACCGTATACAATTTTCTTAACGTTGTATTCTATAAAATAAGGAGGCGTCTATCGTAATGTATGAACGGATGATCTTAGGTGAAGTGGAGTTAACTGTAACAAACTTGGATGAGTCATTGAATTTTTACCGTGACATAATAGGGATTAAAGAAGTAAAGGTGGAAGGACAAAGGGCTGAACTTTTTGTAAACGAAGGAAGCAGTCTTTTAATTCTAAATGAAAACCGTGATGCGAAAAAGAATCCTGGTCAACTTTATGTAGGTCTGTATCATTTTGCTTTATTGTATCCCGATCGTGCTTCGCTTGGAACACAACTTCTCCACTTACAAAAGAAACAAATCGATATAGGTGGTGCCGACCATTTAGTGAGTGAAGCCATTTATTTAGATGATCCAGATGGAAATGGGATTGAACTTTATTGCGACCGACCCCGAAACAGTTGGACGTACTCGGAGGACGGTTCTATTCGGATGGATACGATTCCACTAAATGTACAAAGTCTCCTTGATCTAGCTGGAGAGTGGAACGGTATACCGAATGGGTTAACAATGGGTCATGTTCATATGCATGTAAAGGATTTAACGGAAACGGAACAATTTTATAAAGACGTACTCCAATTTAATACAATGACGCATTTTGGCCAGCAGGCACTCTTTATGTCTGGGACAGGCTATCATCACCATTTTGGGTTTAACACGTGGGTAAGAAATAAAATCACCGCGCCAGAACCATTTGTTGGAATGAGTCGGTATACGGTAAGAATGCTTGATAGTAAAGAGTTTCATGCTTTACGGTCAGCGCCAACTGTTAGAGCCGTTTTAGTTAAAGAGGACGAGACATCGTTTACAATACAAGATCCATCGGAGATGTTCATAAAATTTACACATGAATAAGAAGGCAGTTTTCTTGAGATCTCTAAATACGCTCTGTAAACTAAGTGATTAGAAGTACAGATTGAAAGGGGAAGTGCTATGACAACTTTTTTTGAAGCGATTCAAAATCGACAGGCGTATGTGGATCTTTCTGCTGAAGCTGTTGTGTCAAAAGAACGTATTATTGAAGTGATTGAACATGCGATTAAGTATGTACCAACACCGTTTAATTCTCAGTCAAGTAGAGTATGGCTTATCACAGGTGAGCGGCACGAGCAATTTTGGGCGCATGTGAAACAATTGAAGACCATTAGTGAGGAAGAACGTGAACAGCTACATCATTATGAAAAAGGATACGGCACTGTTCTCTTTTTTGAAGATTACGCAGCTATTTCAGAAGCACAAAGAAAGAACCCAAAATACCTTGAATATTTTCCAACTTGGTCAAATCAATCGTCTGGCATGCTCCAGTTTACGGTTTGGAACGCACTACAGGTAGAAGGATTTGGTGGGAATTTAACACATTACGAGGCATGGACCACTGAATCCGAAAAAGACAAATGGACCATTCCATCTACATGGGATTTAAAAGCGCAGCTACCATTCGGGAAACCAAATGGGAAAGCTTTAGATAAAGAAGAAGTCGATATGGAAAAGCAATTCAAATCGTTTGAATAATAAAATGAAAAGCGCAAAGGATGGGCTATAAGATAAACCATCTTTTGCGCTTTTTCATTATTTCTGCAGCTTTTCTTCTTTTAGAGTTGGGTAAATTTTCGTCGGCTCCGTTACACGGTCGTCTGTAATATGAACTTGAATCATTTTGTTGTGCTTCATAAATTTAAAGATCCCGTTATTGAAATCTGTTCCGGTTTCTTTAAAGAAGATGCCTTCATACTTTGCCATACTTGAGTGTGAAAACATAAGTGCATAGCCTTCCTCGTCTTCTACGAGATAAGCGCGAACTCCTTTTTCAAAATGACCTTCCAGTCCTTTAATGGCGCGGTCACAAGATACAACGTGGAAATCAACAAACGGAATTTCTCTTAATAGAACATTCATAAACGAGCCTTTAGTAATTTCTTCCCATCTACTCTTAGCTGTTTGACCAATAATAATTTGAGTAATATGGTGTTCTCGAGCGATTTCTGCGATTACTTTTACAGACGGTTTCTTTTCATTGTCACGAACAATAAATTCCTCTGCATCGCATTCTTCCGCAAGTTCCTTCCAACGATCAACATAAGCTGATTTCTCAGCATCTAATTCATCGTAAGGTAGTGCATCTACCGTTAATATATAGAGTGGACAATCTAGCATCGTAGCGATTTTTGCGCCTCGTCTAATAAGACGCTCGCCGTTTGGACCATAATAGACGCAAACTAAAATGCTCTCATCCATACGTCCTTTAGCTTTTTTCATGAAAGAGTTCACCTCAGCTTAATAATGTGATTCTAAGAACATAGAAATTGTGAATAAGACGGATCGTAGTCACTCCCTCAGCTGCTCTTAGCGACTGAGGCATTGTTGAAACTAGGTAATTATATAACGTGATTCCATAAATTTCAATTGCTTTCCGAAAAAAGTTTGAACTATTTTTTCATCTATATAAGATGCAGCGAATCCAATTTTGATTGGACGCTTTAAAATGTGACGATTTGGACACAACTAGTAAAGTTCAAGGCATATTCGGTGCATCGTAACTAAAAATAGTATATACTTTTCTGTAGAAAGTAATCATTTACTTAGGCATGTGATCGATTCCCTTCAATAAAAACCCTCCTAAATAACGATGATGGATGTACAATGCACTCGTCTACATAGATTTTAATCGATACGGTTTGGCGCGCAGTCAGGTTGCAAAGCTGCGCGATTTTGGTTTGTCATACCGTTTTGAATAAGTCATTGTCCCCATCTTACACCCACAAAATACGAAGCACAAGCATTGGTTAGCATTGTTTTCTAAGGGTAAACTTGTAAGGATTTATTAAAGCGATATGTATGTTTTTATAGATGATTCAATGTTGTTGCAGAGGAGGTTTTTGTGTACATGTTAAATCTTGCTATTGTTTTACCATTTATTGTAGCGCTCATTGTGCCGCTATTATATAAAACACTAAAGCGCGTACATACAGGTTGGTTTGTTTTACTAGTGCCAATTGTACTTTTTATTTACCTTGTCCAATTTATTCCTAATGTTGCTAGGGGAGAAGTCCATCTAAGCGAAGTTCCTTGGATTCCGTCATTAGGGATTAACTTTACCGCCTATTTAGATGGTCTAAGTTTAATTTTGGCTTTACTTATTACTGGAGTAGGGAGTCTTGTGGTCCTGTATTCCATTTATTACTTATCGAAAGAACGTGAGTCATTAGGCCATTTCTACGTGTATCTTCTTATGTTTATGGGAGCCATGCTAGGCGTTGTCTTTTCAGATAATTTAATGGTGCTCTATCTATTTTGGGAATTAACGAGTATTTCATCGTTTCTTCTGATTGCGTATTGGTACCATCGACGTCAATCGCGCTATGGTGCTCAAAAGTCCATGTTAATCACCGTAACAGGTGGAATTGGGATGTTGGCCGGTTTTATTATGCTCTCCACGATGATGGATACGTTTAGTATACGAGAAATTATCGCAAACGTTTCACAATATACCGATCACACACTATTCATTCCAGCTATGTTGTTAGTGTTATTAGGCGCATTTACGAAATCAGCCCAGTTTCCGTTTCATATTTGGTTGCCTGACGCGATGGAAGCACCAACGCCTGTTAGCGCGTATCTTCACTCTGCCACTATGGTTAAAGCGGGTATCTACTTAGTTGCGCGGTTCACCCCGGTTTTCGGTGGTGATGCGGTGTGGTTCTGGGTTGTAAGTATTGTCGGGATTGTTACACTATTCTGGGGTTCCTTTAATGCTGTGAGGCAGACGGATTTAAAAGCGCTTTTAGCGTACTCCACGATTAGCCAATTAGGCTTAATTATGAGTCTACTTGGGATTGGTTCGGCAGCGATGTATTTCGATGTTGCAAACGGTGAATCCGTTGTCTATTCAATGGCTATTTTTACTGCTTTGTTTCATTTAGTGAATCATTCCACTTTTAAAGGTGCGCTCTTTATGGTCGTTGGAATTGTCGACCATGAAACGGGTACACGTGATATCCGAAAACTCGGTGGTTTAATGGCAATTATGCCAGTTACCTTTACACTTGCAGTCATCGGAAGTTTTGCGATGGCAGGTTTACCACCGTTTAATGGTTTCCTAAGTAAAGAGATGTTTTTCACGAGCGTACTTGATGTGACGCAGCTATCGTTTTTCTCTATTGATACATGGGGAATGCTGTTCCCGGTTATAGCCTGGATTGCAAGTGTCTTTACATTTGTTTACAGCATGATCCTTGTCTTCAAAACGTTTCTTGGCAAACATCAGCCAGAAAAACTGGAAAAAACAGCCCACGAAGCTCCAATAGGTATGTTAATTTCCCCAGTTATTTTAGCAAGTTTAGTCGTGGTGTTCTTCTTTTTCCCGAACGTTATCGGGGAATATCTCATTCAACCAGGCTATGCAGCCGTCATGCCTGCATTTGTTGGTATTGAAGGTACAGAAACCATGTTTAATATCTCTGTTTGGCACGGAGTGAATACAGAGTTACTCATGACGTTAGGTGTAATTGGTTTTGGTATAGTGCTGTATCAGCTATGGCCAAAATGGCAGGGCATTTACGCTCTGTTCCCGAGAAAGTTAACGCTAGACAATTTATATAATTATTCATTAATTACGGTTGAAAACCAATCAACAAAAATGACAAATCGCTACATGACAGGAAACATGTATCATTATATGGTATATATTTTCCTTGCCATCATTGTCGTCGTTACAGGTGCTGTAGCGTATACTGGTGCCATTCAAATTGATACATCAGACAATGCACCAATCAGCATTTACGAAGGATTTTTAGCAGTTGTTATGGCGATTACAGCCTTAGCAATTCCGTTTGCAAAATCAAGGTTAACTGGAATTCTGTTAAATGGTGTATTAGGTTACTTGCTTGCATTATTCTTTGTGTTTTTCCGTGCTCCAGATTTGGCGTTAACCCAGTTAGTTGTTGAAACGGTTTCGGCGGCACTATTCTTATTATGTTTCTATTTCCTACCAGAGTGGGAGAAAGAAAAACGTAGACCGCGAATTAAAGTGATGAATGCTATTATTGCGGTTTCGGTAGGAACATTAGTAACCGTATTAGCTCTTTCCGTACAAAGCAATCGTTTCTTTGAATCAATCTCGTCCTTTTATGAAAACGCGTATGAGCTTGCTGGCGCGCAAAATATAGTCAATGCGATATTAGGTGATTTTAGAGCGTTTGACACAATGCTAGAAGTGGTTGTCCTTCTTATTGCTGGTCTTGGCGTATATGTATTAATCAAGTTGAAGCCAAAAAAAGATGAGAGGGGGCAGGACGTTGAAGGCGAATGACGTAATTGTTCAGACCGTTTCCAAAATAGCTGTATTTATTATATTAACGTACGGTGTCCATTTGTTTCTTGCTGGTCACTATGAGCCAGGTGGAGGCTTTGTCGGTGGATTAGTTCTTGCCTCAGCATTTGTTTTATTGTTGCTTGCATTTGATATCGATACAGTTCGAAAAGGGATGCCGATCGATTTTAAAGTATTAGCGGCAGTAGGCGCATTTCTCTCAGTCGGAACGGGCTTAGCCGCGCTTGCCTTTGGTGTTCCATTTTTGAGCCAAACGGAAGTATCTGCTACGTTACCAATCCTAGGAGAAATCCCCTTGGCTTCTGTTGTATTATTTGAAGCTGGCGTGGCGTTAGCTGTAATTGGGACCGTAGTAACGATTATTATTAGTATAAGTGAGGATGTATAGCTTATGGAAACGATGATGTCGATCTTAGTTGGGATCTTAGTCACTGTCGCAACGTACTTAATCCTCTCTAAAAGCTTACTACGAGTCATTTTAGGAACAGCTATTATGTCTCATGCAGTCCATATGTTAATTCTAATAATGGGCGGCTTTTCTAGAGATTCGAGTGCACCGTTACTTGGAGAAGATGCTGCATCGTATACAGATGCATTGCCACAAGCACTTATTTTAACAGCGATTGTCATTAGCTTTGGCGTAACCTCTTTTTTCCTCGTATTAGCATATAGAACGTATAAAGAATTAAAAACAGATGATCTCACAAAATTGAGGGGACATGATAATGATGAGTAATTTACTAGTAATTCCAATGGTCCTCCCATTGTTTGTTGGAATCATATTAATCTTTTTAAGACCTTTCGTAAAAACCCAAAGAGTGATTAGCCTTATTACAATGGTTTTCACTTTTGGTGTTAGTACGTATTTATTGATTGACGCGCAAGCGAATGGTATCCAAACGTTAGATTTCGGTGGCTGGGCTGCACCATATGGGATTACCTTTGTAGGCGATAGCTTTTCGTTATTGCTTACTGCAACAGCTTACTTTATTGCAGCAGTTGTTTTAATCTATGTGTTTTCAACTATTGGCGAGGACAAAGAAAAAATGTTTGTCTATCCGCTAATCCTATTGCTTCTTGCAGGTGTCGCATGTTCCTTCTTAACAGGTGATTTATTCAACTTATATGTTGGTTTTGAAGTGATGCTTCTTGCTTCATATGCATTGATCGTTTTAGGAGGAGAAAAAGGACAACTACGAGAGTCAATCAAATATGTATTGGTTAACGTATTTTCGTCTTTCGTTTTCTTAATTGCGATTGCTTATATGTATGGCGCACTCGGTACCCTTAATTTCGCGCAATTATCGTTACGTATTGCAGAAGCAGGTCAACCAGCTTTATTAACAACTATTGCGATTATCCTTTTATTGGTATTTAGTTTGAAAGCAGGTCTTCTTCTGTACTTCTGGTTACCAGGTTCATATGGTGCTCCTCCAATGGGCATCGCGGCTTTATTTGGAGCGCTTTTAACAAAAGTTGGGATTTATGCGTTATTTCGTGTTTTTACACTCTTGTTTTATCACGAACCAACGATTACACACTCATTAATCGGGATCATGGCAATTTTGACGATGATTGGCGGTTCTATTGGAGCAATTGCTTACAATGATCTTAGAAAAATTATTGCCTATAATGTGGTCATTGCTGTTGGTTTCATCTTGAGTGGGTTAGCTATTTTTAATCAAGCGGCAGTCGAGGGAGCTATTTATTATCTGATTCATGACATGATTGTGAAGGCATTGCTCTTCTTATTAATTGGTGTAACGATCTATTTAGCCAACACCGGAAGGCTTGATCGAGTAAGCGGTATGATCCGTCACTACCCATTACTTGGGTGGCTGTTCTTCATCACCATGATCGCCTTAGCTGGAATTCCTCCGTTAAGTGGCTTTATTGGCAAGGTGTTCGTTGCGCAAGGTGCTGTAGAGGCTGGAGCTTACGTTATATTGGCATTTACCCTGATTTCCAGTATCTTTGTTTTATACTCATTGCTACGTATTTTTAAAAACGTATTCTTTGGCGAAACGACGATTAGTAAAGACCGCGCGCTTCCAATGAAAAAAGGCATGATCATTCCATGTGTATTGTTTGCAGTTGCTTCTCTAGCACTTGGATTAGGTGTAGAAGGAATCGCGGGAATTGTGGGCGACGCTGCTGAAACATTAATGAACCCGGATATCTACATTGATGCAGTGTTAGATCAAGGAGGGGCTTAGTATGAATCAAGCTTTTAATCGAAGAGGGGGGAATCAAGAATGTTTGGTCAACTCCTATTAAATATATTAATTGCCTTCCTATGGGTCTTACTACAAGATGAAGATTCATTCGAATTCTCGACGCTATTTGCTGGTTTTCTTATTGGTATGGGGATTATTTATGTGATGAGACGGTTTTTCTTTAAAGAATTTTACTTAAAGCGAGCGTACTCGGCATTTAAATTATTGCTCATTTTTATAAGAGAATTGCTAAGTTCAAGCATCCTTATTATCCGACAAATTCTGTCACCAAAACTAAATCTAACGCCGGGTATCTTCACGTACGAAACAAAATTAAAAGGGGATTGGGAAGTAACTGCACTGGCATTGCTATTAATGTTGACTCCTGGTTCTGTTGTACTGGAGATCTCTCCTTCGAACAATGTCTTTTATATACATGCTATGGATATACCAGACTCCAAAAACGCCGTCTTACGAGCAATGACAAAGTTTGAAAAGGCGATCATGGAGGTGACAAGATAATGTTCCAAACGATGTTAATTATCGCGCTGTTTCTTTTTGCTACTGCAATTGGGATTGCGGCTTATCGGATTATTAAAGGACCAAGTATGCCGGACCGGGTTGTTGCATTAGATGCAATTGGGGTAAACCTTATCTCTGTTGCTGCAGTGGTATCGATCGTGTTAAATACAAGAGCGTTTTTAGAAGTGATATTAATAATTGGGATTTTAGCGTTTATTAGTACGATTGCTTTCTCTAAATTCATCGAGAGGGGTGTTATCATTGAGCGCAAGCGTAACAGGTGAAGCCTTAGGTGCAATTTTTATTCTAGCTGGTGCAATTATGGCTGTTATTAGTGCCATTGGGATCATCAGGCTGCCAGATGTTTATACCCGTTCTCATGCTGGAACAAAAAGTGCGACTCTAGCCGTTTTATTAACGTTAACAGGGACCTTCTTTTACTTTTGGCTGACCGATCAATATGTAAGTATCCGATTAATTTTAGGGATTGTGTTTGTCTTCCTAACAGCGCCAGTAGCAGGTCACTTAATTGCACGAGCTGCTTACCGGTCTAAAGTTCCTTTAACGGATACGAGTGTGGAAGATGAACTAAAAGATGTACTGGAACAAAAAGATTATCATGACCCTTCAAAAAGCGCAGGGGATGAAGAAAAAGAAGAAGGGCGTTAGCCTTCTTCTTTTTTTCGTTCCCAATAAGGAGTCAACTGATAATGAGTAAACAATCCTTGTTCAGTCTCGGCGGTGATGGTTTGTTCTGTTGTGTATTCTTCCGCTTCCTCAATCTTTTCCTTATCCAAATCAATGATGATACTATTGTCAAACCAAGTAACTTCTTTAACGGTTTGCATAGGAACAATAATAGGTTCTTTTTGCATAAACCCACCAACGTCGACGATCATATAACGAACGCTCCAATTTCCGATTTCTACATTTTTGTCAAAGTGCAACACGAAATCTAACACTTTCCCTACTTCGCCGCCTTTCGCATGAACGTGATACCCTTTTAGCTCATCGAGGCTAAACAAGTGAACGTGTTGCTGAAATTTCTCTTCCATCTTCTGTTCTTCTGCACCAGTTCGCATCGTTGCTTTTGTGTCTTCCGCAGTCTCAGTTGGATTTGGTGTATAAACAGGCGGTATTAGTGGGGCACCTGCTGCAGTCGTTGTGCCGTAACCAGAGGCAGTTGGAACTGCTGGGACAGACCAATAGGCAGGCCATCCATAATGTTCGCTTAACTCCTGTTCGTAAAAACGATTAATCGGTGCAGCGTCATCTGGTTTAGGGCTGTTTTTAATTTGCTCTTTTGTAGCGTTAATCGATATATGTCCTTCATCAAGATCAATGTCTGTGAAAGCATCAACATTTAATAAGACCTTTCCTCCGAAGAACCACGTCCTCGTATCACCAACAAAATACCGAACGTTTAATGTATGAGAGTCGATATAGAAATCATCTAGCTGTCCAAGCTCACCATCAGTAGCATTCATATTAAATTTACTCAATGACTTCGCATGAATTAACATTGTCATTCCTCCATTGTTATGATAATAATGCTATAACCGTTTTAAGAAAACTAAAACCACGAAGATGAGTGGTTTTGTTTAACGAAAATGAAGGAATAAAAACAGCAAGGAGGCGCTAAGATGAAAATTGCAGCTGTAACAGGAGCGAACTCAGGCATGGGGCAAAGTATTTCACTCGTACTCGCGAACAGTGGAATGCACGTCATTCTTTTATGTCGTAATGAGAAAAGAGGAAAAGAAGCACTTGCGAATATAGAAAAACAGAAAAAGAACGGCAGTGTTGAACTGCAGCTTTGTGATCTTGGTTCATTGGCAAGCGTTAAACAAGCTGCCAAAGCCATTCAAGCAAGGCATAAAACCATTGATATTTTAATCAATAACGCCGGGATCGTGACCCCTAAAAGACAAGAAACAGAAGACGGGTTTGAAATGCAAATTGGGGTTAACCACTTAGGTCATTTTTTACTGACGAACCTGCTGTTAAACGCTATAAAACGTGCCGATGATGGAAGAATTATTATCGTCTCTTCAGGAGCACATGAATGGGGAAACTTTTATGAAAAGGACCCTCATCTTCATGAGCACTACAATGTGTTAAAAGGTTACGGACAGTCAAAATTGTGCAACCTGCTATTTGCTCAAGTGTTATCAAAAAAACTAGCAGAAACGAACGTATCGGTCTTTGCCATGCACCCAGGCGCTGTATCGACCAATCTCGGGGTAAACCGTGATTCGGGGTTTGGCGCGACCATTCACAAATTACTACGTCCATTTTTCCAAACGCCGAGGGAGGGGGCAGATACGACTCTATATTTAGCATTGTCTCAGAAAGTAAAGGCAGATGCAGGGAAGTATTTTGTTAATCGGAAAGTAACGAAGACCGCCAAGCAAGCACAAGATGTTCAGCTGGCTCAAAAGTGTTGGGAATGGAGCGAGAAGCAAACAGGTTATTTAACGTTATGAGAACGGCTTAGGCTGTTTTCATAACTTTTTTTAAAAAAAGGGTTAAAATCTTAAAGCAAAAGCAGTACAATAAAGAGGAACTTTCATAAACAAATGTGAAATCGATCTCATAGGAGGAACAATAATGAAACTTGGTGTCTTTACCGTTTTATTTTCGGAAAAACCTTTTGAAGAAATGCTCGATCATGTAAAGAGTCTCGGTTTAGAAACCGTTGAAATTGGAACAGGTGGCTATCCTGGAACGGCTCATTGTGATCCTGCCGAACTTTTAGCTGATGAAGCAAAAATGAAAGCGTTTAAAAAAGCGGTAGATGATCGTGGGTTGACTATTTCTAGTTTAAGCTGTCATGGAAACGCCATTTCTCCGGATGAAGCTTTTGCAAAAGCTTCACATGATTCGTTCATCCAAACGGTAAAATTAGCAAAAAAATTAAATGTGTCTACGGTTACCACTTTTTCAGGGACTCCAGGCGCGTATGAAGGCGACAAACAGCCAAATTGGCCTGTTGCAGCTTGGCCGAATGAATACAGTGATATTTTAAAATGGCAGTGGGAAGAAAAGCTGATTCCTTATTGGAAAGAAATGGCGACGTTTGCAGAAGAACATGACGTAAAGATTGCTTTAGAACTTCACGGTGGTTTTCTCGTCCATTCGCCTGCGACGTTATTGAGATTACGTGAAGCGTGTGGTCCAGCCATTGGAGCGAATGTCGATCCAAGTCATCTTTGGTGGCAAGGGATTGATCCAGTAGCAGCGATAAAAATTCTTGGAAAGAAAGATGCCATACATTTCTTCCATGCAAAAGATACGTATTTAGATCAAGAAAATATGAACATGCATGGTGTGCTTGATATGCAGTCATATGCGAATCTTCAAGATCGCGCATGGTATTTTAGATCAGTTGGATATGGCCATGATTTAAAAACGTGGGCAGATATGATTAGCGCTCTACGCCTAGTTGGCTATGACGGTGCCATTAGCATTGAACATGAAGATGGGCTTATGTCCATTGATGAAGGGTTTCAAAAAGCAGTAAGCAATTTACAACAAGTCTTAATGAAAGAGCCAGCTCCTGAGATGTGGTGGCTTTAAGGAGGAAAAACAACATGAGTAAAATTAAAGTGGCTGTAGTAGGCTGTGGATCCATTGCGATTCACCGTCATGTTCCAGAGTATGCGGCAAATCCAAACGTCGAACTTGTTGCATTTTGTGATTTAAATCAAGAAGTTGCCCAGCAAATGGCAGATCGCTACGGCGTAACGAACGTGTATACGTCACATAAAGATCTTTTAGCTGAAGTCGATATTGATGCGGTTAGTGTATGTACACAGAATGTTGATCATGCAAGTGTCTCTATTGATGCAGCAAATGCTGGATGCCATGTCCTATGCGAAAAACCAATGGCTACTTCTTTAGAAGAAGCGAGAGCGATGATTGAAGCGGCTACGAACAATGGCGTAAAGCTCATGATTGGTCATAATCAACGGTTAATGCCTCCGCATGTAAAGGCAAAGGAAATTTTATCGTCTGGAAAAATTGGCAAACCGCTAACGTTTAAAACAACCTTTGGTCATGGTGGCGCTGATTCTTGGAGTATCCAAGGAAAAGATACGTGGTTCCTTAAAAAGGACAAAGCTTTTGTCGGGGCGATGGGCGATTTAGGTGTTCACAAGATTGATCTTATGCGCTGGTTATTAGACGAGGAAGTGGATGAAGTAGCGGCATTTGTCAATACGCTTCATAAACAAGCAGATGTGGACGATAATGCAACAACGCTTTTAAAAATGGAAAGCGGTGCCATTGGTACGATGGCAGCGAGCTGGACGTATTACAAAGGTGAAGATAATACAACAACTGTCTACGGAGAAAAAGGTGTGCTGGAAATTCATGATCATCCTGATGTGCAGGTCGTTGTGAAATTAATAGACGGCAGTGTTGAGCAATATTCCGTTGGAGCCATTGCAACAAATGAAGCTGACGGTCAAGTGGCAAGTGGCGTCATTGATGAATTTATCTCGTCGATTACTGAGGACCGTACCCCTTCTATCAGTGGAGAAGAAGGAATGAAATCACTACAAGTAGTATTAGCAGCATTAAAGTCATCAGAATCAAAATCGTTTGTCACTGTAAAATCAGTTAATTAGGGAGGACGATCCGATGAATGTAGGGCTTGCGTTATATACGGTACGAGATGATATGGAAAAGGATTTTAAAGGAACGTTACAAAAGGTAAAAGAAATCGGTTATACCGGCGTTGAATTTGCTGGATTTAGCAGTTATTCTTCAAGAGAAGTAAAAGCGATGCTAGATGAGATTGGACTTGAGCCGTGGTCGAGTCATGTTCCGCTTGAAAAATTGCGGAACGAACTTCAAGACGTGATTACGTATCATAAAGAGTTAGGTGTGCAATATATTGTCTGCCCATATTTAACTGAAGACGAACGAGGAACAAAAACCGATTACTTTGATCTGGCAGAAGAGCTTGAAACCATCGGCAATGAAATTAGAGAAGCGGGGATGCTCTTGCTTTACCATAATCATGATTTTGAAATGGAATCATTTGATGAAGAATTGGCGTTAGACCTCTTGTTACGCAATACAAGGACATGTAATATGGCGCTGGAATGCGATACGTTTTGGGTTGAATACGCAGGTTACAAAGCAACTGATTACTTAGCGAAGCATAAAGACCGTGTGCCTGTTATTCACGTTAAAGATAAGAAAGACGGGGACATTCCTTTTGCTGAGGTAGGCGAAGGGACGTTAAACATTAAAGAAATTATTGAGACGGCTAAAAGCGTGGGGACACAGTATTTTATTGTGGAACAAGACGTTAGTGAGCGTACGCCACTTGAAAGCATTGCCATTAGCTATAAAAACATCAAGGCAATGGCATAGCAATGAAGGCGAGTGAGGGGAATTCAAATCCTTACTCGTCTTTTTTGTTTTTATCAGAATAAAAACGGGAACTAGAGAGCTAGTAAAGGAGGATTTCACGTGAAATCATATGATGTCATTATTATAGGTAGCGGTCCTGCTGCAATGGCTGCAGCATTTTCATTGGCCGAAGCAAATAAACAAGTTGCCGTTATTGAAGGAAAACGCTTTGGAGGGACGTGTCCGAATTTCGGATGTGATCCGAAAAAAATTCTTTATACGAGAAGTGAAGCGGTTTGGCAGGCACAAAAGCTGACTGGTTCAGGTATAAGTGGTGAGATTGTGTTTAATTGGGAAGACGCGATGAAAGAGAAAAATCGCTATACTGAATCGGTTTATATAGATATTGAACAATTGATGAAGGATTCAGGAATTGATACGTATTTAGGCTATGCGACGTTTTTAGGAAAAGAGACGATTCAAGTAAACGACCAGCACATGAAAGCCGAACATTTTATCATTGCGACAGGGTTAACGCCATCTGATTTGCCGTTTTCTGGTTCAGACCAATTGCTTACTCATGAAGACTTCTTAAATTTATCGTCGTTACCAGCAACGATTGCATTCATTGGCGCTGGCTATATTTCGTTTGAATTCGCTCACCTTGCTGCAAGAGCAGGTGTTGACGTTCATATTATTGATGCTGGCGATCGACCATTAAAGGCGTTTGATCAAGATCATGTTAACGAACTTGTCAAACAATCAGAGCAGCTAGGGATAACCTTTCATTGGAATGCATCCATTCAGTCAGTTACTGCAAACGGCGAGCACTACGTAATCAAAACAGAAGAAGAAACCGTAACCGTGAATAAAGTTGTCCATGGTGCTGGTAGAAAGCCAAATATCGCGATATTGGATTTAGATCGAGCAGGGGTTGAAACTGATGAAGGTGGCATCATTGTCGACAACACGCTTAGAAGTGTCTCGAATCCAAGGGTGTATGCTGCTGGGGATGTGTCGTCCACCCAATCATTACCGTTAACACCACTCTCTGGACAAGAAGGCGGGCTCGTGGTAAATAATATTCTGAACGACAAAAAACAAGAGCTCGATCAAGGTGCAATGCCATCAGTCGTATTTACGATTCCGAAACTAGCAAGAGTCGGGTATACAAAAGAAGAATTAGATAAGCAGCAAGTGGCATACGATTTGCATGATGTAGAGATGACAGAATGGTTAACATACACAATGATTAAAGAAGACAAAGCGTTAGGAAAGGTTTATATTGATCAGAAAACAAATCAAGTGCTCGGTGCAGAATTTCTGACCGTTTATGCAGATCAATGGGTAAACTATTTCTCAACGGCCATTCAACTCGGTTTAAAAACGGATGCACTGTCTTCTGTTCATTTTACTTATCCGTCTGTTCTAGGTGATAGTAGTAACTTAATTTAACGTTAAAATGAGAAGGTGTCAGCGTACATGGGAAAACCAAAATATGAAAATCCAAACGGGATTCGAAATACTCATCGTATAAAAGATTTTTTTCAATGGTACCGGGAACGAAAAAGTAAAAACAAAGACTTGCACACAACAATCCCAATCCAAACGAAGCCAGATTATCAACTCTTTCATAATATGAACGTTGATAGCTTAACGTGGATTGGTCATGCCACATTTTTATTACGTATGAATGGGGTTACCGTTTTGACCGATCCTGTATGGGCTAATTTTATGGGCACAACGAAGAGAGGTGTACCGATAACCATTCCTATTCATTCGTTACCGCCCGTTGATTTTGTTGTCATTTCGCATGGACATTATGATCACCTTAATTTTCAAACGTTAAAAAACCTACCAGGAGATCCTATTTTCCTTGTACCGAAAGGGCTAAAGTCTCTGTTCGTGACGAAACGATTTTTAAGTGATCGTGTGTTTGAGCTAGAATGGTGGGAGCAATGGAGGTCTAGTCAGGCACTATCGTTTACGTTTGTTCCCGCTCAACACTGGGTGAAAAGAGGTTTATTTGATACAAATACATCGAAGTGGGGTGGCTGGATTATTGAAGCAGAGAAACAGTCTGTTTATTTTGTAGGGGATAGTGGTTACTTTGACGGCTTTACAGAAGTAGGTCAAGAAAAGCCAGAAATCGATTATGCGATTTTCCCCATTGGGGCATACGAACCAGAATGGTTTATGGAACTTGACCATATGACTCCTGAACAAGCGGTTCAAGGCTTTCAAGATGTAGGTGCAAAGCATTTTGTGCCGATGCATTACGGAACGTTTCGATTAGCAGATGACACGGGTCCTGAAGCGCTAGAGCGATTTGAGCAATCTTGGCGTGAGCAAGGGATGTCAGAGGATAAAAAAAGCATCCTCCCAATAGGGGGAACGCTTCAGTTGGAATCAAAAACATAATTAGGCTGCTTGGCTTTTTTGTCTTTCTTCATTGCGTACAAATCCTGTATGAGAAAACCACATCAGTAAGAAAATAGGGATAGAGACGCCGAAGAAAGGCAAGACGCCAGGAAATTGAAACATGAGAAAGATAGAGGCAGCAAAGCTCGTCATCATACCAACGCTTAAAAACGGGCGAACAACCGTATGCAGCGCCGCATGTTTTAATAATTTGAAAACAGATAACTCATAATGAACAAATGCACTGAACGCATAGAAACAAGTTAATGCATAAATGAGTGTTAGTATGAGCAGAGGAAACGTTAAAAGCTGTACAAATGAATTTGTTGATTGATAGATAAACAAAAGATCAATATAAAGAATGAAACCAATGAATGTTAATGAAAAGCCCATTATTTGAACTTTCCAATAATCTTTCTTGAAATAATGTAAGAAGGTCTTAAAAATAGGTAAATCTGTTTCTCCGCGTATCCACTGTCTAGTCATTGCGAAAGTGGCTTGAGTAGCCGGAAATAATCCACCTACGATTAATCCGCCTACTGTAAAAGCGATCCAAAGCAAATTAATGGCCGCTAAGCGCATAATCCATTCTGCTATACGATAGACGCCACCCATAAGTCCGTTCATTTCCATCTGAATGATCACCTCTTATTATGAAAGCGTTATCGTAATTGTACCATAAAAAAAGAGCGCGTTCGTTGCGTTTTTCACAACGAGCACGCTTTTTTGTCTGCTATTTTAAATCTTTGACCACTTCTTTTGTTTCAATGGTTCCAAGATCATAGATAACTGTGTAGAGTTCCTGCAGTTCATTGTCAGTTGTTTCTTTATCTTCGTCAGCCTTCCCTTCTTGGAAAGGTCGTTGAAAAATTTCTTCCTGACGGAAATCTTCTGACTTTATTTGTTCGATTAACGCGTTAATCTTGTCAACTTCTTCTTTATTTGCATAAATTTCATATTGAATCGTATTATCAGGAATCTTCGTTTCGGAAATTTTCATCATAGACATATCAATGGTTACATAGTAGCGCTCACGGTTCATTATTTCTTCACCTCTCTATGAGTTAATGTATGTATCCGTTCCCCATTTTCTTTAAGCTTACACATCTAATTAGGTTTATGTCTTTTTTATAGGGGTATTTGAATAATTAAACAATTCCCTGAATCTGGTTGAATGACCATTGTTATCACCTTCATAAAGATGTTTCCTTATGCATATCCTAAATAGACTATAATGGTGGACAAGAGTAAAAAAGCAAAGAAGTTCTTTTCAACAGGTAAAAAAATAGGTACTATTAGACGGTAAGAAAAAAGAGCAAGGATGATCAGTATGAAAAAATATATAGTTCCTTCTATTATCGTTAGTCTTTTTATTGTCGGGTGTTCAACTGCAGATACGGAAGATGAAGAGAACCGACAATATGAAGAAGAACCTGTCGATGAAGAAGGTATTGAGGAAGCCAATGATGTAATCGAATTTAATAATGTCATTACGGTTCAAGGTGAGCCCATTATACAGAACCCAGAGAACATTGAAGCGAACGTTAATTTAGTAAACCGTTTACCTGTTGATTATGAACCTAACGATTTAGTTGTACCAGATGTACGTAGACCTTATGAAGGCATCCAAGAACGCTCTTACTTACGGGAAGAAGCGGCAGATGCATTAGAGCAATTATTTTATGAGGCCGAGCTAGAGGGTCATATTTTATATGCAAATTCTGGATTTCGTTCATTTGAACGCCAGTATGAGTTGTTTAAAAACCAACAAATTCAAAGCGGGATGGACCAAACGCTAGTTGCCCAACCTGGATTTAGTGAACATCAAACAGGCCTAGCAATGGATGTGTCATCCTCTAGTGTGAACTTCGGTCTAACGGAGGAATTTGGCCAAACAGAAGAAGGACTTTGGGTTGAAGACCATGCCCATCTGTTTGGATTTATCATTCGTTATCCAGAGGGCAAAGAAGACATTACAGGCTATAGCTATGAGCCGTGGCATTTAAGGTATGTGGGAACCATCGCGAATGACATGTATGAACAATCTGTGTCGTATGAAGAATTTATTGAAAATGTAAAGAAAATGTAAAACCAGTGTGAAAGTTCATTATGTCAGTGGAACGGTATTCAAGGGAACCGATTTTTGATAAACTTTATCTTTGTAGAACCCACGAGATAAAAAAGTAGATAAAAAATAGGGTCACACTCGTGTTATGAGAGGAGACTAGCGATATGACCAAAATTAAAGCTGGCTTTAGGCGGTTAAAGTTCTTTTGGCTTGCCGTCGCGTTATTGTCACTTACGACATATATTCTCTATAAAGTGTCGTTTACGATTCCAGCAGAGAATATGATGCAAGAATTTTTACTGTTTATAAATCCGATTAGTTCATCCATACTGCTTTTAGCAATTGCGTTATTATTTAAGAATCGTGCCCGGAACGTTATGATTATCGTTCTATCCTTTATTGGATCGTTTATTTTGTACGGCAATTTGTTGTTCTATCGTTTTTATTCAGACTTTTTGACCATCCCTGTCTTGTTTCAAACGAACAACATGCAAGACTTATCATCAAGTGTCATTGAATTAATGACGATTTGGGATGTATTCATCTTCTCAAACGTATTGATATTAGCCTTTTTAGTATTTAAACAAAAAGTACCTGTAGTTGGTCGTTTAAAGAGAGAGCCAATCCTTTTGTTTTCACTATCCATTCTCCTTTTCTTAGGAAACTTGGCTTTAGCGCAAACAGAACGTCCACAACTATTAACCCGTTCATTTGACCGGGATATGTTAGTGAAAAATATTGGCGTATTTAATTTTCATTTATATGATGTCTTTTTGCAATCTCAGTCAAGAGCGCAGCGTGTTTTAGCTGACAGCTCAGACATTGTTGAAGTTCAAAACTATGTACAAGCAAACCATAAAGAGCCAGACCCAGAAATGTTTGGCGCTGCTGAAGGTAAAAATGTTTTTATGATTTCGTTAGAATCCATCCAGTCGTTTGTCATTGACAATGATTTGGACGGCGAAGTAATTACACCATTCTTAAATGAATTAAAAGAGAACAGTTATTACTTCGAGAATTTCTATCATCAAACCGAACAAGGAAAAACGTCTGATTCAGAATTTATTGTAGCGAATTCCATGTTTGGGCGTAGTAGTGGTGCGGTATTCTTTACACATGCACAAAACGAATACAACGCGACGCCGCAAATTCTTGGTGAAAATGGATATTACACATCAGTTATGCACGCCAACAATCGTTCTTTCTGGAACAGAGATGTAGTCTATGAGACACTTGGCTATGACAAGTTTTACGATGTTGAGTATTATGATGTAACAGAAGAAAACTCAGTAGGGTGGGGCTTAAAGGATAAAGAGTTCTTTGAACAATCAATTGATCATTTACAAGAACAACCGGAGCCTTTTTACACCACGTTCATTACCCTTACCAATCATTTTCCTTTTGAATTAGAAGAAGAAGATAAAATGATTCCAGAAGGTGAGTTCAGTAGCGGCACGCTAAATCGATTCTTCCCAACTGTTCGTTATATGGATTATGCAGTTGAACAGTTCTTTGAAGAAATTAAAGAAGCAGGGATGTACGAAGACTCGATCTTTATTTTGTATGGAGATCATTACGGTATCTCTACCAACCATAATGGTTCAATGGCGGATTATCTAGAGAAAGAAGAAATTACACCATATGATACGGTACAGCTTCAACGTGTGCCGATGTTTATTCACATCCCAGGCCATGAAGGGGAAGTGATTGATACAGTTAGTGGACAAATTGATATTCAGCCGACGTTAATGCATCTACTCGGTATGAGTACGAAAGAAGATATTCAGTTTGGTTCAGATTTATTTGCTCCAGAACGTGATTCTTTTGCTGTTTTACGTAACGGCTCGTTTATAACGGACGACGTGGTTTGGACCAATAACACATGTTTCAACAAAGAAACTGGTGAACCGTTTGAAGAGGAAGAGGATGCAAATGCTTGCGGCGAGTATGCGCAACGTGCCGCTTCAGATTTAGAGTATTCCGATAAGCTTATTTACGGAGACTTACTACGTTTCTTTGAACCGAACAACGAGAACCTTACAGATCAAGATGAACGAAACAACGATAGTGAAGAAGAATAAAAAAAGCCGTCGCAATTGCGACGGCTTTTTTGTACAATGTGGTTGAAAAGAGGTGTAGGGAATGAAGAAAAGTAACCGATTTTGGTTCATTTTAATTGCAAGTATTGCCGTCGTGTACGGCGCCTTGTACTGGATTTTTTCAGGAGATTTATACATGCCCTAAATGCTTAACGGTGGCCTTGGATGAGCATTTACGCCCCCAACCGCTGTAATAACAGTTGTGGCAAAACCAGTTGCAATAACAGCGATGGTAGAAAGGATTATTTCATCAAAGGTAATGACAGGGATACCTGCTACAACGGCGGCTAAATCAAAACCAACAATAAGCACACCAACGTTCCAAGTCGTTTTTGCTGAAATCATTTGAGCGAGAAGATCGAAACCGCCTGTACTAATATCGAGTAAAAACATAATACCAGCACCGACCCCTAACATTAAGCCGCCAATAACCGCACTTGCTAATGGACCGAGTATCGGGGTTTCTGGAATGAAGGCAGCAAAAAAGTCAATCATTAAAGAGGATACAATGACACCGGCCAGAGAATTAAAAAAGAACGGTCGATAATAAATCCATGCGAAGATATAAATAGGGATGCTAACAACGATAATGGTCATCCCAACAGGTACATTCCATAAATAGTGTGCAATTAAGCCAATACCTATAATGCCTCCATCTAACAAATGATAAGAAACGAAGAAGAAGTTAATTCCGACACTAATAAGTAGACAGCCTAAAAATAAAATTAGTACGTAGCGTAATCCTTTTCCCACTTTATCACCCTCACACAACAATTAGCTAAGCTTGGTTATACATATGCGGACAACTCTTTAACTATGCTGACATGCTGTATGAGGGAGAAAAGCTTTACTGTGGAATGGATTGTAAAAAGACAAACCCTAGAAATAATAGAACAGCAACGACGATTAACGCGATTTTAATCTTTTTGTTCCGTTCTCGATTTTTCCAGCGGTCTGGATTAAACGACACTTCGTCTTCGTCAATATAAGCTTTACGTGTACGTGTTCGATAGACAAATGGAGTCGTAGCGCCAATTAAAAACAGCGGGGCAAGCAATCCACCGGAGACGAGACCGAATATGTGACCAGTAATGCTAATGCCCGGATTGATGAATGTCATAATGACGCCAATAATTACAAGCGGAACGATAATTTGCGATGTTTGTCTGCTAATGAGATCATTACGGTATAAATAAATGTACAAATAAACACCGAATAAACCATAAATCGACCCTGACGCACCAAGATGTAAGTAAAAAGGATCTTGGAGAAAAAATGTGACGATGTTAGCCAGCACACCTGGTAATAAGTAAAGGAAAACAAATTTCCACTTTTTAATCATCGACTCCACAGCAGGTCCGAAAATCAAAAGCGCACCCATGTTAAAGGCAAGGTGAAACAAATCGCTATGGAGAAAGATTGGTGTTATCAGTCTCCAATACTCGCCATAAGAAATCGCTAAATTAAAGCCGATCCCAGCTTCGCGAATGACTGGAAAAAGAGTCATTAACAAAAATATCACTACGTTTAGCGCAATAATCGTGGAGACGATAGGGTAATTTCTTATATAAGAAGAAAACGTCTCATTTCGAAAAAACATAAGCAAGCTCCTTTTACATAAAGTGATCATTTTATTCTATTCGTATTATAACAGTTCCATACCGCAAGACATACTAAGAAAGGGTGAGGAGATGATTGCCGGAACCGGTATTGATATCATTGAAATTGACCGCATCAAAAAAGTGCTCTTGCGCAAGCCAGAGCGATTTATTGCGCGGGTTCTAACAAAAAAAGAGTTTTCTCGTATTGCTTCAGCTGAACAATCGCGGCAAGTAGAGTACATTGCTGGACGTTTTGCTGCAAAAGAAGCTTACGCGAAAGCAACAGGAACTGGAATTGGTGCCCATCTTTCTTTTCAAGACATTGAAATTCTAGCTGACCACATGGGGAAGCCGGAAATTTGGATAAAAGGAGAAAAAAATTTTTTGAGTCATTTATCCATTACACACTCAAAGGAATACGCATTTGCGCAGGTGATTATTGAGCGAACCTGAAAACTTGTCACGACTTGTCTGCATATTGCTTGGACCCCGCTCATATAGTTTACAGCAACAGGGGTATTGGATTTTGTCCAATCGCCGAATGTGAGCTGAAGGGGTGAAGAGTAAGATGAAAAAAAAGGTGTGGCTTTCGCTAGTCGCTGCTTTATTAGTCGTGATTTTAGTAGGGTGTGGCGAGAAATCGCAAGAAGACGTGTTAAATGATGTAGAAAAGGCACTTGAAGAAACAACAAGCTACAAGTCAAAAGCAACGATGCAGTTAGCTACAGGTCAAGAACCACAAACTTATGACGTTGACGTTATGCAAAAAGATCAAACGTATTATAAAGTGGATTTGAAGAATACATCAAATGACCAAAGCCAAATTATTTTAAAGAATGACGAAGGGGTCTTTGTTCTTACACCTGCATTAAATAAAGTATTTCGTTTCCAAAGCGACTGGCCAAAAACAAGCAGTCAAGCTTATCTTTATGAGTCATTGCTGAAAGATATTAGCTTAGGCGCTGACATGGAATTTACTCAAGATGATGATTTCTATACGTTTACAACAGCTACGATGTACCAAAACAAAAATTTAAATAGCCAAGAAATTCGCTTGCACAAGAAAGATCTAAAACCAGCCTCTGTTAAGATTATGGATGCAGACGGGAATGTGTTAGTCGATCTTACGTTTACAGAGTTTGAAAAGAATCCTGAAGTAGCGGCAGAGGAATTCGAAACAGAGAAGGTTATGACGGGAGCGCAAATGTCTGAACCGACAATGGCCGATCCTGAAGAGGAGTTAAATGAAGAATTTCGTATATATTACCCTGAATTTGTTCCTGATGGTGTAAATGATCAGCCGCAAGAAGATCAAGTGGAAACAGGAGACCGTACAACGTATGTACAGCAATATTCAGGTGATAAGTCATTCACGCTTATTCAAGAACAAGCACAAGCGGTTCCAGCATCTGCACCGCAGAACTTAGTGTCAGCTGAAATTGTTGATTTAGGCTTTGCGGTTGGTATCCAGATGAATGATACGATTATGTGGTCACACAATGGCTCTGACTTCTCACTGTTATCACAAGACATGGAAACAGAAGAGTTAATTGAAGTTGCGCGTTCAGTTGTAGCGGTAGGCGAGAAATAAGTGGAGTGCAAGCTGTCGTTCGTTTGAAAATGAAACCGGTCATGGGGAACCCGTGCCCGGTTCTTTTTATTAGAAGGAACGCAGGTGTTGCAACATATGATGGTTTGAGAACCCTGTTGTTGGAGATATTCAATACAACAATGAATGAGTTTTTTATCGGAACACAACTAAATAAAATCGAAGTTGCATAGATTAACAAGAGTAGGTAAAACTAGGATTCGAGACGACGTTTGCGCCAAGCAACTTATTCAAATCGGGCAAATTTATTTTTTCAAAAGAGGCTTTGCAAAGTTAGGTGTAGAATGCTATGATGAAACATGTAGAACATGTATATATGAACGGACTAATTCGGCGTCTAGGCCATACACACTGAATGAATGAGGTGGACACTGTGCTTGAACAAGAAAAATGGAATGATCCAAGACTAAAAGACCGTGCTGAACTGAAGGCTGAAATTCGCGAATCGATGCAACAAGGCTATATGGAAATGGCAAAAATTAATCTAACGATTGCATCAGAAGCCTTTCTTGCTGAGGAGGAAGCTAATCATACGCTGACACGTCTTGTTAGTGGGGTGTAGCCTTTGATAGTGAAACGCGGAGATGTCTATTTTGCTGATCTATCTCCAGTTGTAGGATCAGAGCAAGGTGGGGTACGACCAGTGCTCATCATTCAAAATAACATTGGAAATCGGTTTAGTCCTACTGTTATTGTTGCAGCGATTACGGCTCAAATTCAAAAAGCAAAATTACCTACACATGTAGAAATAAACGCTAGCAAGTATGGATTTGATCGAGATTCTGTTATTTTACTTGAGCAGTTACGAACAATTGATAAACAAAGACTGACAGACAAGATTACTCATCTCGATGAAAAGATGATGCATTCAGTTGATAAAGCATTGACAATCAGTTTAGGATTGATTGACTTTTAACCCCTCGGTGTTGATTAGGGGTTTTTTTGTGTCTAAATGACAGGCTAACAAAAATTAGTATTGTGATCAAACATATAATCCTTTGCAACGAACCGAAACTCGTGGAATAATAGGGGGAAGGATGTTCTTAGTGGGAGGAGGAGACAAATCAATGCAGTCCTATATTGTCTCGTACTTGAAAAAGAATAGGGGTAAGCTACTAGATGAATGGGGAAAGAAGCTAACGGAACTTCGATCTGAAAACTACTTACAATCGTTAACAGATCAATCATTCGAAAAAACAAACCAAGAGTTTTTAGATTTAATGCTTGAAACCGCGGACGAACGAAGTGAAAAACTTAATAGTAAAATAAATGATTATGTACACCGCTATATTCAAAATGGAGGGACGCTTCATTTCCTATCACATTCCATTCACCTTCTGCGTAAAGCGTGTCAGCAACTTGTGCTTGATTCAGATTTTGAAAAGAAGGAAGCACTGGAATTTCTTATAGAGCTAGACGAGTGGATTGATAAACGAATGAACCGAATCGTTAAAGATTATTCGGAAGCGTGGGAAGAAACCATTGAACTGCAAAAATTGTCTCTATTAGAACTATCTGCGCCGCTTATCCCTGTTTTTGAAGGGATTACCGTTATGCCTTTAATTGGAAGTATTGACACGGCGCGGGCAAGATTAATAATGGAGAATTTATTAGAAGGTGTCATTGAAAATCGCTCTAAAGTCGTATTAATTGATATTACAGGTGTCCCTGTTGTGGATACAATGGTTGCTCATCATATAATTGAAGCATCTGAAGCTGTACGACTTGTGGGCACTAAGTGTATACTAGTAGGAATTAGACCTGAAATTGCACAAACGATTGTCAATCTAGGAATAGATTTAACAAAATTTCCAACGAAAAGTACTTTAAGAAAGGGCGTTGTCACAGCCCTTGAAATAACAGGTAAACAATTATCGGATATGTAATTGGAAGGAGAAATGGAATATGAGAATTCCAATTCTGAAATTAAATCAGTATTTGTTAATCAGCATACAAACCGAGCTTGATGACCAAACGGCTCTTCAGTTTCAAGAAGATTTATTAGGGAAAATTCATGAAGAAGGCTCTAACGGTGTTGTCATTGATTTAACAAGTGTTGATATGATTGATTCTTTTATTGCAAAAGTTTTAGGTGATGTCGTTGATATGTCGAGTTTAATGGGGGCGAGAGTTGTATTGACTGGCATTCGGCCGGCTGTTGCCATTACGCTAATCGACATGGGCATAAAATTAGAGGGTGTATCAACCGCTCTAGACCTTGAGCAAGGACTCGCAAGTTTGCAACAGGAATTGGAGGGTTAATTATGGATAATCTCCAATCCGCTGTTGAAGTGAATAATGAGTGGGGCATCGTGGCGGCTAGACAAGCAGGTCGTGATCTGTCTCGCCAAATTGGTTTTGGAAATGTCGATCAAGCGCGCATCACTACAGCCATCTCAGAGCTTGCACGGAATATTTATTTGTATGCAAACCGAGGAGAAATTCGTCTGGAAGTTGTAGAAGATACGAATAATCCTAGAGCTCGTAGAGGTATTCGGGTAACAGCGACAGACGAAGGTCCAGGAATTCAAAATATAAGACAGGTTATGGTTGATGGGTTTACAACATCTAGTGGTTTAGGTGCTGGTTTACCTGGTGTAAAACGATTGATGGATGAGTTTACCATTGATTCTGAAGTAGGAGTGGGAACAACAATTACCGCAACGAAA
This sequence comes from Shouchella phoenicis, assembly GCF_047238345.1. Classification (NCBI taxonomy): domain Bacteria; kingdom Bacillati; phylum Bacillota; class Bacilli; order Caryophanales; family Bacillaceae; genus Shouchella; species Shouchella phoenicis. The sequence continues at coordinate 3,007,470 of NZ_JBDFMQ010000001.1, read as the reverse complement.
TGGACAAGGTAAGGAGGGGCGTGAATGCCATTGACTGACCATAAATTACAACTCTCCTATAAGCGGATTTTAAAAGATTTTCTTGAGAATCAATCAGAGGAAAGTCTTTATGAAGCGCAAAAGATAAGCAAATTTCTTCTGGAGCAACAAATCTCTCCAGAAGAGTTTGTGAGCATTCATTTTAAGTTATTAACAGAATTATTACCCGCCATTGATAAGAAGGTTAAGGATTCGTTTGATTTATTACTTGAGGTTATGATGGGTTATGGCTTAGCGTATCAAGAGCACCAAATATTAAGAAATCGACAGCAAGAATTAGAATCGGAAATTGAGGTTGCTGCAAATATGCAGCAAACGTTAATGCCGCAAGAGAAGCCAAATGCCAACTTTCTCGATGTTGGCGTTGTTTCGGTACCTGCTAAAAAAATGAGCGGTGACTATTATCATTATGTACATGATGATAATAGAGGACTTGGAATGGCGATTGCGGACATTATTGGGAAAGGCGTCCCGGCCGCTTTATGTATGTCGATGATTAAATACGCGATGGACAGTTTGCCTTCTGAACAACAATTGCAACCGTCTGTCTTATTAGAAAATTTAAATCGTGTCGTTGAGCAAAATGTTGACGATAGTATGTTTATTACGATGATGTATGGTTACTATAACAGAACAACCTCTGATTTTCATTATTCTGGAGCTGGTCATGAACCAGGCTTTTTTTACAGTGACGAGAAAGATGCTTTTGAAGAGCTACGAGCTAAAGGGCTTGTATTAGGTGTATCTCGGAAAACGACCTACCGTGAATACATACGTCATTTAAACATTGGTGATTTTGTTGTTCTTTTATCAGATGGTGTGACTGAATGCAGAGTTGGCGACGACTTTATAGAGAGAGATGAAATCACAGATCTTATTCGTAAATATATGCATTTATCAGCTCAGGAAATGGTTGATCATGTATATGATGAGTTAATGAAGTTACAAGATTTCACGTTAAGGGATGACTTTACATTAATTATTTTGCGAAGAAAGGTTTAAAGTAAATTAATACGTGGTAAGAGAGTACAATGGAAATGAAATGGTCTTTTAGGAGGAGTAACAAGTATGAACCTTTCAATAAAGTCTGAACAAGTGGAATCCGCTTATCATATACACCTTTCGGGAGAAATTGATGCCTACACGGCACCTCAATTAAGAGAATCATTACTTCCTTTAGCTGAAAAAGAAAATCAACAAATTAACATTCATTTTGATGAAGTAGAATATATAGATAGTACAGGTTTAGGCGTATTTGTTGGTGTTTTAAAAGCAACAGATGCGACAAACAGTGAATTAACGTTATTGGGAATGTCTAGTCGAATCAAACGATTATTCTCGATTACTGGTCTTGATGAAGTCATTTCGATTAAAGAGAAGGAGGGACAAGGGTGATGGAACAAAATGATCGCATCCATCTAGAACTTCCTGCAAAGCCGGAATTTGTTAGTATCGCACGTCTAACAGTTTCAGGTATAGCGAATCGTTTAGGTTTTTCTTACGACGACATTGAGGATTTGAAAATTGCCGTAGCTGAAGCATGTACAAATGTAGTCGAGCACGCTTATTCAGAAGACGGATTTATTTCATTAGCTTGCTATATCTTTGAAGACCGAATTCAAATTGTAGTAGCTGACCAAGGAAAAAGCTTTGACATAGCGGAAGTGGAAAGCCGTCTTGGTCCTGTTGATGCCAAGAAGCCCGTTGGAGATTTAAAGGAAGGAGGGCTTGGCTTATTCCTCATTAGTACGTTAATGGATAAAGTAGAAATTAATGAAGACAACGGCGTGATGCTCGTTATGACAAAGTACCTTTACGAGAGTGGGGTGAAGGAAAGTGTCGACGGAATCTCTTCCTTACAATCAGAATAAGGATGAAATTTATCAGTGGATAGAGGAATATCAACGCACAAAAAATGAAGAAGTTCAAGTCCGCCTTGTGAAACATTTTGAGGCACTTGTTCGTTCTTTATCTCGAAAATTTTCAAAGGGTAGAGAATACGACGAAGATCTCTTCCAAGTTGGAATGGTTGGATTACTTGCGGCTTTAAACCGCTATAATGAAGAATACGGAAGAAGTTTTGAATCTTTTGCCGTACCCACTATTGTAGGGGAAATCAAGCGTTTTATCCGTGATAAAACTTGGAGTGTCCATGTTCCACGAAGAATTAAAGAACTTGGTCCTAAGATAAAGAAAGCTGCTGATGCGCTAACGATTGAACTTCAGCGTTCTCCTTATGTGCATGAGATTGCTCAGTACCTCGAAGTTGGCGAAGAAGAAGTACTCGAAACAATGGAGATGAGCAAGAGTTATCAAGCTCTTTCTGTAAATCGTTCGCTAGAAGCAGATCAAGAAGGTGGAGAAGTTACGCTCCTTGATCTAGTAGGGAATGATGATGATGGCTATGAACAAGCTGATCAAAAAATGTTGTTGGAAAAAGCATTTCAGGTTTTAAATGAACGTGAAAAAGAAATTTTGCAATGCACGTATTATGAGAATCTTAGCCAGAAAGAAACGGGAGAAAAATTAGGAATTTCACAAATGCACGTATCCCGTTTGCAACGACGCGCGTTACAAAAACTCCGCGATTCCATTCGAATAGAGCCAACGGAGATTTTCTAATGGTCACATATTATAAAGATCATCATATCGATGTGGCAACCGTACAGAAAACAAAGCCGGGAAATACTGTGTGTGGCGATGGCCATATTGTGCTACAGGCAGATACGTACACGATTTGTGCTGTGATCGATGGCCTTGGAAGTGGCAAGGGGGCGCACCTTTCAGCGGAGAAAGCGATTCGTGCCATTCAAGATCATCAAGGCGAAGACGCACAACAGATTCTCGAGCATTGCAATGAGTATCTTACGAATGAAAGAGGCGCAGTTATTACGCTACTAAGAATTGACTACGAAGCCTCAACTTTAACGTATTCAAACTTTGGCAACATTGGGTTTATCCTTTATCAACCAGATGGAACGGTTGTTCAACCATTACCAAAAAGAGGATACTTATGTGGACGTGTGCAAAAGCTAAGTAGCGAACAGTTTAGTTACAAACCAGGTTCAAGATTTGTTATGTACTCTGATGGAATTGAGCAAGTACCTAAACTGCATCAGTACAAAGTGCCTTCCTGTTCAGTTAGCGATAATTTATTGCACGGTGATTTTTATAGTAACAAAGATGATGCTACACTTATGGTAGGTAATTTAAAATAAGCAGGGATTGCATAAATCAGCTGCTTATTTTTTTATGTTATGATAAATGGTGAAAGTGTGGAAAAAAGGAGGAAGTACGTATTGGAACAATGGATTAATCAAACCGTTAAAAAAACAAATTTATCAGTTAAGCAAGTTCAGAATGTCGTCTCCTTATTGCAAGAAGGGAATACGGTTCCTTTTATCGCACGCTATCGTAAGGAACAAACAGGTGCGTTAGACGAAGTTCAAATTAAATCAATTGCTGATACATACGACTATGAAAAAAATCTCTCGGAACGAAAAGATGAAGTGGTTCGCTTAATTGCAGAACAAGATAAATTAACAACAGAATTAGAAAAGAAAATAACGAGCGCAACACAGCTTCAACAAGTAGAGGATTTATACCGGCCATATCGTCAAAAAAGACGAACCAAGGCGACGATTGCAAAAGAGAAAGGCTTAGAACCATTAGCCACGACGATGTTGACATACCCAAGTTCGTTTCAAATCGAAAAAGAAGCGCAATCTTATATAAATGTAGAACAAGAGTTGAATACGGTTGAGGATGTCCTTGCAGGCGTAAATGATATTGTTGCCGAAATTGTTGCTGAAGACCCAAAAGTAAGAGAGGCATTAAGAGCTGCAGCAATGAAAGAGGGACTTATTACAGCCGAATTGAAGAAGGGTGCTGAAGACGAGAAAGGTGTGTTTAGCCATTATTACGAGTATCAGGAATCTGTCAAAACCATTGTGCCGCATCGAACGTTAGCTTTAAATCGTGGTGAGAAAGAAAATGTCCTTAAAGTTGGCTTATCGTTTCCGAAAGAAGCGTTTATTGAAAAAGTGGAACGTTTGTTTATTCGAAAACACGGTTCTCCAGTTGTACCAGTAATTGAAGCAGCAATAACAGATGCTTACACAAGGTTAATTGAACCTTCTATTGAGAGGGAAGTGCGAAATCGCTTAACTGAAGTGGCGGAAGAGCAAGCCATTTCGATTTTTGCAGAGAATTTAAAGCAATTATTGTTACAACCTCCAATGAAAGAGCAAGTCATACTTGGCATTGACCCTGCTTTTCGGACAGGCTGCAAATGGGCGGTTATAGACGATACCGGCAAACCTCTAGATATTGGCGTTATATATCCAACGGCGCCGCATCATAAAGAAAAAGAAGCGGCAGAGGTCGTTCGAAACCTTATTACAAAATACCAGGTCAAAATGGTTGCGATTGGGAATGGTACAGCGTCAAGAGAAACGGAACAATTTGTCGCTAGTGTATTGAAGGATGTAAAAGATACCGTTTTTTATGTCATCGTAAATGAAGCCGGGGCAAGCGTCTATTCTGCTTCCGAATTAGCTCGTAATGAGTTTCCTGAACTGCAAGTGGAGCAAAGGAGTGCGATTTCAATAGCGCGAAGGCTTCAGGATCCGCTAGCAGAGTTAGTGAAAATTGACCCGAAATCAGTTGGGGTCGGGCAATATCAACATGATGTGACGCAAAAGAAGTTAAACGAATCTCTTCGATTTACTGTAGAAACGGTTGTAAACCGGGTTGGTGTCAATGTAAATACCGCTTCAGCAGCTTTATTATCTTATGTGTCAGGGTTAAATAAAACGCAAGCAACAAATATTGCAAATTACCGTAATGAAAATGGTGCATTTGTGAGCCGAGTGGAATTAAAGAAAGTTCCGAGGTTAGGAAAAAAATCGTTAGAGCAAGCTGTTGGGTTCCTACGTATTGCTGGTGGGAAAAATCCGCTCGATGCAACAGCGATCCATCCAGAAAGTTATTCAGAAGCAAACACGATTTTAGAGACACTTAAGGCAACCGTTCATGAAATTGGAAGCAATGATTTAAAAGAAAAAGTGAACGGGGTACGAAAAGAAGAATTGCAACAATCACTGGATATTGGTCACCATACGCTTGAAGATTTATTAGATGCGTTTATCCGTCCGAATCGAGATCCGAGGGACGAAGTAACGGCGCCCCAGCTAAAGCAAGATGTTTTAAAAATGGAAGATCTAGAAAAAGGAATGGAACTACAGGGGACTGTCCGAAATATCGTCGATTTTGGTGCTTTTATCGATATAGGGGTTAAACAAGATGGGCTTGTTCACATCTCTAAATTAGCGAATCGTTTCGTGAAACACCCACTGGATGTTGTATCCATAGGAGAAATCGTGACAGTCTGGGTTGAAACCATTGATTATGAGAAAGAGCGCATTGGACTTACGATGAAGCAACCATAAAATAAATGAGGAGAGCATGACGGCTCTCCTTTTTTTGTGGTACCATTTAAATGGTCTTCTTATTCGTAAAGCGGCTTTGCGCCGTCGATCTATAATAAAACCAGCACTGATTAAGTACTTTAATTTGGTGACGATTTTTTTCGTTATATGCTTTTTTTAATTGATTTTGAAGCCAAGTTGGCAAAACGAAATCGCTCCTTCCGCTTTTCAAATAGTATATGCCTGCGGGTTTGTCAGTGTTGATGATTATTTTTAGGAGGCGTTATGACAAACGAAGAATTACAGCGATTAACTGAAGAATTATCTCACTCCTATTTTGGTCTTCCTTTTAAACATAAGGCGATGTTTAATGGACGATTACGTACAACAGGAGGACGCTATTTACTCTCAAGCCACCATATTGAATTAAACGAAAAACATTTCCTGAAGTATGGAAAAGAAGAGCTTATCGGCATTATTAAGCACGAATTATGCCATTACCACCTACATTTGTTAGGCAAGGGCTATCGCCACGGCGATCAAGATTTCAAACAACTGCTGAAAAAAGTTGGTGCGCCGCGCTTTTGTCGTTCGGTAAAAGAAGAGAAAAGCCCATCTTTCTTAGTGTATCAATGTATGTCGTGTACACAGAAATATTATAGAAAAAGAAAAGTGAATCAATCCAAATATGTATGTGGAGTATGTAAAGGAAAACTTGCATTTTTATCATAAAAAAGTCTTGCACTTAATTAGTGGCTTATGATATATTATAGAAGTCGCTAAGGAGACAAGCGATTTTTACATATTCCACAGTAGCTCAGTGGTAGAGCTATCGGCTGTTAACCGATCGGTCGCAGGTTCGAATCCTGCCTGTGGAGCCATGGAGAAGTACCCAAGTGGCTGAAGGGGCGCCCCTGCTAAGGGTGTAGGTCGTGTAAGCGGCGCGAGGGTTCAAATCCCTCCTTCTCCGCCATTTTTATAAATGGCCCGTTGGTCAAGCGGTTAAGACACCGCCCTTTCACGGCGGTAACACGGGTTCGAATCCCGTACGGGTCACCAACACGATTGTTTTAGTAAATTAGATAACCTTTAAGTTTATCTAAAGTTGAAAATTGACAAAGAGAATCGAGTAGATTGAGGACAAGAAATGCTTGAAGGAGAGAGTGTACAACTGTACATGACTGACTGAAAGACATGAATTGGACGAAAAAATACGAAGGTTATCTAAAGTCATATTTGGAGGATTAGCTCAGCTGGGAGAGCACCTGCCTTACAAGCAGGGGGTCGGCGGTTCGATCCCGTCATCCTCCACCATGTATATTGGTCCGGTAGTTCAGTTGGTTAGAATGCCTGCCTGTCACGCAGGAGGTCGCGGGTTCGAGTCCCGTCCGGACCGCCATTATATTATTTTGTTTTTTCGCGGGTGTGGCGGAATTGGCAGACGCGCTAGACTTAGGATCTAGTGTCTTTATGACGTGGGGGTTCAAGTCCCTTCACCCGCACTTTTTAAAAAGTGCTTTTTTTATTCAATGAGCGGTTGTGGCGGAATGGCAGACGCGCTAGGTTGAGGGCCTAGTGGGAGTTAAATCCCGTGGAAGTTCGAGTCTTCTCAACCGCATAATAGTTAAAGTTACGAGTACCAAGACAAGTCGTCTTGGTACTTTTTGTATTGTGATTCTAAAAATAAAGGTCATGTTTAATGTAGTGGTGTTTGTCTTAATGACGATCGATTAAAGATAGGGAATACTGGCTCAACTGAGCACGCCTTCGCATAGAGTATGATAAATGAGAAGGAGTGATAGAAGGTGACTAATCCTTATTTTCATCGTGGCTACATGAACCATATGCCAATGAGGTCATTACCGGCCATTGATACGACCACGTTATCTCAGTCGGTTCATCAGTTTGAGTATTTATTAAAACAAAGCCAATTATTAATGTCGAGACTTGAAGATAAGCAATTTTCATATCAATTAATGGATGCTGCTCAGAAAAGCAACCAACCTCTTGTGGACCAACTAATTAAGTCCATACCAGGTTTGACCGTGGTGACGAATATACAATACTCCCCCACAGGAGTTGTGTTTCAAATGCAGTCTCCTGGTATGAATGAAGGTGAAAGTTGTTGCTCCTTGTCCGTTGTTTTAAAGTGGGGATGAGGCAATCTACTTTAATGGGTAGTCGCTAAGGTTAACAAAAGAATAGCCTTGGTCAAGTAATAGAGGAATGGCTTCTTTTAGCCCTTCGGCGGTTCCGCTATTCGGTTGATTCATGTGTAGCAAAGCAATTGCGCCTGGTTCAGCTTGGTTAACGAGTGCATCAGCCACTTGATTTGGCGTGTAAGTAGCACCTGCATCACCTAATATGGAATAATTGACCGGTATTATGTTTAAATCATTGAGCATGTAGACAGTAACATCGTCAAAATAAGCAGTGCCAGGACGGAACATGGTTGGTTCCTTGCCTGTCGTTTCAGTAATGAGTTGATGATTGGTCATGACTTCTAGATGAGCTTCTTCTATAGAATGTGTTCCCTTGATACCCCAAGCTACCTCCCCATTCACTGAAAGAGGCTTATGTTCTGTTCCGTGATTCTCAATTTGAAACAATGGATGGTTCGCTAACTTTAGAAATTGGTCGGAGTTATGATTAATCCAGCGCGCATTAATAAATAAGGTCGCTGGAATTCTATGCTCAATTAAATAATTGATTAATTCCTCATCATATTGACTACCGTGTTCACCTCCACAAGCATCAAGTGTTAAGGCGATGACCTTTTCAGATGTATCTAGTTTTGTTTTGACCCCTGAAATAAATTCTCCCCATTCAGTTGGTGCTTGATCTTGATAAGCATTTAAGTCAAATTGATCTCTATCTAGACTTTGTAAAAAAGAAGGAGTGGCTGTACTTCTTTCGATGATTGTTGGGGATTTAACCGAGAGAGAAGTCACTTGAGTGTTGTCCAAGTTAGAAGTGCAACTTGCGAATAGTAAACATGAAACTGTCAGTGTAAGTGGTTTAATATAATTCATAGAGTTATCCTTTCAATTTGACTATATGTTTATTTTAATTGCTCAAAAGAGTATGGACAACTCTGAAACTGGTCTATAATAAGGGTTAGAAGTAATACTTGAATCAGGGGAAGATTCTGTCTTTAATTTTCTTTTAAAAAACTATTGTCCGGTTCGAGTATTTATGATATATTTCTATTTGTCGTCAACGAGACGGTGAAGCAAACAATAAGCGCCCGTAGCTCAATTGGATAGAGCGTCTGACTACGGATCAGAAGGTTAGGGGTTCGACTCCTCTCGGGCGCGCCATTACGGGAAGTAGCTCAGCTTGGTAGAGCACTTGGTTTGGGACCAAGGGGTCGCAGGTTCAAATCCTGTCTTCCCGACTCTTTTCTTTAAAATATATTTGCGGGTGTAGTTTAGTGGTAAAACCTCAGCCTTCCAAGCTGATGATGTGAGTTCGATTCTCATCACCCGCTCCATACTTATAGCACCATAAGTTGATGGGCCTGTAGCTCAGCTGGTTAGAGCGCACGCCTGATAAGCGTGAGGTCGGTGGTTCGAGTCCACTCAGGCCCACCATGAAAAAAGTGTTGACAATTTTCCTTTCAGTTATTATGATAGAAAAGTTGCTAAAACAAAACGAGTTCTTTGAAAACTGAACAAAAGCCAAGCGTAAAAGAGATACAAGGTATCTCGTCAATGAAGTTAGACACAGCTTTAAAAAATGTGCAACAGCTTAGGATCTTCGACTAAGACCGCAACGTCGTGTTGCAACGTCGAAGTCAACACATCCGTGTGTAAGAAAACACTTTTAACGGAGAGTTTGATCCTGGCTCAGGACGAACGCTGGCGGCGTGCCTAATACATGCAAGTCGAGCGGACAGAAGGGAGCTTGCTCCCGGAAGTTAGCGGCGGACGGGTGAGTAACACGTAGGTAACCTGCCCCTTAGACTGGGATAACTCCGGGAAACCGGAGCTAATACGGGATAATAAAGAGAATCGCCTGATTTTCTTTTGAAAGACGGTTTCGGCTGTCACTAAGGGATGGACCTGCGGCGCATTAGCTAGTTGGTAAGGTAACGGCTTACCAAGGCGACGATGCGTAGCCGACCTGAGAGGGTGATCGGCCACACTGGGACTGAGACACGGCCCAGACTCCTACGGGAGGCAGCAGTAGGGAATCTTCCGCAATGGACGAAAGTCTGACGGAGCAACGCCGCGTGAGTGAGGAAGGCCTTCGGGTCGTAAAGCTCTGTTGTGAGGGAAGAACAAGTGCCGGCGTAACTACCGGCACCTTGACGGTACCTCACCAGAAAGCCACGGCTAACTACGTGCCAGCAGCCGCGGTAATACGTAGGTGGCAAGCGTTGTCCGGAATTATTGGGCGTAAAGCGCGCGCAGGCGGCTTCTTAAGTCTGATGTGAAATCTCGGGGCTCAACCCCGAGCGGCCATTGGAAACTGGGGAGCTTGAGTGCAGAAGAGGAGAGTGGAATTCCACGTGTAGCGGTGAAATGCGTAGATATGTGGAGGAACACCAGTGGCGAAGGCGACTCTCTGGTCTGTAACTGACGCTGAGGCGCGAAAGCGTGGGGAGCAAACAGGATTAGATACCCTGGTAGTCCACGCCGTAAACGATGAGTGCTAGGTGTTAGGGGTTTCGATGCCCGTAGTGCCGAAGTAAACACATTAAGCACTCCGCCTGGGGAGTACGGCCGCAAGGCTGAAACTCAAAGGAATTGACGGGGACCCGCACAAGCAGTGGAGCATGTGGTTTAATTCGAAGCAACGCGAAGAACCTTACCAGGTCTTGACATCCTTTGACCACTCTGGAGACAGAGCTTCCCCTTCGGGGGCAAAGTGACAGGTGGTGCATGGTTGTCGTCAGCTCGTGTCGTGAGATGTTGGGTTAAGTCCCGCAACGAGCGCAACCCTTAATCTTAGTTGCCAGCATTTAGTTGGGCACTCTAAGGTGACTGCCGGTGACAAACCGGAGGAAGGTGGGGACGACGTCAAATCATCATGCCCCTTATGACCTGGGCTACACACGTGCTACAATGGATGGTACAAAGGGCAGCGAAGCCGTGAGGTGGAGCCAATCCCATAAAGCCATTCTCAGTTCGGATTGCAGGCTGCAACTCGCCTGCATGAAGCCGGAATTGCTAGTAATCGCGGATCAGCATGCCGCGGTGAATACGTTCCCGGGTCTTGTACACACCGCCCGTCACACCACGAGAGTTTGTAACACCCGAAGTCGGTGAGGTAACCTTTTGGAGCCAGCCGCCTAAGGTGGGACAAATGATTGGGGTGAAGTCGTAACAAGGTAGCCGTATCGGAAGGTGCGGCTGGATCACCTCCTTTCTATGGAGTATTTACTCTAGTCGATATATGACCGTTGGTCATATAACGCTTCGGATCTTTTGTTCAGTTTTGAAAGAACTCTTTCTTTCTTATTAAAATGGGCCTGTAGCTCAGCTGGTTAGAGCGCACGCCTGATAAGCGTGAGGTCGGTGGTTCGAGTCCACTCAGGCCCACCATTTTAATGAAACGGGGCCTTAGCTCAGCTGGGAGAGCGCCTGCTTTGCACGCAGGAGGTCAGCGGTTCGATCCCGCTAGGCTCCACCAAACGAATATTACCCCCTGATAAGGGTTTTATTTATGTCTGAATGAATGATTCAGAAAATGCGATGGGTATAGAACCAAGCTAGATGCCTGGTACCTACATCCTGTAGGCATGGTTCTTTGAAAACTAAATCTAAAATCAACTCAAATAAAGTTTTGTTCATCGGTTTTAAACTGTTTGAACGAGACGTCAAGAATTCATAAACCTTTTAGGTTAACCAAGTTGCGAAGAAACCCTTTCGGGAATCGGAAGCAACGATTGACAAAGAGAAGCGAGAAGATCGAGGATGGGAAATGCTTAATGGAAGGATCGTAGTTTTCTACGTGACTGACGGAAAGACAGGAACCAGACGATGAGATTCGATGCTAATCTGACGTCAAAATGGATAAGTTAGAAAGGGCGCACGGTGAATGCCTTGGCACTAGGAGCCGATGAAGGACGCGACGAACAGCGATATGCTTCGGGGAGCTGTAAGTAAGCTTTGATCCGGAGATTTCCGAATGGGGGAACCCACCATCCGTAATGGGATGGTACTCCTACCTGAACACATAGGGTAGGTAGAGGCAGACCCGGGGAACTGAAACATCTAAGTACCCGGAGGAAGAGAAAGCAAATGCGATTTCCTGAGTAGCGGCGAGCGAAACGGAATCAGCCCAAACCAAGAGGCTTGCCTCTTGGGGTTGTAGGACACTCTATACGGAGTTACAAAGAAACGGAGTAGGTGAACTGTCTGGAAAGACAGGCCGAAGAAGGTAACAGCCCTGTAGTTGAAACTTCGTTTCCTCCAGAGTGGATCCTGAGTACGGCGGGACACGTGAAACCCCGTCGGAATCCGGGAGGACCATCTCCCAAGGCTAAATACTCCCTAGTGACCGATAGTGAACCAGTACCGTGAGGGAAAGGTGAAAAGCACCCCGGAAGGGGAGTGAAAGAGATCCTGAAACCGTGTGCCTACAACTAGTCAGAGCCCGTTAATGGGTGATGGCGTGCCTTTTGTAGAATGAACCGGCGAGTTACGATAACGTGCAAGGTTAAGCTGATGAGGCGGAGCCGCAGCGAAAGCGAGTCTGAATAGGGCGAGTGAGTACGTTGTCGTAGACCCGAAACCGGGTGATCTACCCATGTCCAGGGTGAAGGTCGGGTAACACCGACTGGAGGCCCGAACCCACGCATGTTGAAAAATGCGGGGATGAGGTGTGGGTAGGGGTGAAATGCCAATCGAACTCGGAAATAGCTGGTTCTCCCCGAAATAGCTTTAGGGCTAGCCTCGAGTGATGAGTTTTGGAGGTAGAGCACTGATTGGACGAGGGGTCCCCACAGGATTACCGAATTCAGTCAAACTCCGAATGCCAAAAACTTTAACTCGGGAGTCAGACTGCGAGTGCTAAGATCCGTAGTCAAGAGGGAAACAGCCCAGACCATCAGCTAAGGTCCCCAAGTATACGTTAAGTGGAAAAGGATGTGGAGTTGCTTAGACAACCAGGATGTTGGCTTAGAAGCAGCCATCATTGAAAGAGTGCGTAATAGCTCACTGGTCGAGTGACTCTGCGCCGAAAATGTACCGGGGCTAAACGTATCACCGAAGCTATGGCAATCCCAGTAGGGATTGGGTAGGGGAGCGTTCCAAGGACTGTGAAGCTAGATCGTGAGGACTAGTGGAGTGCTTGGAAGTGAGAATGCCGGTATGAGTAGCGAAAAGAGGGGTGAGAATCCCCTCCGTCGAAAGCCCAAGGTTTCCTGAGGAAGGCTCGTCCGCTCAGGGTTAGTCGGGACCTAAGCCGAGGCTGAAAAGCGTAGGCGATGGACAACAGGTTGATATTCCTGTACCACCTCGTATTTGTTTGAACGATGGGGGGACGCAGAAAGGTAGGGTGAGCGCGCCGCTGGCTGTGCGCGTCGAAGCATGCAAGGCTGGAACATAGGCAAATCCGTGTTCCGTGAAGGCTGAGCTGTGACCGTGAAGGACCCAAGGGTCCGAAATCCCTGATCCTCCGCTGCCGAGAAAAGCCTCTAGTTAGAATACAGGTGCCCGTACCGCAAACCGACACAGGTAGGCGAGAAGAGAATTCTAAGACGCTCGGGAGAACTCTCGTTAAGGAACTCGGCAAAATGACCCCGTAACTTCGGGAGAAGGGGTGCTCTATTAAGGTGAATAGCCTGAGAGAGCCGCAGTGAATAGATCCAAGCGACTGTTTAGCAAAAACACAGGTCTCTGCCAAGCCGCAAGGCGAAGTATAGGGGCTGACACCTGCCCGGTGCTGGAAGGTTAAGAGGAGGGGTTATCCGCATGAGGAGAAGCTCTGAATTGAAGCCCCAGTAAACGGCGGCCGTAACTATAACGGTCCTAAGGTAGCGAAATTCCTTGTCGGGTAAGTTCCGACCCGCACGAATGGTGCAACGACTTGGATACTGTCTCAACGAGAGACCCGGTGAAATTATAGTACCTGTGAAGATGCAGGTTACCCGCGACAGGACGGAAAGACCCCATGGAGCTTTACTGTAGCTTGATAGTGAGTGTTGGTACCATTTGTACAGGATAGGTAGGAGCCTAGGAAACCGGAGCGCTAGCTTCGGTGGAGGCGTCGGTGGGATACTACCCTGATGGTGCTGACATTCTAACCTCGACCCGTGATCCGGGTCAGGGACATTGTCAGGTGGGCAGTTTGACTGGGGCGGTCGCCTCCTAAACAGTAACGGAGGCGCCCAAAGGTTCCCTCAGAATGGTTGGAAATCATTCGTAGAGTGCAAAGGCATAAGGGAGCTTGACTGCGAGACCTACAAGTCGAGCAGGGACGAAAGTCGGGCTTAGTGATCCGGCGGTGCCGTATGGAAGGGCCGTCGCTCAACGGATAAAAGCTACCCTGGGGATAACAGGCTTATCTCCCCCAAGAGTCCACATCGACGGGGAGGTTTGGCACCTCGATGTCGGCTCGTCGCATCCTGGGGCTGAAGTAGGTCCCAAGGGTTGGGCTGTTCGCCCATTAAAGCGGCACGCGAGCTGGGTTCAGAACGTCGTGAGACAGTTCGGTCCCTATCCGTCGCGGGCGTAGGAAATTTGAGAGGAGCTGTCCTTAGTACGAGAGGACCGGGATGGACATACCGCTGGTGTACCAGTTGTTCCGCCAGGAGCATCGCTGGGTAGCTACGTATGGACGGGATAAGTGCTGAAAGCATCTAAGCATGAAGCCCCCCTCAAGATGAGATTTCCCATGGCGTAAGCCAGTAAGACCCCTTAGAGATGATGAGGTTGATAGGTCAGAAGTGGAAGTGTGGCGACACATGGAGCGGACTGATACTAATCGGTCGAGGGCTTATCCTAATTTTTCTTGACTTGAGTTTGATTTCTAGATTTAGTTTTGAAAGAATCAACGATTCTTTTATCCATAAGGGTTGAATCCCTATGACAACGAGAAACAAGAAGATCGAGGATGGAAACTATTAGATAGATGGAGCGTACGTCGGTACGTGACAGAAGGAGAAATAGGAACCAGACAAAGAGATTCGCCGTTGATCGGACGTCAAAATAGTCTGGTGGCAATAGCAAAGAGGTCACACCCGTTCCCATGCCGAACACGGTCGTTAAGCTCTTTTGCGCCGATGGTAGTTGGGGGCTTCCCCCTGTGAGAGTAGGACGTTGCCAGGCAAGCAGAAAGACACCTGAATAGGTGTCTTTTTTTTGTATAGAGAAGCGCAAAAGAGCTGCGCTTTGAAGAAGCAAATGTAAAAAGAACGTACCCAGCTCGAAAAAGGCATCAACCCAAACCCATCACGAAGGATCAACGAAGAAGAGGCACCATGCTTCCCTCTGTGAGACAAAGTCGTGAATTTCGTAAACCTACATGAAACGCATCTTTGGAAGAACGGCATGCGAAACGTCCCCGTAGGAAATCATGACGGAGCAAAAGGACGTTGCCAGGCAAGCAGAGAGACACCTGAAAAGGTGTCTTTTTTTTGTATAGAGAAACGGAAAAGAGCTGCGCTTCGAAGCGGCGTATTTAAAAAAACAGCTACTAATGCTTCTTTCTATGAGATTGGATGATCCTCTTTTTGATGCTGCTTTTTTTTCGTATGCGATATCTGCTTGTAAACAAGGTATGAAATAAGGGCACTTATGAGGATGAACGATAATACAGCCATATAGAGCATTTTATGTGCATAGATGTCCTCTTGGATAAAGAGCCACTGACCGCCTAGTCCATAGCCAATATAGATGAAAAGGACTGTCCACAGTCCACTTCCAATTCCTGTGAAGACAACATACGTTTTGTAGTGAAATCGGGTGATACCAGATACATATCCAATTAAATGCCTTATACCAGGAATAAAAAAGCCAATTAACAGCAGCCATTTTCCGTATTGAACAAATAAAGAATGGACATAAAGCTGTTTTTTAGTTGAAAAATAAAAACGAGGACCATACTTTTCTAAGAAAGGAGCGCCTAGTTTAATGCCTAAAACATATGATATAGACATCCCGCTCAACGAACCAATAAAACAAATAAATAGAATAGTACCTAAATGAAAGTATTCAATGTAGGATAAGTATCCAAGCGTAACAAGCAGAATTTCGTCAGGTACTGGAAAGCCTGCAATTCCTGCTACTAATGAAAAAAAGACACCGATATAGCCATATTGGATGATAAACTCCTTTAAAATATCCATCATTTCATTCCTATTAAGAGACTTTACTTATAGTATATACAAGGATCTAACCAGATTCTATCCATTCATAAACTATTTTTGTTCAATTGCGACGGTTTGTACATGATCAATCTTTTTTACAATATCGTACAGTTGTGTCATGTACATGGTACGCGGAATAGAGAGTAGAATATCTAGCTGTTGTTTATTTTCCTCAATGTCTCTAATTTTTACGTCATGGATAATAATGTTTTTTTCTTTTCGTTTCTTCCAGCCTTTTTCTTTTCGCTGGATGCTTTTAATTAAGTGGGTAGAAGTGGCTTCTTCAGCCATTACCACTTTTAGAGATACATCAATTTGACTTAGAGAAGTAGGACCGATGATTTTTAATAATGCAGGAATAACGTTTACAGCTATCAAGATTAGTAAGACGGACAAAAATGCCTCAATATAAAAACCAGCTCCAATTGCAATACCAATACCTGAAGCTGCCCAAATCATGGCGGCAGTTGTTAAGCCAGATATGACGTCGTTGCTTCGTCTTAAAATCACGCCTGCGCCGAGAAAGCCGACGCCACTAACAATTTGTGCTGCTAATCGCATAGGATCCATGGCGAGTCGTGCAGTTTCTGTACTTGAGAAATAGAGGTACGCTTCAACTGAAACAATCGTAATTAAGCAGCTGGCTATACAAATGACCATACTTGTTTTTAAACCTAGTGGTTTATGTTTAATTTGACGATCAATGCCAATTAAAAAGCCAGAGAATAAGGCAATACTTAATTTTAGTAAAACAATCCCCAATGAAATCACACCTTTCTTTATAGTCTATTTTTCTAGATAAACATGAATGCTAAAGATCTTGTGGAAAGCGGCTGCTTATAGTAAAATCAGTTTAACTTTTAGAGGTGGTGAATCATGCTTCCCTTTTTTATATGGTTTGCCGTTACAGCTGGCGGGGCGTTAGGTGGTCTCGCGCGATTTGCTCTTACATACATATTTCCAGACCATCAGTGGTTCGGAATTTTCATTGCTAACCTAACCGGTAGTTTTATGATGGGGCTAACCGTTCAAGCCTTTAATGAACGAATAAACGTATCGCAAACTGTGAAAAAAGGAATAACAGTAGGATTTATCGGCGGTTTTACTACAATGTCAACATTTATAGCTGATTTTTTTTCATTACTTACTGAAAATTCTCTTTTAGCTAGTTTATACCTTCTTTTATCGGTGTGTGGCGGTATTTTATTCGCTTGGTTTGGAATGCGTATAATGAGTAAGAAGGTGATGCAATGATGTTTACGCTCCTTCTTATATCGATTGCAGGGGGGACTGGAGCTTTTCTTCGCTATACAATTGGTGAGATATTAGCAAAGCGATTTAACTGGCCAAGGTATTTTACAGTTATAACGTTCGTGAATATCATTGGAAGTACATGTTTAGGTATTGCTGTGGGATCATCTCTTAACGAAATGTTGGAATTTTTCATTATTTATTTCCTCGGTGGGTTTACAACGTTTTCGACATTTAGTGTGGAGGCGTTACAATGTTTTAAAGATGGACATGCGTGGAGAGGGCTCCTATATATTGCGCTTACGGTTACTGGGTCTGTTGTTGGCTTTTGGCTAGGAATTCATCTTATCTTATGAGGGGAAAGGGTTTTGCATTGTGGAGAGAAAAAGATATTTTCACACGAATTCTGTACACTTTAATGGAAATGAACATACGAAAAACAAAAGTAAGGCAAAACCTATTTATCAAACATCTGCATTTGTGTTTGAGAGTCTTGTTGACATGGAATCGTATTTTTCCGGGGAAAAAGAATATTTATATTCGCGCTACGGAAATCCAAATACCGAAGATCTTGGCAAAGGTGTGGCACTGCTTGAGGAAGCAGATGACGGCATTGCAACTTCTTCAGGAATGTCGGCCATTTTATGTGCAGTATTGTCTGTTTGTCGTTCAGGGGATCATATTCTTGCAGCCCTCGATGTCTATGGAGGGACATATTCGTTATTTGAGCAAGAACTAAAGAATTTGGGAATTGAAGTGACCTTTGTTGAACCACATACAGATTGGCAAAAAGCGGTTAAAGAGAATACGAGAGCGCTTTTTTGCGAGTCAGTCACAAATCCACATATTCGCGTAGAAAGCATTGAGGACCTGATGAAATTTGCAAAAGAAAATCAACTTCGTGTGATCGTTGATAATACGTTTGCTACACCTTACTTCGCAAAACCAATAATACTTGGGGCTGACCTTGTTATTCATAGTGCAACGAAATATTTAGGCGGGCATAGCGATGTAACAGCAGGAGTCATTGTTGGGTGTGAGCCACTTATTTCAAGAGTTAAACAACTTGTTATTACGATGGGAACGACATTAAGCCCTTTCGAAGCTTGGCTAACATGCAGAGGGTTAAAAACATTGGGTCTCCGAATGGAAAGACAGTCCAGCAATGCGGCAACGCTTGCAGATTATCTGAAAAAACAACCGAAAGTTGAGCACGTTTACTATCCAGAGTCCTTATCTTCATTTGGTAATGGTGCAATTGTAACCATTCGTTTAAAGCAAGAGGTTGACATTCACGCTTTTTTCTCTAGCTTTTCTTTTGTGAAGATTGCACCAACTTTAGCAGGGGTCGAAACATCAATCTCTTATCCAGTTGGAACATCTCATCGTTCCGTTCCTATTGAGAAAAGAGAGGCACTTGGAATTAGCTCGCAAGACGTTCGCATTTCTGTTGGTATTGAGGATCATCGAGATATTATAAACGATTTTTTAGAAGCGTTAAAGAAAGCATAAAAAAACACCACCAAGTAGTGTGCGTATGACTTGGTGGTGTCAATAATAAGCTATTAAGATTTTTGGTTTCCTATAATAATAGACTCAATAAATGTAGAAAACAAAGCTACGTCTGTAACGAGGAATGCAGGTAGTAGTAGCATGCCTAAAAGTAACCCTACTGGCGCAAGAACCATTAATCGAAATGCTTTTTTCATACGAACATCTCCTCAAAGATAACTAGTCTGTGTTTATTTTTCATATCATACTCCTCTTTCACAAAATTGACAAGAACTTTTTTTAAGAAAAAAACTTGTATCGTGTAAAGAAATATGGTATATTTATTTTTGTTGTTAGGAAAACTAATTAAGGCAACGCAACGATCTGTTTTTAAAATAGATCATAAAATTTTATAACGACGCGGGGTGGAGCAGTCTGGTAGCTCGTCGGGCTCATAACCCGAAGGTCGGTGGTTCAAATCCGCCCCCCGCAATACCAATGAACCGAGATGCCCTCTCGGTTTTTTTATTTATCTAGAGGGAAGTGTACAGGTCATGAGAGATGAATTTTCCTTTATTACGAGCATTACACCGAATTATCATTTCCAGAAGCAGTTATCAATTGGAATTGGTGATGACGCAGCGGTGTACCAAACGTCAAATGAAACGGAACAAGTCGTGTGTGTTGATGCGATGGTTGAAGGGATTCATTTTCGTAAAGATACATTAAGTTCCTTTCAAATTGGCAGAAAAGCCCTAGCGATTAACATAAGTGATCTTGCTGCAATGGGCGCAACTCCAACATATTATCTTGTTACGCTTGCGGTTCCTCGTACGTGGACAGATGAAGAGTTGCAAGAAATCTATAGAGGAATGAATCAAATTGCCGCTAGCTATCAAATGGATTTAATTGGTGGCGATACGGTATCAAGTGATTCGCAATTAATGCTATCTGTTACGGCAATTGGAACGATTAAAAAAGGTCAAGCGTTAAAACGAAGTACAGCCAAACCAAATGACATTGTATTCGTAACAGGCCCTCTTGGTCGTTCGGCAGCTGGATTGCATCTATTACAACAAAAAAATAATAAACCATTTACGAATGAAGAATTAGTGTGTATTCAAGTCCATCAGGAACCCGAACCTCAGGTGGATAGTGGCATGCTTTTTTCGCAGGTGAACAAACGGATCGCATTAAATGATATTAGTGATGGATTATCAAGTGAAGCGATGGAGTTAGCGGAGGCGAGTAAACAGCAAATTGTTATTGAACAATCAAAGTTGACGCCGGTTTTGCCAAGTATTGAGTCAGTAAGTATGGAGCGTAAGCTTGATTGGCTGTTTAACGGTGGAGAAGACTTTCAGCTAATTGGAGCTACGTCTCGACAAACCTTTCAGCAGCTACAAAAAAGTGCTCAAAGCGACTTGTTTGAGATAGGGTATGTCCGGTCCGGTTCTCCTAGTGTACTTTTGCGAAATGGTGAAACCGAGTCTTTAATTTCAAAAAGTGGCTATAATCATTTTAACTAGTGGAGTGTTCGATATGCAATCGTATCAATTAAAATCATATTCAGTAGAAGAGACATTACGATGGGCTTCGTCGTTTTCAACTGTTTTAGTACCAAGTGACTGTTTGTTACTTGATGGCGATTTGGGTGCTGGTAAGACACATTTTGTCAAAGGTCTAGGCAGTGGATTACATGTAAAGCAAATGATTACAAGTCCAACTTTTACGATTATAAAAGAGTATGAAGGTACGCTGCCTCTCTACCATATGGATGTTTATCGTGTTGGAGAAACAGCAGAAGAATTAGGACTAGAAGAGTATATAGAGGGGGAGGGTGTCACGGTTATCGAGTGGGCTCATTTAATTGAAGACATGCTTCCAACTACTTATTTTTCATTAAAGATAGAAAAAATGAGTGAGACTGAGCGAGTGTTAACGTTTAAAGCAGCAGGAGCCTCACATGTAAAGCGTTTGGAGGAGTGGTTTAATGACAACGATATTGGGAATTGATACGTCCTCTTACCGTCTAGGCGTATCGGTTTGTAAAGATGGACAAGTGATTGCGGAATATTCAACGTGGTTAAAGAAAAACCATGCATTGCGATTAATGCCAGCAGTTGAACATGTTCTACAAGATGTGGACCTAAAGCCAGCTGACTTGGATGCGATTGCTGTTGCAAAGGGGCCAGGCTCCTATACAGGTGTAAGAATGGCTGTGACAACTGCAAAATCGTTGGCTTGGGCGTTGAAAATCCCGTTAATCCCGCTATCGACATTAGCCGTGATGGCAGAAGCTGGCCGATACTTTGACGGAATGATTGTTCCTCTTATTGATGCAAGAAGAGGGACTGTTTTTGCTGCGTGTTATCAATCAACACAAGACGGGACGATTCTTGAAAAAGAAGCTGAAAAACATCAGTTGCTTGCAGATCTTATAGAACAGCTGAAAACGATGAATCAACGTATTTTGTTTGTTGGTGAAGATGTGTCTCTACATCAAGAGTGGATTCAAGCAGAATTAGGGGATCAAGCGATGTTTACACCTGGTGCTTTACCGAGCGCCCGCGCAGGTGCATTATGCCTCCTTGCTTTAAATCAAGAACCTATGGAGAATGTTCATGCATTTACGCCAGATTATCACCGTCTGCCTGAAGCGGAGGTGAACTGGCAGCATGAACAACAGCGAAATGAAACCGAACGTTCAGGTAAGGAGAATGGAGTTAACAGATATTGACGACGTTCTTGTATTAGAACGTGAAGCTTTTACAACTCCTTGGACGAGAGAAGCATTTGAAGCCGAATTAACAAGAAACCACTATGCTTTTTATTTTGTCCTTCAAGAAAATGAAGCGATTATTGGCTACTGCGGTTTGTGGAAAGTACTCGATGAAGCACAAATTACGAACGTTGCCATTTTGAAAGCGCGACGAGGACATTCTTATGGAGAATACTTACTAGGCTCGATAATGGAATGGTTAAAAATGGTTGAGGCAAAAACGCTTTCGCTTGAGGTGAGAGCTTCGAATGAAATTGCACAAGGTCTTTACGGAAAGCTTGGATTTTTGAAAGTAGGGGTCCGAAAAAATTATTATGCAGATAATCAAGAAGATGCATGGGTAATGTGGGTGATGTTAAATGACAATCATATTAGCAATTGAAACAAGTTGTGATGAAACCGCTGCTGCAGTCATTCAAAATGGAGATACGATTTTAGCAAATGTTGTCGCAACGCAAATGGCAAGCCACGCAAGATTCGGAGGCGTTGTTCCAGAGGTAGCTTCAAGGCACCATGTTGAAGCGGTGACAGCCGTTGTGGAGGAAGCAATGGAGCAAGCGAACGTAGGTTTTGCTGATTTAACTGCTGTAGCGGTGACGGAAGGGCCTGGACTTGTTGGAGCGTTACTCGTCGGGATTCATACTGCTAAAGCCATTGCGTTTGCGCATCAACTTCCGCTAATCGGCGTCCATCATATTGCAGGCCATATCTACGCAAATCAGTTGGTACAGCCAATGGAATTTCCTCTTCTGGCACTTGTTGCCTCTGGTGGGCATACGGAACTCATTTTGATGGAGAAAGATGGTCAGTTTGAACAAATTGGGCAAACGCGGGATGATGCAGTAGGGGAAGCCTACGATAAAGCTGCACGTGCCATGAAGCTTCCGTATCCAGGTGGTCCGAACGTAGAAAAACTTTCATTAGAAGCCACTGAAGAGATTGAGTTGCCAAGATCTTGGC
The DNA here is from genome assembly GCF_047238345.1 of Shouchella phoenicis. NCBI lineage: Bacteria > Bacillati > Bacillota > Bacilli > Caryophanales > Bacillaceae > Shouchella > Shouchella phoenicis. The sequence goes on along the minus strand of NZ_JBDFMQ010000001.1, from coordinate 2,985,200 downwards.
TTGAAAAAGGTAGCTACGATTTTAGCTTTAGTGGATTAAAATCAGCTGTCTTAAATCGAATTCATAACGATCAGCAAAAAGGGATCGAAACGAATGTAGCAGCATTAGCAAAAGGGTTTCAGGAGAGTGTCGTTGATGTATTAGTGACACGTACAGTGGCGGCGTATGAGCAATATGAGCCCAAGCAAGTGTTAGTTGCAGGCGGAGTAGCTGCGAATAAAGGTTTACGTAAAGGGTTGGAAGAACGCTTGGCTCAGCGCGTAGACCTTGTGATTCCACCAATTCATTTGTGTACAGATAATGCGGCGATGATTGGAGCATGTGCGCATCAGATGTGGATGAACGGTGCAAAAGGCCAATTAAATATGAACGGAAGACCAGGAATGCCGTTAACGTCATTCTCATAGTAAGTAAAAAAGAGAGTAGCCACTACTCTCTTTTTTTTACTGCAATGATTCCCATTCTTCCATTAAGGCGTCCATCTTTTTTCCATTTGATGCAAGTTGGTCTTGGATATCTTTTGCCTTAACGTGATCTGAATAGACGTCAGGCTCGAGCATCTGTGTCTCAAGTTCTTGATTTTCAAGCTCTAGAGATTCGATCTGCTCTTCAATTGAAAGGAGGCGTCTTTCTTTTTGACGCTCCAAACGTTTCAGTTCTTTATCTTGTTGATAATTGGTTTTATCTGTTTGTTCTGAGTGTGTTGCTTCATTCGTTTTCGTCGTTTCATCGTTAAGTGCAGCACGTTCAGCCATTTCTTTTTTCTTGTCTGAGTAATAGGTATAGTCACCGAGGTAGCTTGTTGTCACACCACTCTCTAGCTCAACAACACGTGACGCAATTCGGTTAATAAAATAACGATCGTGCGAGACGAACAGAATGGTACCAGGATAATCGATTAATGCAGCTTCCAACACTTCTTTTGAATCAAGATCTAAATGGTTGGTCGGTTCATCAAGGATAAGAAGGTTCGCTTTTACCATCATTAACTTCGCTAAAGCCACTCTCGCTTTTTCACCACCACTTAAGGAGGAGACGATCTTAAGAACATCATCGCCACTAAATAAAAACAGCCCAAGTAAACTGCGAATCTCTTTTTCAACAGTTCCAGGAAACTCGTCCCAAACTTCTTGAAGGACCGTTTTGTTGCTTTGAAGTTTTGCATGCTCCTGGTCATAGTAGCCAACGGAAACATTGCTACCAAACAAAATTTGCCCACTAGTATGATCGATTTGTTTGGTTACAGCTTTTAAAAGGGTCGTTTTTCCTGTACCATTATCGCCTAATAAGCAGACGGACTCCCCTCTTGTGAGCGCAAAATCCATATTTGAGAAAACGGTATGATCTTCGTACTTCACTTCAAGTTCACGTATCGTAAGCACATCATTACCGGATTGTCGGACAATATCAAAGCCAAACGAAGCTGATTTTTCATTTCCTTGAGGACGTTCAAGACGATCCATCTTCTCCAATTGCTTTCTCCGACTTTGGGCTCGTTTTGTTGTGGAAGCCCGGACAAGATTTTTTGCAACGAAGGTTTCGAGTTTTTCAATTTCTGCTTGTTGCTTTTCAAATTGCTTTAACTCTTGTTCGTAACGCTTTGCTTTTTCCTCAAGATAAAAACTATAGTTGCCGTGAAACGTTGTTGTTTGCTGGCGTGAGAGCTCAACGACTTTGGTCGTTAGACGATCAAGAAAATAGCGGTCATGAGAAACGACTAAAAGTGAACCTGGATAATTGTTTAGATAGTTTTCTAGCCATGTTAGTGTCACCATGTCCAAGTGGTTCGTAGGCTCATCAAGAACAAGAAGAGCGGGCTTTGATAAAAGCAGTTTTCCTAGAGCAAGCCTTGTTTTTTGGCCGCCAGATAACGAAGAAATCGGTGTTTCATAATCAAATTGTTGAAAATGAAGACCAGAAAGAACACCTCGAATATCGGCTTCATATTGATAGCCACCTTGTTCTTTAAAATCATTTTGCATTTGGTCATATTCCTGCAAAAGCTTTGTGTACGCATGATTAGGCATTGGATCTGCCATTTGTTGTTCTAATGCGCGCAACTGTTTTTCCATTTTAATAAGTGGTTCAAAAACAGTTACCATCTCATCCCAAATGGTTTTCGTTGATTTTAAGTCCGTGTGCTGTGAAAGGTAACCGAGTTCAACGTTTTTTGGAATGACAATATCGCCTGAATCAATACCCATGTCTCCAACAATCATCTTTAATAGCGTTGATTTACCAGCACCATTTCGTCCGACTAATGCAACTCGCTCTTTGGACTGAACTTCTAGTTTTACGTTTTCTAAAATTGGCTCGGCGCCAAACGACTTTGAGACGTTCACACATTGTAATACAATCATTTTTAGTCAACCCTTACAAACAAATTTCTATACTGTCATCAGTTTACATCAAATGACAAACAAACAACAACAAATCATTCTATGGGAGCTCTTTCATTTTACGAAAAATGGTGTACAATAGAGGGGAAGCAAGTTGCGAATGTAGCTTGATGCTCGGAAAGGGGCGGACATGAAATCAGACCAACTAAAGATTCCTCAAGCAACAGCAAAACGCTTGCCGCTTTATTATCGGTTTCTAGAGAATCTTCACACATCAGGCAAGCAACGGGTTTCCTCAACAGAGTTGAGTCAAGCGCTTAAAGTAGACTCAGCAACGATTCGCAGAGATTTCTCATATTTTGGAGCGTTAGGAAAGAAGGGATATGGGTACAATGTACAATATCTTCTCTCTTTTTTTCGAGATACACTCGATCAAGATGAGAGGACAAATGTTATTCTTGTCGGCGTCGGAAATTTGGGAACAGCTTTACTTCAATATAATTTCTCTAAAAACAATAGTACAGTCATGACCCATGCTTTTGATGTAGATGAAAAGAAGATTGGCACATCGATTGGCGATGTACCTATTTATGACTGGAATAAGATTGATGAGATTGGAATGAATGATACAGCGATCGCTGTTTTAACCGTACCAGCATCACAAGCGCAAAATAGTGCGGACAAGCTCGTTGAAGCAGGAATTAGCGGCATACTTAATTTTACACCGGTACGACTCTCTGTACCTGAACATATTCGCGTTCACCATATTGATCTTGCAATTGAATTGCAAGCGCTTGTATATTTTTTAAAACACTATCCACTTTAAAAGGGAGGCATACACACATGCCATTATCAGGAGGAAGTTTAATTATCATTGCGATTGTAGCATTGATTATTTTTGGACCAAAGAAATTACCTGAGTTTGGAAAAGCGGCAGGTAGTACGTTAAAAGAGTTTAAAAACGCAACAAAAGGGTTAGCCGACGATGATGAGGATAACAAGCCAGCAAATGTTCAAAAAGAAAAAGCATAAAAAGAATATTCCTCTATCAGATATGTCGATTATGGATCACGCAGTGGAATTAAGACGCAGGGTTCTCGTGATCCTCGTCTTTTTTGTAGTTGCGCTGATTGGTGGCTTTATGCTTGCTGTCCCAGTTATTTCTTATTTGCAAACGGCACCTCAAGCAGTCGATATGCCGTTTCACGCTTTTCGATTAACGGATCCTTTAAGAATTTACGTTAATTTTGCAATGATTGTTGCGTTTGTGCTCGTTATACCCGTGATTCTTTATCAACTCTGGGCATTCGTTGCACCTGGTTTAAAAGAGGAAGAGCAAAAAGCGACGCTTGCATATATTCCGATCTCATTTTTTCTTTTACTTGCAGGGTTTGCATTCGCTTATTTTATCTTAATTCCGTATGTCATGTCGTTTATGAGTACGATGGCAGATCGTCTGGACATTAACGAAATGTACGGCATTAATGAATATTTCTCGTTTTTGTTTCAATTAACCATCCCATTTGGTATTTTGTTTCAACTACCAGTTGTCGTGATGTTTTTTACGAGAATTGGACTTGTAACACCACAATTGTTAACAAAGATTAGAAAGTATGCGTACTTTGTTTTACTCGTTATTGCAGGCTTAATTACACCTCCAGAACTGATGTCGCATTTACTGGTCACATTACCGATGCTCATTTTGTATGAGATTAGTATCGCCATTTCACGTGCAACTTATCGTAAATATACGAAACCTACACCGGAATCACATAGTGAAGCACAGTAATGAAGCTTGGACAAAAGACGGTTGATCCTACTATGGATTAATCGTCTTTTTTCTTTATTTGTAAAAGCGAATCAATTTTTTAGAGATGAAGAAAAGAATCGAGATTTGAAAAATTTTGTCTCTTTTTGTTTCATTTACTTTATAGCAGGGTATTGATAGGTTACACGAAAAGGAGGGGGCTCACCTGAGAGAATTTATTGAATTTGTGCAAATCAATTCAACAAGTATGTTTAATTCAACAATGGAACACATCATGCTTGTTGGCCTCGCCATCATTATTGCCATTGCCATTGGTGTGAGTGTTGGTATTTATTTAACTGTCAATGAGACGCTAGCCGAAACGGTTTTAGCAGCAGCCTCAATTTTATTAACAATCCCAAGTCTTGCTTTATTTGGTATTATGATTCCGTTCTTTTCCATTATTGGACAAGGTATTGGATTCGTCCCCGCATTAACGGCTCTTGTGCTTTATTCACTCTTACCTATTATCCGTAATACGTATACAGGAATTAAAAACGTCGACCCAACTATTATTGATGCAGCTAATGGTTTAGGAATGAAAAAAATGCAGCGGTTGATAAAGGTTGAATTACCTAATGGACTACCTGTTATTATGGCTGGCATACGTACAGCGGTTGTTCTTAATATTGGTATCGGGGTCATTGCAGCATTTATTGGAGCTGGAGGGTTAGGGTCATTTATTGTACAAGGCATTTCTCGCGGCGACATGTATTCAATTGTTGCTGGTGCTGTGCTCGTTTCACTTTTAGCCATTCTTGCAGATACGTTGTTACTGTTTATACAAAAGTGGCTTACACCTAAAGGGATAACAGAATAAGAAGGGGGAAATGAAATGATTTCATTTAAACACGTAACAAAATCATATGATGGGGATAAAAAAGCGGTCAATGATGTTTCGTTTGAAGTGGAAAGTGGTGAAATTGTCATTTTCTTAGGACCTTCTGGCTGTGGAAAAACAACGCTTTTGCGAATGGTAAATAAATTGGTTCATTTAAGTTCAGGTGAGATTTATGTTGATGGGCAGTCCATATCTGAATTAGACAACATTGAATTACGCCGCAAGATTGGCTATGTTATTCAAAGTAACGGGTTATTTCCTAATATGAATATAGAGGATAATGTAATGGTAGTTCCTGACTTATTAAAGTGGGGAAGTAAAAAGAAAAAAGCTCGTTATAACGAATTGATGAATTTAGTAGGACTCGATCCTAAGGAATTTCGAAAGCGTTACCCAAGTGAATTATCTGGGGGACAGCAGCAGCGAGTGGGTGTCGCTCGAGCATTGGCTGCAGATCCGCCGCTTATGTTAATGGATGAACCATTTGGTGCATTGGATCCATTAATTCGTGAACATATTCAAGATGAGTTTTTGGAGATCCAAAGGAAAGTAAAAAAGACAATTTTGTTTGTTAGTCACGACATTGATGAAGCGATTCGGATGGCTGATAAGATCGTTTTGATGCGTGATGGTGAAATCATGCAGTATGGAACGCCTTCAGAGATATTAATGAAGCCAAACAGTGAGTATGTTTCTGACTTTATTGGGAAAGATCGTGCAATTAAGATGCTAAGTCTTCATACGATTCAGGAGTTAAATGACGACATTGGCTTATTGGAATGTAAGGAGGATATTGCCGATTCCAAGCAAATCTATTTACATGCGGACCTCAAAAATACGTTATCAATGTTATTAAATCAAGAAGCCGAACAAGTTTGTGTATACGATGATGAAAACAAAATACGTGGAGCCATTACGATTGATCTCGTGCAACAATTTTTACACGTTAAATTAGGAAAGAAAAGAAATGCCGTTCAAGAGGCGGTGGTTACAGGTTGAATAGCAAAATAGTCATTACGTATATTGTTCGAATTATGTTGTTTGCCATTGTGGCGACTTTTATTTATTGGACTGCATCCCAAGGATTATACGTCCATATTTTTGAATCAACAAGCGAATTTTTAACCTTGCTAGGAGAACATGTAGCGCTCGTTTTAGTTTCTTCTTTATTAGCTGTCATTGTTGCGTTGCCACTTGCGGTTTTTGTAACAAGACCGAAGTTTCGCAAAGCCGAGTGGATTACATCAAATATTGCCAATTTAGCGCAAACCATTCCTAGTTTGGCTGTTGTGGCGCTAATGATTGGAATTTTAGGGATCGGGTTTGTGCCTGCTGTTTTTGCGTTGTTTATTTATTCGGTTCTACCGATCTTTCGTAATGCTGTAGCTGGATTTAGTTCTGTTAGTCCAGATTTAATTGATGCTGGAAAAGGGATGGGTATGAAGCCGGTAGAAATCTTTTTTAAAGTTGAAGTCCCAAACGCTGCATATGCGATTATTGGGGGGCTGCGAACAGCGATTGTCTTAAATGTAGGTACAGCTGCTTTTGCCTATTTTATTGGAGGCGGAGGTTTAGGGTTATGGATCTTTACTGGAATTGAACTTTTTGATAATGCGTATTTAATTTCTGGTGCTGTGCCAGTGACTTTACTCGCAATCTTTTTTGATTATGCACTTCGCGGGGTAGAGCATTGGCTAACACCAAAGGGGATGCGTTCATCGAAAAAACAAGTAAATACAAAAACAGCGGCGACTGCATAGAGGGGGAAAACTATGAAGACGGTACGTCATTATGCATTAGGTTCTGTAGCGGTTACTGGATTGGCACTAAGCGGGTGTGGTTATCTAGGCTTTGGAGATAGTATCACCATCGGTGCAAAATCTTTTACCGAGCAGTATATTTTATCAGAGATGACTTACTTCATCCTCGAAGATGCGGGCTATCAGGTTCGGCAAGTCGAAAACCTTGGAAGTAATGTATTGCGATCTGCATTAGAAAATGGCCAAGTCGATATTACCTGGGAATATACTGGAACGGCAATAGCGACTTATTTGAATATGGAACCAATAACTGATCCAGAAGAGGCTTACGCAACATTGCAAGAAGTGGACGTTGAAAACGGGCTACACTGGATGAATATTTCAGAAGTGAACAATACGTATGCGCTAATTATGAATCGAACACAAGCTGAAGATCTTGGGATTGAGTCGTTATCGGACTTAGCGGATTATGTGAATGAAAATCCTGGAGAAATTAGTATGGGAACTGATGCAGCTTTTGCGAATCGAGCTGATGGATTACCTGGTTTAGAAGAGGCATACGGGTTTGAATTTGGCAGCGGCAATATCGAATACATGGATGCAGGCTTATTATATGAAGCGCTGTATAATGAAGAATTGGAAGTGGCAATGGGTTATGAGACCGATGCGCGAATCGATGATTATGATCAAGTCATTTTAGAAGATGATGAGGTGTTTTTCGCGCCTTATAACGCTGCTGTTCATATGCGATTAGATGTATTTGAGGAGAATCCAGAGATTGAAGAATTGTTAAGGCCATTAGCGGAGACGTTGGATAGTGAGATCATGCGTGGGTTGAATTATCAAGTTGATATCGAAAGGCAAAGTGTCGCCCTCGTTGCTCATGAGTTTCTTGTTGAAGAAGGGTTTATCGAAGGAGATAATTAAACAAAAGAACCACCTCTGCATGATTTGCTAGAGGTGGTTCTATTTTTATTTTTGAGGTGGGTTTGGTGGTCGCCTCAATGCTTGCCAGCCTAAATAAAAATCAAGCGCCGCAATGAAAACAAGCACGATGGGGAAAAAGCCCCAACCATTTGTTTCAACTTGGATATACGTTAAGTAAACGAATAAAAGACCAAGTAAAATGTAAAAGAAGCCAAACATTCTCATTAAATCATCATTCCTAACATGTTATGAATAAAACTCGGTACATCCATCATCTCATTAATGTCGTCAATAAATAGAACCTGAACAATCACGACAAATGAATTCAACGCAATATGGGCAATAATAGGCACAATGATTCGCTTTGTTTTTACATATAGAAAGGCAAACGCAAAGCCCATGGCACCGTATATTAAAATATGTTGAAAATCAAAATGAATCACAGCAAAGATGACTGAACTAATTAAGCCGGCAATCCAGAAATTTGTTCGAACATAGAGCCAACCGAAGATCGCTTTTCGAAAAACAAGCTCTTCAATTATAGGCCCAATCACAGCAATAACAATAATAAACGGTAGGAACTCTTGCGCAATGGCGACTAGGTCCGCAGTATTTTCCGAACCTTGATCAATTCCAAAAATAAGAGTTTGGATTAGACCCGCAACAATTTGAGTACCAAAGACAAGAAAAACACCAATAATTGACCATGATACGGTTTCAAGTGGCGTAATTTTTGTTCCGCGTAATCCACCACCTAGCTGCTCATCCCGACGTAAAATCAGTAGGATGGCAACAAGTCCAACAGAAAAAGATAAAATTGACGATACTCCTATGAGGAATGCTTCATCTGTAACGCCAAAAAAGGATTGTAACACTGTTGAAGCAACAAGTGATAAACCGGTCTGCATGACAATGTAAGCAAAGACGACAAGCGCGTATCTCATCGTTAACGTATTCCGGAAAAGCATTCGTGATGTTACGAGCGCAATGCCAATTGTCAATACTACGGAAAGAATCATGGAAAGTCCGCTATTTATATTGAGTAAACCTTGCAATGTAAAAACTAGCGTAAACGCGACAGCAATTTGCATAATAACAAAAAACAATATCCCGACGCCATTATAAATAATCTTCACAGGCGAACTCCTTTATACATGTAATCAGTCTAAATTCCCACTCATCATATCATATTATTCACCTGTTTTCAGTTTCAGACCCTTTTGGAAAAAAACTGTCCAAAAAAGTCAGGCTTACCCCTTGCAAAACGGGTGCGGAATGATTATCATAGGAATTGTGTTAGCACTCATCCTAAACGAGTGCTAATAATAAACACTACATACGTCTTCAAAGGAGGGTGTTTTCCTTGTTAAAACCATTAGGAGATCGCATCATTATTGAGCAAATCCAATCAGAGGAAAAAACAGCGAGTGGGATTGTACTTCCTGACTCTGCACAAGAAAAGCCGCAAGAAGGCAAGGTCGTAGCTGTCGGTACAGGTCGTGTGACAGACAATGGCGAAAAAGTAGCGCTTGAAGTAAAAGAAGGCGATTCAATCATCTTCTCAAAATATGCTGGTACAGAAGTTAAGTATGAAGGTACGGACTATCTTATTCTTCGCGAAAGCGATGTTCTAGCAATTATCGGCTAATAAAGAACGAATAAATACGAACCAACATACAGGAGGCAGATACAATGGCTAAAGATATTAAGTTTAGTGAAGAAGCACGCCGCTCCATGCTAAAAGGTGTAGATACACTTGCAAATGCTGTAAAAGTGACGCTTGGACCAAAAGGTCGTAACGTTGTATTAGAAAAGAAATTTGGTTCACCGTTAATTACAAATGATGGTGTAACAATTGCCAAAGAGATTGAGCTTGAAGATGCATTCGAAAACATGGGTGCTAAGCTCGTCGCTGAAGTGGCAAGCAAAACAAATGATATCGCTGGAGACGGTACAACAACAGCAACTGTACTAGCGCAAGCGATGATTCGCGAAGGGTTGAAAAACGTTACCTCTGGTGCGAACCCTATGGGTATTCGTAAAGGAATTGAGAAAGCTACGGCAGCTGCTGTAACAGAGCTTGCAAGCATCTCTAAGCCAATCGAAAGCAAAGAATCCATTGCTCAAGTAGCAGCGATTTCTTCTGCAGATGAAGAGGTTGGTCAAATTATTGCAGAAGCAATGGAACGCGTTGGAAACGACGGTGTTATTACGATTGAAGAATCAAAAGGCTTCTCAACAGAGCTTGAAGTTGTAGAAGGAATGCAGTTTGATCGTGGATATGCTTCCCCATATATGGTTTCAGACTCTGATAAGATGGAAGCGGTTCTTGATAATCCTTATATCCTAATTACAGATAAGAAAATCTCAAACATTCAAGAAGTTCTTCCTGTTCTTGAGCAAGTGGTTCAGCAAAGTCGCCCAATCTTGATCATCGCTGAAGATGTTGAAGGGGAAGCATTAGCAACACTTGTCGTAAACAAATTACGCGGAACATTTAATGCTGTTGCAGTAAAAGCACCTGGTTTCGGTGATCGTCGTAAAGCAATGCTTGAAGATATCGCGATCCTAACAGGTGGAGAAGTAATTACAGAAGATCTAGGTTTAGATCTTAAAGCAGCAACAATTGATTCTCTTGGTCGCGCAAACAAAGTGGTTGTGACGAAAGAAAACACAACAATTGTTGAAGGTTCTGGTAATCCTGAACAAATTTCAGCTCGTGTTGGCCAATTAAAAGGTCAAGTGGAAGAAACAACATCTGAGTTTGACAGAGAGAAACTACAAGAGCGTCTTGCGAAACTTGCAGGTGGCGTAGCCGTACTTAAAGTCGGCGCTGCAACTGAAACAGAAATGAAAGAAAAGAAACTTCGTATTGAAGATGCCCTAAACTCTACACGTGCAGCAGTTGAAGAAGGAATTGTTGCCGGTGGTGGTACAGCGCTTATTAATGTCATTCAAGCAGTTCGAGCGGTCGAAGCTTCTGGTGATGAAGCAACAGGTGTAAACATTGTTCTTCGCGCACTTGAAGAGCCGGTACGCCAAATTGCTCATAATGCTGGTCTTGAAGGATCAATCATTGTAGAAAAACTGAAGACTGAAGAAGTCGGAATTGGATACAATGCTGCTACAGGCGAGTATGTAAATATGGTCGACACTGGTATCCTTGATCCAGTTAAAGTAACACGTTCTGCACTTCAAAATGCGGCAAGCGTATCAGCAATGTTCTTAACAACAGAAGCTGTAATCGCTGATAAGCCTGAAGAAAATGACGGCGGCGGCATGCCTGATATGGGCGGAATGGGCGGAATGGGTGGTATGGGCGGCATGATGTAATTCATGCTCCCATGTGAGAGATTGTTACCCTTCTCTTTCTGTCAAAAAAACCACTTCTCATCGCGAGAAGTGGTTTTTTGTTCGTTATAAGCTAGCAATCTTTAAGCCAACGTTCCCTTTTACCGTTTGGTACATGATTGCTTTCTCTTTCGAATTGAGTGAGAGGCTATACGTTTCTTTTCTTTCTGTTTCAATAAATACTTGCTCATAGTCAGAGTGAATCAGATTAACGGAATAGCCAGGGTCGTGTAAATCTAAATCTTCTTGATTTAATACAATCTTCACTTCATCCCCGTTCTGTTCAATTTGATCATTTAAGTCTTTACTGTGAACAACAGTGGAACGACTGGTTAACTTCATTCCTTCAATTTTTGGAATGATATGTCCATAAAGTTGAACGTGAAGTGTAAGTGACGAGTCTTGTATTTGTGTGTTTTTTAGTTTTGCCTGCACATTGATGGGAATATGAAAAGTGCTCCCGTCCTCTAACACTGCGATATAATAGGGCTTTTTATCATCTAATATGGTCGCTTCTCGTTTACTATATCGCGACCATCTAGCCAGCATTTCTAGTTTCTGATAGTCTTTGTTCATTGCTAGCTGATAAAAGATGCGATTAATTGGTTTTATAATCGTATCTTCAAATTGATATGACCGCTTCGCTTTAGCAAAAATCTTCATCGTTTCGTGAAATTTTTTATAGTAGATCTCTTTTTGCTTGCTTTTGACAAAGTGTTTGCGATCAAATAAACGTGTAATCGCATCAAATTCAATTAAACGATTGACGATAAGCTTTTCTTTTTCAGGCTCTAAATGTTTGTTTAAAACGTATTTTAAAACGCTAATGTTGGCATCGATTTTTTCGAATATGCTTGTTTTGGTCACAAGGGATTCATTTGAATCATAGCGATTAATGTAATAGATTGGTGAGGTCGTCGTTGATATGGTTCCCGCTGCTAGGATCACATCAATAAAAAACTGTTTATCTTCAGCGAACCTCATTTCAGGGTAACGAATTTCGTTTTTTCGTAATAGCTCTAAGCGCATCATTCGAGCAGTTGGACCTAAGTGATAGAAGATATGTTTAATCGTGTAGGGTGATGCATTGTGTCGTGTTCGGTTTGACCCATGCTTGCCGGCCACTTTTTCGCCTTTATCGACTACTTTAATCGATTTTCCGACTGCATAATCGTCCCCTGTCTTTTCTAACAATTGAAACAGTGTTTGAATGCCTTCTGGGTGAAGCCAGTCGTCAGCATCTAAATAAAATAAATAAGTTGAGTTCGCCAAGTGTGCGCCAAGGTTACGAGGAAATGCCGGTGTCCCGGTGTTTTTCTCTAACAATACGCTAATAATTTGAGTGTGAGTGTTTGCATAGTCTTCTAGTATGTGTTGTGTGCCGTCAGTAGAGTTGTCATCTACTAGAATAATGGTCATGCGATCAAGTCCCATTGTTTGTTTAAGAACGGAATCAATTGTATGTTTAATGGATTCTGAAGCATTAAAAATAGGGACAACAATGGTCACATCACTCTTATGCTGAAGCATTTCTTCATTTAAAATGGTGTAAGGAACTTTTTTATAATATTGTTTATCTTTCCACTGTCTTAGTAGGCCCATGTATTTTTCCTCCATTTCAAGTCTAAACAGAAACGTAGTGAGCCCATGTTGTAAACGATGCACCCGCTTTCCGTAAACTTATTGAGCTTTTTTTAAAAAGAAGACAACTATTTCATTACCCTAACCATCATACGTTTAAACAAATGTTTGTAAAAGGTGTAGGTGGGGGAAAGTTGAATCCATTTTAAGACAATTATTTGTGATTTTCCTGTATACTTTTAGAGAAGATCTTTATGTGGAAGGAGGACTTATCATGGATGATGAATTGCTACAAAAATTTTGTGAGGAGCATATGTCTTCTCTACAAAAACGATTAAGAGAGATTTATACCATTGATACACCAGAAGTAATAAAAGAGGAAGACACTGGTGAAACGGTCAATGTCAACGATAAGTTATCGGAATATCGCTTTATGGAAGCGGTGTACGCCAACATTGAGCAAAGTAATCAAACAGAAGGGGAAGTGTATCAGCACTATCAATCAGCCCTTGATAATTTACGAGCAAAGAAACAATTTTTAATAGAATTAAAAGAAGAAATTGAAGAAAAAAATGAAGCGGATATCACGAATATTAAAATCATGATTAATGCGTTTCATAAAGAAATGTAAAAAACCATAAAAAATCTGTAGGAGTGATACATGTATCAACCCTACAGATTTTTATGATGTTCTATTACCGTTAAGCTGAAGGAAAGCTTTCAATCTTGTAACGGTTTTATACTGCGTGCCCAATAAATAAAGGGCATCGCTAATAGCGAGACGATAAATTTCATAATATACGTCGTTAATGCAATTTCAAACCATACGCCCATGGAATAGACACCTAAAAAGGCGATTGCACAAAAGATGAGTGTATCTAGCGCTTGCCCAAAAATACTTGAGATGATGTTACGCAACCAAAGCATGTTTGGAAAAAGTTTTTTAAAGAAAGCAAAAATGTAGATATTAATATGATTGCTGATGAGAAATGCTGTTAAGCTTCCTAATGCCACTCGAAGTGCAAAATCAAAAATAAACGCAAGATGGCCATGTGCCAAGTCCTCTCCATGAGGGGGGAACAGCAAGACAAATTGCATGATGATCGTTGAGACGAGCAGTGTCGAGAAACCGAGCCAAACCGCTTTTTTGGCAACTGCTTTGCCGTATTTTTCATTTAGGAGGTCAGTAGCAAGAAAAGTTGTGGCGTACATCACGTTTCCCATGGTGACAATAAGTCCAAAAAGCTCAATGGTTTTTAACACTTGTAAATTAGCTAAAATGGCGGCAAAACCAATCCAGGTAATAATGCCTGTCTTGCCAAATAATTTATAAAATAATACAAGAAAAGAAAAATTTGCGATAGCAAAAAGTAAACCAAGAATTTCTGTCGGCATAAAAAAACTCCTCTAGTTTTGATAGCGCAGGAAGGTCACGAACTGCGTGTCATGAATGCACCGAGAAACTTTACCACAAGCGAGAAGGTTTGTACAGTCTTACATATAAGAAAAACACAGAAAACAAGTTTGTTCGTTTTCTGTGCTCCGTCTATTGCCTATAATTTTACTGGTTCAGAAATAAACTGGATGAGCGTTTCATTAAACTTCTCTTGCTCATCATGAAAGAGGCTGTGTCCACTTTCTTCAAAGGGAATGATGGTAGCATCTTCAATGCCTTTTTCCATTTGTTCTGCTAGATCAAACGGGCAAATGCCATCATTTCGTCCATGTAGAATCGCTGTCGGGACTGAGATTGCTGCTAAATCATCTCGCAAATCAGCATCTCGGAGGGTACGAGCAGAAGCAATGGTGGAATGGGGTCCTGCTTGCATCCCTAGTGAATGAAACCAGCTATTGTAATGCGTGCTCGGCTCTTTTCCAAAGAATAGTCCGCCAAAGTCTTTTAGCATATCTGCTCGATCTGTATAGGCGCCATCTATAAGACCATTCACATTTTCTTTTGGTAATCCATACTCAAAATCGTCTCTTTGCGTAAACACTGGAGCAGCAGCTCCTAATAGCGCTAAACGAGCAATTCCTTTTTCTCCGTGTTTCGCCATGTAGCGAATTGCAATTGCCCCACCCATAGAGAAACCGCAGAGTACAGCATCTTTTAATCCTAATGTGTCAATTACAACACGTAAATCATCTGCCATGCGGTCATAATCATAGCCATGAGCTGGTTTATCCGATTGTCCGTATCCTCTTAAATCTACACCAATAAAGCGAAATCCTTGTTCTGGCAATGTGGCCATCTGATGTTCAAACATCTTATGATTGACAGGCCAACCGTGTAAAAAGATAACAGGTTGTCCACTGCCAATATCTTCAACAAATAATGTCGTTCCGTGTTCGACTTCAATTCGGTGTGCCATTTAAATCGCGCTCCTTTTATCTAGTAATGTTCTTGTCTTTTGTGTACCCAAATGACTTGTTTTAAAACGATGAGATTTATTTTTCTAGCACACACACTTAGGCAAACGTGCATAAGGTATAGCGAGAAATGAAGGAGTGTGAAAAATGACAATTGCGACTGGTGCTGAGTTTTTAAAGCGGATGGGGCGTCTAAAGAGTGATGTATGGATGGACGGAGAGCGTATCAAGCTTCCTTACACTGAGGTTGAGCCTTTCCGTTCGGTCCTCCGTGCCAAGAGCTTTCTCTATGACATGGTCCATGACGAACAGCATTCAGCTATTTTACAAGCAAAGGATAAACAATCGAATTTCTCTTTTGAAATTCCACGTACAAAAGATGATTTAGTTAAACGGAGAAAAGCGACACAGCTTTGGGCAAATCAAACGTTAGGGGTTCTTGGGCGCTCTCCAGATTATGTGAATACGATGATTACCATTATGGCAGGAGCGAAAGATTTTTTTTCCGAGAATGATCCGGCATTTGGTGATCATATTGACCGTATCTATAGACGAGCAAAAGAGGAAGACTTAACATTTACACATACTTTCGTGAACCCATCTATTAGCAGAAAACCTTTTTATCCGGACGGCGAGGGGACAGAGCAAGCGATTGCAACAAAGATTGTGGAAGAGACGGAAGAGGGCATCATCATTGATGGGGCTCGATTATTAGCTACTCAAGGTGGGATTACAGACGAATTGCTTGTAGTCCCATCTGCTGCTTTTATTGATAGTGATTATTTATTTGGTTGTACAGTTCCATCGGATGCAGAGGGGCTAACGTTTATTAATCGACCTGCTTACAAAAAGGAAAGTGTATTCGATTCGCCTTTGAGCGCTCAATTTGAAGAAGGAGATGCGATTGTTGTATTTGACCACGTGTTTATTCCGTGGGAGCGTGTCTTCTTGTATCGAGACGAGTGGCTAATGAATGATTTATTTATGAAAACAGGCGTTGAATCATTTTTATTATATCAAGCAGTTAACCGCCAAATTGTCAAAACAGAGTGGGTGCTAGGAATTGCTCAAGCGTTGGTAGCAACATTCGATATCGAACGGCACCAGCATATTCAAGGAAAACTTGCAGAGATCATCATTGCATTAGAAGCAATGATGGGTTTCGTCTATTCGTCCGAGGCTCAGGCAGAATTAAACGACTATGGCATCATGGTTCCTAAATTGGAAACATTAAAAGCTTGTGCGTCTTATTATCAGTCAACCTACCCACGATTAATTGAAATTATTCAGCTTTTAGGAGCAAGTCACTTTATTGCCGCTCCAAGTGAAAAAGATTTTAACTCAGCGATCGCACCTCAGCTTGAACGATTTGTAAAAGGTGAATACGTAAGTGCTTACGATAAATTTCAGCTAATCCAACTTGCTCGAGATCTATCGATTACTGAGTTTGGTAGCCGGCAACTGCTTTATGAGCGATACTTTTACGGAGATCCTATTCGTGTACTCTCTTCTTTAAACGGGCTGTATCGCCCGAAAAAAGAAGCACTGCAAGAAAGAGTTCATAGGTTTTTAAAGGGAGAGAAGTGATTATTCGCTTCTCTCTTTTTCTAGAAGTGGATGATAAAAATCACCGTTTTTGCCTCCGGTTTTTTCAACGAGCAGCGTCTCTTCAATGATCATACTTTTATCGACGGCTTTGCACATATCGTAGAATGTTAAAGCGGCAGCACTGACGGCGGTAAGAGCCTCCATTTCAACTCCAGTATTGCTTTTAACAGTTACTGTGGCATGAATGACGAGTACATAATCATTCGATTCTTTACGTTCGGAAAAGGAAAACGTTAAATCTGTTCCTTGGATCGTAATTGGATGGCACATAGGAATCCAATCTGCTGTTTTTTTTGCTGCCATGATGCCGGCAACTTGGGCAACGGAAAGGGGATCGCCTTTCTTTAACCCTTCCTCATGGATTGCCTGATATAAAGCAGGCGATAAGCGGACTTTTGTACGTGCTGTAGCTGTGCGAGCCGTTTCGTCTTTATCGGCGACGTTCACCATTTTTGCTCGGCCTTCATTGTTGAAATGTGAAAAAGAAGTCATATTAGTCGCTCCAATCCGTTATACGGTTAATATTTTTAAAATAAGGTACTTCATCTGAAAAGTTAATTCGCTTTGTGTGAACAGTTGAATAAAGGGCGCGCATACTTGAATAATCCGGTAGCAATCGTTCAATTTTTGACAGGCAGTTAACATGATACAACCCGTGTAAAGGTTGATCGAGTCCTCGATGAACTGGGAGGAGAATATCTGAATCAGGATGCCGATATAGTTGTTGTTGCATAAACACGGTAAAAGATTCATCTATATAGGGTAAATCACCTGCTAAAACTTGAACATGAGTAAAGTTATGTTGTTGAACGTAGTGCAAGCCTGTGTATAATGCTGAGAGTGGTCCTTCATGAGGGGTTTGTTCAATAATGAAAGGATCGGTTTTATTAAAATAGGCTGCAAGCTCTTCGTTTGTTACAATGTAATAAGAAAGGGATGCTTTTTGAAACGCACGAACGCTTTTCAAGACAAGAGGAGCCCCTTCATATTCAGCAAATAATTTTTGCGTACCGTACCGACTAGATTTTCCACCTGCTAGGACTAGACCCGCAATGTTCATTTTCTGAGTTCTCCTAATAGATGAGGAATCATCGGGATAATAAATTCCTCCATGCCGAGTTTAACTGCATTTGAAGAACCAGGTAAGGCGAATATGGCAGTGTTGTTTATCACGCCGGCAATGGCGTTGCTAAAAAGTCCTCTTACGCCAATTTGTTCATAACTTCTTTGCCTAAATTGTTCACCAAAGCCGAGTAGTTCCTTATCGATTAAGCTTTTTATGGTAGCGTAAGTGTTATCACGTTTGCTTATTCCAGTCCCCCCGTTACAAATAATGACGTCAACAGCATGGTTTTCTTCTAAGGAACGCAGATTTGACGTTAAAAGTTGTGGATCATCGGGTATAAGGATATATGATGCAATTTTATGGTGATCATTTAGCAAGTATTGAATAAGTTGACCACTCTTATCTTCTTTTTTTGAACGAGAGTCAGATAACGTTAGAATGGCAACGTTGGCGTAATTGACATCAAATAAATGGTGCATAACTTTAGATCCCTCTACTTTCTATATACATAATGAATAACTAACTAATTTCTAATTTCTCTCACTCTATAGTAAGTGAGTAGAAAGGAGCAGTAAAGTATGAACATGAACGTTGAAGATCAATTAAGTAGACCGCTACGAGATTTGCGTATTTCGATTATGGATAAATGTAACTTTCGGTGTACGTACTGTATGCCTAAGGAAATATTCGGTAAAGACTATGTTTTTATGAAAGAAGAAGAACTCTTAACGTTTGGAGAAATTGTTCAGACAGCGAATCAGTTCGCCGCTTTAGGTGTTAATAAGCTCCGAATAACAGGTGGAGAACCACTTCTCAGAAAGAATGTGGAAGAACTTATACAAGAACTAAATCAAATTGAAGGCATTGACGACATTGCTTTAACGACGAACGGCGTTATGCTGCCTAAGTTAGCGAAATCATTAAAAGAAGCAGGACTTAAGAGAGTGAATGTCAGTTTAGATGCTTTGGATACGACTGTTTTTCAAGAAATGAGCGGACGTGCAACAAAAGCCGATGTGGTCCTTCGCGGCATTGATGCGGCGCTTGAAGCAGGCCTAGGTGTGAAAGTGAACATGGTGGTTAAGCGTGGGTTAAACGAGCAAGAAGTCGTGCCAATGGCGAAGTATTGTAAAGACCGAGGCGTTATGCTGAGGTTCATTGAATTTATGGATGTGGGCCAAACGAACGGCTGGGGTTATTCAAAAGTCGTCTCCAAGAAAGAACTTCATACGTTAGTATCGGAGATTGGTCCGCTACAGCCTGTTGACCACTATTACTTTGGCGAAGTGGCTAGTCGTTACCAGTACGAAGGGTCTGACGTTCAAGTCGGGTTTATTTCATCCGTAACAGAGACATTTTGTGGAACTTGTACGAGAGCGCGCCTTTCTGCTGATGGAAAAGTGTTTACTTGCTTGTTCTCTGAATCAGGAACCGATTTAAAAGAGGACCTACGAGCTGGTCAATCGGATGCCTTTATCAAAGAAAAAATAAAGACAATTTGGGAAAATCGTTCTGATCGATATTCAGAATTAAGAACCGCAGAATCATCAAAAAATAGGAAGAAAATTGAGATGTCTTATATCGGTGGATAGGAATGGAGGTGCCAAAATGGTAGAAAGAAGACAACCAATTCAAATCGACGAAGCCGTTGAACGTGTGATGGCCTATCCATTAGAAGTACGAACGGAAAACGTATCAATTGTTCAAAGCTATGGCAGAATTGTAGCGGATGACTTACGAGCAAGTCATCCAGTTCCTTCTTTTAATCGCTCGCCTTATGATGGGTTTGCTATTCGTTCAGTTGACACCGCTTCTGCCTCGCGAGAGACACCAGTCTTGTTTCGTGTGATAGGAGAAATTGGCGCTGGTCAAGTGTTTCAGTCAGAAGTCGGCGAATATGAAGCCGTTCGAATTATGACCGGAGCCATGATTCCCACAGGTTGTGATGCAGTCATTATGCTTGAGCTTGTTCACGAAAAAAACAGCAGCGAGATTGACATTAAGCGGCAAGTTAAGCATCATGACAATATTTCTTTTATTGGAGAGGACACAGAAGAAGGAGAAATCATCGCAAAGGCAGGCAGTTTGATTCACCCTGGAATTATTGCTCAACTTGCCACCTTTGGAGTTGCTAACGTTTCAGTTGCCGCGCAACCTGTTGTAGGTATCCTCGCAACTGGAAGTGAATTAGTAGACGTAAATGAACCACTAGAACCAGGGAAAATTCGAAATAGCAATGCATATATGGTTGCTGCGCAAGTATTACGTGCTGGTGGTATTCCAGTCATGCTTGGACACGTTGAAGATAAAATAGAACCATGTATGAAGATTATTCGTGAACAATTACATAAAGTGGATCTTATGATTACAACAGGTGGCGCTTCTGTAGGGGATTTTGATTTAGTGCCTGAAATTGTGAAACAATTAGAAGCAGAAACACTGTTTAATAAAGTAGCAATGCGGCCTGGTAGTGTCACAACAGCTGCTGCAACAAAAAGTGGAAAGCTATTGTTTGGTCTATCTGGGAATCCAGGGGCATGTTTTGTTGGCTTTGAATTATTTGCTCGACCAGTTATTCGACGTTCACAACGAGCAAAAGCGCATCTTCCCTTAAGTAAAGGAACTCTAGGCGTTGATTTTCCAAAACCGAATCCGTTTACAAGGCTCATTCGAGGTAAGTTGGAAGAAGCTACAGGAGAGCATATCGTGTACCCCTCTGGACTGGATAAATCCGGATCCGTCGTTTCACTTGCAGAAGCTGACGTGCTCATTTTATTACCCGGTGGGACAAGAGGGTATGAAAAAGGGGACAAAGTCGATGTTTTGATCCTAAATAGCATTGAAGGAAGTGATTCCTCTTGGGAAAAATTCTTCAAGTCGTAGGGTATAAAAATGCCGGCAAAACTACTTTTATTGAGAGGTTACTAGTTGCTTTCCAACAGACCCCCCAAACTGTGGCAACGATTAAACATCACGGACATGGGGGCGAACCTGATGGCATGACAGATAGCGCTCGCTTCATGCAAAAGGGTTCGGCATCTTCCATTGTTGAAGGGGCTGGCGTGGTGCATCTTTCTACAAATGCCATCAACCCTTCCCTCACCCATTTAATCAATGTTCAAACCTACTTATGTCGTCCAGATATAATTTTTATTGAAGGGTGGAAGCAAGAAACGTACCCAAAGGTGGTTTGTTTACGAGACGAGACAGATTTGGCATTACTGTCTTTAAACAATATTTGTTGTGTTCTCTATCACAAGTTGAACGCCATAGAAAACGTGCCATTTCCAGTCTTTCAACGGGATGATCCAGCTGCTTTAACATACATAAAAGAGTATATAGAGAGAAGTGAGGGAGCGTAACGTGTATGAATTAACAAAGAATCCGATCCAAGTTCAAGACATCATCAATAAAGTAATGGATCGAAATTGCGGTGCTGTCGCCACGTTTCTTGGAACTGTACGTGAATTAACCCATGGGAAAAAAACAATAAGGCTTGAGTACCATGCATATGAAACAATGGCTACAAAAATGTTGCAAAAAATTGGGGAAGAAGTTGAAAGCAAATGGCCTGGAACAAAGGTGGCCATTACCCATCGATTAGGAGTTTTAGAGATTAGCGAGATCGCCATTGTCATTGCTGTTAGCTCACCTCATCGAAAAGCAGCGTACGAAGGAAACGAGTATGCAATGGAGCGGATAAAAGAAATGGTGCCAATCTGGAAAAAAGAATACTGGGAAGATGGTTCCAAATGGATTGGCGATCAATTAGAGCAACAGTCTTATCAAACAGGAGGACCGTTATGATTCAGCTGCTTTTATTTGCCGGTTTAGAAGAAAAAATAGGTCATAAAACGTTAGAATTTTCATTTACAGGGAAAACAGTTGCTGAACTAAAGGCATATATAGAAGAGACGTACCAATTAGATCGAGGTTCTTTAACTACGATGATGGTTGCGATTAATGAGGAATTCGCTACAAATGAAGAAACGTTGAAGTCAGAAGATACAGTGGCATTCATACCGCCAGTAAGCGGTGGATAAAAAACGTTCACGTAAAAGGAAGCTTGGTGAGTGAAGTCTTAAGATGCACTCATCAAGTTTTTTGCGTTTATTTGCTGCAAAATAGCATATAAAGAAAAAGCAGCACCACAGTTATCTACAAAAGGATTAGGTAGTAGAGGGAGCTGCTCAATTATATCAACTACTTTTCTTTTCGAAATCTTCTTCTTGATATTCCTTTTTCGTATAGCTAATGGCAAAATAGGTTCCAGCAACAAAGACTGCACCACCAATAATATTACCGAGTGTTACAGGAATGAGGTTGTGGAAAAATCCGTTTATCGTAACAGCCTCTGATCCGCCGTGCATAAGAGCCATACCAAGTATAGACATATTGGCAACACTATGTTCAAAACTTGCAGCAACGAAGGCGAAAATTAATACGAAAATTAAAAAGAGCTTTGCGATATCCCCTTCAGCTCGTAAAGATGTCCAAATGGCAAGACAGACAATCCAGTTACATAAAATACCTCTAAAGAATAATTCAAGCATAGGAGCATTCATTTTGTTTGCTGCTAGAGTCATCATATAATCATCTGGACCTACAGCAGCAAAAATTCCGGATAAAAAAACAAGGGCTGAAATGGCAAGTGCGCCAATCAGATTTCCAAAGTAGCTCCACCCCCAAATGATAAGGGTTTGACGCCAATTCGTTACTTTAGAGAGTGAAGATGCCATGAAAATCATATTGTTACCTGTAAATAATTCGGATCCTGCCCAAAGAACAAGCGCTAATGCAACACCGAATGTCGCTCCTGTCATAATGCTAACAAATGGTGAGTTTGCTTCATATAAAGGGTTTCCAACAGCAAAAAGAACAAGGGATCCAATCCCTACGTAAGCGCCTGCAAGAATCGAAGCAAGTAAGTAGCGAAATGGTGATTTCCGTAACAAGCCATATTTATTTTTAGCTTGTTTGTTTAACGTATGTAATGTGTCTTTATACATAAACATCCTCCTTTCCTATGTTACCGAATATACCCAAATATTCCTTAATTCAAACAGTTTTTTAGTCCTAATACTGCGATGTTTATGGATGGTAAGTTTAGGGAAAGGTAAAATTAACTAATTCATATGTTCTATGGGTTGGTTTATTTTCAAAAGGGAGGGAAAATAATTGGCTGAATTTTACGAGGTTACGTTAAATGGAAAAAAGAAAACGGTTCAAAAAGATTCTGTATTAAATACGATGAATGGCGAATCTGTTGATATTCCAAGTCTTTGTTATCATCCTAGCCTAGGGCCAATTGAAACCTGCGATACATGTATTGTTAAGGTGAACGGCGAGTATGTGCGCTCATGTTCGACAGAAATTAAACCAGGCGATGTAGTAGAAACGAGAACCGACGATGTCCATGAAGCCCAGTTAATTGCGATGGACCGTATTTTAGGAAACCATGAATTATACTGTACGGTATGTGATTTTAACAACGGCAACTGTGAGATACATAATGCTGTGAAAGATATGAAAGTTACTCATCAAGAAACGGAACATAGCTCAAAGGAAGCAGATGTACAGCGAAACCAATTTTATCGTTATGATCCTGATCAATGTATTTTATGCGGTAGATGTGTGGAAGCATGTCAAGATGTACAAGTTACGGAAACATTATCCATTGATTGGAACTTAGAAAGACCCAGAGTTATATGGGATAAAAATTCTCCTATAGATGAATCTTCTTGTGTAAACTGTGGACACTGTTCCACTGTTTGTCCTTGTAATGCAATGATGGAAGTAGGGATGGAAGGCGAAGCAGGTTTCCTTACAGGCATACAAGACGATTCTATGAGACCGATGATCAATATTACGAAAAACGTAGAAACGGGTTATCAGTCACTCATGACGATTTCTGATTTAGAAGCACAAATGCGTGAGTCTAGAATTGAAAAAACAAAAACGGTCTGTACGTATTGTGGCGTAGGATGTTCCTTTGATGTTTGGACAAAAGATCGCCAAATCTTAAAAGTTGAACCAAACGCTGAAGCACCTGCAAACGGAATTTCCACTTGTGTGAAAGGGAAGTTTGGATGGGATTTTGTGAATAGTGAAGAGCGTATTACAAAACCACTTATCCGTGATGGCAATGAGTTCCGTGAAGCAGAATGGGAAGAAGCGTTAGATTTAATTGCTTCTAAATTTAAAGAAGTACGAGAAGATAAAGGTGCGGATGCCCTTGCTTTTATATCGTCTTCAAAATGTACAAACGAAGAATCGTATGTTATGCAAAAATTAGCCCGTGGCGTTATTGGAACGAATAACATCGACAACTGTTCTCGCTATTGTCAGTCACCAGCAACAATGGGGCTTTGGCGTACAGTTGGTTACGGTGGAGACTCAGGTAGCATTGAAGATATTGCGAATGCAGAACTAATCATTTCAATTGGATCAAACACCGTTGAATCACATCCTGTTTTAGCGACGCGCGTAAAACGTTCACAAAAATTAAACGGTCAAAAGGTCATCGTAGCAGATATTCGTAAGCATGAGCTAGCAGAACGCGCTGATCTATTTGTGCAACCTGCCCCAGGAAGCGACCTTGTGTGGCTGTCAGCTGTAACAAAATATATCGTCGACCAAGGTTGGCATGACGTAGAATTTTTAGCGAATCATGTAAATGATGTGGACGAGTATTTAGCTAGTTTAGATGCGTATACACTTGATTATGCAGCGGAAGTGACGCATTTAACGAAAGAGGAACTGATTGCACTAGCAACATCTATTCATGAAGCGAAAACAACATCTGTCCTTTGGGCAATGGGTGTTACGCAACATGGTGGTGGGTCAGATACAAGTACAGCCATTTCTAACCTACTCCTTGTTACAGGTAACTATATGAAACCAGGTGCAGGATCGTATCCTTTACGTGGACATAATAACGTACAAGGCGCAAGTGATTTCGGAAGTATGCCAGATCGTTTTCCAGGCTACCAATATGTAACAGATGATGAGGTGCGTGAGCGTTTTGAGAAAAACTGGGGCGTAAACTTGTCAGCAGAGCCAGGATTAAATAACCACGAAATGGTTGACGCGATGCACGATGGGAACCTTGATGTTCTTTACCTTAAAGGTGAGGACATGGGAATTGTGGATTCAAATATAAACTATGTGCAAGAAGGGTTTGAAAAACTTAAGTTCTTCGTTGTGCAAGATCTTTTCTTTACGAAAACAGCTCAATATGCAGATGTTATCCTTCCAGCAAGTCCAAGTTTAGAAAAAGAAGGAACATTTACAAATACGGAGCGTCGTTTCCAACGTTTGTATCAAGTTCTTGAGCCATTAGGTGATTCAAAACCTGACTGGGTGATTATTCAAGAGATTGCCAAACGCATGGGTGCAAACTGGTCTTATACACATCCAAGTGAGATTATGGATGAAGCGGCTTCGCTAACACCACTTTTTGCTGGTGTAAGCTACGATCGCTTAGAAGGCTATAATAGCTTGCAGTGGCCAGTTAAAGCAGATGGTACAGATACGCCGCTCTTGTTTACAGATGGATTTGCATTACCTGAAGGAAAAGCTCGTCTATGGCCAGTTGAGTGGACAAAACCCCTTGAATTTGATGAAGAATACGACATTCATGTTAATAACGGTCGACTATTGGAGCACTTCCATGAAGGAAATATGACGTATAAGTCAAAAGCGATTAGTCGTAAAACGCCAAATGAATTCTTGGAAGTATCACCGGAACTTGCGAAAGACCGTGGGATTGAAGATGGCACGAAAGTAAAGCTAACTTCTCCATATGGCCATGTATTTGTCCGTTGTATCGTAACGGATCGAGTAAAAGGGAAAGAAGTGTACCTTCCGATGAATACAAGTGGCGATGGAGCGATTAACTACTTAACAAGTTCTCACTCCGACAAGGATACGGATACACCGGCATATAAAGAAATTTCTGCGAAAATGGAAATTCTAGAGCCTAAAGGTGAAAGTCCATTACCGAGAATTAATCATCGGAACGGAAATCCACAGCCACAAATCGGCGTAAATGTGGAAGCAAAATGGGCACGACGTGACTACATTTTCCCTGGTGACTTAGTTGAAGCGAGGAGGAAGGCGAAAAATGGCTAAAGCGGTAACTTCCATAAAACGAATGCCTGTTGATCCAGAAACGCAACGACAAAACGACTTACATGAATTAGAAAATGCTTTACTAGAGAACAAGGACGCCATTACGGACGTCCTTGCTCTCCTAAATAAATTTCATGATACAGAGGCGTTTAATATTGCGCATTCTTTAATGGATCAAAAAAACCCATTGTTAAATCAACTTGTTAAGACGTTGGATGATCCGCACATTACACAAGCGCTAAAAAACTTGCTCGTTCTTGTTCAGTCACTTGGGTCCATCAAGCTAGCAGATTTAGAACCTATGCTATTTAAAATAAACTCGGCTTTACATCAAGTGGCTGATTATGAACATAACACGAATCAATCAAGTGCTGGCTACCTATTTAAATCAATGAAAGATCCAAAAACATTGGAAGGCGTGAATACGCTTATTGCGTTGCTAAAAGGGATGGGTGAAGATCAAACCCAGTTTGAACATCATCAGCCACAGTTCGAATTAACGACAATTGCAGACAAGACGTATCAAGAAAGCAGCCAAGAACAAAGAACTCAATCCCAAGCCAGTGGAACAAATTGGCTTGCCATTGCTGCTGGCGCAATCGCTTTTGCCATTCCATTTATGCTGAGAAAAAAGTAAGATGACACATTCCGTGCAAACAGCAAGAGAGATCTTACGTTTTCGAGATGGTATTGAGGAAACAATAACGGATATGGTTGCGACAGAGATTCCAATTACGGTGAAAATGAACGGTGAAGAAGTCGTTACAATGATTTCTTCACCAGGATATATTGAAGATATGGTCGTCGGTTACCTTATCTCTGAAGGGCTTGTCTCTTCTATATCCAACATCGAGCACATACGGTATGAAGCAGCGAGGGGATTCGTCCACTTAACCGTCAATCAACCGATTCATTCACTTCACCAAAAACTACAAACAAAACGATACTTAACTTCATGTTGCGGTATGAGTCGCCAAAGCTTTATTTTTGCTTCGGATGCGAAAACAACGAAAACGATGCATACTCGTTCTGTAAGTATTACGCCTGCACAATGTCTCATGCTCATGCAAGAACTACAAGATACAGCAAATACCTTCAAAGAAACAGGTGGCGTGCATAATGCAGCCCTTGCGACACAAGATGGTATTGTATTAACGAGAATGGACATAGGGAGACACAATGCGCTAGATAAAATTTATGGCTATTGTTTGCGGAACCAAATCTCTTTAGATGATAAAGTACTGCTTTTTAGCGGGAGGTTATCTTCAGAAATTGTTTTAAAAGTGGCTAAGATTGGTTGTGAAATGATTCTATCTAAATCTGCTCCGACAAATCGAGCTTTAGAAATAGCAGAAGAGCTCCAGATTACGACGGTTGGTTTTATTCGACAGCAATCTATGAACGTTTATACCGTACAAGAAAGAATAAACAGGAGCTAGGCAACTCAAACCTAGCTTCTGTTTTTTATGTTTTTGAAAAAACGGTTAGATAAGAGAGGAACCAAAGTGCGTGACGTTGATGGTCTCTTGCGATAGAGGAATAAATATTACGTATTTGAGGATTTTCAGTATGACGTGTGGCTTCTTCAAACAGGTGAGACTGAAATTGTGATTGTTCAAATGCCTTCTTTAATGCGGGTGTATAAGCATTGCGGTTTAACGATGCTTCGCTAATTTCAGGATCTTTATTTGCTTGTGAACGATAGAGGTGCAAAAGGGTTTGATAGTGCTTTTTGTGATCTTCAATAATGTCACGTAAAGTTGACGCGGTTTGCTCAGTTGGAACTTTTTCAATCAAATATTCAAAATCGGTCACGGATTGATAGGAATGCTGGAGGAATTGTTGTAATTGATGTAGTTGCTCGTCAGAAATAGGCTTTGGCTGCTTAGTTGGGGCTTGTTTGGTTATCCCTTGTGTTGGGTTGGGTGGTGGCTGTCGATAAGGTGCTTGAGTTGGTTGAGGCTGCTCAAAGGACGGGGCTTTCTTTTTTTTAAATAGCAAAAGAACACCTCCAAGTGTCATGGTTACGTAGTCTTAATGAACAGTCTATGCTGTTATAAAAGGGAATATGAAAAACCGACTCAATGCTGAGCCGGTTATTCTTCATTCTTTTTTTTAGGTTTCTTACTATAGAAACTAATCATTGTTCCAACAATAATTCCGAGAATAATTCCAATTGGAATACTGTCAAAAACAATACTTGCGCCAACTGCGATTAGTAAGCCAAATATCATTCCGAATGCTTCATTAGGTGGCTTTTCGTTTGATTGATTGGACATGTTCGACCTCCGCCATAATATCTATTAAGAGTATTGTAGCGAACGAAATGACTTAGGTCAAAAAAGTTGAAGTAACTGGCTCGGGAAAGACGTTAACTATGCGCTTTACGAGGGCTAAACAATAATGAGAGGACCGATCCAAGGATAAGCAGGGTAAATACAATTGTTGGTGCGATGCTATCTAAAACACCAAACGCAATTAACACGATACCGAGAGCTAGAAGCAGTGTTACATAGCTTATATACAAGCGTTTCATTCATAATCACCTCCATATTTCATTAATTTTTTAAATCCTATGAAAAATTAGAAATTCATCCGTTTCAATAGGTTTAAACTCCATAATATCATTAAATGAGTGTAGATGCAAGAAGAAATTATTTTCTTCTTGCATACACCCATATGAACGTCAGCAACAAGCCGATGATTGATAATGCAAGTGTTGGTTTAAAGAAAGGTGGCAAATAAGAAAATTGAATGGTATTTTGTCCTTCTTCAAGTTCAACGCCAAGAAACGCGTAGTTTACTTGTTCAACGTCAACGGATTGCCCATTTCGTTTCACTTCCCATCCTTTTTCATAAGGAACTGGTAACATGAGCATTTGTTCGTTGTCAGTATTATCTAATGCAATATCAACATGTCGTCCATCAACATCAACTTCAATTGTCTCATGTTCTTCCTGCTGAACTTCTAACAGGTCGTAGTCCTCTGTGTAAAGAGAGAGATGGTCTAGTGTATATTCTCCTTCTGGAACTCTTAAGGAAATTGTTTCATTTGCCTCCACACGAACCGTTAATTGATTAATGTCAGTTTTGTATATTGACTGCAGCGATTTACGATCTGTCTCAAATTCATTAATCGTTAAAGGGAACAGAGGGGCTGTCTTTGAATTGTTTAGAAGATAGAAGGAAAGATAGTCGTCCACTTCGTCTGCACCACGTTCTCCAATTTCAATATCAATTCCACCTGTGTCTTCTTCAACTGTAAGAATTCCGTTATGATACGATCCTCCAACTGCAGTAATAGTTGTGTCACCGATTCGATCGGTTCGTTCGGCTTCAAAAGAAGCGTTCGCGCGTTCATCTTCAACAATGACGCCATTTAGCATGGCGTGTTCTCTGTCCATGATGCTCAGTGATGCCATGTCGTCCTTACTGTAAAGATTTGACGTCGTGCGCGCAAAAGGCAGAATCAGTTCATTTCTATACAATCGATAGTCTTCGTTCTCTTCGACTTCATAAAAGCCATATGGAATTGGGTCGGGATCTTCTTTTGAAACAAGTTTATGTGAGACTTGATAAAGGCTATGCAAATTTGCACGATCACCGAAGCCAGAATACCTGCTCACGCTTTCTCGATTCATATCAATTTGCAGGTCGGTGTAATAAAAGAAAAGCAACTCACGATTTAACACGCTTGAGTAAGCACTAACGCCGTTAAAGTCTTGGACCATGGGTGTATTGTTTCTAAAATTCGTTACCCACTCGATTCGTGATAAGGGCTCCTGAACGTCAGCAGCCTCAATTAACTCTTTTTGTTTGGTGTGATTGTACGCATGACTTTGTAAGAATTCTTCAGAAGTTGCGCTTAAATCTCCTCTTTCAAACAACCACTCTTTTTGATAGGCATTTGTAACGCCGAGGTGGAGAACAACGGTCGTTACAACCAGCCCAAGCATGGTTGCTTTATAGTGGCCCTTTAATTGGAAGAATCCAAATAAAACCGTTACGATCGCTGTAATTAACAGAATGATTGCTTGAAAAGAAAGAAACGCATTTGAATCTGTCAATAAGCCAATCGTAAAAAGAATGCTGTAGACGAAAAGTGTCAATATGAGCGCGTGACGCTTTTCATTTTTAGGGATTTGATGAAACTTACTTAAGCCGATTGCGACAGCTGCAGCAAATGCAAATGCCCCCATGTATTGAAAGCGATATTGGGGTGCCGAGAAACCGTTAAACACACTCCCGATCATTGGACTATAATGAAAGACGATAAAGACGAGAGAAAGAATTGTGAATAGAAGAAACGGTTTAAAGCGATATAAACTCCTGCAACAAATCAACAAGATAAACAAAGCAGGAATCAAAAGATAACGGCTTGTGAAAAAGATTTCATCGTGAAAATGAAACCACTCTATTGATTGTTCAAAAGGAGGTCGTTGATTGTTTAAAAATCCATAAACCGCTGGTACAAATGAAAATGAACCAATAAAAAACCCAAGAATGGTGGCTGGCAAGTATGTAAGAAACTGCTGTTTCAATGAAATTTCGTCACGTGAAAATTTTATAAAACTACGCAAAATTGCGTAAATGGCTATAAATAGAAAGTTCATGTAGGCGAAATAAAAGTTGTTAATAATAGAGATCGCGACTGCAAAGATAAACCACCAAGGTTTCTTCTCTCTAACGATTTTCTCTACCCCCAACACTAGTAAAGGTAACCATAAGTAAGCATCTGCGAAAAACTCCCAAAACGATGCGTGGCGAAAATACATCACACTTGCGCCATACAATACAGCGCCTAAAAAAGCATAAAGGAAGCGTATGCGAAAATAACGAAACACAAACGTTGTTATTATGATAACGACTGATAGTCGGAAGATGTTAACAAATACTGCTGCATTTGCCCAAAAAAGGACGTCGTCAGGGTTTTGAAAGAGTTGTACCCATTCTCCTAAGAAGATAAAGAGAAAAGAAACAAAAAATACTGTGCTTGTTGAAAAGTAATAAGCAAGCTGACTGAAAATACCTCCACCAAGACCAAATTGATGGGAATAAAAGAACGTTCCCTCGCTAAACGAGTTATATAGAAATTGTTTAAAAGGGAGCATTTGTGCAGTACCATCGTTTGGTCCGACCATGAATTGTCCATTTGTTAATTGATAAAGAAAAAAAGCATGGGCAAGAAAGGCGACGCCAATACTTGCACCAATTAGAAGTAGGACTTTTTTAAGACTCATGGGAAACTCCATCTCGTTTTAAAATTTTTGCGGTAACAATATACGTAATAGGAACTGTAAGGAAAACAGCAAGTATTGGCGCAATAACTGGAGATAAACCAATTAATTCTACGAAAACAAACACGAGGGTTGTGGATACGCTAAAATTAACGACTTGAGTTAGTGGAAACTGTAAAAACGTCTTTAAAGATGGTTTTACTCCAAATGTGAAAAATACGTTTAAAAAGTAGGAAACAACCATTGATAAAAGAAAGGCGGTAATATGAGCTACTAAATAAAAGAGACCAAACACTTGATGGAAAAGGAGGAATAAGGAATAAAAGACAAGCGTATTTATCCCTCCTACAAATGCAAAACGCATAAATTGATTTCGATAGATTTTCTGACAAAAATTACTGAATGCGTTCATAGCGTTTTCCTTTAGTTGCATTTGCTTCTTTAATTAAATAGTGAGGTCGTTTCTTTGTTTCATTGTAAATTCGACCAATGTATTCTCCAATAATACCAAGAGAGACGAGTTGAATCCCGCCAAGAAAGAGAACAGCTGAGATAATGGTGAAGTAGCCTGGAACATCAATTCCCGTCCGAATAATTTGGGTTAGCATAATGAAAATGTAAACAAGTGCAGCGAGCAAAATTGTACCACCCATGTAAAAACAAATGCGAAGAGGTTTTAAATTAAACGAAATGATTCCATCAATACCGTAATTGATTAGCTTCGGTAAAGACCATTTCGAATCGCCGTTTTGACGACTTACGTTTTCATAATGAACCACTTTTTGATCAAAGCCAATCCATGAAAACAGCCCTTTCGAGAAACGGTTTCCTTCACTTAAAATAAGGAGAGCATCGACTGCACGACGACTTAACAAACGAAAGTCACCCGCTCCATCTTCCAAACGGACATCGACCACTTTATTTATCATTTTATAATACAATTTCGAAAGCGCCGTCTTTACAACGTTGTCCCCTTTTCGGTTACGGCAAGCAATGACTTGATCGTATCCTTCTTCATACCCGTCTAATAAATCATGAATTAATTCTACGGGGTGTTGTAAATCAGCATCTATAACAATGACACAGTCCCCTTTTGCATGCTGGAAACCTGCTAATATTGCTGCTTCTTTTCCAAAATTTCGTGTAAACGAAATATAGTTCACTTGTGGATGCCAAGTAGAAAGCCTTTGAAGCAGAGGGAGTGTAGAATCTGAACTACCGTCATCAATATAGATCACTTCATACCGATAATGGCTTTGGTCAAGCACTTTTTTCAATGCAAAATAAAAAGGCTCAACGTTTTGTTCTTCATTAAAAGAAGGAACAATAATAGATAGAAGTGGTTTGTTCATAAAAAATCCTCCATAAACCAGTAATAGTCCTATTATACCCCTTGTTGTCGGACTTGAATCTTACGGTTGTTTTAAAGAAATATTGTAAAGTATGGTTGATTCTAAAAAACATCTTAGCTGTGAGTTGAAATGACGGAAAGTATAAAAAAGCAGTGAAATGTGGTCAAGTCTCCCCAATCTGTTGCGTCTCTATGTTAGGGTAGCTTAGAAGTCAAAGCTTAGAGGTGGAACCCATGAAAAAAACATCGTTTGTTCTTTTTTCTGGAATAGCCGCAATGGCTCTTGCAGGATGTCAAAGTTCAGAAGAGTCAAGTGAAAATATAGAAACTGTTCTTCAAAATTCACACGATACAATGTCGGAAACAACAAGCTATCAAATGGATACAACAGCAGGGTCAGCTCAAAATGACCAAGGTTTAGAAACGACAATGAAACTTGTTCGTGAACCGTTTGCTTATTCTTCTGTGCAATCTATGAGTAACCCTGAAACTGACGAAACACAGGAGACAATGATGTTTATCCAAGATGGTCAATATTACGAACAAGATCCTATGCTTGAGGAATGGATAACTGTGCCAACTGAAGAGGCTGGCATGGATGATCCCGCTGCTATTCAGCCTGCAGAAAATCAATTAGAAGCGTTAGCGAATCATGCAGATCTTCTGAGCATGGAAGAAACAGAGGAGCATTATCAAATAACAGCCTCAGGAACAAGTGAAGAGGCGACGGAACTAGTGCTTACGTTCATGAATCAAAGTCCTGAAGAGCTTGATATTGAGTTGAATGACTTTAGTTACGAAATGCTTATTGACAAAGATTCGTTGTTGCAGGAGAGTAGTCAACTAAGTATTGATGGCGAACTAGTGGAGCAAGGACAACCATTTTCTGAAGAAGTTGCTTATGAATTTAGTCAGTTTGATGCATTAGAAGAAGCTGATGTAGATGAATCTGCAATGGATGAGGCGATTTCCTTGGAAGAAGCTCAAGAACAAATGGCCGATATGCAAGCTGAAATGGAACAAGAAATGGAACAACAACAAGAGTAAACCGATTTAAGAGTAAGGGACGATCCCCCTTACTCTTTTTTTATAACCAGGTTTTTATGGAAGAAAAGACCTAGTCGCAAGGTTACAGGTGCACAAATGAAGGAAAAAAAGCAAAAGCTAACGTTATT
This sequence comes from Shouchella phoenicis, assembly GCF_047238345.1. Classification (NCBI taxonomy): domain Bacteria; kingdom Bacillati; phylum Bacillota; class Bacilli; order Caryophanales; family Bacillaceae; genus Shouchella; species Shouchella phoenicis. Next base: position 2,951,654 of record NZ_JBDFMQ010000001.1, on the reverse strand, counting down.
TTCCGAAAAATCGCTTATTTTAAAGCTATTTGAGCTTATTTTAATGAGAGAGTGGGTAAAGGAGTCTTAAGGCAAAAGGAGAGGATATTTGCGGAAAAAGTGATTTTGGTCAATCTTGTAAGTGTGCTATGATGATACTCATATTATATTTGGTCGCCAAAAAAGAGGTTGTTGGGAAACATTGCGCGTTTTAAAACAGCTTGTTTTTTGTGTGATGATTCTAGAGGAGGAACATTTGAATTGAGAAAAATAGGAATATTCGGCGTATTTTTCGTATCAACATTGGCACTTGCAGCATGTGGAGATAGTGATGATAACGGCGATGCAGGTGGAGACAGTGGCGAAGACGGTGGCGGAATTGTAAGTGTGGGTGTAGCGAATGAAGAGCCATATGGTTACATTGACGTTGAAAACAATGAAGTAACAGGGGCTGCTCCTGAGATTGCTCGTGCTGTGTTACAAAGTATCGGCTATGAAGATATCGAAGGGACGGTTAATGATTTTGGTGCACTTATTGAAGGTGTAAACAGTGGTTCTTTTGAAATGGCTACAGCAGCGATGGATGTTCAACCTCAGCGCTGTGATGCAGGGAATTTTGGTGATATTGAAATCCAATATGGAGAAGGCATTGTTGTACAATCAGGCAATCCGCTCAATCTAAATAGCTATGAAGATCTTGTTGCAAACCCCGATGTGACCGTTGCCGTTATGTCAGGTGCCAATCAAATTGGCATGCTTGAAGATTTAGGGATAGATTCCAGTCAGTTTATGCAAGGCTCGAGTATTGCGGATAACATTGCAGCTGTTGAGAACGGGTCAGCAGATGTCATGGTGGCTACAGATGCAACAGCAAACTCGGCTGCTCAAAATAATGAATCCGGTCAAGTAGAATTTGTTGAAGATTTCGAACAGCCAATTGTTGATGGGGAACCTGTAACGGCATATGGTGCAGCTGTATTTGCAGATGACGAGTTGAGAGAAGCGTATAATGAAGGTCTTCAAGAATTAATTGAATCTGGCGAGCTTTTAGACATCATTGAAGAGTTCGGATTCACAGAAGCAAATTTGCCACCAGATGATATTACAACAGAAGATCGATGTAATATGGATAGCTAATAAGAAATAGATGAGCGAAGCATGGTGCTGCATAGCCGATAACCATGCTTTTTCTCGTAGAAAGAGAGGTGTATGCTATGTTTTCAAATTTTGGTACGTTTGTGCCATTTATTTTGCAAGGGTTGACGACAACGGTAATGGTCTTTCTTTATGGAGCTTTAATCGCTTATTCAATCGCCATCGTCGCTGGTTTAATGCGAACGTCTCAGTATGGCGTTGTTAGAAGTATTGCCGCAGTCTTTGTTGAATTGTTTAGAGGCACATCGTTACTTGTACAAATGTTCTTTCTTTATTATGCACTTCCTCAACTGATCGATGGGTTAAATATGAGCCTCATGCTTGCAGGTTCATTAGCAGTTGGCTTAAATTATGGTGCTTATGCATCAGAGGTTGTACGAGGTGCGATTAATTCGATTCACGTCGGACAAACCGAAGCAGCCATTTCTTTAAATATGACAAGATTTCAGCGGTTAAGGCTTGTCATTTTACCACAAGCCTTTCGCTTGATGCTACCAGGGTTTGGGAATAATGCAATCGAATTATTGAAAGGGACATCATTAGTTTATTTTATCGGATTGGCCGATTTAACGTTTAACGCAAACGTACTTCGAGGCAGCAATACGGCGATTAGTAGCCAAGTGGAAATTTATACATACTTATTGTTTGCCTATTTCCTGCTAGCATTGCCACTTATTTTCTTAGCACGCTATTTAGAAAAGCGTGTCTCTAAAGGGGTGAGTACCTCATGAATGACGTTTGGGATTGGGAATTTGCGTTTGAAATCTTTCCAGAAATCTTATCAGCTATTACCGTAACCATTTCTGTTACTGTGATTGCTTATATCATTTCACTAACAGTTGGGTTACTTTTTGCATTATTAAGGCGTTCAAAGATCAAGCTTGTGTCATTCCTCATTGGTGGCATTGTAGAGTTCATAAGGGCTACGCCACCACTTGTGCAATTGTTTTTTGTCTTTTATACAACGCCATTAACCGGATTTCAAACAGGGGTTGTGGTTCTTGGTATTCACTATGCAACATATGTTTCAGAAATATATCGTTCCGGGATCGAAGCTGTTCCGAAGAGCCAATGGGAAGCTGGTCAAGCGTTAAATTTTTCTAAAGCACAAATGTGGAGAAAAATTATCCTGCCGCAAGCCGTGCCTCCAGTCATTCCGATGCTTGGCAATTACTTAATTGTCTTATTTAAAGAGACACCGCTATTACTAGGTGTATTCGTTATGGAAATGATGTCAACAGCTCGAGCAATTGGCTCGCAAACGTATAGCTTTGTGGAACCAATTACAATCGTAGGGCTGCTATTCCTTCTATTAAGTTATCCATCTGCATTGTTGATTCGTTACCTAGAGAGGAAAGTAGGGAACTTACACGGGAACAAAGTTGAGACACGGGGGGTTAAAACATGAATGAACTTGTAAAAGAAGAAGTAGAACAGCGGGATGAGCATGAGAACACGGAAGATATCATTGTTCGGTATCGTGATGTGAAAAAAGCATTTGGCGATACAATTGTATTGAATGAACTAAATATTGACGTCAAAAAAGGGGAAAAAATTGCGTTAATAGGTCCGTCTGGATCGGGGAAAACGACGATTATTCGTATGCTTATGACGTTAGAGCAACCGACAGAAGGTACAATTGAAGTAGACGGTGAAATGCTTTGGCATAAAGAGGTAGATGGAAAGCTTGTTCCAGCAGATGAAAAGCATTTACGAAAAGTTAGAGGCAATATAGGGATGGTATTTCAACAATACAATTTGTTTCCGCATATGACGATTATGAAAAATTGTACCGAAGCGCCCATTCATGTATTAGGACTTAGCAAACAAGAGGCGCAAGAGCGAGCAAAAAAAATGCTCGCCAAAGTTGGCTTGGAAGACAAAATGGATATGTACCCATCCCAGTTATCAGGTGGTCAACAGCAAAGGGTTGCCATAGCTCGCTCTTTAGTGATGCAGCCAAAAGTCATGTTGTTTGATGAGGTTACAGCGGCGCTTGATCCAGAGCTTGTTGGTGAGGTATTAGAAGTCATCCGTGATATTGCAGCAGAGGGAGAAACAACAATGATGCTTATTACCCACGAAATGGATTTTGCTGTGGATGTGGCAGATCGAGTTTTCTTTTTAGATGCGGGGAAGATTGCGGAACAAGGTACGCCTGATGAAGTAATAAAAAACCCGAAGACGGACCGGTTAAAATCGTTTTTAGGTAGATTTCACTCATAGTGATGAACGAATAGTTGTTCATATGTAGCGACTGGTTGTCTTCTAAACGGTAAGGAAATTCAGGGTCATGAAATGTTACGTCTCTTCGTATTGGAACTAAAATGTACACCTCGCATTCGTTAAATCATAGATAATTGATAATGAGAATCATTCCTTGCTTTCATAACATGTATTCGCTACACTAAATGTAATGTTAGATAAAAGGATGATGGATATGACGAATCAAGCACATATAATCGACACAATCATAAAAGAAAGACGATCAATCAAAAAATTTAAGTCAGATGCTTTATCAACGGAAGATATCATTGAGCTTCTAGAGGTTGCTAAGTGGGCACCTAACCATAAATTAACTGAGCCTTGGCGTTTTTTGCTTTTTGCAGATGAAGGAAAAGAAACATTTATTCAAGCTTATTTGAAATCGCAAATGGGCGCAGACCAAAGTGTACCTGAAAAAGCGCAAAAAAAAGCAACTTATTTCAGGCAAATTCCGATTCATCTTGTGGTCGTAATGCCTGAACATCCTCGTCAGAAAACGTGGGATGAAGACTATGGTGCGGTTAGTGCTATGATTCAAAACTTCCAACTTGCAGCTTGGGCGCGAGGGATTGGAATGATTTGGAGGACGAATGACTGGATTTATGATCCTGTCTTTAGAGAGGCAATTGGTGTGAAAGATGGCGAAAAAATTATTGGAACGTTGATGATTGGATACGCAGACTTTATTCCAGAAGCAAAAGAACGGACAAGTATTAAAGATAAATTAACGATCGTTAATAAATAGGGAATTAATTGAGAAGACGACTGGTCCAATCTAAGGGTTAGTCGTCTTTTTTTGGTATATACCATTCATTTGATTGAATGAATTTCATAATAGATAGGAACAGGATAATAACAATATTGTTTGTAACATTCGTTATATTAAGTGGCGACGACTCCTGCGGGAATAGCACGTGTCCGCAGATAATGGAGATGTTTACGGACTGGCTAAGGCAGTGCCCGATGCAAAGAAGACACCGTGAGGACGAGTGATAACGCAGAGCAAATAGATGTCGCGCTTGTTCTGTGGTTAAAGCGTTCGCCATTTTAAATAAAACGTACGTCTTTACCGCATCAAATTCGAGTTGTGAAATTGCCTCGAAAAAGAAGAAGAAATTGAATGTATGTGGGGAGGTAAGAAAACTCACAGAAGTGGATGTGAGTCCATGTTGGTGCTGTAAGTAATAGCGAAGGTTTAATGGGTCCTTTCTACCTGTTTTCGTAAAGGGAAAACGGTTCAATCCCCTTCATGAGTGTGATAAAGTGAATGTAAAGAAAATGAAATCTAGTTGTAAAAGGGGATTGGATGGATTGAAGAAACCTAGCGTATTCATTACTTTTTCAATTGTTGGCTTATTTTTAGCGGCATGTTCAGCTACAACGCCGGAAGATTCAATTGAAACCTATATTGAAAATTGGGAAGACCGTAATTACGAAGCTATGTATCAGATGCTAACGGAGGATGCTCAGCAAGCGATAACAGAAGAGGCGTTTGTCGAGCGCTATGAAAATATTTATGATGGACTTGTAAATGATTTTTCAATTGAGGCTTCCTATCCTGAAGAATTCTCAGGTGAGAATCAAGAATCTATTTCTATAAATGTTTCAATGAATACGCTCGTCGGACCGTACGAATTTGAAGAATCTCTTCCGCTCGTATTAAATCAAGAAGAGGAGGAAGCGTGGGAAGTTAATTGGGATCATCATTTAATTTTTCCTCAATTAGGTGAAGATGACACTGTTGATTATCAATCGTCTACACAACAAAGGGGAGAAATTTTTGATCAAGAGGGTCAGGGTTTAGCGCTAAATGGACAAGTTGTGGATTTGGCTATCGTTCCAAATCGTTTTGAAAATGAGGAAGAAGAAATAGCGGAATTAGCTGAACGATTGAATCGGTCCGAAGATTCGATTCGACAAATCCTAGAGCAAGGCTGGGTCCAAGAAGATAGCCTCGTCATTATTGGCCAACTACCGGAATCGGAATTAGAGATGGTGGAAGACATTCACGAAGATGTACCTGGCTTTACGTATCAAATGGGAGAGGGACGTGTGTACCCGTTTGGAGAAGCGGCGGCTCATTTAATTGGCTACATTCGCCCAATCTCAGCTGAACAACTAGAGGAATTGGCAGAGGAAGGTTATAATCAACAATCTTTAATTGGTCAGACTGGATTAGAACGCATAAAAGAAGAACAGTTAAGAGGTACACCTGGAGGCGAAATCTTTATAGTTGGATCTGATGGAGAGCGAAAAGATACAATTGTTGAACAAGAGGCAGTTGATGGGGACAACGTACATTTAACCATTAATATGGATATTCAAGAAGCGTTAATGAACGAACTAGATGGAGAGCCAGGCACGGCTGTAGCACTTCATCCGCAAACAGGAGAAACACTAGCTCTAGTGAGTTCTCCAAGTTATGATCCGAACTTTATGACGGTAGGGCTGTCTAGTTATCAACGCGAGGAGTTAGAAGAGGATGAAGCTGAACCTTTGTTGAATCGGTTTTATAACCGCTTTTCTCCTGGTTCTACAATGAAAGCAGTAACAGCTTCTATTGGTCTTGAAAGCGATACGTTAAATCCCGAAGATACTATGGATGTTCCTGGACATGAATGGCAGCCAGATGACTCGGATTGGGGGAGTTTTCATGTCCGTCGTGTCACGGATCCAAATGGTGCTGTAGATTTATTTGATGCAATGGCTTATTCAGACAATATTTATTTTGCTCAAGCAGCATTAGCACTAGGAGAAGAGCAAATGCAAGCTGGAGCGGAATTATTTGGTTTTGGGGAAACATTTGAGTATGAGTATCCTTTGCAAACCTCGTTGCTGACGGGAGAAAATGGCTTTCAATCAGAAATACAGGTAGCAGATACAGGATATGGACAAGGGGAAATTTTAGTGAACCCCGTTCATTTAGCTTCAATGTTTACGACATTCGTTAATGAAGGCACAATGATAAGGCCAGTATTAGATCAAGATGAGGAAACAGGCCAAATCGCTTTAGAGCCAGTATCATCGGAAACAGCCAACCTTGTAGATGAAACATTAGAAAACGTCGTATCAAGTGAGATTGGAACGGCAGGTTCGTTGCAAAGGGATGGGCATTCAATTGCTGCAAAAACTGGAACGGCCGAGGTTGGAGAAGATACATTAGGTTGGGTCGTAAGTTATGATCGAGACGAGCCGAGTTTGTTGCTTGCAGTTATGCAAGATGGAGTTGGCAGTGGAGATGTTTTACCAATAATTGACCACATCTATGGTCAATTTCTCGATTAATTTATTTCATTCGCTCCGCACATGCCTGTTTACTGGCGCATAGTATACCTCATAACAAGCTAGGAGGTCTAAAAACATGCAACCACCCTATAGGTATGTAAGAAACATGCCACAAGACTACCGTAGACCATATGGATATGGCTATGGAAGAAGACCCTTTTACGGAGGGGGAAATGCGCTGTTAGGTGGCTTTGTTGGAGGTTTAGGCGGTGCTTTAGTGGCGCCATACCTTTTTGGCGGCACTGGGTACGGATATGGGTATGGTGGTTACCCACCATACGGTTATCCACCTTATGGTGGCGGATACTACTATTAGAAAAAAAAGACAACAGCAAAAGCTGTTGTCTTTTCGTTTAACAAGGTTTGCCGCCGCCTGGACCGTAACCTCCGGCACCAAAGCCGCCACCATAACCGCCGCCATAGAAACCTGCACCACCAATAATGATGATGAGAATGAAGAGAACAACGACGATACCGATGGCCCAGCCGCCACCGTAGCCACCACCGCCATAACCAGGACCGTAGCCGCCAGGACCATAACCGCCGGGACCAGGACCATAGCCATAACCTCCACAAGGCGGTGGAGGACAACATGGATTGCCGTAACCAGCTTGATAATAGCTCATATTAAGCACCACCTTTCTTGGTTAGTACACAATATGGCTGTACACCAAGAAAGGTGAAGCACGAACGCAAATTGGGCTAAAGTTAGAACGTTAATGGAAAATGAAAACTCATTGGTATTTTTTGGAATTCTTCATCTTCTAGTAAATGTTCGTTCGTATATGGAGAATAGGTACGGATTTCGACAGTAGACGTATTTGGATGGAAGGTTAAAATACGCATAAAGCCATTTCCACCCTTTTCATAACTTTGATAGTCGGATAATAATTGTACGACGATACGTTCATTAATACCATCTCCGTCTTGGTCTAACCGATCAAATCGTTGGGCATGCCCATGGTAGTGTCCGCTTAAAACGAGTTGAACATTTTCATGTGGAACCACGAGTTTCTCGAAAAGAAGATTTCCATCCTTTGAGCGTTGACCGTCCACTTGTAAATAGCGATGTGTTGCTAAAATTACAGTATGGTCAGAGTGGTCGCTCAACACGTCTTCTGCCCAATTTAAGGTTTCTTGGTCCCAACCAAAACCTAAGTATAAGATAAGCAATTTATGCCGATTTACGACAATCGTATCATAGTGTGCTTCATTATCTTTGTAAGAGTCTTTAAATGCTTTCGTGTTTTTGAACCGTTCATCCCCAAAATACGTTTTAAACATTTTATAGTTTCGATCATTATGTCCGATGTCATGATTCCCTGCTAATACACCATAAGGAATGTTTGCTTCATCTAATTTTTTCATTGCGACATCGGCTTGAACCCACTCAAATTCATTATTCATTCTGTCGACAATGTCACCTGTATGTATGACATATTTGATCGATTCTTCCTTCGCATGTTCAGCAATCCATGATGTCATATGATCGTAAATATAAGGGTATTTTTGTGAATAGTATTGGGTGTCTGACATCCAGACAAAAGAGAATGACTTGTCATTTTTAGCATCAACTGGATGAGAAGACTGAAAGAACATTAATACGGCGAACATTGTAATGAATAAAGACCATGTTTTCTTTTTTAAGATGTACTTCATTTAATCACTCCCTCATCTTTGTAGTGTGTCATTTAGAGGAAATTTTATGTAGTCCCATTGCAAAAGCGACATAAGCTAATTTGCAGAGTTGGATCGCTACATTATGGTAAACTATAAGGAGTGAAGATGTTATGAAGGAGACAACAGATATGTATTTAAAAAAATGGTTTGATAAAGGAATGACCACGCAAGAATATATTGAATCCATGCAGGTAAACCAAGAATCGCTAATCTCCATTTTTCATGGTTACCAACTTAGTCAAGAAGCAAAGCAAGTTACGCAAGCCTCAGTAGGTAAAGGGATAAAAGCGGTTGTACTAACCGCCGATTGGTGTGGCGATGCGATGGTAAATATTCCTGTATTACTGAAATTGACGCAAAATAGCTTAATGGAATGTCGATTTCTCATTAGAGATGAAAATCTAGAGCTCATGGATCAACATTTAACAAACGGGCGAGCTCGTTCAATTCCAATCATTCTTTTTATGAATGAAAAGGGAGAGGAAATTGCAAAATGGGGACCGCGAGCACAAGAAATTGAGGAAGTCGTTTCAAGTTATAAAACTTCTTTACCTGAAAAAGATGCACCAACGTACGAAAAAGAATTTAAAGAGATATTTCTTCCGAAAATGCATCAACTATTTAAAGAGAAATCAACGTGGACGGCTGTTGAAAAAGATCTATTAACTGTGTTCAGAACATTTCCTGCGCTTTAACGGCGGCGAGATGTTAGGTTTTGATTATACTGAAGAGCCTTTGTACGTTTAGAGTCAAAGGCTATTTTCATAAGAGACACAATGTGGAAAGTTGGCATTTTTTATTTATAAAGCGACTGTTAATAAGTAAGATAGAGATGTTACAATATGGAAAAGTACAGATTTAGGGGGATTTAAGCGTTGGAGACCATTTTACATTCGCATATGTTAACAATAGATAAAATAATCGATAATGTAGAAACCGTCATGATAGGGAAACGAAAAGAGATAAAACTTTCACTCGTTGCGTTGTTAGCAGGTGGTCATGTTTTACTAGAAGATGTGCCTGGAGTAGGAAAAACCGTCTTCGTTCGAGCCATGGCTAAAACCATTGGAGGTTCATTCAAACGCATTCAATTTACACCCGATTTGCTTCCTTCAGATGTAACAGGTGTGGCCATTTACAATCAAAAAACTCAATTATTTGAATTTAAGGCAGGACCAATCATTGCGAATGTGGTACTAGCTGATGAAATCAATCGTACTTCACCTAAAACGCAGTCAGCGTTACTCGAAGCTTTAGAAGAGGGGAATGTTACAGTTGATGGTGAAACCATGAATATTCACGCGCCGTTTTTTGTGCTAGCTACGCAGAACCCAATTGAATATGCAGGGACATTTCCATTACCAGAAGCTCAGCTTGATCGTTTTCTGATTAAAATCAATTTAGGGTATCCATCAGTAAAAGAAGAACTTGAGTTATTAAATCGAGTAGAGAAGGAACACCCGATTCATTCAATTACGAATGTGATTGAGTTAGAAGAAGTGATTACACTACAAAAAGTTGCGAGAAACATCTATATAAATGAAGCTGTTAAAACGTATATCGTCAATCTTATTCATGCGACAAGAATGAGTAAAGCGATTGAACTAGGCGCAAGTCCAAGGGCGACGATTGCCCTTATGCGAGCAAGTCAAGCAAATGCGTTAATAAACGGAAAAGATTTCGTGACGCCAGATGACGTGAAAGAAATTGCGTCTTCTGTACTAAGTCACCGGATACGACTGACAAATGAGTCTTTAGTAAAAGAAAAGAAAGTGGAAGAAGTGATCGAAGGCATTCTCGCACATATTCGTGTACCAGTAATGGATAAAAAGGACAATTTTAAATGAATACATCCACGATAAAGCAGGCGAGTCGATTTGTTTTAAGGTGGCTTATAGCCATGGCAATCTTCTCACTTTCTTTTATGTTTGCGATGTTTCAAGGTGGGTTTGTTAGTTGGTTTCTTTTTTACGGGTTGGTGTTTGTCTTTCTTTTTTCCTGCATGATTCCGTTTCTTTCTGTCATTGGCTTAAAGATAGATCGAACGTTGCAAAACAATAGCATTGAAGTAGGGGAAGTTGTAACTGTGGAAGTAACATTGTCCAAGCCTGCTTACATTCCGTTTTTCTATTACCAACTCATTGACCGCACGCCAGACACGTTTATATCTGAAAAAAATGAGCAGCTCTTTTCGTTTTCGTTTGATAACCGGTTCACGCTTTCTTATGATGCAAAGGGTTTGCAAAGAGGGGTGTATCAGTTCAATCAAGCAAGTGTGTATGCCAATGATTTATTCGGATTAATCTGGGTGAAGCGGTCATTACAAGTAAATACCGAAGTCGTTGTTTCACCACCGTTTTATACAATTGCCAACAAACATGAATTATTTGCTTATTCTAGTCAAGCGAAGCATGTTCGAAAAGGCTTAAATGAAGATCTAATTTCGAGCATTAGGCCATACGTTGCAGGAGATCGGTTAAGTAAAATTGACTGGAAACGTTCAGCTGGTGTAAGTGGCCTCTTAACGAAAGAATTTGAAACGGAAGAAGATAAAGGTGTGACTGTTGTTCATTACGCAACAGATGACGATGCGTTTGCCAACCCTTTACAATATGAAGAGAGTATTAAGGATGCGGCTTCGATAACGTCTACGCTCATTCAAGATCGTATACATACAACCTTGTTTGTTTATAACGATGGGTGGATCCGCAAAGAACTCACGCAAAAAAAATGGAAGCACACGTTACGGTTATTTGCCATGATTAATCCAGTCCCACAAACGAAAGCAGATTGGTTCTTGCCTGAAAAAAAAGATGGACTTTATTTCTTCATAACACCTCGTTTGTCAAAGACAATTCTTCATTTGGTTCGTACTACGGCTACGAGTCGCATAAACGTTTATCTCGTAGTAACCGAAGCACTGACACAAGATCATATCCTAGAAGTTCGTAAAGCGGGAGGGCATGTGTTTATCCCCCATCACCATCATGTAAGGGGTGAAAAAAGTGAATCATAACAATCATGCGTTACGCGATTATTTTTTATATGGCCTTGGATTTATTCTATTACTCGAATGGCTCTATCCCGTTCCTTACATTACGAGTGGTGGAGGCGTCACGGCATTTATTGTCATTGCAGCGGTGTTTTTTATTGTTACGCTTTTAAGACTACCGATCATTCTCTCTTTTTTATTAAGAGTAGTTGTTACTGTTGGAGCGTTATTTTGGCTCTTTCCTTCCAGTCAAGGAGCCCAAGAATCTTGGTTTTCCCTAGTGGCACAAGATTTTTTTGATAACATCGTTTATATCCTTGCAGGCAATGTATTAGAGCTCTCTGAATTATTTCGTACGTTTCTATTCATTGTTTTATTATCAATCTTAAGTTATTTGCTTCATTATTGGATCGTTCATGTAAGAAAGATCTTGCTGTTTTTAATTGTAAGCGTTGTTTATGTAGGGGCGATTGACTCATTCACAGAATATAGTGGGGAAGCTTCCATCGTTCGTTTGTTTATAATTGGAATGCTCCTTGTAGTGACGCTTCGTTTATTAAAAAATGGGGAGAAAAATGGCAACTTTTCTTTTGCGAAACTAGGGAAAGTCATGGCTTTTATAAGCGTTTTTATCTTAACTGCCGCTTCTTTAAGTTTTGTGATGCCAAAACCTGAGCCTCAATGGTCAGACCCTGTTCCATTTCTTGAATCTGTATTTGGTTTTGCAAGTGGTGGCACACCGATTCAGCGTATTGGCTATAGTGAAGATGACAGTATGCTAGGTGGTGGATTTGTTCAAGATGACACGCCTGTTTTTGAAGCAACCATGGAGCAGGGGGAGTATTGGAAAGGCGAAACGAAAAATGTTTACACTGGATCTGGTTGGGATTTATCAGTTGATGAAACGAACGAGGGGCATGTATCTCCACCTATACAGCCTGACGAACTTGAACCAGTTGAGCGAGAAGAAAAAGAAGCGCAGCTGCAGTTTTATGGAGAAGGAGAGCAGCGTTTTAATCATTTCTTTTATCCAGGAGAGTTACTCTCAAATGAAATTGAAAATGTTCATACGGAACAAGTTGAACCGGTAGTCATTCATCCGGTATCAAATCAAGCGACTTTCTTAAATGGACAAGCGCCGCCCAATCAGTATGAATTAGCCTACTTTGAGCAAACGTTCCAAATAGCTGCATTGAAAGAAGATGAGGAAGGGTTTTCAGGCCTTGAAATGGATGCGTATACGCAGCTACCTGAAGCGTTACCTGATCGCGTCCAAGAGCTTGCTGAGGAAATAACGGCAACGAGTGAGACTGTCTATGATCAAGTAAGGGCGATTGAACAGTATTTGCGGGGTCCAGAATTTCAATATGAAACAGAGGATGTACCGGTCCCTAGTGCCAATCAAGATTATGTGGACCAATTTTTATTTGAAACGCAAAGAGGCTATTGCGATAATTTTTCAACGGCGATGGCAGTGATGCTTCGAACCCTTGATATTCCGACAAGATGGGTAAAAGGGTTTACGGAAGGTGAACTCATTGAATCAAATGAAGACAATCAATCGTTTTTAATCTCTAACAACAATGCGCATTCTTGGGTGGAAGTTTACTTTCCGAGTGCTGGATGGGTATCGTTTGAACCCACGCCTAGTTTTACTGGCTTTAATTTTGAACAAGAACAACTGGATCTTGAAAATAACGATTTAGAAGAAATTCCGACACCAGAAGAGCAAGAGGATTTTGAGCTGCCTGAAGAAGAAGCGCAGATTGAAGAAGCAGAAGAAGGAACAAATGACGAGGCAGCTTCAAATGATGGACAATCGTATGGTTGGCTTATTGGAACCAGTGTTGGTTTATTCATTGTATTCGGTACGCTTGTGTTTGTTTTCCGAAAGAGACTAAGTACAAGCTATGTAAACCGGAAACAGCGATCTGCTCAATCAGTAGAGGATTACGCACAATCCTTTGAGCGCTTACTGTGGTTGTTACGATTGTATGGAGTGAAACGAACAGAAAACCAAACAATACGGGAGTACGCTCAATATGTAGAAAAAGAGTTGGCGCTTCATGATAGGCCGATGGTGCAGTTGGCAGCAACGTATGAGCAATTTCTATATAGTGACAACAAAGAGCAGTTAAATAAGCAGAAATTTGATGAAAATTGGAAAAAAATGCTGAATCAAATCACTTCTTGACCTGCGGAATACTTGCTTGTTATGATTAAAGTTGAATGAGTTCTATTTAATTATGCACATACTAAAAAGAGTTTGAAAGCTAGCGCGAAATTAGGGCTGCAATTCAATGGAATGTTCATTGTTTTTGTAGCCGTTTTGTTTGCTTAGGACGCTTCATAACTTTTTAAATAAAGGAAGAAAACAGGATAAAGGGTGAATAAGATGCAAGTGACGAATCATGAAACAATTGTTGTTCTTGATTTCGGAGGCCAGTATAATCAATTGATTACACGTCGTATCCGCGACTTAGGCGTGTATAGTGAGCTACACTCTCACAAAATTACGGCTGAAGAAATTAAAGCATTAAATCCAATTGGGATTATTTTCTCTGGTGGACCAAACAGTGCATACGTAGAAGGAGCACCTTCTTGTGATCCAGCTATTTATGATTTAGGTATTCCGATCTTAGGAATATGTTATGGTGTTCAGCTCATGACACACCATTTTGGCGGGAAAGTTGAAAAAGCATCCCACCGTGAGTATGGGAAAGCTGTGTTACATGTAGAAAATCAATCTGACTTATTTAAAGGTTTGCCGATTGAGCAAACGGTTTGGATGAGTCATGGTGATAAAATTATTGCACCACCAGAAGGTTTTACGGTTGACGGTTCAAACCCATCTTGCCCAGTAGCTGCAATGAGCGATGAGTCAAGAAAATTCTATGGTGTTCAATTCCACCCAGAAGTACGTCATTCTGAATTCGGAAATGAATTGCTAAAGAACTTTGCATTCACAATTTGTGGATCTAAAGGCGATTGGTCAATGGAGAATTTCATTGAAGAAGAAATCAAAAAGATTCGTGAGCAAGTCGGCGATCGTCACGTTTTATGTGCGTTAAGCGGTGGCGTTGATTCTTCTGTCGTAGCTGTTTTAATTCATCAAGCAATTGGTGACCAATTAACGTGTATGTTTATTGATCATGGATTACTACGTAAAGATGAAGCTGAGAGTGTCATGGAGACATTCAGTGAAGGCTTCAATATGAATGTCGTCAAAATTGATGCAGCTGATCGCTTCTTAGGAAAACTTAAAGGTGTAACAGACCCTGAGCAAAAGCGTAAAATCATCGGGAATGAATTTATTTACGTGTTCGACGAGGAAGCAGCGAAATTAAAAGATAAGAAAATGGACTTCCTTGCTCAAGGAACTCTTTATACAGATATTATTGAGTCTGGTACGGATACAGCCCAAACGATTAAATCGCACCACAATGTTGGCGGCTTACCAGAAGATATGAGCTTTGAATTAATCGAGCCATTAAATGCTTTATTTAAAGATGAAGTACGTGCCCTCGGTTCAGAACTCGGAATCGCAGATGAAATTGTTTGGCGTCAACCTTTCCCTGGACCAGGTTTAGGCATTCGTGTATTAGGTGAAATTACGGATGAAAAGCTAACCATCGTTCGTGAAAGTGATGCGATTTTGCGTGAAGAAATTAAAAAAGCTGGACTTGAACGTGAAATTTGGCAGTACTTTACTGCGCTTCCAAACATGCGAAGTGTAGGCGTAATGGGCGATGCTCGTACGTATGATTATACTGTAGGTATTCGCGCTGTAACATCGATTGACGGTATGACGTCTGATTGGGCACGTATCCCTTGGGATGTGTTAGAGATTATCTCTACTCGTATTGTGAATGAAGTTGCTCACGTAAACCGTATCGTGTATGACGTAACGAGTAAGCCACCGTCCACAATCGAGTGGGAGTAACACGTTCTTGAGAATTGACAGAAACGCTGGCTTCAATTGGAAAACTACGTTTTAAGTTCTTAAGCTCTCTACAAAGATTGTCGGAAACAATTGAAGCCATCTTCTCTTTTCAATTGAGAAGGTGGCTTTTTTGTGTTGTTGAAGTTATTTTTAGGGTTGTCTCTATCTTGATCTTCTCTAAAATAAGTAACTCGAGGAAGCTCTTAAAATGATATACATGTCTGCAAGTAAAGTGTCCTGCTTAAAAGGCAAAAAAATAAGCAGGCCATGCCTACTTATATCACTTCAATTCCCCAAACATCATTGTCTAAGAGAATAAGATCTAAATTCAATTTTTTTATTTCTAGTTCCGCAGAAGCTAAATCTTTAAACGATTTTATGTTGCAATTGATGGTCTTAGCATTTTCTGCTATACCATTAACGTACCGAACTACTTTGTAAATAAGGCACTCTCCTTAATTAGCCTAGCTTTAGGCTTATGAACAAGTGTCTCATAGATAACGGCAAATAGATAGGGGTTGTAACTTATTTACATACCCTCACACCTTTTGAGTTAAACAAGAATGTTAAGGAAAAGAGAAATGAGGACTCTGACCTTTACATTCCTGCTTTAAATTGAGCCCTAGAGACCATCAGTTGGTTATAGGGCTCTTTTTAATACAGCTTAACGAATAAGATTAAATAAGTGGTCAATGAGGAAAGACCAATGAGTGTAAGAGCATGCTGGGAGGGAAGAGCACATCTAACACTTTGATAAAAGGGATGAAGGCCATAGTTAAGAGAGACTAGGGCGCGAGGGTTGTGCGATTAATTTAAGCACTCACCTCCTTTCAATGATTTACGCAGGACGATAAAGGGACATTTGACCAAAGGGATGGGGACAGAACGATAGAAGGGTGTTTTGTCTAATGAAGTAGAGCCATGTAGGATTTTTGTGTAATTTAATTTTGCAATTAGATAATTCTTCATAACTTTTTAAATACCTCCTATAAAAAGGAAAAAGTTTAAATATTTTTAATTAGGTCATAGGGACTGTTTTCGGCTGTTTTATGTTAGAGGCTTTTGATGATTGATGACACACGTAAAGATCGTTTAAGCAGATAGCTAGTTGATAAACGATTTATCTCGTTTAAGCGGGTGTGTGATTTGGATTTAAGGGTATACGTTTTGTACAGACGTTGAAAAGGAGAGGTTTAAATGGCTTCAGATCAGACAGAAACAATTGGGGAATATTTGTATGAAGCATTACGGAAGGAAGGGATAAAAGACGTATTTGGTGTTCCTGGTGACTATAACTTTGCATTACTTGATACACTAGAACGAACAGACGGAATACGCTTTATTCATAATCGAAATGAATTAAATGCAGGTTATGCCGCGGATGGATATGCCCGTCTGCATGGAATTTCCGCACTTGTTACGGCGTTCGGTGTTGGGGAACTTAGCGCGGCGAACGCAATTGCAGGGGCGAATTGCGAAAATATCCCGATTATTCATATTGTTGGTGCGCCGGACCATGATAAACAAGCAAAAGGTTTACAAGTTCACCATACGTTAATGAATGGCGACTTTGGCGTATTTAAGCGCATGTTCGCAGAAATTTCGGCATACTCGACTGTTGTCACACCAAGCAATGCGAGAACGGAAATAACAAAAACGATTCAACTAGCAAAAGATTACCAGAAACCAGTTTATTTGATGATTGCAGATGACCTTATAAATGAGTTAATAATAGAAGCAGAGACGAACCCAATTGAGGTATTTGAAACCGATCAACAAACCCTTGACCAAGCAATTCGTCACCTTGATGTAAAGTTGAAAGAGAGTAAAAAGCCAGTTTTGCTTGTTGATACGAAAGTAAAGAGTTTTGAATTAGAAAAGATGATGCAAACCGTTACGAAAACGTTCCATATTCCAGTAGCCAGCATGATGTATGGAAAAGGATCGGTCGACGAAAGTTTAGACGAATACATTGGGTTGTACGCAGGAGATTTTGGCAGCCATGAAGTGAGAGACATAGTAGAACAATCTGATTGCGTCATTGGTGTCGGTCTCGTATGGGCAGATACGAACACAGCAAATTTCACTGCATCGATACAAAAAGAACAGCTTATAGACATTCAGCCTCACTATGTAAGAGTTGAGCATGCAACGTATGAGCAGGTAAAGGCGTATGATGTATTGAAACAAATTGGGCAACTCAATCTATCAGAAGATAAATCTTATCAAAGGACGATTTCCTTCCCGTACGGAAGCAGCAAGGAAGTTGAGGACGGGCCATTACGTGCAAAACAGTATTACCCGATGTTGCAAGACTTTATTAAAGAAGAGGATGTTGTTGTTGTCGAAACGGGAACGTTCTTTTATGGAATGTCTCAAGCCCGCATGAAAAAAGGGGTTAGCTATTTAAAGCAAGGCGGCTGGCAGTCGATTGGGTTTGCAACAGCAGCTGCATTCGGAGCGAGTATTGCAGCACCAAGCCGTCGAACTCTTCTTTTTACAGGAGATGGTTCGCTACAGCTAACTGCTCAAGAAATCAGTTCAATGCTTTATTACGATTGTAAGCCAATTATTTTTATCTTAAATAATCAGGGCTACACAATTGAAAAATATTTAAATACGGAAACGAAAGAGCAAGACTACAATGAGATTCCAAAGTGGAATTATGATGCGCTTCTTGAAGGCTTTGGCGGAGGCGCAAGCAGCTTCACGGCGAAAACAACGATGGAACTAAAAGAGGTTCTTCAAAAAGTAAACGATGTTGATCAACTTTGCGTGGTAGAATTAGTTGTTGATGATCCAATGGATGCACCAGACTATGTAAAACAAATTCGAGCATTTAAAAAAGAAGAGTAGCGCTCACGTGAGCGTTACTCTTCTTTATTGGATTATGCGCTTTGTTTCCAGTCAGACACATCGTCTTCTAATGGATGATTGCTTGCTCGACGTTTGCTAGCAGCCCTGAAGAAGAGTACGGTTAACAACACGGTAAAGAGAATACTAATAATGACAGAGACTTGCATCGGTAAATTAAAGCCTATTGGTGCGTTCATAATATAAGCGGTAGCCGTCACACTCATAAACCAAGCTGGAATAATCGCAATCCAGTAGTTTCGGCGAGCGATATATAAGAACATTGCCCCGATCCAAAGTGCAATAACAGCTGTAGATTGGTTTGCCCAGTTAAAATACTGCCATAACATGGTGAAGTCAACAGTCGTTAAGAAAATAGACACAATGAACAATGGTGCTGCGATCCAAATACGGTTCATAATTTTTACTTGTGGTACTTTAATGTAGTCAGCAATAATCATTCGAGCACTACGGAAAGCCGTATCTCCAGACGTAATTGGAAGAATAATTACACCAAGAATCGCTAGTGTACCAACAACTGGACCAAGCATAGCTGTAGAGATTTCTGATACAATTCCACCAGTACCAATGGTCGTAATCAATTCATTCAAACTAACAGGGCCATCAAATAAACTCATTGCCGCAGCTGCCCAAATCATTGCGATCATACCTTCAGCAATCATCATGCCATAAAAAATTCGACGGCCTTGGCTTTCGTTTTGTGTCGTTCTTGAAATGATTGGCGATTGGGTTGCATGGAATCCAGATAATGCACCACATGAGATTGTTAAAAATAACAGTGGGAAAATCGCTGCTCCAGCTGGGTGTGTATTTTCAAGCGATAATTCTGGAATTGGCGCTTGATGCCAAACAAGAGCAATACCAATACCGACAGTACTAAACACTAACAAAGCACCAATATAAGGGTAAATATTTCCGATAATCTTGTTAATTGGTAGAACCGTTGCTAATAAGAAATATATAAAGATAAGTACAACAAAAATGATAACAGGAACAGAACCATTGACTAAGTCATAAAGTAAGTCTGCCGGTGATGCAACGAATACAGTACCAACAAGAAGTAAAAGTAAGATCGAAAAAGCATTTACAACGTGTTTCATTGCTTTTCCTAAAAATCGCCCTGCAAGTTCTGGCAAATGGGCGCCACCGTTTCGAATCGAAATCATACCTGTTAAATAGTCATGTACAGCTCCTGCAAATATACAGCCTAGTACAATCCAGATAAAGGCAACTGGTCCATAAAGCGCACCCATAATCGGACCAAAAATGGGACCGACACCTGCAATACTAATAAGTTGAATTAAGGCATTTTTATTTTTACCCATCGGCAAGTAGTCGACGCCATCAGCTTGTGTATAGGCTGGTGTAGGACGGTCTGCTTTTGGTTGAAAGACTTTTTCTACAAATTTGCCGTACGTTAAATAACCAACAAATAGTAAGACTAAAGCAATTAAAAAAGTAATCATATACGTTCTCCCCTCGCATGATGTGTATGCGGTTTCATGAAGAAAGTATATACAATTTCATGACGGAAATGACGTTTTTTGTCGTGAGATGTCAAAAAATGATGATAAGACGTAGAAAAGTAGAGCCAAGTGGTTGGCTCTACAATTCAATCATTTTGCGCAATGGTTTAACATAATTACGGCTCACTGGTATTTGTTCTTGCATGCCATTTAACGAGAGTTGGTAAGCTCCATTAAACCAAGCGTTCATTTCTGTTATATAAGCAGTATTAACTAAGTAACTTTTATGAACTCGGAAAAAGGAATACGGTGTTAAACGGTATTCTAATTCCTTCAACGTCAATTTTGTTTCAAACACATTCTGGTCCGTTACCATTTTTGTGTTCTTCTCATCCCGATAAGCGTAGAGAATCGCTTCAGGATCAAGAAAGTGAATGGTGTCATCCTTCTCAACGGCTAGCTTGCCTATTGGATTCGCCTTCTCTTGTGAAGATTTGGCCTGTAGTGCTTCTTCAACTTGAGTAATGGTTTCAGCTAGCTGGACTTCGTTAATAGGTTTAACGAGATACCCTTTAGCTTGTAGCTGAAACGCATCAACGGCAAATTGTGGATACGCAGTAGCGAAAACGAGATAAGGGGGCTTTTTCATTTGTTTCATAATCGTAGCGACTTCTTTACCGTTCATTTCTGGCATTTCAATATCTAGAAAAAGTAAATCAGGTTGTAGGTCCATGACTTTTGCGATCGCCTCCTGCCCTGATTGTGCTTCTCCTACAACGACGATATTTGGGAAAAGCCGAAGTAAGTAAATCAACTCTTCTCGTCCATATTTTTCATCGTCCACAATAAGCGTGCGTATTTCTGTATTTGGCATTATGAAAGATCCTCCTTTCTAGTTGTTTTAGGGATATAAAATTCAACCATTGTTCCACTACCAGGTTCCGTGAAAAATTGGAGAGAAGAGCGTTCTCCAAACATCATTTGTAGTCGTTTGTTACTATTGTAGATCCCAATTCCTGTACTTGATTCAGTTTGTTGACCGTGCTCGTGAATATTAACGTCATCAAGCTGAAAACCAGCACCATTATCTCGAACACGTAAACCGACGTCTCGACCGTGGTCAAATACTTCAATAGAAAGCTGGCAGTTCGTTCCTTTATGACGAAATCCATGCTTCACTGCATTTTCAACTAAGGGTTGTAACGTTAACGGTGGAATCTCTGTCGATAAAAATGTTTGATCAATCGAATAGGTGACGGTCAAACGATCTTCAAATCGGACTTCTTCAATCGATAAATAAGCTTGAATATGATGCAGCTCTTCTTTTAAAGTATGTGATTTAATGGTAGTAGCGGACACGTTCTGACGTAAGAATTGCGACAATGAATGAAGCATGGTTCGTGCTTTTGCTGGATCCAAACGGATAAGGGAAATAACCGTATTTAACGTGTTAAATAAGAAGTGTGGACTGATTTGAGCTTGTAAGGCATTCACTTCAGCATCTTTAGCGAGCTGATAAGCACGATCCGCTTCTGCTAATTCAAGCTGACTACTTAATAAGTTTGTAAGTCCAGACAACATCTCCGTTTCAAGTGCCGTAATCTCTTTTTTAGAATGAAAGTAAAATTTTAATGTTCCAACGACCTCATCTCGTATAATGAGAGGCGCGATAACCGCAGCCCCTAAAGGACAGTTGTCTTCTTTGCAATGGATCTCGTCATCTCCAGCAATACTCATTCGCTTCTGTTGAATGACATCTAATGTTAAACGTGTTTGAATATGGCTATTTGCTTTATGGTGATCCGCTCCTACACCAATATGAGCTAAAATCATGCTCTTGTCGGTGATGGCAATCGCGCATGCATTAAGCTCTTTATAAAGGATCTTGCACACTTTATAAGCAGACTCGTTGCTCAAACCGTGCTTTAAATAAACGAGAGTTTGTTCAGCAATTCTTAAGCTTTTCTGTGCTTGTAACGCACCTGCTTTTTGTTCCTCTTTTGCGACGCTTTGAATAATAAGAAAGAACAGTGCACAGCCAATGCCATTGGCAATAATCATTGGTAGTCCAATTAACTGCACAAGTTCGACTGCTTGAGATGTCGGTGTCGCTAGTAAAGCGATTAACCCCATTTGCATGGTTTCGGCTAATGCGCCAAGAGTCATGATTTGCACAGGCTGGTGGATAGCACGAGGATTTTTTTTGCGATAAAAAGCTGCGAGAACACCAGCAAGAATGGAGGCAATTCCACAAGCATATGCCGTAAACCCACCTAAAAACATCCGATGAATTCCTGCAATGAGGCCAGCGCCTAAGCCAACTTTATAGCCACCAAAAAGACCGGCTAGCATGACCCCAATCACACGAAAGTTCGCAATTGCTTCATCATCGGAAATGGAAAACGTGATACGTTGAAGCGCAAGTGTTTCGGGTTGAAACGTCACACCTGAATAGGTGCCAATAATTCCAAAAAGACCAAAAAAGAGAATGGCTGTTGTTTTTTGTTTTGTAGATAATTTACTAGAAGAGGCCATCTTCCGAAAAAAACGGAACCTCGTTGCAATAAACGCTAACATGACGATAAGACCTAGTCTTTCTAACATGAGAAGCAGTAACTCGAACATATGTATTCTCCTATATCTCTTTCAATCGACTCACTTAGTATTTCCTTAACGCTTAAAATTAGCCGAATATCTGTAAGCCCTTTCGCTTAAAACCGTTAAAAAACGCCACAACGTGTGACGTTAAGAATAGGTTGCTATGTGAAGAATTTCATAACTCGAAATTGATGCGAAAAAGACGCACGATCTATTTTGAATGACTATTACGACCTATAATGATATTCATTCATATTAAAGCTCGTATAAAGCGAGTTCTAACTCAATTCGGTGCTTAATTTTAGCGACACACTCTTCGGCTGTTTTTCCATAAATCCGTGTACCGTTCACCATAGCGTATGGACGAACTGCACAAAGACCACAGAACGAAAGGCATTCATTCTCCATAACAGCCACTTCAGGGTATTCTGCTTCAAGCATTTCCTCTAAATCGACGCGACTCATTAGGTTTCCATCACAGACTTCGACAACAATTATGCCCATGTTTTCCACCCTTTCTATCGATATTCATAACTTAAAGAAGTCAATAGTTCATTATATCGGAACAACGATGGAAATTCTAGTAGAAGTGTAGAGGGAGTTTTTGTGAATGAGGGGAGTAGTCGTGGCTTGACAGTTTTTGTAGAATAGAACTAGGACTGAATAAGGGAGTTGAATGTGTTGAAAGACTATAAGTGGGGCATTTTAGGCCTCGGTACGATTGCTCATGATTTTGCAAAAGCACTAAATAAGCACCATGGAAACATATATGCAGTGGCGTCTCGCTCTCAGGAAAAGGCTGAAGCGTTTGCCAAGCCTTACGCTGGTGCTAAAGCTTACGGAGACTATGATCAATTGTTGCAAGATAATCAAGTGGATATTATTTATGTAGCGACACCGCACGTGAATCATTATGAATACATAAAACAAGCGTTGAGCAAAGGAAAGCATGTACTTTGTGAAAAAGCCATTACGGTAAATGCTACTGAACTAAATGAGTTAGTCGCACTTGCGAAAGAGAAGCAGCTTGTCTTAATGGAAGCAATGACGATTTTTCACATGCCGTTGTACCATAAATTAAAAGCGATGATGACGGCCAATCAGCTTGGAGTTGTGAAAACAATTAACGTGACGTTTGGTAGCTACAAACCTTACGATGAAAAAAACCGCTTTTTTAATCCTGAATTAGCTGGCGGGGCATTATTAGATATTGGTACATATGCCCTTTCGTTTGCACGTTATTTTATGTCTGGTCAACCAAATCAAGTGTTTACAACAATGAAACCATCAAGTTCTTTGGTAGATGAGCAATCAGCCATTCTATTAAGAACGAGCCAGGATGAAATGGCGACAATCTCACTCGCATTTCGTGCAAAAATGCCGAAGAGAGGAATGGTCGCTTGTGAAAATGGGTTTGTTACGGTAGAGGATTTCCCAAGAGCTCAAGAAGCAACCATTCATTGGTTAGATGGGCGAACAGAAGTGATAAGAATGAACGATTCAGATGCACTTATTAATGAAATCATTGCTATGGAACAAACAATATCGGGAAATGATTGCTCCTACTTGAACGTAACAAGAGACGTTATGAAAGTAATGGACGAGGTTCGGTCCCAATGGGAGATTGAACGTCGCAATAAATAAAGGTTTAAAGAATTTGTAAAACGTCTATACACATAGTACAGAAACATAAGGAGGCGTTTTACATGAGTAGTAACGGAGCTGGCGATAAAGCAAAGGGTGCAGGCAATAAAGCAAAAGGTGCAGTTAAAGATGCAGTTGGAAATGTAACAAATAATAAAAAAATGCAAGCTGAAGGTAAGAAAGATAAAGTAAAAGGCGAAACACAAGACGCTAAAGGCGATGTGAAAAACAAAGCGAACAACTAAAGCGTGTCTTAAAAGGTGATGCAAAAGAATCTTCATGAATGCTCGTTCATGAAGATTTTTTATGTGCATGAAAGTCGGACAGCATCATCGAACTTTTACTTTGTGGAGTCTGTATAATGCTTAACAATTTCATGAAGTTTAAGCGCATGACGAACTTCTCCATCAACTTTTAATTGCCCTGTCATGTAAGCAACGGTAGGATTCCATGTTCCTTCTAATAATTTGTGCAAATTGCTTTCGCTCATTTTTAAAATACAGGCTTCTTCACTATAAGGAGGTTCTTTATCCACCTGTACAGTTCCGTCGGAAAATTGGACACCATATCGAGCCTGTGGCTTTAACTCAAATTGGTAGTGTCGGTTTAAACCGTTAATTTTTTCTGGGTTTTTGTTCATTTTCTCTGCGAGTTGGAGTAATCTTTTTTCAGTCGACAAGTTCTTCGCCCCTTTATGAATGAGTATTCATTCAATTATAGCTTATTTTCAATTAGCTGAAAAGATTAGTGAGGACTTTTTATTTATTTGCAAATCCTTCTCTATTAAAATTAGCAAGCGCTTGCGAGTCTAAAATAGAGGGGCATGAAGATGGCATTTAATTGGGCAAGAACACTAAGAGCTGGAATGAGTGGAGAAGATGTACGTGAATTACAAATTCGAATTGCTGGATATGCATCTGCATCACCTAGCAGAACACATATTACCGTAGATGGGCAATTCGGACCGGCTACTGAAGGAGCTGTTCGTCGTTTTCAGACGAGTTACAATTTAAGTGCCGATGGTGTAGCTGGTCCACAAACCCATACTGCGCTAAACAACTTAGAAGCAGCAGATGGTTCAACTAGACATTTCAATTGGAGTGAATTTCATTCTCGAGATGGTTCTCGTTTTTCTGGAGGGGCATTATCTGCAACGCAAATTCAAGAGAATGTTCGACGGTTAATGTACAAACTAGAAGCAAAGCGTCGTAAGCTTGGTAACATTGCCCTAACGATTAATTCTGGATTTCGAAGCCGGAGCCACAACTCAAGTGTAGGTGGTGCAAGCAATAGCATGCATTTATACGGGTCTGCTGCGGATGTATCGTCATCGATCACACCAACTCAGAAAGCAAATATAGCTAGAACATGTGGTTTTAGTGGGATTATTATTTACCAGACGTTTACACATGTGGATAGCCGTGCAGAAACAACTGGGGCAGGCTATTATTGGCCATAAAAATTAAGCGAGTGTGCTTGCACTCGCTTTCTTAATGTATCATAATGAAAGCGCTATTAAATTGCGACTAAGACATAGGAGAGGGTAATTTGGAGACTGTAAAAGCTGGGATAGTTGGCTGTGGAAACATTAGTGATATTTATTTTCAATTGAATCAGCGCTTTGATGGAATAAACGTAATTGCTTGTACAGATGTAAATATGGCTCAAGCTACGAAGAAAGCGGATCAGTACACAGATGTTGAAGCTTTAACAATGGACGATTTTTTTAAAGATGAACGAATTGAAGTAGTCATTAATTTAACGATTCCAACCGCTCATTATGTCGTACATAAGCGTGCATTAGAATCGGGGAAACATTCTTACGGGGAAAAACCGCTAGCGTTAACGTTAGGCGAAGCACAGGAGCTACGTCAACTTGCCAAGAAGAAAAAGCTCTATTTAGGGGCAGCGCCAGATACATTTTTAGGAGGGGGATTACAAACTGCGAAAAAGCTTATTGAAGATGGTTGGATTGGGAAGCCAGTGTCAGCGAACGGTTTTATGATGAGTCATGGACCGGAGGATTGGCATCCAAATCCAGAATTTTTTTATAAAGAAGGTGCTGGACCGTTATTTGATATGGGTCCTTACTATTTAACAGCCTTGACTTCCCTTTTAGGACCCATGAAGCGACTCACGTCTTCGGCTGGAAAAGCCTACGATCAGCGTCAAATTACTTCAGCAGCTAAGTACGGAGAATTGATAGACGTTGATGTAGCGACTCATATAGCTAGTGTCATCGATTTTGAAAATGGCGCAATTGCTACTTTACTTACAAGTTTTGATGTGTGGGGTTCTAATGCGCCTAACCTAGAAATTCACGGAACACTCGGCTCACTTCTTTTACCTGACCCGAATACATTCGGAGGTCCACTTTTATATAAGAGACAGGGTGAATTAGCCTTTAAAGAAGTGCCGCTTACATATGGGTTTCAAGAAAATAATCGAGGACTTGGTGTGCTAGATATGGTTATGGCCATTCGAGAGAAGCGCCTACATCGCGCAAATGATGCACTAGCATATCATGTACTAGAAGCGATGTATGGACTGCTAGAGGCATCGGAAAGCGGGCGGCACTATCAAATGACAAGCACCTGTGAACAACCCTCTATTCTTCCATTAACGATGACTGCACGAGGATTTTGATGTACGGTAGTGTTCTTCTCTTACTAATTGAGAGGAGCACTTTTTTATTTGGAGACAACGCTTTGTATAAACTGCAAAAGTAAGCTACAATAAAAGCAATTTGATTAAAGCGAGGAGGCGTTGACGTGAGTTACGAATTAGATGAGAAGTTTAAGCTTTTTACCCTGCACTCAAACCCGTTGTTAACAAAAGAAGTTGCGGATCGACTTGGATGCTCAATCGGCCAATGTACAGTCAATCGATTTAGTGATGGAGAAATTCAGATACATATTCAAGAAAGTGTTCGCGGGGCAAAAGTATTTGTCGTGCAGTCAACCGCTCAGCCTGGAAATGAACATGTTGTAGAATTATTAATTATGATTGATGCGTTAAAACGAGCGTCAGCACGTGAGATTAATGTTGTCATTCCTTACTATGGGTATGCCAGACAAGATCGAAAAGCCCGTTCAAGAGAACCAATTGCTGCGAAACTAATTGCAAACTTACTTGAAGCTGCTGGCGCTGATCGAATGGTGACGGTAGATCTCCATGCACCGCAAATACAAGGCTTTTTTAATCTTCCTGTTGACCCGCTTCAGGGGTTGCCGCTTCTTGCGCAACATTATGTGAAAAAGAATTTGGCTAACCCTGTAGTCGTTGCACCAAATACCTCTGGCTTGGGGAGGGCGAGAAAGCTAGCTGAATACATTGATGCACCAATCGCATTTGTCGACAAGCGTCACCCAGAACCTGGTTTTCCACAAGCGATTGAAATTGTTGGGGATGTAAAAGGAATGAATGCGATTATTATTGATGATCTTATTGATACAGCGGCAACCGTTACTTTAGCAGCAAATGCACTTGTGGAACATGGTGCGCAGGACGTGTATACATGCTGTACGCATCCTGTTTTAACAGGACCAGCAATTGAACGGTTACGCATTGCACCAATTAAAGAAATTGTCGTAACGAATACCATTGAAATGCCTGACGATAAGAAGCTTGATAACATGACGATCTTATCGATGGCCGATTTGCTTGCCGATGCGATATATCGAATCTATAAAGAACAATCGGTTAGTAAATTGTTTAAATAACTGTCTAATGTGTGGGTTTTAAAGGAGTGGAAGAGAGAAATGTATAAATTAATTGCGATTGATATGGATGGAACATTATTAAATGATCAGCATCATGTAACACCGGGAGTGAAGGAAGCTCTTCAACAAGCGAAAGCGGAAGGAGCGACGGTCGTTCTTTGTACAGGCAGACCGTTAGGCGGCGTGACACGGTATTTACTTGAGCTTGAATTAACGACGGAAGATGATTATGTCATTGCTTATAATGGTGCCCTTGTTCAAAATACGCACACAAATGAGAATGTGGTTTCGTTGACGCTTGGGTTTCAAGACTTACTCGACTTATCGAATGTTGCCGCTGATTTACAAACGCCGATGCATTTTTTTGATCAACAAAAGCTGTATACCCTCGATAAAGATGTCTCTCCTTATACGGTCTATGAATCATACGTGACGCAAGTTCCGTTAAGTTTTCGAACAAAAGAAGAGCTCGATAAAGACATCGTCTTGCCGAAAATTATGTTTATTGATGATCCGGAAAAGCTTGAGAAAACAAAAGCTTCTATTCCGAGTCATATTAAAGAACGGTATGAAATGGTCCAAAGTGCCCCGTTCTTTTTAGAAATTCTTCATCCAGAAGCAAGCAAAGGGAATGCCGTGAAACATTTAGCAGAAAAGCTTGGGATTACTCAAGAAGAAGTCATGTGTATTGGAGATAACGGCAATGACTTATCAATGATTCAATATGCTGGGTGTGGAGTGGCGATGGAAAATGCCATTCCAGCATTAAAGGAAGCTGCTGACTTTATTACAAAATCAAATAATGAAGATGGTGTGGCTTACGCAATTCAAACGAAAATGCGCAAGTCATAGCAACAGGAAAAACATTGCAGTAGTCGCAATGTTTTTTCTTGTTTAAAGGGAAAAGGCAAGGGGAAAAAGAGGAGTAGCATAAAAATGAGGGAGAGATAAACATGAGTACAAAGCATTTACTAATGGTTGTAACAAACGGTGAAAGAATGAATAATCAAGAGTTCGCTGGTATCTGGTTATCAGAGTTTACAGAGCCATATGAAGAATTTACAAAAGCAGGCTATCAAGTAACGGTTGCTAGTCCAAAAGGCGGAGAATCTCCGATCGACGATGCAAGTCTAGATAACGGTGAAATTCCAGAGAAGTGGCATGAATTAGCAGAGCTTTTAAAACGGACAATCCCCCTATCGGAAGTGGAATCAGCTAGTTATGACGGTGTGTTCATGCCTGGTGGCCACGGAGCAATGTTTGATTTAGCAGATAATGAAGAGTTACAGCAAATCTTGCGTGATTTCCATGCGGCAGATAAAGGCATTGGTGCCGTTTGTCACGGTCCTGCTGCATTAACAGGTGTACTGCTAGAAAACGGAGAGTTTCTTGTTGCAAATCGCAAAGTTGCGGCATTCACGAATACGGAAGAAGAGGGTGTAGAATTAGTGAATCAAATGCCGTTCCTTCTTGAAACACGCTTACGTAAAGAAGGCGCAATCTTTGTTGGGAAAGGCGACTGGGAAGAAAACGTCTATGCGGATGGAAAACTTGTTACGGGTCAAAATCCACAGTCATCCATTGAAACAGCAAAACAATTTATTCACGCACTATAATCGAAAAAGCACACGCCATTGGGCGTGTGCTTTTATGATTTCATGAGGCTGGGGAAGGAATGAGATCAATGCGGATAACTTCTGGTCGATTAAATACACGTAGCGGAAAAAGGCTGTTGCCAAGACCTCTGCTAACAATCATTTTTGTGTCCAGCTCCTCATACATGCCTTCACTGTAATCTGGAAAAAGGCCTTGTCCTGGAGCAAGAATGCCTCCAATAAGCGGAAGGCGAATTTGGCCACCATGAGCATGGCCGGACAAGACAAGGTCAAGATTCGCTTCTTGATAAGTAGAAAACATTTCAGGTCGGTGAGCAAGTAAAACGGTAAACAATTCTTGGGAAGCTGAAACATTTGCTTCTTCTAATGAAGATGCGGTTACTTCGCTTGGATCCGCATTGGGTGAGCGGTCAGGGTCATCAATTCCGATTAATTGAAAGGCGAAATCATCTACTTCCACATTTACGGTTTCGTCACGAAGGACGTGAACCCCGAAATTCGTCAACGTTTCGCTTAGTTCATCTACGAGGTCTAAACGCCATTCATGATTACCTGTTACATAATAGGTCGGTGCAATCGCGACAAGATCTTCCATTAACTGAACCCCTTCTCCTTGATTAGACGTATAGGAGTCAATTAAATCACCAGTCATAAAAATTAAATCAGGGGACTGGGCAACAACCATTTCTAACAAGCGTTCATTGCGATCGCCGAATTCGGCTGAATGGAGGTCAGATAAATGGACCATTGTAATACCGTCGTGCTCTGAAGGCAAGTGTTCGACTTCAATGGTATGGCTGCTTTCAACTAGCTGGTGATTCTGTGCATAGAAAAAATAAATCGCTGCGATCAGTGCAACGATTAAAACGAGAACGGTTTTTCGACTAAACAACAGAACGACTCCTTCTCTTTACAGCTCATTCTTTAATTTCTGAATATCCGTTTGTCCAAAAGCATCGTTCCAGTCGACAAGCTGAATCGTATCTCGACTTAATGTTGATAGAATGGCTTCTTTTAACGTGACGTTCTGTAACGATTGATAATAGGCTTCTTGGGCATCAGAAAAGATGGCCTCGAGCTGTTGTGAACCGACTCGAGCTGCATCCGTTTCTGGAAAAACCCGTTCAATTAGCCCTTCTGTTTTCAAAAAAGAACCGCCACCTTCAATAGCTCGGACAATGTCGAGCATATGAATGGATTCAGCCGGACGAGCAAGCGAGAATCCGCCGCTATTCCCCGGTGTACTCGTAATAAGTTCATGGACCACTAATTTTCGCATCACCTTTTTTAAATAAGACGGGGACACATCTAAACGTGTTGATATTGTATCGCTTTTCACATATTGTTGATTTGACTGTGTGGCGAGCATAACAAGTATGCAAACGGCCTGCTCAACACCACTCTTTACTTTCATCGCTCAATCGCACCCTTTTAATAAATTGCTGTTTGTTTTACTATAAAGTCAACGAGACAGCAACGCAAATGGTTTTTTACAAACAAGAAGGGAGAACCTCTAATGACAAATGAAACAATCATACATAGCCCACTTACTTTTATCGGATGTGGCAGTGCTTTTCATACGGAGCTAGGAAACAATGGAGGTTTTTTTTATCATGATCGAGAATTATGCATGTTTGACTGTGGGAGTGCAACATTTGAGCGCTTAATGCGTTTTCGAGTATTAGAAGGTGTTGAGCGAATGACGGTCGTCTTAACACATACGCACCCTGATCACATTGGTTCACTAGGTGATTTTATTTTCTATTCGTATATAAAAATGCAGCCTGCCTTTACAGCGAAGCTACGACTAAAAGCACCCCAATCGTTATTAGATCATGCTAAACAAATTTTAATCGGAATGGGTGTGGAAGAAGGACAAGTAATATGGGAAGCAGTAGAGGAAGGTGGAACATTTGGTCCTTATCAATTAAAGGCGATAAAAGCTGAGCATGCCGAACATCTAGAATGTTACGCGTATGAATGTGTGCATGGAGCAAAAAACGAGCATTTTTATTACAGTGGGGACGGCAAAAGCATTCCTGTAACCATATTAGAAAAAATAAGCCAACAGTTTTACCATACCGTTTATCAGGACACCTCTTATTTAGACTATCCAGGAAATGTTCATTTATCGTTAAAGAAATTGGAAGAGATCATTTCTGAAGATCAACGTGCCTTCATTTGCTGCATGCATTTGGATGAGACATTTCCGATACATGCAGTAAAGGAAAAGGGCTTTCGTGTGGCTGCTGATTACGTTGTACAATAAGAATGCTCTTTCCACGTAATAATTGTTTAATGAACGTACCTTCATGAATGATCCATTTTCATTCATGAAGATCGTTTTGTCAGCTGTAGGTTTACATCACGTACACATCACGCATGACATCTTCAATTGATTTTCCTTCTTCGAAACGCGTATCTTCCGTATAAAATTCTTTTATGTTTGTTCCATCTTTTAATAGAATGGCTTTATCAATTAAATGTTCAATGTCACGAATTTCATGGGTGGTCATTAAAATGCCTTTATCTTCAAGAAAGCCGCTTGCAAATAACGAGGCGATTTCCTCACGGCTAAACAGGTCAATTCCAGAAAATGGTTCATCCATGATGACATACCTCGCATCAACCGATAAGCCTAATACTAGATTGACTTTCGCTAAATTCCCTTTTGATAACTGACCTATTTTTTGTTTCGAATCGATCTTAAAGAAAGAAAGCAGTTCGTTACAACGACGGTCGTTCCAATTTGTATAGAAATCTTTCATAAACAAAATCCCTTCGTGAATCGTGAAACTAGGGGACATTGGCAAAAGATCAGGGATGAACATGACCTCTTTTTGCTTAGATGCATCCATCGTCGTGCCATCAATGGTAATATGCCCAGATTTGATGGGGAGTAGGTGTGCGATTGCTTTTAACAAGGTTGTTTTCCCTGCCCCATTCATGCCAATTAAACATGTAATCTCACCTTTTTTTGCCGTGAATGTGACATCCGTACAAATCGACTTGCGCCCGAACGAAAGGGATACGTGTTCAACGCTTATCATAAGAGTCGGCTCCTTTCTCATACCTTGTTCGTATCAAGCCAAGTAACTCTTCAAGGGGCACATTGATAGTTTTCATCGAATCGAGAAAAAAATCAACAGATTCCTGAATGAGCTCGGTACGTACTTGATTGACAATCGTTTGGTCTTGCGTAATTCGACTCGGTTTATTTCGCTCCGTTTCAATCAATTGTTGTTCCTCCATTTCTTTGTAGGCACGCTGGGCTGTGTTTGGATTAATATTTAGTGAAGCGCCAAGCTCACGACGGGATGGAATCTCTTGTCCTGCTTGTAAATGACCTAACGCAATTTGTTCTTTAAAATAACGAATGACTTGAATGTAGACGGGTTCTCTGGTGTTAAATTGAATACTCATGATTCCCTCCTTTTATTCATTCGTTTGCATGGATGTAATTCGAAACAAGCCATGTTCCTCTTTAACTGGTAATGTCGCTGAAAGAAGCTGGTGCTGTTCAGGAACATGATACATATCAAGTTGATAGCCGGTGTCATCTCGATGAAGCAACGTTAATTGATCGCTCGCATAGGAAAACTGGACTGTATCTCGTAAGGAGGGCAACTCTACTTTAATTACTTCATCATTTATCGCACCAGCCTCGTCCATGTGAATCGTGTGTACATTTGCTTTTCCAGTTGTTTTAGAAAGATCCAAAAGGTGAAACCCATCAGAAAATGTAGAGACGAGTGTGTGTTGATAGTCTGGAGGTTGCTCAACCGTTTGAATCTCTTGTGTATCAAAATGATAGATGCTGTAGCCAACTGTCCGGTCAGAGGTTTCGTATGTATAAATAGCAATTGGTTTCTCAGGATGAAAGGTAATGGCGTTAGGGTTATACATCGAATCACTCAGCATATCATCTGCGTTTATACCTGTAGCAGTAGTTGGCGCAGTAAGCTTTGTTTCATGTACAACTTCATTTGTTGTTAAGTCGATGTCGTAGGCTGTAAGATAACCTGGAAACTCTTCATTGCTATAATAATCGCCACTGAATAGAAGCAAGCGATTTCCATGTATCGTACCATTAAGAATCGATTGATATTCGTCTTCAGATTCAAATTTGAGTCGCTTTGATTCAGTCCCATCTTTCGCCTTACTGTGAATAACTAAATCGTATTGATAGATTCCATTCTGATAAACCTCTTCAAACCCAACCGCAGCAAGGAACTGGTCGTTCTCTAGTACCAATTGCCGTTCTAACGGCTTCATACGGAAAAAGGAACGATTCTCATACATCATTTGATTCTTTTTCGCTGAGTCCATAAAGGATTCGAGCAGGGGGCGAGTGCGACTATGTTCTATGGAAGAGCCGTTAGCCTGAAATGCATAAAAACTAGTAGTCCTTACACTTTCTGCGTGTCCCTCAAACGAAACTTGGTTAAAGAAATGTTGATCTCCTTCTGTTACTTCCCACTGAAACGGATGTTTAATGAGTCGATGCTCATATGCTTGCACGCTATAGACAGTGGTAATGGTTCCAACGATGAACACTAAAAACAAAGCGAAAAAGACATAGCGCTTTTTATTCATTTACACCATCACCTTTCGTTTTAATAAAGATAGACTGAGTAAAGTCGAGAAAATCGTTGTTAAGATGAGCGTTAATGCCAAAATAAACAAAACTTCTCGCTCAAATAAATGAAATTGAACGGAAAGGTACGTACCAAAACCGTTTAAGGCAATGGACCAACTTGCGAAACCTACGCCTAAAAAGACGCCTTTAACACGGAAGGACCGCTCCAATAAAATTAGTGCAAATAAAACGGTTAAAAAAGTGAAGCCAGCTCCGTAGATGAGCAAGAAATTCGTGAATGTCGATGGTAAAAGGACTGAAAAAAAACGTTCATAAGCTATAATCGCTTGAATAGAAAAGTCATCAGTCTGTAGAAATTCACTTGGAACCGTTAGGTAGACAAGTCCTATGCCTGCTAGAAGAATAAAAAATTGTAACACAATGAGTCCTAATACAAGAGAGAAAATCGTAAATAACTTTGAAAAGTAAAGGGAAGAACGGTTAATCGGAAGTGTAAATAACCGCTGCGCCATGGCATATTTCCCAACCCAGTCTCGATACCAGATTAAACAACTATAAAGAAGCAAAGCTGCTATGGAAATCATAATGGACGCGATAACTGGAAAGCCATGAAAAGGTTGAGAAAAGAAGACGCCATATTCTTGTGCAATCTGCAGATAACTTCTGCCGCTAATACGTGCATTCTCGATATAGAATGAAGCGGTCTGATAGGAGCCGTACCAGATAGAAAGAAGTTGAACGACCACAATGCCAATAGCAAGAGCGAGGTAGAGCTTCCAAATTCTTTTGTACTCAAATAGCATTAACTTTATAATTGACATAAAATCCCTCCTTCATGTATTAAGTACTTCATACACATTATGAGTGTATTATATGTATCATACACTCAAGGTGTCAACTGAAATTTTCTCGCAAATAAGAATATTTTCCTGTTTTTTTGGAAAAGAGCGGGTTTATTTGCCCAATGTAAAATATCGAAATTCATATATGCAAGGTTTAAATTTTATCGTACACTTAGGTTATTCTAAAATAGAAATCGAGCATATTCGTGACAAGCCATGTGCCTCATGGAAATGAATAGGAGGAAGACCGCTTTTTGAGGGCAACGTACGATCGTTAAACGGCGGTTAGTAGAATGAGCAGAGCACAGAGAGACAGCGCGTTTAAAACAGGGGACCATGATAACATTGCCATCTTTGTTGATTATGACAACGTGTATTGGACATTAATGAATCGGTACAATCATAATCCTAATCATGAGAGTGAAGAAAAGAATTTATTCTATTCGTTGTGGGACCGGTATGGACAGGATCAAGTTCGAACATTTCGTGCCTATGCAGATTTCCAACGAATTCGTTCGAGCTTAACGGATTTACAAAAGCAACGCGTTCAAATCCGACATGTCTATTCAAATGACAAAGAAGGAGATTCACGAAAGAACTCTTCTGATATTGAACTGTGTATCGATGCGATTGAGATGACGTATAAAGATGAAAATATTTCCTGCTATGTTTTTGTTACCGCAGATAGCGATATGGTTCCAATTATGAGCCGTTTAATGTATAAAGGAAAACGTGTTGAACTTTATTATTTATCAGAAGCGGCACCTAAGCATACTGATATTACAAATTACTCTCATTACAGTGAGGATTTAAGAGAATTTTTACATTTAGAAGTGAAAGAATATCATTTAGAATCTTATAAAATGGATGCACTACGCTTTATTGATGATTGGGAAGATCGATTTGGAACGGAAAATGAGTTGTATTTAGGGGCTCCATGGCTTAGAAATCAATTTTCAGTGAAGTTTGGGATTCCAGCAAATTCAGCAAGTGAACTAATCGATTTATTAAAAGTGGAGAAATTAATTGGTTCAGAGAATAAAGAGTTGAAAAACGGAGATGTCAAACCGAGTATTGCGTTAACAGAAGAAGGGCGCAATTGGTTAGCGCCCTTATCTAAAACGTAAAGTGTAAATGATAGGTTTGTCGAATCTTAAGGGTTGACTTGTAGATAAGTCTCTCATATGATAGGGATAGACAAATGATTCGTTACAATTCGATAAAACATTTATGCGTTAGACAAATTCGTTAAAAGAGGCGGGGACATACCTTGTCTCTTTTTGTATGTTTATCAAACGTCCGAATGTATTGATACTTTTCCCCGTTTATATACGAACCAAACCTCATTTTATTAATTTTTTTATAATATGAATGAAACGCGAATGGTTCAACCTTTCAACTGTACACATACACTATAGAAAAAGAGCGTTGATTGCATAAACGGTCCTTTTTTCGCCAAAGCTAGAAGAAAACAAATCCAAATGAGGGATTCTGTCATGTATGGTACACGTTTTTTGGTGGGCTTGTGTTGGGGCGTTTTATTAAGTATTCCAATGTGGTTAGGGCTAATCGTTTTAATCATGATTATTATACGCTAGTAGACGAGGCAACACATCTAGATGTGTTGCTTTTTCACTATAAAAGGGTTTGTCCAGCATCAATAACAATCTCCGTACCGCTTATATGTTTTGCTTCATTGGTTGAAAGAAAGTAGACGGTTTGGGCGATTTCAATTGGATCGGCAGCAGAAGTTGGGAACGAGTCTACTTTTTTATGAAAGGAAAGATGCTCGAGCTCAGTGTCCTCTCGATAGGTGCGCTCGCCAATGTTTGTCTTAATAGCACCTGGTAAGATCGTATTAACCCGTATATGGTAATGAGAAAGCTCTAGTGCTGCCATCTTCCCAAAGGCGACAATTCCCGCTTTTGACGCGCTATAGGCAGACATACCAACATTTGAAAACGTTCTGGTGCCATTTACGGAACTTGTTAACACAATGCATCCACCATGTTTTTTCATAAAGGGGATGGCATATTTAACTGTTAAAAACGTACCTCGTAAATTTGTATGGATGGTTTCATCCCAATCGTCGGGATCAAAAGCTTCAATCGACGTGACTTTTCCATTTATTCCGGCATTGGCAAACAGGGTTGAAATGGTAGCTACAGAGGATGAAAGATCTGTAAAAATACGCTTCATTTCTTCATTATTGGCAACATTTCCACGGTAAGTATAAATTGTGTGTTCAGGGTATTGTTGTTTCAATTTTTCTAGCGCTTCCCCATCTATATCAATTAATGCCACTGGAATACTGTGCTTAATGAACAAATGAGCTGTTGCTAAGCCAATTCCAGATGCGGCTCCAGTTATGACGGCAGTGCCTTCCATTCAAATCACCTGCTTTACTTTTTATTTTTTGAATTCCCGATTTAAACGAATTGAAACGAAAAAACTCCCCTTTTTATTGTAAGGGGAGTTAAGCACGCTTCCGGATGGTAAATTGGTCATTCAACAAGAGCCAGTTCTGTGGAAACGCTAAGCCGAGTTTCCAATAACTAATTCCCCTTAATTGATACGTTCGAATGAGGGAAAACTTTGCGTTAATGGATTGTGCGTCTTCAAACCACACTTCATGGGTTGCACCTGATTCATCAATATAAAAAAAGAAGGGTGCTTGCGCTTCTTCATCATATTGAATAGCAGCATTATTTTCTCTAGCTAGTGTAATGGCTTGTTGAGGGCTGACCGCTCTTGCATAGTCGCCACCAGGTTCATATGGAAGTGTCCAATCATAGCCATAGAGATTTTGGCCGAGCATAATTTTCTCAGATGGCATCTCAGATAACGCATACTCGACGACATCGGTAACAGGTCCAATAGGTGAAACCGCTAAGGGCGGTCCTCCAGAATAGCCCCACTCGTACGTCATCAGCACGATAAAATCGACAATTTCTCCATGTGCACGATAATCATGTGCTTCGTACCATTGACCAGACTGCTCGGAACTGGTTTTAGGAGCAAGCGCTGTTGATACAAGAAGTCCTTGTGGATGGAGTTGTTCAACCGCTTTTCGTAAAAATTGATTGTACGGCTCGCGCATTGTGGGTGGCAAAAATTCAAAATCAAAGTGAACATCGGAAAACCGACCGACACGATTTGCTTCAGCAATGATGGAACGAAGTAATTCATCTTGAAGTGCATCATCTTCAAGAACAGCCTGACCGAGCTCTCCACTAAATGCCCCTTCTTCTAAATTGGTTATGACCATCATTAAGGAGGACCCATCTGCAGCTGCAATATCGGGTAGCGGTCCAAGCGTAAGCTCACCGAGTGTCCCGTCACGATTAATTTGATAGCTAAAAGGGGCTAAATAAGTAAGGTAAGTGGAGAGCTTCCGGGCTTCTTCAATAAGTGCATCGGTTAAATTATTGTTGATCGGCTCGATATAAGCGTTACTTTCAATCTCCATTTTTGGTACAGGTGGAAAGTAAAGCCTTTGACCTGGGGAAAGAGGTTGATTGGGATCGAGTTGGTTAATTTGGATGATTTGCTCAACCGATATGCCGTAGCGTGCTGCAAGAATCGATAAGGTATCACCAGGTTGAACAAAATAATATCTACCTTCAATGGGAATAACCAGCGTTTGTCCGATGACTAATGCGTTTGGTGCATCTAACTCATTAGCGTTAATAATTTCCTGTGGGGAAAGATTATAGGCTTGTGCAATACCATAAAGGGATTCACCTTGTTGAATAACGTGAATTTGCATAGGAACCTCCTACCGTTAATCGTTGATACTATTAAACGTATGCATAAGGAGGGGCGTGCATGAAAAAAAGCAAAGAGTTTAAACTCTCTGCTCCTTAAGATCGTTTTTGTAGTTGGTTTTATTTTTCTGTTAGTGCTTCGCGAAGTTGGCCTCTCACGTTAGCAATTTCGGCTTCGAGGGAATCAAGTTGCTCCATTGCTTTGGCCACATTTCCGCCTGTTGATTCAATTTTTTCTACATCTCCCTGTAGACGAACAAAATCGCTTTTTAATTCAGCTAGCTCCTGCTCCAATTCTTTCACGGTTTTCATGTGTATGCCTCCCTTATTTTGTTTGAATGTACCAGATCGATTTACTTGTGACAAGAAATCTGTCTTTTGTTTGGTTATGTAGGGTCAGCTTCTATAGAAAAAGAGCTTCATGATTGTACAATCATGAAGCTTTTTTAAGGATATCAATAACGAACTGTGACCACGTCTCTAAGCGCTCGAATGTCTCCGTTTCACTCAATTGGTCAACAGACAACCACATTCCAGATAGTTGGTTTGTTTCTTTTACCGTTACTGTCGCTTCCTCGGCTAAATCTAGAACCGATAAGATACCAATATGAACACGGCCGACATCGTTTTCATCGTCGTTGATGAGGCCGATAGTTTTCGTGCCTTTAATTAAGGAAGGGTCGAAGTTTAGTTCTTCATGAAGTTCGCGCTCTGTGTTGGTTTCGAGCATCTCTTTAAAATCAGAAGAAGAGGTTGCGTTCATATGTCCACCAAAACCAATTGATAACTTCTGGTGTAATCTTGATTCGCCGCCACCCTTTAATCGTTCATATGCGTATATGTCATTCCCTTTACGAATCACAACGTAGGGAATGGGCTGTTTATAGGTCTCATCTTCTTCCGCATTGCCTCGTCTCATCTCACTAAAATGGCGATTAATACGGTTCATGATTGTTGCAACTCGCTCGTGATTGCTTACAACACCTTGAAAG
Organism: Shouchella phoenicis; assembly: GCF_047238345.1. NCBI lineage: Bacteria > Bacillati > Bacillota > Bacilli > Caryophanales > Bacillaceae > Shouchella > Shouchella phoenicis. The sequence goes on along the minus strand of NZ_JBDFMQ010000001.1, from coordinate 2,912,234 downwards.
GTGAGTGATTCATCATGAAAAACGTGTTTTCTTGGTGCAACGACAATCATTTCATCCATCTTGCCCATGATTTGTACCTCCTTGTTAAAGAACGCTTAACCTCTCTATTATCGTATAGGGCTTGTACAGACGCAAGCAGAAAAGAGGTGTAGCTGTAGATTATATCAGTAAAAAAGTGCGAACGAGGGGCTTTTATAACTACCACCTGTCGCACTTCTTTCTTGAGTAAATGTTCGTTAAGTTTATTTCTCCGCGAAAAAGAAATCATCATCTCTTAAAGGTTCAACGGTCGCTTTTTTATAGCCGTTCCCTTTCATAGAGAAGAAATCATGTGATTTCGTTTTTGTATTCAATCCGTTTAATACAATAGGGTTAATCTCTTCATCTTCAAAGTAAGGATCAAACCCAAGGTTCATGAGTGCTTTATTGGCATTATAACGAATAAATTTCTTCACATCATGAGATAAACCAACCGGATCATACAACTCTTCTGTATAGGCAAGCTCATTTTTATAGAGATCTTTAAGTAAATCTAATGCGAATTCTCTTAGCTCAGCTTGTTTTTCAGATGTTTGCTTGTTGTAAATTTCTTGAGCAAGTAAGCCGACATATACACCATGAATGGCTTCATCACGTAGAATCAAATTAATGATTTCTCCGCTTTGCATAAGTTTCCCTTGTCCATAAAAATAAAGAGGGTAGTAGAAACCACTGTAAAACAAGAAGCTTTCCAAATAAACAGACGCGACCATCGCTTTAAATAAAGAGATGTCGTCTCCTTTTTGAATGCCTTTGTAAAGCGATACAACCATATCAGCTTTTTTCTGTAGGCGTGGATTTTCTTTTACCCATTCAAAAACATCGTTAATCTGCTCGCTCGTTGCGAGTGTAATAAAGATGTTGGAGTAAGATTTTGCGTGCACAGCGTTTTCCATCATCGCCATGAAATTTAAAACCGCTTTTCGCTGGTGCCCTTCAACGTGTTCTGCGACGATTGGCATACCGGTGTTTCCTTGTTCTGTATCTAAAAGGGTTAGTCCAGCTAATACTTTCATATACGTATCTTTTTCATTAGCAGACAAGTACTTCCACGTAAGAAGATCGCCATTTAAGGCGACTTCTTCAGGAAGCCAAAATTGTTTTACATTTTGGTTATAAAACATTTGCGTAAAATCATCTTCGTGTTTCGACCAGTTGGCTGCGTCATAAACGTGTGTCATTAGAAACTCTCCTTTTATCTTGTTGCACGATTAAACTTAGACAACGCAAGAGAGACAGTCATCTTGGCCAGTGTCTTTTGTGCGCGCATAATAGATCGTTTTGACGCCTTTATGGTGAGCGTATAGATCAATGCGGTTTAAATCTCTCGTTGTCATTGTGTCTTTTAAGAATAACGTAAAACTAATACCTTGATCGATATGTTGTTGTATCGTTCCAATCATATCCACAACGTTGAACATATCCATATCGTATGCTTCTTTAAAGAAGAACCAGTTGTTTGCTGTTAAGCCAGGCATTGGGTAATACGTTTTTGAATTTCCGTACGTACGCTCTTCAATTCGCTCCATAATTGGCATGACGCTAGCCGTTGCTGACTGAACGTATGAGATAGAACCTGTTGGGGCAATAGCCAAGCGATAGCTATGGTAAAGACCGTGTTCACTTACAAATGCTTGTAGTTCTTTCCAATCTTCCATTGTTGGGAGGTGCATGCCTTCAAATAACGCCGCAACTTTATCGAATTCAGGTGTGAAATCAGTTGTCACATACTGGGTGAAATATTCACCAGTTGCATACGTACTTTCATCGTATCGGTAATACGTTTCACCACGATCGCGCGCAATTTCAGCTGAACGTTTAATTGAATAGTAGTTCATTGCCATGAAGAAGCTATTGGCAAAATCACGTGCTTCAGGACTCTCGTACGCAATATGTTGTTCTGCAAGGAAACCATGTAGATTCATTGCGCCAAGGCCGATTGATTTCATTTTTTCGTTTGCATTGCGAACAGCAGGTGCATTCGTAATGTTTGTTGACTCGGATACACGTGTTAAAGCATCGGTAGCGAGGGCAACAGTCTGTTCGAGCGATTTATTTTTCATGACGTTCATAATATTAATGGAACCGAGGTTACAAGAAATATCGAGCCCAATTTCATCATCTTGATTGTAATCGTTATAGGTAGATACTTGAGAAGCCTGTAAAATCTCAGAGCAAAGGTTCGAGAATTTTACATTGCTAATGTGATTGTTCGCATGTGCTTTGTTCACATTATCTGCAAACATGATATAAGGATAACCAGATTCTGAACGAAGAATTGCTAGCTTTTGGAACAAACGACGCGGGTTGATTTTCTCTTTTCGAACACGCGGGTCATCCACTAACGTTTCGTACATTTCTTCCATATTCATTTCATCAAGGTGCATCCCGTACGCTTTGTAAACGGTATGTGGATAGAAAAGATATGCATCTTTGTCTTCACGCATAAGCTCGATAAATTTGTCTGGGATGACTACCCCAATCGAGAGTGTTTTGACACGAACGTCTTCATCAGCAGAGATTTTTCTTGTATCAAGAAAATCGTTAATATCCGCATGGAAAATGTTGAGATATGCTGCACCTGAACCTTGACGCTGTCCCATTTGATCGGCATAACGAAAGGCATTATCTAAAAGCTTCATAACGCCAACCACACCTTTTGTCGCGTTGGCTACATCTTTAATCGCTTCGCCTTTTGCACGAAGTTTAGAAAGATTTAACGCAACACCACCGCCAAGCTTTGAAAGCTGCATGGAAATATCAACAGCACGGCTAATGTCATTTAGTGAATCATTTACTTCTAGTAAGAAGCAAGAGACAAGCTCTCCACGGCGTTTACGCCCTGCGTTTAAAAATGTTGGTGTGGCCGGTTGGAATTCCTGAGAAATCATCGCTTGAACAAGGGCTTTGGCTTTTGTGACATCGCCTTTACCAAAAAAGAGAGCAACGATAGCAACGCGGTCTTCATAACGTTCCAAGATTTTGCTTTTATCGTTTGTTTTTAATGCATAGTCATTATAAAATTTAAAGGCAGACATAAAAGAAGGGAAGCGAAATTTTTTATTATACGCAACATTCATCACTTCTTTTATTTCTTCCATCGTATAAAGCTCGAGAAGCTCTTCCTCATAGTAATCATTTTCAACGAGGTACTCCATTTTTTCTTCTAAATCATGAAAGAAAACGGTATTTTGATTAACATGGTCAACAAAATAACTATGTACGGCTTCTTTATCTTTTTCAAATTGATAAGTGCCGTCTTTTGCAATCATGAGCTCGTTATTAAGCTGAACCCACTTGGGTACTGTGTTTTGCGTTAGTGTTGTCAATGGAATGAGCCTCCTGTGTAAAGTGTGCAACATCGGTTGATGTCCCACTTAGTTCAAATTTATGAAGAATCGGTACGTGGTACGTGCTAGCAATTGTGTCGGCGCTTCTTGCAAATCGATCTCCCCAGATACGATTTCCACTCGCGGCCACACCTACTAGCCATCTATGGTTTGTTTCTAAGAATTGACGAGTCTTAGGAGACAAATCACCAAACCCTGTCGTGTACGTAATAAGGATGAATGGCTCGTCCACGACTAACGACTCTGTAATCTGTTCACAGTCAAACGATAATTTTTGAGTAAAACGCTTGACATTTCCAGTTCTAGAATCAAAATATATTTTCATTAGTGAGCATCTCCAATAGATTGTTCTATATCTCTAATACCACATATGGTAGACGATAAACGCGAATAAATCAATATATTGATTTTATCCCCAACCTGTGGGAAAGTGGGAAAAACACGCTTGTTTCAACTCTTTCTTTGTGGATAAGCGATTTTCAACGTTTTTTCGACAAACAAAAAGCGTTCTACAAAATGTAGAACGCTGTCCATTATAACGGAAATTTACATGATTAACAGATAAAATTTTGAACACATAAGCTTATGAATCGATAAAAAATTCTAGAAATGCATCGGCCCAAATTTGCTGACCTTCATCATTTGGTCGAAGGTTTTGAATAACAGTCTCTAGCTCGGATCCAGTCGGCCACTCTTGCCAGTGGTCAACATATTCTCCTGGCAGTGAACCGGCTTGTTCATCAAGGATTTGTTTTCGGTCTAAATAATGTAAAGCATTAGGAAAAGGATTAGAAGGAACAACAATCATTTCAATATCCGGTAGTTCATCTTCCATATGTGTCAAAAAGGTAGCTAAATTCTGAACAGATTCTTCTTCGGTGAACGGGAGGTAGTATTGATTATCATTTAATGAAAACGATTCAACAATTAAAATGGTTGGTTCAGCTGCGATAATGGCCGAAGACACATCGTCAATTAAAGAAGACGTTACGGTTTCTTCACTAAACGTTAAAACGTCATAGCTCATTTCAATTGGTGCAATTGCCTCGAGAGTCTCATCCATGACAATCGATGGCCAAGTAAGGTCACTTTCTGTGCTTTCAAACGCGTGAGATCCAACAAATACAAGATGTTGGTCAGCAGGAGGCTCTGAATCAAAATAGTCTCCTAACCAGCCAGAAGAATAGACATCTTCAAGGTCGGGCTCATTAATGACTTCCTCTTCAGTGGTTAATTCCGATCGGTCACTTGTACTAGCTGTCGTTGCATCCTCAGCTATAGAAGAAATTTGCTGCTGATAATACAAATAGCTTACGATAATTCCTGTTACACTAAAAAGAATAACAAGAGGGAAAATTGCTTTTTTCACCATTATTACGTCCTTTCTTGACAATTATCTACAATCTATTATAGTCATGGTTGGTACACATAGAAAGAATTTTTTAATTAATCGTTACTATAACCAAGTGCCTTGCTAGGCTTAGAACAAGGAGAACCCTATGTTACATAATGAACCGTTACACATAAGCGTGCTGCTCGTCATTCGAAATGAAGAGCGCTATATCGCCTCATTAATTGAGAATCTCCTCAATCAAAAAAGAAAAGGGTTTACGTTTGACCTAATCATTGTCGACGGGGAATCTACAGACAAGACGTTAGATATTGTGAATGAGTACGTGGCAATTGGACACGCAATTAAAGTAGTAACCAATCCAAAGAAAACACTACCTACAGGTTGGAATATTGGAATTAAGGAAGCAAGTGGTGCCTACATCTTGCGAGTAGATGGGCATACGTCAGTCCCAAACGACTTTCTCCAACAATATGTAGACTGTATTAAACAACAGCCGGATGCGGATGTGGTCGGCGGAATTATTCAATCACGAGGTGTTGGAAGACAAGGGAAGGTAAATGAGTATGTCTATTCCCACCCATTTGGTGTTGGCAATTCAAAATTTCGTACACTGGAAGGAAAAGCTTGGAAAGGGTACGTTGATACGGTCCCATACGGCGCCTATAAACGCTCTGTTTTTTCAGATGTAGGGTTATTTGACGAGCGATTAAAGCGCAATGAAGATATCGAGTTTCATAAGCGGATGCGTGATTTGGGGAAAACCTTTTATTTGTCGACAACGATACAATCGACGTATTATGTGCGACCGACATTAAAGGGCTTGATTGATAAGTCATTAGGTGATGGGAAATGGAATATGATTGCCAATGCTGCAACCCCAGGTGCACTAGGTTTAAGGCATCGAATTCCGTTGCTTGCTTTTTTAACAGGCCTTGTCTTACTGATCGCTTCCTTGTTTAGTACGGCCATGCTTCTTTTATTTAGCGGCATCGTTTTGGTTTATGTTGCTTTGAACGCTACCGTTTCTTATCAGTGTGCAAAAGAAAATGGACTGACGTCTTGGCTCCCGTGCATCGGCACCTTTTTTATCTTGCATTTCGTACGTGGGTTCGCTTCCTTTCAAGCTTATTTTTCGCGCCATTATTGGCATATTAAACGAACACATCAATAAATCGTTTATGAAAAAATATGTGAAGAATGCGCCCTCTATGGTATTTTATAAAACCTTCTTTTGACAAAAGACATTCGATCGTTCTTATGCTAAAATGAAGCTTAGCTTAAAATTCTATGAATCTAGGAGTTAAGACGATGCCAAATATGATACCAAACCGCGCGACACGAGCGCTTACAATGGTCGTCGATTTACTTTTAATTGTATTATCATACGGACTTGCTTTTCTTCTTTTTAATGACCAAATGACTCCTAAAAACTACGATGCTTTCTTAGGGATTTTACCTTGGATTATAGTGATAAGCATTTTATTTCTAGGCATATATGAACTTGATCGATTGGTACAATATGACGTGTGGGATATCGTACGAAAGCTTGCTATCGCTGTGACCTTCATCTTATTAATAACGATGACTGTGTCTTTTTTCTTCCGAGAATTTGCGATGCCAAGGTCGGTTCTACTTTCTGCACACGGTTTTGCATTTCTTTCTTTATTTATTTGGAAGTCAGCCTACACGAAATATAGCCAGCTGTCACGAAAAGGGAAAGTTATGTTTATTGGGACGGAAAAAGAATTTGAAGAGATGGAAGACAGCTTAGCTTCCTTCCTTTCAAAAAGTAGCTATGTAAGATGGTACGACAAAAAAGAATCGCTTGCACAACTTAGAACGCAGATTAATCAATTCAACGTAGTTTTCATTGGCTCTGAATTAGATGAAGAGAAAAAAGATCGCTTAATGTTTCATGCAATGAAAAATAAAAAGCTAGTTTTCGTCGTTCCTAAAGTGAACGACATGTTGCTGATGAATACGTCGGTTACGACAATGGACGATACGATGGTGATGCAAGTAAAGCCGTTTACACTCTCATTAACACAACTACTTGTTAAACGTGGCGTAGACATCGGTGCTGCGGTTGTGATGATTGTTGCAACGTTACCAGTCATGCTCGTAACGGCTCTTGCAATTAAGCTTGAAGATCGTGGCCCCGTTTTCTTTAAACAAGAACGTGTCGGGAAAAACCATAAACCTTTTAACATTTTAAAATTTCGCTCCATGGTTATTGACGCGGAGTCGAAAACCGGACCAATCCTCGCGAAATCCAATGATGATCGCATCACGAAGATGGGGAAATTTATTCGAAAAACAAGAATTGATGAATTGCCACAATTGATTAACGTTGTAAAAGGCGATATGTCCCTTGTCGGTCCCAGACCAGAGCGAGAGTTTTTCACAAAACAGTTCCAACGTCAGAATAAATGGTTCAATTACCGACACGCAGTAAAACCAGGCATAACTGGTTATGCACAAGTCATGGGGAAATATACGACAGACGCGGATAAAAAACTTAAATTTGATTTACACTATATTCGAAACTACTCCTTCTGGTTGGATTTAACGATTCTAATGCAAACAATTTTGGTTGTTATTAACAAAGCAAAATCAGAAGGCGAAACGAATACAAGCAAAAATAAAAAAGCGGACAAGAAAGTTTCTTACTACACAAAGAAGCAACAGAGCCACTAAAGAAATGTGAATTCCCCACATCATAAACGGTATGTGGGGAATCTGTTTGTAACGGAGAGGGTTTAACAATGTTAAAAAAGCTAAAGCGGTTGAATGTAGTTAGACGACTAACCAAACTTTTTTTTCAAGCATCTGCAAAGTTGCCAGTAAAACAAAAGCAAGTGATGTTTGAAAGCTATTCTGGAAAACAATACAGCTGTAACCCAAGAGCAATCTATGAATACCTCAAAGAAGAGAAGACTAACTACAATCTTATATGGAGTGTAAATAAAAACTTTGTTAAAGAGTTTGAAGAGAGAAACATTCCATATATTAAGAGACTAAGTTTAAGGTGGTTTTTTGAACTAGCTCGGTCTCGTTATTGGGTAACAAATAGTCGTATGCCGAACTGGATTCAAAAACCAGGTCACACGACTTATGTGCAAACATGGCACGGTACTCCTTTAAAAAAGCTGGCTGCAGACATGGACGAAGTTCGAATGCCTGGCACGGACAAGGAGCGCTATGTTGAAAATTTCCATAAGGAAGCAAAAAATTGGGATTATTTAATTTCACCCAATCCCTATTCAACCGAAATTTTCAAACGAGCATTTGCATTTGAAAAGACGATATTAGAAACAGGTTACCCCAGAAATGATCGACTCATTAATGGGAACAACGAAGCAAAAATTGAAACTTTGAAAAAAAAGTTAAACATTCCACATGAGAAGAAAGTGGTCTTATATGCGCCAACGTGGCGAGATCACCACAATGCTGGTCCTGGTTCATATCACTTTGACCTACAGCTTGATTTAAAGCGTTGTCAAGAACAACTTGGTGACGACCACGTTATTCTAATACGCTTACACTCGTTCATTACAACTCCTCTTAATTTGAGTGGGTATGAAGGATTTGTAATTGATGTAACAAAGAGTTTAGATATCAATGAGCTCTATCTAATTGCTGACATTTTAATAACAGATTATTCATCCGTCTTTTTTGATTTTGCAATCTTACGTAGACCAATGATATTCTTTGCTTATGATCTCGAAGAATATCGAGACGACATTAGAGGATTTTACTTCTCATTAGAAGACCATGCACCAGGACCAATTGTGAAAACAAGCGATGAGTGCATTGAAGCCATAATTCGCGCTTCTAAAGAAATAACTGATGAGAAAAACGAAACGTTTTATCAGTTATACTGTCCATTAGACGACGGTCAGGCGACAAGGCGAGTGGTGGAACGTGTCTTTAAGGCAGGAGAATAGATGATGAGACACAAACAAATTGCATCAACATGGTTTGATACGAAAAAAATAACAGCGCTTAGGGAACGGTCTCAATCGTATAGCGCAAAAGAAGATTTATGGTCTTGGTATGTGTTAAGAAGGTTATCAATCTTTGTGACCATCCTTTTTATAAAACTAAAATTAACGCCAAATGCTATAAGCTGGTTGAGTGCCATATTCGTCGTTTCCTCTGGAGCATGGCTTATTCAAGCAACGCCATTTGCATTTTTTATGGCATTTCTCTTCTATAATGCAGGGTATCTATTGGATTGTGTTGATGGAGAAGTAGCACGTCTTACTGGGAACACTTCAAAGAAAGGCTACTTCATTGATTTATTAATTCAAGGAGCCACGTTACCAGTTTTCTTATCAATGCCGTTAGCGATCCTTGTAATTAATGACTTACTGCTTTTAACTTCATTAGAGCTTGTGGGTCTTTATATAATGCTAATCATTATTATTATGACGCTTTTTGTTCCAATTGCTTACCAATTGACACGAGCGTCAGAACAAAATGAACGAGATCCTGTGAATAAAATTCGTACCAAATCCTTTGTTTTTGAAATTGCGGGTGTCATGTTAGGATTGCCAGGTTTCTTTTTAACCTTGTTGCTGTTAACAATTGCATCAGGTTTTCAATCGGTTACGATACAAACTTGGTATGTCATTCTCTTTTTAATTATTTTAGCTTTAAAAGTTGCGGCGCGCTTTTTTATTACCGTCAAGAGTTTCCCTAAAGAACCATGATATTACAAATTGAAAGTGAAGAATCTATGTTATAATGTGCCTATTGTAAATTAGACAAATATAGATCGTTCATATAGAAGAAATTGATAGGAGGAGAACATTTTGAAAAAAGTCATTACCTACGGAACCTTTGATTTATTACACTGGGGTCATATTAACTTACTTCAACGTGCAAAAGATTTAGGTGACTATTTAATTGTCGCTATTTCTTCAGATGAATTTAACGCGTTAAAAGAAAAGGAAGCGTATCACAGCTTTGAGCATAGAAAAATGATCTTAGAGGCGATTCGCTATGTGGATGAAGTAATAGCAGAAGATAACTGGGAACAAAAAGTAATCGATGTCCAAAAACATGATGTGGATGTTTTTGTGATGGGCGACGATTGGGAAGGGAAATTTGATTTCCTTAATGAATTCTGTGAAGTGGTTTATTTACCGCGCACAGAAGGCATCTCAACAACAAAAATAAAAACGGAATTACTAGAAGCGAATAAATAAGAACAATCTTGAGAGCTTCATGCTTATCGATAAAAGTGTGGAGTTCTTTTTGTATGAAAGGAATGAAGAAGGTGAACGTTAGTATTATAACGCCTGTGGCGGTAGCAGACGAGCATTATATTTTAAGCTGTGGGCTATCAGTTGCTGGACAAATTCAAACGGGTATTGAGTGGATTGTTTTAGTTGAAAAAAAATCAATAATGATTGATGAACAGATTCAAAGGGTACAGATGGAAAATAAAGATCTGTCGATTTGGGTAATTGAGACCGAAAATGCGAACGTTTATGCAAAAAGAAACGAAGGTATTCAAATAGCAACAGGTGAGTATCTCTATTTCTTAGATGTCGATGACCGCCTTCATGAGCACACACTGTATGTATTAAGGGAGTCGGCTATAAGTCTGCCAAATCATTATGATATTGTGCTAGGTTCAATCAAAGATACAACCTTTAAGAAAGATGCAGAATCTGTTGCATATAATCGATTACTTAAACGACTGCTTGATAACCGAATTAGCAAACCTGCGACATTATCAGAGAAAAAATATCGTCAATCTGTCTTAAATATATTGTTTAAAAGAACATTCATTCATGCAAATTCTATTCTTTTTGATGAAAACAAACAAGGATTTGCTGATGTTTTGTTTACGACACAAGCTTATACAAAGACAATTATGCCCGTTATTTATGATAAAGATGCAATATATCAAAAGTATGTTCGAAATGACCCTATCCAAAACCCTTCATTAAACCAAGAGCTAGAAGGAGCTATTCATTACCCTTTATCAATATCAGAAGCAATTGCTAAGATAGGACCCGATCATGCTTCTTTAAAAGCAAAATTAATCAATAAGTTTCTTAAATCCTACCAATACAAGTATTTAAATCATATTTATCAGGATGTAGAAGCGAGCGAAATAAAAAAAGCATGGTCAGCTAGCTTTAAACGTATTGGCCTTGAAAACATCCCTTTTGCTCGTGCAATACATGAAAAAGAAGTTAGAAATTTAATAGATGAAAATTATTCAAAAGCAACAAAAATCGCTCGACGAAGAATGCTTTTCCGAACAATTAAGAAAGTGAAAAATAAGCCAAAGTCATTAAGTCGCGTTCTCTATCAATCTTGGCTTGCAAGAAAAACAAAGATCAAAGATCATGTTATTCTATATGAAAGCTTTTTAGGTCGAAACTACTCAGATAGTCCTAAGTATATTTATGAATATTTAAAGAACCAATATCCTAACAAATATAAACATATATGGGTGTTTAACGACCCATCTAAAGAAGAGCCTCGTGATGCTATAAAAGTCAAACGCTTTAGTTTTAAACACATGTATTATATGGCCAAAGCGAAGTATCATGTGAACAATATGAGGCAACCAAAATGGTTTATTAAACGACCAAATCAAGTATTTTTAGCAACATGGCATGGCACACCGTTGAAAAAACTTGTTTTTGATATGAACGACGTCCATTCTGCAAATCCTAATTATAAAAAAGATTTTTATGATCAGTCTAGATCGTGGGATTATTTAGTGTCTGCAAACCATTATTCAACGGAGATTTTTAAAAGTGCCTTCTTATTTGATAACAAAATTCTTGAATATGGGTACCCAAGAAATGATTTATTGTATGCAAAAAATAAAGACGAGCTGTCGGTTGCGTTTAAGAAAAAATTACAAGTGCCAACGGATAAAAAGGTTGTTCTTTATGCGCCCACATGGCGCGATGATGAGTTTTATAAGCCTGGACAATACAAATTTAAACTACAATTAGAATTAAATCTGTTAAAAGAACAACTAGGGGACGAATACTTCTTTTTGATCCGTACGCATTATTTTATTGCCGATAAGCTAGATTTTACAGGCGTAGAGGATTTTGTGTTAAACGTATCTGATTATGATGACATCACTGAACTGTATTTAATTTCAGATGTATTAATAACAGACTATTCATCTGTTTTCTTTGATTATGCGAATTTAAAACGACCAATTCTCTTCTTCACGTATGACTTGGAAAAATATAGAGACACATTACGAGGTTTTTATCTTGATCTTGAAACAGAAGCTCCCGGGCCATTGCTAAAAACAACTGAGGACGTTATTGAAGCTCTAACAAACTTAGAGGATACAAGTCAAAAATATGCACGTATAATGGAAGATTTTCACAATACGTATTGTCATTTAGATAATGGAGAAGCATCAAAGAACATTGCGGAAGAAGTCATTGTAAAGAGAAAGTAAATGAACTCTAATTTGATCGTGCTTCAATATAAAAACAAAAGTCACTAGGATTGTACTAGTGACTTTTATTTTTATCACTCACTATAGCTGTCTCCACTTATTCATGTGCATTATAAACTAAATTATTGACAATAATTTCTTTGAAAACCTGCACATAAGGGTTGTAGCCTGTTAAAATAAAGAATTAGCTTTGACTATTTTTAAAGCTAAAATCTATATATGGAAATTTTATAGTGAAAAGGTGTCTAATATGTCAGAGATTAATATTAAAAAAGTATGTTGGAATGGTGAGGTTTTATCATTTCAGGTCATTAAAGGCAATTTGAATGATTTGCACTTTTATTTAGTACAAGATGAATGTATCAAGGTTAAGATTAATGTAACAATTGATGAAAATGATGTTCATATACCTGTCCAAGAATTAATGACACATGAGGCAGGAGATTGGAAAATAATGGCGAAAAATCATAATAAAGATCAAGAATTCAAGCTGGAATTTCACGGACCTTCAGTACCTAAAAAGATGATTTTTTTGAAACCAATCCATTATGCCTCTCAAGAGAAAGCTATAGTGCCATATACAACCAAAAAACGTGGGTTATGTATAAAAGTATCAACACCCATTTTATTAGAAGAAGCATTATTTTTAAGTTACAAAAAGTCTATAACAATTACCAGTATAATAGATAAAAAGGATTTTGTTTTATTAGTCTTGAGTCAAGAAAGTCTGGATTTTATGAACGAAGCCCATCATTACGAAATCGTATATTCCGAGAATATGGTCAGTTTAAAGAAAGACGCTATTATTTATTCAAAAAAAGAAAAAGGGTTTATGCTAAACAAGCAAGTGAAACAATCTGGTGCCTATTTTTTTCATATTCAGTTCATTAACAATCATGTAATTGAAAAGTATGAGCCTTATATCAATTTTAGCTCCTTTGATCAAGAATTGAATTCAGAAAGAGACATATACAAATACAGTATTACGGATAGGTTTGTACTACAAATAAGAGAACAAAGCACAAGAGACCATTTAGAGATCATAAAGGGAAACCTGTCACTAACAGATTTTTATATGGATAATAGGGATCAAACAATTACGCTAAAATGTCAAGATACAGAGATGCTTGAACACTCCTTACTTTATCTAAAACATAGAGGAACCTCGAAGCGTATTAACCTTGATTTTAAGGTTGTGTATAATCAAAATCATCCTTTAATAAAAGTGGGTACACATCAATTTGATGAAGAAGAAATCCAAAATACTCGCTGGGATTTATATGCAGAAAGAAAAACAGATAAGTATATAGAGCTATTAAGAGTAGGCCTTTACAATGCAGGGTCAATAGATCAAACAGATAAATACATAGGTTACCATCAAATAACGCAAAATCAATCAGTTATACCTTATATAACAAAAGCGAATGAAGTTAGTTTTCAATTTGCTACAAAAAATCATTACTACAAGAATAAACATCCACTCAATATATCTGTAAAGAAATTATCAATGAAGCAGTCACACTTAATAATTAAGCTTGATGTTCGTAACGAAAAGAACTTTGATCTGAAGATATCGGGTTTAGATTTAGTGTTAAGATCTGATCATGAGAAGAAATTTCGCATTGAGAGTCAAGATGTAAAAGCAAAAGGAGATTTATTACGCTCGACATTTAGCATTGATTTACTTAACTATCCGTTTGAACAGTTTTATTGGGACCTCCATGTAATAGTCGAAGTAGATGGCAAAGAAATTAGTTTACGTTTAGCGAATGATAACTTACTCATTAATAAAAAATTGAAGCATTTTATGTTTAAACATTCTGTTCAAGATAAATTTGGGTATGTCATTTATCCTTATGTAACCATGAACGGGGGAGTGAGTTTGACATATAGGCTAAGAGGGGATCATGAAGATCGTCCTGACAAATGGAAAGAATATCTTGCCTTTTTTACCTATCATGTGTGGTTTAAATTCTTTAATCGAAAAAAAATTTGGTTAGTGCATGAAAAATACAGTGAGACTGCTCAAGATAACAGTTTTTATTTCTTTAAATATGCGTATGAAAATCATAATGATAAACAAGTATACTACGTAATAAAGAAAGGCACTGCAGATGAAAGCAACGTGAAAGCCTATATGGATAGAGTTGTATATTTCATGTCGTTTAAGCACTTACTTTTACTGATAGCAAGCAAATTAATCGTTTCTTCTGAAGCTAAAGGACATGGCTATGCTTGGAGAGTTTCTCAAGGTGTTATAAAAGAGTATTTAAATGAGAAAAAATATATATTCTTACAGCATGGCGTTTTAGGGTTGAAAAAGGTAGACAGCACGTTTAATTATAATACAGCAAATACCGCTGAACTTTTTGTTGTGTCATCAGATTATGAAAAAGAGATTGTTAAGCATTATTTTGGTTATAAAGAAAAACATATGATGGTTACTGGTTTGCCTCGCTGGGATGTATTAAGAGATCGCTCTCATGAGTCTAACGAGAAAGAAATCTTCTTCATGCCGACTTGGAGAAATTGGCTAGAAGAAGTCACAGAGGATGAGTTTATTAAATCCGATTATTATAAATCCTATAATGAATTACTTAATTCAAGGAAACTTTATGATTTGCTAAAGATGAACAATGTAAAGCTAAATTTTTACGTTCATCCTAAGTTTATGCCATATGTAAAAAGCTTTGTTACAGAACATAAAAATATAAACATCTTGGCGTTCGGAGATGCAAAGGTCAATGATCTCTTAATGAGAGCTAGTCTGTTAATTACTGATTATTCCAGTGTTGCATGGGAAATGTATTATCAGAAAAAACCAGTCGTTTTCTTTCAATTTGATAGAGATAAATACAATTATTATCAAGGTGCCTATATGGATTTAGAGAAGGATTTGTTTGGAGATGCTTGTTATGATGTAAGCAATCTTGTAAGTGTATTATCTCACTACATGAAATCAGGGTTTAAAGAAAAAGCGGAATTTGCTACTATGCGAAGTGACTATTTTAAGCATATCGACAATCATAACAGTGAAAGAATCTTTCAAGAGATTCTAATAAAAGAAAAAGAAATTTATCAAAGAAGATCTCTTTTTGAAAGAATAAAGAAAAATGATTTGATTAAAACCGCTTGGAGAAGGTATAAAAAAATACCTACAGTAAATAAAGTCGGGAAGTATATTATTTCTAAAGCAAAATAAAAAAATTAAGACCCATTCGAGAACATTGAATGGGTCTTTGTATCCTTATAAATTAAGCGAATTACTAATAATCCAGCCTTCTTGATTATTCACTTTGATCTTTATGAAGCCAGATTTCTCTTCTAAAACGTCTACCTCTTGACCTTCCGATAATTGAACTAAGGTCTCGCTTTCACTGTCTGCAGATAATAAAAGAGACGTGTCAGTTAGCAAAGCGTAATGAGCTGAGTTAAGTTCTTTAATATCATTTGGCTCTTGCTCGACAGTGTTCGTAGCGCGATCCTCATTGATTTCCTCGATAGTATGATCGTTGTTCTGTTCGATTTCTTCATCTGATGATCTCTTATCCATCTCAGGTGCATCAAAAATCTCTTCACCTAAATTTTCATCAACATCCGTGTCATGAGAATTGTCCAATTCGTCAACAGCGTTCATTTCTTTGTCAGTATCAACAGAAGATGTTTCATCAACATCCGTGTCATGAGAATTGTCCAATTCGTCAACAGCGTTTATTTCTTCGTCAGTATCGACAGAAGATGTTTCATCAACATCCGTGTCATGAGGATTATCCAATTCGTCAACAGTGTTTATTTCTTCATCATTATCAACAGAAGATGTTTCATCAACATCCGTGTCATGAGAATTGTCCAATTCGTCAACAGCGTTTATTTCTTCGTCAGTATCGACAGAAGATGTTTCATCAACATCGGTGTCATGAGGATTATCAAATTCGTCAACAGTGTTTATTTCTTCATCATTATCAACAGAAGATGTTTCATCAACATCCGTGTCATGAGGATTATCAAATTTGTCAACAGTGTTTATTTCTTCATCATTATCAACAGAAGATGTCTCGTCAACATTGTTCTCATCCGTATTTGTGACTGCATTTTGAGACGAGTTGCTTGTCTCGTCTTCATCGGAAATGCTGGCGACTTCCTTTTCTGTAGGTGTATTTTCTTTTGATGAAGGAGAACTAGATATATCCGTTTCTACATCGTTTGAATGTTCTTGAATAAACATTGGTCCCATTAGTGAGCGAGACATGGCTTGTATGCTAGGCGCTGCTTTTCTTTCGGAAACATATTGCGCAGAAACCCAACCCGTTTGCGAACCAACCTTAACTTGATGCCAGCCACTCTCTGTCTTCAAAATTTCAACCGCTTGTCCTTTATTTAACGTCGTTAGAACGCGATGAGACGTGCCAGCACCAGAACGAAGGTTCACGCGAGCAGTTGTTTCACCGGCTTTGGATACAGTAGCCTCTTGAGACGGAGCTGCTTTGTCCATTGATAGAAATTCAGCAGAGACCCAGCCTGTTTGATTGCCAGCTTTGACTTGGTACCAGTTGCCTTGTTTCTGAAGAAGCTCAAGTTTCTGTCCAACAGGTAGCGTTGTCAGAACGCGATGAGATGTTCCCGCGCCAGAACGAAGGTTTAAGCGAGCCGTCGTTGTAGCAGAACCAAGAGAAGGGTTACTGTTATCGACGTTGTTGCCACCACTTGTTTGAATGAATTCAGCAGAGACCCAGCCTGTTTGATTGCCAGCTTTGACTTGGTACCAGTTGCCTTGTTTCTGAAGAAGCTCAAGTTTCTGTCCAACAGGTAACGTCGTTAGAACGCGATGAGACGTGCCGGCGCCAGAACGAAGGTTTAAGCGAGCTGTCGTTGTGGCAGAACCAAGAGAAGGGTTGCTGTTATCTACATTGTTGCCACCACTTGTTTGAACGAATTCAGCAGAAACCCAGCCTGTTTGGTTGCCAGCTTTGACTTGGTACCAGTTGCCTTGTTTCTGAAGAAGCTCAAGTTTCTGCCCAACAGGTAACGTCGTTAAAACACGATGAGACGTGCCCGCGCCAGAGCGAAGATTTAAGCGAGCTGTCGTTGTAGCAGAACCAAGAGAAGGGTTACTGTTATCGATATTGTTGCCACCACTTGTTTGAACGAATTCAGAAGAGACCCAGCCTGTTTGGTTGCCAGCTTTGACTTGGTACCAGTTGCCTTGTTTCTGAAGAAGCTCAAGTTTCTGCCCAACAGGTAACGTCGTTAGAACGCGATGAGAAGTGCCGGCGCCAGAACGAAGGTTTAAGCGAGCTGTCGTTGTGGCAGAACCAAGAGAAGGGTTGCTGTTATCAACATTGTTGCCACCACTTGCTTGAACGAATTCAGCAGAGACCCAGCCTGTTTGATTGCCAGCTTTGACTTGGTACCAGTTGCCTTGTTTCTGAAGAAGCTCAAGTTTTTGTCCAACAGGTAGCGTTGTTAAAACACGATGAGACGTACCCGCGCCAGAACGAAGGTTTAAGCGAGCTGTCGTTGTAGCAGAACCAAGAGAAGGGTTACTGTTATCGACGTTGTTGCCACCACTTGTTTGAATGAATTCAGCAGAGACCCAGCCTGTTTGATTGCCAGCTTTGACTTGGTACCAGTTGCCTTGTTTCTGAAGAAGCTCAAGTTTTTGTCCAACAGGTAGCGTTGTTAAAACACGATGAGACGTACCCGCGCCAGAACGAAGGTTTAAGCGAGCTGTCGTTGTTGCAGAACCAAGAGAAGGGTTGTTGTCTCCAACGTTTTCGTTTGAAGTTGAAACGAATTCAGAAGAAACCCAACCCGTTTGATTGCCAGCTTTGACTTGGTACCAGTTGCCTTGTTTCTGAAGAAGTTCAAGTTTCTGACCAACGGGTAACGTCGTTAGAACGCGATGAGATGTGCCAGCGCCAGAACGAAGGTTTAAGCGAGCTGTCGTTGTAGCAGAACCAAGAGAAGGGTTGTTGTCTCCAACGTTTTCGTTTGAAGTTGAAACGAATTCGGAAGAAACCCAACCCGTTTGATTGCCAGCTTTGACTTGGTACCAGTTGCCTTGTTTCTGAAGAAGCTCAAGTTTCTGACCAATGGGTAACGTCGTTAGAACGCGATGAGATGTGCCAGCGCCAGAACGAAGGTTTAAGCGAGCTGTCGTTGTGGCAGAACCAAGAGAAGGGTTACCGTTATCGACGTTTTCACTTGAAGTGGAAACGAATTCAGAAGAAACCCAACCCGTTTGAAACCCGACACGAACAAAGTACCAGTTTCCTTCTTGTTTAACAATTTGTACGGTTTGTCCTTTTGACAAGGTTGTCCGAATCGAACTAGATGTATTTGGTTGGCTACGAAGATTCAAGCGAGCCGTTGTTTTTCCTTCTGCAATAACATCTTCATCAATCTCATCAATTTGATCTTCGCTGTCTTTTGCGATTGACAAAAATTGTTCGGAAACATAGCCTTCCACATTCCCAGCTTTAATTTTGTACCATTGACCAGACTTTGCGATCAGATCAACCTTTTGGTCTTTATTTAGCGTTGTTACAATGGAATGACTTGTTCCAGGACCTGTTCGCACATTTAAACGAGCGGTTGTCGTTCCGTATGTATTTGGTGGTAATGGTTCTAATTCATTGTCGTTTTGTTGGTTGCCACCAGGCTGGTTATTATAGACAGGTAATGAGAACTGTAAATTATAATTGTCAACCATCCCATATAGATTCGCCATTTGATGGGTTTGTTTAACCGCCCAACCTACATCGGTAGCGTACTGGTGTGTCCCTGGAGTAGAGGGGTTCCAACGCATTTTGTATAATGTGGTTTGGCCACGCCCAAAATAATTATTAGATACAAAGCGAGAACCACCAATAATGGCATCTTCAGGCGTAAACCAACCTTGGTTATACGCATAACGAGCGCCTGCTTGAACTGCATTGCCATCAAAGGCACCGATTCCGTACATATTATAAACGGTTCTTCCGTTGTACTGGACACCACGTGCTAATTGAGAGCCGCCATTTCCTGTTTCCAAAAGGGCATGAGAGATCAAATAAATTTCATTCACGCCATGCAACTTACTCGCATTTATAAAAGTTTGCCCATGGCCAGACAAGATACCTTTATTGGACAAAAGTTGTGAATTGATTGCTTGTGCACTTAAACCAGCACTAGAAGTCAAATCAAGGAATTGTAGATATGAGGATGTTCCTTGACTGAAATTGCTTGGATTCATGTAGTACGCAACATCATTTCTAGATGCATTTTGCCAACGACCATTTTTGTCAGTTTGGGGGGGAGCAGAAAGGCCCATTTGCCGGTCGACTGCGTCGCTGAATGAAATAGGGTAGTGATTCTCGACAACGTTGTAAGAGTTGGCCAATGTTGTTTGAAGAGGCAGAGCCGTTGCGATGAGCGTTAGTGCGGAGGCTGAGCCACTTGTGATCAAAATCTTCTTCTTTATGATAAACACCTCCAAAAATTTGTACCTCAACTATATTATCGAATGAAAAGTTTCATATATTAATAGAGTTGAAGTATTTTTTGCAATATCTCGTCGAATGCAGAGATATCCTGAAACTATACCACTTATTATAAAGAATAAAACCTAGTTACGAAGTCCTGTTTTTGAATTTTCGACAAAAAAAAAGACTAGACTCTTGTCTAGTCTAACGAATCGTTAGTTGATGTCTCTAATGTTGAATCACTTTCTACCGGAAGTTCTAAATGTTCTCTTAAAGTATGCTGCACCTCTATTAATTCTTCTTCTACTGCGTCCTCGTACCAAATATTATTTCCATAAATATCTTGGCGCATATGACCATCAGTTTGAAGCTGCAATGTCTCAATTGAATCAATTGATGAAGCATAGCCGTGTAAGGAGACGATATTCCCGAACGTTAAGTCCATCTGTAGATTGTTTCCAATTGCATCGAAGAATTCATTAAAACGTGTGATACTAGAGAATGAAGCTGTGCGGTCAATGATCGATTCAATTACTTGTTGCTGACGAATTCCTCGGCCTTTATCACCGCCACCCTCAGCAGACTTTCGTTCTCTTGCATAAGCTAGAGCCATTTCTCCGTCCATATGAGTAGGACCTTTTGTGAAATCAAAATCAACATCACGGCTTTTTTCATTAAAGCTAAACTCGTAAGTGACGTCCACTTCGATCCCATCAAGTGCATCAATAATGTCAACAAGGCCGTCAAAACGAGCTAAGCCATAATGATCGATTGGAATATCTAGTAAATTCTCTACCGTATCAATTGCCATGTCAATGCCACCAAAAGCATGAGCATGATTAATTTTATCGTAAAAAGGCCCTTCAGTATAACCAATGATTTCCGTATACGTATCGCGAGGTATACTTGTTAATTTAATTGAACGATCTCCTTTGTTAAATGTTGCAACAATCATTGTATCTGTTCGTTCTCCACCACTGTCGCCATCCCGGAAATCACTTCCTAGAATAAGCATGGAAAAGTTATCTTTCCCAACATCAACAGGTTGAACGCGCAACTCTGATTTATCACCACGATTTAATCCTTGGTAAGCACTTGCCGCGGTATCATTCAATTGATTAACAATATACCAAGCCCCTGTGCCAACTGCGAGTAAGCCAACAAGGGCTGTGAACAAAGCTGTTTTTAGTACAAATCTCTTCTTCTTTTGTTTTCGGCGACGTTTACGTGTTTCCTCCATTACGCCAATCCCTCTTTTCAGTTCGTTTATAAAAATAAATGTGTTCTATTCCAAATTAGAATTATATCATAAACGTTACATAAAAATGTCACTGAATTATAGAAAAAAGCTGTCAGATCTTCTGACAAGTTCTACCAAGTGTGATGCAGAATTTGTCAGTATAATAAATGGGAAAACCAGTAGCTAGTACTAACAAAGAAAAAAGCAAAAAAATAAGAATATACATTATTCTAGGATATGTTATACTGATTGGACGAAAATATCGAAAATTAAGTAAAACTCTAAATGAAAGTCACATTTATCTAAAATTTCTATTGCTTTACCTGAATCAGTCTTATATACTAACAATAACTTTTACGAAAAAATGAATAAATCAGAACTTTCAATAATGAATTCGTAGAATGAAGTTTACATTCATGTTGGGAAATAAGAGAGTGATAACCAAATGGAGAAACTTGACGCTTTAGATTTTAAAATATTGGATTTATACCAAAAAGACGGAAAATTCACTTACAGTCAAATCGCTAGGCAACTCAACGTTAGTGAGGGTACGGTAAGGCAGCGATCAAAAAAAATGGTACATAACGGTGTGTTTGATTTTATTATTAAAATTGATCCAAGCAAACTAGGCTTATCGGTAAAGGCAATTATCGGTTTAAGTGTTGCAATAGGTAAGCAAGACGAGGTTGGGAAATGGCTCGCATCGTTTCCTGAAATTTTATGTGTGGATTCTGTTTCTGGCTATCATCATTTTATTGTACAAGCATATTTGAATAGCAATGAGCATCTCATTGATTTTATTAACGGAACATTAGCAAAATCCCCTGCTATCTTAGCCATGGACGTTAGTATTCAATTAAAAGGTTACAAAGACTCGATTGATTACTTGTTAACTAGTAAAGACGGAAAATCAATTATCTAATTAAAACAACAAATGACCGAGTAGGGTGGGCATAATGGAAAATAACAGATTATTAGAAATTAAGGGATTAAAAACATCATTCCGTATAAAAGATGATTATTACGCGGCAGTAGACAACGTATCACTTGATGTTAATAAAAATGAAGTCCTTGGAATTGTCGGTGAATCAGGATCAGGTAAGAGCGCACTAGGTTTTTCTATTTTAGGTCTACACCCCAAAAATAATTCTGAAATTGAGGGTGAGATTAAGTACAAAGGTGAAGATATTCTTAAAGTCTCCGAAACAAGGTTACAAAAATTGCGAGGTGGAGAGTTAGGAATGATCTTCCAAGACCCTATGTCTGCTCTAAATCCGTTAATGATTATTGGTAAGCAGATTGAGGAGTCTTTAATTCTACATACGAAATTGTCAAAGGCTGAGCGTAAATCTAGAGTGTTAGAGCTCTTACAGCAAGTTGGGATAGCAAGGCCAGATGTTGTATATAACCAATACCCCCATGAATTATCTGGTGGTATGAGACAAAGAGTGGTCATTGGAATTGCTATTTCATGTAATCCAGCATTCTTAATAGCAGATGAACCAACTACAGCGTTGGATGTAACAATTCAAGCCCAAATTTTAGGGTTAATAAGTAAATTGAAAAATGAACTAAATAGTGGTGTTATTTTAATTACGCATGATTTAGGGGTAGTAGCGGAGATGGCTGACAAAATAGCAGTTATGTACGCTGGACAAATCGTTGAGTTAGCGCCAGTCGAAGAGTTATTTGAAAATCCTAAACACCCATATACTCGATCTTTGTTGCAATCAAATCCAACAAACAATATTGCCAAAACAAAGTTACATGTTATTCAAGGGGTTGTTCCTTCTCTAGCAAATTTGCCAAGAACAGGTTGCAGGTTTGCAAGTCGTATTCCGTGGTTAAGTGAATCAGCTCATGAAGAAGATCCTCAGCTGCACGAAATTTCGCCTAATCATTACGTTCGTTGCAGTTGTTATAAAACATTTGATTTCGCGCCGAAAGGGGAAGCAACAGATGGGGTTTTTGGAAATTAAAGATTTAAAGATACACTTTCCTATCAAGGCAGGTATCTTAAAAAGAACCATCGGTCATGTCAAAGCTGTGGATGGTTTAAATATTAATCTTGAAGAAGGAAAGACTTATGGATTGGTTGGTGAATCTGGCTCTGGAAAAACGACAACAGGGCGAGGAATAATTGGCTTGAACGATATTACATCTGGTCAAATTTTTATTGACAATAAAGAAGTAACTAAGCGCAATATGAAAAATTTTAGACGAGATGTTCAAATGGTCTTTCAAGATCCATATTCATCATTGAATCCAAAGAAACGGATTTTAGACATAATTGCAGAACCGTTTAGAAATTTCGAGAAATTGTCTAAGTCAGAGGAGCGAAAAGCTGTTCAGGAGTTACTAGAAAGGGTAGGTATCAGTCCTGACAGTATTTTTAAATACCCTCATGAATTCTCAGGTGGGCAAAGGCAACGTATAGGAATTGCTAGAGCAATAGCGTTAAAGCCAAAATTAATTATCGCTGATGAACCAGTATCTGCATTAGATGTGTCAGTTCAAGCGCAAGTTTTAAATTTTATGCAAGACATTCAGAAAGATCTAAACTTGACTTATTTCTTTATTAGTCATGACCTAGGTATTATCCGTCATATCTGTGACCATATCGGAATTATGTATAAAGGTAGATTTGTAGAAGAAGGAACACCAGACGATATATTTAATAATCCGCAACATATCTATACAAAACGATTAATCGCTTCAATACCAGACATAGATCCTACAAAGAGAAAGGAAGTTCAGAATACAAGAAGATTAATAAATGAGGATTATGAATCAAATACTAAAAATTATTTTGATAGTGAGGGTCTTGCGCACCCCTTAAAAAAAATATCTAATACACATAAAGTTGCAATACCGGAAAGAGGTTAATTATGTGGAAATTTATAATTAGGAGAATAATAATTGCAATTCCGCAACTTTTTTTCTTGAGTTTATTAGTTTTTATATTAGCAAGCCAAATGCCTGGTGATCCTTTTACAGGAATGATCGATCCAAGCATTACAGCAGAGAGACTAGAAGAGATGAGAGAGATTCATGGTCTTAACGATCCGTGGTATGAGCAATATGGACGCTGGATATCCAGTGCTGTTACAGGTGATTTTGGACAGTCATTTAGATATAAGATGCCTGTTACGGAGTTGATTGGTGATCGATTATTAAATACAGCAGGTCTTGGGTTGTTAACCCTAATATTCTCATATTTAATTGCAATTCCTTTAGGGATTGTTAGTGGGCGTTTTAATGATACGTGGGCTGACCGTGCAATTGCAGGATATACATATGTAGGATTTGCGGTTCCAAGTTTTATTTTCGGATTAATAGCATTGTTCATTTTCGGTTTTCGATTGGACTGGTTCCCAGTTAGTGGTAGTGTATCTCCGGGTCTTACTGCTGGAACATTAGAATATTATATAAGTAAAATCTATCATATGACCTTGCCGGCGCTATCTTTAGCACTTATTACTACAGTCGGTACAGTTCAATATTTGAGAAGTGAGATTATAGATATTAAGCACAAAGAGTTTATTCTAACTGCTAAAGCAAAAGGTGCAAGTGAAAATAGAATCTATAATAAGCATATTTTTAGGAATTCCCTGCTTCCTATTGCGGCTTTTTTTGGATATGAAATAACAGGTATACTTGGTGGTTCTGTCTTCATTGAGAGAGTATTTAGCTTTCCTGGCATTGGGGATTTACTCATATCTTCAATAAATAATAGAGACTATAGTGTGGTAACCGCTCTGTTATTGCTTTCAGGATGTTTAGCTGTAATTGGAACAATGCTCTCAGACATTATATTAAGTATGGTAGATCCAAGAATTCGTATTAAGTAAGAGGTGGGAATTTAAATGGAAACTCAAAAAAACATGCAAATAGATCCAAATAATGATTCTGCCATCAAAACACCGTCTGGAGCTAAAGTTATACTTGTTGAAATCTTAAAAGATAAGGTAGCGTTATTCTCGGCGATTCTTCTCTTTTTAATAGCTGCATTTGTATTTGGTGTTTCGATTATTTTAGATCAAGATCAAATTGTTACTGTTGATTTATTAGCAATATTTGAACCGCCATCATCAGAGTTTTGGTTAGGGACCGATCATGGTGGCCGTGATGTATTTGGTCAGTTAATTATTGGTACCCGTAATTCTTTACTTATCGGGATCGCTGTAACAACTTTGTCCGGTTTAGTAGGTTTAGCAATGGGATTGTTAGCAGGATATTTTGGTGGTCATACAGACAATGTCATTATGAGAATAGTAGATTTCTTTTTAGTGCTACCTACAACGATGATTATTATTGCTTTTGTAGCGGTAGTTCCTAATTATTCTCTACTGCAATTTACACTAATTATGTCTGCATTTATTTGGATATCAATGGCTAGGTTAATTCGATCAAAAGCATTACAACAAAGTGAACTAGAGTATATACAAGCAGCAAGAACTTTAGGGACACCGCACTATAAAATAATATTTAGTCATTTGTTACCAAATCTTAATTCAATTATTATCGTAAATCTTACGTTAAGTTTGGCAGCAAATATTGGGATAGAAACAGGGCTTTCATTTTTAGGCTTTGGCTTTCCAGAGTCAACTCCTAGTTTAGGTACATTAATGAGTCATGCAACAAATCCTCAGATTTTCGAGCTGCGCCCATGGGTATGGTTACCCGCATCAATTTTAGTTTTGATTTTGATGCTGTGTATAAATAATGTTGGTCAAGCATTAAAACGTGCGACTGACGCAAAACAAAGAAGAGGTTAAAAGGAGGAGCAATTATGAAAAAGTTTTTACAACCTAAATTTTATTTAGCACCTACACTAGTTGCTGTGTTAGCACTTGCTGCATGTAGTGATAATGGAGATGGTGGATCGTCTGAATCGAGCGGTACTGGAGAAGAGGGTGGTTCAGAAGAGACAATTGAAAATGAAGATGGCGTATATTCTTTAGATGATTTTGAGCCAACAAAAACTGCTGACGGAGACCCAATTGAGGGCGGTACATTAAATGTAGGTATCGTAACGCCATCCCCATTCGAAGGGACGCTAGATTGGCAACACTATTCTATTTCAACAGATGCTGATATCTTAGAGTTCTTCAGTGAATCATTATTTAAGATGGATGAAGCCTTTAACATTACCGATGAAGGAGCAGCAACAATTGATGTATCGGATGATAATTTAACTTATACAATTACAATTAAAGATAATGTTAATTGGCATGATGGAGAGCCTGTAAAAGCAGAAGATTTTGTATTTGCTCATGAGGTTATTGGCCATAAAGATTACGATGGTGTACGCTATGATGCTTCCTATAGAAATATAGTGGGGATGGAAGAATACCATAATGAGGAAGCAGATGAGATTTCTGGTCTAAACATTATTGATGAAAAAACAGTTGAATTAACGTTTAAAGAAGCCACGCCTTCATTAATGAGTGGTGGGATTCATTATTACGCAATGCCGAAGCACTACTTTGAAGGTGTTGAAGTAGCTGATATGCCAGCATCTGATCAAGTACGTCAAGAGCCATTAGGTTATGGACCATTTGTCGTTGAAAATATTGTACCTGGTGAGTCTGTCACCCTATCGAAAAATGAGGATTATTGGCAAGGGGAACCACTTGTTGATGAGGTTATTCTTACTGTCGTAAACCCGGATGTGGTTGCAGAGTCATTAAGTTCTGGACAAATTGATATGGTCACAACATTCCCAGCGACTCAGTTTGCTGATAATGCGGATATGAGTAATGTTGATTGGTTAGGTCGTACTTCTAGATTTTACACGTATACAGGATTTAAACTTGGTACATGGGATGCTGACGCTGGAGAGGTAGCGTATGATCCAGATTCAAAAATGGCGAATCAATCGTTACGTGAAGCGGTTCGCTTAGCGGTAAATTATGAAGAGTTAGGAAATCGTATGTATAATGGGCTAAGATATCCAGCGACTACGGTTATTACTCCTTACCATGCTCTTTACCATGATGATAGTAATCCTGGGTTTGAATATGATCCAGAAAGAGCGAAAGAGTTATTGGCAGAAGCAGGCTATGAAGATTTAGATGGAGATGGCTTTGTCGAAGACCCAGATGGTGAGGAACTCGTTATTACGTATGCAGCTCGTCAAGGTGATGCAACGGCAGAAGCAGTTGCAAATTATGAGATGCAAGCGTGGAGAGACATTGGTTTAAATATTGAGTTGCTTGAAGGGTCTCTTACTGAGCCAAACGCATTTTACGATCGAATTGAAGAAGATGATCCGGCAATTGATATGTATACAGCTGGTTGGGGTGTAGGTTCTGATATTGACCCATCTGGACTGTTTGGTCCACAGGCTATGTTTAATTACCCAAGATATACAGATGATACTTTAGAGGGAATCTTAGCAGATGGGCTGTCAGAAGAAGCTTTTGATCTTTCTTATCGTCAAGATGTATATAACGAGTTTCAGTCATATATAAATGAAGTTTTGCCTTTAGCACCGACGCTTTACCAAATTGATACGTTTCCGGTTAACAATCGCGTGAGTGGAATCTCATATGAAGTTGGAAATAATGATTATGGCTGGCACACCGTTCAATTAAATGATGAAAATGCAGCTGTAGATGAATAAGAAAAAGAATGGGGAGCATATGCTTCCCATTCTTTTTTACCCTATCCGCTTATCCACCTGGGGCAAGCGCCATTTATAATGAACCGTAAGCATACGCATAACAATAATCATTACGAATAATACATATTGCATAATCGGATGGTCGAACCCGAGTCCGATAATAATACCGCCCATTAGAGCCCAGCCTGCGTAAATGTCGCTGTGAAGCACCATCGGCTTTCTTCCAGCCAGGACATCACGGAGGATACCGCCTCCTACTCCTGTTAGCACGGCGGCAAGCATCATCGCAAAAATGGATTCATTTGCGGTTTTTGCAAAAAGGGCGCCTTGTATCGCAAAAGCGGATAGGCCGACTGCGTCAAAGAAGACGCCCCAGCGATCCCAAAGCTTAAATAAAAAAGCGGGTAGAAAGAATAGTGTAGTAATAAGCAAAAACGTAATAATAAATAAAGACGTCTGACTCCAAAAAGCTGAAACCGGTATGCCAACGACGATGTTTCGAATCATTCCACCGCCAAAGGCAGTGATAAAGGCTAATGTATAGACGCCAAATAAATCATATTTTTCTTCAAATGCGACAATTGCTCCTGATAAGGCAAATGCAATTGTGCCAATAATCGTAAAGATTTCCCAAGTATCCAATGAACGTCCCTCATTCTTATGTTGTCATATGATATGATAGTGACAATAATCAGGAAAGTAAAGGGGTTTTTTAGGATGAAACCAATCATTTTAACAGGATTTGAGGCTTTCCTTGACCATGAAGCAAATCCAAGTCAGTGGGTAGTAGGCGAGCTAGATGGAAAGACGGTTAATGGCGTGACCATAAAGGGAGAAGTACTGCCTGTTTCGTTTAACCGAGCTAGTGAAACATTAGCACGTATCGTGGAGGAAACGGATCCTGCGGCTGTTGTCATGCTAGGGTTGGCAGGGAATCGAACTGCGATCTCTCTTGAACGAGTTGCGATTAATATCATGGATGGACCAGGCGATAATGATGGGGTTCAAATGAAAGATTGCGTAATAAAGGAAGAAGGACCGGCTGCGTATTTTTCAACGTTGCCTTTACGAGACATGGAAGCAGCGATCCTTCCGTTTGACGAGAGTGTGTATGTGTCAAATACAGCTGGTACATATGTGTGTAATGCGTTGATGTACGAAACGCTTCACGAGATGAAGCGAAAGAATGAAATGGTCCCTGCTGGTTTTATCCATATTCCGATTACGAATGAAATCAAACAAGGTATGCCCCTATCCAATGATCAGCTTTTGCAGGCGATTGAGGCATCGATTCATGCACTCGTTTCTCACGTATCAGCGTCTGTTTCTAAATAGACGCTTTTTCCTTGTTTCGTTTCGCTTTGCCCGTTTGTTAATTCTGTCATCCACTCGTGATAGGCTTCAACGTTGTTCGCTTCAACATATACATGGATGGTAACAAGGTCCGCGTATGTGATCTCTTTTAATGGATAAAGAGACTGTCGAACTTCATTTTCAATTTTTCCAAGCCATGTATAATCAATCGTTGTTTCCATTGTATAGCAAAGGGTGCGATTCACAACGCCAACGTGATTTAAGCCCTCACTTACGGAACTACCGTATGCACGAATGAGTCCACCTGCTCCTAATTTAATCCCGCCAAAGTAACGAGTCACAACGACAGCCGTGTTTTTAAGACTTCTTTTCTTCAAGACTTCTAGCATAGGTACACCGGCTGTTCCACTAGGCTCTCCGTCATCATTTGCTTTTTGAATGAGATCTTGTTCACCAATTAGGTAAGCAGAGCAATTATGCGTGGCATTCCAATGCTCTTTTTTGATTTCTTGAATGAAGTCAAGCGCTTCTTGTTCTGTTTTTGTCCGTTTGAAATGAGCAATAAATCGCGATTTTTGAATGACGATTTCGTGATTACCACGCTCTTTAACCGTTTTATAGTTCTCTAGCAATGGGTTCCCTCCATTATAATTTTTATATTTTTACATATTGGCGAAACCGTGATGTAATACTGGTCTGATAGTATAGGCGATATTCTCTACTACAGAGAAAAAGATCCCGTTCTTTTACGATATTCGTCTTTCTTTCTCCATCGGATAGTGTAAGATAAGAATAACGGAAAGTGGCTTAATTTAAAAGCGGAAGGCTTGAGCTAACCTACACCATTGCTTTCATAAAAAGTGGGGATTAGAAATGGAAGAAGTAAAAGTTCTGAATCAGATTATTTCTCAGACTATAGATACAGTTTCAACAAGTAGAGAAAAGATATTTGAAATTGGCGAACGATCTAGAAACGAACATGCTTATTTAAGCAAAGAGCTTGAGCAAACGAAGCAGAAGGTTGTCGAAGTCATTGATAAAGTAG
Source organism: Shouchella phoenicis (assembly GCF_047238345.1). Classification (NCBI taxonomy): domain Bacteria; kingdom Bacillati; phylum Bacillota; class Bacilli; order Caryophanales; family Bacillaceae; genus Shouchella; species Shouchella phoenicis. The sequence continues at coordinate 2,882,345 of NZ_JBDFMQ010000001.1, read as the reverse complement.
ACAAGTCTTCTTTACATGCAAGGCATGCAAGAAATCGTTTAGCAAAAGTAAGCAAAGAATTTCAAAGCTACACGAACGATGAGGTGAGGGTAGCGTATGAGCAAGCAAGTGAATATCAAGTCGAAATGGCCGTTTTACAACAAGAAGAGAAGCTATTGCGAACAAGAAGAGATGACATTGAACGTCGCTTAAAGAACTTACAGGATACGATTAGTCGTGCGGAACAGCTGTCTGTACAGATGTCGGTTGTGTTTGATTTTCTGTCGAGCGATTTAAAAAAAGTTGGAGAAATAATTGAAGATGCGAAGGAAAAGCAATCATTTGGGTTGAAGATTATAGAAGCTCAGGAGGAAGAAAGAGGTCGATTATCTCGTGAAATTCATGACGGACCGGCGCAAATGATGGCGAACGTTATGCTACATTCAGAATTAATCGAGCGAATCTATCAAGAAAAGGGCATTCATGAAGCGTTAAAAGAAATTCGCGGTTTACGTAAAATGGTTCGATCTTCATTAGCTGAAGTAAGACGAATTATTTATGACTTACGCCCGATGGCGCTTGAGGATTTAGGCTTAATCCCAACGCTTAGAAAATATTTAGAGAATATTGAAGAGCGACATGGATTAACGGTTCATTTTAAACATTTAGGCATTGAAACTCGACTTGAACAACATTTTGAAATAGCTGTTTTTCGACTCATTCAAGAAGCCGTCCAAAACGCGATTAAACATGCGAGCCCTACCGAGGTATTAGTGAAAATTGAAATGAAACGAAACAACGTAATGGTTGTCATAAAAGATGATGGGGTTGGATTTAACCCTTCGACAAAAAAAGACTCTTCATTTGGCATTATTGGCATGAAAGAAAGAGTGAATATGTTAAATGGCGCCATTACGATTCAATCGGAAATAGAACAGGGAACGAATATCTTAATTCAACTACCTGTAACAACAGTCTAATAACGTAGTAGTTTACGAGAGGTGAATCCAATGATAGTACAAGAAACGGATGAAATAAGAATCGTGATTATAGATGATCACCCATTGTTTAGAGAAGGAGTAAAACGAATCTTATCAATGGAGCAAAATTTTAATGTTGTAGCGGATGGCGAAGATGGCTCACAAGTCATAGATCTTGTTCGTAACCATCGACCAGATGTGATTTTAATGGATATTAACATGCCAAAACTTAACGGTGTGGAAGCAACGAAAGAGCTTGTAAAGGTGTTTCCGAAAGTAAAAGTGCTAATCTTATCCATTCATGATGATGAGTCTTATGTGTCACACGTATTGCGTACAGGTGCATCAGGTTATCTGTTAAAAGAAATGGATGCAGAGTCACTTGTAGAAGCTGTCAAAGTTGTGGCAACAGGTGGTGCATATATTCATCCGAAAGTGACGTCAAATTTAATCAAGGAATACCGCCGTTTGGCAAAACAGGATGAAAAGCATCAAGACTCAGTAGGCTACCGTGAAGTCGAGTATCGTAAGCCTTTGCACATTTTAACAAGACGTGAATGTGAAGTGCTTCAACTTATGACAGATGGTCAAAATAACCGCGCTATTGGTGAGTCCTTGTATATTAGTGAAAAAACGGTTAAAAACCATGTTAGCAATATCTTGCAGAAGATGAATGTAAATGACCGAACACAAGCAGTTGTTGAAGCAATTAAAAAAGGATACGTCATTGTTCGCTAAGAAACGATATTATTTCTCGGGAAATTCTTCGGTTATTTCTTGAATATCAGATCTATTTCCGCTAAATTTAAGTGGAGTGACTGACTGTAGAAAAGCGAGGAACAAATATGATAAAGACCGCAGTAATTACGGACACGACTGCCTATTTACAAAAAGAGACGATTGAAGCGCTGCAAATCCATACCATTCCACTAAGCGTAAATTTTTCAGACGGCTCATTTCGAGAAGGAATTGACCTTACTACTGAAGAATTTTATCAAAAGCTTGCAGAGGAAGAGGCTTTGCCAACAACTTCACAGCCGGCGATAGGGGAATTTATTGAGCTCTTTGATCGTCTTGAGCAAGAAGGGTACACAGATGTCGTTTGCATACACCTTTCGGCCAAGATAAGTGGTACTTTGCAAACGGCGTTATCTGCTGGTGAAATGAAAGAGAACCTAACCGTCTATGGCTTTGACTCGAAAATCAGTTGTTCTCCACAAGGTTTCTACGTACGTTCAGCTGCAAAATTAGCGCTAGAAGGTAGCAGTGGATCTGATATTATTCAGTATTTAACCACGCAGCAAGAGCAAGTGCGTGCCTACTTCATGGTACATGATTTGAACCATTTACGAAGAGGTGGACGATTGAGTGGAGCTCAAGCTGTATTTGGCAGTTTATTACAAATTAAGCCGATCTTACATTTTGAAGATGGACAAATCATGCCTTTTGAAAAAGTCCGTACGGAAAAAAAGGCATTAAACCGCATTTTAGATTTGCTCTTTGCAGATTTGCAAAAGGGCAACGTTAGCGAAATCGCTGTTATCCATGCGAATCGTCCTGAAGGTGCTGACATGTTAAAAGAAAAAATTCACTCAGCTTACCCTCATGCTGATATTGAAATAAGCTATTTTGGACCGGTAATTGGTACGCATTTAGGCCCAAGTAGTTTAGGTATTGGCTGGTGTTGAACGATGTCGAGGAGGTAGAGTGTTGACGAGGGATGACATTCAAAAGATTAGACTGTTTTTGTACAATCGATGTATGTTATCGAGCGAATGGCCTTTTTCAAATGAATTACTCGTTCAAGCAATTGAAAAAGAAGTCGTTCAGTCAGAACCTACACTAGTGCAAGAAAACGGTCAATGGAAATGTAAACGGTGTGGAAATGAGAAACAGACCCTTTTTTACGAGCACGATTGTTATCATTGCCAGACGCTTTGTTCCTATTGTCGACATTGTATTGAAATGGGAAAAGCTTCTTCCTGTACACAGCTTCTTACTTGTAACGCTTCACATTTTCGTTACAAGCCTCAAGAAAATAGCTGTCGTTGGGAAGGAGTACTTTCTTCTCACCAAGAGCAAGCAAGTATTCAGCTCATAAAAGCTGTTGAACAGCAAAATCAAACCCATTTAATTTGGGCTGTATGTGGTGCTGGAAAAACTGAAATTCTATTTCCTATGATTGAAAAAAGCTTGCAACTAGGGATGCGCATTGGAATTGCCACACCTCGAACCGACGTGGTGAAAGAGTTAAGCCCACGGTTAAAGATAGCGTTTCCATCAATTAAGCAATCCAGCCTGTATGCAGGAAGTCGTCAAAAGAACCCTCTTGCCCAACTAGTCATCGCAACCACTCACCAATTGCTTCGCTATTATCACGCCTTTGATGTGCTTATTATTGATGAAGTAGATGCATTCCCCTATACGTATGACCGCTCCCTACATTATGCAAGTTCTCGAGCTAAAAAACCTCATGGAACCACAATCTTCTTAAGTGCAACACCATCAAAACGAATCTTGAATACCCCTTCTATTACAGTGACTAAAATTCCCGTTCGATTTCATGGGAAGCCGATTCCTCAACCTCGTTTTCAATGGATTGGCAATTGGCAGCGCCGATTAAGTAAAGGCAGCCTTCCTCCTACTATTCATCAATGGCTTATGCAGCATGAGAATAAACCCTTATTACTGTTTTTCCCATCAATTGAAATGCTAAAGAAATGCTCTTCCATTCTCCAAGGGCTTAGTATTAAACATGAGTTTGTCTATGCAGATGCCCCTGAACGTCATAAGCATGTTCAATCGTTTCGTGAAGGGAGAACCAACTTGCTTTTAACGACAACCATTTTAGAAAGAGGCGTGACGGTGGAAAATTTACAAGTAGCTGTTATCGGTGCGGAACAACCGATCTTTGATGAAGCGTGTCTTGTTCAAATTGCAGGTAGAGTAGGTAGAAAACAAGCTTTTCCCGATGGAGATGTGGTTTATTGGCACTATGGCGTGACGCACTCAATGATAAAAGCAAAGCGTCATATCAGGCAAATGAACAATGAGGGGAGGAAATGAGTTCCTGTGTGTCTTGTCATTCATCTTTTTTTCAAGAAGTATCGATCCAATCACTGTTTACTTTAAAACAGTCACAGCTTTGCGTTGAGTGTTCAAGCCAATTAATGCTTTGCAGGCGCGGGTGTATAAGGTGTGGAAAGCCGGCGCGCTTTGGTTCATTTATAGAGGGGGAGTGTCGTGATTGTATTTGGTGGAGGAAACTTCTCGGACAGGATGTTCTTCAACGTAATCAATCCCTGTATGAGTACAATGATTTTTTGAAAACACTGCTTTCGACATACAAATTTAGAGGCGATGTAGCAATTGGGCATATTTTCACAGAGTCATTGTTGAAAATGATTGGCGAACACTATCAAGAATTCGTTGTTACAACGGTTCCTCTTTCACCTTTAAGAATGAGAGAAAGGGGGTTTAACCAAGCGGACGAATTTTTAAAAAGAGGACAAATACACCACTGTTTAACGAGAGTTTCTGCAGACGATAACAAAAAACAGAGTAAAAAGACCCGGTATGAGAGAATCAATTTATTCCATCACAATCCTTTTTCCCTTATTACAGAAGAAAAGTCGTATATTAAAGGTAAAAAATATTTAATATTAGACGATATATATACTACAGGAGTAACTGTACGGATGGCGGCAAAAGCCCTACTTGAATCAGGTGCTGAGTCCGTTTCCTCCTTAACAGTTGCTAGAGCGATTTAAGGTAGGGGATTAGTGTGAGCGAACTAGCAAATTGTATGAATTGTGGAGCACTCTTTGTTAAAGTTAATCAAGCAACCTGTGTAGAGTGTCAGTCGGAAGAAGAGCAGTGGTTACAAGTCATTAGTGATTATTTAAGGCAACATGAGGATCAACGATTTACGCAACACATGCTCATGGAGAAAACAAAGATTCCGTTTAAATTTTTGCAATCGCTGATTCGCTCCGGAAGATTAAAATTATCAAGATTTCCTAATTTACAGCACTACTGCGAACGTTGTAACGAACTAACGCAAGAAGAGCGCTTTTGTCATACATGTTTAAAGGAACTGAAAAAGGAATTAAGTGAATACGAAACGCAAAAGCATAGTCGTCAACAGCTTAGTGGTGAACGTATACGTAACAAACCGTTAAACCATACTTTACAAAATAATCGTTAATGGAGGCAACTTATGAAAATCCATTCTTCGCACTATATTGGCGCAAGTGAACCATATAAAAATCAAATGAAAACAACCAATAAATCAGAACCAAGAAACGATAAGGTTGAAATTTCAAAAGAAGCATTGGAATTAAGTGCTCAATCGAATAAAGCGAAAGAGATCCGCTTACAAGAGTTAAAAGAGAAAATTCAAAATGGAACGTATGAATTGGAGCCAGAAAAAACGGCTCAAGCCATTTTAACTGCGTGGAAAGGTGCGGAAAATCCTAAATGAGTGAAACATTAGTAAATCAAATGATTGATGTACAAGATACGCTAGTTGACCTGGCTATTCAAAAGGAACAAGCTTTAATTAACAACGAACTTGAGTCATTACAAATGATCGTTAGAAAAGAATCATCTCTTGTAACAAAAGCAAATGCATTAGAAGAGAGAATGCGGTTAGAAGTGAATCTGACTGATTATACCCTTAAGCCGTTAACAGAACGATTGGTTTCAGTTTTGCTGGATTTAAAAAAGCAAAACGAGAAAAATACGTTACTATTAAATGACTCGCTTGCGTTTGTAAGGGGTTCACTGCAATTGTTTCAGAATGACCGTTCGGTTTATACAAAGGAAGCAAAATCAAAGGCTGAACCTGTATCAATCTTTGATTCAAGAGCGTAAGGGGGTGTCTACTTGTCAACTTTTTTAGGTATGGAAACCATGAGGAGAGCGGTTGCGGCAAATCAAACAGCATTACAGACGGTGGGAAACAATATAGCGAATGCAGGTACGCCAGGATATTCGCGTCAAAGAGTGAACATGCATGCTACACCAGGTTACCCTGGATCGGGACCATTTGGGCAACCGATTATGGAAGGTCGCGTTGGTACTGGTGTTGGAATTGATCGTATTCAACGAGTGCGCGACCAATTTTTAGATCAACAGTTTCGATTAGAAGCCCATGTTTCGGGATATACAGGCGTTCAAAGCAGAACGTTTAGTAGACTTGAAGATTTGTTTAATGAGGCGCCTCATAATGAAGGGGATTTAGGTGGGCTTTCAAGTCAATTAAATGGTTTTTTCAACGGCTGGAGAGAGATTGCTGCTGGACAAGATAGTCAGGCTGTGTTGGTCGAACAATCTGAAGCAGTGATGGACACGTTTGATTCTTTAGAGAAAGCGTTTCAATCTGAAATACATTTACTAGAGCAAGAGCGAGGCATGACTGAAACGAAGATAAACGATTTACTCTCACAAATCGCAGACAATAATGCTGCGATCAAGAAAATAGAAGAGAGTGGACAAGCAGCGAACGAACTTTATGATCAGCAAGATCTGTTAATTGACGAATTGGCAACCTTGATCCCGGTTGAAGTAAGCCGATCAAGTTCTCAAAAAGGGCATGAAGGTAGTTATGATATTAAGCTATTAAACAGTGACATTATGCTAGTAGATGGGCAGGAATCAGCAGATTCATTTTCTCCTTTTACCTTTTCAGTAGAGGATCAAAACGGTGAACCCGCATTGATAGTCAATGGTGAATCGTATAGTGCTGTGATTAGTGGAAAATTTCTTGGTATCAATGCTTCTATTTCCAACGTTGAAAAAGCGATTGAAACCATGCAAGGTCTTCGAGGTCAGCTTATTGAAGATGTGAATGGCATCTTGCCTAATTTTTTTGATGAAACAAGCCAACGCGTTTCAAATGAATTAATTGAAAATCCCAATTTATTAAATGTGAATAAAGAGACAGCGCAGCGTATCGCAAATCTTAGTCAAGAGAATGGTTCAGTGACGAAGCAATACCAGCAGTTTATGAGCGAATTAGGCGTGGAGACACAAAGTGTACAGAGGAAGGCTGAGGCTGCTCAGGCTCGATTACGCAATATTGATGGAAATCGCATGTCGGTAAGTGGCGTTTCGCTAGATGAAGAACTGACGATGTTGGTTCAGTTCCAGCACTCCTATAATGCGGCTGCCCGGGTAATGACGGCAATGGACGAAATGCTTAACACCGTTATTAATGGAATGGGTGTAGTAGGACGTTAAAGGGAGGGAAATGATGATATGAGAGTTACACAATCAATGTTAACGGCAAATACGTTGCACTATTCACAAGCAAGCTATCAAAGACTTTCTACACTACAGGAACAATTGAGCACGCAAAAAAAAATTACACGATTTTCACAAGATCCCGTTACAGCTGCTAAATCAATGCAATTTCGCGAATCGGCTGACCAAATTCAGCAGTATAAGCGTAATATGAGTGAAGCGCACAATCGATTGGATCAAAGTGATACATCTCTACGAGAAACCAATAGTATTCTAACGAGAATTCGCGAATTGGCTATAAAAGCATCAACGGATACATATGGAGAAGACGAACGAAAAAGTATTGCTCAAGAAGTAGAGCAATTGACAGACCATTTGTTAACAGTAGCAAATACAAATATTGCAGGAAACCATATTTTTAATGGCGAACAACGGGATCGTGCGCCAATTGAAAAACTTGACCCATCCACGGTTACAAGCGATCAATTTAATGACAATACAGTGATTTATTTTAATGGTTCTACGTACGCCTATCAAGAAAACGGTACGTTTGAAAATGAGGAAGGTGCGCATATTCAATTTCAAGATGGGCAATGGCTTTCGGGTGAAGAGTCTATTCACCCGGAAGAAATGCGGATGATGAATCATCAATTTGCTTCTGCAGCATTTGAATTAGAACTGCAGCAAGGCGTAAAGATCACGGTTGGAGCCGATGCTCATCGTTTGTTTACAACCGATATGTTTAATGAATTATATCAATTTCAACAAGCGCTGGCTGACCCGAATATCGAAGCAGAAGAGTTAAGTGCTTTTGTTGGTAAGGTAGATGCTCACTTAAGAACAGCGGCAGATATAAATGGGCAACTTGGAGCACGAATGAACCGGGTTGATTTAATTGAAGATCGGCTAAATACGCAAGCATTGTTACTAGAAAAAGTGAAATCAGAGAACGAAGATGTTGATTTTGAAGAGACGGTTATGAAATTATTAGTTGCGGAAACCGTTCATTCTGCTGCATTAGCAGCTAGTGCACGGGTTTTGCAACCTTCGTTATTAGATTTCTTAAGATAGGTGGTTTCCATGCAAGTTGAGACAAATTATTTAGGCACACTTGAAATCGAACAAGCGGACGTGCTTCATTTTCCAAATGGCCTTCCTGGCTTTCCTTTAGAAAATGAATTCGTATTAATTCCTTTTCCACAAAGTGACTTTTATCTCTTACAATCTACAAAAGGAAAACACGTTGCTTTTGTCTGTTTAAATCCGTTTTCAATCTGGAAGGATTATCGGATTGAGCTAGACCAAAAAACGATTGACCAGCTAAACATTGAAACGGAAACCGATGTCGCTGTATTTGTACTTGTTACGGTTAAAGAACCCTTTTCTACATCAACGGCGAACCTTAATGCACCACTTGTTGTGAATACGGTCAGCCATTTGGGCAAGCAACTCATTTATGAAGCACAGCTGTATTCATCAAAAGCGTTACTCGCAGGTAAGGGAGGCGAATAAATGCTTGTTCTCTCACGAAAAATCAATGAATCTATTTGCATTGGCGATCATGTTGAACTAACTGTTTTAGAAGTAAGTGGTGATCAAGTCAAGATTGGCATCCAAGCACCTAAATCGGTGGATATTATCCGTAAAGAAATCATTGAAATGGTTGAAAAAGAAAATAAGCAAGCTGTCGAATCCTTATCCATTGATTCACTTAAAGCGTTAATTGAACAAAAGAATCAATCGTAAGTTTGGCTAGTATGATTTTTCAGAAGGTGGCGATGCAATGTCCATGGAAATTCATTCAGCAGGAAACCGTTCATTTTTAAGCGATCTCCCGTTCCGAAATTTGGATGGGAATCATAACCGAACAGAAACAGAGAATACCCTCGCGACTGATGAGCAAAAGGTAAGGAAACGTGCCTTATCTTTCCACATTCATTCTGATCTTGGTCGGGTGTATGTAAAAGTTGTTGATTCGGATACTGAGGAAGTTGTTCGTGAAGTTCCACCTGAACAATTACTGAATCTTGTTGCGTCAATGATGAAGTCAGCAGGATTAATAATCGATCGTCAAGTATAAAAGAGGTGAAGAAACGATGCGACTATCAGGCTTATCATCGGGGCTAGATATCGATCAAATGATGAAAGACCTCATGCAGGCAGAGCGTATGCCTGTAAATAAATTAGAAAAACAAAAAACAGAGCTTGGTTGGAAAATGGACAACTACCGAGATATTAATTTGAAGCTGCGCGCTCTACATACATCAATGTTTGATTCCATTATGCGTGCATCCTCTATGCAAAGGCGCTCGGTCTTGTCATCGAATCAAGCGGTTGTTTCAGCTACGGCTTCTTCTAATGTTGGGAATACGAGTTTTACAATCAATGAAGTAAAGCAATTGGCTACTTCCACGACAGCAATTGGTCGACCGATTTCAAAACAGAACTCAAGCGAACCTGTTTCGAACCAGACGTCTATTAAGGAACTGGCTGGCGATGAAATCGATTGGGTGTCAGGAAGAAAAGAACGAGCATCTGTTCAAGTTGGAGAGGGTAAGACGATTTCATTAACGCAGCCTTTAGCAGAGGGTGCAACGCATATTCTCGTTCAAGGCAAAGCTTATGAAGTTGTAGCAGACCAAGATGCTCCTTTACAACAAAATCAAGTTCGCTTAGATGATTCCGGAACTGTCACCTTCCATGAAGACGTTTCGTTGTCGTCGCAAGTACAAGTTGAATACATTGCAAAAGCTGAAAATGAAGAGCAAGCACAGCGCTATACGTTTTCATCCCTTTCTGTCATGGCAAATGAAAAAGGGGAATTCCACACAACATCCTTCTTCTTTAATGAAGCTGATACGATTCAAAGTGTCGTGACGACGGTCAATCAATCAAAAGCAAATGTATCGGCTTTTTTTGATGACCATAATAAAAAGCTTGTGTTGACGAATAAAGATACTGGCACATTTAATACATCAGTTGATGAATTTGCCTTTAGCGGTGGGTTATTTACATCTGCCTTTGGATTAGATGAAGTGACAAACGGTCAAAATGCGATTTTTACTATAAATGGCCTTGATACGGAGAGACGGAGCAATACATTCGCTATTAGCGGCATGTCTATAACGCTTAAAGATGTGTCAACCCAACCTATTACGCTCACTGCATCCACAGATGTTGACTCAATTTATGAGACGATTACATCATTTGTAAAAGAGTATAACGAGTTGGTTGACTTTATGAATGGCAAAGTCAACGAACGCTACTATCGCGATTATGACCCTTTAACAGATGAGGAAAGAGATGCACTATCTGAAACAGAAGCGAAACGATGGGATGAACGAGCGCAAAGTGGCTTGTTACGAAATGATTCACTCTTACAAACGAGCATGAACCAAATGAGGAATAATGTGTATAAAGTAATCCCTACTGGTGGTTCGTTTACGCACCTATCTCAAATTGGCATTACAACGACGAGAGACTACGCGGATGGCGGAAAGTTAGAAATCAATGAGGATAAGTTACGAGAAGCGATTGAGAATGATCCTGAGGGCATTTTCACACTATTTAATGGAAATCAAGAAACAGAAGGAATCGCCCAGTCCATGAGGCGAGATTTGCAACAATCTATGTCTGCAATTGCAAGACGGGCTGGAGGTTCAGAAGGATTTCATGAATTACACCAGTTTACGATTGGGCAACAAACTCGAACGATTGATCAGCAATTAGAAAACTTTGAACGACGGTTAGAGCAGAAAGAGTCAAGATATTGGCGCCAGTTCACAGCCATGGAGAGAGCGATGCAAATGGCAAATCAACAAAGTGAATCGTTATTTAACTTGCTTTACAACAATTAAGGGAGGCACTGTATGCTAAAACAAGCGACGTACAAACAACAATCCGTCCAAACAGCCTCTCCAGGAGAATTAACGCTTATGCTGTACAATGGCTGTTTGAAACAACTGAGAATAGCTGAAGAAGCCATTGGTGCAAACCAGTTTCAACAAAGAAACGAAGCGTTAACAAAAGCAGAGGCTATTGTAAAAGAACTCATGATTACACTAAAAACTGACAGTGAAGTTGGGCAAAATATGATGCGAATGTATGAGTATATTCACCATCATTTAGTTGAAGCAAATATAAAAAGCGATGTGTCAGCTTTAAAGGAAGCAAAACAATATGTGGTGGAATTTCGAGACACGTGGAAAGAAGTCATTCGATTGGAGCGCCAGCAACGTTATGGTGGAGCTGACGTAAATTGAACAATTTAGAAAATAGGTTGGCGACGCACACTACGAACCTTGTGACACACCTTTCCAATGGGTTGCCTAATCAGGATCTTGATCGAGATGGTTATATTGAAGAACTGATGCGTTTACTAGACAATCGACAAAACGTTATTAATGAGTTGGTTAATCAAGACGGACATGAGCCAATGGATTTAACAGAAGAAAAGCGGATCAAAGAGCTTCTTTCAACCCAGCTTGAATCACTTAAAAAAGAGATAAGTCGATTTACCAAGCAAAAAGAGGGCCGTCAAAAATACCAACAGACATATGGAAGAACCGAATCAGGTGTATTTTTAGATAAAAAAACGCTATAAACGAATTATGGACATGCGCTAGTTTGTAAACTGGGGCGTGTTTTTTAATGAAAAAGAATCCCTTTTTATGGTGCGAGGGATTCTTCGAAATTATTGTGCAAGAGATGGGTATTGGATACCTTCAGGACTGTTTACACTCGATCGTGTGACGGTTAAATCTTTTCGTACCGCATATTCTTCAGCTGGAGCGTCAATGATGAATTCAAATACAGTATTTGATTTTTCAAGGAGATACGTTTCTTTATCAATAAATAGCATAAAATCAAGCTGTGAAACCTGATAAGAGCTATTTCGTAAGTCGATTTCTTCAAGTCCAAATAGGGATTGGTCAAACAAATCCATATGTAACGCCATATCGTCGAGGTCCTCATTAGTTGCTTCTATCGTTAATACATATAGATCGTCATATTCCCTTACGGACACAAATTCTGTTATTCCCTGTAGAAGTGATAGCTGGTTTTGAGGGGAATAGTCAGAGGACAAAATCGATCCTAGCTCCGCTGTTTCATTAATCTCTTCCCATCCGTCGTTATTATGATTTGAAACAAGCGTATCATTCATTTTTAATAAACCCAGTGTTTCTTCCACTTGATCAATATTCCCAGCACCATTCATCGCGTATCTGGCGAAATTTGAGTAGATAATTTCTGGTTCTTTTTGAAAAGACAGGGTTCCATCGGTTACTTTTTGAATCTGTTCATCTCTGAATGAAATAAAATCTGTCATTTTTATATTTGCACTATAATTTTCAAGTGTTGACTCAGCAGCAATGGCGTTTTCAATAAGAGCATGACTTTGATCTTCTGAAGGTTGATGAGTCATTTTTTCTGTCTCATCTGTTAGTTGTACCGTTTCATCTGTTTCAATATCGGATAATGAACATGCCCCGAGAAGGATTGATAAAGTCACACTTGAATATAGCCAATTTTTGTGTAACATGGTCATCTACTCCTGCTAATTTGAGTGAGCGCTCTATTATAATATTACATTTGTGTTACAAGCGCTTGTGACATTGTAACAAAAGTCGTATAAGTTGCAAATAGGAAATTAGAACCAAGGCTACTTTTTTAAACGTAAAGCGTTATATATTATGGAAGAAACAGGAGAAAGATTCATGTCGAAAAAATTTCTCAGAAAACCTTTCGACAAATTTCATATTTTCCATCATTTTTATGTTTGACTTAAAACTTCTATTCTATTAACCCTTAATAGAAAGCGTTACCAATTTAAGAGAATATTATCGACATAATCAGACAAAATGCCGACTCGCAATTTGAAGAAAGAGTTTGACTTATATGAATCGTACTGGTATATTGAATCTGTGGTATAACACCATATAATGAAATTTTATGTAACGAAGGGAATGTGAAACATGCAAGGAAAAGTAAAATGGTTCAATGCAGAAAAAGGTTTTGGTTTTATCGAGCGTGAAGATGGAGACGACGTATTCGTACACTTCTCAGCAATCAACTCTGAAGGATTCAAAACACTTGACGAAGGTCAAGATGTAGAATTCGAAATCGTTGAAGGCGCTCGTGGACCACAAGCTGCAAACGTAGTTAAGCTTTAATTCACATTCCTGTAAGGATATGAATAATAGCTAATGCTCAACCCACCCCATTAAGAATGGAGTGGGTTTTTTGTATGGATTTTGTCATATCTTCAATGTTTAAGAAGGATTTTAGAGGGAAATGTAGAAGTAAGCAAGGGAAAAGGAGGAGTTCAACGATGCATTATAATATTCGTGGTGAAAACATTGAGGTAACGCCAGCAATTAGGGAGTATGTGGAAAAGAAAGTCGGTAAGCTTGAAAGATACTTTGATACTACTCCAATTGCGGATGTAAATGTAAAGCTACAGATCATTAATAGTAGCGAATCAAGTATAGAGGTTACTATTCCAATGCCAAGACTCTTATTAAGAGGCGAGGAAACAAATGCGGATATGTATGCAGCGATCGACGTAGTCGTCGAAAAGTTAGAACGCCAAATTAGAAAGCATAAAACGAAAGTCAATCGTAAATTTAGACAAGAGGGTAGCCTCAAGCATATGTTTAAAAATGAGTTGGAACCTTTAAGAGAAGAAATCATTGAAGAGGAAGACGAAAATGATTTAGAAGTGGTTCGAACGAAGCGATTCAATTTAAAACCAATGGATGCAGAAGAAGCAATTCTGCAGATGGATTTACTAGGTCACAATTTCTTCGTCTTTTCTGATGCCGATAGCGGAAGTACAAACGTTGTGTATCGTCGAAGAGATGGGAAATACGGGTTAATTGAGTCGGAAGCATAAAATGAAAGTGTCAGCCACGCGCTGACACTTTTTAATGTTGACAGGTGGGCAAGTAGTCTTGTAAGCCACTGTTTAAACTGCTAATATAAGGTATGATCATATTAAAAGAATCGTTTTGTGTATTGCCGTTAAGAGAGGAAGATGAAGATGCTCGGATTACTTCGAAAAGTAGTAGGCGATCCTGCTCAAAAGCAATTAAAGAAAAATGAAAAAGTGATTGATCAAGTTGAGGCTTTAGCTGATGAGATGACAAAGCTCTCAGATGACCAATTAAGAAATAAAACAGAAGAATTTAAGCAACAAATTGAAGAAGGAACGTCAATTGATGACATTGTTGTTCCTGCCCTAGCCACTGTAAGAGAAGCATCGAAACGAGTGCTCAATGAGTACCCTTACCGTGTGCAGCTGCTTGGAGCACTTGCTTTACACCAAGGGAATATTTCTGAAATGAAAACAGGTGAAGGAAAAACACTTGTTGGTACTTCAGCTTGTTATGTACAAGCGTTACTTGGAAAAGGTGTTCATATTGTTACTGTCAATAATTATTTAGCTAGCCGTGACTTAGGGAATTATGGTCGCGTATTTCAATTTTTAGGACTAACAGTTGGTTTAAACGAAAACGGTCTATCCCGAGAAGAGAAACAAAAAGCTTATGCTGCAGATATTACGTACAGCACGAACAACGAGCTTGGCTTTGATTATTTACGTGACAACATGGTTCTTTATAAAGATCAAATGGTTCAACGTCCTCTTCATTTTGCGTTAATTGATGAAGTTGACTCCATTTTAATTGATGAGGCTCGTACTCCATTAATTATTTCAGGTTCGGTTGAGCGGAAAACAAAGCTTTATGGGCAAGCCAATACATTTGTGCGTGTACTTAAAGTAGATGAAGATTATACGTATGATGAAAAGACAAAAGCCGTTCAATTAACCGATGAAGGCGTTAATAAAGCGGAGCGCGCCTTTAATATTGATAATTTGTATGACCAAAAGCATGTCTCGCTTAATCACCATATTAACCAATCGTTAAAAGCACATGTAGCTATGCAACGTGATGCCGATTATGTAGTAGAAGACGGCGAGGTCGTGATTGTTGACCAATTTACAGGCCGACTAATGAAAGGCCGAAGATACAGTGACGGTTTACACCAAGCGTTAGAAGCGAAAGAAAATTTGCAAGTGCAAAAAGAAAGCATTACGCTCGCTTCCATTACATTCCAAAACTATTTTAGAATGTATCAAAAGCTTGCAGGCATGACTGGTACTGCCAAAACGGAAGAAGAAGAATTCCGAAATATTTACGGTATGGATGTTATGGTAATTCCAACAAATAAAGACATTGCCCGGGATGACCGCTCTGATTTAATTTATAAATCGATGCAAGCGAAATTTAATGCGGTTGTGAATGAAATCGCGGAGCTACATAAAGCTGGACAACCGGTTCTTGTAGGTACAGTGAATGTAGATACGTCTGAGATCGTTTCGAAAATGCTAACGAAAAAACGTATCCCGCACCATGTGCTAAACGCGAAAAACCATGAGCGTGAAGCGGAAATTATTGAAAATGCTGGCCATAAAGGTGCTGTGACTATTGCCACAAATATGGCCGGGCGTGGAACGGACATTAAGCTAGGGCCTGGTGTGAAGGAAGTAGGTGGCCTTCATGTACTTGGAACGGAGCGACATGAATCTCGCCGAATTGATAACCAGTTACGAGGACGTTCTGGTCGTCAAGGAGATGTAGGTTCTTCGCAGTTCTACTTGTCTATGGAAGATGAACTAATGAGACGTTTTGGATCGGATAATATGCGCAACATGATGGAGCGCCTTGGCATGGAAGAAGACCAACCGATTGAGTCTAAGCTCGTATCTAGAGCCGTGGAAACAGCGCAGAAGCGTGTAGAAGGAAATAACTATGATGCCCGTAAACAAATCTTGCAGTTTGATGATGTCATGCGCGAGCAACGTGAGATTATTTACAAGCAGCGGATGGAAGTGCTTGAGTCAGACAATTTACGATCAATTGTAGAGAATATGCTAACAGCAACGGTTGCGCATGTTGTTCAGACGCATACGCCCGATTCTCTTGTTCAGGAAGAGTGGGATTATCAAGCGATTGTCACGTATATTAATGGACAGTTGTTATCTGAAGGGGCGTTAACTGAAAAAGAGATTAATGGCCTGGAACAAGAGGAAATTGTGGAGCTGGTAACGGAAAAAGTTCGTGCGGCTTATCATCAGAAAGAATCAGAAGTATCGCCTGAGCAAATGCGTGAATTTGAAAAGGTGATCATGCTGCGTACCGTCGATCGTAAATGGATGAATCACATTGATCAGATGGATCAGTTGCGACAAGGGATTCATTTACGTGCATACGGGCAGAACGACCCGCTTCGTGAATACCGTTTTGAAGGCTTTAACATGTTTGAAGCGATGATTGTTGAGATCGAAGAAGAAGTGTCTATGTACGTCATGAAAGCAGAAGTTCAGCAAAACCTACAGCGACAAGAAGTTGCACAAGGGAAAGCTGTTCAGCCATCAGCAAATAATGAAGAACAAAAGCAAGCGAAGAAAAAGCCTGTCCGCAAAGGGGAAGACGTTGGTCGAAATGATCCGTGTATCTGTGGAAGTGGCAAGAAATATAAAAACTGTTGCGGTGCAAACGGCTAAGTTTTTTTAAAATAATGAGGTGGAAGCGTTGGATTTAGTAGAAATTAAGCAAGAGCTAACGGCTTTAGAGAAACGATTAACGGACTTTAGGGGGTCTCTTTGACGTCGCAGATAAA
This sequence comes from Shouchella phoenicis, assembly GCF_047238345.1. Lineage (NCBI taxonomy): Bacteria > Bacillati > Bacillota > Bacilli > Caryophanales > Bacillaceae > Shouchella > Shouchella phoenicis. The sequence goes on along the minus strand of NZ_JBDFMQ010000001.1, from coordinate 2,865,456 downwards.
GAAGAGCGAATTGCTGAGCTAGAGGAGAAGATGACTGATCCTGATTTTTGGAATCACCAAGAAGAAGCACAAAAAGTGATTGCGGAAACGAACGGTCTTAAAGATCAAGTGCACACGTTTAAAGATATGGCTGAGGCTTACGAAGATTTAGAAGTGAATCTTGAGTTAGTTCGGGAGGAAGGCGATCCTGAGCTAGCGTCTGAATTAGAAAACGGGGTAAAAGCGCTTGTAGAGAAAATGAACCAATTTGAACTGCAGCTTTTACTAAGCGAGCCTTATGACAAAAACAATGCCATTCTTGAACTTCATCCTGGTGCTGGTGGAACAGAATCCCAAGACTGGGCTTCGATGCTTCTAAGAATGTATACGCGTTGGGCTGATAAGCGAGGCTACTCCGTTGAAACCCTTGATTATTTACCTGGTGAAGAAGCTGGGGTGAAAAGTGTAACATTGCTTATTAAAGGACATAATGCCTATGGGTATTTAAAAGCGGAAAAAGGGGTTCATCGCTTGGTGCGAATTTCGCCATTTGATTCGTCTGGAAGAAGGCACACATCGTTTGTTTCGTGTGAAATCATGCCGGAGTTAGACGATACCGTCGATATTGAACTAAATACGGAAGATCTAAAAATTGATACGTATCGCGCCAGTGGTGCAGGTGGTCAGCATATCAATACCACAGATTCTGCTGTTCGTATTACGCACCTTCCGACGAACACCGTTGTCACGTGTCAAAGTGAACGCTCCCAGATTAAAAACCGCGAACAAGCGATGAAAATGATGAAAGCAAAGCTCTATCAATTAAAAATTGAAGAACAAGAGCAACAACTTGCCGAAATTCGTGGTGAACAAAAAGAAATTGGCTGGGGTAGCCAAATTCGGTCATATGTCTTCCACCCGTATTCTATGGTGAAAGACCATCGCACAAATCATGAAAATGGAAATTCGAATGCCGTGATGGATGGGGATCTAGACCCGTTTATTGATGCGTATTTACGTCAAACTATTAACATTGACTAGTGAAAAAACCGGCTTAGTAGCCGGTTTTTTGCTTGAATGTTGCTAATGAGGAGGGGCGTTATTGAAGTCGTATGTACCCGTAAGTATAGTGTCGTTTCTTCTCCTATTAAGTGGGTGTGGATCTGAAAGCGATGATTCCATCCAAGTAGAGGATAGTGAGGAACGAACGTTTAGTGGTGATGAATATGAGCTTTATCGAGAAAACAGCTGTATTACGTGCCACGGAGATCAACTGCAAGGAGCAACGGGACCAACATTAATTGGCTTAGATTATTCTGCTGAAGAAATTGAGGCAATTATAAAAGAAGGTATTGGCTATATGGCACCTCAAAAAGTCGAGGAAGAAGATCGAGAAGCGTTGGCAAAATGGATAAGTGAACTGTAACCATACAGTTCATTTTTTTTTGCGTTCATCATGCCTACCCGCTAATATCTGACAGTAAACCTCAATTGAAATAAAAATGTAATATTTTTAGCGCTTATCTAATGATATAATAACCGCGAAGCATGACTAAATGTCTGCAAAACATGACAAATAACAACAATTGACCTTGGGATTATTGATTAAAGGTTGTGATGAAATGAGTTTAATACAGCTTACGGATGTCTGGAAAGTCTATCCAAACAGTGTGAAAGCAATAAATGGCATGTCTGTTCAATTTAATAAAGGCGAGTTTGTTTATATCGTTGGTCCAAGTGGCGCCGGTAAATCAACATTTATTCGCTTATTATATCGAGAAGAACAAGTATCTAAAGGTGAAATTTACATTGATAACGTGAATTTGTCTCAGTTGAAACATAAAGAAGTACCTAGCTTAAGAAGAAGAGTTGGCGTGGTCTTTCAAGATTTCAAGCTACTTCAATCTCTTACAGTATATGAGAATATCGCCTTTGCACTAGAGGTTATTGAAGAACACCCTTCAAAAATCAAGCAAAAAGTGATGGATGTATTAGAGCTTGTTAAGATAAAAAGTAAGGCGAAATTTTATCCAAGTGAACTGTCAGGTGGCGAACAACAGCGTGTGGCGATTGCGCGAGCTGTTGTCAATCGACCAGACATTTTAATTGCGGACGAGCCTACAGGGAACCTCGATCCGGATACAGCTTGGAGCATCATGGACATTTTAGAAAATGTTAATGCACTTGGTACAACGGTTATCATGGCTACGCACAATAAAGAAATTGTGAATACACTAAAGCGCCGAGTGATTGCAATCGAAGCTGGGCGCATTGTACGTGACGAAGCTAGGGGGAACTACGGTTATGAAGTTTAATGCAGCCAAGCGTCATATCCGTGAAGGATTTAAAAATATTGGACGTAGCGGTTGGATGACATTTGCCTCAATAAGTGCTGTAACAGTTATGCTCGTCATTGTTGGCTTTTTTATGATTGTTTTCTTAAACGGGAATCATATTGCTTCAACAATTGAAGATAATGTCGAAATTCGAGCTTTTATTGAGAGAGGCACAGACGAAGCTGAAATCAATGACTTAATTGAAGAAGTGAATGAAGAGTATGATGTTGCACAAGTAGAGTTTATTGATAAAGAAGAGGGACTTGAAAACTTAATTGCCTCAACAGACGGAGAGGATTATTGGGGTAGCTTACGAGAAGACAATCCACTCAGGGATGCACTACGAATTATTGCGTCAACACCTCAATTAACGGAAGAAATTGCTCAGTCAGTAGATGAACATCCGTATATAGGAAGAGTTTCTTATGGAGAGGAAATTATTTCTGATCTGTTTACAATTACGAACACAGGAAGAGTAGCAGGAGCTGTTGTTGTAGCTGCACTATTATTCACGGCAATGTTCTTAATCTCAAATACAATTAAATTAACAATTTTAGCGAGAAAAAATGAAATTCAAATTATGAAATTAGTAGGTGCGAAAAATAGTTTTGTACGTTGGCCATTTCTAATTGAAGGGATGTTATTAGGTTTATTAGGAAGTATTGTTCCTATTCTACTAATTAGCTTCGGCTACACCTTCTTATACAATGAATCGGCGAGCTTCTTACAGGGCGTACCGTATGATTTAATTTCACCTAATCTATTAATCTTACAATTATCAATCTTATTAGTGGTTGTTGGACTTGGCGTTGGTATATGGGGAAGCGTCATGTCTGTACGGAAATTTTTAAAAGTATAAAGGTATAGTCAAAGTCAAGGGGGAAAAAGGGTTGAAAAAGCGTACGATAAGAGCGACTGTTGCAGTAACTGCAGCAGCTGCTCTCCTATTTACTGGGATCCAACCAGCAATGGCAAATACAGAAATCAATTCAAAATTAGATCAGGTGCGTGAACAGCAAGCATCGAACCAAGAATCTGCAAACGAAACACGTTCTGAAATAACTGATCTAGAAAACGAGCTTGATGAACTTTCAAGTCAAGTTCAAACATTGACGGAAAAACAAGATGAGAACGAGCAAAAGCTAAATGACACAGAAGCTGAACTTGTTCAACTTGAAGAGGAAATCAAAGCGCTTGAAGAAGAAATTAAGATTATCGAAGAGCGCATTGAAGAGCGTACAGAAATTTTGCAGGAGCGTGCAGTTGCAGCTTATGAAACAGACGGAGAAGTAAGCTATATTGAAGTCTTGCTTGGGGCGCAAAGTTTCGGTGATTTTATTGAACGTTTTAGTGCAATTACAACCATAGCTGAAAGTGATCAAGAGTTACTAGACGAGCACGTTGCAGATGAAGAGCGTCTACATAATGCGAAAGAAGAAGTTCAAGAGAAAAAAGCAAAGGTAGAAGAAAATAAAGCAGCGTTAAAAACCGTTCAAGAAGAGTTAGATAGCCAACAAGATGAATTAGAGCATTTGCAAAATGATTTAAATGACAAAGAAGCACAACTTCAAGAGGAATTAAATGCAATTATCTCTGATGAAGAATTGCTAGTAGGGCAAGAAGCAGCTCTTGAAGCAGAGCTTGTTGCGTGGGAAGAAGAGCAAGAAAGAAAACGTGAAGAAGAAGAGCGTCGTAAACAAGAAGAGAAAGAAAGACAAGAGCGTGAAGCTGCAGAAGCGAAAAAAGCAGCAGAATCTGCTCAAGCAGAGACTGAATCTAAACCAGAAACAACAGAGCGGTCATCAAATTCAGCAACACCGTCATCTAGTGGGAACAATGCAACCGTACAAACGACTGCAGCAGCACCTTCAACAAACAATTCATCTTCCTTTATTCGACCTGCAACAGGAACTGTAACCTCTCACTTTGGTCCACGTTGGGGAAGACAACATTGGGGAATTGATATTGGTAAAAATGGAAGAAGTGGCGATGTACCAATCGTATCCGTATTAGACGGAACCGTTGTTGAAGCGGGATACCACGATGGTGGTTTTGGTAATTGGGTACTTGTTACGCATCAAATGGATGGACAACAATATACAACTGTATATGCACACTTAGATCGAATTGATGTTAGTGCTGGCCAACGTGTTGGTCAAGGCCACCAACTTGGCACAATGGGGAACACTGGTGATTCACAAGGCGCACACTTACACTTTGAAGTACACAGAGGTGCCTTTAACTGGGCTCGTACAAATGCTGTTGATCCAATGAATTATATATAAAACAAAAATAGCGTCCACCTATAGGGGCGCTATTTTTAAATTTTTTGACAAAAATAGGACAAACGAGTTTTGACATTAGGCTGAGAACGACTTAGAATAAATATAATGCTTGAATTGTATGTCTAACTCATTGGGAGTGGTGAAGGGTTTTGAAATTAAAGCAATTGATTTTTACTTTATCGGTGATGGTCATTATTGCTGTAGCTGCTGTCTTTTTTATAAATGATGGAATTCAGTTTGGAGCTTCAAATGAAACACCGCCTTCTTCAAGTGGTGAAGATGTTGATGTTCCAGAAGTGCTATTAGATGATGATGAGTTGATGGAGAAATTCGAAACAGCATTGACAACGATTGAAAATAACTACGTATCTGAAGTGGAGCGAACAAAGCTGGTTGAAGGCGCCATTAACGGAATGGTTGAGACATTAGAAGATCCCTTCTCAGATTATATGGATGTCGAATCAGCAGCAAACTTTCAGGAATCATTGAGCTCTCATTTTGAAGGCATCGGTGCAGAAGTTGGCATGGTAGATGGCTATGTGTCCATTATTACTCCGATGAGAGAATCTCCAGCGGAGCGGGCAGGACTCTTACCAAACGATGCAATCTTAGAAATTGATGGTGAATCGATTGAAGGCTATTCAGTAAATGAAGCGGTCCAGTTGATTCGTGGCGAAGGTGGTACGGATGTCACGTTGACAATTCAAAGAGGTGAACAAGGTGAACCTTTTGATGTCACAATTGAGCGAGACCGCATTCAAGTAGACGCAGTTCGTGCGGATACATTTGAAGCGGATGGTCAATTAATTGGCCGTTTAGAAATTACTTCGTTTTCTGAGGATGTAGGAAGTCAGTTTGAAGAATTATTACAAGAATTAGAGGATGAAGGCATTGATGGTTTAATTGTCGATGTTCGAAATAACCCAGGTGGTTATTTAGATGGAGCGCAAAATATTGGAAACCTTATAATCCCTGAAAATAACCCGATTGTTCAAATTGAGCATAGTAATGGCAGTATTGAAAGCTATGAATCCGATCTAGATGATCGTAAACCGTATCCAATTGTAGGTTTAATAAATGAAAGTAGCGCTTCAGCTTCCGAAATTCTAGCTGCAGCACTAAAAGAATCAGGTGATTATGATCTGGTAGGGAACACGACTTTTGGTAAAGGAACTGTCCAAAAATCAATTCGAATGACCGATGGTAGTGCCTTGAAGATTACGACCGATCGATGGTTAACAGCAGGGGGAAATACCATTGATCAAGATGGTGTTGAACCGACTGTTGAAGTTGATCAGCCAGATTATTTTTACTCAGTTGCCCTTTCAATTGAAGAGGCTTTTGAACAAGACCAAGTATCCGATCAAATCGGACGTGCACAAAGCATGCTTGAAGGATTGGGGTATGAAGTAGGACGAACGGATGGCTACTTTGACGAGCAGACTGAAAGTGCGATAATTGAATTTCAAGAAACGTATGATTTAGATGTTAATGGACAACTCGATGAAGACACTGCGCAAATGATTCAAGAAGAGATACGCGCTCATATTCGAGATGTGGAAAATGATGCACAGCTAAATCGAGCGATTGAACTTGCTGCTGAGCAAGCATCATAAGTATAATGAGAAGTATTACATGCATGAAAAAGAGATATCTGTATGAGATCGCACAGATATCTCTTTTTAAGTAAGTGCTGGAGGACAAGTTATGGTAGATACAATCGTAATTGCACTAGCGAGCTTTTTTTTAAATCCTATTGTCTATATTGGCTTACTCGTACTCTTCTTTATTGCACATCAACGTGTAAAGCAGGAACGAGGATCGTTTCATACTCGGGTATATGCACGACGCGCTGATTTTTTATTTAGTATCATTCCTTCATTAATAGCAGGTGTACTAATTAGTATTTCTACAGTTGCAGTCGGGACATTATTGCCGGTTGATGTTGTGATTGCGATAGGAGTGGCAACGCTGCTGTTGGTAATAACCGGACAAATGCAGCTCGTGACACCGACTTATTTATTTTTACTTGTTGGACTTTATCTTGTACTCGTTCCGCAAGTTCTTTCAGTTCCTAACGTAGATGATTCAATGCGTGCCTCTTTCATTTTCCCAACAATCCTATTTATTATGACCGTCTGCTTACTAGCGCAAGCGGTGTTAATTCGAAAAAATGGATCGAAGTTAGTGTCTCCGCAGTTAGAAAAAGGGAAAAGAGGACGGTATGTCGGCATTCACAAGATAAATCGGTTGTGGGTTATACCAGTTGTACTATTTATTCCAGAGGGCATCGTTTCCCTTCCTTGGTCATGGCCATTGTTTACAGTAGGGAATCTGGCTCTTCAGCCTGTTCTGTTTCCAATTTTTCTCGGATTCAAATTGCAAACGCGTAATCAGATGCACCTACGTACTGATCAACATACACGTACATATCTTTTACTAGCAATCGTAGCTGCTGTATCTACAATTATCGTAACCTTTTATTCGAGTGCATGGCTGTTTGCAAGTATACTAGGATTGATGGCGCTTCTTCATCTCACATTGCAATTGTCCATTTGGCAAAAAGCAAAGAAAGACCCTGCTTTCTTTACGGAGGAAGAAGAGAGCTGTCGTGTGGTAGGTGTACTGCCTCATAGTCCTGCTGGAAAAATGAAGATTATAATTGGTGAGGAAATTACAAAGGTAAATGGAATGATGGTGTTTGACGAGACGACGCTTTATCAAGCGCTTCAGAAGAATTCAGTTTACTGTAAAATTGAGGTAAAAGATCAATATGGAGAGAAGCGCTTCGTGCAAGGCCCACTCTATAATGGCGAGCACTATCAATTAGGTGTCTTACTTGTGCGAAAGCAAGAGAAATTGAGTAACTCTATTATTTGAATCAACTAAAATAACCTCATAAAAAGACGACTAATCCTATACTGGATCAGTCGTCTTTTTTGTCGTAATGCGTGCAAGGCAGAGCTTATTTAAGGTGTATCTTCAGACGTTCGTAACGCTGCTTTTTGCCTCTTCTTTAAAGGCGGGAGCTGGGAAATTGTATCTTGTTGCTTAGAAATGCGATATAAAACAAACCAGATAAGAGCAAAGCCAACTAATTGAGCAATCGTGACCGTTTCTTCAAGAGTAATCCATGATACGAGTACACCCGTCATTGGAAAACTCAATTCCGCAATCGTTGCCACGGAAGCTTTAACGGACTGAAGACCTCGGTAGTATAGAAGCATTGATACAAGTCCTGGCAATAAAGCAGATGCGAGAATGTTAAGTCCGATGAAGGTTAAAGCAACAGCTGACTCAGGTGTTGTCCACATGTCAGGCGATACTGTAATCAACACACCAAGCAAAGGCAATGCAAGTAAGAAGCGAAGCGCCGTCACCGTCTCGTGACGACATTTTTGGAGAAGGATACGCCCCATTACGGTTGAACCTCCCCAAAGCGCGGCTGCACCAATCGCATACAAGCTGCCTAGCTGAAGGATATCACCTGGATTATTAATCGGAAAATAAAACCCAAACGTTAATAAATAGGTACCAACTAGTGCAATTGGTACGTATAGACCAAAACGTTGTGGAAGCTTCTCTTTTAATAGAAAATGTGCCAGGGTAATCGCAAAAAGTGGTTGCAACTTTTGTAATAAGAGAACAGAATTAATTTCGCCACCGGATGAAGCAATTGTTAAGCCTTGAGTAAATAAGAGCGTTGCAATGGCAGAGCCACCCCACGAAATAAACAAGAGTGCGCCTAAATCTTTAAAGCGCAGTTTTTTAATGTCGCTTCGGAATTTATATAAAATGGGTATAGCGATTAAAGCTAAGATAATGTGTTCGACAAATACAATTTGTAGAGAAGTCATTGTATCGAGTAATAAGATTCGAAACAATGGATTAATCCCCCAAAAGGCGGCACCAATGACAATAAACCAAAATGTTTTATTCGTACGTTGTTCGTTCACAGCTGTGAGCTCCTTTTCAGTGAAAAGGTCTTCTGTAAAAATCAAAAAAAGCCCTGGACAAAAATGTTCAGGGCTGACGAAATAAACATAGCAAACGCTACATTCTTTCAATTTGATCTTCTCCCATCCGGACTTTACCGTCGGCTTTGGAATTTCACCAAATCAGTCCACAAAATGATGTGGAGTCGCGGGCTTTACCGCCGGTCAGGAATTTCACCTGCCCCGAAGACACCTATTCAAATGTAATAATCATTATTGTTATCATACTGGATTATCAGCTATTCGTCCATAGATATGTTCGTTAACAATAAATGGTTACGCACGTGCGTTCGTAAAAACTGGTGTCGGGAATGAGACATGTGATATAATTAAGCGAACGTGTGTTTAGAGAAGGTTAGCATGTATTGTTTTAACGGACGGAAAATGGGAATAACAGTAGGATAATGTTCTTTTGCGAAGGAGGGGTGAGTGTATTAACTGACGAACATCCAGTTAATCGCTCTATTAAAGATGGATCAAACGTTCCAATTAGTATCAGACTATTCGCCTCAAGGCGACCAACCAAATGCAATTGAAAAAATTGTGCGTGCGATTGAAAACGGTGACCGGCATCAAACGTTACTTGGAGCAACAGGGACCGGTAAGACGTTTACAATGTCAAATGTGATTCAAGCAGTGAATAAGCCGACATTAATTATGGCACACAATAAAACCCTTGCCGGACAGCTGTACAGCGAGTTTAAACAATTTTTTCCGAATAATGCTGTTGAATATTTTGTTAGCTATTATGATTATTATCAACCAGAGGCGTATGTGCCGTCTTCTGATACCTTTATTGAAAAAGATGCAAGCATTAACGATGAAATTGATAAATTACGTCACTCGGCTACAAGTTCCTTATTTGAAAGACGAGATGTGATTATCGTAGCTAGTGTGTCGTGTATATATGGTTTAGGTAATCCAGAAGAGTACCGAGACCTTGTTTTATCTATACGTACAGGAATGGAAATGGATCGAAATGAGTTGTTACGCAGGCTTGTAGACATCCAGTATGATCGAAACGATTTAAACTTCATCCGCGGAACATTTCGTGTAAGAGGCGATGTTGTGGAAATTTTCCCAGCTTCTCGCGACGAGCAATGTATCCGGGTTGAGTTTTTTGGTGATGAAATTGACCGCATGACTGAAGTAGACGCATTAACCGGTGAAATAAAAGGCGAACGCAACCACGTGTCTATTTTTCCGGCATCTCACTTTGTTACCCGAGAAGAAAAAATGAAAAAAGCAATTGCTAATATTGAAACGGAGTTAGAAGAACAGTTAAAAACGATGCATGAAGAGGGGAAATTACTAGAAGCGCAACGTTTAGAGCAGCGTACGCGTTATGATCTTGAGATGATGGCTGAAATGGGCTTTTGCTCAGGGATTGAAAACTATTCCCGTCATTTAACATTACGAGAGTCTGGGGCTACACCGTACACGTTGATCGATTTCTTTCCGGAAGACTTTCTGCTTATTATGGATGAGTCCCACGTTACATTGCCTCAAGTACGAGGCATGTATAATGGTGACCGAGCTCGAAAAGAAATTCTTGTGAACCACGGATTCCGTTTGCCTTCAGCACTGGATAATCGACCATTAAAATTTGCTGAGTTTGAAGGAAAAGTGAGTCAAGCGGTTTATGTTTCGGCTACACCAGGACCTTATGAGCTAGAACATACACCAGAAATGGTTGAACAAATTATTCGACCAACTGGTTTATTAGATCCGCCAATTGAGGTTCGTCCAATTGAAGGACAAATTGATGATTTAATTGGCGAAATCCACGAGCAGATTGAGCGGAATGAGCGTGTGCTCGTTACCACATTAACAAAGAAAATGTCTGAAGACTTAACGGATTACTTGAAAGAGTTAGGGATAAAAGTCCGGTACTTACACTCTGAAGTAAAGACGTTGGATCGACTTGAGATTATACGGCAGTTGAGAATGGGAACATTTGATGTTCTTATTGGGATAAATTTATTACGAGAAGGACTAGATATTCCAGAAGTTTCTCTCGTTGCAATATTGGATGCAGATAAAGAGGGATTTCTACGAGCGGAGCGTTCTCTTATTCAAACGATTGGTCGAGCTGCCCGAAACGAACACGGTCGAGTCATCATGTATGCGGATAAAATGACAGGTTCAATGGAAGTAGCGATAAGCGAAACGAAGCGCCGTCGAGAAATTCAGGAAGCATATAATGTAAAGCATGGCATCACGCCTCAAACGATCCAAAAGAAAATTCCTGATGTTGTCCAAGCGACGTATGCAGCAGAAGAAGATGGCGAATACGATGTTACGCAAAAACCGCAACAAAAAATGACGAAAAAAGAACGTGAAAAGACTATTGAACAAGTAGAAGTAGAAATGAAGCAAGCTGCAAAAGATTTAAACTTTGAACGAGCAGCTGAACTTCGAGATATGCTGTTAGAGCTTAAAGCGGAAGGATGACGGTATGGCACACGAAGAGATTGTCGTTAAAGGGGCACGATCAAATAATTTAAAAAATATGGATGTCTCAATTCCTAGAGGAAAGCTCGTCGTTTTGACGGGCTTATCGGGTTCTGGAAAATCTTCTTTGGCATTCGATACAATTTATGCAGAAGGGCAAAGGCGGTATGTAGAATCGTTATCCGCCTATGCTCGTCAATTTTTAGGGCAAATGGACAAACCTGATGTTGATTCAATTGAAGGATTGTCGCCGGCTATTTCGATTGATCAAAAAACAACGAGCCGAAACCCTCGTTCAACCGTTGGAACGGTAACAGAGATTCATGATTATTTAAGGCTTTTATATGCAAGAATCGGCAAGCCTATTTGTCCGAAACATGGCATCGAGATTACATCGCAGACGATTCAGCAAATGGTTGATCAATTGCAACAGTTTCCCGAACGTACCAAAATGCAAATCCTTGCCCCTATGGTTTCTGGTCGAAAGGGGACTCACGCAAAAGTATTTGATCAAATTAAAAAAGATGGCTATGTTCGTGTGCGTGTAAATGGAGAAATGAGAGAAGCAACGGAAGAAATAGAGCTTGATAAAAATAAGAAACATAACGTTGAAGTGGTCATTGATCGGATTGTTGTGAAAGACGGGATTCAAACGAGAATGGCTGATTCATTAGAGACAGCTTTAAATCTTGCTGATGGACGTGTCTTGATCGATGTGATTGACGGCGAAGAACTATTGTTCAGTCAACATCATGCTTGTCCCGAATGCGGATTTTCCATTCCTGAATTAGAGCCACGCTTTTTCTCATTTAACAGTCCATACGGCGCATGTACCGCTTGTGATGGTCTCGGTGTGAAGCAAGAAGTAGATGCGGAGCTCGTGATTCCTGATTCAGACAGAACGTTAAGGGATCATGCCATTGCACCGTGGGAGCCAACGAGCTCATCCTATTATCCACAGCTGCTTGAAGCGGTATGCGAGCACTTTTCAATTGATATGGATACGCCTTTTAATCAACTGCCTGAAAAACAACAATCCATCATCTTGAATGGGAGCGGAAAAGAAAAGATCTTTTTCCATTATGAAAATGATTTTGGACGCGTTCGTGAGCATATGATTGTGTTTGAAGGGGTTTTAACAAATGTTAGCCGTCGATACAGAGAGACAAGCTCAGATTATATACGCGAGCAGATGGAAGCCTACATGTCACAGAAAAATTGTCCAACTTGTAAAGGCTATCGATTAAAAAAAGAGGCGCTTGCTGTTTTTGTTGGCAATAAGCACCTTGGTGAAGTGAGTCAATTTTCTTGTACCGATGCCCTTCAGTTTATGCAAACGTTGGAGCTATCAGAAAAAGATCGTTCCATTTCAAGACTTATTCTTAAAGAAATTGAAGATCGAATCGGCTTCCTTATCAATGTAGGGTTGGATTATCTTACACTATCTCGAGCGGCTGGCACGTTATCCGGTGGTGAAGCACAGCGTATTCGTCTTGCGACACAAATCGGCTCATCTCTTATGGGGGTGCTCTATATTTTAGATGAACCTTCCATTGGGTTGCATCAACGAGATAATGACCGCTTAATTGAAACATTAAAACGGATGCGCGATTTAGGAAACACGCTCATCGTTGTTGAACACGACGAGGACACCATGTTGGCCGCGGATCACATTATCGATATTGGTCCTGGCGCAGGTGTGCACGGTGGTTATGTGACAGCACAAGGCTCTCCAGAAGAATTAATTGCTGATCCTAACTCCTTGACTGGTCAATATTTAGCTGGTGAAAAGTTTATTAACGTTCCAACCGAGCGTCGCTCCTTGACTGGCAGAAAATTTGTTGTGAAAAGTGCTACGGAAAACAATTTAAAGAATATAAATGTTACGTTTCCGCTCGGTGTCTTTACTGCCATTACGGGTGTTTCTGGCTCCGGAAAGAGTACACTTGTAAATGAAATTGTACACAAGTCTCTTGCGCAAAAAATTCATCGTGCCAAAGATAAGCCTGGAAAGCACAAAGAAATTGTTGGTATTGAAGAAATGGATAAAGTCATTGACATTGACCAATCACCAATTGGCCGTACTCCGCGATCAAACCCTGCAACCTATACAAGTGTGTTTGATGATATTCGTGATGTGTTTGCACTAACGAATGAAGCAAAAGTAAGAGGGTACAAAAAAGGGCGCTTTAGTTTTAATGTAAAAGGCGGTAGATGTGAGGCATGTAAAGGAGACGGCATTATTAAGATTGAAATGCACTTCTTACCTGATGTTTACGTCCCGTGTGAAGTTTGTCACGGGAAGCGCTATAATCGCGAAACGTTAGAAGTAACGTATAAAAGCAAAACGATTGCAGATGTATTGGAAATGACAGTCGAAGAAGGCGTTGAGTTTTTCGGAAGCATTCCAAAGATTAAGCGTAAAATCCAAACATTAATTGATGTTGGTTTGGGATATGTGCGTTTAGGGCAGCCGGCAACAACATTATCCGGTGGAGAAGCCCAGCGTGTAAAACTCGCTTCACAGCTTCATAAACGACCAACAGGGAAAACCCTGTATATTTTAGATGAACCGACGACAGGTTTGCATGTTGATGACATTGATCGCTTATTAAGTGTCATTCAGCGTCTTGTCGATAATGGCGATACCGTTCTTGTAATTGAGCACAATCTCGATGTTATTAAGACGGTTGATCACATTATTGATCTAGGCCCTGAAGGCGGCACAGGTGGCGGTCAGCTCGTTGCTCAAGGAACACCTGAAGAAGTCGCAGAAGTGGAAGGTTCATATACCGGACGCTACTTAAAACCGATATTAGAAAGAGATAAAGCACGCTATGCGGAAAAATTCGAGTTTTCATCATAAAAAATAGGGAAAAAATGAAACATGTGACCTTGCTTCTTCGTAATAAGATCATAGAAGATAATATTGAAAAGGAGCGATCGTGATGGAAGAACGTAAAATGATTTTAAAGATGATAGAAGATGGGAAAGTCTCTGCTGAAGAAGGCTTGAAGTTACTTGAAGCTGTTGGGAAAGAGGAAGACGTATCCTCTGGATCAACTGCTAGCAAGGCTAGCTCATCAAGTAAAGAACGTCAAGAGCCTGAAGAGTCACCTTTTACGAAATTTACCAGTTTTTTTGAATCAGCCTTTCAAAAAGTAAGAGAAGGTGATTTTGACTTTAACTTCGGAAACGGAATTGATATTCAACATACGTTTGAAGAAGAGCAAGCAGAATTGAATAAAGTGAAGGTCTCTTTAGAAAATGGCTCGTTTACCATTGTACCGTGGGAAAAACAAGGCGCGCGATTAGAACTTGATGCAAAAGTGTACCGAACTAATAACGATGAGCAGGCACATGAATTTTTAATGAAGGAATCGTCTTTTTCAATAACGGACGGTGAACTAGTATTCGAAACAAAGTCAAAAACAATGAAAGTGAATGGAACGTTATATGTTCCAAAATCCGCCTACGATAGCATCAAACTTTATACGTTTAATGGATCTTTAACCGGGGAATCAGTACAGACGAAAGAGTTTGAAGCGAACACAACAAATGGCTCAATTAAAGTCACCCATTTGGAAGCAACAAAAGCAAGCTTAGAAACAATGAACGGCTCGATTACGATTGAAGAGAACGCAATCGGCTCTTTATTTGCGAAAACGTTAAATGGAACGATTAAAGCAAACGGAAAAATTGAAGATGCTGATGTAGAAACAGTAAATGGGTCCATTACGTATTATTTAAATAAACATCATAATACAGGTGGCTATTTAGATGTCAAAACGACCACAGGTAGCGTGAAACTATTTGTTGCGGAAGATGTCCGATTTGAAGGGAAACTTCGTTCAAATGTCGGCTCGATTCATAACCATCTTGAATCGTCGATTGTTCATGACGAGAAAAAAGAGCTTGCGCAGCGTTATATGCACGTAACCGCAAATGATGATATTCCAGGTAAGGTGAAAGTTCGTGCTGTTGCTAACACTGGTAGTATCACATTAAGAAATCAATAGAAGTATACGTCTTTGAAAGGAAGTAATGTAAGATGAAGCAACTAAAACGATCATCGAGTAAACGTATGATAACAGGAGTATGTGGCGGAATTGCTGAATACTTTTCAATTGACCCAACAATTATTCGTCTTATCGCTGTTATCTTAGCGCTAATCTCAACGGTATGGCCCGTTCTTATTGCCTATATCATTGCTACATTTTTAATGCCAACTGAGTAAGGAGGGGTTCATATGAGATGGCTTATTGGTCTTGTGCTGAACGCACTTGTGCTATTACTTTTATCAGAGTTATTCTCTGGTTTTACCTTAAGTGGGTTTGGCGCTGCCTTGATTGCTGCGCTTATCTTATCAGTTTTAAATTGGACTGTGAAACCATTACTTACGGTATTAACGTTGCCAATAACCATTTTAACGCTAGGATTATTCCTATTTGTCATTAGTGCGTTAACGTTAATGTTGACCGCTTGGTTTATGGGAAGTTACTTTGTCATTGATGGTTTTGGTATTGCTTTACTTGCAGCTGTTATTATTGCGCTGTTCCAAGCGATATTAATAAACCCTGTCAAACGAAGCTAATTATATAAGAAATCCGTGAGACGTAGGGCGTTCGCTCTGCGTCTTTTTTGATCACTTTTTTAAGGTTTATGACTCTGATAAAAATCGTGCTACAATATGGCTAGTGGAAAGCTATGTAAAAGAGGTGTGTGCATGTCAAAAGTGACAGCGAATGATATATTAGAGAAATTTCAATTTGAACTATTAGCAGGGGAAGAAGGGATTTATCGTCCTATTACGACGAGTGACATTTCTCGTCCAGGGATTGAAATGGCTGGTTTTTTTACGTATTATCCTGCTCGCCGTCTGCAGTTAATTGGTCGAACCGAGCTATCTTTTATAAAGTCGTTATCGGATGAAGAAAAAGAAGAGCGGATGACGAAGCTATGTACATATGATACACCTGGTATTATTTTATCTCGAGGATTAGAAGCGCCATCTCAATTAATTGCGGCGGCAAATAAAAAAAATGTGCCTGTTCTTCGGTCAACATTAACAACGACACAGCTTAGTAGCCGCGTGACCAACTACTTAGAAAGTGAGTTAGCGCCTGTGACGGCTGTACACGGGGTTCTTGTTGATATTTATGGGATAGGGGTGTTAATCACTGGTGGGAGTGGTGTCGGTAAAAGTGAAACCGCGCTCGACCTTGTACGAAGAGGCCATCGCTTAGTGGCTGATGATTCAGTTGAAATTCGTCAGCAAAATGAAGATACATTAGTGGGGCATCCCCCGCCGTTATTGCAACATTTACTTGAAATTCGTGGGTTAGGGATTATCAATGTCATGACCTTGTTCGGTGCTGGAGCGGTTCGTCCGTTTAAACGCATAAGCTTGTGTATGAACCTCGAAACATGGGATCAGAAAAAAGCGTACGACCGATTAGGACTTGAAGAAGATAAAATGAAAATTTTTGATACAGAAATAACAAAGATGACGGTGCCTGTTCGTCCAGGACGAAACTTGGCGGTTATCATTGAAGTGGCTGCAATGAATTTCCGCTTAAAGCGGCTTGGGTTTAACGCTGCGCAAGAATTTTCAGAGCGTCTGACACAAGTGATTGAACAAGGGGATAATGAAGAATTTTAAGAACAGAGAGTAGAGAGGTGAGACAGATTGAATACACAAATTGAACCGATGGATCGCGTTTTTATCTCGCTTGGGCCAATCGATATTTATTGGTATGCGGTGTTGATTCTTTTAGGTGTGTTTGTTGGTTATTTATGGACACGTTATGAAGGAGATAAGCGTGGCCTTCCTAAAGAAACGTTTGCAGATTTGCTCGTTTGGGCGCTGCCAATTTCTATTATTTGTGCGCGACTTTACTATGTCATTTTTAGATGGGATCAATTTGCAGATAACCCGTTAAGTGTATTTAACATTCGTGAAGGTGGAATTGCGATTCACGGTGCTTTAATTGGTGCGGTTGTAACGGCAATTGTCTTTGCTCGAGTGAAGAAGTTATCTTTTTGGAAAATTGCCGACGTTGCTGCGCCAGCGATTCTTATTGGTCAAGCGATTGGTCGATGGGGGAACTTCGTCAACCAAGAAGTGTATGGCGGGGAAGTGTCAAGAGAATTTTTAGAGAGTTTATTCTTGCCTGACTGGATGATTAATCAAATGTACATAAATGGTGCGTATTATCATCCAACCTTTTTGTACGAATCGTTATGGAGTCTTTTAGGTGTTATTGTCTTAATTCTGTTAAGAAAAGTGAACTTAAGACAAGGGGAACTTTTCTTCAGTTACGTGATTTGGTATTCCGTCGGTCGATTCTTTATTGAAGGCATCCGTTTGGATTATTTGTTAATCGGGGAAACGCTACGAACTGCGCAATTTATTTCAATCGTTCTAATTGGATTGGCAATCATTCTATGGATTTATCGACGTATGGTCGTTCAGCCCCCACGCTATTTAGATACGGATGGTGCTACAACTACAGCCAACACAAAGAACAATAAACAGAAAAAGAAAAAATAGAAAGAAGGGGTACCATGGGAGTGGTGAAACGAGGGCTCTTGTCTGGATTGCAAACGACCTGGACATTAGGAAAAATTATTTTTCCGATTACATTGTTTGTCACGCTTTTAGGTTACACGCCGGTCTTAGGGTGGATTGCTTCAGGAATTGCACCAGTGATGAATCTTATTGGTTTACCTGGGGAAGCTGCCATTCCTCTAGTGATTGGAAATGTGCTTAATTTGTTTGCAGGGATTGGCGCCATTCTATCCCTTGAATTAACCGTAAAAGAAGTATTCATTCTTGCGATCATGTTATCCTTCTCACACAATTTAATTGTGGAATCAGCGGTGGCGACAAAAGTAGGAATTAAAGTATTCCCCATTGTCGCTGTTCGGATGTTCTTAGCTCTTTATTCTGCATTTGTGATTAACCTCGTTTGGGATGGCGGTAGCGAGCAAGCGGTTTATGGACTCGCTTCAGCTACGCAAGCAGCAGAGCCGACAACGATTCTAGGAATGGTGTCTGTTGGGCTGCAAACAGCTTTTTGGGGCGTAGCCCAGTTAGCAATGGTGGTTATTCCTTTAATGCTTGTTGTGCAAATTATGAGGGAAAGAGGTTGGCTAAAGGTCATTTCAAAATGGCTATCGCCACTTACTCGCCTTATTGGAGTGGATCGCAATACATCCGTAACGCTTGCATCGGGATTAACCATCGGTCTTGCTTATGGGGCAGGAGTGATGATTGACGCTGTAAAAGAAGATAAAGTAAAGAAAAAAGATCTGTACATCGTTTTTATTTTTCTAGTCGCGTGTCATGCAGTTGTAGAGGATACGCTAGTCTTTGTTGTGCTAGGAATTCCAGTTTGGCCACTGCTAGTGATAAGAGTGATAACAGCTCTCTTGCTAACCATCGTCATTTCAAGAGTTTGGACACGATTAGAAAAAAGAAAAGAGTCTGCGTATGGAAAGGATGCCCTATATGACCATTAATACAATTTTGTTTGATTTAGACGGTACGTTAATTGATACAAATGAGTTAATTATCCAGTCGTTTCTTCACACGCTTCAGGCGGATTATCCAGACCAATATACGAGAGAATCGGTTCTTCCGTTTATAGGACCTTCTTTGATGGATACCTTTTCTTCTATAGATCAAGAGAAAGCGGAAGCGTATATTGCAACGTACCGCGCACACAATCATTTACATCATGATGCGCTCGTAACCATTTATCCAGGAGTTAAAGAAGGCATTGAGAAGCTTCATCAACAAGGATATAAACTTGCGATTGTCACGACAAAAATAAAAGAGACGGCTCGAATGGGGTTGAAGTTAACAGGCTTAGAACCTTATTTTGATGTAGTGATTGGGCTTGATGATGTAACAAACGAGAAGCCGAATCCAGAACCCATTTTCAAAGCATTAGAGCGTTTAGGCACTTCCCCTGATGAAGCCATTATGGTTGGGGATAATTCTCATGATTTATTAGCTGGTCAACGGGCTGGTACGATAAGTGTTGGGGTAGGCTGGGCCCTTAAAGGAGAGGCCTATTTGCAATCCTTTAACCCAGACTTTATTATTCATTCGATGGACGATCTCATTCAGATCGCGAAAGAGAGATGAGTAGAAAGACAGAGCGTTACCCGGTGTCAGGGACGAATTCTCTTTGGCAGCTATACAAGACAGTCTCGTTTTGGAAAGTTGTGAAAATCTTTCTCGTCAGTCAAGTAGCAAGGATCACCCCTTCTATGAGGATGAAAAATTGGCTGTATCGAACGTTTTTAAACATGAAGATTGGTCAGTATACAGCGTTTGCGCTAATGGTAATGGTTGATGCCATGTTTCCTGAACGTATTAAAGTCGGAACAAATTCAATTATTGGCTATAACACGACAATCTTGGCTCATGAATACCTCATTAACGAATATCGCTTAGGCGATGTCATAATAGGAAATGATGTGATGATTGGTGCAAACTGCACGATATTACCTGGGGTCACGATAGGTGATCGTGCTGTCGTAGGCGCTGGCACAGTTGTTCATAAAGATGTAGCTGCGGATACGTTTGTTGCTGGAAATCCGATGCGTTTTATTAAGAAACTTTCAAGCGAATAAAGGGATTCTCGGTTTTTGTCGAGAAAAGACTTAGACGATGGTCTAAGTCTTTTTTTGTAACCAAAAACGAGAAGGGCTGTTGTTGACTTTCCTACCAAACAAATGTAAACTATTAAAAAACTTTAATTCGTTAGCGATTTAATAAACTAAAGCATTTGAGGTGTTTAGCGTGTCCCAGTTATTTTTATTTGAAAAGCCGTTAGGTATGAGAGATAAATTGCCTCATCAATATCGCATGCAGAGCACCATTGCTGCACAGTTGTTACAAGTAATTGCAGGATGGGGGTATGAGAAAGTACAAACCCCTGCGTTGGAGTATTTTGAAACTGTTGGGAAATTATCGGCAATCCCTGATCAACAACTGTTTAAGTGCATTGATTTGTCGGGGAATACCCTCGTTTTAAGACCGGATATGACGGCCCCAATTGCTCGACTCGTTTCATCAACAATGAAGAATCGTTCTTTTCCGTTACGGTTATCGTATCATTCAAACTTATACCGTGCGCAACAACTCGAAGGCGGGCGTCCAGCAGAGTTTGAACAAGTTGGGGTTGAGTTAATTGGTGATGCAACAGCGAGTGGAGACAGTGAAATTATTGTGCTCTTTCAACAAGCAATTGAGGAAATTCGGCTTGAACGCTATCAGCTGGTACTTGGACATATTGGGTTTTTACAAGCGGTGCTTAAGGAGTATATACCGGTAACGCAAGATGCTGAGAACATTCAAAGGCAGTTATTTGAGAAAAATGATGTCGGTTTTCGAGAATCCGTGTCTGCATGTAACTTGCCTTCACATATTGAAGAGCGACTACTTCAACTCACAGACTTACGCGGCAATGAACAAATGTTGGATCAAGCTGATGCGCTCGTTACATCTGAAGAAGGAAAACAAGCCATTCAAGAACTTCGTCATATTTGGAAGGTGATTAAGGAAGAAGGATTTGAAGACGTTGTTCAGTTTGATTTAAGTACAGTGTTGCATATGAGCTACTATACAGGGTTTGTTTTTGAAGCCTATCATGAAGATAGTGCCCAACCAATCGGTGGTGGCGGTCGTTATGATGAACTATTAGCGCAATTTGGCCGAAGTGCTCCTGCAACAGGATTCGGTGTAAGAGTCGACCTTTTAAGTGAGGTATGTGGGGAGTTTGCACAAAACGAAGAGAGTTGGTGTTTCGTATACCACCAGTCTCGTAGAAAAGAAGCATTTGAAAAAGCGTACCAATTACGTCAAGAGGGGTATAGCGTTATTTTACAAGATGAAGCTGGACTAACGGATAATTGGAAAAAAGACCAGTCCCAAATGGCGTATCTTTATTTTGAAGAGGAGGAGGGGAAATGAATCAACTTACCATTGCGATGCCAAAAGGAAGAATTTTTCATGAAGCTGTAGCGTTGTTAAGAACGGCAGGCTACCATCTTCCTGAAACCTTTGAAGAGTCAAGGAAGTTAATTATAGATGTGCCAGAAGAGCGTTTGCGCTTTGTCCTAGCTAAGCCAATGGATGTCCCGACTTACGTTGAGCAAGGGGTAGCTGATGTAGGGGTAGCAGGAAAAGACGTGATGTTGGAAGAGAAGCGCGATGTGCATGAAATGCTAGACTTGAAAATTAGTGCTTGTCATCTAGCCGTTGCGAGTTTACCAGATTATCAGAAAGGTGAGCTTCATCCGAAAGTGGCGTCAAAATATCCGAACTTAGCGATTCAATATTTTAAAGAACAAGGTGAGCAAGTAGAAGTCATCAAACTGAATGGCTCCATTGAACTTGCGCCAATTATGGGACTCGCCAACCGAATTGTTGATATTGTATCGACCGGTCAAACGTTGGAGGAAAATGGCTTGATTGAATTGGAAAAGATTCAAGAAATTACGTCTCGATTTATCGTAAATGCAGCGAGTTATCGAGTGAAACGTGCAGAAATACAACGTATGATTAAACAATTGCAAGCTGTCGTGTAGGAGGGGTAGCGTGATTATTACGAACATGCAACAAGATCAAACTATTAAACTACAAAAACGACGATTACAAGACGATCAAGCTGTCATGGATCGGGTAACGTCCATTATAGAAAACGTGAAGCAAGACGGAGACCGTGCTTTATATGAACTAACAAAGCAGTTCGATGGTGCGAACCTGTCCTCACTTTTTGTATCAAAAGAAGAGGTGAATGCAGCGTATTCAGCCATTCAGGAGGACGAACTGGCAGCCATTCGTAAAGCGATAAAAAATGTTCGAGTGTATCATGAGGAACAGTATAAAAGTTCTTGGATAAAGACGAGAGAAGACGGAACGATGCTTGGACAAAAAGTGACGCCACTTGATACGGTAGGCTTATACGTTCCAGGGGGAAAAGCGGCCTATCCCTCATCTGTCATAATGAACGCTGTGCCTGCGCTTGTGGCTGGAGTAGGACAGATTGCCTTGGCTTCTCCACCAGATGAAGATGGACAACTTCCAGCAGGGGTGTTAGTTGCTGCGAATGAACTAGGACTGACGTCAATTTATAAAATGGGTGGTGCTCAAGCGATTGCTGCTTTTGCTTACGGAACAGAAACGGTCAAAAAAGTAGACAAGGTAACAGGACCTGGCAATCAATATGTGGCGCTCGCCAAGCGGGCTGTATTCGGAGAAGTTGACATTGATATGATTGCTGGCCCTAGTGAGATTTGTGTGCTAGCAGACGAAGGGGCAAATGTCCGCTTTATTGCAGCGGACCTGCTTTCGCAAGCTGAACATGATGAGCTGGCTTCAGCCATATTGGTTACCACCTCTTCTGCCTTAGCAGAACGTGTTCAAATGGAAGTTGCGCAACAGCTGGATGAATTGTCGCGTCCCCAGGTTGCAAAGCAATCAATTGCCGACTATGGTCAAATTTATGTGTGTGAATCCATTGATCAAGCGGTGAAAGTCGTAAATGAATTAGCGTGTGAACACGTGGAAATTATGACTGAAGAGCCAATGGACATGCTTGGGAAAATTAAGCATGCCGGTGCTATTTTTATTGGTCCGTATAGCGCTGAAGTAGTAGGTGACTATATAGCGGGACCAAGCCATGTTCTGCCTACGAACGGGACAGCGAAATTCTCAAGCCCATTATCGGTCGATGATTTTATAAAGAAAACGAGTATTATTTCATATAGCAAACAAGCGTTTCAAGCAGATGCACAAGCGGTTATGTCGCTCGCACAAATGGAAGGGTTAGAGGCCCATGCAAAAGCAATTGAAGTTCGATTACAGGAGGATTAATCATGAGTCGTCAAGGAACCGTTAAGCGAAAAACAGGCGAAACAGATATTGAGTTAACGATAAATGTTGATGGGGAAGGTACGATTGATTTACATACAGGCGTACCCTTTTTAGAACACATGCTTCACTTGTTTGCAAAGCATGGCCAATTTGACTTAAACGTACAGGCAAAAGGGGATATCGAAGTAGATGCTCATCACACAACGGAAGATATCGCCATTTGTTTAGGTGAAGCATTTAAAAGTGGATTAGGCGATAAAGAAGGAATTCGCCGTTATGGCTCAGCAATCGTGCCAATGGACGATGCACTTGCACAAGTGGTTGTTGATTTGAGCAATCGACCCCATTTAGAATATCGAGTTGATTTGCCGAGCGGACAAGTAGGAACCTTTGATACAGAACTTGTACGAGAATTCTTTTGGAAACTAGCGATAGAAGCAAGAATGAATCTCCACATCATTGTTCATTATGGCCACAACACACACCATATCATTGAAGCGATCTTTAAAGCTTGTGCACGTGCGTTAAATGAAGCGAGCAGCGTTGACTCAAATCAGAAAGGCGTTTTGTCCACAAAGGGGTTGCTTTAATGATTGGTATTATCGACTATGGAATGGGCAATCTTCATTCCGTTTCAAAAGCGCTTGAGCGTCTGGAGATTCCATACCTTATTAGCAGCATCCCGCAAGAATTGAAAACGTGTGATGGCTTTATTTTACCTGGTGTAGGTGCGTTTCCTGATGCAATGAAGAATCTAGAAAGCACTGGTTTACGAACATTTTTAGACGAACAGGTTTACCAGCAAAAGCCTCTACTTGGCATCTGTTTAGGCATGCAGTTGTTGTTTGAACACAGTAAAGAATACGGGGAAACGGCAGGACTTTCTTATTTGAAAGGGCATGTAGTTCATTTCTCTGAAAAAATTCATCCAAACGAAATAAACTTAAAAATTCCGCACATGGGTTGGAATGAACTGTCATTTATAAACGATAAAGCGAGTACGGAAGGAATGGAAGAAGGTTATGTGTACTTTGTTCATTCCTACGTCGTGGAAGCACCTGAAGCAATTATAGCGGCAAGAGCTGATTATGGGACAGACGTTCCTGCAATTGTGGAGCAGGATCTCGTATTCGGTATGCAGTTTCACCCGGAAAAAAGTGGTCAACTAGGGACTTCCCTATTAAGGCGCTTTGGTGATTTAGTAAAAAGAGGGGTGTAGAAGATGAGTGTAACAATCTTTCCTGCAATTGATATTTTAAATGGCAAATGTGTTCGATTGGAGCAAGGTGATTATGCTAAAAATACGGTCTATCATGATTCGCCGCTACAGACAGCCCAATCTTTTGAAGCTGCTGGAGCGAAATGGGTTCACCTTGTTGATTTAGACGGGGCAAAGCAAAAGAAACCTGTGAACCATGAACAAATTGGAGAAATTGCTAAGCAGTTAACCATACCTGTTCAAGTTGGTGGAGGTATTCGGACAGAAGATGATATTAAGTATTACTTAGATTTAGGGGTAAGGCGGGTCATTTTAGGAAGTGTTGCTGTCAATCATCTTGATTTCACGAAAGAGATGGTGAAGAAATATGGCGATGCGATTGTGATCGGCTTAGATGCTCGCAATGGGTATGTCGCAACGGAAGGTTGGGTAGAAACGTCAAGTATCCAAGCCGAAGATTTGGCGAAAATGTTGTTAGACGCAGGTGTGAAAACCTTTATTTATACGGACATTGCTAAAGACGGAATGCTTGAAGGACCAAACGTCGATGCATGTGAAAAGTTAGCACAGATTGCAGAAGGCCATGCAGAAATTATTGCCTCAGGAGGGGTAAGCCAGCTTAACGATGTGGAAACATTACGAGAAACGGCTATAGCTGGTGTTGTGATCGGAAAAGCGCTATATGATGCACGCTTTGACTTAGTTGAAGCGATAAAGGCAGGCGAAAAGTCGAATGCTCACTAAACGAATTGTTCCTTGTTTAGATGTGAAAGAAGGACGGGTTGTGAAGGGAACTCAGTTTCTTTCATTGCGAGATGCTGGTGACCCTGTTGAACTTGCTCAATATTACGATGAGCAAGGAGCTGATGAACTTGTATTTTTAGATATTTCCGCTTCTCATGAAGGGCGCAGAACGATGTTGGATGTGGTTGAGCAAGTGGCTGCTTCCATCTCTATTCCATTTACAGTTGGTGGAGGCATCAATGATAACGAAGCCATTCGCCGCATTTTACAGGCAGGAGCCGATAAAGTTTCTCTAAATACAGCGGCCTTGATGAATCCAGCTTTTATCGAAACCGCAGCACGTTTCTTTGGCTCGCAATGTATTGTCGTTGCCATTGATGCAAAATTTCATCCAGAACTAAAAACGTGGAAAGTCTATACCCACGGTGGACGTAAAGAAACAGATTGGACAGCCGCCGCATGGGCGCAGCGAGCAGTACAATTAGGTGCAGGAGAGTTATTAGTCACAAGCATGGATAAAGATGGGGAAAAATCAGGATTTGATTTGCCATTGCTGCAAACAATTAATGAACTTGTCGAGGTTCCAATTATCGCATCTGGAGGCGCTGGAGCAGCGGAGCATTTTGTAGAAGTGTTTCAAAAAGGACGAGCAGATGCGGCTTTGGCTGCTTCTATTTTTCATTATAAAGAAACGACTGTTCAAGAAGTGAAAGACGTCGCGAAATCAAAAGGGGTGCACGTAAGATGAATCACGTTACATTTAACAAAGACGGTCTTGTGCCAGCCATTGTTCAAGATGCGTCTACAAAAGATGTATTAACGCTTGCTTACATGAATGAAGAAGCGCTTAACTTAACGATGGAAACGAAGGAATCTTGGTTTTATAGTCGTTCTAGAAAGGAGTTATGGCATAAAGGTGCAACGTCTGGAAATAAACAAACGGTGGTTGATATTCGCTATGATTGCGATCAAGACGCGGTCTTATTGCTCGTTGAACCTCAAGGTCCTGCTTGTCACACTGGCTCCTATAGCTGTTTTACAAGCGAGGAAGACAAAGACATTTCGGATCCATTAACAATCTTAAAGACCCTCGAAAAAACCATTTCTAGCCGTAAAAAAAACATGCCTGAAGGGGCGTATACAACGTATTTATTTAATGAAGGATTGGATAAGATCCTTAAAAAAGTTGGGGAAGAGGCTAGTGAAGTTATTATTGCAGCGAAAAACAACGATCAAACAGAAATGCATTGGGAAGTAGCCGACTTACTTTATCACGTTCTCGTCTTACTTGAAGAAAAAGAAATCCCTCTAACAACCATTATGCAGACCCTTGAAAAACGCCATAATAAGTAAACAATTAGGAAAAAGTCAAAGAATGTTTGACTTTTTCTTTTTTTTCTAGAAAATGTAGTCGGAACAACGAATAGATTAAGCTATAATGAATACTTGAGCATAGATTAGATTTGGTTGGAGGTACAACCGACAATGAGTAAAAAACAAGCGAGCGAACATGCCGGTTCAACGGTCGTCCCATTTTATCGGAGTGGCGATTATTTTTTCCATAAAGGTTTGGCAGCTTTTCAAAATAAACATCTTACTCGGGCAGCGAAATTGTTTGAACGTGCAGTAAAGCTAACGGAAACGGAGCCTGTGTTTAAAATTCAACTTGCGGCGGTTCTTACTGAGTTAGCAGAATATGAGCGCTCGAATAAAATATTATATGGTGTGCTTGAGGCATCGAATGATGAACATCCTGCTTGTCATTTTTTTATTGCCAATAATGAAGTCTATCTTGGGCATTTCTTTCAAGCAGAAAAGCATGTAAACCTCTATTTAACTCATGATCCAGAGGGACCATTTGTCGAGGATGCGAGAGAGTTAGCGGAGTTGTTTGAAGAAGATCCGCTGGATGAAGAAGAAAAAGAAGAAGAATCGCTAAATAATCATGAAAAAGCCTGGGTGTTTTTAACGGAAGGGAAAGCGAATGACGCGATCCCTCTTTTAAAAAAAGTGATTGAGATTCATCCGAAAAATTGGGCTGCGCAGAATCATTTAGCAGAAGCGTTGTTTCGAACAGGGGAGGTAGAGTCCGCGTTTGAAACGTGTGACGCCGTTCTTGCTGAAGATCCTGGTAACTTACTAGCGCTATGTAATGCAACCGTCTTTTATTATAAACTTGGCTATCAAAACGAAACCGCTCATTATGTGCAAATGCTAAAGAAAATTAAGCCTATTCAACATGACTATAAAATTCGACTTCTACATGTCTTATGCCATCTTGAAGAATATGAAGAGGTTGCCTTTCGTAAAAAGGATCAGACGCTCGTAAAGGAGTCGATGTTGCTACGCTGTTTTGCGGTAGCGGATTATCATAATGGAAACCGAGATTTTGCCATTCACTTGCTGAAAGAAGCAATATCAGCAGGCGATTCGAATGCACCGTACGTTTTGGAGCAGGTAGAAGAAGAAGCGGCGCATCGTATTTTCTTTCCTTTAATGGAGCAGGATGTCGATATGAGCATGTTAGTAGACAATCAGCCAAAAACTCCGCTAGGATAAGAATGAAGCGAAAAAGGAATAGCTAATAGAAGATCGGAAGCTAGTTACGTAACGATGCTTATGAGTACGTTAAATCAGCTAGAATAAAGGAAATATGTAAGGGGTGTAACGATGTCAGAAGAAATGATTTATGATGTTATTATTGCAGGAGCAGGTCCAGCTGGAATGACAGCTGCTGTTTATACGTCTAGAGCAAATTTAAAAACCATTATGTTAGAGCGAGGAATGCCAGGTGGTCAAATGGCGAACACCGAAGAGGTTGAGAACTATCCTGGTTTCGATCATATTTTAGGGCCTGACTTATCAAATAAAATGTTTGAACATGCCAAGAAATTTGGAGCGGAATATAGCTATGGGGACATCAAGGAAATTATTGACGAAGGTGAAACCAAAAAAGTGATTGCAGGTTCAAAAGAGTACCGAGCGAGAGCCGTCATTGTGTCTACTGGAGCTGAATACAAAAAGTTAGGAATTCCAGGTGAGCAAGAATTAGGCGGTCGCGGTGTTTCTTATTGTGCAGTATGTGATGGTGCTTTCTTTAAAGAGCGTGAGTTAATTGTTGTTGGTGGCGGAGATTCTGCTGTTGAAGAAGCCGTTTACCTCACACGCTTTGCTTCTAAAGTGACAATTGTTCACCGTAGAGATCAATTACGAGCGCAAAAAATTCTCCAGGATCGTGCATTCGCAAACGATAAAGTCGACTTTGTTTGGAATAAAGTAGTCACTGAAATCAATGAAAAAGATGGCAAAGTAGGTGGCGTTACTCTAGAGGATACAGAAACAGGAGAAACGTCAACAATGTCTGCAGATGGTGTATTCGTCTATATTGGGATGCTTCCGTTAAATGAAAGTGTAAAAAACCTCTCCATTACGAACGAGGAAGGCTACATTGAAACAAATGAAGAGATGGAAACGAAAGTTCCAGGTGTGTTTGCGGCTGGAGACGTACGTGAAAAATCGCTTCGTCAAATTGTTACAGCAACTGGGGACGGCTCCATAGCGGCTCAGAATGTTCAACATTATTTAGAGCACTTAGAAGATCAAAAAAAGGCTGTCACTGAGTAGAAAGATATTTTTTCTTAAAGTATCTGTAACCTATTTGAAACAGAGAGATGCTAAACTTAGAATTGTAATTGACCCCCTTTTTTATTATAGAGTTTTCTTTGGAGCACGGATTCTATCCGTGCTCATTTTTTTGTGCATGTTGATAAAGCTAGAATCATTGTCGCTTTTATCATTTAAATGTATACTATAGAATTAGGAACGTGGGGTGATTAATTTGCAACGGATAACCAATTGTTTATTAACTACTGAG
The DNA here is from genome assembly GCF_047238345.1 of Shouchella phoenicis. Lineage (NCBI taxonomy): Bacteria > Bacillati > Bacillota > Bacilli > Caryophanales > Bacillaceae > Shouchella > Shouchella phoenicis. Next base: position 2,836,677 of record NZ_JBDFMQ010000001.1, on the reverse strand, counting down.
AATCAATGTCTTATGTTGCAAAAGCCAAGTAAAGGTTGGTGGGTCGCTCCTGGTGGGAAAATGGAACAAACGGAGACGATACAAGAAGCAGCAATAAGAGAATTAAAAGAAGAGACAGGGCTTACTGTAGAGAAGCCTGAGCTTCAAGCTGTAACAACGATGGTCATACTTGATCAAAATGGTGACATCCATGATGAATGGATGATGTTTACGTTTAAAGCCGTTCAATCGACAGGTGAATTGTTTGAACACTCGCCTGAAGGAAAGCTACAGTGGCAGCCAATTAATGCGTACAAAACACTCCCGATGGCTGACGGAGATCGATTCATATTTGATCATGTCTTTTATGGTGAAGGCATTTTATATAGCACGTTTTATTATAATACAGAGCACCAACTATTAAAAAGTCGACGAAGTTCAGCTTGCCAGTAAGGAGGTCTTGACCTTGAAAAATGTAGAAGTTGTCGTAATAACGGGTATGTCAGGTGCTGGTAAAACGGTTGCCGTCCAAAGCTTTGAAGATTTAGGTTACTACTGTGTCGATAATCTTCCTCCAGCATTGCTCCCTAAATTTATTGAGCTGATTGATGGAGGTGTTGATAAAGTAACAAAAGTGGCTTTAGTCATGGATTTAAGGGGCCAGTCGTTTTTTGATGAATTTTTTCAAGCAATTGACTTGCTAAGAGAAGATCCAGCAGACCGTCTTCATATTCAAATTTTGTACTTAGATGCAAAGGATGCCAAGCTTGTTCAACGATATAAGGAAACGAGAAGAACTCATCCTTTAGCAAAAAGTGGCCTTCCTTTAGAAGGAATCAAAAAAGAACGTGAGCTCCTAGAAGAAATGAAGGGTAGAGCACAACAATTCATTGACACAACAGAACTTAAGCCTGTACAACTACGTGCGAAAATTATGGAGCGTTTTGCGTCAAATGTGAGTGATTCCTTCACCGTGCATTTCGTGTCGTTTGGATTTAAGTACGGGATTCCAATTGATGCAGATGTTGTTTTTGATGTCCGGTTCTTACCTAACCCCCATTATCTTGACGAATTACGTCCGAAAACAGGGCTGCAAACGGAAGTTTCTTCTTACGTTTTAAAATGGAAAGAAACCAAACAATTTCTAGAAAAATTAACCGATCTCTTTGACTTTACGCTTCCACACTATAAACGTGAGGGGAAAAGTCAGGTGATCATCGGAATTGGATGTACAGGTGGGCAACATCGATCTGTGACGCTAGCTGAATATTTAGCGGATACGTATAAGGATCAATATCATGTGTATGCGTCACACCGAGATATTGATAAAAGAAAGGCAACACAACGATGAGAAAGAAAGTAGTTGTCATCGGTGGGGGAACTGGTTTATCGGTTATCTTAAAAGGATTAAAAACATATCCAGTCGATATTACAGCTATTGTAACGGTTGCAGATGATGGAGGAAGCTCGGGAATCTTGCGTAAAGAACTCGATATTCCTCCACCTGGAGACGTTCGAAATGTATTGGTGGCGCTTGCGGAAGTGGAGCCACTTGTTGAAGAATTGTTTCAACACCGTTTTGCAAGTGGCGATGGGTTAAACGGCCATTCATTAGGCAATCTCCTTCTTGCTGGAATGACATCGATTACAGGTGACTTTCAAAAAGGAATTGCGACACTAAGTCGTGTGTTAAATGTGCACGGAAATGTGTTGCCAGCTGCGAATAAAAGTATTATTTTACATGCTGAAATGGAAGACGGAACCCATGTGAGTGGGGAGTCGAAAATCCCACTTGCAGGAAAGAAAATCAAACGAGTGTATTTAACACCTGATGAGATTTCGCCATTACCAGAGACGCTTGATGCGCTTAAGTCAGCCGACTTAATTGTATTAGGTCCAGGATCTTTATACACTAGTATTCTTCCAAACCTTCTAGTTCCGGGAATTGTTGAAGCGATTGTGTCCTCTAAAGCGAAGAAAGCGTATATTTGTAACGTCATGACGCAAGCAGGGGAAACCGATGAATACACAGTTTCCGATCATGTTCAAGCGTTATTAGCTCACTGCAAAGGTGAAATTGTGCAGAGTGTTCTTGTTAACCATCAAGAAATGACTGAAATGGCGCTTTCACGTTATAAACTTGAAAAAGCAGAACAGGTCGTGTTTGATGAAGAAATCTTGAAAGAATTAGGTGTTTCGGTTATTAAAGATCAGTTTGTGGTAGAATCAAATTATAAGATACGGCATGATGCGATTCGAGTATCGGAAGCGTTGTTGAGTTTGTTGGAAGCAGAGGATGAAAGCGTGAACCTACGTTAATCCTCTGTTCTGTTAGAAAGGGTGATCAGGCGTGTCATTTGCAGCGAGCGCCAAAAAAGAATTAACACAGCTTGAAGTTGATGCATGTTGTGCGAAAGCGGAACTGTCTGCATTGATTCGTATGAACGGCGCATTGTCGCTAGCGAATCAGCAAGTTAGTCTGGATGTTACAACAGAAAATGCAGCGATTGCTAGGCGCATGTATACATTAATAAAGCGTTTGTATCCGCATATACACATTGAATTGCTCGTTAGAAAGAAAATGCGTCTTAAGAAAAACAACGTCTATCTCGTGCGCATAACAAAAGAAGCGCGTGAGCTTCTCACGGACTTAAGCATTTTAAAAGAACCGTTTGAATTTATTCGCACGATTGAGCCGACGATTGTTCACAAGAGTTGCTGCAAACGGGCCTATTTACGAGGTGCCTTTTTAGCAGGAGGATCCATTAACCATCCTGAAACCTCTTCTTATCACCTTGAGATCTTTTCTTTATATGAAGAGCATAATCAAGCGGTATGTGAATTAATGAACGAGTTTTCCTTATCAGCAAAAACACTCGAGCGGAAAAAAGGATTTATTACGTACTTAAAAGAGAGCGAGAAAATCACTGAATTTCTAAATATTATTGGCGCCCATCAAGCACTTCTATATTTTGAAGATGTTCGGATTCTTAAAGATATGCGAAATTCTGTGAACCGTCTCGTGAACTGTGAGACAGCGAACCTTAATAAAACCGTTGGAGCTGCATTACGCCAAGTGGAAAACATTCGCTTTATTGAAAAGGCAATAGGATTAGATCAACTTCCACCAAAACTTCAAGAGATCGCAACGTTGCGTGTGACCCATCAAGATGTCACGCTAAAAGAGCTCGGTGAAATGGTTGAAGGTGCAAAAGTAAGTAAATCAGGTGTGAATCACCGTTTAAGAAAAATTGATGATTTTGCAGACAAGCTAAGAAACGGTACGTATAATCAAAAATAAAGAAAATAATTGGTTGAAGGAGTATGACTATGGCGCAAAAAGAAGTGACAATTCAATTGAAAACTGGTTTACAAGCAAGACCGGCAGCTTTATTTGTCCAAGAAGCAACTCGTTTCGCTTCGGATGTTTTTATTGTTAAAGAGCATTCTAAAGTAAATGCGAAAAGTATCATGGGTCTGATGAGTTTAGCTCTTGGTAAAGGGACTGTCATCACGATTGTTACAGAAGGTCATGATGAGGACGAGGCACTTGACGCGCTTGTTACGTACGTACAAAACGAGGAGTAAGGCTTCACACGGCGATAATAGGGTGGAAAGCGATCGATCGAACAGCAGAGGTCATCGCTTTTTATTTTCTGTTGGAAGTGAAAGACTTTTTTTGAAACATTTTTATGTAGCGAATCGTATAGGATAGAAAGGAGATGGCACTATGGAAAATGATGATATTATTGATTATAGAGAAGAAAAAGAACCAGAAGGAAAAGGAATCGCTGCTCTAATTTATGTACTAAGTTTATTTGCGCCAATCTTGGCACCGTTGTTAATTTGGTTAATTGCACGGCCTGATTCGGACTTTATTGATTTTCACGGTAAACAATATTTTAATTTCTTTATCTCTTATACCATTTATTCAGCTATAGCAGGTATTTTAGTCATTGTTCTTATCGGGATTGTCTTATTACCTATTCTTGGACTGCTCGCGTTTGTGTTCACCATTGTCGCGGCTGTTAAAGCTTATCAAGGGGCGTACTATGTAATCCCTTTGTCGATTCCTTTTTTTCGAGCGAAATCATAAAAAAACACGGGAACGATGTGAATCATCGCTACCGTGTTTTTGTTTGACCGTTTATTTTTTGTTCGTTTCAAATACTTTATCAATCAAACCGTATTCTTTTGCTTGATCAGCCGTCATGAAGTTATCACGATCTGTATCTTTTGCAATTTGCTCGTACGGTTGACCTGTGCGCTCAGCCATAATTTCATTAAGTTTTTGGCGCATTTCAATAATACGTCTAGCATGAATTTCCATATCAGATGCTTGACCTTGCATACCGCCTAATGGTTGGTGAATCATCACTTCACTATTCGGAAGTGCCATTCGCTTTCCTTTTGCACCTGCTGTTAGAAGGAATGCACCCATAGATGCTGCCATTCCAGTACAAATCGTGGATACGTCAGGTTTAATAAACTGCATTGTATCGTAGATTGCCATTCCAGCAGTAATGGAGCCACCAGGAGAGTTAATATAAATGGAAATGTCTTTTTCAGGATCTTCTGCTTGTAAGAAAAGTAATTGAGCAACAATTGAATTTGCTACGTTGTCATCAATTGCGCTACCAAGCATAATAATTCTGTCTTTCAAAAGGCGAGAATAAATATCGTATGCTCGTTCACCGCGGTTCGTTTGCTCAATTACAGTAGGAATTAAATTCACAAGTGATTCCTCCTCGTTTTCGTCATAGTATAGTAGTACTTTATTACTCTGGTTCCATTTTAACCTAATGGTCAATTAAGGTCAAATTTATTGTTTTATTTATGTAGAATGAACCAGGTGCATACCTTCTTTCATGATAGCCGAATTTGGTTTGATGTAAACCTTTAAAAAAATACGTAAAAAAGAAAGCGTTTTCAATAAAAGATATGCCGTTTTATGATATGATAGCTAAAGGAGGAGATCGACATGGAGCTAGGTCTTTTTCAGAAACAAACCATTAATTTAGTTATGACTCATGAATTGCGTCAAGCCATTCATTTATTGCAGTATTCAACTGTAGATGTCCGGTCTTATTTAGAAGAATTAACGTTGGAAAACCCATTATTGGAAATTAAAAAAGCATTTCTACAAGAAAACCAAAAGCAGTTTTCGCGTGTGACAAGCGATGAGAAACATCGTGCACTAGAAAATACGCCAGAAATGAACGGGACATTAAAAGATTTTTTGGTCGATCAACTTATTGATTTAGGTTTAACAAGCATCGAAAAAAACCAAATGAAACGATTAATAGATAGTTTGGACGATGACGGTTATTTAGTTGAAACACAAGCCGAATATTGTAAGTGGTTAAGTTGTACAGAAGATGAGTTTGATGTATTAGTAAAGAAATTGCAATCTTTAGAACCTGCAGGCGTCGGGGCAAGCGCATTAGCTGAATGTTTGTTTTTACAAATAGAGAGATTAAATCTTGCTCACCCTAAAACCGAAGCGATTGTCCTTTATGAGCTCGATAAATTGGCTGAAAGAAAGTGGAAACAGCTTGCGAAAGTTTATAATATCACTATGCTAGACGTTCAAGAGATCTATGATTTAGTGCGCACATTGCATCCTAAACCAGGTGCTTCCTTTTATTCTGCACCGACAATGTACGTTGAACCTGACGTTTATTTAACGATTCACCAAGAAGAAATAGTCGTAACAACAAATTCACATATGTTGCCTAACATTGAGATGAATCAAGAATATAAGCAATTGCTTCAGGTTGACCAAGAAACGAGACGGTATTGTCATGAAAAAGAACAGCAAATTGACTGGCTCTTAACGAGTTTAAAACAACGTGAAAAAACAATTTTGCAAGTAGCAGAAGTGATTAGCAACATCCAAGCGTCTTATTTCTTATCAAAACAAGGGCAGCTACAGCCAATGACGTTACAAATGATTGCGACAGAACTAGATATTCATGAGTCTACCGTTAGTCGTGCAACAGCTAATAAATATGCGCAAACGCCGAGAGGATTAATTGAATTAAAATCGTTGTTTTCAGCTCGGGCATCTACGCAAAGTGAAGATGTATCAAATTCTTCCGTAAAGTTGATGCTGAAAAAGCTCGTAGAACAAGAAAATAAAGAAAAACCTTTATCGGATCAGCAAATTGTTGAACTCCTTATGGAGCACGAGAACATTTCGTTATCTCGGAGAGTGATTGCAAAATATCGTGATGAGCTGGGAATTTTATCATCTGTTAAGCGCAAGCGTTATCAAGATCATGAAAGGATTGTTTTATGAATTTAGTATTTTATACAAAAGACCACTGCCCTTTGTGCGAAAATGGCTTTGAAGAAGTGCAACAAGTTGCTGAAGAACATCAACTAGTCATCGAAAAAATCGATATTTATTCCGATGATTCGTTATTAGAGAAATTTCAGCTTATGATTCCAGTTGTCTACTATGGAGAATATGAGCTGGGGTATGGTCAACTGGATGCAAATAAACTTGATGCTCAATTAAAGCGGATACAAAAAGAAATTCAAGTACTTTAGCTTGTTTAATTATCACTTCCTTGTTAAAATACAAGCGTAAGTGATCTTTTTTTACCCTTGTCGGGACACAATATGTCACAGGTGGACAATTTACGTCCCGGGTGTTGGAGGTGATGTCATTCGTTCGTTATTGAAATTGCAACAGCATTTGGTGCCTGATCTGATGCAGACGATGTTAAAACGGTATCGTTTTTTACAATCGATTCGCTTAATGCAACCGATTGGTCGGCGTGGATTAGCAACGAATATGCAGCTATCTGAACGGATTGTTAGAGGTGAAGTCACGCTTCTGAAAGATCAAGGGTTGATTGACCTTAGTACAGCAGGTATGACGCTTACGGCACATGGCGAAGCTGTTTTTACAGAGCTTGAAGAAGTCGTCGCTGAATTGTTAGGTCTCACTCATTTAGAAGAGCGCTTAGCTACACACTTAGGTTTGACGCATGTTATTGTTGTTGCTGGTAATAGTGATGATGACGAATGGGTTAAGCAAGAGCTAGGAAGGGCCTGTATGAAAGAGATCCAAGCAATTGCCGAAGAAAATGATGTTCTTGCTGTAATGGGTGGAACAACATTGGCAGCTGTAGCAAATATGGCTGAGCGAAACGATACGCTCGCTTCTACAACATTTGTCCCTGCAAGAGGTGGGCTTGGAGAAAAAGTTGAAATTCAGGCAAACACGATTAGTGCTGAATTTGCCAGACGAACAGGTGCCGCCTATCGCTTATTGCATGTTCCGGATCAGTTAAGTGAAGAGGCATATCGATCGCTTGTATTAGAACCAACCGTAAAGGATATTCTAGAAGTGATTAAATCTTCAGCCGTGGTCATACATGGAATTGGCGACGCGCAACGAATGGCAACAAGACGTCATTCAAAAGATCTGTTTATGGAGACGCTGGAGCGGGAAGAAGCTGTAGCAGAAGCATTTGGTTACTATTTCGATGCTTCAGGTAAAATCATCTATAAGCAACGGACGATAGGTCTTCAGCTCAACGAGTTAGAAGGGAAGCATGTTATCTCTGTAGCAGGTGGAAAATCAAAGGCAAATGCAATTCTTGCGTTTATGAAACATCGCCCAAGTGATGTACTCGTCACAGACGAAGCTGCAGCTAAGGAACTTTTGCAACACAAAGCTTGAAAAAAAGGGATTTCCCTTTTTCATAAATGATTGACTAGGAGGAAATAAAGAATGGCAACTAAAATTGGAATTAATGGTTTCGGACGTATTGGACGTAACGTATTTCGCGCTTCTTTAAACAACCCAAATGTAGAGGTAGTCGCGATTAATGATTTAACAGATGCAAACATGCTTGCACACCTACTTAAATATGATACGGTGCACGGTGTTCTTGATATGCAAGTAGAAGCAAAAGACAACACTCTTGTTGTTGATGGGAAAGAAATTTATGTATCTGCTGAGCGTAACCCTGCTGACATCGGTTGGGGCGAGCGTGGAGTAGACGTAGTTGTTGAATCAACTGGATTCTTCACAAAGCGTGCGGATGCAGCGAAACACATCGAAGCAGGCGCGAAGAAAGTAATCATTTCTGCACCAGCTTCAGATGAAGACATCACAGTTGTAATGGGTGTTAACGAAGATAAATATGATGCGGACAACCATCACGTTATCTCAAATGCTTCTTGTACAACAAACTGCTTGTCTCCGTTTGCAAAAGTATTAAACGACAAGTTTGGCATCCGTCGTGGTTTGATGAACACGGTTCACTCTTACACAAACGATCAGCAAATCTTAGACTTGCCACATAAAGACTACCGTCGTGCGCGTGCAGCAGCAGAGAACATCATCCCAACTTCTACTGGTGCAGCGAAAGCAGTAGCGCTTGTACTTCCAGAGCTTAAAGGAAAATTAAATGGTGCGGCAATGCGAGTTCCAACTCCAAACGTATCACTTGTTGACCTTGTAGCAGAGCTTGATAAAGAAGTTACAGCTGAAGAAGTAAACGCAGCGCTTAAAGAAGCAGCTGAAGGCGATCTTAAAGGAATTCTTGGTTATTCTGAAGATCCACTTGTTTCTCAAGACTATAACGGTAACCCACATTCTTCTACAATTGACGCATTGTCAACAATGGTCATGGAAGGAAACATGGTTAAAGTGATTTCTTGGTATGATAACGAGTCTGGTTATTCAAACCGTGTTGTTGACTTAGTTGACTACGTTGCGAGCAAAGGACTTTAAGTTTAAAATAGACAAGTGAGGGGAGGAAGGCACGTTGCCTCCCTCCTTTGCGCTGTCTGTAAGACTTATTAGGAGGTTTATCTCATGAATAAAAAAACCCTTCATGACTATGAATTACAAGGAAAAGTCGTATTCTGTCGCGTTGACTTTAACGTACCGATGAAAGACGGAGCGATTACAGACGAAACGAGAATCAAAGCGGCTATTCCGACGATTCAATACTTAAAAGAGCAAGGCGCGAAAGTATTACTTGCTAGCCACCTTGGTCGTCCAAAAGGTGAGGTAGTTGAAGAGTTACGCTTAGCCCCAGTAGCCAAGCGTCTAGGTGAACTTTTAGGGCAAGAGGTCCAAGCTGTAAAAGAAGCACATGGTCCAGAAGTAGAGAAAGCTGTTTCATCCATGAATAATGGTGACATTGCGGTTCTTGAAAATGTACGCTTCTACCCTGGTGAAGAAAAAAATGATGCGGAACTTGCGAAAGCATTTGCAAACTTAGCAGATCTTTATGTAAATGATGCGTTTGGTGCAGCTCACCGTGCTCATGCGTCAACTGAAGGCATTGCGCAATACTTGCCATCAGCTTCAGGTTTTCTTATGGAAAAGGAACTTGATGTATTAGGAAAAGCTCTACAAACACCTGAGCGTCCGTTCACTGCGGTGATCGGTGGAGCAAAAGTGAAAGACAAAATTGGTGTAATCGACCACTTACTAGATAAAGTCGACAACCTCATTATTGGTGGTGGTTTAGCGTACACGTTCGTTAAAGCACAAGGCCATGAGGTAGGCAAATCTCTTCTAGAAGAAGACAAAATCGATTTAGCTAAACAGTTTATGCAGAAAGCGAAAGACAAAGGCGTAAACTTCTATATGCCAGAAGATGTCATTGTTGCAGATGATTTCTCTGATGATGCAAACAAGAAAGAAGTCGCAATTTCAGAGATTCCAGCTGACTGGGAAGCGCTTGACATTGGACCGAAAACGGCAAAAACCTATGCAAATGTATTAAAAGAATCAAAGCTTGTTATCTGGAATGGACCAATGGGTGTATTCGAGCTTGATTCATTCGCAAAAGGAACAAAAGCAATCGCAGATGCACTAGCAGAAGCAGAAGGAACGTATTCTGTTATTGGTGGCGGAGATTCTGCCGCAGCCGTTGAGAAATTTGGCTTAGCAGAAAAAATGAGCCATATTTCAACAGGAGGCGGAGCAAGCCTTGAGTTCATGGAAGGAAAAGACCTTCCGGGCGTTGTGGCACTATCCGATAAGTAATCTTAAAAAGAGGTGAAAGAATTTATGCGTAAGCCTATTATTGCAGGTAACTGGAAAATGAATAAAATGCTTAGCGAGGCAACATCATTTGCTGAAGCGGTTAAGAATGATATTCCAAGCCAGTCTGGCGTCGATACGGTTGTATGTGCGCCTGCACTTTTCTTAGAGCGTCTTGTTGATGCTGCTAAAGGAACAGATTTGAAAATTGGTGCTCAGAACATGCATTTTGAAGAAAACGGTGCATTCACAGGTGAAGTAAGTCCTGTTGCGCTGAACGACTTAAATGTATCCTATGTGATTATTGGTCACTCTGAGCGTCGCGACATGTTTGCGGAAACAGATGAATCTGTTAATAAAAAAGTCCATGCAGCATTTACTCATAATCTTGTGCCAATTATGTGCTGTGGTGAAACAGACGAAGAACGTGAATCAGGCAAAATGGAATCTGTTGTAAAAGAACAAGTTGAAAAAGGTCTTGCTGGATTAACAGAAGATCAAGTGAAACAAACCGTTATTGCGTACGAGCCAATTTGGGCAATCGGAACAGGTAAATCTGCGACTGAAAAAGACGCTAATGCAGCCTGTGCGTTTGTTCGTAAAGTCGTTTCAGAAGCTTTCTCACAAGAAGCAGCTGACGCAGTTCGTATTCAGTATGGCGGTAGTGTAAAACCAGCAAACATTAAAGAATATATGGCGCAAAGCGATATTGATGGTGCCCTTGTTGGTGGCGCAAGCTTAGAAGCAGATTCATTTAAAGAATTAGCTGGTGCTGCAAAATGAGCAAAAAGCCCGTTGCGCTAATTATTCTCGATGGCTTTGGTCTAAGAGATGAGGCAAAAGGCAATGCCATCGCGCATGCGAACAAACCAAACTTTGATCGTTATTGGAATGAGTATCCTCATGCTTCCCTTCGAGCAGATGGAGAGTATGTAGGACTACCTGAAGGTCAAATGGGAAATTCAGAAGTTGGACATCTTAACATTGGTGCTGGTCGCGTTGTATATCAAAGCTTAACACGTGTGAATTTATCAATTCGTACAGGGGAGTTCTTTGAAAACAATACGTTCCAACAAGCGATGGATCACGTAAATGAAAAAGATTCGGCATTGCACATTTATGGACTGCTTTCTGATGGCGGTATCCACAGTCACATTGAACACATTTATGCTTTACTGGACCTAGCAAAGCAAAAAGGCGTCAAACGTGTCTATGTGCATGGCTTCTTAGATGGACGTGATGTAGGTCCAACATCAGCAGAAGTTTATTTGCAAGGGCTTCAAACGAAACTTGATGAACTCGGAACAGGCAAACTAGCGTCAGTGCACGGACGTTATTATGCGATGGACCGAGACAAGCGTTGGGATCGAGTCGAAAAATCGTACCGCGCAATGGTTTACGGTGAAGGGCCAAGCTACTCTTCTGGCATAGAAGTAATAGAAGATAGCTACAAAAATGATATCCTTGATGAATTTGTGATTCCTTCTGTGATTACAAACGAAGACGGTTCACCTGTTGCGACGGTAAAGGATGAGGATGCCGTCATCTTCTGTAACTTCCGTCCAGACCGAGCGATTCAACTTTCGCAAGTATTTACAAATGAAGAATTTAGCGGCTTTGATCGTGGACTAGCGCACCCTGAACACTTACATTTTGTTTGTTTAACAAAATTTAGTGAGACGGTCGACGGCTATGTCGCGTTTAAACCGACAAACCTTGATAATACCCTCGGTGAAGTATTGTCGAAACAAAACTATAAGCAATTGCGCATTGCAGAAACAGAGAAATACCCTCACGTCACGTTTTTCTTTAGTGGTGGTAGAGAAGAGCCGTTTGAAGGAGAAGAGCGAATTCTCATTGATTCTCCAAAAGTGGCGACTTATGATTTACAACCAGAAATGAGTGCGTATGAGGTAACAGATGCATTGGTACAAGATATTGAAGCGGATAAACATGACGCGATTATCTTAAACTTTGCAAACCCAGATATGGTGGGGCACTCAGGGAAACTTGAACCTACTGTTAAATCAATTGAAGTCGTTGACGAATGCCTTGGGCGAGTAGTAGACGCGCTTCATCAACAAGGCGGACATGCCATCATTACTGCTGATCACGGTAATGCAGATGAAGTCATTACACTTGAAGGTAATCCGATGACGGCTCATACCACAAATAAAGTCCCTGTTATCGTAACGGACAAGCATGCAACGTTACGTGAAGACGGGATTTTAGCAGATTTAGCACCAACTGTTCTCGACCTTTTAGGTGCAGAGAAACCAAAAGAAATGACTGGAACAACGTTAAGAAAATAATATTTCTAGGAGTGACGTAAATCATGACAATTATCTCTGATGTTTATGCACGCGAAGTACTCGATTCTCGTGGCAATCCAACAGTTGAAGTAGAAGTTCATCTTGAATCAGGAATTATGGGCCGTGCCCTTGTACCAAGTGGTGCATCAACTGGTGAATACGAAGCAGTTGAACTACGTGATGGCGGAGACCGTTACATGGGTAAAGGTGTAGAAAAAGCGGTTGATAATGTAAACGAAACGATTGCACCTGAACTTATTGGTGAAAATGTTCTTGATCAAATCGGCATTGACCGTTTAATGATTGAGCTTGACGGAACAGAAAACAAAGGGAACCTTGGTGCCAATGCAATTCTTGGTGTGTCAATGGCTTGTGCACATGCAGCTGCTGAAGCGCTTGATCTTCCTTTATATGTATACCTTGGTGGATTTAACGCAAAGCAACTTCCAGTACCAATGATGAATATCATCAATGGTGGTGAGCATGCGGATAACAACGTAGACATTCAAGAATTCATGGTTATGCCAGTAGGTGCTGAAAGCTTTAAAGAAGCATTACGTATGGGCGCAGAAATTTTCCATAACTTAAAATCCGTGCTTAAAGCAAAAGGGTATAACACAGCTGTAGGAGACGAAGGCGGATTTGCTCCGAACCTTTCTTCAAATGAAGAAGCGCTATCTACAATCATTGAAGCAATTGAAAAAGCAGGTTACAAGCCTGGTGAACAAATCCAGCTTGCAATGGACGTGGCATCTTCTGAGCTATTTAATAAAGAAGATGGCAAATACCACTTATCTGGTGAAGGCAAAGTTCTTTCTTCAGCAGAAATGGTTGATTTCTACGCTGAGCTTTGTGAAAAATATCCAATCATCTCAATTGAAGATGGATTAGACGAAAACGACTGGGATGGCCACAAACTGTTAACAGAGCGTCTTGGTGATAAAGTTCAATTAGTAGGAGATGACTTATTCGTAACAAACACGAAGAAGCTATCTGAAGGAATTGAAAAAGGAATCAGTAACTCAATCCTTATCAAAGTAAACCAAATCGGTACACTTACAGAAACATTTGATGCGATCGAAATGGCGAAGCGCGCTGGTTACACAGCTGTTATCTCTCACCGTTCTGGTGAAACAGAAGATGCAACAATCGCAGACATTGCTGTTGCAACAAACGCTGGTCAAATCAAAACAGGTGCACCTTCACGTACAGACCGTGTTGCGAAGTACAATCAACTTCTTCGCATCGAAGACGAGCTTGCTGATTTAGCACAGTACAATGGTCTTAAGTCTTTCTATAACTTAAGCAAGTAATTCGAAATGAATAAAAGCATCAGATGACGACTCTTATGAGAGCGTCCGTCTGATGCTTTTTTTGTACCTTTTTCAAAAAAGAAGGCTTACAGAATAGGCAATCAGCCATGACTCAGCCTATTCTCTTATTCCACTGCCGATCCTGGTTCTTGAGAATCGGTGATGTCGGTAATGATTTGCGAGATATCTGTATTGTCGAGAACACCGTTAAACTGCTCGGCTCCAGGACCTTGGGCAAATACAGGAATCATGTTCCCGCTATGTCCACCAGTTGCACTGGCCTCGCGTATATCGCGATTCATCACGCCTACTTGGTAATGATTCGCGATAAAACTTCCAATCTCCCAAGCTTGTTCATGAAGTGGTTTTAGTTCGTTGTTCTCGTCATAAATGTACGCATTAAATGCGTCAAGCTCATCGTCTGTTAACGTAATTCCAGCATATTCTTCCACTGTAGCTTTCACGCTGTCAATATCATATATGCCTTCGTCTTCTTGAAATGTAAATTGCTGTACCATATATTCTGGAGAAGCAGAGACACTTCGAAGCCCTTCTTTATCCATCACTTCAGATGTGGCCATACCCATTGTTTCATGATCCGCTAATACAACGAGTAAGGTGTCATCGCGCCCATCAATCCAATCCAACACATCTTTTACCGTATTATCAAACTCAATCGTTTCTTGCCATACGCCGGTTACATCTGCAGCATGAGCAGCATGATCAATTCGCGCACCTTCAATCATTAAGAAAAAGCCTTCTTCATCATTTTCAAGCAGATCTAAAGCTGATTCAGACATTTCATTTAAACTTGGCTCGTTGGAGTCGTTACGGTCTAAATCTGCTTTATAGTTCATATAAGAATCGTGAAATAATCCGAGCAATCGATCTGAAGAATTTGCATCCAGTAACTCATCACGATCGGTAACAACGGTATAGTCGTTTTCCTCAAATTCGGCGACAAGGTCTCGTCCGTCTTGTCTTTCTGGAGAGAAGTATTCAGCACCTCCACCGAGCATGAGATCATATTCATTTTCAAACATTTGTCGCGCAATGTCAGCTTGCCCATCACGACTTTCTACACTTGCTGTAAATGCTGCTGGTGTTGCGTCGGTAACGGTATTATTTGAGATCACGCCAACTTTTTTACCCTCGTCTTGGAAAAGACGCAAGATGCTTTCAAGTGGCTGCATGTCTGGATCAACGCCAATCATTCCGTTATCCGTTTTCGTCGACGTGGCAATGCCCGTTCCCGCAGCAGCAGAGTCGGTCACCCATTGATTAGCTGAATATGTACGCATCAGTGCTGTGTGATCAAGGGATTCCATATGTAATTCGCCTTCTTTGCCATATTCAAGTAAACGAGCGATTTCAATTTGACCAAACCCTAATCCATCTCCAATCATCATAATGACATTTTGAGGTCGATCGTTTTCAATGTCTGTGTCACTTTCTTGAGCTGTTTCTTGATCTGAACATCCAACCACCATTAAAGCGGTTACAGCGAACGCAGTAAAATAACCCGCATGTTTCTTCAAAAATCATTCCCCCTAAATTTGGATAAACGTCCTTATATTTCTATATTAGCATAATGTTAAACGAAATTTAATTGCTTTGAAAAAGTTAGGAATTTTCAGATGTTAAGAAGTGAAACGAAACGCTTTTTATAATTGTCATGACCACGCTATAATAGAGCAAAGACGGTAGTGTATAGGAGAATAAGAATGAAACTAATTATTGGCGTAACAGGTGCGACCGGTGCACCTATTGCGATAAAACTTTTAAAAACGTTAAAAGAATTAGAGATTGAAACGCATCTTATATTATCGAAATGGGCAGCCGTGACGATTGCGCAGGAAACGTCCTATAGCGTAAAAGATGTAAAGGCTCTTGCAGACTATACGTATGGGAGCGAGGATCAAGCTGCATCAATTTCAAGTGGATCAAAACGTGTGGATGGGATGATCATCGTGCCCTGTTCCATGAAAACATTAGCCGCGATTCGTATAGGTTTAGCGGATAACTTAATTGCTAGAGCAGCAGATGTTATGTTAAAAGAGCGAAAGCAATTACTATTAATGACGAGAGAGACACCTCTTAATACGATTCACCTTGAAAATATGACAGAGTTGTCAAAGATGGGTGTGACAATTTTTCCGCCTATGCCTGCTTTTTACAATCAACCTCAAACGATTGATGATCTCATTGAACACCTTGTTTATCGAGCGCTTGATCAGTTTGGCATTGAACATCAGTCCGCGAAACGTTGGGAGGGGTTGAAAGATGAATCATGATTTACCTGCTGAGATTCAACACGTTTTAAACGGAAAAAATCTTAAAGAAAAAACCGGGATGGCCGTTTATTTTGTAACAGTTAATAATGAAGGCTTTCCTTATAAAGCGTTGTTGAGTGTAGGAGAATTATTGAGAATGGATGCACGTACGGTCCGGGTTGCTTTATGGGAACGTTCAAGTTCTGTCTTATTTGCGAAAAAAACGAAAAAGGCAACGCTTCTCCTTGTGCTTCCACCTAAAGCATTTGATATTCAAATGGAGTTAAAGCACGTTCGAACAGAAGAGGGACAAGCTGTATTTGAAGGCAAAGTTAGGCAAGTTAAGGAAGACCAAGCGCCTTATGCCAGCATTGTCTCGCCTGTGCAGTTTCTTTTGAACAACGAAAAGCAAACTTTGGATCACTGGGCAACGAAGCAAGCATTATTGAAAAAATAACCCCTTGTCTCGATCTATTCACTATGTTAAGATGGTGTTATTGAATGTGTTTACGGAGGTGTAGGGATGCAACTGTTTTTAATGATTGCGTTAATTATCGTATCTGTTTTACTTGTTACTGTTGTTTTACTTCAGCCAGGTCGTAGTTCTGGTTTAGCTGGAGCGATCTCTGGTGGAGCAGAACAGTTACTTGGAAAGCAGAAAGCGCGAGGTCTTGAGGCGGTTTTGCATCGAGCGACTATTGTGCTTGCTGTATTATTTTTTGTATTAACAGCAGCAAATGCGTATTTCTTATAAGAAGAACCGAACGTCTGGACATTCATCCAGACGTTTTTTGTGTTTGAAAATGCTCAAAAAGAGGAAAACTTCGCATGAAGAGGTGAATGTTGCGTGCGGTTAAGTATCTTAGATCAAGTCCCTACGTCAATAGGGAAAACAGCGGAAGAAACAGCACAACAAACAGTTGAATTTGTCATTCAAGCGGAGCAACTAGGGTACGAACGTTATTGGTTTGCCGAGCATCATGGAACGAAGGGGCTAGTCTCAAGTTCTCCAGAGCTTTGGATGGCAGCAGCAGCAGCGAAAACGTCTCGAATTCGTGTCGGCTCAGGTGGCGTTTTGTTGCCGCAGTATAGTGCTTATAAAGTAGCGAGCATGTTTAATCAATTAGAAGTGATGTACCCAAATCGAATTGATGGCGGATTAGGACGTTCGCCAGGTGGAAATGAGCGAATACGGAGAGCACTTGCGAACGGAAAAGATAGCGAGATGGATCGCTTCTGGGATAAGGTGGACGAAGTCGCGCAGTGGACAACGAATCGAAGTCACGCTGGCATGACGGCTTCACCATTGCCGATTGCCAATCCATCTTTATATATACTTGGTTTAGGAGAGCGGAGCGCAACAGTGTCTGCAGAGAAAGGGTTGGGCTTTGTTCATGGCTTTTTTATTCAACCGGACCGATTAAAAGAAGCCCACGAAGCGTATCGTTTAGCAGCAAGGAATCATAGAGATGCATTAACAGCTGTATTTGTTATTTGTGGAGAAGATGATGTACATGCAGAGACTTTAGCTAAACAGCAAGACTTGTGGCTCTTACAAACGGAAAAAGGCATTGATAGTCGAATCCCTTATGAATTAAACCGTGAGTTAACGGTTCGCGAAGAGGAAAGAATTGTTGAAAACCGAAAACGGATGATCGTTGGATCAATTGAAACCGTAAAGCTAAAGCTAGAACGACTCGCTGAACAAGCACAATCGGATCAATTTTTACTTTTAACAAATGTGTTCGACTACAAAGAAAAAAGGCAATCCTTTGAGCGCTTATCCACATTACTGTCATCTTAAGAAAAGAGGCGATGGGTTTGATTGGGTGTTTATGCATTCACGGCTTTACTGGTGATCCATGGGAAGTTGAGCCGATTGTCAAAGAGCTACAAAAGCAAGAAGGCTGGCTCGTGTACAGCCCGGTCTTGCCTGGTCATGGGAAAGAGTTGAATCAATTAAAAACGGCGACGTATGAAGAATGGGTTTATACGGTTGAAGTAGCATTTGAAGAGCTACAGAAGCGATGTACAGAAGTTTTTGTCATTGGTTTTTCAATGGGAGGGATGCTCGCAAGCTACATAGCGGCGAGGTACCCAGTTGCAAAGTTAGTCTTATTAAATGCAGCGGCATTTTATTTCAACCCAAAACAATTTTTTAAAGATATGATTGCAGCCATTCGGTTTCACATAACTGGCAATCAAGAGAAAGATCAACTGATTGAGCTCTATGAGAAGAAGTTCAAAGAAACGCCTTTCGCAGCGTTAGCACAATTCTTGCAACTCGTGCAGAAAACAAAGCCGTATGCGAGCAGAATTAGCGTGCCCACATTAATTATTCAAAGTGAGCAAGATGGTCTGGTGCCAATGAAATCAGCCTATCATCTCTATGATATTATAGAATCAGATGAAAAAGAGTTAATTGCGATGAAACGATCTCGACATATGATTTTTCATGGTTTTGAAAGCGAAGAAGTAATTAATCAAATTAAAGCATTTCTAATAGAAAGTAATGAAGAGAGGAAGAAAACAACATGAAGATTGTTGCACCTAAGCCATTTACATTTACAGGAGGAAAACGAGCTGTATTACTCCTTCATGGCTTTACCGGAACAACAGCAGATGTGCGTATGCTTGGACGGTTTTTACAAAATGAAGGGTACACGTGTCATGCGCCGCTTTATCGCGGTCATGGCGTCCCGCCTGAGGAACTGGTTACGTACAGCCCTGACGATTGGTGGGAGGATGTGGAAGCAGCCTATGACCACCTTAAAAGTGAAGGATACGATGAAATTGCGGTTTGTGGGTTGTCACTTGGCGGAGTGTTTACGCTTAAGTTAGGCCTTTCTAAACCAGTAAAAGGCATTGTATCAATGTGTGCCCCAGTTCGACCGAGAACAGAAGAAGCGATTAAATTAGGCTTTTTAAAGTATGCAAAAGAATACAAGCAACTGGAAAAGAAAAACGAAGACGACATTGAGAAAGAAGTCAATGCGTTAAAGGAAACATCAATGGACACGCTTTATCAATTACGTCAGCTAATGAATAATGTGAGCAGTGAATTAGACTTAATTTATTCACCTGCCTTTATTGTACAAGCACGGCATGATGAAATGATTGATACAGAAAGTGCCACTATTATTTATAATGAAATTGAAACAGACGACAAAGAGATAAAATGGTATGAAGATTCGACTCATGTCATCACATTAGGCGATGAAAAAGAGCAGCTTCACCAAGACATTCTGTCGTTTTTAAATGAACTAGACTGGTCAAACTAAAAATAGAAGAAAAAGGAGTGAAACAATGTCTGACCAAATAAATATTGAAGAAATTCTAAAGTATTTTAAAGAAGAAGCAACAAAACCCGTTTCTGTTGAAGAATTAGAGGAACGGTTCCACGTTACTTCAAGCGACATGTTTAAAGAACTTATTACAACGCTAAACGAGCTTGAAGAAAAAGGAGAAATTATTCGGACACGAACCAACCGTTACGGAATTCCAGAAAAACTAAACTTAATTCGTGGACGTGTACAAGGGCATGCAAAAGGATTTGCCTTTGTCATACCTGATGAGGGAGACGAGGATGTGTATGTCCCTCAAGGGTCATTATCAGGTGCAATGAACGGAGACATCGTGTTTGTTCGCATTGACGAGCGAGGAAATGGCTCAAGAGCAGAAGGAAAAGTCATCCGTATTGTTGAACGTAAAGTAACGGAAATCGTAGGAGAATACAAAGAGTTTAAATCGTACGCATTAGTCGTAGCCGATGACAAACGTATCAGCGCCGATTTCCTTGTGATTAAAGGAAAAGAAAAAGGTGCTGTTGACGGTCATAAAGTCATCGCAACGATTACGCAATATCCAGAGGGACGTTTTGGCGGCGAAGTAGAAATCAAAGAAGTGCTAGGTCACAAAAATGATCCGGGGATGGACATCTTATCGATCATTTACAAATACAGCATTCCGCAAGGCTTTGCTGATGAGACGATCGAACAAGCAGAAAATGTACCTGATGCCATTGATCCGAGTGACCTAAACAATCGTCGTGATTTGCGAAACGAACAAATTGTGACGATTGATGGGGCAGATGCAAAAGACTTGGATGATGCAGTGCAAGTGAAGAAGCTAGACAACGGTAACTATGTTCTAGGCGTTCACATTGCGGATGTATCTCACTATGTAAAAGAAGGAAGCCCAATTGATAAAGAGGCGTCTGAACGTGCAACAAGTGTGTATCTCGTCGATCGGGTAATTCCAATGATTCCCCATCGTTTATCAAACGGGATTTGTAGTTTAAACCCGCAAGTTGACCGTTTAACACTTTCTTGTGAAATGGAAATTGATCAAAATGGTGGCGTCGTGAAGCATGAAATTTTCCAAAGTGTCATTAATACGGCTGAGCGAATGACGTACAGTGATGTGCGAGACATTCTTGTCGATAAAGATGAAACGCTGCGTGAGAAATATCATGCGCTCGTTCCGATGTTTGAAGACATGGAGAAACTCGCACAAATATTGCGGGATAAGCGTTTTGGTCGTGGTGCAATTGATTTCGATTTCAAAGAAGCAAAAGTATTAGTTGATAGTGAAGGTGCGCCAGAAGATGTGGTCTTACGCCAACGTTCTGTTGCTGAAAAGCTTATTGAAGAATTTATGCTTGTCGCAAATGAAACAGTAGCCGAACACTTCCACTGGATGAAGCTTCCGTTTGTGTATCGAATTCATGAAGACCCTGATGCAGAAAAATTAAACTCGTTTCTAGAATTTATTACTGGTTTTGGTTACGTGGTTCGAGGTACGGCTAACACGATTCATCCACGAGCATTACAATCGCTTTTAAAAGAAGTTCGAGGTGAACCGGAGGAAACAATTATTAGCCGAATTATGCTACGTTCAATGAAACAGGCAAAATATGATGTCCATTCAGTTGGACACTTTGGATTATCTGCCGAGTTCTATACGCATTTCACATCGCCCATCCGTCGTTATCCAGATTTACTCGTTCACCGTTTAATTCGAACGTATTTAATCCAAGGAAAGACCGATGCCAAAACCACAAATCATTGGCAGGAGAAACTTCCTGGCTTAACGGCGCATGCATCTGACATGGAGCGACGTGCGGTTGATGCTGAGCGGGATACAGACAATGTGAAAAAAGCTCAATATATGGAAGATAAAATCGGTGAAGTATATACGGGTATGATTAGTGGTGTGACGAATTTTGGTTTATTTGTGGAATTAGAAAATACGGTAGAAGGTCTTGTCCATGTTAGCTACTTGACCGACGATTATTATCGTTATGACCAAAAGCACTACGCGATGATCGGAGAGCGAACGGGAACTGTCTTTCGTATTGGAGATGAGCTTGAAATACGAGTCGTTTCCGTAAATACTGAAGAAGCATCTGTTGACTTTGAGATCGTTGGAATGAAGAAACAAAAACCAAAAAGAGGCAAAGATCGTCCAAAAGTCATTGATGGAGGAAAGCGTAATCCAAAGCGCAACAAATCAGATCGTCCTCAATTAACAGGAGATCCGAAAAAAGACGGATCACAAAAAAGCGGTAAACGTAAAAAGAAAGCATTTTATGAAAATGCTCCTAGTGTAAAGCGAAAAAAAGCACGCAGAAAAAAGCGTTCTTAATGAGATAAATAGCCCTTTTGTCTGAAGACGTCTGTCGGTTTCATAAAGGTGCCTGCTTGAGTCTTGGGTCGTTCCTCTTTACACTAGGTGAGTGGAAGGAGGAACGATAATGAAGACAGAAGTAAGTTTAACATTGTTACGAGTGGTTGTAGGGATTATTTTTATTGCCCACGGACTAGATAAATTTAATGGGGGTATTGAAGGAACGGCTGAATTTTTTCAAAGCGTCAATATTCCATCACCAGATGTTATGGCCGTTGCAGTTGCGCTAATTGAAATTGTTGCTGGTCTTGCCCTCGTTCTTGGTTTATTAACTCGGGTTATGAGCGGCATCCTTATGGTTGTGATGGCTGGTGCCATTTATATGGTGAAGCTTGATCAAGGATTTATCGGAGGCTTTGAATTTGATTTATTGCTTTTCTTTGTGCTCTTATTATTTGTTATGAATGGCAGTAAATTCTTAGCAACAGATGCCTTATTAACAAAAAAGAAAAAGCGTCAACGCTTCGGTAGAAGGTAGTAAACGTTGTAAATTGATGGGGAAGTAGGTGTGTCAGTGGCTGAAACAGAAGGAAAATTAATGGCGCAAAATAAAAAAGCGCGCCACGATTATTTTATTGAAGAAACGTATGAAGCTGGGATTGTGTTAACAGGAACAGAAATTAAAGCCATTCGTGCGGGAAGAATGAACTTAAAAGATTCGTTTGCCCGTATTCGAAATGGCGAAGCGTACTTGCACAATGCTCACATCAGTGAGTATGAACAAGGAAATCGTTACAATCATGAACCAACACGAGCGCGAAAATTGCTTTTACACAAAAAGCAGATTGACAAACTGATTGGTGAAACCCAGCAACAAGGGTATTCAGTCGTCCCATTAAAAGTTTATATTAAAAATGGGTTTGCGAAAGTGTTAATTGGACTTGCAAAAGGGAAAAAGAATTATGATAAGCGCGAGACCCTTAAGCGAAAAGATGCGAAACGTGAAATGGATCGGGCGATTAAAGAGCGAATGAAAGGGTAAGGCGTTATACTTGATTTTTCTTATGAATTTAGTATAATAGGAAATCTAGGCGTAAAGCCTTGTATAATTTTCTGGGGACGTTCTGGATTCGACAGGGATAGGTCGAGCTTACGTTGCGAGTCGAGGTGCGGCCTCGTTAAAACGCATTAGCCTATAACTGGCAAAGAAAACAATAACTTCGCTTTAGCTGCATAAGCTAAGCGGTCTCTCCTCTCCATCGCCCATGTGGAGTGGTTGAGACTCAACTTAAGTGGGATACGCCTTACTCCCTCCGCCTGAGGGAGTTGGAAGAGACTAATCAGGCTAGCTGCACAGAAGCCTGTCTTTGGGCTGACGTGTTAGCGAAATGCTAATACAAAGACTACGCTCGTAGAAGCGTAAGTGCCGTTATCTCTGGACGTGGGTTCAATTCCCACCGTCTCCATATAGGAAAGAAACCCTGAAGTTACGTTATGTGCTTCAGGGTTTTTTTGTATAATAGAAACACGACTTAACGTTAGGAGCTTTTCGTATGCATACAATTTATCTTGTTCGACATGCCCATTCTCTTTATACTCCAGACGAACAGGGCCGCCCACTATCGACAAAAGGAATGAACGATGCGCTAGAAATTTCCAAACATTTTCAGTCTATCCATGTAGATCGCTTTATTTCCAGTCCTTATCAAAGAGCAATTCAAACCATTGAACCTACAGCAAAAGTAAAAAACAAATCCATTACCCTTGAAGAAGGATTTAAAGAGCGCAAGCTTGCTAAAGAGTCCGTTGTCGATTTTGAGGCTGCAATACAAGCGGTTTGGAAAGACGAAACATTTGCACACGATGGTGGCGAATCAAATGAGAATGCGAGAACAAGAGGCATCAACAGTCTTTGGCGCGCTCTAGATCAAGACAAGCAAACGGAAACCATTGTGATTTCGACGCACGGGAACTTGTTAGCGCTTTTATTAAATCATTTTAATAAACGTTATAATTATGCATTTTGGCAACAGCTAGATATGCCAGATATTTATCAATTAACGTTAAAAGAACAACAAATGATTGATTGTAAAAAGGTTTGGAGGAAGAATATGTAAGAAAAAAAGTGCTAGGCAACTTGTCTTCTTTTATGTATAATTATAAATAAATTAGATTTAATATGCATTTAAGGAGAACGTTATGGAACAGCTAAAACATCAACAACCTGATTCGAATGATAAAAAGAACCAACCTCAATCGACTCGTTCGATTCTTACTTTTTTATTGCCATCCTTACTTGGCGCTTTTTTATTTCTAGTGCCGTTTAAAATTAACGATAATTGGACGGTTTTAATCGGTTATGCAGCTGGCCAAATTGAAGGTTCACTTGAAGCGATATTACCGATGTTTTTATTAGTCATCATTTTAACATCTGGCGTTGTTTCCTTGTTAACATGGGCAGTAAAGCCAGCGCTTATAATGGAAAACACAGCTTTAAAAGCGCTATTTTATACTAGCTTACCTTGGACAATTATTCGTGTTATCGGTGCCCTTTTTGCGCTAATGGTAATGACCGAAACTGGATCAGAAGTTGTCTATAGCCCTGCAACAGGAGGAACGATCTTCTCAGATCTATTGCCAGTATTGGCTGTTTGGTCCGTTGTTATGGGATTATTAATGCCCCTTTTGCTTGAGTATGGTTTAATGGAATGGTTAGGAACGCTTGCGAAAAAAGTAATGAGACCTTTATTTAATCTTCCAGGCAGAGCTTCTGTTGATTCATTAGCATCGTGGATGGGAAACAACATGATGAGCATTTTAATCACCATTAATCAATATGAAAATGGCTATTACACGAAACGTGAATCCGCCATTATTGTCACCAATTTTACGATTACATCGATTGGTTTTAGTTTAATTATTGCTGAGATTTTAAATTTAAGTGATCGTTTTGTTCCGTTTTATTTAACAGTTCTAGCTGGAGTATTTGTAGCAGCGTTTATTTGTCCGAGGATTCCACCGCTTTCCAAAATGAGCCACACTTATGCTGGTGAACAACCTGGTATGATTAATGAAACAGTCGCAAGCGGTTCATTATGGAGCCAAGCATTTAAACGTGGCGTAACAAAAGCCGCACACGCTCCGAAAACGAGACAAGTGTTTAAGAAAGGCGCGTTTAACGCGTTAGACATTTGGTTCGGTATGCTCCCTCTTGTAATGGCGATAGGAACGATTGCGCTTATTATTGCTGAGTTTACACCAATTTTTACGTATCTTTCTTACCCACTTGTACCGGTCTTAGAATGGATGAACATTCCGGAAGCTGCAGAGGCGGCACCAGCTTTGCTTGTTGGTTTTGCTGACATGTTCTTACCAGCTATTTTAGGTGCAGGAATAGAGAGTGAATTAACTCGGTTTGTCATCGGTGCAGTTTCCCTGATTCAGCTCGTTTACATGTCTGAGATTGGGGTCATGTTGATGCGTTCAAGTATTCCAATTTCATTTTGGCAGTTGTTTATTATTTTTATTCAACGTACGATTATTGCGATCCCTGTTGTTGTATTGATTGCGCACGTTATTATTTTTTAAAAGGAGTCATCTAGAATGTCACAACGTTGGAACGATCTACAAGAAACCATTCCTTACCGTCTTGCCCCAAGTATGGCAAAAGACCATCCGAATTTACCGGTTGTCAAAGAAGAAGGCTGTTACTATTACGGGGTGGATGGAAAGCAATATTTAGACTTCACATCAGGCATTGCGGTTACAAATGTCGGGCATCGTCATCCGAAGATTGTTGAAGCCATTAAAAAAGAAGCGGATTCGTTTACGCATGGTCCAATTGGTGTGATTCAATATGAATCAATCTTATCATTAGCAAATGAACTTGCAGACGTGATGCCGGGAGATTTAGATTGCTTTTTCTTTGGAAATAGTGGAACAGAAGCGATTGAAGGGGCGTTAAAACTTGCAAGACATGTGACAAAACGTCCAAACGTGGTTTCCTTTACAGGATGTTTTCACGGTCGTACGTTAGGCTCAATGAGTGTAAGTACGTCAAAAGCTAAATATAAAGCGTACCAGCCTGCTCAAAACAATGTATTGCAGCTTCCTTATTACCAATCTGGTGATAGCGAAGAGCTAGCCATTCAAAAGCTTGATGAAGCATCTCAAACCATGTTTGCTCATCAAACACTTCCGGAAGAAGTAGCGTGCTTTATCATTGAGCCTGTACTCGGAGAAGGAGGCTATATTGTGCCGCCTGCTGCTTGGCTTAAGCGAATAAGAGAGATTTGTGATGAACATGGAATCCTGCTCATTTTTGATGAAGTGCAGACCGGTTTTGGTCGAACAGGAGAATGGTTTGCGGCACAAGCATTTGATGTCACACCTGATATTATGGCGGTAGCAAAAGGGATTGCTTCTGGCTTGCCGCTTAGTGCAACCGTAGCGAACCATAAGCTTATGCAGCAATGGCCACTTGGAAGCCATGCGACAACATTTGGTGGGAACCCTATTGCATGTGCAGCTGCAAGGGCAACGCTTCAAATCATTAAAGAAGAGAAGTTGCTTGATAATGTAAAAGAAGTTGGAACGTATGCAGCGAATGAAGTACGCTCACTTCAAGACGAATTCAGATGTATTGGATCTGTCCGCCATTTAGGCATGATGATTGGAATTGAAATCGTTGATCCAGATACTGGAAAAAAAGACGGAGAACGAGCAGCAAAGATTTTAGATTTAGCGCTTGAAGAAGGGGTTCTCTTTTACTTTTGTGGCAACGAGGGTGAAGTCTTACGCATGATTCCACCCCTTACTGTGTCAAAAGAACAAATTGATGAAGGGCTTACAAAATTGCGCCAAGCTCTTAATCGATTGAACCGTTAGTAAGACGAAAATTTTTATACACGACTGCGCCCACTCTTGAATATACTGCTTCTGATAGGAGTGGATAGAAGGGTGGCGTTGTCTGATGAACAAAAAAGAAATATGTTTTATTACGTGCGTCAACGATGAGACCTTGTACGAACGAGCAGCTAGTCATATAGATATGTTGTATTTACCGCGAGACTATACGGTCACAAAAATAGCCATACGTGATGCGAAAAGCATGACAAGTGGCTATAATGAGGCAATGGTGCAATCGAATGCAACGTATAAAGTATATCTTCACCAAGATACAATGATTATTAATCGGATGTTTCTTCATGATTTACTGTTCTTATTTGAAAATCACCCAAGCTTAGGCATGTTTGGCGTAATTGGCGCGAAAGATTTACCTGAAAATAGCGTTTGGTGGGACAGTAAGCTGAAAGCGGGAAAAATATTAGAGAAGCGGGACACGTACGGTTATTTATCATTTATTGAAGCAGATTACGCTTTTCAAACAGCAGCAGTTATTGATGGTGTATTAATGGCAACTCAATACGACATTCCGTGGGAAGAACAGTTTGATGGCTGGCATTTTTATGATGTGAGTCAAAGCTTTCTTTTCCAAAGTGAAGGGTATGAGGTAGGCATTGCGCATCAACCTCACCCGTGGGTCATGCATGAATGTGGCGAAGAGTTTGATCAGATCGCCTATGGCCATTACCTCCACCAATTTCACATATGGCAACGCACACTTTCACAATAAACAGGAAGTGTGTGTGTTTGTTCACAATAATTACTTATGGACAAACATAGATTGGAGCACCTTTGAATAAAATGGGCATTGGAGGTGTGTGGAAATGGAACGGAAGCCGAAAAAGCCAAATCGAAAGGCAGAACAAGTCGAACGATATTCTCGAAATAACTACAATAAACCGTTAACAACAAATCAAGGGATTAAAATCTCAAATGATGAAAATACATTAAAAGCGGGTGAGCGTGGACCGAGTTTGCTTGAAGATTTTGTGATGCGCGAAAAGCTTTCTCACTTTGATCGAGAACGAATCCCAGAAAGGGTCGTACATGCAAGAGGGTACGGCGCTTATGGAACGTTTCGAGTATATGAATCTCAAGCAGCGTTAACAAAAGCTCATTTTCTGCAAGATCCTAGCATTGAAACGCCTGTCTTTCTTCGTTTTTCGGAAGTGGCAGGTTCCAAAGGTGCAGCCGAGACCGTACGAGATGTGCGTGGTTTTGCGGTGAAATTTTATACAGATGAAGGGAATTTTGATCTAGTTGGCAACAATATTCCTGTTTTCTTTATACAAGATGGTATTAAGTTTCCCGACCTCATTCATGCTGTGAAGCCAGAGCCGAATAATGAAATTCCTCAAGCAGCTACAGCTCATGATACGTTTTGGGATTTTATGGCGAACAATAAAGAGTCTGCTCATATGATGATGTGGATTATGAGTGACCGGACGATTCCACGCAGCTTCCGAACGATGGAAGGCTTTGGCGTACATACATTTAGACTAGTGAATGAAGCAGGAAAGTCCCACTTTGTGAAGTTCCATTGGAAGCCAAAGCTCGGGGTTCATTCTCTTGTCTGGAATGAGTCCCAGAAACTAGGCGGAATTGATCCTGATTTTCATCGGAGAGATTTATGGGATGTGATTGAGGCAGGTGGCGAAGCGATTTGGGAGCTAGGCATTCAAGTCCTTGATGAGAAAGACGAGTTTAAATTTGACTTTGATATTTTAGATTCAACAAAACTATGGCCAGAAGAAGATGTGCCAGTTCGAATCATTGGGGAAATGCGATTAAATCGGAATGTGGAAAATGTCTTTGCAGAAACAGAGCAAATTGCGCTTCACCCCGGAAATATTGTTTCGGGTATTGATTTTACTGATGATCCACTTCTGCAAACGCGATTATTCTCTTATACAGACACGCAAATGTATCGAGTGGGCACCAACCATCAAGAGTTACCGATTAATCAGCCATTATGTCCGTTTCATAATAATCAACGTGATGGCGCTATGCGTTATACCGTCGATAAAGGGCAAGTACACTATCATAAAAATTCTCTTTGGAACAATACCCCTTTTGAAGTAGACCCTAGTAAAGGTGGATTTGTTTCGTACCCAGAAAAAGTCAACGGTGTTAAAATTCGAAAAACGGCGAAGAGCTTTCTCGATCATTATTCACAAGCTAGGCTTTTTTATAATAGTATGAGTAGCTGGGAACGAGATCATATTGCGAATGCTTTTAGCTTTGAATTAGGGAAAGTGAAGAGCAAATCGGTTCGTCAACAAATGATTAATCATATTGGTGGCGTAAGTACGGAATTAGCTACAGTTGTTGCCAAACAAATCGGCGTTCAGCCCCCTTCCGTAGCAGAATCGAAAGTAAGGAAAGCATCAAAAGCATTAAGTATGGCGAATCAAAACAAATCCGTGGAATGGCTTAAAGTGGGTATTTTACTATCTGAGGGGTTTGATGGACCTGCAACCAAACGTGTAGTAGAACGCTTGAAACAGGATGGGGTAAGGGTTGAAATTTTAAGTGAAAAGCAAGCGGAAGTTAGAGGTACTGACGACGTATCGTATACACCCGATGCAAGTTTCTTAACGGGGTCACCATTATTGTATGATTCCATTTACGTTGCAGGTGGCAGAAGACCTGATAGCTATTCAATTGGTCAGATGGCTCACTTTATTCGCGAACAATTTATGCATTATAAACCAATAGGCGTCTCTGCTAAAGTAAAACCGCTGCTGAAAGAATTAGGAATCGAAGGAAAAGAAGCCGTCTTAGTAAATGAACATGATTCTTTCCTTGATGATTATATGAATGCACTCGCTGAACAGCGCTTTTTTCAACGGGTATAAGAAAACATGCTAGGCGACAAGCTTGCCGCGTTGCCTAGCATCTAAGATTTACTGATATGGAAGTTGCGATTTGTCTTGTGTGTGCTGTTGGTAGCTTTGTTGAATAGAGGCTTCTTGAGTTGGCGTTAAACTATATAACCCTTTACGAAACATGGTTTCATACAATGTTCGTTGCATTTGTGAGGCTTCGTTGTTTGCTTGATGAATGGTTTGGTAATAGGCTTCATGACTTGCTTCATGTTCAGCAATTGAATAAGATACGGTGATATATTTTTCAGTTGTAAGCATGTCTGTAATATAATCTTGATCATTCATCGCTGTTGTTGTTGGCATTTGAATCTTCGGGTTTTGTACTTTTTGTTGGTTCATCATGTAGCCTCCTTATTGGTAAGTCGGTGGTTGATTTTGATTCGTAAGCAATTGCAAAAACTGCTCGTAATGACGTTGGTGCATCTGACCAGCTTGATCAATCGCTTGTTTGATCTCAGGGTCTTGACAACTTTGTGCAAAAGAATGAGCTTTTTTTGCAGCTGTTAAGTTCCATGCCATCATATCGTTAATATAATTTAAATCTTTTCCGGTCATAACGGCTGGAGCTTCTTGCATCATGGATTGATTTTGCTGTTGTTGATTAGTTTGTTCTTGTGGATTCATGGTGTACCTCCTTAAAAAATAACGATCACAATTAGTATTTTTAATCGGGTATTTTTTTATTCAAGTCGACTTCAAGATTGCATAAGAATTGCTTTATGAAGCGGCAATGGTTTTGTCCTGCAAATAAAAAAAGCGGGAGTTGCAGGGATTAAAGAAAAAAAGAAGAATTTGCAGAAAATTGCTATTGCAAACGCTATCATATTTCGTTATAGTAGAAGAAAGCTTATGACATGAGCGTTTTTTTTGGCTCAAAAAATGAATGAGTATTCATTCGTTTTTAATATGAGAGGAGGATGACACGAATCATGTCACGTCATATTAAGAAAACTGCGGTCATTGGATCGGGTGTGATGGGAGCAAGCATTGCTGCTCATTTGGCAAATGCAGGAACGCCTGTTTTACTGCTCGACATCGTACCAAAAGAGAAAGAATCGCAATCTCAGTCTAGTGTTGCCACTGCTGAAAAAAAACGTGCGCGTAACCAATTAGCAGATACAGCAGTTAAAAAACTCCTAAAACAAAAACCAGCACCACTGTCTTCAAAGAAAAATATTGAATTGATTGAAACAGGAAATTTAGAAGATGATTTAAGTCGTTTAAGTGAAGCGGATTGGATCATTGAAGTCATCATTGAAAATCTCGATGCAAAAAAAGAATTGTTTGCAAAGATTGATGAGGTTAGAAAAGAAGGTTCAATTGTTTCCTCTAACACATCAGGTATTTCGATTGAAGCGATGTCAGAAGGAAGAAGTGCTGACTTTAAAGCGCATTTCCTAGGAACACACTTTTTTAATCCACCTCGTTATTTAAAGCTTCTTGAAGTGATCCCAGTGAAGGAGACAAATCAAGAAGTCATTGATTTCATTCGTTCATTTGCCGAAGAATCCCTTGGAAAAGGAGTCGTCGAAGCGAAAGATACACCAAACTTTATCGCTAACCGTATCGGAACGTATGGCTTACTTGTAACCGTTCATGAAATGCTGCGCGGAGGCTATTCGGTTGGGGAAGTAGATTCGGTTACAGGAACATTAATTGGACGCCCAAAAAGTGCTACCTTCCGTACGCTAGACGTAGTAGGGTTGGATACCTTTTTACATGTAGCGAAAAATGTGTACGACGTGACAAGTGGTGATGAACAAAAGATGTTCGACCCACCAGGATTTATGCGTGACATGGCGGAAAAAGGCTGGATTGGAGCAAAAGCAGGTCAAGGCTTTTTCTTAAAAAAAGACGGCGTCATCTATGAACTTAATCCTGAAACAATGGAATATGAAGATCGAAAAAAATTAAAAGCACCATCTATTGAAAAAACAAAAGCCTTGAAGTCAAAGAAGCAAAAAATTCAAACCGTTGTGTTTGCCGATGATCGTGCGGGCCAACTTTTATGGAATATCATTAGTCCAGTCCTTCTTTACACGGCAGAAAAAACGTACGAGATTGCGAACGATGTGCTAGCTGTAGATGAAGCCATGCGCTGGGGATTCGGCTGGAGTATGGGGCCATTCGAATTATGGGATGCACTTGGTTTCAGACAGACCGTAGAGAAGATGAAAGCCGACGGACGATCGCTTCCTACTTGGGTTGAAGAGATGTATGAATCAGGGAAAGAAGGGTTTTATACAGACGGTCAATTTATTCATGCGGCAGAATATGTACCGGTTCGCCAACATGAAAAGTATTTATCATTAAATCATTTAATCAAGACAAATACGGTTATGAAAAATACCGGGGCTGCCATGATTGATATTGGCGATGATGTAGCGTTATTAAAATTTACATCACCAAACAACTCCATTGGTCTTGACGTCATTCAAATGATTAATAAGTCTATTGTGGAAGCAGAGAAGAATTATAAAGGACTAGTCATTGGGAATGAAAGTAAGAACTTCTGCGTCGGAGCAAATTTGATGATGATGCTTATGGAAGCTCAAGACGATAATTTCTTCGAGCTTGATATGGTTGTAAAGCAGTTCCAACAAGCAACGGCGAACATTCGCTATTCCAACGTTCCAATTGTAACGGCACCGTTTCAAATGACGCTTGGTGGTGGAGCTGAAATAAGCCTACCTGCTGCAAGTATTCAAGCGAGTCATGAAACCTATATGGGCCTTGTTGAAGTAGGCGTTGGTCTTATTCCAGGTGGAGGCGGAAATAAAGAATTATACCTTCGTAACTTAGAACGTTACGGAAACTCACCGGCACAGCTGCAGCAAGTAGCACGGGAAACATTTGAAACGATTGCAACAGCTAAAGTGTCAACGTCTGCCGCTGAAGCAAAGGAAAACGGCTTTATGAATCACCGTGATGGCATTGTCATGAACGATTCATTCGTCAACCACGCTGCAAAACGAAAAGTCATTTCTCTATTTGATTCAGGCTATCAAGCACCAGCAAGAAAGAAAATTCCAGTTACCGGGGAAGCAGGCTACGCGACGTTGATGTTAGGTGCAGAAATGATGAAGTGGGGCGGATATGCGTCGGAACACGATTTAAAAATTGCGAAGAAGTTGGCATTTGTGATTTCAGGTGGCCGTTTAAAAGAAGGAACACTTGTTGATGAGCAATACTTACTCGATCTTGAGCGAGAGGCGTTCCTGAGCTTAATTGCTGAACCAAAATCACAACAACGGATGCAACATATGCTTACAAAGGGAAAACCATTACGTAACTAGGAGGGGACACACGTGAAGGAAGCTGTCATTGTATCAGGCGCTCGAACGCCTGTTGGAAAGGCAAAACGAGGTGCCTTCGCACATGTACGTTCAGATGATTTAGGCGCAACTGCTGTTAAAGAGACGATACGTCGAGCTGGAAATGTTGAATTAAGTGAGATTGAAGATGTCATTATTGGTTGTGCCATGCCTGAAGCAGAACAAGGCATGAACATGGCGCGTAACTTAAGTGTTTTAGCAGGTATTCCACAATCTGTACCAGCTGTAACCATTAATCGTTATTGTGCTTCAGGTCTTCAAACGATTGCGTATGGCGCAGAGCGAATTATGCTCGGGCAAAGCAAGATCATTGTAGCAGGTGGAGCAGAATCCATGAGTATGATTCCAATTGGCGGACACGTGATTAAGCCAAATCCTAAACTCATTGATGAGGCACCAGAATATTATATGTCCATGGGCTACACAGCAGAAGAAGTCGCGCGTCAATATGGCATTAGTCGCGAAGATCAAGATACGTTTGCGACAGAAAGTCATAAACGCGCTGCTGCAGCCATTCAAAATGGTTATTTTGAAGATGAAATCGTCCCAGTCCATGTTCAAGAGCACGTGTTAGGTGAAGATGGAAAAGTAAGTGTGCAAGATAGAATGGTTTCTGTGGACGAAGGTGTGCGAGCAGATACGACATTGGAAACGTTGTCAAAATTAAAACCAGCATTTCAATTAAAGGGGACAGTTACAGCAGGGAATTCATCACAAATGAGTGACGGCGCTGCTTCCGTATTATTAATGGAAAAAGAAGAAGCGGCTGAGCGTGGGCTCTCGCCAATCCTTAAATTCCGAAGTTTTGCAGTTGCCGGTGTCGCACCAGAAGTAATGGGGATTGGACCGATTGAAGCGATTCCGAAAGCGGTACGTCAAGCGGGCTTGCAATTAGAAGATATTGGCTTGTTTGAACTGAATGAAGCATTCGCATCGCAAGCGTTAGCAATTATCCGTACGTTAGGACTCGATCACGATAAAGTGAACGTAAACGGTGGTGCGATCGCGCTCGGCCATCCACTAGGCTGTACAGGTTCAAAATTAACGTTATCCCTAGCGCACGAAATGAAGCGACGCGGTGAGCAGTTCGGCGTTGTGACGATGTGTATTGGCGGCGGCATGGGTGCTGCAGGTGTATTTGAACTCGTTTAACTAATAAGGAGGAACTAAAATGAGTGAAGCAACAGGCAATTTATTAAAAGGTGGCGGCTTTTTACTAGAGGATATTGACGCATCACAATACTTTGCGCCAGAAGATTTTACCGATGAGCAATTGATGATTGCGCGTACAACGGAAGATTTCATCGAAAAAGATGTTAAACCTTATGTTGATGCCATTGAAAACCATGAGTTTCAACACACGACTCGTCTATTGAAAAAGGCAGGCGAATTAGGCTTACTAGGAGCAGATGTGCCAGAGGAGTATGGCGGAATTGGTTTAGATAAGATTAGTTCTTCTCTCATCTCAGAACGTTTTAGTCGCGTAGGGGCATTTGGTTTAAGTCACGGCGCTCACGTTGGAATTGGTTCTTTACCAATTGTTTTCTTCGGCTCACATGAGCAAAAAGAAAAATACTTGCCAGCTCTTGCAACAGGTGAAAAATTTGCTGCTTACGCGCTAACAGAGCCAAGTTCTGGTTCAGATGCATTAGGATCAAAAACAACAGCTGTGTTAAATGAAGAAGGCACACACTACGTTCTTAATGGTGAAAAACAATGGATTACAAACTCTGCTTTCGCTGATGTCTTTGTTGTTTACGCTAAAATCGACGGTGAAAAGTTTACGGCGTTTATCGTTGAAAAAGAGTTTGATGGTGTTTCAACTGGACCAGAAGAAAAGAAAATGGGTATTAAAGGTTCATCTACACGTACACTAGTATTAGAAGATGCAAAAGTCCCTGTGGAAAATGTACTAGGTGAAATCGGACGTGGACACATTATTGCGTTCAACATTTTAAACATTGGTCGTTACAAGCTTGGTGTAGGTTGTATTGGTGGAGCGAAAGTAGCACTTGAGTTAGCGGCAAACTACGCAAACGAGCGTAAGCAATTTAAAACACCAATTGCATCATTTACGTTAATTCAAGAAAAATTGGCTTCGATGGCGACAGAAATTTTCGCATCAGAAAGTGCGATTTATCGCACAGGCGGCTTAATTGAAGATCGATTTGCAAGCTTGTCAGAAGAAGAGCAAAAGGATGGCCGTGCAGTAGCATCAGCGATCGCTGAGTATGCAATTGAGTGTTCCCTTAATAAATTTGATGGATCTGAAACCCTTGATTTTGTTGCGGATGAAGCGGTACAAATCCATGGTGGTTACGGGTTTATGGCCGAGTATCAAGTAGAGCGCATTTATCGTGACTCTCGGATTAACCGTATTTTTGAAGGAACCAATGAAATTAACCGGATGCTTGTGCCTGGTACGTTAATGCGTAAAGCGATGAAAGGTGAGCTGCCATTCCTAGAGAAGGCGACTGCTCTTCAAGAAGAATTAATGATGTTGATGCCACAAGAAGTAGGCGATGAGCCATTAGAGCAAGAGAAGTATTTGCTTTCTATGGCAAAGAAAATCTTCTTAATGATTGCAGGTACAGGGGCGCAAAAATATGGTCCTGAACTAGATAAAGAGCAAGAAGTGTTAGCGGTAGTCGCGGATATCGTGAATGATATTTATTCGCTTGAGTCTGTTGTATTACGCACAGAAAAAGCAATTGCGAAATCGTCAGTTGAAGCTCAGAGCCAAAAATTGTTGATGACGCAAGTGTTTGCGCAAGAAGCAATGAATCGTATTGAAGCAAACGCGAAAAAAGCACTTGTGCATGTGGAAGAAGGCGACACGCTTCGCACGATGCTTTCAATGTTGAAAAAATTAACAAGACATACGCCAATTAACGTTGTTGGTAAGAAAAGAGAGATCGCAAAAGCGGTTATTGCTGAAAAGAGATTTGTTGTTTAACGATTGGTTACACTTTTGAGGGTTATCCCTCAAAAAAATATAAATGCTCCTCTCGCAAGGAGCGTTCTCCTCAGAAAGGAAGCAGCGATTCGCTGTTTCCTTTTAAATTATGTTAAAATGCTCGTAGTTGAGAAGTTTTGAGGAGGAGAAATCATGAGCGTAACAATTTATGAATACCCAAAATGTGGGACGTGTCGCAATGCGAAAAGATGGTTAGACGAACAGAACGTCAATTATGAAGCGATTCATATTGTCGAAGAGCCACCACATGCCGAAACGTTAAAAGAGCTTCATCAAAAAAGCGGTTTAGAACTTAAAGCGTTTTTCAACACGAGCGGAAAAAAATATCGCGAGTTAGATTTGAAAAATAAACGTGAAGCAATGAGCGAGCAAGAGCAATACGAACTTCTTGCTTCTGATGGTATGCTCATAAAACGTCCAATTGTAACTGACGGAAAAACCGTTACACTTGGTTTTAAAGAAAATCAGTTTCAAGAAAACTGGGCATAATGAGCTGTTGTCAAACAAGTTATTCTTTTCGAAACAGTGATTTTCATGTATGATTATGACGAAAACGTTACAATGGAGGGGAAAACATGAGTAAATTACCACAGGAATTAAAGTATTCCGAAGAACACGAATGGGTAAAAACAGAAGATGGAAATGTGAGAATTGGCATTACCGATTTTGCCCAATCTGAACTAGGTGATATTGTATTTGTAGAATTACCAGAAGTAGGCGATGAGATTGAAGCAAATGAGCCTTTTGGCAGCGTTGAATCTGTAAAAACGGTATCAGAGCTTTATGCACCGATTAGTGGGAAAGTCGTTGAAGTGAACGAAGATTTAGATGACTCTCCTGAATTTGTGAATGAATCGCCATACGAAAAGGCGTGGATGATCGTTGTTGAGCCAACTGATTCAGGTGAACTGGACAAGCTCATGTCTCCTAGTGAGTACAGCAGCATGATTAACGAAGAAGATTGATTAAATAAAACGCTCATGGAGAAACGTGTCTCCTTGGGCGTTTTTCATTTTCTGGCTTATCTTCCCTCGGATAGTGGAGCTTCTCCATACATACGATAACTGTAGGCGGAGAGGCCGAAGGAGGAGTTTATGGAAAACGTAAATATCACTCAAAAAGTTGTCGCAAAATATGATGGAGGTCGGCTAAAGCTATACGTCGACGGAGCAATGATTGGGGAAGTCATTGAGACGAGTCAAGGCCTTCAACATAATATGAGTAATGGCTTTATCTTTGATAAGGAACAAATCTTTCAAGCGCAAAATGAAAATTGGCATGAAGTAACGTCATTTATTGAGGATAGTTGGCATTAAAGGCTACCCATATGAGCGGGTATTTCGTATACTTACTTAGAGAGACGAAATAACCGCTAAATGGGGTACATACATGATAAGGGGAAAAAATCTGTTATCAACGTTCCAACCTTATAGTCAGACTGTTCGATATTTTTTTGTTTCATCAATTTGTTTCAATATTGCAATGGGTATTTTTATGGTGATGTACCCGTTTTATGTTCGAGAATTAGGTTACGATGATACCCTGAATGGTTCAATTATTGCTTTTCAAGCTGCTGCCACGGCAATTGCCTTATTACCTGCAGGCATATTAGGCGATCGTTATGGAAGGAAAAAAATGCTCTTAATTGGTGCAAGTATGCTCGCAATTAGTTTTATTATCCGTTCATTTGGAACGTCAGAATGGCTTTTGCTATTTGGAGCAAGCTTAACAGGGTTTTTCTTTGCGTTTTTACAAGTGTCGGCTATTCCTTTATTGGCAGAACATTCTAAAGAAAAGCAGCGTGTGAAGTTATTTGCCCTCCATGCAGCACTGATGATGGCTGCCAATGTAATCGGTCATTTATTTAGTGGCACGTTGGCAGATAGTTTGTTTGCCTTTACGACTTTGACCATGCAGCAAGCCATTCAAATGACATTGTTCCTTGCTTGTGTGTTAGCGCTGGTTTCCTTTTTTCCACTTTGGAAAGTAAAAGAATCCGTTAAAGTTGAAAAGGTACAAAAAGTAGCCATGGCGTTATCTCATGTGCCTAGAAGCAAAGAGTGGAAACTAATTAGCTTATTTGCAGTATCGAGCTTATTAATTGGTTTTGGGTCCGGTCTCGTTATTCCGTATTTAAATTTGTATTTTAATGATCGCTTTGATTTAAATTATTCAATGGTCGGGTTTATTCTCGCTTTAGGTCAGGCAATGACCGTATTTGCTATGCTGATTGGACCAAAGGTTGTTGAGCGCGTTGGAGAAGTCAGGGCAGTTTTCATTCTACAAATGGGGTCGATTCCGTTTTTACTACTAACCGCTTTTACAAACATAATTTGGCTAGCCGTTATTGGGTTTTTATTCAGGCAAGCCTTAATGAATGCTGGAAATCCGATTCAAGCTGCCCTTGTCATGAAACTCGTTCACCCGAAAATGAGGGGAACAGCAAATTCCGTTACACAAATGGTGTTCCAGTTAGGCTGGGCGCTTATGGGACCTGTTTCAATGGGCATTGTTGCTGCATATGGAGCATATTCAGGTTATGCAATTGTGTTTTGCATAACCGCATGCTTATATGTGTTAGGGTCTGTATTCTTTTTACTTGTTTTTCAAAAAAAGGTAGCAGAACACAATGAGTTGAATAAACTAGAGATGGAAAAGCACATAGGTTCATAAAAGGATTGACG
Source organism: Shouchella phoenicis (assembly GCF_047238345.1). Lineage (NCBI taxonomy): Bacteria > Bacillati > Bacillota > Bacilli > Caryophanales > Bacillaceae > Shouchella > Shouchella phoenicis. The sequence goes on along the minus strand of NZ_JBDFMQ010000001.1, from coordinate 2,798,362 downwards.
GCTGTAGCTCAACATGCTATGATGCCCATATTATCTTAATAGAATATTTCTTATCCAGAGTGGTGGAGGGACTGGCCCGTTGAAACCCGGCAACCGCAAACATTATGTTTGAAGGTGCTAAATCCTGCAAAGCAGCTATGCTTTGAGAGATGAGATGATCATAGGTAAACCTTCCTGTCATCTTACAGGAAGGTTTTTTTATTGGAGGGAATGACTTGATTTCGTTAGAAGGGATCAGCAAAACATATACGACCAAAACATCAACTGTGCAAGCTGTAGACAATGTGGATTTGCAGATTGATAAGGGAAATGTGTTCGGCATTATCGGCTATAGTGGGGCTGGAAAAAGTACGCTAGTCAGATTGTTGAATTTATTAGAACGTCCATCAACAGGTAAAATTACGTTAGATGGTGTGGAACTAGCTTCTCTTGGAAAAAAAGCGTTGCGAGAAGAGCGTCAAAAAATCGGGATGATTTTTCAACACTTTAATTTACTTTGGTCAAGAACGGTAAAAGAAAATATATCATTCCCACTTGAAGTTGCAAAGATTCCTGCGGAAGAACGTAAAAAACGCATTGAAGAGTTAATTGATCTAGTTGGACTACGCGGAAGAGAAGATAATTATCCGTCCCAACTCAGTGGCGGTCAGAAACAACGGGTTGGCATTGCTCGTGCACTCGCAAACAATCCAAAGGTGCTCTTGTGTGATGAAGCGACTTCTGCTCTTGATCCAAAAACAACCGATTCGATACTCGATCTTTTAACCGATATTAATAAAAAACTAAATTTAACAATTGTTCTTATTACACATGAGATGCATGTTATTCAAAAAATTTGTCATGAAGTAGCAGTTATGAGTGACGGTCAAATTGTTGAACAAGGCCCAGTGATTGATGTATTTAGACGGCCAAAAGAAGAGATGACAAAAGAGTTTGTAAAACAAGTAGCGCAAGTTCAATCGGATGAATTTATCGCAGAAGATGTCACGCTTCAACGTGGTGAGCAGGTCATTGAATTAACATTTATCGGTAACCCCGCGGAAGAACAGCTTGTAACTGATTTAATTCGGTCGTTTCCGATTAGCGTTTCGATCCTGCAAGGGAACATTTCCAAGCTTCAACAAGGATCTTATGGAAAGCTGTATCTTCGTGTAGCTGGCGAGCAAGAATCGCTAGCAGAAGCGGTTCAATTTATTCGCCAACAAGAAGTGGAAGTCGAGGTGATTAAACATGCTTGATCAGCTCTTTCCAAATGTGGTTTGGGAGAATTTATGGCTCGCCACTTATGAAACGGTGTATATGACCGTGATTGCGGCTGCTGTTACATTTATATTAGGGATTATATTAGGATTGTTTTTGTATTTAACCGCAAAGGGAAACCCTTGGGAGAATCGATTTTTCTATACGCTTGTCGGTGCCTTTGTAAATATTTTTCGATCCATACCGTTTATTATCTTAATCATTTTGCTTATTCCATTTACGAGAGCTATTGTAGGTAGTATGTTTGGGCCAAGTGCGGCATTACCAGCGCTTATTATCGGTGCAGCACCCTTTTATGCACGCATGGTAGAGATTGCCCTTCGAGAAGTGGATAAAGGTGTAGTTGAAGCGTCGCAAGCAATGGGGTCTTCCAATCGGCATATCATTTTTAAAGTTTTGTTACCAGAATCCATGCCGGCATTAATTTCTGGTATTACTGTAACAACTGTTGCATTAATCGGCTATACGGCCATGGCAGGAACAATTGGTGCTGGGGGACTTGGGACGCTCGCGTTCCAAGAGGGTTTCCAACGAACAAATACAGACGTCATGATTATGGCGACAGTGGCTATACTAGCGATCGTATTTCTATTTCAATGGATTGGCGATTTCTTAGTCAATCGATTAGATAAAAGATAAAAGAGGAAAAGGAGAGAGTTCATATGAATAAATTTTTAAAAGCAGTAGGAATTGCAGGTGTATCCGTGGCACTCGTTGCTTGTGGATCAGGTGATGAAGAAAGCAATGATTTGGCTGAGAATGAAGATGGGGTAACAACCATTCGTATTAGTGCATCAAACATCCCTCATGCTGAAATTTTAGAAGAAGTAGCTCCAATTCTTGAGGAACAAGAGATTGAACTTGATATTCAGATTGCACAAGACTATATTTTACCGAACCGTGCCTTAGCGGATGGCGAAGTCGATGCGAACTACTTTCAACATCGTCCATACCTAGAGAGTCAACTAGCGGAAAATGAAAACTATGACTTTGCTGAAGCAGGCGCAATTCATGTCGAGCCAATCGGCTTATATTCGCAAGACTATGAGGATTTAAATGATCTTCCAGACGGTGCGACGGTAATGATGAGTAACTCTGTTGCAGACCAAGGTAGAATTCTCTCCTTGTTGCAAGAAAATGGTGTTATTACGCTTGAAGATGGCGTCTCAGTAGAAGCAACAGAAGCAGATATTGTGGATAATCCGAAAAACTTATCGTTTAACATGAGTCCTGACGCAGAACTCCTTCCGGCAGCTTATCAAAACAATGAAGCAGAAGTCGTTGCGATTAACTCGAACTATGCGTTAGGCGCTGATATCTCTCCGACTGAAGAAGCGATTGCCATTGAAGGCGAAGATAACCCCTATGTGAACTTAATTGTTGTTCAAAGTGGGAATGAGAATGACGAAGCGATTCAAGCACTTGTCGATGTATTGAAATCGGATGAGATTCAGTCATTTATAGAAGAAACGTACGACGGTGCTGTGATTCCAGCCGAATAAAATTGTTTAACAAGCGCTTCAGACAACAGCACTCTCCGGGTAATCCGTCAGTTTTTTGAAACGAGAATTGACGTAACTCGTTGGAGAGAACGGTCTGAGGCGCTTTTTCTTCTGTCATAAAACGCTTTCCTAATTCCTGAGTAAATAGTTGCACGATGATGAAAGTAATGTGTAAGATTAACACTGGAAAAAGGAGAGGATATGTTGAGTTCAAAAAAGGATATGCGGTTCTTATGTTACCCATATATGAGGGAAAAGGGATCACTTGTTGATTTTGAAATTCGTACAGATTCGCTTGCTGTTCGCATTGGACAAGCGGCTGGATTGGTTGAATCGTTACCAGAAGTGAGGGAACTCCTATTGGAGCTGACAGCGCAAGCGTACCACTTGAACGGCTCTGTCCGCGGAAATCAAGCGATTAAGCAAGAAGAGCTTGATTGGTTGAGTGAAGTCTACGATACCTATGAAGAACAAGTAAGAGATCAGATTCAACAATTTTTATTGCCACAAGGATCGCCTGCTGCTAGTGCGCTTCACGTTGCTCGAAGTGAAGCAAAGAAATCTGTTCGGGCATTACATAACGTTAGTTTAGAGAAAGACGTTCCAAAGTTGCTGTTTGACTACACGCATTTACTTGCCAATGTTTTGTTCCTGCTTGCTGTTTTTGTAAATAAACGAGCTGGTGTAGAGGAGATCCCTTTTGCAAGTCAATCATATCCAAAGAAGAGGAGAAAAGCAGAATGAAAAAAGTCATGTATTCTTCAGTTGCCTTTAGCTTTATGCTGGCAGCTTGTGGGGATTCTTCAGAAGAGCAAAACGAACAAGAGCAAAATCAAGATCAAGATCAAGAACAAACAGGCTATACCGTAGAAGACGCAAGAGGGATGGAATTTACATTTGAAGAACCACCAGAAACCATTGTTTCCATTTTACCGAGCAATACAGAGATCATCTTTGCTCTTGGTCAAGGAGATAAAGTGATTGGCGTGTCTGATACAGACGTTTATCCAGAAGCAGTCGAAGAGATTGAAGTCGTTGCTGAATATGAGAATCCATATGCAGAACGGATGCTTGAACTTGATCCCGATATTATTATCGGTTACGAATACGGCAATAATGAAATGGAACAGCTGAATGACCTTGGTTTACCTGCCTTTGCAATTGATTCAGCGGCAACAATGGATGATATCTTTGAAGATATTCAATTGATTGCAGATGCGTTAGGTGTACCAGAAGAAGGCGAGCAGTTAATCAATGACATGAATGCGGAGTTCGATGAAATTGCAGAAGCGGTAGAAGGTGTAGAGAATCGCTCAGTTTATTTCGAAATTAGCCCCTCACCTGAAATTTGGACATTAGGAACAGGTACGTTTCAGCATGAAATGATTGAAATTGCAGGCTTACAAAATGTGTTTGATGATGTACAAGGATGGACAAGCATTAGCGAAGAACAAGTCATTGAACGAAACCCTGAACTTATTTATACAACGGTTCATTACACAGAAGATCCGCTTGAAGAGATTCGCCAACGAGATGGGTGGAACACGATCGATGCAGTTGAAAATGACAACGTTGAGCAAATGCCGCCAGATATTATGGATCGTCCAGGACCGAGAATTACTGAAGCAACGCGCATTCTAGCGGAAACGGCTTATCCAGAAGCATTTGAATAATTTTTTGTATGCCTTGATCTAAATCGCTCATACTATCGGTATCACGTTAAAAGGAGCGATTTTTTTGAATCGAGAAGGACATACATCAACAGAACACCATATGATGCAATTTAAAAAAGGCGTAGGCACATTTGAAGAAAAAATGCCCATTTTCGCTGAGAAGTACAATGAATTTACGGAACAATGTTTTAAAGATGGCGCTATTTCTAAAAAGCATAAGCAACTGATTGCTCTTGGCATGAGTATTCATGCACAAGATGAATATTGCATGATTTATCATACAAAAGGATGCTTAGATAACGGTTGTACGGAAGAAGAGCTACTTGAAGCGATTTCCGTTGCAACAGCATTTGGGAGTGGGGCGGCGCTTAGCCAAGGGGCGACGCTTGTGCAAGAAGCATTCCGCGAATTTGGCAATACCCTTCAATAATAGCGAAAAAAGAAGAAACAGTGCGGAGAAGACGTTTAAATTGAACAGAGTCGGGAATAGAGGGTTAGAGTAGCAGATATGCTGCTCTTTTTCTTTTGATTTGATTAAAGAAAACCTGTAGCATAGTTGTTGTTGGGAAAAAAAAGAGATCCCTTTAAAACAAGAGAGGATGAGAGACAATTACGAACACGCGACTTTCCTACACGAGTGAAATGGAAAAAGGATTACAGCAAAGACATGGAGTAAGCTATGCCGAGTATGAAAGCAGCCTAGACAAACGACTGCAAATTGAGCGGGAGCGAACAAAAGAACATGATGCTTGTAACCGGCTTGTTCGATCGATCCAATCCCATTCAAGCTAATACCTTTAAAAGCGTTTAAAATCGCTTACGTACAGCTAGAAAAACACTATATCAAAGCGACAATTATATGAAGCAAAATGTTTAAAAGCACGCATAACGTTGACTTTAATGGAATGAACAGCGACTATAGAACCAAGAGCACTTGGCTCAAGCGCTGTCCGTGAGAAGCAGCCGTTGTCCGTGCTTTTTATGTGTACCTTTTTATAGGAGAGAAGCTACGCATCATGTTTGGTAAACTCATGTTCACAAATCATAGCGGTGGGCTGCATGTTGCGTTTTGGCGGATGTGGACAACTCCAGCTTGAAAAGTGTTCGTCATTCTCCTATATGCACGACTTAGTTGAACCGTTTTTGAGTGGAGACATTCATTTAAATGGAGACAGATTTCGATTAGGCGGATATTTCTAATTCCGTCTTCTTGAAGTCTATGAGTATTTGTTATAAAATTAGAATGAGAATAGATTGATAATCATTAAAAAAAGCATGCAAGTCTGCTCAAGCTAGCAGACTTGCTTAATTCATGGAGGGAATACACATGTCTGTACCTAACTTAAAGATTGAGAATCTACACGTCTCTATTGACGATAAGGAAATTTTAAAGGATTTTAACCTCGAAATTAACGGTGGAGAAATTCACGCAATTATGGGACCTAACGGAACAGGGAAGTCAACACTTGCTTCTGCGATTATGGGTCACCCTAAATACGAGATCACATCTGGTTCAGTCACAATGGACGGCGAAGATGTACTTGAAATGGAAGTGGACGAGCGTGCCCGTGCTGGTATGTTCCTAGCAATGCAGTATCCAAGTGAAATTAGCGGGATTACAAATGCAGATTTCATGCGTTCAGCGATCAATGCAAACCGTGAAGAAGGCGACGAGCTATCTCTAATGAAATTTATTCGTAAAATGGATGAGAAAATGGATACGCTTGATATGGATCAATCGTTTGCACAGCGTTACTTAAACGAAGGTTTCTCTGGTGGTGAGAAGAAGCGTAACGAAATTCTTCAGCTATTAATGCTTGATCCACGTATCGCGATTCTAGATGAGATTGACTCTGGTCTTGATATCGATGCATTGAAAGTCGTTGCGGAAGGTGTAAACCAAATGCGCGGAGAGAACTTTGGTTGCCTCATTATCACCCACTACCAACGTTTACTTGACTACATTACACCAGACAAAGTACACGTAATGATGCAAGGTCGTATTGTTAAATCTGGCGGAGCTGAACTTGCTGAGCGTCTTGAGGCAGAAGGTTATGACTGGATTAAAGAAGAGCTTGGAATTGAAGACGAGCGAATTGACGCTGGTCAAGAAGCGTAATTCAGATAACAAAATTGCTTTTAACGATAAAACAGCAAAGGATGGTATTGTATGTCAGTTGAGACAAATCCAATGATTGGAGCGGAAGAAGTACAAAAGCGCTCTGAATTAAATAATGAACCAAAATGGCTGAGCGATCTTCGTTTAGCAGCTCTTGAAAAAGTAGAGTCTTTGGAACTCCCTAAACCGGATAAAACAAAAATCCATAACTGGGATTTTGTAAACTTTACGCAAGATTTAGGTCAATCGAAAGTTGTCACAGCAGTGGACGAGCTTTCAGCAGATATTCGCGAATACCTGGACGAAGATGCGACTGGGAACAGCTTAATTGTTCAAGATAATGCATCCACGGTCTATCAAACGAATGCTACTGAATTAGCGGATAAAGGCGTTATCTTTAAGGATCTTGCCACAGCTGTTGTGGAAAATGGCGATCTAGTAAAGAAATATCTTTTCTCTGAAGCCGTTGATCAAGACGAAAATAAATTGACAGCGATGAATGCCGCTCTTATGACTGGCGGAGTTTTCATCTATGTACCAAAGAACGTACATGTGGAAGTGCCACTACAAGCGCTTTATGCATCTTCAAAAGAAAACGGTGGACTATTTAATCACGTTCTTTTAGTGGCGGAAGATAATAGTTCAGTGACGTACGTTGAAAACTACGCAGCTTATGGTGACGGCGTGAAAGTAGCAAACGTTGTAGCTGAAGTTTATGTTGGCTCAGGTGCTCGGGTTTCATTCGGCGGCGTTGATACACTTTCAGAAGGAACAACAACGTATATTGTGCGTCGTGGACATGTTGAGCGTGATGGCCGCATTGAGTGGGCACTTGGTCAAATGAACGATGGGGACACAGTTGCAGATAATACGACGTATTTAATTGGCGACGGTTCGTTTGCAGATGCGAAGCTTGTTACAATTGGAACAGGTACCCAAAAGCAGAATTTCACAACGCTCATTAAGCATTACGGGAAACACTCTGAAGGGTACATCTTAAAGCATGGTGTTATGACTGGACGAGCGCTAGGTATCTTTAACGGAATCTCGAAAATCGAAAAAGCAGCTACGAAGTCTCACGGTGAGCAAACAGAGCGCGTGCTTATGCTAGGTGAGCGTGCTCGTGGAGATGCAAATCCAATTCTTCTAATCGATGAAGATGATGTTACAGCAGGTCACGCAGCATCTGTTGGACGTATTGATCCGCTACAAATGTTCTACTTGATGAGCCGCGGTATTTCTCGTACTGAAGCGGAACGTCTTGTCATTCACGGCTTCCTTGAGCCAGTTGTTGCACAGCTCCCAGTTGAATCTGTTCGTAAACAAATGCGTTCGGTTATTGAGAGAAAGGCGCAGCGATGAATGCGAAGGAGATAAAAAAGCTTTTTCCAATCCTTGATCAACATGTGAATGGAAATCCGCTCGTCTATCTCGATAGTGCGGCTACTTCACAAAAGCCGATTCAAGTGATTGAAAAGCTTGATGATTATTACCGTCGCTATAACTCAAACGTTCACCGAGGTGTCCACACATTAGGGACAATTGCTACAGATGAATATGAGGGTGCTCGAGATAAAGTTCGAGCATTCCTCAATGCGAATGATACAGCGGAAATTATTTTCACAAGAGGAACAACAACAGCGTTAAATCTCGTTGCCCAAAGCTATGGGAATGAGCATGTTCAAGAAGGGGATGAAATTGTCATCACCCCGATGGAACACCATTCTAACATTATTCCTTGGCAACAGCTGGCAAAGCGTAAAAACGCCACGCTCAAGTATATTCCGCTACAAGCAGATGGTACGGTTTCCATACATGATGTGGAAAATACGATCACAGAAAAAACGAAGATTGTTTCCGTCATGCACGTATCAAATGTACTTGGAACTGTAAATCCTATTAAAGAGATTGCGGCAATTGCTCATCGGAATGGTGCAGTAATGGCGGTAGATGGCGCGCAAAGTGCTCCGCATATTCAAGTCGATGTGCAAGACCTTGATTGTGATTTCTTTGCATTTTCAGGCCATAAGATGGGCGGACCAACTGGAATTGGTGCTCTTTATGGAAAGAGAGCGTTGCTTGAAAACATGGAGCCAGTTGAATTTGGCGGTGAAATGATTGATTTTGTCGGTCTGTATGACTCAACGTGGAAAGAACTTCCTTGGAAATTTGAAGGAGGAACCCCGATTATCGCTGGTGCGGTTGGTATGGGTGCTGCGATTGATTTTCTAACCGATTTAGGGTTTAATGAAATAGAACAGCACGAAAAAGAATTGGTTGACTATTCGTTTGAGCGCTTAGCAGATCTTAGTGATTTAACGATTTTTGGCCCTCGTCAACGTGCTGGTGTTGTGACATTCCAGCTTGGTGATGTTCACCCTCATGATGTTGCGACCGTATTAGACGCAGAAGGCATTGCCGTTCGCGCAGGTCACCATTGTGCACAACCATTAATGAAATGGCTGAACGTCGTGGCAACGGCTCGAGCTAGCTACTATGTTTACAATACAAAAGAAGATGTTGACGCTCTGGCAAACGGATTAGTCAAGGCAAAGGAGTATTTCAGCGATGTCTTCTCGTGATTTAGATACACTCTATCGTCAAGTGATTATGGATCATTACAAGAATCCACGAAATCGTGGCGAGCTAGAGGGAGATCCACTTACTGTAAACTTGAATAACCCAACATGTGGAGATCGTGTTCAAGTTCAAATGAAAGTAAAAGATGGCGAAGTAACAGAAGCGGTTTTTACGGGTGAAGGTTGTTCGATCAGCCTTGCGTCTGCATCGATGATGACGCAAGCAGTTAAAGGACTTTCAGTAGAAGACGCCCTGAAGCTTTCAGATATTTTTTCAGACATGATGCAAGGAAAAGACTATGATGAGAAGACGTTCGATTTAGAGGATATTGAAGCACTTTCGGGTGTGACAAAATTCCCAGCGCGCATTAAATGCGCTACGCTTGCATGGAAAGCACTTGAACAAGGCTTAGACGTAAAACCATCATCATAATTATTAGGAGGGATTCCGAATGGCAAAAAAAATGCCTGATATCGGTGAATACAAATACGGATTTTCGGATCGTGACGTGTCTATCTTCCGTTCTGGACGTGGACTGACAAAAGAGATCGTTGAAGAAATTTCACGTATGAAAGATGAACCTCAGTGGATGCTTGACTTCCGCTTGAAGTCACTTGAGCAATTCTATAAAATGCCAATGCCTCAGTGGGGCGGCGATCTTTCAGAGCTCAACTTTGACGACATTACGTACTATGTTAAAGCGTCTGATAAAACAGAGCGTTCTTGGGATGAAGTACCTGAAGAAATTAAAAATACGTTTGATAAGCTTGGGATTCCAGAAGCAGAGCAAAAGTATTTAGCTGGTGTATCTGCTCAGTATGAATCTGAAGTGGTTTACCACAATATGCAAGAAGATCTTGAAAAGCTTGGCGTTGTCTTTAAAGATACAGACTCTGCTTTAAAAGAAAATGAAGACATTTTTAGAGAACACTTTGCTTCTGTTATTCCAGCGGCAGATAATAAGTTCTCTGCCTTAAATTCAGCGGTATGGTCTGGTGGTTCATTCATCTACGTTCCTAAAGGGGTAAAAGTAGATACGCCACTTCAAGCGTACTTCCGTATTAACTCTGAAAACATGGGTCAGTTCGAACGTACGTTAATCATTGCAGATGAAGATAGCTCAGTCCACTATGTAGAAGGGTGTACAGCACCTGTTTACACAACAAACTCTCTTCATAGTGCTGTAGTTGAGATCATTGTAAAAGATAACGCATATTGCCGTTATACAACGATTCAAAACTGGGCGCCAAACGTATTTAATCTTGTAACGAAGCGTGCAGTTGCTGATCGTGGTGCAACAATGGAATGGGTTGATGGAAACATCGGTTCAAAACTTACAATGAAATACCCAGCTGTTATCATGCGTGGAGAAGGTGCAAAAGGAACGGTTCTTTCCATCGCGATTGCTGGTAAAGGACAGCACCAAGATGCTGGTGCAAAAGTATCTCACTTAGCGCCAAACTGTTCTTCTACGATTGTTTCAAAATCAATCTCAAAACAAGGTGGTAAAGTAACGTACCGCGGTATTTGTCACTTTGGTCGTAAATCAGATGGTTCTAAGTCTAAGATTGAGTGTGATACGCTTATCATGGATAACGAGTCGACTTCTGATACGATTCCTTACAATGAGATCTTGAATAACAACATTACGCTTGAGCACGAAGCAACCGTTTCAAAAGTGTCTGAAGATCAGTTGTTCTATCTTATGAGCCGTGGTCTTGGTGAAGAAGAAGCGACAGAAATGATCGTTATGGGCTTCATCGAGCCATTCACAAAAGAACTTCCAATGGAATATGCCGTTGAAATGAACCGTCTTATCAAGTTCGAGATGGAAGGTTCAATCGGTTAATATCATTTTGAAAAAGAAGGGCGATCATCGCTCTTCTTTTTTGTCATGAATTCTTTTCTCTTTCGTATGCTGAAAGTACATACAAAGAAGAGGTGAGGCGATGAATATTCAGGAATTATGTGATCAGTGTTCAACCGTTCTACATGGACAGAGCTCGGTGCATAACGGTGTTTGTTCGATCACGATCCCTAGACACATTTCTGCTACGATTCAAGGAAGGTGGACGAAAAGAGCGATTCATGCTGGGGTGACATTCGAGTCATTCGATGAACAAGGGTTTGCATTAAATTTAGGGGAGTTCGTCATCCTAGAAGAAGAGCTTTACTCGTTTACACATGCTCTCCTTCAGCAAGGAATCGCTATTAGTGCGATTCATAACCATTGGATCTTCACAAATCCGACGTTACTCTATGTCCACTTCCAGTCAATTGACCTACCGATTCAATTTGCTCAAAAAACGGCAAATGCGATGCAAACATTACGATCTTTTTAAAAGAAGGATGTAGAGAATCGCATTTCCTACTTGTTTACGTTAAAATAGAAAAAAACAGCTCTGGGGGAACGGAATGTGATTTACATTGGTTTAACTGGTTGGGGCGATCACCATTCTTTATATGAAGGCATTAAACCTCATCAAAAGTTAGAGACCTATGCTGGCTATTTTCCGATTGTTGAACTAGATTCAAGCTTTTATGCTGTGCAGTCACAAGCTTCTATGGAAAAGTGGATCAAAGAAACACCGGATTCTTTTCAATTTATTGTAAAAGCGTATCAAGATATAACAGGACACACGCGTAATGAATCGCCTTTCTCATCACGAGACGAGATGTATCAAGCATTTACGGCTTCATTGGAGCCACTAAAAAAAGCAAATAAGCTTGCCATGGTACTTTGTCAATTCCCGCCATGGTTTGATGTCCAGTCAAAACACGTACAGGTTCTTCGGTATGTGCGAGAAAAGCTGAGAGACTATCCAACGGCATTAGAGTTTCGGCATCAGTCTTGGTTCTCGTCCCAATATAAAGAAAAAACTCTGGAATATATGCGCAACGATAACTGGATTCATAGTATTTGCGATGAGCCTCAAGCAGGAGAGGGATCTGTTCCGACCATACTTGAGCCAACCGTAAAAGAAAAAACACTCGTCCGACTTCACGGTCGCAATCGCCATGGTTGGAATGGCCCAAGAAATGGTGAGAATTGGCGAGAGGTTCGCTATTTATATGATTACAACAAGCAAGAGCTTAGGGAATGGAAAGCAAATCTAGTGCAGCTTGCTCAAGAAGTAGAGAATGTCTTTGTTGTGTTTAATAACAATTCAGGTGGACATGCGGCAGGGAACGCGCAAACGCTAATTCAAGATATGAACATTGTGTATGAGGACTTAGCTTCTCGACAATTAGATTTATTTTAACGGCTAGGGGAATGCGCTTTGATGATTCTATTGTTTTTACTTGTCGGTTTTGTAGCAGGAGCGTTCGGGAGCTTGCTTGGGTTAGGTGGAGGCGTCATTGTTGTTCCAGCACTACTTCTGATGCCTCTTGTGGTCACAGATTTAAGTGCCATCTCTGCCCAAGCGGCTGCAGGGACATCGTTAGCCACAATGATAATAACAGGCTTATCCTCTGTACTTGCCTACCATAAGCAACGTGTCATTGACGTGAAAAGCGCGTTTATCTTTTTAATAGGTATTGTACCAGGGGCTGTGCTCGGTGCTTTTGTAAGTCGAATCTTACCTACAGAAGCGTTTTTAGTTTACTTTGGATTCTTCATGTTAGTAATCGCGTTAAGTCTCTTTTTTCGACCTAAGCATCACGTTGAAAAAAGAACACAAAAGCCGTATTGGCGCACAGGTTTAGACGAGAGAGGTAAGCCATTTGCATATGGTTTCACTTATCCAACGGCTATTCTCATTAGCATCGTGGTCGGTTTTTTATCGAGTCTATTCGGTGTGGGTGGTGGAGCGATTATGGTTCCAGTTATAATGCTATTATTCGGCTACCCAATCAAAATAGCTACAGCAACAGCCATGTTAATTGTGCTGTTTTCAGCTATTGTGGGAACTGGCGCACATGCAGTAGGTGGACATATTGAATGGATGCTTGTGCTGGCTCTTATCCCAGGTGCTTGGCTTGGAGCAAGGTTTGGTGCTTGGCTCAATCGACGCCTGCAATCGAATGTGCTTTTAATTGTCATGAGAGTCGTTTTTATTGCACTAGCTATACAGCTCATCGTCCAAGGTTTTATGTAAGGGTAGTTGATCAAGGAGGGAATCGTCATTAAGACAACTGTAACAATTTTTCATACGAACGATATCCATAGTGGTTTTCAAAACTGGTCAAATATCGTTGGATACATAAAGCAACATCGTCATCCACACACACGTTATGTGGATTTAGGTGATCACGCGGATCGAGCAAACCCAATGACGGAAGCTACGGCCGGGGTTGGCAATATTCAATTGTTAAATGAAGCGAACGTTGATTTTGCAACAATTGGTAATAATGAAGGGGTTACCTTTTCTCAAGAAATGTTAGATGATATGTATAGCGAAGCGCAGTTTCAAATCATTTTAGCAAATCTTCGAGACCGAAAAACAGGACAGCGTCCACATTGGACTGTTCCTCATCTTATTGATGAAATGGACGGCGTAAGGATTGGCTATATTGGCTATACCTCAGCTATGACGCATTTTTATGAACAGTTAGGGTGGGATGTTTCTTATACAATTGACGACATTCAAGCCGATGTTGATCGATTAAAACCGGACGTTGATGCCGTTATTTTATTATCTCATCTAGGTTTACCAAAAGATGAAATGATTGCAAAAAACGTCCAAGGAATTGCAGCGATTATAGGTGCACACACGCACCATAGTTTACACGGTGGGCTTAAAATCAATGAGACATGGATTACCCAAGCCGGGAAACACGGCAACTATTTTGGTGAATTGACGCTAACATTTGAGCAAAATCAATTGATCCATACAGAGCCAAAGTTAATCGATCCTACCCAATGTCAGGAAGACGAAAATAGTAAGCAGCTTCTAGAAACGTTAAATCAGCAAGCAACTACTGCCCTTTCTGAGCCAATGATTGCACTGACAAAACCATTTGATGTGAAATGGTTTGAACCAACACATGCGACACAGGGATTATGCGATGCATTAACCGAATGGTGTGGCGAAGAGATTGGTATGATGAATGCAGGAGTGCTAATGGAAAGTTTGCCAAAAGGCAATGTGACGTATGGGGATATTCATCGAATCTGTCCACACCCCATTAATCCATGTATTGTGGAATTGACAGGGAAGCAATTAATCGATACAATTCGCAGAGCTCAGACCGATGATATCGTTAAGCTAGAATTAAAAGGCTTCGGCTTTCGAGGCAAAGTGCTCGGTCTGATGTTGTTTACTGGTGTCGACATCACATCTGAAGGGATCTTTGTAAAAGGTGAGCACGTAGTTGAAGATGCGATGTATCGACTGGCAACTCTTGATATGTATACTTTCGGTTTTTTATTTCCGCATATTGCGAATGCGGCTTATAAACAATATTTACTTCCTGAATTTTTACGTGACATAGTTGCAAAGTTATTGCAGACAGGAACAAACACGTTTTCTTTTTCATAAGGTGAGAAGAAACCAGTTGAAAAAGGAGCGGATTTGTCCAATGATAAACGTTGATCCTATTGTAATTGATGGCGAAACATTTTTAGCGATTACGGTGAAATTACCAAAGACTAATTTTATGGCTGTTACATGTGATGCAGGTTATATCATGTGTGGCGCTTTAGATGTAGGGCTCTTAAATGATAAGCTTAAAGAGAGAGGCATTATCGCTGCACGTGCAGTTGGGGTTCGAACGATTGAACAGTTACTAGAGGCCCCATTAGAATCTGTCACGTTAAAATGTGAAGAATTAGGTATAACAAAAGGAACCATTGGCAAAGACGCTTTATTAAAAATGAAACAAGTAGAAGAGTAATTGATTGAAGGGATGAAGCTAACAATGCAGCAATATTTACAGCTATGCGAGCATGTGCTAACACAAGGCTCGCAAAAATCAGATCGGACAGGCACTGGAACGATTAGTACATTTGGGTATCAAATGAGATTTGATTTACAACAAGGATTTCCAGTTGTCACGACTAAAAAAGTCCATCTTCGTTCTATTATCCATGAGCTTCTATGGTTTTTACAAGGCGATACGAATATTAATTATTTAAAAGAAAATGGCGTACGTATTTGGAATGAATGGGCAGATGAGTCGGGCGATTTAGGTCCTGTATATGGAAAACAGTGGCGCTCTTGGGAAGGAGCTAATGGGAAAACGGTCGATCAAATCAAGGAAGTCGTTGAACAAATTAAGACGAATCCAGATTCTCGTCGTCTTGTTGTGAATGCGTGGAATGTGGCAGAAATTGATGACATGGCCCTTGCTCCGTGTCACTGCTTGTTCCAATTCTATGTTCAAGATGGAAAATTATCTTGTCAGCTGTATCAACGGAGTGCAGATGTATTTTTAGGGGTTCCGTTCAATATTGCATCTTACGCATTATTAACGATGATGATAGCGCAAGTTTGCGATTTAGAGCCTGGAGAATTTGTTCATACTTTTGGTGATGCCCATCTTTACTCCAATCACATTGAACAAGCCAAATTGCAGCTAACAAGAGATCCTCATCCACTGCCGACGATGAAAATAAATCCAAGTGTGAAGAATATCTTTGATTTTACAATCGAGGATTTTGAATTGGTTGGCTATGAAGCACATCCGCATATTAAGGCGGAGGTGTCAGTTTGATTATTTTTGTGTATGCAAGAGACAAGCAGTATGGAATCGGAAAAGATAACGATATGCCTTGGCACTTGCCAGCTGATTTAAAGCATTTTAAAAATACGACTACTGGTCAAACGATTGTGATGGGGAGAAAAACATTTGACTCGATGAATGGCCCACTTCCAAATCGTCGCAATGTCGTTCTAACAAGAAATGAAACGTTTTCGGCACCTAACACAGAAGTCGTTTATGCAATCGATGAAATCGTGAAGGAAAGCAAAGAGCAAGATATTTATGTAATTGGTGGTACAGAGATATTTAAGTTATTCTGGGACGAGTGTGACAAGCAAATTGTAACGGTCATTGATCATGTATTTGACGCGGATACGTTTATCCCTGCACTTGATAAAGAAAAGTGGGATTTGGTTGAAGCGATTCAAGGTACGATGGATGAGAAAAACCGCTACCCTCATGAGTATCGAACGTATGTGAGAAAGAAATAACATTTTTTAGTTCAAAGCCTAGTCCCTCTTGCATAGAAATAGACAAGAGGGGGTGGGCTTGTTTTGCGTAAACGTCATCGATTTCAACCAATTAAAGCTGCTAAACAATCTGGAGCTCCTTTGCCTTTTCGATATGTCTTGCTTTTTTCGTCCATCTTATTTGCGATCTTGTCAATTCAAGGATTGTGGTTTGTTGATTCGCAACTTCGACCAATTATTTCGCAAATTGCACATCGTGAAATGGAGCGGGTCGCAACGTATACGATTGAGCAGGCAATGACAGAAGAGCTTTCCAATATGGATATGAGTGAGATCTTTATAAAAGAAACCAATAACGATGGAATTGTCGTTTTTCTTGATGTTAATACGCAGAAGTATAATGAATTAATGGGAAGGGTTCAGCATCGGGTTCATGAAGTCATGAATCAAATTCAGCGTGGAGAGATAAATAGCTACGGTGATCAAAATCATGTTGTTGCAACGATTCCTCTAGGTCGTGCATTAAATAATGCGTTATTAACCGATGTAGGACCTGGCATTCCTGTTCGATTTGCATTAATGGGTGATGCAAAAGTGCAAATGAGGGATGAGGCTGAGGCACTCGGCATTAACAATACACGGTTATCTTTTTATGTGAACATTGATGTCAATATGGATGTCATTCTCCCGTTTTCTGAAACATCGGATACAATATCCGTTGAATTGCCAGCAGGTTTTGCTTATGTTGCTGGACCTGTCCCACAGTTTTACGGAGGGCAAGGTGGCTTCGGGTATCCAGTCATTGGTGAAGAAGACATGAACCAAGAAGACATGAACCAAGAAGAGATGAATGAAGAAGACACGAATCAAGAACAAGAAGAATAGAGACGCGAGCGTGTACATCACTCTGTTAAAAAATGGTCGTCAGGTCCAGACCGCTCTAAATTAATGAGATTCATGATTACATTTGAGCGCAACAAAATAGTAAAATTGTCGTATTTTGTCATTGTTTGTGAAACAAACGTGTGGTAAGATAAATATTGAATTGAATAGAACACCTCATCTGCTTGATGGGGTAGAGGCGCAAAAAAAATCAGTACATGCTTGGAGCTTGAACAGCAATGATTGGAGTGGAAAGGTTTTTTTGCCGAAGCGAGAAGAAACGTTCATTTCTTTTTAGCTGGGTCGTCATTTAAGAAATGGCGGACTGTCACAGGAAACTGTGGAGGACTACTATGGATGGGACTGTTAATTGTTTTAGACAATAATGGGTTTATACCATGATTGTCTTTTTTTTGGTTACAGTCTTTAAAGGAGAGGTTATTATGGATCACGTAGGTTGGTTATCACTTGTCCCGCCAATTGTGGCGTTAACATTAGTGATTTTAACAAGGAAGGTTTTTATTTCTCTAGGAATTGCCATTTTAATTGGGGCATTTATTGCATTTGAAGGAATTATGCAGGCTTTTGCGGGGATTTTTCAAACCTTTATCTCGTTTTTTATTTCGTTTGAAACATTAGAAGAGCCAAGCTTTGCAGGGGTTGTGCAATCAATGGTTGAGAATGGGGTTTCCATAAATGATTGGGAACTGTACATTATGTTGTTTCTAGTCTTTTTAGGGATTGTTGCGAGTCTGATTACGTTTTCTGGTGGTGGACAAGCTTTTAGTCGCTGGGCAGAAAAACGAATTACGACTAGAAAAAAATCATTGTTTTTACCTTTTGTTTTAGGAATTATTATCTTTATAGATGATTATTTTAATGCATTAACAGTAGGAAATACGAGTCGCCCTCTAACCGATCGTTATCGTGTATCACGGGCAAAATTGTCATATATTGTCGATTCAACATCAGCGCCAATATGTGTGATTACGCCTATGTCAAGTTGGGGTGCATATATCATTGGGATTTTTGCATCCGTGTTTGCTGCAAACCAAATTATTGAATATAGTCCGCTACAAGCATTTATTTACACGATTCCAATTAACTTTTATGCGTTAATCGCACTTATTTTTATTGTATTAGTCATTGTTTTTAACATTGATATTGGATTGATGAAACAGCATGAGAAACGCGCAAAAGAAGATAATCAATTAACAGATCCAGCTAAAGGAGATGTGCCAGGAAGCTTATCTGCTGATTTACAGATGGATAACGGGCGTGTTTCGCAATTGTTTGTTCCGATTCTTGTTCTTGTTATTGCAACTGTAACAATGATGTTGGTTACAGGTGCTCAAGGTGCGAGTGGGGATGGCGTAGACGTCACGGTCTTAACGATGATGGAGTACACAGACATTGGTTTATCACTTTTAGTCGGTAGTTTTATTGGCCTTTTAACAACGATTGCTATGACCTTTATGACAAAACCAAAAGCACCTGATTTTGGTAAAGCAGTGATTGCTGGTGTGAAATCAATGCTACCAGCGATTGGAATTTTGTTATTAGCATGGACAACAATTGAAATGATTGGGTTACTAGGTACAGGAAACTATTTGGCTTCGTTAATTGATCAATCTATTCACCCTGGATTTTTACCAGTGCTTATTTTCTTAGTAGCCGCGTTTTCTGGATTAGCAACTGGTACGTCTTGGGGGACGTTTGGTATGCTCTTACCAATTGCGGCGCAAATTGCGGTCGTTGTTGAGCCAACAATGCTCGTTCCAATGCTTGCGGCGGTACTTGCTGGTTCTATATTTGGTGATCACATCTCACCAATTTCGGATACAACAATTTTGTCAGCAGCGGGTTCTGGTGCACATCATATGGATCATGTCATTACGCAGCTGCCGTACGCCATTATGACAGCAATCGTGTCAACAATTGCCTTTTTTATTCTTGGATTCTTCGGCGCGATTGTTGCTTGGATTACTGTAGTGGTCATACTTGTTATAGCTGTAGTGATTCTTCAACGATTAAACAAAAAAGATGCTGTAGCATCATAAGAGATAGAGCAAAGCAACTGCTTTGCTCTATTTTTTTGCTTGTTTTGCCGCCCGCTCCCACTGTTTTAAGGAAGGGAATGGATCAAAGGACCATTCTGTTACACCATTATCACGATACATGCCGTAATGTAAATGGGGTGGGAATTTCCCTTGTGTACCCGGTTTTCCATAACCAGATGAACCACAATAGCCAATTACTTGCCCAGCCTCAACAATAGTGCCTTCTTCAATCCCTTTTTCAAATCCACTTAAATGAGCGTAATAATGATAGATATTATCTAAATCACGAATACCAACACGCCAACCACCATAAGGATTCCAACCTTTTGTTTCAACAATTCCATAAGAAGACGATTGAATCGGAACGTTGTAATTTGCAAATAGATCGGTTCCTTCATGAATGCGTCGACCACCCCAACCACGTCTATCCCCCCACGTGCTACGATAGCTATAGTTATGGTGTAGCGGCATAACAAAGGCATGTTTATGAAGGTCAAGTGTTTGAAACTGTTGATACACTTTTGCGTGACCAGCGACAATATTTACGCTTTGTTCGCGTTGGTAAATATGCCATAATGCTATACGAAAATCTTCTTCTGTTAGACCATACGATTCTAAATAACGAGCAAGTGTATAAAGGACATCCTCGTCATCGTTTAGTAAAGCTTTTCCATCCCCATTGCCATCTAAGCCAATGCCTTCAAACAACTGAATCGTATTGGGATTATCATCATCTTGATTTGGGTTTAAGGGCCCGATCCATTCTTCTTTTGCATAGTAAAT
This sequence comes from Shouchella phoenicis, assembly GCF_047238345.1. NCBI lineage: Bacteria > Bacillati > Bacillota > Bacilli > Caryophanales > Bacillaceae > Shouchella > Shouchella phoenicis. The sequence goes on along the minus strand of NZ_JBDFMQ010000001.1, from coordinate 2,778,388 downwards.
TGAAATATATCCTTCTGCATCTGGACGATCGCGTAATGCTTTTCGAAGACCGCGCTCATACGAATCAACTGCAGCTAAGTAATACCAGGGAACGCTCGTAATGGTTTCCATTTTATGATATAAGGCATTTCGTTCAATATAAGGATTAGGCGTTTCCTCTGCTTGTGCTTGAGGAATAATAGGGCTAAGGCAAAACAAGAAAACCAATATCGAGCTAATGACGGAACGATACGTGAACATTTGCATTCTCCTTTCTCAAGCTTTTGCTTAGTTTCTAACTGTTAGGCAAAAAACATTACAACAAAAACTTGCCATTTTTTGTAGAATTTTTGTAAAACGTCATTGGTCAAGTTGCTTAAATCATGTTACGATTAGTTTGATAAAAAGAATTTTCCCAAAGAAGGGATGTTTTTGAATGACTGAAAAGAAAGACATGCATCTACGTAAGCCAGATTGGTTGAAAATTAAACTAAATACAAATGAATCGTATACAGGCTTAAAAAAAATGATGCGAGAAAAAAAGCTACATACTGTGTGTGAAGAGGCTAGATGTCCCAATATTCATGAATGTTGGGCAGTGCGAAAAACAGCAACGTTTATGATTCTCGGAGATACTTGTACAAGAGGCTGTCGCTTTTGCGCAGTTAAAACAGGACTTCCAACAGAATTGGATTTAGAAGAGCCAGAACGCGTTGCGGACTCTGTCGAAACAATGGGATTAAAGCATGTCGTCATTACAGCAGTCGCAAGAGATGATTTAAAAGATGGTGGCGCTTTTGTGTTTGCTGAAACCGTAAAAGCCGTTCGTCGTAAAAGTCCTTTTTGCACAATTGAAGTGCTACCTTCAGATATGCTCGGAAATGAACAAAGCTTACAAACGTTAATGGATGCTAGACCAAATATTATGAACCACAACATTGAAACGGTTCGTCGCTTAACGCCAAAAGTACGTGCAAGAGCGAAATATGATCGTACGTTAGAATTTTTGCGTCGAGCAAAAGACATGCACGCAGACATTCCAACAAAATCAAGTATTATGATTGGACTTGGCGAAACAAAAGAAGAAATTGTGGAAACGATGGACGATTTACGCGCAAATGATGTGGACATTCTTACCATCGGTCAATATTTGCAACCAACAAAAAAACATTTAAAAGTAATCAAATACTATCACCCAGATGAATTTGCTGAGCTGAAAGAGATTGCATTGAGTAAAGGATTCAGTCATTGTGAAGCTGGTCCACTCGTTCGTTCTTCTTACCATGCTGATGAGCAAGTGAATCAAGCGCAAGTAAATATGGAAGCAAAAAAAGTGCAGAGCGAGACACATGTTTCTTCATAAATAAAAATCTAAAAAAGCTTATCGACAATGTCGACAAGCTGAAGACCGTTTGCATTAACGGTCTTTTTTATTTGCCTTCTCGTAGTGCTTTTTGTTTTTCACGCATAATTTCCATATCTTCATCTGTTCCTAATTCCACATCACCTTGAGGATCTTTCTTTAATTCCTCAATCGTATCGTCAATTAAAGACGCATTTTCTACGCTTCCTGAAGTAGAGTTTTGGTAACGTTCAATATCTTTCATATGCATTGGGTCATTTGAAACATACACATCATAAAAGCTAGGTACAACGGATAAGGCTGTACGTTTTACTTGATCGGCTACAAGATTTTCTGGCTGGTTGTCTCGCTGTTCATAAACGGCAAGAACATACTTGTCGGTTACAAGCACAGCTGCTTCTTCAATTGATGGGTTATCGACAATCATACGTGAAATGCCTTCAGCTAACATATCGCGGTTGACAACTAACGCGCCTGCTTCATCATTATTGTGCTGCATTTCTTCATACGTATGCTGGGAAAACCCATAGCCACGAGCCATTAAATTTGAGTCGTATTCTGTGCCTCTAGCGGTTTGATGGGCTTCATTTGTTTCATAAATTCCCTGTTGAGATTGTTGATTGCAAGCTGTGAGAACACTAACAGCAGCAAGTATAGTAAGTGCAATTCTCATTTGAATCCCCCATTTTAAGTTTATCGTGCACATTTACTATTCCACGCAAGAGGATTACCTAGTGGTAACAAATAATGGATGAAGAAAACGGAAAGACTACAGAGAATTGTGAGCAAATATGATAAACTAAGGCTAGTACGTTTGAAGAAGTGAATTGAGGTGGTTTTTCATGATAACCATTTGTGGTCAACATTATGAAGTCGTTCAAGACGAGAAAGCCGGTTGGGACGAAGAAGCATTTAAAGCGCGTTACAGTGATGTGCTCAATAAATACGATTATATTGTCGGTGATTGGGGTTATAACCAATTGCGTTTGCGTGGATTTTTTGAAGATAAAAATAAAAAATCAACGTTTGATAAAAAAATTAGTACACTACCTGATTATTTATATGAATACTGTAATTTTGGCTGTGCTTATTTTGTCGTCAAACGTGTGAGTGAAAAAGCTGCAACGAATAAAAGCTAATGGCGGAAATCTCTAAGGGAGCGCTCGCCATTAGCTCGTTTGTTTAACCATTATTCATCATGAGTAGGATGATGACTCGGGTATTTTCGTGGTTGATGGGCATGTTGTTCTTTATCATTGTAGTTAAACGCACTGTACTCACGTTGGTCATCTTCCCACGGTGTTGATTTGTTTTCAACAGGAGTATCTTTACGAATAGGTGACCCATAAGGCCCTTCAGGTGTCGCTTCAGGCACAATATATTGGTGAGAGGCTTCAACATTTTTAAAATCATGGTAGGTGTCTTTTTCTGCCATGTGATCTCCTCCTTTAAAAGCATTATGCCCAGTAAGAATAAAAAAATGAACACATCAGGAGGAAAGGCATATGTATTTTGTTGACAGAAAAAGAATAGACGACGTGTTGTCCAATATGGAAGTATTAACACATTTTTTAACAAATGAAACGGCACCAGAAGACATGAGAGGAAAACTCTCTCTTGAACGAGCTGTAACTGTCCTGATTGAATCCATTATCGATGTAGGCAATCAGCTCATAGATGGATTTATTATGCGGGATCCAGGTGGCTATGAAGATATTATTGACATTTTAGAAGATGAAAAAGTCATTACGCCAAGTGATGGTGAATCGTTAAAGGTTGTCATTCGTTTGCGTAAACCGCTTGCTTATGAATATACGACGATTGACCATCAAGCGCTGTATGAAAATGTAAGGAATCAATTAGAAAGTTTAAAACAATTTCCCCAAAACGTACAGGTCTATTTAAAAAACGAGCTAGGTGTAATCACGGCGTTTATTCCTGAGGAGAAGTAAAGATGAATCACCATTTTAAAAGTTATTTATTTGATTTAGATGGGACCGTTTACAATGGAGACACACCGATTGACAGTGCGGTTGCATTTATTCGCAAACTAAATCAACAAGCGATTCCTTATGGATTTATTACAAATAATTCTACAAAAACGACGGAACAAGTGGCGGACAAGCTTAGGAAATTTCATATACTTGTTGAACCGAAACAAATTGTAACGTCTGCGTTAGCGACGGCTCTTTACGTAAAAAAACAAGCAGCGGTTTCCTCTGTCTATGTAATTGGCGAGACTGGATTGGAAAAAGCCTTTGCTAATTTTCAAAAAGATGACGAACAACCAGATGCAGTGATTGTAGGACTAGACCGTCAGATCACGTATGAAAAATTAAGCAAAGCCGCACGGTTTATTCGTGAAGGCGCTCAGTTCATTGCGACAAACCCTGATCGAATGCTACCCTCAGCGGACGGGCTTGTGTGTGGAAATGGAGCTCTTGTGGCGGCTATTGCTTATGCTGCTCAAAAGGAACCTGTGACAATCGGAAAGCCGAATGAAGAAATCGTCTCTATGGCTTTAGAGCAGCTACAGTTTCCAAAAGATGAAACGATTTTAGTTGGGGATAATTACGAGACTGATATTATGACCGGAATTCAAGCTGGTTTAGCTACTCTACACGTACAGACAGGAATTACTGTGGATTGTACCATTTATGAGAAGCAACCAACGTTTTCAATTGCTTCGTTAAAGGATTGGGTTATTTAAGAGAAGAGGATAAGCAAAAAACGGATGATTCCTTGTGAGGAAATCATTCGTTTTTTTTGCGATTTTTATTCTGTATGCTCTCTACGGTGAGCGAGGCGGCTTGAAGCGGCAGCAGCAATTGCACCAACAATATCGTCTAAAAATGTATGGCAATAAGAGGAAGACTTATCGTTCAATTTTTTGATTATGCCTGGTTTCATTTTATCTACGTATCCATAGTTGGTAAACCCAATTGATCCATACACATTAACAATCGATAGCGCAATAATTTCATCAATGCCGTACAACCCTTCATCACGAGCTAAAATGGATTGCAGTGGTTCATCAAGCATCTTTTTCTCAGTTAGTTTATCAAGCTGAATACCGGTAATAATGGCATTTTGAACTTCTCTTTTAGAAAGCACTCGGTCAATATTGTCGATACATGCTTGAATCGTTAAGGCAGAATGATAGTTGCTTTGTAGTTCGTATACAAGCTCGGCAATTTCTTCAATCGTGACGCCTCGTTCAAGCAAAAGATCTCTAGCCGTTTTTTCAACAGCGTCCATGTCATCCCTCCATATTCGCACAGACATTCTTTCCATATAGTTTACGTTCCGACACACATTTTATGCGACTAGGTCATAGACTAGAAAAGGATACATATGGAGAGGAGGAATGTTCATGCTTGAACGCAACTTGTATGATCATTATAAATTGTATTGCACGGAGCGGTTTGCCATTGGTGAGTTTGAAGGATTTCAAGCAAATCAAGAATCCTATTTAATTATCCCGAAAGAGGAATTGCAAATGGAGGAGGCACAAATGCTGGCTTTTTCCGATTATATGAGAACTGCTGGTGATCATTCCGTACTTGAACTTGTACAAAATCGATCAAATCAACCCTCTACTCTTATCGATGGTACAGAAGTCTACGTCTTTCACATTCCTTCTGTCCAAGAAGAACGTAGTATGAGAATTCGATCAACTCATGATCTAGGTGGACAGTTAAAAGGCTGGCATGCTAGAGGGCAACAAGGTGCAGGGAATTGGACGACGCTTCAAGCGAGTCGCTGGCCCTCTATCTGGGAGCAACGACTTGAGCAGCTTGAAAATTGGTACGCGCAAAAAAGAGCTACGGGACCATCTACACAAACGGACGAATTGTTTTTGTATACGTATCCTTATTTTATGGGAATGACGGAGAATGCGATTCAATACGCAGTAGACACAGAGATGGATATCCCAATGGAGCCAAGAGACAGTGGGACAATTTGTCATAACCGGTTTAAAGATACGTCGTGGCTGAAGGTTTCAGAGAGTGGGCAAATCATTAAATTACCAACAACCTTTTTATTTGATCATCCAGCACGAGACCTTGCCGAGTGGATTCGAGATCGACGTGTTCAGCAAGAACAAAGACAAACGCAGCAAGATATCGCTTCGTTTATGAGCGGTTATGAAGAAACGCAAGTGTTATCAAGGTTTTCATGGCAATTAATGTATTCGAGATTGCTTTTTCCACTGCATTATTTCGAATTAATTGAACACTATTATCGTGCACAAATACCAGGAGAGCAGTTGGGCTACTCAGAACAACTTAGCTCGTTTCTTGATAAGGAGAAACAAAATGGTGCTTTTCTAAATGAATTAGCGGAAGATGCGAAACTTCACCGTTATCAGTCGATTCCCGAATTGGATTGGATCATTGGGCAAAAAATTTAAGAATTTTCCTTGCAAAGAAAACAAACTCCCGCTATAATGTCCATTATATAAAGACATTAGTTCTTCTGAAAAAGACTTCGAGTTACCAATCGAACGTTTTTTACGGATAAGGAGTGGGGTAGTTGTTAATGTGGAAAGGGTTACTGCAAGAATATAGAACGTATTTACCAGTAAATGATCAGACACCAAAGCTTTCGCTAGGTGAAGGCAATACACCACTTGTGCAGTTTGAGCGCCTATCAGAACAATGGGGAATTGAGCTTTATGGAAAGTATGAAGGATTAAACCCGACAGGCTCATTTAAAGATAGAGGTATGGTCATGGCTGTTGCAAAAGCCGTTGAAAAAGGAAAAACGGCTATTATGTGTGCGTCAACAGGCAATACGTCAGCATCGGCAGCTGCTTACGGGGCTAAAGCTGGAATTCGTGTATTTGTCGTTATTCCGAAAGGGAAAATTGCGCAAGGGAAGTTAGCACAAGCCGTAATGTTAGGTGCAGAAGTGATTGAAGTGGAGGGAAATTTCGATCAAGCCTTACAAACAGTCCGTGAACTTACGCGCGATTCTTCTATAGAACTTGTAAACTCAGTAAATCCATACCGATTGGAAGGTCAAAAAACAGCAGCGTTTGAAATTTGTGATCAGCTTGGTTCAGCTCCAGATGTATTAGCGATTCCTGTTGGCAATGCTGGCAACATTTCTGCCTATTGGTTAGGATTTCAAGAATACCATCAAGCCTTTCAAACAGGGCTTCCACAATTACATGGCTTTCAAGCTGAAGGTGCTGCTCCAATTGTTCGGAATGAAGTTGTTGAGAATCCGGAGACGATTGCGACTGCGATAAGAATTGGGAATCCTGCGAGTTGGCAAAAAGCAACGGAAGCAGCAAAAGGTTCAAATGGCACGATTGATATGGTTTCGGATGAAGAAATTATTGAAGCTTATAAAGCGTTGGCCAAAAACGAAGGGATCTTTGCGGAGCCAGGATCTTGTGCATCGATTGCAGGCATAAAAAAAGCCGTTGCGAATGGTCAAATCGCCAAAGGGTCGAAAGTGGTTGCAGTATTAACAGGAAATGGATTAAAAGATCCTGTAACGGCAATGGATGTATCACCATCGAAGCGAGTTGTACTCCCGCATTCTACTGAAGCAATTAAAAATTATTTGCTCGGTAAAGAAATGGTGGTGTGACGATGCTTTCAATAACGATTCCTGCTAGTACTGCAAATTTAGGACCAGGGTTTGATTCAATTGGTATGGCGCTTAATCGGTATCTTTACTTAGAAGTGGAACGAGCTGAACAATGGTCGTTTCATTGTGATTCTCCAGGCTTAACGAATCTGAAACCAAATAATTTAATGGTTAAAGCCGCTGAATTTGCTGCAAAGCACTTACAAATCGACTTACTACCGTGTCGTGTCTCCATGAAAAATGAGATCCCGCTCGCAAAAGGATTTGGATCAAGTGCGGCTGCGATTGTAGCTGGCGTTGAAATCGCCTGCTATTGCGCAGAGAAAACGATTGCTCAAGTAGAGAAAGTGCGCATTGCTTCGTTGTATGAGGGACATCCCGATAATGTGGCACCGTCCATATATGGAGGGCTCATTATTGGGGCGCACCGTGAACACCGAACAGACGTTATTAAAGTTGAACAGCCACAAGTCGATTTGGTCGCGCTTGTTCCACCAGAGATATTGGAAACGAAGAAAGCGAGAGGCATTCTGCCAAAAGAGCTCGATTATAAGCAGGCCGTTCAAACGAGTGCATTAGCAAATGTGATGACTGCCGCAATGATGGCAAATAATTGGGCTTTAGTAGGCGAACTCATGATGGAAGATGAATTTCATCATCCTTACCGCAAACATCTCATCCCATATTGGGAAGAGGTGATGGCATATGTAAAGGATCACCCCTATGCATATGGTGCCGCATTAAGTGGGGCCGGTCCAACCGTACTTTGCTTTGTTGAGCAAGGAAACAGCGACATGTTTGCAAAAGAAGTGAAACGACGTTTTCCATATTTTGAAACACTGGTTCTACAACCTGAAACGGTTGGAACAGCCGTTTCAGTTGCCCAAGCATAGCTTGAAGAAGAATTGGCATACTACTCAAAAAAGGAGGCGTATGCATGTTACACGTTAGTGAGTTACAAGATGGTCAATCGGTCTTTGTTATTTATAGCAATCCCCACACCCCTACAGTTGCAACAATTCAAGAAGGCTACATTTCGGTCGATTCACTTGGCACATCTGTTGTTGTCTATGATTATTATCACACTCTAGAAGAAGATGACGCTGTATTTGCCTCTTATGAAGATGCAGAACAAGTATACAATCAGTATATGATGTAAAAAGAAGCAAACCTAGATCTTTCTAGGTTTGCTTTCTTTGTCGAGAGACTTAGGACTGGCCCTCTTCCTCTTGCTTTTCCTCTTCAAGAGCATCAATACTGATTTCGCGATTCCGCTTTTTTTCTATAAGCGCACGCTTTTCATCTGGGTGAAGCTCTTCTGCATGCTCTGTTTGATACATTTCTGCTTCATGCATGCGCCGTTTCGTGTCATCAATCATTGATTGAATTTTTTCTGCATTGTCACTGCGATCGTCGTGGTTTGCCATAAAAATGTTAGCCTCCTTTAGTAGAAGTATTCTACAAAAAGTGGCGAATATGTACGTAAAAAAGCAGTAAAGCGAATGCTTTACTGCTGAATAAACTGGTGATTAAAATACTTGCTCGATTTCGACAACCCCTGGTACTTCTTCTAAAAGGGCACGCTCAATCCCAGCTTTTAACGTAATTGTAGAGCTTGGGCAAGAACCGCAAGCACCAAGAAGGCGTACTTTTACGATTCCTTCTTCCACATCAACAAGTTCAACGTCTCCGCCATCACGTAGCAAAAACGGACGAAGCTTATCCAATACCTCTTGTACTTGCTCCATCATATCTGTGCTTGTTTCCATTTGGAATCACTCCTTTCATCATACTCTCATTATAATCGTCTAGAAAAAAAAAATCCATGCATCTGCACAATTATTTTTTGTGGATTCCCTTCTGCTTCTCCTGTAAGCTTATTATAAAGGCGATAGAGAGGGTGGAAGGCGTGCCAAAAATTGAATTTACTGTGTATGGCGCAGAACAGAAATGTGCATCTTGCGTACATTTGCCAAGTGCATTAGAAACAAAAGAATGGCTCGAGGCAGCTTTAGCACGAAAATTTCCTGACGAAGTGATTTCCTTTCATTATGTTGACATTCAAGCACCGCAGACGGAGCAGGAGCGAGAATGGTCTGAAAGCATATTGAATGAAGAGTTTTTTTATCCACTTGTTCTGCTAAATGGAGAAGTGATTGCGGAAGGGAATCCCCAGCTAAAAAAAGTAACACAAAAAGTGGAAGCGGCTCTTTCCCTTTAAGAAAAGCGCTAAGGAATGTTCATTCCTTAGCGCTTGTTTGATCATCCACTGTGATATTTGTACATCCATAGAACACCACTTTTTAAGATTCGAGCGACCCGACCTGTTAGCGGACGTTCGCCCATCATACCAAAACCGTGTTTCTTCCCTAATGAACCAAGGACACCTTTTAATTTAATTCGCGGCATCTCTTCAGGTAAGGACTCACCTTTCCATTGGTGCTTTAGGATCGAAACAATTTGTTCTGCTTGACCTTCTGCTAGTTGCGCACTCGGTGCATGAGGCAAGCTTGCACAATCACCTACTACGAAAAGATCGGGATGGTCTGGAATAAAGTGTTGAGGTGTTAATACAACACGACCTGAGCGATCTTTTTCCACATCGAGTTCACGTACGACGTTAACTGGTTGTACCCCAGCTGTCCAAATCACGACATCACTTTCAATTCGTTCGTCATGATTGTAAAGAGCTCCTGGCTCCACTTTTGTGATATTGGAGTTATTGCTTACGTCAACTCCGTGTTCAATAAACCAATTTTGAACATAGGAGCTTAATTTTTTTGGAAATTGACTCATAACCGATTCGCCACGATCAAAAAGTTTAATAGAAAGATCCGGACGGCTTTCTCGAAGTTCACTTGCTAACTCCACGCCGCTTAACCCAGCTCCAACGATGGATACAACCCCTTCAGGTCGAACATTATTTAAGGCTTCATACGTGCGACGCGTTGCGCTCATTGTCTGGATGCTGTACGTATAAGTATCTGCACCAGGAACCCCGTGGTACTTATCTGTGCATCCTAAACCGATGACTAATTTATCAAAGGGGATGGTTTCGCCATTGCTTAATTCAATTAAATGATCGTTCGCGTGAATGGTGGAAACCGTCGCGTATTTAAGTGTTAGCCGTTCATCTTCTGGTAGAGACACCCTTAAATGGTGGTCGGAAGCCGTTCCAGCAGCAAGTGCATAGTATTCGGTCTTTAAGCAATGATAAGGCATTTCATCAACAAGAATAATTTCCCAGTCTTTTGGCAAGTCATTAGGCAATAGTCTTTGCAAGACACGCATGCCGCCATAACCAGCTCCAAGTACAACGAGTTTCTTCATAAGTAGAGATCTCCTTTTAAGCGAAATTGCTTTAAAACTAGTTTCGATTAGGGACATCGCTTGATGGACAAGTCCCATTCTTGTTCCTTCTTGACGAAAGGCACTCATCGTATAACCGATATGGCTATTGATGATATGGGCGTAATGCTCTGCCTCTTCGCCTGTAAGCACCAAGTCTGCCTCCTCTAACAATTCAACCCAATAGGCATGCAAACGCTTTTCGTTTTCAATGACGTTTTTCCAGGTTTGGATTGTTAGACTTGGATGGATATCATAATCTTTCAATAAATACAGTAAACTTGATCGAATTTGTGTTAATACATTCGATACAGGGAGGATGCTTGTACGTTGCTCCATTAATTGGAGTAACTGCTTCTCGAATAAGGCATGTAAAATCGATTCTTTTGTTGGAAAGTGATTAAAGAACGTCCCTTTTGCAACTTGTGCGCCTTTTGTAATTTCTTCAACAGTCGTTTGCTCGAAACCCTTTTCATAAAAAAGAATAACGGCAGACTCTAAGATAGCTGAACGTGTTCGAGATTTTTTTGTTTTGTTCATGTATACCTAACCGTTCCGAATTTACGGCTATCCTTCACCTCGGTACATGTTTAGTACGATTTAAAATTGACTCTGGTCAGTTTTGATTATACCGATTGCGCTTTCTTTCGACAACCCATAAATGCGAGTTTCTCTTTTTATTTCTGAATCGCTGCAGATTGACTTTATATGACCGACAAAGTAGCATAAAAAAAGAGGTGAAGCAAGTGAATGTACGAATTGAATGCTGTATGACCAATTTAGATGAGGGAACGATTGAGGCGATTAAGCAGCTACAATCAGTTCCTAATACAGAAATCATTGATTACGGGTGTTTATCCTATTGTGGAACATGCAGACATGAACATTTTTTACTTGTAAACGATACGTACATTGCTGGGACGACCGTAGATGAGCTTGTGAAGCATGTCATGAATTATGTGTCAGCCCTTAACGAATAAACAAAAAGATACATTAAAAATGAGGAGGCAGTCATCTTGCAGCACATACCATTTAGTCATACTTGGCCATATGAAGTTCAGGGAAAAGACATTTATGTTGAAGAATGTCCATATTGTCAGCAACAGCATGTGCTGACATCTATGAAGCAAAAAGACTTGAAGCTTGCTAAAGAACAATTTAAAGTGCGTTTAAATATGCCATGCTGTCATAGCGTGATGGTCGTTTTAGAAGCAGATGAAGACTATTTTTGGGCAAATGAACCATTAAGAAGGTGAAGATGATGAAGTTTACAAAAATGCACGGTTTAGGAAATAGTTATATTTATGTGAATATGTTTAAGGAGAAAATACCCGAAAGTCAGTTGAGTGAAACCGCTGTGCGCGTAGCAGATAAGAATAAAGGAATTGGAAGTGATGGGATGATTTTAATTTATCCGTCACAAAAAGCGGCTGTGAAGATGCGTGTGTTTAACAACGATGGATCTGAAGCAAAAAACTGTGGAAATGGCTTACGTTGTGTTGCGAAATATAGCTATGAACATGGATTGGTTTCAGAAAGCGATTTTTCAATAGAAACAGCAGGTGGAATGGTGGAAGCAACAGTTTTTCCAGATAAAGCTGGGATCGTGTCGTCGGTCACGATTAATATGGGTAAACCACGATTGCTAGCGGGAGAGATTCCAATGAAGGCAGAAGATCTTAAGCAAAAAGTAATAGCCAAACCGGTTGACGTAGCAGGGGAGGTCGTTGAACTAACCGCTGTTTCTATGGGCAACCCTCACGCCGTTCAATTTGTTGACAACATTGAAGAAGCTCCAGTGGAAGCGTTAGGCCCTATACTTGAAAAACATGCGCTCTTTCCAGAGTGGGTGAATGTAGAATGGGTTGAAGTCGTAAATAAATCAGACATTCATTTTCGTGTTTGGGAGAGAGGTTCTGGCATTACGCAAGCGTGTGGAACAGGTGCGTGTGCCGCGGTTGTAGCGAGCGTCTTGAATGGTCACTTAGAAAAAGAAACAGATGTCGTGGTGCATTTATTAGGCGGAGATTTACAGATTAAATGGAAAGATAATGGCGACGTCTTGATGAATGGACCAGCCGAGTATATTTGCAGTGGAGAATGGTATTTATAACGAAAAAGGAGCTTGCAACGAATACGCTGCAAGCTTCTTTTTTAATATTCTTTAATGATGTTATAAAATGTGTCTCGTTCAACAGGGTTTTTGCCTGCGCTTTTAATCATATGAATGAGCTCTTTTCTTGTAATTCCAGCAGAAGTAAGGGCTCCAACGGAATGAGAAATTCGCTCTTCAATTAATGTACCATGGATGTCGCTTGAGCCAAATGTTAATGCCATTTGTGTTAATTGCACACCGATGTTGATCCAATACGCTTTAATATGCTGGAAATTATCGAGCATTAAGCGGCTAACCGCGATTGTTCTCATGTCATCATAAGCAGAAGTACGTCTGTTTAACCCTGCTTTTACATTTCTAGGCTGCATCGCTAATGGAATAAACACCATAAATCCATTCGTACGATCTTGTAATTCACGCACACGCTGCATATGGATTAAACGCTCTTCATGGGATTCAACCGAACCATAAAGCATCGTTGAATGCGTACGAAGTCCCAAGTTATGAGCGGTTTCATGTGCTTCGAGCCACTGGTCTGTTGAAGCTTTTTCCGGACTCATAATCGCGCGGTAACGCTCTGTTAAAATTTCAGCGCCTCCACCAGTAAGTGTAGATAAGCCCGCGTCCATTAAGGTTTGGATGACTTCTTTCATTGAAATTCCAGCAAGACGAGAGAAAAATTCAATCTCGGCTCCGGTGTATGCTTTAACCGTTACTTGCGGATAGTGCTTTTTCAACGTTTTCACGATATTCACATAGTAGTCAAAGCCAACTTCATTGTTGTGCCCGCCGACAATATGGAATTCGCGAATGTTGTCATTCCAGCGATCTGAAACGTATTTTAATAAAGCTTCTTCATCCATTGTATAAGCGCCTTCTTCACCAGGCTTGCGCTTAAATCCGCAGAAGCCACAATTCGCTTCACATACATTTGTTGGATTAATGTAGAGGTTCTCAATAAAATAAACGTTCTGACCATTTTTTCTTTCATTTACAAGGTTAGCTAATTGAGCAACACCAAGTAAATCTGGTGTTTCATATAATGTTAGGCCGTCTTCTATGGATAAGCGTTCACCGTTCAAAACTTTTTCTTTTACGTCTTGAAGTTTTGTGTCTGTCAAAAGCACACTCATCTTCGGATTCCTCCTTTAACAACATCGCTTGGTGCATCGTACGAAGTCTATTAGTTGATCACGTATTCTATTATACTACTACATATTTAAGAATGAAAGGAACGTAAAACGATCATACAAGAAAATAAGCAGAATGACATATTGAAACATCATGCTTGGCCGAGGTAATATACAGGGTGGTGAATACTTATAATCTTGGAGGTAAGTAAAATTGAAAACACGGCATGATCGATGTTTGGATAAGTTAGAATTGTTACGCCAAGAGATGTTACTAGCAGCTAAGCGACATGGATTAAACCATCCTCTTGTCCTCACATATAGTGAACAAATTGATGATATACATAATGATTTAATGCGCAAAGATCAATGTCCAATTAAGTAGTATGACTTGAGTATCAAAACGAAAGGGTCTATACTATAGGAAAGATAAAAAGGGAGGCACGAACATGATTACTCTAACAGATGCAGCGGCAGCGCAAATTCTTTCAATGAAGAAAGACGAAGGCGACGATTCATTAATGCTACGAATCGGTGTACAAGGCGGAGGCTGTTCTGGTCTTTCCTATGGCATGGGTTTTGATGATGAGAAAGCGGAATCCGATACACAATTCCAAGTCAATGGACTCGATATTTTAGTGGATCAGGAAAGTGAACCGATCATTAAAGGATTAGTGATTGATTATAAACAAAATATGATGGGCGGCGGATTTACAATTGATAATCCAAACGCCATTGCCAACTGTGGATGTGGCTCTTCTTTCAGAACCGCTACAAACGCAGGTACACCGGAAAACTGTTAAAGAAAGAACCGAAGACTTTTGTCTTCGGTTCTTATTTTTGTTCTGGCTCTAAATAATGGTTATAACGTTTTTCTAGATACCGCTGTAACCAAGCAAGTAGCGAACAGACGCCCCAGTATATGAGTGCTGCGACGACAATAACGGTTAAATAGTTAAATTCCCGTCCGCCAATGATCCGAGCTTGATACATTAATTCAGGTAAGGCAATCGTAGACGCAATGGACGTTGATTTAATTAATGTTAAAAAGACGTTACTCAATGGTGGCAGGGCAATCCGAATTGCTTGTGGCAAAATAATGTAGCGCATCGCTTGCCATTTTCTTAATCCTAAAGCAGCAGCAGCTTCTTGCTGGCCATAAGAAACCGATGAAAGTGCTGAGCGATTCACTTCTGCAATATATGCAGACGTATTCAAACTAAACGCAACAATCGCAGCAGCGACAGCACTTAAACTTAAGCCAAGCTCCGGCAAAGCGGCATAGAGTAAGAAAAGAAGCACAAGTATTGGCACACCACGGTTGAACGATATAAAGAGCATGCTCGGCCATCGAACATATCTATGGGTAGACATACGGCCGAGTGCTAAAAATAACCCAAGTATCATGGCAATGACCATACTCACAACAGCGACGAGCATTGTATATTGCAGACCTTTTAAAATGAATGGGAAAGACTCAATTGCTAGCGTAAGGTCAAATGAACTCATAGATGAACATTCCTTTATTATTCAAAATCAATATCTGGAAGTTCAGTTACATCGTAGCCTTCAAAAAATTCTTCTGAAAGGGCTGTAGCTGTACCATCATCCAATAATTGCGTTAATGCATCATTCACGGCTTCTAGCAAAAGAGGCTCGTCCTTCGCCATCATCATCCCTTGTTCGCTTGGGTCATAGAATAAGGTCGGATGAATTTGGACGGCTATATCTGAAAGATGATTTACGGTGATAGACTGAAGATAATAATCATTTAAGACCACATCTCCTTGTCCATTTTCAACAGCGCGCAAATAAACATCATTTGTCACATTATCAAAATAGGTAGGTGTAGCTCCGTATTCTTCAGCTTTTTGCATATAAGTCGTGTTCATTGCGCCAAGCGCTATTTTTCCATCTAAATCTTCAAGAGATTCAATTCCTGATAAATCATCTTCTCGAACAATCGCACTTCCAAATGAGTATTTATACGGTGTGGAAAAATCAAAGTTTTCTTCTCGCTCCTCAGTAATCGCTAAGCTGTTTGCAGCAAGATGTACGCGACCGCTATTTAACGCTTGTGTCATCGTATCCACGCCAATTTCCTCAAACTCAACTTCAACATCAAGAAGAGCAGCAATTTCCCTTACAAGTTCAACTTCGTAGCCCGTTAATTCATCATCTTCAGAATGATACGACGTTGGAAACAACGTTCCCGCTGTGGCAACCGTCATCGTTCCAGACTCTTGAATCGCATTCCAAGCTTCATTTCCGCTTGTCTCGTCCGTTTCATCAGATCCGCAAGCGACGAGAAAAGTCGTTGCAAGTAAAGAAGGAAAAATAAGTTTTTTCATTGATGTAAATCCCCCTAATTCAATATCCTTAGTAAGTATGCACCGATTAAGCAAAACAATCAAGGTGTAAACAGTTTCTTCCATTATAAAAGAATACCCTTAAAATCAATGTTGTCGCAAGCACTGCGACGAAATTGTATTTTCCTTTTGTTGAAGGGCACGCTATAGGTGGATAAGATTGAATTAAAGTATATACACGAATAGGAGGAAATACGATGGCCGAGAAAAAAAGCATTCGGTCCCGCGTACAAAAGTTTGGGAGTAATTTAAGTAGTATGATCATGCCAAACATTGGCGCGTTTATTGCCTTTGGTACGATAACCGCAATTAATGCTTTCTTCATGATAGAAATTTTGGACAATATGGTCCAACCGATGATTTATTTCTTACTACCGCTTTTAATTGCATACACAGGTGGTAAGCTTATTCACGATATGCGTGGAGGTGTCGTTGGTGCGACAGCACTTATGGGTGTAATTGCAGCCGTACCAGACGCACCAATGTTTATCGGAGCGATGGTGATGGGACCACTTGGTGGGTATGTCATCAAAAAGTTTGATCAGCTCATTGAAGGGAAAATTAGACAAGGGTTTGAAATGCTTGTTAATAACTTCTCTGCTGGTTTAATTGGTGCCGCTTTAGCTGTCATTGGTTCTTTAGTTGTAGCACCACTTGTTCAAGGCTTAACGGAAATTTTAGGGCGTGGAGCAGATCTTTTAATCTCAACAGGACTTCTTCCGCTTGTAAGTATTATTATTGAGCCTGCAAAAATTCTCTTCTTAAATAACGCCATCAATCATGGTGTACTTGTACCTTTAGCAGCTACTCAAGCAGATGAGTTAGGAAAATCAATTTTTTACTTATTAGAAGCCAACCCAGGACCTGGTCTAGGAATTTTACTGGCGTTCATGATTTTTGGTAGAGGTGCTGCTCGTGGATCTGCATACGGAGCAGGAATTATTCACTTCTTTGGTGGTATTCACGAAATCTACTTCCCTTATGTGTTAATGAAGCCACTAATGTTTGTTGCTGTTATCTTTGGTGGGGCATCTGGTGTACTCGTCTTTAATTTATTTGAAGTAGGTTTAGTAGCACCGGCTTCACCAGGTAGTATTATCCCAATAATGGCTTTAACGGCACAAGGGGATTATCTAGGCGTGATTTTAGGTGTGCTTGTTGCAACAGCTGTTTCCTTTGTAATTGCTTCTCTTGTACTTCGCTTCGATAAAAAAGGCGAAGATGATAACATTGAAGACGCGCAAGCAAAAATGCAAGACATGAAAGGAAAGAAATCATCTGTCATTGCTGATGCAGGTCAGTCACAAGCAACTGGTTACGCAAATGTTTCATCCATTATCTTTGCATGTGATGCCGGAATGGGTTCAAGTGCGATGGGCGCATCGATCATGAAAGATCGCGTGAAAAAAGCAGGAATTGATGGGGTATCGGTTGCAAATACATCGATTAGCAATATTCCTGATAGCGCAGACCTTGTGATTACCCATAAGGACTTAACGGAACGTGCGAAGCAAAAAAATCCGTCTGCCATTCATGTATCCGTAGACAACTTTATGAATAGCCCGCGCTACAATGAAATCATTGAAGATTTAAAAGGTGGCGACTCGGCTGAAGAGCCAGTGGAAGCCGAAGCGGTACAAGAAGATGTCGATAAAATTATCTTTGCATGTGATGCTGGAATGGGTTCAAGTGCGATGGGTGCTTCTTTATTAAAAAATAAGTTTAAGAAAGCAAATATCGAGGGTATTCATGTATCGAATACAGCGATTAACTCCATCCCATCGGATGCTGATATTGTCATTACCCATAGAGATTTAACGGAGCGTGCGAAGCAAAAGTTACCTGATGCTGAACATATCTCTGTAGAAAACTTCATGAACAGTCCGAAGTATGATGAGTTAATTGAACGCTTGAAATAAAAATTGGCATCCCTAACTCTAGGGATGCTTCCTGCTTTAGATGGAGGTTTTTTATGTGTTCTTAACGGCGAGAGAGCGTTTGCTATTAAGGGTGTTAATCGATCATGACTCTGGAATCGGCATGAAGCAACTAGCGGATGCGGCATCAGTTAGTTTGCGTACGGTCCAACGTGATCTTAAACAACTGGAAAAGACACTTGTGAACCAACACCTACAGTTGCAAAGGAAGCCACACTTAAAGATTGTTGGAAACGAGAAACAAAAGCAGCAGCTGCTTGAAAGATTATCGGAAGGAGTTCAGAACGACTTTACCGCTCAAGAACGTATTAGCTTATTAATTGCCAGCCTTTTAGATGCAAAAGAACCAATAAAGCTTTATACGTTGGCAAAAGATCTAAATGTTGCCGTTGCAACGGTTAGTTCGGATCTCTACAAAGCGAGTGAGTGGCTAGAGCGATTTGGAATTGAGCTTGTCCGGAAAAGAGGTTTCGGAATTGAGGCGGTTGGGAATGAGACGTCTATCCGCCGCGCGATGTCTGCCGTTCTGTCTGAACATTTAACAGAAGAAACTTTTTATCAAGCTGTTTTTTCGAAAGACCTACAGCAAGAAGTTGCCAATCGACTGCTTCATTTTGTGGATTTACAAACAATACGAAGTGTCCAACTAACGTTGTCTGAATTACAAGCAGAATCATTAGAACGGTTAACGGATCAATCTTATGTTGCGCTTGTCGTTCACATCACTTTAGCGGTTGAACGAATTCGTCAAGGTGAGAAGATTCAAATGGACGCTGGACAACTTGAAGTGCTGAAGCGAGAGAAAGAAGTGGTGCCATTGGCACAAAAGCTGGCTCGTGCACTTGAGCGAACATTTTCTGTTCATATTCCAAAAGAAGAAATTGGTTATTTGATCATGCATCTTCGGGGGACGCGAACCTCACAACCATTTGAAGAAACATTAGTGAAGGGGAACCCGGAACTTTCTTACCGTGTCAAAGCGTTTATTCGAGAAATGGAAGTAACGCTACAGATGACCTTTAGTGACCCGTCATTTTTTCAAGGGTTGATGGCGCATTTACGTCCAACAATTTACCGTGTCGAGCAACAAATGAAAATTCACAATCCGTTATTAGAGCAAATTAAAGCGGACTATCAAGAACTTTTTGAGACGACGAAAGAAAAGGCGAATAAAGTATTTGCGCCAATCGTGTTACCTGACGAAGAGATTGGATTCTTGACGCTACATTTCGGGGCTGCTATGACACGTAAGAAAAACCGCCACTCTTTGCGGGCGCTGGTCGTCTGTTCAAGCGGCATTGGTTCGGCGAGAATGTTATCTAGCCGAATTCGTGATGAATTCCCTGAAGTTAAGTCTATTACCCTCGCTTCAATGTTGGAGCTTGATCAATTTGATCCTCATTCATTTGATCTATTTTTATCAACGGTTCGGTTAAATGAACAAAAGCGACAGGCCATTCATGTTAGTCCAGTATTAACAGACAATGAAGTGACGATGATTCGTACGTATCTTGATAGTCATAATGAACAAACGCCTATGCTTAACCTTCCACCTAAAAAAGAGGGAAGTACCCCAACTTCCATGAAAGAAATTATCAATATGAGTTTGTACATTGAACAAGTGCTTGATTCTATTTTTCATTGTGACGTTATTTCCGTTGAAGACGGGCTTGGAATGGTTATTAGACAGTTGGAAGAAAAGGGGAAGGTTAAACAGAAAGAGCGTGTTCTGTCGTCGCTACAAGAAAGAGAAGCGCTCGGAGGTTTAGCGATTCCAGGTTCGGGGTTAGCATTATATCATACGAGAACAGCGGATATAATTACGCCTGTATTTGGGATACTATCATTGACGACCCCAGTAACGGTCCAATCAATGGCTGGCGAGAATGAAGAAATTACAAGAATGATCCTTATGCTCGCACCGATTCAATTAACAGAGCAACAACTAGCTTATATGAGCTATTTAAGTATCTTATTGATTGAATCAGAAGAACAAACGAGATTGTTTAAAGAGGAATCGATAAAAGAAATTAAATCGTTGCTCGAAGAAAAAAGTAAAACATTTCTAATCAGATTTATAAATGAAGGAGTCGATACAACATGAGTATTTTAAAAGAAGAAAACATCCGATTAAACGTTAAAGTAAGTTCAAAAGAAGAGGCGATTCGTCAAGCTGGAGAAATCCTTGCTGAACAAGGATATATTAGCGAAAACTACATCGATAAGATGTTCGAAAGAGAAGAAGTGACATCCACGTATATGGGGAATCTTCTAGCAATTCCTCACGGTACAGAAGACGCAAGAGACGAAGTACGTTCTTCGGGCTTGTCGATTCAATTACTTGATGAAGAGTTGGATTGGAACGGAAACCCTGTTCAGCTTGTTATTGGGATTGCAGGAAAAGGAGACGAGCATTTAGCGATTCTTTCGCAAATTGCGATTGCTTGTTCAGAAGAAGAAAATGTTCGCGAACTATTAAAAGCCACTTCAGAAAAGGACGTCCTTGATTTCTTCTCCGAGGTTGCTGAATAATGAAAGCTGTTCACTTTGGTGCAGGTAATATAGGAAGAGGATTTATTGGCGCTTTATTAGCCGATGCAGGCTATCAAGTTCAGTTTGTGGATGTGAATGATGCCGTCATTAATGCATTAAATGAACGGGCTCGCTATGATGTTCACGTTGTAGGTGAGCAAAACCATTCGTTCACTGTGGAACACGTTTCCGGAATTAATAGCAAAACAAATGAGGCTGCCGTTCTTGATGCAATTGCACAAGCAGATATCATCACAACAGCAGTTGGGCCACATATTTTGCCAATGCTTGCAGGAACAATTGCAAAAGGTCTTTTAGCGCGAACTTCAACTAAGCCAGTGAACGTGATTGCTTGTGAAAATGCGATTCGAGCTACTTCGCAATTAAAAGAAGCCGTTGTCTCACAGTTAACCTCAGATGAATGGGAAGCAGTAAATGCGTATACTGGTTTTGCAGATGCTGCTGTAGACCGTATTGTGCCGAATGTACAGTCTGATGATGTGTTGTCTGTAACCGTAGAACCCTTTTTTGAATGGGTTGTCGAAGAGCCTTCATTAAAAGGTGAATCGATTTCATTAGGTGAAGCAAAACGTGTTCAAGACTTGGCACCGTTTATTGAAAGAAAGCTTTTTACTGTTAACACTGGTCATGCGGTTGCTTCATATGCTGGTTTTCAAGCAGGGATTGAGACCATTAAAGAAGCGTTGGCTCAAGATTACATTAAACACCGTGTGCGTGGTGCATTAAATGAAACAAAAGCAATCTTAGTTGAGGATCATGGATTTGAGGCAGAAGAACAAGAAGCTTATATTAATAAAATCATTTCGCGTTTTGAAAATCCTTATTTAGAAGATAAAGTGAACCGTGTCGGTCGAGGACCGATTCGCAAATTAGGAGTAAACGATCGACTTGTGAAGCCAGCAAAAGCTTTGGCTGAAAAAGGACTTCACCCAGAGTCCCTTGTAGAAACGATTTATGACGCCTTACACTTTTATGATGAGACAGATGAGGAGAGCGTAAAGCTTAAGCAATTAATCTCGGATAAAGGCTGTATTGGCGCGTTTACGAGCATTACAGGATTAGAAGAATCACATCCACTTGTTCATTTATTGAAGAAACGTTTCTAGAAATAAAAAAGCTCGTGCATAGAGTAGGTTCTATGTACGAGCTTTTTCTTATTCAAATATACTTGTGGAATGACCTGGAAAGACACGTGCTTTAGGATCAATGTATACTTTGGCGTTATTAACAGCTGTTGGTGCTTCACCAAATCCAGTCGCAATTAGCTTTACTTTTCCATCGTATGTGCTAACGTCTCCTGCTGCATAGACGCCTTCAATGTTTGTTTCCATTTTTGTGTTTACTTGAATGGCATTTTTATGAATGTCTAAGCCCCATTCTTTAATAGGTCCTAATGTAGATACAAAGCCAAATGTGACAACAACATCATCAACTTCGATCGTTTCTGTTTCTTCGCCTTTTACTTTTGTGAAAGTCACAGCAGACACACGATCATTTTCTCCATGCAGTTCAGTTGTTTCAAATGGTGTAAGGAGTCGCACATTTGATTTTTTCAATAAGTCAACGCTATGCTCGTGAGCACGGAATTCATCGCGGCGGTGAACTAGCGTCACTTCTTTTGCGATTGGTTCAAGCATAAGTGCCCAGTCAACCGCAGAGTCGCCTCCACCAATCACAGCGACACGCTTACCTGTAAAAGCAGATAAATCACGGATAAAATAATGGATATTTTGATCCTCGTATTGCTCTGCTCCGTCTACTTTAAGCTTTCTTGGAGCAAAGGCACCGGCACCAGCCGTAATTAATACCGCTTTTGTTGCATGAGATTGCTTATTTGTGGTTAATGTAAACGTATTATCTTCTTCTTTCGTTAACGTTTGTACCGCTTCTTCAAGCGCAAGCTCTGGATTAAACTGCTGAGCTTGTGCAGTGAGTTGATCCACTAAATCTTGTGCTTTTACGTTCGGAAAACCAGCAACATCATAAATATATTTATCAGGATAAAGCGCTGAAAGTTGGCCGCCTAATTGGGGCATACTTTCAATAACTTTCACTTTCATTTGGCGCATTCCTGCATAAAAGGCAGCAAAAAGTCCAGCTGGACCGCCACCGATAATGGTTAAGTCATATAAATCTTCACGTTCTTCCAATGTGTTACCCCCCAGACTGAATTGAGATCCTTTCTCATTATACATGGTGGTGGAAACAAATACAAAGGGCAGCAATTAAACCAAACTTTTTTATGCAATGGAGTTGAATTTTGAAGAAAAAACGAATATTATTAGAGTGTTGGATTATATGACGATTATATGAAATTCTCTAGTTATGAATTAGAACGTGAAATTGATCACAAACATAAACGCCATACGAATTAAAATACTGACAATTGGAAGTGATTTGAAGTGAACAAAGCAAAAATCGTTATTGCCGGAGCTGGATACGGTGGTATGAATACAGCGGTAACGTTGTCAAAAAAATTAGGACATAATGATGCATCGATTACACTTGTGAATAAGCATGACTATCATTATCAAACGACATGGTTACACGAGCCGGCTGCTGGAACAATGGACCCAGACCGTACGCGTGTTAAAATTTCTGATGTATTAAATACGAATAAAGTAAATTTCGTCCAAGATGAAGTGCTTGAAATTAAAACAGACGATAAAAAAGTAATGCTTAAAGATGGCGAATTAGAGTATGACTACCTTGTTGTATCGTTAGGTGCTGTTTCTGAAACATTTGGTATTCCAGGTGTCCATGAACATGCATTTACAAAATGGACATTAAACGGTGCTCGTCAAGTGAAGGATCACATTGATGCACAATTTGCAAACTACAACAATACAGCGGATCCTCATGAAGGCATGCTAACATTTGTTGTGGCTGGAGCAGGATTTACGGGTATTGAATTTATTGGCGAATTATCTGAGCGTGTTCCTGAACTTTGTAAGAAATACGATGTACCACGTGAAAAGGTTCGTTTGTTCGTTGTTGAAGCAGCACCTAGTGCTCTTCCAGGATTTGATCCTGAATTAGTTGAATACGGGATGAACCTTCTTGAAAGCCGTGGGGTTGAATTCAAAATTAATACACCAATTAAGGAAGTAACTGCTTCTGGTGTTGTTGTTGGTGAAGGAGAAGAAATCAAATCGGAAACGATCGTTTGGGCTACAGGTGTACGTGGGAACCCAGTCATCGACAAATCTGGTTTTGAAGCGAACCGTGGCCGTATTAAGGTAGATCCAGATTTACGTGCACCAGGTTATGAAGATGTGTTCGTTATTGGCGACTGCGCGCTTATTATTAATGAAGAAGCGAATCGTCCTTATCCTCCAACAGCGCAAATTGCGATGCAAATGGCGAAAACGGCTGCAACAAACATTGAAACGCTAAACAAAGGCGGCTCAAGTTTAGAAAGCTTTAAGCCGGACATTAAAGGAACCGTCGCTTCTCTAGGCGGTAAAGAAGCAATCGGTGTCGTAGGATCTAAAAAGATTTACGGTGGTACGGCTAACTTCATGAAGAAGATGATTGATAACCGTGCGCTCTTTGTTCTTGGTGGACCAATGCTAACGTTGAAAAAAGGGAAATTCCCTCTATAATAGGTAGCAACTGAAAAATCAGTGAGGCTTGAAGCCTTACTGATTTTTTTAAGTTTGATTCGATATTGACTTACGGAAGCGCTTTTTCGTAAACTAAGAGGGGAGGATGAGTTATGGAAGGTATACATATCTTACAATTAATTGTTTCAATCATATTGTTCTTTATTCTATTTGCCGGGATTGGCTTTCTATTAAATATGGTGTTGCGTTTAACGTGGATCATGGCATTTATTTATCCGATCGTTGTGCTATTAATTGTGAATCAACAGCCGTATCGCTTCTTTTTTCAACAACCTGGAGAAGCATTTAGTCAGTTATTTGAGCGGGTAATTTCGCTGCATTTTGCTGACATTGTTGTGCTAACAAGCGGATTTCTTGGCGCAATCGCAGCCGGAATTATTATGAAATTATTAAGAAAAGCGGGCTATCAGATGTTTTAAACAGACTTGTTGAGAGAGTCTGTTTTTTTTTGCATAATGTCTCCTTTACTGGAAATGCTGTAGTAGAGGAGTGTGACAATTATATGTATAAAAACGCAACCTATAAATGGCTTTTTCGATCATTTATGTGTGTTCTCTTTATTGGTGCAGTACTTACTACATTTTCAGTATTTACCAATTTCCCATTCTCAACTATTCACGTGCAAGATATGAACGGAAAAGCGTTTCATGAACAGGATCGCTCGATTCCTGGTTTAACAGTGCCGACCTATACGCTTATGGAGGAAGAATTGGATACGACAGAATATAATCGTGTTCATGTAACGGCGACAGGGTATACAGCTGGAGTCGAATCAACCGGAAAATACCCAGGAGATCCAGCGTACGGCATTACCTTTTCAGGACTGCCTGTGCTAAGAGATTCTTATTCGACGGTTGCAGCAGACCCGTCGGTATTTCCTCTCGGAACAGTCTTATTTATTCCTGGCTACGGATATGGTGTAGTAGCAGATACAGGATCGGCGATAAAGGGAATGAAATTGGACTTATATTATGATTCCATTGATGATGTGTTTAATGAGTGGGGCAAAAAAGACCTAGATGTGTTCGTCATTAAAGAAGGTACAGGCTCGATTACGCAGGAAGAATTAAATGCATTAAATGAACGGACGAGCTATCACGAATTTAAACGTACCCGTGAAACATAAGGCTGGCCTTGCTACATAAAGTGGGGAAGTGAAGCGTTGCTTTGGCGTAAAAGGTAAATAAAAAGAATCTGCATGAGTGGTGATGACTCATACAGATTCTTTTTCTTGTTACCTTCTTTTAGATAGCGCTCAGGAGTGGATATAGAACAAAAGCGAGGATAATTCCTAGCAATGCTCCGAAAAACACTTCAATCGGTTGATGACCGAGTAATTCTTTAAGCTTTTGTTCATTTTCCTTTTTAGGCCACGTCTTTACTTCTTCTACTAATCGATTAAAATCGAGTACAAGTTGGTTTAAGACGGTTGCATGGTACCCTGCATGCCTTCTTACACCTGTAGCATCAAACATGACAACAACAGCAAATACTGCAGAAATAGCGAATAGAGAAGAGTCTAAACCGTGTTCAATAGCAATAGCTGTTGATACACCTGTTACTGCAGCGGAATGTGAACTTGGCATGCCGCCAGTGCTCGTTAAAAGAGACATGTTAAGCTTACGGGTAGCAAAAAATGCGAGTGGAATTTTAATGACTTGAGCCAATGCAATCGCAATTAAAGCTGTCCAAAGCGGGTAGTTCTGAAAGATTTCCATAGTTCCTTCCTTTCACTCTTCTCATTTATTGATGTGAATAGTATATCATAAGCGAATTGTGATTTCCTTTCAAGTCTAATCCTTTGAGACATTTTTTTAACATGCTATACTAGTTGCTAAAGAGAGGAGCTGTAAGAATGTTTAAAGAAAAAGCACAATGGAATGTTGGACAAATGGATGAGCAAGTGCTTGTTCTTGCTGTCTGGAATAAAGGCGATTTTTCAACAGGGGTTAAAGCGATCGATAAGGAAATGAACGGGCAATTAACGGAACTTTCTAAACAGAAATCGTTTCCGAACAAGAAAGGCTCTTTTACAGAACTGTTTACGCTCGGAACAATAGGGGTAAAGAAAATTTATGCCGTTTACCTAGGTGATGAAGGACAACTACATAAGGACGAGCTTCGAAATGCAGTAGGAAATGTAGGCTTAGCTTTAAAAAAGGACAAAGTCGAGCACGCAGCATTTGTCATTGATAGTTTCACAAAGGCTGGTCTCTCCTTAGAAGAGATTGCTTTCACTTGCGGGGAAGCCATTGCGTTAAGCTCTTATGACAAGCTTACGTATAAAGAAAAAACCAATGAAGTGAAAAAAGAGCTAACATCTGTTAGTTTTTATGTGGATGAAGAAGGATTCACCAAACATGCAGAGCTTGGGTATACATATGGAGAAGGAGCAAATACAACGCGCCGATTAGTAAACATTCCAGGGAACCTTCTGACGCCGACTGACCTTGCTGATGAGGCTAAAGCCATCGCTGACAAGCATCGTTTTGAGTTTAATGTGTTAGAAGAAGAGGAAATGGAAACCCTCGGTATGGGAGCGCTTTTAGCTGTATCCCGAGGAAGCGATCAACCAGCAAAAATGATCGTGATGCGCTATAACGGGGACAGTGATAGCGAGGAAGTAACTGCACTAGTTGGTAAAGGGTTAACCTTTGATGCAGGTGGTTATTCGCTAAAACCGGCGGCGAATATGCATACGATGAAAACCGATATGGGTGGTGCAGGAGCCGTACTCGGAGCGATGGACATCATCGGCCGAACAAAACCAAAACAAAACGTTCTATGCGTGATCCCTTCTAGCGAAAATTTAATAAATGGTTCTGCAATGAAGCCAGGTGATGTATTGCGAGCAATGAATGGGAAAACAATAGAAGTACGTAATACAGATGCGGAAGGTCGACTCATTTTGGCTGATGGGGTTGCTTATGCGGTTCAACTCGGAGCGACACGTTTAATTGATGTGGCAACGTTGACAGGAGCTTGTGTGGTAGCATTAGGGCAAGAAACGACAGGTGCTGTCACAAATAATGAGCGCTTAATGGAACGTGTACGTCAAGCAGGCGAAGAAACAGGTGAGCCAGTATGGGCATTTCCAAATAGCCAACCTTACAAAGATATGTTGAAAACAAGTGATGTAGCAGACTTAAATAATGCTCCTGGTCGAGCAGGTGGTAGCATTACAGCAGGATTATTCATTGGTGAGTTTGTAGGTTTAACGCCTTGGGTACATCTTGATGTCGCTGGAACGGCGTCAAAAGACAAAGGTTCATCAACAGGCCCTGCTGGAGCGACTGGTGTAATGGCTCGAACGCTTGCAAAGTTTGTAGAACAGTCGTAATAGAAGCGATTTAACAAATGGCTTAAAAGGTAAATTTGTATTAATACTTGTACCGCATGAATCATATCGTTATAATGAAGGATATTAATGAGTGGAACCTAGCCAAACAGAACGTTTCTGTATGAGGAAGGGGAACAAAATGATTGAAACTGCTTATGTGGAGATAAAGTGTGCACGTGAGCTTTATGCGACAAATCGGAAATACCGAGTATTTATTAATGACCATTTTGTGGGCTCGCTTAAACGCAGGCAAAAAATGACCATTGAAGTACCTGCAGGGACCCATAAACTTTTTGCGACGAATGATGCATCTGATACTGAAACGTTAGAACTATCGGTTCAAGAAGGAGACAGAGTGTCGTATCAGTTAAAAGGTTGTCGTGATAAATCACTGTCCTTCACAAAAATATTAGCGATATAACGAATGACGAAACCCAAAAGGAGCAAATCCTTTTGGGTTTTTTTATCACCTTGACAAAGGGAAGAGAAGGATGATAAATTATACAAATGTTTTAGTGATTTATCAGACTAAAGGATGATGGATATGAATGCAGTAATAATTGCCGTTTTACTTATGATTCTATTGAGTTTGTTAAGAGTGCACGTCGTATTGGCGATCACACTCTCTGCTTTAGTAGGTGGACTACTAGGAGGACTAGATTTTTCAAGTACCGTACAAATATTTGGGAATGGTTTAGGGGGCAACGCAGAAATTGCCTTTAGCTATGTTCTTTTAGGTGCTTTTGCAGTTGGGCTCTCGAGGACTGGCTTACCAGATTTTATGGTGGATCGTTTGCAAGTCTGGATGAAGCGAAACGGAGAGCGTGAACGAGATACGCTATCAAGAATGTTGCTCTTCCTCATGCTTTTAATTGTTGCGAGTATGTCGCAAAATGCGGTACCTGTTCACATTGCATTTATTCCGATATTAATTCCGCCGATTTTGCTTATTTTAAATCGATTAGAAGTGGATCGCCGATTGATTGCGTGTATTTTAACATTTGGTTTAACTGCTCCTTATATGCTCCTCCCCTATGGGTTCGGGCAAATTTTCCATAAGACGATTGCGGATAATATGGAAGCAAGTGGATTGCCTATTAACATCGATCTTATTCCACAAGCTATGCTACTTCCAACAGCAAGTACGCTAATTGGCTTAGGAATTGCAGTATTTATTACCTATCGTCAGCGCCGTGTCTACAAAGATGTTCCGCTATCAGGTGATGATCCTAGCATGAGCGAGGAAAAATCTTATAGCACAACGTCGCTATTGCTTGCGGGGCTTGCGGTTGTCGTGACCGTTGTTGTACAAAGTTTTTATCGTGATTCTATGATTCCGGCTGCACTAGCTGGATTACTTCTACTGTTTGTAACCGGAGCTGTTAAAGTGAAAAAAACAGATGAAGTGATGTCAGAAGGTATTAAAATGATGGGCTTTATTGGGTTTGTCATGCTTTCTGCAGCAGGGTTTGCTGATGTGATTCGAGAGACGGGTCATGTTGAAAGCCTTGTGCAAAACGTAGCGAGCATGATTAACGGCAATCAAATCATCGCAGCACTCTTAATGATGGTCGTTGGTTTGATTATTACTTTAGGGATTGGTTCTTCTTTCTCAACCATTCCGATTATTACAGCGCTTTTTGTTCCACTCGGTTTAGAAGTCGGGATGTCGACATTAGCAATTATCTCCATTATTGGTTCTGCTGGAGCGATTGGTGACGCAGGTGCGCCAGCATCGGATTCAACTCTAGGCTCAACGGCAGGCTTAAATGCAGACGGACAGCACGATCATATTTGGGATACCTGTGTGCCGACGTTCTTGCACTTGACCGTTCCACTATTTCTTGTTGGTTGGCTAACGGCCATTATCTTATAAAAAAAAGCGAAGCCAGTCAGATTGACTGTTCTTCGCTCTTTTTTTATTTTACTGCGTCTTTTAGTTGTTTACCTGCTTTGAATGCCGGTGTTTTTGTAGCGGAAATATCAATTTCTTCACCAGTTTGTGGGTTACGTCCTTTTCTAGCTGCACGCTCACGAACTTCAAAGTTACCAAAGCCAATTAGTTGAACCGTTTCTCCTTTTTCAAGTGACTCTGCGATAAGATCAAACATACTATTAACTGCTGTTGTCGCATCTTTCTTTGAAAGCTCAGCTCGCTCAGCAAGTGCATTAATTAATTCAGTTTTATTCATAACGAACACTCCTTAAAACGTATATGTTAAGTACTGGTACCATCTTACCCAGCTTACATAAGTTTATACATGATTATTGCTTTTTTTCTGCAACTGATGAATCGTTGCATTAATCTCAGCGCCAATAATTAAGATAATCCCCGTTAAAAAGAACCAAAACATGAGAATAATGACACCTGCAAGTGGTCCGTATGTACTCTCAAAGTTTGAAAAATCACTCACATAAAGAGAAAAGAAAAAAGAGATTAGCTGCCATGCGAATGTAGCCACAATTGCACCTGGTAACCCGTCCTTTAATTTAAGGTGCTTGTTTGGAGCAATACGATACAAAACCATTAACGATAAAATCATGACTGTAACTGCCACAACCCAACGTAGATTATCAAGCATTGAGATGAATTCAGACGGAACCGATAAGAAATTTTCTAAGAAATCAAGAATTAAGCTACCAAAGACAGGTAGTGCAAGCGTGATGATAATGACAATAATCATCGCTAAGGTTAGAACAATTGCCGTTCCGCGTAACTTTAAAAAATGTCGTGTTTCTTCAATGTTGTATGCACGATTGACAGAACGTATAAATGAGTTAATGGCGTTTGAAGCTGACCAAAGTGTACCTATAATCCCAATCGAGAATAGTCCTATTTGTGGTTCACCAATTGTATTTAACACAATCTCACTAAAGGTTTCGCCAATTTCGCCCGGGAAAAATTCCGTAATGGTGTTCGATACTTGTTCATTGTCTATATCAAAGAAAGACACTCCTGCAAGCACAAAAATCATTAACGGAAAAATGGCAAGTAAGAAGTAAAAAGATAAAGTAGCTGCTAAATCAGGAATCGGATCTTTTTTGATCTGTTCAACTAATAGCTTAAAAAATGGACGGAATTTCATGTACGCCTCCTAGATAGGTAAAAATTACTTAGCAAATTCATTATAAAATTAAATGAAAGCTTCGACAGGACAGACTGCTATCCTTTATACTATATACGAAGATGAAAGGAGAGTGTACCATATGCCATCAGTAGAAAGCTTTGAGCTTGATCACACGATTGTAAAAGCACCATACGTTAGACATTGTGGGACGCACAAAATTGGGACGGATGGAGAAGTGAACAAGTTTGATATTCGCTTTTGTCAGCCTAATAAGGAAGCATTAAAGCCTGACGTGATTCATACGATGGAACATTTATTAGCAATCAACATTCGCCGCTTTTCTGAAGAGTACGATCACTTTGATGTCGTTGATATTTCTCCAATGGGATGCCAAACTGGTTACTATTTAATTATGAGTGGAACACCAAGCGTCGCTGAAATAATAGATGTCCTAGAAAAGACTATGACCTATTCTCTGCAAACAGAACAAGTTCCTGCTGCTACGGAAAAAGAGTGTGGGCAGGCTGTGCTTCATGATTTAGAAGGAACAAAAGAGAGAATGCGCAAGTGGCTTGCAGAGGACAAAGAAAGTTTAAAACAAGTATTCTAAACCATTTGTTCTAACGATCAAAAACGTTTAATTAAAACAAGCGCTAACGAGTTTCGAGAGCCTCAATCGGTTCATCTCGTAGCGCTTGTTTTTCTTTATATGAAAGAAGTCTGAAATCTTCGTTCTTATTAGTCCGTTATCCAATCTCGGCATAAACGTGTATCGGCTTTTAATATGTTTTCAAAATGATGCAGAGCAACATCTGTGTCTTTTTGTGTGAAACTAGCGATGGCGTCTGCGGGAATACAAAGCTCGTATTCTAATGTATAAGCATCATTTGCTGTAAACTGTACACACATATTCCCAACAATTCCCGTTAACACAAGAGTGTGTACGCCTAAATGCTCGAGAAGAAGATGAAGAGGTGTGTCAAAGAAACCAGAGAATTTAGGTTTGATGATCGAATAATCATCGTCACTTGGCTCAAGTCGAGCCGCAATAGATGAACCGAGGTCATTACTTGTTTTAATATCATAAACGAGTTGATTGAAGTCCGATTTCCATTTGCCGTAGTTGTCATTTACATATAAAATGGGACAACCTTTTTGCTTCATCGTGTTTTTAAGGGCAAGAATGTTTTCTGTAATGTCTCTTGTTTGTGGGTAAATATCAGCCCCATGTTCAAAAGAAAGTGGGTTAATCATGTCAATAATAAGTAGTGCTGTATGTTTATCCATGCTTTTCTTCAGCTCCTAAAGGATCCCTTAATTTAAAACAGGAGTTTGGGAAATTCCTATGTTATGATTAGGATAAACAAACAAACTATAATTACTCTAAAGGACTAGCGTAAGATGAGGAGCGATCACTGTGTTTGATAAGAAATCAGTTGAGATTTTGCAAATTATTGAAGCAAATGGCCGAATTGAATCGGAAAAGATTGCAAAAATGGTTGATCTAACGGCAGAAGAGGTAGACACATACATTACAGAACTTGAAGATAAGAACGTAATCCTTAGTTATTCAGCTGTTGTAGACTGGGCTAAACTGCCGGTTCAAGAAACTGTGACAGCCATGATCGATGTGAAAGTCGCGCCGAAGCGTGGCGTAGGATTTGATGAAGTGGCTGAGCGTATTCACCGTTTTCCAGAGGTAAGGGCGTTGTATTTAATGTCAGGTGCATATGATTTATCTGTTGTCGTTGAAGGGAAAACGATGCAAGAAACGGCTCGGTTTGTATCCGAACGATTGTCCACCATTGATTCTGTACTATCAACAACAACTCATTTTCAATTAAAGACCTATAAGCATGATGGGGTTATTTTTAAAGAACCAGACGAAGATCGTAGAATCGTGGTGACGCCGTAATGAAGGAGACAGTTGTAAAAAAAGAGCGCCTCTCACAAAAAGTATCAAGTATACAGCCGTCTGGTATACGACGTTTTTTTGATTTAGCATCGAAAATGGACAATATTATTTCCCTTGGTGTGGGAGAGCCTGATTTTGTCACGCCTTGGAATGTCCGAGAAGCAAGTATCTCGTCCCTTGAAAGAGGTTTTACAGCGTATACGGCAAATGCTGGACTGCCGGAACTGCGTGTAGCCATTTCTCATTACATGGAGCAGCGTTATCGCGTCCACTATAACCCTGATGAAGAGATCTTAGTAACGGTTGGTGCAAGTGAAGCAATTGATATAGGCATGCGGGCGATTTTAGATCCTGGTGATGAAGTCATCATTGTTGAGCCAACGTTTGTTTCTTATGCGCCGCTTGTCTCTCTTGCTGGTGGTGTGCCGATTTCAGTTGGAACGAGCGCAGCGAATCATTTTGAAGTTGAGCCAGTGGATATTGAAAAAGCTATTACAAATAAAACGAAAGCCATTATGATTTGTTATCCGAACAATCCAACAGGTGCATCGTTGAGCAAAAACAAGCTTGAGCAAATTGCGGCCATTGTCAAAAAGCATCAATTACTTGTGTTCTCAGATGAAATCTATGCTGAATTGTCTTATGATGAGGAGCACACATGTTTTTCCGCCTTACCTGGTATGAAAGAACAAACCATCGTTATTAATGGTTTTTCAAAAGCATTTGCCATGACCGGTTGGCGTCTTGGATTTGTGCTTGCACCACCAGATTTGCTGCAAGCGATGCTGAAAATTCATCAGTATAGCTTGATGTGTGCGCCGACAATGGCTCAATACGGTGCGTTAGAAGCGCTTGAGCATGGCATGGAAGATATTGAGAAAATGAAGCTTTCCTATCAGCAACGACGAAATTTCTTTGTGAAAACAGCGAATGAAATTGGATTGCCTTGTCATAAACCAAGCGGGGCATTTTACGCATTTCCTTCAATCGAACATACAGGTTTGTCATCTGAAACGTTTGCAGAAAAGCTTTTAATAGAAGAGCGAGTTGCTGTGGTACCAGGCTCAGTTTTTGGTGCAGGCGGTGAAGGCCATATTCGTTGTTCCTACGCAACATCTCTAAAAAATTTAGAAGAAGCGTTAACTCGTATCGGACGCTTTTTAGAGAATCATAATTGGCAAGCAACGAAATAATCGAACAATAGGGTAAAGAAAGGGATGTAACGGATGAGTATTGTACGAGACCACCAGCCGTTGATTCACTGCATGACCAATGCAGTTGTGACCAATTTTACGGCAAACGGACTATTAGCAATTGGAGCATCACCAGTGATGGCCTATGCAAAAGAAGAAACACATGAAATGGCGACGGCAGCAGATGCGCTATTGTTAAACATTGGGACGCCATCTGAGACTGTTGTGGCGTCGATGATTCACGCCGGTCAAGCTGCCAATAAAAAAGGGACCCCTGTAATTCTTGATCCAGTTGGTGTTGGTGCGACCACGTTTCGAAATCAGCTTGTTGCCCGCATCTTAGAAGAAGTAAACATTACGCTTGTTCGTGGAAATGCAGGTGAAATTGCTGCGGTTTTAGGTGAAGCAGGGACTGTTAAAGGCGTTGACACGAATATTAAGACAGATCCAGTCGCTTTAGCGAAAAAAGCAGCAGAGCAACTACAGACGGTGGTCGTCGTAACCGGAGAAAAAGATGTGGTCACAGACGGGAAGCAAGTTGTACAAGTGTCAAATGGACATGAATGGCTCACCCGTGTTGTGGGTACAGGTTGTTTACTTGGTGGTGTGCTGGCAGCATATCTTGCAGTAAATGGGAAAGACTTTGTTAATGCTGCAGCAAATGGTTTAGCTTTTTACGGAGTCGCTGCCGAGCGAGCGTATGCAAAAGCAAATGAACATGGTGTTGCCTCGTTCCAAATGGAATTTCTTAACGAGCTAAGCATGATCAATGAAGAAGAAGCAGAACCATTCTATCGAATTGAGTGGTTATAATAGAGGAGTTAAGCATGATTAATCAATTGAATTTACACGTACCCCCCCAAATAAATGAAAACCTCGAAAAAAAGAACATTACAGAGCCGACACCAATTCAACAAGCTGTGATTCCTAAAGCATTGAATGGTGAAAGCGTAATGTTTCGTTCGCAAACAGGTTCAGGAAAGACATTAGCATATGTCCTCCCACTTTTAGCAGCAATTGAGGCAGATCAACAAACGATTCAGGCTGTAATTGTGGCTCCTTCGCAAGAGTTGGCTGTTCAAATCGAATCGGTTATTAAAGAAGTGACGGATCAAACAACATTGTCATCGATGGCGTTTATTGGTGGGGCGAATGTAAATCGCCAAGTCGAAAAGCTCAAGAAAAGTAAACCACATATTGCGGTTGGAACACCAGGTCGCTTAATGGAGCTAATTCGACTAAAAAAAATTAAGTTAGCAAATATCCGCATGTTTGTCCTTGATGAAGTGGATCGGTTAGTCGAGGAACAAGAATCGTGGAAAGACGTTGAGGAGCTTGGAAAACGATTAGGCTATAACGTCCAAGGGTTATTTGCTTCTGCCACGATCCCTAAAGGGTTGGAGGACAAGCTTAAAGTGTTTTCACCAAACGTAGAAAAATTGGAAGAGAATACGTCGACTTTACCAGAGCAAATTGAACATCTTGCCGTCATGATTGAAGAACGAGATCGAATTGATACCGTTCGTAAAATTGTTCACGCGGAAGAGATTAAAAAAGGAATTGTGTTTGTCAATCATTTAGATCGGTTGAATGAGACCGTTGAAAAATTACGCTACCGTAAAGTTGAGGCAGTAGCATTATCTTCTGAACAAACGAAAACGGATCGAGAACAAGCAATCGCCCGTTTTAAAAGTGGTGCAGCATCAATTTTAGTGGCGACAGATGTTGCTGCAAGAGGAATTGATATTGAAAAAGTATCTCACATTATTCAGCTTGATGCCTCTCGTTCGTTTGAAAGTTACCTTCATCGTGCTGGTCGGACAGGGCGCGTCAAGGAAGATGGAAAAGTCATCTCTTTGTTAAACGGCCAAGAACGATACCTCAAAGAGAAGTATGAAAAATATTTAAACATTCATGTGAATGAAGTCTTTTTAAAAAATGGGACGCTAATCAGCGAATAAACATGACCGGACTTTGCGCTATAGAGAAACCTATGGTAAAATTAGTTGGTTAAATCATTGTTTAGGAGTTGTATATGAATGTCTAATTACGAAGAAGGTAGCATTATAGAGGGAAAGGTAACAGGAATTAAGCCTTTCGGAGCCTTTGTAGCAATCGATGAAAAAAAACAAGGTCTCGTTCATATTTCTGAAGTCGCTCACGGATATGTGAAGGATATTGCAGATGTATTAACAGTAGGAGACGAAGTGAAAGTTAAAGTCATGTCAGTTGATCAAGAATCTGGAAAGATTTCTTTATCAATCCGTGCGACGCAAGAGGCGCCTGCTCGTCCACAAGCGAAACCACGTACACCAAATGCTGGCGGTGGCGGAGCGCGCAAACCTCAAGCAGCTCAGCAGAAGCAACAAGGCTTTAACACGCTAGAAGATAAACTTAAAGAGTGGTTAAAGCAGTCAAACGAAATTCAAGCAGATTTAAATAAGCGCGCGAAGAAATAAAAAAAGCAGCTAGTGAAAACTAGCTGTTTTTATCGTTGTGGCTCCACTTCATGGTCGCGGCCTAACTCTTCTTTTGGTTTCATTAGAATAGAAATTGCATAAAGACCAGCTAAACCAACTAAGGCATAAATGACACGTGAAATCGCAGACGCTTGACCGTTAAATAGAAAAGCGACAAGATCAAATCGGAAGAACCCAATTAATCCCCAGTTTATAGCACCAATGATGGCTAATACTAATGCTGCTTTTTGAATACCACTCACTTAAAAGCACCTCCTTTTGTTTTGCACATCGATTGAGATGTACTCTTCTTAGATTGGATGGAAAAGACACGATTATTCTAGGTGATGTCTACCAATAATGTTGGAAATAAAGCAGGTGGTTATTTTTGCGTTTAATGGACAAAAAAGCTACGATAAGTGTGGATCAATTTTAAAGGAGGCTCCTTTATGGACGCTTTTACATTTTATAACCCGACAAAATTAATTTTTGGACAAGGCAAAACAGAAAATTTAGCAGATGAGCTCGTTGTATATGATCGAAATGTATTGCTTGTATACGGTGGAGGCAGTATTAAGAAAAATGGCCTATATGATACGGTCATGCAACAATTGGAATATGCAGGCTGTAACGTAACCGAATTGGCTGGTGTCGAGCCTAACCCGCGTTTAACGACTGTTCGAAAAGGAATCGAACTCTGTAAAGAGCACTCGATCGGTTTTATTTTAGCTGTTGGTGGCGGTAGCGTCATTGATGCAACTAAAGCAATCGCTGTTGGTGCACGGACCGAAACCGATGTGTGGGACATTATTACAAAAAAAGAACTTGCAGAAGATGCTCTTCCGTTTGGCACGATTTTAACGTTAGCAGCAACCGGATCAGAAATGAACTCTGGATCTGTGATTACAAATTGGGATACGCATCAAAAAGTCGGCTGGGGCTCGATTTTTACATTCCCGAACTTTTCTATCTTAGATCCAGAAAACACGGTATCTGTGCCAAAAGATCAAACCGTGTATGGCATTGTTGATATGATGACACATGTACTGGAAGCCTATTTTCACCCAGCTGAAAATACGCCGTTGCAAGACCGTATATGCGAGTCCATTCTTTTAACCGTTATGGAAGTAGCTCCAGACTTGCTAGATGATTTAGAAGACACGGATTTACGTGAAACGATTCTTTATAGTGGGACGATGGCTCTTAATGGAATTACGCAAATGGGAGCGCGTGGTGACTGGGGTACGCACAATTTAGAGCACGCGGTATCTGCCGTTTCCGATATTCCTCATGCCGGTGGATTAGCCATTTTATTCCCGCATTGGATGCGCCATAGCGTTGATGTGAATCCTGAGCGAGGCGCACAACTTGCCGAGCGTGTTTTCGGTGTAGATCGCACTGGTAAAGAAGATCGTGATGTTGCTTTAGAAGGAATCGACAAATTGTCTGCATTCTGGACTGCTTTAGGGGCACCAACAACGTTAAGTCATTATGAAATTACAGAAGATCAGCTTGAAGAAATTTCAGATATTGCAAGTACAAATGGTTACTACGGCAACTACCACAAAATCGGTAAGCCAGAATCGTTAGAAATTCTTAAGCAAGCACTGTAAAATAAAGAGGGCAACCAATTTTTGGTTGTCTTTTTTCATTACGTATTTCTCATTCTGTAACAAGCTATTTACGTGTATAATAAACGGGAAGGAGAGTGAAGGGTTTGGCAAAAACACGTGTAGGAATTATTTTTGGTGGAAAATCAGCTGAACATGAAGTATCGCTTCAGTCAGCAAAAAACATAGTAGACGCGATTGATCAAGATCGTTTTGACGTAACACTTATCGGTATTGATAAAAGGGGCCAGTGGCATTTAAATGAAGCCTCTAATTTCTTATTAAATGAAAACAATCCAGCTTTAATTGAGCTTAATCAATCAAATGAAGGGATTTCTTTTTTACCTGGAAAAGAATCCAATCAACTCCAGCCCGTTAATCAACATACGGCGCTTGGACAACTAGATGTCATTTTTCCAATTGTACACGGAACGCTTGGAGAAGATGGGTCTCTTCAAGGTATGATGCGAATCGCAAATTTACCATTTGTTGGTTCAAATGTTTTAGGATCTGCAGTGAGCATGGATAAAGATATCGCCAAGAAACTACTTCAAGCAGAAGGGCTTCAAGTAGCAAAAGGGGTAAGCTTTAATCGTGCAACGAAAGCATCCATTACCTTTAACGAGATTAACGAATCATTAGGGATGCCGGTCTTTATTAAGCCAGCCAACCAAGGCTCATCTGTTGGTGTTAGTAAGGCGACAAATGAAGCTGAATTTCAGGAAGCTGTAGAATCTGCCTTCTCCTATGATCACAAAATTTTAATTGAAGCAGCTGTTGTAGGAAGAGAAATTGAATGTGCAGTTCTTGGGAATGATGAACCAAAAGCAAGTGTATGCGGAGAAATCTTGCCTCAAGACGGTTTCTATTCGTATGATGCGAAATACATTAGCGAAGATGGTGCAAAACTTGCCATTCCAGCAGAACTTTCAGAAGATGTTAGCGCACAAATTCAAGAAATTGCTAAACGTGCATATCAAGCTTTAAACTGTGAAGGATTAGCACGTGTAGATGTTTTCTTAACAGAAGATCATGAAGTGGTAATTAATGAAATCAACACTCTTCCAGGGTTTACAAAAATCAGTATGTATCCAAAGCTTTGGGAAGAGAGCGGACTTTCCTACCAAGATTTAATTTCCACGCTAATTGATTTAGCCATTGAACGTCATGAACAAGATAAGCTATTAAAGAGCTCAGTTTTTGACCGCTGATTACTTGTGTTTTTTGCCTCCTTTCGGTACATTAATGAAGTACCGAATATAAGGAGGCTCTTTTTAATGGCACATATTCAATTCGATTATAGCAAAGCACTTTCCTTTTTCGGAGAGCATGAGATGAAGCATTTGCAAGATCAAGTAACAACTGCACATCAAGCCCTTCACGAAAAAACGGGAGCAGGGAATGACTTTTTAGGGTGGATCGACTTACCAGTTGATTATGATAAAGAGGAATTTGCACGTATACAAGAAGCAGCTAAAAAAATTCGTAACGATTCAGACGTATTACTTGTTGCCGGAATTGGTGGTTCCTATTTAGGGGCAAGAGCAGCAATCGAAGCGTTAAACCATTCATTTTTTAATGTTCTTTCAAACGAACAGCGTAACGCACCACAAGTCATTTTTGTCGGGCAGAATATCAGTTCAACTTATATCCGCGATTTGTTTGACTTGCTGGAAGGGCGCGATGTCTCTGTTAATGTCATTTCCAAATCAGGCACAACGACGGAGCCGGCTATCGCATTCCGTATTTTCCGTGACTTCCTGGAGAAGAAATATGGCAAAGAAGAAGCACGTACTCGCATTTATGCGACAACTGATAAAGAAAAAGGTGCTCTAAAAACCCTAGCGAACGAAGAGGGATACGAATCATTTGTCATTCCTGATGACGTAGGCGGACGTTTCTCTGTTTTAACCGCTGTCGGACTTCTACCGATTGCTGTATCTGGTCTTAATATTGAACAAATGATGAAAGGTGCTGCAGATGCGAGAGATGCGTATGCTTCACCTAAGCTTGAAGAAAACGAAGCATATCAATATGCAGCAGTTCGAAATGTTCTATACAACAAAGGGAAGACGATTGAACTTATGGTGAATTATGAGCCGCAGCTTCACTTTGTTTCAGAGTGGTGGAAGCAACTATTTGGTGAAAGTGAAGGAAAAGACCAAAAAGGAATTTATCCAGCTTCGGTTGATTTTTCTACAGATCTTCACTCGATGGGTCAATATGTACAGGATGGACGTCGTGATTTATTTGAAACTGTCTTACATGTTGAGAATGTGGACAAGCATATTGAAATTGAAAAAGCAGAGCAAGATTTAGACGGATTAAATTATCTTGCTGGAGAAACGATGGATTTTGTGAACAAACAAGCGTTTAAAGGGACGATGCTCGCTCACACAGATGGCGGTGTTCCAAACTTAATTGTGTCGATTCCAAAGCTAGATGAATACACATTTGGCTATCTTGTTTATTTCTTTGAAAAAGCGGTCGCAGTAAGTGGTTACTTATTAGGCGTTAACCCGTTTGATCAGCCTGGAGTAGAAGCATATAAGAAAAATATGTTTGCTTTACTCGGAAAGCCGGGTTTCGAAAAAGAAAAAGAAGAACTTGAAAAACGACTATAAAAAAGGGAAAGCACGGATGAACCATTATCCGTGCTTTTTTGATGCATAAGTTTTTCGCAGGCTCACACACTAATCAATAAAAACGATTAGGAGCGGTCATATGATTTATGTATCTTCAAAAATTGAAGGCAAAGAAGTGAAAGCAAAAGAATTAGAGTCACTATTAACTCCTCTTGGTTATTCAATCGGTGGAAATTGGGATTATGACCATGGTTACTATGATTATAAGCTAGCAGAAGAAGGAGGCTATACATTTCTTCGTTTACCGTTTACAGCAGTAGAAGGAGAAGTTGGCTCGAGCCATGCTGTATTTGAAATGGGGCGACCATATTTATTGAATCATGTTTATCAAGACGGAAACACAGATGAAGGCATAGGAGGCTACATTCCTCCTGCGGTTGATGGACTAATTAACCAATTTCAGCGACCAATTGATAAAGATGGGGAAGTGGACGAAAAATATGTTGACGTCGCCAAAAATTTAATAGAAGAAGTTGAACAAACGTTTCATCTGTAACAATTGTTTGCGGTCCCTCTAGGTTCTTGCTAAAGTAAGGAGAGAACGTGGAGGGATGACAATGACTGATGCCATTATACTTGCTTTTGCCGTTTTTTTAGGATGGATTATTTTAGACATTGCGAAAACGAAAAAAGTAACAGGGGAAGTGATCATACAGGCTGGCTTTGTTGGTGTGGTTGGCGGGATTATTTGGTATGTTATTGGTGTATTGTTAGGGTAGTCTTTATTTCGTCTTAAGTATTCGGTTTCGTTTGTAACGGTTGCGCTCTTTTACGATCCCGCGAATGGAACCGCCAATAAATGAACCAATGATAACGGCAAAAATGGAAGCACGAACTTCGCTTATGTCTCCAATTAGCCATATCAATAGGAGATATATACTCGTTGCACATATAGAAATAACAAACCCATGACCTACTACGCGGAACACACTCATCTACAGCACCTCGATTTTTACTTAAAATAAAGAGAGAGATAAAAACGTTAAAAAGATCACAACTGTTAAAATTAATGTAGTAATGAACCATCGCTTTATACTTGGTTCATTTTTTAAAGCAGAATCAATAATAACCATTAACAAAAACATGATGATAAAGAGAATGATGAAAGTGAAAAATAAAATCATTCAGTTCAACTCCTAAGCAAAATCATTTAGATTTCCGCTTATTGAAAATTCTTGGGATAAGGAATGTATGGGTTAAAAAAAGCGCTACAGTGATAGCGAGCGCATTCACCCACTTTACATGATCATCGTAAATGAGAGATAAGAAGAAGTAAACACTACCGCCTATCATCGCTAAAACCAATGCGTTAATCCATTTGTTAAACCGAACCATCGTTTTATACTCCCTTTATTCCTCCTTGTGCTTTGTTTATCAATACCCGATATGATCACGATCAAACGGACGGTTTCCACGATAAAAAGCGCTTGTCCCGTTGAGGCTGTCTATGATATATTATGAGAGTACAATCAACTCCATACATATTCGGGGCCTTAGCTCAGCTGGGAGAGCGCTTCGCTGGCAGCGAAGAGGTCAGGGGTTCGAGCCCCCTAGGCTCCATCAGTTATTGTGAAACACTTCCTCATGAGGAAGTGTTTTTTTATTTCTCACGTTCCTCGTGTTTCCATATGTAATATGGTTTTCGTTTGTCATTTGACCTTAATTTGCTATACTTAATTGAGAAAAATAAACACATAAATGAAGATTTAACGTAAATAATAAACAATATATGAAAAAATTAAACAAATTAATGTTGACTTATGTCGAATAATGTTTTAAATTAACAGTGAAAGGTGTTAGAAATGAACATGAAAGCACAAGAACGAAAAAACGTCATTCAAAATCTTTTAGAATCAAATGGAAAAGTTGAAATTGAAGAGTTAGCGGAGCAATTGAACGTATCTCAGATGACCATTCGTCGAGATTTAACGCAGCTAGAAGCAGATAACCAAGTAATACGAACACCTGGAGGGGCCATCCCGCAAAAAGCATTAATTCGGGAAACGCCTTATGCTAGAAAAGAAGTCGAACATCTAGATGCAAAGAAAGAAATTGCTAAAAAAGCAGTGACACTGATTGAATCGAATTCAACCATCTTACTTGATTCAGGAACCACGACACTTGAAGTGGCTCGTCTCATTAAAGATCGTCAAGATTTAACCGTAGTCACGAATGATATTAAAATCGCTGCTGAACTTGTGCATTCATCTGTTACATGTATTGTGACAGGTGGTGAAGTACAGGCAGAAGTTGGTGCTTTATACGGCAGTCAAGCGCAGGCATTGATTGAGTCTATTCACGTTGATCTATTTTTACTTGGTGCGCATGCAGTTAATGCGTTATCAGGTGTGATGGCACCAACCCTTGAAAAAGCAAAAATGAAGCAACTAATGATTCAATCTGCGCGTGAAACATGGCTCTTATGTGATTCTAGTAAATTTGCGCAGCAATCGTTTGCCCATGTTTGCAGACTCGATCAAGTTGCAGGAATCATAACCGATTCTGATCTGGGGTTACATGAACTCGGCCAATACCATGAAAAGATCATACAGGTGTAGCGATGGAATAGAAAGGGGGCATGCAAAATGAAGGTTGGCGTGATTGCAGACGATTTAACAGGCGCCAATGCATCAGGTGTCAAGCTAGTGAAACAAGGTTTTCAGGCAACAACCATTGTTCATAGTGCAAGCTTACCAGAAAATAGTTATGTAGATGCCGTTGTGATGGATACCGATAGCCGATATATTGACGAAGCTATTGCGAGCCAGCGTGTAGGACGAGCGATGAAGGAACTTCAAGCTTGGGGAGCTGATGTGTTTACGAAACGAATTGACAGTACATTTCGTGGAAATATTGGCGCTGAAATTGACGAAATGCTCTCGCATATGACTGAAGATGCAATTAGCATCGTGATGCCATCGTTTCCAGAGTCTGGGCGAACAATGGCAGGAGGTTATCTATTATTAGATGGGGTACCGTTGCAAGAAACATATGTCTCAAAAGATCCGATTGCTCCAATAACGGAATCGTTTATTCCCGATTTACTAGCAGAAAAGACAAGGCACCCTGTTGGATTTGTTTCATTAAGTACAGTAATGAAAACGGAATCAGCAATTGAAACGGCCATTCAAAAAGAAATCAGTCAAGGCAATCGCATCATCATTGTTGACGCGATGACAACGGAACAAATTGAAAAAGTAGCGCTCGCATTAACAATGCTTCAGAGACAAATCCTTTGTGCAGATCCGGGACCATTAACAGCAAATTATGCCCGCGCTTTGTTACAGCAAGAGAACCAAAACGGCACGATTCTCGTATCGGTTGGAAGTGCAACGAGTTTAACAGGAGAACAGCTTACTTATCTAATCGAAAAAACAGCCTCAACCCCTGTTTATGTCGATCCAGCGATGTTGGCTAGTTACAGCAGTACGTGGGATAAAGAAGTGGAACGCGCGACAGGAGCTGCCCTAGAACAAGCAAAGGTAGATCGTGTTCTTATTGTGACCACACATAAAAGCGGTCAAAAACTCGTCCCATTGAAAGCCAAAGCTGAGCAAGAAGGCAAAAGTCAAGATGCGCTGGCAAAGCGAATTACAGATGGACTTGCCACAATT
The DNA here is from genome assembly GCF_047238345.1 of Shouchella phoenicis. NCBI lineage: Bacteria > Bacillati > Bacillota > Bacilli > Caryophanales > Bacillaceae > Shouchella > Shouchella phoenicis. Next base: position 2,734,519 of record NZ_JBDFMQ010000001.1, on the reverse strand, counting down.
AGCCGAAAGTTATTAACACAAGAGCAGTTAACATTTGCGGGTTGTTTTACAAGTGGAGGCGATGTTACCGCTTCTGTCTGTGCTTTAGGAAGAGCGAACGGAATCGCCCTTAAAGATGAAGTCATGCCGCTTGCAGCGTATGGAACTTTTGATGGCGGGTACTTTGATGGACTACCTGTTGTAACAAAAGGTGGACTGATCGGAGATAAAAAAGCCATCTATGAATGTGTGAAATTTATTGATCAAGCAGCGACAAAAATTGGAGGATGATGAATGATGAAACCAGTAATTGCAATTACAATGGGGGATCCAGCAGGGATTGGACCAGAAATTACACTAGGGTCATTAAATAAACAAGAGATTTACGATGTGTGTACGCCGGTTGTAATCGGAAATGCACGAGTGTTGGAAAGCTTGTTTTCTGTAAAAGAAGTAGACTTCAAGATTAACAAAATTGAAAAAGCAAGTGAAGCAAAAGGTGAATTTGGTACAATTGATTTAATAGATTTTCCGGATTTACCAGAATATGAATTTGGTCAAGTGAACGGAAAAAATGGAGAAGCTGCTTTTATCTACATCAAACATGCGGCAGAGCTTTGTCGAGCAAATGAAGCGCAAGCAATGGCGACAGCGCCGATTAACAAAGAATCATTAAAAGCAGGCAACGTTCCTTACATTGGTCATACGGAAATGCTCGCCGGTATTGCCAATATCGATGATCCATTAACCATGTTTGAAGTACGTAATATGCGGATCTTTTTCTTAACAAGACATTTATCGTTAAAAGATGCGATTGGTCAAATGACAAAAGAGCGTGTGCATGATTATTTAGTTCGCTGTGATGCAGCTCTACAAAAGCTAGGGGTAGAAAAGCGAACGTTTGCAGTTGCAGGTTTAAACCCACATAGTGGAGAGAATGGTTTATTCGGAACAGAGGAAATGGACGAAATTAAGCCTGGCATTGAACTCGCAAAAGAGAGCGGGATTGATGCAGTCGGACCAGTTCCAGCAGACTCCGTCTTCTTCCAAGCGTTAAATGGACGCTATGATGCGGTTTTATCCTTATATCATGATCAAGGACACATCGCAGCAAAAATGACAGATTTTCACCGCACGATTTCCATTACAAATGGATTACCATTTTTACGTACGTCCGTTGATCACGGTACGGCGTTTGATATTGCTGGCCAAGGGATTGCAAGCTCCGTCTCAATGGAAGAGTCCATTAAGTTAGCAGCTAAGTACGCACCACATTTTGCAGGAAAAGAATAAAGCACTTATGGAGGGCTGTTAATCAGTCCTTCACTCTTTATTAACGATTAAAGCGCTTACGCGTTTAGGGGGATAGGGTTATGGACGTATCTGGTACGCAAATGATACTCGGACTTGCAATTGCAATTGTTGTGTTAATTTTCTTAGTCGTAAAAACAAAGGTTCACGTGTTCTTAGCATTAATTATTGCTGCATCTATTACAGGTTTAGTGGGAGGAATGACGCCAACAGCGGTCGTTGATGCAATCACAGAAGGGTTTGGTAATACGTTAGGATCCATTGCCATTGTCATCGGTTTTGGTGTGATGATGGGCCGAATTCTTGAAGTCTCAGGGGCGGCTGAACGACTCGCTTATACAGTCGTGAAGTGGTTAGGAAAACGAAAAGAAGAGTGGGCGATGGCGGTCACTGGTTATATTGTGTCGATTCCCATTTTTGTTGATTCCGCCTTTATTATTTTAAGCCCATTGGCGAAAGCGTTATCAAAGAAAACTGGCCGTTCCATTGTTACACTCGCCATCGCTTTAGCCGGTGGTGCGGTTGTCATTCATAGTGCGGTGCCACCAACACCAGGTCCGCTAGGTGTAGCTGGAATTTTTGGCATAGATATTGGTTGGATGATTATTTCAGGGATGTTGTTTGGGATTCCCATTGTTATCTCTATGGTGTTATACGCGAAATGGCTTGGGAAGCGAATTTATCAGTTACCAAGTGACGATGGACTTGACTGGATTCGCCCTGAAAAAGAAGTAACAATTGAAGAGTGGATGGAAGAAAAAGAAAACAAAGACTTGCCTTCACTTCTACGCTCGGCTTTACCAATTTTTGTCCCGGTGTTCTTAATCTTCTTAAATACGACGACCTCAGCGATGGAATTGTCTGGTATGTGGGTAGAATACGTGCAATTTTTTGGGGCTCCAATAATCGCAGTAGGTATCGGGGTACTACTAGCAATTTATGGATTATTCGGACATGTTCGACGTTCAGAAGCACTTGATCGAATGGAAGAAGGAATTAAACAAGCAGGTATTGTGTTACTTGTTACCGGTGCAGGTGGGGCATTAGGATTTGTTCTTCGTGCAACGGGCGTTGGCGACCATATTGCAGAAATTGTCGTAAATACGGGAATTCCCGCGATTTTATTACCGTTTGTTGTTGCAACGCTTGTTCGATTCATTCAAGGAAGTGGAACGGTGGCCATGATTACAGCCGCGTCCATTACAGCACCAATTTTGTCGGGTATGGACGTAAATATGGTGTTAGCAGCTCAGGCAGCGGCACTTGGTTCTCTGTTTTTCTCTTATTTTAACGATAGTCTATTCTGGGTCGTGAACCGAACAATTGGCATTAAACAAGCCAAAGAGCAGATTCTTGTGTGGTCTGTTCCGACAACGATTGCATGGTTTGTGTCATTAATTATGCTAATTATTGCAGACTTTTTCTTTTAAAATTTTGCTCACATTCAAGCATGGATGTGAGCTTCTTCTATTTTCTCCGCTTGCATAAATATCTCACCCCTCTGGAATGATAAGGGCAGATTGCGAGGTGAGAGAATTGAGATCTGTGACGATGTTGCAACTGTTCCCGTTAATTTTACTATCAAGTGGACTAATGAATCATGTCATTATGATGCCAATCCTATTGCAGTTTGGTGAGAAAGATTCATGGGTTGGGGTTCTACTCTCATCTATTTTCCTTCTTATTTGGGTGCCAATCATTGTGTTTATTCATAAACGAACAAAGCAAGAGCACATTGTTGATTTTGTTGGAGCGCGCTCATCAACTGTTAGTACGTATCTATTTGGAATACTGATGTTTATCTATTTAACCGTTTTTAGCTATACCACTCTATATTCAACAATTAGTTGGACGACAAGTACATATTTAAAACTAACCCCGAATCCTGTCTTGGCTCTACCGTACTTAATCTTGTGTGGATTTGCCGCTTATTATGGTATCCGAACCATCGCTTTTACAGCTGGGATCTTGTTACCAATCGTTGTTTCTTTTGGTTTTCTAGTCGGAATTGGCAATATGAAAGAAAAAGATTATACCTTGTTGTTGCCAATATTTGAGAATGGATCAACTTCCGCTCTTCTAAGTGCATTACTTGTGATATGTGGATTTGCTGAACTGGTCTTTTTGCTATTTATTCAACATCATGCACGATCAAAATTAAAGAAATCACATCTCTATATTCTTGCCTTCTTATTATTTGGGTTGGCCCTTGGACCATTGGTAGGAGCCATTACCATCTTCGGAATTGAAGAGGCGCAGCGTATGAAATATCCAGCCTTTTCACAATGGCGAATATTAGAGCTTGGTAAGTATTTAACAAGACTTGATTTCTTCTCTATTTTTCAGTGGTTAGCTGGTGCTTTCACAAGACAAGCTCTGGGTCTTTATGTAGCAGCTGATTTGTTAGGCAAGCAAACCCCTAAATCTCGATTCATTACGATTTTTGTGTTGTGCGGTTTATTGTGGCTATCGTTGTTCATTCCTCTTGATGAACCGAATTTTTCGATTTACTTAAGTCGTTTTTACATGCCGTTCTCGTTTGTCTTTACGTGCTGTGTGATGCTATGGCTTTGGATTGTCAGTTTCAAGAAAGTGAAAAAACCGAAGAAAAGGAGGAATCAAGATGGGGCATCGTTCTAAGTTTTCGATTGAAGCGATTAAAAAGCAACTAGAAAGTAGCGACGATGTCATTATCGAGTCGCTTACTTTTCAAGAAGAGCCTAATTATGCTGTTGAATTGATTTATTGCCATTCAATTGTAGATGTAAAAACGCTAAAAACCGAAACCATCCCTGCGATGTACACTATTTTCAGCCAAGTAAATGAAGATTTTCTTCATCATGTCACAACAATCAATCAGCTTCAAGCATTTCCCGTTCCAAAAGAAACATCTGAAGAAGACGTGATTAAGGATGTCTTCTCAGGCTTTGTTTTCATGTATGACCAACAAAACAATACGGTTGTGAAGATCGAACTGCCGAAGTTTCCGAAGAGACAACCGGAAGAATCGAATACGGAAATTTCTTTTCGGGGCCCTCGAGATGGGTTCACAGAAGATGTAGAAGAAAACATTGCTCTTGTTCGGAAACGTCTCAGAACGAGTGCTCTAGTGAATGAATCTTACACAGTTGGCAAACGAGGTCAAGTTCAGCTAACGTTACTTTATATGAAAGATATTGCTCGTGAAGAAGTATTAAAGGATGTACGCGATCAAATTTTAGCCATTGATACAGATTCGGTTTTGAGTTTAGCAGAAGTAGAAGAACGATTAACAAATACAAAATTTACGTTCTTTCCACTGACTGTGTTCTCCAGTCGTCCTGATTTCGTCTCCGCTTGTTTAGAAAACGGTCGGTTTGCAGTATTAATTGATGGTTCGCCAGGAGCCGTCATTGCGCCAGTAAATTTAATGTTTGTTTTAAAAACGGCTGAGGATCTCCACAACTCCTTTCTGTTTGTTGCCTTCCAACGTTTATTGCGGATAACAGGACTAATTTTGGCATTGTTTTTACCTGGATTGTGGATTGCGCTAAACACGTTTCATGTTGATCAACTCCCATTACCTTTTCTAGCCACAATCTACGTTTCACGCCTTGGTTTACCATTATCGTCAACGCTTGAAATATTTTTAATGATTGTGTTGTTTGAGTTGTTTAGGGAGGCTGGGACGACGTTACCGAAGTCTGTTGGCCAAACGTTGGCTGTTGTTGGGGGGTTAATTATTGGAGATGCGGCAATTCGAGCTGGTTTAACATCGCCAACGATGCTCGTTGTGGTTGGGTTAACGGTTGTTTCCACATTTGCAATTACAAGTCAAGTGTTGTCAGGAACTGTATCCATTATTCGCATTTATGTCTTAATCTTATCGGCCTTTCTGGGAATGTTTGGATTCTGTATTGCGGTCATTTCTATTATTGTCTATCTAGCGAGCTTAGAATCCTTCAGTCTGCCTTATCTTTCTCCCATTTCTCCGTTTAATAAAAAAGATTTTCTTTCGGCTGTCGTTGTTAAACCATGGGAATGGCGTAAACGTAGACCTGCGACGTTAAAAACAGTGGACTCAACGAGGAGGCGATCTCGTTGAAGAAAGGTTTTTTCCTAGTCCTGTTGCTATTCTCTATAAGTATAAGCGGATGCTGGGACGCAACTGATTTGCAAGATGTGCAGTATATAACGGCACTTGGCGTTGATTTTGATGAGGACAACGAAGAATATGTCATTTATGCACAATCAATTGATTTTGGTCAATTATCCGTAAATCAAGAAGGAACAAGTCAAGCTGAATCTGGTGCATGGGTTGCAAAAGCGCGGGGCGAGACAATTTTAATGGCTTTAGAAAACTTTAGTTCTCGGTCAAATCAGATGCTTCACTGGGGGCATGTTACAGTCATTGTTTATAGCATGAATGCGTTGGAGCATGAAGAAATCATTGAGATTAACGAGGGCTTGTATCGGTTTCAACAGGTTCGGACTACACCTTGGGTCTTTGGAACAACAGAGAGCTTGGAAGAATTATTACTTGTCACAAATATGTTTGGGGATACCGTTCACACTGTATTGTTTAATCCAGATTCGGTTTATAAAGAACGATCCTTTGTTGAACCAATTACGCTCCATCAGTTAATGCGCACATATGCAGAGAAAGGGCGATCGGTTGTTTTACCGAAAATTGATATTAGTAAAAAAGAGTTAAAAGATAACAACGGCAAGAAAAAAGATGCGGTGCATTCGAATGGAGCCGTCCTTTTAAAAGGAGGGAAAGCACCAACAACGTTTTCAGACTTGCAACTTGCTGGTATACGCTGGCTTGATTATCATACCGAAAACACGCCGCTGCAAATTGAAGAAGACGGAAAAACCATTGCGGCATTAAATATTATCCGACCAAAGAACGTGATTCAATCAGAAGTTAATAATGGCGAAGTGTTTTTTGATATTGATCTTGACATACACGCGTCTTTATTAGACTTTCCACCTGATGAAACGTTAGGGGCTTCTCGAACAATTGACGAAATTTTGGAGCTAATGAAGGAAATGATTGAAAAGCAAATTCGGGATACGTATGAACTAGGATTAGAGCATGGGAAAGATGTGTATAGTCTTGAGAATCATTTTTATCGTAGTAATGTTCGCGCATATAACAAATTGAACCAATCCATTCAATTAACAAAAGAATCACTGCGAACCATTACGATCCACCCGGTAATTGAACACACAGGAGAGTATGAATTTTATCGCGATCGTGTTCCAAAGTCGAGACAAGAACAATAGTGAGATAGGGAGAATGAAAAAGGTTCGGATCGGTTCAGGGGACTACGCTATTTTAGAGAAAAAAGACGAACCATCCTACAAAGGATTGCTCGTCTTTTCTACTATATGGAACCAAGCTTATTTTTGTAAAAAGCTCTCTGTTAATGGTGGCACAACTTGTTTCTTTCTTGAAACAACACCAGGCAATGGAGCAACATGCTGATCAAGTGTAGTTTGGAAAGCTTGTTCAAAAACCGCTGTATCTTTTCCGATCGTTATGGCGGTGGAGTTGTTTTCAAGAATGTCTGTGATAATTAAGACATACAAGTCCAATTGTTTGGAATCAATGACAGCTTGGATTTCTTTCTCAAGTTCGCTCTTTCTAGACAAAATGTCGTTAATGTCTACCGTGTTGACTTGAGCAATCTCCACAGCATAATCGTTCATTGAGAATTCCTTTGCGTCAATAGACAATAGCTCTTTTGACGTTTTGCTTGAAACATCTGCACCTGCTTTTAACATCGCGAGTCCGTATGTTTTGGCATCAATATCAGCTAGTTGTTCAAGTTCTTTGGCTACTGCAATGTCTTCATCTGTACATGTAGGTGATTTAAAAAGTAAAGAATCAGAAATAATAGCAGAAAGCATAAGACCCGCAATTTTTTTAGGAATTGTTAGGTTCTTTTCTTGATACATTTTATAAATAATCGTTGCTGTACAACCAACAGGTTCTGCACGATAATAAACAGGATCGGCTGTCTCGAAATTTGCGATACGGTGATGGTCAATGACCTCACGTACATGAACGTCATCAATATCGTCCACACTTTGTTGACGCTCGTTATGGTCGACTAAAATGACGTCTTTTGTTTCGTTTGAAGCAGATGTAATATAACGAGGAGCTTCGACCCCAAATGTTTCTAATGCGTGAGCGGTTTCCCCACTTACATCACCTAACCGAACAGCCTCGACTTGAAAACCGAGCTGCGTTTTTAAGTCTGCATAGGCAATCGCAGAACAAATTGTATCCGTGTCTGGGTTTTTGTGACCAAAGATTAATAGGTTCGACATGAAATTTGACTCCTTTTATACAAAATTACGATCAATAGTATCATATCATGTTCACTAGGGAAAGGTTAAGTCAAGCCTAGTTGTTCACAATGACAAAAAATCAGATTTGTTTCTGATATACTTTGCATTACGAATTAAAAAGCGTATAATAGAAGAGATGTGAACAGGACAAGTGTTGTTCAAGATTTAGCCATAACTTCTTGACAGGGAGACGACAGATTTGTCAGATGCTTCTCAAGCTCACACTTTATGATAAACTATAGCTATTCATTAACGAATTATACTAACAGATGGGGGGGAAGAGAGGATTGCGGTCGATAAAAATAGAAAAGAAACCCTCTCTTGCTGCGCCTAAGCAGGCATTCTCACAAGTATTATCAGAAACATTAAAGACAGGGATTATTAAATCAAACTTATTAGCAATGGTTGCTGGGTTAAGTTTAGCTCTGTATGTAAGTGGTACGTCTATAAATGAGCGTTTTTCGGAAATTCTTTTTGCTGTGATTGGGTCTGCACTAGTCATTGGAGCTGCAGGTGCTTTTAATAACTTGTATGATCGAGATATTGATGCCATTATGGATCGGACAAAAAATAGACCGACTGTTACGGGCAGAATGCAGCCGTTAAATGCACTTATTCTAGGGATTTCCTTGTCGTTACTTGGAATTCTATTATTGTTCCTTGCGACGCCGATGGCTGCCTTGTTTGGATTTTTAGGTCTGTTTTTGTATGTTGTTCCTTATACAATGTGGTCAAAAAGACGAACGATATACAATACGGAGATTGGTAGTATTAGTGGAGCACTTCCTCCTTTAATTGGATGGGCAGCGATTTCACCAGAATTGTATCATCCTGCTATTCTAGGCCTTTTTGTGGTTATGGTCATTTGGCAAATGCCGCATTTTTATGCGATTGCCATTCGAAGACACGATGAGTATAAGGCAGCGAGCGTGCCGATGTTACCTGTTGTAAAAGGGTTCAAGCGCACTTACATTCAAACAAATGTATACCTAGTTGCGTTAATTGCTGCAAGCTTTTTATTTGTGTCAGTAAGTTGGATTATTACCATCGTTGCTTTCCTACTGGCAACGGCATGGCTAGTTGTAAGTGTTGTTGGTCATAAGCGAATGGAACCAAAGAAATGGGCAACACTTATGTTTGTCTTCTCTTTAAATCATCTTGTACTTTTATTTGCTGTTATAATTGGCTATTCGATGTTAGCGCCATTGTTTTAATGTTGAGAGGTGCCTTGTGATTATGAACAAGGCACCTTTTCATCTATACATATAAAAAAGAAGGATCATGTTAGGGTGATTTTAATGGAAGAAACAAGTTGGATTGTAATCGTTATCCCTATTCTTATTGCCTTGTTTATGGGGAGTGCCGCTCTTGTGATTCGAATGAGAGCTTCCAAGCGACCAACATCTGCAAAGTTAATTATTATTCCTCCATTAGCGATGTCTACAGGTGCGTTAATGTTTTTATATGAGCCGACGAGACCTCCGTTTTTTTATGTCATGGAAGCCATTGTTGCAGGTTTGCTGTTTTCGCTTATTTTAATCTACACGTCTAAATTTGAGGTTCGTGATGGAGAAATCTATTTAAAGCGTTCTAAAGCATTTGCATACATTCTTGTCGGTTTACTCGTTGTGCGCATTATTTTACGATTACTAGTTGGACAAGACATTAATCCAGCAGAATTGTCTGGGATGTTCTTTATTTTAGCGTTTGCCATGCTTTTACCATGGAGAATTGCCATGCTCATTCGCTATATGAAGTTGAAACAAGGATTAAATCACTACACGACTTCATAACGTTCGCATTTCGTAAAGGGACAAGTTATACTGAGAGGAGAGAAATTTTGGAAAGGAGGATGAAAAAAGATGGATTTTTTTACTGAGTATTATAATATTTTCCGCGGAACACATGAAGGCTCATGGGCTTTTCTTGTTATCTTATTTATTGTAGCTTTTATCTTATATAGAAGTAGAAAGATGAAAGCAGCAACAATCCTACATATGATCACAAGACTATTTTACCTGTTCATGCTTGTTTCGGGCATAGGGATGTTAATTGCCCTTAACTTTGAACTTTTCTATGTCGTTAAAGGCCTTTTAGCTATTCTCGTTATTGGTTTTATGGAGATGGCAGCAGGTAAGGCAAAACGAAATGAAAATAGTCTTGGATCGCTTTTCATTGTTCTTGTACTCGTGTTAATTGTTGTACTAATGGGCTTTCGGGTCATTAGTTTCTAAGACGTTTGTACAATACTGTAACAAGCACGCTTGACGACGACACCATTAGGAATCGTAATTGCTTAAACACTTTGAGTGTTTCGTTTAAAAGTAGAGGAGTCCCTACTAACGAAGCAGATTTACTAAGCTGTGATTCTGTTTCAGGCATGGTGAAAAACGATCGTCAGCGTGCTTTTTTCTGTGGCTAGTATTTGTCGATTCTTTCTTTTCGCGTCGTTTTGAAGTGACCACATGCAATTGATTGCATTAGCAAGAAACTATTTCCTGGGAAAGGGGGATTAGATGATGGATGTTGATTTTTCTTATATGCTTGTTCTTTTTATTGGAGCCATTATTCCACTGGTAGAATATATGTTAGCCGTCCCAGTTGGCGTGATTTTAATGGGAGAGCCTGTTGTACCAGTCGTCGTTGTAGCAATTATTGGAAATATATTAGGGGTTATTGGAATTGTATTATTAGGTGATAAAATTCGAGCACTTATACTTCGTCGTAAAAAAGATACTGAAGAGAATAGACCAAATCGAAGAAAAGAAAAGACACAAAAATATTTAGAGAAATATGGAATGCCCGGTGTTGGAATTCTAGGTTCTTTTCTATTGAGCAGTCATTTGTCTGCGGCAACAGCGGTTGCTCTTGGTGTTCCAAAAGGATTAGCCATCTTTTGGACCGTTATTGGTGTTATGATTTGGGCAATTGTATTCGGTATCGTATCTGTATATGCAAGTCATTGGTTTGAACCTTTCTTAGGGCCTCAAGCAATGAAAGAGTAGCTTAATAGTTAAGCTACTCTTTCATATGGTCAGAATAGAATCCTTTTATTTCTTCCTCGCTTAGTTCGAATAAGTGTCGATCATTTAATTTATAAATTCCACGTTTTATGAGTTCATCAATTAGTTGGTCAATCGTATTCGTTTGATCTTCTGGCATTATGATCACTCCCGCTTTTATTATTCCACCAAAGTAAAAAACGAAACCAGTTCTTGGGAATTATTTCAACTTTAGTTGAGATGTGATAAAAAACGACAAAAAGGGTATAAGGAAATGTGTTGAATCATTTTGTATACATGAAACGTACTAACCTATAAGGAGTCTGTTGTGAAAACGATTCAAAAATCCCCTCTTCTCTCAAGTGCTGTTTTTCTCGTATTGTTTTTTTGTATCTTTTTGTCTTTTCGTACGAATGTGGTCACGTTTATTGATTATAGAACGTTAGAGTGGTTTCAAGACATCCGTACCGATTTTATTTATACGATTATGGATGGATTTGCATTTATTGGTTCCACAAATGTTGTTGTAATCCTTACAATAGCAGTAATTGTCATATTGGTGCTCACACGCTCGTCGTGGCTAGATATTTTCTATACGGCGATCGTCATGAGTATGACAGGCATACTAAACACGGTTGCCAAATATAGCATTGCCCGTATACGCCCTGAGGATTTTATGATGGTCGATTTATCCTCGTATAGTTTTCCGAGTGGTCATACGATGGGAGCGGCTTCCTTTTATAGCGTACTAGTATTTCTCATTTGGAAAAGAACCGATCATCGACCGACTCGAGTCATTATGGTGACATTTTCAGCAGTTATGATTTTACTTATGGGCGCATCAAGAGTGTTTCTAGGGGTTCATTACCCAACGGATGTTCTTGGCGGCTTCTTTCTGAGCGGGGCCATTTTAACGTTTTTTTATTGGTTGTTATACAATCGAACGCCTGGAAAGATGTAAGACAAACGAAATAGAACAATAGGAAAAACATATGAGTCAATACTCATATGTTTTTTGATGATAATGAGATTCTTTCTCATTTATCCTTGACTCTTTCTCAATAAATGGTAGAATAATAATTGTAATTGATAATGAGTATCATTATTGGAAGAGAAGGAGGCAAATACATGGTTTAATCATGTAAAGTATGTATGAAAATAAAGATTTTATTGCCGATTCTCATTGTGTTATCGATTAGTTCACTTTTTATTGGTGCCCATGAAATTTCACCACTTGATCTTTTTCGTTTAACGGATGAAGAAGTCCAGACTATTTTAATTAATCGAGTGCCAAGACTTTTGAGCATTCTCATTGTAGGCGTTAGTTTAAGTGTATGTGGATTAATTATGCAGCAGCTAACGCAAAATAAATTTGTCTCGCCAACAACAGCAGGAACGATGGACTGGGCGCGCTTAGGCATTTTAGTTGCGATGCTCGTTTTTTCATCAGCAAGCACGATGGAGCGTATGCTCGTTGCCTTTGCTTTTGCTTTAGGTGGAACGCTTTTATTTATGAAAATTTTAGAGCGCATTCGCTTTAAAAATGTCATCTTTGTCCCACTAGTTGGCTTAATGCTTGGAAGTGTTGTGAATTCTATTACAACGTTTATTGCATACCAAAATGATTTAATTCAATCACTATCCTCTTGGATGCAGGGAAACTTTGCTCTAATCATAAGAGGAAATTATGAACTACTTTACATAGGCATTCCTTTAGTATTTATTGCGTTTCTCTTTGCAAATCGATTTACGGTTGCAGGCTTAGGGAAAGATTTCTCTACAAATTTAGGAATGAATTATAATCGCATTATGAATATTGGCTTATTAATTGTAGCTATGGTAACAGCAACGGTTGTTGTTACAATCGGTTCTGTCCCTTTTTTAGGACTCATCATACCAAATATCGTCTCGATTATGCGTGGAGATAATTTAAAGAATAGTTTACCGCACACAGCATTATTTGGAGCCATTTTCTTACTGGCGTGCGATATACTAGGCCGAATTCTCATTTATCCATATGAAATACCAATTGGATTAATGGTTGGCGTCATTGGGAGCGCAATTTTCCTTTATTTGCTCTTAAGGAGGCCAAAACATGCAAGCTAAATGGATTTACATTGGCTTCGGCACAGGCGCAATTGTGTTAATTTTAACGTTCTTATTCGCTGGTATTTCACCTGGTGTCTGGGATTATGCATTACCTAGAAGAGCGAGAAGCGTCTTAGCCATTATCATTGTCGGTGCCGTCATTGCGTTCTCGACGCTTGTGTTTCAAACGATTACGAACAACCGAATCTTAACGCCAAGCATTATTGGGTTGGATTCACTCTATGTGTTGATTCAGACTGTGCTTGTTTTTATTTTTGGAACAGCAGGGATTGTAGCAGTTAGCCGCTATGCCAATTACGGGTTATCCATTGTATTTATGGTATTATTTGCGCTTTTACTTTACGTCATGTTATTTAGGCGTGAGCAGCAAAATTTATACTTTTTGCTCCTTGTAGGAATTGTTTTCGGAACGCTGTTTTCAAGTTTATCGACCTTTATGCAGGTCGTTATTGATCCAAATGATTTCTTAACGATTCAAAATCGAATGTTTGCAAGCTTTAGCAATATCCATGTGGATCTATTATGGATTTCAATGCTCTTAATTGTGCTAACAATTTTATACATATGGCCTTACTTAAAGTATTTAGATGCGATTTCACTCGGTAGAGATCAAGCCATTAATTTAGGTGTCCCGTATGATAAAGCGATACGAAAGTTTTTAATTATGATTGCGATTTTTGTTTCAATCTCGACGGCGCTTGTGGGTCCAATCTTATTTCTTGGACTACTCGTTGTAAACGTTGCCAGAGAGATGTTGCCGACTTATCGACATACACATATGGCAGCTGTAAGTGCTCTTGTAAGCATTATTGCACTTATAGGTGGGACCTTGTTAGTAGAAAGAGTCTTTTCTTACTCTGCACCACTCAGCGTATTTATTAATTTTGTCGGCGGAATTTACTTCATTTACTTATTATTAAGGGGGACGAAAACGACATGACAACAGCATTAGTTGATCGAGAGATACGGATTGATCGGAAAACGTTACCGGTAGCGATACAAGTAAAAGGGGTAAATAAATTTTTCGACGGAAAACAAGTACTGAATGATGTAAGTGTTGATGTGAAAAAAGGAACGATTACGTCATTCATTGGGCCAAACGGTGCCGGAAAAAGTACGCTCATTTCGTTAATGAGCCGAATTGCTAAAAAAGATGGCGGAGAAGTATTGATTGATGGGAAAGAAATTGATTCCTATAAGAGTAAAGATTTAGCGAAAAAAATATCCATTTTGAAACAGGCAAACAATATTAATATCCGACTAACAATTCGTGAGCTCGTTAGCTTTGGACGGTTCCCTTATTCGCAAAATCGATTGACAAAAGAAGACTGGACGTTTGTAGAAGACGCAATTGATTTTATGTCACTTAGAGACATCCAAGACAAATATTTGGATCAATTAAGTGGAGGACAGCGTCAACGTGCTTATATCGCAATGGTTCTCGCTCAAGATACGGACTATATTATACTCGATGAACCATTGAACAATTTAGATATGAAGCACTCTGTTTCCATTATGAAAACATTACGTCGGTTAGTGGACGAACGAAACAAGACGATTCTCATTGTTGTACACGATATTAATTTTGCTTCTTGTTATTCAGATAATATCGTTGCAATGAAACATGGCGAAATTATTGAAGAAGGTCATTGCCACGATATAATTAACCCAGACACATTGCGTAATATTTATGACATGGAGATTGCCATACAGGAAGTGAACTGTAACAAAATCTGTGTGTACTTTAATTAATTTAATAACTGTATGGAAAGGAGGTGAGTTGAAGAGCAACTTTCATACATAAAGCGTCACTTATAACAGGGTCAACCAACATTTTAGGAGGATTATATAAATGAAAACATCTAGCAAGTGGTTTATGACAGCAGGAGCAGCATTATTTTTAGCAGCATGTGGAAATGGAGATAGCGAAGACAATTCAAATGACGCATCTTCAGGTGAGGGTAACGATACAGAAGAGCAACAAACAGTAGAAGTTGAAACAATGAACGGCGATATGGTTGAAGTTCCAGTTAATCCTGAAAAGGTCATTTCATTCGATCATGGAATTACTGATTCAATCAGAGCGATTGGTGGAGATATTTCTGGTATTCCTCAAGGTAGTAATGTTCCTGAATATTTACAAGAATTAGAAAATGATGATAGCGTTGAAAACATCGGTTCTCTGTTTGAACCTGATTTTGAATTAATTTATGAGATGGACCCAGATGTCATCTTTATCTCTGGACGTGCATCTGATAATTATGAAGAGTTAAGTGAAATTGCACCGACTGTCTTTTTACAAGTAGATAATCAAAACTTCATGGAGACGTTTGAAAGCAATATGAACGTTCTTGGCGAGATTTTTGATGCTTCTGAAGAAGTCGATAGCCAATTAGCAGATATTAATAGTGTAATTGAAGATGTACAAGCACGTGCTGATGAATCTGAAGCAAATGCGCTCATCGTTTCCATTGATGAAGGTTCAGCAAGTGCTTACGGAATCGGCTCTCGCTTTGGTATTGTCCACGATGTAATGGGTATTCCGGCAGCAGATGAAGATATTCCTGCAGAAGGACATGGTAGCAACGTATCAAATGAATATTTTTCTGTTACTAATCCTGACTACATTTTCGCAATTGACCGTGGTGCATCGATCGGTAACTCTGCAACAGCTGACGATGTATTAGGAAATGAAGAAGTTCAACGTACAACCGCGTATGAGAATGACAACATCCATCAACTGAATAGCGAAGTTTGGTACTTAAGTGGTAGTGGACTAGAGTCTGTAAAAATGATTGTTGATGAAATTGATGAAGCATACGAGCAGTAATTACATGTTTTTAGAGGAATGACGAATCCAGTCATTCCTCTTTTTTTGAACGTCCACAGCCATCAGCCATGGACGTGGGCGAGAGAATTGTGTATGATTCGATAGAGATGAATGTAAAGGATCGAAGCAAATGGAAGGAACTATCGCTTTAATTAGTATTAGTCTTATCATACTCCTTATTGTGATCGGTTGGTTATGGCGAACGTATGTAGCTCGATTACAAACGGATGTTAGTAAAATTACTATTCGACATATTGATCGCATGGATGGGCATGCGTTTGAAGATTATATGGCTGTTGTGTATGCGGCAAGTGGGTGTGCGACTTATCAAACGAAAAAAAGTAGGGATTACGGTGCGGATCTAATTGTAACCGATGAAGACGGTCAAAAAGCAGTAATTCAGTTAAAGCGTTATGGTGCAACCCTCGGCCTCAGCAGTGTTCAAGAGAGTTATGCAGCTAAAGCGTATTATCGCGCAGATAAAGCGGTGGTCGTCACCACTGCGGAACAGGTAACGGATTCTTGTTGGAAATTAGCAGCTGCGACGAATGTGTATTTTTTGCTTCGAGCTGATATAGAAGAAATGACGAAGCTGATAAAAAGAGAGAAATGGGACGATGTCTATTGGTTATTAATGACTCCGCACATTCCTGAAAAAAAGAATGGAACGATTCATTTAGATGAAATCGATAGTACGAAGAGGAAAATCCAAGTAGGCGATTATTATTTAAAATAATTGAATTCAAACAAAGAACCCTTCATCGCATTCACTTTTTACGTGTCTACTTTGGAGGGTTCTTTTTACTTCCTATTTAAGGTTTAGAAATATTGTTCTAGTTTTTTTATAATATCGTCCATACACGTATCGTCATTGACTAAATCGTAGTCTTGGATATTAAGCTTTAATACAGGGCAGGCAGTAAAGGATTGAATCCAATTGTGGTAACGACCGTGCATCTCTTCCCAATAGGTGGTAGACGTTTGCTTTTCCATTTCTCGTCCGCGATGATGAATGCGGTTGATGATTGCATCAAGATCACCATCTAAATAGATTAATACATCTGGAGTGGGGAAGTAAGGGTTCATCACCATGGCATCAAACAAGCTTGTATACGTCTCATAATCAACTTTAGTCATCGTTCCTTTATCTGCATGCATCTTTGCGAAAATGCCTGTATCCTCATAAATAGAACGATCTTGTACATAGCCGCCGCCAGCTTCGACCATTGCTTTTTGCTCTTTAAATCGCTCTGCGAGAAAATAAATTTGCAGATGAAAACTCCAGCGTTCAAAATCTGCGTAAAATTTATCTAAATACGGATTATTGTCAACTTTTTCAAAAGATGTTTTGAACTGAAGCGTTTCCGCCAGCTTTTTTGTCATTGTTGTTTTGCCAACGCCGACTGTACCTGCAACGGTGATAATGGCGTTTGTTGGAATGTTAGGCATGGTCATTTTCCTTTCGTATGCTGAAGTTCGTTGTAATTTGATCGACGATTGCTTCAAAATCGTCTTGATTCGTAACAAAATCTAAATGGGATGTATCAATCGTAATAACAGGAATGACGTCTTCTATGGCCGACATTGCCTGTTCATAATCGTTCATTAAGTTTTTTATATACGTATGATCCATATTTTGTTCGAAAGAGCGACCTCTTACTTTAATGCGATCCATAATCGTATTGAAATCGGCTTTAAGATAAATAATGGCTTCTGGCTTTGGTAGTGGTTCAATTAAAATATCATAAATACGTTTGTATTGATTGTATTTTGCTTCGTGCAGCGTTTGGTGCGCAAAGATTAAATTCTTGCCTATATAATAGTCAGCCATGACCGCTTGACCTTGGTCTAAAAGCGTGCTCGTATCTTCTAACTGTTTAACTCGATTACAGAGAAAAAACATTTCCGTTTGGAAGCTCCAAGCATCCATGTCATCATAAAATTTTTCTAAATAAGGATTTTCAGTAATGATTTCAAATAATCGCTCTGTCTGAAAATGAGCTGCTAGTTTTTTCATAAGAGTAGTTTTTCCGACACCAATGACACCTTCAACGCACAGGAATGAGCCGCGCATGCATCATCACTCCTTTCTTTTTTTCTAAACGACTTTGATAGTGTATCATTTTTTCTAAAGCCTGAACAACAAACCTTTTTGGAGTTTATGTTACACTAGAGATATAAAAAGAGTGAGTGGGAGGGAGTCTGCGTTAGCAGCAAGATGATGAGTTATTTTGATGAAGCATTGAACCGAATTGGAACTGATTCTATGAAATGGGACGGCGCAAAAGAGCGTTTTGGACAAGAAGGCCTTCTACCATTATGGGTGGCAGATATGGATTTTAAAGCGCCGCAGCCTGTCATTGATGCATTAAAAGATAAAGTTGAACACGGGATTTACGGATACGCAGCACCATCTCCTGATGTGAATCAATCCATTGTCAATTGGCTATCAACACAGTATAAATGGGCGGTTCGTGATGAAGATATTGTTCATGTTACAGGTGTGGTACCGGCAATAAGTAACCTCATTCGTACATTTACTGAAGAAGAAGACGAAATTATTATACAAACCCCTGTGTATTACCCTTTTTACGATGTGATCGAGAAAAACCGTCGCAAAGTCGTGAAAAATCCGCTGCTTCTTGAAAATGAGCATTATAAAATGGATTTTGATGGACTTGAATCGGTCGTTACAGAGAAAACGAAAATGCTTATTCTATGCCATCCACACAATCCAGGTGGTCGTGTGTGGTCAGAGGAAGAACTTTCTAAGCTTGCGGAGATTTGCGAGAAACATGATCTTTATGTGATTTCTGATGAAATTCATGCAGACTTGTTGTTCGATGGCTATCGCCACATCCCGTTCGCTAGTGTGTATGAATCGCTTGAAAATCGTGTCTTCACGGCTCTGGCACCGACGAAAACGTTTAATTTAGCTGGCGTTCAGGGTGCGTATGTGGTCATCAAAGATGCGACATTGCGTCTTCGTTACCGACAAACGCTTGCAAGCACATTTGTCGGGGCTAATATGTTTTCACAAGTGGCCACAAAAGCGGCATATGATCACGGTTTGCCATGGTTGAAAGAATTAATGGCTTACATTCAAGACAATTATAAACTTGTGGAAGACTATTTAAGTACGCATATGCCAAAAATTAAACCAATGAAACCTCAAGGAACGTACTTACTATGGATTGATTTTGAGGGAATTGGTTTAACGGCAGAAGAACGAAAAAAATGGCTCCTAGAAGATGCGAAACTGGCTTTTAATCACGGTCCAATTTTTGGTGATGAAGGGGAGCATTTTGAGCG
Source organism: Shouchella phoenicis (assembly GCF_047238345.1). Lineage (NCBI taxonomy): Bacteria > Bacillati > Bacillota > Bacilli > Caryophanales > Bacillaceae > Shouchella > Shouchella phoenicis. Next base: position 2,715,634 of record NZ_JBDFMQ010000001.1, on the reverse strand, counting down.
AATGAATTTAGCTACATCTAGAGAAACGCTGATGCAAGCTCTCGATCAACTGCATGCAGCCTATAAACAAAAGCACTTTTAAGCAGGAACGCGCTAAGTTTTATCGAATTACATGATTGGACAAGAATATAGAACGAATGAGTGAAGAGGAGTCGATGTACGGAATGAGCAACCCTTCTAATTGTTTGTTTGACGATCTTGAAAAGGAATGTAAAGAAAAGCTTGGAAGAGCGTTAGAAGCAAAGGAACATCAGCTATTAAAGTGGGTTGTGTCAAGCCATTTTCAACAAGTGTACAATAAAGTAAAAAGCTCATAATGGAGAGAGGGGGCGCTCATGAAGACATTCAAACTATACGCGATGCAAGTAATTGATGGGCAACAGGGAAATGTGAAGCAAGAACCAATTCCGCTTCATGAAGGCCTCATTATAAACATGGAAAATGAAGAGCATACGTGGTTTATCGATGCGGTTATTTCAAAAGATGATGCACGATTGTTTGAACGTGAACAAGAAGGCGAGCGTCACATCCTTGTTAGTGTTGTCATTACGAGTAAAGACAACCATCCTGCTGTTATGATTACGTCGATTGAATCAATTACTGACTTAAAAGAAAACAAAAGTATTATTTTAAAAGGCCAAATTGTTTCAGGTCGCGATGATGTGTTGGAAGATGTTTTTGAGGATCTTCTTGAGGAAGGCATTCAGCGTGAATCGTTGCTTCTAGAATACAAAAGTAGAGTGGAAAAACTTGATGCATACTCCGATAAGACGATTGCAGAAGTATACGATCAACTAAAGAAAAGTGAAAAATACCATCTTTATTAAAAAAAGCAGGCAGGATATCTTGAGGGATACCTGTCTTTTTACGTGTGTATACGTTGTTTTTGTTTGCTCATACTACATGTATCTGATGTAAGTAAAGGGGCTTAACAACAACGTGGAAAATTCAAAGAAAATGTGGGGATTACTCTCTCTGTCCTCCGTTCCTCTTGTGATGACATTAGGGAATTCAATGTTAATCCCAGTCTTACCGACAATAGGTAGCGAGCTACAAGTAAGTTCATTTATGGTTAGTTTATTAATTACCGCTTATTCGGTCGTTGCAATTATTTTTATTCCAATTGCAGGTTATTTATCGGATCATATTGGACGAAAACAAGTAATCATCCCAAGCTTAATTCTTGCTGGTATTGGTGGTTTGGTGGCAGGATTGGCTGCCTGGAAAATCGATCAAGCGTATTGGGTTATTTTTATTGGTCGCTTATTACAAGGGATTGGTGCAGCCGGAGCGGCGCCAATCGTCATGCCATTTGTAGGTGACTTGTTTAAAGAAAAACAAGAGATCAGTGAAGGTTTAGGGTTAATTGAAACATCCAATACATTTGGAAAAGTGCTAAGTCCCATATTTGGCGCGCTGCTAGCTTCAATCGTATGGTTTATGCCATTTTTTGCGTTTCCTATTTTTTGTGCGATTTCCATAATCATGATTCGTTTTTTTATTCAAACACCTGCGAAAACAAAGAAGCCGAAAAAATTCAAACAGTTCATTAAGCAGGTGAAACAAATCTTTAAACGTGAAGGACGCTGGCTGTATACGGTTTTTGTTACAGGCGGTGTACTCATGTACATTCTATTTGGAATTCTGTTTTATTTGTCCACTTTCCTTGAAGATAGCCACCAGATTCATGGCGTGAGAAAAGGAGTCATTCTTGCGTTCCCGCTATTGGCGCTTTGTTTAACGTCGTATGCAGCTGGAAAAGGAATCGGACAAGATCAGTTAAAAATGAAATGGATAACGGTTGCAGGACTTTCTTTATTAACATTGGCTGTGTTTGTTATTTCGTTTAATAAAGAACTTTACATGATGTTAACCGCATTGTTTGCGGCAGGTATTGGCATTGGGGCGGCCCTCCCAAGCTTAGATGCGTTCGTAACAGAAGGCATACCTGCTGAACAACGAGGATCAATTTCGTCTTTTTATAATAGTACACGCTTTATTGGTGTTGCAGCAGGACCACCTCTGTTTGCGATTTTTATGAAAGGTAGTCATTTCTTCACCTTCACAGGTAATGCGGTTGTCGTCTTGTTAACCATTATTCTTGTACTATGGGGCATTCGTCCACAAAAAAAAGGGGTTCGCACGTGGTAAGAGTCGAACTGCAATCGTTTTTGTTCTATACTTTAAGGAGAATGTGACAAAAGCGAGGGAATTGAAATGAGAACGTTTAAAGATCAAAAAGGGTATTTAGTCAACCTTGTGCTAGGAGAGGAACTGCCGTTCACCTCTTCACCAAAGCATGTATTGATTGTAGCCCGCTATAAAACGGCATGGGTATTAACCGACCATAAAGAAAGAGGGTATGAATTTCCAGGAGGGAAGCTAGAGCCAGGTGAGGAACCAGAAGAAGCCGTCAAACGTGAATTAAGGGAAGAAACAGGGGGGCGTGCAAATTCAATTGTCTATATTGGTCAATACGAAGTTGAGATGCCTGAAGAAACAATCCAAAAATCTATTTATGCTGTAAGAGTAGCTTCGTTTGAAGAATTGGAACCTGGGTTTGAAACGAATGGGGCGAAATTAATGGAAGAGTTGCCGATTGGGATGAAAGCTGATAATCGATTTAGCCCCATTATGAAAGATGATGTTGTCCCTCAAGCGATTCAATACACCATTGCAAAAGCGATCTTTAATAACGACTAGAATAGGCAAATAACGCCCTGAACGGGCGCTATATGCTGTATTTAGTAAGTTTCTTTTCAATATATTCAACAAAAAGATACATGAGTGTTGCGAGTATGGCTATGACCAATAAACTCATAAACACAAGATTGAAATTAAACACTTGGAAACCATAAATAATTAAATAACCTAATCCCTGCTTGGAGACAAGAAATTCTCCGACGATTACACCAACCCAAGCTAGCCCCACATTCATTTTAAGAGTTGAGATAATAACGGGGATGGAAGCAGGATAAATAACATTCGTGAAGATTTGTCGCTTTGAAGCTGAAAATGTTTGAAGCACTTTTATATAATTTTGATCCACTTCTTTAAAAGCCGTATGAACAACCATCGTTGTAATGATGACAGACACAAGCATGCCCATTGCAATAATGGACCCCATATTTGGTCCAATTCCTACAATTAAAATGGGGCCAATAGCTACTTTAGGCATTGAATTCATAATGACTAAAAAAGGATCTAAGATTTTTGAAAGAATTTTCGACCACCATAATAATGCAGCCAAGAGTGTTCCAATAACGGTACCAAGTAAGAAGCCTAAAATTGTTTCAAACATGGTGACTGAAGCATGCAGCCATAATGTCCCTGCAATGATATGTTCATAAAGCAACGTGACAATTCGTGAAGGCATACTGAACAGTAAGGGATCAATAAGAGCAAAGCGAGAAGCGAGTTCCCAAGCCACAATAACAAGCACGATTATGCTCACTTGTGTGAACCGAACAAAACGCTTTTCCTTCTTTTTTGCGAGCATGAAATGGTTGTGAAGTTCATTAGGATTCAAAACGATCCAGCTCCTTCCAAATTAACTGGAACTGGTCTTGGAAATCTTGGTGCTGCCGACTCTCAAACGGCGTACAGTCACGAATAGACTGTGGTATGGTAAAGACTTGAGCAACTTTTCCAGGACGCGGCGAAAAAAGAATGACCCGATCACTCATGGCAATGGCTTCACTAATATCATGGGTGACAAGAATCGCTGTTTTTTGTTCCGCTTTTAAGGTAGCAGAAACGAGATCTTCCAGTTTTAATTTTGTTTGTTGATCTAAGGCGGAAAAAGGTTCATCAAGCAACATAAGAGACGGATCGGTAGCGAGTGTTCGAATTAGTGCTACACGCTGCCTCATCCCGCCCGATAGTGCTTGAGGAAGGTCGTTTTTTTTATCTGTTAACCCGAAGCGTTCAAGCCACTTTAATGCTTTACGGTGTGCGATTTCATTGTCTGACCCTTGAATTCGTTGGCCAAGGGTTATATTTTTTTCGATCGATAGCCAAGGAAAAAGGTAATCATGCTGAAGCATATAGCCGATGGATTCTTTATTCTTAATAAAAATTGACCCACTCGTCTGCTCAAGAAGTCCGGCAATAATCGAAAGTAGCGTTGTTTTCCCACATCCACTTGGACCAATAAATGAAACAAATTCGCCTTCTTCAATGGATAGTGAAACATTTTGGAGAGCAGGAAAAGCCCCAGATTCATTTACGTATGTTAACGATAATGAGTCAATCGATACGTTTGACATCGGTGGCCTCCTTCATTCCATCGCTTCCGTTGCAATGGTTGTATTAACTAACTCTTCAAATGGAATGTGATCTGGAAGTTCACCAGCTTCATCCATAATCTCAAGTAGCGTGTTCCATGCATCTTCGGATAAAAGCGGATCTGTTGCATAAGACCCTTGTTCTTTATAGCGGTCAATTGCATTTGCTAGAATATCCACGTCTGTATCCTCAAAATAGCCATGGATTGATTCTGCGATTAACGCTGAATCTTCTGTTTCAACAAATTGCTGCCCTTTGTAAATGGCTTTAGAAAAACGAATGAGCGCTTCCTCATCTTTTTTAATTATGCTTTGTTTTGCCATAAATGACGTATAAGGGACTTCTCCAGATTCTGCGCCAAACGATGCAATAACGTGACCGAGTCCTTCTTTTTCAAATGTAGACGCTTGTGGTTCAAATAACTGTACATAATCGCCAGTGCCTGAAGCAAATGCACTCGGTATATTTCCAAAATCAACATTTTGAAGTAGAGTTAAATCATTTTGCGGATCAATATCATGTTGCTTTAACACATATTCTCCTACCATTTGCGGCATCCCACCTTTGCGTTGACCAAGAAACGTGGTGCCGTTTAAATCACTCCAATCAAAAGAAGAGACGTCTTCTCGAGCAACAAGAAATGTGCCGTCTGTTTGAGTTAACGCCGCAAAATTAATCGCGGGATCTGTCGCTTCTTGACCAGCAACATAAATCGATGTTTCGGATCCTACTAAAGCAATGTCCGCCCCATCGGAAAGCAAAGCAGTCATCGTTTTATCGCCACCCCATGTCGTGGTTAAATCAATTTCGAGATTTTCTTCTTCAAAATAGCCTTCTGATAAGGCAATGTATAATGGTGCATAAAAAACAGAACGGGTCACTTCAGCAACTTCTAATTTATCTGCACGATCATTGGTTTGGCAGCCAACCATCAGCGCAATAGAAGATGTAAGGATGAAAAAAGCTAGCAGGCGTTTCATTTTTATCACTCCTTCTATGTTTTTCTTACCGTTCGAATGGGAAAATGACTTTATTGCTACACTATGCGTAGTGAGCGAAAAGGGTGTATGCCTAAGAGGAGGGTTTTATGATTATTGAAAAAGTAAGAGTGCCCTCACCGAGTATACGTATTCATTTGTATGAAGTGACGTACATAAGCGAAGGACTGAAGGTGATCGGCTTGATGGCAGAACCGATCGGTCACCATTCGTTACCTGGCTTACTTTATTTACGTGGTGGGATCAAAACAGTCGGTATGGTTCGACCGCAACGCATTATTCAATGGGCGAGTGAGGGTTTTGTTGTATTTGCGCCTTACTATCGCGGGAATCGCGGTGGGGAGGGGCGAGAAGATTTTTGTGGCAATGATCGTTTTGATGCGATTAACGGATTTGATCTATTGGAACAGCATGAACAAGTTGATAAAGCGAAAGGCATTCATATTGTCGGTTTTTCAAGAGGAGGAATTATGGCATTGTGGACAGGGATTTATCGTCCGCAATCTCGCTCCGTTACTTGTTGGAATGGTGTAACGGATATGGTGCTTACGTATGAAGAGCGAGTAGACTTAAGAAAGATGATGAAGCGAGTCATTGGGGGAACTCCCTGGAAATATCCAGAGCGTTATGAAGAGCGGACGCCTCTTAAGAATATGGGTGAATTTCAGCCGCATCTTCTTGTTATACATGGAGAAAAAGACGAGCATGTCTCAGCTGAACACGTGTATCAGCTACTGGACCACATTCCAGACAAAAACCAGTATCGAACGGAAACGTGGATCTTCCCACATTATCGACATCATTTTCCGCCAATGGAACAGGCAGATATTTTAAAAAAAGCAGCTAGCTGGATGAAGCACACAAAAAAAGAGTAGGTGATCTCATCATCACTACTCTTTTTTTCTATTTAGTTTGTACGAGTTGGGCCAGCTTGCTGGATGCTTTCTTTTGCAGAAGAAAAACGAGAGAAGTTGTCTGCAAATTGGTTCGCTAATGATTTTGCTGTTTGATCATAGGCATCTTTATCTGCCCAAGCGTTTCGCGGATTCATTAATTCATCAGGGACGCCAGGACAACGAGTTGGCATATGAAGACCGAAAATAGGGTCTGTTTCTGTCTCAACTTGATTCAACTCACCTTGAAGAGCAGCTTCAACCATGGCTCTTGTAAACCTGAGCTTCATTCTGCTTCCAGTACCGTAGCTGCCACCGGTCCAACCAGTATTTACTAAGAACACATCCACATCGTTTGCTTCGATTTTTTCCCCGAGCATTGCAGCATAGGTTTCTGGTTTTCTTGGAAGGAAAGGTGCGCCAAAACATGTTGAGAATGTCGCTTCCGGTTGCGTAATGCCTCTTTCTGTTCCCGCAAGTTTGCTCGTATAGCCAGATAAAAAGTGGTACATGGCCTGTTCTTTTGTCAATTTGCTAATTGGTGGAAGAACCCCAAAAGCATCAGCAGTTAAAAAGACGATGGCAGTAGGGCTTCCTGCAACGCTTGGTTTTAATGCATTCGGAATCGCTTCAATCGGATAAGCTGCTCTTGTATTTTCTGTTAATGAAGAATCATCGTAATTCGCTTTCCCTTCTTCAACAGCAACATTCTCAAGAACCGCGCCAAATGAAATCGCATTCCAAATTTGTGGCTCTTGCTCTTGTGAAAGGTTAATACATTTCGCGTAGCAACCACCTTCAATATTAAAGATTCCTGTTTCTGTCCAACCATGTTCGTCATCCCCAATAAGCGAGCGGTGGCTAGAGGCAGATAAGGTGGTTTTTCCTGTTCCAGACAAACCGAAAAATAGAGCGGTTTCACCATTTTCGTTTGTATTTGCTGAACAGTGCATAGGCAATACATTTTCGTCAGGCATTAAATAATTCATAACCGAAAACATTGATTTTTTCATTTCACCTGCATATTCGGTTCCGCCGATTAACACAACGCGCTCTTCAAACGAAATCATGACAAACGCTTCGGAATTGGTGCCATCAACAGCAGGGTCTGCTTTAAATGTAGGCGCACTGACAATCGTAAATGGTTCTTGATTGGTTTTTGTTGACTGGCCTTCACGAATAAAAAGTTGACGAGCAAAAAGGTGGTGCCATGCAAATTCATTAATGTATGTGATCGGCAATTGATAATTGGGGTCTGCGCCAACAAAGCCATTCGAGGCATAGCGAACTTCTTTTTGTTGCAAATAGTATAACACTTTTTCATAAAGCGCTTTAAATGTGTTTTGAGAAATTGGTTGATTGACTGGTCCCCAATCAATCGTATTACGAACACTTGGCTCATCTACAATAAATTTATCTTTGGGTGAGCGACCAGTATACTTCCCAGTTTGCACAGAAAGCGCGCCAGTATCTGTTAATTCACCTTCTTGATTCATTAACGCTCGCTCTACTAAAGAGGGAACAGAAAGTTGGTGAACCGTCTTAGGACTTGAAAGTAGCTGCTCTAATTGTGTTGATCCATTTAAAATTTTCATAATCGGCTCCTTTATGGTCGGTGTTCGTGGTAATAGTATAACACATTATATTTATTAGTCCATACTAAAGTGAAAGATGTTTTGAAAAAAAGTGAAAGGATGCTTTTATGTGTTTTTTTATGATGTTGAATGGAGAAGTGATTGCTGAAGTAAAACTCCATTCATATCGCTACTGTATTCACACCATGAAGCTTTCGCTTGTCATTTGACTCTCCTCGGTCCTGCTTTAATGACTTCATCCAAGCATATTTGGTAAAAATAGATACATGAAGCCTAGATAAGCGAGCGTTCCGAAAGCAAATCCCGAAAAGATCAAAAGAATGACTTTTGTTTTAGTAGACATAAAACACCTCTAATTCAGAATAATTAATGTTTTTATTGGTGTTCAATCATACAAGATTTTATTTCGATTTAAAAGAGATAAAGCAAAGACTCTTCTTAAACCTTTCAAAGTAGAGGAAATTATGTTATGCTAATGTGCGAAAACGAACAAAGCGCAAACTTATGACATTGCCTGCGATTCCCATTGAAAAAACGACTAATTTCTTACAGGCTTGCTGTAGAAATAGCTCGAAAAAGATGGCGATCATTCATCGTCACAAGTTAAAGTTATACTGCTTTTTAAAACAGATAACATCACGCTTTTATCAAGAGAAGGTGGAGGGACAGGCCCTTTGAAACCCAGCAACCATCACGTTAGTGAAAAGGTGCTAACCTGCAGAACAGTTTTGTTCTGGGAGATAAGAGACGATCGATAAACAAGTCAGCTCTTTTCTCATGTGGAAAAGAGTTTTTTCGTTTTGTATGTGACAACATATAAAGAGAAGATAAAAATGATACGGATAAGTTACGGTTGTGTGTCCGTGGGCATAAGATGCCTTTAGCCTACTTACCAAAGTCAGCTCTGATCGTTCGTTTTAAAATACAACATGCATTTCCGAGCGAAAGTATGGAATAGGAGGAATTAGAATGTCTGAAAAAAGAGGAAAGCACTTATTCACATCAGAATCGGTTACGGAAGGTCATCCAGATAAAATTTGTGACCAAATTTCAGATGCGATTCTAGATGAAATTTTAAAGAGAGATCCGAATGCACGTGTGGCGTGTGAAACATCTGTTACAACAGGAATGGTACTCGTAGCCGGAGAGATTACGACAAGCACCTATGTAGATATCCCAAGTGTGGTTCGTGAGACCATCAAAGGAATTGGTTATACACGAGCAAAATACGGATTTGATGCCGAAACGTGTGCAGTCATCACATCCATTGATGAGCAGTCTGCCGACATCGCTCAAGGGGTGGACCAAGCATTAGAAGCAAGAGAAGGACAAATGACAGACGAAGAAATCGAAGCAATTGGTGCAGGTGACCAAGGGTTAATGTTTGGATTTGCTTCAAATGAAACAGAAGAGCTGATGCCCCTCCCAATCTCATTAAGCCATAAACTAGCATTCCGTTTAAGCGAAGTACGTAAAAACGAAACGCTTGACTACTTACGTCCGGATGGCAAAACGCAGGTGACAATTGAATATGATGACAATGATAAACCTGTCCGCGTGGATACAATTGTTATTTCAACTCAGCATGCGCCAGACATTACGCTTGAGCAAATTCAAGCAGATATTAAGAAACACGTGATTCAAGCTGTTGTCCCTGCTGAACTAATGGACGATAACACAAAGTTCTTCATTAATCCAACTGGTCGTTTCGTAATCGGCGGTCCTCAAGGGGATGCTGGTTTAACAGGAAGAAAAATTATTGTTGATACGTATGGTGGTTACGCACGTCATGGAGGCGGAGCATTCTCAGGAAAAGACGCAACGAAAGTAGACCGTTCAGGCGCATATGCGGCTCGTTATGTAGCGAAAAACATTGTCGCTGCTGGTCTTGCAGAGTCGTGTGAAGTTCAGCTTGCGTATGCAATTGGTGTCGCTCAACCAGTTTCCATCTCCATCAACACATTTGGCACTGGAAAAGCGGATGAAGAAACCCTTGTTACACTTGTGAGAAAGCACTTTGATCTTCGCCCTGCTGGCATTATTAAAATGCTTGACCTTCGTCGTCCGATTTATAAGCAAACTGCTGCTTATGGTCATTTCGGTCGTGAAGATGTTCAACTTCCTTGGGAACGAACAGATAAAGCGGATGTGCTGAAAGCAGAAGCTTAAGTACAGAAAAGAAGAGTCCGGAAAATATCCGGGCTCTTTTTTTATCTTATAAAGCATTTCCTATCGTGACACCGCCATCAACAACAATTTCTGTCCCAGTGCAGTAGGAGCTGTCATCAGAAGCTAGAAAAACGATGGCCTTAGCAACATCAAGAGGAGACCCGGTACGTGATAAGGGAATGCTCTCCATATAATGCGGATCATCGTAAAGTCCTTTTGCCATCTCTGTTTCAATTAAACCAGGATGAACCACGTTTACACGCACGCCGTCCTTACCTAATTCAGCCGCTGCCGCTTTAGATAACGTTGTAATGGCTGCTTTCGTAGAAGCGTACAGGGAAGAATGGCGAATTGGAGAAAAAGATGAGATGGAGACATTGTTAATAATGGACCCTTTTTGTTGGTGGATCATTTGTTTTGCAGCGGCCTGCATACCTAAAAAGACTCCGCGCTGGTTGACATCAATTAGACCTTGATAGTCATCAAGTGTTGATTCCATAAACGGTTTTTTAAGAAACACACCGGCATTGTTCACCAAGGCATCCAATCGTTGAAACTTCTGTACAATCATTGTAATGGCTGCGTCCCAATCGGGTTGCTTCGAGACATCAAGTTTACATGGCGTCGCTTTTGAACCAATTTCTTCTGCGACAGCTTGTGCTTGATCCAAACGTCGCGCGCCAACGATTACATGGGCTCCTTCATTAGCCAAGTCATGGGCAATTGTCTTCCCTTGTCCACGATTTGCGCCGGTTATCAGAATGATTTTATCATTTAATCTTGGCATAGTACCTCCTGAATTGAACGCTATGTTGTCATTTACATGTCAATGCTTTTATAGTATTGACCTCTCTCTACGTATTCGGTGCGCACGCGTTTCATTTCTTTTACATCGGCATCAGTTAAGTCACGCACGACTTTTGCTGGTCGCCCTAATGCAAGCGTATGGGGCGGAATTGTTTTTCCTGGTGGCACAAGACTTCCTGCACCAATAAAAGCGCCTTCTCCAATTTCAGCTCCATCAAGAATGGTGGAACCCATGCCAATTAACGCATTTTTACGGATAATGGCACTATGTAACATCACTTGATGACCAATGGTCACATCATCTTCAATGACGAGGGTACGGTTTGGACTTTGATGAAGCATGGATTGATCTTGAATATTGACTCGTTTTCCAATTCGAGTTGGTGCCACATCCCCGCGGATGACCGTGTGGAACCAAACGCTCGATTGTTCGCCAATCTCCACATCTCCAGAAATAACGGCATTGCTTGCGACATAAACAGATGAATCTATGACTGGTTTTTTATCATAGTATGGTAAAATCATCCGAACATCTCCTTTCCTAATCAGGTTGAAATCGGCTATACTAATTTTATCGTACGAGTATAAAAATAGCTAGATAAGGAGGAGATGTCGTGCGTTATTTTGAAGTCCCAGAAGCGCGAGGTGTAGCGGTCATCGTTCATGGAGCTGGTGAGCACAGTGGTCGCTACAATTGGTTAGTAGAGAAATGGAACTTACACGGCTTTGACTGCTTATTAGGGGATTTACCAGGGCAGGGAGAATCAAGAGGGAAGCGTGGACACATCGATTCCTTTAAACAATACATAAAAACCGTTGACCGCTGGCTCAAGCAAGCCCGTCTTAAGCAACTTCCAATTGTGTTAGTTGGACATAGTATGGGTGGCTTGATTGCCATAAGAACGTTAATTGAACGCGATAATTCATTTATTGAAGCTGTCGTCCTTTCTGCTCCTTGCCTTCAGTTAAATATGCGTGTGTCACCGCCAAAAAAAGCTGCGGCTAAAGTGTTGAACCATGTGGCGCCAACGTTCAGTATGCAGTCTGGGCTAAAGCCGGAGCTGACAACGAGGAGTGAATTGGTACGAGAAGCGTACACAAGAGATCCTTTGCGTGTGACAAAAGTTTCGGCGCGCTGGTATCACGAGTTAAGCAAGGCAATGCTGACAACACGACGGTATCCTGAAAAAATGCCAAATATCCCAATCCTGTTAATGGTAGCCGGGGAAGATCATGTTGTTGATAGTCGGGCGGCACTGACGTGGTTTAATCATCTTGATGTAAGTCATAAGATGCTCAAAGAATGGAACGGTTTGTACCACGAGCTTTATAATGAACCTGAAAAAGAAGAGGTTTTTCGTTATACGGTCAGCTTTGTGAACATGCTCATTCCTTAATGCTCCTCCTATGTTACAATAGGAGGCAGAGGAGTGATGTATGATGAGTAAATCTAAAGCAAAGAAGCAACGAGATAAACGTGTCCGTGAAGGAAAACGAAATCCAGCTCTCAATCGTAGTGTGTACGCAATGGCCGATTTAGCGACGAGAAAAACGAAAACCAAAAAAGAATCGTTTGAAAGACAAAAACATCGTCGCTTTGATGAAAGCGACGATGTTTTTTTAGTTTGGTTGCAGATCTCGTTGAACCACATCCAGTTTCCCTGTTTCTGGACTAATCACAAGCCCATGAACGGTTACATCTTTGGGAAGTAGTGGATGATTTACAATCATATCAATGCTGTGCTTTACGCTATCTGTTACGTCTTCAAAGCCAGTTAAAAATGTGTCAATGTCAACGCCAGCGTAGCGTAACGAGTCGATGTGATCCATTTTAATCCCACGGTCTTCCGCTTTCTGTAGAACGTTATCAGAAGAAAGGCCAGTCATACCGCAGCCATAGTGGCCGACAACATAGACTTCCTCTGCGCCAAGTTCGTAAATGGCAACTAAAATACTACGCATGATACTTCCAAATGGATGAGAAATAACCGCTCCAGCATTTTTAACAATTTTGGCATCACCATTTCGCAAATCCATCGCAGAGTGTAGCAATTCTGTTAATCGCGTATCCATACATGTGAGGATCACAATTTTCTTTTGTGGAAACTTCCCAACAGAAAATTGTTCATATTTTTTGTTCTCCACAAAAGATTGATTAAATTCAAGAATGGTATCTAGTTTACTCATTTACCCGTTCCCCTTTGCTTTAGCGTTTTTCTATAACAACCACAAATGGTGGATTGTTGCGTTGATTAATAAATTGGTAAGAAGCTACATGTGCCTCTTCTTGCGGCAAGTTTGAAACATAGTGAAGCACATCGTCTTTTTCTATTTTCCCTTCAGGATGTCCATGGTAGATCACGAGTACGATGCGACCTTCTTTTGAAAGTTTGGAATAGATTTGTTCAATTGCTTGGATCGTTGTGTCTCCCGTTGTTGTAATACCCTTATCTCCTTTAGGTAAATAACCTAAATTAAAGATTGCCGCTCGAATCTCTGCCGTTTGAAAAGAAGGGAGCTGGTTGAGATGTTCATGTCCAATGTGATGGAGCTTCACACGCTTACTCATGCTTGCTTTTTGAATTCTTTCGTTTGTTGCCATTATTGCCTCGTCTTGAATGTCACAGCTAATCACTTTTCCGTTATCACCAACAAGGTTGGCTAAAAAAAGGGTGTCATGTCCATTTCCAGCTGTTGCGTCAACAACCGTGTCTCCAGATCGGACTATTTCTTGTAGCAGTGTGCGTGCGTAAGGTAAAATTCCTTGTACGTTCATGATGGAACTCCTTTATAATACTTTCCTTGCCAACTATTACGCTTCTGAAATTCTGCTTCAATGCCATTTAATACGGACCATTTGTTTGTACTCCACATTGGGCCAATGAGAATGTCTGCAGGTCCGTCTCCTGTTAAACGATGAACCATAATAGACGGAGGTAACACTTCAAGTTGATCGACAACAAGTTTTGTGTAGCTCTCTTGGTCCATAAAATCGACGTATCCTTTTTCAAATTGTTTGACCATCGGTGTTTTTTTCAACAAGTGAAGCAAATGAATTTTAATTCCCTGCACATCGAGCTTGGCTACTTCTTTTGCTGTTTCAAGCATCATCTCTTCTGTCTCAAGGGGCAGTCCGTTAATAATATGAGCGCATACACGGATGCCTTTGGCCCGTAGTTTTGCGACACCCTCTTGATAGCATTCATAATCATGTGCGCGGTTAATGAGCTGTGCGGTTTTTTCGTGTACCGTTTGTAAACCTAATTCTACCCATAGGTATGTACGCTCGTTCAATTCAGCTAAGTAGTCAACCACGTCATCAGGTAAACAATCAGGTCTTGTCGCAATAGATAAGCCGACAACACCATCTTGCGCTAAAATCGTTTCAAAATAACGCCGAAGTGTCTCTACGGGCGCATAGGTATTTGAATAAGCTTGAAAATAGCCGATATATTTATCTGTTTTCCATTTACGAGCCATTTTTTCTTTCTGTGTGTGGAATTGCGTAACTAAATCATCTTTTCGGTCACCGGCAAAATCTCCTGACCCTCGTTGGCTACAAAATGTGCAGCCTCCATACGCAACATTTCCATCACGGTTTGGGCAATCAAAGCCTGCATCTAGCGAAATCTTCATTACTTTTGAACCGAAATAGTCTTTCAGGTGGTCGTTCCACGTATAATAAAATTTCTCATTAAGGTTCGTTGGTTTTGTATCATCAATCATGTCTATCACCGTTGCCTTTTAAAGAATAAGCTTAGTGTATCATCTCTTCCATTAGAAGTCTTCCTATTGAATGACGTCATAGAAAAGTTGTTGCTAAATTCTTGAATTTCTTCTAAACTGATGAGGGTTTTGACATGATAAAGGAGGCGGGTTTATGCCTAAATCCATTTGGATTCTTATTATTGCGACAGCGATTAATATCACCGGTGCTTCGTTTCTATGGCCGCTAAATGCTGTCATTATGACGCAAGTTCTTGGCCAAACGTTAACGGCTTCAGGGTTTGTGTTAATGATCAATGCAGGTGCTGGTGTGATTGGAAGTTTAATCGGTGGACGTTTATTTGATAAATTAGGCGCATTTCGAACGATTTTAATTGGCGCAACGACATCTGCAAGTGCATCAATCTTACTTGCTTTCTTTTTTGAAACATATGTGCTTTATGGTTTATTTTTAGCTTGTATGGGTTTCGGTTCGGGGATGATGGCACCGTCCATGTATGCATTAGCTGGAAGCCTGTGGCCAGAAGGAGGCAGACGACCGTTTAATGCGATTTATGTGGCGCAAAATGTGGGGGTTTCCCTTGGGACAGCACTAATCGGAGTTGTGACGCTTGTCCGTTTAACGGATGTGTTTATCGCCAATGCAGCCGTCCATGTCTTTATGCTCGGGTTTATTGCCTTTTTCTTTCGTAAATGGGATGGACAACTTGGTCGAACTGCGGATGCTACGCTACGGGTGTCACAAAAAGTTCCGTTTAAAAAGCACTATCGTTTGCAGGCCCTTATTCTGATTTGTGGAGCGTTCTTGATTTCATGGATTGGTTATACTCAGTGGCAAGCGAATGTTTCCGTCCATATTCAAGACTTAGGCATTGCGCTTCCTCTCTATAGTTTACTTTGGACGATTAATGGCCTCATGATTGTGTTTGCACAACCTCTAATCGCCCTAATTATTCGAAAGTTCCACTTAACCATCAAAGGGCAAATGACAACGGGCATCATTATTTTTGCCTTGTCCTATTTAGTGTTAACACAAGCGAGTGTCTTTACAATGTTTCTCGTTGCCATGTTGATTTTAACCATTGGTGAAATGTTTGTCTGGCCAGCGGTGCCTACCATTGCGAATCAACTTGCTCCTAAAGGGAAAGAAGGTTCTTATCAAGGAATTGTAAACAGCATTTCAACTGGTGGGAGAATGATTGGTCCTTTGTTAGGCGGCTTAATTGTTGACTTCTATTCAATTGAATGGTTATTTCTACTCATAAGTGGACTCTTGCTGTTATCGATTCCTCTTGTTCGCATGTATGATCGACCTTTGCAAAAAGAAGAAAAAGCACAGCAATCGGCTTCATAATAGGAAAAATAGGTATATGCCTGCTTGACATTGGGAATAACTTTGCATACAATGACGATAATCATCGATAATGAAAACACAACCATTAAGGAGTAGTAGTGAACGCTTGGACACAAGAGAGCTGACGGTTGGTGCAAGTCAGTCAGATAGCGTAGCGAACTCGCCTTTTAGTGATTAAGAATGAACGTTGAGTAGTTCTTAACGGCACACACCGTTATGTGTAAGTGATTAAGCGAATGCGCTTAATAAACTGGGTGGTACCGCGGGATATAACAGCTCTCGTCCCTTTGATAGGGATGAGGGCTTTTTGTGTTTTATCGACTTGGAAAAAGGAGGAATATGAATGTCATTTTCACATCAACAAATTGAAAAGAAATGGCGGACGTTTTGGCAAGACAATAAAACGTTCAAAACAACAGAAGATCAGAATAAACCAAACTTCTATGCGCTTGACATGTTTCCATACCCATCAGGATCTGGCTTGCATGTAGGGCACCCAGAAGGCTATACGGCAACGGATATTCTTGCTCGTATGAAGCGAATGCAGGGGTATAACGTGTTACACCCAATGGGGTGGGATGCGTTTGGCTTACCAGCAGAGCAATATGCACTTGATACAGGGAATCATCCAGCGATTTTTACAAAGGAAAACATTGAAACCTTTAAGCGTCAAATCCAAGAACTAGGATTCTCTTATGACTGGGATCGTGAAATTAGCACAACAGATCCAGACTACTATAAGTGGACGCAGTGGATCTTTATTAAACTATATGAAAAAGGTCTTGCTTATGTGGACGAAGTGGCAGTGAACTGGTGTCCTGCGCTTGGTACCGTGCTGGCAAATGAAGAGATAGTCGACGGGGTGTCAGAACGTGGAGGTCACCCAGTTGAGCGTCGTCCGATGAAGCAGTGGGTATTACGGATCACGGAATACGCCGATCGTTTGCTTGAGGATTTAGAAGACCTTGACTGGCCAGAAAGTTTGAAAGACATGCAGCGCAACTGGATCGGCAAATCAGAAGGTGCAGAAGTAACGTTCGACATTAACGGTGAAGAGGTAAGGGTGTTTACGACTCGTCCCGATACATTGTTTGGTGCAACGTACATGGTTCTTGCTCCTGAACACAAACTTGTTGATCAAATTACAACAAGTGAGCAGAAGGAAACGGTTGAAGCATACAAGAAACAAGTTTCGTTGAAAAGTGACCTAGAACGTACGGACCTTGCGAAAGAAAAGACTGGCGCGTTCACAGGAGCCTATGCAATTAATCCAGCTAATGGAGCAGAAATTCCAGTCTGGGTTGCAGATTATGTATTGATCAGCTATGGTACTGGCGCGGTAATGGCTGTTCCTGGTCATGATGAGCGTGACTATGAATTTGCCAAAACATTTGACCTACCGATAAAAGAAGTTGTTGCCGGCGGTGACTTGTCTCAAGAAGCTCATACTGGGGATGGCGAACATGTACATTCTGACTTTTTGAACGGGCTTCATAAAGAAGAGGCAATCACAAAAATGATAGCGTGGCTTGAAGAGAGTGGCTCTGGTTCGAAAAAAATTACGTATCGCCTGCGCGACTGGTTATTTAGCAGACAGCGTTATTGGGGCGAGCCGATTCCAGTGATCCATTGGGAAGATGGGTCGATGTCGACGGTGGCTGAAAGTGAGCTACCGCTCATGTTGCCAGAACTTGATGAGATAAAACCTTCTGGTACAGGGGAATCACCGCTTGCCAACGCAACAGACTGGCTTGAAGTAACAGATTCTAAAACAGGTATGAAAGGCCGTCGTGAGACAAACACAATGCCCCAGTGGGCAGGTAGCTGCTGGTACTATCTACGCTATATCGATCCAACCAATGAAGACGTGCTTGTAGATCCAGAAAAAGCGAAGGCATGGTTGCCAGTTGATATCTATATCGGTGGCGTTGAACATGCGGTTCTCCATCTTCTTTATGCACGATTCTGGCACAAGTTCTTATACGATATTGGCGTTGTCCCAACAAAAGAGCCGTTCCAAAAACTGTTTAACCAAGGGATGATTCTTGGAGACAACAATGAGAAAATGAGTAAGTCAAAAGGAAATGTGGTCAATCCAGACGATATCATTGCGACTCACGGTGCTGATACACTTCGCCTTTATGAAATGTTTATGGGGCCACTTGATGCATCGATTGCTTGGTCGACAAATGGACTTGATGGTTCAAGACGTTTCCTAGAGCGTGTATGGCGACTCATTGTAAACGAAGAAACCGGGCAATTGAACGATAAAGTTCAAGATGCAGAGGCAACAGACGTGCTGACACGGACGTATCATCAAACGGTGAAAAAGGTAACAGAAGACTTTACTGAAATTCGCTTTAATACCGGTATTTCACAGCTAATGGTATTCGTTAACGAAGCAAATAAACAAGATATTTTGCCTAAAGAATTGGCAGAAGGCTTCGTGAAGTTGCTTTCTCCGATTGCGCCACATATTGCTGAAGAAATTTGGCAAAAGCTTGGTCATAGTGAATCGATTGCTTATGCGGAGTGGCCGACGTACGATGAGTCCCTATTAGTTGAAAATGAAATCGAAGTCGTTGTTCAAATTAACGGCAAAGTAAAAGCCAAATTGGTTGTAGCAAAAACGGCTTCGAAAGACGAACTAGAAGCAGCTGCCAAAGCAGATGCAAAAGTTCAAGAAGCCATTGGCGACAAAGCGATCCGTAAGATTATTGCTGTTCCTGGAAAACTTGTGAACATCGTTGTCGGATAACGAAAAAGCAGGGTGCTCATGGCACTCTGCTTTTTATTTGCTATTCAATGCCGCACCAGAACCAGCTGTATAGCCAGTAGAAAAGGCACATGTAATGTTATATCCACCAGTATAGCCGTGGATATCAAGTACTTCCCCACAGAAATAAAGCCCTTTTGTTTTCCGAGACTGCATCGTTTTTGGCTCAATTTCTTTCACGCTTACGCCGCCACCTGTAACAAATGCTTTTTCAATTGATAAGGTTCCGTTTGCTTTTAAAGGAAAAGCCGTTAATGTTTGTGCGAGTTTTCGTAGTGCTTCGTGAGATGTATTGGCACATACTTCTTGCTCGTTAATGTTAAGGTCCTTATAAAGGAACGTGAGCAATCGTTCAGGAGCAAAGCCCTTTAAGACCGTTTTTAATGCTTTTCTTGGCTCAGCTTTTATTAATTTAACGAGTTGTTGAAATAGATCTTCATGGGAAGAACCAGGGAAAAGCTGAATGCTCATCGGCACCCACTGCGCGTTGTATTTCTTTAATGCTTTGACGACGTATTGGCTACACCGAAGGGCTGCAGGGCCTGAGATGCCAAAATGTGTGAAGATCATATCGCCTTCATGGGTTTTGATTTTTTTGCCGTTTGGTGCTGTAACCGTTAGTTCAATTTCCCGTAGTGATAGTCCTTGTAGATCTTTATTCGTAATAAACGGTTGATCAATGGTGATTGGAACTTCGGTTGGATAAAGCTCTGTAATCGTGTGACCTGCTTTTTTTGCCCACGGATACCCACTTCCATTACTCCCTGTATGAGGGACAGATTTTCCACCAGTCGCAATGATGACTGCCTTCGTGGCAACTGTTGTTCCGTCTTTTAACAAAACGGAATGTAGATCTTCTTCCGAAAAGTGCAGATCTCCAACTTCTGTATTCGTACGAATGTCAACCTTCAATGATCGAATACGATTTAGGAGTGTATCGACAACCGTCTGTGCCTTGTCGCTAATAGGGAACATACGTCCCCGGTCTTCTTCTTTTAGTTGAATCCCTAAATTTTCAAAAAAGGTAATAATGTTTTCATTATCAAAAACGGAAAAAGGGCTGTGCATAAAGCGTCCATTTCCGGGGATGTGCTCGATTAATTGCTTGTGTTCCATTCGGTTGGTGACGTTGCACCGTCCGCCACCGGAAATGGCTAGTTTTCGGCCTAATTTATTCCCTTTATCAAGTAAAAGGACTTTTGCTCCGTTTTCAGCAGCGGCGACAGCTGCCATTAAACCAGAGGGCCCTCCACCAATAATTACTACATCGTACATCTTTTTTCCACCTATCGTTAAAACAGTATCTTTCTATTGTACACATTCTGACGAAAAACAAAAGCATGAAAATGTTGCAGGAAATCGTAGAAAAAGAGCGAAGGTGAAAGAAGAATAGAGAAAGGGTGATGGACATGTTGTTGGAGGCGAAAGAAAAAGTCACGCACGTATTTGAACAGATGGTGATGTGGCGGAGACACTTACACGAACATCCAGAATTATCGTTTGAAGAAGTAGAAACGCCACTTTATATCGAAAAACAGTTAAGGAAATTAGGCATTACCGATCTAACCACTGGTGTAGGAGGCCGTGGCATTGTAGCAAGAATAAAAGGGACGAAGCCAGGAAAAACCATAGCCTTCCGCGCAGATTTTGACGCCTTACCGATTGAAGAAGAAAATGAAGTGGCTTATGCTTCCAAAGTACCTGGAAAAATGCACGCATGTGGCCACGATGGGCATACCGCCGCGTTACTCGGTTTCGCAGCGATTATGAAAGAGCAGGTCGATCAACTAGCCGGGACAATTGTGCTCATTTTTCAACATGCCGAAGAATTGCCACCAGGCGGAGCAAGAGAAATGGTAGCGGATGGTTGCTTGGACGGGGTTGATGCGATTTTTGGTGCCCATGTTTCAAGCCATCTTCCTTTAGGCAACATGAGCTGTACGCCTGGTGCAGTTATGGCTGCCGTCGATAAATTTAAGATCCATATCCAAGGAAAAGGGGGACACGGTGCGCAGCCACATACAACCCTTGATTCCATTGTGGTCGGAAGTCAGCTTGTGAATGAACTGCAAACGATTGTAAGTCGGAGAATTGATCCAATGGCACCAGCAGTTGTGACGGTTGGTGTGTTTCAAGCAGGAACCGCTTTTAACGTGATAGCGGATACGGCAACGATAGAGGGTACTGTTCGTACGTTTGATCCTGATGCTCGACAAAAAGTGGAAGAGGAAATGCGGTCGATTGTGAGTGGAAAGGAGCAGAGCGCTCATGTGTCCACTGAAATCGATTATTTAAACGGCTATCCAACCCTTGTAAATAGTGAAGAAGAAAGCGCAATTGTCCGTAAATTGGCTACTGAAACGTTAGGAGAGAACAGTGTGATTATGGCGCCTCCTATTTTAGGTGGAGAGGATTTTGCCTATTATTTAACCGAGAAACCAGGCGCCTTTTTCCATGTTGGCGGTCGAACAGAGGAGGAATTTACCCAATTCCCTCATCACCATCCTCGATTTGATTTTGATGAGCAAGCACTTAAAAACATTACGTCATTGTTTATTGCGCTAGCCAATCATTATCTCGTGAAACCTTAAATCCAGCCTTTATTCACTGCGAGATGCACAGCTTCCACTCGATTTTCACAATCAAGCTTCGTTAAAATGTGCGATAGTTGATTGTGAATCGTTCCTGGAGAGAGGTGCATCTCTTTTCGTTGTTGAGGCGAGCTTGTGTTAACAACGTTTTTTCATGAGGGGGGAAGTGGATTCTCTTATGTGAATGCGGCATATACGAAGGATGGTCATACGTATTAACTCCAATGACAAATGTCACGATGTAAGGTTAGTTTGAAGTTGCACACGGGTATGACAGAAAGAAAGGAGACGATAAAAAGATGAAAACGTACATGATCAATACAAATGCGCACAGTGAAATGATTGATATCACCGAAAAGGTGAAAGCTGAAATAAAAGATCAGGGAATTCAGAATGGATTTGTCATCGTTCAATCCCTCCATACGACAGCTGGAATTACAGTAAACGAAAATGCAGATCCTGATGTTGTAACAGATTTTTTACGACGATTAGATGAAGTGTACCCGTGGAATCAAGAGAGCGACTTACATATGGAAGGAAATACAGCCGCTCATTTGAAAACGTCCACTGTAGGACCATCTCAAACCGTTTTAATAGTCGAAGGTGAGCTTGTATTAGGAACTTGGCAAGGGATCTATTTTTGTGAATTTGATGGTCCACGTCGCAATCGGTCATTTGCGGTAAAAGGAGTCGAAGGATGAAAACGATTAAAGCGAAAAAAGTTTGGGACGGTAGAGCCTTGTTAGGAGAAGGCCCTTTTTGGGATGAGCACGAGAAACGTTTGCTCTGGGTGGATATTGATGGTTACAAGCTACACAGTTATGATCCAACCTCCGAAAAGTTGGATACGTTACCTTTTGCGCAGCACGTAACAGCAGTTGTGAAAACGGACCATGGTGGTTTTGTGCTCGCTATGAGGGATGGACTGTATCGATACGTCGGAGATCGTTTAACGCCTCTCTTTCTCTTACCTGATGGAGGGAAAGCGGTCCGTTTCAATGATGCTAAATGTGACCCTCAAGGTCGCTTATGGGCAGGAACGATGGCGTTTAATGGCAAAGATAATCGTGGGATTTTATATCTACTTGATGAGGACGGGACCATTCATGAGAAAGTAAAAGACTTAACGATCTCAAATGGTATGGCTTGGGACGAGTCGAAGCAACTCTTTTATCATAATGAAACAACTTCAAACACAACCAGCATTTATCGGTATGAAGCTGAGGACACAAGGAACATAACGGCAATTGGAACAGTTCCCATCACCTATAGTGATTATGGAGGAAGCCCAGATGGCATGACAATTGATAAAGAAGGGATGCTGTGGGTCGCTTTATGGGGAGCAGGAGCGGTTATTAGAGTCAAGCCAACAACCGGTGAAGTGATCGAAACCGTTACAGTACCGGCTTCTCATACAACATCGTGTACATTTGGTGGCGAAGATTATCAGACATTGTTTATTACAACGGCAGCGAAAGAAAATGAAGTAGAAAGCGGTGGATTGTTTACTGCTAAAGTAAATGTTAAAGGTGTGGGTTCACGCTCATACAAAAGCTATGACTAAATAAGGACAGGCTAGTTTAACGACAACATTTTTCGTTAAACTAGCTTTTTTACGCGGAGAAAAATTGAATTCTTTTTGTCGGATTGGATAGTTAAGGCAATGGATGACAAACTATGCTAAAATGCGAAAGAAGTCTTTTTTTTTGGTTGAACGGGGGAAGTCATGGCTGGGTCAAAATTAATGCAAGGAACAAAAGCGTTAACCCTTGCAACACTTATTTCAAAAATCATTGGATTTCTTTATATTATTCCCTTTGTCCCGTTAGTAGGAGAACAAGGGGTTGCCCTTTATCAAGCTGGCTACATGCCGTACGGGATTATGATTGCACTTGCGACAATGGGCGTACCAGTCGCTTTATCAAAATATGTATCAAAATATCATGCGTTAGGCGATTATGATACGGCTCATCGCTTATTTAAATCCGGCATTCCACTAATGCTCATAATGGGCTTTCTATCGTTTTGGATTTTATTTTTAGGAGCGCCTTTATTAGCGACAGTTGCTTATACAGCAAATGAAGGGGACCAGTATGTATTCGATGATGTGGTGTTCGTTATTCGAATGGTCAGCTTTGCACTTCTTGTGATTCCAGTGATGTCGTTAATGAGAGGGTACATGCAAGGGTTTCAGCAAATGGTCCCTACTTCTGTTTCGCAAGTATTGGAACAGATTATTCGAATTGCCTTTATCTTAATAGCAGCTTTTCTTATCATGAATCTTGGTAGTGGCAATATGCCGCTTGCGGTCGGGTTTGCTACTCTAGGTGCGCTTGTAGGGGCTTTCGGTGGATTAGCTGTGTTAATCTATTATTATCGAAGTCAACGTACGTATATCTTGAAAAAAGTGGAAGAAACGAAACAACCACTTCAAAACCGCCAACAGTTGCCAAAGATGTATAAAGAGCTTATTTCATATGCGCTTCCATTATCCTTTGTTGGTTTATCGATACCGCTCTTTCAAATGATTGATGTCTACACGATAGAAGATGCGATGACCGCAGCGGGATTAGGGCATCTAGGCAAGGCATATATTGGTGTATTAACAGGGATGGCACATAAGATTGTGTTAATTCCGATGGCGCTCGCAACAGCATTATCAATAACGCTCGTGCCAACGATTACAAGAGCGTATGTTTCTGGTGATCAAACGGTCTTACAAACGTATATCACTCAAACGTATCAAGTGATTTTATTTATTACGATTCCAGCATCATTTGGCATGTTTGTGCTAGCAGAGCCGATTTATTACTTCTTATTTGGTGCGAACGAAAGCTTTGTTCTCGGTGTGGAAACATTACGATTCTATGCACCTGTTACGATTCTTTTTGCGGTTTATGCAGTAACTGGCTCCATTTTACAAGGGATGAATCGTCAAAAAAATGCTGTGTTAAGCCTTATTATTGGGTTACTATTAAAATTAAGTTTGACCTATGTCTTTATTTTGTGGTTTGGTCCTTATGGTGCGATTTGGACAACATATATCGGATTCGGTGTCGCGCTTGCGTTAAATATTTATGCCATTGGTCGACATGCAGCGTTTGACTATACCATTATCTTTAGAAGAACGGTCCTAATTGCGGTATTTACAACGATTATGGTGATCGCTGTAGGACTAATTTGGGGAGGAATGCGCGTCTGGTTAGGTGACGATGTTAGTCGAATTGGTGTAGCGGTTCCGCTCTTTATAAGTGTAGGTGCTGGCGTCATTGTCTACTTTTATTTAGGCATTCGCTCCCATTTAGCAGGTAAAGTATTAGGGGATAAATTTAAGCTTAGATAGAGACGCTATTGACGTGTCTCTTTTTTTCTCACAGCTTTCCCATAATGTAGATGATTTTCGACATTTGTTTCACCGAAAAGCCTCTTTTTCCTGCGGACAAGCTTTGGTATAATGAAGCCAGTTTTATGAGAGTAAGAGACTTGAACATTTAAAACAAGTCAATTAGGAGGACGAATGAATTATTCCTTTCGTAAAGATAATGATTGGCTTTTAATTGGTGCAACCGTAGTGTTGGCATTGTTTGGTTTATTAATGGTGTATAGCGCAAGTTATGTAGAAGGCTATATTCGTGAGAATCCGTACCACTATGTAACGAGGCAAGGAATGTGGCTTGGTCTATCAACTGTAGCGTTTATTATTTTAATGCATTTTCAATACAGGCATTTTCAGAAAATCACACCACTTATCATACTCGCTTCCTTTATTTTATTAGTCTTAGTTCTTGTTATCGGAATGGGGGAAGAAGTTGGTTCAAGTCGGTGGATTCGTTTTGGCCCGATTGGGTTACAGCCATCTGAATTTGTTAAATTAGGGTTAATTATATATTTAGCACATGTGTATTCTCGGAAACAAGCGTATATTGATGACTTTGTAAATGGTGTGATGCCCCCTTTAATTGTGGTCGGTGTCATGTTTGGTCTTGTGATGCTACAACCGGATCTAGGAACAGCAACCTCCATCATGTTAACAGCCATTCTACTTGTAATTATTTCTGGTGCAAGATGGCGGCATTTAATTGGTTTAGTCATTGTTGGAGGAGTTGTCTTTTCGGCGTTGGCTTTGCTTGAACCATACCGGTTACAGCGATTAGTGTCGTTTATGAATCCGTTTGAAGATTTATCTGGAAGTGGGTATCAGTTGATTCACGGGTATTTAGCGATTTCAAACGGCGGATTCACTGGATTAGGTTTAGGTGAGAGCATGCAGAAGTTGCGGAATTTACCTGAAGGGCATACCGATTTCATTTTAACGATCATCTCAGAAGAGTTGGGCTTCTTAGGTATAGCCCTTGTGTTCATTTGCTATGGCATCATTCTCTTCCGCGGGGTTTCGATCGGGACAAAATGTAAAAGCCCGTTTGGGAGTTTACTTGCGTTTGGGATTGTCTTTTCAATTGCGATTCAAATTATTTTTAACGTGGGCGCCATTTCTGGTATGTTGCCGATAACAGGTGTCACGTTACCGCTTGTATCATATGGTGGTACGTCTTTACTCGTTACATTGTTGAGTATTGCGATTTTAGCAAATATCCATCAAAACAATGAACGACAAAAACGTAAACAAGAGAATGATGAATCACTTAGTGCTTAATTGGAGTTTGGGGGCTTAAGATGGAACGAAAACAACATGGTCTTGATTACACACTTTTGTTCCTCGTATTTTTATTAATGTGCATTAGCTTGCTCGCCATATACAGTGGGGCAGGACAGTACTTTAATGAAGATCCGACATACTTTGTTGTGAGACAGGTCATTTGGTACGGGGTTGGCGCCTTAATTATTGCGGGGGTTATGCTCGTTGATTTTGATCACTTTAAATTTTTAACGATCCCGTTATATGGTATCGGCATGATCCTGTTATTAGCAGTTGAATTTTTTGGGACGGAAAGAAATGGGGCACAGCGGTGGATTTTTGGTATTCAGCCGTCTGAATTCATGAAGATTTTCCTCATTTTAGCTTTAGCACATTTGCTTTATCGTTTAACGAGCGAGCGAAGTGATTTTTCTGTGAAAGCAGATTTTATTTTGCTGGCAAAGGTGCTTGCTGTAAGTGTTCCTCCTTTTTTCCTTATTTTAAAACAACCAGATTTAGGGACAGCGTTAGTGGTAGCGGCGGTTATTGCAACGATGGTCTTAATGTCTGGGATACGCTGGAAGATTTTATTCTCCTTAGTGGGGATCGTGGTCGCCTTCTTGGCCTTCATGGTGTATATGCATCAAGCTCACTTTGAGTTTTTTAGCGAATACTTAATTGAGCCCCACCAACTATCAAGAATTTATGGCTGGCTAACGCCGGATGATGATACAAGTGGTATTGGCTATCAATTAAATCAAGCCATTCTTGGGATTGGTTCCGGACAGTTGTTTGGTAGTGGGTTTATGGAAGGCTTACAAACACAAGGCGATGCCATTCCTGAGATACACACAGATTTTATTTTCACCGTTATTGGGGAAGAGTTTGGCTTTCTCGGAGCGATGGTGTTGCTAGTCGTTTATTTCTTATTGTTTTATCGCATGATTATGATTGCTTTAACGTGCAACAACTTATTTGGTACGTATCTTGTATCAGGTGTCATTGGACTGCTTGTGTTTCAAGTGTTTCAAAATATCGCCATGACCATTGGCTTAATGCCGATTACAGGCCTTGCGCTTCCGTTTATAAGCTATGGAGGTAGTGCCTTATTAACAAATATGCTAGCGGTAGGGATCGTACTAAACGTCCACTACAGAACGAGAGAATATATGTTTAAAAGCAAAGAAGCGTATAGCTGAAGACAGGGGAACCTCCTTCAGCTATTTCTTTTGAGAAAGAAAGGGTTGTGAAAATGAGATTGGATAAACTCCTCGCGAATGCAGGTTATGGATCACGTGCAGAGGTGAAAAAAATACTTAAACATGGTGCTGTTCATGTTAATGGAAAACAGGTAAAGGATGCGAAAACTCAGGTCGACCCAGATCAGCACTTGATCCAAGTAAGCGGGGAAGAGGTTGAGTACAAAGAATACGTCTACATCATGTTAAATAAGCCAAAAAATGTTCTGTCCGCTACAGA
Organism: Shouchella phoenicis; assembly: GCF_047238345.1. NCBI lineage: Bacteria > Bacillati > Bacillota > Bacilli > Caryophanales > Bacillaceae > Shouchella > Shouchella phoenicis. Next base: position 2,688,323 of record NZ_JBDFMQ010000001.1, on the reverse strand, counting down.
AGACCGGGTGCATAAAACCGTAATTGATTTAGTGTCAGCAGAGTATGGACACTACCCGCTTTTTCCTATCGGGCGCTTGGATTTGGATACAGAAGGACTCATCCTATTGACAAATGACGGGCAGTATTCCCATGAATTGATGTCACCAAAAAAACATGTAGGAAAACTGTACCGTGCTGAAATTAGAGGAAGCGTTACGGAAGAAGATGTCCAAGCGTTTCAACAAGGCGTAACGTTAAAGGATGGCTACACGACAAAGCCTGCACAATTAGAAATAAAACAGGCAGATGAATTGTCAATTGTACATGTAGAAGTGTCGGAAGGGAAATATCACCAAGTAAAGCGCATGTTTGAAGCGGTAGGGAAACAAGTGATGGAGCTTGAAAGATTAAGAATTGGCTCATTGTGGATGGATGAAAAATTGCCCCGCGGCCATTTTCGTGAATTAACTTCTGAAGAACGTGTCATGGCCAAAACAAACCAAAAAAAAGACCTATGAGGGTCTTTTCTTTTTTATGATACTTTTGTTTTTTTACTTGTTGCTTTCCATTTGCCTCGTGCTGAGCTAACGACAAGATTGTTATATTCAAGTACATTTAAGTCTCGCTGCACGGTTCGTTGAGTGATGCCGAACTCTTCAACTAATTCATTCGTCGTGACAGTTCCCTTCTGTTTGATGTACAAGTAGATGGACTTAATTCGAGTCAGCATACGATCAGTTGAAGTTTGCAAAAAACCACTCCTTCTTTAAACATGAATTCAAATCCCTATACCCAATCCTATGCAAATTGAAAACCATTTAATCCAATGTTACTAAGTTAGGTGAGGTGATGGTCTTGATTGTCGTGCATCTAATCTAAAAAAGATCGCTCTCTATTTAGACACTTATAGTTTACACCAAAATAAGAAAAAGCGCAAAGAAGAAATCATGTAAATTGTTGGTTAAAATGGAACACCTATATGAAAACATCGTCAAAAAGCCGAACATTTATGAATGTATCGAAAGGATTGTACAGAAAACAAGCAATGGTTTTGCGGCTATACGAGGTTTTTTTTAACGTAAACAGAATCAATGCTCGAAAAAAATCTTCGTAAATGAGGGTAACTCATTACGAAGATCATTTAAGCGATTCTTAGTCTTCAAACTGGAATAAATCTGTTGATAAGTAACGTTCGCCTGTATCACATGCAATCGCAACGACATGGTCATCAGGAGACATTGTTTTTGCAAGTTCTAGCGCAGCAAAGCAGGCAGCTCCTGATGAAGGGCCAACAAGAATGCCTTCTAATCGGGCTAAATCACGTGTCGTTTTATACGCATTTTCATCATCTATGCGTCTAATTTTATCATAAACGGTTTGATTTAAAATCGATGGAATGAAGCCAGGGCTTGTTCCCACAAGTTTGTGAGGGCCAGGTTTGCCGCCAGATAATACAGGGGAACCTGCAGGCTCAACAACGTGAATAATTGCATTTGGGTAGAATTCTTTTAATGTTTCGCCAGTGCCGGTAATGGTTCCACCAGTTCCAGAAGCTGCAACAAAACCTGATAGGCTAACACCGATAGAATCAAGGCTATGTTTAATTTCATGAGCGGTTGTTTTTCGATGCGCATCCGGGTTTGCTTCGTTTTCAAACTGCATCGGCATGTATGCACCAGGAATTTCTTCAACAAGTTGTTTTGCTTTATCAATGGCACCTGGCATTTTTTTGTCGCCTTCGGTTAAAACGACTTCAGCACCATAAGCCTTAAGCAAGTTTATGCGTTCTTGACTCATTGTATCTGGCATGACTAAAATGGCGCGATACCCCCGGGCCGCTGCATTCATCGCCAAGCCGATACCCGTATTCCCTGATGTTGGTTCAATAATTGTTGATCCTTCTTTTAATAAGCCATCTTCTTCTGCTTGTACAATCATCGAATAGGCTGCACGGTCTTTCACGCTGCCACTCGGGTTAAACATTTCTAGCTTTAAATAAACGGCTGCTCCCTTTGAATCGGCTAATTTGTTTAAACGGATTAACGGCGTTTCTCCAATCAATTCAGCAACATTATTTACGACTTTCATTTTTTCACCTCATTAAATGTCTTTCTCTACGTTACACATTATAAAGGCAATATAGGAGACATGCGAATATTTTTGCTTCAATCGTGCGAAATGACGACCTAAATTAAGCGATGTGTACGTATAGATTGACCAATAAATCATCAATTATTTCATCACATTCAACGTGACCTTTACATATTCTTTAAAATTAATCAGGAAGAGCATTGAAACGTATAGTCGTAAAGGCTATAATAAAAAGGTCGTGTTATTTTAATGTACGTTATCCATTTACAAAATTTACTAATATAAAAACAATTGTTATTGAGCTGTTCAGAAATAAAGGGAGGTATTTGATGGTCCAGGGCAGCTACATCTCTTTCTATGATTTACGTGTAAGGAAAGTGTTTAATTGGCTCGGAGCGACCGAAATGATGGTCGAACTCATGGGATTGGAAGAATGCGTAGGTTTTGGTGATACGTTTTTAGAAGCCAAAAAAAACCTCAATGAGAGCATAAAAGTATGGGAACAAACATATGGGAAAGAAAGTTTTCCTCCACATTTGCAGAGACCGCAAATTATATGGATTGACGCACCGATGGATAAATCCGAATTTGCGTTTATTAATCATGAACTATTAGCGTTAGAACAAGGATAGTGCAAACGTAAGAAGTCTCCAAAGCTAGATGTGGAGGCTTTTTTATTTATATATAACGAGGTACATGAGTAAATAGATCGTTTTTTATTAGAATTAAGAGGGTAAATAGTTGGTACAGGAAAGGATGATGGAACGTGGAAAACCGCTTAGTCGTTGTAACAGGTGGTGCAAATGGGATTGGCAAGGCTGTGTCCCAAGCATTTGCAAAAGAAGGGCATCAAGTCATTGCAATTGATAAAGAGGAGCCGACATGGGAGCAGGAACATGTAGTAGCGTTGCAAGCTGATTTAGCAGATTATGATCAAGTGCAGGCAACAATGAACCACATAACAGAAAAATTTGGAACCCCTGCTGTGTTAATTAACAATGTTGGAGTCTCCACATTCAAAAATTTTTTTGAATTGACCATTGAAGAGTGGAACCATGTGCTCCAAACAAATGTGACAAGTACATTTTTATTCTCTCAAGGGTTTGCAAAAAAGATGAAAAGTGAGAAGACCCCATCTGCCATCATTAACATTTCATCAACACGTGCCTATATGTCTGAACCTGATTCAGAAGCATATGCGACCTCTAAAGGAGGAATTGCCGCGCTGACACATGCCATGGCTGTCTCACTTCAAGACACAACCATCTCCGTCAATGCTATTGCACCTGGATGGATTCATACAGGCGATGTTAAAGAGTTAAGAGAGATTGATCACCACCAGCATCCTTCAAAGCGTGTGGGCACACCGAGTGATATTGCACAGGCGTGTTTATTTTTAGCGAATCCCAAAAATAACTTTATTAATGGTGAAACGCTCACGATTGATGGGGGCATGACAAGAAAAATGATTTATGAGCATTAAATAAAGTATGAGTACAAGGGCAAGTTTCTTAAAAGGATAGAGAGTAGGACAAAACTCAAGGTTCCTTTCGTTCACCGTGGTCTTCTATGCCGGGACCGACTTTAGCCTCTCTTGCTAGAAAGTCGCTACAGGATCTTCAGACATGTGCTGTCCCGCACGAGTCTCAGGTTCTTATAACAAAGAGAAGACGATTAATCCATTGGATTAACCGTCTTTTCAACTTGTTCATATTCTTTTGTCCCAGCCACTTGCATTACGTACGTTTATTAAAATAAAATCGTTTTGTTTTGATGAACGATACAGCGGTCATCCAAATGCCATTGTACAGCACGGGCAAGGGCGATTCGCTCAATATTTCTGCCGACAATTCGAAGGTCTTTTGCAGAGTGACGGTGGTCGACACGAATCACGTCCTGTTCAATGATCGGACCTTCATCTAGATCATCTGTAACATAATGAGCAGTAGCGCCAATTAATTTAACGCCGCGTTCAAATGCTTTTGCATAAGGATTTGCGCCGATGAATGCAGGCAAAAACGAATGGTGAATATTAATGATGCGCTGCGGGAACTGGGAGACAAATGTTGATGTTAAAATTTGCATGTAGCGAGCTAAAACGACTAACTCAATATTATGTTCTTTTAACAATGCAATTGCAGCGGCTTCTGCCTCTTCTCTGTTTTCTTTTGTGGCTGGAATATGATAAAAAGGAATTCCGTACGATTCAACCTCTACTTGTGTATCGGGATGATTGCTGATCACAAGCGGAATGTCTGCGTATAATTCGCCTGCTTTCCATTTCCATAAAAGTTCAGACAAACAATGATTTTCTTTAGAAACAAAAATGGCCATTTGCTTCTTTCGTTGAGCTTCTTCTAATTTATAGGTGAAATCATGTGTGGCAGCCAACGATTGGAGCGCTTGTTGAATTGATCGGAAATGAGCTTGATCTTTTTGCCATTCAAATTCAATTCTCATAAAAAAGCGACCGTGCTCATGGTCAGTCGAATATTGGTCCGACTGAACAATATTTGCGTGATGATTAAAGAGTAATGTAGAAATTGCAGCGACAATTCCTGGTTTATCTTGACATGTTACAAGTAAGATTGCGCGATTTTCGTGATGGTGCACGTTTTGTTCCTCCGTTCTAAACACCTTTTAAACAAGTATATCGTTATATAACTCCCCTATTGAAGCAAACTTATTCGCTTGCTGTCAATCTTTCCTCAAGTAAAAAGTCGATTGACAGAATCATTTTTACTATGAGAAGATTCGATTTCTGCCAAAGGCATTTGGAAATAGTTTTTTTCAATCTCACGTTGACGTTTCTTATAAATTTTTGGTAACATAAGACCTACCTATTGATTGTGATCATGCACGATGCCGCTTCAATCGTAACGATTATAGAGTTGATTGAATAGATGGCAGAGACTTTGCTGTGCTCTGCTTCTTTTAATGGATTTTTTTTATTAGAAAAGCAGTAAGGAAGCGGAAGAAAAGAAAAGGAAATTGAGGGTGAACCTGGTGGAATTGTTTTTAGGAGAAGGCTGGGATGTCTTACCCGCTGGAGGCGCAACTGGTGAAGCATACGTTGCTAGACATGGCGACTATCAATTATTCATAAAGCGAAATTCATCTCCTTTTCTTGCGGTTCTTTCTGCTGAAGGAATTGTCCCGAAATTATTGTGGACAAAGAGGTTGGAAAGTGGTGACGTCATTACGGCACAGCGCTGGATTCAAGGAAGAGAACTAAAAGCGAAGGAAATGAGGAAAGCAAGTACAGCAAAACTGCTTGCGAATATTCATAATTCCGCTGATTTGCTAGATATGTTTACAAGGATGGGGAATAAACCTTTAGTTCCGTCTGTAATGATTGAAAACATGCATTTGCAAGTATCGCTTTATGGACTTGATAACCCGCTAATTGTTAAAGGTTTAAGCGAACTTGAGCGTTTACTTCAGCGATTGGATGACACTAAATATGCGGTTTGTCACGGCGATATTAACCATAATAATTGGATGCGTGATGAACACGAGAATTTGTATTTAATTGATTGGGACGGTGCGACCGTTGCTGATCCTGCTCTTGATTTAGGTCTATTGTTATATACGTATATCCCTGAAGATGAGTGGGCTGACTGGTTAACAGTGTACGGGGAGCGGTTAACAGATTCTTTACGATTAAGAATGTACTGGTATGTTGTAGCAAATAGCATATCAGAGTATCTATGGCACTATAGTCGAAATAACGAAGATCAAGTACGTAGCTATGAAAAAAAATTGTCTTATTTAATCAATAGCTCATCTTATCAGAGATGAGCTATTTGCTTGAGACGAGATAGCTTATTTCCTAGGAAATAAGCCAACTATAATTGATTAATCCAACTATCAATGGCTTGAGAATCGAATGTGTCGGTCTCCGATGCGCTTGCAATTTGGGAGATTGTATCAGAAAGGCTCGAATCAAGCGATTGATCTTGAGCGACATTTGACAAGAGCTGCGTCAATTGTTCTTGTTCATTTTGAGTGAGGAAATGCTCGGTTTGCTGACTGAGTAGTAAATCTTTAATTAATGAAAGTTTATGATTCGTTGATAAAGGCATGTTACACCTCCTTCATTATAGCGTAGCTTAATTGTTTGAAAATTATTCAGAGATAATAAGAAAGAGGGATAGACATGCGTTTAAGACATAAACCGTGGGCCAGAGAAGAATTGAGTAAACGTCCAACGATTGTTATTCAAGAACCAGCTTTACAAAAAGGAAACTGGAATGACATTTTTGGGAACAACAATCCAATTTATATTGAAGTTGGAACAGGGAAGGGGCAGTTTATAACGAAGATGGGACAGGCTCATCCTGAGGTGAATTTCATTGGCGTAGAACGATATGAGAGTGTTCTTATTACAGCAATGGAAAACGTAGAAGAAGCTGGTGTTGCAAACGTTAAGCTTTTAAGTGAAGATGTTGGCGATTTAACCGAATTTTTTTCAGCTGGAGAAATTAATCGTTTGTTTATTAATTTTACGGATCCGTGGCCAAAAAATCGTCATGAAAAAAGACGTCTGACTCACGAACATTATTTGAGTATGTATCGCGAGGTAATGGATTCTCAAGGAGAGGTTCATTTTAAAACTGATAATCAAGGGCTATTCGAATATTCCCTACATAGTATGTCTAGCTATGGAATGTCGTTAAAAAATGTAAGCCTCGATCTTCATAACAGCGAGATGGAAGGCAATATTATGACAGAATATGAAGAGAAATTTTCTGCTAAAGGTGATCGGATTTATCGGTTAGAAGCAACGTTTTCATAAGTGTAAAAAGAGCCCTGCATCGCAGGACTCTTTTTTTGAGGTTAAAAGGATTTAAATTTGTTCAAGCTTTAGAAGAACACCGCTGTTTATATCGGCAACAAATTCATATTGAACAGGACCGTCGACTGTTGAACTTGTTAAGCCTCCTCGATAAGCTTGATACGTAAGACCTAAATGAGTAATCGTTTCAGGCTGCATGTGAATCCATGAGCCGTGAATAATGTATTCTTGTTTTACTACTGCTTTGACTTTCTTTAGAACGGTCTCAGGCTTCATTTCATCCGATTGACAAGCTCTAGATGCTAGAACACCTATAAGAACGCCTACGCCAATTCCAATCGATAAACGTTTCAATTTAAACCTCTCCTTATTATAAAAGTAAGTGGAGTGCCAGCTGATGGGTACAATTCATGATATCCCCTTAAATCAAAAAATAAAAACCATCTCTGTTAGAATCACCATTTACGATACCATAGTTTTGTGTGAAAAGTAAATCTCCTTTACACGACGACTGAATAGGACAAATGAATCGCTAGCTTATCTGAAAGAAGTTCTGTAAAATAAAAAAGAGAATAGCTTGTGGGAGGTACATATGAACGATCAAACAAAACAATTATTTCAGTCTTTAACCGAACTTGTAGGACCGCCAGGCTTTGAGCATGATGTTCGAGCTTTCGTTAAAAAAGAATTATCGAAACATACCGACGAAATTATTCAAGATAAATTAGGCAGCACGTTTGGTGTTTTACGTGGAAATGAAGAGGGTCCAAGAGTAATGGTAGCTGGGCACATGGATGAAGTAGGGTTCATGGTGACATCAATCAATGAAAAAGGACTAATTAAATTTCAAACATTAGGTGGCTGGTGGTCGCAAGTTCTTCTTGCGCAACGCGTACAAATTATGTCGGATAAAGGACCAATTATTGGGGTGATTGGCTCAACCCCTCCTCATTTGCTGCAAGATTCACAGCGCTCAAAGCCAATGCCAATTGAAGAAATGTACATTGATATTGGAGCTGATGATCGAGACGATTGTCTATCATTAGGCATCAAGCCTGGACAACCAATCGTTCCTGAATGTCCGTTTACTCCTATGGCGAACCAAAAAAAAATTATGGCAAAAGCTTGGGACAATCGTTACGGTGTTGGTCTAGCCATTGAATTGTTAAAAGAGCTAAAAGGAGAAACTGTACCAAACGTGCTCTTCTCTGGTGCAACCGTACAAGAAGAAGTCGGCTTAAGAGGAGCGGCAACAGCGGCACATATGATTCAACCTGATTTAAGCTATGTGCTTGATGCAAGTCCAGCTAATGATGCAACTGGTGGAAAAGATGCATTTGGTCATTTAGGTAAAGGCGCGTTAGTTCGAATTCATGACCGCACAATGATTACACATAAAGGGATGCGGGATTTTGTACTTGATACGGCTGAAGCAAATAATATTCCGTATCAATTCTTCATCTCACCAGGTGGTACGGATGCAGGGCGCATTCATACGTCTGGGGATGGTGTTCCTTCTGCTGTTATTGGCGTATGTGCGCGGTATATTCATACGTCTTCATCGATTCTACATGTTGATGACTATGCTGCGGCAAAAGAACTGTTAGTAAAACTTGTTCGTTCCACTGATAAGTCAACGTATGAAAGTTTAACGTCATACGTATGATGACGCTAGCGGTAGGGACAAAAAATCCTGCAAAAGTTCATGCTGTTAAAGATGTGCTTATTAAAGAAGCCATTGTCATCTCTGCAATTGCATCTGCTTCAGGAGTAAGGGATCAACCCTTATCAAGTGAAGAAACACGAAAAGGGGCATTAAATCGAGCTGAACGTGCAAGACAAGCGGAGGACGCCGATTTAGGAATTGGCCTTGAAGGTGGCGTGATGCTCGTCAAAGGCATATATTATATCTGCAATTGGGGTGTTTTAGTGACCCGCGATGGTCGCATTTACCCAGCTTCAGGTTTAAGTTTGCCGTTACCTAAAGTATATAATGATTCGTTAGAGTCAGGGGTGGAGCTCTCTCACATTATTGGAAATGAAATTGGGAAAAAAGATGGAGCAATTGGATTGTTAACAAATGGTCGTGTAACGCGTAAACAAATGTTTTCACAGCTTGTAGCGAGTTGTTACGGCATGTATGAGTTTGAACAGCGTTCCACACTCCATTAAACATGAACCGCAGCTTTTCTTTAGAGCTTGTCACAGACAAAAAACGACTGATCCTATTTAGGATCGGTCGTTTTTGTTCGATCTTCATCCGAACTTTTTACTGTTCTGCAAAAATATAGCCTAACGTTTGTACCGCTTGTTCAGGTGTCTCGACCACCACTTGAGCTTTATTTGATAATTCTTTAAGGGCGTGATGAAGTTTTTCTGGCCGAATTAGAATGACGGGGATGCCGGCCTCAATGGCCCTTGATGCATCCATAGCAGTATTCCATTGCTTGTACTCCTCACCAAATAAAGCGATGACAACATCTGATTTTTTCATAAGAATTTGCGTTCGTAAATTGTTTATACTTGATGCAGCTTCATCTGTGTAAATGTTTGTTGGTTGTTCTCCTAAAATCATTTCACCAATTTTGTCACTTTTATCATGATTTTCCATTGGCCCGTAAAAGTTTACAGGTAAATCGTTTTTCTTTGCTAAATCTTTTATTGTGTCGCGCCAATCTGAATGAATTTCGCCAGCTAAGTACACATTTAGTTCCATTGTAAAACTCCTTTTCATTTCTTTAGTTTCTATGATAATGGTTATCCTATATGCAGAAAAGTAAACCTACTTAAATTGTCTTGTCACATGAAAAGACATGTCGTATTCTTAAAGAAGACAAGATTAATTTTTGGAGTGTGAGACATGAAAGCTTTTTTAGAGAAAAAAGGTGTTCAACCGTCATTACGTACCTATTTTATTAAAGCGATGGGACAAATGACGTTTGGTTTATTTGCGACATTAATTATTGGTATTATTATTCGAACAATCGGAGAACAAATTCAAATTGAGCAGATAATTGAACTTGGTCAATTTACGATGGACCTATACGGGGCAGCGATTGGCGCTGCTGTTGCTCTCGCGCTTGGTGCGCCTAATTTCGTCGTACTAGCAACAATTGTCTGCGGTGCTGCAGGTGCTTTTTATGGAGGACCTGCCGGGAGTTTTTTAGCAGTTATAGTAGGAGCGGAGATAGGAAAAATCGTTGCAGGAGAAACAAAAATTGATATTCTCGTTACACCGATTGCGACAATTGTTTCCGGCTATAGCGTTGCGCTTCTTTTAGGTGCACCAATCCAGTTTTTAATGGTGTCGATTGGTGACGCAATTACGTGGGCGACGACTCAACAACCACTTATTATGAGTAGCGTTGTAGCGGTTCTAATGGGTTGGGCATTAACTGCGCCTATTTCTAGTGCCGCCATAGCAATTATGCTTGATGTACAAGGGCCTGTCGCTGCGGCTGCTGCAATTGGTTGTGCAGGGCAAATGGTCGGTTTTGCGGTTGCTAGTTATCGAGACAATCGAGTAAGCGGGTTACTTTCAATTGGCATTGGTACATCCATGCTGCTAGTGCCACATATTATTCGAAATCCTCGCATTCTCATTCCGCCAACAGTGGCAAGTTTAGTTGCTGCCCCAGTTGGAACAATGGTCTTCGGTTTAATAAATAATGCAGCTGGCGCTGGAATGGGAACGAGTGGGCTAGTCGGACCGATTATGACTTTTACAGAAATGGGCTTTACTTGGTTGATTTTCACTCAAGTTGTAGTATGCTATGTAGGAATACCAGCGGTCGTCGCGCTCATCGTGTCTGAGTGGATGAGAAAAAAAGGCTGGATCAAACAGAACGACATGAATCTTTTAGAAGGCTAAGATGGGGTGTATACGATGGAACATGTAGCAAGTGTTGAAGAATTTAACAAAATTAAAGAATCGGAGACAGCGGTCTTTCTATTCTCAGCTGATTGGTGTCCAGATTGCCGAGTGATTGAGCCGTTTCTACCTCGACTGGAAGTAGATTACCCAACCTTTACGTTTTATTATGTGGACCGAGACAAACTTATCGATGTTTGTATCGCTCATGATGTGTTTGGAATACCAAGCTTCCTTGCTTTTTCAAACGGTGAAGAATTAGCACGATTTGTTTCTAAAGACCGTAAGACAGAAGAAGAAATTCAAACATTTTTAACTGAAGCAGAAGCAAAAGTAGGCTAGGAGGTGAAATCAACCTCCTAGCTTTTTAGTTTTTAGTCGATTCGTGTTAAACTAAAGTACGAATAAGGAGGGTTAACGTTGAATCTTCAAACCTTTAGAAAACAAATCGAAGACAAATTACAACACGATGGCTGGACCATCCGTTATGACCATAAAGAGAGTACGTTACGTGTAGAAGATCCATCCATTAACAAAGGTGTAACGTTAGCGCTTAAACCATTATTAGCGCGATGGGAACGAAAAGAGTACGATTCGATTGAAGAAGCGATTCGCCATGTACGAGTTGGGCTTATGTCAATGAAAGAAAGCGTCGCGCTCGATGGAAAAGAAAAGCATATTTTCCCTGTTATTCGGGCTGCATCTTTTCCAGAAGAAACGTCAGACGGAAAAAAGCTCATCTTTGACGAACACACGGCAGAAACAAGAATTTATTATGCGCTCGATCTAGGTGAAACGTACACGTTAATCGATGAAGCTCGTTTAGCGGACAGCTCTCTAGGGTTAAAAGAATTAAAAGAGATGGCGATGTTTAACATTCGTTCATTAGAGTGTCCGGTGAAGCAAGATGAGGTAGCTGGAAATACGTTTTATTTTGTAAGTGCAAACGATGGCTATGATGCAAGTCGCGTCCTTGATCAATCATTCCTTGAAAAAATGGAACAAAAGGTTAAAGGGGAGCTAGCGATCGCAATTCCTCATCAAGATTCACTAATCTTCGCAGATATCCAAAATCACACCGGTTATGACGTTTTAGGACAAATGGCCTTGCAATTTTTCCGAAATGGACGAATTCCGGTTACCGCACTTCCTTTTGCTGTTGAAAGAGGAGAACTTGAACCTGTTTTTATCTTAGCGCAAAAAAAGCCTAAAGACCGATAGTCCAAGTTTGATTAATGAAGTATACTAGAAACGCTACGCTTACGTGTGGCAAGAGGAGCAGACGATGAACGCATTTTATAACAAAAAAGGAATTGGCGATGTCTTATTGCTTGTTAAGGAACAGGCTTCCATTGATGACCGTCTTGTTGAACAGTATGGAGACTTTGTCCAAATAAAAAATCGAACAACAGGTGCACTAGCTGGTATTAACGTGCTACATGCATCGAATTATGGCGAAGTAGACGGGGAAGGCGCTATTGAATTAACGGAAGATATTGAAGCGCTCGTACAAAAAGCTGCATCAGAGAATGGACAAACCATTAATTTTAATTTTGAGCAAAAGCCACTATTTGTTGTGGGGTATGTAGAGAGTTGTGAACAGCATCCGAATGCTGATAAACTATCCGTTTGCCAAGTGGATCTTGGTGTTGAGAAATCACAGATTGTGTGTGGAGCACCGAATATTGCTGCAGGACAAAAAGTCGTTGTGGCAAAGGTTGGTGCCATTATGCCTAGTGGGTTAGTTATTAAAGAAGCGAAACTACGTGGAGAAGCGTCCCATGGAATGATATGTTCTGCAAAAGAACTAGGGTTAAAAGATGCTCCTGCTGAAAAAGGCATTCTTGTATTGTCAGATGACAAACAAATTGGATCTGCATATTTATAATTGTTAATAAGGCTGGCTCTTTTTAAGAATGCCAGCTTTTTTACTTCAGGTGGTGAAATCATGAATTTTTTGAACAAATGGTTCAATTACTTCAAAGGACAAGAGGATGAGAATCGAGAAGAACCAATACATACATCCACTCATTCAGAGGAAGATGTAAAACGTCCAAAGCAGACCGATCAAAAGCCAGTTGAAGAGTTAGAAGATGCTAGAATGACGTTTTACTATGGCTATTCGTATCAAAATCAAGGGAATGACGAAGTACAAAAGGAAAAGAACCAAGTAGCTAAAGCAATTGAGACGAACCATCAAAAGAAACCTTCAACGTTAAGAACTGGAACGCCATCTCGTGAGTCAACGTATTTTCAAGGAACGTTTAAGCCGACAACCATTCCCTCGCCTGTACACGGGATTCAAAAAAACATGGTGAGTGATAATAGCGACTATAATTGGCTATTACGCAACACGAGACACGCACAGAAAAACTTTATTGAGCGTATGAACGAAAAAGATGATTCAATGTCAAACGATCATGAACAAACAAGTGAGTCCGTTCAGCTTTTACAAACCGCTGAAAAACAACCTACAGTTGAAGAAGCTCGATCAGCGCTTGCTTCTTTAAAAGAGGAACGTGTAGCTGACAAAGAATCTGAAAATCAAGCTGAGGAGCCGATCATTGTTCCAATTTCTGAAGAGACATTGGAAGATAATGAGAAGCAACCTGAACTGGAAATGGAGCCGAACATTGAGGCAGACGTTGTCGTCTCAAAAGATGAAGGTAAACCATCCACTGAAGCATCCATTCAAGAGGAGCCTGAAACAGCGGTCATTGCTGAAGAAGCGTTCACGCCAGATGTGGTGGAGCCGATGGACGAAGGCAACACGCGCTTAGAAGAAAATGAAGTAGTTCAATCGCATAAAGAGGCCTCTATAAAAAGTACTCCCAAGCCATCGGAAAAAAAGGAGATTCCTTTTAATGTTTTAATGCTGCCAACAGATCGACGAAAGAAACAGCAGCATTCGCGACAGGCTGAGCGAGTGGATCACTATGATGCGCCGCCTCTTAAACTGCTTCATTATCCTGAGAGAACAACAGACGATGATAGCGCTTGGCTAGATGAACAAGCTACATTGCTCGAGGAAACATTGCTTAGCTTTCACGTTGATGCCAAAGTGGTGAATCGGACAAAAGGTCCAGCTGTCACGCGGTTTGAAATTCAACCAGCAAAAGGTGTAAAGGTGAACAAGATTACAAATTTAACAGACGACATTAAGCTGTCTTTAGCTGCAAAAGATATTCGAATTGAAGCGCCAATTCCAGGGAAAAATGCAATCGGAATTGAAGTACCAAATCGAACGTCTACGCCAGTTATGCTTAGGGAAATTTTGCGAAGAGATGTGTTTCGTACGCCATCCTCTCCGCTTACGGCAGCTTTAGGTCTTGATATATCTGGAAATCCAGTTGTGACTGATTTAAAAAAAATGCCTCACGGTTTAGTGGCAGGTGCAACGGGTTCAGGTAAAAGTGTATGTATCAACTCCATTTTAATTAGCTTATTGTACAAAGCTTCACCTGAAGAATTAAAACTGTTGCTCGTTGATCCTAAAATGGTGGAATTAGCGCCTTATCACGATGTGCCACATTTATTAGCGCCTGTTATTACAGATCCAAAGCAAGCGACTGCATCGTTAAAATGGGTTGTCCAAGAGATGGAGAGGCGCTATGAGCTCTTTAGTAAGACCCGTGTACGTGATATCGAGAAGTACAACGAAAGACATGAAAAGCTTCCTTATATTCTTGTAGTTATTGATGAACTAGCTGATTTGATGATGGTATCCCCTCAAGACGTAGAAGATGCCATTTGTCGTATCGCTCAAAAAGCGCGTGCATGCGGCATTCATTTACTATTAGCAACCCAAAGACCATCTGTAGATGTTATTACAGGGTTAATAAAAGCGAACATCCCAACAAGAATTGCTTTTTCTGTTTCGTCACAAACCGATTCACGAACCATTCTTGATATGGGCGGTGCAGAACGGTTATTAGGAAGAGGCGACATGCTGTTCCATGAAAATGGTGCAGCGAAGCCGGTTCGCGTTCAAGGTACATTTGTATCTGATGACGAAATTGAAGCGGTAATCGACTACGCAAAAAAACAAGGATCGCCGAACTATGCGTTTGAAAGTGAAGCAATAGAGAAAGCGTTTGAACAAACAGAGCAAGAAGATGAGTTGTTAGAAGATGCGTGTTATTTTGTCGTGGAACAAGGAAGTGGTTCTGCTTCAAGTATTCAACGCCGCTTTCGAGTTGGATACAATCGAGCCGCTCGACTCGTGGACATGATGGAAGCAAGAGGCGTTATTTCTGGTGCGATGGGAAGTAAGCCAAGAACGGTGTTAGTAACGGAAGATCAGCTAAATCAAACGTTCCATTCAAAGTCAGATCTAGCTTGAACTTGAGAAAATGGCAAAACTTATATATGATATGTAATGGAAAGTGATGGATTGTATAGTGAATGACCGGACCATTTATAGGTTATCGCATATACTAAACATTATTAACGGAAATTTAGCGATTGGATCGGCACCTAGAAACGAACCTAGGGCTTAGATTGGAGGCTTTATCAGTGACAACCTACCATTTTACCGGAATTAAAGGCTCTGGTATGAGTGCGTTAGCGCAAATATTAGATGATATGAAAGAAGACGTTCAAGGCTCAGATATTACTGAAGCCATTTTTACTCAAAAACCTCTTGAGAAAAAAGGTATCCCGCTTCTTCCTTTTTCTGCGGATAATATTAAAGAACAGCAGCATGTCATTATGTCCGCTGCGTATGGAGAAAACCATGAAGAGATTGTTCGTGCACGAGAACTTGGCTTAAAAGTAGATGTGTACCCAGAATTTTTAGGGTCGTTTATTTCGCAATTTACAAGCGTAGCAATTACAGGATCCCATGGAAAAACATCAACAACAGGTTTACTTGCTCACGTCATCGGGTCAATAAAGCCAACTTCTTATTTAATTGGAGACGGCACAGGGAAAGGTACGACTGATTCCAACTACTTTGTATTTGAAGCGTGTGAATACCGTCGTCATTTCTTAAACTATTCACCTGACTATTGCATTATGACGAACATTGATTTTGACCACCCAGATTATTTTAAAAGCGTAGACGATGTCATTTCTGCATTTGAAGAAATGGCTCGTCAAGTCAAAAAAGCGATTATTGCGTGTGGGGACGATCAGCATTTGCAGGAGCTTAAAGCCAATGTACCAATTCTTTATTATGGCTTAAGTGAAGATAATGATTTCCAAGCGCGAGACATTAAAAGCACGTCAGAAGGAACATCTTTTGATGCGTACATCCGTGGGGATCGATACGGAACGTTTTTAATACCAGGTTATGGCGATCATAACGTGAAAAATGCACTCGCCATCATTACGTTGTGTCATTATGAAGGCTTACAGTATGAAGACGTTGCGAAACATTTAAAAACATTTGCAGGTGTGAAGAGGCGCTTCAGTGAAAAAGTATTTGGTTCGCAAATTTTAATTGATGACTATGCACATCATCCCACTGAAATTGCGGCGACCATTGAAGCAACGAAAAAGAAATACAAAGACCGTAAAGTAACGGCAATCTTTCAGCCACACACATTTACTCGTACAAAAGCATTCTTACAAGAGTTCGCTGATGCCCTAAGTCAAGCTGATACTGTTTATCTCTGTGACATTTTCGGTTCTGCAAGAGAAGATCAAGGCTCGCTAACCATTGAGCAACTACAACAATTAATTGACGGCAGCCACTTAATGCATGAATCAAAAATTGAACAACTGCAGGTCCATGAGCATGAAGTATTATTGTTTATGGGGGCTGGGGATATCCAAAAATATCAAAAAGCTTATGAAATAAGTCAGAAAAAAAGCAGCTAATGCATAGTTCTTACTAAAAAAGGGTATAAGAAGATAACTAGAACAGTTCTAGTTATCTTCTTTCTTTTTGTAAGATAAACAATTGCTAGCAGGAGATCGATGGGAAATGTCGAATTTGTTTTTTGCAGCCCTCTATTTGAATCTTTTGTTTTAAGATTGTAGAATTGGGTAAAGAATTGAGGAGGGGGTATGCTTAGTGGAAGCTTTGTTATACATAAGTGTCTTTATTATAGCTGTAGCGATTGCACTTTTTGTTATTTACGTAATAAAAACACTAAAATCAACAACAAAGACATTAGAACAAACATCTGCAACGATTAAATCGTTGGAAGGTCAGATGAAAGGCATTACAGCTGAATCCGAAGCTTTGCTTCAAAAAACAAATGCTTTAGCTGACGATGTTCAGCGAAAATCAGATTCACTACAGGTGTTATTTGATTCATCGAAAGACTTGGGAGAATCATTAAAAACCATTAATCAATCGGTGAGACAAGTAACGACGAAAGTTAATGCCGAAACCAGTCGAAATGCTGAAACAGTTTCGCAAGCCGTTCAATGGGGCCAAGCTGTTTTAGATTTCTATACAAAGTTTAAGCAACGAAAACAACAATTAGATCAAAATCAATCCAAGGAGGAGTTTTAACATGGGAGATATGAATACGAAAGATTTTTTAATTGGTACACTAGTAGGTGGAATCGTTGGAGCGACTACAGCTCTTTTTCTAGCACCAAAATCAGGTAAAGAATTACGTAGCGATATTAGTGAGCAAGCTTATAATGCAAAAGAAAAAACGGCTCAACTAACAAACGACGTTTATGAAAAAGGAAACGAGTGGGCAGACCTTGCAAAAGAAAAGTCTACAAACATAGCAAAGACGGTTTCTGATCAATCTCAACAAGTGGTTGATAAAGTGAAGGATCTAAGTTCTTCTGCAAAAGACGAAGCTGAGAATCAAATGGAAGAAGCGAAAAGCTTAGCAAAAGATTTAAAAGAAGATGCTGAAGAAGCAGGGAAAAATATTTCTGAAACTGTAAAAAGCGAAGTAAAAGACGCTGAGAAAAAAGCAAAATCATCAGCTAAGAAATAATGTGATCGAATAGAGTCTTTTCATTAAATTAATGGAAAGGCTCTTATTTTTTATGATGAGGATAAGGAACTCGATGTTTGAGAAGCGAAGATGAGCGGTCTTAATCAATTATTAAACACAGTATGTTTACTTTAGTGCACAAAAGCGTTTAAGTAATAAAGAAAAAAACCGTGACTTTTTTTGATCTCTTCGTTATAATAGACAGAATAAATTAAAGATGTATGGGAGAGGTGGAGAGAAATGAGTCACGAACAGTTAGATGACTTAAGAGATCAATTAGACAGAGTAAACTTGGACTTGTTAGAACAAATTAACAAGCGAGCTCAGTTAGTAAAAGAAATTGGAGAAGTGAAAAGACAGCAAGGGATTGCGCGTTTTGACCCTGTCCGAGAGCGAAAAATGCTCGACCACATTGCTGAACATAATAGTGGGCCATTTGAAACGACAACCCTTCAGCACTTATTTAAACAAATTTTTAAAGCTAGTCTAGAACTTCAAGAAGAAGACAATAGCAAAGCGCTTCTTGTATCTAGAAAGAGGCATCCGGATAATACGACCGTCGCTGTAAAAGGGGAGACGATTGGTGATGGGAAACAGCGTTTCGTGTTTGGTCCTTGTGCAGTTGAAAGCTACGAACAAGTATTAGCTGTTGCAAAAGAAATGAAGAAGCGTGGTCAGCGTCTCCTTCGAGGTGGGGCATTTAAACCAAGAACGTCTCCTTATGATTTCCAAGGTCTTGGTCTAGACGGATTAAAAATCTTAAAGCGTGTAGCAGATGAACTTGATATGGCTGTAGTTAGTGAGATTGTGACTCCTAAAGATATTGAAGTAGCACTTGATTACGTAGATGTCATTCAGATTGGTGCACGTAATATGCAGAACTTCGAATTATTAAAAACTGCTGGATCTGTGAAAAAACCAGTTTTACTGAAACGTGGTTTATCGGCTACCATTGAAGAATTTATTCATGCTGCTGAATATGTTGTCTCAAAAGGGAACGACCAAATCATGCTTTGTGAAAGAGGTATTCGAACGTACGAAAAAGCGACTCGAAATACACTCGATATTTCGGCAGTACCAATTTTAAAACAAGAAACACATTTACCTGTTATGGTTGATGTTACCCACTCTACAGGAAGAAAAGACTTACTCCTTCCAACTGCAAAAGCAGCACTGGCTATTGGTGCAGATGCAGTGATGGCAGAAGTTCATCCAGACCCTGCAGTGGCGCTATCTGATTCTGCACAGCAAATGAATTTTGACGAATTCCATTCATTTATGAATGATCTTGAATCGTCTGGTTTAATTAAACAAGCAGTAAATCAAGCCTAAACATTCAATAGACACTTCCATTCATGTGAATGGGAGTGTTTTTTGTTCTACGTTTTTCGTGTTTAAATTTACGTGAAAGCGGGCACATTAATAATGGTATTGATAAATCTGTTTTCCATAAAAAAGAAAACTGTTTTTCATTTATGAAAATTTTTGTGAACACGTGCTTATTTATTGCACTAAATCTTTGTTTATCGTATCCTTATAAGAAATAAGCTTGAAAAACAGAGTTAATGAACTTAATAATACACATTTTTATGAGAGCGAAAAGGAGGATAACTGCTGAACGCTAGCAGGAATAACATATGAATACAACAATTTATGATGTAGCAAGAGAAGCAGGGGTTTCAATGGCAACTGTATCAAGAGTTGTGAACGGGAATCCGAACGTAAAACCAACAACACGAAAAAAAGTATTAGAAGCCATTGAACGTTTAGGCTATCGTCCAAATGCTGTGGCAAGAGGGCTAGCTAGCAAACGAACAACAACGGTCGGTGTGATTATTCCAGATATATCAAGTATCTTTTTCTCAGAGCTTGCTCGAGGGATTGAAGATATTGCAACAATGTACAAATATAACATCATCTTATGTAACTCTGACCAAAATAAAGATAAAGAGATTCACTTGATTAATACGCTTTTAGAGAAGCAAGTTGATGGAATTGTCTTTATGGGTGGCGAGATTACAGACGAGCATGCGGAGCAATTTAAACGTTCTCCTGTCCCTATTGTGTTAGCTGCCACATTAGATAGCGAGAAATCGTTCCCTTCTGTCAATATTGATTATACAAAAGCAGCTGAAGATGTTATTCAGTATTTAATTGATAAGGGGCATGAGCGTATTGGCATGCTGAGTGGGTCTTTAGAAGATCCGATAAATGGCTATCAAAAATTTGCAGGGTATCGAAATGCGCTCGAAAAGAATAATATCGAATTTGATGAAGATTTAATTGTCATTGGGGACTATTCGTATGATTCTGGGATTGAAGCAATGGATTCATTTGTAGAAGTAAGCAAAAAGCCGACGGCTATTTTTGCATCTAATGACGAAATGGCTCTTGGCGTCATTCATGGGATTCAAGATAAAGGCTTAAACGTACCTGGTGATTACGAGGTCGTTGGCTTTGACAATACGAGACTTGCGACAATGGTTCGACCAACTCTTTCAACAGTTGTTCAGCCGCTTTATGACATCGGTGCTGTGTCAATGCGCCTCTTAACGAAATTAATGAATAAAGAAGAAGTATCTGAGTCCACTGTTACGTTGCCTCACCGAATTGAAAGCAGAGATTCAACGAAATAAATGGCTTTTTGAAACATTCCCTCACTGTGCTTATGTACAGTGGGGATTTTTTTGTTTAGAAAGAAATGATTTAAAAACGAATCAACTAAGTCATTTTCGCATCATTTCAAGCAGTTGTTAAAAAATGATTCTTGATGTTTTCTGTACGTACGGGCTTTTTCTTCTTGGCATAGGTTTTGCATGTGTTCTTGTAAGATGTGACCAGAAGGAGAGATGAAATGGTTGAAGCTGTTATCGTGTCAGCCGTACGCACACCTATCGCACGTTTTGGAGGAAGTCTTGCAAAAATGGAGCCCCATGAGTTTGGCGCCATTGTTTTGAAGGAGGCGTTAAAGCGTGCTGAAGTGGATGGAAATGAAGTGGAAGATGTAGTGTTTGGAAATTGTTTAGCAGGTGGGGGAAATATGGCGAGAGTAAGCTTACTGCAAGCTGGTTTACCTGTTGAGGTTGCCGGCTTAACAGTGGATCGTCAGTGTGGATCAGGCATTAATAGTGTCGCCCTTGCTTGTGATCGTGTCCTGTTAAATGAACAGCAGATTTACGTTGCTGGTGGCACCGAGAGTATGACACGTTCTCCTTATTTAATGGCCCCCCAACAAAAACCGTTTGATCGTGTTCCACCTTTGTTTATTAAACGAAGATTATCACCTGATTCAATTGGCGATCCTCCAATGGGGCTGACGGCAGAAAATATAGCAGAATTTTACAAGCTTTCTAGGCAAGAGCAAGATCAATATGCGCTTCAAAGTCAGATGCGGATGGCTCATGCAATGGAAACCGGTTTGTTTGAAGAACAAATCATTTCATTACAAGTTCCTTCTAAAACAGGGATGACTGTATTCAAAGAAGATGAGCATCCACGACCAGACTCAAACATTGAACGTTTAAGTCAATTAAACCCAGTGTTTAAGCAAAATGGAACGGTAACAGCAGGAAATGCTTCTGGTGTGAACGATGGAGCTGCTGCATTAGTTGTGATGTCAGCAACGCAAGCTAAGCAAAGAAGCTTAAAGCCATTAGCAAAAATCGTCAATTGGGTCGTAGCAGGTGTTCATCCAAGTATGATGGGAATGGGTCCTGTTCCAGCCATTCAAAAATTACTTAAAAAGACGAATTTGTCAATAGCAGACATTGACTTAGTCGAAATAAATGAAGCTTTTGCAGCTCAAGTACTTGCATGTAAAAACGAGTTAAACATTGATATGGATAAATTAAATGTCAATGGAGGGGCAATTGCGCATGGTCATCCGATTGCGGCAACTGGAACCATGCTTATCACAAAACTTTGCTATGAGATGCAAAGAAGGGGAGCTAAAAACGGAATTGTAAGCGCTTGCGTTGGGGGAGGGCAAGGCATTGCAATTTTATTAGAGTCTGTGTAGACAAAGACGTTTTCAAAATGAAGAAAGGATGTGATGGTGTGGATAAAAACGACTTCCGATATGAGGATGTTGCGATTCCAGACATTTCTCTTTCCACTCTGTTTGAAACAGCTGTTCAAGCGTATTCCCAGAACATAGCCCTCACATTTTATGGACGGACTTATCGCTATGATGAACTTTATCAACAAGTTTTATGCGTCGCAAATGGATTAGCTGAAGACGGTGTAAAGCAAGGGGATCGGGTGGCGTTAATGTTACCGAATATGCCAGCATACCCCATTAGTTACTTTGCTATTATGTACCTTGGTGCAAGTGTCGTTCAAATTAATCCAATGTATCGACCGAACGAACTGCTCTATATTTTACAGGATGCAAAGGTATGTGCCATGATCTTGCATGAATCCTTGCAACCTGTCTTTGCTGAAATAAAAGGGGATAGTCAAGTTAAGCGGGTGTACACGACA
Organism: Shouchella phoenicis; assembly: GCF_047238345.1. Classification (NCBI taxonomy): domain Bacteria; kingdom Bacillati; phylum Bacillota; class Bacilli; order Caryophanales; family Bacillaceae; genus Shouchella; species Shouchella phoenicis. Next base: position 2,666,189 of record NZ_JBDFMQ010000001.1, on the reverse strand, counting down.
TCTTTTGAGAGGCCTGCAAGCTTCGATCGCTTACTTAAAAGCACACCAATTCAACAAAAAAGTGCGGTTGTTCGTCCAAAAGAAGATGTAGCAGTGATTCAATATACAGGAGGAACGACTGGTCGATCAAAAGGCGCATTGCTGACCCATTTTAATCTTGTTGCGAACGCCTATCAGTCCTCGGTCACAATGAATATGGATGTGGAGGAAGAAATTGTTTTAACCGCGATTCCTCTGTTTCACGTTTATGGCATGACGAGTGCTATGACAACAAGTTTTCTTCGTGGTAGTACGATTTTATTGTTATCTAAGTTTGATGTAGCTGAAATGGCAAAAGTGATTGAAACTGAACGACCGACTAGTTTTCCAGGTGTGCCGACTATGTATATGGCGCTTATCCAGTATGCGAACAAATATGGAAGTGATTTCTCCTCTATACAGCGTTGCACAAGTGGATCGGCTCCTCTACCGGTAGAAATGATTTATAAATGGAAAGAGTTAACTGGGGCAGATGTGTTAGAGGGATACGGCCTGTCAGAGTCGTCTCCAGTCACACACCGCAATCCCTATAAAGGTGTGCAAAAGCCTGGCAGTATTGGCATTACAGTGTCCAATACTGAAGCGAAAATTGTTGATATTGAAACAGGGGAAAGAGAGCTAGCAAATGATGAAGTAGGTGAGCTCATTATAAAGGGCCCACAAGTGATGAAAGGGTATCTCGGTATGGAAGTGGAGACTGGTCAAACATTGCGGAACGACTGGCTGTACACAGGTGACTTAGCGAAACGAGATGAAGATGGCTACTTTTATATTGTAGGAAGAAAAAAAGAGCTCATTATTGCAAGCGGTTACAATGTGTACCCAATTGAGGTAGAAAAAGTTCTTTATCAATTACAGGATGTCGTAGAGGCAGCGGTAGTTGGGATACCAGACGCATACAGAGGAGAGACTGTCAAAGCGTTTATTGTGAAAAAAGAAGGCAGTTTACTTTCAGAGTCAGAAGTGCTCAATCATTGTTGCTTGTACTTATCACCCTATAAAGTTCCAAAATTTATTCAGTTTGAAGAGGCTTTCCCGAAGACTGCTGTAGGAAAAATTTTAAAACGAAGGCTGGTTGAAGAAGTCAATCCATAAGAGAAGGAGCCCATAAATGGACGTATTACTCCAACAAATTGTTAATGGTTTAACGGTCGGAAGTGTTTATAGTTTAGTGGCTTTAGGGTTAACCCTCGTCTATGGAATCCTACACATCCCGAACTTTGCCCATGGTGCTCTTTACATGGTCGGTGGCTATATTACATTGCTTTCAATGACTTCGCTTGGTGTCCCATATTTTGTCGCGATGTTTATCGCCATTTTGGTTGTAGGCGTATTGGCGATGATGATGCAAAGGCTTGTTTTTCATCCCTTGCGTCATTCGCCACCCATTCATGACAAGATAGCAGCTATTGGTGTTCTTTTATTTTTAGAAGCACTTGTTCAACTCATATGGGGAGCAGAATATCGATCTGTTACAACACCCTTTACCGAGGTCATCTCCATTCTAGGCATTACCGTCACGCAACAACGGATTCTAATCATCTTTGCTGCGGTCATTGTCATGATCCTACTTCAGCTCTTTTTGAAAAAGACGAAAACGGGATCTGCTATTGTCGCAATGTCGCAAAATCGCGAAGGTGCATTTCTAGTCGGAGTGAATGCGAATAAAGTCGCCCTGTTAACATTTTTTATCTCAGGTGCATTAGCCGCTGTCGCTGCCTCCATTGCATCGCCTATAAATCTTGTGTATCCAGGCATGGGTCACCTTGTCATTTTAAAAGCATTCGTCATTATTATTATCGGTGGAATGGGGAGTATTCCTGGTGCAATCGTTGGTGGCTATATTCTCGGAATTACAGAGAGCTTAGGCGCAACCTTTATTTCGAGTACGTATAGCGATTTGATTGCTTTCGTATTGTTAGTGTTTATTTTAACGATGCGTCCGCAAGGGTTATTTGCTAAAAAGGGGGCACATGCAAATGCGTAATGCGAAATCACTCATTCTACCTGGCGTATTCGTTGGCATTGCTCTCTTGTTTCCATTACTGACCTCGAATCAATATTTCATTTATGTGTTAACGATTGCGTTTATTTGGTCAATCGCGGTGTACGGGATGAATATTATTGGAGGCTATACAGGTCAATTATCGCTTGCTCATGCTGGTTTCTTTGCGATAGGGGCCTATTCATTAGGTATTTTAACAGTGGATGTTGGCATGCCGTTTTGGGTCGCGTTTCTAAGTGCAATTGCCATTACAACAACCATTGGTTTACTTGTTGGTTTAGTGGCTTTACGTACAAAAGAACATTTCTTCGCGATTTACACCTTATGTGTTGGCTATATTATCTATTTAGTGATTTATCAGTGGGATGAATTAACTGGAGGGGTGAGAGGCCTAATTGGTATACCTGCTCCAACAGCAATTGGTCCATTTTCGTTTGATAGTGGAACAGGCACCTATTATTTAGTGTTACTGTTCCTTCTGCTTACAATTCTATTTGTAAAAGGCATCGCTACTTCATTGGTAGGCAGAACGTACATGGCAATCCGCAACTCTGAAGATCTTGCGCAAACAATTGGAATTAATACGATGAAGCAAAAATTAATTTCCTTTGTCTTATCGACACTATTAGCAGGTGTCGCAGGGGCTTTATATGCATCGACTGTGCGATTTATTGGTCCAGACCTCTCGTACACCATGATGACATTTGATATGCTCACCTATTTAATCGTCGGTGGAATTGGGACGTTGTTTGGTCCGTTAGTAGGAACGATGTTAATCGTTGTATTAACACAAGGCCTGCAGTTTATGGAAGAGTACCGGATGATTGTATTCGGACCACTACTCGTTCTTTTAGTTATTTTTTATCCAAAAGGAATTGTTGGCGGGGTTCAACAATTTTTACAACGACGTAAAATGCGTAAAATCAAGCAAAAAGCGTATAGCGAGCAAAAGGGGGAGTCCATTTGATCTTAGAAACGAAAGGCTTAACAAAACGATTTGGTGGGCTAACGGCTGTTAATCAAATGGATATCGGAGTAGAGAAAAATAAATTAACCGCCATTATCGGTCCAAATGGAGCAGGCAAATCAACTTTATTTAATTTAATGAGTGGCTATTATCCAGTAAGTCAGGGGCAAGTACTGTATAAAAATGAAGACATCACCAAACGTAAACCTCACCAAGTCGCAAAGCTCGGAATTGCACGCACATTTCAGTCAACAAAGCTTTTTGAAAACGCCACAGTTTTTGATAATCTCATCATCGGAAATCGACTACGGACAAAATCAAATGTACTAGATACGATCTTTCGAACTCCTCGATTAAGAAAAGAAGAGGCCTTATCAAGAAAGAAGGCGGAAGAAGTTTTAGCGTTTGTTGGGTTATTAGATCGAAAAGATCAACTGATTGCTGATATTTCTCAGGAAGCAAAGAAGCGAATTGCGATTGCATTAGCCCTTGCAACGGGACCAGAGATTGTGTTTTTAGATGAACCAGCTGCCGGAGTGAACCCTGAAGAGACAGATGGATTAGCACAATTAATACGAAAAATGATAAACACAGGCCTGACGGTTTGTTTGATTGAGCACAAAATGAAAATGGTTATGGAGTTAGCTGATCATGTCATCGTCATTAATTACGGAAAAAAAATTGCTGAAGGTAAGCCAGAAGACATTCGCCAAAATCCTGCAGTGATTGAAGCGTATTTAGGAGGCGGATCTTAACATGCTTAAGCTTTCAACGATTGCGGTTAAATATGGACAATATGAAGCTCTTAAAGATATTGAAATGATGGTGGAGAAAGGAGAGTTAGTTGTACTGTTAGGTGCCAATGGCGCAGGGAAAAGTACGCTCTTTCGGGCAATCAGTGGATTGACCCCGCTAGAAGAAGGAAGCATTTCGTGGCAAGAAAAAAAGATCTCTGGCTTCTCCCCAAGTCAGCTCGTCAAGCAAGGGATTGTTCATTGTCCTGAAGGGAGAAAGTTATTTTCAGAAATGACGGTACTGGAAAATTTAAAAATGGGTGCTTACGTGATTAAAGAAAAAAAGCAAATGAAGGAATCCCTTGCCTATGTCTATCAACTATTTCCAATCTTGGAAGAAAAAAAAGCAGATCCTGCAGGTTCTCTTAGCGGTGGCCAGCAGCAAATGTTAGCAATTGGGCGTGCCATGATGGCTAAACCCCAGCTTATTTTGTTTGATGAACCATCCATTGGCTTGGCTCCATTAATTGTGGAGCAAGTATTGGACGTGATTAAAACGGTGAATGAAGCTGGAACAACGGTACTTCTAGCGGAACAAAATGCGAATGCGGCTTTAAAAATTGCCGATCGTGGCTATGTGATTGAAAATGGACGCGTCGTATTAGAAGGGACTAAGGCGGAACTTCTCGCTAATGATGATGTTCGAAAAGCGTATATTGGAGCCTAGTAATGAAAGGAGATCAGTCAATGAAAACGAGAATATGGTTAGCGTTAGGCCTAGTAAGTCTCTTCCTAAGCGGGTGCCAAGCAAACGAGGGAGCGGAGGGGGAAATGGAAGGAGATGTAACCACAACAACAATTGAAGGAACCGAAGTGATTCATATCGGTTTCAGTGGACCATTATCGGGTTCTGCTGCCTATTACGGTCAAAATGCGTTAAGTGGGTTAACGATGGCTGTCGATGAAATTAATGAAGCAGGGGGAATTGAAGTCGACGGGGAAACACACTCCTTGAATATTGTCACGCTAGATGACAAATATTTACCGAATGAAACAGGTGCGAATACGCGTAGACTCGTTCAAGAATACGATACACCGATTATTTATGTTCCTCATAGTGGAGGCATCTTTGCAACTCAAGTTTTTAACGAGCAAGAAGAATTTTTATTAGCAGCTTTTTCGAGTGAACCAGATATTACGCAGCAAGACAACGGGTTAACGTATCGTTTGCCACCGACCTATGATCATTACGTGGACCCGTTTGCTTCATACCAAATGGATCGTTTTGGTCCCAAAATAGCGATGCTGCCGACGAATACGCAATATGGTTTGGATTGGGCAGATGAGCTTCGTCCGCATTGGGAAGCGATGGGTGGAGAGATTGTTTACGATGGAACCGTTGATTTCAGTAAAGATACTGATTTTTTTACAATCGTGACAAATGCTTTGCGTGATGATCCAGATGTATTGTTTGTTGGTGGATCATCAGAACCAACAGGTCAAGTGATGAAACAAGCAAGAGAGCTGGGGTTTGAGGGTGGCTTTCTTATTATGGAGCAGGCAAAGCTAGATGAAATTGCGAACGTTTTTAATGGAGATTTAACCGAATTAGAAGGATCGGTTGGCGTCGCTCCTCTTAGCTACAATCGTCATGAAGGCAATGCAGCTTTTATTGATAAATATGAAGAACGATACGATAAAGTACCAGGCTCAGAAGCAGGCTATCATTATTTTTCGATGTATATTTTAACGGAAGCCATAAAAGCCGCTGGAACAGCAACCGATGCCTATGAAATTCGCGCTCATTTAAATGAAGGCTTAAAAGAAGTTCCACCAGAATATCAGCTGTATGATGTTCCGGAAATTGATGAAGGTGGGGGAATGGTTACGGCGTTTACAATGGCAGTTATTGAAGATGGAGAAATTGTATTGACCGTACAAGACTAATAGATGGGGGAATACTAGATGGACTTACGATTAAATGAAGAGCAACGAATGGTTCAACAAACGATACGCCGATTCGTGGAGAAAGAGTTAATGCCGCTCGAAAACGAAGTTCTCCGAAATGAATTAAATGGAAAACCAAGCCTTTCCGAAGAGAAAACGAATGAATTACAGAAAAAAGCAAAGCAGATGGGCTTTTGGGGCATTAATACACCAGAAGAATATGGAGGCGCTAATTTAGGTCAGATGATGCTGGCGCTCTTAACGATGGAGACATCTAAAACATTCGTGCCGTTTAAATTTGGTGGTAGTGCAGACAACATTCTTTACCGAGCGAATGAAACGCAAAAAAAACAATACCTGCTGCCAACCATTAATGGCGACAAGAAATCGTGTTTTGCGATGACTGAGCCAGGTGCAGGATCGGATACACAAAATATTAAAATGACTGCTGTTAAAGACGGGGATGAGTGGGTTTTAAACGGTGAAAAAACGTTCATTACAGGTGGGAATGATGCTGATTTTGTTATGGTGATTGCCGTAACTGATAAAGAAGCCCATGAAGCCAAAGGTCGTCATGGGGTAACATGCTTTATTGTGGATCGATCCATGGGCTGGACATCCCAATATATTCATACGATGGGGGAATGGGGACCAGCTTCATTATTCTTTGAAAACGTTCGCGTACCTGAAGAAAATATTCTAGGCGACTTGCACCGTGGCTACGATTTAGGGCTAGAGTGGATTGGTTTTGCACGTTGGATTGTTGGAGCAAGAGCAGTAGGAGCATCCGAACGGTTGCTAAACATGGCAATTGACTACGCCAACGATCGCACAACCTTTGGAAAACCGATTGCAACACGCCAAGCGATTCAATGGCAAATTGCAGATTCTGCCGTTGAACTGGAAGCAGCGCGCTGGCTCGTTTTAAATGCAGCTTATACACTTGATCTTGGAGAAGATAATCGTCATTTAGCTTCAATCGCTAAACTGTATGGCGCGACAAAAGGAAACGACATTATTGATCGGGTGTTACAAATTCATGGAGGCATGGGGTATACACGAGAATTACCAATTGAGCGCTGGTACCGCGAGGCAAGATTGTGGAGAATCTATGATGGGACAGACGAGATTCAACGGCTCATCATTAGTCGAAATCTATTAAAAGGCCATGTGAAACTTGGAGCACATATATAAAGGGGATGAGAGGATGCAACAATTTCACAAACAAACCGCACTCGTAACAGGTGGAAGTCGTGGAATTGGTAGAGCGGTGGCAGAACGCCTTGCCAACGATGGCGCGAACGTAGCGATTTTTGATGTAAATGAACGTGCGCTAGAAGAAGCGGCTCTCTATTTTGAAAAACGGTCGCTTCATGTTCAAATGATGCACGTTGATGTCACCGACCGAGAGCAAGTGGAGGAAGGGATTGAAGCGATAATCAAGGAATGTGGGACCCTTGATATTGTTGTGAACAATGCCGGGCTTATACGTGACAACATGATGTATAAAATGTCCGATCAAGATTGGGACAGCGTAATGGATGTGCATTTAAAAGGCGCTTTCATCGTTACACAAGCAGCGCAAACCTACATGGTGAAACAACAATTTGGCCGTATTATTAACTTATCGTCAACATCTGCTCTCGGTAATCGGGGTCAAGCAAACTATGCCACAGCAAAAGCTGGTCTACAAGGATTTACGAAGACGTTGGCAATTGAACTTGGTAAATATGGGATAACGGCAAATGCAATTGCACCAGGTTTTATAGAAACGGATATGACCAAATCAACAGCAGACCGTCTCGGTATTTCGTTTGATCAACTAATTGAAGCAAGTGTATCAAACATTCCTGTTGCTCGAAGTGGACAGCCAGAAGACATTGCACAGGCAGTTGCGTTTTTTGCAGATCAACGTTCAGGCTTTGTAAATGGTCAGGTTTTATATGTAGCGGGTGGACCAAAAGCATAAAGGAGGTTCAAGCTTGTGTTTCAACAAGTAATCGGAAAACGATCAGAGCGAATAAAAAATACAGTGGAACGTGGAGCGGTAAAAGCTTTTGCTAATGCAATTGGAGATCCGCATCCACTTTTTATCGATGAAGCCCATGGAAAACGGTCGCGATATCGAGAGAATCTTGCACCGCCTACATTTCCACGAACGTTTGCATACGGAAAAATCGAAGGGTTAGATTTACCGGCAGAAGGCTTGATTCATGGCGAACAAGTGTATGAATACAAACGTCCGCTTTTTATCGGTGAAGAGGTGTACGTATATAGTGAAGTGAAAGACTATCAAGAAAAAACAGGTAAGAGTGGTACGATGGGATTGCTTACCATGATGACTTGTGGCGAAACACAAGATAGGGAGGTTATTTTTTCATCAACGCAAGTGATTATTATGAACGATGCTGTAAGGAGGGCTTGGACCGGATGATTTCTTTGCGTGCAGCGAATATCCAAGATCAAGTATTAGAGAAACAACTCCGGCCAGTAACCCGTTTAGATTTAATCAAATATGCAGGCGCTTCAGGTGATTTTAATCCCATCCATACGATTGACGAAGACGCAAAAAATGCAGGTTTGCCTGGTGTGATTGCACACGGCATGTGGACAATGGGGCAGTTCACCTCGTTATTCACTCCTTACTATGAAGAAGGGTTTGTGCAAACGTATCGCATTCGTTTTAAAGGAATGGTGTTTATCGATGATCGCGTCACGTTACGGGCAAAAGTAAAGAGGAAAGACATTAATTCTATTACGTTTACAACAGAAGCAATTAAGCAAGATGGAACAGTGGTATTAAAAGGAGATACCATTTTTAAGCTCTATTCTTAAAAGAGATTCCAGGTATGTACACACATATCTGGAATTTTTTATTTTGTGAGAAAACAGGACTAATGGAAAGAAAAAAGAATATACAAGGAGATGGGTTCACTCTAGAGCACGTTCTTTTTACTTAAAGAAAGTGGTGAGGTGAAAGAAATGAAGGAGATTGATATTCATAAGCTACCATTTCCAAGTTTTTTAACGAATGAGCAAGGAGAGTTGCTCACATACAATCGTCTATTTGAAGAAAAGTTTCATCATGTAATTGGTGACAAGGATTGGAAGCGACACGCTTTAAATAGTGAAGATGAAGACGAATTAGAACTAGTCTATCTCGATTCAAACGATGAACATTTCCTCTTTTTAAAAGAAGAAAGTACCGGTGAGACGAATCAACTATATGTTGGCATACGCGCCACATCTGTACGTCCGCTTTTTCAACAACTACAAGAAGCAGAACATGTGAACCGTGAACTAAATACGATTATTGAAAACTCGTATGACGGCATTTATATTACGGATGCCAATGGAACGACATTAAAAGCCAATAAAGCCATTGAACGGATTACAGGCATTCCGCCGAGCTATTATCTTGGAAAGAGTGTAGATACATTAGTAGAAAGAGGCATTTTAGAGAACTCGGTCACCCATAAAGTGCGGGCACAAAAGCGCGTAGTTTCGGTTGTTCAGAAGAATTTTGAAGGCAAAGAAACATTGTTTACCGGTACGCCTGTGTTTGATCAAGATGGCCAGTTAGAGAAAGTTGTGACCAATATCCGCGATCTTTCGGAACTAAATGATTTACAAAAGGCGTTGCGGAAAGCAACTGAATTAAACCAGTCTTACAAAGTGGCGCTGGACAAATTGAAACATAAAAGCCAGTCTGATGGTGTGGTCGTAATGAGTCAGAAAATGAAAACAATCTATCAGATGGCCGAACGAATTGCGGATGTTGATGCCACGGTGTTGATCTTAGGTGAAACGGGTGTTGGAAAAGATGTGCTCGCTAAGCATATTTTTAATCAGAGCTATCGGGCAAAAGAAGGAAAATTCATTAAAGTTAATTGTGGAGCGATTCCTCCAGAACTACTTGAATCGGAACTATTTGGCTATGAAAAAGGTGCGTTCACAGGTGCTAGTAGCCGAGGGAAGGTCGGGATGTTCGAATTGGCGCATAGAGGCATGCTTTTCTTAGATGAAGTGGGTGAGTTGCCCATCCATTTACAAGTAAAATTGCTTCGTGTGTTACAGGAAGGCGAAATTCAAAGAATTGGTGGAACGCAGCCGAAAAAAGTTCGTGTACGAGTAGTAGCTGCAACAAATCGAAAGTTACAAGAGATGGTTGATCAAGGAACCTTTCGTGAAGATCTATTCTACCGGTTAAATGTCATTCCAATTCATATCCCCCCATTAAGAGAGCGTAAAGATGATATCGTTTCGTTAGTCAATTTATTTTTAAATCAATTAAACGAAAAATATGGCTTACATAAAACGATGGATCAATCACTTAAACAGTTTTTTATTCAGCATCGCTGGAAAGGAAACGTGAGAGAATTGTCAAATCTAGTAGAACGAATGTTGTTAACAACAGAGGAGCCAGTTATGGGTTTAGATCATCTGCCTTCTGAATATATGCTGGGAAATGAAGCGAAAAACACAAAAACCGTTTCTCTTAAATCAGTCATCGAACAAGCTGAGGAAAAGATTATGCGTCAAGCGGCTGAACAATATGGTTCAACTTATGAAATTGCAGAAGCGCTAAAAACAAGTCAGCCGACTGTTGTTCGGAAATTAAAAAAATATAATTTATCAGTGAAGCAATTTCAGCACACAAAGGCCAGTCTATAACCGAATATAAGTTAAAATTGAATCATTTTATTCAACTTTGAATTAAAAAAGATGGTAAGACTCCTCATGTCTTAGCGTCTTTTTCACGTGTAAAGGGTTGGAGTCAATCTGGCATTATTTTTGCATAGAAAAACAATATGATAAGGAGGAATCGTATATGTTAGATAGGCTCTTCAATATCAATCAAAAAGTAGCCATCATTACAGGAGGAAGTACAGGTTTGGGGCTTCAAATCGCAGAAACATTTGCTCGTGCAGGCAGTATCGTCATTCTATGTTCAAGAAAAAAAGAACAGTGTGAAGAGAAGGCGAAGTGGCTATCTGAAAAAGGGTACAAAGCATTTGGATACGGGTGTGATGTGACGCAATTGGATCAAATCGAGTCCCTTCTCACGAGCGTTATTGATCAACATGGGAAAGTCGATATTTTAGTTAATAATAGTGGGGCTACATGGGGAGAAGCGGTTGAAAAGATGCCACTGGATGCATGGAATAAAGTGATGAATGTAAATGTAACGGGCACGTTTTTAATGAGCCAGCAGGTAGGGAAAGAAATGATTCGTAACGGTGGAGGCAAGATTATTAATGTCAGTTCAATAGCTGGCATGCGTGCAGAACCTCCAGAAGTGTTAAATGCCATTGGATATAGTACAAGTAAAGCGGCAGTCCTCCATTTTACAAAGGATTTAGCTAGAAAATGGGCAGCTCACAATATACACGTAAACGCGATTGCACCGGGATTTTTTCCATCTAAAATGACAAGAGGGGTTTTAGAGGAAAATGAAGCGTTGATTACGGCTAAAAATCCGATGAGACGATTAGGCGATGATGAAACATTAATAGGGGTCATGTTATTTCTAGCGTCTGCAGCAAGTGATTATATTACAGGTCAAGTGATTGCTGTTGACGGAGGCAGTTCACTTTAGCATGAAAGGAGGACGCTCAGTGAGAAACGGGGAGGAAGCATCGATTCAATCGACTTTAACTAGAAGTAAGTTCTTTACAACGTTAGGATTTGAATTGGGAGATGATTCAGTAGAGCGACAGCTCCTATTAAAAGTCAGAGAAGACCATTTAAATTTGAATGGTACGATCCATGGTGGTGTCATTGCCACGATGCATGACAATATAGTCGGTATGATCGTTCGCTGTGAAACAAATTTGAATTGCGTAACGGTCGATCTCTCCATTCATTACGTAAAGCCGGCTTTTAAAGGTGAAAACTTGTGTGCAACAGGTACGATTATAAATGATGGAAAGAAAATCGTAATGGTTGATTCTTATATTCGTACGATGGATGGAGTATTGATCTCACGCTCAACGGCAACATTGAAAGTATTGTACCCATCCAGTTAATTCAGAAAAAACCAGCCACAAACGGCTGGTTTATAATTAACACTGTTTATTCTGCTCTCTTCTAATATGGTAAAGGGCTTTTTCCACAGTGAGACGATTTTTTTCCGTAATCTCTGCTCTTCGTGGAATAGTTGGAAATGCTGGATCAGACCAAGTAGATGGCAGAATTTCAGTCGCTTGGTTTTGCCATTGATCGAGCCAAGTTTTTGGGATGTCGCCCTCAGCAAGATGGAGTTGTTCCGTCATCGCAAGCCAAATATAGGACCACGCTCGGGGCACAACACGCCATTTGTCATAGCCACCTCCTCCAATTGCTACCCAACGTCCCTCACAATATTCATGAGCGATTTCATGCACCAATCTCGGGATTTCTTTAAAGGCATCAATAGAAAGGTGAAGATGAGAGAGTGGATCGTAATAGTGAGCATCGGCTCCATTTTGCGTCAAGATAAGATCCGGTCGAAAAAAGTCAACAGCCTCTCGTAATGACTCTTTATAGGCATGTAAAAAAGATTCATCTTCAGTAAATGCGTCTAGCGGAATGTTAATCGAATAGCCAAACCCTTTACCAGAGCCTTTTTCCGTTACATGTCCGGTTCCAGGAAATAAATAACGGCCCGTTTCATGAATGCTTAACGTGCAGACGTCTGGGTCCTCGTAAAATGCCCACTGTACCCCATCTCCATGATGAGCGTCTGTGTCAATATAAAGCACACGAGCATTGTAGGTTTGGCGCATGTATTCGATGGCAATAGAGGAATCGTTATACACGCAAAATCCCGAAGCTCGTCCTCGAAAGCCATGATGTAACCCGCCTCCTAAATGAAAGGCATGTTGGTACCCATCTCGCAAGACCGCATCACAAGCAGCCAGTGTGCCACCGACTAAATAGGAAGAGGCTTCATGCATGTTTGGAAAGACAGGTGTATCTTCCGTTCCTAAACCGAACGTCTCTGCTTTTCCGTTTTGAAGCGTGCCAGCTCCACCTTCTTTAACCGCTTCAATAAATTTTGGATCATGAATGAGCGCTAGCTCGTCATCTGTTGCTCGTTTTGGACTTATGGTGGTCGTGTTGTCTAATGCCCCCATCTGGTCTAGCAATGAATGCGTAAGCTGCAATCGTAGGGGGTGGAATGGGTGCGTTTCACTAAACTTGTACGGATACGCATCGGCTCCATAAATAAATGCCGCTCGATCTTGTGTCATCGTGCCTCACCTCCCATAGATGGAAGAGAAGGTCCATATACATCATATCCATTGTCTGCTAGCTTGCGTATCACATTACGCGGATCAATCGTCTGTACACGAAACGAAAGCATATGGTAGTTTTCTTTTTGACTAGGGTAAGCAACAGCACTAATGATATTTACCTTCATAGATTTAAAGATTGCGGCAACATCAGCTAGCATTCCAGGATGATTTTGCACGCAAACTTCAACAACCGACGTAGGTCGATCTGCCCCGAGTAATGACGTTAAGCTATAAAGAATATCGGACTCAGAAATAATTCCTGTTAGGCGCTCATCTTTTGTAATTGGTAAACAGCCAATGCGATGTTGATAAAACAATTTGGCTGTTTCTTGAACATCATCATCTTCGTGAGCTGTTAAAACAGGAGTAGACATAATTGTTGTAATCGGTTTCAAAAATAGTGTCTCATCAAAGTCAGGAGACAGAATTGAAGGGCGACAGTCTCGAATATCTCGATCCGATAACATGCCTACCACTTGCATCTCATGAGTGACGATTGGTATATGTCGAATCTGTTGCTTAGCCATTAAATCAATGGCATCTTGAATGGTATCTGTTTCAGACAGTGTATGGACGTGTTGTCGCATAATTAAGTGTAATTTCATAAGTGTAAACCTGCCTAAGCAGCGAAACCTCCTTTCGTACCGATTAATACATAAAACGATTGACGAAGCGCAGTTGATCAAATTGTTCCATAGAAGCTTGATCAATATTAGCGCCAATCCTTGCCATTAAGCAGTTGGCTGGGTGAGAGCTAATTTCTGGATCGTCTGTAGCGAACCAAATTAAGCCGCCAGCATTCATCATTTTCTCCATTACTTTGCGGTATTCCCAAACATCAAGGCCGCTTCCTTTTAAATCCCAGTGCCAATAGTACTCTGTTGTAATAATAATATAGTTTTCCATCGCTGAATCTTTTACAGACAAACGCAATAAATGCTTTCCTAATCCTTTTGCGCGATACTCTGGTGCGATTTCAATTGCGCCTAGTTCTATTAAATTTTCCATTTTTCCTTCTGACCAACGTTCAAGAGGGTCAGGGTAAACAAACGTCACATAGCCTACAATTTGATTCTCATCTCGTATAACGTTAATGCGACCTTCTGGAAGTGCTGCGATTTCCATTAATGCTTTTTTTTGCGCTTGAGCTGGTCGAAACGAAACCAATTTCTCATGATAGTCTAAAGCATCAATCGCTTCTGGTTCTAATGGGCCTTCTAAATAGAGGGTTTTTGAATCAAAAGAAAAGGCTTCTTTTATAAATTTCTTTGGATGGTCCATAGCTTCACCTCAAGTCAACATTCTACACGTACAGTATACTACAGAAAGGTAGCACGTCCCAGTAAAAAGCGAAGGATTACTAATTTATGCGAACTTCAGAAAGTTAATAAGATTATTCAATTGAAATCGAGACGTTTCTTGTATATAATGAACTAAATTAGAGAAGGAGAGGTGTGAAGCTATTATGAAAGCGCTTCCTGTTATTGATGGACAATACAACCTAAAAAATTATGAAGATGCAAAAGCACAATTTGATTGGGATCAAGTGAAAGAACATTTTTCTTGGAATGATACAGGAAAATTAAATTTAGCATATGAAGCCATTGACCGCCACGCTGAATACGGAAAAGCGGATCAAATTGCGCTTTACTATAGTGACGCACGTCGAGATGAAAGCTATACCTTTAATGAGTTAAAAGCGTATTCAAACAAAGCTGCCAATGTGTTAAAAGAAGCTGGAGTTAAAAAGGGAGACCGTGTATTTATTTTTATGCCTCGATCTCCAGAGCTATATTTTGCTTTACTCGGAGCTGTCAAACTAGGGGCAATTGTCGGACCTTTATTTGAAGCCTTTATGGAAGGGGCAGTAAAAGATCGTCTTGAAGATAGTGGCGCCAAAGTACTTGTAACTACGCCAACTTTACTTGAGCGTGTGCCGTTTAACGATTTACCAGAACTAGAAGCAGTACTTGTTGACGATAAAAACTATGAAGACAATGGTGCGTTTCTTCAATTCAATAAACGGTTAGAAGCAGCATCGGATGAGTTAGAAATTGAGTGGGTTGATAAAGAGGACGGGTTAATTTTACACTATACGTCTGGTTCAACTGGAAAACCAAAAGGTGTGTTGCATGTCCATGAAGCGATGGTCCAACATTACCATACTGCAAAAATTGTACTGGATTTAAAAGAAGACGATATTTATTGGTGCACAGCGGATCCAGGCTGGGTAACAGGTACGTCATATGGAATTTTTGGACCGTGGTTGGCGGGGATTACAAACGTTGTCAGAGGCGGGCGTTTCTCTCCGAATGATTGGTATGAAACGATTCAGCGCTACAATGTAACGGTTTGGTACAGTGCACCTACCGCATTCAGAATGTTAATGAGTGCTGGGGACGAACTAGTGAAAAAGTACGACTTATCGTCATTACGCCATGTACTAAGTGTAGGTGAACCTCTTAACCCTGAAGTCGTTCGTTGGGGCAAAAATGTCTTTGATCAGCGTATTCACGACACGTGGTGGATGACGGAAACAGGGGCGCAAATGATTTGTAATTATCCAGCAATGGAAATTCGTCCAGGGTCAATGGGTAAACCAATACCAGGCGTACACGCTGCGATCATTGATGATAAAGGAAATGAATTGCCTCCAAATCGAATGGGTAATTTAGCGATTAAAGCTGGGTGGCCGTCTATGATGCGGACCATTTGGAATAATGAGCAAAAGTTCAAAAGCTATTTTGAAATTGCTGGCTGGTATGTATCAGGTGATTCTGCTTACATGGATGAAGATGGCTATTTCTGGTTCCAAGGAAGAATTGATGATGTCATCATGACTGCCGGGGAGCGCGTTGGCCCGTTTGAAGTTGAAAGTAAACTTGTGGAACATCCAGCTGTTGCGGAAGCCGGAGTTATTGGGAAACCAGATCCTGTTCGTGGCGAAATCATTAAAGCATTTATCGCCCTTCGAGATGGGTATGAAGTGACGGATGAGCTTAAAGAAGAGATTCGTCAATTTGTAAAAACCGGCTTAGCTGCACATGCGGCACCAAGAGAGATGGAGTTCCGTTCCTCTTTACCTAAAACTCGTAGTGGTAAAATTATGCGTCGCGTGCTCAAAGCATGGGAGCTTGACTTACCAACTGGTGATTTATCGACAATGGAAGATTAATGCATAGCAAAAGCTCCAAGTGCCTAAGCACTTGGAGCTTTTTTATATTGATTAGTCGTCTTCGTTATCGGTTTCGCTTTCGTCCGAAGACGTTTCGTCCGTTTCTTCATCTGTTGAAGTATCGCTACTGTCTTCATCGTCAGCTGCGTCTTCATCTGAACTAGATTCGTCACTACTGTCTGAAGCGTCATCGTCACCCTCATCATCCGAAGATTGACGTTGTCTTAATTCTTCAAGCTGTCTTTGCATCGAACTTTTTAGTTCAGATTGAAACGGTGCAAGACCATCAATACGGGAAAGCATGTCGTTATCATAAAGATCGGTTGTCACTAACCCTTCTTCATCACAGATGGCATTAGAAGAACCGCCTGTTAAGCCACACACGCTTCGCTCGGTTAGTCCTCCTGGACGCTGGAAACGGGTTCCTTCTGCTGTCATTAAATTCGGTTGAACGCTATAAGCAGCATTGGCAAGATTTGCCCAGATGTTTTGTGTGCGTTCACCAGTACCCATTCCGTTGTGTCTATTTACTAGTGAAACTTCTGTGCTACCTGAATAGCCATTCCATACGCCTAACGATACGTATGGGTTTGTGGCAATAAACCAAGAGTCAATGTCTTGATTTGATGTCCCGGTCTTGCCTGCCCAATCGGCACTGAAATTTAGCAAGCCTGGGACACGGCTCGCCGTTCCACCACTTGTATTGACAACATCACGCATCATATCAACTAACTGATAGTTTGTTTGCGGGCTTACGAAGTCAAATTCTTCTTTTTCGTGTTCATATACGACTTCTCCGTCGTACGTTTCGATTTTCTCAATCATATAAGCGTCAGGACGCGTGCCGTCGTTTGCAAATGCAGTATAAGCAGACACCATTTGTTCGACGGTTGCCCCGCCACCGCCAATAGCGGCTGCTTCGTATGGCGGCATACCTGTCACACCTGCCGATTCAATTAACTGGGTTTTCATCTCGTCTGGTACATGCCACCAAGCACGAACCGCCGGCACATTTCGTGAGCGTATTAAAGATTCACGTACAGTTAAATTGCCAGCGTGCTGTGAATCAAAGTTCCCTATTGGGTCCCCATTCGATCGATACGTATCCGGTGTATCGGGAATGACTAGCCCAGGCTGGGTGACGCCAGCTTCCAAAGCGCCGGCAAACGGTAAAATCGGTTTAATGGTTGACCCTGGCGATCGTAACCGAGTTGTATGATTTAACTGGTTATCTAAATCTTCTTCTCGACCACCGACAAAGCTCAGAATCGCTCCTGTACGATTATCAATCATTACAGCACCAACTTCTTCCCGGTCTCCGCTACTATTGTTAGGGCCAAAATAGTAATCCGAAGCGCCAGCTGCTTCGTTCATTGCCTCATACAGGTCTTCATCAATCGTTGTGGAAATTTTGTAGCCGCCGTTTTCGATGCGATTGCGGACATCGGTGCGCATTTCTTCTTCTTCTAAATTTTGCGCGCTCGCGCTTAGTTGATCCCAGCCTTCAAACGCTTCTTTCTCCACAGAAAGAAGGGCTTCAGTAGCGCGGTCAAGAATTTCAGAAGTCAGTCTTGGGTTGCGCGCCATCGGATCAGGCGCGTATTCAATAAAATCCGCTGCCAAATCATACTCAAGTGCTTCATCACGCTGTTCTTGATCAATGTAGCCACTTTCGTACATACGGTTTAATACGGTGCGATAACGATTAAATCCAGGTTGCAAACCGTCTTCATCTTTTACTTCTGCATCACCAGTAAACGGCGTATACCCAAACGGGCTTTGCGGCATTCCAGCTAAATAAGCAGATTGTGCTAGGTTTAAATCTGAGGCTGGTACGCCAAAGATGCCCATTGCTGCGGCCTGCACACCTTCTACATTTCGACCAGAAGCATTTCGTCCAAATGGTACAACGTTTAGATAGGCCTCTAAAATTTCGTCTTTTGTCATGAAGTGTTCTAAGCGCATAGCTAACATAATTTCCGTTGCTTTTCGATCGAACGAGACTTCATTGGAGAGAACCTGTTGCTTGATTAACTGCTGGGTCAGTGTGCTTCCTCCCGTTTGGACAGAAGCATTGGAGAGTTCTTGCATCGTTGCTCGCAGCAGTGCTTTAGGGACGATGCCTTCATGTTCATAAAAATGCTCATCTTCTGTTGCGATAATGGCCGTTTTTACGTCATCTGCAATATCATCTAAGGTAATAATATCCCGTTCGACATCACTGCGAATTTTCCCTAAATACACATCGTTCGCTAAATAGATTTCACTTGTTTCTGTTAACGAGCCAACGTGCGTGCGCAAGTCTTCTTCTGTATACTCATCTTCGTCGTGAACAAGCGAGGCGAAATACCCCGCAGCGGTCCCTCCTGCAAGGACAATAAGTAAAAAGCCTATGATAAGTGCTACGAGCAATAAATTCCAAATAACTTGGTAGGTAATGCCTACCTTGTGAAAAAATTGAATGTCTGAGAGCTTTTGATTCATTTGCTCAAAAGACTGTCTTACATTAAATAGAAAAGATTTCATGTTTTCCCCCCTATAATGGTGAGTATACCATAAATAGGATAGCGGGCATACACGTTCTGTTGACTTTGAAAACCAGGTGTGATAAAACTATGCTTATATCTAAATACACAAGCGTTGAAAAGCCGAAGTATGCTTATAAATGGTAGCAATAGAGAGCTAGCGGGTGGTGAAAGCTAGCACGATTGATAAGCAGAATTACAGCTGGGAGCTTTCTTTGTGTTTCACACAAGGACGGGAAGACCGTTATTTATCGAGTGGGAGGTTTATAAACCTTCAACGAGGGTGGTACCGCGACGAATGTTCGTCCCTTTTAGGGAGGAGCTTTTTTTGTGTTTAAAAATAGAGGAGGAAGAGAGATGACGGAAGAAAAACAGCTTACGGCTGAGCAAGTTAGATTAGTGGATGAACAGGTTGAGACCCTTATGCGAGGAGTGGTCGAAATTGTTCCTGAAGAAGCATTTCGTAAAAAGATTGAAAAAAGTGTGCGCACAGGCAAGGCATTAAAGATAAAACTAGGGATGGATCCGTCTGCACCTGATGTGCACATTGGGCATACCGTCGTCTTACAAAAATTACGTCAGTTTCAAGATTACGGACATCATATTCAATTGCTAATTGGGGATTTTACTGGAAAAATTGGCGATCCGACCGGCAAATCGGAAACGCGTAAAGTATTAACTGATGAACAAGTAAAACAGAACGCGCAAACCTACGTAGAACAATACGGCAAAGTGTTAGATATGGAGAAAACAGAGATTCTTTACAACTCTCAATGGTTAACCGAGCTTAAGTTTGAAGATGTGCTGAATTTAGCTGGTCAAATGACGGTTGCGCGAATGTTAGAGCGTGAAGATTTTAATAAACGCTATAAGTCAGGTCAGCCTATTTCGGTTCATGAATTTTTCTACCCGCTTATGCAAGGATACGATTCTGTTGCAATGGAAACAGACATCGAAGTAGGAGGAACCGATCAAACGTTTAACCTTCTGATGGGAAGACAGCTGCAAGATGCGTACGGTAAAGAAAAGCAGGTCATGATGACGTTGCCGTTAATTGAAGGACTAGATGGCGTTCGGAAAATGTCGAAGTCGTTAAACAACTACATCGGAATTGATGAAGCGCCAAATGAAATTTTCGGCAAATCGATGTCGATTCCTGATGAGTTAATGGCAAAATACTTTAAACTTGCAACGGATGTTCCAATGGAAGAAGTAAACAAAATTGAAGCTGGTTTAAAAGATGGCTCGGTTCACCCACGTGATGCGAAAATGCGTCTTGGCCGAAAACTTGTTGAAATGTACCATGGGGAAGAAGCAGCCAAAGAAGCGCAAAGCTACTTTGAAACGGTCTTCCAAAAGCGAAATCTTCCTACTGATTTACCAGTTGTGGAATGGACGGGCGAACAAACCGTATCATTAATTGATTTGCTTGTTGAATTAAAGCTCCAGAATTCAAAAGGTGAAGCGCGCCGCATGATTCAAGGTGGCGGTGTGAAAATTAACGAGGAAAAGCAAGAAGATCTTCAAGCCATGATTACGGTAGAAGATGGCATGATTGTTCAAGTAGGGAAGCGGAAATTTGCTAAACTAAGCGTTTCTTAAGAAAGAAAAAGTGCTCCGATCAAAGTGGGAGCACTTTTTTTATGAATAAAAAAACGTCCACCTGATCAGGTAGACGTTCTTTATGAGATTATTAACGAGAATACCACTCAACGATAAGCGCTTCTGTAATTTCAGCAGGAAGCTCAGAACGCTCTGGGAAACGTGTGTATGTTCCTTCAAGCTTTTCTTCATCAAATGATACGTATGCTGGTGTGAAGTCATTTACTTCTAGAGATTCTTTTACCGCAGAAAGGGTACGAGAACGCTCACGAAGAGAAATCGCTTGACCAGGCTTTACACGGTAAGATGGGATATCTACACGAGAACCATCTACTGTTACGTGACCGTGGTTAACAAGTTGACGTGCCGCACGACGTGTACGAGCAAGACCTAAACGGTAAACAAGATTGTCTAAACGAGACTCAAGAAGAACCATGAAGTTCTCACCGTGGATCCCTGACATTTTGCCAGCATCGTTGAAGATACGAACGAATTGACGCTCGTTTACGCCATACATATGACGAAGCTTTTGCTTCTCTTGAAGCTGAAGCGCGTATTCGGATAATTTTTTACGTTGGTTTGGACCGTGTTGACCTGGAGCGTAAGGACGCTTCGCAAGTTCTTTACCAGTGCCGCTTAGTGAAACACCAAGGCGACGAGATAGTTTCCAAGATGGACCTGTATAACGAGACATAAGTAGTCTCCTCCTTGTTATTTTGATTTGCAAAATAACAACCTGTCTGACAATCTCTGAATGCAGGTTATTCCATTTTCATGTACCTTCGCTTCGACAGCTAGAAGTTACACAGTACACCTCATACCTTGCAGCCGCGAGGAATGGAATAAAACAAACAACAGTTTGTCTCGGCTGTCTTTCACACCGAATAATCATAACCGAAATACCGTTTAAAAGTCAAGGTTTGCGTTTAAGAAAGGTTCAATCGTTGCAACAAATTGTTCTAAATAGACTTGGTCCTCTTCTGAAAAGCGATCTTTTATTGGGCTATCAATGTCTAATACGCCAATCACGTTGCCGTTTTGACGAACGGGTATGACAATCTCAGAATTCGATGCGGCATCGCATGCAATATGGCCTGGAAAAGCATGAACATCTGCAACACGCATCGTTTGATTTTTAGAAACAGCTGTGCCACATACTCCTTTACCAATGGAGATACGTGTGCAGGCTGGTAATCCTTGAAAAGGTCCTAATACGAGCTCATTTTCTTTTAACAAGTAAAATCCAACCCAATTAATATCACCTAAAAATTGTCCAAGAAGGGCACTTGCATTTGCATAGTTTGCGAGTGTGCTTGTTTCGTCTTCAAGCAAGGCCTTTGCTTGCTTTAACAATAGCTCATACGCGTCTTTTTTGTTATCTGAGTAAGTGTTCGTCGTAAACATGACAGATTCTCCTTTTAAAATACAATAATCGCCTTTAAATCACGGGTTTTGTCTAAAAGTATTTGTTCTAAAATCCCAAGCTGAACAGGAGCTCGGGAATAGTAGAGCGAATACAGGTATAAAGATGAAAAGGGTTTGAAAAAAACCAACTTTACTCGGAGGTGACCTAATGAGTGATCAAACCAAAGAGTCCATTAAACATGCGGCTACCCGTTTGTTTTATACGCATGGCTATCATGGGACGTCGGTTCGAGATATAGCGAAAGAAGCTTCCGTCAATTCAGCGCTTATTTCCTACTATTTTGGAGGAAAACAACCATTATTTGAAACGTTAATGATCGAATTCTTTGAAGGCTACATTCAATCAATAGAAGAAGCCATGTATCAAGCAAATGTTGACGTTGATGCTGTGCTACCCCAATTGTTTAAGCACGTATTCACGTATCAACAGTCTTGCCATTTATTAGCTAGAATGGCTCATCGTGAAATGACGATGGACTCGACCCTTGTTCGTGAAGTGATGAGTACGTATTTAAGGAAGGAGCAGTTCCTGTTAGAACAAATTATTCACGTGTACCTTGATAGGAAGCAACTAAAGCGGATTCCGGTAGACTTAACTGTGCTGCATTTACGGAATATGTTAACACTTCCGTTCTCTTCTCCACAATATTTGCGTGAGTTATTTTTACTAGCGCCAGATGATCATTTGTTTATGAAACGGTATGTGTCTCATGCAGAACAGTGGATGAAGTCGTTGCTACTGACAAAAGACACGAAGCGGCTTCACTTAGTCCGAGGGTAAAAGCGCCGCTTGACCGCTTTGTAGGCCAGAGACTGTATGAGCGTCGGAACCGTAAATAAGCGGAATGCCCATCTTTTTAGCAACACGGGCAATTGGAAGAGGCGGGTACGTTTCTAAGCAATCAGGCTTTTTCATGCCGGCGCCGTTATAATCAAGCTGGAGTCCTTGGGCTTGAACTTCATTCAGGATGTCCATCCATTCCTGCTCAAAAAAATGACTCGCAGGGTAGCGTCGTTGATATTTACGACAAAGGGTCATATGGCCGATTCGCTTTGGTTTGTACTTGCCTAAGTTTGCTCTAAGGGAGCGAAAGACTGTCTGATAATACAACTTATAAACAGCATCGACACTACCTAGTTTGTTAGCGAGTGAAGCAAATGTGTCGGGACTAAAATCCATACATGTATAGGCTGAATCCGTTTGTAGAAAATGAACCGATAAAATGCTGTCATCTAAATGTGGACCGAATTCACTTAGCAAGTCTCTCGTTTCCGCTTCATAGCCAGCAATAAAATCAACTTCCATTCCCGTGAGTATGCGCAGTGAGCCCGCATACTCTTTTTTTAATTGCTTAATCGTAGAAAAGTAGTCACTTACGTCATGTATAGGCATGGCACTATCTTGTTCAGGTGTTGGGTCTGTAAAAGTTGGAGGAAGCGGCGCATGTTCGGTAAACGTCAGCTGCTTAGTTCCCTTCTTGATGGCTTCTTCACAATAAGCAGCCATCCTGTCATCAGAGCCGTGGGGGCAATACGGACTATGAACATGCCCATCAATATCGTGCATGAGAACCCTCCTTTTTCGTGTGATAGGACGAAGAAATGACTCAAATGTTAAAAATGTGAAATTTGTCAGCGAGTGATGTGTTGAATCTGCACACAAACTGTCGCTTTCATGATATTATAATACGTATTAGATATCGGATAAACTAGAAAGTTAGCAAAGTAAGGAAGAGCTTGTCGGAAGGGAGTCTCCAGTGAATATAATCATAACCATTGTTGTCGTCTTACTAGTCATTATTGTGATTGGCACAGTTTCTGGCATTTTGATTAGGCGAACAATACATAAATCAGTTGATGAATTAGACAATCGTAAAAACCAAATTTTAAATCGAAACATTTCAGAAGAAATATCAAAAGTGAAAAAGCTGAAGATGTCTGGTGAAACGGAACAGAAATTTGAAAGTTGGCGTAAAGACTGGGATGAAATACTTGAATCAATTTTACCTAGTATTGAAGAGCAACTCGTTGAAATTGAAGAACTAGCAGGAAAATACCGCATTACAAAAGCGAAAGATCAATTGAAATGGGCGGAAAATCGGTTAATTTCTGTTGAACAACAGCTTGATGTAATGGTTGAGGATATTGATAAACTCGTTTCTGCAGAAGAAAAAAATCGCAGCGAGATCGCTTCAATTAAAGAACTTTACCAAAACTTATCCACTGAACTGTTGAAAAAAAGAGGCTCATTTGGAGAGACGATTCAAGCACTTGATGAAGTCATGACGAATACGAAACAAGCACTTGTAGCGTTTGAAGAGTCCACTCAAAATGGAAGTTATTTGCAGGCTCGAAAACAATTGCTTGAAACGAAAGATTCTCTTTATATTTTAAATGAAAAAATGGAGCGGATCCCGTATCTTCTTATGCAAGTAAGATCCACCCTTCCAGGAGAATTGTCAAATCTTCAATTAGGTATTAAAGAGATGGAAGAAGACGGTTATCATCTTGAGACATTCTCATTTCATTCAAAGATTGGTACATTCAAGGAAGAAATTGACAAGGCATACATAGCTCTTAAAACGCTAGAAGTTGATGAGGCAGCGGCAACACTCGAAGACGTACAAGCTGAGATTGATAGCATGTATGAAACATTGGAAAAAGAAGCGACGTATAAGAGTAAGTTACTCGCACAAATTCCTGTATTGAAAGCGGAAATTGAAAAAGCGAATAAGAATATGAAACAGTTGTTAGATGAGACGACTCAAGTTGAAAAAAGTTATATGATCGCAAGTGAAGAGGTACAGCTTCAGCAAACCCTTCAAAAAGATTTGCGAAATGTACAAAGTCAGTTAACCGTCATTATGGACGTCTTTGAAAACCAAAAGCAAACATTCTCATCCATTTTTGAGATGACCGAAGACTGGCGTATTCAAATGGAAGAGTTGTCAAACGGCATTGAAGAAAGCATTGACCGACTGAGAAGACTGCGAAAAGACGAACTCCAAGCTCAAGAGACCGTAAGTCAATTAAGAGAGCTTGTGCTTGAGTCAAAGCGCTTGCTCTATAAAAGTAACCTGCCAGGTGTACCTGTTACCTACGTTGAATCACTTGATGAAGCAGAAGAAAAAATTAACAAAGCGCTAGAGGCACTCCAGTCGTTTCCCCTTGAAATGAGTCAAGTAGAAGCCCTCGTCCAAGAAGCGTCTGCTGTAGTTGAAAAAAATAGCAACGATATTCGAGAAATGGTGGAAACAGCGCAAATGGCCGAGCTTGCCATTCAATATAGCAACCGTTATCGTGGACAGGATGAATCCGTGCGAAAAGAGCTTGATGAAGCGGAGCAAGCCTTCTTACAGTATGATTATGAAAAAGCACTGTCGATTGTCCAGCATGCAGTTCAACGCTATGAGCCAGACTTAATGAACAAAGTGTCAAAACATATGAGTGCATAAACGAAGCTGTTTTCAGCTTCGTTTTTTGTCTGCAGTAGCTTCATTTCTGTGCTAAGATAAGCTTTGATTGTACAAGAACAATTGGTTACCAATAAAGGAGTACGTCCATGATTTATTTAGATAACAGTGCAACAACACGACCATATAAAGAAGTGTTAGACTTATATACAAAAATTTCGTATGACTACTTCGGCAACCCTTCTTCTTTACATTCGCTAGGGATGGAAGCCGAGCAGGTGATGAATCATGCTAGGAAAAAAATAGCACGATTTTTACAATGCCGAACGGACCAACTTGTTTTTACAAGCGGAGGAACAGAGGCAAATGTACTTGCAATAAGAGGGGTTGTTTCAACGAGTAAACCATCTCACATCATCACAACCACTGTTGAGCATGCATCGGTTTACGAGAATATTCGCCAATTAGAAAAAGAAGGGCATGACGTTACGTATATTCAAGCTGATTCGTTTGGAAGGGTGACAGTTAAGCAAGTGGAAGATGCGATTCAAAAAAATACAACCTTAGTGAGTATTGGGTACGTTCAAGGGGAGCTAGGGACGATTCAGCCAATTGAGGAAATCGCCAAGCTGATTCTTTTGTATCCACGAATTCACCTGCATGTGGATGCCGTTCAAAGTTTGTTGAAAATCCCAATGGACCCTGACATCATTCAATCCATCGATTTTATGACGTTGTCTGCTCATAAAATTCACGGAACGAAAGGGATAGGTGTTTTGTACGCACGAAATCCTTCTGTGCTGACAGCATTTATGCGTGGTGGAAATCAAGAACAAGCATTACGACCAGGAACAGAGCATCTAGCAGGTGCAGCTTGTTTTGCAAAAGCATTGGAAATGGGCGAAACCGATGTATCAAAAAACCACCAACGTTTACAAAGCTTTCGTGACAAGCTTCATAAAGCGCTCGCATCGATTGATGGTGTGTGGATTAATAGCCCGGAGCAAGACGGTGCCCCACATATTCTTAATATGTCGATCCCAAAAATCAAAGCAGAAGTACTTGTACAATCACTTTCGAAAGAAGACATTTACGTATCGACACAATCGGCATGTTCAACGAAGACAGGTGCACCAAGCCGGATCTTACTTGGTGCAGGTCATGATCACGTTCGAGCAGAGACCGCTATTCGGGTAAGTATGTCTTTTCTTACAACAGAGGAAGAAATTACGACGTTCATTGAGACAATGAAACGACTTGTTCCGTCACTTCAGGAGGTATATTAATGAAAATTGATCATATAGTTGTTCGCTACGGAGAGTTAGCGTTAAAAGGGAAAAACCGAAGCCATTTCGAAAAGCTATTACTTGCAAACATTCGAAAAGTGTTAAAGCCGTTTCAAGGCGTTACAGCGAGACGAATTCAAGGTCGAATTATTGTCCATCTGCATGGTGCTGATGAAAAGCCGGTTCAAGAAGCGTTGAAACATGTATTTGGGATTTATTCCTTTAGTTTGGCCATGCACGTTGAAAATGACACAAAAGCGATCCAAGAGGGCGCGTTATATTTTATTGAAAAGCTGCACCCAACAGTGAAAACATTTAAAGTTTCTTCAAGACGGGCGAACAAAGGCTTTCCAGTCAATTCACAAGAATTAAATCATGTGATTGGTGGGCATATTTTGCGCTCCTTAGATGGTAAGATTAAAGTAGATGTGCATAACCCTGATCTTGACTTATCCATTGATGTTCGAGATGCTGGCACGTATATTACAGGAGGAGCAATTGAATCTGCGAAAGGGCTCCCTGTAGGAGCGAGTGGGAAAATTTTGCACATGCTTTCAGGCGGAATTGATTCGCCAGTAGCTGCACATATGTTAATGGGGCGAGGAGCAGAAATTGAGATGCTTCATTTTCATAGTCCGCCTTACACAAATGAACGTGCAAAGCAAAAAGTACTTGATTTAACGAAAGAACTAACAAAATACGGCACAAGTATTAAGGTTCACCTTGTTCCATTTACGGATATTCAAACGCATATTCATAAAGAAGTCCCGTCAAATTATGAAATGACGATTATGAGACGAATGATGTTACGGATTGCAGATGCTTATGCACAAAAAAATGGCATTTTAGCGATCTCAAATGGCGAAAGTTTAGGACAAGTTGCTTCTCAAACGCTACACAGTATGAATACAATCAATGAAGTAACGAATCTTCCTGTTATTCGTCCGCTGATCGCCATTGACAAAGAAACAACGATTGCTTATGCAAAACGAATTGGTACGTACGAAACGTCGATCTTACCTTACGAAGACTGTTGCACGATTTTTCTTCCAACAGATTCAAAAACAAAGCCGAAACGCGAAGGCGCAAATAAATTTGAGCAATATGTAGAGATTGAAAAAAAATGTGAAGAAGCATTAAATGGCATTGAGACTGTTCATATCAATGCTTTTGAAGAGAATTCAGCAATCGAAAACTTATTTTAAAAATTTTCCAGTGAATTTTTGTGTATGTTCTTCCCTCTTTCGCACATTCTAGAAGTACCGAAGGAGGTGAAACAACATGGCAAACACAAATAACTTAGTCGTACCTGGTGTACAACAAGCTCTTGACCAAATGAAATACGAAATCGCTAGCGAATTCGGAGTAAACCTTGGTCCTGATTCAACTGCTCGTGCTAACGGATCTGTAGGTGGTGAAATCACTAAACGTCTAGTAGCTCAAGCTGAGCAACAAATGGGTGGATATCAAAAATAATTTCATAAGATGGCTAGGAGCAGGATTCCCTGCTCCTTTTTCATGTTTTCTTCTGAACACTAATGCTATACTAGTATTGGAATAAAAAGGAGGAGGAAGATGGGGACACTTCTTTATAATGGAACCGTTTTTACGATGGAAGCAGAAGGGAAGACCACTGAAGCTGTCTACATTGAAAATGGGAAGATCGTCGAAGTCGGGTTGTCTAAATCATTAGAAAAGAAATGGGC
Source organism: Shouchella phoenicis (assembly GCF_047238345.1). NCBI lineage: Bacteria > Bacillati > Bacillota > Bacilli > Caryophanales > Bacillaceae > Shouchella > Shouchella phoenicis. The sequence continues at coordinate 2,638,085 of NZ_JBDFMQ010000001.1, read as the reverse complement.
AGAAACCGCTTCAGAAATGAAAAACCTTAACGGTGCTTTTGTTTATCCAGGCTTTGTTGATAGCCATCTTCATCTTATTGCTCATGGGCAAAAATTACTTAAGTTAGACCTTTCTGAATCGACGAAACAAGAGGCACTCGCCCAATTAAACGATCTAACAGATGAAGAGGAAGAATGGATTGAAGCGCTTGGCTGGAATGAGCATAATGATCCCAACCATGAGCAATTAACTAGCTTAGATTTAAATCAGATTAGTCAAGAGCGTCCTATTTTTGTTATGCGCATTTGCCGACATGCGGCAATTGTCAATCAAACTGTGCTTGATTTAGCTGGCATTGACCGCTATACAAAAGATCCGGTTGGCGGGAGAATTGAGCGAGATGATAATGGAAATCCAAATGGCATTTTGCATGACGCAGCTGTTCATCATGTGCAAAGTCTTATGCCGCCTATGTCAAAAGCTCAAGTGAAAAAAGCGCTCCAAGTTGCAGTTGAAGATTGTTACAGGCACGGGTTAACAGGTGGACATAGTGAAGACCTCCACTACTATAATGGACTTATGGAAACATTGGACATTTATCATGAGGTTGTGCAAGAGGAGAGTCCTTTTCGCGCACATTTGTTAATTCATCATGAAGAACTGGATGCATACGATCAATCTCCATATGTAGGTAAACAAGAACTAACACCATACATAGAATTAGGTACCCTGAAAATCTTTGCCGATGGTGCTTTAGGAGGAAGAACGGCTGCATTAAGCATGCCGTATCATGATGAGCCAAGCACGTCTGGTTTGCTCATTCACACACAATTTGCTCTCAATGATCTTGTACATAAAGCAAGGGAGCGAAATTTAGGCGTTGCGATTCATGTAATTGGGGACCAAGCATTGGATATGTCGTTGCAAGCATTAGAGCAAAACGGACAAACGAATAGGCGTGACCGTCTCATTCATGTACAAGTTGCTCGAAAAGATTTACTTGAACGAATGAAGAAACTGCCTTTAATCGTTGATGTTCAGCCGCATTTTGTGGTATCTGATTTTCCTTGGGTAGAAGATCGACTTGGTAAAGAAAGAATGCCTTATGCATTTGCTTGGAAAACATTATTGCAAGCTTCTATTCCGTGCGCTGGAGGATCGGACGCGCCGATTGAACCTGTTGAACCTTTGAAAGGTATGCATGCAGCTGTTTTCAGAAAAAATGATCAAGGTGTCTACAATGAAAGTGAAGCGCTAACGCCCTATGAAGCCGTCTCTTTATTCACAACAGGGAGTGCTTATGCCATTGGGAGAGAAAAGACAAGAGGGCAAATCAAACCTGGATATGATGCAGACTTGACAATCCTTGATCAAAATCTCTTCACATTGAATGAGAAAGTTTTTGAAGAAGCTCAAGTCTTAGCAACAATCATCAATGGGTATACGGTATTTGAAAAAGGAGGAAGAGAGCGATGAAAGCAAGAAGATGGATTGCGTTAGGAATAGGAGCTTTTGTCCTATTGTTTACGCTAATTACAACGATTACCGTTGCATTTAATACATATTCAGCTCCGGTAATGGGTGGAACGGAACAGACCGTTATAAGTGATGGGGACCCAACTGGGCAAATTGCGTTATTAGAATTAAATGGAGCGATTATTGATTCAGGTGAGCCGGGCATTTTTGATACGGCTGGTGGCTATAATCATGCGGCATTTTTAACGGAACTAGAAACAGCAATGACGGATCGTAGTGTACAAGGCATCATTATTTCCGTCGATTCGCCAGGTGGTGGAATTCTGGAATCAGCAGAAATTCATTCAGCGATTGAAGAAATTCAAGAACAAACGGAGAAACCGATTTATGTGTCAATGGGTGGAATGGCTGCATCTGGAGGCTATTACATTGCAGCACCAACCGATCGGATTTTTGCTACACCGCAAACGTTGACAGGATCAATTGGTGTGATTATGAGTTCAATAAACGTTGCGGAGTTGCTTGATAATATTGGAATCGAAGAACAAGTTTATAAAAGTGGACCGTATAAAGACATCCTTTCACCAACACGAGAGCCATTAGAAGAAGAAGATGAGATTATTCAAGGCATTGTGGATGAATATTATGAAGAATTTGTCGCAATCATTTCTGAAGGGCGTGATATGCCAGAAGATCGTGTCCGTGAATTAGGTGATGGACGAATCTATACGGGACGTCAAGCGTTAGAGGAAGGTCTTGTAGATGAACTTGGATCGCTTGAAGATACGATTACAGCGATGCGTGATGAACTTGGGGCAAATTATCAAGTTGTCTCGAATGAAGCGTTGCCTGGGTTCGGAAATTTATTTGGTTTATCAGTCAAGCAACTCTTTGGGAGTGACACAGAAATTAAACTAGACTTTAATCAACCGAAGCCATACTACATGTACAATCACGAGTGAGGTGGTGAAAAATGGATCAGACAACAGGATCAATTCGAGTAAAACGACATTTACGAAGAGAAGATGACTCCATGAACCCGACGATCAATCATGCTGTGGAGGAAACAGGGTTTGTTCAAAGACGGTATGCAGGGTTTTGGATGCGTTTTTGGGCGTTTCTTTTTGATTTACTAATTTTAACCGGAATAAATGGGGTACTTGTCAATACATGGGCTCCGTTTATTGCGAGTAGTGACTCACGATGGTCGTTCTTCTTTACGGCTTTCTTTGTCCCGAGCGTACTCTATGCGATTTTATTTTTTCTCTACTTCGGGCTAATGACGCGTTTTTTTAGGCAGACACTAGGAAAGATGATTTTTGGCATAGAAGTGATTTCTGCAAAAGGTGACCGATTAACGTGGGGACAACTGTTTTTTAGAGAAGGAGTCGGCCGTTTTTTACATCAAGCGCCGATCTTAGGAAATCTCACATTACTCGCTTATATAGTCGTTGCGTGTACACCAAAAAAGCAAGGCGTGCATGATTTATTTGCAGAAACATACGTGGTGCATGTGGATGAAACCAGCTAAATTTAGCTGGTTTTTTTATATTATTTTGCACATAGTAAAGGGAAGGAGGGAAAATCATGCTTTATTGGGTTTTAACACCACTTAGCATTTTATTCATGTTTATTTTGATTATCCTATTTATTCCAATTAAAATTCATATGCGTTATGCCCATCATCAAAAAGATGATTTATTAACGGTTTATGTTTATTTTTTAAAAATAAAACTTTACACATTAAATGTTCCAATTGTTCAATTTAACGCTTCTACACAAACCGTAACGGTTGAAGAGGACGAAAAAACATTTAACAACGCTTCTAAAAAGAAAAAAAAGTGGGGAGTGGCCGATTTACGAATGCTTCTTAAGAAAGCAAGACGATTTGCTGCTCATTTTCCAAAGATGAAACAGTCATTAAACCGCTTTTTATCAAAATTAACGTTTAAACACGTAACATGGAAAACTGAATTTGGTACAGGAGATGCAGCAACGACGGCTCAAGTAGCAGGCCTTATTTGGACAATAAAAACCTGTTGTCTAGGGTGGATTCAAGCAAAAGTAAGGTGGGATGGTGAACATAAACTAGAGGTAACGCCTCATTTTCAAGCAAAAGGCTATCGCTTATTCCTTTCATGCATAGTGACGTTCACATTGTGGCACGCTATCGTTACAATGCTGTTGTTCTTATTCAGCTATAAAAAAGTTGAGAAGCGTTTTAATCAAGCAACGAGTGCGTAAATGCTTACCAATGATAAAGGAGTATGAGAAGATGGAACATCCGATTCAAGGTTTAATGAAAACCGCGATGGAAAACATTAAAGCAATGGCAGACGTCAATACAATTGTTGGTGATCCAGTTGAGACACCAGATGGAAGTATTATTATGCCTGTCTCAAAAGTAGGCTTCGGTTTTGCTGCTGGAGGAAGCGAGTTTTATACAGAGCATTCAGGAACCTATGCGGAACAAGGTCATCCGTTTGGTGGAGGGAGTGGAGGTGGTGTATCCATTACGCCAATCGCTTTCCTTGTTGTGAATCATAAAGGCGTAAACATGGTCCATTTAGACAGCTCGACTCATTTATACGAACGTTTATTGGATTTGGCACCGCAAGCGTTTGAAAAAATTCAACATATGATGAAGCATGACGATCATACTCATCCAACAGATGATGACCATGAAGAACGACCGTATGAGGATCCAATTGTGTAACTCGTTCACTGAACAATTCTTCCTTCTTAAGAAAATAGATCTTCGTAAGTGCATCACGTCGCTTATGAAGGTCTTTTTATATTTGAAAAACGACCATGCATTATTTTTGCAATAAAAGGAGGAAAAACGTTATGATGAAAAGGATAAAAGGAGTGGATGATTAATGACACAAGTTACGTTTAAGCAAAAGCCTGTCACATTAGTAGGGAATCAAATTCAAGCAGGCGATAAAGCACCAGATTTCCAAGTCGTTGCAAATGATTTGTCCAATGTTTCACTTTCAGATTATAAAGGCAAAGTAAAGTTAATTAGCGTTGTTCCGTCCATTGACACTGGTGTCTGTGATGCACAAACACGTCGTTTCAACGAAGAAGCGGCTAGCTTAGACAACACAGTTGTTTTAACAATCAGTGTTGATTTACCTTTTGCTCAAAAAAGATGGTGTGCAGCAGAAGGAATTGAAAATGTCCAAACTCTATCTGATCATAAAGAGGTTTCGTTCGGACAAGCCTATGGCGTGTTAATCGAGGAATTACGTCTTCTTGCTCGCTCTGTATTCGTTGTAAATGAGCAAGACGAAGTTGTTTATGCACAGTATGTGAGTGAAGTGAGCGAACACCCTGATTATGAAGCAGCATTAAACGCAGTGCGCAACAACTAAATCCGATCAACATGTGCGAAAACAAAAGTCCACTCTAGAGTGGACTTTTCGTGTGTAAATCTGTACAATACGGATCAGTAAAGTGAGAACATAAAGGGTGAAAAACAATGGAAGAACAATCAAATGTGGCAACATTATATGAGTATTTAAATCATACTGCTCAACTATTAGAGCAAACACTAGAGATCACCTATTTAGACGCTTTAGCAGAAGCCGGGGATAATTTATTTGAGAAAGGTGTTATTCAGCCAGTTTCTCAAGATAAACAAGCCCAACTACTTGCGTTGATGGAGCCTGTTAAAGAGATTTCTTTTTCAAAAGAAGAGATTCGCAAGGCCTTTCAACTTGCGGTTATTAAAGGGATGAAAGGGGTTGTTCAGCCTCATCACTCTATGACGCCTGATGCTGTGAGTTTGTTTATGAGTTACCTCGTTAATAAACTTCAAGGTACAGATAAAAAAGGAGATGTTTTGGACCTTGCCGTTGGTTCAGGGAACTTACTTTTCTCAATCTGCAATCATGGAGAAGATCGAATCGGACAAGCATACGGATTTGAAGTGGACGAAACGCTACTGAAAAATGCATTTGCTAGTGCAAATTTACAACAGCATGAAATTCAGCTTTTCCACCAAGACAGCCTTCAGTTAAAGGTTCCTAACGTGGATCTTGTTGTTGCTGATCTTCCTGTTGGCTATTATCCAAAAGATGATGTGGCCAGCGGATTTGAATTAAAAGCGGAAACAGGTCATGCTTACATCCATCATTTAATGATTGAGCAAGGAATTCGTGCGTTGCATGATGAAGGGTTTGGCGTACTGCTCGTACCAAATTTCTTGTTTGAAAGTGATCAAGCTGAAAAGCTCCATGCGTATTTAAAAGAACATGCGGTTATTTTAGGCTTGCTACAGCTTCCTTCTTCAATGTTCTCCAATGCTCAGCAGCAAAAGAGCATTTTAATGATTCAAAAGAAAGGGAAGAACATGCATAAGCCACAGCAAGCACTTCTAGCAGAGCTGCCATCATTCTCCAATGCAAAAGCGATGCAGGACATGATGAGCAGTATTAATAACTGGTTTAAGGAACAGCTAGGTCGGTAAACCTGGAGGGTATCATGAGGTTCATGGTATCCTTTTTTTCTTTGAAATGAAATGTATGAATTGGTGGTATATTTCAACTACTACAATGTATGCGCTTTACCAATTTTGACCGCTTGAAATGCGTGTTTGAGAATGCTTAAATGATAGAGATGGCTTTAGATAAAAGGAGTGCAAGAAAACATGGCTACAATTATGGCAATTAACGCAGGGAGTTCATCCCTTAAATTTCAACTACTTTCCATGCCTGAAGAGACAATCATTACAAAAGGGCTTGTAGAGCGTATCGGATTAAAAGATTCTGTTTTTGCAATCGAAAAAAATGGCGAAAAGCACGAAACAACGTCTGACATTGAAGATCACTCAGAAGCAGTGAAAATGTTGCTTGATAAACTAACAAGCTTAAACATTATTTCTTCTTTAGATGAAATCGAAGGCATTGGGCACCGTGTTGTTCATGGTGGAGAAAAGTTTAATGACTCGGTTTTAATCACAGATGATTTGTTAGCTGGAATTGAAGAAGTATCTGAACTAGCGCCACTGCATAATCCAGCAAACATTACAGGAATTAAAGCATTTAAAGAAGTATTACCAAACGTTCCATCTGTTGCGGTATTTGATACAGCATTCCACCAAACGATGCCAGAGCACGCGTATTTATACAGCTTGCCTTATGAGTATTATACCGAGTACGGCATCCGTAAGTATGGTTTCCACGGGACATCACACAAATATGTGTCTGAGCGCGCGGCAGAAATGCTTGATCAACCAATCGAAGACTTAAAGATGGTCTCTTGCCACTTAGGAAACGGTGCAAGTATTGCTGCCATTGAAGGCGGAAAATCAATTGATACGTCAATGGGCTTTACCCCTCTAGCTGGTGTGACAATGGGTACACGTTCTGGAGATATTGATCCTGCGCTTATTCCATTTATTATGGACAAAACAGGTCAATCTGTAGAAGAAGTGATCTCAACGTTAAACAAGCAAAGTGGACTACTTGGCATTACTGGGTTCTCAAGTGATTTACGTGATATTGAAAGTGAAGAAGAAAAAGGAAACGAACGTGCAAAAGTTGCCCTGGATGTCTTTACATCAAGAATTCAAGATTACATTGGTTCTTACGCAACGCGTATGGGAGGCATTGATGTGCTTATTTTCACAGCTGGAATTGGTGAAAACAGTACAGTTGTCCGTGAGCGTGTCTTAAAAGGACTTGAATTTATGGGCATTGATGTTGATCTTTCAAAGAATAATGTACGTGGCAAAGAAACATTCCTGCAAACAGCTGACTCAAAAGTAAAAGTATTAATCGTTCCAACAAACGAAGAAGTGATGATTGCACGAGATACGGTTCGTTTAACGTAAACGGTAGCAAACACCTTGCAACGGTCTTTACAAGCCGAGCAAGGTGTTTTTTTGTGCTTTGCCTTTTAGACACATCTCAGATAAGATAATGAAGGAGGTGTTCACGATGGAAGCGCGTTTTTTTATGATTCGAGAACGTGAGATTAAGCAAGCGTCAAACGGTTCGCTTTATGCAAACTTTATTTTACAGCAGCAACATACCCTCCTTTCTGCTCGTTTATGGGACATTACCGATGACCAGCAGCAAAAATTTTTACCAAAATCTGTTGTGAAAGTAGAAGGGCCGCTCGAGACGTTTCGATCAAAACAAATGTTAACGATTAAAAAAATTCGATTAGCGACAGAAGACGATAACATTAACCGAACCGAGTTAATCTCAAAACCTGGACTATCAAGAGAAGACTTATGGCATGAACTCCGAATGATGATGGATGAGGTCCATTCACCAACCTTGCAGCAAGTTATAAAAGAGGTGTATAGCAATCGCTCCATTCGCGAAAAAGTAACGACATTTCCCGCAGCAAAAACGTATCATCATGCATACTATGCGGGCTTACTCGAACAAATTGTCGAGTTAATGTCATTAGCTTTGCAAGTGCTTCCTTTGTACAAAAACATTGACCGTGATACGGTACTATCAGCGTGCTTATTAGGCGATATCGGCAAAGTTCAAGCTCTTCACGATCCGCTTACACCTGAATATACCCAAGCTGGTGAACTTATTGGTCAAGTCATTTTGAGCATCGAAATGATTAATCAAGCCGTACACCAACAAGGGATTGATCAAACCGACCCACAATTAATGAAAGTTAAACATACAATCCTTGGTCAATATGATCAAACAGAAGAGACGTCCGTTAAACCTAAAACCGCAGAAGCCATTTTGTATTTTTATTTGAAACGTATGAATACGGAATTGCGTGCTTTGGAACAAGTAGAAGAGGGAACGTTTCCTTACGTTCCTATGTTTAAACGAAACATGTATGTAAACTCTAATCATGATGAAGGAGAGAGTGAATAGTGTCTGAGCTTGAACGTTGGCAAGAGGAGCTACGAACGTATGAAAATCGACTGAAAAAACGAGCGAAGAAGGAAAGAAGTGTACATAATGTTGATCATTTGGAGGTATGGACTCAAACTGTCGATCCTTTCGTGATCCAATTTTATGAATGGTTTCAATCAGATAGGTTGCAGCCTTCTTTTCAAACCGGTGTAAAACTAGAGACAACGGATACAGCGGCTGATCGATTAGAAAAAGAACACCTCTTGCAAAAAGACCTAGCGCGTTTACGTTTATTTGGACTCGTACAAGGTGGAAGCAGCATGTATTCGACGACTACACTCCTCACACAAATTCCAGCGATTCTGTACGTATCAAGGAAGGCAATTGATAAAATTAGTTATTTTTATCAGTTTCAACAAGAAGGTGAAACGGCCGAAGCGATTCTGTCGCTACGGTTACTCTTGTATACCTACCTCCCTGATTATGCAAAGTACGAAGAATGGGAGTCTTTAAAAGCCGATAGTTCTCACATCGATGAGTCTGAACCAATGTATCTAGGGAAAGAAGATATTTTATCTGAAACAATCGTTATCCAGATGCTTAAACAAGTGACCCGAATGTATATGTATAAACATATAACCCAGAAGAAGATTCCGTTAAAACGTTTGGTGCTCGGTACCTATCAAGCAACGCTTTCTTACCGCCATATGCAGACTGTTACAGAGGATGCACAAATGTTTTATCGAAAGCGCTGGCTTGCGAACAATCAAGCAAATTTTTAAACAAAAAAATGCCAAAACCTCTTGTCAAATGGAACATTGGCTGTTAAAGTTATGTATATTCATAAGTTGAGAGTTTGGTTTTATGCAACTGGAGTGACAGCTCCGGTTCATTTTTTACCCTTTACTGTATAAAAATAATATAAAAAGAATTTTTATTCATAAATTGGAGGAGATTTTTGTGGCAAACGAAAAAGTAGTATTAGCATATTCTGGTGGATTAGATACATCTGTAGCAGTGAAATGGTTAGCGGATAAAGGCTACGACGTAATTGCAGTCGGTCTTGATGTTGGGGAAGGGAAAGATCTTGAGTTCGTAAAACAAAAAGCATTAACAGTGGGTGCAGTTCAGTCATATACCATCGATGCCAAAAAAGAATTCGCAGAAATGTTTGTGTTACCTGCGCTTCAGGCTCATGCACTTTATGAACAGAAATATCCATTGGTATCTGCGCTCTCTCGTCCGCTAATCTCAAAAAAATTAGTGGAAATTGCCGAACAGACAGGGGCAACAGCTGTTGCTCATGGATGTACAGGAAAAGGAAACGATCAAGTTCGTTTTGAAGTTTCCATTCAAGCACTAAATCCTGATTTAAAAGTACTCGCTCCAGTGCGTGAGTGGGCGTGGTCAAGAGATGAAGAAATTGAATATGCAAAAGCAAATAATATCCCAATTCCAATTGATTTAGACAATCCTTATTCAGTTGACCAAAATTTATGGGGAAGAAGCAATGAATGTGGGATTTTAGAAGACCCGTGGGCGACACCGCCAGAAGGTGCATATGAACTAACGGCTCCTTTAGAAAAAACACCTGATACAGCAGATACGTTAGAAATTCAGTTTGAAAAGGGTGTTCCGGTTGCGATTAATAATCAAGCAATGGCACTAGATGAATTGATTCTATATTTGAATGATGTGGCTGGAAAACATGGTGTCGGACGTATTGATCACGTAGAAAATCGTTTAGTCGGCATTAAATCTCGTGAAGTCTATGAATGTCCAGGAGCAATGACATTGATTCAAGCTCATAAAGAACTTGAGGATTTAACATTGCCGAAAGAATTGGCTCATTTTAAGCCGGTTATTGAAAAGAAATTAACGGAAATTATTTATGAAGGCTTATGGTTCTCAAGCCTCCAGCCGGCACTCCAAGCGTTTCTTAAAGAATCACAACAACATGTTACAGGCGTTGTGCGCGTGAAGCTTTTCAAGGGGCATGCAATTGTGGAAGGTAGAAAATCTCCATATTCTTTATATAATGAAAAACTTGCTACGTATACGCCTGATGATGAGTTCGATCATAATGCAGCAGTCGGCTTTATCTCTTTATGGGGCCTTCCAACGAAAGTGCATAGCATGGTGACGAAAGCAAAAGAGGAGGTCACAACGTGAGTAAGCTATGGGGCGGGAGGTTCACAAAATCTGCTGAGGAGTGGGTCGATGAGTTTGGTGCATCGATTGGGTTCGATAAGCAGTTAGTTTTTGAGGATATTCAAGGCAGCATCGCCCATGTGACGATGCTGGCTGCCTGCGAGATTGTCACAAAAGACGAAGCAGATACGATTCTTAAAGGCTTGCAACGTTTACAGGAAAAAGCCGAAAATGGAACGCTTGCTTACGAAGTGGCACAAGAAGACATTCATTTGAATATCGAAAAACAATTGATCGATGAAATTGGTCCAGTTGGCGGAAAACTTCATACTGGAAGAAGTCGAAATGATCAAGTCGCAACCGATATGCATCTTTATCTTCATAAAGAAACAAAAACGATTATGGAAGCGATTCGTGCCATGCAAGAAGCCCTTGTTAAACAAGCGCAGGAACATGTTGAGACGCTCATTCCGGGGTACACGCACCTCCAGCGAGCTCAACCGGTGTCATTTGCTCATCATCTACTAGCTTATTTTTGGATGCTTGAACGAGACTATAGCCGCTTAGAGGATAGTTTGAAACGTGTAAACCTTTCGCCACTTGGAGCAGGTGCATTGGCAGGGACGACGTTTCCCATTGACCGTCATATGACTGCAGATTTGCTTGGTTTTGATGGGATTTACGAAAACAGTCTAGATGCAGTGAGTGATCGTGATTTTATTCTTGAGTTTTTATCTGCCTCTTCTACGTTAATGATGCATTTGTCACGTTTATGCGAAGAGATGATTTTTTGGTCGTCTCAAGAGTGTCAGTTTATTGAATTAGATGATGCATTTGCAACAGGCTCAAGTATTATGCCACAAAAGAAAAACCCAGATATGGCCGAATTAATTCGTGGGAAAACAGGACGTGTATACGGAAATCTCTTCTCACTGTTAACGACATTAAAAGGGTTACCTCTTGCCTACAATAAGGACATGCAGGAAGATAAAGAAGGCATGTTTGATACGGTGGTCAACGTGAAAGGATCATTGCGTATTTTTTCTGGCATGATTGCGACAATGACCGTAAAAACGAAGAACATGGAAGCAGCGGTGAACCAAGATTTCTCCAATGCAACAGAATTAGCTGACTATTTAGCAACAAAAGGAATGCCGTTCCGAGAAGCCCACGAGGTGGTTGGTAAGCTTGTGCTTACAGCGATTCAGCGCAACGTTTATTTGCTCGATTTAAACATGGATGAGTACAAACAAGCTAGCCCGTTGTTTGATGAAGAGATTTACGATGTCTTACAACCAAAAACCGTTGTCGCACGTCGCAACAGTGCAGGTGGCACTGGTTTTACTCAAGTTGAAGCGGCAATTGAAAAAGCAACTAGCATATTAAACGATTAACGAAGATGCGACTGGATAGGAATGATCCAGCCGTATCTTTTTTTAGAGAAGTAGCGGAAGCGTTACGACACTTTACATCCGTTAAATCGTTAATAGTTTACCTATTTTAAGGAATGCTAAGAAAAAGGAGGCGTTTTAATGGATAAACACGAACAAATAGCAAGCAATCAATCTGGGGAAGACGTGATTCACGATCAAATTCTTGCTTCTTATGAACAAGGTACAATTGACGATCAAACGACTGAACAAAAAAAGAAGAACAACAACGTCACGGAGTAATTCCGTGGCTTTTTTTGTTTGGGTATCGTTAGCTAAAATAAGGTTATGAAAGAAAAAGGAAAGGCTTTATTTTGCGTATTATGTTCAAGGTGGTGTATCTTAAAAAGAGATAACTTAGCAGAGTGATGGTGATTAGTATGCGACATGCAATGATAACAGCTGGGACAAAAGGTCTCGGGTTAAAAGTGACAGAAGCTTTTCTAACAGCAGGCTATCGTGTGACGGTTACTTATTTAAGCGATGAGGAGAGAGCGCAAGCACTGAAGGAAACGTGGGGAGAGAACCGTGTGCACATTGTGCAGGCCGATGTGACGAAGCGGGATGATTGCAAGCAACTTGTTGATGCTGCGCGTTCTTTTGCTGGTCGAATTGATGTCTTTATACATAATGCCGGGCCGTATGTATTTGAAAAGAAAAAACTTATTGATTACAGTGAATCTGAATGGGATGGGATGATTAATGGAAATTTAACGTCTTCATTTCATTTGTTAAAAGAGGTTGTCCCAATTATGCGAGAGCAACAGTTTGGACGTATCGTGTTTTATGGATTTCAAGGTGCAAATAATGCTCCTGGCTGGATTTATCGATCTGCCTATGCAGCAGCAAAAGTTGGATTGGTCTCATTGATGAAAACCATTTCAATTGAAGAAGCAGCATATGGAATCACTGCGAATATGGTATGTCCTGGTAATATTATGGGTGAAATGAAAGAAGCGACAATTGCAGAAGCGCGTCAGCATAGCGATCATAATACGCCAATTGGACGTTCTGGAACAGGTGAAGACATTGCTCGAACGGTCATGTTTTTATGTGAAGATAATGCTGACATGGTGACCGGTACAGTTGTAGAAGTGACAGGAGGAGTCGATGTGATTCATCGCTATCGATGAATAAATTGCTTAAAATGACACACGTTAATAAAAAAGAGGTGTCAGAATGAAAAAGGCGATTCTAGTTTTACTTCTTATCTTACTTTGCTTGCCATTTGACCTTAAAACAGCTGAAGCCGTCTCTGGAAATGAACTGATGGAAGCTTTCTCTATTCGTGTGACGGTTGTAGAAAACGAGGTCGAGTATCAATGGGAATTTGATAATCCTAGCCATTACGAATATGAAAGAGGAACGAAAGTGCTTAAAGGCGACCATGCAAAGGTTCAAGTTGTGAAAATGGTTTCCTTGCTACAGCTAGAGCAAGAGAAAACAACGGAACAATACAAAGAGGTATTGGAAAAATTGTATCCTGCCATGACGAGCTTTGAAATTCGTTGGATGGATGATCAAAGTGAACGATACGTGTGGCGTTGGAAAGAAAACGAAACCAAGGGGAGTGCTCCCCTTGGTTTTATTGCGTTTGACGAACGGGAATGGTCACAAGCGTCTTAGGGAAAATGGTTAAAGTCTCGACACCATCAGCCGTCACAACAACATCGTCTTCAATACGCACACCAGCTACACCAGGAACATATATACCAGGTTCAATGGTAAACGTCATACCTTCTAAAAGAACGTCCGTATTATTTTCACTCATAGAAGGGAATTCGTGAACATCAATGCCAAGCCCGTGTCCTAGTCGGTGAGGAAAGTAGTCGCCGTATCCTGCATCCGTGATGATACGACGAGCTGTTTTATCGAGGTCACCAATGACAAATCCAGGTCGTACAGCCTCGATTGCAGCTTCTTCTGCGTGAAGAACGGTGTGATAAATGTGGACCTGTTCTTCTGATACGTCGCCATAAGCAACGGTACGCGTAATGTCTGAACAATAGCCACCAACGACAACACCTAAATCGAATAGGACAAACTCTCCTTCTTTTAAGGCACGATTTCCTGGTTTGCCATGAGGAGAAGAAGCGTGGTCACCGAATAAAACCGTTGTTTGAAACGACATCTCTCGTATGCCTTGTTTCTTTAGTTCATATTCAATTTCTGCAACAACCTCTAGTTCTGTTATACCTGTATAGAGTGCTTTTGCGCCAAACTCAATCCCAGCATCGGCAAAGGCTGCTGCTTCTTGCAAAATGGCTAACTCATCATCGGATTTAATTAAGCGTCTTTGCATAAGCACATGTTCGCAATCCGCAAATGACGTCGATGCACGTAGTGCTTGCAGTGCTTGAACGCGTGCATACGTCACAGTCCGTTCCTCAACTAATATGGATAAATGGTCACCTAAATCGAGCTTGTCAATACTAGCTGAAATCTTGTCCCACACGTTTTCATGATCTTGATACGTCAACAGGTCACCTTCGTAACCAGCTTCTCGAACGAGTGCTTCTTCCATTTTCGGAACAACGAAAAAGAAGTGGTCTTGAAAAAGAAAGAGTGCCATTAAGCGTTCATGGGGATCGGCACGTAACCCTGTTAAGTAAAATAAATTTTCCTTGCTCGTAATAAAGGCCATGTGGGCGCCTTCTTCTTGTAGATGTTTCTGCATATGTGTCAGATGTGATTGATTCATCGTGTACCGTCCTCCTCTTCTTATTTATTATAAAACATAAAAGTAGGAATGTTTAGGTTAATTGTAAACAGGTTATGTAAAGAAAATAGAACACGAATTTGGAGGGATCAAGAATGGATGTAAGTTTTCATGGACATTCAGTTGTAAAAATTAAAACAAATGGAAAGACCATACTTATTGATCCATTTATTACAGGAAATGGACAAACAGATTTAAATGCGCAAGAAGAAAACCCAGATGTCATTCTTCTTACTCATGGTCATAATGACCATGTAGGAGACACAGTGGAGATTGCAAAGCGTTCGGGAGCGTTAGTTGTTGCTGTTGCGGAGCTTGCCACCTATATGGGTTTCCAAGGCGTTGAATCGGTTCATCCAATGTCAATTGGCGGTTCGTATGAATTTGATTTTGGAACAGTGAAATTCACGCAAGCGTTCCATGGTTCTTCGTATACAGAAGAAGACAATCAAAAAATTGTTTATACCGGAATGCCAGGTGGCATTTTATTTACCGCAGAAGGAAAAACGATTTATCACATGGGCGACACAGCCTTATTTAGTGATTTGAAAATGATAGGTGAACGAAACGACATTGACGTGGCCTTCGTTCCAATGGGCGATAATTTTACAATGGGACCAGACGATGCGGAAACAGCAGTTGAATGGGTCAACCCTAAACTCGCTGTGCCGATTCACTTCAACACTTTCCCGCCAATTAAGCAAGATGCAAAAGCATTTGTCGAGCGTCTTCCAGAAGGAAAAGGGAAATTGTTAGAAGCAGGAGAAGGAATTCAACTATAAGTTGTTTGAAGCTGAACGCAGGATTTTTGCCTGTTTTCAGCTTTTTCTAGTCATGTTTCTGTTCAATAATCATAAAGTAGTAGACAAGGAGGGATACGATGAAACAACGTGGAATCATTTGTCTATTGCTTGCTTGTATTATGGGTGCTTACGCTTTTGAACATTTGCCGTTTAAAGAAGCTGGATTAAGCCAAGTTTTTGCCTTTTCATGGGTGGGATTTTGTCTTCTTGTTGTAATTGGAAATGGACTGGCTGTTCTGAAAGCCCAGCGCCTCGAAAAGAAACAAAAGATGACGGTAAAGGCATCTACTGTAAAAAAGTTAAGACAGTATGGATAAGAAGTTGCTAGGGCACCATGTCAAGTCGTATACTTATAAGAAGTGATAGGGTGAAAGCGTGGTGCCAAAGTGACAAAACATGAACAAATTATTGAATACATTACTCAACTTTCAATCGGAGGGAAGATTTCCGTCCGTCAAATTGCAAAAGCAATGTCGGTAAGTGAAGGGACAGCTTATCGGGCAATTAAAGAAGCAGAATCACAAGGACTCGTTTCAACAATAGAACGAGTTGGTACCATTCGAATAGAGAAAAAAAAGAAAGAAAACATTGAGAAGTTAACATTCGCGGAAGTCGTCAATATCGTGGATGGACAAGTTCTTGGTGGTCGATCAGGGTTACATAAGACATTAAGTCGATTCGTTATTGGCGCCATGAAAACAGAAGCAATGATGCGGTATGTATCACCTGGAAATCTTCTCATTGTCGGAAATCGATATCAAGTCCATAAAATTGCGCTTGAAACAGGAGCAGCTGTGCTCATTACAGGTGGATTTGATACGAGTTCTGACGTCATTAAACTTGCGGATGAATTAGAATTACCTGTTATATCCACATCGTACGATACATTTACAGTCGCTGCAATGATCAATCGAGCTATCTATGATCAGCTGATTAAAAAAGAAATTGTGGTTGTCGACGATATTTTAATTCCATTAGAAAAAACCTATTATTTAACAATAGGTGAGTCTGTACAGCATTGGCAAGAGCTAAACACACAAACAGGTCACAGCCGTTATCCTGTTGTGGACACCACATTAAAAGTTCAAGGGATGGTCGCTGCTAAAGATGTGTTTGATCAATTAAAACAGCAACCTATTGAAAAAGTCATGACTCAAAATCCTATTACTGTAAATGAGAAAACCTCTATCGCTGCGGTTGCTCATATTATGGTATGGCAAGGAATTGAGCTATTGCCAGTAACCGATGGACAACGAAGGCTCATCGGTGTTGTAAGTAGACAAGATGTGTTAAAAGCCATGCAAACGACGCAAAGACAGCCGCATGTGGGCGAAACCTTAGAAGAAATTGTCACAAGCCGAATGGAGCAAGTAACTGAAAACAAACAGGAACCGATCTATCATATTGTGATTAGCCCTCAAATGACGGATCAACTAGGGACTGTTTCATATGGCGTTATGACAACGATAATGATTGAAGGAGCCCGGCGTACGCTACGCATGCATAAGCGTGGTGATATTGTTGTGGAAAATTTAACGCTGTATTTCTTGAAGCCTGTGCAGATCGATACAGAAGTGAAAATCATTCCGCGCTTATTAGAAATAGGGCGGAAGCATGGTAAATTCGATGTGGAAGTGTATCGAGAGGGAGAGATTGTTGGAAAAGCGTTATTAACCGCGCAGTTAATTGAAGGGTAGGACAAAAGAGAGTAGCATATAAGGGTGTGACACTTAAAAAGACGAATGATCCTATTGGAAATTCGTCTTTCATTATGTATCTTTTTTATTTGGCGTGTGTAAAGGCTCTTCTTGATTCTCTTAATGGAGTTGAGCCGTATAGTGTTTGTGTGCGCGTATTCCGTGGTACACATTAATACCACCAACTAAGAGGAAAATACCGCCAACGATTAGTTGAATCGCGGTGAAATCAGATAGGAAAAGCAAAATGATACTGATGGCGAATAAAACGCTCCCTAAAGCAAGTTGTGCCCGTGATTCTAAAATTTTCTTTTCAAGTGAATCGTTTAAACGAAAGGCCTTAATACGGCTGAAAAGATATAATAGAAAAGCTACGATCGCAATGATAACAAGAATTTGATTGATCATACAGATCCCCCTATAAAACATTCTGCTCTTATTGTACAGTTAATAAATACAAAAGACTAGTTCTGATTGAAAGAGGTTATCACATGTTTAAGCATATTATTGAAAAAATTGAGCAGTTCGAAACGGTTATTATTCATCGACACGTTCGTCCAGACCCAGATGCATTAGGATCGCAAATTGGCTTGAAAATAATGATCCAACAAACGTTTCCAGAAAAACACGTTTACGCTGTTGGTGAAGAAGAACCTTCCCTTACCTTTTTAGGGGAAATGGACTCTATTGAAGATAGCTGCTATGAAGGTGCGCTTGTGATTGTATGCGACACAGCGAACACGGCTAGAATTAGCGATGACCGCTATGACAAGGGAGAGGTGCTAATAAAGCTCGATCACCATCCGAACGAAGAACCTTATGGCGATATTGTGCTTGTTGATACAACGGTTAGTTCGACCTCTGAACTCATTGTAGCGTTACAAGAAGATACACCGGTTCTGACGTTAAATGAAGAAGCAGCGTTCTTACTCTATGCTGGAATTGTTGGAGACACAGGGAGATTTCGTTTTCGAAACACGACTGGCGAAACTTTAAAAAGGACGGCTCTTCTATTAGATCAAGGGATTGACACACAGCAATTATTTAATCAGCTTTACCGACGTTCCTTACCCCTTGTCCGATTAGAAGGCTATATTTTACAGCATTTTGAACTATTCGATGACAAAGTAGGGGTCATGCGTTTGCCAAAAGAAACGCTTGAATCATTTCATGTTACGGCGAATGAGTCTTCTTTACTCGTTAATTGTTTCTCTGGCGTTGAAGATATCCAAATGTGGGTCTTTTTTGTGGAAGAGGAAGAAAGCATCCGCGTGCGTTTGCGTTCAAAATCAATTGTTATTAACGAGATTGCCAAGCAACATCACGGTGGAGGTCACCCTGTAGCCGCTGGTGCAACGGCTTACTCTTGGAAAGAAGTAGAAGACATTATTGGGAAGTTAAGAGGACTAGCGAAACAAAACATATAAAAAAGCTTACCGAAGTTATCGATAAGCTAGCGGTTGCTTCTTTGTTCTTCGTCAATGATCTCTACGTCAATCCGAAACTCTGGCAATGCGTAAGTTCGCGTGATTTTTACGGAGTATTGATTGTCGTTTAGTTGATAAACTTTATTTTCAACGGCACTCTCCATCACTTCTGTTAAACTTGCGATTGTTTCAATATTTGTCCCTTGCAAATGTTGAAGTTCTTTGAGAATTTGTTGGCGGAGTTCGTAAACATTTAGTTGACTAAGATGATAACGCTCGGCATTTAAAATCGTAACAGAAACCGTTTGAACGATTAATTGTCGAGCATTTTCTTCGTTTTGAAGCGTTAAATCGTTAAGGAACTGGGCATTTTTTTCTTGAAGTTCTTGAATAATAATGTCTTTCTTTCCAATTTCGCTATAAAGGCGATCGTGCTTTTGGCCATATTCAGCGATAAAGAAAGACCAGCCAATTAAAGCGCCAATCATCATTCCGGAAAAAAAACGGAGCCACCCGCGATGTTTGGAATAATTAGGAACAAACATTAGACAGGATCACCAACGATCCACCTCAGCAGAATGGATCCGGACTGGGCGCCGCAAAAAGCAACGAGTAGCATAGCGAGTGTTCTGTATATATCTTCATGAACACCGCTAAACAAACCACTTTCAATTTTTGTAATGGCGTCAAAGGAACCGCCAATCGCAGCAACGATTGCCCATATTTTTAAACTGTTTGATAAGCTGAATATTTCACTGAGAACAGGCTTTCCAATTAAAAATGCACCAATACCACCAATTAAGGCACCACCAATCATCACACCAAAGGCGATAAAGAAATTCATTACTAAGTGAGCAAGCATTTCTCTCGTTAAAAGCATCATTCTCACCACCTATTTGTATGTATACTTATATATAAGGACAAACTACTTTTTTTATGACACTATTATTGCAACTAGACTTTAAAGGAGAGTGATGGTGTTGAGCACCTTACTTTCAAACATTTATAGTGAACATAGTCTTTTAAAATCAGGGTTAACCATTAAAGCCTATGTCCAGCACGCAAAACAATTAGGGTACAACAATATTGGCTTAACGGATTATCATACATTAAGCGGCGTCTATCCTTTTATGAAAGAATGCGAAGCAGCTGGTTTAAAGCCCCTAATTGGCCTTGAATGCACGGTTCTTGTGAAAGATGTACGGATTGTCGTTCGCCTACTGGCAAAAAATGAGCAAGGCTACCAGCAATTAATTGAAATTAGCTCAGCGATAGGGTTAAGCAAAGACAAGGGCATTTCTTATGAGCAGTTTCAACTGTATTCAACCGAATGCTTCATTTTTTTATCTGAGCAATCATTTATACAGGCAAAAGATTGGTATAAGCGGTGGTTAGCGCTTACGTCTCATAGTGAGGGGCGGCTAGAGGTAAGAGGTGTACAAGATTACCAGCTTGTTGAGTTTGCTGATGCCCATCACCTTTTATGTGTCGCTGCTCCCCCTGTCCGATTCAAAGAGGAGGAGGACTTTTCTTTGTATCGTTTAATTCGTGCGATTGGAACAGGGACAACGGTCGATCATGTCGTGATTGAAAAAGAGCTAGAAGACGGGTATTTGTTATCATTAGACAAACAAGCCGAATCGTTTTCAGAAGTGATGTTACGTGAAACAGATAACGTTGCTGAACGTGTTGAGACGTTTTCTCTTTTTCATGAACCAGTTATACCTTCCTATGACGGCTTAGATCGCGATGACGCCAATCAACTGTTGTATGAAAAAGCTTATCAAGGGATGCTTCGTCGATATCATGATCAACCATCAGAAGAAGCGGTGGAACGTTTGCAAAAAGAGCTAAACGTTATTAATAACCTTGGTTTTTCGTCGTATTTTTTAATTGTGGCAGACTTTATGCAGTTTGCACATCAATCAGCGATACGGACCGGACCAGGCAGGGGTTCTTCTGCAAGTTCCCTCGTAGCATATTCGCTTTTTATTACAGATGTTGATCCGTTAAAGCATGGACTTTTATTTGAACGATTTTTAAATCCTGAACGATTATCGCTTCCGGATATTGACATTGATTTTCCTGATTATCGGCGTGATGATGTCATTCAGTATGTGAGAGAGCGTTTTGGGGAAGATCGTGTGGCACAGGTGTTAACATTTGGCACGTTTGCAGCAAGAGCGTCAATCCGTGATGCAGGAAAAGCGCTCGGGTTGAATAGCGGCTTTGTTGATCGAGTTGCCAAAGCAATGGATGCCTCTTTAACGTTAGAACAAGCGGAGTCAAAAGGTGTATTTTTAAATTTTGAATCTATAGACCTTCATACGCTTCTTTCATATGGCAAACAGTTAGAAGGCATGCTTCGCCATGAATCCACACATGCAGCAGGAGTCATTATTAGCGATCGGCCGTTAAAGGAAAAAGTCGCGCTGCAATATGGGAGTGATGATCGGATTATTACTCAAGCCGATATGGGAAGCCTTGACGCGCTAGGTTATGTGAAGTTTGACTTTCTCGGTTTACGGAACCTCACACTGCTTGAACAAATGCTCCGTATGATTAAGCAGTCTACTGGCCAACAAATTGACTTACGTGCAATTCCATTTGATGATGAAAAGACGTTTGCTTTATTACAAGAAGGAGATTCAACGGGGATTTTTCAGCTTGAATCAGACGGAATGAGGCGTGTTTTAAAGCAATTAAAGCCATCGAGCTTTAACGATATCGTGGCGACGACTTCCCTTTATCGACCAGGTCCGATGACTTTTATTCCAGACTATATTCAGCGAAAGCATGAGCGCAAGACGAAGTTTTCGAAGCATGAAGCCATTAACCGCGTGTTGCAATCGACATTTGGAGTCATTGTGTACCAAGAGCAAATCATTCAATTAATTCAAATTAGTGCAGGATATAGCCTTGCTGAAGCAGATGTGTTTCGTCGAGCGATTAGTAAAAAACAACGTGAACTAATGAACAAAGATGCTTTTGTTGAACGATCGATCAAGCGAGGATACACAGAAGAAGAGGCTGTTAATCTCTTTTCTCTCATTGAAAAATTCGCAAATTATGGATTTCCAAAGTCCCATGCGACGGCTTACAGTATGATTAGTTATTGGCTTGCGTATTTGCGTGTTCATTATCAGAAGGCGTTTTTTGCAGCACTGTGTTCAGCAAACTGGCAAGATCATCAAAAATTATATAACTATATTTATGAAGCCAGAAAAGCAGGTGTCGATGTTCTCCCACCTTCTGTGACGAAAAGTGATGTGCTTTTTTCAGTCGAGGATCAAGGTATTCGCTTTGGACTCTTGCCAATCTCGATGGTGACGCAGCGCGTTGTTGAAAGGATAAAAGAGGGGAGTACGCAGTCGTTTGCAGATTTTTTTGCGTTTGTCGCTAGCGTGTATTCACCAGCGGTTAACCAACAAGTTTTGACGGCGCTTGTTAAATCAGGGGCGTGTGATTTGTTTGGCATTTCGAGAGCGGTACTTCTTGCAAATGTTGATAAAGCGATTGCCTTTGCAAAACAAATTGAGGACTTTAAACAATCAGCAGGTGGGCTGTTTACGATTAACCCTGTTACACCAGCTTTCATTGAGATCGAACCGTCTACGAAGATGGAAGAATTAAGTTGGGAAAGAGAAGTGCTAGGCTTTTATTTTTCAGGTCATCCGATTGAAAATGTGAAAGAACGGTTAAATGAAAGTCAACGGACAACGTTGCTTCACGCGACGCCGTCAAGAAAAGAAATTCTGATCGCTGTTTTAGTTAAATCTGTGAAGAAAATTACAACAAAAAAAGGAAAAGCAATGGCTTTTTTTGTAGGAAGTGACGAGACAGAGGAATGCGATTGTGTCGTATTTCCTACTGTATGGCATGATGTAGAGCAAGTGATAACGGAAGGAAGTCTTGTGCTGTTAAACGGTGTTGTGGAAGAGCGTGAAGGAAAAAAACAATTTATTGTTCAACAAGCAAAAGATATAAACCAGCTCCCAACTTCAGAAAGAAAAAAGGGTCTGTCGATTCATATTGAGGTTGAGCAAGACACTCCGACAAAATTAAGTGATCTAAAATATATATTGAGTCGAGATCGGGGGGCGACATCCGTTACCCTTTATCGAAAAAAAAATCAATCAAAAATTAAACTGCCTGATAAGTATGCTGTTGAGCCAAGCAAGCGGACGCTTCAGCTGTTAAAACGATTATTTGGCGAAGGAAATGTTCACGTTGAAGAAGACGATTATAAATCGTGAGCGAAAGAACTTTCTGTCAACCTATTGGCAGATGGAAGCAACGTGTTTATAATAGAAAGCGAACATTAGGTGGTCTGACCAGTCAGGTTTCATTATAAAGGAGAGAGAATCGTGCCTACTACTAGAGAAGAAGCGCTTCATATGCACCGTGTTAATCAAGGGAAATTAGAATCAAAAGCAAAGGTACCTGTTAAAGATGCTCGAGATTTGAGTCTAGCTTACTCCCCGGGAGTAGCGGAACCTTGTAAGGAAATTTTTGAAGATGTTGAATCGGTTTATGAATATACAATGAAAGGCAACATGGTTGCGGTAGTTAGTAACGGTACCGCGGTACTTGGACTGGGGAATATTGGTCCTGAAGCATCATTACCAGTAATGGAAGGAAAAGCAGTTTTATTTAAATCATTCGCTGGCGTGGATGCATTTCCTATTTGCTTGCGTTCAAATGATGTGGATGAGATTGTCAATACTGTTAAAATGCTGGAGCCAACATTCGGCGGCGTTAATTTAGAAGACATTGCAGCGCCTGATTGCTTTGTTATTGAAGAACGTTTAAAGAAAGAAACGAATATCCCGATTTTCCATGACGACCAGCATGGAACAGCAATTGTTACCCTAGCTGGATTAATTAATGCGTTAAAATTAAGCGGGAAAAAGCTTTCTGAAATCAAAGTTGTTGCGAACGGAGCTGGAGCAGCAGGAATCGCGATTATTAAGCTGATGCTCCGTATGGGCGTTCGTGATATTGTGATGTGCGATACGAAAGGTGCGATTTATGAAGGTCGTCCATATGGAATGAACGGCGTTAAAGAGCAAGTTGCAAAGCGTACCAATCCGAATAAGCAAGAAGGACAATTAGAAGACGTAATTAAAGATGCAGATGTCTTTATTGGTGTATCTGTTGCTGGAGCTGTAACAAAAGAAATGGTTGAAAGTATGAACGTCGACCCAATTATTTTTGCAATGGCGAATCCAGTGCCAGAAATTATGCCAGAAGACGCGAAAGCAGCTGGCGCATCTGTTATTGGAACAGGTCGTTCAGATTTTCCAAACCAAGTGAATAACGTACTTGCATTCCCTGGAATTTTTAGAGGGGCATTAGATGTACGAGCTACGCATATAAATGAAGAGATGAAAGTCGCAGCTGTTTATGCCATTGCAAACTTAGTTGATGAAAAAGACTTAACAGCTGACTATGTCATTCCTGCACCATTTGATCCTCGCGTTGCCCCAGCAGTTGCAGCTGCTGTTGCGAAAAAAGCAATGGAGACAGGTGTATCAAGAGTGAAAGTTGATCCAGAAGAGGTTGCGGAGAAAACAAGACAGTTGACGATCATCGATTAAGGAGGCACAATGGCTACCGATAAGCGCTACATCGAAATTATTCGTGCCCTTAGCGAGATTATTCAGCATGACGACTTAAAAAGTGGCGATAAGCTACCATCGGAAAGAGAATTAAGCGACCGACTTCAAGTCGGTCGCTCCTCCATTCGTGAGGCGCTGCGTGGTCTTGAACTTCTAGATATTATTGAGACTAAAAGAGGCGAAGGGACTTTCATGAAGGCAACTTCAAGCTATCGATTAGTGGATTTGCTGTTATCTTTTATTTTAAAAGACGACCAAGCAAGGAAGGATTTAAGTGAGACAAGGCGAATTGTAGAGTTAGAAGCGTTAAAATTAGCAATTTATCGCATTTCACCGGAAGAAATTCAACAACTAGATGAATTCATTACGCACTCAAAATTAAAATGGAGTCATGGCGATTTTCCAGTAGAAGCAGATTATCAATTCCACGAAACCATTGTACGAGCATGTGGAAATGTCTTGCTCTACAACATATGGAAATCGCTTGTGGCGTTTAATAAAGAAGCGATTAAAGAATCTTTAGAACGCAAAGGAAGACCGCCTGAGTCCATTAAAGAGCACGAGCTAGTCGTGGAAGCCATTAAGCATCGAGAAGTAAAAGAGGCGTTAGAAGCGATGAGTCATCACTTGAAAAACAGCCGTTTTTAAAGGATATAGCAAGGAGCGATTCCATGTTAAAAGATATGTTTTCAAAGAAAAAGAAGCGATATGCAACCATTCCATCTGAGCGAGCAAAGCAAGAAGTGCCAGAAGGATTAATGACAAAATGTCCATCATGTCGGACGATTATGTACACGAAAGACTTAAAAAAGAATTTAAGTGTATGCCGTACATGCGGACACCATCATAGAATGGGCGCGTGGGAGCGCATTGAATCGTTAATAGACGAAGGCACGTTTAAAGAAATGGATGCAGATGTGGTTGGCGGTAACCCACTTGGGTTTCCTGATTATGAAGGCAAGCTAGAAAAAGACCGTGAAAAAACGGGATTAAAAGAAGCCTGCGTTTCAGGAGAAGGAGAAATGAGTGGCTACTCTGTCGTACTAGCAGTCATGGACCCTGATTTTCGTATGGCAAGCATGGGTGCTGCCGTTGGTGAAAAGCTAACGCGAGCAGCTGAACGGGCGCTAGAAACAAAATACCCGCTTATTATCGTTGCGGCATCTGGTGGTGCGCGTATGCAAGAAGGCATGATTAGTTTGATGCAAATGGCAAAAACAAGTGCGGCCCTTGAACGGCTAGATCGAAATGGCGGTCTATTTATTTCTGTCATGACCCATCCAACAACAGGAGGCGTCTCCGCTAGTTTTGCTTCACTAGGGGATTATAATTTTGCAGAGCCAAAAGCGTTGGTCGGATTTGCTGGGCGTCGAATCATTGAACAAACGATACGAGAAGAGCTTCCAGAAGATTTTCAAACTGCCGAATTCTTATTAGAGCATGGGCAATTAGATCGAGTGATCCCGCGACTTGAAATGAAAGAGACGCTAACAACCGTGTTGGCAATTCACCAGTAGATAGGGGGAGCGAACATGACGACGGAAAAAGAGTTTGAAAAACCAGTGATTGAGCTTCGAAATAAAATCGACGAGCTACGGAAATTTGCAAAAGAAAAGGAACTGGATTTAAGTTCTGAAATTCATAAAATGGAGACTCGTTTACGCGAATTAGAAGAAACGGTTTATACGAATATTCAGCCGTGGGAACGGGTTCAAATTGCTCGAGATCATGAGCGTCCAACGAGCCTTGACTATATTGAGTTAATGTTTTCCAATTTCTTAGAACTCCACGGTGATCGTTTATTCGGTGATGATAAAGCAATTGTCGCAGGAATTGCTACATTTGATGACCAGCCAGTAACCGTTATTGGCCATCAACGAGGAAAAGATACAAAAGAGAACATTATGCGTTACTTTGGATCGCCACACCCTGAAGGCTATCGGAAAGCGTTGCGCTTAATGAAGCAAGCAGAAAAGTTTAATCGACCTATCGTTTGTTTTATTGATACAAAAGGAGCGTATCCAGGTAAATCCGCTGAGGAACGAGGGCAAAGTGAAGCCATTGCACGAAACCTTCTTATGATGGCAGGGTTAAAAGTGCCAACGATAAGTATTGTCATTGGAGAAGGCGGAAGTGGTGGTGCATTAGCACTTGGTGTTGCCGACCGCATTTATATGCTAGAAAACTCAACGTACTCTGTTATTTCTCCTGAAGGTGCAGCGGCATTGCTTTGGAAGGATTCTACGCAAGCGAAAAGAGCAGCTGAAACGATGAAAATTACAGCGCCTGATTTATATGAGCTGGGTGTCATTGACTCAATCATTGAAGAACCAAAAGGTGGGGCTCAACGAGATGTACATGAACAAGCAGCTAGTATGAAGCAAATTTTGCGCGATGCATTAGCGGATTTGAAAGCAAAATCTGTAGAGTCACTTTTAGATGAGCGGTATGAAAAATACAAGAAAATGGGACAAATCTCCGATAAACGAATCAAAGCAGAATCAAAATGATTTGGAAGTGCTTTCATTGATATGAAAGCATTTTTTGTAGTGTGGTAACACTTGTGTTCGTGAAATCAAAGTGGTATCTTTACTTGCAGAGACTATGTGAGACAATGTTTTTTGTCTTCGTGTTCGTTAGGAGGAACTGAATTGAAACGTATTGGTGTGTTAACAAGTGGTGGCGATTCACCAGGTATGAATGCAGCGATTCGCGCCGTTGTTCGAAAAGCAATCTATCACGGAATTGAAGTGTATGGTATTTCATATGGCTACCAAGGGTTAATTGAAGGCGACATTAAGAAAATGGAGCTTGGTTCTGTAGGAGATATTATTCATCGCGGTGGTACGATGTTATATACAGCACGTTGTGAAGAATTTAAAACACTTGAAGGTCAAAAAAAGGGTATTGAGCAGTTAAATAAATTTGGAATTGAAGGGCTTGTCGTGATTGGTGGAGACGGGTCTTATCGTGGCGCTCAAAAGTTAAGTGAGCATGGATTCCCAACAGTAGGTGTCCCAGGAACGATTGACAACGATATTCCAGGAACCGACTTTACAATCGGTTTTGATACAGCTCTTAATACGATCATCGACGCCATTGATAAAATTCGCGATACTGCAACGTCTCATGAACGTACGTATGTAATTGAAGTAATGGGTCGACATGCTGGAGACTTGGCACTTTGGGCAGGTCTTGCAGATGGTGCAGAAACCATTGTCATTCCAGAAGAAGAACATGATATGAACCTTATTCTTGCTAACATCAAACGGGGTGTTGAACGTGGGAAAAAGCACAGCATCATCATTGTAGCTGAAGGTGCTGGTTCAGGTTTCGATTTCGGTGAGAAGATCAGTGCAGAAATGAATGTTGAAACCCGGGTCACTGTGTTAGGCCACATTCAACGTGGTGGTTCACCAACAGGAGCAGACCGTGTTCTTGCTAGTCGTCTAGCTGCAAAAGCTGTTGACTTATTACTTGAAGGAAAAGCGGGCATGACTGTAGGGATACAACGTAATGAAATTGTATACCATTCTATTAATGACATTTTAGATCAACCCCATAAGATTGATACAAATATGTACAAGCTCTCACAAGAGCTATCTATTTAAGAAGAATTTGTAGGAGGAACAAAATGCGTAAAACAAAAATCGTATGTACAATTGGACCAGCTAGTGAGTCGGTCGACCAACTCGTATCATTAATTGATGCTGGCATGAACGTAGCACGTTTAAACTTTTCACACGGAGACTTCGAGGAGCATGGGGCACGTATTCGCAATATCCGTGAAGCTTCGGAAAAAGCAGGTAAAACTGTAGCGATTTTACTTGATACAAAAGGTCCAGAAATTCGTACACAGACCGTCGAGAATGGTGCAATCGAGCTTGAAAAAGGACAAGAATTAGTTGTTTCTATGGAAGAAGTTGTCGGAACAACAGAAAAAATTTCGATCACATACCCAGGACTTGTAAATGATGTACATGCGGGCAGCATCTTATTGCTAGACGATGGCCTCATTGGTCTTGAAGTAAAAGAAGTTCGCAATCATGAACTCGTAACGGTTGTAATGAATAGCGGCACGTTGAAAAATAAAAAAGGTGTGAACGTACCGAATGTAAGTGTAAACCTCCCAGGTATGACGGAGAAAGATGCAGCAGATATTACGTTCGGTGTTGAACAAAACGTTGATTTTATTGCGGCGTCATTTGTCCGCCGTGCGTCTGATGTATTAGAAATTCGTGAGCTTCTTGAAAAGAATGGTGCTGCGGATATTGCAATCATCCCTAAGATTGAAAATCAAGAGGGTGTTGATAACATCGATGAAATTTTGGAAGTGTCTGATGGCCTAATGGTTGCACGTGGGGACCTTGGCGTAGAAATTCCAGCCGAAGAAGTACCACTTGTACAAAAGCAACTGATTATCAAGTGTAATGAGCTTGCTAAACCTGTTATTACAGCAACACAAATGCTTGATTCAATGCAACGCAACCCACGCCCAACACGAGCTGAAGCTAGTGATGTAGCGAACGCAATTTTTGACGGCACAGATGCAATCATGTTGTCAGGCGAAACGGCTGCTGGAGATTATCCAGTTGAATCGGTTCAAACGATGCATAACATTGCAAGTCGTACAGAACAAGCTTTAAACTACGAGCAAATGCTTAGCAGGAAGAGTAAAGAATCGAAGCAAACGATTACGAGTGCAATTGGACAATCTGTTGCGCATACTGCTTCGAACTTAGATGCGACTGCAATTTTAACAGCAACTGAAAGTGGACATACAGCTCGTATGACGTCTCGTTTCCGTCCAAAGTCGCCAATTCTTGCTATTACTAGCAATGAAAGAGCATTTCGTAAGATGGCTTTAGTATGGGGCGTAACGCCTTTACTTGGTAAACAAGCAAGCTCAACTGATGAAATGCTTGATTTAACTGTAGAAGCTGCGATTGGTTCTGGCTATGTTGCCCAAGGTGATCTTGTAGTCATTACAGCAGGTGTTCCAGTTGGTGAAACAGGAACAACCAATTTATTAAAAGTTCATGTGCTTGGTGAAGTGAAAGCGAAAGGGCAAGGAATTGGACAGCGTTCTGGCGCAGGGAAAGTCGTTATTGCAGAAAATGCAGCAGAAGCAAATGCAAAAATGACGGAAGGCGCAGTATTAGTGACAAAGTCAACAGATAAAGACATGATTGATGCGTTTGAAAAAGCAGCAGCTGTTATTACGGAAGAAGGCGGGTTGACATCCCATGCTGCAGTTGTAGGCTTAAACTTAAGCACACCTGTTGTTGTTGGCGTTGAAGGTGCTCTAGCCTTATTCACAGACGGTGAAGAAGTAACCGTTGATGCAAAAACCGGAAACATTTACAGCGGAAAAGCGCGTGTATTATAATAGAAAGAAAAAGAAGAGCCTTTGCTCTTCTTTTTGCTTATCATCATCGAGGAGGCACGTATGTTGAAACGACTGCTGTTCCCTATCGCAATTGGTGTTCCTTTAATTGAACTGTTGCTTATTGTGCTTTCCGTTCAGTGGATTGGTGTATGGTACACCATTTTAGCTATGCTTACAACGAGTATCGTAGGGTTTCTCTTTGCACGCCGACAAGGAATGCAAGTGCTACGCTTAGCTCAATTGCAAATGCAGAAACAACAAGTACCTAGTCAAGCGCTGATTGATGGTGCCTGTATTTTTATTGGTGGTGCGCTTCTTATGCTCCCAGGCTTCTTCTTAGATGTAGTAGGTGCATTTTTCTTAATTCCTTGGACAAGAGGAATCATTAAAGCTGGACTGCTTAAAGCCATTCATACAGGGATTGCCAAGGGGCAATTTATTGTCATAAAAAGAAGATAACTTGTCAAAATATGCTGGTTATAGCCGTAATTTTAAAATTATGGTATGATATGAAGTGCTTAGGTTGTTCGAAAAGCACCTCATATTGTACCTAATGGTTTTAAGGTTTTTAAAGATCTTGCTAATGGGTATAAGAAGATGTAGGTTTATTAAACAGCCTAAAGAAAGTTGTTTTAAGCTTGGCTTATGTCTAGTCTACTAGACTATGAGCATTTCCTAGATTCATGTTCGAATCAAGTTCTTTCATAATGAAGGAGATAGGAGAGTTCGCATCCTTTTGCGAAACCGCTTCACTTGGGTACCATACGTCTGGTGAAGGATTTATTAGAGAAAAGGAGAGATATAGGTGACTACTACTCGTGGATTAGAAGGTATTGTAGCAACACAGTCTAGCGTAAGTTCAATTATTGATGATGAATTAACGTATCAAGGCTACGGCATTGACGATTTAGCTGAAAATGCTAGCTTTGAAGAGGTCATTTATTTACTTTGGAACGGCGAACTTCCTACCAAAGAAGAATTGAAATCGTTTACAGAGCAGTTGGCTGCTGAAGCCGAAGTTCCTGAAGAAATTTTCGCTCAAATGAAAGCCTATCCAATTAAAGACGTACATCCAATGGCGGCATTACGCTCTGCTATCTCGGCACTTGGTTTATTTGACTCAGATGCAGAAAAGATGAACGAAGAAGAAAACTACAAAAAAGCAATTCGTCTTCAGGCGAAAATTCCGACAATCGTTACAGGTTTTGAACGAATTCGCTCTGGTCAAGAGCCAATTCAACCGAACCAAGAGCTTTCTTTTGCCGCGAATTTTCTGTATATGCTGAATGGCGAGACGCCTGATGATCTTTCGATAGAAGCATTTAATAAAGCACTTGTTTTGCACGCTGATCATGAGCTTAACGCCTCAACGTTCACAGCTCGTGTATGTGTGGCAACCTTATCAGATGTTTATTCTGGCTTAACGGCTGCAATTGGCGCGCTTAAAGGCCCTTTACACGGTGGAGCGAATGAAGCGGTAATGAATATGCTTCTGGATATTAACGAACCAGAAGAAGTAGAGCCTTACCTAAGAAAAGCATTAGACAACAAAGAAAAAATAATGGGCTTTGGTCACCGCGTTTACAAAAATGGTGATCCACGTGCAAAGCACTTACGTGATATGTCAAAACAATTAACAAGTGTTGTGAACGAAACAAAATGGTATGAGATGTCCATTCAAATTGAAGAAATGATTACGAAAGAAAAAGGTTTGCTACCAAACGTTGACTTTTACTCTGCAACGGTTTACCACAGCCTCGGCATTAAACATGACTTGTTTACGCCAATTTTTGCAGTGAGCCGTACTTCAGGTTGGTTGGCGCATATCCTAGAGCAATACTCAAACAATCGTTTAATCCGACCACGTGCAGAATATATTGGTCCAGATAAACGTTCATATGTTTCCATTGAATCAAGATAACAACTAGTTTAATGTAAAAATGGACGGAGTTTTTCCGTTCTACATATTTTGGATGGAGGGAATAGAAACATGGCAGCAGAAAAAATTCAAACAAATAATGGTGTATTAAACGTACCAAACGAGCCGATCGTACCTTATATTGAAGGAGATGGAACTGGTCCTGATATTTGGGCAGCAGCTTCTCGTGTACTAGATGCAGCAGTAGAAAAAGCTTACGGTGGCGAGCGCAAAATCCACTGGAAAGAAATCTTAGCTGGTGAAAAAGCATATAACCAAACAGGCGAATGGTTGCCTTCTGAAACATTAGAAGCGGTTCGCGAATACTTAATTGCGATTAAAGGACCGTTAACAACACCAATTGGTGGTGGAATTCGTTCATTAAACGTTGCGCTTCGTCAAGAGCTTGATTTATACACGTGCTTACGTCCCGTTCGTTATTTTACAGGCGTACCATCACCTGTTAAGCGTCCAGAAGACACAAATATGGCAATCTTCCGTGAGAACACTGAAGATATTTACGCTGGTATCGAGTTCCAAGAAGGTTCTGACGAAGTGAAGAAAGTCATTTCTTTCTTACAAGATGAAATGGGTATTAACAAAATTCGTTTCCCTGAAACATCTGGTATTGGGATTAAACCAGTATCGAAAGAAGGTACAGAGCGTATTGTACGTGCGTCTATCCAGTATGCGTTAGATGAGGGCAGAAAGAGCGTAACGCTCGTACACAAAGGAAACATTATGAAGTATACGGAAGGTTCATTTAAGAACTGGGGGTACGAGCTAGCTGAGCGCGAGTTCGGCGATAAAGTTTTCACATGGGCAGCGTATGATAAAATCGTTGAAGAAAAAGGCCGCGATGCTGCAGATCAAGCACAAAGTGAAGCTGAAGCAGCAGGGAAAATCATCGTGAAAGATTCGATTGCCGACATCTTTTTACAGCAAATCTTAACTCGTCCAAAAGAATTTGATGTTGTTGTAACAATGAACCTTAACGGTGACTACATCTCTGATGCACTAGCTGCGCAAGTTGGTGGAATTGGAATTGCGCCAGGCGCAAACATTAACTACGATACTGGCCATGCTATTTTTGAAGCGACACACGGTACAGCTCCAAAATATGCAGGTTTAGATAAAGTAAATCCATCGTCTGTCCTTCTATCAGGTGAGTTGCTTCTTCGTCACCTTGGCTGGATTGAAGCAGCAGATATGATCATGACGTCAATGGATAAAACAATTGAAAGTAAAGTTGTCACGTATGACTTTGCTCGTCTAATGGATGGTGCAACGGAAGTTTCTTGTTCTGGATTTGCGGATGAACTAATCAAGAACTTGTAAACGTCAATGTTCGAACCACAATTCGAGTAAGGAGATGTTAGCATGGCTATTACACGTAGAAAAATTTCTATTATTGGTAGTGGATTCACTGGGGCGACAACAGCATTAATGGTTGCCCAAAAAGAACTTGGTGACGTTGTGCTGGTTGATATTCCGGATATGGAAGGCCCGACAAAAGGGAAAGCGTTAGACATGATGGAATCAACGCCTGTACAGGGAGTTGATTCACGCATAATTGGTACGTCCGATTACGCTGACACGAAAGGTTCCGATGTGGTTGTCATTACAGCCGGAATTGCGCGTAAACCTGGAATGAGCCGAGATGATTTAGTATCCACTAATGCAAAAATCATGAAATCTGTTACAAAAGAAATTGTGAAACATTCGCCTGATTGCTACATTATCGTCTTAACCAACCCAGCAGATGCAATGACATATACCGTATTCAAAGAATCTGGGCTTCCTAAAAACCGTGTAATTGGACAATCTGGTGTGTTGGATACAGCCCGCTTCCGAACCTTTATTGCGGAAGAGTTAAACCTCTCAGTAGAAGATATTACGGGGTTTGTACTCGGTGGTCACGGTGATGATATGGTACCGTTAATTCGTTATTCTGCTGCTGGAGGCGTTCCGCTTTCAACACTACTTTCTCCAGAGCGAATTGAAGAGATTGTTGAACGTACCCGTAAAGGTGGCGGAGAGATTGTAGGCCTACTTGGAAACGGAAGTGCCTACTATGCACCAGCTGCATCGTTAACACAAATGGTAGAAGCCATTGTTAAAGATAAGAAACGCGTCATTCCTACAATCGCTTATCTTGAAGGGGAATATGGTCAGCAGGATCTTTATCTTGGTGTGCCGACCATCCTTGGTGGTGATGGAATCGAAAAGGTGATTGAACTCGAATTAACAGCGGACGAACAAAGTCAGCTTGAGAAATCTGCCGATTCAGTTCGAAACGTTATGGGTGCTTTACCAACTGCATAAAAACAAAAAAGCCTCTTGCTAGAGGCTTTTTTGTTTGTTTTTATAGTTATGCTCTAGCAACAGCAGGCTTTTTAATTTTTACGGTTTTCTCGTTTTTAACGAAACTGTTTTTAAATAGGCTAATGACTTTCGATGTAATCACAATTGATAAGATTGAAAGCAACCCAGGTATAACCCCAATAACGAGGAAGCTAAGCAGGACAACCGTAGCGTCAAAAAGAAAATTTGTTTTTCCAGGGTCAATGCCCGCTTTTTTCTGTAGAAATAACGCTAAGATATTTGCGCCACCAAGAGATGCTTGATTTTTAAAGAGTAGTGTTAGTCCTAAGCCAATAGATAATCCGCCAAAAACAGCGCCTGCAAACATAGGAACCGTAAAACTAGGTAAAAATGTATCCACAGCTGTTAAAAGCGATAACAATGTAACGGAGAGCGCTGTAATGATCGTAAAGGATAAACCCATTCGCATAAATGAGAAAATGTAAAACGGTATGTTTACTAGGAAAAACAAGAGAGAAAAGGGGAGACTAATTAAATAGGAGAGGGTTAACGTTAATCCTGCCGTACCTCCAGTAACAAGTCCAGCGTGGCGCAATAAGAGTACGCCAATTGCGACGATAAAGCAGCCAGCCAAAATGGATGCCATCTTTTTAATAAAGTTCATGTAATCACCTTCATGTTATTGTTATCTTAATTTTATATAACAATGGGCGACTTTTGTATAACAACTAGTAGGATCTTCTAAAATGTGGTTTAATAAATGAAGGGAAATGATAAATTATTTGTACAAAATGAAAAAGGTGATCTTTTTTTATGGATAGAATGGATTGCGATATCCTTAAATTGCTTCAAGATAACGGAAGAATGACAATTAGTGAATTGTCAAAGGAATTAGCGTTAAGTCGACCAAGTATGTCTGAGAGACTCGTCCGCCTTCAAGAAAAAGGCGTTATTCAAGGATTTACAACAAGAGTTTCATTGAAAGAAATTGGCAAGGACATCCTTCTTTTAATTCAAGTGAGTGGCTTAAAAGTCTCTTTATCTGATTTTGAACAGATTATAAAAGAAGAGAAAGATATTATTGAATGCCATCGTGTCACCGGAGAAGTAAGTTATTTCTTAAAAGCAGCTGTTTCTGATGTGAACAATATGCGTGCGCTAATTGACCGATTAATACCTTACGGAAC
The DNA here is from genome assembly GCF_047238345.1 of Shouchella phoenicis. Classification (NCBI taxonomy): domain Bacteria; kingdom Bacillati; phylum Bacillota; class Bacilli; order Caryophanales; family Bacillaceae; genus Shouchella; species Shouchella phoenicis. The sequence continues at coordinate 2,603,120 of NZ_JBDFMQ010000001.1, read as the reverse complement.
GATCAACACCTCCACTGTATTAAATTCGCCTGTGCCATATCGGACGATCCTTCCTGACATAAAGGAATAGCACTATTTCATATTTTTGCTATACTAAGGGAGAATAGAGAGAAGAGAAAAAATAAGATAAGACCGTTCAAACAATAGATAAAGGAGTGTCAACTACCTATATGGCAAAGCGCATTTTAGTAGTCGATGATGAACCATCCATTTCCACTTTATTAAAGTACAACTTAGAACAGGCTGGTTTTGAAGTGGAAACGAGGCTAGATGGTCTAGCTGGGTTTGAACGAGCAAAAGAGGTTCCGTTTGATTTAATTGTGTTAGATCTTATGCTTCCGAGTATGGACGGGATGGACGTATGTCGGAATTTGAGGCAGGAACATATTTTTGTACCTATTCTTATGCTTACCGCCAAAGATGATGAATTTGATAAAGTTCTCGGCTTAGAATTAGGTGCAGATGATTACATGACAAAACCTTTTTCTCCTCGTGAAGTATCGGCGAGAGTTCGTGCCATTTTGCGGAGAGTAGAGCAAACCCAAGCTTCTAGAGAGGAAGTAGCGGTAAAAGGAAAAGGACGTGTCATTAAAGATCTCACCATTTATCCTGATAATTACGAGGTGTATGTTAAGCAAGATTTGTTAACATTAACGCCGAAAGAATTTGAACTACTTGTCTATTTATCCGAAAATAAAGGTCGAGTCCTCACGAGAGATCAACTTTTAAACGCTGTATGGAATTATGAATTTGTTGGCGATACGCGCATTGTTGACGTCCATATTAGTCATTTACGTGAGAAGATTGAACCTAATCCAAAAAAACCGGTCTATATTAAAACGATTCGAGGTCTCGGCTACAAATTGGAAGAACCTGTTTTAAATGAATAACGTTAAAAACCGGTTTATTGTTAGTATTATGCTCGTCGTTACTCTTGTTCTGCTAGCTTTAGGTTTAACAATAGGGGCATGGTCAAACGAGCAATATGTTAACTTTGTTGAAGAACGCATGAAAAATGAAACAGCTTTAGCAACTTGGACGGTAGCGGAAAATGGCTTCCCTGAACGAGAAGAAGCACAAGGAATCGCTACGAAAGCAGGGGAGATTTTTGAAGGGCGTTTAACAATTATTGCAGCTGATGGAACAGTGTTTGGAGATTCGTGGGCAAACCCAGCACAAATGGAGAACCATTTAGATCGACCAGAAATTGTACGAGCTTTAGCTGATGACGATGTTGAACTGCGCTATAGCGAGACGATAGGGGAAGATTTGCTTTATTATGCGCAACCTCTTTATGAAGAGGACGAGCTTCTAGGCTATGTCAGGATTGGGCTGTCTGTTGAATCACTGAATCAAATAAATCATACCGTTTGGCTCGTCATTACAGCAAGTTTTATTTTGGCATTTTTAATTTTGTTTCTCCTTGTGAGCCGAATCACGAAACAAATTATACGTCCGATTGACCATGCTACGAATGCAGCAATTCGATTAGCTGAGGGTGACTATAAGACGAGAACATTTGAAGATCAGCACAAGGAATTAGGGCGACTTGGTCGATCCATTAATATTCTCGCTTATAATCTAGAACAACTTTCAAGACGTCATCAAGTACAACAAGAGCAAATGGCGGCGTTAATTGATCATATGGGAAGTGCATTGCTCTTTATTAATGTTCGTGGTGATGTGGAGTTAATTAACCGAACCACCGAACAAGTTTTTAATGTAGAGTCTTCAAGCATTACAGGAAAACCTTATTATGAAGTCGTACCGAGTGAAGCATTAAGCAAATTCATTCAAACCATTTATATGACAGAAAACAAACAGCGGGGTCAAATTGAATGGACAGATCATTTTTTCACAAAAGTGTATGATGTGTATGGGGCTCCAGTTGTAACGAACGCTAGTCGACTACGAGGTGTAACGATTGTTCTCCATGATATTACAGAACAAAAGAAACTTGAGCAGATACGAAAAGACTTTGTTGCCAATGTTTCGCATGAACTAAAGACACCTGTTACTTCTATTAAAGGGTTTGCAGAAACGCTTATTGACGGGGCGTTAAATGATCAAGAATTAGCGATGCAATTCTCAGAAATTATTTGGAAAGAAAGCGATCGACTTCAGTCACTTATTATGGATTTACTTGAATTGTCGAAAATAGAAAATGCTCAATTTTTACTCCATCTAGAAAGCATTTCATTGAAAGAGATTTCTGATGAAGTCGTAACGCTTTTAGCGAATAAACTAGAAGAAAAAGAAATGACGCTACGTGTAACCGAAACCGGTCAATCGGTCATAGAAGGGGATGCCCAGCGTTTAAAGCAAATTATTTTAAACTTAGTTACGAATGCGATTGCGTATACGCAAGCAAAGGGTTCTGTCTCTATTCATCTAATTGAAAAAGAAAATGAAGTTGAATTGCACGTACAAGATACGGGCATTGGCATTAGTACACCTGAGAAGCTGCGTATATTTGAGCGGTTCTATCGCGTTGACCGGGCAAGAAGTCGTAATTCAGGTGGGACTGGCCTTGGGTTAGCGATTGTCAAACATTTAGCTGAAGCGCATCATGCGAAACTAGAAGTAGAAAGTGAAGAAGGCGAAGGGTCCACTTTTAAAGTGATCTTTCCTAAAAAGCAAGCTTAACAAGATCTTTACACATTGTTTAAGTGAACTTCATATAGGTGGCCTACACTATAGGAGAACGGTCTTATTTAGATCGATAATCCTCTGTCGGTCGACTTTGATGGCAAGAGCATGTGCTCTTGTCTTTTTTTTGCGTACGTTCGTTCCCATCTGTTTTCTTTTTTATTTGTGAGTATGGTACAATACCGATACATGTTAAGTCAGGAAGGGGAAGATCCCGTTTGAAAAAATTAGTTCTAATTGATGGCAATAGTATTGCATATCGTGCTTTTTTTGCATTGCCATTATTGAGCAACGACAAAGGTGAATATACGAATGCCGTTTATGGCTTCACAACAATGCTTTTAAAAGTGTTGGAAGATGAAAAACCAACCCATCTTCTTGTCGCATTCGATGCTGGTAAATCAACATTTCGTCATAAAACGTACGCAGAGTATAAAGGGACGCGTCAAAAAACCCCATCGGAGCTTTCTGGTCAAATTCCAATGATTCACCAACTTTTGGACGCATTTTCAATTAAACGTTATGAAGCGAAAGACTATGAAGCTGATGATATTATTGGAACACAAGCAATAGAAGCTGCGAAAGAAGGTTATGAGGTTGTCGTCATTACTGGAGATAAAGATTTGCTTCAGCTTGTAGATGATCACATTGAAGTCGTTTTGACACGCAAAGGGATTACGGATGTCGATCGGTATAATGAACAAAAAATTGATGAGCGATATGGGTTAAAGCCAAAGCAAATCATTGATTTAAAAGGATTGATGGGGGATACCTCGGATAATATTCCAGGCGTTCCAGGTGTAGGAGAAAAAACGGCTTTAAAACTACTAGCGCAGTTTTCAAACGTCGAAACTGTGTTAGATTCGATTGATCAGGTTTCCGGAAAGAAATTAAAAGAGCGATTAGAAGAGCATAAAGAACAAGCAATTTTAAGTAAAAAATTAGCGACGATCATGACGGAAGTCCCGTTAGATACTCCTTTAAATGAATTACTTTATGATGGCTATGATTATCATCAAGTGAAAGAATTGTTTAAATCGTACTCGTTTCAATCTTTATTAAATCGGATCGGAGCAGATGAAGAGGAGCAAGAAGAGGTATTAGACGACTTCAAATACGACATTGTCACAGATGTCACTTCTGATCACCTTGTCAGTCCTTCAGCTCTAGTCGTTGAGATTTTAGGAGAGAACTACCATCAGTCTGAGATTATTGGGTTAGGATTGACCAATGAAAACGGTAGCTTCTTTATTCCAACTTCAATTGCAGTCGAATCTGAAGCGTTTCAATCGTTCATGGCTGATGAACAGAAAGAAAAATACTTATTTGATGCCAAACGAGCTGTAGTCGCTTTAGCATGGCAGGATATTGAATTGAACGGTGTAGCATTTGATTTACAAATGGCGTCTTATTTACTTGATCCATCCTTGTCTTCCCATGAAATTAGTGATATTGCTTCCCGAAAAGGAGCAGTGCGTGTGCAAGAAGATGAGACGGTGTATGGAAAAGGTGCTAAACAAGCTGTTCCTGAGAAAGAAAAATTGGCTGAGCACTTGGCGCGCAAAGCGAATGCAATGTTTGTGTTAAAAGATACCCTTGAAGACGAATTAAAGCAAAATGAACAGTATTCGCTATTTGCCGAGCTGGAAATGCCTCTTTCTATCGTATTAGGGAGAATGGAACGAGAAGGAATAAAAGTTGATCGAGAACAGCTACAACATATGGGCGAGGACTTATCGAAGCGTTTAGAAACGTTGGAACAAGCGATTCACAAAGAAGCGGGCGAGTCGTTTAATATAAATTCGCCGAAGCAACTTGGACAAGTATTGTTTGAAACACTTGGGCTTCCTCCTGTGAAGAAAACGAAGACAGGTTATTCGACTAGTGCGGACGTCCTTGAGAAACTTGCTGGCGCGCATCCGATTATTGAGCATATTTTGCTATATCGACAGCTGGGCAAGCTTCACTCAACATATATTGAAGGTTTATTAAAAGTAGCCGATGAAAAGACAGGTAAAGTCCATACACGATTTAATCAAGCATTAACGCAAACAGGTCGATTGTCCTCTACTGATCCGAATTTACAAAACATCCCGATCAGACTTGAAGAAGGTAGGAAAATTCGAAAAGCGTTTGTACCATCGAAAGACGATTGTGCGATTGTCTCTGCCGATTATTCTCAAATTGAACTACGGGTGCTGGCCCATATTTCTGGTGATGAACGAATGAAAGAAGCCTTTTTGAAAAACATGGATATTCATACAAAAACAGCAATGGATGTTTTCCATGTTGATGAAGAGAACGTAACAGACCAGATGAGAAGAAGTGCAAAAGCGGTTAACTTTGGCATTGTATATGGGATTAGTGATTACGGGTTATCGCAGAATCTCGGTATTACTAGAAAAGAAGCAAAAGAATTTATTGACCGTTACTTAGCTAGTTATCCAGACGTTAAAGCCTATATGGAAAACGTTGTGAAAGAAGCTAAGAAAATGGGTTACGTGCAAACGATGTTAGCGAGAAGACGTTATCTTCCAGAACTTTCGAGTAGCAATTTTAATCAAAGAAGTTTTGCAGAGCGTACAGCGATGAACACGCCGATTCAAGGGACGGCCGCGGACATTATTAAACAAGCCATGGTCCAGATGAGCGAAGAGCTTGAGAAAACGTCCATTGACGCGACCATGCTCTTGCAAGTACACGATGAATTAATTTTTGAGGTAGCTAAAAAGGACGAACAAGCGTTAAAGGATTTAGTCACAAAGGTAATGGAGAATGCCCTCGAATTAGATGTGCCGTTGCAAGTCGATGTATCGAGCGGTCCTTCTTGGTATGACGCAAAATAAGGAGGAGATGAGTTTTGCCTGAGTTACCTGAGGTGGAAACTGTAAGGCGAACGTTACTCGAACTCGTTCGTCACAAAACGGTTCAACATGTCACGATTCATTGGCCGAAAATGATTAAAGAACCAGACGATGCCCAAGTTTTTATGCAGCAAATTGTTGGGCAAACGATTCAAGATGTTCGGCGACGAGGGAAATTTTTACTGTTTGAACTAACTGATTTCGTGCTCGTTTCTCATTTACGCATGGAAGGCCGCTATGGGTTATATCAGTCTGACCAAGCTATTGACAAGCATACGCACGTCATTTTTCATTTTGACGATCAAACAGAATTGCGTTATGCAGATGTGCGAAAGTTTGGGACGATGCATTTGTTTCGAAAAGGAACAGAGGAAACGATTCTTCCGCTTATACAGCTAGGTGTCGAACCTTTCTCTGAACAATTTACAGTCGAATTGTTACAAACGGCTTATGAGCAGTCCAAACGAACAATTAAAACAGCGCTGCTTGACCAAAAAACGGTTGTAGGCTTAGGAAATATTTATGTGGACGAAGCGTTATTCCGTGCAGCGATTCAACCGGAACGTCTCGCTTCATCACTAACAGCGGAAGAAATGACAGTGTTGCATCGAGCCATTATCGATACGTTGCAAGAAGCCGTTGATGCTGGAGGAAGTTCGATAAAATCGTACGTGAATGGCCAAGGTGAAATGGGCATGTTTCAGCAAAGTCTTCATGTTTACGGTCGGAAAGATGAACCTTGTCATCATTGTGGAACGCCGATTGTAAAGACGGTTGTAGGTGGTAGAGGCACTCACTTTTGTCCACTTTGTCAACATTAACACTCATGCTGTCCCCTCCATATACTATTTCAAAGATGGAATAGTAAGGAGGGTTTTTTTGTCGTCCTTAATTGTTTTAGCTATGGCATTGAGTTTAGATAGCTTTGGTGTTGGCTTAACATACGGCATGCGAAAAATTAAGATTCCTTGGCATTCGCTCGTTTTTATCGGTTTATGTTCTGGTATCTCCATTTTAATTGCGATGAGTGTAGGGACCACCCTTGCGCAGCTTATTTCTGTGTCGGCAGCGGAAATGCTAGGTGCCTTTATCTTAATTGGCATTGGAGCTTGGGCTGTCTTTGAATCCTATCGACCTCAAAAAGAACATGTACAGAAGCAACAAAAACAAGAGATTGATTTTACCATTAAGATGTTTGGGTTTGTCATTCACATTTTACGTGATCCAGAAAAAGCCGACATGGATTCATCCGGAACTGTAACAGGACGTGAAGCACTTCTACTTGGTTTAGCTCTTTCTTTAGATGCATTTGGTGCTGGGATTGCAGCTGCGTTAATGGGTTTTTCTCCTCTTGGGCTGGCACTATCAGTTGCTTTTCTTAGTGTAATGTTTGTATTATTAGGGATGGTTGGGGGACACCGTCTTGCTCATGTGAAGTGGGTAAAACGATTATCATTTCTTCCAGGCATTTTACTTATACTTATTGGGCTATTAAAGCTGTAGTGGAGGGGTAAGCGTCTTGAATATTGGTTTAACTGGTGGAATTGCAAGTGGAAAATCTTTCGTTTCAACATACCTTTCTGAAAAAGGTCTTCCTATTATTGATGCGGATAAAATAGCGAGACTGGTCGTAGAACCAGGAACACCTGCACTTGAACAGATTGTGAATCAATTTGGTGAAAAGATTTTACAAGCGGATGGCCACTTAGATCGAAAAGCTTTAGGTTCGATTGTGTTTGCAAGTGAAGAAAAGCGGAATCAGTTAAATCGAATCGTTCACCCTGCGGTTAGAGAAAAAATGTTACATGATGCAGCAGCATATAAAAAAGAAGGGTACGACAGGATTATTTTTGATATCCCGCTTTTAGTGGAGAGTCATCTTTTTCATCTAGTTGATCAAGTTTGGGTCGTTTATGTGGATGAAGAAACGCAATTAGAACGACTTATGGAACGGGATGGATCAACAAGAGAAGAAGCGTTGCAGCGAATTCGTGCGCAAATTCCGTTAGATCAAAAAATCCAATACGGTGATCAAATCATCAAGAACTCAGGCACGAAACAAGAAACAGCTCAACAAATTGATCAACTGTTACATGGACTCAAATTTGAATAAGAAAAAGCGTAAGAGGCTACATGAATGAACCATCATGTACGCCTCTTTTTCTTATTTTACGAAAATAATGGAGTTATCAGGTTCATTTATGTTATACTAATTCATAGAATACTAATAAAAAATATAACACATTTCAGACCGAGAGGATGAAATCCAGATGAAGACAAACATAGCGATCAATGGTTTTGGAAGAATTGGAAGAATGGTATTTCGAAAAGCGTTTATGGAAGGTAACGTAACGATTAAAGCGATTAACGCCTCTTATCCAGCGGAAACGTTGGCGCATCTTATAAAATATGATACCGTTCACGGCCCGTTTATGGGAGAAGTATTTGCTCAAGATGGTAAATTGTTTGTGAATGGAAATGAAATCGTTTTACTAGCAGAGAGAGACCCTAAATTATTGCCATGGTCCGATCTAAAAATTGATATCGTCATCGAAGCGACGGGTAAGTTTAAAACAAGAGAAACAGCTGGTTATCATTTAGAAGCTGGCGCAAAAAAAGTGATTATTACAGCCCCAGCAAAAGGTGAAGATGTCACAATTGTGATGGGCGTAAACGAAAGCGATTACAAGGACAGCGACGATATTTTATCAAATGCTTCATGCACAACAAATTGCCTCGCCCCTGTTGTAAAGGTATTAGAAGAAACGTACGGCATTGAAAGCGGAATGATGACAACGGTTCATTCTTATACAAACGACCAAAAAAATATTGACAATCCTCATAAAGATTTACGTCGTGCCCGTGCTTGTGGCCAATCAATTATTCCAACGTCAACAGGTGCTGCGACGGCTATATCAAAAGTATTACCTGCTCTTGAAGGCAAATTAACGGGTATGGCTCTTCGTGTACCAACACCAAACGTTTCTCTTGTAGACCTTGTGGTGCAATTAAAAACAGATGTCACAGTTGACGAGATTAATAGCACGTTTGTTCATGCAGCGAACCATTCTATGAAAGGCATTTTAGGCTATACGAGTGAACCTCTTGTATCCATTGACTTTAATGGGGAAGAGCAGTCCGCAGTTATTGATGGTCAGTCAACAACCGTGCTAAACAATCGCCAAGTAAAAGTGCTTGCATGGTATGATAATGAGTGGGGATATTCATGTCGCGTTGTTGATTTAATGAACTACGTTGCTGAACGATTAACGAATAAAAAAGAGGCATATTCAGCTTCATAAACGAGTTTCCTTTTAATTCTACAAAATACGGTTGCAATAACGATTTAAAACAAGTATACTGAATCCCGTGAGTTCGTTTAACTACGGGATTCGTTTTTCTTGCAGCATGGGTTAGGACCTCTTTGGACTAACTTTCCCCCCTGTACGAATGCGATCCTACATGCAGAAAAGCTGTATGGCGAATAACGATTAAGGGGGATATCGATATGGATACAATGGGTCGTCATGTCATTTCCGAGCTTTGGGGTTGTGACACTGAGAAATTAAACAACATGGAATTTATCGAAAAAGTATTTGTTAATGCCGCTTTGAAAGCAGGAGCAGAAGTAAGAGAAGTCGCGTTTCATAAGTTTGCTCCACAAGGTGTTAGTGGGGTTGTGATTATCTCCGAATCACATTTAACCATTCATAGCTTTCCAGAGCACGGCTACGCAAGTATTGATGTGTATACATGTGGTCCAATTATTGATCCTAACGTTGCTGCTACATTTATTGCAGAAGAGTTAGGTGCGAAGACGAGCGAAGTAGTAGAGATTCCTCGTGGAATGGGTCCAATTAAAATCGACAAGAAAATGGAAATGAGCGAAACTGCTCGTTAATGAATAAAAAGTATTGCATTCTATGCAATACTTTTTTTGTGCGCCTAATACGCTTTCTTACATAAAACGGAACCGTATCATAAAGAAACTTATGGTATGATAGGAAAAAAGGTGAAAAGGGAGATGAAGGCTTTGGGCGTTCGGGATACGTTCAATCGAGTATTTAGTACAAGAACAGAAACAGGGGAAATCCATCCAAACAAAGAATTGCAAACACGTTACTATAAAACCACAAAAGAAAAGGCGATGGCAGCAATTGAAGAGTTGTTAAAAAAACGCGGCTTTCTCATAAAACGAAGTGAAGAGGAACGTGGTGAAATCGTTGGGCAATCAGCCAAAGGAAAAAAAGTGTTGATTGTCGTCTCTGTTATCACCGTTAAACCGTTTCGCACGGCTGTTGATTTTTCGTGCGCAACAGATACAGCTCTTCCAAGTGATTTTGGAAGTAGTAGAAAACTGACTCTTTCATTGTATCAGGAATTAGACAATACGCTGCCTTATATTGGATCTGCGCTTGGAAGTGAATTACTGTAACCTCTTGCCAGAACGAGTTTTTTTTACTATGATAGATTAAAATGAGTGTATAGGTCGCAAATGGAGATGATGAGATGCGCTGTCCCAAATGTCACCATAATGGTACACGGGTGCTAGATTCAAGACCAAGTGACGAAAGTCGCTCCATCAAACGAAGACGAGAATGTGAGCAATGTATGCAGCGTTTTACAACCTTTGAAACGGTTGAGGAGACGCCTTTACTTGTCATAAAAAAAGACGGGATGCGTGAAGAGTTTAGTAAAGAAAAAATTCTTAGAGGACTCGTGCGCGCGTGTGAAAAACGTCCTGTCCCAATTGAAACACTAGAAGACATCGTCGTAAACGTAGAAAGACAATTACGTGATGACGGCAAGAAAGAAGTTCAAAGTGAAGATGTTGGAGAACTCGTTATGGGGTATTTGGCAGAAATCGATGATGTTGCTTATGTAAGATTTGCATCTGTCTATAGGCAATTTAAAGATATTAATGTTTTTATTAAAGAACTAACAGATTTAATGAACAAAGGATAAAAGGAGCTAAAGCGAAGCTGCGCTTAAGCTCTTTTTTTCGCTAGGAGGAAAGAATGTGTCTGGACACTGGAAAGAAGTCTTACCAGTTGACTCCTATTGTATAAGGCTAGCGGACTTTATTACGGAGGTGGACGCCCATGTGCTCACCTTACTTTATCAACCTTTAATTGGAGCAGATGCCGTTGGTCTCTTTAAAAGTCTTGTTGCGCAATTGCCAAACGGAGTCTATGAGGGTGATTTTCATACCCATCAACATTTAAGTTTAATGGTCGGACTCTCGATGTCTGATTTGCTTGAAGCCCGAAAAAAACTAGAAGCTATCGATTTAATGAGAACGTATCAACGAAAATCTTCTTCAAAGCGTGCCTTTATTTATGAGATCCAACCACCGATGAAGCCGCATCAATTTTTTAATGATGATGTGCTAAGTGTGTTTCTTTACAATAAATTAGGGAAAAATGGGTATCGAGGGATTAAAGAACGATTTAGCTTAAAGCAAATAGAGAGTGACGCGTTTGAAGAAGTAACAGTGGCGTTTTCCGATGTATTTGCATCGTTCCAACACTCAGAGATGCAACCAGCTTTAAGAAATCGACAAGGTGATGCAGAGCATGCCCATCTGGCTATTATAGGAAAAGACAAGCAAGGATTATCCTTTCATACATTTGATCATGATTTAATGAAACAATCGTTATCAAGCTACGTTGTTCCAAAAGATGTGCTGTCAAAAGAGCGATTGCAGCTTATTGAAAAACTGGCATTTGTTTATCAAATTGAGCCCCTTACAATGGCGAATCTTGTGGAGCGATCCATCGTAAACGATGAGCTAGATGCGAAAAATCTTCGCAAGACCGTACAGAACTGGTATAAACTTGAGAGTAGTGCGGTTGCACCGGCGCTTGGTTTAAAGACCCAACCTGTAGCAAAGCGAACGGTTCAGGCCGAACCCCAGTCTGAAGAAGAACGAGTGGTTAAATTTTACGAAGAAACCGCTCCTCTTACTTTATTAGAATTAAGGCAAGAAGGAGCGGTCGTTTCGCCGCCAGATTTAAAGATTATTGAAGAACTCATGGTTGATTATTTGCTGAATCCTGGTGTTGTTAACGTCTTAATTGACTACAATTTATTTCAAAACGATATGAAATTGTCCAAGCTTTTTATGCAAAAGATTGCAGGTCATTGGAAGCGGAAAAAAATTGGTACTGTGCCGGATGCGATTCATCTTGTGAAAACCGATAAGCAGAAGAAGAAAGAAGGCCAAGCAAACGCGGCTTCTGGAAGACGGAACAAACGTCAAGATCAATTGCCAAAATGGTTGGTACAAGAAAAAAATGATGAAAAAAAGCAAGAGATGAAAAAAGATACAATCACTCAGAAAGAAAAAGCGAGCGGCACTGCTGATACGCAAGAGCTTGCAGATCTAATGGCTGAACGTAATCGACGCCGAGCGCAGAAGGGAGAGTATTAAATGGATTCCATACAAAATGCGTTTGCTTCAATGGACAAAAATGGACGACTTCAAAAGCAAATTGCGGAGCAAAAGCGGCGTGTCACAACGTCTAAACCGGTTCAATCCTTTTTACGAGAACAACATGAAATTACCGAAGACATGATTGATCGTGGCTTAAGTAAGCTATATGAATTTAAGAAAGAGCGAGAGAACTGTGAAGCTTGTCCGGGTTTAGATAAGTGTCCTAATATGATGCAAGGATATCGCCCTACAGTTTATGTGGAAAGAGGCGGTCTAGAACTCACGTATTCAAAGTGTCCACTTAAAATCGACGACGAAGAAAAAAATAAGCAACAAAAGCTAATCCAGTCGTTTTATATTCCCAAGGATGTGTTAGAAGCGACATTTGACCACATTGATCAAGATGCGGCTCGAACAAAAGCGATTACAGCGGCAATTAAGTTTGCGGCACAAGCACAACCTGGAGAACATGGAGAAGGGCTGTATTTATACGGCAAATTTGGTGTTGGAAAATCTTATCTTTTAGGCGCTATTGCAAATGATTTAAAAGAAAATGGCGTTAAAAGCTTTTTGATCTACACACCTGATTTCTTCAGGGAGATGAAAGGTGCGATTGGAGACGGTACTTTTCAAGAAAAACTTGAAGCCGTTCGGACAGCACCTGTTTTAATGCTAGATGATATTGGTGCAGAAACAACAACAGCGTGGACGCGAGATGAAATATTAGGACCGATTCTTCAATACCGTATGTCAGAACGTCTGCCAACGGTTTTTACATCAAATTATGATTACGATGAATTAGAGACACAGCTTGCTTACTCAGATAAAGGTGGAACAGAAGAGTTGAAGGCAAAGCGAATCATGGAACGAATTAAGCATTACACAACGTTTGTTGAAGTGGAAGGAAGAAATCGGCGTAGCTAAGAAGGGAGCGCATCCCTTCTTTATTTGTGCCTGTCATGAAGCCGATTGAATTGGAAGTTTAAGATTATCTATGATACGATTAAAGAGACTACTAGACTATTTGTGCTTGGGGGTACAAGAGATGAGTGTAGATGCGATTTTAGAAAGAGCAGTAAATGGTGAGCGCATATCTATGGCAGACGCCGTAGAACTATATAAATGTGATGACTTAGATAAACTAGGCCGAGCGGCTGACACAATTATGAAACAATGGCACCCTGAGCCTGTCACAACATTTGTTATTGGACGAAACGTCAATTATACAAATTTCTGTGATACATATTGTTCATTTTGCGCGTTCTATCGTCCTCCAAATCATAAGGATGGCTACGTTCTTGATGATGAAGTGATTTTTCAAAAGATCAAAGAAACGGAAGATGTTGGCGGTACAGAAATTTTGATGCAAGGTGGTACAAACCCGAACTTAAAACTTGATTACTATACAGATCTTTTAAAAGGGATTAAAGAACGGTTTCCGAACATTTGGATGCACTCGTTTTCACCGGCTGAAATTTGGAAGATTGCCGACGTTATGGACATGACTGTAGAGGATGTTTTACGTGAACTTCACGAGGCTGGATTAGATTCTATGCCAGGTGGAGGAGCGGAAATTTTAACGGAAGAAACGAGAATGCGCGTGAGTCGTTTGAAAGTGACGGCGGATCAATGGCTTGAAGCAATGAAAGCTTCTAAAAAAGTAGGCATGTTTGGGTCGGCAACAATGGTCATTGGGTTTGGTGAATCATTTGAAGAACGAGCACTTCACTTACAACGTGTTCGCGATGCGCAAGACGAAACTGGCTGCTTTACAGCATTTATTTCTTGGTTGCTTCAGCCAGAAAATACAGGGTTAAAACGTTTGGAGAAACTGACGCCTGAAGATTATTTGAAGAACGTAGCGATTTCACGAATTTTCCTTGATAACATTGCGAATTTCCAATCTTCATGGGTAACCATGGGACCGGAAGTAGGAAAAAAATCGCTTCACTTCGGGTGCAATGATTTTGGAAGCACAATGATGGAAGAAAACGTTGTGTCAGCAGCAAACACGACTCACAAAGTAAATTCTAACTTAACGTTAAAACTAATACGTGAAGCAGGAAAAATTCCAGCTCAACGTAATACGAAATACGACGTCCTTCATCGTTTTGAAGGGGACGAAAAGGTTGATAAAGATTTTGTCATGCAAAATTAATAAACCTCTTAACATACTCTTGAGCGTACACGCTTGAGAGTATTTTTTTGTAATGGCATGTTTTGTTTAATTTCACATAAGTTAAGAGTAGGTGAAGGATACGTGCAAACGTAGTTGGAATAGTTAGGGGGACTCAAGTTTGCTTGCCATTTATGTTAAAGAAGAAAAAAGTCGTCAAAGGCTTTATGTGAAGATGGCTCAATCAATGGGAGAATTAAATAAACTTGGATTAGAGACAACGATTGAACAGAAAGAAAAAAATAAGATGGTTTTATCCTTTATAAAGAAAGATCCAGATCTCACAGAGTCCTATCAATGTTTTCTAGCGGCTTTGTTAACAGAAGATGTATTGGCAACGTATGAAATAGGGTGGTTAACTGAGGTAGCACGTGAGAGTTATAAGTCGTGTGAAGAAGAGCGCAAACAAATTGTTGCCATTGCGCAATCCATATTGAATGGAGATCGGGAAGACTTACTTTGTAAACAGCTTGCAACTAATCGTTGTAGAGCGTTGTACAAAGCGTTTTTTCAACAACTGGTGTCTGAAGAGCCTCTTTATTATGAAGCTTTTCTGACCTTTCGAATAAAAGAATACACGGAATTCTTAATGGATTGTATTGAGCTAGCGATTGATGAATACTGCTCAGAGCAAGAACATCAAACTACGGTTGATGCGATTCGCCAAACTGTCGCGTTTCAAAAGACGAAGCGATCTGTTATTTACTTAGTACATAATGAAACGTTTCGAATTTATGATGACTATTTTCGTGAGTTAACAGCAGACGAGTGCCAGTTTTATATTACGGAATCGTTTGAAAATGATGCGTTCGTAGGGAAGATGGAACAACTGATTTTATCGCTAATTGAAATGTCCCCTGAATACATCTACGTTTTTACAAAACAACCGGACCACCACACCATTTTGCTTATTCAAACTATCTATCAAGAGCGTTTGAAAATCTATCCGCTCGAACGATATGTTTCAACAACGCTCGATCACGTTTAGTACGAATAAACCTAAATTAGACTTGCAATCGGAAGGATGATCTAGTTATAATAAGAAAAAAGTACAAGAAAAAGTCACGATAAGGACAAGATTACTCAAATGTTTGTTCACTAGAGAATGGGGTCTAGGCTGGAAGCCCCTAAGCAATGTTGAGTCATTACCACCTTTGAACTGCTTCAATGAATAAAGTAGTTGAAGCCGGCCCGCAACCGTTATTTGTATGTAGAGTATTTTAATAGGGTGGAACCACGAAACCACACTCGTCCCTTTTGTTTAAGGAACGAGTGTTTTTTATTTGAAAAAAACTGAAAAAGAGGAAGGTTGAACCGACATGGCAGACATGGAGTTTGTATTCCCCGATGGAGCGAAAAAGTCGTTTCCAGAAGGAACATCAACAGAAGATATTGCGGCTTCGATAAGTCCAGGGTTAAAGAAAAAAGCGTTAGCAGGAAAGATTAACGGTGAATTAATTGATTTAAAAACACCGCTCCCTCATAGCGGTGATATTGAAATTGTGACGCCTCCATCTGATGATGCGCTAGAAATTATGCGTCACAGTACGGCCCACTTAATGGCTCAAGCCGTTAAGCGACTTTTTCCAAATGTAAAACTAGGCGTCGGTCCAGTCATTGAAGGTGGCTTTTATTACGATATTGATGCGGATGAATCAATTACAGCTGAAGACTTGCCTAAAATTGAAAAAGAGATGAAAAAAATTGTTGCTGAGAATCTCGAGATTGTACGAGAAGTGGTAAGTCGTAATGAAGCGATTGCTCGTTTTAAAGAAATACATGATCCTTATAAGCTAGAGTTAATTAAAGCGATTCCTGAAAATGAGGATGTAACCATTTATAAGCAAGGGGAATTTTTTGACTTATGTAGAGGAATTCATATTCCGTCTACAAATAAAGTGAAAGAATTTAAATTGCTTTCTACTGCTGGTGCATACTGGCGTGGAGATTCGAAAAATAAAATGCTACAGCGAATTTATGGCACAGCGTTCTTTAACAAAGAAGATTTAAAAGCACACTTGCACATGTTAGAAGAAGCAAAAGAGCGCGACCACCGCAAATTAGGAAAAGAACTTGGGATTTTTGCGTTATCGCAAAAAGTTGGACAAGGTTTACCGATGTGGTTACCGAAAGGGGCAACCATTCGTCGAATTATTGAACGTTATATTGTCGATAAAGAAGAACGCCTTGGCTATCAGCACGTCTACACGCCAATACTTGGTTCTTCAGAACTTTATAAAACGTCAGGACATTGGGAGCACTACAGCGACGATATGTTTCCACCGATGGAGATGGATAATGAAACGCTCGTATTACGTCCGATGAATTGCCCGCATCACATGATGATTTATAAACAAGACATGCGCAGTTATCGTCAACTGCCTCTCCGTATCGCAGAATTAGGCATGATGCATCGTTATGAAATGTCAGGTGCGGTCTCTGGGTTACAGCGTGTAAGAGGTATGACATTAAACGATGCCCACATTTTCTGTCGTCCAGATCAAATTAAAGATGAGTTTGTGCGTGTTGTACGTCTTGTCCAAGAGGTATATAAAGATTTTGGTCTTGAAAATTATTCGTTCCGTTTGTCTTATCGTGATCCAGAGGATAAGGAAAAGTATTTCGATGATGATGAGATGTGGAATAAAGCACAATCAATGTTAAAAGAAGCGATGGACACACTGGGTGCAGATTATTATGAAGCCATTGGAGAAGCGGCATTTTACGGTCCGAAATTAGATGTGCAAGTTAAAACGGCGCTAGGCAAGGAAGAAACACTTTCGACCGTTCAGCTCGACTTCTTGCTACCTGAGCGTTTTGACTTAACATATGTGGGAGAAGATGGGAAGCAACATCGTCCAGTCGTGGTTCACCGCGGGGTTGTGTCCACAATGGAACGCTTTGTTGCGTTTCTGCTTGAAGAATACAAAGGGGCTTTACCAACTTGGCTAGCACCTGTGCAAGTGCAACTCATTCCTGTTTCAAACGAGGCTCATTTGGATTACACGAAACATGTTCAAGAAACGTTACAAGCAGCTGGAGTGCGGGTTGAGATTGATGATCGTGACGAAAAACTTGGCTACAAAATTCGTGAATCACAAATGCAGAAAATCCCTTATATGCTCGTATTAGGCGATAAAGAAGTTGAAGCAAATGCAGTCAACATCCGAAAATATGGGGAAAATGAATCAACATCAACATCCCTAGATCAATTTGTCGAGATGATTCAAACTGAAGCACGTAAATAAATGAAATGCGCAAAAACCGACTTTCAGCTTATAATCATGCGAAAGTCGGTTTTTCGTTTATTCACATACATGTAATAAGCAGAATGTTTAGGATTTTATGTTGTTTTTATGCTAGCATAGGTGGAGAACATGTATTGGAGGGATAAGATGAAAACATTAAAATGGGGTGTTCTAGGTACAGCCACGATCGCGAAGAAGTCGGTTATACCAGGTATCATAGAATCATCATTAGGAGAACTTCACGGAATTGCAAGTCGCACGCAGGCAGCAGCGGAAGAAGTCGCAACATCTTTTTCAATTCCAAACGCATATGGATCTTATGAGGCCTTGCTTGCCGATCCGGAAATTGACGCGGTTTATATTCCTTTACCGAATCATTTACATATGGAATGGGTAAAAAAAGCAGCGGCAGCTAAGAAACACATATTATGTGAAAAGCCTTTAGCATTAGATGCAAAAGAAGTAGAGGACATGATGAGAGCGTGTAAGGAGGCAAATGTACTTCTTATTGAGGCTTTTATGTATCGTCATCAATTGCGCTATCAACACATCTTGACTGATATTAAAAACGGGGAAATTGGCGAGCTGAGGGGCATTCGCGCAGCATTTTCGTTTAATAATGCAGGGGATTATCAAAATTTCCGCATGAAGCGAGAGAATGGTGGCGGAAGTTTATTTGATGTCGGCGTGTACCCGTTAAGTTTGGCAAGAATGATTTTTAGAGAAGAACCGAATGCCGTAACAACCCATAGTTTTACGCCAGCTACCCATGATTATGTGGATATGGTTACCGCAGGACTTGTTGAATTTTCAAATGGAAAGTTTTTAACGTTTGATTGTGGCATGTGGTCAGCGTTTCGAAACGAGGTCGAAATTTTAGGAACTGATGGAAGGATTGAAATTGCAAACGCTTTTACAGGCGGGAGCGAGGGGTATGATCTTTTTAAAGGAGACGAAGTTATCCATAAAGAAGTGAATGATACGAATCACTATGCAAAACAAGCGGACCAATTTGTACGAGCTGTATGGGAAGAAGAAGCGCCGTTATTTTCAAGTGAAGACTCGTTAAAAAATCAACAGTTGCTTGATGCATGTATGAAATCTCACCAAAATCAAACGCGAATTTCTTTAGGAGGCCATTAAATGAGAACGATTTCAATTAAAGGTGTGCAAAAACCGATATCATCGTTAATTATGGGATCAGACTATTTTTCGCCTGATGAGCAAAACCGAGTCGACGAAATGATTGATCAGTTTCTTAGTATTGATGGGAATACGATTGATACTGCCTATATTTACAATGGTGGAAAGAGTGAAGAAGCAATTGGGAATTGGATTGACAAAGGCAATCGTTCTAACATTAATTTGTGGACAAAAGGTGGGCATCCAAATCAAAAGGGCCATACCATTAACCAGTACGATCTTACTGAACAGTTAAAAGAAAGCTTGGACCGTTTAAAAACGGACAAAGTAGAATTATATGCCCTTCACCGTGACGATCCGAAAGTTCCGGTTGGCGCAATTCTTGAATGGCTCAATCGTTTTGTGGAAGATGGGTATATCGAAGCGTTTGGAGGTTCAAATTGGCCTGTGGAGCGACTTGCAGAGGCAAATGCCTATGCGGCTGAACATCAGTTAAAAGGTTTTTCTTTTTCAAGTCCTAATCTTAGCTTGGCTAAAGCACAAGATCCGTATTGGCCAGGTTGCCTTAGTTTAACAGGGGCAGATCTGGATTGGCACAGCGATACGAAACTACCTGTTTTTTCTTGGTCAGCTCAAGCAAGAGGTTTCTTTACTGGTCGCTTTTCGAGAGAAGATCGAAGCAATGAAGATCTTGTAAGGGTGTTTTATAACGATCAAAATTGGGAGCGCTATGACCGTGCAACACGTTTAGCAAAGGAAAAAGGGCTGACCACCATTGAAATTGCTCTTGCCTATGTCATCAATCAGTCGTTCCCGACAGCAGCTATTATTGGTCCTCAAAACCAACAAGAAATGATCTCTTGTGCGAGAGGGGCTGGATTAAGGCTTTCAAAAGAAGAAGTGGATTGGTTGGACTTAAAGTAATTCATTACAGGAAACGTTCTAATAGCACTGAGTACCAATGTTGATTTGAAATTGGCGATGACTCCATTGCAAAAGGGTCGCCGCCAATTTTTGATTTTTTTGAGTATATTTTACTTAACGTTCAAATTGAATGGTCTCAACCACGATTACTTGTGAGTCTTCTAATGCAACAGTCTCATGGTATTCTCCTGCTGTCCACTCAACCATTTGTAAAGGCAATAGCTCACAAGATTCTTGATTTGAACTTACCTCCACTCGGCCTTGAAGACAACATAAGCGTTGTGCCGTGTGAGCTTGATGCATACCGATTTTTTCACCTTTCGAAATGGTTATGAACGAAATGTTTGTCGCTGCACTAGTTAAGGCCAATGGAAAAGCGAGGGCATTTGATTGATGTTGTGTTAGTTTTTTGGAGGATAAGGTGGATACAATCACAGATCATCACCTGCTTTTTTTAAGATGGACGCGATAAATGCTTCTTTTCCTTTTGTATAAGCTTTCTGATCTGACGGGAATCGTTGAGCTAAATCGATCTTTAATGTCTCGTAAACGTCACGATCTGAAGGGTGTGTTATTAAATAATCACGAAACGTAACGAAAGACATAAATGTTGGAGAAGCTTGCTCAACAATATGAAGAACGACTGTTTTTTCTTGTGTTTCAAGACTAGTAAACCTGCCCATAACAAATCGGTCTTTTAAGTTAACGTTTTGCAACCGATAATAATGATGTTGCTTTAGCTTATCAAATGGAAAGTAGTCAAAAGTCGCTAAAGATTGAATGCCTACACATACATCAAGTAGGGGTTTTGCTTTAATTCCCAGTATGGCTGTTGAGCCAATATGTTCAATCGTAGGAGAAAATGAGCATAAAAGTTGAGCTAATCGCTGTTTTTCGTTTTGAAATGCTTCTGACCAAGTTTGTTGATGAGGCAGAAGATACACATCTTTGTTTTTTAAACCAAGCAACAAAAAATCACTCCTTTGCATTGTGTTACTAATTTTACTGAATTTTTAAGTCAATCGCCAGTCTGTTATTTGTCGCTACAAAAGGGTATAATACTAGAAGAAATAAGGAGGTATTCTTTTGCTAACATACAAAATGAAAGACATTGGTTATTCAATTGATTTGCCTTACGGGCAGCTTGATATAAGTGGGGATGAAACAGCTGGTTTTAGACCGTTCCAACTACTTGTTTCGTCGATTGCGGTTTGTAGTGGAGGCGTATTTAGAAAGATTTTAGATAAAAAACGGCTCTCCTATACAAATATAGATATAGAAGCAGATGTTGTTCGTAACGAAAAAAGTGTAAACGAAGTAACGGAAGTTCACTTACGATTCATTGTGGAAGGGGCAGAAGCGAGTCACGAAAAGCTAGAAAAAGCATTGGAACTAGCTACAAAAAACTGTCCAATCGTGCAATCGGTGAATGGAAGCATCTTAATTACGGAAACGATTCAAATCAAGTCATAATGATTGGGAACATCTCGGAGTGAGAAATTCCGAGGTGTTTTTTTGTGTGCATTTTTAATGAAAAATGAAAAGAAATTTTCTAAAGTTTTTCTAAAGTGGCACCATTTTACGACATTTATATGTATAATTAAGGAAATAAAAAGAAAAAGGGGATCATGAAATGGAACAAAGAAGTGAGGCTTACGACCTCGAAGACATTCATACTGTTAAAAAACCAAATATTTTTTCATTTCTTTTTAGCCCAATGAAACAGTTTGATCGTATTCGTTACGAACCTAGAGCGCTAGGTCCAATGTTTCTTATTCTAGCCATTGTGTTAGTTGGTTTACTTATTCCTCTTTTAGCTGGACAAGGCGGTCTTTTGCCAACTGAAATAGGTGATTCTTATAGCGATGAAATGTATGTGGATGAGTATAACTATGAATCTGATCCGTTTGTAGGTATAAATGTCGAATCTTTTATTACGGGAGCAGTTGTGTGGATAGTGGTGTTAGGGATATTTTCAATTGTTCCGCCTATTTTAGCACTTCTTCTCTTTGCTTTTAGTAAAATGCATAATCGTGAAACAACCTATGGAGCACTTTATTCTATGACGGTTTTTGCTTCACTTGTGCCAAGCATCGGCTTTTTATACATAATGATTATGAATACAATTGCAAGTACATATGGCTATATCTATACGGCGCCAACCGTATTTGTGAGTGAAGAACATCTTCTCTATCCTTTTTTAGCAAGTTTAGAAGTTTCAACCATTCTCTTTATCATACTAATCACCGTCGGTTTAATGCGTACCGCTGCTTTTGATCGCTTGGTAGCGTTAGCAATTGGTGTCGGGATGTATGCGATGGTCTTTATTTTTCAAGTTATAGGAGGCATGTTGTAAGTGAAACTATGGGCAAAAGGAATTGTTGCAGGTCTTGTGGTCGCATCGGTCACCACATTTACAGTTTATGGAATGACAACAGGGAGAGATTTAGCCGTGAGCGGACAAGAAGAAATGTTCGATCTTATTTCACCGATGTATGAGGATTTAAGTACAACGGTTATGGTGCCTGGTTCCTTAGAGTTAGTGAATCGACAAATCGTACAACCTTCTTCTGAAGAAGAGACTTACGAGATTTTAGTTGAAACAGGTGAAGACGTGGAAGAAGGCACGCCTATTCTGCAATATAGTACAACAGAAATCGATTTTGAAATTCAAGATATAGAGTTGCAGATGCAACAAAGCCAAGCAACGATCACAAGTTTAACGTCATCAGAAGCAGAGATAAACAGACAAAGAACAAGCCCAGATGTTCAACCAACATATTTAGAAAATGAGGAAACAGGTGAGCGAACGGAAGTAGAACCGCTCGTATCGATCGCCGAATTAGATGCTCAACTTACTGAATTAGCTCAGCAAAAAAAAGCTGAGAATTTCACGTTAACTCGACTAGAAAATCAGTTAGAGACTGCAAAGAAACAAAAAGAAGAACGAACGTTGACAAGTTCTATTAATGGGAAGGTTCTGAGCATTAATGATCTTGGAGACACTACAGACGATCTAGGAAATTCATTGCCGTTAATGGAAATTGCAGATACAACAGAGTTTACTATTACAGGCAATGTGTCAGAACGTCAATCAATGGATATTGAGCTTGGTCACGTAGCTTCTATGTATTCAGATTCAATGGAAGAAGGATTTTGGACAGGAGAAGTGATTGATGTGTCCTATTTCCCAGCAGAAAGTGATGATTGGTATGGCGATTCAGCAGGCTCGCAGTATCCTGTTACGATAAAAATTACAGAAGGCGACACAGAACAATTGCGTCCTGGTTATCAAATGATGGCGGAGATTGTGACGAGCGAGCAAATGGGCTTAACGCTAGATATGGCGCTTGTTCTTTATGATGAATTTGGAAGTTATGTGTATGTATACGAAGATGGGTTTGCCGTTCGTAGAGATGTTGAAATCGATTATGCAAACGACTATGCCGTACAAATTTTAGAAGGGTTAACGGAAGAAGATCTTGTTATTGCTGATTATATGGGTGTCGTAACAGAAGGTATGCTCATTACACCAAATGAAATAATGGAAGGAGACTACGAAGACGAGGGTAGTGAAGACGGCTTTGAGGAAGAGGAATTTGACGTTGAAGATGGAGAGTCGTTTGAAGATGACTTTTTAGAAGATGAAGACCCCGAGCTAGAAGAGCAAGAGGGGGATGGTGAGTTGTGATTACGTTAAATCAAGTATCGAAATCGTTTCGATTAGGTCCTACTTGGTCACAAGTACTTGCGCCAATTGAGTTAACAATTGAAAGGGGAAGCTTCATGTCCATTATGGGGCCTTCTGGTTCTGGTAAATCGACGCTTATGAATATTTTAGGTTGTTTAGACAAGCCGACAACTGGTCAGTATTTGTTGGATGAAGAAATCATTAGCATGCAAACTCCGAAACAACTTGCCCGAATACGTAATCAAAAAATTGGATTTGTGTTTCAGCAGTTTCATTTACTTCCGCGACAATCTGCCTGGAAAAATGTTGAGCTGCCACTAATTTATAGTGGCATGAAGAAAAAAGAGCGAAAGCAGCGAGCGTTTGCTGCGTTAGAAAAGGTTGGATTAGCGGATCGCGTTCACTATAAACCAACGTCTTTATCAGGGGGACAAAAACAGCGCGTGGCAATTGCCCGGGCAATAGTCAATAACCCGTCATTAATTTTAGCGGATGAACCCACTGGTGCACTTGATACAAAAACAAGTGAGTCGATCATCCAGCTGCTGCGAGAATTGAATCAAGCAGGTGCAACGGTAGTTATTATTACCCATGAAACGGAAGTTGCTGCGAAAACAGATCGCATCGTTTATGTTCGAGACGGGAAACTTCAAGAAGCTGCATCGTAGGGTCGGGGAAAGGATTGAATCAGTGAATATTATTGAAAACATAAAAATGGCTTTTAGTTCAATCGCCGCTCAAAAGATGCGCGCTATTTTAACGACACTTGGAATTATTATTGGGGTTGCAGCGGTGATTATGGTTGTCGCAATTGGGCAAGGAGCAGAACAAAAATTAAAAGAACAAATGATGGGCGTTGAGAATATTCGACAAGTTTTCTTTGAGCCTTCAGAAGAAGACCAAATGCAAAACCCGAATATTTGGGTTGGACAACAATTTACAGAACGTGATATTGAAGACATTGAGCAATTGTCTGATGTTCAAGCAGTTGTAGCCACCGCGTTTGATCATCGGAATTTAACGGTTAATGAACAAGAGAGTGAAGCGGAAATTCTTGGCACAACGATGCATTATTTTGACCTTTATGGCTATGAGGCAATGGATGGTGCTCTGTTAACTCCGATTGATTTTCTAGCAGGAACAAGAAAAGCCGTACTTAGCACATCTTTAGCAGAAATACTTTTTCCATACGAGTCCCCAGTAGGTCAATCGATTAAAATTGGCGCATACCCTATTGAAATTGTTGGTGTTTTAGCACCTTCAGAGAGCGTCCTCAGTTATGATAGTACACAAGTTATTATGCCCTATGAAACGTGGAAGCAAGTTTTCTTCCGGGAAGGTTATTCAGGCCTTAGCATCCGAGCAGAATCCGTTGAGTCTGCTGAATGGGCGGTAGCTGACACCATTCATACACTAAATACGAATCACGATACAATCGATGCTTACCAAAGTCATGATTCCAGTCAATATTTAGAAGCAGATGCGGGCATTACACAAATTCTTACAATCATTATTGGCGGAATCGCTGGAATTTCCTTGCTCGTTGGCGGCATTGGGGTTATGAATATTATGCTTGTATCGGTTACTGAACGAACAAAAGAAATTGGAATTCGCAAATCAATGGGTGCAACGACAGGCCAGATTATGCTACAATTTCTTGTGGAATCAGTTGTCTTAACCTTTTTAGGTGGAATGATAGGCATTGTTGTTGGAAGTGTTCTCGTGTTTCTAATTGGATCAGGCTTTAACTTAGATGTTGCTTTATCAGTCCCTGTGATTGTCATCGCTTCAACGTTCTCCATTGTTGTAGGAATTATTTTTGGAATCCTGCCAGCAAATAAAGCTGCAAAACTTAATCCAGTAGATGCATTGCGCTATGAATAGATCCATAAATCGTTGACAGGGAAGTTCACTCGTGGTATAGTAGCTTTTGTGTTAGTCAAATAAAGCAAGAAGAAGCACCCGCTTCTCACCTGTTGACGCTTGTTGTCAGGTTAGAAACCGTCAGTTTTTTGAATTAAGCTGATTAAATGTGGGTGCCGTGTGTACTCGCATTTTTTTGCGTAGCGACGTTTTATATTGCTTTAGCTGCATCACAAAAACCACTGGAGGTGGCTCATTATTAGCAAGGACATGTTGGTCAATGAAGGGATTCGAGCTCGAGAAGTACGTTTAATTGGCGCTAATGGCGATCAAATTGGCGTGAAATCAAAGCATGAAGCACTGGAAATGGCACAAAAAGTAAATCTTGACCTTGTCTGCGTGGCACCAAATGCGAAACCGCCTGTCTGCCGTATCATGGATTACGGAAAATACCGCTATGAGCAGCAGAAAAAAGATAAGGAAGCGCGTAAAAAGCAAAAAATTGTTACGGTTAAAGAAGTTCGTCTTAGTCCAACGATTGAAGATAACGACTTTAATACGAAATTAAAAAATGCGCGTAAATTCCTTGAAAAAGGCGATAAGGTAAAAGCTTCGATTCGTTTCCGCGGTCGTGCAATTACGCACTCTCAAATTGGGCGTGACGTACTAGAGCGTCTTGCAAAAGAATGTGAAGATGTTGCCACTATTGAAGCTCGTCCGAAAATGGAAGGGCGCAGCATGTTTCTCATTATGGCTCCAAAAGCGGAGAAATAATTATAGTTTTTTAGGATTAGTTAAAAGGAGGACGTTATTATGCCTAAGATGAAAACTCACCGTGGCGCTGCAAAGCGTTTCAAGAAAACAGGAACTGGCAAGCTAAAGCGTTCACACGCGTTTACTAGCCACATGTTCCGTAACAAGTCTCAAAAGCAAAAACGTAAACTACGTAAGTCTGCAATCGTTCACTCTGGTGACTTCAAACGTATTCACCAAATGCTAACATACAAGAAAAAATAAACTGTTCGTTCAGATAGAAGGAGGGATTTGCGATGCCAAGAGTAAAAGGTGGATATGTCGCTCGTCGTCGTCGTAAAAAGGTTTTAAAACTAGCTAAAGGATATTACGGTTCAAAACATACGTTATTTAAGTCCGCACAAGGACAAGTAATGAAATCACTTCAGTATGCATACCGTGACCGTCGTCAGAAAAAACGTGACTTCCGTAAACTTTGGATTACACGTATTAACGCAGCGGCGCGTATGAATGGTCTTTCTTACAGCCGTCTTATGCACGGACTAAAGCTTGCTGAAATTAATGTAAACCGTAAAATGCTTGCTGAGCTAGCAGTAAATGATGAAAAAGCATTTGCTCAACTAGCAGATCAAGCAAAAGCTAGCTTAAATAATTAATAAAAAGTACAGCCCCGTGGCTGTACTTTTTTAAAGTATATAGGGGAAGTGAAAGCATGATCATTTATTTATCACTGCTTTCGGTTTTTACCATGCTGGTAATGGGTATGGATAAGCACAACGCACGGAATCGAAAAAGTAGGATACCAGAAAAAAGTCTGTTTTTATTAGCTGTCTTAGGCGGAAGTGTAGGTCTTTTAGCAGGCATGTATGTGTTTCGACACAAAACAAGAAAACCTGGGTTTAAATATGGGATACCAGCAATCATACTCATTCAAATAGGGGTAGGGTTGTTCATTTCCTCGTCGTTGTAGCATATACATGAAAAGAAGGAGGCGTAACTATGGAAGGCTTGCTAAATGATACTCTCGCCTATATTGAAGCTGCTGGATGGTACGCACCAATGTTGTTTATCATCCTTCACATTATACGTCCAATCCTTTTTCTACCTGTTTTACTCGTTACATTAGCCGGGGGCTATGTATTTGGAATGTTTTACGGGATGATTTTTTCATATGTTGGGTTAATGGGTGTGAGTCTGACCTTTTATTGGCTGATTGAGCGGTTTCCAAGCATCTATGAAAAATTAAAAGGGATTAAAGAAAAGCTTTTTGGTTCAAGAGGGAACGTGAATATTTGGCAACTGCTTCTACTTCGGATTATGCCATTTGTCCATTTTCACGCACTATCATTCTACGTTATGGAAGAATCAAAAAATTATCGTGATTACGTAAAAACGTCGGCAATCATTAATATCTCACCTGCCGTTGTGTATACAGCATTTGGAGGATTAATTCATCAACTTCCACTGCCTGGAGTAGTTGCTTTTGCTCTATTTTTACTTTTATTTATGTTCATCTTGCGCCCGAAAAAACATGGTGACCCAATTCACACAGATGATTTAGAGACCCCGATACCGCAAAAGTAAGGGGTCTTTTGTTCGAGATTAATTATTAGAAAATTATCAATTGACTTATTGTTAGCGTTTACATAAAATAAGTATATTCATATATGTGAAGGAGGACAAAGAAAATCAGTCTAAGCGTTGAATGAATGGAGGAGAGGTTTTATGAGAAAAAAACAGGATACGTATTATGAGAAAGTGGAGAAGAGTTCTTCATTTAGGCAATTGATGAAAGAGAAAAAAGCATTTTTAATCCCTTCAATTATTTTCTTTATGATCTTTTATTTTTCTTTGCCTGTATTAGCTGTTTATACGGACCTCTTAACGGGACAGGTCATTGGTGAGATTACGTGGGCATGGGTCCTAGCTGTTGCGCAATTTATTATGACTTGGACACTTTGTATTCTATATGTAAAAAAAGCCGCTCGATTCGATAAGCTTGCAGATAAAGTGATTGAGGAAAATGAAGAGAAAGGGAGGGTTAGCCTATGAATATAGCAGTTATTTCTTTGTTTTTAGCAATCGTTGCGCTTACCCTTGTTATTACATATTTTGCGGCAAAACGAACGAAAACAGCGAGTGAATTTTATACAGCTGGTGGCGGCTTAACTGGTTGGCAAAATGGACTTGCCATTGCAGGGGATTATTTGTCTGCGGCTTCGTTTTTAGGGATTGCAGGGGCAATTGCATTATTCGGCTTTGATGGGTTTTTCTACAGCATTGGCTATTTAGTAGCGTATCTTGTTGTGATGTTTATTGTCGCTGAGCCATTGCGTAATCTTGGTAAATACACTCTTGCCGATATGATTCACTCTCGCTTTGATGCAAGGAAAGTTCGTGGTGTTGCGGCTGGAAGTACAATTACCATCGTTGTGTTTTACATGATTGCACAGTTAGTAGGGGCGGGAGCACTCATCCAATTATTATTTGATATCCCTTACACGTGGGCAGTGTTATTAGTTGGAGTCATGATGACAACGTACGTATTGTTTGGTGGCATGACTGCAACGAGCTGGGTACAAATTGTAAAAGCGGCACTTCTCATGATCGCAACTGTTCTCATTTCAATCATGGTGCTGATTCAATTTAATTTCAACATTTTAGAAATGTTTTCAACAGTTAGTGCCAATGAAGGATCAGGATTTTTGAATCCTGGTGGTCAAGGAAGAGCACCGATTGATTCAATATCATTAATGCTTGCATTAGTGCTTGGTACGGCGGGACTTCCGCACATTTTAATGCGTTTCTTTACAGTCCGAGATGCGAAAACCGCGAGAAGTTCTGTTGTGACGGCTACTTGGATCGTTGGCATTTTCTATCTTTTGACGATTTTCTTAGGATTTGGTGCTGCTGCATTTGTAGGTTCAGAAGCCATTATGGAAGCGAACCCGGCTGGAAATATGGCGGCTCCATTGTTAGCACAAGAACTTGGTGGCGAACTATTTATGTCTTTTGTAGCCGCTGTAGCATTTGCAACAATTTTGGCAGTGGTAGCAGGGCTCGTTTTATCAGGAGCTTCTGCTTTTGCTCACGATGTCTACGGACAGATCGTTAAAAAAGGCAAAGCAACGCCAAAGCAGGAAGTTGTTGCAGCAAGACTTGCATCTGTAACTGTCGCTATTCTTTCTATTGCGCTGGCGCTATTCGCGCAAAATCTAAATGTGGCGTTTTTAGTAGCATTAGCTTTTTGTGTAGCGGCGAGTGCAAATTTACCAGTTATTGTGTACACCATTTATTGGAAGCGGTTTAATACAGCTGGAGCGATTACGGCGATGTTATCGGGATTACTGTCTGCTCTCTTTTTAGTTGCAGTTAGTCCAAATGTAATCCGAGCAGATGGTGGGGCATTTATTACAGGTGAACCGTTAATTGATTTAACGAATCCAGCAATCATTTCTGTGCCAATCGGCTTTTTAGGTGGAATTGTCGGTACATTCCTTTCGAAAGAACGAAATGAGCAAAAGTACGCAGAAGTAAAAGTTCGAGCAAACGTAGGGTTGAAAAAAGCAGAATAAACCAGATCGTAATAAATAAGAAGCGTTCGGCTTAGAGTCGATCGCTTCTTTTCTTAGATCAATTATTTGTAAGGGTCGAATTCTTTATAAATGCTTTTACAGGCTGGTTCCATTCAATCACTGCTTGCGGATAGCGAATTCGAATCTCTTCCTCAAGAAAATGGAAATCTTCATAGCGAAAGCCTTTTAACGTATGGGTATCTGTGTGCATCTGGATACGGGTGACGTCAAAGGAATCAGAAGTAGCCTCAAGATATTTTTCCCCTTCAAACATGAGTCCTTTATACGTAATGAAAAAATTTTTTCTGACGTTATCTTCATCATCAAGAAAATAAAATTCACGCTTCTCTTGTGCCTTAGAGAGTTTTCTTTCTGGCTTTAATGTATATTTAATGAGGCTATAAGCAATAACAATAATAGCTGTGATCATTAGGATCTGAAATAGAATCACAAGCATAACAAGCAGCTCCTCTCAAAATCGTCCTCTTTTTATGCATACGTGTAAAGAGATCGTTAGGTTTCATTATTAGTTATAAAGTTTCCCGCTGAACTTGTCTACTAAACGTTTGTTGAAAAAAAGAAATTTCGCTATACTACAGATAATGATAATTGAAGGAGTGCTAAAAGTGGATCAAACGTTACAGATGTTAAAAGATTTAACTGATGCAAATGGGATTTCTGGTTTTGAAAAAGAAGCAAGAGATGTGATGAAATCATACATAACGCCTTATGCAGACACGATTGAAACCGATCATCTTGGGAGCTTAATTGCGAAGAAAGTCGGTAATGAAAATGGCCCTAAAATTATGATTGCAGGCCATTTAGACGAAATCGGCTTTATGGTGACAACAATTGATGATAAAGGATTTATACGTTTCCAAACAATTGGTGGTTGGTGGGGCCAAGTGATGCTTGCACAACGAGTAACCATCATGACAAAAAAAGGAAATGTGACAGGGGTTATTGGATCAAAACCACCACATGTTTTAACGCCTGAAGCGAGAAAAAAACCTGTTGATATTAAAGACATGTTTATTGATGTAGGTGCAAGTTCAAAAGAAGAAGCAGCAGAATTCGGTGTTACACCAGGTGATCCGATTGTTCCTGTTTGTGAATTTACTGTTATGAATAATGAAAAGATGCTGATGGCTAAAGCGTGGGATAACCGAATTGGCTGCGCCATTGCCATTGATGTGTTAAAACAACTACAGGACGAACAACATCCAAATATTGTTTATGGGGTAGGTACAGTACAAGAAGAGGTTGGATTAAGAGGGGCTAAAACAAGTGCACATGCAATACAACCAGATATCGGCTTCGGCGTAGATGTTGGAATTGGTGCTGATACACCAGGTACAAAAGGAGAAGGAACCCTTGGTAAAGGCCCGCAAATTATTCTGTTTGATGCGTCTATGATACCTCATAGAGAACTTCGTGATCTCGTAGTCAATACCGCAGATGAGAACAAGATTCCGTACCAATACGATTCATTAGCTGGTGGCGGAACGGATTCTGGATCTATTCACTTAACGGCAAACGGTGTACCTGCATTATCCATTACAGTGGCGACGCGTTACATTCATACGCATGCAGGCATTCTTCACCGAGACGATTATGAGAATACGGTGAAATTACTCGTTGAAGTTATCAAAAAATTAGACGCAGACTCGGTAAAACAGTTAACGTTTGGCTAAAAAGGGAGTTCTATCATGAATGTGTTTGGTAAATGGTCATTTGTTTTAACGTTCATTTCTGCGATTATGTTAAGTGTTTTTACAGTTTTCCTTGCTACGGGGTTTGCAACAACGTTTCCTGCATGGGTAACGAATGCGTTAGGATCGATTGCTTTACTCGTTCTATTCGCAGGGGTAGGATTTAGTTTGGCTTCAATTGGCAGGGGAGAACCGGGAAAGTGGAAATTAGCTCCATGGGTATTAATTGGCTTGAGTGTCATTGTGTTAATGATTTTAATGAACGTTGTTTACATGAATTAATCAATCATTATTGGTACGATCGATTGCGAATTAAGTCAATCCCATATAGAAAAATACTGACATGTAGCATGAACAGAAAAAAACGAAATCCACGAAAGCCGTATGTATCCATTGGATGTTGAAACATAAACCATACACTATAAGCGAGTAATACAAGCGCAACAAGTGAAAAAAACCACCGATAAAGCATAGGATCTTCCTTTCGAAGACAGACATGCTTTCATCTTATGCGCTTGTCACTCTGAATAGTCACGGCAAAAGCAATAGAAAAAAGCGAGCGGAATCGCTCGCTTTTTTTAATTCAACCCTTTACTAATCTCAGCACAGAGCTGATCTTTAGTCGATTCATCGGCTTGTTGCCAATAGACTTCAAAGAGAACCCCGAGGCCAGGAAGCATTTTTTCTTCGCCGCTTTGAATGGCGTCTAAGATCGTAGCTTCAACATCTTCTTGACTTGATCCTTGGATATTAGACATAATTGCACCACGTAAATTAAATCCCATTTGACAACCTCCTAAAGTAAATGAATCATGGATAGTATGGCTCAATTGGGCTAGTAATTATGTACAAAACCAGCTATTCTTTAGTTAGAAGTGATTGGATAAAGTGAGGGCAAACGCTTGAAAACGATTGAGTCAACAAAAAATGAACGAATAAAAGCTTGGAAGAAGCTTCATACAAAAAAGGGACGAGAACAAAGCGGGTTATTTTTAATTGAAGGAGAACACCTTGTAGAAGAAGCGATCGCGGCAAATGTTGATATTGATGCTATTATCACGACTCGAGAAGAATGGCGTATGTCTTTTTCTGGCGATGTATTCTATGTCACTCCTGTAGTGATGAAGGAATTATCGCAAACTGAATCTTCACAAGGGATGATTGCAGTTTGTAAAAAGAAAAACTGGAAGCAGCCTGATTCTTTTTCGGGAACGTATGTATTGTTAGATCGTCTTCAAGATCCTGGGAATGTTGGTACCATTATTAGAACGGCGTTGGCGATGAATGCCACAGCGGTTGTATGCGGAAAAGGTACCGTTGATTTATATAATGACAAAGTCATTCGTTCTACTCAAGGAGCGCTGTTTCATCTTCCTGTTTATCATGGTGATTTACACCAGTGGATTGATGCTTGTAAAGACGTGAATACACCGGTTATCGGAACAGCTCTAACAAATGCTAAGCCGTTAGATAAAAACGTCACGTACGAATCGTTTGCTTTGCTTGTTGGAAATGAAGGTGAAGGCGTTCAACCTTCTTTGCTTGAGAAAACAACAGAGAATGTTTACATCCCGATACAAGAACGGGCAGAATCGCTAAACGTTGGAATCGCAACTGGGATCTTATTGTTTTCTTTACAAAGGTAACCTTGCAACTGTCGTGTAAGTTGATTATAATAGAGGACAATTAAATACAATGAAAAGCAATGATGGAGAGTAGTACGTTTGAAACCACCTTACAGGGAGATGTTGCCATGACTGGAAGCAACATCAAGGAACGGATGAGCCGAATTCACTCTTGAGCTGTCGTCTTTAAAGGATGAATCCGGTGCTGAGCCGTTATAAGAATGAAGTCAACGTTTTACGTATGTAAACTAAGGGTGGTACCACGAGCTTTCGTCCCTTTCCATGGGGATGGAGGCTCTTTTTTTGTGTCTTGAACTACAAAGGAGGCTATACGATGCGAGATCAATTAGAGGCTTTAAAACAAGAAGCGTTAACAAAAATTGAAGGCGCGCAATCAGAAAAAGAACTACAAGATGTGCGCGTGGCATACTTAGGAAAAAAAGGACCGATCACGGAAGTATTACGTGGGATGGGCAAATTATCAGCAGAAGAACGTCCTGTTATTGGTGCGTTAGCAAATGTTGTCCGAGACGACATTAAAACAGCAATAGATGCGAAGATGGAGACAATGGCTTCTGCAGCAATGGAACAAAAGTTGAAGTCGGAGACCATAGATGTCACGTTACCTGGAAGAGAAGTAAAACAAGGAACCGTGCACCCATTAAACAGTGTTGTGAAGGAAATTGAAGATATTTTTCTTGGAATGGGTTTCTCGGTAGGGGAAGGTCCGGAAATTGAAACCGATTATTACAATTTCGAAGCGTTGAACTTGCCAAAAGAACACCCTGCTCGTGATATGCAAGATTCTTTCTACATTACGGAAGAGTTGTTATTGCGTACACAGACATCGCCAGTACAAGCGAGAACAATGGAAGTTCATGAAGGGAAAGGGCCTGTCAAAGTAATCGTCCCCGGAAAAGTATTCCGTCGTGATGATGATGATGCTACTCATTCCCATCAATTCATGCAAACAGAGGGATTGTATGTGGATAAAGATGTCCGCATGAGTGATTTAAAAGGCGTGTTAGAGTTATTCGCAAAACAATTTTTCGGCCAAGATCGTGACATTCGTTTGCGTCCAAGCTTTTTTCCTTTTACGGAGCCATCTGTTGAAATTGATGTATCGTGCGGTATTTGTAAAGGGCAAGGGTGTCGTGTATGTAAGCAGTCTGGATGGATTGAAGTATTAGGTGCCGGGATGGTTCATCCACGTGTATTAGAAATGAGCGGCTTTGATCCAAACGAATATAGCGGTTTTGCATTTGGAATGGGCGTAGAACGACTAGCCATGCTTAAATACGATATTGATGACATTCGTCAGTTTTACACGAATGATGTTCGGTTTTTACAACAATTTCAAACAAAGTGAGGGGAGAGAGATAAATGTTAGTTTCATACGATTGGTTGCAAGAGTACATTGAGCTTCATGATGTCACGCCAGAAGAGATTGCGGAGAAAATGACGCGAAGTGGGATCGAAATTGATTTTATTCACGATCGGAATAAAGGCGCAAGCAACGTTGTAGTTGGGTATGTGACCGCAAAAGAACAACATCCTGATGCTGACAAGCTGAATGTGTGCCAAGTAGACATTGGTGAAGAGGAGCATGTGCAAATCGTATGCGGTGCGCCAAATGTCGATGCTGGTCAGTACGTTGCAGTTGCAAAAGTAGGAGCACGCTTACCAGGAGATGTGAAGATTAAGAAGGCGAAATTAAGAGGTCAGCTTTCTCAAGGGATGATCTGTTCGTTGCAAGAGTTAGGAATAGAAGGGAAGCTTGTTCCGAAGCGCTATGCAGAAGGCATTTATGTTTTTCCAGAGGCGGCAGAAGTAGAGCCTGGCGACGATGTTTTATCCGCTATGGCCTTACACGATCGTGTGCTTGAACTTGATTTAACAGCGAATCGTTCAGACTGTATGCATATGATTGGCGTGGCTTATGAATTAGCGGCATTGTACGATCGACCTGTGAAAATGCCTAAAATTAAAGCGCGAGAAATAAAAGAAACGGCGGAAGAGCACATTCGTGTACACGTGGAAGATGCTGAAGACACACCGTATTATCAAGCCCTTGTTATTAAGAATGTGACCATTGGTCCGTCTCCAGCCTGGCTACAAAATCGTCTAATGGCAGCAGGGATACGTCCGATTAGCAATGTGGTTGATATTACGAACTATGTACTGCTTGAATATGGACAGCCGCTCCATGCATTCGATTTTCATGCGCTTGGAACAGGTGAAATTCACGTTCGCCGCGCAACAGAGGGTGAAGCGTTTACGACATTAGATGGGATTGAACGAACGTTAGCTAGTGAACAACTTGTGATTACAAACGGGAAAGAGCCGGTTGCATTAGCAGGAGTCATGGGAGGGCTAGATTCTGAAGTAACAGATACGACGACAACCGTTGTACTAGAAGCAGCTTCATTTTCACCTGCTCTCGTTCGAAAATCTTCAAAGCTAAGCAATGTTCGCAGTGACTCAAGTGCACGATTTGAAAAAGGAATCAATGAAGGAAGAATCGGAGAAGCAGCTAGAAGAGCAGCTTATTTAATCCAAGAACTTGCTGGTGGGCAACTTTTAAGTGGCGAAGTAACTCAAGATCACCGCAATAAAAAAGAAACAACGATTTCGTTAAACTTAGAGCAAATGAACCATCGCTTAGGAACAGAATTAACCATTTCTGAAGTGGCTGGCATTATGGGGCGTCTCCAGCTACCTTGCGAAAAAGTGGACCAAGATCTTGTTGTATCAATTCCACAACGTCGAAAAGACCTTTTAATCAAAGAAGATTTGTATGAAGAAGTGGCGCGGATCCATGGGTACGACAACATCCCATCAACGCTTCCGCTAGGAACGACAACGCAAGGAAAGCGTTCATGGAAGCAAGCCGTACGTTCACAAATTCAACGTGCCCTTAGCGGTGCCGGTCTATCAGATGTAATCAGCTATTCATTAACAAGTCCGAAAAAAGCAGCTCGTTTCGTTGAGGATGGTTATGAGCCAATTCGAATTGATAAGCCAATGAGTGAAGAGCGCAGTGTTATGCGAACAAGTTTGTTGCCACATTTATTTGACATTGCAGCGCATAATCGTAGCCATCGAAATCAAGACCTTTTCATCTATGAATTAGGATCCGTGTTCTTAACTGAAGAAACAATCTTGACGGAATTACCTAAAGAAGAAGAACGGTTAGCTGGTTTAATAAGCGGTACGTTCCTGAACCACATGTGGCAAGCAGAGAAGAAGCAAAGCGATTTCTTTTTATTAAAAGGAATGTTAGAGAAAGTGTTTGCTGAACTTGCTTTAACGGATCGTATAGCGTTTAAGCAGACTGAGCAACAAGATTTTCATCCAGGTCGTACGGCTGAGATCTTGTTTGATGGCGTTGCGATCGGCGTAATTGGTCAGGTTCACCCTGCTTTACAAGCTGAGTGGGATATGGATGAAGCCTACGTATTTGAGTTAAAACTTGAAGGGCTTGTGACATCAGCGAATGAAACGACCGCTTATCAAGGCGTGCCGAAATTTCCGGCAATTGTCCGTGATATTGCCCTCGTTGTTGATAAAACGATTCCAGTTGCTGACCTCACAACAGTCATTCGTTCTAACGGAGGAGATTTATTAAACCACGTGATGTTGTTTGACTTATACGAAGGCGAACATCTAGAGGAAGGGAAAAAATCCGTTGCGTTCTCATTAACGTATCGACATGATGAACGTACTCTAACAGATGAGGAAGTGCAGGCACAGCACGATCAGGTGCTTCAAGCGTTAATGGACACGTATCAAGCGAAATTACGCTCATAGGCTATAAGGAACGAGCTCTCTTGCCAGCAGGAGGGCTCGTTTTGCTTCGTCACCTATTTAGGCTAGATCAATTAGAGGCGCTTCTGTTTATAAATTCAATTAATTTTTAACTAAAAAGCGATCGAGCGTGGGATTGACTGGATTTAGCAGTTTCCAATTTTAGTGCGACATGGTATCATGAAGATTAGTTTCAACTAAATGCCTTAACGGTTTGGAGGTTCTCTCGTGGAAAATGAAGAAAATAAAACGAGGACGACAGTCCGTATTCAAGGTCAAACGTATAATGTGGTAAGTGAAGAACAGACTGCCCATGTCAAAGCGGTTGCCAAATATATAGACGGAAAAATGGATGAATTAAAGAAGAGAAATCCATATTTAGATACAACAAAATTATCCGTATTAACAGCGTTAAACATTGCGGATGACTATTTAAAATTAAAGCGAGATATTGAAGGAGAGTAAGATGCTCAGTTTAGTGATTCTTGTGTTGTTGCTCTTTGGCTTCTTTATTGGTAGACGTAGAGGGTTTATTCTGCAGTTAATCCATTTAGTGAGCTTTTTTGTAGCAATTTTTATTGCGTGGCGTTATTATGAGCCATTAGCGAATACCATTCGATTATATATTCCCTATCCAGATTTTTCGAGTGACGGTACAATTGGGATGATTATTCAATCATTTGATGCAGAAAGTGTGTATTATTCTGCCATTGCGTTTGCGATCCTATTTTTTGTAACCAAAATTGTCTTGCATATTATTGGTTCAATGTTAGACTTCGTTTCGCAATTGCCTATTTTAAAAACCGTCAACCGGCTATTAGGTGGCGTATTAGGATTTCTGGAAATTTACCTGTTATTATTTATTTTGCTATTCGTCGCAACCGTTGTTCCAGTTGAAGGTGTTCAAAGCGCGCTTCAATCGTCTGTTGTTGCGGGAATCATGATTGAACATACACCTTATTTATCAGATTGGTTAAGTGAATTATGGGTAAGGCCTTCATTTTAATGACAGCTCGCGCATAGCGAGCTTTTTTTTGTAAAGGAGCGACAGACAAATGGATAAAAAACAAGTTATTAAAGCGCTTGAAGACATTGCCCTTTATCTTGAAATTAAAGGTGAAAATGCCTTTAAAATATCAGCGTACCGCAAAGCAGCGCAAGCGCTCGAAAAAGATGAACGTCCACTTCAAGGAATTGAGAAGCCGCAGGATCTACCGGGAATTGGAAAAGCAACCGCTGAAGTCATTAAAGAGCTTAAGGAAACGGGTCAATCGACTGTTCTTATTGAATTACAAGAAAGTTTGCCTGCTACTTTAATAGAATTAATGCATTTTCCAGGTCTCGGAGGGAAAAAAGTAGGTCGCTTATACCGAGAATTAGGAATCGCAGACAAAGATGGACTGCTTCAAGCTGCCCAAACAAATAAAATTCGGGCGCTAGAAGGCTTTGGTGCTAAATCAGAAGAAAAGATCATTCAGGCAATTGAAACGTGGAGTGTTCGACCAGAGCGACTTCCATTAGCAGCTGTTTTACCCATAGCAGCGAATATTGAAGCACAGTTAAACCAGTGTAAAGGAATTATTCGCTATTCCCGTGCAGGAAGCTTAAGACGTTTAAGAGAAACTGTCAAAGATTTAGATTATATCATCGCTACAGATGAGCCTACAGTTGTTAAACAACAGCTGCTCGAATTAACTGGCATAACAGATATTATCTCTAAAGGAGATACGAAAATCTCGCTCGATATAAAAGTGGAACGTCATACAATTTCGGTTGATTTTCGACTAGTGGAGGATAATGCATTTGCGACTGCTTTGCACCATTTTACAGGCTCAAAAGATCATAATGTTCGTATGAGGCAGTTAGCGAAGCAACAAGGGGAAAAGATTAATGAGTATGGTGTAGAAGTGATGGAGTCAGGTGACCTATTAACGTTCAAGGATGAAACGTCATTTTTTCAACATTTCGGCCTTGGCTACATTCCTCCAGAGGCAAGAGAAGACGGGTCAGAAATCGACCTTGACCCTCAAACCTTTTCTTATGAAATCAAATCTGATCTCCATATGCACACAACATGGAGTGATGGTGCACAATCAATTGGAGAAATGATTGAGGCTGCAGTAGAAAGAGGCTATCCTTATATAGCGATTACGGACCACTCGCAGTTTCTAAAGGTAGCCAATGGACTTACAATCGAACGTTTAAATCAACAGCATCAAACCATTCGTCAGTTGAATAAAGAGAACAAGAATGTGCATGTGTTTACCGGGGTTGAAATGGATATTTTGCCTGATGGTCATTTGGATTATCCAGATGATGTACTAGCATCGGTTGATTTTGTTATTGCGTCCATTCATTCATCATTTTCACAAAGCGAGGAGCAAATCATGGCTCGATTAAAAGCAGCCATGTTCCATCCAGCAGTTGATTTAGTTGCCCATCCTACAGGGCGCCTTATTGGAAAACGAGATGGGTATAACGTTGATGTAGAGCAACTTATTCAGTGGTCAAAAGAAACGGGCACCGCACTTGAGTTAAATGCAAACCCAAATCGACTTGATTTAGAAGTGAAGTGGTTGAAACGAGCGGCGGAAGTCGGAATACCGGTTTCCATAAATTCAGATGCCCACCGTATCTCGATGCTTGATGATTTAAAATATGGATACGCCCAAGCAGCGAAAGCACGTCTAAAGCAAGAACAAATCATAAATACATGGTCAAAAGAGAAACTATCCTCATGGTTAACTACGAAAAAGCAAGATAGGAGGCTTTCATCATGGAGCACGTACTCCGAGTACTAGAATATGACAAAATGAAGTTACAACTAATGACGTTTGTGGCATCAAGCCTTGGAAAGCAACAAGTACAAGCATTACAGCCATCGACAAGTATGGAAAACGTTCAACTTATGCAAAATGAGACTGGTGAAATGAGTACAGTCATCCGTCTTAAAGGCCACATTCCTTTAGGGGGAATTAGTGATATTAAACCGCATGTAAAGCGAGCTGCAATTGGTGGTGTTCTTTCCGCTAGTGAGCTAACTGAAATAGCCGGAACCCTATACGGGAGTAAGCAACTAAACTATTTCTTTGAGGAAATTGATGAGGAAGGGCATATCGATGTCCCGCTTCTTCAAGAATTGATTCAAGAGCTAGAGCCTTTATCTCCACTTGAAAAAGAAATTAAACAATGTATAGATGACTACGGTGCCGTTTTAGATCAGGCTAGTCAATCATTGCGAACGATTCGTCATCAGATTCGAAGCTTTGAATCAACGATTAAATCAAAACTAGAATCCATTACCCGTTCAAGCGGGACGAGAAAAATGTTGTCGGATTCGATCGTGACAATTCGTGGTGACCGTTACGTGGTTCCGGTAAAACAAGAATATCGCAGTAGCTTTGGTGGGATTGTTCACGATCAATCGTCGTCAGGAGCGACATTGTTTATAGAGCCATCTTCTATCGTGACGCTAAACAACCAGTTGACGGAAGCAAAAGCGAAAGAGAAAAGAGAAATTGAGCGAATTTTAACAGCGCTGTCTGCCCAAGTAGCAGAAGAAGCTGAGCAACTGCTGACGAATGTAGATATTGTAGCAAAAATAGACTTTATTGCAGCAAAAGGATATTACGCGAAATCAATGAAAGCCGTTCAGCCGAAACTAAATGACCAAGGTGTAATTGATTTGAGACAAGCACGCCATCCATTACTACCTACAGATGAAGTGGTACCAAGTGATATCGCAATGGGCAACGAGGTTCGGTCACTTGTCATCACCGGACCAAATACCGGAGGGAAAACGGTTACGTTAAAGACAATTGGTTTGCTTACTTTAATGGGTCAGTCTGGCCTCCATGTTCCCGCGAATGAAGAAACTGAGCTTGCGGTGTTTGAACATGTATTTGCAGATATCGGAGATGAGCAATCCATTGAACAGAGCTTAAGTACCTTTTCATCTCACATGAAAAATATCGTTTCAATCCTTGAAGACATGAATGCTCAAAGCCTTGTTTTATTTGATGAGCTTGGAGCAGGGACCGACCCTACCGAAGGGGCTGCCCTCGCCATTTCGATTCTCGACCATGTGTACAAAAAAGGAGCGTTAGCAGCTGCGACCACCCACTATAGTGAATTAAAAGGGTATGCATTTAACCGCGAAGGGGCTATTAATGCAAGTGTGGAGTTTGATGTGGAAACATTAAGACCAACATACCGCCTGCTTGTTGGTGTACCTGGACGAAGCAATGCGTTCGCAATCTCAAGACGATTGGGCTTGGCGGAAGGGATTATTGATGACGCGAAATTACAAATTGATAGCGACTCTACCCAAGTCGAAAATATGATCTCTTCCCTTGAAGATAGCCGGAAATTATCGGAGCGAGAGTGGAGTGAAGCAACGAAAATCCGTTCTGAAGCAGAGCGCTTGCGATCCGATCTAGAAAAAAAGCTTGAAGAGTTTGAAGTCATGAAAGAAAGCGTGATGGAAGAAGCAGAAGCAAAAGCAGCAAAGGCTGTAGCAGATGCTCAAGAAGAAGCGGACGTGATAATATCTGAATTAAGGGATATGCAAAAAGAAGGATATCGTGTGAAAGAGCATCAGCTTATTGATGCCCGAAAACAGCTTTCAGAAGCAACACCGAAGCTGAATAAAAAACAAAAGCAAGTGAAGAAAGCAGCAGAAAAAGCTAAAAGAACTCCAAAAGCTGGTGACGAAGTAAAAGTCATTAGTTTTAACCAAAAAGGGACAGTACTCAAAAAAATTAATGAGACCGATTATCAAGTTCAGCTAGGTATCATGAAAATGACGGTTGCGCTAGATGATATGCACGTACTTGATCAGCCGAAAGCACAAGAAGCCCAAAAGACCATTACAACCATCCGTGGTAATGACGCGCATGTAAAATCAGAACTGGATCTACGTGGTGTCCGCTACGATGAAGCGATGAATAAAATTGAAAAATATATTGATGATGCATTGCTCGCTGGTTATCACC
The DNA here is from genome assembly GCF_047238345.1 of Shouchella phoenicis. Classification (NCBI taxonomy): domain Bacteria; kingdom Bacillati; phylum Bacillota; class Bacilli; order Caryophanales; family Bacillaceae; genus Shouchella; species Shouchella phoenicis. The sequence goes on along the minus strand of NZ_JBDFMQ010000001.1, from coordinate 2,561,660 downwards.
AAGTCTCAATCATTCACGGAAAAGGCACGGGTGCGTTACGTAAAGGGGTTAAACAACTCGTCGCAAATCATCCCCGAATTAAATCATCTAGAGATGGTGGAATGAATGAAGGCGGGATCGGCAATACGGTAGTGGAATTAAAATAGGGGGCTCGTGTAAATGGAACGCTTATTGTCAAATGAATGGATCTTGACGATTGCTAACTATAGTGTAACCATTTTAATGCTGATTGTTTTTTTAGCCATTTTCGAAACGGTGACAAAGTATAATAACTGGGAAGAAATAAAAAAAGGCAATGTTGCAGTAGCAATGGCAACAGGAGGGAAGATGTTTGGTGTCGCAAACATCTTCGCGACTGCCATTCAGCAGACAGAATCTCTTATCACGATGCTTTTGTGGGGTGGTTTTGGGTTTACGCTTTTACTATTTAGCTATTTTATTTTTGAATTTTTAACACCTGGATTTAACGTCGATGAAGAAATTGGAAACGATAATCGTGCAGTTGGTTTGTTGTCACTTCTGCTTTCGGTCGGGTTGTCATTCGTTATTGCAGCGGGAATAAAACAATAGGGGATTGTTTATGAAACTTTTAATACGAATACTATATATTTGTTGCGGCATTTTTGCGCTAGCTGGGATCATTTTTTTACTCATATATGCTTAAGAAAAAGAGACGGGTTTTCCCCGTCTTTTTTTATAGGTACGGTTAAGTTGATCGATGGTGTAATACTGAATTGATGCAGATTTTAATCGGTCATGTTTCCGTTTTTTATGAGTTGCCCTAGAAAAGTGAAATTTTTTAGAAAAAATAAGAAAAAACATTTGGAAACTGTAAGCGATTACAATACAATGGAAGGGAGGAGAATGCATTTCTATTGTGAGGAGCCTGATTAAGGAGGAGAACGATGGAGACTGTTGAAAAAAGATGGACGAAGCACTATCCAATGAGTGTGAAAGAATCAATGAATTATGATGAGCATCCATTGCAATATTTTTTCACTGAATCTGCCAAAAAGTATCCTGAACATGAGGCTGTTCATTTTCTAGGAAAGTCAATGACATATGAAGATTTGCATAATCAAGCGTTACGATTTGCAAATCAACTTGTGAAACTGGGGGTGAAAAAGGGCGACCGTGTGGCTGTCATGTTGCCAAATTCGCCGCAATCAATAATAAGTTATTATGGAATTCTAATGGCCGGTGGCATCGTTGTTCAAGTGAACCCATTGTACGTAGAGAGGGAGCTGCAGCATCAACTTTCCGATTCTGGTGCTAAACTTATTCTTTGTTTAAATTCCGTTCTGCCACGTGTGCAAAAAGTAATGGACCAAACGCCAGTTGAGCTAATTATTGTAACGGGCATCCCTGACTATTTGCCATTTCCTAAAGGGCTATTATTTCCCCTTGTACAAAAAAAACAAGGCATCCCAAAAGTGAAGGTTGAGTATTCTGAACGCGTATTAAGCTTTACAAAGCTAATTAAAGAAGGTAAGGCAGAAGATCCTAATGTGGCTGTTTCGAGTTCAGACCTTGCGTTGCTTCAATACACAGGTGGTACAACAGGATTAGCTAAAGGTGTGATGCTTACACACTATAATCTAGTTGTGAATGCACAGCAATGCGATGCATGGCTTTATAAAGCAGAGCCTGGAAAAGAGAGAGTACTCGGGGTGATGCCGTTTTTCCATGTATACGGAATGACGACGGTGATGAACGTTGCGGTGATGAAAAGTCAAACGATGGTTTTATTACCTCGGTTTAACCCAAAAGACGTGTTAAAGACGATTGAAAAGCAAAAGGTAACCCTCTTTCCAGGTGCGCCAACCATGTACATTGCTTTGTGCAAGCAAGAAGATATTGGTGAGTATGATTTAACGTCTGTTAACGCCTGTATTAGTGGTGCCGCAGCGCTTCCTCAAGAAGTCCAGCAGAAATTCGAAAAATTAACAAATGGTCGAATTGTTGAAGGGTATGGTTTGACAGAAACATCACCTGTTGCGTGTGCAAACCCAATTTGGGATAAACGGAAACCTGGGAGTGTCGGCATTCCTTGGCCAGACACAGAAATTATGATTTATTCAGCTGAGAAAGATGGCCCGGCGGAAACAGGAGACATTGGTGAGGTATTTATAAAAGGTCCACAAGTCATGACTGGATATTGGAATCGGCCAGAAGATACGAGTCAGACCTTCCATGGTGACTGGTTCAAAAGTGGCGACATGGGTAAAATGGATGAAGATGGCTATGTGTACATTGTAGACCGTAAGAAAGAACTAATTATTGCCAGTGGCTATAATATTTATCCACGGGAAATTGAAGAAGTATTATACGAACATGAAGAGATTGTTCAAGCAGCAGTTGTCGGTGTTCCAGATGAATATCGAGGTGAAACAGTAAAAGCGTTTGTTGTGTTAAAAGAAGGATCAACAATAACAGAAGCTGATTTAAAAGCCTATTGTGCGAAGCGGATGGCAGCATTTAAGCTACCGAAGCTGTATGAATTTCGAAGTGAACTTCCCGCTACATTAACAGGTAAAATATTAAAGAGAGTATTATTAGATGAAGAACGAACAAAGGAAGACTCGCAGGAAAAAAAGCAAGCCTAGAGAAACTGGTTTCTTTGCTCAGCGAGTTGCGAGCAGGGAGACCTTTTCTTAGATCATTGACAATAGAGCTCTCATTTATTATAATCAAATTATGAATGAATATTCATTCATGTTTGTTGCAGGGAGAGATTGTATTGAGTAAACGTAAAGGTCAAAAATTTGATCAAATCATTGATGCTGCTGTTCTAGTCATTGCGAAGCATGGGTTCCATCAAGCGCAAGTTTCTAAAATTGCAAAAGAAGCCGGAGTAGCAGATGGGACGATCTATTTATACTTTAAAAATAAAGAAGATATTTTGATTTCTTTATTTGATGAAAAAATGGGCGCTTTTGTCGAGACAAGCAAGGCTAAAATTGAAAAAGAAAAAACGATTGAAGACAAACTGAAGGTATTAATTTCGTCTCATTTCTCTCAACTAGAAAAAGATTATCATCTAGCTGTTGTGACCCAGCTGGAATTAAGGCAATCAAAAGTAGAATTGAGACAAAGAATAAATCAAGTTTTAAAAGGATATCTTCTCTTAATAGACGAAATAGTACAAGAAGGGAAAGAGCACGGCACGTTTTATGTCGACTTAGATCCTTTATTGGCGAGACAAATGATCTTCGGCACACTTGATGAGGTTGTATCAAATTGGGTGATGTCTGAAGGGAAGTTCTCGCTAAAAAAACAAACACATACAGTCCAAAAAATGCTCTTACATGGGTTAACTGGACGCTAGGAGAGGAGTTGAAGAGAATGGAGAATGTTGCGTGGAAAGTTGAGGATGGTGTTGCGGTTGTAACGTTGACCCGTCCTCCTGCCAACGCACTGTCAAGAGCAGTCATGGCAGAACTAAACGAGATTTTTGAAAACGTATACAAAGATGAAGAGATTAAGGTTGTCGTGCTGAACGGAGAAGGAAGGTTCTTCGCGGCAGGCGCAGATATTAAAGAATTTACAGATGTTAAAGACGATCAGGAATTTGCTCAACTCGGTCGAACCGGGCAAGAAACGTTTTCAAAAATTGAAAACGCACCAAAGCCTGTTATTGCAGCTATTCATGGTGCGGCGCTAGGTGGAGGGCTTGAATTAGCTTTAGCTTGCCACATCCGTCTAGCAGCAAAAGGAACAAAGCTAGGTCTTCCAGAATTAAATCTGGGCTTAATTCCGGGCTTTGGAGGGACGCAGCGCTTGCCGAAATTAATTGGGAAAGCAAAAGCGACTGAACTTATGCTAACGAGTGAACCAATTGGCGCAGAAGAAGGGTATCTTCTCGGTCTCGTAAATCACGTCGTACCAGAAGAAGAACTTTTTTCACATGCTATGTCCCTCGCTAGAGTCATTGCAACGAAAAGTCCTTTGACGGTTGAGAAAACACTATCACTTGTACAAGAAAGTGAAAATGAGTTAACCGTAGGCTTAGAAAAAGAGCGGGATGCGTTTGCGGAAGTATTTAAGCGCGAGGATCGCAAAGAAGGCGTTCAAGCGTTTTTGGAAAAAAGAAAACCTGTTTTTAACGGGAACTAATAGAGGAGGTTCAAGCATGAATATTTATGTTATTTTAAAACGCACATTTGACACAGAGGAGAAAATTTCGATTTCAAATGGCCGAGTGCAGGATGATGGAGCTGAATTTATCATTAACCCTTATGATGAATATGCAGTTGAAGAAGCGCTTGTACTTCGTGATGAGCACGGTGGCGAAGTAACGGTTGTGACAGTAGGGGAAGAAGACGCAGAGAAGCAATTACGTACGGCTTTGGCAATGGGTGCTGACAAGGCTGTTCTACTAGACCGTGAAGATGTAGAAGAAAGCGATCCATTTACGACGGCATCTTTACTACACGCTTATTTTAAAGATCAAGAATTTGACATTATTCTTGCAGGAAACGTTGCAGTTGATGGTGGATCGGGCCAAGTTGGTCCACGTTTGGCTGAACTATTAGATATTGCCCAAGTGACGACGATTACTGATCTTTCAATTGACGGCCAAACAGCTACAATCGTTCGTGATGTTGAAGGAGACGAGGAAAAGCTTGAAGCGCAACTTCCGCTTCTTGTAACTGCACAACAAGGTTTAAATGAGCCTCGTTATCCGTCGCTTCCAGGGATTATGAAAGCGAAGAAGAAACCTCTTGAAACACTTGATCTTGATGATCTAGATGTAGATGAAGATGACGTTGAAGCAAAAACAACGGTGAGCGAAGTGTACTTGCCACCTGAGAAACAAGCCGGCAAAAAATTAGAAGGTGAACCAAACGAGCAAGTGAAAGAACTTGTTTCATTATTACGATCTGAAGCAAAAGTGATATAAGGAGGGTACACGACATGAGTAAAAAAACACTTGTCATTGCAGAAGCAAAAAATGGGGAATTGCGAAATGTATCTTTTGAATCGATCGGCGCAGCAAAACAAATTGCTGACGGTGGCGAAGTTGTCGCGGTTTTAGCTGGAGATGCGATCAAAGATCTAGCAAAAGAGTTATTTGCATATGGAGCCGATCGCGTCATTGCAGTTGAAAACGATGCATTAAAACACTACACGACGGACGGGTATAAGCAAGCATTGCTCCAAGTGTTCGATAAAGAAAGTCCAGATGCGGTTGTACTAGGTCACACGTCAAGTGGAAAAGATATTTCTCCGCGTCTAGCTGTAAAGATGGATGCGGCACTTTTCTCTGACGTTGTTGGCATCGAGGATGACCAATTTATAAGACCAATTTATTCCGGTAAAGCGTTCGAGAAGCGTACAACGGAAAACGACAAACTGATTGTAACGATTCGTCCTAACAACATTGTGGCTCCAGAAAAAACTGAAGGCAGCACAGGTGAGGTTGAAACCCTTTCTGTAGATATTAAAGATCTACGTACAATCGTAAAAGATGTTGTGAAAAAAGCAACTGGTGGGGTCGATTTATCAGAAGCCAACGTCATTGTTGCTGGCGGAAGAGGTGTTAAAAGTGAAGATGGCTTTAAACCTCTTGAAGAATTAGCCGAGCTCCTTGGTGGCGCAATTGGTGCCTCTCGTGGTGCGTGTGATGCCGAGTATTGTGATTATTCGCTTCAAATCGGGCAAACAGGTAAAGTCGTAACGCCAGACTTGTATTTTGCAATTGGTTTATCTGGAGCTATCCAGCATTTAGCCGGAATGTCAAATTCAAAAGTCATTGTTGCGATTAATAAAGATCCTGAAGCGCCGATTTTTGATGTTGCGGATTACGGCATAGTTGGCGATTTATTTGAAATTGTGCCGCTTTTGACAGAAGAATTACGCAATGTACTCGTTACAAACTAACCATAAAGTCACTTGCGTGAGCAAGTGACTTTTCTTTTCAATCTTTATCGTTTATCATAAATCAACAGTGGGCACTCTAATAACGAGCATATTATTTTCTTGCTTTAAACTGGAGTGTTATACTTTAAGTACGCTTTAAAGGAAAGGGGATTTTAAAATGGCAATTGTAAATGCAACTGATCAAAATTTCGCAGATGAAACAAAAGACGGAGTCGTTCTTGTAGACTTTTGGGCACCTTGGTGTGGACCTTGTAAAATGATTGCACCTGTTTTGGAAGAGTTAGATGGAGATCTTGGCGATAAAGCGAAGATTGTAAAAGTCGACGTTGATGAAAACCAAGAAACAGCTGGCAAATTCGGCGTAATGAGCATTCCAACATTACTCGTTCTTAAAGACGGTGAAGTAGTCGATAAAGCAGTAGGCTTCCAACCAAAAGAAGCACTAGCTGAACTTCTAAACAAACAAATGTAAAACGATCCGCCTTCTTTTAAAGGGAGGCGGTTTTTTTACACGTAGGGGGATTGTTTATGACGGATACCATTCAAAATAAACTTCCGCTTCTTCCTGATAAACCCGGCTGCTACTTAATGAAAGATAGGCAAGGCACAATCATTTATGTAGGAAAAGCGAAAGTGTTAAAAAACCGCGTTCGCTCATACTTTACGGGAAGTCATGATACGAAAACACAGCGTTTGGTTTCAGAAATTCATGATTTTGAATACATTGTCACCTCTACTAATATAGAAGCGTTAATTCTTGAGCTGACGTTAATTAAAAAGCATGATCCTAAGTATAATGTTTTGTTGAAAGACGATAAAAGCTTTCCATACATTAAAATCACGAACGAAAAACACCCTCGCCTTGTCATTACGCGGCAAGTAAAAAAAGATGGTGGAAAGTATTTCGGTCCTTATCCGAATGCTGGAGCCGCTTCAGAAACGAAAAAGTTGTTAGATCGGCTTTACCCACTAAGAAAATGCCGGAAAATGCCTGATTCTGTTTGTTTGTACTACCATATCGGTCAATGTCTCGCGCCTTGTGTGTATGAAGTGACAGATAAACAAAACCAAGAAATGATTCAAGAAATTACGCGTTTTCTTAAATATGGTCATACGGAAATTAAAGAAAGTCTACAAACGAAGATGACGGAAGCGGCGGAGAAGCTTGATTTTGAACGAGCCCAAGAACTGAGAGATACGCTTATTCACATGGACAAGGTCATGGAGAAACAAAAAATGTCGTTCACCGATCAATCAGACCGGGATGTATTTGGCTTTACGTATGACAAAGGTTGGATGTGCGTACAAGTATTCTTTGTTCGTCAAGGACGATTAATTGAGCGAGATGTTTCATTATTTCCTATTTATCAAGAGGCAACCGAAGAGCTACTCACGTTCATTGCCCAATTTTATTTGGAAAAAAATCACGTAAAGCCTAAAGAAGTGTTTGTGTCTGAGACTGTAGATGCTGAATTGCTTACAGAGCTTTTAGAAATCAAAGTGACACAGCCAAAAAGAGGGCAAAAAAAATCTTTGCTTGATTTAGCGGAAGAAAATGCTGCAATTGCGCTGAAGGAGAAATTTTCGTTAATTGAGCGTGATGAGGAACGGACGATTAAAGCCGTAGAACGTTTAGGAACGGCGATGAATATTCATACGCCATATCGAATTGAGGCGTTTGATAATTCGAATATTCAAGGTGTTGACCCGGTTTCTGCGATGGTCACGTTTATCGACGGAAAGCCAGCACGTAAATACTATCGTAAATACAAAATAAAAACGGTAGAAGGTCCAGATGACTACGGATCCATGAGAGAAGTCGTACGTAGACGCTATCTTCGCTTGTTAAAAGAAGAAGCTCCGTTGCCAGATCTGGTCGTCATTGATGGAGGAAGTGGACAAATTTCTGCTGCAAAAGAAGTACTGGAAGACGAGCTTGGGTTAACTATTCCTGTTTGCGGATTGGCGAAAGATGTTAAACACAAAACCTCACAACTGTTAATGGGGAACCCTCCGGAAATTGTACCGTTAAAGCGAGATAGTCTTGAATTTTATTTGCTACAACGTATTCAAGACGAAGTCCACCGATTTGCGATTACGTTTCACAGACAAACGCGATCAAAAAGTTTCTTTCAATCACAGTTAGACGATATCCCTGGAGTTGGTGAGAAGCGAAAGCGGACGCTATTAAAAGCGTTCGGTTCAGTAAAAAAAATGCGTGAAGCGGATATGGCGCAATTAGAGGCATATGTGCCAAAATCAGTCGCAAAATTAGTATATGAAAAACTGCAGTCTGAATCATAAACTGCAGTTTTTTTAAATTACACCGCTAACGTATCTTTATGATCGAAGTGAACCGTGAAGCGAACCGTCTTACCTTTTTTCACGAAAGTAGCCGCTGTTGCAATAGCAAACTGGGTTTCAAGTGTTTCTGCTAAGAAACCTGCTTCTAGTTGATAGGAACGCTCATCGTTTTTTGTCATCCAATCTCCGCTTAAATCGAAGTGCCATTCATTTTTTTTCTGTTTGGAAAGATGCAATTCTCCCCAATAAACTTGCTGAAAAAACGTATGTAATTCTTCTACTTGTTCTAATTTGTATTTGCGGGCTAACGATTTTCCAACCCAGTACAAGAGTTGATCATGCTCTTTCCCGAGAACGAGTTGCAGCACATCATTGCGAATTAAGTCGTAGCCTACAATATCATTATTTGATTCACTCATAACAGCACCTCTTTGTTTCAAAAATTGCTCCTTCTATAGTACATTTCTTTGGATCGTTTGTCAGCCTTTTTAAAAATCCTATTCGAGTGAAGATTCAAAACCCTTTTAAATCAATAAGAATTGAATCCGTTTTCTTGACTCGAAAATCCCCTCGGAGTAAAATGAAAGTGTTCTGTTTGTTTCATAGTTTTATTGATTTTTTGAAAATAGGCGCGAAATGAAGTAGGAGGTACTGCTATACGAAAGAGATAGAAATTTTCATTCATTTCTAAAAGGGGTAAGAAACTGGAAAACATTTGTGGAGGGAAACGTGTATGCCGAGTAATTTAGAGTATTTTAATCGTAGACTGCATTCGTTATTAGGAGTTATTCCTATTGGTATTTTCTTGATTCAGCATTTTGTTATCAATCATTTTGCAACTAGAGGTCCTGAGGCGTTTAACCAAGCGGCGCACTTTATGGAAAGTTTGCCATTTCGTTATGCGCTTGAGATTTTCGTTATCTTTTTGCCAATTATGTTCCACGCAGTTTATGGCATTTACATTGCGTTTAAAGGAAAAAGCAACACAAGTCGTTACGGATTTTTTAGAAACTGGATGTTTTTACTTCAACGTATATCAGGTGTCTTTTTAGTCATCTTTATTGCTTGGCATGTGTGGGATACGAGAGTTCAAGCAATGCTTGGTCAAGAAGTGAATTACGAAATGATGGCAGATATCTTACAAAATAACTGGATGTTTGCATTTTATATAGCTGGTATCGTAGCAGCGACATTCCATTTTGCGAATGGTTTATGGTCGTTTGCCGTATCTTGGGGAATTACAGTAACGCCGAAATCACAAAAAATCATGACATACGTATCAATCGCAGTATTTATCGCACTTACATATGTAGGCGTCGCTGCGGCTCTAGCATTTGTGTAAAAAAGACATGCAACGTGTAGGGAGTGGACTTAATGAGTAAAGGAAGAATAGCTGTAGTAGGCGGCGGTCTAGCCGGGTTAATGGCCGCAATAAAGGTAGCTGAAAAAGGGGTTCCAGTTGATTTATTTTCAATTGTACCAGTAAAACGTTCGCACTCTGTTTGTGCCCAAGGCGGAATAAACGGAGCTGTAAATACAAAAGGGGAAGGCGACTCGCCAGCCTTGCACTTTGATGACACGGTATACGGTGGAGATTTCTTAGCAAATCAACCGCCTGTAAAAGCAATGGCTGACGCAGCACCATCAATTATCCATTTAATGGACCGTATGGGCGTTATGTTTAACCGTACACCAGAAGGATTACTTGATTTCCGTCGTTTTGGTGGTACGCAACATCACCGAACAGCTTTCGCAGGTGCGACAACGGGTCAACAGTTATTATATGCGCTTGATGAACAAGTACGCCGTTATGAAGTACAAGGTCTCGTCACGAAGTACGAAGGTTGGGAATTCTTATCTGCCATTGTTGATGATGGCATTTGTCGTGGATTAACAGCACAAGAATTAAATTCAGCAGAAATTCGGAGCTTCCCAGCAGATGCTGTTATTATGGCAACTGGTGGTCCTGGAATCATCTTCGGAAAATCAACAAATTCCATGATTAACACTGGCTATGCAGCTGCAAAGCTTTATGAGCAAGGTGTGGCATACGCCAATGGTGAATTCATTCAAATTCACCCAACAGCGATTCCTGGGGATGACAAATTACGTCTCATGAGTGAATCGGCTCGTGGTGAAGGTGGACGAGTTTGGACGTATAAAGACGGAAAGCCTTGGTACTTCTTAGAGGAAAAATATCCGGCGTACGGAAACCTCGTACCGCGTGATATTGCGACACGAGAAATTTTCCATGTATGTGTAGACGAAGGTTTAGGCATTAACGGTGAAAACATGGTCTACCTGGATCTTTCGCATAAAGATCCAAAAGAACTTGACATTAAGCTCGGCGGAATCATTGAAATTTATGAGAAGTTCATGGGTGATGATCCTCGTAAAGTACCAATGAAAATCTTCCCTGCAGTTCACTACTCAATGGGCGGTATGTGGGTTGATTATGATCAAATGACAAATATTCCTGGGTTGTTTGCTGCTGGTGAGTGTGATTATTCACAACACGGTGCTAACCGATTAGGTGCAAACTCGTTACTATCGGCAATTTATGGCGGGATGGTTGCTGGACCGAAAGCACTTGATTATATTAACGGCTTAGAGCATGCTGCGGAAGACTTGTCTTCTGCGATGTTTGAAAGAGAAGTGAAAAAAGAGCAAGATAAATTCGATTCGATTCTTCGAATGGATGGAAAAGAAAATGCATACGTTCTTCACAAAGAGCTTGGTGAGTGGATGACGGATAACGTTACTGTGGTTCGTTACAATGACAAGCTATTGAAAACGGATGAAAAAATCCAAGAACTTATGGAGCGTTTCAAAAATATCAACATTAACGATACATCTCGTTGGTCGAATCAAGGGGCATCGTTTACCAGACAACTTGAAGGCATGTTAAATCTAGCGCGTGTGATTACAATTGGTGCCTACAATCGTAATGAAAGCCGCGGCGCTCACTATAAACCAGACTTCCCAGAGCGTAACGATGAAGAGTTCTTGAAAACAACAAAAGCTTGGTACAATCCAACAACTGGAGCTCCTGACTTTGAGTTTGAAGACGTCGATACTTCATTGATTAAACCTCGTAAGCGTGATTACACTCAAAAAAGTAAAGGAGCTGGAGCGAAATGAGTGAAATGATTACGATCATTATCTCAAGACAAGATGGTCCGGATGGCGGAGCATACGAAGAAGAATTTAAACTTCCTTATCGTCCTAACTTGAACGTTATTTCTTGCTTAATGGAAATCCGTAGAAATCCTGTAAACGCAAAAGGGGAACATACAACGCCTGTTGCTTGGGATATGAACTGTCTGGAAGAAGTTTGCGGTGCCTGTTCTATGGTTATTAACGGCAAGCCGCAGCAATCATGTACAGCGCTAATCGACAAACTTGAGCAGCCAATTCGACTAGAGCCAATGCGTACGTTCCCAATTGTCCGTGACTTAATGGTTGATCGTAGCCGTATGTTTGACTCGTTGAAAAAAGTAAAGGCTTGGATTCCAGTAGATGGAACGTACGATTTAGGTCCTGGACCGAGAATGCCAGAAAAGCGTCGCCAATGGGCATATGAATTGTCTAAATGTATGACATGTGGTGTATGTTTAGAGTCTTGTCCAAACGTAAATTCTAAATCAGAATTTATCGGACCAGCTGCTTTATCACAAGTTCGTTTATTTAATGCTCATCCAACGGGAGAAATGAACAAAGAAGAGCGACTTGAAGCTTTAATGGATGAAGGTGGTCTTTTGAACTGCGGGAACTCACAAAACTGTGTGCAGTCTTGTCCAAAAGGAATTCCATTAACAACATCTATTGCTTCTCTAAATCGTGCAACGGCACTTCAATCATTTAAAAACTTCTTCGGTAGTTTCTAAAAACTAAAAGAAGGGCTGTCTTTCTTAGACAGCCTCTTTTTTATAAAAGGAGAGATCTTGATGCGGTTACCAGACTATATTGAAAATCTAGAAAGTTGGAAAAAGGATTTTTCTTATTTTACCGATATCCGTGTTCGTTTTTCGGAAACGGATGCATTTGGTCACGTCAATAATACAGTAGCGTTTGTTTATTTTGAACAAGCTAGGCTCGAATATTTTGAAAGCAAAGGATTAATGGAAGAATGGATGAAAGGCCAAGGATTGATTATTGTGACAGCAGATTTACATTGTGATTATGTATCACAAATTAAGTACGGTGACATTGTTCATTTAGGTGTAAAAATTCATCGAATGGGCTCGTCATCAATGGATGTACATTATGTCGGATTAGTGAACGGTGAACCAGCATTGTTTGGCCGCGGCTCTCTCGTTCAAATTGATGCATATTCAGGAAAAGCGTCTCCTTTCCAAACAACGTTTAAAGAAAAAATCCACGCATAAAAAAAGCCCTTTTCAGGCTTTTTTTATATTTGAATTTCCCCAAGTCGAATAAGCTCAATAACTGCTTGAGAGCGCCCCTTGACTCCCAATTTCTGCATTGTGTTCGAGATGTGGTTACGAACAGTCTTTTCACTGATAAAAAGATGATTAGCTATTTCTTTTGTCGTCTGATCTTGGACAAGTAGTTCGAATACTTCGCGTTCCCTCTTTGTAAGCAAGGGTTTAGGTCCGAAGTCTGCTCCTTTCAATATGTTCACTCCTTCATGCCGGGCTAAGAGATGGTTGTCATCACCAGAAAGGCTTTAGTCAAAACAGTATATGTATAAAGATTGGAAGGTGTGAGCCTTCATGTAAAAACTTATCGATAAGTTTGTCAGATGAAGCTTTTGAGCAATTTATGTCGTAATTAGTCAAAATACAAAGAAACGAGGATTCTTTTGTGTTGAAAGGGGAAAAAGGGCATGCTATAATGACGATGTTTTAATCGAAGGTCTAAACAACAGTGGGGTTTAGGTTTTTTTATGAAACATCTTGTTATTTATTGATCATTCGGGGTATGAAGTTTAGAAAGGTCAAACTTAGACACAACTAAAAATTATTCTATAGAAAAGAGGAAACAATTATGCCAGAAAAAACATTTAAAATTACGGCGGAAACAGGTATTCACGCTCGTCCAGCTACTCAACTAGTAAACAAAGCAGGTCAATTCTCTTCTGACATCACGTTAGAATACAAAGGGAAATCTGTTAATTTAAAATCAATCATGGGCGTCATGTCACTTGGTGTAGGCCAAGGTGCAGACGTAACGATTAAAGCTGAAGGATCTGACGCTGATGACGCACTTGCAGCAATCGAAGAAGTTGTAAAAGAGGGATTAGGCGAATAATGAGTAACAACTTAACAGGAATCGCTGCTTCAGCTGGAATAGCGATTGCTAAAGCGTTTGTTCATGAAGAACCTGACTTTACGGTGAAACAAAAAGAAGCAACGAATAAAGAGACTGAAGTAGACCGTTTAACGGCTGCATTAGCTCAATCATCAAAAGAACTTGAGCAAATTAAAGAAAAAGCGCACAAAGAACTTGGCGAAGACAAAGCGGAGATTTTCTCTGCTCATTTACTCGTTTTAAGTGACCCAGAACTCATTGATGCAGTAAAAGCTAAGATTAATGAAGATGGCGTTACAGCTGAGTATGCGTTAAATGAAGTAGCGGATATGTTCATTACAATGTTTGAAAACATGGACAATGCCTACATGAAAGAACGTGCTGCGGATATTCGTGACGTCTCAAGACGTGTATTAGGACATCTTATGGGCATACAAGTCGTTTCTCTTGCGGCGATTGCAGAAGAAACCGTTATTATTGCTCATGATTTAACTCCTTCTGATACGGCACAACTTAATCCGAAAGTGATTAAAGGGTTTGCCACGGATATTGGTGGACGTACGTCTCACTCGGCGATTATGTCTCGTTCTCTAGAAATCCCAGCTGTTGTTGGGACAAAAGAAGCAACGAAAACGGTGAACAATGGCGATATTGTGATCGTTGATGGAATTGACGGTAACGTCATTATAAATCCATCTGAAGAAGAACTTGCAGCTTATAAAGAAAAGCAAAGTAAATTTGCTGAACAAAAAGCAGAATGGGCGAAGCTTGTTAATGAGAAAACGTTGACAAAAGATGGCGTTCATGTTGAGCTAGCTGCAAATATCGGCACGCCTCAAGACCTTGATGGTGTAATCGGCAACGGTGCTGAAGGAATTGGGCTATATCGAACAGAGTTTCTTTATATGGGCAGAACAGAACTTCCAAGTGAAGAGGAACAGTTTGAAGCTTATAAAGAAGTAGTTGAGCGTATGGAAGGTAAGCCTGTTGTGATTCGTACATTAGATATCGGTGGCGACAAAGAACTTCCATATCTTGATTTATCTGAAGAGATGAACCCGTTTCTAGGTTTCCGTGCGATTCGTCTTTGCTTAGAGAAACAAGATATGTTCCGAGATCAGTTACGTGCTCTTCTCAGAGCAAGTGCATTCGGGAATTTAAAAATTATGTTCCCCATGATTGCAACAATTGAAGAACTAAAAGAAGCAAAAGAAATTTTAGCTGATGAAAAAGCAAAACTTCAAGCTGAGGGCGTTTCGGTTTCTGAAGAACTTGAAGTAGGAATTATGGTTGAAATTCCGTCTACTGCTGTTGCTGCACCGCAATTTGCAAAAGAAGTTGATTTCTTCAGTATCGGAACAAACGATTTAATTCAGTACACAATGGCTGCGGATCGTATGAACGAGCGCGTTTCGTATCTTTACCAACCGTACCATCCAGCTGTATTAAGGCTAATTGATATGGTGATTAAAGCAGCTCATGCAGAAGGTAAGTGGGTTGGCATGTGTGGCGAAATGGCTGGAGATGAGATTGCCATTCCATTGCTACTAGGGCTTGGTTTAGATGAATTTAGTATGAGTGCGACTTCGGTATTACCTGCTCGTAGTCAACTAAGTAAACTTTCAAAAGAAGAATTGAGCGATTTTGCTCAAAAGGCGCTACTTGAAAGCACATCGGAAGCAGTCGAAAACTTAGTGAAAAAGCATTACGCTTAAAAAGGAAGCCGTTTTTGGCTTCCTTTTTTTTCGATTCATTGTGTGGCTGTTGCGAGAACGTGAAGGAGTTAGGTACAATAGGGGAAAGAGAGATGTTCGACTATCTATGGAGGTGTTTTGATTGGAGAAAGCTTATGACGTACATGAGCGCCAATTTGAGGATATTGAAAGGTCTTTACGAAAAGTAGCGGATTTAGTAAGGCAGAAAGGGAGAGAGATTTTAACGCATTTTCCCATTACGCCTCCGCAATTTGTGGCACTACAATGGCTCAATGAATATGGGGACATGACCATAGGAGAACTTTCTGATCGAATGCATCTTGCATGCAGTACAACGACAGATTTAATTGATCGGATGGAAAAAAACGAACTTGTCACACGTGTGCGTGATGAGTCAGATCGTCGTGTCGTTCGTATACACTTAAAGCAAAAAGGACAGGAGATCATTTTAGAAGTCATTAAAAAGCGGCAGCACTACTTAGCCGAGATGCTTGAAGACTTTTCATGTGAACAAGTTAACATACTTGAAGAAAATTTAAGCATGTTGTTAGAAACAATGAAAACAAAACGAGAGATTCGTTCATAATAATGTAAGAGCGACAGTTCAGTTGAGGAGAGAACACTATGGATAAACCGATCGGCATTATCGATTCGGGTTATGGTGGTTTAACGGTTGCGACGGAAATGATGCGACAGTTGCCAAAAGAAAGTATTTATTATGTGGGGGATTCAAAGCGATGCCCTTATGGACCAAGAACGGTTGAAGAGGTTCGTCGTTTTACATGGGAAATGATCAATCATTTACTCGAGTATGAAGTGAAAATGCTCGTGATTGCCTGTAATACAGCAACTGCGGTCGTTCTTCAAGAGGCACGCGAAAAGCTAGCGATTCCAGTTGTTGGTGTGATTCAACCAGGGGCAATTTCAGCAATGAAAGTAACGAATAACCAACATATTGCTGTGATCGGTACATCTGGGACGATTAAAAGTAACGCCTACCCGTATGCGCTGGAAGCGATAAGCGAGAACGTTAAAGTGGAAAGTTTGGCGTGTCCATTATTTGTTCCGCTTGTTGAACAAGGGATCGTTGCTGGAGAAGAAGCAGAAGGCATTGTAGAGGAATCCCTTGCACCAATTAAAGATGGTCAATTTGATACGTTAATATTAGGGTGTACGCATTACCCATTATTAAAGCCGCTAATTGAAGCGTACCTTCCGTCTCACGTTAACGTTATTTCGTCAGGTGAGGAAACAGCTAGAGAAGTAAGCAGTGTATTGTTCCACCAATCATTAAATCGAAAAGCAGCTGAGGCACCGACGCACCAATTTTTCACAACTGGGGCAGCGAAGCCATTTGAAGAATTCGCTCGAAAGCGACTGAGCCTTTTCCCCGCAAAAGTAGAATCCATTACATTTGAACATCGTTTAAAAATTGAGCGTTAGGGTACAAATAAGGTAAGTTTTTTGAGTGAAATGCTTTATGTTTTTTGAAATCGAGTGTATGCTAGTACTATAGTGAACCACTAAATTTGAAGTAAACAAGCTTCAGTTAAATAAAAAGGAGTGTAACAACGAATGGCTTTTGTAATTTTAAGTCCATGTATTGGCGAAAAAGCTGGCGAGTGTGTTGACGTTTGTCCGGTAGATTGTATTGAAGAGGGAGAAGATCAATACTACATCAACCCTGATATTTGTATCGATTGTGGTGCTTGTCAAGGCGTATGTCCAGTAGATGCCATTGTAGAAGAATACGAAATGGCCCCTGAAGATGAAAAGTACTTAAAGAAAGCTGAAGCATTCTTCGGTGTAGAATAAATAAGCTAGAAGAGCCTGAGGTTCAATCAGGCTCTTCTTTTTTATAAGCTAGACATTTGGTGATTTTTTTGTATAATATGTAGTGGAAACCATGAAGCACAGATGTGATTAATGAGGTAAGCCACCTGCAAATTGTATCTTGCAAATATAAGGAGATAGGTGAACATGGAAAAAGAATATCGCGTATTGTTGTATTATCACTACACCACGATTGAAGACCCGGAACAATTTGCTATTGATCATTTAGCATTTTGTAACAGTCTAAATTTAAAAGGTCGAATTTTGGTTGCGAGTGAAGGAATTAATGGAACGGTATCTGGATTAAAAGAACAAACAGATCAGTATAAAACAGCACTTGAGTCAGACCCGCTTTTTGAAGGGATTGTGTTCAAAGAAGATGTGGAAGAAAAGCATGCGTTTAAGAAAATGCATGTTCGTCCGCGAGAAGAGCTCGTGACATTACGTCTTCATGAAGACGATGTAAACCCGTTAGAAATGACAGGGAACTATCTTTCTCCTGCCGAGTGGAAAGCAGCGATGCAGGAAGAGAATACAGTTGTGATCGATGCTCGCAATGACTATGAGTATGACGTTGGTCATTTTAGAGGTGCGGTTCGACCAGATATTAAGACATTTAGAGAATTACCTGAGTGGATTCGTGAAAACAAAGAGCAATTTGAAGATAAAAAGATCTTAACGTACTGCACAGGCGGCATTCGCTGTGAAAAGTTTTCAGGCTGGTTAAAGCAAGAAGGATTCGAGGATGTATCCCAACTACATGGCGGCATAGTCACGTATGGCAAAGACCCTGAAGTACAAGGTGAGCTATGGGACGGACAGTGCTATGTCTTCGACGAGCGCTTGACTGTACCAATTAACCAAGTAGATCCCAAGATAATCGGGAAAGATTATTTTGATGGCGAACCATGCGAGCGCTATGTGAATTGCGCAAACCCAGAGTGTAATAAACAGATTCTCGCTTCTGAAGAGAATGAACACAAATATGTTCGTGGATGTACGCCTGAATGTCGTGTTCACCCACGCAATTTATATATTAAAGAACAGCAGTTGTCCCCTGAACAACATCAAGAACGGTTGGACGTTTTAGGTGAAAAACTACCTGTTCGTTCATAATTAGTAGGTCTACTGCACAAGCTTATTGACAATGTCGATAAGCTTTTTTTTATTTTCTTTGAACAAGCTGGTCTAAACGATCGGGGATGCTCGTATACATGAAAGTACAACCATTCTGGGAGGGAAAGCAATGCGGAAATTAATTGGAATTAGTGCGCCTCTAATTGTCACACTCACTTTGGCAGTTGGGTGTTCAACAGGAGCAGATGAGCCTGTAAGTTTAGACGAGCCGGAAATCACGTACACGAATGAAACGGAAGAAGTCGATCCTTCCTTGAGTGATGAAAGTGAAGCTGGGGAAGAAGCAGCAGATGAGGACGAAGATGAAGATGCTTCTGATGCAGACGAAACAGAAGAATCAGCCGAAGGTGCTGAAGAAACAGAACAAACACCTGACCAAGATTTAGATGCGCAAAATTTGCGTCAACTTTATTTATTCGATAGCAACGGTATGGTCGTACCTCAAACGATTGAATTGCCGAAAACAGATACAACAATGAAACAATCGCTCGAATACCTTGTGGCAGAAGGACCTTTACAAGATGTTTTGCCGAACGGGTTTAGAGCTGTTTTACCAGCAGGCACAACGGTAGATGTCAATCATCTAAAAGAAGACAAAATTGCGGTCGCGAACTTCTCAAATGAGGTAGAAGACTACAATTTAGAAGATGAAAAAGGCATGTTTGAAGCCATTACTTGGACGTTAACTCAATTTGATGATGTTGATGAAGTGAAAATTGAAGTAAATGGGGTTGAGCTTGAGCAACTACCGATGAGCGAATCGCCAATTGTCGGAAACTTTAGCCGAGAAGATGGCATTAATATTGATTATGGCAATGTTGTTGATTTTACAAATAGTCAAGATGTGACGGTATACTTCCTCGGTTCTCATGAAAATGAAACCTATTATGTTCCAGTAACGCGACGAGTGGCAGAAACGGAAAATGAAATTGCTACGGTTGTCAATGAACTTATTGACGGTCCATCCATAGGCATGCGAACATTGCTAACGGAAATGAATGATGAAATCGAGTTGTTAAATGAACCAGAAATTAATGATGGGGAACTCGTTTTAGATTTCAATGAAGCGATACAGACGATGGTTGGGGAAGATGCTTATATTGAACAATCCATTATTGAATCGATTGCATTATCGTTGACGGAACATAGTGATGTTGAGAAAATTTCGATCTTAGTAAACGGTCAAGAAGACATTTTCTCAGAATCGGGAGAAGCGGTAGAAACCATTCAACGTCCTGCGCATGTAAACAAAAATCCACTATAAAAAATTGGGCATCTGTTCCTACAGGTGCTCTTTTTATTATGTTATACTATACGACGAACTAAGAGAAAATCTTCTGGATAAGAAGAGGGGTAAAAAGTATGAGAGTGGATCAACGAAGCGAGAATCAAATTCGACCAGTGGAAATCGTGCCGCATTTCACAAAGCATGCGGAAGGGTCGGTTTTAATTACAGTTGGAGATACAAAAGTCATTTGTACCGCAACGATCGAAAATAAAGTGCCGCCTTTTCTGCGCGGGCAAAAAAAAGGTTGGCTTGCAGCGGAATATGCCATGCTTCCTAGAGCGACAGAACAACGAACGATTCGTGAAGCAGCAAAAGGAAAGCTTAGTGGAAGAACGATGGAGATTCAACGTTTAATTGGCCGTTGTCTACGCACAGTCGTCGATTTAGACAAGCTTGGCGAGAAGACGATTTGGATCGATTGCGATGTTATCCAAGCCGATGGTGGCACACGTACAGCCGCTATTACAGGGGCATTTGTCGCAATGGTGTTAGCCTTGCAAAAAACATCCGGCTTAAATGCAATTCCCGTTAAAGATTACGTGGCGGCTATATCGGTCGGAATTGTTGATCAGCAGGGAGCGATTTGTGATTTAAACTATCAGGAAGATTCTAATGCTGATGTGGATATGAACGTGGTGCAAACAGGTGCTGGTCAATTTGTTGAAATTCAAGGCAGTGGAGAAGAAGCTGTATTTAGTCGAGCGCAATTAAATGAACTATTAGATCTTGCTGAAGAAGGAATTCATCAGCTAATTGAGGTCCAAAAATCAATTGTTGGAGATCTATTTTTGCCTAATTCAAAGGAGGCATGAATCATGAATGAAGTTATAATCGCAACAACGAACAAAGGAAAAATAGAAGATTTTAGAAAGTTGTTTCAGGGCATGTACGAAGTGAAATCTCTTTTAGACTTTCCATCGTTTCCTGAAATCATAGAAGATGGTCAAACGTTTCAAGAGAATGCAAGAAAAAAAGCGGAAGTGCTTGCAAGAGCTTTAGGTCAACCTGTCATTGCCGATGATTCAGGTCTTGTGATTGATGCCCTGGACGGAAGACCCGGCGTGTTTTCAGCCCGCTATGCTGGTGAAGACAAAAACGATCAAGCCAATATTGAAAAAGTGCTAGAAGATTTGAGAGGCGTGTCCGAAAGAGATCGTACAGCGCGGTTCGTATGTACGATTGCTTTTGCAGATCCAGAAAAAGAAACATCTTTTTTTGAAGGAACGTGCGAAGGGCTTATCGCTCATGAACAAGCAGGTGAACATGGGTTTGGCTATGACCCTATCTTCTATGTTGCCGATAAAAATAAGACGATGGCTCAATTATCTCTTGAGGAAAAGAATAAAATGAGTCATCGTGCAAAGGCAATTCAAAAGTTAAACGAGTTTTTGTTAGGAGCGTCTTCATGAACATTCTTGTCATAAGCGACACGCATGGGTGGGAACGAGAGCTTGAATCATTTTTGCAGCCTTTACGTGACCAAGTTGACTTGATTTTACACGCAGGTGACTCGGAGCTACAGGCTGATTCAAGTCAATTAAAAGATGTCGTAACCGTAGCAGGAAACTGTGACGTTTTTTCTTCGTTCCCTGCAGAAAGATTACTCGAAGCAAGTGGTTTAATTATTCAGTTAACCCATGGCCATTACGAAGGCGTCAAAAGTTCATTAACTGAATTAGCACAGAAAGCACAAGAGAACAAAGCGACGATTGCGGTATATGGTCATACCCACATCCCGAAAGTACAGCGGTTCGGAGAGGTCATTACGATCAATCCAGGTAGCTTACGGTTACCAAAAGGCGAGTATGCAGGCTCTTATTGCGTGTTAGACATAACCGACGAGGCAATTCAAATTAACTATTTCACGATGGACGGCACTGCAATTGAAGCGTTAGAAGCAACCTTTAACCGAAATGACGTTTCTTAAGAAAAAATTGTTAAGAAGTAGTTGACACATTTTATTTAATCATGTATATTTATAAGCGTCGCAATTGTTGTTGTGGCGCTTATACATAATAAAAATTGACGCACGATACTTCCTTGATGGGCGAGAAGAGGAAGGAACATGATTATAGGGTGCGAAATAAAATGAGGATAATCTAAAAATATGCGGGTGTAGTTTAGTGGTAAAACCTCAGCCACGAGCGACGCTTCATGAAATGCAACGAGTTGTTCCGACGCATGATACTTCCTTGATGAGCGAGAAGAGAAAGGAACATGATTGTAGCGTGCGAAATAAAATAAGGATAATCTAAAAATATGCGGGTGTAGTTTAGTGGTAAAACCTCAGCCTTCCAAGCTGATGATGTGGGTTCGATTCCCATCACCCGCTCCATTGTCCCAGTAGCTCAGCAGGATAGAGCAACGGCCTTCTAAGCCGTCGGTCGGGAGTTCGAATCTCTCCTGGGACGTTTAATAAGCGACAGACGAAAAACCTCTTACATCAGTGTAAGAGGTTTTTTTCATGAGTGCTGTTTACCATTTATTGTAGGGGAGAAATTTTCCATTCATTGTAACGACAACTCGATCGCCATTCGGATTTTCTTCCTTTTCAATATCGAGTGTGAAATCAATAGCACTCATGATCCCATCACCTAATTTTTCCTGTATGACTTCTTTAAAAGTCGTTCCGTATACTTGAACAATCTCATGGAACCGATAAATAAGTGGATCGGTGGGCACCGTTTGGTCTAGCGACCCTTTTGTAGGATAAAGTTGAAGAGCGTTTGAGATGGAATCATCTAATTCTAAGCAATTTACTAATGCATCCGCTTCTTCTTTGTTTAACGTGTTTTGCCCCATGATTGCTGAAGCGATATATACAGGATGAAGGTTTGTTGCTGCGGCTAAATCATCATAGGTGATCCCTTTTTCTCTTTTGGCTAGTAAAATGGCATCCGTTGCTTCTTCTTTCTGAAATCGTTGATACGTTTTTTGCTCCACGGGTCATCTCTCCTTCTCTATTTCCAATTAATTGGTTACAAAAAAGCGTACCAAAGATGAAAAAAATGTTCAGGGAGGTTGTGAACCTTTCTTACATCTTTTTTATTTATGTCTTTGTAGAGTCATCAATAAGACTGCGCCATTCTTGAAAGGCCGGTAATGCTTCATAGTAGCCTTCCATTGTTGAGGTTTTGCAATAATGAATGACCCAAGGGCTCGGTTGATGAGCAATACCTACATCGTAATTGTGTGTTGAATAATGTAAGCATTGAGCCGTATCGTAAAAATGCCACCCTTTTATTGCCTCTGGCCAAGAGAGATCATATTGGGTAGCCATTAACAGACCATCAACACATGCAGCTTTTCCATACATATAAGTGGTTTCCATACACGTTGTTTGAGTATACGTATCACGAACTTCTATAATTTTCCCTAGTTTATTTTCATAAGGACTTTGCCACCACATTCCATGTTCTGGAAGCTGGCGAGCGCCAATGACCCCGAATAATCCCAATTTTTTATTATTGTGAAATAAAAAGAGAAGGTCATAGAGAAAGGATTGGTTAAGAATGAATGCATCTTGATGAAGGTACACTTTGTATGTACCTGTGGCTCTCTTCATACCTTCATTGTATCCAGCTGTCATGCTAGTCGCGTTATAAATAGGCACGGTTTCAATTGACATACCAGAGGGAATCGAAAGTTGCTGAATATGAGCGAGGCATTGTTCATAAAGCGTTTTATTGCTGACGCAACTAATAAAGCTAATCGTTGTATCTGAAATCATTTTGCCCTCCTTATTCATTTCGATTTTTAGCGTATAAAAAAAGCTCATCCAATCGGTTTGATTGCAAAAGAGGGGAAACCTGTTTTACTTCGTCGTCTGGCCAATGCCACCATTGAATGGTTAAAAGGGCTTGTCGCTGTTCTTCAGTAAAGCGTTCGCTAATCTGTTTAGCGGGATTTCCAGCAACAATTGCATACGGGGCTACATCTTTTGTCACAACAGCATTGGCAGCAATAATCGCTCCGTCTCCAATGGTTAGTCCGGATAAAATAACAGCACCGCTTGCTACCCAAACATCGTTGCCAATGACAATATTTCCTTTACTTGTCGGGTGCTCTTTCGTTTTTGCTATATCAGGATAAAGAACGTTGAATGGATAGGTTGTCACCCAGCCAACTTGATGGTCAGCACCTAAAAGAATCCGAATGCCGGCGGCGAAAGAACAATATTTCCCTATTTTTAACGTAACTTCTGGAACAAGATGCAGAAGGTCTATGGGGGACCCGTATGAAAAGGAACCAATGTCAAAACCTTGTAAATTTGGGTGGTCATTTAAAAAAAGCATAAGTTACCCCTTCCCTTGATTGTAATAGTCTATTCAACGACCTGATCGCCTATGAAAGGGGCAAAACAAAAACGCCCTTATTTATTGCGAATAAGAGGCGTTATTTAGCGTATGTGTTTGGTTTTGGAAGGCATATAAAAAAGAATGGATGTCCTCGCTTTTATGGTCTTCAGGAATTGAATAAACCTTCCAACCTTTTCGCTCTAAAGAACGTATCCTTTTTTTGTCTTTCATGAAGTCTTGTTGCTTCAAAAATGCGACTCGATACGGAACAAGCGCAACGTAAACGGGTATGTGGTCAACAACATAATCTGGAGATGCATAAAAGCCGCGTTCTCTTAAAGAACGACAAAGCGTTTGTTGTGACTCATTTTTGCATTCGTTCCAATGATTCGTAACAAGCACGAGAGAAGGACGCTTGATGGGTTTAAAGAAATGGAAGAGAAACGAGAAAGGAGTGAACATACGTTTCTTTTTATTTCGGTTTGTCTGCATAGGATCACCTCTTTGTTTACTATCCCCGTTTTTTTGAAAAATATAGCCATTTTTTAAAAGAAATTTTCTGACGAATAATCCTTAATCCCCTGATACTGTAAGCGTATACAAATGACAGAAAGATTAAAATTCTTTTTAAAAAAGGGTTGACCTGCATTTTTAACAGGGGTATAGTAAGTCTCAATAAAGATAAACGAAAAAACAAATGTGTTTTTCAGGTGGATTCAATTCTCGCTTGATAAAACGGAAATAAGGGGAGATTAGCATGAGAAGCGACATGATCAAGAAAGGAATTGATCGCGCACCTCATAGGAGTCTTCTTCGTGCGGCTGGTGTAAGTGAAGAAGATATGGATAAACCATTTATCGGGGTTTGCAATTCATATATTGACATTATACCTGGGCACATGCATCTCAATAAGTTTGCAGAAGTAGCAAAGCAAGCCATTATTGATGCCGGAGGGATTCCGTTTGAATTTAATACAATAGGTGTAGATGATGGAATTGCAATGGGACATATTGGGATGAGGTATTCATTACCAAGTCGAGAAATCATTTGTGATGCGGCAGAAACCGTTATTAATGCACATTGGTTTGACGGTGTTTTCTATATTCCGAACTGTGACAAGATTACGCCAGGTATGCTTATGGCATCAGTTAGAACGAATGTACCGTCGGTTTTCGTATCAGGTGGTCCGATGGAGGCAGGAAGAACAAAAGATGGGCAAAGCCTTTCACTTGTTTCTGTCTTTGAAGGCGTAGGCGCATTTTCGTCAGGAAAACTGACAAGAGAAGAATTGCTTGAAATCGAACAGCAAGCATGTCCGACATGTGGTTCTTGTTCAGGAATGTTCACAGCGAATTCAATGAATTCTTTAATGGAAATGTTAGGGCTCGCGCTACCTGGAAACGGTACGCTAGTCGCTACCTCACAAGCACGCCATGATCTAATTAAAGATGCAGCGAAGCATCTCATGAATTTAATCGAAAAGGATATTCGCCCACGAGATATTGTCACAGAAGAAACAATCGATGATGCATTTGCATTAGACATGGCGATGGGTGGTTCAACGAATACTGTGCTCCACACACTAGCGATTGCGAATGAAGCTGAAATTGAATACGACATGACGCGAATTAATGAAGTGGCAGAACGAGTACCTTATCTTTGTAAGGTGAGTCCAGCCTCAGATTATTCAATGGACGATGTTCATAAAGCTGGTGGCGTTGCGTCCATTATAAAAGAATTAATCCACATAGGTGCGATTAAAGGAGAACGGTTAACGATAACTGGTCAGTCCCTTTACGATACCGTTGCCCATGCAGAGATTACAAATACAGATGTCATACGAACACGTGAAACGGCATATAGTCCGGTAGGTGGCTTGTCCATCTTATATGGCAATATTGCTCCAGATGGCGCCGTTATAAAAGTCGGAGCTGTTGATCCGTCAATCAAAATCTTTGAGGGTGAAGCGATCTGCTTTAATTCACAAGAAGAAGCGCAGGAACAAATTAATAAAGGCATGGTGACAGAAGGGCAAGTTGTCATTATTCGATATGAAGGCCCTAAAGGTGGACCGGGAATGCCGGAAATGTTGGCACCGACTTCTGCAATTCAAGGACGAGGATTAGGTACAAAAGTAGCGTTAATGACCGACGGGCGCTTTTCAGGTGCTTCAAGAGGGATCTCGATCGGTCACATTTCGCCAGAAGCTGCTGAAGGAGGCCCTATAGCCTTTGTCGCAGATGGGGATCGAATTACAATTAATCTCATTGACCGCACGATTCATTGGGATGTGGCAGATGAAGAACTGGCTCGCCGACGAGAAGGTTGGGTTGAACCAGAACCGAAAGTCAAAAAAGGCTATCTTGCTCGATATTCAAAACTTGTCACGTCTGCGAATACAGGCGGCATTATGAAAATATAATAGACGAATACGTTGAGAAGGAAAGTAGCGTTCATTTTTATCTACAGAGAGCCGTTGGTAGCTGGAAAACGGTGATAGAATAAGCGCGAAACTCACCTTTGAGTACGACTTTGAAAAAAGAGTAGGGGTCGTCGGATGATTAGAAAGAATCATTCGTTATCAAAAAAATGAGGCTAATGCATTATTAGTGAAAAGGGTGGTACCGCGAGAGACTTTCTCGCCCCTTGTATGACGATCATACATGGGGTTTGAGAAGGTCTTTCTTTTTGTATACAGGAGGAAGGGAGAGAAGACAAATGCTACATGCGAGTGAACAAACAGACCAGAAAAATAAGAATTTGCAAGACAAAAGCGGTCCGTGCAGTGGTGCTGAGATTTTGCTAAGGTCGTTAGCAAAAGAAAACGTCGACGTGATTTTTGGTTATCCTGGAGGAGCAATCCTTCCTACCTATGATGAGATTTATAAGCTAGGTATCAACCATATTCTCGCGCGTCATGAGCAAGGTGCAATTCACGCAGCAGAAGGATATGCACGAGTAACAGGAAAGCCGGGTGTTTGTATTGTTACATCAGGACCAGGGGCAACAAACGTCGTAACGGGCATTGCGGATGCAATGATTGATTCGTTGCCATTAGTCGTGATAACCGGCCAAGTTGGAACAAAAGTCATTGGAACCGATGCTTTTCAAGAAGCCGATATGCTCGGAATTACAATGCCAATCACAAAACATAACTATCAAGTTCGCTCTGTAGAGGAGCTATCGCAAACAGTAAAAGAAGCATTCCATATCGCCCAAAGCGGTCGACCGGGCCCTGTTTTGATCGATTTGCCAAAAGATATATCTCAACAAGAGGCGTTATTTTCTTATAATAAACCTGTTTACTTACCTGGTTATCAACCAAACGCCAGGCCGAATAAGCAGCAAATTCGAAAGGTTCTGGAATCGATTCAAGCAGCTAAAAAACCTGTTTTGCTTACAGGCGCAGGTGTCCTACACGCTGGTGCTTCTGATGAACTAACTGCATTTGTCGAAAAAACAAATATTCCGCTCGTCTCAACATTACTTGGTTTAGGTTCTTACCCGGGAAATAATCAGAATCACTTAGGAATGGCTGGCATGCATGGAACGTATGCGGCGAATATGGCGCTACATGAAGCAGATTTTCTCTTAAATATTGGTTCACGATTTGATGATCGCCTGACTGGGGTTTTAGAACATTTTGCTCCAGACGCAAAGATCGCACACATCGATATTGATCCTGCTGAAATCGGAAAAAATATTCATGTTGATATTCCTGTTGTAGGGGATGCAAAAGCAGCTTTAACGTTGCTGTTAAAGGGTGATAATGTCTCCCTCTCACAACATGATGACTGGCGTGAACAAACGCAGCGGTGGAAGAAGGACTATCCACTCTGGTATAAGCTCGATAAAGAAACGATAAAACCACAAGAGCTTATTGAAAGATTGTATGAAGAAACTGAGGGAGAAGCGATTGTTACAACAGATGTTGGTCAACATCAAATGTGGGCGGCGCAATTTTTCTCCTTCAATAAACCAAATCGTTGGGTCACTTCTGGTGGGCTCGGAACAATGGGCTTCGGTTTCCCTGCAGCGATTGGCGCACAAATTGCTGAGCCAGAGCTTCCGGTTATTGCGATTACGGGAGATGCTGGGTTTCAAATGACACTCCAAGAAATGTCAATCTTGCAAGAACTGCAGCTTCCGGTGAAAATCGTCATCGTAAACAATGCATCACTCGGAATGGTTCGGCAATGGCAACAACTTTTCCATGGTGAAAGGTATTCTCATTCTCTTTTTCCGATTCAACCAAACTTCACCAAATTGGCAGAAGCTTATGACATCAAAGCAATTAAAGTTGAAGAACGCTCAAAATTAGGAGACGCCATTAAAGATACGTTTAACCATCAAGGTCCTGTTTTGCTCGAAGTGTGTGTCGCACAAGAAGAAAATGTTTACCCAATGATTTGTCCAGGGCAAGGTCACCATTGTATGGAGGGGGTAGAGCCACTATGAAGCGAACGATAACCGTTCTTGTGCAAAATCGCTCGGGTGTGCTTAATCGAATTACTGGTTTATTTGCTCGAAGGCAATACAATATTGACAGTATTACGGTCGGGGTGACAGATAATCCAACTATATCTAGAATGACGTTTGTTGTTGTGGCAGACGCCATGGAAAACGTTGAGCAAGTGATGAAACAACTTCACAAACAAGTAGATGTTTTAAAGGTGAAGGATGTAACGGACGAAGCGACTGTATCTAGAGAACTTGCTTTAGTAAAAATTTCAGCAACCGCTGAGCAAAGAGCAGAAATTGGCTCTCTAGCAGAAACCTTCCGTGCACAAATGATTGACGTTGGAAGAGACTCGCTAACTTTGCAAGTAACGGGCCATACAGACAAAGTCGAGGCATTTATCGAATTGATTAAATCGTATGGTATTCAAGAAATTGCACGAACAGGCGTAACGGCTATCAATCGAAGCGTGAAATCGCAAACAGAAGCATCGCGTTTAACACTTATTCATTAAAAAAAGGGAGAGATTATTATGGCAAAAGTTTATTACAATGGTGACGTAAATGAAGGATTTTTAAATGAAAAGACGGTTGCGGTTATTGGGTATGGGTCTCAAGGGCATGCACATGCGCAAAACTTAAAAGAATCCGGTGTAGATGTAATCGTCGGTCTCCGTCAAGGGAAGTCATGGGAGAAGGCAAAAGAAGATGGTTTTAACGTCTATTCCGTACAAGAAGCGGCAGAGAAAGCGGAAGTCATCATGGTTCTTCTACCAGATGAACAGCAGCCAGACGTCTATAAAGCGTCAATTGAAAAGGAGTTAACAGCAGGTAAAGCCTTAGTGTTTGCCCATGGTTTTAATATTCATTTCAATCAAATTGTTCCTCCGAGCCATGTAGATGTATTTCTTGTTGCCCCTAAAGGACCTGGCCATCTAGTCCGCCGAACGTTTACAGAAGGAGCGGGTGTACCAGCGTTAATCGCTGTTCAACAAGACGCAACAGGAGAGGCAAAGGATCTTGCGCTTGCTTATGCGAAACAAATTGGTGCAGCTCGAGCTGGTGTGCTAGAGACATCGTTTAAAGAAGAAACGGAAACAGATTTATTCGGAGAGCAAGCGGTCCTTTGTGGCGGAACTTCCGCACTTGTAAAAGCTGGGTTTGAAACCCTCGTAGAGGCTGGGTATCAGCCGGAAATCGCTTATTTTGAATGTTTGCATGAACTAAAGCTCATTGTTGATTTGATGTATGAAGGCGGTCTAGAGTATATGCGCTATTCCATTTCAGATACAGCGCAGTGGGGAGATTTCCAAGCAGGACCACGCATTGTAACCGACGAAACGAAGAAAGAAATGCGCGCAATCTTAGAGGATATTCAAAAAGGGAAGTTTGCAAAGGGGTGGATTTTGGAAAACAAACTAAATCGTCCCGAGTATAACGCCATTAATGCAGCAGAAGCGAATCATCCTCTTGAAGTGGTAGGACGTGAGCTTCGAGAAATGATGCCATTTGTAAAACAATCTAAATCGAAAAAAGGAGCCGTTGGTCATGGGCAAAGTTAACATATTTGATACGACTTTGCGAGATGGAGAGCAATCTCCAGGTATTAATCTTAATCACAGAGAGAAGCTGGACATTGCGTTTCAGTTAGAGCGCCTAGGAGTAGATATAATTGAGGCTGGGTTTCCAGCCTCCTCAAAAGGAGATTTTCAATCAGTAAAAGACATTGCCACTCAAATAAAAGGCTCTTCCGTCACGGGATTAGCTCGTTCAAAGCAAAGCGACATTGACGCATGCTGGGAAGCGCTAAAGGCAAGTGCAGAACCGAGAGTTCATGTGTTTCTTGCGACCTCTCCTATCCATATGAAATACAAGCTTAAACTAACACCAGATCAGGTGATCGAACAGGCGATAGGGAGTGTCAAGTATGCAGCAAAAAGATTTCCACACGTTCAATTTTCAGCAGAAGATGCAAGTCGTTCTGACTGGGCGTTTCTAGCAAAAATAATTGAAGCAACGATTGATGCAGGTGCCTCGGTTATTAATCTACCAGATACAGTTGGGTATACGATGCCAAAGGAAATATCCGAATTATTTGAATATATAAGCCGGACTGTGCCAAATATAGATCGAGCTATCCTTTCGACCCACAATCATGATGATCTAGGTATGGGTGTGGCGAATTCGTTAGCTGCTATTCAAGGTGGGGCGCGACAAGTCGAATGTACCATAAATGGGATTGGTGAACGGGCAGGAAATGCTTCACTTGAAGAGATTGCGGTTGGGTTACACATTCGTTCTGATTACTATGAAACAGGAACGAACATCCAGCTAAATGAATTGAAGCGAACAAGTGCACTAGTGAGTCGCTACACATCCATGCCTATTCCAAAAAATAAAGCGGTTGTTGGTTCAAATGCGTTTGCACACGAGTCAGGTATCCACCAAGACGGGATGCTGAAGCATAAAGAAACCTATGAAATTATTACGCCAGAATTAGTAGGGGCAACGTCTTCAAATCCACTCGGAAAACATTCTGGACGACACGCGTTTCAAGAAAAAATGAAGGCGCTAGGATTTAAAGGGTCTTCGGAAGAATTGCTGACGCTTTTTAACGGGTTTAAAACGTTAGCTGATAAAAAGAAGACGGTTACGGAAGATGACTTATATGCGTTGATGATTGATCAAGGCGATGAGGATCGAGAACATGAGTACAAACTTGAAGCGCTCCAGGTTTCTTATGGCACGAATCAAACACCAACCGCAACGATAAAATTAAAGCACGTAGAGGGTAGGGAATACACAGAGGCGAGCACAGGGTCAGGCAGCGTAGAAGCCATTTACAATACACTAGCCAAACTGACCGATTTTCACTATCGACTTAGAGATTATCGGATTCAATCCATTACTGAGGGAGAAGATGCGCTAGCTGAAGTACACGTTAATTTATCAAAAAACGATCGATCTCATTCAGGTCGAGGTGTCGCCAATGATGTATTAGAAGCATCAGCAAAAGCGTACATTCATGCTGTAAATCGATTTTTACAAGAAGAAAAACGACTACAAGAACCATCGACATCGACAGTAGGCTAGGGGGAAATGATGGATAAAACAATTACGCTACTAGCTGGGGATGGAATCGGACCAGAGATCGTAAAGGCTGGTAAGGAAGTACTTGAAGCTATTGCCAATCGCTTCGGTCACCAGTTCACATTTCAAGAAGCACATATTGGAGGGGCGGCTCTTGATGCTACAGGAGAACCGCTCCCGGAAGAGACAATTGAACGGTGTAAAAATGCTGATGCTTGTTTACTTGGTGCCGTTGGTGGGCCGAAATGGGACGGAAACCCTCCGCACCTTCGTCCTGAAAAAGGGTTATTGGCTATTCGGCAAATCCTTAACCTCTATGCAAACTTACGGCCTGTTCAAGTGCTGGATGCCCTAGTAGACGAATCTACACTTAAAAAAAATGTCATCCAAGGAGTAGACGTTCTCATTGTCCGAGAATTGACAGGCGGTATTTATTTTGGAACGCCTCGTGAACGCCGGCAAATTGATGGAGAAGAAGGCGTGATTGATACGCTCGTATATAAAAAAGAAGAAATTGAACGCATTCTGCACCGTGCTTTTCAATTCGCACAATTAAGAGGGCGTCATGTAACGTCTGTAGACAAAGCGAATGTCCTCGAGTCAAGTAGAATGTGGAGAGAGTGTGCAACGGAAATAGCGCAACAATATCCAGACGTCACCCTAGAGCACATGCTCGTCGACAATGCAGCTATGCAGCTTATTCGTAATCCGAAGCAGTTTGATGTGCTTGTAACTGAAAATTTATTTGGCGACATTTTGAGTGATGAAGCTTCTATGATTACAGGATCGCTTGGGATGCTTCCATCTGCCAGTTTAAACTCAACGTCATTTGGTCTGTATGAACCTGTTCATGGGTCAGCGCCTGAGTTAGCTGGACTGAACGAAGCGAATCCGCTGGCGACGATCTCCTCAACAGCTATGCTGTTACGCTATAGTTTTAAAATGTCCGAAGAAGCAGATTGTGTGGAACAGGCAATTCGTACCGTATTAAATAAAGGCTATCGAACAGCTGATTTAGCCCATAATCAAGCGACCACCTGTTCAACGAGTGAGATGACTGCTGCGGTCATCAACGAAATAAACGTTGCGATACATTCTTAGGAGGCTTTGAAGATGGGAAAAACGATTATAGAAAAGATATGGGAGAAACATACAATTGTTTCCGAAGCGCAGAAGCCAGATTTGCTTTATGTCGATCTACACATGGTGCATGAAGTAACATCTCCGCAAGCCTTTGAAGGTCTAAGAATTGCAAATCGAAAAGTGCGCAGGCCGGAAAGAACATTTGCGACCATGGATCATAATGTGCCAACATTCAACCGCTATGACATTCAAGATCAAATTGCCCGCTTGCAAATGGAAACATTAGCTGACAACTGTCGGGAATTTGGAATAGAAATTGCCGATTTAGCGCACCCGGATAATGGCATTGTTCATGTAATCGGTCCAGAGCTTGGCCTTACACAACCAGGTCATGTCATTGTATGTGGCGATAGTCATACGTCGACCCACGGTGCATTTGGAGCACTGGCATTTGGAATTGGAACGAGTGAAGTGGAGCATGTACTTGCGACGCAAACGGTTTGGCAATCCCGTCCTAAAACGTTACAAGTTCATATTACTGGGCGATTAGGTACCGGAATTGCTGCAAAAGATGTCATTCTGGCGATTATTTCAAAATTTGGCGTGAACGTTGGTACTGGCTCAGTCATTGAATTTACAGGAGAAGCGATACGCGGGATGACAATGGAAGAACGAATGACGATTTGCAATATGTCTATTGAGGCTGGAGCAAAGGCAGGATTAATTAGTCCAGACGTTGTAACGTTTGATTACTTGCGGGGGCGCAGTCGTGTACCTGATGGAAAAGAATTTGAAGAACTCGTTGAATACTGGTCAACATTAGCAACCGATCAAGATGCCACCTATGATCACTCTGTTACAATAGATGCAAGTGAAATAGAGCCAATGGTTACATGGGGAACCAACCCTGGCCAAGGGCTTCCGATTTCAGCAGCTGTTCCAGATCCAAGTATGGCTGTAAATGAAACGGAACAACGAGCCATTACTCAAGCGTTAGCTTATATGGATTTAGAGCCTAATACACCATTGAGTGAGATAGCGATTCAGCATGTGTTTATTGGCTCATGTACGAATTCACGTTTCAGTGATTTAGAAGCGGCAGCTCGAATTGTAAAAGGGCGATTTGTTCACAGAGACGTTTCGGCAATTGTGGTTCCTGGCTCGGAAAAAGTAAAGCGAAGAGCAGAAGAAGAAGGCTTAGACCAAATCTTTATTGAAGCCGGTTTTGAATGGCGTAGTTCCGGCTGTAGCATGTGCCTTAGTATGAACCCAGATCGAGTACCTGAAGGCGAACGTTGCGCGTCGACGTCTAATCGGAATTTTGAAGGTCGACAAGGAAAGGGTGCGCGGACTCATCTTGTCAGTCCACCAATGGCCGCAGCTGCAGCAGTTAGTGGGAAATTTGTTGATGTACGCACATTTGACATAAGGAGTGATGTAACATGAACCCGATTCGCCTTCATATTGGGAAAGCAGCGGTGTTAGATCGCGTGAACGTTGACACTGACCAAATTATTCCGAAGCAATTTTTAAAACGAATTGAACGAACAGGATTCGGCAAATTTTTATTTTACGATTGGCGGTATCAGGATGAGGGAGTGGAAAATCCTGATTTTGAATTAAACAAACCTGAGGCCCAAGGAGCAAGTATTTTAATAAGTGGGGATAACTTTGGCTGTGGCTCTTCACGAGAGCACGCCCCTTGGGCTTTATATGATTATGGATTTAAAGTTGTCATTGCTCCAAGTTTTGCGGACATTTTCTATAATAACTGTATGAAAAATGGGCTTCTACCTGTTAGGCTTTCAAACGAAGAAGTGAAGCGTTGGATGAACATTGCCCAGCAAGATAAAGGTCAACTGGCCGTTGACTTAGTAGAACAAAAAGTAACTTTTGAAGAAGAGGTTTCTTCCTTTACCATTGATGAGCATTGGAAAAATATGCTGATAAATGGATGGGATGAGATTGACTTAACGTTGAAACAAGAAGACGAAATCACAGCTTTTGAACGAAAATATGCGGGATCTACGACAACTAGATTTGGGTAGCGAATATCGATTTTCGGCACCTCTTACTCCTTAGTGTTAAACTAAGGAGTTTTCTTAGGTTTTGAAAGAAAGGGATTAGGGAAGGAATAACGAATAAAAACATGGAGACCTTTGGATAAGGAAAACGTACGTGTTAAAGTAAGGGATAAGGAAAGCAGGCGATAAAATTGGAACAGGATAAGCACAAAAAGAATAATGTCATTTTATTTCCTGGTTTAGTGAAGCGATTAGTAGAAGAAGGAATGAATGAGCTTAAACAAAAACAGGCAACAAAAGCCTATCAGTTGTTTAAAGAAGCTGCTTCTCATGACGATACAGATCCGCAAGCACGATTTGGCATTGTATTAAGTCTAATAGAGTTGGAACGACAGCAAGAGGCCGTACAAGAGACAGAAGTGTTGTTGAATGAAGGAATTGGAAATTATTTCGAGATTTTGCAGGTGCATGTTTCTTTGCTTGTTCAACTTTCACGCTATGATCACGTTGTTCATTTGCTAGAGGCTGTATTAAGTGAAGATAAAATACCGGCTAAAGACGCAGAAACGTTTTATGAACTTCTGCATTTTAGTAGACAGATGAGTGAATCGAAAAACTACGACACAAAAGTGTTAACGGACGAAAATCAAGAAGAGACAATGATGGAACTCAAAGCGGGACTTCAAGCTGCAAATGAGCCAGCAAAATGGAATGCATTGCAAAGTGTGCGAAAATTAGGCTTAACTTCGCTACAGAGCGAAATCCGTAAATTTGTGGAAAATAAGCAAACAAATCCACTTATGCGTACATACGCACTTCAACTTTTGCACGAGTGGGGCGATTCCAAGCCACTGACGTACGAACGAGAAGATCAAGCGATTATTG
The DNA here is from genome assembly GCF_047238345.1 of Shouchella phoenicis. Lineage (NCBI taxonomy): Bacteria > Bacillati > Bacillota > Bacilli > Caryophanales > Bacillaceae > Shouchella > Shouchella phoenicis. The sequence goes on along the minus strand of NZ_JBDFMQ010000001.1, from coordinate 2,526,388 downwards.
TTACACCAAGTGAACTAGAGGAGCCTGGAGAACGACAGGTAGATCAAGCTATTCGAGCAGCACTTGAAGGGCAACTAGAGCAAGATGACCCAACATTATTACATATGGCAAAGCAGCTTCACCATTCATACTTATTAATGACGTACCCATTTGAACTCAACCCTGAAAATCCTAAAGCGTGGGCATGTGCGTTTCATCTTGTTGCGGCCGAACAATTAGGGTTAGATACGGATGAATCAGATATGGTGCATTGCTACGGCTGTGAACGTTTTGATGTCCTGTCTGCATCAAATGAAATTGAAGCACTTGAACAAGATATTTTAATTGAAGCACAAAATCAAAACGACTGGTTTCATACATAATGAAAGACTATCATTTGCACCACATTTCGGAACGTCGCTTCAGTTAATTTAAGCAAGAGGAAGACATTGAAAGATTAAATCGATATGTTATAATGGAATGGTTGTCAAAAACGTGATAAAGTAGTGTAGAAATTACATGTTGGAGGGAAATATTATGTCTGCAAATTGGGAAAAAACAGAACAAAATACAGGCGTCTTAACGTTTGAAGTTGAAGCAGATAAAGTCAACGACGCTTTAGATAAAGCTTTTAAAAAAGTTGTACAGAAAGTGAATGTACCTGGGTTTCGTAAAGGGAAAATGCCTAGAAGTCTTTTTGAAAAGCAATTTGGTGTTGAGTCTTTATACCAAGATGCCATTGACCTTATGCTTCCAGAAGCATATTCAAATGCTGTAGAAGAAACAGGAATCTTCCCGGTTGATCGTCCAGAAGTGGACATTGAATCAATTGGCAAAAACGAAAAAGCGATATTTAAAGCGACAGTAACGGTTAAACCAGAAGTGAAACTTGGTGACTACAAAGGACTAGAAGTAGATGTTCCAAGTACAGAAGTGACAGACGAAGACGTTGAAGAAGAAGTAACAAAACTTCAAGAACGTCACGCTGAGCTTGTGGTTGTTGAAGATGGAGAAATCCAAGACGGCGATACAGCTGTTCTAGATTTCGAAGGCTTCGCGAACGGGGAAGCATTTGAAGGCGGAACGGCAGAGAACTATTCACTAGAAATTGGTTCTAATTCGTTTATCCCTGGTTTCGAGGAACAACTTGTTGGTCTTAAAACAGGCGACGAAAAAGATGTAGAAGTAACGTTCCCTGAAGAGTACCACGCAGAAGACTTAGCTGGTAAGCCAGCAACGTTTAAAGTGAAAATTCATGATGTTAAGCGTAAAGAGCTTCCTGAGCTTGATGATGAATTTGCGAAAGATGCTAATGAAAATGTTGAATCACTGGACGAGCTTAAAACGGAATTACGTAAGACGCTTGAAGACCAAAGAAAGACTGATTCAGAAAATGCGGTACGTGATGCCCTTCTAGAAAAAGCTGCTGATCAAGCTGACATTACTGTACCAGAAGCGATGGTTAACTCTGAAGTTGATCGTATGCTACAAGAGTTTGGACAACGTCTTCAAGCTCAAGGTATGAATTTAGAGATGTACTTCCAGTTCTCTGGTCAAACAGAAGAAGATATGCGTAGCCAGTTCAAAGAAGATGGAGAAAAGCGTGTACGTGTAAACTTAACGCTTGAAGCGATCTCTGAACAGGAAGACGTTCAAGTATCCGATGAAGAAGTGGAAGAAGAAATTCAAAAAATGGCTGATATGTATCAACGTTCAGCTGATGAAATTAAAGCATTGCTATCTGCACAAGGTGGTCTTGATACAGTGAAAGGTGATCTTAAAATGCGTAAAGCAATTGACGTATTAGTGGATCACAGCAAAGAAGCGACAGCTTAATGTCAAAGGTGCGGGCTAACTCCCGTACCTTTTTCAATTATCAAGCGTTATCCTGCATGAAAGCATTCCTATATTCATATGCTTAGTATGATTGCCCTTTAAATTGAACAAAATGATAGTAGCTTAAAAAAAGGATTTTCTGATTTAAGCTTGAATTGTACTCAGAGAGGGTAGAGGAATAGCAATCTGCTTGAACTCGTACATAAAATGCATATTTCTAGTTTGTTGAATTAGTCTATGCTAAAATGATTTGACATTACAGTTTATTTGTATTCAAATCGAAAAAAGAAATCCTGTAAGGGGTGAGGTTATGTTTAAATTTAACGAAGAAAAAGGACAGTTGAAATGTTCTTTTTGCGGAAAAACACAAGATCAAGTGAGAAAGCTAGTAGCTGGACCTGGCGTCTATATATGTGATGAGTGTATTGAGCTTTGTACAGAGATTGTGGAGGAAGAGCTTGGAACGGAAGATGAAGTAGAGTTAGAAGAAATTCCGAAGCCGAGTGAAATCTGTGTCATTCTTGATGATTACGTTATTGGTCAGCGTGATGCAAAGAAATCATTAGCCGTTGCAGTATACAATCACTATAAGCGCATAAATTCAATGGCTCGTTCTGAAGATGTAGAACTGGCGAAAAGTAATATCACGCTCATTGGACCAACAGGAAGCGGAAAAACATTACTTGCACAAACGCTTGCTCGAATTCTAAATGTACCGTTTGCCATTGCTGATGCGACTTCATTAACAGAAGCTGGTTATGTAGGTGAAGATGTTGAAAACATTTTACTCAAACTAATTCAAGCGGCTGACTATGATGTGGAAAAAGCGGAAAAAGGTATTATTTACATTGATGAAATCGATAAAGTTGCCCGTAAATCCGAAAACCCATCTATTACACGAGATGTTTCTGGTGAAGGTGTTCAGCAAGCATTATTAAAAATTCTTGAAGGAACGACAGCGAGTGTACCGCCACAAGGTGGAAGAAAGCATCCTCATCAAGAATTTATTCAAATTGATACAACGAACGTCCTGTTTATTTGCGGAGGAGCGTTTGATGGAATTGAACAAATCATTAAAAGCCGTCTAGGCAAGAAAATCATTGGCTTTGGCTCAGATGATTCAAAACAGGAAGAGCTAAAACCAGGCGAGTACTTGTCAAAAGTGCTTCCAGAAGATCTTCTCAAGTTTGGTTTAATTCCAGAGTTTATTGGACGTCTTCCGATTATTTCAAGTCTTGCTCCTCTTGATACGGATGCGCTCGTTGAGATTTTAACGCAGCCTAAAAATGCGCTCGTTAAACAATATCAAAAACTACTTGAGTTAGATGAAGTTGAACTAGAGTTTACAGAAGAAGCATTGAAAGAAATTGCGAAAAAAGCAATTGAACGTAAAACAGGTGCTCGTGGACTTCGTTCCATCATCGAAAGCATTATGCTTGATGTAATGTTTGATCTTCCTTCCAGAGAAGATGCTGTGAAGTGTATCATTCATGAAGACTGTATTACCGATGGTGCAGCGCCAATTATTAAATCAGCAGATGGAACAGAGCTGTCTTTAAATAAACCGAAAGAAAGTGCGTAAGAGAGACCACGTTGGCGTTGAGCTAACGTGGTTTTTTTGCATCGTGTTTAGAATTGGAAATAATGCGCTTCGATGTTTAAGACTAATGGCTTGCCTCAAGGTCATACTAACGACAACATAACAATTAGGAGGCATACAAATGGGCTTTACAACGATTGCATTATTTGTCCAATTATTTTTTGGGATTATCATCGGAGTTTATTTTTGGAACTTACTAAAAAACCAGCGCAGTCAAAAAACGTATATTGATAAGGAATCTAAAATCGAATTAGATAAAATGAAAAAATTGCGAGCAATACGATTATCGGAACCATTAGCAGAAAAAGTGCGCCCGAAATCGCTATCAGAAGTTGTTGGACAAGAAGATGGACTAAAAACATTAAGAATGGCATTATGCGGTGCAAATCCACAGCATGTCATCATTTACGGTCCACCCGGCGTTGGGAAAACAGCCGCTGCTCGACTTGTGCTTGATGAAGCAAAAAAAAGCGACCAATCCCCATTTCAGTCAACAGCAGTTTTTGTAGAGGTAGATGGTGCTACGTCACGATTCGATGAAAGAGGGATTGCGGATCCGTTAATTGGTTCTGTACACGATCCAATTTATCAAGGAGCTGGCGCGATGGGCCAAGCGGGCGTTCCCCAACCTAAGCCTGGAGCTGTGACGAAGGCACATGGTGGAATTTTATTTATTGATGAAATTGGTGAATTACACACCATTCAACAGAATAAATTATTAAAAGTGCTAGAGGATCGAAAAGTTTTTTTAGAGAGTGCGTATTATAGTTCAGAAAATGAACAAATCCCTTCTCACATTCATGATATTTTTAGACGAGGCTTACCAGCAGATTTTCGACTAATAGCTGCTACGACGAGACAACCAGAAGAAATGCCACCCGCTATTCGTTCTCGTTGTTTGGAAGTGTTTTTTAGAGGATTAGATCCGTCTGAAATTGAAGAGATTGCTCAGCGTGCGGCTGAAAAAGCAGCGATGACGCTCACTACTGAAGCTTCAAAGAAAATCGCATCTTATGCAACGAATGGTCGTGAAACCGTTAATATGCTACAAATTGCCGTTGGAGCAGCTCGTGCAGATGGACGTCAAGAAGTTCAACTGCAAGATATAGAATGGGTCGCGCATTCAAGTCAAATGGCACCGAGACCTGAACGCCAAATTCATGAACAACCTGCAATTGGTTTAGTGAATGGTTTAGCAGTTACCGGTCCAACTAGTGGTGCTCTACTTGAGATTGAAGTACTCGTTCACGAAAACGTTGGTCATGGGAAGTTGACGATAACTGGGATCGCAGAAGAAGAACAGTCAGGTTCACAAGTTCGCTCTATTAAGCGAAAAAGTATGGCTCGTTCTTCGGTTGAAAACGTTATTTCCGTTTTAAAACGGAAAGGTGTACCAACAAACGATTATGATATTCATGTTAATTTTCCTGGTGGAACACCTGTAGATGGACCTTCAGCTGGTATAGCAATTGCGACAGGAATTTATTCAGGGATTGAACAAGTGCCTGTCTCAAATGAAGTCGCCATGACAGGTGAGTTAAGTATTCATGCAAAAGTAAAGCCAATTGGTGGTGTGATTGCAAAAGTAAAAGCCGCAAAAATGGCTGGTGCGAAAACCGTCATCATCCCAAAAGAAAATGAACAAGCGATTTTAAAGAAAATTGATGGAATCGAAGTGATTGCAGTAACAACATTAGATGAAGTCTTTGATTTAGCTTTTTGTAAGGAGGAAGAAGATGAAAATGTCATTCCTGCACAAGCCTTCTCAACAGGAGGAATTGTTCCAATCTAATTAATGGACAACAAAGCCCTTCGTAAGCTAAAATGAGTAGATGGTTAACAAAACGAAAATGGATGATTGAAGCGTCACTCTACTAAGATTGGCGCTTTATCCATTGTGTATATCATCGTTTTTAATTTCCAGCATAGAAATAAGATGATTAGACATAATGAAATTTTTATAAAGATAAAGGCGGAGGTGTCATGCGGATGGTTGACCAATTACAAGAACGCCGAGTTCCGCTCCTTCCTTTGCGTGGTGTATTAATCTTCCCAGGGGCAATTATGCACTTAGACGTAGGTCGTGAAAAATCGGTTAAAGCATTAGAAGAAGCTAAACAAAACGATCAATATTTATTTTTAGCAACACAAAAACAAACGACAAAAGAAGATCCAACGGAAGAAGATTTATATAGAGTAGGAACGTTTGCGAAAATTGTACAGTCTACGAAGCTTGCGAACGGAACAGTTCGTGTTCAAGTTGAAGGTTTGCAGCGTGCTGAGCTTGTCACATTTAATGACCATGGAGATGTGTTAGTTGCAGATGTTACATTGTTCGATGAGGATGCAAAAGCAGATTCTGAAACAGAAGCGTTAATGCGAACGTTGCTTTCCATGTATGATCAATTCTCGAAGCAGTCAAAGCGTGCTTCTCAAGAGACATTAGCAACATTAAAAGAAACAACAGCTCCGGAGAAATTTGCTGATTTAATCTCTGCAAATTTAACGTTAAAATTAGCACAAAAACAAACGTTGCTTGAGTTGATTGATGTAAAAGAACGACTACAAAAGCTAATCGAATATCTTGGTAATGAACAAGAAGTGTTAGGGTTAGAGAAAAAAATCGGCCAGCGCGTGAAGAAATCCATGGAAAAGACGCAAAAAGAGTACTATTTGCGCGAGCAAATGAAAGCCATTCAAAAAGAGCTTGGTGATCGTGAAGGAAAAACAGGAGAAATCGCAGAGTTAAAAGAAAAAATTGAAGCTGCGGGAATGCCTGAACACGTATATGAAAAAGCATTAAAAGAGTTAAGTCGTTACGAGAAAATGCCTGCAAACGCAGGTGAGAGTTCCATTTTGCGAACGTATTTAGACTGGCTGATTCAGCTTCCATGGACTACTCAAACAGAAGATCAGCTTGATGTGAAAAAAGCAGGCAAAATTCTTGATGAAGATCACTATGGATTAGAAAAAGTAAAAGAGCGTGTGCTTGAATATTTAGCTGTTCGAAAACTTACGAATTCGATGAAAGGACCCATACTTTGTCTTGCAGGACCTCCAGGCGTCGGAAAAACGTCGTTGGCTCGCTCGATCGCGCGTTCGTTAAATCGTAAATTTGTACGGATGTCTTTAGGGGGCGTTCGTGATGAAGCAGAGATTCGAGGTCATCGTCGAACGTATGTCGGAGCAATGCCAGGTCGTCTCATTCAAGGAATGAAGCGTGCGGAAACGGTAAATCCAGTATTCCTTTTAGATGAAATCGATAAAATGGCAAATGATTTTAGAGGAGATCCAGCATCAGCATTACTTGAAGTATTGGACCCGGAACAAAACAATACATTTAGTGATCATTATTTAGAAGAAGCGTATGATCTATCCAACGTCATGTTTGTCACAACAGCAAACAATATTGGTACGATTCCTGCGCCGTTATTGGACCGAATGGAGATCATTTCGATTCCTGGTTATACGGAGCTTGAGAAAAAGCAAATTGCACGTAACTATTTACTACCAAAACAAATTAAAGAGCATGGTTTAACAAAAGCGCAAATGCCAGTAAAAGACGAAGCTCTGACAAACATCATTCGGTATTATACGCGTGAAGCAGGTGTCCGAAATCTTGAACGCCAGTTAGCGACAGCGTGTCGAAAAGCGGCAAAAATGGTTGTGATGGAAGAACGTAAACGCGTAACGGTTACGGAAAAGCTCGTAGAAGAGATGCTCGGGAAGCCAAGGTTCCGCTACGGCATGGCAGAACAAGAGGATCAGATCGGTGCTGCGACAGGGTTAGCTTATACAGCTGCTGGAGGTACAACACTCGCGATTGAGGTTTCTGCCGTTAAAGGAAAAGGGAAGTTAACGTTAACGGGAAAACTTGGTGACGTGATGAAAGAGTCTGCTCAAGCGGCGTTTAGCTACATTCGTTCCCGTTCAGAAGAATTGTCCATTGAGGCAGACTTTAATGATAAGACCGATATTCATATTCACGTTCCAGAAGGGGCTACGCCAAAAGACGGACCATCAGCAGGTATTACGATGGCGACAGCGTTGGTTTCTGCCTTAACTGGTCGAAAAGTGAAACGTGAGGTCGGAATGACAGGCGAAATTACGCTAAGAGGTAGGGTCTTACCAATTGGTGGGCTAAAAGAAAAAGCAATGAGTGCCCATCGCGCAGGGTTAACGACCATTATTATTCCGAAAGATAACGAAAAAGACATTGACGATATTCCTGATAGCGTTCGGAAAGAGCTAACGATTGTATTAGTTGAACACTTGGATCAAGTGTTGGAAGTCGCATTGAATGAGAGTGAAGAATAAAAATGAAAGTCACAAAAGCTGAACTAGAACATGTAGCAGTCAAACCGGAACAATATCCAGTAACGCGTTTACCAGAACTTGCGCTAGCAGGTCGATCTAACGTTGGGAAGTCTTCGTTTATTAATAAAATGCTTAATCGAAAAGGGTTGGCCAGAACGTCTGGTCAACCTGGTAAAACCCAAACACTTAATTTCTATGAAATTAATGAAATGCTGTATTTCGTTGATGTTCCCGGTTACGGATATGCAAAAGTATCAAAATCAGAACGTGCCGCGTGGGGACGAATGATTGAAACGTATTTGTCTGAAAGAGAAGAGCTTAAAGCGGTTTTACAATTAGTAGATGCTCGTCATAAGCCGTCTGAAGACGATAAGCTTATGTATAATTGGATGAAGCATTTTGAGATTCCTATTATTCTTGTCGCCACAAAAGCAGATAAAATCTCAAAATCTAAATGGCAAAAGCACTTAAGTATTATAAGCAAAGAACTTGATCGTGACCCGGATGATCCGCTGCTTTTATTTTCATCAGAGAGTGGCTACGGAAAAGAGGAAGCTTGGAAAACGATCCAATCTCATTTACAGTTAGCCAAAAAATAAGTAGTGTATGCACTGCTTATTTTTTTACTTGTCTTGATTGTCTCTGATTGTTCACAAAAAAATTTTGAGTCCTTATTTAGACATGTTATAATTTAGGCATGATATAATGAGAATTGGATAAATTAGAAGAAAGAGATTGGAAACGTACAGCTTTAGGGGGCTTTTTAAATGCATACGATTGTCGTAGGAGTGAATTATAAGTCTGCCCCGGTGGAAATTCGCGAGAAACTAGCTTTTGATGAAGAGCAATTGCCAGCGGCACTTGCCCAGTTGCGTTCAGCGAAAAGTATTATGGAATGTGTGATTCTTTCAACGTGTAATCGCACAGAGCTTTATGTTGTTGCAGATCAAATTCATACCGGAAGGCACTTCACAAAAACTTTTTTAGCAAACTGGTTCTCCATTAATAAAGATGAATTAACGTCATACTTGACGATAAAAGAAAATGATCATGCGGTTGAACATCTTTTTCGAGTAGCGTGTGGTCTTGATTCAATGGTTATTGGCGAAACGCAAATTTTAGGTCAAGCCAAACAAGCGTTTCAACTTGCTCAGTCTTTGCAAGTGACGGGAACGGTGTTTAATCAATTATTTAAACAAGCCATTACACTCGGTAAACGAGCTCATAGTACGACGGCGATCTCTTCTCAAGCCGTTTCAGTTAGCTATGCCGGTGTGGAGCTTGGGAAGAAAATCTTTGGAAGCTTTGAAGGAAAGCGTGTACTCATTGTTGGCGCAGGTGAAATGAGTGAGCTAACCGCGAAGCATATACATGCGAATGGAGCCGCTTCCATCGTTGTGATGAACCGTAGTCTCGATAAAGCGGAAGCGCTTGCGGATCAGTTTAATGGAGAAGCTGTCTCCTTTCAATATTTAACTGAACAATTAAAGCAAGCAGATGTGGTGATTAGTTCCACAGGTGCAAGGGAATTTGTGCTTACCCAAGACAATACGTCAGATGCGCTACAGGAACGAGAAGATCGACCTTTATTTATCATTGATATTGCTGTTCCTCGTGATGTCGACCCTGTTTTAAATGAATGGGAAAATGTTCATATTTATGATATTGATCACTTGCAGCATATTGTCGAATCAAATAAACAAGAGCGTGAGAAAGAAGCAGAAAAGATTTCTCTTATGATTGAAGAAGAAATTGTGGAGTATAATACGTGGGTAAATACACTTGGTGTCGTTCCTATTATTACAGCTTTACGAGGGAAAGCATTGCAAATTCAAGGGGATACAATGTCAAGTATTGAGCGTAAACTACCTCATTTAACTGAACGAGAGTTAAAAGTGTTGCGCAAGCATACAAAAAGTATTGTGAATCAATTGCTTCGTGATCCGTTAACAAAAGTAAAAGAACTTGCTGCTGAACCAGACGCACAGACTTCTTTACAGTTGTTTACTGATATTTTTGCGCTTGAAGAATCTTTGGAAGAACAAAAAGATCGTGAACGACAAAGCGAAATGAAAGCATTATGGAGACAGGAAAGTGGATCATTCACCGAATTAGATGAAAGTATTGCACTTCGTTCATAAACCTTTCTAAATGATGTTTACAACCAGTTGGTTAGCGGGAATAATTGATAAAAGGTGATGACAAGAGATTGTCTCTTAAGTCTTAAGAAAGCCATTTCACACTAAATGTAAATTGTACGAGCAGCAAGCATAAGAAAAAAGCGCATCAGTCGGCGACCTTAAGAGAAAGGAAGCAGGTGGACATCTTGAGCGTAAGATAGCTGTCTAATTTCTTTTTTAATGAAAACATCGGTTCTCGCAAATGCGTGAACACGTGTTGAGGAGAACGTCGTTGTAGCGCTTTTTTCATTCCCTTTGACGTGAAACAAGTAAATACATAACGATACACGGATCATTTGTACAATACATAAACGAACGACAGCTGTTTTAGGAGGATAAGTATGAGAAAAATTGTACTTGGTACAAGAAGAAGTAATCTTGCCATGACGCAAACCAATTGGGTCATTGATCAATTCAAAAAGATGAACGCACCATTTGAATTTGAAATTAAAGAAATTGTGACAAAGGGTGATCGAATCTTAGATGTGACGCTTTCAAAAGTTGGTGGAAAGGGGCTTTTCGTAAAAGAAATTGAAGAAGCTCTACGCACTGGAGAAATTGACGTGGCTGTTCATTCTATGAAAGATGTACCATCGGAAATTTTGCCTGAATTTGATTTAAGTGCCATTACTGATCGTGAAGACCCGAGAGATGCCATTATTAGTGAAAACCATGTTCCTCTTCACGAACTGCCAGAAGGCGCAATCATTGGGACGAGCAGTTTAAGAAGATCTGCCCAAATTTTACACATGTATCCTCATTTAAAGGTCCAGTGGATTCGTGGCAATGTAGAAACGAGATTAAGAAAATTAAAGGAAGAATCCTTCTCTGCCATTGTACTAGCCGCTGCTGGTTTGAATCGTTTAGGGTATGAACAAGGCACTGTAACCGAGTACTTGTCGGCAGAAGATTGTATTCCAGCTATTGGTCAAGGTGCGTTAGGTCTAGAATGCAGACAAGATGATGATGAAGTGAAAGCCCTTCTTAGTCAGATTAATCATCAACAAACAGCCTTAGCCGTTAGAGCAGAACGATCGTTTTTACATAAGCTAAATGGTGGGTGCCAAGTGCCTATTGGAGGGTTTGCAACTGTTGATACAGATGGTGAGATTTCGTTAACGGGGTTAGTGGGATCACCTGATGGAAAAGTCATTTTAAGAGAATCATTAACAGGTCGTGATCCTGAAAAAATGGGACGAGACTTAGCTGAGTTGCTTTCGGCTCAAGGTGCGGAAGATATTTTAAACAAAGTGAGAGAGAATTTAGACCAGTGATGCAACGGTTGCAAAATAAACATATTTTGCTTACGCGGGAAAAAGAAGATGCAAAGCTGCTTGCGGAAAGAATTACGGAAGCAGGCGGAACCCCTCATTATTTACCATTAATTAACATTGTTTATCGCGAACCGTTAGAAAAAAATTACGCGCATATTTCAGAATACGATTGGCTTGTGTTTACAAGTGCGAACGGGGTTCGTTCATTTTTTTCTAATTATAAAGGTGGTCCAATCCGAGGAAAGATTGCGGCTGTTGGAAAAAAGACAGCGAAAATCCTTGAGTGCTTTCACCAAAACGTAGCGGTGATTCCCAATGTACAAATAGCGGAATCGTTGGCGCAAACCTTATTAGATCATATAACACAACGTGATAGCGTGTTAGTGATAAAAGGTCAACTAGCGGGACAAGTTCTGATAAAAACGCTAACTGCTGCCAATATAAATGTAGACGAACTTGTTACATACGATACGGCTATGCCTCATCAAGTCTATCAACAAGCCGCACGTCTGCCGAACATTACGTTTGATTACGTCACATTAACGAGCGCTTCGACTGCAACGCATTTTCATGACGTGCTACAGGAGTGCCCTTTATCGTATAAAACATTTGCCTGTATCGGTCCGAAAACAAGGAGCAGAGCTGACCAGCTAGGGTTAACACCAACGATAACCGCTCAGTCTTATTCAGCTGAGGGATTATTTCATGCGATTATGATGAAGGAGGAACAAACTGATGAACGCAACATTTAATCGTCATAGAAGGTTACGTAAAACGAGTGGAATGCGGGCGATGGTCCGAGAAACGACGCTATCACCTAATGATTTTATTTATCCTCTGTTCGTTACTGAAGAGGAAAATCAAAAAAATGAAGTCTCGTCCATGCCAGGAGTCTATCAATATTCATTAGATCGATTGAATGAAGAAATTGAAGAAGTACAAAAGCTAGGCATTCATGCCATTATTCTGTTTGGTTTGCCGCATCATAAAGACGAAATTGGTTCAGAGGCATTTGCTAGCCATGGTGTCATTCAACGAGCCACTAAACAAATAAAAGAAGCCTTTCCTGACATGTTAGTGATTGCGGATACATGCTTATGTGAATTTACAGACCACGGTCATTGTGGCATTATTCGCGATGGAGATGTTGTAAACGATGAGAGTCTGGAGCTTTTAGTTCAGACTGCCGTTTCTCAAGCTGAAGCAGGAGCAGATATTATTGCCCCTTCAAATATGATGGATGGCTTTGTGGCAGCGATTCGAAATGGCTTAGATGAGGCGGGATATGTTGATATACCGATTATGTCTTATGCAGTGAAATACGCATCTGCTTTTTACGGACCATTTCGTGATGCCGCGAATAGCGCACCGGCTTTTGGTGACCGAAAAACGTATCAAATGGATCCTGCCAATCGAGAGGAAGCAATACGAGAAGCTACATCTGACCTCGAAGAAGGAGCAGATTTCCTAATCGTTAAACCGGCATTGTCTTATTTGGATATTGTTCGAGATGTGAAAGAACGGACAAACGTGCCAATTGTCGCTTATAACGTTAGTGGTGAGTATGCGATGGTGAAAGCAGCTGCACAAAATGGTTGGGTTAATGAAAAAGCAATCGTACTTGAGAAGTTATTGAGCATGAAGCGAGCAGGTGCTTCACTTATTTTAACGTATTTTGCAAAAGACGCCGCTAAATGGCTACAAGACAAGAATTAGGAGGGAATTGAAACAATGGCCAACTATGAGAAATCAAAGCAAGCGTTTGAACAAGCAAAACCGCTTATGCCAGGTGGAGTAAATAGTCCAGTGCGTGCATTTAAATCGGTTAACATGAACCCGGTTTATATGAAACAAGGAAAAGGGTCAAAAATAACGGATTTAGATGATAACCAGTACATTGATTATGTTCTATCATGGGGGCCGTTAATTCGCGGTCATGCGGACGATATTGTTGTAGAAGAATTAAAAAAAGCGACAGAGCTTGGTACAAGTTTTGGTGCTCCTCATGAACTGGAAACAAAGCTTGCTGAATTAGTCATTGAGCGTGTCCCTTCAATTGAAGTTGTGCGAATGGTGAACTCTGGTACGGAAGCAACAATGAGTGCCTTACGTTTAGCTAGAGGCTATACAGGGCGCAATAAAATCTTAAAATTTGTTGGCTGCTACCACGGACACGGCGACTCCTTACTAATTAAAGCAGGGTCCGGTGTTGCGACTTTAGGTCTACCTGATAGTCCAGGGGTGCCAGAATCTGTTGCAAAAAATACGTTAACGGTGCATTACAATGACTTAGATAGTGTGAAGTATGTTTTTGATCACTATGGAGATGATTTAGCCGCTGTCATTATTGAACCTGTTGCTGGTAATATGGGTGTTGTGCCTCCTGAACCTGGATTTTTAGAGTCGCTTAGAGAATGGACAACGGCTAACGGCACCGTGCTCATTTTTGATGAAGTGATGACTGGTTTCCGCGTAGGCTATGAGTGCGCTCAAGGCGAATTAGGTGTGACACCTGACTTAACGTGTCTTGGAAAAGTGATTGGCGGAGGACTTCCTGTCGGTGCCTTTGGTGGGAAGCGTGAAATAATGGAACAAATTGCTCCAAGTGGTCCAATTTATCAAGCTGGAACCCTATCTGGAAACCCACTAGCTATGACAGCAGGGTACTATACGTTGTCACAGCTGACAAGAGAGGATTACGATACGTTCCGTCGACAAGGGGAGCGTCTAGAGCAAGGGCTTGCAGAAGCAGCAACAGCTCATGGCATCCCTCATACGATTAATCGTGCTGGTTCAATGATTGGTTTGTTCTTTACGAATGAGAAAGTGACCAATTTTGATCAAGCAAAAACGTCAGACTTAGACTTGTTTGCTCAATATTTCAGAGGCATGCTTGCAGAAGGAATCTCTATCGCTCCGTCACAATTTGAAGGATTGTTCCTTTCCACTACCCACTCTGATGAAGATATAGAGGAAACAATTGCTGCTGCTAACCGAGTGTTTGCTTCTCTTTCAACGAAATAAATAGAATCCGCACGGAAGAAATCTTCTTGAATGAAATGATCATTCAGGAAGATTTTTTTTGATTACATGGTTATCGTTGTGTCAATTTTATAACGAATGCGAAAGGTAGCATATTCATCGTCGCTTGCACATAGACGTAATAGTGTACGTGTACAACGGATCACGGTGAAAAAGGAGGAATTAAATTGTCTCAAGAACAGTCGTCAGCATTAACGTTTTCAATTGAAGACTCTGTTTGGCTTAATAAAGGACAACAAATTGATGAAATTATTGGGATGTCCCTCACACCTGAAATTTCTGTCATGCAAATGGATGACCACGTCACGATTCAAGGTGGCCTTCGTTTTGTTGGTGAGTACAAAATGATGGAAGAAAACAGACAGATGGATGAGGAAGAGGAGGACGAGGAATCATCGTTTACAGCTCTTAGTGATTTCCGTAACTCTGGTGATATTCAAACAGAAACAGAAACAGGCACTGGACAGATCGAACATGTATTTCCAATTGACATCACAATCCCCATGACCCGCATTCAGCATGTAGATGATATTTATGTAGAAGTATCTAGTTTTGATTATGATTTACCAGAAAAAAGTTGTATTCAGCTTACTGCTGATGTTTCAATTAGTGGCGTAAAGTCAGACGAGCAACAGCGTGAAATTGAATTGATTGATGCCGAGTATGATTATGAAGAAACAGAAGAAGACATTGAAACGGTTGTGGAGGAAGAAGAAGCGCAAGAAGAAAACACTGCATTTCAATTTGAAGCGTATAAGTCTCATCAAGAGAAGCCTGAAGAGGTTCAAGTCGCTTATCAGCCACAAGAAGAGGCGCCTTCGTATGAAAGCAATCGTTCAATGGAGCAAGATATTATTGAGACATTTCAGCAATCAGACTGGCAGGAAGAGGATCATCAAGGGGAAACTCAATCGGATCATGCCACTTACGCTAATCATGATATGGAAGAAGCCCCAGCTTATCGATATGTAACAGAAACAGAGCAAATGGACGTCCATGAAAGCTATGAGCCTGAAGAAGTGGATATTGAAGAAGAAGTACAAGAAGCTGT
This sequence comes from Shouchella phoenicis, assembly GCF_047238345.1. Taxonomy (NCBI): domain Bacteria; kingdom Bacillati; phylum Bacillota; class Bacilli; order Caryophanales; family Bacillaceae; genus Shouchella; species Shouchella phoenicis. The sequence goes on along the minus strand of NZ_JBDFMQ010000001.1, from coordinate 2,511,109 downwards.
CAAAAAAGAAAGAGATAGTGCTTCTTACTTAACGAGTATGCTTCGAAACGAAGACGAGCAGTTCTCAAGATGGAAAATGTGTATTATCCAAGAAGAAGAAACGCTTCAAGTCATTGCCGATCGCTACGAACTTTCCACTAGCCAACTTACGCGATACAACAACTTAGATAGTGAAAAAGTTGAAGAGGGGCAAATTATCTATATACCTTCGAAGAGTAAGTAGGTGACCTATGATTGAGCGCTTAAAAAATGAGTACGGGTTTAAGGAAGCATCTTCTATCGAGGGAAACCAGCTTGAGACGGATAAAGGGGTAAAACAGCTTTGCTACTGGCAAGATGAGGACTGTTTGAAATGGCATATAGCATGGCGTGACAACTGTAGTGTCGCGCCTTATATGATTATGAATCGTATGTTGCGAACAAAAAAAGGCTGTGCTTATATTCAAGAGGGAGATGCTTATATTAGTGTACATGATGTGATTCGTTCAAATGAGAGAGAAAAAGGAAGCGAAGCACATTGGGGAGAACTATTGGGCTTAATGATCATAAATGGACGGGAAGATCAAACAGTTAAGCCGTTACCAGAAGACATTGAACAGGAGTATCCATTTTTAGAACAAGCCAATCGGCAGCAAAAGCTGTTTTTTTACACGTTTCTTCAAGAAGCCAATCGTCGCTTGAATCAAGCAAAAAAGGTATTGCGCGCAGACGAAATGAACGCTCCAAAAATGGCGAACATAAGCAATCTTAGAGGGGATATCTATGGATCGCTGTTTGTTGTTGAAGGAAGTGAAGAAAAGCCTGAATACGGCTATGATTCCTTGAATGCTTTTCTAAAAGAATGGCATTTGAATGAAGGAGAGCAGTCCCTTGAGGCTCTATTAGATGCAGTCAACCAAAAAGCACAACTTACTGCTTACGAACGAAAAGCCATTATGGCGACGGTATTAATTCCAGATGAGCTAAATAGGCTAAGCAAGGAATCGGAGACAATGAATGAAGCAGAAATCAGTGAGTTCATTGTTCATTTGAAAGAAGAGTGGGATCGGACTCAGTCTTTTGCTTCAACATTAGCAAAATGGCTTGATTCAAAGAAGGTGACGGAATGAATGCGTTTATTGAGGCATTACTCTATTATTATGATTTAATGCCAACAGCGATCGAGCAAAAAGGAAAGATTTATCGAGTGGAGACGGAGCAAGGGGTCTTTGCATTAAAAGAGTCGAGCATGGACCCTGTACAGGCGGAAGAGTGTATTCATGCTGTTAGAAAACTGACGCGTCTCAAATATCAGTCATTTGTGCCGATTATGCCAACAAAATTTGGGGAGCATTCCTTATTTATTTCTGGAAAATCCTATTATTTAATGCCGTGGATAGAAACACAGACCTATCAAGGAAGGCAGTCTATTGAAGAGATTATGGCCGATTCAATTGGAACGATTCATCGAATGACAGTAAAATCTCAGACTGCAACAAAAGAGGTTATTGATCAATCTTGTGAACGGTTATTATCTAGGTGGGAGATGCACTCCCTTGAATTAGCTCGATTTGCAGATGAAGCAGAAATGAAACCTTATTTATCTCCATTTGAACTATCGTTTTTGACTCATTTTAAAATGTTTGAACAATTAGCTGATGAAGCAACGACTCATTTGGAGAAGTGGTACAAGACTACTGTTGACAAAGGATCTTATCGCAGTGTCTTAACTCATGGTCGCTTATCGAGAAGCCACTTTTTGCATGCCACTAATGGACAACATTTATTTATAAACTTTGAACGGGCAAGCTTGGATACGCCAGCGAGAGATTTAGCGACATTATGTCGCCACGGCTTTCCGCATTCGTTATGGGATGAAGATGAAGTGCTGCGGTGGTTTGCTCGGTATGAACAACACTTGCCATTAATTAACGCAGAAAAGTATTTGGTGAGTGCTTATCTTTTATTTCCTGAACCGATTTATTATACGATGATGAACTATCGTCAAGGTGGGAACGAGCTTGAATTAACGCAGAAACTGGAGAAGCGAATTTATGCGCTACGTAAAGTTCAGCGTTTTGTTCCGAAGATTGTGCCGCAAGATGAAGAACAAGCAAGTAATCAGTCCTAAGCTGATGCTTGCTTTTTTTTATGATTTTACACTTGAAAAAAAGAAAAAAATGCCATTAAATAGATAGAAGAATGCTTAGTTTAGGACGATGCGGGTATGCTTAAAGTAACAGTAGACGTGAGGGAGTAGGTGTAAGGCATGGAACAAGGAATACCTTATGAAAAGCTTGAAGAAAAAAAGAGTAAGCTTAGTTCTGAAAAAAAAGTGCTTTTTGAAGAGGTCGTTCACTATATGGAAGCAGCAAGCTTTTCGAAACGAAAGCGGTACCAACTGCTACATCAAGTGTTAGATGAGTGGATTTATGCGGAAAAACATAATCTTGAATTAGATGTTAATCAAAAAAATATTTATACGTACTGTGAGAAGCGAACAAAGGGGCTTCCTCAAATGTCAACATCATTAAAAACAGCATTATTGCTGAGAGGTGGACTTCTTCTTTTCGTCGTTTATTTTGTCTTACAGCTTATTATTCAAACAGTAGGATTATTTGAACCGAATATTCAAGCAGCTTCCTTTTCATTTCTGCCAATTTTATTGTTAGCAGGTTTTGGTTTACTAGGTGTCTATGTATTTGATAAGAGTAATCAAAAAGAAAGATCCTTTATGTGGAAGATGTCAGGTATCCTTTTGCAAGCTGCTGCTTTTCTTCTCTTTTTTGCAAGTATGCGACTATGGGATGGTGTACTAACCATCCAACTAAACTTATTGAACTCTGTAATCCTGGTAATCTTTTTTACTGTCACGTTTTTTCTTGTCGGAAAATGGAAGCAACAACTTGAAGAAAAAGAAACGGAGAGGGATCAAAATGACGTTATCTTATTTTCCTAAGATTTGTCTTATACGATCCCAAAGAATAGGCAGACAAAAAAGACGATGATAAGGGTTAGAAGGAATAAATCAACTGCTGTTGGTAGAAGCAACGTGCGAATGAGCTGAAACACCAAAATCGGCGGTAAACATTGCAAACAAATGAACTTAAAGCGACCAAATTTTTTAGGCGGACCAGGTGGGGGACATGGGGGTGGAAACCCTTGGAATCGTTTCGCCATCGTATCAGTTCCTCCTTAATCGTATTGTTTCTGTAGTGTATGCACAGCGCCTAAAACTGTTGCAAAAACAGTTGAAGATGTATAGACTATAGAAAATAAGCCAAAGCTGTTATTGACGAAAGTAAACGCAAACGATAAAATACGAACATAACCTATAAAACAAGCTATGATCAGGAGGAGTAAAGAAACTGCTTCTTTAGAGAGGAAAGACCTCGGCTGAAAGTCTTTCTAGAAAGTAAGTTCTTGAAAGTCGCCTGTAAGCTTTTCTGTTGAACGATGAAGTAAACAGAAACGGACCGAACCGTTATTCGATTTGAGTTGCACAGAGATCGTTCTGTGAACAAAGGTGGCACCGCGAACAATCCCTTCGTCCTTTGAGACGGAAGGGTTTTTTTGTATTTTATTTTAAAGAAGGAGGACTGTTTAATGACGGAACAGCATGCAATGCCGACAAAATATGATCCGAGTGAAACAGAGAAGAAATGGTATGACTATTGGAAGAAAGGCGGATTTTTTACACCTACTGATGATCCGAATAAGGAACCGTATTCCATTGTTATTCCTCCACCAAACGTAACTGGAAAGCTTCATCTAGGCCATGCGTGGGATGCGACGTTACAAGATATTCTTGCTCGTACAAAACGTATGCAAGGGTACGATACACTTTGGCTACCAGGAATGGATCATGCTGGGATCGCAACGCAAGCAAAAGTAGAGGCTCGATTAAAGGAACAAGGAATTTCCAAGCATGATTTAGGTCGAGAAGGTTTTCTTGAGAAGTCATGGGAATGGAAAGAAGAATATGCGGAGTTTATTCGCCAGCAATGGGCGAAAGTTGGAATCTCTGTTGATTATTCAAGAGAACGTTTTACGCTTGATTCTGGTTTATCAGATGCTGTAAATGAAGTGTTTATCTCTCTTTACGAAAAAGGGCTTATTTATCGAGGCGAATATATTATTAACTGGGACCCACAAACAAAAACGGCGCTTTCTGATATTGAGGTTATTCACCAAGATGTTCAAGGTGCGTTTTACCATATGGACTATCCACTAGCAGATGGATCAGGCTCGATTAAAATTGCAACGACACGTCCTGAGACGATGCTCGGTGATACGGCGGTAGCGGTTCATCCTAAAGACGAGCGTTATAGCCACTTAATCGGTAAAAGCGTGAAGTTGCCAATCGTCGGGCGGGAAATTCCGATTGTTGCAGACGACTATGTTGATCGTGAATTTGGTTCTGGCGCTGTGAAAATTACACCTGCTCATGACCCAAATGATTTTGAAATTGGAAATCGACACGACCTTCCTCGTGTCTTGGTTATGAATGAAGATGGTACGATGAATGAAAATGCAGGAATCTACCAAGGGCTTGATCGATTTGACTGCCGTAAGAAAATTGTTAAAGACCTGCAAGAAACTGGCGTTCTGTTTGAAATTGAAGAACATTTGCATTCAGTTGGTCACTCTGAGCGCAGTGGTGCTGTTGTTGAACCGTATTTGTCCACGCAGTGGTTTGTAAAAATGCAGCCACTTGCGGAAGAATCACTTAAGATGCAAGAGGATGAAGAGACAAAAATTACGTTTGTGCCAGAGCGCTTTGAACATACGTATACACGCTGGATGGAAAACATTCGCGACTGGTGTATTTCAAGACAACTTTGGTGGGGACACCGTATCCCAGCTTGGTATCATAAAGAAACCAATGAATTATATGTAGGAAAAGAAGCGCCGGCAGACAGTGAAAATTGGGTTCAGGATGAAGATGTATTAGATACATGGTTTTCATCAGCGTTATGGCCATTTTCAACGATGGGCTGGCCGAATGAAGATGCAGAAGATTTAAAGCGATACTATCCAACAGACGTTCTTGTAACAGGTTACGACATCATTTACTTCTGGGTATCAAGGATGATTTTCCAAGGCAAAGCCTTTACGAATAAACGACCATTTAAAGATGTGCTGATTCATGGCTTAATTCGTGCAGCGGATGGCAAGAAAATGAGTAAATCACTCGGAAACGGTGTTGATCCCCAAGATGTCATTGAAAAATATGGCGCCGATTCCCTTCGTTTCTTCTTAGCAACAGGGAGTACGCCAGGGAATGACTTACGTTTTTACTGGGAGAAAGTCGAATCTACGTGGAACTTTGGAAACAAGATTTGGAATGCGTCTCGTTTTGCCTTAATGAATATGGAAGGTTTAACCTATGATGAAATTGACATAACGAAAGAAAAAACCATAGCTGACAAGTGGATTCTGACACGTCTAGGCGAGACAGCTGAGACGGTTAGCCGCTTAATCGATAGCTATGAATTTGGTGAAGCTGGACGCACACTTTACTCATTTATTTGGGACGATGTATGTGATTGGTACATTGAGATGGCGAAGTTAACGCTTTACGGGGAAGATGAACAAGCAAAAGCAACGACTCGTTCCGTTCTTGCCTATGTGCTCGATCATACGATGCGCATGCTCCATCCATTTATGCCGTTTATAACAGAAGAGATTTGGCAGCACTTGCCGCATCAAGGAGAGTCGATTACGGTTGCAGAATGGCCATCGTTTACGCGTTCTTTTAACGACCAAGAAGCAGTTGAAGATATGGAAACGTTAAAGACGTTAATTCGATCGATCCGTAATACCCGTTCGGAATTAAACGTGCCGATGAGCAAGCAAATTGAACTGTTTATTCGTCCAGCAGATGATGGCATGAAAGCTCGATTAGAGCGCGGTTCGCTTTATATTGAGAAATTCGCCAATCCAAGTCAACTGGTCATTCAAGAAGACCTACAAACACCGGAAAAAGCAATGTCTCATGCGCTAACCGGAATGGACATTTTCTTACCGCTTGCAGGTTTACTAGATTTAGATGCAGAAATTGCTCGTCTGGAAAAAGAAAAAGATAAATTAACGAAAGAAGTTGAACGGATCGAGAAAAAATTAGGCAACGAAGGATTTGTTGCAAAAGCACCAGCTCATGTCGTTGAAGAAGAAAAAAGCAAAAAAGAAGACTATGAGTTAAAACGCAAAAAAGTCATCGATCGAATTGAAGAATTAAGTGCCTAAACAAATTGAGCTCAAGCGAGTATACGCTTGAGCTTCTTTTAAGGAGGAAGTGCATTGAAAACGAGTAAAGAGGCGATTGAGTGGATTCATTCTCTTTTACCTTTTGGCATAAAACCAGGTCTAAAGCGAATGGAATGGATGCTTGAAAAACTAAATAATCCCCACAAAAAGCTAAAGGCGGTTCATATTGGTGGAACAAATGGAAAAGGATCCACAGTCAGCTTTTTACAACATATGCTTATGGAAAAAGGCTGGGATGTCGGCACGTTTACGTCACCGTATATTGAACGTTTTGAAGAACGAATCTCGATTAATGGAGAACCCATCTCAGAAGAAGATCTTGTTTGGGGAGCGAATCAAGTACGTCCGCTTGTAGAAGAACTTGCAGAGACTGAGCTCGGTTCACCGACTGAATTTGAAGTAATTACCACAATCATGTTCCTTTACTTTGCTACGCGGAAGCAACCTGATCTTTGTTTAATTGAAGTTGGACTAGGTGGTCGATTTGATTCAACCAATGTACTTGAACCACTCGTCTCTATTATTACAATGATTGGACACGATCACATGCATATTTTAGGAGACACGTTAGAAGACATTGCGTATGAAAAAGCAGGCATTATAAAAAAAAGCACGCCTGTTGTTATTGGTGATGTAAAAGGTCAGCCAAAACAGGTCATCGTCGATCAAGCTGTATCTCAGGAGGCAGTTGTATACTTATTAAATAAAGATTTTTCTTATGAAACGAGTAAGTCCGACCAATTTAGTTACCACGGAAACACGTTTGGCTCGTACCGTATATCGATGCTTGGTACACATCAGCATCATAACGCAACCCTTGCATTAAAGGCGATAGAAATATTGGATGACAAATGTGAGATGTCAACTTCATCTGAAGAAAAGGCGAACGGGTTACTACGCACAACGTGGCCAGGGCGAATGGAGTGGCTTTCTGATCAGCCAGCACTAATCGTTGATGGCGCTCATAATCAAGAAGGGTTTTTAGCACTTGCGAACACTATACAGCATCAGTTTCACGAAAAACGGATCTCGCTGTTTATCGGAGTTACGGAAGGTAAAGATGTGACGCCCCTAGTGAAACAGCTAGAAGAATTACCGGTTACGTACTATTGTTGTTCTTTTTCATTTTTCCGAGCAGCTACAGCGCAAGAGCTCTATGACCAAGTTGAGGGCAATACAGAAAAATACCTTGTTGAAAATTGGAAACAAGCGTTACAAGAACGATTTGAAACAGCTGATGAGGACGAATTAATTCTTATTACAGGTTCTCTTTATTTTATTGCCGACGTTCGCCAATTTGTACAGAAATTAAATAACTGAATGAATTTCATAATAAGTAGTAGTCATTTTCACGAATGATAACAGAAATATTGTTTGTAACACTCGTATCATTGAATGGCGACGACTCCCGCGGGAACAGCACGTGTCCGAAGACAATGGAGCGTTTTTTGCAGAAATGGCTGAGGCCGTGCCCAGAGCAAAGAAAACACCGTGAGGGCAAGTGATAACGTAGCGCAAACGGATGTCGCGCTTGTGCCTGTGGTGAAAGCGTTCGCCATTTTAAATAGATTGTACGTCATTTTCGCATCTAACTTGAATGATGAAATTGACTCAACTAGCAGGTGAATGACTAATTTTGTTGAATCATAGAACAGTGCCATAAAAAGGAGGCGTTGTGGAATTGGATGATTCGCTTTTCATTAGTATTTATTTGACGATTGTCGGTATGGTAGTAGGCTCTTATTTTTTAGCTTTTATCTCAAGAGGTTCATTTAAACAGTCGGTAGCGGGGCGATCTCGCTGTGCAAGCTGCAAGCGTCAATTGCGGCCTAAAGATCTTGTGCCAGTGTTATCGTTCCTGCTATTAAAAGGAAGGTGTCGCTATTGCCTTCATAAACTTCCTCGTCATTTTCCTCTTGTTGAAGCTGTAACAGGTGGACTGTTTTTCCTTGCTTCGATGTATTCAGAAAGCTTAACAGAACTCATCACGTCGCTTCTTCTCGTTTCATTATTAGTCCTCATTACCTTAACCGACATTCAATCGTTTCGTATTCCGAATCGAATCCTGCTGCTTTTTTCCATTCCACTTCTTCTACTTCGTTTTGTAAATCAACCCGTTTTATTTCAAGGCTCTTCCTTCATCATTGGTCTTGTTCTTTTATTTATCTTACTTTATGCTTATCAAAAAGGGCAATTAGGTGGCGGTGATGTAAAACTATTTGTTGTGTTCATGGTTTTATTGGGAATTCAGTCAACGCTCTTAATCATCATGATTTCTTCAATGGTTGCACTGTTATACACGATAACTCGGCGATCCATGTGGGCAAGCTTTCTAGAACAAAAACGCGTTAAGCTTCCGTTTGCACCATTTATTAGCATCGCGACAATAATTGTTTATTTTTCACCTAATCTGGTCTAAATGAAGACAAGCCTCATAGTATAGTAGAAAGGGGTGTTTATTCATGAGTGATCAAAAGCATACGATGAATTTTAAATTCTCTCAATCAAACAAAAAATCAAATCGTCCTGCACCCGACAATGAATCGCATAATCCGATTGAAGTTTGTAGTTGGGATGAACCTACTGACGGAGAGCAGGTAACAAATCCGCAAGAAGAAGACGACTTTGAGCCAAAAAAAGATAAAGTCATTGATTTTACAGACAAGTTAAAAACAAAAAAAACGGGGAACGAACCGTTTTGGGATGACGGGGATCGCTCACGAGCACCAAAACTTCCGCCTAAAAACCGGAAAAATAAAATTCAGCTTAACGTACCTTGGCCAATCATTGGTGCAGTGATGTCTGCAGTAATTGTAGGGTTAGGTTTAGGCGTAGTAGTTTTTCAATTTTTTATTAATGATGATACGGGCTATAGCGAAGCTGCTTTGCCAGCGCAAGCAACAGTATACACGGATGTTTCGTTTCCTAGTCTGCATGTTGATGTTGTTCAAGGAGCTGCATTTACCGATATAGATACTGCTCAACAAGTTGTAGATGAAACAAAAGATAAAGGATTTCCAGCTGTCTTAATTCCAGGTGACGAGAGCCAGTACATGTTCTTAGGCGTGGCAAATGATCAAACAAAAGGAACGAAATTGAGCAATTATTTCGGCGATAACGGTCAGGAGACTTATGTAAAAACGTACACGGTTGAAGGTGGAGAAGTAACTGTTGGTGGTGAAGATGCAGCTACTTGGTATACAAATGCAAATGCGGTCTACCATTTCTTAAGCAGTGTCTCATCTGAATTAATGGTTGCGAGTGAAAGTGGATCCATTAATGAGGACAATCTATCACAATTAAATCAATCTGTTGAACAATTACGTAATTCGCGGGACGTGGCTTTTTCACAAATGAATGAATTAGCAAAAGAAAATAGTTTACGTTACGCGGATACTTTATTTACTGCTGCCAGTGCGTTGAACGACTATCAAACGTCAAACAATCATGAAGCGCTTGAACATGTCCAGCAAGGGCTGCTTCAGCTCATTGTAGAGTATGAAGAGGTGCTAACATCAATTAATGAAGTATAAGAGAAGAAGCGCTTTTCGATCACTTCCTGTAAAAAAGGTTGATTATCGGAGCGCTTTTTAAATTGCATGATTTTTGAGAAAGATTTTTCTTTCGTCAATCGAAAGATTTCGGTATACTCGATTAAAAGGGAGGGATACCAGTGAAAGAATTAACCGCAAGTTCATTGTATCAGTTAAAAACCGTTACAAATCCTGTTATTTCACCGGATGGTCATCAAGCGATAGTTGTTGTGACGGAATTAAACGAAGAAGAGAATACGTATGAATCGCATTTATATGTTGTAAATTTAAAAACGAGTGAAAAACCAACGCAATTAACCTTTGGAAAAGGAAGTTACGGATCACCAAAGTGGTTACCGAACGGTGATGGCTATACATATCTCGCCAGTATGGATGGTAAGAAAAAGCAAGTGTTTGTGAAACAAGGTTTGGCACAAGAAAAACAAGTAACCGATGAAAAGCAAGGGGTACAAACGTATGCCTTGGCAGCAGATGGTGCATCCATCGTTTATTCCGCTTTGTATAAGGAAACGACAAAAGAAGAGAGCAAGCCACAACCACTTGTTGTTGACCGAATGAAGTATAAATCAGATGCAAGAGGCTTGTACGATGAAAGCATTGTTCGTATTGGTCAGGTTGATTTGATAACGAATAAGCAGCAATGGTTAACGAGCGATAAAGGGGATAGTCAGCTACTCGATTATTCAGCTGATGGAAAACACCTTTTGTTTGCAAGCGATCGTTTAGATAACAAAGATTTTTCGTTTACTTCCCATGCTTACATTCTTAACATTGATACAAATAAGGAGCAACAAGTGACGAAGGAACCTCATGTCATCACTGGCGGGGCTTTTTCTCCAGATGGACAAACCGTAGCCCTGCTTAGTCATCAACGTGAATATGAAAATGCAACATTGCCGAATCTCGTTATCTACAATTTAGAGACGGGAAACATTTCAAATTTAACGGAAGATTTTGATCAGTATTTAGGAGACGGTGCGATTGGCGATTTTCTTCAGCAGAGCGGATCCAATGGTATTCGATTTTCTATTGATGGAGATGCCATCTACAGTTTGGTCTCAAACAGAGGTGCTGTAAATGTATGGCGCTTTGCTTTATCTGGTGAAAAAGAAAAACGAACGAGCACCGACGCGCATACTAACGGCTTTGATATCTTTGGAAGTGAATTATATGTAACGCATAGTCGTGTTGAGGAACCAAGTGAATTTTATCGAGTAAACCAACAAGAGGCGGAATTTGAACGATTAACAACTTTTAATCAAAAGGTCGAACAAACGATTTCCTTCTCTGTTCCTGAGCCGTTTCATTTAAATCGAGAAGATGGCTCGTTTGTAGAAGGTTGGTTGATGAAGCCAACAAATTATGAAGACGGACATTCGTATCCTTTAATCGTTGAAGTGCACGGTGGTCCACATGCGATGTATGCCAACACGTATTTTCACGAGTTTCAAATGTTAACTGCAAAAGGATATGGTGTGCTTTATACAAATCCACGCGGAAGTCATGGCTACGGCCAGGCCTTTGTTGATGCTGTAAGAGGAGACTATGGCGGTGGTGATTTCAAAGATCTTATGGAGATCCTTGATCACGCTGTTGAAACCCATACGTGGATTGATCAAGAAAGAATAGGTCTGACTGGCGGAAGTTACGGTGGCTTTATGACGAACTGGGCTGTCGGGCACACAAACCGCTTTAAAGCAGCAGTGACACAGCGCTCCATTTCTAATTGGATCAGTTTTTATGGTGTTAGTGACATAGGCTATTATTTTTCCGATTGGCAAATAAAAGCAGAACTAGATGACATCGAAACGTTGTGGAATCATTCACCATTAAAATACGTCGCGCACGTTGAAACACCGTTATTGATTTTACATGGCGAGAACGATTTAAGGTGTCCGATTGAACAAGGGGAACAATTGTTTATCGCGTTAAAACGTCTTGGGAAAGACACACGATTCATTCGATTCCCTGAAGCAAATCATGAATTATCTAGAAGTGGAAAGCCTAACTTAAGAATTGAGCGATTAGAAGCTATTCTCGGCTGGTTTGAGCGCTATTTAAAAGCATAAAAATGTGTAGCAAGGAGGCGTATTGAGCCTTCTTGTTTTTTCATTTTCTGGAAATGATGCTTGTTTTTTATACGCAATTATTGGTAAACTAGTGCTAACACTTGTACAATAAAGAAAAAAGTAGAGGTGTCCCATGAATTCATCCCTCCTATTAGCTTCAAGTTCCCCAAGGCGAAGCGAACTCCTTAAACAATGTCATATTCCATTTACCGTGTTTTCAAGTGATGTCGATGAAACGCTTCATGAAAATCAACCTGTAGAAGAAGCAGCCTGTACATTAGCAAAAAGAAAAGCAGAAGCAGTCGCGAAACAGTTTCCTCAACACGTTGTTCTTGCTGCAGATACAATTGTTTCGTTAAATGGCGAGCATTTAGGCAAACCAAAATCTAAGGAAGAAGCCAAATATATGCTACAGACCTTGTCTCATAGAACTCACGCTGTGTCTACTGGTGTAGCCATATTAGGTCAAGATCGTTCGGTCCTTTTTTCAGAAACCACATCTGTGACGATGACAACAATCGGTGAATCCTTGTTAGAGCGCTATTTACAAACAGATGAATGGGTAGATAAAGCAGGTGCGTATGGAATTCAAAGTTTAGGAGCGTTATTTGTTTCGGAAATAAAAGGTGATTATTATACAGTTGTCGGCTTGCCTTTAGTGAAAACGGTTCAAGCATTATCCTCGTTTCACATTTACCCCAATATTCCTTCGTAAAAAGGAGCGATAAGCGTGTCGATTATTATTCGAGATGTTCCAATTCAAGAACGCCCCCGAGAACGATTCCTTCGAGAGGGGGCAAGAGCACTATCAAATCAAGAAATACTAGCGATTATGCTACGGACTGGTACAAAACACTACTCTGCACTACAAGTCGCTTCAACATTACTTTCAACGTATAAAACACTCACTGCGTTAAGTGAGGCGTCTCTTGAAGAAATGAAACTCGTTAAAGGAATTGGTGAAACAAAAGCGATTGAGTTATCTGCCGCTATTGAATTAGGTAAACGTATCTTGCGTGAAGGAAAAGGTGAAAAAAGAGTGATTGCTTCACCTGATGATGCGGTGCAGCTAGTGGTCAATGATCTCGTAGGCATTCATCAAGAGCATTTTGTTGTGCTTTATTTAAATACAAAAAATTATGTAATAAAACAAAAAACCGTTTTTATTGGCAGCTTAAATGCAAGTATTGTTCATCCACGAGAAGTATTTAAAGAAGCACTTCGTACGTCTTCCGCAGCTGTTATATGTCTTCATAATCATCCTAGTGGTGATCCTTCACCAAGTCCGGAAGATATTAGTGTAACCAAAAGGCTATATGAAGCTGGGAAAATTCTCGGTATTACTTTATTGGACCATATAATTATTGGCGACGAAGCGAACTTTATTAGTCTAAAAGAACGAGGTTTTATAAGTATGTAAAAATAACGACAAACATGAAATGATTTTTTTTTGCCTGGGGAACTTTAAGGCTATTTTTTTTGGATACATTTCGATATAATAAAGGGTATGAGTTTAGGTTATAGTGATGTCAAAACGTAGCGAAAGCGCGCGCATCATTTATAAATGGATTGAGAAACCACGAACCTACGTGAAATAAAGGGAGGATATCTGTCTATTTTTTAGGTCGCATCAATAAAAGCGGAAGAGACAGTATACATACATGTTTGGAAGTAGAGATATTGGAATCGATTTAGGTACAGCAAATACACTTGTTTATACAAAGGGAAAAGGGATTGTTCTACGAGAACCATCGGTTGTGGCATTACGTACAGACACAAACTCCATTCAAGCTGTTGGGGATGATGCGAAAAAAATGATTGGTCGAACGCCTGGGAACATTGTTGCAGTTAGACCGATGAAAGACGGCGTAATTGCAGATTTTGATACAACGGCAACCATGCTTAAACATTTTATTCAACAAGCGATGAAGAACAGTTCGATGTTTAGCCGTAAGCCTGCGGTTATGGTTTGTGTTCCGTCTGGGATTACTGCAGTCGAAAAGCGTGCGGTTGAAGATGCGACGAAGCAGGCAGGTGCAAAAGAAGCTTACACGCTAGAAGAACCATTTGCTGCGGCAATTGGCGCAAATTTACCAGTATGGGAACCAACAGGAAGTATGGTTGTTGATATTGGTGGCGGAACAACGGAAGTCGCAATTATTTCATTAGGTGGGATTGTAACAAGTCAATCAATTCGTGTAGCAGGAGACGAAATGGACGATGCAATTATTCAATACGTGAAAAAAACGTATAACCTAATGATCGGGGAACGTACAGCAGAAACGCTTAAATTAGAAATTGGTTCAGCAAGCACTGATGACGAAGAAAACCAAGATATGGACATTCGCGGTCGTGACTTGTTAACCGGTCTACCTAAAACCATTACGGTGACGTCAGCAGAAATTTCTGGTGCTTTATCAGATACCGTTGATACGATTATTGAAGCAGTGAAAGATACGCTTGAACAATCTCCGCCAGAGCTTGCTGCTGATATTATGGATCGTGGGATTGTACTGACAGGTGGAGGGGCACTCCTGAAAAACTTAGACAAAGTGTTGAGTGAAGAAACAAATATGCCTGTAATCGTTGCTGAAGAGCCGCTTGATTGTGTAGCAATTGGAACGGGAAGAGCGTTGGAGAATATCCATTTATTCCGTACTAAAGCAGGTTCAGCTCGATCAGATTGGAAATAGAGGGATAGGGAATGCGATCTTTTTTCTCTAACAAAAAGCTTATTGTCCTATTAGTAAGTATTATTATTTTAATGGCGCTAATCGGCTTTACAATGAGAGATGACCGAAATTTATCCCAACCTGAGCAAATTATGCGCGATGCTGTTGGTTGGGTTCAGAACCTTGTATCGGCTCCTGCGCATTTTTTCGGGGGGATCTATGAAAATGTAAGTGAAATCATCCACGTGTATGATGAGAATCGTTTACTACGTACAAGGCTAGAGGAATATGCACAATTATCGGTTCAGAAAGATTTACTTGATGAGGAAAATGAACGGTTAAGAGGAATGTTGGAAATCGACGAGACGTTAAGTGACTACTCGCGGATTTCTGCTGTTGTCATTAATCGTTCTCCAGACGCGTGGGAACAGTATATTGGTATTAACCGCGGTGAAACAGATGAAGTAACAAACGATATGGCTGTGATTGATTCGCAAGGTGGACTTGTTGGGAAAGTCAACGATTCAAGCAAATTTACTTCATATGTACAATTATTAAGTGATAATGACCCAACGAATCTCGTGTCTGCACAAGTATTGGTTGAAGAAGACGATCAAGATCCAGCAATGGGCTTTATCGAAGGCTATGATGTAGCAGAAGACCGACTAATTATGAGAAAAGTGGACATTGATGTGGAGATTTCAGAAGGGGAGACCGTCACAACTTCCGGATTAGGAGATGTGTACCCGTCAGGATTGTTAATCGGGGAAGTGGTTGAAGTAGAAGTAGATGAATTTGGCCTTTCACAAAACATTTACATTGAACCAACTGCTGATTTCTCAACGCTTGACTACGTGTTTGTGGTACAAAGACACTTGCCAAGTATGGACGCAGGTATTGAAGAGTTAGAAGAGGACGAAGAAGGTGACGGAGAATGAGTCGAACGTACTTTTCGATCGTCCTTGTTTCTCTATTCGTCATAGAAGGTTCTCTTCTTCCATATATGCTCGCAAATTACACAGAAGCGACACAATACGTTGTTCCACGGTTAGTATTAATGACGATCGTTTTAGTAGGCTTATACTCTGGAAAGCAAGTCGCTTTAATATATGGACTTGCTTTTGGCTTACTTTACGATGTAGTCTATACAAATTACTTAGGCATTTATATGTTTGGTTTTGCTTGTCTAGGCTATCTAGCGGCAGTTCCTTTAAAAGCAGTGAAAGAATCAGCGCTATGGGCTGTTCTGCTATGTGTGGCATCTGTTTTTCTATTTGAGTATTTTCAGTATGGTTTATTTTATATTCTAAGCGTAACGTCGATGACCGGTGGGGATTTCTTTTTGAATCGACTAATTCCGACCCTCGTCTTAAATAGTGCATTTGCAATCTTGCTTGTACTACCGTTTAGAAAATTAGCGAACTATGTCAATGAGCAAGCGAGCTTTCGTAACCGTTAAAGCAGGAATTATGTCTTGAACGTGGAATCTATTGTTACAATGGGAGTTAGTAGAGGTGAATGTGAATGTCACAAGTGAAATCACTAGTAACAATTAAAGGAACAAAGGATGGGCTTATTTTCTTATTTGATGATCGTTGTTCATTTGAACAGTTAATTGACGATTTACGTGAGAAACTGTCCTCTGATTATTATAAGAGTGAGAAAGACGATCCAATTGTCTATGTGCAAATTGATTTAGGGAACCGGTTTTTGACAGAAGCCGATCGCGAGATAATCGAATCCATTATTACTTCTAATAGTCACTTACGCGTACATCATTATCATTCAAACGTTATGACAGTTGAAAAAGCGAAAGAGATGCAAGAAGAAGTGCAAACTGCGACACTTACGAGAATGATTCGATCAGGCCAAATCGTCAAAATGAAAGGGAACGTTTTGCTAATCGGTGATGTCAATCCTGGAGGCTGCTTAATGGCTACTGGTAATATTTATATTATCGGTGAATTGAAGGGAAAAGCACATGCAGGGTATGAAGGGAAGACAAGCGCGTTCATTTGTGCAAGCTATATGTCGCCAACAAGCCTACATATTCATGAACAAATGATTCACTTTGCAGATGAAGTCGTTGAAGATACAAGCATGCAAGCAGCTTACATTGAAGACGATAGTGGTGAAATTGCACTAACAAAAGTTCAACGATTATTTGATGTTGAGATTAGAGGTTTAAAAGAAGCAGAAGCTGTTTCTTAATTTGGATCGTACGAGAGAAAGGGGATATGAGCGTGGGCGATGCAATTGTAATTACGAGTGGTAAGGGCGGTGTAGGAAAGACAACTACATCTGCAAACATTGGAACTGCGCTTGCTCTAGAAGGAAAAAAAGTTTGTTTAATTGATGCGGATATCGGCTTACGAAATCTTGATGTTGTAATGGGTTTAGAGAATCGAATCATTTTTGACTTAGTTGACGTTGTTGAAGGAAATTGTGAATTGCACCAAGCGCTTATTAAAGATAAACGCTTTGATGGCAACTTATATTTATTACCAGCAGCGCAAACGAAAGATAAAACCGATATCTTGCCTGAACAAATGAAACGTCTTGTAGATGAATTGAAACAAGAATATGATTTTGTTATTATCGATTGTCCAGCAGGAATTGAACATGGTTTCCGGAATGCAGTAGCAGGTGCGGATAAAGCAATTGTTGTCACAACACCAGAAGTTTCCTCCGTCAGAGATGCGGATCGAATCATTGGACTTCTTGAGCAAGAAAAGATTGAACGACCGAGGTTAGTTATCAACCGTATTCGAACCCATTTGGTTAAGAATGGTGAGATGCTTGATGTTGATGAGATTACAAAAATCTTAGCGATTGATTTAATTGGTATCGTGGTAGATGATGACCAAGTGATTAAACATTCAAATAAAGGGGAGCCAATCGCGCTTCACTCGACAAGCAAGGCGTCTATAGCTTATCGCAATATTGCACGAAGAATTTTAGGCGAAACGATTCCTCTTATGTCACTTGAAGAATCTACAACGATGTTTACGAAATTAAAACGATTGTTTGGTGTACGATAAGTTCAGAAAAAAGCAGCCGCTGAGGAGAAACCTCAGCGGCTG
This sequence comes from Shouchella phoenicis, assembly GCF_047238345.1. Taxonomy (NCBI): domain Bacteria; kingdom Bacillati; phylum Bacillota; class Bacilli; order Caryophanales; family Bacillaceae; genus Shouchella; species Shouchella phoenicis. The sequence continues at coordinate 2,493,482 of NZ_JBDFMQ010000001.1, read as the reverse complement.
CTTTTTTACAAAAAAAAGAGCGCTTTACGCTCTTTGGTTTCCTTTTCGAGAAAGGTAAGTTGGACCTAGGACGATGGATTGGGAGTCCTGTTGACAAAGATCATAAACAGCCAAAGCCGAAATTGAAGCCGCGGTCATTGCCTCTGTGTGAACCGGTAAAGCATGTTTTGCCTTTACTTCTACTTCAATAATGAGTTCCCAGCTGCCTGAATGTACTTCCCAATGAAATGAAATATCTATGTACGTTAACGCTTTTGGGTGATTATTAGGAAGAAGCGTTGATGTATGTTTAGCGGCCATGATGCCAGCAAATCGCGCGTTTTCTAAAACTTGTTTATGTTTCAGATCGCCGTGCTGTAATTTTTCGTAAAGCTCTTTATCGATCTGAACGCTTGATTTTGCAAATGCATGTTGTTTTGCTGAAGTCATTGAAGAAATATCCATAAAGCCACTATGATCTACTTCGTGCCTTCGCCTCATCCTACCCCTCTTTTCTCGACGTATCTGTACGTATTATGATAATCGACTTAACCTGCTGGCGTCAAGGTAAGCCCTCATTGTTAACCTTTTTAAAATTGAGTTGACAATAAAACATCAATTCGATAATCTAAAAGAAAAAGAATGAGGAAGATTACGATGGGGATTAAAGATTTAACGAAAATTTCTATGATGACAGCTGTCCTTGCTGTCTTAGGGGTTATACCACCTATCCCGCTACCTATTTCTCCGGTACCGATTACGATTCAGTCAGTCGCCCCAATGATGATTGGTGGGGTACTAGGTGGAAAGCGTGGCGGTCTATCCGTGCTGCTCTTTATTTTTCTTGTTGCTTGCTCGCTTCCGCTACTCGCTGGTGGAAGAGGGGGAATTGGGATTCTTTTTGGCCCGACGGGTGGATACATATTTGGATGGGCCGTTGTGGCGTGGGGGGTTGGCTTCTGTGTAACAAGGCTGAAACATAAGTCGTTTATTAAGGTATTTAGTATAAACCTTTTGTTTGGGTTAGGCGTTTTGTACGTGTGCGGGGCAAGCTACCTTGCTGCTACATCGGGAATGGGCTTGGGAGAAGCGCTTTGGTTAAATGTCTTTTACATTCCTGGAGATGTGTTGAAAGCGCTATTGGCAACCGTTATCACACTACGGGTGTTGAGAGCAATGCCGACTATATAAGGAATCCACATAAATAAAAACTTCCTCTGACTAGTATCAATGAGGAAGTTTTTTTCTTGAACATTATTAAACTCGGTGTTGAGAATAACTATCTTGTTTGGCTATCCGCGCAAGATTATCGACTTCTTTTTCTGTTAATGATTCATTTTTAACAGCTTGAACGTTTTGGCGAATTTGTTCAATGCTGCTTGCACCTGAAATAACACTTGCAACAGGTTTATGGGATAAACAATAGTTGAAAGCGAGTCCGTTCATGGAATGTGCGCTTGCGTAGTTTTGCATAAGGATATCTTTTAACTGAGCAAGTTCTTTAGTAGAGTACGATAAATAGCCATCTTTTGCAGCATCTACCGACTTCAATGTTCGATCACTCAAGATTCCTTTTGCAAGTGAACCTCGCGTAATGACGCTTATACCGTTTTCTTGCAAATAGGAGAAGTACTCTTCCGGACGGCGATCTAATAGACTGTACTGCATCATCACAGAAACAATCGAAGAACGTTCAACATATTCTTTTATGACATTCGGTCGAATAGACGAAATGCCATATTCACGAATAGATCCTTCTTTCTTTAATTCCTCGAAAGCGGCGATGGTTTCGTCGATTGGGTCATCAATCGTGCCACCGTGTAGTTGATAGAGATCAATATAATCAAGGTTTAAGCGAGCCAAGCTTTCTTTTACAGCTTGTTTAATATGTGCTTTTGAAGGATCCCACTCCCAGCCATCTTTTCCTTTTTCAAATCGATTGCCTGCTTTTGTGCCAATGATGAGCTGGTCTCTTTTTCCTTGTATTGCTTGACCAATAATGCTTTCATTCTCTCCAAAGTCATACAAATCCGCTGTATCAATGTAGTTCACGCCTAAGTCAATTGCTTCATCTACAATGGCTGTTGCTTTTTTCCAATCTGTCCCCAGCGACATGCCGCCTAACCCTAATTCACTAATAAATAGAGAGGATTTCCCTAATTGATTTTTTTTCATACGATCACTCCTTATTGAGGAACTATTCCCCAATTATTTTAGTATTAATCTGAATAGATGAACAGGACAAGTCATAAGATGGAATGTATAGATTTGAGATATGTAATGGGGAGGGTTCTAAGTGGATCGAAGAAAACAAATTGAAAAACAGATTGCTTCCAAACAAAAACAAAAAGAATTTGCTCCAAACACTTCTACAGTATCGCGCCCTAATTTTAACAAGGTCGATGAACAAAGACCAGGTTCAACTCGTTTCCATAAGGTCCTGCTACAGCTTGTGATTGCTGGTTGTTTATTTTTTGCCGTAGGGATTGTGTATGACTCCAACCATCGAAATTTAGAAAGTGTACAGGCGGTAGTAGATCATACCTTTGAAGAACACTTTCAGTTTGCGGCCGTATCTTCTTATTTTGAAAGCGTGTTTGGCTCTCCTTTAGCGCTACTCCCTGATCAAAGAATACAAGAAGGCTCGGATGATGTGGTGAATTATGCCTTGCCTGCTTCAGGAACAATTAAAGAAAGTTTTTCTAAAGACAGAAAAGGTATTTTACTTGAAACAGGTCTAGGAGAAGACGTTAAAGCTGTCAAAGGTGGTCACGTCATTGAACTTTACGAGGGAGAGGATTCCTCAGGGCAGGTCGTAGAACTTCAGCATCAAGATGGGACCGTTTCAGTCTATGGGATGCTCGATGATGTTAATGTGCGACCGTACGACATTCTCTCAAAAGGAGCGGTTATTGGCTCCGTTGTTGAAGCGGATGAAGAGCAAGCAGGTATGTTTTACTTTGGTTTAAAACAGGATGGCGATTACATTGATCCGAGCACAGTGATCAACTTTGATTAATCTCTTAAAAAAAGTCCACATTCATCCGATTTTTTGGCTCATTATTGCAATGGGTGTCATAACTGGACGTTTTAAAGAAGTCGTGATGCTTCTTTTTATTGTGCTTGTTCATGAAATGGGCCATGTCTGGATGGCGCATCGCTTTGGGTGGAAAATTCTAAAAATAGAATTATTACCTTTTGGTGGTGCTGCTGTATTAGAACCAAGAGGCATTCGACCTGCTCGGGAAGAATGCTTCATTGTTCTTTGGGGACCAGTACAACATATTTGGATGATTGCCATGTCCTATGGTTTATATCATTTTACTGATATTTGGCTTTATCAAGACCATCAACTTTTTGTTAGTCATAATATCGCGATCTTACTCTTTAATTTAATCCCTATTCATCCGTTAGATGGCGGGAGGCTGATTCAACTGGCTTTTTACAAATGGTTTCCATACAAACAAGCCATAAAGCTATCTTTAGTAACATCATGTATGTTTTTGTTTAGTGGATTTCTTTTTGTCGCTTTTTATGCCATGCAGCTTAATCTCATCATGATTTTCTCTTTTCTACTTCTTACACTCGTATTAGAGTTTAAACAAAGAGAGTATCGATTTATCCGCTTTTTAATGGCGAAAAAAGATGATGACACTTCCAATCATCCAGTTCCTATCTTTGTAGAGAAGCAGGCGACGATCAAAACCGTCGTTGAAAAAATTAAAAAAAATGCATTACATACAGTCGTCATAAAAGATGGAATCAATCAAACTACCTTTTCACTGCAAGCTTTATTAGATGTCTACTTTCGTGAAGGTGGTCACGTTCCTGTGCATACCATTCCGAAAAGCGAATGACCAGTGTTGTCCTTTTTTTTATCATCCTTTAAACTAAACAGGAGTGAAAAAGGAGCAACGAATGGATATGACGAAAACGATTTTAATGAAACAAACAGCTTTAAAAAGAGAAGCAGTGTTGGTTGATCAAGAGAAGGCTGTGGAATGGTCTATTGAAAGTGAATTCATCCCTCATCTTATCGGCTCTGTTTATAAAGCAAAAGTAGAGAAAGTCATGCCGAATATGCAGGCAGCATTTATTGATATTGGAAGCGATAAAAATGGCTTTTTACATCGAGACGAGCTTTATGCTTTTCAAAAAGATCAACGTGAGGGAAAAGACGTGCTGTCTATTGCTCAATACTTGAAAGCAGGGACAGAATTAATCGTTCAAGTAACAAAAGAAAGTGACGGGACAAAAGGTCCCAGACTAACCGAAATCATTTCATTACCTGGCCATGGAATCGTGTACTTACCGGCAGGTCAAGAAGTGTCAATATCAAAAAAAATTGACGATGAAAGCAAAAGACAAGAATTGAAAGAGAAAATGTCGCCATTGCTACAAGAAGATGAAGGCATGATCATCCGCACGCAAGGAAATGGTGCCTCTATTGAAGAAATCAGCGAAGAGTTAAGGTTTTTACGTGCTTTGTGGCAGAAGACACAAACGCATCAAGATCAAATTCCGTACCGACTGTATCAAGGATCATCCCTAATAGAACAGTTGGTGAAACGTCAATCGAAAGAAGAGCTCCATGAGTGGGTTGTTGATCATTATGATGATTTTAAGCTCGTCCAGCAGTTGCTTCCTGCCTCGTTAAAAGATCGAGTCCGTTTAGTACCAGGTAACGAAGATGTTTTTTCGACAGTTCAGAAGCAGCTGGACAAAGCTTTAAGGCGTCATGTGTGGCTCAAAAATGGCGGCTATTTAATATTTGATGAGACCGAGGCTTTAACCGTCGTTGATATCAACTCTGGCAAGTATAAGAAAAAAAAGGATAAGTTCGCAATGGCTATTGAAGTGAACGAGGAAGCGGCGATTGAGATTTGCCGTCAGTTACGGCTGCGCAATTATAGTGGGATGGTTTTAATCGATTTTATTGAAATGGAAAACGAACGCGCGCAAAAGAAAATCGTCACACTGGTAGAGAAAGAGCTTGAACAGGATCTGGTGAAAACGAGTGTTAAAGGATTTACAAAGCTTGGCATGCTTGAATTAACGAGAAAAAAAACAGCGCGACCGATAGCGGAAGTGTTGCAAGAGCCATGCCCAACCTGTCATGGGAGCGGGCGCGTTCTCACGGATTTTGGTCATGCGTTTCAATTGGAAAATGAATTAGTCGGCTACCGTGGTGAAGCGTGTATCATTATTGGTGCCCATTCGTCTATTAGGGAGCTTTTTTATGAAAACGATGAAGCTGTGTTAAAACGGTTAGAGGCATGGATGGATGCACGTATTTATTTCGTCGAAAATAATTCGTTAAGCAGCAGGAAACCATATGAAGTTATTTTCCAGGGTGATTACGACTCTGCAAAGCAACGACTTAAAAGCCTTGCGATCAGTGATTGACAGTGAATCAAAACTTATGCTATGATGATGTGTGTTAGTGATTTGGTAGCACCCAATGAACTTACAACCGCGCGGATTAGGTGTTAAACGGACGTGTTCCTGCCTAAAATGGCGAGTCTTATGTTATGAGGAGGTGCAGAGATGTACGCAATTATCGAAACTGGTGGGAAACAAATCAAAGTGGTAGAAGGTCAAGAGATCTATGTTGAGAAACTAGATGCTGAGGCTGGAGCAGAGGTAAGCTTTGATAAAGTTCTATTTGTAGGTGGCGACTCAGCTAAGGTCGGCGCTCCATTTGTAGACGGTGCATCTGTTACAGGCACGGTTGAAAAACACGGTCGTAACAAGAAAATTATCGTATACAAAATGAAAGCGAAGAAAAACTATCGTCGTAAGCAAGGCCATCGTCAACCTTATACAAAAGTTGTTATTGGCAAAATTAACGGGTAAGACCGATGATACGTATTCAATTTAACCATGATCAAGAAGAGAACATTACCATGTTTACAATGAGTGGCCATGCCGAAGCAGGACCGCATGGACAAGATATTGTTTGTGCAGGTGCTTCAGCCGTTTCAATTGGAGCGATTAATGCTGTTCATGCGTTGTGTGGAGTGGATCTTGTTGTTGATTTGGCTGGTTCAGAAGGTGGTTATCTGCACTGTGAAGTTCCAGAAAATCTGGATACCAAAACATATGATGATGTTCAATTGCTTTTGAAAGGGATGGAGCTATCCCTTCAATCAATGGAAGAATCATATCGCTCATTTATGAGTATTGAAACCGACAGGAGGTGACGATATGTTAAGAATGGACCTTCAATTTTTCGCTTCGAAAAAGGGAGTAGGTAGTACGAAAAACGGTCGTGATTCTCGTTCAAAACGCCTTGGTGCTAAACGTGCTGATGGTCAAGCTGTAACGGGAGGATCAATCCTTGTTCGTCAAAGAGGTACACGTGTTTACCCTGGAACCAATGTTGGTAAAGGTGGCGACGACACACTATTCGCGAAAGTGGACGGTGTTGTTAAATACGAGCGCGTTGGCCGTGACCGTAAACAAGTAAGTGTATATCCAGCATAAAACCTTGCATTCGCAAGGTTTTTTTTGTCGAAAATCATTATCTGAAAAATGATCAAAAAGTACTACATAAGCTAGCAGCTTTTGGAATTCAGGTGCGACTTAACACTAATTTTGTCGAAATACACTATAAAAAAAGGAAAAGATGAAGTAAACTAGAATGGTTAATAAAAAGGTAAAATTAGGAATTGTTAAGGAGGACTCGTTGAAGTGAAATCAACAGGTATTGTAAGAAAACTAGATCAGCTCGGACGAATTGTTATTCCAAAAGAATTAAGGAGCATGTTGAATATAGAAATTAAAACACCGCTTGCGATTTTAATCGATGGCGATCAGATTGTATTAGAAAAGTATCAGCCATACAGCGCATGTTTGATTACTGGGGAAAGTTCAGACGAGAACCTAATGCTTGCAAATGGCAGTATTTGTTTGAGCAAAGAAGGTGCTGAGCACTTGATTAAAGAATTGCAAGATCGGATGGACTCCAATCACCGTTAGCCAAAAAGAAGGCAGCGGTTTTTTTGTGTCGAAATTATTCAATAGGGGGAATGAATAATGGAAAAAACACTCATTGTAAATGGGAAGGTATGGACAGGGACCCAAGAAGAAGTTGTACTGTTCGACATTCTTGTAGAAGGAACAAAAATTGTAAAAGTAGAAAAAGAAATTGATCGACAAGCTGATTGGATAGTCATTGATGCGAAAGGGGGATGGGTGACGCCTGGGGTAATTGACGTCCATACGCATCTAGGGGTCTTTGCACAAGATGTAGGGAAAGCTGGTCATGATTTCAATGAAACCACAAAACCGTGTACACCAGAAGTTCGGGCGCTAGATGGCATTCACCCAGAAGATAGTGGATTTGCTGATGCGAGAAGAGCAGGAATTACGACTGTGCAAGTGTTGCCTGGCAGTGCGAACGTCATTGGAGGGGAGACATGTGTCATTAAAACAGTCGGAAATACGGTGGAAGACATGATTGTGCAATCTCCATCAGCTATGAAGGGGGCACTCGGTGAAAATCCCAAAAATATCCACGGCCCAAAAGGGAAAATGCCCCTTACAAGAATGGGCGTTGCAGCTGTACTTCGCCAAGAATTGATGAAGGCTCAAGATTATGGAAAACAAAAAGAGCAAGGAACGCTTACGACGAGGGATTTAGGAATGGAACAGTTGCTACCTGTTGTGAATGGCGAGTTACCAATGCGAATCCATGCCCATCGAGCGGATGATATTGCTACAGCCATTCGCATTGCAAAAGAATTTAACATAAACATGACCATTGAGCATGTAACAGAAGGACATCTAATTGTAGATGAACTACGTGCGAGTGGGTTTCGTTTTACAATTGGACCAACATTTTCGGCCCGGTCAAAACAGGAATTAGCGAATAAAAGCTGGGAAACTGTGAAACGATTTGCCGATACCGGTAGCCCTTTTACAATTACGACAGATCATCCCGTTATTCCAATTGAGCATCTAATTACAACAGCATCTCATGCCTTGAAATATGGTGTAAGCGAGAACACGATGCTAAAAGCATTAACCGTTTATGCGGCAGAGCATTTACAAATAGAAGATCGATTAGGTACGCTGGAGGAAGGGAAAGATGCAGATATGGTCATATGGAGCGAGCATCCCCTTGCGATAACTTCAGTCGTCCAACAAACGATTATAAATGGTGAGACGGTCTATACTAAGCAGTAAAGAACTAAGTATGGAAGTAGGTTTGAATGGTGAATCGTGATCAAAATCGGATTAATGCGCTCTATCAGTCGATTTGGTGTGCGGCTAGTGACGGTGAACGGAAACGCTTTATTACAAAATTAGCTTTGCTACAGGCGCAAGTAAAAACTAGAAGAGGATAACGATGTATAAAGAAGAGACGATAAAAGAAGCGAAGCGACGAATGCAACCATTTGCTTGTGAAGGGTTCTTAGAAGGAGCGGGAAATGAGCAAGCTGACGTTTTATTTTTAGGAGAAGCGCCAGGAAGAACGGAAATCGTTACAGGAAAACCTTTTTCAGGTCAATCAGCAGAGAGCTTCCAAACCTACCTTCATTCTATTCACCTAACGCGGGAAGAGATCTTTGTTACGAGTGTTATTCGAAGTAGACCGTATAAAACAGACCTCAAAAGTCAGCAAAAGCCGGTTGAAGAGAGAGGAAATCGAACGCCGATCAAAAAAGAGATAGACGCCCATGCGATCCTTTTAGATGAAACAATTGAACACATTAAACCTAAAGTCATTGTGACGCTAGGTAGAATTGCCCTCGAACGAATTGTTGGTTCGTCATTTAAAGTCAACGAACAGCATGGAAAGCCTTTTTGTAGTAAAATTTTACGTTATTCAGAAGAAGGCGCCTACGAGCGGAGCAATAATTGGTTTATGATCTTTCCCACTTACCATCCGTCTTCTGTATTTTATCGGCAGCATTTAAAAGAAACGATTGCAGCAGATATGCAAGGTCTTAAGCAACTACTAACCGTTTATTAAGTTAGCCATAACGGTCTTGGTGTTGCTTTTTCTTTTTTAAGTAGTCTTGATCTTCCCTTACTTTTATCCACTTTTCTTCAAAATAAGACGCTGCTTTTGCTTTTTCTTCATCAATATCACGGTCATTAAGGTTCCCATCTTTATCGTATTTTTTACCTCCAGGGTAATTTGCATACCGTCTAGCTCGAGTGTAGCCCATTTGCAAAAATTTTCTCGCCATATCCATGCCGACCAGATCATCCTCTTTTTTATAAGCAAGAAACTGTTCATAGATTTTTTCTGAAGATGCTTTAGCGACTTTAGGCGTTTTAAATCGCCAATTTGGGAGGATTTCACTTTTATATGGTTCAATCATTAATACGCCTTGTTCACCCCGCCCTACACGATACTTCTCAGGTTGCTCTCGATGATTTGCGTCTTTGTCCATTTGGTCATAGTAACTCATCGTCATCCCTCCAGTTTATACCCATACCCGTTTCAACCAACTGTAAGCAAAAAGACCTCGAGTTTCGTTCAAATCCAACGATCGTTTTTTAAAAAAAGATGAGTAATCACTGCTAGATTACTCATCTTTCTCTCTTATGCCTTTGCTCAAGCTTTTTATGGTTTAATAATGGATTCGACGTTAAATAGGGTATCCGACAGGGGAACATCTCGCCTTGCAAGACATTCAGCGAGTGCGTAGCCAATGTAAGGTCCTGCCGTCAAACCAGTAGAACCGAGGCCGTTTGCAATCCATACTTTTTCGTAGTTTGGCATTCTTCCGAAAAGTGGCATGTGATGTGGGGCAACAGGTCGAAACCCAACTTTTGTTTCTACATACGATGCGGTTCGTAATCCTGGAGCAACAGAAAATGTTTCGTCTAGTAAGGTATGAACAGCATCGGCAGTAACTGACGAATTAAAGTTCGTATGGTTTTCATACGTAGAGCCAGCGACAATTTTCCCGTTAGGAAAAGCTAATAAATATTGATTTCCAGGAGGGATGACCACAGGCCACTCGGATGTATCTTGGTCAATTTGTAAATGAACAATCTGTGCTTTTTGATCGCGAATGTCTACTGTAATGGAAGTTCTTTCGAATAATGGCTTCACCCATGCGCCATTCGTAATAATTAATTCGTCGTATTCAAGCTCACCTTCTGAAGTGAAAACGGCTAACTGCCCGTCCATTTGCTCTTCAATTGACGCTTTTTGATGGACGATGGTTGCGCCTAGACGTTGTGCGGCTTGCTGCATGGAGTGATTTAACGATTGACCATCAACACGTCCAGCCCCTTCTACGAATACACCATAATAACGCGTATCAAGAACAGGAAATCGCTGTTGAATGTCCTCCCCTTCAAGATACGTGAGTTCGCCAATTTCTGGTGCGTCGTGTCGTTTGAGTTTTGCACGTTCGATGGTATCAAGAACGTTTTCTTTTTTTTCATGAATCCAGAGGGCGCCAGTTCGTTTAAATCCAGTATTTTCGCCGCCGAGCGTAGCGAGCGTGTCTACAAACGATGGGTAATAGGCAGCGCTGTTTTTCACGAGCTGATACCAAGCTTGATTTCGTCGTTTTGATAACCAAGGACACACAATTCCAGCAGCAGCATTTGTTGCCCGATTTGGATGTTTGTCATCAACGAGAACGACATCGTACCCTTGTTTGGCTAAATGAAATGCGGTGGAGCTACCAACAATGCCTCCACCAATTAAAACCATTCGTTTTCTCATAAAATAATGCCTCACTTTTTGCGTATCAATCACTAGAAAAGCGTAGCGAATCAAACCAAAAATGTCAATTTTAGCATTGACATCATTTTTTTTCATACGCATAGTGTAAGAAAAAGGAGGCGTGTAACATGATAACCATTGGCATTACCTCTTCGATTGTTGACATAGGGAGACTAAGTACGGCGCTAGATAATATTGCTTCAATTAATGGGAAACAAGTTCTGCCGTTTGTGCTTCCAAATATTGAACCGACGAAAGCTTGGTCCTACATGAAGAATTTAGACGGGTTATTGATGACGGGTGGAGGGGATATTAATCCGATGCTATTTAATGAAGAACCGCATCCTCAACTAGGGAGTATCACACCGGAGCGAGATTTATTTGAGATGGCGCTTGCTAAAGCGGCTTTAGCAGAAGAGAAACCGGTGCTCGCGATTTGTCGAGGCATGCAAATCTTAAATCTTGCGGCTGGGGGAGATATGTATCAAGATTTACCAAGCCAATTTCAAGGTGAATTAATTCAGCATCATCAACGAGCGCCGAGAGAGTACGGTAGCCATCAAATTCAAATGAACGATTCTTCTACACTTACATCAATTGTTGGGACACAAACCATGGTTGTAAACAGTTTTCACCATCAAGCTGTTAGGCATGTTCCATCTCCATTCGCAGTAGTCGGTTGGACGAATGACGGTGTTGTAGAAGCGATTGAACATGAAACACATCCTTTTCAAGTTGGTGTTCAATGGCATCCTGAAAATATGAAGGATGATTATTCAAAAAAACTCTTTCAAGGCTTTCTCCATGCTTGCGAGTCATGTAGAAGCAGATCAAAAGCAAATTAATGTGCGTTCTTTTATACTGAAGAAAAGGAGGCGAACTACATGAATTTTCGTGAATATAAGCAGTTTGATGGTGTGGCGTTAGCAGAATTAATAAAAAAACGGAGCATTCAACCATTAGATGTGCTTCAAGCTTGTTCAGAAGGGATATTGGCTAATCAACAATTAAATGCAGTCGTATCGACCCGAGAAAAACGAGCAACAGAAGAATTGAAAGATCTCCACGCGGAGCAACTCTTTCAAGGCGTTCCGTTTTTATTAAAGAATTCTTCTCAAGCGTTAAAAGAGGAAGAAATAAATGCTGGAAGTCCATTACTAACAGGATCTGTTGCTAAAGAGTCCAGTCATTACACCAAACGCTTGCAACATGCAGGGTTTATTATGATGGGCTATACAAACTCTCCAGAATTTGGACTAAAGAACATTACGGAACCGAAATTGTACGGAGCAACTAGAAATCCACACAATGAATCGTACTCGCCAGGTGGTTCCAGTGGTGGTGCTGCGGCAGCTGTAGCAAGTGGGATCGTACCAATTGCTGGGGCAAGTGATGGCGGGGGTTCCATTCGTATTCCTGCTTCATTCACAGGGCTTGTGGGCTTAAAACCAACACGAGGTCGTACACCTGTCGGGCCTGGTGCAGGACGTCAGTGGCAAGGAGCTGCGATTGATTTTGTCTTAAGTCGGTCGGTAAGGGATAGCGCACGGGCGCTAGATGTGTTGCAAACGTATCAACCAGAAGCGGCATTTCATACACCTTTATTTGTAGGTGGGTTTGAAGAGACGATGTATCAAGAACCGCCTATGCGTATTGCGTACTCCTATGAATCGCCAGTCGGTACACCTGTTTCGGACGATGCGAAAACTGCACTTATGGAAACGGTTCAATATCTTGACTCTCTTGGATATGAGCTAGAAGAAGCGTCTCCATCCATTGATGGTCGTTATTTAATGCAGCAATATTATTTAATGAACGCTGGCGAAATGGCAAACATGCGTGGGCGTTTAGAGAAATCAATTGGTAGAATCCTTCGTGAAGAGGAATTGGAAACCGAGTCCTTTGTTCTCTCAGAGGCTGGAAGGCATGTATCAGCAGCGCAATATGCGAGTAGCCTTACTGCATGGGACGAGCATGCTGCTAAAGCGATGGCCTTTCACCAAAACTATGATTTGTATTTAACACCAGGTGCCGCATCGATTGCACCGAAAATTGGCGAGCTAACACCATCATTAGAAGAAGAGCAGAGGTTGAAAGAAACGGTGCAGAAACTTGGCGTTCAGGATCAGCTTGATCTTGTTTATGAGATGTTCTTACCAAGTTTGACGTACACGCCTTTTACACAGCTTGCAAATTTAACCGGTCAACCAGCTATGAACATCCCTGTTTATCAAACGAATCAAGGTATGCCCATTGGTGTTCAAGCGATGGCGTCTAAAGGAAATGAAGCGTTACTCATAAGGTTAGCAGCAATGCTTGAACAAAGTGATTTGTGGCAAGGATAAAGGTCGTCTTACTTGTATGTGTTTGATCGTTTTTACTATACTAAGAAGTGACGTAAAAAAGGAGCTGGTAGTATGTATCGCAAAGTAGCAGATTTTATTCAAGAATGGAAACAAGAATCTTATTTAACATCAGCGGTTTTAGACGCCGTGTCAGATGAGAAATTAGGACAAGCGATTGAAGAAGGGCATAACACATTAGGTTGGTTAGGTTGGCACCTCACGACATCTCCTGTATTTTTTGTAGGGCAACTAGGTGTGCAGCTTGACGTGGACCTTGCGGAAAAACAGCCGAGCAGTGCAAGTGTTATAAAAGATTCGTATGATCGCGTAAGCCGAGCGTTGCTTCAAGCGATGGAAAACATCGACTCAGACAGCTTTATGGAAGAAGAACTCGAAGCCTTAGGTGCAACGATGACAAAAGGAACGATGCTACGTATGCTTGTTAGCCATCAAACGCACCATCGTGGGCAAATGACGGTCCTCCTTCGTCAAGCAGGGTTAACGGTACCTGGGGTCTATGGACCAACAAAGGAACAAACAAACTAAGAAATAATCGTGTAGATATGAAACGTACTGATCATGATCAGTACGTTTTTTTTATGTTCATTTGTAAAGGTGATCTTCATGCTTTTTACAAAAGCTTTACACGAGCCATATATGAACTTAATACTTGCCATCTATACTTGGGCTTGTAAGAACGATACCGAACGCTTAACAAATAGGGGGAAACAAACAGATGAAGAAGTTAAACCTTGGAGCAGTTTTTGCAGCGTTTCTATTAACAGCAGCTGCATGTGGATCAGATGAGGGAACGAATGGTGATGGTGACAACGCATCAAATGGTGGAGATGACTCCAATGATAATAATACGGAAGAAGTATCAGGAAGCATTCTTGTAGCAGGATCAAGCGCCATGGAACCGCTTGTGGCAGCGGCAAGTGAAGTGTTTATGGAAGAGAACTTGGAAGCAAGTATCTCTGTACAAGCCGGTGGATCTGGCCAAGGTTTATCTTCTATCGCAAGTGAACAAGTTGACATCGGGAACTCGGATGTATTTGCGGAAGAAAAAGACGATATTGATGCATCAAATCTTGTTGATCACCGCATTGCGGTCGTAGGAATGGGTCCAGCCGCTCACCCTGAAGTCGGTGTAGACGATCTATCAACGGAAGACATGATTGATATTTTTACAGGAGAAGTAACGAACTGGAGTGAAATCGGTGGCGCAGATGAAGAGATTGTTCTTGTCAACCGCCCAGATTCTTCTGGAACGAGAGATACATTTGTAAAATATGGCCTTGAAGGCAATGAGCCTTCATCTGATGCAATTACAGAAGATTCATCAAGTACCGTGCGTCAGATTATTAGCGAGACTCCTGGTGCAATCGGCTACCTTGCTTTCTCGTACTACGATGACCAAGGTTCGGTTTTACCGTTAGCAGTAGATGGCGTTGAGCAAACCGATGAAAACGTCATGTCAGGGGATTTCCCAATCTGGGCCTACATGCACTCTTATACAAATGGAGAGCCTGAAGGGTTAACAAAAGCGTTTATCGACTTCCTGTTCAGTGAAACGGTACAAGATGGTGTGATTCCAGAAATGGGCTACATTCCTGAAACCGGGATGCAAGTAGAACGAGATGCTGAAGGAAATGAAACAGCAAAATAAAGAGAATAAAAGGGGGCTTTGGTTAAAAAGGCCGAGCCCCTTTTCAAACATTGATTTTCATTGAGGAGAAGATCAAGGAGGAACGTATTCATGCCAGCTACCCAATCTGTAGCAGACCGTTTGCTAGATAAAAAGAAAACGATAAAAACAGAACGCAAAGGGAAATTGATTGTTTACACATGTGCAACAATTATCATTTTAACAACCGTATCGATTACACTTTTCCTAGTCTTACGCGGAATGCAAGCTTTTGTTGCTGACGGCGTTAGTCCGATTGAATTTTTAACTAGTCTAGACTGGAATCCGGCCCGGAGTGCCGATCAAGGCGGACCAGCTTATGGTGCTTTACCTTTTATTGTCGGCTCGTTTGCCGTAACCATTTTAGCCGCTTTAGTGGCTGCACCGCTTGGAATTGGTGCCGCCATTTACATGACTGAAATTGCGCCAAGTTGGGGACGGAAAATTCTCCAACCAGCAGTAGAGCTGTTAGTGGGGATTCCATCAGTTGTTTATGGATTTATTGGCTTAACACTCATTGTTCCTTTTATACGTGAAAATGTTGGTGGGCAAGGATTTGGCTTATTAGCTGGAATGGTCGTATTATCCATTATGATTTTACCGACTGTGACAAGTATTGCGACCGACGCGCTTCGATCTGTTCCAAATGGGATTAGAGAATCATCCCTCGCTTTAGGGGCAACGAGATGGCAAACGATTCGCCGCGTCATTGTGCCAGCTGCTGGACCGATGCTGTTAACGGCGATTGTTTTAGGAATGGCCCGTGCCTTTGGTGAAGCACTTGCTGTACAAATGGTAATCGGAAATTCTCGAACCATTGCAGAATCTTTACTTGATCCAACTGCAACATTAACGACGATTATTACATTAAACATGGGACATACGGTACCTGGAAGCACGGAAAACAACGTGCTCTGGTCATTAGGATTAATTCTTCTAGTGATGTCTTACTTGTTCATTATCATCGTTCGTTTCTTGTCATCTAGGAGGCGTTTTTCATGAATAAACGATGGACAGATCGATTAGCGACATCAGTATTTACACTGATTGCGCTTCTCATTGTAGCCGTATTAGCAAGTTTGATTAGTTATATATTGGTACGTGGGATTGGCCAACTGGACTTGAACTTTTTAACAAGTCCGCCGAGCTCGTTTCGTGAAGGTGGAGGAATTGGTCCACAACTATTTAACTCTTTTTACATTCTTGTTCTAACAATGTTATTTACTGTTCCCCTTGGCCTTGGTGGCGGGATTTACATGGCTGAATACGCAAAGCCTGGCAAGGTAACAGATTTTATTCGTACATGTATTGAAGTATTAGCGTCCCTTCCATCCATTGTTGTAGGTCTTTTCGGTTTACTTGTCTTTGTACAATTAACCGGCTGGAGCTATTCAATCTTAGGTGGTGCACTTGCGTTAACAGTCTTTAATTTACCTGTCATGGTGCGTGTCGTTGAGGATTCCATTACAAGCGTTGCCCGTGAACAAAAAGAAGTAAGCTTAGCTCTTGGCATTACGCATTGGGATACGATTCGGACGATTATTTTGCCAGCAGCATTCCCAGGAATTTTGACAGGAGTTATTTTATCAGCAGGACGTGTGTTTGGTGAAGCGGCTGCGTTATTATTTACGTCTGGCGTGACGACACCACGACTTGATTGGGCAAACTTTAATCCATTTTCAGAGACATCACCATTAAACGTGTTTCGACCAGCAGAAACGTTGGCTGTTCACATTTGGAAAGTAAACACTCAAGGGCTTGTTCCGGATGCCAGAGATATTGCTGACGGTGCGGCGCTCGTGCTCATTATTGCTGTTCTGTTATTTAATTTAATGGCCCGACTTCTTGGACGCTATGTGCACAAAAAATTAACGTCTGCAAAATAGGAGGAATTCCATGTCAACCTTAACCGTTCGAAAAGAAGAACAACAGACTGAGCTTGTAACGGAAAACACGTTACTAAAAGCAGAAAACATTAACATTTATTATGGAGAGAACCATGCTGTTAAAGACCTGTCTCTAGCAGTCAATCGCAATGAAATTCTTGCGTTAATTGGTCCTTCAGGCTGTGGGAAATCGACTTTTTTAAGAAGTATTAATCGGATGAACGATTTGATTCCGTCAGCACGAGTTACAGGAAAAATGATGTATGAAGATGTGAATTTGCTAAGCGATGCGGTCAATGTGGTATCACTGCGCAAAGAAATTGGGATGGTCTTTCAAAAAGCAAACCCATTTCCAAAGTCGATTTATGATAATTTGACCCACGGACTCCGTTTTCACGGTGTGCCCAAGAAAGAATGGAAAGGCATCGTGGAAGAATCGTTAACAAAAGCGGCTTTATGGGAGGAAGTCAAAGATCGTTTGCACGAGTCTGCACTTGATCTTTCTGGAGGACAGCAACAGCGCTTATGTATTGCGCGCACGCTCGCATTAAAGCCAGAAGTCATTTTACTAGACGAACCAGCTTCAGCACTAGATCCGATCGCCACTGCAAAAGTAGAAGAATTAATGATCGAGTTAAAGAAACAATATACGGTTGTTGTGGTAACGCATAATATGCAGCAAGCTTCTCGTGTATCGGACCGAACGGCATTCTTTTACAACGGTGAATTAATTGAAACAAACTCTACGGAGAAATTATTTAGTAATCCTGATCATAAGCAAACGGAAGCCTATATTTCTGGTCGATTTGGTTAAGGAGGGGGCATCTTAATATGGTGGCAACGTTAGAAGAAACCAAAGCAGTTTATCAAGTAAGAGATTTTAATTTATGGTACGGACAAAATCATGCGTTGAAAAATATTAGTTTAGCGTTAAATGAAAAAGAAGTGACAGCGATTATTGGTCCGTCCGGTTGCGGAAAGTCCACATTTATAAAAACACTGAACTTAATGTCCAAGTTAAATCCAACCATTAAGATGTCAGGTGAATTAAACTATCATGAGCAGAATCTGTTGCATAGTTCTATGGATTTGGCAGATCTTCGAAAACAGGTCGGGATGGTGTTTCAAAAGCCAAACCCATTTCCAAAGTCAATCTATGAAAATGTTGCGTATGGACCAAGAGTTCACGGTATTCGTAAGAAAAAAGAATTGGATGAAATTGTAGAATCCAGTTTAAAAGGAGCGTTTCTTTGGGACGAAGTAAAAGATCGATTAAGTAAAAACGCCATGGGCTTATCCGGAGGACAGCAGCAACGTTTATGTATTGCGCGAGCACTTGCTACAAAGCCAGAAGTATTATTAATGGATGAGCCAACGAGTGCACTAGATCCATTATCAACAACAAAAATTGAAGAACTGATTACGTCTTTAAAAGGAACGTATACCGTTGTGATCGTGACACACAATATGCAGCAGGCGGCGCGAATTTCTGATAAGACCGCGTTTTTCTATATGGGTGAACTGATTGAAATTGATGATACAAGAAAAATTTTCTCTAACCCTGAACATAAGCGGACTGAGGCTTATATTTCAGGTCAATTCGGTTAAGGGGCGAAGCATATGTTACGTAGCATGTTTGTTCAACAGCTTGAAGAATCCGTCACGCACATTCAGGAACTAGGGGAACGAACCCTTGTGCAGCTGGATCGGGCTATTGCTTGCTTTGAGACAGGGGATACGAGTAAAGTAGACGACATTATTGCCAATGATAAAAAAATTAATAAGCGAGAGCTTGAACTAAATGAGCAAGTTTTTGATATTATTGCGCGCCAACAACCTGTAGCAAGTGATCTTCGAAAGCTGATTGTGGTAATGAAAATTAGCGGAGATTTAGAACGGGTTGCTGATTTAGCAGTTGATATGGCAAAAGTGTCACGACGAATATCAGCAGTAGATGATGACACAATTAGTGAGCTTTCTTCACTGGCAAAAGATGCGCGGGCTATGGTTGCTAAGGCACTCGTTGCCTATAAAGAGAAAGATGTTTTCGCAGCGCAGCAGCTAGCGAAAGAAGACGATGCAATAGATGAACGGTTTGGAAAGTTTATTAAACGTTTGTTCAGACAAGATGTGAATGAACAAAATGTTGAAGGAACCACGCAATTAGCTTTTATCGCTCGGTATGTGGAGCGAATTGCGGATTATGCGACGAATTTATCAGAGTGGATTATCTATGAAGCAAATGGGCACCATTTTGATTTGAACTAGCGAGAACCTCGGTTCTCGCTTTTTATTTTATGCTATACTAGAATGGTGAATTGAAACCTATTCTATTGCTAGAGGAGGGCAACGTGTGATTCCTGCCCAAACCTTTTTACCATACTTACAGTTTCATAATTATGTATGGCCGCTTTTTTTTATAGGAGCTGCCGTATGGTTGATCCTCACGTGGTTTGATTTGCAAACAGGCAGAAAGCTTATTGCCGTGTTTGTCAGGTTAACACAGGTTCTTTTACTGTTAACAGGTGTCGTGATTTTATATATGTATCAATTTACCCCTTATTATAGTGTGAAAGGGGCAATTGCCCTTTTACTGTTTATCTTTTTTGAAACGAGTCGACTGGCATTAAAGCGGAAGAACTATTCTTTATTTGCGCTACATATAAGCATCTTTCTTTTTTCTGGATTAATGGTTTGGCTGTTAGGGATAAATGGGCGTTAGCGGGATTTGGAGTATTTCTAGATCGGTATCAACTTTCATTAGAATGAATCCGATAAAGAATACGAGAGCAGTTGCTCTCGTATTCTTTTTTGCTAAGGTGGAGAATGTGTTGAGTCAAAACCAGTACTTAACGATGTTTATTGAAGAAGGTCATGAACATCTTTCACTTATAAATGAACAACTGCCTCGACTATCAGAAGAGGAAAATCAAACGACTACTCTGAACGACGTTTTTCGGTCGGCTCATACGATTAAAGGCATGGCCGCTTCAATGAACTTTACTGTTATGGCCGATGTTACACACCAATTTGAGAATATGCTAGACGACTTAAGAACAGGGAATGTGTCTTTAGAGAATGAGCATATGAATCTATTTTTTATGATTGTCGATTTTCTTGATAGCTCGCTTGAATCCATTGAGGAAAGTGGAACAGAACTGCCTTATGGTCAAGAGTTAGAACAGCAGCTTCTGCGCATGAACCCAAATGAAGTCCGTTCGTCTATGCAAGATGATATAGATGGCTATACGTTGCGGATGCTTGCACAAGCGCTTGAAGAGGGGATTCCACTTAAAACGGTTCATGTTGAAGTGGATGAGCAAGCGATGCTAAAAGGCGTTCGTGCGTATATGGTAATAAATGAACTTAGTAACTTGGGTGAAATTTTACATACAAATCCAAACACAGAAGCCCTTGAAGAAGGTCTGTTTGACCGCGATTTTCAGGTAATAGTAGCGACAGGATCAAAGGCTCAAGACATGGTTTCAGTCATAAAAGGGTTAAGTGAGATTACAAATGTGGACGTGAAAGATTTTGTCCTTGAGCAAACCCAGTCAAATGCAAGCCCTGATAGTAGGGATCAAAAGGTTGTTGAAAAGGGAGAGGGAGCAGATGCACGTGTGCAGAAATCCATACGTGTGCAGCTATCAAAATTAGATGAATTAATGTATATGTTTGAAGAGCTTGTCATTGAAAAAAGCAGGCTAGAACAATTAGCAAAACAAATCGATCAGCCTGATCTACTGGTGACGGCAGAGAAAATGAATCGGAGCATTAGTCATTTGCAATCTGTGATGCTCTCTATTCGAATGATGACGTTAGATACGGTATTCACTAGATTTCCAAAGATGGTCCGCAAAATTGCAAAAGAAGTCGACAAAGACATTCATTTTGTTGTGGAAGGCGGGGAAACTGAAATCGATAAGGCTTTGATCGATGAATTAAGCGATCCTTTGCTCCATTTATTAAGAAATTCAATTGATCATGGCATCGAGCATCGTGACAAACGAAAAGCTCTTCATAAAGCTGAGAAGGGGACGATCACGTTACGCGCTTTTTATAAAGGAAGCCGGGTGGTGATTGAAATTGAAGATGACGGAGGGGGCATTGATCGGGAGCGAGTATTGCAAAAAGCGTTGTCTCTCGACCTGCTAACCGAAGATGATGCAGCAAATCGAACCGATGAAGAGGTCTTTCAACTCCTCTTCCAATCAGGTTTTAGTACAGCTGATACAGTAACCGATCTATCAGGTCGAGGAGTTGGTTTAGATGTGGTTAAGACGAATTTAGAGAAGATCGGTGGAACCATTGAAGTCGCGTCTCGACCAGGTGAAGGGTCTACCTTTTCTATTTCGCTTCCATTAACCGTTTCGATAATGGAAGCATTACTTGTCCGTGTTAATAATGACACATTTGCCATTCCGGTCTCTGCTGTACTCGAAACCGCAACAATCAAAACGGAAGACATTCACTATTCACAAAATCAAGCAATGATTGATGTACGTGGTCTCTATACTCCCGTAGTCTCTTTGCGAACGTTTGTGGGAGTGGAGGTGGACGAGCAAGAGGAGTGGTCGGTTGTGGTTATATATCAAAAAAATAAGTTAGTCGCGTTACGTGTAGATGATTTCGTTGGCCACAGTGAAATTGTCTTAAAATCTCTCGGGTCATTATTAAAAGGGACTACGGGGTTGTTAGGTGCCACCATCCTTGGGGATGGAAAGATTGCAATGGTTTTAGATACCTCTATGTACTTTCAGGATGAATGGAGGATGAAACATGAGTAATGCATTAGAAAAATTGCTTCTTTTTACTGTCGGAAAGCAAGAATATGGCATGCATTTGCAAAACCTCCTTTCAATCGAACCTGTTAACGGGATTGCCTCTGTTCCGAATACGGCTAAAGTGATAGAGGGAGTTGTGCTCGTTCGTGGAGAGTTAATTGCTGTCGTAGACATGAATCAAATTTTGAATGGCACAAAAGCAACAATCACAAGGCATTCTCGGCTGTTAATTTGCACCTCTCAAGAGAAAGACGTTGCGCTACTCGTGGATCAGGCGAGCGATATTTTGCGTGTCGAGATTGAAGCATTCCAAGAAGCAAGTGATGTTCAGTCTCCAACACCATTTATTAACCAGCTTATCCAAGTGGAAACAGGTTTTGCGTCAATGATTGATCTTCACGAGTTGCTGACGTACATTGAAACAAATAAAGCTGTTCAAGTGTAAACAAATAAACGAGAGTAACTAAAAAAAGAATCTTCCTGAATGACGTTGCGACACGCCTTCAAGAAGATTCTTTCTTGTTATATGACAATTTTGCTTACTTTCTCGCTTTTACTAGCAAGATGAAGATCATGCCACATCATAAAGCATAGAACGGTCCATAATTTACGACTGTAGTCCGCTTTTCCTTGACGGTGATCTTCTAACATTTGCAGTAAGAAGGATTTGTTGAAATATTCATCCGCACCGCTTGTTTTAATGGTTTGTTGCGCCCAGCTGTACAGCTCGTCTTTAAGCCATACGCGAATAGGTACAGGGAACCCAAGTTTTTTACGAGATACAATGGAATCTGGTACGATCTCTTTCATGGCTTCTCTTAGAACAAATTTTGTTGTATTGTTTGCTAATTTTAAATCTGTTTGCAAAGAACGAGCAAATTCAAAGACTTCTTTATCAAGAAATGGCACGCGTAATTCAAGCGAGTGGGCCATTGTCATACGATCCGCTTTAACAAGAATATCACTAGCAAGCCACGTATGCATGTCCACATACTGCATCTTTGTAGAATCGTCATAGTGACGGACGGCGTCATAAAGCGGACGGGTCACATCTGTATATGGATGGGATGCATCATACGAATGAAAAAGCTCTTTCTTTTCTTCTTCATTAAAAATAAACGCGTTCCCGACATAACGTTGTTCAATAGGCGTTGTTCCTCTTAATAAAAATCCACGTCCTTTAACAGACGAAGGTAATCGTTGAGCAAATCGATTTAAAGCAGGATGCAAGCCTTTTGGTATTTTGTCAAAGAATTTTAAATCTAACGGCTCGCGGTAAATCCGATAACCACCAAATAATTCATCGGCACCTTCTCCAGATAAAACAACTTTCACATGCTTAGCTGCTTCTTTTGCAACAAAATAGAGTGGAACAGCTGCTGGATCGGCAACAGGCTCATCCATATGCCACATAATTTTAGGAAGTTCTTCTAAAAATTCTTCCGGCGTGATTAATTTTGAAACATTTCGGACACCTAATTTTTCTGCCGAGTCTTGAGCTAGATCAATCTCACTATAGCCTTGTGTTTCAAAGCCCACTGTAAATGTTAATAATTCTGGGTGTTGTTCTTTGGCAAGTGCGACGATCGCTGTAGAATCAATTCCACTTGATAGAAAAGATCCGACAGGAACATCTGAACGCATATGTTTTTCTACCGAATTTGTTAACACGTCTTTCGTTTCGTTTACTAACGAATCAAGTGATTGATTGCGAGAGTGCTGATAAAACGAGCGATCGCTATAGCTTGTGACGTCAATTGATAGATGCTCATCAATGGTTAAATAGTGACCTGGTAATAGTTTTTCTACATGATTTGTTAATGTATGTGGTTCTGGTACATATTGAAAAGTTGTATAATGTTGTAACGAATCTGTACGTACTTGTACTTCATCAATATAAGGCATAAGAGATTTTTGCTCTGAACCAAAATGAAGACGACCGTTGTCTCTCATATAATAGAACGGTTTAATACCGAAACGGTCGCGACCACAGAAAAGTGTTTTTTCTTCAGTATCCCAAATCGCAAAGGCAAACATCCCGCGCAGTTTTTTGATCATTTCTTTGCCTTCATGCGCGTACATCGCAATAAGAACTTCGGTATCCGAGTGTGTACGGAATGTTACGCCTTGCTTTTGTAACCCTTCTCGGAGTTCAATATAGTTATAAATTTCGCCATTAAACACCATTTGATAGCGACCTTCTTGATAAGAAAAAGGCTGTGAGCCGTTTTCTAAGTCAATAATGCTTAAGCGTTTAAAGCCTAGCCGAACAAATTCGTCTTTATATTCGCCTGTTTGATCTGGTCCACGATGGTGGATCATCTCTAAAGCTTCAGTCCACGTCTGATCATCAGCGTGGTTGTTTTCGTTATGTTTGTGTAAGAGCTCTCCAATAAAACCACACATAAGTGAGGCACCTCCGAATAAGTAGGGTGAAAAAATGGACATGAAAAAATGGGTTGGAACATCCAACACCCTCAGGTTTATGACCATTCTTTTCAGGGTAAAACATGAGTAAATTAAACGATATCATCATAACAGATGGAGGGAGAACAATGAAAGAGCCATTTGCCATTGATAAGAATGTCCTAAAGCAGTTGCACATTATTAACAGTTTAGAAGTTCGTACCGATCTCACTGTTCAATCTCTCTATGCTCGAGCTGTTCTAACGTATTCAAGTTATTACTTTAAAGAACAATATTTAAGAAAGCAAATTGATCTATCTCTTGAATGTCGTAATAAAGAACAATTTTATATTCTCTCTTCAGAGCTCTCGTCTCACATCGAAAGTCATAAAAATGGAAAGACCATTTCTGAAAATGGCTATAATTTATTTTTGACTTTTCATTAAGATCAGGCCAAGTATGTTGGTCTGATTTTTATGTTTGTAAGATTAATCATTTAAAATGGATAAGATATCCTTATTGTAGTATACACTTAGGAAAAGGTATACGAATATATAAAAATATAATGGATAAAATTGATTTTTACAATCCTGTATGCAAATCTTAATAAAGAATTGATTCAAAAGATAGGGGTCATTCACTCATGAAAAATGAAAACGTTTATTGTAATTCTGAATTTGATACGTTGACAGAAGTGGTTGTATGCAAACCAACGTATATGACAATTAAAGAACCCATCAATGAAACGCAGCGGAAGTATATGAAAGAAAATATTGATAAAGAATTAGCTTGTTCCCAGCACCAAACGCTTATTGAAACGATGAGGGATGAAGGAGTTAATGTACGGATGTTGCCGCCTCATGCATCATTTCCTGAACAGATTTTTATGCGTGATAGCGGATTTACAATCGAAAACGTTCTATATGTTGCGCGAATGGAAAGTGAG
This sequence comes from Shouchella phoenicis, assembly GCF_047238345.1. NCBI lineage: Bacteria > Bacillati > Bacillota > Bacilli > Caryophanales > Bacillaceae > Shouchella > Shouchella phoenicis. The sequence goes on along the minus strand of NZ_JBDFMQ010000001.1, from coordinate 2,468,750 downwards.
ATCCGACAAGGCGAGGAAAAAGAGCTTGCTAAATTTTTGGAAGCGATTGATCGTCCGTATCAATTTATTCCAAAAGGGACAATCGAGGGCGGAGACGTCATCGTTACGGAGCATATCATTTATGTCGGTGCGAGTGGGCGTACATCGTCAAATAGTTTATCAATGTTAGAACAGAATCATGGAAGTAAACAATTTCAATGGGTGCCATTTGATCATAAGTATTTGCATCTAGATTGTGTGTTTCAACCTATTTCGAAACATGAAGCACTCGTATACCCTGAGGCGATTGATGCTGCTGCTTATCGAATGCTGTCTGAACGTTATGATTGTATTGAAGTTTCAAAAGAAGAACAATTTCATTTAAGTGTAAATGTTTTGTCGATAGGGAAAAAGCGTATTTTAGCACTGCCCCAAAACAAAAAAACGAACCAAGCGCTACGGGATCGTGGCTATACGATCATTGAAGTTGATTTTTCTGAGATTATTAAATCAGGTGGTTCATTTCGATGTGTAACCTTGCCTGTTCACAGAACACCCTAACGCATAGCGTCCCCCTTTTTGGTTACATTACAACAAGAACCTAAAAAGGGTGGATCACAATGGACAATCAAGAAGAACAAGACTATGAGAAACGATTAGAGATCATTTCATTAGGCGGCGGAATTGATAAGCAAGAAGCGCAAAAGAAACGGGGGAAGCTATTAGCACGGGAGCGGATTAGTCAGCTTGTTGATGCGAATAGCTTTTCTGAGTTGTATCGATTTGCATTAGGTTTAGACGGTCAACCAAGCGATGGTGTCATTACTGGTATTGGCAAAATAAACGAGCAAGATGTTTGTATTTATGCACAAGATTTTACAATTGTCGGCGGTACGCTTGGAGGCATGCACGCACAAAAGATTTGTTCGTTAATGGATTTAGCTTACGAACATCGGATGCCAATTATTGGCTTAATTGATTCAGGCGGAGCACGTATTCAAGAAGGCATAGAGGCGCTGCATGGTTATGGAGAAATATTCAAGCGAAACGTTCAGTACTCAGGCGTTATTCCCCAGCTATCGGTTATGCTTGGACCTTGTGCAGGAGGAGCTGCTTATTCCCCTGCATTAAGCGATGCGATATTTATGGTACGAACGATTAGCCAAATGTTTATAACAGGACCGAAAGTTCTTCAAGCAATAAGTGGAGAGACGTTGTCGCCTGAAGATCTTGGTGGTGCAGATGTACATGCAACCAAAAGCGGGTTGGCTCATTTTGTGGCTGACACAGAGCAAGAAGCGTTTGCTCAAGTGAAAGAGTTTTTATCTTTTTTAGGAAACCGCAAAAAAGAATCGACCAGTGTCGCTTCAGAAACAGAAATTGAGACGTGTTTACCAAAAGATGAGCGAGAAGTATATAATGTGAAAGAAATCATTGCGTGTCTTGCAGATCAACAGTACTTGTTTGAATGGTCAAAAGGTTTTGCCAAAAACATCGTGACCGGTTTTATTCGCTTAAACGGTAAAACAGTCGGTGTTGTGGCTAATAACCCCATTCATTTAGCCGGTTGCATTGATATTGATGCAAGTGATAAAGGTGCCCGGTTTGTTCGTTTCTGCAATTGTTTCCACATTCCATTGCTTGTGTTAGAAGATGTGAGCGGATTTATCCCTGGAAAAGACCAAGAATATAAAGGCCTATTGCGCCACGGCGCTAAACTAATTTACGCGTTTGCTGAAGCATCTGTACCGAAAATTACCGTCGTACTTAGAAAAGCATACGGAGGTGCGTTTGTCGCATTAAATAGTAAAGGGATTGGTGCAGATCTAGTCGTAGCTTGGCCGTGTGCGTCTATTGCAGTTATGGGGAGTCAAAGTTCAGAAGCGATTGTTGCAGAAAAAGCTGTTAGAAATCTAGAAGAGACCGATTCCCCATATCATGCTGCAAAAAAAGGGTATATTGATGATGTGATTTTGCCAAGAGAAACCCGTTCGTTTTTAATTCAGTCGTTTCGCTATTTAAAAGCCAAACCTGTTGACGAAACAAGAAAACGGGGAAATATGCCCATGTAAGGCTAGAGACAGATGGAAAACAATCGCAAAATCTTCTTCAATTTAACGCTTTTTCGTTTTTAAATGAACGCTCTTATGGTACGATACGAATGATTAACGAACATTATTGTACGAGAAAGAGAGTCGTTTTAAATGGTGATCTTATCTGAAGGTTGGTTTCAGTTTATCCTTATTACTAGCTGCATTCTTTTATTAGCAGTTACCCTCTTTATTGTCCATCGAAGTATTCAAAAGAGAAGCGGAGATACAAGAGGAAAAGAAAGGACAAGTTCCTTTCTCGTCTTTATAACAGTATTGACACTTTACTTTGCTATTTCCGTTTTTGTCCCAACGGCATATAGTGGCGATGTTGTTATGACAGACAATCAAGAAGAGCAAATCGAACAAGAGCAGGCGCGTTACGTAAGTTTGGCATCGGTCTATCGTGTGCATGCAATTGATACGAGAGACTATACGAGAGACATCCAAGGAAGAACAGTAGCATTTCAGATTCAATCGTTTCAGCCTTTATATGAGATTGTGTCTGATCACGATGATTACATTCGGTCTGATGGTACCATTGATGTGGCAAGCTACATTGATGATGTCGTTCTACCTGTCTTTGAACAATTAGAAGCTGAAGAAGTGACGCTAACGCAGCTTCGAGAGTCGTTTCCCCACATTGACATAACGATTGAATAAGCGAAAAATTGGAGGTTCCTATGAGTAAAACTGAAGATGGTATTTTACAAATATCTACGAGTGAATTGAAAGACGAATTACAAAACAAAAAACCGCACGATGAGCCGATTGTTATTGACGTTCGCGAAGTAACTGAATATGAAGACGGACACATTCCAGGGGTTCCACTCATTCCGATGAATGAAGTGCCATCCATGCTTCAAGAAATGGATGACGACAAGAGTTATATTCTTGTATGTAGAAGTGGACGTAGAAGTCAAAATACAGCAATGTACATGAAGGAACAGGGTTTTACAAATGTCCGTAATTATGATGGCGGGATGTTAGAATGGGACGGCGAGCGTTCTTTTGGTCAAGAATGGATCGTAAAAGAACCAAAAGAACTGTACACAGGTAAATAATAGTCAATTAGTAGGATTGAGCTTAAGTGAAAAGAATCTTTATGAGTGGGTTATGACCACTTATAAAGATTCTTCCTATTTTATCACTGTAACGATTTATGGGTTATGAAATTGAATCATTCTTTTAGGTTTATGAAGTATCATTTAGGGAACATACTATAAAGAGAATCGTTGATTTTGTTTAGAGAGGGGTTTTTTGTAGTGGATGCAAAGAAAACAATTGTTGCTGTAGCATCGGCAGCCGTAGCAGGAGCATTGACGGTTTACTTAGTAGATGGTGATAAGCGAGCAGATTTAAAAGAAAAGAGTCAAGACTTTTTAAACAAAGTGACAGGGAAATCAAAAGAAGAAAAAATTAAATCCTTTCAATTAGGGAACCCTAGACCCTATACGGAAGACAGCAAAATGGTTGACGAAGGATCGTTATACAGCATCCAACGTTATAACGAAAAGTACCAATAATTTTGTGAAAGCTGCCTTCTAGGCGGCTTTTTTGAACGTAGGAGTGGATCAGAGAGATGCGAATTCAAGAAGATGTGATACATAATATCCCTCTACTTATTGTAGAGGAAGAAGAACGTGGTGAAAAGCCAACGTTGTTTTTTTATCATGGCGTCACAAGCGCAAAAGAACATAATTTGCATATTGCGTATACCATTGCAAAGAAAGGATTCCGAGTGGTGTTACCAGATGCGCTCTATCATGGTGTCCGACAGCCAGGAGAAGGCTCAAAAGATCCGTACCTTCATTTTTGGTCGGTTATCCAACAGTCAATTGAAGAGTTTCCACGTCTCGTACAGGCAATCAATGAACGATTTCAAACCGAGGAGAACCAACTATTTATTGGTGGTACTTCGATGGGTGCAATTACTTCATATGGGCTCTTGCAACAATATGACTGGATCAAACATGCGTGTTTGTTTATGGGAGCGCCTCAATATGAAGAATTTGCAAAATTGATGTTTGAGGTCGCTACAAAACGTGGTATGAAGATTACTGAGGAACAAAAAGAAGCCATTTTAGAGCAGGTACGTGTGTTTGATCTATCACGGGATGTACGTGTCCTTGAAGATCGGCAGCTATACATCTGGCACGGTATGGAAGATCAAACGGTCCCTTATCAATTCGCTCAAGCTTTTTTAGAACAATTAAAAGCATCTTCTATCGTTCAAGATCATCAAGTGACATTCTACCCTGAAAAAGGAGCGGATCACAAAATAACGCGAAGTGCTATGCTCGATGCTGCGAATTGGTTTGAAAAACAAGTGGAAAGCCAGAACCAGGTGACGATGTAAAATGATTCGTAAATTCGGAAAAATTTTCATTGTTATTATTGGTTCGTTTTTACTTGCAAGTTCACTAAATTTCTTTCTTCTACCAGCTGATGTATTTGCCAGTGGCTTTACTGGTGTCGCGCAGCTTTTATCCTATGTCGTGCCATTATCTACAGGGATCCTATTGTTGCTATTAAACATTCCAGTCGCAATCCTTGGTTGGCTTAAAGTTGGAAAGAGTTTTACAATCTATAGCTTTGCAAGTGTTGTGCTGACAACCATTTTCTTAGAAGTCTTGCCTGTTTATGCTTTCTCTGAAGACATTATGTTAAATGCCGTCTTCGGAGGGGTTATCGCTGCAGGTGGTGCCGGGCTGTTGCTTAAATGGGGCGCATCTTCGGGTGGTTTGGATATTATAGTGCTCGTGTTAGCGAGAATGTCTGATCGACCTGTTGGCAGCTTTTTCTTCATTTTAAATTCAATCATTGTAGTGGCATCAGGAATTATGCTAGATCCTGAAAAAGCGTTATTTACGTTAATTTCTATTTATGTAACCTCACGCTTTATTGACGCCATTCACACTCGCTATGTGAAACTAACCGCGATGATTGTAACAAAAAACGCAGATACGCTAAATAAAGCGATTCATCAACGTTTAACCAGAGGGATTACCCGTTTACCAGCTAAAGGTGGGTATACATTTGAGGAAAAAGAAATGTTAGTGATTGTTATTACAAGGTACGAGCTGTATGAGCTGAAAAATATCGTTGAAGAAGTCGATCCGGCGGCGTTCACGAACATTGTTGAGACAGCGAACATCTTCGGGTTGTTCCGGAAAGATTAATAGGAGGAATTTGTCTTGAAAACGTTGAATGTACTAATGGGCCTTACGTTTGCTTTTACATTAGCAGCTTGTGGTGGCCAGGCTGAGGAAGAAGAAGATCAGAATATTCCAGCTGGAGGAGATTCTACTATGTCTGATGAATGGGTATTTACAGTTGATCATCAACTTTCAGATGATACGCTATTTGTAGAGATGTACATTGAAAACGGAACAGATGAAGCACAGACGTTAACCTTCCCATCGCAACAATTATATGAAATCACACTTGTGAATGCACAAGAAGAAGAAGTATTCCGCTATTCGGATGAGCATATGTTTGCTCAAAGCGTAACGGAAAAAACGTATGAGCCAGGCGAAATTGAAGACGTACGAGAAGAAATTTCTACAGAGAACATACCAGCAGGAGCGTATATGATGACTGTGGAGCTTTTGGTTGACGAAAACATTGTAGAATCATTAAGCGATCCAAATACATTTACACAGTCGATTGAAGTTGAAATTAGTAAATCGTAACACAAAGAAAGAAGGTAGAGACTCGTCTCTACCTTCTTTCTTTTGCTTTTTGCTGGATGCGTTCTTTTAATGCTTTCCATTCTGGCGTACCAGCTTCTGTTTGAGGAATGGTGACTGTCTTAGACTCTTTTTCACGCTCAACTGTTTTCCAAAATGACTCAAATGGCTGTTTCATTATGCTTTCACCAACTTATTAACTTAATCGCAATAAAGAAAGTAATTCTTCATCACTTAGTTCTGTTACTTGTGAAGAGGAGGCTAAAATGCCGTCGGCCAAATGTTGCTTACCTGTAATCATTCGGTCGATTTTTTCCTCAATCGTTCCCTCTGTTAGCAACTTGTACACATGAACCTCGTCTGTTTGGCCAATCCGATAGGCGCGGTCGGTAGCTTGGTTTTCAACTGCTGGATTCCACCATCGATCGTAGTGAATGACGTTCGTCGCTTTTGTTAAATTCAAGCCAACGCCGCCTGCTTTTAGTGATAAAACAAAAAAGGAAGGTCCTTCACGATCTTGAAAGCTTTCAATTGCCTCTAACCGTTGTTTTTTTGTTAATCCTCCATGTAAAAAAGATGTTGCACCATACGTTTCTTCTAAATACGACCGAATGAGTTTGCCCATTTCTTTATACTGGGTAAAAATGAGTGTACTTTCTTGTCGCTCATAAATCTCGTGCACCAATGTTTGGAACATTTCCCACTTACCTGAACGATGCGCTTCAATAGGTGCTTTTAAAAATTGAGCTGGATGGTTACAGATTTGTTTTAAGCGCGTAATTGTCCGTAAGATGAGCGCGCGTCGCTCCATTGTAGAGACCGAATGGATTTGATCTTCAATGTCATTGACAATTGCCTGATATAAGCCTACTTGCTCAATTGTCAATGGAACGTACTTCAATTCTTCATGTTTTGCAGGTAAATTTAATTCAGAGTCCGTTGTTTCTTTTGTCCTTCTTAAAAGAAATGGATGAATCACTGTTCGTAGCTGTTGCTGGCGCTCGTTGTCCCCATCTTTCTCAATCGGCTTAATGTACGTTGCATAAAATTGTTTATAGTTGCCGAGTAAGGACGGATTCAGTAAATCCATTAATGACCATAATTCTGTTAATCGATTTTCTATTGGCGTTCCAGTTAACGCAATTCGATGAGTCGCATGGAGCTTGCGAATGGCTTTACGCTGTTTCGTTTCTTTATTTTTTATATGCTGAGCCTCATCTAGAATAAGGCCATTCCAATTGAATTCGTGCAGTAGGTCTTCATCTCGTAATGCAAGGGTATAAGATGTAATGACTAAATCGTATTCACTAAGTCGTTCATCTTTTTCAAGAATTCGATCGTTCCCATGGTGGATAAATACGTTTAGTTCAGGAGCGAATTTTTGACATTCTGCCTCCCAATTATAGAGCAGGGAAGTCGGGCAAATGAGTAAAAACGGCTCCGCTTTTTGCTGTTGTTGTTCAAGAATATAAAGGAGATATGCAATGGTTTGAATAGACTTTCCTAAGCCCATGTCATCTGCTAAACATCCTCCAAACCCAATTTGGCGCAAGTGAACGAGCCAGCTAAAGCCTTGTTGCTGATACATGCGTAAACTGCCTTGTAGTCTAGAAGGAACGGGAACAAGAGCAGGTTCACGCCGGTACAATTGTGGTAATTTCTCTTGAACTTTTTCTGACCACTCAATAGAAAGATCAATGTCATCAAGTTCTTCAAGCCCGTCTTCCTCTTGATCAAGGCGCCATGCATCTAAATACGTATATTGGTCTTGAATCTGATCCAAAAACTGCTTAAGCCGTTCTGCAAGGTTTGGATCCCACACAAGCCATTGGTTATTAAGATGTAAAAGGGATTTTTGTTCACTCACGTATGTTTGAAACTCTTCTTGTGACATTTCTTGAGAACCAACCATGATGGAATAATCAAATTGTGAAAGACTGTTCCAATTCAAAATAGGGTCAACACCACTATAACGATCTTGCTGCATGTCTTTTAATTTCACTTTAATCGATGGCGTTTGCTTTAACTGGTTTGGCACAATTAAGGTTACGCCAATTTGCTCAAATCGGTCATGTTGCATAAACAGCTCAAACGCATCTTCGCTCGTAACTGTAACAGTTGGAGCTGACAAGCTAATGGCCGATAGGGGTTGAAAATCATCTTGAATGTGCGATAAATCCTTTTTTAATTGTGGAATGGGGTTTGTCAGCCAAGGATGGTCTCCTGTTAACAATTGTTTTACCGGAATCACTTGCTCACGGTTAGTTCGATCAATCAACGCTAGAGAGAGGGTCCAGTCAACTTGGTTTTCCTTTGGTTCATTTAGTACAATAGCTGTTTTAAACGGTTCTCGTTGCTTTACCCCTAATCGATCTTGAATCGCGTGGGTCGACCAATTCTCTTTCGCTGTCATTGGGGTTCTCGTTTTTAATGTCGATAGAAGCGGCTGTAATGGTTCTTCAACAGACTGCTGCCATTCATTATAAAGAACCGTGACATCTTCTTCGTGTAACAAATCCCGAATCGTACAATCGATCAATGCTTCCATAATCGATTTGCGTTGAGCATAGTGCTCATCATCCTCTTGCTCAATCGATTGATTTTCTTGACTGCTGGCGATAGAGAACGATGACATTGGTATAGATGAAGCCCAATCTTTAAACCACTGTTCTTTCACTTTTAAAACCCATTTCCCAGCTTGGTTGGGTTCAAAATAGCCACCTTCAATTAAAGCGTAAACGTCATCCATAAACCGAAGCCAACTATTAAAATCGTCCGCTAGCTGAAAGTCTGTTTTCCATGTGCGAAACAACGGAAGGAACTGAATGAATTCTTTTAAAGTGAACGAAATGCCTTCTATTGGAAAAAAATGTGTTTTCCATGAGTCGGCTGATTGATAAATAATCGTTGAGCCGACATAGGATTGAAACTCACGTTGAACGAGAGGGACGTGAATAATCGCCCGTGATAGTGTTAAAAACGTTCCGTAAAAAGAAATAGGATCGTTTTGAAACAGTCGTAATTTTAATTCGAAAGGAGAGTAGAGAAAAGGATAGATAAACCCGCTTTTTGCTTGATTGGTTTGTCCTTTTGCCTCTGCCCAAACGAAAAAGGACTGATTGACCCAGCCACTATGAATCCATATGGATGATTGGTTCACGACGTTTCAACTCCTCAATAAACGCTCGATACGATTGATATCGTTTATATAATGCTTGTTTGTATTGCTGATAACGTTCGGTTTTGTTCATACGCTTATAAATAGAAGCAAGTTTTTCAACGTATTCAGCTGCTTCCACGTAATATTTACGCGTGCGTTTTTCTGCTAATCGAATGATAAACTGATGAACAACAGGAAGTGAAAGAGCTGGCTGCTCTTGTACAAGCTGCTGTAATAACTGTTGCTTTTGCTCATGTAAATCAAGTGGATTGGTTTCATGTAGCAAAAAATATTGCTGCATGCGATCATAGTCTGGGTATTGAATTAAAATCTGTGCATAGACGAGTTTATTCGCTTCGCTAAAGAGTCGTCGCTCCAAAGGCGGTAGCAAATAATCGAGCACAAGTGCTTTTTGTTGCTCCGAATAATGACTCATCAACGTTTGAAACCGTTTAAAAGAAGGGGCTTTTAACCAACGATCCCATGTTTCGTACTGAATAGACGATGAATGATGTAAGGAGGCAGATTGATCATAGTACTCCTGCAAAACACCTAGCTTATCTGTTTTGTTAGGAAAAAACGTATCAAACCATGATAATACTTGTTCATATCGTTCTCGGTGCGTTAGTAAAGACAAGTGTGGAACGGCTTCATCAGATGTTAATGGTTGAGCTTGCTTCATTAACGTCTTTGCATAGGATTCTTTTCCGATATATAAGAAGAAGTAGCTCATCGTTATGCTAAATGAGCGAGACGCTTTCTTCATATCATGCTCATAAAAATAATGATCGAGCTTATCAATCTGATCTGTAGAAAATGTTTTCATAAACGTATAGAACAATCTCGGATAAGGAGCGTGTTCGTCTTCCATCGAAGCAATAAAAGATGATCCTAATGTTTTAGCAAATCGAGTCTTTAATTTTTTTGATTTAGAAAACGCTGACTCATACATCTGGTGGGTGATAGTATCAAAAAATTGATTAAACCGTCTCTCCAGTGACGCCCACTGGCCATCTCCTTTTGCTTGTCCATATAAATAATCAATGATGACAAAACTCCCATTCAGTTGTTCATCTTCTTTAAATGTATGTAAATGATCTCGTACCTCAAGCCCGTATGACTCGATTTGAGCTGGAGCAAGGTAACGGGAAGATCGAAGTTTGCGATTCAATCCTTTTAAATAAGGTTCCATTTCTGTGCGCAAGCGCCGATAAGCGTTAGACAATTTTTCACCTCATGATAAAACAGTATCTCTCTATTTTACCTTTTTTACTAAGGAAAAAAAAGTCTAGCTACGGATTTGAGCAAAAACCGTTAAACTCAAAAAAAAAGCACAAGATGTGCTATCAATTGAAGTGCGCTAAAGCTTTAAAAGTTTTTCTACTTGTGAGCGACGGTTTACCAGTTTTTTTAGTCGATGTTTATGTTCGACCATAGCTTCTTCATTCTTTGTTTCCATTGCCTCAAAAAGTTCCATCAGGATGTAATTAATTTCTAGATTCATCACGTTAATCATCGTTTTTGGTCCAAGCGATTTTCCGTTTTCCTTATACTGAATCATCGGTACGTTTTTATTCGCCATCCCTTGCTCACTCCCTTCAATTTCTACTGTAGAGGCAATATCTCCGTGTTCATAGGTTGTGACATATTGAGGCCCTTCCGTCATTCGCTTAACAACACCTGTTCCTTTTTCAGATTGCAATAAGTGTTCAAGTACATCAGAAAGAGTAGCATCGTACACATAAAGTTTTTTGGCTGTCATTGTCAAAAAATGATCGTTGCGGATAAAAGGAAGTTCATGAATCAAGTCTTCAAATTCGATAATCAGATAAATGAAATTTGAGTCATAGCGCCAGTGAAGGTCATATTCATTCGCCATCATTTTTTTTATAAACTGATGTAACGCTCGTTTTGTGATTTTAATTGAAAGTTCTTGAAATTCTGTCGGCCAAGGAATTGCAGTCATATTCTTACACTCCTTTTGCAAAAGGCACTAAATAAGAGATTGCTTTAGTCTATGTAAAATCGCAAAAAAAAAGAAGCTATACGCCTAGTTATGGAAGAAAATAGGCGTATGACTTCAATTAAAAACGAAAGGAATACCGTTTAGACACAACATCGTAAAAGCCGAGGGAATTATATAAAGACTTTGTTGCTTCATTGTTTAAACCCGTTTCGAGCTCAATGCCTTTAATATTACGTGTTTCAGCCCAGTAAATAATCCGAAGCAACAGTTTTTTGGCAATTCCCTGGTTCCGGTACTCTTCTTCAACATAAATTTCGTTGAGCCAAATGTACTGTCCGCCTTTTTGGAAGCTAGTCATAGTATTAAAAAAAGCAAATGCGACTGCTTGACCTTCATAGCGTGCAATAAAGAAATAGGTTTGTGATTGAGGGAGAAGGGCTTCATTTAAAATATGTTCAATTTGCGTCATCGCTTTTTTACCAGCGATGTTGTGAAGTTGCTTTTCAAAAAGATAAGTCAGTTCGCGTTTTGTTTCAGCTGTTGTATCTGCCGAAAGTTCAACAATTTCAATCATGAGGTCCCCTCCCAAAAATGGAAATTAAAGTGTTAAGGCTTTTTCAAGATACACAGCAATGCCATCTTCTTCATTCGTATCGGTAACTGCATGGGCAATGTCTTTTAATTCTGTAATGGCGTTCCCCATTGCAATCCCTTGTCCGGCAAACTGAATCATTTCTAAGTCATTTTCCTCGTCACCAAAAGCGATGATATGCTCAGTGTCAATGTTGTAGTGTTTTGCTACTTCATGTAAAGCGGTCGCCTTTGTGACATGGTTTGGTGCAATTTCCAAAACAGATACTTTGCTTTTCCACCAACGTTGTAACGTCGTTTCGCTATTTGTTTGGTCAAGGGTATCGCGCAACGCTTTTACGCGGTCCGCTTGAGGTTCAACTAGAATAGCAGTAGGTGGTTCTGTTAACAATGATTCTAATGATCCTGAAGCAATGGGTTCAATGCCATCAGTTAAAAAATTTGCAAAAAAACCTTCATTTTTCATCATGTAAAATGAATCATTGATTTCAATCATCATATTTTCGATGCCAACTTCTTTACAAATCGAAATAAGATGCAGGCTTGTCTTAAGATCAATCGTTTCTTTAGTGGTTGGATACTGTTTATCAAGAGGGTGATGGACACTCGCGCCATTAAAATTAATAATAGGTGAGGTCAGATTTAGCTCTTGGTAATAGCGTTTACTTGCTCTGTAAGGTCGTCCAGTCGCAATGGCAACAATATGACCTGCTTTTTTCGCTTTTAAGAGCGCGTCTTTTGTACGTGGGGAAATGATCTGATTTTCTGGAAGTAATGTGCCGTCTAAATCTAAGGCGATTAAATGTCTTTGTTTCATAAGCTCTCCTTCATTTAAATTAGTAACAAAAAATACACGGAAGCACATTTGGATTCAACTGTAGATGTGCTATGATGAGTACGTAAGAGAGATCCTGCTTGAAAGGAGTATAAATATGGAAACGTTTGCCTCAAGCTTGGGATTCCGCGCATTATGGACACCAGAGTTGCTTGTAACGATTGTCGTGATAGCGATTCTATATGGCTTACTTGTGCGAAAGACAAAAACCGGCACAGTGAAAAACATGATTTTCTTCATGAGTGGTTTGCTAGCGCTTTATTTAGGCTGGGGAAGTCCACTATATGTATTCGGACACGTCATGATGACGATCCATATGCTACAAATGGTTTTTGCTTATTTTATCGCAGTGCCTTTGCTATTACTCGGTATTCCGAGACAATGGTATGAAGCATTTTTAACTAGTAAATGGGCGTTTCGACCGTTACGTTACTTCTGGAATCCAATTGTTGCACTGCTCTTATTTAATGGTCTATTTTCATTCTATCACGTTCCGCTTATGTTTGACACGCTTATGCAAGCACCGTTCTTACATAGTCTTTATCAATGGGTATTACTAATTGCAGCAGCGCTAATGTGGTGGTATATTTTATCCCCTGTGCCGAGTACGTACAAGCTTCCTGAGTTACGACGCATTTTTTATATTTTTGCAAATGGTTTATTAATTACACCTGCTTGTGCACTCATCATTTTTGCCCCTAATGCCATGTATGCTGTATACACAGATCCGCTAATTTGGGCGAATGTAATGGCGTATTGCTTACCCGGGGGAGCAGGACCAGAAGCATTGCTTGCTGCATTCGGAAGTCCAGAGGCACTACAGTTCCTCGATGCCCGGACAGATCAGCAATTAGCTGGTGTTTTAATGAAAGTATTTCAAGAAATTGTTTATGGGATTGCCATTGGCTACGTCTTTAAACAATGGTTGAAAAAAGAAAAAATGCAAGATGGTGAATTAACCATTAGCGATATTCCCCAATCTCAAGGGTGAAGGGTGGTTTCTTTGAAAGTAATTGGAACGATATTCGTAGTATTGATGCTATCTGGATGTGGATGGATGTATGAAATGGGGCAGAATTCTGACTTTGATATCTCGGAAGCCGACATTACTATCCCTGCGTTTACATTTGTGAATCAAGAGAATGAAGCAGTTGGCTCTAATGATTTAGAAGGTGACTATTGGCTGGCAAACTTTGCCTTTACAAACTGTACAACCGTTTGTTTAACAATGATGCCAAATATGAACCAGCTGCAAAATGATTTAGAGTCAGAAGGGCACGACGTTCAGTTTATTACATTTACCGCAGACCCGGTTGAGGATACGCCGGAACAACTGAATCAGTATGCACACAACATTGGAGTAGAAAACAAAAATTGGGATTTCTTAACAGGTTATTCAATTGAAGAGCTTGAAACATTTTCAAATGAAGCGTTTCGAGTTCCATATGCACACGGTGAGCAACCTGAAGATATTATTCATTCGACAAGTTTCTTTTTAATTAATTCTGAAGGGCATGTTGTAAGAAAATATAACGGCCTGGAGATGAATCAAGAAGAGATCCTTGAAGATATAATCGCGTCAATCTCACAAGAAAAAGTGTAATGAGCTTAACACCTAGCCCTTAGCTAGGTGTTTTTTGTTTAGTAAATTGTTAAGGCTTTTTGCTTTTTCATCACTTGGATATCTCGGTAGAACATCTATTAGGTGAAAATAAAATAAAAATACAGTTGAATTTATTTTTATTCATATTTATAATAGGTGAATATCAAGAGAAATCGTTTCGGGAGTGAGAGGATGAAGGTTGGTATTATCGGCGCTAGTGGATATGGTGGCGTAGAGTTACTACGGTTTTTAAATGAACACCCTCAGGTTCAATCTATTGATCTTTATACATCAAATGAAGATGGGCAGTCATTAACTTCACAATATCCGCATTTATTAAATGAGAATAAATATACATTGCGACCGTTGGAAGAGGCTGAACTTATGGATGACATTCATACAGTTTTTTTAGCGACTCCTCCAGGTGTATCAAGTAAGTGGAGTGGATGGTTACGCAATCAGGGCATGCGTGTCATTGATTTATCAGGAGATTTAAGGCTTTCTTCTCCAAAAGTCTATGAGACTTGGTACAAGAGAGAAGCGGCACAAAAAGAATTACTAGAGCAGTCCGTTTATGGGCTAAGTGAATGGAGTAAAGAGCAAATAAAACATGCTTCTATTATAGCAAATCCAGGTTGCTTTCCAACGGCTATTCTATTAGCACTATTGCCAGTTTTGAAAGCGAATCTGATTCAATCTCAATCTATTATTATAGATGCCAAGACAGGAACGTCTGGTGCAGGGAAGAGCCCTTCATCAATCACCCACTTTAGTGAAATGAACGAGAATTTTAAAATATACGGCGTAACATCACACAAGCATACCCCTGAAATTGAGCAACAGTTAATGGACGTGGTTGAGGAAGAACTAACAGTTAGTTTCCAACCGCATCTAGTTCCAATGTCGCGGGGCATCATGGCGACCATGTATGCCACTGCTGCAAATGGAGTGAATTCTGAGCAACTACATACATGTCTAACGAGCGCATATAAGAACGATCCATTCGTTCGAATAAGAGATATTGGCGATTTTCCTGCGACAAAGCATGTGTTCGGAAGTAACTATTGTGACATTGGTGTGGCTTATGATGAGCGCACAAACCGGGTTATCCTCGTATCAGTCATTGATAACTTGGTGAAAGGTGCTTCAGGTCAGGCGATACAAAATTTCAATATCATGAATGGCTTTGATGAAAAAACTGGGTTAGGGATGCTGCCAATTTACCCGTAAATGAGGTGAAACGATGTTTGTTAGTGAGCAAATTCACACAGATGTAAAGATGATAGAAAACGGCTCAATTGCTGATGTGAAGGGCTTTTATACCACAGGTGTTCACTGTGGGCTAAAGAAAAATAAATTGGATCTTGGCCTGATTTATTGTGATCGTCCAGCAGAAGCGGCTGGTGTTTTCACAATGAACCAAATTCAAGCTGCGCCGCTTAGGTTAACAAAACAGGCTTTAAATCATAGCGGCCAATTACAAGCGGTCATTGTTAACAGTGGCAACGCAAATGCGGTAACAGGCAAGCAAGGAGAAGCAGATGCGAAGGAAATGCAGCAGTTGTTAGCTGAAAAATTAAATGTATGTGATGAACTTGTTGCGGTTTCTTCTACAGGTGTAATTGGAGAGAAGCTGCAAATGAATAAAGTAAGAGCAGGCATTAACGCATTGTCTATTCACACAAAACCATTTGCCTTTGCGGAAGCGATTTTGACTACAGATACGGCCACAAAAGAAATCTGTGTCGAACTTATTATCGATGAGCAGATTGTACGGATTGCAGGCGTGGCCAAGGGGTCAGGTATGATTCATCCGAATATGGCGACCATGCTTGGATTCTTAGCAACGGATGCAACCATACAAGCACCAGCTTTACAACAACTATTAGGTGAAGTCACAGACCAAACGTTTAATCGAATTACTGTTGATGGCGACTGTTCAACAAATGACATGGTGCTGGCCCTTGCGTCAAAGGCGGTAGATCATCACGTATTATCCGAGCAACACCCGCAATGGGAAACGTTTAAATATGCATTTCAACTATGCGCCACATCGTTAGCAAAAATGATTGCTCGAGACGGAGAAGGTGCGACGAAATTAATTGAAGTAAATGTGAGTGGAGCGGCATCGGATGAGGAAGCAGGTCAAGTGGCAAAAACGATTGTTGGTTCAGACTTAGTGAAAACAGCTGTGTTCGGTAAAGACGCAAACTGGGGCAGGATTATAGGTGCCATTGGGTATAGTGGTTGTACGATTGCGCCAGATAAAATTGATATTGCCATTGGGCCATATTCAACATTAGTAGAAAGCGAGCCTTGTGAAACAAATGATGCCGCAATTACTGCTTATATGACGGAAGAAGAGACGATTGTTTTTACGCTTCATTTACATATTGGTGATGGAATAGGCAAGGCTTGGGGTTGCGATTTATCCTATGATTATGTCCGAATTAACGCAGGTTATCGTACTTAGGAGGTTGTCAATATGAGCAAACGTACAGTGATTAAAATTGGTGGTAGCATGCTTGCTGAGTTGAGTGCTGATTTCTATAAAGGCTTAGCTGAACGACAGCGGGCAGGTGAGGAAATCATCATCGTGCACGGTGGAGGACCAGCTATTAATCAACAACTCGTTAAAGCAAATATTTCCACTGAATTTGATCAAGGTTTACGAATAACAACAGCTGAGGTATTAGCGATTGTAAGAGATGTGCTATTTGAGCAAATGAACAAGAGCATCGTAAAGACGCTTCAGCAAACAGGTATTGAAGCCGTTTCGTTAAGTGGATTTGAACATGGATGTATCCGAGCAGAACTTATAGATGAAGAACGATTAGGATTTGTTGGGACTGTAACGTCGGTTCAAACAAAAGATATTGAAGCGGTCTTACGAAAAAAGGCCATTCCAGTAATTGCGCCACTCGGGCTGACTTCATGTGGTAGGGAAGTCAATATTAATGCGGACACAGTCGCTGCTTCTGTAGCAAAATCATTGGCGGCAGACGAATTTATTGTCGTAACAGATGTTGATGGCGTTTATATACAGAAGCAAAAGCAAGCGAAATTAAATGAATTCGAAATCACTCAATTTATTGAGCAAGGTGAAATCACCGGAGGAATGATTCCAAAGGTGACAGGCGCGTTAAATAGTTTATCGGACCATCTAACCTGCGTTCGAATCGTTAGTGGCAAGAAAAAATTAACGTTAAACAGCGGTACAATGATTGAGAAAGGGACACTTGTTCCATAACGAACGGAGTCGATTATGAGCTATTTATTTCCTACTTACACAAAAAAAGAAATTCAGTTAACGCAAGGAAAAGGATCAAACGTTTATAGTCAAGACGGAACGCGCTATCTTGATTTTATGTCAGGTATAGCCGTGACAAATTTAGGACATGGTCATCCTGCCATTGTTCAAGCGTTACACAAACAAGCAGACTTACTGTGGCATGGATCGAATCTTTTTCATTATGAGATCCAGGAGCAAGCAGCCAAAATGCTTGTCGAAAAAAGTGTCTGTGACGCTGTGTTCTTTTGTAACAGCGGAGCTGAAGCAAATGAAGCGGCCATTAAGCTTGCACGCAAAGCATCAGGAAAATCGCATATCATTACGATGAATCAATCGTTTCATGGACGAACGCTAGGTTCAATGGCGGCCACTGGACAGGAAGCCGTTCATCAAGGATATGGTCCGATGCTCGATTCATTTACGTACGTGCCATTTAACGATTCAGAAGCACTTGAGGCAGCGATTCAACCAGAGACAGCTGCGATCATGATTGAAGTGGTTCAAGGTGAAGGCGGTGTGAACATTTTAAGTGATCAATTTGCCAGCACCATAATGAAGTTAAAAAAAGAAAAAGATCTTCTCATCATTATTGATGAAATTCAAACAGGAATTGGTCGAACGGGTACATTTTTTGCATACGAGCACTATCAGCTTGACCCTGATGTGATCACGGTAGCCAAAGGGCTCGGAAATGGATTCCCGGTAGGGGCCATGCTTGGTAAGTCCAATCTCGTTGAACATTTTCAAGCAGGTGCTCACGGATCGACATTCGGAGGAAATCCGTTAGCAATGGCAGTTGTTAAAGCGGTTTTGGAAACGATGAGTCAGCCGCAATTTTTACAAGAAGTAAAAAACAAAGCCGATCGATTTACTGATACCCTTCGACAAGAACTTTTAGCATGTTCGACTGTGAAAGACATTCGAGGAAGTGGGTTTTTAATTGGGATTGAGACAACTGTTCTCGCACAAGAGGTCATTCACAAGTGTGAAAAGAAAGGGCTGTTGCTCTTACCAGCAGGGAAACATGTCACGAGACTTTTGCCTTCGCTTTTAATAGAAGAACAGGAGTGGAATGAAGCAGTATCGATGTTAAAAGCTGCACTAGTTGAAGTATCGTGACCATTTTTTTTTGCACATTAATGTATTTTTATCCGATTTAAAGAATATTTATTCTTCGTTGAGGTGATGAAAGTTGAAAGGATATGTTTTGTTAGAGAGCGGAGAACAGTTCGAAGGGAACTGGCATGGAAAGGAACCAGTTAACGGGGAAATAGTCTTTTTTACAGGTATGACTGGCTATCAAGAGGTGATAAGCGATCCATCATTTAAAGGTCAAATTGTCGTCTTCACGTATCCGATGATAGGGAATTATGGAATAAACGAATATGATTTTGAAAGCAATGGACCGCAAGTAGAAGGGGTTGTCTTAGCAGAAGTCGAGCAATCCCCTTCTCACCATAGTCAAATAGAAAGTTTTTGTTCGTACTTAGAAAAGCACGATATTCCGTACGTCACAGCAATTGACACACGAGCAATCGTGAAACGAATCCGTAAACATGGAGATATGAAAGCGACACTTACATCAAATAAAATGACGCTGAAAACAGGGGAAGAATCATTAGAACATCAAGAAGTTGTTCCGTTAGTAAGTGTTCAAAAAAACAAAGTATATAACCCTCAAGGAAAGCAGCACGTGGTGTTAATTGATTACGGCTATAAACATTCCATTGCTCGAGAATTATCGGTAAAAGGAATGAAAGTGACGGTTGTTCCTTTCCAAACGTCAAAAAAAGAAATTGAGCGTTTACAACCAGATGGTCTTGTTCTTTCAAATGGACCTGGAAATCCAAAGAAGCTACATGCCCATCTTGGAGAGATACGTGAGTTGGCAACCATCTATCCAACTCTTGGCATTTGTTTAGGGCACCAGTTACTTGCCTTAGCATTTGGTGGTGAAACAGAGAAGTTAGGATTTGGACATAGAGGAGCCAACCAACCGGTTCTCGATTGTCATACGAATCAAGTGTATATGACGAGTCAGAACCATAGCTATGTAGTAAAAGAAGGCTCTATCCAAGAAACGGATTTAACCGTCCGCTATATCAATATCAATGACAAGAGTGTAGAAGGGCTCATGCACAACCATTTACCGATTCTAACCGTTCAATTCCATCCAGAAGCAAGTCCGGGACCAGTCGATTCAAACGCCATTTTTGACACATTTATTCAACAGATTCCTGTAAAGGAGAGAGATCATCTATATGCATAAACAATCAATCAAAAGTGTCCTTGTCATCGGCTCCGGCCCGATTGTTATTGGTCAGGCAGCTGAATTCGATTATGCTGGTACCCAAGGTTGTCTAGCTTTAAGAGAAGAGGGAATCCGTGTCATTCTTTTAAATCCTAATCCTGCAACGGTTATGACAGATGAGCATTGTGCAGATGTTGTCTATTTCGAACGCTTAACCGCAAAAACCGTTGAAGACATTCTTGTTAAAGAAAAACCAGATGGCTTGCTTGCGACGTTAGGTGGCCAAACAGGATTAAATTTGGCTTTAAAGCTTCATGATGAAGGGACTTTAGACAAACATGGCGTGCAGTTGCTTGGTACACCAATTGAATCGATTAAAAAAGGTGAGGATCGTGAATTATTTCGTAATCTAATGAATGAGTTGAACGAACCTGTGCCAGAAAGTGACATCATTCATACAGTCCAAGAAGCGGTGAGGTTTTCACAAACCATTGGTTTTCCGATCATTGTACGACCTGCCTACACACTAGGAGGTTCAGGAGGCGGAATTGCCAAAAATGAAGCAGCGCTACGTACAATTGTTGCAAATGGCCTCAAACAAAGTCCGATTAACCAATGTTTAATAGAGAAAAGTATAGCTGGATTTAAAGAGATTGAGTATGAAGTGATGCGAGACAACAACGATACATGCATCACAATTTGTAATATGGAAAATATCGATCCTGTCGGCATTCATACTGGTGATTCAATCGTGGTTGCCCCTTCTCAAACGTTATCAGATCGTGATTATCAAATGCTTCGATCTGCTTCAACGAAAATTATTAGAGCGTTAGGAATTATTGGCGGGTGTAATATTCAATTTGCCCTTGATCCTCACAGTGATCAATATTATTTAATTGAAGTGAACCCTCGTGTTAGTCGTTCCTCTGCGTTAGCATCTAAGGCAACAGGGTACCCGATTGCTCGAATTGCGGCGAAATTGGCAGTTGGTTATCACTTACATGAGCTCTTAAATCCAGTTACCGGACACACATACGCAAGCTTTGAGCCGGCGCTTGATTATTGTATTGTGAAATTTCCGCGCTGGCCTTTTGATAAATTTTACAATGCAGACCGCAAGCTTGGTACTCAAATGAAAGCAACAGGCGAAGTAATGGCGATCGAGCGCTCCTTTAATGCTGCGCTGCAAAAAGCAGTCCGATCGTTAGAAATTGGCTATTATGATCTTGGTAAAGGTGAGTTTACCCATGAAGACGATACGTCCCTATGGAAAGATGTGGTGGAAGCAGACGACCAACGATTGTTTAGACTGTTTGAGCTTTTACGAAGAGGCTCAACGATTGAAGCGTTACATCAGCAGACGAAAATTGATGCGTTCTTTTTACAGCGATTTGCACAATTAATTGCGTTAGAAAAAGACATCGAACAAGTGTCTCTAGAACGTGTAACGACTGCGCAAATGAATGAATATAAAAAAGCCGGCTTTTCAGATGAAACTTTAGCAGTTTTATGGAAAGAAGAAGAGAGAAACGTTCGAAACGTTCGTCAACAAATGGACATTAAACCTGTTTACAAAATGGTAGATACGTGCGCAGGAGAATTTGAAGCACAAACGCCTTACTTTTATTCGAGTTACTTTGGTGAAAATGAAAGCGTGCCGTCAACAAACAAAAAAATTGTGATTATTGGTTCGGGTCCAATTCGAATCGGGCAAGGGATTGAATTTGATTATTGCTCTGTACATGGAGCGAACACCGTAAGAGAGCTAGGTTATGAAGCCATTATCATAAACAACAATCCCGAAACGGTTAGTACAGACTATATGACGGCTGATCGCCTTTATTTTGAACCACTTGCACTAGAAGATGTGCTTGCAGTCATTGAAACAGAGGCTGTTGAAGGTGTCATCGTTACATTAGGTGGTCAAACAGGCATTAAGCTGACGAAAGAGCTAGAGCAAGCTGGGGTGCATGTATTTGGCGTTTCCGCTGCATCTGTCGATCAATTAGAAGAGCGTGATGCTTTTTACGATCTACTTTCATCCATTAATGTTGAACCAATCCCTGGCGAAACCGTAGCAACGATGGAAGAAGCGCTTGCGTTATGTAACCAAATGACCTTTCCAATTTTAGTTCGTCCTTCATTTGTGATTGGAGGGCAAGGGATGGCGATTCTGCATTCCAAAGAACAGCTGGAGGAATATTTAGTCAATCATCCTTATAAAGGGTTATTTCCACTTTTAATGGATACGTATGTGCAAGGTATCGAAGTAGAAATGGACGTCTTGACAGATGGGGAGTCGATTCATGTTGCTGGAATGTTTGAGCATATTGAAAAGGCTGGCGTTCATTCTGGAGATAGCTTAGCAATCACCCCGCCGTTTCGACTTAGTGAAGCCATTCAACAGCAAATGACGGACATGGCAAATAAGCTTGCTCAGGCAATGACATTTAAAGGAATTTTCAACATTCAATTCGTTTTACAAGACGAGCGTGTGTATGTGATCGAAGTAAATCCACGTGCATCACGAACGGTTCCTTTACTCGCAAAACTTTCTGGAGAACCGTATATTCACTATGCAACACGTTTAATGGTCGGGGAGACGTTGGAACAATTAAATATCAAAACGAACGCCCTTCCTTATTTTGCAGCGAAAGCACCCGTTTTTTCTTATGGAAAACTAGCGGGACTCGACCCAAAATTAGGAGCAGAAATGAAATCAACTGGTGAATTATTGATGATTGGTACGACGCCGGAAGAAGCATTGGCGAAAGTAAGTGCACCGTTTGAAACTCTTCCTGCGCTATTTGAAAAAGAAGAAGAGAAATCCATTTTCTGTTGTGTAGAGCCTGCGCTTGAAAACGCGTGTAGTCCATTAATCGAACAGTTAGAAAGAGAAGGGTTTGCCATCGTGAAAGCGGATTTTGATCAATGGGTCTCTTCTCCAGGTGCCAAAGCACTTATAGATATTTCAAATCCGGGTCAAAAAGGGAATGAGCGCAACCGTCACAAAGCATTGGCCAATCAGCTCACAGTTTTGACGGAAGTGGAAACGTTAGGTGCGTTTCTTCAATACTTTTATCATCCGTCATTCCCGTTACAATCGATTCAGGAGTGGCGTTCAAAAACGTTTGAAAAAAAGGAGTCGATCTCATGCAAAGCACTGCCGTCAATTTAACGGGAAAACATCTGTTAACGTTATTCGATTATTCGGTTGAAGAAGTGACTTATTTACTTAGTGAAGCAGCAAAAGGAAAAAAAATGTTTCAAAACGGCGAAAGCTCGTCAACGTTAAAAGGAAAATCGCTAGGAATGATCTTTGAAAATGCGTCAACGAGAACGCGAGTCTCGTTTGAAGTAGGAATGACGCAATTAGGAGGCCATGCGTTATTTCTAAGCCCTAAGGATTTACAAATTGGACGTGGAGAGCCGATTAAAGATACAGCGAATGTGTTATCTCGTTACGTAGATGCAATCATGATTCGTACAAATTCACATCAGACTGTAGAAGAGCTAGCTGAGTATTCATCCGTTCCTGTTATTAATGCACTTACAGATGCCTACCATCCTTGCCAAGCACTTGCGGATGCATTAACGATCCAAGAAAAGAAGGGAAAGCTTGCTGGTCTGTCACTTGTTTACGTGGGAGATGGAAATAATGTGGCGCATTCACTCATGGCAGTCGGTGCAAAAACAGGCATGAATGTGACGATTTCAAGTCCTAGTGGGTATGAAGTGGACCCAATTATTTTGAAGCGTGCGCAAGAAGGTGGCAAGCAAACTGGTGCCGTAATTTCACTACAGACCGATCCACTATTGGCAGCAAAAGGTGCTGACATCGTTTACACAGATGTCTGGACAAGTATGGGGTATGAGAGTGAACAGAGCAAGCATTTACATGATTTAAAAGCCTACCAAGTTAATGACGAGTTGATGGCTGTTGCACATGAACAGGCCATCTTCATGCATTGTTTACCTGCTCATCGAGATGAAGAGGTAACAGGTAGCGTCATTGATGGAACCCAATCTGTTGTATATGACCAAGCTGAAAATCGTCTCCATGTACAAAAAGCGATTCTGCACTCGGTAATTGCACATAAAGGCACCACTTTCGGGGGACTCTAACCTGAAGAGGTGGTGGAATCATGGGTCAAAATAAACAATTCACTCCAGGGCAAAAAGCGCCTAATAACGGCATATACGTTGAAATTGGGGAAACTGGAAGCATGGTAACGAGACCAAAATCGGTTCATTTACATGCTGGAGACGAATTTCCTGAAACAACAAATGACGATCGAAAATGGACACAACAGCGGAAACCATAAACCAAGAGGCTACACACATTGTTGCATACATGTGTGTAGTTTTTTTAGTGGAATGAAAAAAATTACTTTCACATTTATGAGGTTATACATAAGCTATAACGACTATCAACTATTCAGGAGAGATGAACGACATGCCTGTTTATGTCCGTTATATAGACTTAAATGGCTGCAAGAATAGCTATTGTATTCCAGAAAAACCAAATGGATATGCGCTTTTTATGCTACTTGATTACCGATTGTTAACATCTGACACTGCAGAGCAGTTAATTGAAACATTTGTGAAAAAAGGCTACACCGTTTTTTCATCTAATTTGCTGTTAGCTGAATGGGGTTCAAAAAAAGCGGTCAAACATGCTGAACACTTAATTCAACTCCTTTTGAGGCAAGAGACCATTAATGAACGTATTTTTTTATGTGCAGAAGGCACTGGCGCACTCATCGCACAGCAGTTGTTTCATAAAGAAGCGATTCAGATTCGAGCAGCAACGTTTATTCAGCCTTTCTTATCCTTGCAGGACTGTTTGCATGCTTACAACAAGGATGAATTAGCGTTAAAACGATTCAAAAAAGAAATGCGTTCGCAATATGACCTAACCCAACTAAATTCAGCATCACTAAAACCAATTGATGAAAGGCTATTTCCACCTTATACCTTACCTGTTTTACATTTTACAGAAAACGAAATAGCAGAAGACGAAGAAAATAAAGAGTTGCTTAGTGAGCAATCCCGGATATTTAGTGAAATGAGTTGTTTTTATCAAGCTTTTATTGCGAGAGATCGATGAATGTCAGAACAACGTAAGGAGTCGTGATAATGAATAAAATTACAGTGATTGGCGGGCTGGGTTTTTTTGGAAGTCATCTGAGCGGTCGTTTCTTAGAAGAAGGCTGGGAAGTAAACGCCATTGATGCAATGGAGAAGAATGCTGAAGAGAAAGAAGCCATTGACATGTCCATGGGTAGAAATGCCAATTATACATGTTTTCCCGAAGTTGCAAGTAGCTGCATAGCCCGTGCAAAATCGTCATGTTATATTTACGCAGCTAGATCTACTGGAGTGGAAGAAGTTGTCGCTGTTGCCGAACAGTTGGATAAAGATGACCTTTTTGTTTATTTATCCATGTCAAAAGCTCACTATCTGCACAGAACAGGTAATGACTCTCAATATGAACAAGATGTTGTTTCAATTGAAACAGCGTTAAAGAAAATAGCAGCAGACCGTTCGTTTTCAATTTTGATTTTACGTGCTCCGTTAACGTATGGACTGCATAGTGAGATCCCTCTTTCGTATGTGGCTGAGAAGGTCGAGTCGAACGAGGAACTATTATACATTGATGATTTTGTAACGTATATTCTTGAAACGATCCAATCGTATATCGAGCCTTCTACTTTAGAAGAAAAGAGGAATCGTACGATCGATCAAGATGACATTCTACACGATTCAGCAACCACCTCGATCAATGAAGGATATCTACTTTATAGAGACGCAGAAAAAAAGTGGATCCGACAAAATGACTTAAAATAACTGATTTTCCATCAGTTCCTCGTACTTGCGTTCGCTTACTAAAACCGTTACTCTTACTATAGGGTGTAATAGGATAGAGGGAGGCGGAACAAGTTATGGAACAATCATGGGAAGTTTTAGTTGATGCATTACTCGTTGGAGATGAAGATGCTGCCTGGGAATGTGTCCGTCGCCTTTCTGATGCTGGATACGATAGTATTTGGATCTATGAAAACCTCTTAACGAAAGCGATGGCGCATACAGGTGTGTTGTGGGAGCAAAATAAAATTACAATCGCAGATGAGCACTTAGCGACATCGACATGTGATTTTGTGCTAACGCGCTATTATCATTATATTCGTCAGTGGAAAAAACCTAAAAATGGAAAAAGTATGATGTTTTTATGTTTAGATCAAGAACAACATGATTTAGGAATAAAAATGTGCGCTTGTTTACTGGAAGAATATGGATGGACAACGCGCTTATTAGGCGCAAGCGTTCCATTAGAGCAAGCAGAAATGATGGCGAAAAAATGGCAGCCAGACGCCATTGCCATTTCAGTATCTATTCCATACCATGCTCGTAGCTTAGATTTATATATTGACACATTAGAAAATCTACCACATAAACCTACCATTGTTATTGGCGGGCGCCTCGTTTCAATGTATGATTTAAGTCCTTTATGTAACGAGCAGACCGTTTTAATCGGTACCTTAACACAATTAGCTGAATGGCAAGAAAGCCAATTAGGGGTGAAGGCGGATGTCCGCAACTAATCAATTACCTGTTCCCTACTTTGAGCTTGATGAAACGTATAATATTGTTACACGTTCAATACAAGCAAACCAAGCTTTTAAGCAAGCAGAATCTTTCTTAGACCTTTTAGATATAGGAAGTGTGGAGAAAGTGAAACGCTTTTTTTCTAGTCGAGAAAGCGGAAAGATTGAAATGAACATGGATACCATTGAAGCACCTTATGTTTTGCATAATATGTTCGTCAATTGGGATGAGAATCGAATCCATGTTATCTGTATTAAACAAGATGGAAATCTAACGGAGCTCATTGAAAAGGTGCAAAAGCAAAGCCGACGTTTAGCACAAACGGACTTTGAGCTACTTGAAAAAAAAGAAGAGCTAGAAGAGTCGTTAAGCATGATTAAACAGTTGTCGGCTCCGTTTATTTCCATTTCTTCAGAACTTGCGTTTGTGCCGTTTTTTGGTGACTTAGATGAGCATTTAATCAAACAAAACCAAGAAATTATCTCTAAAAATGTGTATCAAGCAAATTTTGACTACCTCTTTTTTGATTTTAGTGGTGTTGGAAACGTCACAAGTTTAGGAATGAGGGAGTTGTTACGTTTAGTCCAAGCTTTACAAATCATGGGGATTGAAACACGCGTTATCGGTCTTAGGCCAGAGCATGCTCAACTTGTTCATGGAAATGACATTCAAAAACGCGCTGAGTTTAAAGGAAGTTTAGCAGAAATGATTCGCAAACATATGTAAAAAAACGCTCAAAGAGAGGTATCTCTATTGAGCGTTTTTTTTGTACTTATTCAACCGTTTTCTTATAAAAAGAGTTTTCGTAGAACATTAAGTTCGGGTATTTTTCTTTTGCTGTTCGCATTTGAAATTCATTTTCAAATAAAGCAACAATCCGACCTTCTTTATCGATGACGAGATTACGCTGTTTGTCTTTAAAGAGATTCATGTCTTTTTCTTCTCCGTCAATCCATCGTGCAAAAGAGAATGGTTGACGATCCATTTGAATGTCGACATGATATTCACTTTTTAAGCGATGTTCAAGCACTTCGAACTGGAGGACGCCGACTACGCCAACAATTTGTTGTTCAATATATTTATTATAGGTGCGAAATAGCTGAATGGCGCCTTCTTCTGTTAATTGTTGCAAGCCTTTTTCATAAGACTTGTGCTTTAGTGCCTCTTTAACGGTAATTGCCGAAAAATGTTCTGGTGAGAAGTGAGGCATCTCACTAAACTCGAACGATTCTCCCTCAACGAGTGTATCACCAATTCGAAAATGACCAGGATCAAACAAGCCGATAATGTCACCAGCGTATGCTTCATCAATAATGCTACGGCTTTGAGCCAAGAATTGAGTCGGTTGAGAAAGCTTCAGTGGTTTATTTGTTCTTACATGTTTAACGGCCATCCCTCGCTTAAATGTACCAGATGTAATCCGTAAAAAAGCAACGCGATCTCGGTGCTTTGCATTCATATTCGCCTGTACTTTAAAAATGAAGCCTGAAAACTGTTCGCGTTCCATCGGATCAATAGTTCCAATAGAGCTGTCTCGTGGACTTGGCGCAGGTGACAGATTTAAAAAGTGGTCAAGGTATGTTTGAACACCAAAGCTTGAAATCGCCGAGCCAAAAAAGATCGGTGTTAGTTCACCACTGTTAATTTTGTCGAGATCATAGTCATCCCCTGCAACATCTAGTAGTTCCAGTTCTTCACGAAATTGTTGGACAAGCTCTTGGTCTCCAACAACTTCATCAATTTTAGGATCATCGGGACCGGTGACGGAGATAATATCAATGTCTTTTGGATTGTTCGGGTTAAAAAGCTCTAATCGTTTATTGATGCGATCATATACCGCTTTGAATGATTGCCCCATGCCAATTGGCCATCCCATTGGAAACGAGCGAATCCCTAATAGGTTTTCAAGCTCTTCCATCAGTTCAAATGGGTCTCTCCCTTGACGGTCAAGCTTATTAATGAATGTGAAGATAGGGATTCCGCGAAGCTTACAAACTTTAAATAACTTCTTTGTTTGTGCCTCGACCCCTTTTGCTGCGTCGATTAACATTGTCGCAGAGTCAGCTGCCGTTAGTGTTCGGTACGTATCTTCTGAGAAGTCTTCGTGACCAGGCGTATCTAAAATGTTAACGTGATAGCCATCATACAAAAATTCGAGCACAGAGCTTGTGACGGAAATGCCACGTTGTTTCTCAATTTCCATCCAGTCACTTGTAGCGTGCTTGGCATTTTTTCTACCTTTAACCGTTCCTGCTTCACGAATGGCTCCACCAAACAACAAAAGCTTTTCAGTAAGCGTTGTTTTCCCTGCATCAGGGTGGGAGATAATCGCAAAGGTTCGTCTTGAATTAATTTTATCTGTTAATGTTCCGTTCATGTTCATCCTCATTTCCAAACGTCGATTTCCCTATTATAACAAGTTTTTCTTTGTGTTTCACTTTCCTTTTTGAATTAGGGTCAATTCACTTGATTATAAAAAACCAATCAGTTACGTTAATAAAGATATGAAGGAGGTTTTTAACAAAATGACTGAGCAAGAAAAAAACATGGCATTTATGCAAATTGCAATGAAATACGTACCTGAAGCGAAAGAAATGTTAGAAGCAAAGGGGATCGAATTAGGTTTCGATGATCTTCAGCCGATGTTAGCTTTGTTTACAAAAGTAATGAACGAAGCATATGAATTAGGTCAAAAGGATGAGGAACAAAAATGACACAACAGCCGTTAACGACATTTATGAAACCGGTCCAAGAAGGGATTGGCTACATAAAAGATGGTCACTATGAACAAGGGCTAGAGAAAATGGAGCCCTTTATTAAGATGATGGAAGAAGCGAAAACGTTACCGATTCAAATTTTTTACTACTATGCAGTAGCCCAGTTCAAATCAGGAGACGTTGAAGGTTTTATGTCCACATACGAGTTAATGAAGATGCAAGAAGCTGCAAATGGAGCAGAAGAAAAGATGAAGGCTGATTTAGATGCTTGGTTTGAGGCACTGCTGAACGGATTAAACGAACAATAAAAAAGGGTTCGTCCGATGAAAAGCGAAATAGTACTAGACAGTTTCTCAAATTGTTTGCTAATATTAGTATCAGGTACTAATTTCTGTTTGATATGGAAGGGGATTCATCCATGGCAAAAGCAGGCTTACTCGGTATGGGACGCTATGTTCCTGAAAAAGTAGTCACAAATAAAGATTTCGAAGCATTTTTAGAAACATCTGATGAATGGATTCGTTCACGCACAGGAATTGAAGAAAGACGTTTTGCTGAAGATGTAGAAACGTCAGAAATGGCATTTCAATCTGCTTTAAAAGCGCTTGAGTCGGCGCAAGTAGAGGCTGAAGATATTGATTTAATTTTAGTTGCAACGGTGACACCGGATATGCCGTTCCCTAGTGTCTCCTCAATGATTCAACATCGATTAGGGGCAAAAAAAGCAGCAGCAATGGACATAAGTGCTGCCTGTGCTGGGTTCATCTACGGGATCGCCACGGCGCAACAATTTATTGAAACAGAAGCTTACACCAATGTTCTTGTCATTGGCGTGGAAAAACTAACAAAAGTGACAGATATAAATGACCGAAATACAGCTGTTTTATTCGGAGATGGCGCGGGTGCTTGTGTGGTTGGGCCAGTTTCTGAAGACCGCGGAATTTTGGCGTTTGATTTAGGGTCGGATGGATCAGGCGGCATGCATATTAATCAAAAGAATGAATTTATTGAAATGAATGGTCGAGAAGTGTTTAAATTTGCAGTTCGCCAAATGGGAGACGCCTCTATTCGAGCGTTAACAAAAGCGGGCTTAACCAAGGAGGATGTGGATTTTCTTGTTCCTCATCAAGCAAATATACGCATTATGGAAGCTTCTCGTGAACGACTTGAATTACCGAAAGAAAAAATGTCGGTAACCGTCAATAAATATGGAAACACCTCTTCTGCTTCCATTCCGATGGCGATGGTTGAAGAGATCGAAGCCGGGAAAATTAAAGATGGAGATTTGCTAGTCCTTGTTGGATTTGGCGCTGGTCTTGTTTGGGGTTCAGTTGCTTTACGCTGGGGCCGATAAACGAAAATTGGGAAGTAGAACGAATTAAAGGAGCGAACTATAGTGGAAAAACGACGAGTGGTTGTAACAGGGATCGGTGCTGTTACACCTTTAGGACTTCATGCAGCAAGCTCTTGGGAAGCCGCTATTGCAGGCAAATCAGGAATCGGGTATTTAACACGAATTGATGCAGATTCGTATCCAATGAAAGTGGCTGCCGAAATTAATGATTTCGATCCAGCCGATTTTATGGATAAGAAAGAAGCTAGGCGAATGGATCGATTCACACAGTTTGCTGTTGCATCAGCAAAGCAAGCGTTAGAAGACTCTGGCTTAGAGATTACAGAGGACAATGCAGCACGTGTTGGCGTATGGATTGGTTCAGGAATCGGTGGAATGGAAACCTATGAAAATCAATTTCGTACGTTGCTTGAAAAAGGGCCAAGACGCGTTAGTCCGTTTTTTGTACCAATGATGATTCCAGACATGGCGAGCGGCCAAGTGTCCATTTTCACAGGTGCAAAAGGGCCAAATTCTTGTTCTGTAACAGCGTGTGCATCAGGAGCGAATTCAATTGGGGATGCGTTTAAAACGATTCAACGTGGCGATGCAGATGCAATGATTGCTGGAGGAAGTGAAGCACCTATTACAAATATGGCTGTTGCAGGTTTTTCTTCAGCGAAGGCTATTACGACCACAGATAACCCGGAGAAAGCATCACGCCCGTTTGATGTTAACCGTAGTGGATTTGTAATGGGAGAAGGAGCTGGCATCTTAATTCTAGAAAGCCTTGAGTCTGCAAAAGCTCGTGGCGCGAAGATTTATGCGGAAATTGTTGGCTATGGTTCTACAGGAGATGCTCACCATATGACTGCGCCTGCTCCAGATGGAGAAGGTGGCGCTCGTGCAATGGCAGCAGCGATTGCAGATGCAGGATTGAAAAATGAAGAGATTAGCTACATTAATGCTCATGGTACGAGCACTGATTTAAATGACCCGTTTGAAACACAAGCGATTAAATCGGTTTTAGGTGATTATGCGTATGATGTTGCGATTAGTTCAACAAAATCGATGACAGGCCATTTATTAGGAGCGGCAGGGGCAGTTGAAGCTATTTTCTCTGTGAAAGCAATTGAAGAGGGAATTGTGCCACCTACCATTAACCTTGAAGAGCCAGATCCAGAGTGTGATTTGGATTATGTGCCAAATGAGGCACGAAAGATGGATGTTCAAGCGGTTTTAAGCAATTCATTAGGCTTCGGTGGTCATAATACGTCATTAGTATTTAAACGATTTGCCGAGTAAGAAAAACCAGTATGAGACTAGTGCTCATACTGGTTTTTTTGATGTGTGATCCAGCGCAACGCTTCTTCTTTTGTGCTGAATTTGTGGAGTAGTTGCTGTTTCTCAATTTCAAACAGCAAACGAGAAAATTGTTGACCAGGTTCAAAGCCAGCCGTAATCAAATCACTTCCTGTGACAAGCGGTAGGAGCTGTTTACGCTCTTCTACGTAATGCAGGAGTGAGGGGTTTTCAACACTTGGCAACGAGGCAATAAAAAGAACGGCTTCATCTTCTACTGTCGAGAGGGCATCATGGAGCGTAAGGAGTGATGTAAGATGCTTAGCATTCTCGACTTTTAGACTATCGTTTAATAATTTTCTTTGCCTCTTTGTCAGCGCAAAGGGCTCCATTTTGTTTACGTAATGTCCGTGCGGCTCGTATGAAATAGCGATTAACGATAAAAAGAGAACATCGTTAAGTTCTAAATCAAACAACGTTTTAATATGTGTCAGCTTTGAGGAGTTAAGCCCATTACCAAGAAGGAGTACCCACACATTAAAATGATCAAGTGTCTTAAATTGATCAGGGAATTGCTTTTCTTGTAACATAAGCTCAAGTTCGTGGTACAGGCGTTGTTTGCTAATATGCAATAAAGCATCGTTCATGTTTGTAGCTTGTTTCATGGTGTCGTGATCAAAATGAAACCCGAGTCTTGTGGCAAGTCGAACGGCGCGAAAAAGTCGGGTCGGATCTTCAATAAAGCTTAATGGATGTAAAATCGTGATTTCGTTATTGACTATTTGATCACGACCTTTAAATGGGTCAACAATTTTGCCGAAATGTGAAGAATTAAGCTGGACGGCAATGGCGTTAATCGAAAAATCGCGTCGAGCTAAATCCTCTTTTATAGATCCTGCACGTACTTCTGGAAGAGCTCCTACTCGTTTATAAAACTCTTTTCTTGCTGTAACAAGATCAATTTCATATTCATGAAACCACGTTGCAGTTAAGAACGATTCATGACTACGTATGTGACCACCAAATGCATCTACAAGTGATTCAGCAAATTCAATTGCATTTCCTTCTATAACAAAGTCAATATCTTTAAACGGTCGCTGTAAAATAAAGTCGCGAATAATCCCGCCGACTAAATAAATTGAAACGCCTTTTTCATCAGCGAACTGACCCATTTTTTGAAGGAATGAAAAGCGTTCTTTTCCAAAGTAATGAGCAAGATCGGAAGAAGAATAGGACTCACTTACGAATTGTTGACTGTGAATGATGTCACTTCGTGTAATGATGCCGATGACTTGTTGGTTCGTGTCGATCACTGGAATCCGACCAATTTGATGATCAATCAATAGTTGTTTGGTGCGTTCAATCGACTCTGTTGCTTCAACAGATATGACTTTTTTTGTCATGTATGAGGAAAGAAGCTTTTCTCCCAGATGGAATTGCTCCGCTTTATGTAAATCTTGTTTTGTCATAATCCCTGAAAGTTGGCCATGCTCATTTACAATGGGAAAACCGGTATGATGATTGTGGCAATTGGCAGCGATCGTTTCCGTGATTGTTGAATGTTCTGAGTACGTGTGGACGGGCCATGACATGATTGACGAAACAGGATTTTGAATGCGAATCGTGTCTTCAAGTGCTTGTCGCACAAGTGGTAAGGCTTCTTGTAATCCCTGATGTCGACAAATAGCAGAAGCGGCGTAAGGGTGACCATTTCCACCTAATTGTTTAGCTAGAGTTTGAACAGGTACATCGCTACTGTTTGCTCTCGCAATGACATAGGTATGCTTGTGTAATTGGCATAAAACAATCGTGGCATCTGGCGCAAACAGACGGTGAATTTCCTCTGCCACAACAGATATATCAGGTATATAAGTGTCGGAAACACATGTTGTAAGGACGACCGTTTTCCCTTGGACTGTTTCAAACGTAACATTTTCATAGAGGGGATCGAAAAGTGGATGCTCTCCAGCTGATGTACGTAAAAATTCACTTATTAGCTTTAGGTCCATTTTGTTTGTTAATAAAAAAGCAGCGGCATTAAGGTCGTTAATCGTTACAGTATCATTTGTTAACAAGTTTGTATCACTATATAGGCCAAGCCCAAACAGGGTTGCCTCAAGCGCTGATAAGGAAATTCCCTGTTCTTCTAATTGATTCACAAGTAGCGTAATGTTTGCGCCTGTTTCCCCTGTATGATGGTGATCAATGGTTTTGCTAGGAATGGTTTTATTTTGTAAATAATCGGTGATCCCAGCCCGCTCAGGAGTGGAGCAATCAACATATGTAATGTGCGTAACGTGATCCCAGCTCATTTCTTCATAGCTATGCCAGGTAAATGCATCTGCATAAAGGTGTAAAAATTGTTTAACGCGCCCGCCTAGTTGCGGAGAGAGGCAAACGTTGGCTTCTGATTGCAATTTCTGTGTAGCAAATAGGGAGGCGAGACCGTCAAAGTCAAGGTTTGTATGGCTAACAATAATCTGCACACCAAAACTCCTTTCTCATTGATTTGTCATTAGTATAACAAAAAAACAACAGCTTTAGCCGTTGTTTGCTTGTTTATCGATATACGTCAAGAACGATTCCTTGGCGCATATAGGATGATAATAAAGATTTCTTACTCGACTGGCGAAGATGTTGAGAAAGTGCTTCTACATCTTCATTAGAGCCACTTTGATGGGACAGGGCATGAATAGACGGAGCAATGGATTGATATAGTTGACGGAAAAAATAGTGTGTTTTTAAAAAATGTAACGGTTGTTCAGCAGGAGGGTGGGATTGCTTGGATGCGATTTTCTCATCTTGCTTATGATACGCAAAGCCGTAACTATAAATCTCGTTTTCAGAGATATAACGTCCTGTAGCCAATGTAGGGACAGCGTGCCGAATACGTTCAACCGAATCAACTGATTGGGGATTTGAACGGCTGTGAATGGCTGAAGCGACCATGCGGTCATAGCGAGCGTTACGTTCCAATGTCATCACCTCTTTTTTATCCATACCCATATCTATGAAAAAAACACATTGCCTTTGCGGACAATGTGTTCGTTGGAGCATTTATTTTGCAAAAATATGATTGCCGATCACAATGGTCTGTTCTCTTGTTGCGACCCAATCGCTTGTAGCTGTAACCGGGTTATAGAAATAAATGGACTGTTGGCCTAGGCCGCGATGCGTAATGGCTTCATTGACAGCTTGGCGAGATTCTTGATCCGCATCGTTATGAATTGCCCCGTCTAATACAGGTGAAAAAGCATAATGACCAGAAGGGGTCACTTGATAGATAACATCGTACATGGTATCTGGATAATCTTCGTGGTCCAAACGATTTAATAGAACGGTCGCAACGGCTACTTTTCCTTCGTAGGACTCGCCTCTTGCTTCTGCAAATACGAGCTGAGCCATTAAGTCACGATCCGCTGCCGTAATAGCTGTTGGGATGGCTAATGAAGTACCAGCTTCCAGTTGATCAGAGGCTAAGTGGTTCAAACGTTGGATGGATGCTTCCGATACTCCATAACGCTCACTAATGGTATATAACGATTCACCTGTTTGTACAGGGTGCTTTAAGGTCTTACTTTCTGTAACAGCTGTTGAAAACAAACTAAAACCAAATAGTGCAACGAATGAAAGAGTTATTCTTTTAATCATAACGTGATTCACTCCTAATAAAAGTTTTATTTAATAAAAGCACGTGAATGAATTTCATCATAGGTAGTAATCGTTATTTTGCGAATGTGACATTCTTCTTATTAAATGGTGACGACCCCTACGGGAACAGCGCGTGTCCGAAGACAATGGAGCAGTTTTCGCGTAATGGCTGAGGCCGTGCCCGAGGAAAGCGTTCGCCAATTTTAAAAAGGGTACGCCTTTTTTCGCATCAATTTGAAGGTATGAAATTGACTCACGTGACTACTTTAACAAAAAAAGATGAGGAGAAAACTAGGAATGATTTCCAAACTCTCTAGAAGTCGATACAGACAACGTTCATCCAATTATGACAACGATGTAACAGATAAAACAAAGATTACATCTTCGTAACAAAAGTTGCTTATTTTCCAGTTGATATTGCTTAAGCGCTAATTGTTGAAGCTCTTTAAAACGTGCGCCAGCCGAATGTTACATACCATTGTAATATGGGTATGGAAGATAATTTTTCCATCGTTTATCAAAAAAAGCTATGCTAGGATTGCCATGTGCTCAAGACGTTGGGCAAAAAAAAGAACATTTTCTTAGGAGGAAACCGGAATGAAGAAACTTGCGATTACAACATTTGTGGCAACACTAGCCTTAGGGTTTACTCAGGTTGATCAAGCAGAGGCATCATCTGGTCATCAATATAAAGGAACACCAATTCAATGGAGTAGTGACTGTTTTGCGATTGATCAAAATGGTTATGGCGAATGGCAGCAGCCAGGAAACGGTCAGGTAGAAGAAGTACCAGAAGCACCTGTAGAAGAACCAATCGTTGAAGAAGAGGAAGAAGCAGCTGAAACAGAAGAGGTTGCAGATTCTGGAGACGTTAGTGCAGAAGAGCAGCAGATGGTTGATTTAGTGAACTCAGAACGTGCTCAAAATGGACTTGAACCACTTGAAATTGATGAAGAACTAACAGAAGTTGCGCGCGTGAAAGCACAAGATATGATTGATAACAATTACTTTGCTCACGAATCACCAACATACGGTTCACCGTTTCAAATGATGGATCACTTTGGTATTACATACCAAACGGCAGGTGAAAATTTAGCGGGAAATCAAACAGTAGATAGCGCTCACACATCTCTTATGAACTCTCAAGGACATAGAGAGAATATTTTGAGTAGTAACTATTCTGAAGTGGGGATTGGCATCGTAGATGGTGGACCTTACGGAAAAATGTTTGTTCAATTATTCAAAGGATAATTGATTAGATGACGCTCCATTCCTCAACTAGTCTTAAGGGCTAGTTGAGTTTTTTTTGTAGAAAAAGCCCCAAGAAGTCCTGTCTTGAGGCAGCCGAACGGGCTATTATTTACGTAATTGAATTTGCTCCACGCGATGTTCTTTCCCTTTTGTCAAAATTAAATCTGCACGTAGCCTAGTTGGTTTAATGTTCTTATCTAAATTGACACCGTTAATGGACTGCCAGATTGATTTTGCCATCTCTGTAGCCTCTACATCGCTTAAATCTTTATAACGGTGAAAATAAGAGCTAGGGTCTTGAAAGGCTGTATTCCGTAGTAAATGAAATCGTTCCACGTACCATGAGATAATATCTTCTTCATCGGCGTCAACATAAATGCTGTAGTCGAAGAAATCTGAAACGAATAAAGGTGGCATGCGTTTTCCTTTTCGATTTACTTGTAGCACATTAATGCCTTCTACAATGACAACGTCTGGTTGCTCGATTTTTTGAGTTTGATCGGATTCAATGTTGTACGTCAAGTGAGAATACACAGGTGCCTCTACCTCTTTTACACCAGATTTAAGCTCAGTAAGAAATGAAATTAAACGGCGAATATCGTAACTTTCTGGAAATCCTTTTCGTTTCATCAAACCTCGTTCTTCTAACACTTCGTTAGGATATAAGAATCCATCTGTTGTAACAAGCGAGACTTTTGGTTGATTTGGCCAACGTTCTGCAAGTGTTTGAATTAACCGAGCGGTTGTGCTTTTTCCTACAGATACGCTACCTGCAATACCAATAATAAAAGGCACGCGCGTCCGGCTTCGCTGGAGAAATTTATTCATATCTTGATGTAATTGAACATTGTGATACATACGTTTATAAAGCAATTCTGATAATGGTAAATACACATCATTAACTTCTGAGGAAGAAATGGTTTCATAAATACCTTCAATGTTTTTTCTTTCTTGTTCTGTTAACGTTGCATTCAAGCCTTTATTTAAAGAAGCCCACTCTTTGCGGGGAAGGGAAGTAAATGCATCTAACGTTTTTGTCAGCTCATCCGTTGTCATATGGATCTCCTTTACGACAGTTCTATACGTGTGTGTAACAGAAGCGTAGCACGGTAGCACGCGATAATCAAGATTGGTGTCTTCCTCGCATAGTGTAAATGAAAGCGCACTTTTTTATGCGAAGGGCATTTAATCACAATGGAAAACAAGTTTAAATAAGGAGGAGAAGATGGCTGTTATTCGAACAAATAAATGGATTCAATTATTTCTAAAGCATGCAGATTCAAAACGTGAGCTAGAATCTACTTATTTACGATTATTTGTTAATCCATTACAACCTCTTTTTCAATTTCAAAACGATGAACAACTAGCCGCTTATTTGCAAAAGGTTGGCCTGTTTACAGTAAAAGATATGGAGCAGTTAACAGCATTTATTGACCATGATTACTGGTCAATCTTGCAAGCGCAATTTCTGGAATTAAAACAAGCATGGAATGGGCCAAATGTGCCAGTTTACGTACTCATGGCGAATCAGTCACTGGAACGTAGACAAGAAGATGTAAGAGGGATGATGGGATTAAGTTTTGAGAATGGAATTTTGCTACTCATACCAAAGTCAATTGAACTCAATCGTTTACGTGCGCTTTTAACCCATGAATATCATCACGTTTGTCGCCTTTACCATACGAAGGAATCAGAACAATCAATTACGCTTTTAGAATCAATGGTAATGGAAGGGTTGGCTGAACTAGCAGTGAAGGAATATGTTGGCGAATCAAGTATGGCTCCTTGGGCGCATAAGCAAAAGAGCGATTGGAAAATGTTGTGGAATCAATATTTAAGCGAAAAAACTCTTGCCATTAAAGGGAGAAAAGAACATAAAGATTTTCTTTATGGAAGTCGTAAAAAAAGAATTCCCTATATGATGGGCTATACCCTCGGCTACTGCCTTTGTCAACAAGCAGCGTCGCAGTTAGGTGAGAAATCCGTCGCGCTATTAACGACTCCTGCAGATAAAATCTATCGATATGGATATTTAGAAAATGGGTTTAAGAACAATGAGCCATGACCATACTGATTCCAAGAGCAACCTAGCAGGGAGGAATAGAGTATGGTAATGATGCGAGATGTATGGGTAAATTGGTTTGAAGGCGAAGAAAATGGCTATAACGTCTGTGAGTTTCATGAATGGAGAAGTGAAGATCGTGTTGAGGTTTTAGACCAAGTGAAATTAATTCGAGGCAGTGTGGATCTTTTCTCTTATATTGAAAATCAATTGCTTGATCTACCTCAAGATTTGTTAGATTCGGTTCATCAAAAAAGTTATTTACGTAAAAATATGTCGCGAATTCAATTGGATTATTGTTTTATTATATCTGATGGGACGAGAATTATAGCGGTTGACTCAATGGGCTACAAAACACCTATTCGAAAAAGTCGCCTAACTCCAAGGCAAGAACAACTGGTTTATGAAGCTCTTAACGATCAAGAAGTTGAATATTATGAAATTTTAACGCCGTTACCTGAAAAAGACTATCACATGCTTTCACTTAGTCCTAATGAGTTACAAGGACTTACTCGAAGTGAACGAAGTTTGAAGCAATTATTATTTACCGTGCTTGATCAGCTTTATACAACGGCTTCTGATGCAGAGTTAATTTACTGGTGTACGGAGTGGGATCCAAATGCGTACGAACAGTTGAAGAATAAATCCCGAGAAGATGTATGGGCATATTTAATAGCTGGTGTTGAAGCAGGTTGGTCACAAGACCATTACCAGTTATGTAAAGCGATGGTAAAAGGACATACGTTTTTTGAGAAGTTATGGGAGCTTGAACACCCAGAACGTGTAAAGTAAGGGTTTGTAAAAGCGTTTTATTTACATCAATTCGGCTTTCTCTTATAATAATAAGTAAAAAGGAGGGAAAGTCGTATGGATACAAATGATTTAGCTTACTTGATTATGCAAATCTTTACGGTCATTTTATTAGTAGGAACACTCGGTCTATCTTTTTTCGTTGGGAAAGTATTGAAAAAACAAAACGGCTATTAAGTGAAAAAAAAGGGTTCCATCTTAGGAAGCCTTTTTTTCATCACGAGCACTCATACATAATCTGAACGGTGTAACTAAAAGGATGTGGTGACTTGAAAAGTTCGCTTATAGAAGCCATGGATGTTTTTAAAGATGTATTTTTTTATGGCCATCAAATTATTGAAGAAGAACTGTCTCATGAATTTCGTGAGCTCTCACCTGAGCAGCTAGCTGTACTAATTATTATTGATATATCGGGGCCATTAACGTCAAAAGAGATTGCGGCTTTTCAAAGAACCCATAAAAGTGCAGTATCAAATCGATTAAAAAAGCTTCAGCAAAAACAATTAATTCAGTTCAAAGAGAGCGCGCACGATAGCCGGCTCAAATATGTTTCCTTTACAGAAGAAGGGGAAGCAAAAATGAAGGCTTATCAAGATGAAGTTCACGCATATTTCACAACGTTATTTTCGGACTTTGAAGCGCAAGAGATTGCTCAATTTTATCAATTAATGAATAAAATTCGCGATCGACTTCGCCACTATAGTTCCGTTAAGATCGCTGAAAATAAGCGTCTCCAGGAAAAAGAAAAAAGAACACGCTAAAAGGCGTGTTCTTTTTTATGTTATTTTCTTTTGCGACCAAGCCCCATCGCGTTTTCCGCTTTTTTCAGCGTTTTATTTGCTGTACGGGCCGCTTTTTCAGCGCCAGCATCTAGAATATCGTCAAGTTCGCTTGACTCAATCAGTTCATAATAGCGTTGTTGAACGGGTTCTAGTGTTTGAATAACGGCTTCCGCGAGGTCAGATTTAAATGGACCATAGCCAGAATGTTGATAACGATTTTCAAGTGTTTCAATGCTTTCATCTGTGCAAAGTGAAAAGATAGACAGCAAATTAGAAACAGCCGGCTTATTCTCTGGATCAAAACGGATAGTCCCATCAGAATCTGTAACCGCACTCTTCATTTTTTTCTCAATCGTTTTCGGGTCGTCCAAAAGAGAAATATAGCTCTTAGGCTGTGGGTTTGACTTGCTCATTTTTTTACTTGGATCATTAAGAGACATAATGCGAGCGCCGACTTTAGGGATTTGTACTTCTGGCACTTTAAAAACATCCAAGTATTTATTGTTGAAGCGTTCAGCAAGGTTACGTGCTAATTCTAAGTGTTGCTTCTGATCCTCGCCAACAGGGACAATATCGGTTTGATACAATAAGATGTCCGCCGCCATTAAAGGTGGGTATGTAAGTAAAGCCGAGGATACACCATCTTTGCCAGCGGATTTGTCTTTGAACTGTGTCATACGTTCCAACTCGCCAATATAAGAAAGGCACTGCATCATCCAACCTAATTGGGCGTGGGCTGGTACTTCTGATTGAATGAATAATGTTGATTTATCCGGATCAATGCCTGATGCGAGATAGAGTGCTGCGAGACTGCGAATTTGTTGACGTAATTTTAATCGATCTTGGGGCACTGTGATGGCATGTTGGTCAACAATGCAAAAATAACTATCATAGTCATACTGCATCGCTGAAAAATGTTTCAGTGCACCTAAATAATTTCCAAGCGTTAAAATACCGCTTGGCTGAATTCCGGAAAATACCGTTTGCATAACGTTCACTCCTGTTCATCTACTCCTAAATTATCCTAATTCAGAATACGCATAAATGCAAATTACTCCTCAAAGAATGATTCTTTTTGTTTTGATTTTTTCTTCCGCACGATAAACAAGCCAATATTAAGTGCGAGT
Organism: Shouchella phoenicis; assembly: GCF_047238345.1. Lineage (NCBI taxonomy): Bacteria > Bacillati > Bacillota > Bacilli > Caryophanales > Bacillaceae > Shouchella > Shouchella phoenicis. The sequence goes on along the minus strand of NZ_JBDFMQ010000001.1, from coordinate 2,427,647 downwards.
AAAAGGGAAAACCATAAGAAGGAATAAGGTATATCTTGAAACAAGATGACAAATAGTAAAAAAGCAAGAACGGCAACAAACTGTAAAAGTTCTAAACCTTTCATAATCGTACTCCTAACTTTGAAAGAGGGATATCATGACGCTATCTAAATGGCTAGGCCAATGTTTATTCATTTGTGTACTATTACTGGCAACGACTGAAGTACTTGCCGCTACGAACGACGGAAGCGTTGAAGGTCCTTATATGGAGCAAACTTTACCTTCGTTTTCAGGCTCCACATTAACTGGCAATCCTATCGTTTATGAAAAGGGAACACATCATAAAACGGTCATTCATTTCTTTGCAACGTGGTGCTATCCATGTCAGGAAGAGATGCCAGCTATTGTTGCTCTTCACAATGTGCTTCAACAACAAGAAGGGAGTCAATTTATTCCCGTTAATTTAACAAGTTCCGAACGAAGTAAAAACGATATTGCGCCATTTTTACAACAGTACGAAGCTCAGTTTGACCCAGTCCTAGATCTTGATGGAACCTTGCAAAAACAGTTTCAAATTTTTGGCGTTCCAACAACGATTGTAGTTGATCAAAATGGAATCGTTACTCAACGAATCAATGGCCCAATAAACAAAGATGACTTTCAACTTATAAGCGAGGGTTAACCTAGCTGTTTTTTTAAGACTGCATCCACTTGAACATCTAGCTCTACAAGCAGCTGACGTGCGCGCTTCATATCAATCGTACGATAATGATGATCTCCACCAGGCTCCTCATCTAATGTGTCTGCTTTTGCGACAATATTTTGTAGCGGTGTAAGAGAGAGGTCGTGAGATGGAAGGTAAGAATCTGTATGAAGTAAAATCGCGACAGCAATTTCCTTCGCTTTTCTAGGGTGTTCCCCTAGTCGAATCAGTAGTTTGTGCGCTCGTTCTGCGCCTTTTATGGGGTGAATGTCGAACGCTTTGTACAAACTATAATCCCATTTTCCGTTTTTATACCACATATAATGACCAATGTCGTGCAAAAAGGCGGCTTTTGTAGCTAAGTCAACGTCTACTTTATGGTCAATCGCTAGCGCATAGCCATGGTAAGCAACACGAATGGCATGCGCCATACCGGAACGGTTAATGTATTTTTGTGTAATATGATGATCAAACACTTGTGTTAATGTAACATCTCTCATATTTTCACTCCTTCTATGCAATATGCAGTTTTAATTACCTATGCTATAATGGTTTAAAGCGTTTGTAAAGGAGAGGTTTAATTGGCGGAAACGCATATTTTTACGAAACGAGAAGAAGTTGCAAACGCGGTTACACATGGAATTGGGACGTTGCTTAGTATAGCAGCTTTAACTCTACTTATTGTGTACTCGAGTTTGTATGGTACAGCTTGGCATGTTGTAACCTTCACGATCTATGGTGTGAGCATGCTACTTCTTTATGTTTCCTCTACTATGGTTCATAGCTTTCCCCCTGGAAAAGCAAAGGACGTATTTGAAATTTTGGATCATGCAGCGATTTATGTATTTATTGCCGGAACGTATACACCGATTGCGCTCATTTTAATAGAAGGCGCGTTAGGATGGACGATGTTCGGTATTGTCTGGGGCCTTGCGATTGGTGGAACGATATTTAAAATTTTCTTTGTGAAGAAATTCTTATTTATCTCCACGCTCATTTATTTAGCGATGGGCTGGCTAGCGATGATAGCCATTGGTCCAATCTTTAATGCGTTATCCACAACTGGTTTATGGTATTTGGTGATTGGTGGGTTGTTTTATTCAATTGGTACGATCTTTTACATGTGGAGAGGCTTTCGTTACCACCACGCGGTTTGGCATTTATTTGTTATCGCTGGTTCCGTCTTTCATTTTTTTCTTATTTTACACCACGTTTTACCTGTTGGTGTTTAATAGTACGAACACGAAGCGTGCTCACACTTGTCGTGAACATGCTTTTTTTGTGTGAATGCATAGCATGAGTCTGTCGTTAGATGCAATTTGGGAAAAAAGGAAGCTTCTTGAAAAAAATTAGAATTTTTTCTAGCTTTTTGATAGCAATAATGAATTAAGAACGTTATACTTTATGTCGAGGAGGCTCGTTATTTGTATATTACGTTAGATCAATTGTCCACCTATTTAGGACTTACGGAATCGTACATAAAAGAACAGCTTCTTTTAGGAAATGTTAAGGGTGTCTATGACGGTAAACAATGGCTTTTCAACAAAGAACAATTTGCTGTGCAGAAAGATCAGCTTGAGCATAAGCGAAGACAGCTTCTAAAAGAGTTAGAGCTAGAAGAGGACTGGGACGCTCGGGACGAAGATTAACGATAAAATACGGGGAGTGTAAGTATGAACACATTTATGAAACGAACATTCTTTACCATCGGTGCTGGAGCATTAGGATCTGCTCTGCTTTTAGCGGCGACGACTACAGAAGCAAAGGCTGACTCAGGTGTAGCGCTCATGCATTCGCAAAAAGTTGCAAACGAAAATAATGGATTTGAAATCCCTTCTTCATCTGCACGTTTTGTATATCAATCTGGTTACCATTTTGATTATCCAGAAGATGGCGTAAGGGGAATCTTCCTAACCGCTCATTCAGCAGGCGGTTCAAGACTTGATACATTAGTTGATTTTGTTAATGAAACAGATATTAATTCAATGGTTATTGATATTAAAGATGATACCGGAAATATTACGTATATGCCTGATGAAGACTCCCCTTTTTATGATATTGCTAAAAACTATATTGATGATCCAGCGGAAATGATGTCAGTGCTTGAAGAAAATGAAATTTATCCAATTGCTCGTATCGTTGTCTTTAAAGATTCTGTTCTTGCAGATTTAAAGCCAGAGTTGTCGTTTAGAGAGAGTAACGGCGAATTATGGAAAAACCGTAACGGCGATGCATTTGTGAATCCGTTCTTAGAAGAAGTATGGGATTATAATGTTGAAGTTGCGAAAGAAGCTGCGAAAATGGGCTTTAGAGACGTGCAATTTGACTATGTTCGTTTCCCGGAAGGATTCTTAAATCGCTCTGAAAGTTTAACTTACGGTTTAGGGAATTACGATGATGGAGAAGGCGATACAGTCGATAGCAGAATTGACGCTGTAGCTGATTTCGTTGGATACGCGCGTGAAGAGCTACAACCATATGATGTTGATGTATCTGTTGATATCTTTGGAGCAGCAGCACGTGGATTTGAAGAAAACGTTGGACAAGATTTCGTAAAAATTTCTAGAAACGTAGATGTTATTTCTTCTATGCCGTATCCGAGTCACTGGGGACCATTTTCCATTGGAGATATTGATAAACCAGATCTATATCCTTATGAAGTAATGGATGAGTATTCACAGTTAGAAAATGATGTTCTTGATGAGTTAGGCGATGAAAAACCTACGCAAAGACCGTGGTTACAAGATTTTACTGCTAGCTACCTAGGTGCAGGAAATTACACCAATTACGGTGTGAATGAAATTGAAGCGCAAATTCAAGCGCTATACGATAATGATATTCATGAGTTTTTACTATGGAACGCAAGCAACACGTATACAGAAGGCGTTGACTACGTTAACCCATAAAACACATAAAGCCGGTCGATTGGTGCAAAACCAAACGATCGGTTTTTTGCATGAAATGATTTTCATCTGTTTGGGTACACTAGCGGAAACAGGTTTGCTTTTTGTAAAATAACGGTATAATAAGTGAAAAGACAAGGAGGAATGAATATGAAAACATGGTATGATAAGCTTGCAGAGTATTTTCCAATTGAAGAAATGAAATCTGAGGAACACATGAAATTGTTGTTAAGGGAAAAAGGAGATGTGTATCACAAAGATGAAAGTGATAAACACGTCTTGATGTATGTTGAGACAGATGAGTTTGTTTTTGTTGATTATTTATTTGTGTCTAGTCATGCTCGAGGTGAAGGGTTAGGGAAAAAACTACTGGACCAATTGAAAAAAAAGCAAAAGCCGATTATACTTGAGGTAGAACCAGTTGATTATGAAGATACCGACACAGAAAAACGGCAACGGTTTTATGAGAGAGAAGGGTTTACTCACGCGAAATCCATTGGCTATCGTCGGCGTTCTCTAGCGACAAATGAAGTAAATGAACTAGAAATTCTTTTTTGGTCACCAGAGAACGATGATGAAAATACGATATATGAGCAAATGAAACATACGTATGAAACGATTCACACGTACAAGGATGAACATTTGTACGGAGAATCCTATGAACCCGTAAATAAAGTGTTAACGTATGATGAACAAAGCAAACCAGTTAAACCTTAAAAAAGGTGGTGTTTGTGGTGCATAAAAAGAAAAAGCAAAAAAATAAAAAGAAACGACGTATTTGGGAAGATTTATTAAAAAAACGTTTTGGTCGATTTCGAAAACGTCGCTTAAATGATCACCCTTATCCTCAATCAAAAAAATGTAGTGCATAATAAAAAACTCTTTCTATAAGCGCGTGGCGCTTTATAGAAAGAGTTTTTTGGTTGTTGGCAGGAGAATAAAGTTCTGTCGAATTGATTTAATTTCTTACATGTATGAATTTCATAACTCGATCGGTTCGAAAAAATCGAGGCGACATCCGAATGTACTTGCGCTCCCGGTATTTTCTTTGCTTCAGGTGGCCGTAGAAGTCGTCGCCATTTAATAAAAATTGCCGTTACCATCCTTGTAAAATGGATGCACTTAGGGATATGTAAATAAATTGTTTCGCTTTATAGGTTTAAAAAAGAATCGTACAGGGTACTTATACCTATAGTTGTAGTCTTTCACATATTTTTGTTTAATCTTTGTATAAGTTTTACGGTTCAACCCTATACAACTATTAGACAAACTTGTATAATAAGAAATGTGATTAAGTGAACGGATGCAAATAGAATATAAATCTAATTTGATTACTTATGTAAAGGAGAGATTCAATAAGATGGTCACACTACTAACATCCCCTAGTTGTACATCTTGTAGAAAAGCAAAAGCATGGTTAGAAGAGCACAATATTCCTTTCGAAGAGCGGAATATTTTTGCAGCACCACTCTCTGTAGAAGAAGTTAAGCATGTTGTACGTATGACAGAAGATGGAACAGACGAAATTATTTCAACCCGCTCGAAAGTTTTTCAAGAGCTGGATGTTGAACTGGAATCTCTTCCACTACAAAAGTTGTTTACAATAATCAGTGATAACCCTGGTTTGTTACGTAGACCGATAATATTCGACGAAAAGCGTCTTCAGGTTGGTTATAACGATGCGGAGATTCGTCGCTTTTTGCCACGGAAGGTTCGTACATTCCAACTTCAAGAAGCACAACGTCTTGTTAATTAAAACCTTCTGTAGAACACAGAAGGTTTTTTCTTGACTTTTAAAAATAAATAAGAGAAAATTATAAATCAATAATCTCGCCGAAAAGATGCAGATTCATTTCATTTTTTTCGTATCTATCATACAATAGAGATAGAGGATCTGCTCACTTCTTGAGTTGAACAACCATTATCCGTTAGGAGGGGGAGCGAGAATGGAGATTGAACGCGTAAACGAGTCAACGATTCGATTTTTTATTACGTATAAAGATATTGAGGAACGTGGTTTCGAACGTGATGAGATCTGGTATAATCGTGAACGAGGAGAAGAACTCTTTTATGACATGATGAATGAAGCAAGCGATCGTGATGATTTTGAACTTGACGGTCCATTGTGGATTCAAGTTCATGCACACGACAAAGGCTTAGAAATTCTCGTGACACGTGGCCAAATTTCTGATGGGAATATGAAGCTTGAAATTCCAGTTAAAGAAGACGACTTGGAAGAAAAAGACGTCGATCTTGATGAGATAAATAAACAAGTGGATTCTCAGTATGATCAGCTTGAAATTATTATTGGCTTTAGAGAACTGGAAGATGTCATTTCATTGAGCCACTCTGTTCAGCCTGATCATGTGCCGAATAGTTTGTACCACTATGAAGGGCGTTACTTCTTGCACATCCATTTCAGTAATGATCACTACACGGAGGATGAACAAGATAACTTGTTGAGCCGAATGCTTGAATATGGGTATGAGTCAGAATTGACGATTCATCGATTAAAAGAATACGGAAAAGAAATTGCTGTTGACAATGCACTAGATGTGATTAAGACAGCGTTTTAATAAGGACGTCTGCGGGCGTTCTTTTTTTGTCTTTTTTTGCAGGAGTTTGGTGCTACATACAAGAATGTATGGAAGAAAGAGCTAGCGAGGAGGGATCATTTGTTTATTGCACGTAATCGAGCGAATGAATCGATTTATATTAGCCGAGCTTATTCCGAACAGTATTGGGTATTAAAAAGAGAAAAGGAGTTATTCTTTTGTCCTGCTTGCGATCGTGAAGTTGTAATCAAGTTAGGGAATAAACGGAGCTGGCACTTTGCCCATCGCGTGTCAACATCGTGTACAGGAAAAGCAGGCAAGGAGACAGTCTTACATGAACGAGGAAAAAAGATGCTTTACACCTTTTTTCAGAAAAGCTACCCGCAAACAAAACTCGAATCGTACTTACCTCAAACAAAACAGCGTCCAGACATTTTAATAGAAGCCAATCAATTTGTTATTGAATACCAATGCTCTGTCATCAGTGTAGAACAAATCGTAAAGCGAAACGATGATTATCACACTCAACGATTAAAGCCGATTTGGGTCTTAGGTTCAAACCGATTAAAACGTCTTGGTGCTAGTATGTTTCGGCTTCAGGAATATGAATATTATGCGATTTTTACGAACAATCAACAGCGATACCTCTACTATTTTGACCCCAACATTCAAACCTTCTGCCTCCTTACAAATTTGATCAGCATACACAAAAACCTTATCTTGGCAAACTGCCATTTTATAAAAATGGAACAACTCTCACCAGCAAGTTTCTTTTTTCCTCGACCTAGTCATTTAACAGCTATCGAGGGGGGATACGATACTTTTCGAAAAAAAGCTTCAACACGAACGCTTCTGCAGTTTCCTTATTTACTAACATATTATCTACAAATGCAACGTCAGCAAACACCTCCAATTGTTGGCTGGTCTCTTCCAGCACAACTGTACTTCCTTCCTTCTCCTTATGAATGGCAAACTTTTTTTATTTTTGAAGGTCTTGAGAAATTTCCACTCCATCAAACCTTTTCACTAACGGTAATCCTAAACCAATTCCAATTCATGTACGATCGATATCAATGGCGTGTAAGGACGCGATGTACACCTGAAACAGTACAGTTCCTTATCGTTTCGCAATATATAGAGTTACTCATTTCGTTTGGATATTTAAAACGACAAAGGGATTCCATTTATGAACGGATTTCAAATGCTGTGGACATTAATGAAGAAAAGATAGGACTCTTGAAAAAGTGGTCTGAAACATGCGGTAATTTTAAATAATTGTTATAATGAAAAAATAACAATTAGGGGGTCAAAGAATGTCAAACGACAACATTTTAAAGCGCGATGAAATTCCTGAAGCATCCACTTGGGATTTAGAGTCGATTTTTACAACGGTTGAGGAATGGAGTGAAGCCTGTACTGAAGTACAAGCTGAATCAGATATGTATCAATCATTTAAGGGAAAGGTGACGGAATCAGCGTCGACCTTGTATCAATCGCTTGAGAATTATTATGAACTGGAAGTGAAGGCATCTAAGATTCTCGCTTATGCACGTCACTATAGCGATGTTGATAAAACAAACGCTACGATGCAAGAACGTAGTGAAAAAGCAATGCAACTTTATATATCCTTTCAAGAGAAGACCGCTTTTCTTGAACCGGAAATTGTGGGCCTTGATTCGGAAACATTAAAAACGTATGTAGAGCAATATGAACCACTGGAGAAATATGAAGCGTATTTTTCGTTCATTGAACATCGCAAGGACCATATTTTATCAGACCATGAAGAAGCTTTGCTTTCCCGTCTTAAAGAGCCTTTCCACGCTTCAAGTCATACGTATTCCCTATTAACAAATGCAGATCTAACGTATCCGCCTATTCAAGGTGAGAAAGACGAGGAAATCGCTGTGACATCAGGCCGTTTTTTAACGTTGATGGCACATCCTAATCAGTCGATTCGAAAGCAAACGTACAAATCATTTTATCAAACGTATGAACAATTCAGCCATACAATTGGCTCTCTATTAAGTGGAGAAGTGAAGGCTAAGCATTTTGAAGCAAGAATGAGAGGTTATCGCAATGCAAGAGAAGCAGCTTTGAACGAAACCTTTATTCCAGAACGAGTGTATGATCAACTTGTAGATACTGTAAATGAGCATCTCCCTTTGCTTCATCGTTATATGAAGTTGCGGAAAAACCAGCTTCAACTCGAAAAACTTCATATGTATGATGTTTATACACCAATCGTAAAAGATGCTGAATTAACGTATACATACGAGGAAGCAAAAGAAACTATGCTTGCTTCACTTGCGCCCCTCGGAGAAGAATATGTATCGATTGTGCAAAAAGGTTTAAACGAGCGGTGGGTGGATGTTTATGAAAATAAAGGGAAAGATAGTGGTGCGTATTCTGGAGGGAGCTATGCGACAAAGCCATTTATTTTAATGAACTGGCAAGATACGCATAGTAGTTTATCAACCTTAGCGCACGAATTTGGGCATAGTGTTCATAGCTATTATACTAGGAGCACGCAACCTCCAGTCTATGGACACTATACGATTTTTCTAGCTGAAGTAGCATCAACGTTAAATGAGTTGTTGCTTCATCGATATTTAATGCAGAAAGAGCAAGAGAAACAAAAAAAGATTTACTTGCTTAACCAATTGCTTGAAAGCATTCGAACAACAGTGTTTAGGCAAACCATGTTTGCTGAATTTGAACATATCCTACACACGAAACATGAAGAAGGGTCAGGCGTGACAAAAGATTCATTAGCAGAAGCTTATAAGGCTCTTAACGAAAAATACTATGGGCCAGATGTTGTCACAGATGATTGGATTGCTTATGAATGGGCAAGAATTCCGCATTTCTTCATGAATTATTATGTGTATCAATATGCGACTGGTTTTAGTGCGGCTGTTGCGGTTTCGGAACAAATTTTAACGGAAGGAGAACCAGCTGCCGAGCGATTTGTTTCATTTTTAAAGTCAGGCATAACTGATTTTCCAATTAACTTATTAAATAAAGCAGGAGTAGATATGACGTCTGCCGAACCTGTGCAAGCAACCATGAAGCGGTTTGAAGAAACGCTTCACGAACTAGAGCAGTTGCTTGAGCAGTGAGGCTAACCACGTGATCGGTAGCCTTTAAAACGATGTTTTTTTTGGGTAGGTTTAAAGAAATAATAGCTAGCAAAAAACAACAATGGTGCGGCAAGCCAAATTGGGAATAGGTGCAGCAAACTCAGTAAATAAAGGCAAAATGCGATGAGCAAAATGGCAAAACGTATAAGAAAAACACTCTTCTTCAATGGTGATACACCCCTTATATGTAAAAGAACTGTCACATGACGTTGAAGGTTCTACTTGCTTTCTTCTTTCATTATACGTTAAGATAGATTTTGCATGTCACATTCCTTTTGAAAAAATAAAGAGCGACGCCTCCGTAACCGGGGGGCGTCGCTTTTCTTATGCTATCCACTTCCAAAACGTTCCATATTTAAATGGAACAGCTTCTACTTTTTGTTGCAACATCAAGGTTTTTAACGATCGCTCTACTTCCTCTGGACTTTTATCAAGCACAGTCGCAATTTCTGACGTTGCTAGAAAGCCGTAATGGCATAAAAATGCTTCTAGCTGAGGGTGAGACGCTCGTTCTGGTTTATGCCCCAACATGTCTTCGAGCAATTGTTCATAAATATGATACGGGTAACTTCCAGAGATTTTGATGCCAGCTTCCTCGGAATTTCCGTTAAAAAAAACAAGGCTTGGAACAGATTCAACATCCATTTCAGACGTTGTTTGAATATCACATTGAAGTGCTTTCGTTGCCGTAGCTGAATGAAGGTCTGCTAAAAAGACATCTTCATCAAGTCCAGCTTCCTGTGAACATTCTTTTAAAATTGCTTCATCAGTTACGTTGCATTTCTTTAGAAACAATGCTTCACGTAGCTTTCTTAGAAAGCGAAGTCCTGCACGTGGGCCTTGTAGTTCAGCGGCTTTTACTGCCATAAACGCATTATATGGGTGAAGGTCCATTTTATTTAGTTCAACGTTTCCAGCACAGCACATCGTTGGATCAAGTGTTTGCTCTCGTTGGTTTCTCTTCTTAAGAGAACGGTCAAAAGCATTCCAATGTGAAAGTTTACCGGCTAGTAAAATGCGGACTTTAAAATAATGACCATACTCAATTTGCAACTTCTTTATAATTGGTTCCATTGACCAACACTCTTGACAAAGTGGGTCGATAAAAAGATAAATTTCAATCGGTTTTTTTAATGGCAATCGTTCGCGTGAGTCGGAGATGCCACAAATACCCAGTTCTTGGTTACATTCTTCAAAGGAATGACGTTTAAGGTTCATGGTACAACTCCTTTCTTTTATCTTGGTGTTGAAGCGTGATTGACCATATGATGTGCAGTAAGTGTAAGGCGCTGCATCATAAAATCACGAATGTCACCGGATAAATGCACGTCGTCCATCGCCTGTTCCATACAGGACAGCCAAGCCTCAGCTTGGATAGGGGTAATGACAAAAGGCATATGTCGTGCTCGAAGCCTAGGGTGACCGAACTCCTCAGTGTATAATTGAGGACCACCAAAGAACTGCGTTAAGAATTTTTTTTGCTTGTCTTTGGTCTCTGTTAAATCATCAGGAAATAAATGTTGTAGATCGCTATGCTGTTTAACGTAATCGTAAAACGCTTCAACGAGGTGGTCGAGTGTTTCTTCACCACCAATTAAAACGAATGGACGCTGATTTTCTTGGTCAGACACCTTTACCTTCGCTCCTTTTAATTCAATACCATACATCTATTGTAGCAACGATTAAGAAGTTGGGCAAATCATGTGTTTTAGAATAGATAAATAGGGTAATCTATATTGTCTAAAATTAGCGATCCTTGTACAATAAAGAAAATGATTACGGGAGCAGGTGAAGCAAGTGACAATTCAATTCTGGCCAGAAACAACCATTCATGCGCAAGCTTCTTTTAATCAACCTAGCCAAACACACCAACAGGATTTTGATTCCTTTTTACTAAAAGCCATGCAGCAAACGCTTACGTCTCAAACGTCTGGACTGCCAATGCCGTTTTTAATGCCGTTTTTAAATGGTCAACAAATGATACAGCCAAATGAAACGAATCAAGCAAATGTTGAAACGGTGTACCCAACATCGAACCAAGCTTCTTCGCTTAAAACGGTCAGCGATGCTAACGCTCAACCTTATTTACCGCTAATTGAACGAATTTCGAAAGAACATCAAGTGGATCCGAATTTAACGTTAGCAATTATTAAACATGAATCAAATTTTAATGAGAATGCGGTTAGTTCGGCAGGAGCAAGTGGATTAATGCAGCTTATGCCTGGGACGGCACGGGGGCTAGGTGTTACGTCTATCTTTGATCCCGAGCAGAATATACGTGGTGGTGTGCGCTATATTAAAGATATGTTAACCCGTTACAATGGAGATGTCTCTTTAGCGCTGGCGGCGTATAATGCTGGCCCGGGAAATGTTGATAAATATGGCGGCATTCCTCCATTTAAAGAAACGCAGGCGTATGTGCCAAGAGTATTACAGACATTTAAGCAGCTGTAAAATCAAACGTTGTCTTATGAAAGGTAAGGAGAAGACGCAAAGAATCGAGCGACTTTGTTTTTAGCTGCTTTATACTCAATTTGTTGTTCGTGTAAAAGTTCAAACAGAACAGTTCTTGCTTGTGTCATAGACGTTCCTTCATATTCAATTTCAAAATCTTCTCGATCATTGTATACACTATGGTCAAGGCAAATCATTCCTTTTTTATACGAATAAGTCGAGCGATGGGTTGTTAATTGCCCATAGTGATGAAAAGAAGAGGCGTTTCCTAACAACGCTTCAATCGCTGTTTTTACGGCACCTTCAGGAAGGGTGCCTTTCTTTAGTAATGCCAATTCTTCTGCATGTATCGATTGATGTGTTTCGACCATGCCTTCCTCCGTTTGCTGCTTTAATGTGAGCGTAGCTTTTTGTTCTTTTGTACGAACGCGTAAAGCTGCAGTTTGCTGCTTTAACATGAACGCTTCTGTATCGTAGTAGTCATTCGTTTGCGTAACAGCGTTCTTTTTACCGAACCATTGTTGTAAGGTTGTATATTCTTCTTTTGTTAAAAGGGATTTTGCCTCGTATTCCATTTCAGTTGTCATAATGTTCGCTCCTTCATGATCCATTCTCTCATCGTGTGTGTTTTAGATCCTTTTTATGATAAAATAAAATCGGAAAAAGAGGCAAGTTGGAGGTTTTGGATGAATTATTTACATGTAAAGGCTGTTGAAGTAGACGAGGAAGTTGCAACGGTATATTTAAAGCAAGAGCTAGATGAACGACTTGGAAAAGAAATGAAAGATGGAGAACGAATTCTTGTGGATTCAGATGAATTTGCTTTTATTTATATAATTGAAGATCAAGAAGGTTTTTATGGAATTCGTTTTAATGAGCAGGTTTGGCCACAGCTAAAAGAGGGTTTTAACAAAGGAACGACTTATTTTCTTAAGTTAAATGAGATGACCCGGCTAACGCTAGCTGAATTTAATGAAGAAATGTCCTTTCTGCTAGAAAATATCAAAGGAAATGGAAACTATGGAGAAGCGTTCGAACAAACCGTTAAGGCTGTGTTTGAATAGCAAAAAGTAGGTGATAAAAGTGGATTGGGATTCTTTTTTAACGCCCTATAAACAGGCAGTAGACGAGCTTAAAGTGAAATTTAAAGGGATACGTGAACAGTATCAAAAAACATCGCTTCATACACCAATTGAGTTTGTTACAGGTCGTGTCAAACCGATATCGAGCATCTTGAATAAGGCAGAACGAAAGCAAATCCCGCTTGACCGCTTAGATGATATGCAAGATATTGGTGGTGTTCGCATCGTCACGCAATTTGTAGAAGATATTGATAAAGTCATTGATTTAATACGATCACGGACCGATTTTGAGATTGTTTCAGAACGAGACTATGTTAAAGAAAAAAAACCAAGCGGGTATCGCTCCTACCATATGATGCTACGTTATCCAGTGCACACGATAAAAGGGAGCGAGCATGTGATTGTTGAGCTGCAAATCCGAACGATGTCAATGAACTTTTGGGCAACCATTGAGCATTCATTACGATATAAATATAGTGGTGAAATTCCTGATGATATTAATATGAGGCTGCAGCGTGCATCGGAAGCAGCGTTTTGGCTAGATGAAGAAATGTCGATTATACGTGATGAAGTACAAGAAGCCCAACGTATCATTACGGCTAAACAGCGACAAAATAGAGGGTAAAACAGGGGGCGAATGGCTTGAAATTTACAGTTGCTTCGAGAGGGGATCACCTCTCGAATGAATTGTGCGAATCCATGAAAGAAAAGCTGTTAAAAGCAGATTTGACTCTTGACCATGAGGCGCCAGACATTGTCATTACAGTCGGTGGGGATGGCACATTACTCGAAGCGTTTCACTTATACGCACACCGTTTGGAAGAAACGGCTTTTGTTGGTATACATACAGGTCATTTAGGTTTTTACGCGGATTGGGTTCCTGAAGAAGCAGATCATTTAGTGACACATATTATTAAAACACCATATCAAATTGTGGAATACCCTTTATTAGAAGTTGTTATTCGTTATCGAGACGGACGAGCTTCTCGACGTTATTTAGCATTAAATGAGTCAACGATCAAAAGTTCAGAAGGATCTCTCGTTTGTAATGTAGAAATAAAAGGAGAAGCGTTTGAGACGTTTAGAGGGGATGGCTTGTGTATGTCCACGCCATCTGGAAGCACAGCCTATAACAAGGCGCTAGGTGGAGCCATTTTACACCCATCACTTGCGTCAATCCAGCTGTCTGAAATGGCTTCAATTAACAATCGGGTTTACCGTACGCTCGGTTCACCGCTCGTCTTACCACAACATCATACGTGTTTACTTAAGCTATTAAACGATGTCTCTGTTCAAGTGACAATCGATCATTTTAATGTTCCTATTTATGAAGAAAATGTAGATACTGTTCAATGCCGTGTTGCAGAAGAAAAAGTTCGGTTTGCTCGCTTTCGACCATTCCCTTTCTGGAAGCGAGTGAAGGAGTCGTTTATTAGTGAGTAGAACACAATTTATTTGGCGCGTACAAAAAAGTGAGCACACTCTCTCACTGCGCGCTTTTTTACGTGAACGAAAGAATCTCTCAAAGCGCCTTCTTTCCGCCATTAAATTTCAAGGTGGAGGACTTTATGTTAACGATCAATCCGTTAGCGTGAGGGCTGAACTTAAAGAAGGAGATGAAGTTCGGATCTTTTTACCTGTTGAAGAGGTAAGTCCATCTTTAAAGCCGCAAAAAGGGACATTCCAAATTTATTATGAAGACACGGATGTGCTTGTTGTTCATAAACCAGCACATGTTGCGACAATCCCTTCAAAGGATCATCCCGATCATACACTAGCAAATGCCATTATGTATTATTATCATGAAAACGGGATTCATGCTACGTTCCATGCTGTCAACCGTTTGGACCGGGGAACGAGCGGATTGTTGCTTGTTGCCAAACACCGTTATGCCCATGATTTGCTTTCGAAAGCACAGAAGCAAGGGGAATTAAATCGATCTTACGCAGCATTGGTAACAGGTGCACCCCCAAGGCAAGGAACGATTTCAGCTCCGATTGGAAGGAAACAGACAAGCATTATTGAACGAGAAGTGCGTGATGATGGAAAGCCTGCCGTTACCCATTACAAACGCATCGCGACGAACGGTAAATGGAGCCTCGTCCATTTAAAACTGGAAACTGGGCGGACTCATCAAATTCGTGTTCATCTTAAAACGAGTGGATACCCAATCATAGGCGATGGGTTATACGGAGGAGACCAGCGTATATTTACACATCAGGCGCTTCATTGTTTTCAACTACGTTTTACGCAACCACTGACGAATGAAAAAAAGATCATTCAAAGTGAACTTCCGAGCAGCTGGGATATATATATGAAGGCGATGAAAGAAGATTAATAGGGGATTTTTTAGACGTAAGCTAGTTGCGTGTCTAAAAATGTGATAAACTATTAGTACCTGATAATAAAAATGGAGGATGATTCCGATGAAATCAATTGAATTAACAGGCCGTACGTATGTTGTAATGGGTGTTGCGAATAAACGAAGCATTGCGTGGGCAATTGCTCGATCATTAGATGAAGCAGGGGCAAAAATTATTTTTACATACGCTGGTGAGCGGTTAGAGAAAAACGTTCGTACGCTTGCTGAATCCCTTAGTGGAGAGCATCTTGTGTTGCCTTGTGACATAACGAGTGATGACGAAATTGATGCGACATTTGCACAAATCAAAGAACAAGTAGGGACAATTCACGGTGTTGCGCACTGTATTGCCTTTGCTAATAAAGAAGAATTAGAAGGCGAGTACTTGAATGTAACGCGTGAAGGTTACTTAATGGCACAGAATATTAGTGCTTACTCGTTAACGGCTGTTTGTAAAGCTGCCCGTCCGCTTATGACGGAAGGTGGCAGTGTGATTACAATGACGTATTTAGGTGGCGAACGAGTAGTGAAGAACTACAATGTCATGGGTGTTGCAAAAGCGGCATTAGATGCAAGTGTGAAGTATTTAGCGAATGATTTAGGGAAAGAAGGCATTCGTGTAAACGCTATTTCTGCTGGTCCGATTCGTACATTAGCGGCTAAAGGAATTGGCGGTTTTAATGATGTTTTAAGAGAAATCGAAGAAAAAGCACCGTTACGAAAAACGACAACGCAAGAAGAAGTTGGCGATACAGCATTATTCTTAGTAAGTGATTTGGCTCGTGGAATCACTGGCGAAATGATTCATGTTGATGGTGGTTATAGCACATTATCGTTAGTTTAGACAGGAAGGGCGTCCGGAGGGCGCTCTTTTTTGTGTGACATTCTTGTCTCTTCATATTTAGTTGAAGCCATTCATAGAATGGTTGGATAGGAGGGATGAGGATGACTTGGTTTGAATGGATGATCTTAATTATGGCAACCGGAAGAATGACGCGTCTTCTAGTGACGGATGAGATCATGGAATGGTTTCGACAACCATTTATTGAGTTAAAAGAAGAAGGAGATTCACTCTATGCTTATCCAAAAGGAAGAGGCTTACGCAAATTTATTGGATCGCTTCTTTCGTGTTATTGGTGCACAAGCGTATGGGTGGCTGTTTGCTTTTTTGTAGGATTTATCACGTTACCTGCTTTCTTTTTCCCTGTCTTTCTTTGCCTCAGTATTGCATATGGCGCAGCGATTTTTGAAGCTGCCAGCAGGCGTCTCTAATGTATACACTCTTGATCCATCATAATGGAGGAGGCGGTGTTAGCCAATTCCTAAAAACGCGGAAACATACGTTTACGATAGACTGTATACCGCTTGCGCGAGGATACTGGCTTCTGTTTCAATCAAAAAAAGAACGCTATTCGTCGATGAAAACCGTTATTCATCGACTGCGTCAGCTCCCGATCGAGCACATAGAAGTTCATCACGTGTGGGGGTTTGGTATAAAAGAAATTCAAGGATTACTAGAAGGACTATCGGCAACTTATGATGTTTATTTGCATGATTATTATGGCGTCTGTCCAGCCGTTTTCTTTTTAAATGATCACAATCGCTATTGTGGAATGGAGAAAGACCCACTCGTTTGTCAGCGTTGTTTAGAAAACCAACATAAATCGAAACGGTTACATAGGTTTGGACCACCACCACACACGGTTGAAGCGTGGCGAGCGACATTCAAACAGCTTTTGCAACGGGCTTCTGCGGTCATTGCACCAAGTGAATTTACAAAACAAGCTTATCTTACATACTTTCCTGCGTTATCAATTGCTGTTCAACCTCATCCACTTCCCTCCATAAAAAAAAGTGTAAAAAAACAGCCAAATCGGCGTAAGCAAACACTGCATTTAGCTGTGTTAGGAACGATTTACCAACATAAAGGAGAAGCGGTTATGCTTGATTTGTTGAATAGAATTGAACAGGCTCCTACGTCTTTGCCGCTCACGATTTATTCTTATGGGAGTCTGGCGCCAGCGCTTACGGAAAAACGAATCATTCACGAAAGAGGAACATATGAGAATGAAAATCTTGCAGAACTTCTTTTAGAGGACGCCATTGATCTCATTTGCATTCCTTCTATTATTCCAGAGACGTTTTCGTATACAACTCATGAAGCGATCTTACTAGGTTATCCTGTTCTGGCGTTTAACTTAGGGGCTCAAGCAGAAGCCATTCAAACAAACCATGCTGGCTGGCTAGTGGAACCGACTACCGGAGAAGCTTTATATAAAAAAATACAAGAATTATGTGAAGCAAAACAAAAAGAGCTGGAATCGGATATTACATAGATTCCAGCTCTTTGTATATGGTACATGCCCGATCATAAAAACGATGGCCATGAGCCCGCTGTCGGCTGCTATATGCATGGTCTTTTCTTAAATCTGAATCGTTTAGGAGAGCTTGCACGGAATGAAGCAACTGTGGAGTATCGGTGAACGTGGCGATTTCTTGATTCGGAAAAAATGTCTCAATCCCTTCACGGTACTCGCTTAGTTGGCACGCTTGAGAAGCGGCAATGTCAAATGTTCGATTATTAATACTGATTGCCTTAATTCCGTCATGGGCCGTACGGTAACTATTTAAGACAATCTTTGCTTGTCGATAGAACTCCCCTATTTCTCTAGGGGCAAGCCAGGTTGCTTTATGATAAACGTTGGGCGGACATTGATCTGGACGCCACGGACCCACAATCGCTAAAGTGAAGTCGATGTTTTGCGCGATAGCATGTAACCATTTCACTCGATTTTCATATGGATAGCCTACAAACACAAGGTCATACATTGGTGAGCTTTCTGCAGGATAAAACCAATCCTCTTCAAAACCGAGAGGCAAAAAATCCACATGATCGTACTGATACTGTTGACGGTAGAAGTCAACGGCAGCGGTATCAACGGACCAAGCTTTTGTCGCAATCAAAAGAATATCCATAGAAGCTGAAACATAATATGGGTCTTCGGTTAGCCAGACTGCTAATGGTGGAAGACGACCAGCGCAAAAAAGCTCTTTTTCATCTTCCGAAAAAAAATAGCCATTGAACGTAATGATCCAATCAATATGGTGTTGGCTGCAAAACGAAACTAAGCGGTTATTTTTTAATCGATTGTAAGATTCATCAACTACCGTACAATGTTGTCTCAGCCCTTTTGTTAGAGAACGCTCAAAATCGCTGTAAATGCCACCATAGGGCGTCTTTAGCAATAAAATGTTCATGATACTGTAAGCGTAATCGTATTTAAGGAAGCTTTTCCTTCTGGCAGTTCAGCTCCATAAACATATCCTGATACTTGTAAAGAAAGCGATGTGTCCTGAGCTTGTGTCGGAATAATAATTTCAAAATCTGAGAATGTAATTGTTGACTGTGCAGGAATTTCATCAATTGGAGGTGTTAGCCAGAATTGGCCTGTTTCTTTCGCTTGCTTATCGTCCTTCTCTTCTACAAATTTCCACGTGTCGGTCACGCCATCTCTAGAAACCGAATATTGATTTAAATTTGTTTTTGAGCGCTCAATGCGTCCAGACAAATTTGCAAGCGCTGGTTTGTTAAAACTTAAACAAATAACTGGATTAATAAAGGAAGTAGAACTGCGATTTTCAATGACCATATGTCCTTTGATAACAAATGGCTCGTCATCCTTTGTTTCAAAAGGTGCCATAATCGCGTAAGTAAAATAAGAATCGATTTGGATTGTGGGTTGATTGGCTTCTTCTGCTTCATGATTCGCTTCACTTTGTATAGGCTCAGCTACTTCTTCTTGGACGGCAATAGCAGGATTGTTCGCCAACTCTTCTATGCGCGCAGTTAGTTCATGAATAACTTCATCTTGATCAAGTAGTCGTTTGTGCTGATCAGCAAGAATACGATCTTGCTTAACAACTTCAGAACGGTAATGAAGAAGTTTTTGGTTTAATTGAATCATTTTTTTATCTTGTGTGTTGCTTCGCTCTTCTGTCAATTGAACCGCCTCACTTTTTGATAGCTTTCGTTTATTCTATGAGATAGCAATGGATTTAAGAAGAGAAAGCTACACATCCGTTAGACAAGACAACGCAAAAAGCCGCACGATTAGGTGCGACTTCCATCCTGTTTATTTTACAGTTGATTTTTTCCCGAACCCTTTGCCAGGGAAAACAACTGGGCATTGTGGTGGGAATTTATTTTCGCTGCAAATGACATCAGAAACAGGAAACTCATGTCTTGGTTTGCAGTATGCTGCTTCAATTTCTAAGCGAACATCTGCGAAGACGTGTACATCTAGACAGAATGAGAAGGAAATGTCTAGTTGTGAGAAGTTTGTATCGCAAACAACTTCTGCATCACATTGACCTGCAGAAATAAATGCATCTACAGATGTTCCTTCAGGTGCGCAAAGATAAAATGTTTGAATCGTTGCAAAATCGATTGGATCAGAAGTGCAGATAAGGTTCCCAAGCTCATCTAAAATATCAACTTCAATTAATCCTTTCGCTAGTACTTTTACTTTCTCCAAGCAAACATCTTCGCCATTCGGTAGCGTAACTTCTACTTCCGTACGACCGAAAGGATTTGTAACTTCGTTTGTCAAAAGAGAATTTTCTAGTACACGACAAACGGTTTGGTAATTTGGGAATGCTTGTAGTAATGCGCATAAAGAGCCTGGTCCCGGTGTTGGACCTGTGCAATCTGGGAAGAGCGTTGACAATTCTGGCTCTCTGAAACTAAGTGTTGGTAAATCAACTTGACGTGTTACCCAATCAAATACTTTAGGAACACTGATGCAAACATTGTGTTTTTCATGGTCGTGACTCATGGAGGGACCTCCTTTTAATTTTAACCGTTAGTCAGCTTGTGGAAAATGAATAAAGCAACTAAAGGCGTTCGGACTACTGTATATTATGACTATTGTCTAAATATGTGCGGCTTATTTTGAAACCTTAAACAAACTTTCTTTAATCTGCATAGAATACATCGAGCCATACTTTCTATATAAGGAGAGAATAAGATGCAGTACAAAAAAAATCCTCAAGGTTACTTTGTGACAAAAAAGCCAGTTGCGAAACCTGTATCAGATAAAAAGCACAACACCGGCTGTTGTGGCAAAAAAAGACCATAGTGTAATCAAAAAACCCACTCCAATCTATTCTATAGAATGGGGTGGGTTTTTGTTTTGCTGAACATTTTTGTTTTCAAATGAATAGTGTAAACCAATAGGCAAATGTGTAGGGAGAATGAATAAAGGAGTTTAATATGAAGAAACAAAAAATTGCCATTATTGGTTTAGGGTTTGTAGGGCTACCTTTAGCATTCGAATTCAGTAAAAAAGGCCATGATGTTATTGGCATTGATTATGATGAGAATAAAATTACGCAATTAAAGCAGCGTCAGTCGTATTTAAGTGAAATGACAGATGAAGCCATTGTCGAGTTGATGAGCTTGCCTTTTTTTGCAACGACTCATTATGAAGAAGTCAGTCAAGTTGATGTCATCCTTATCTGTGTTCCAACTCCTTTAGCGAGTACAGGATCGCCAAACCTTTGTTATGTACAAATTGCTTTAAATCAAATGCTGCCATTTTTACAAGAAGGGCAGCTACTGGTTTTAGAAAGTTCTACGTTTCCTGGAACTACAGAAGAGATCGTTGTGCCCATTGTTGAACAGGGAGGCTTCGAAGTAGGAGAGACCATTTTTATCGGCTACTCTCCGGAGCGACTAGACCCAGGAAATAAACAGTTCCATTTAAGGAATGTGCCAAAAGTAATTAGCGGTACAACTTCCAATTGTTTGGCTGAAGTAAAGCGTTTATATGAAACATTGTTTCACGATCTAATCCCAGTAAGTTCAACACGAACTGCCGAGGCAGTGAAGATGGTTGAAAATGCGCAACGCTTTATTAATTTATCGTTCGTCAATGAAATGGCACGGGTATGTAATGAACTCGATGTAGACGTTTGGGAGGTTTTGCAAGCTGTAGAAACAAAGCCATATGGCTTTTCTGGATATCGACCGGGTCCGGGAGTAGGAGGGCACTGCATACCTGTTGATCCCCTTTATTTAAAATGGAAGGCAAATCAAGCAGGAAGTCCGACTCATTTTATTGATTTAGCTAAAGCGATTAATGATGAGCAGCCTGAATATATTGTCAATCGAGTCCGTTCACTCTTACACTCACTTGACCAAAAAGACATCTTGTTGATTGGCTTAAGCTACAAAAAGAATAGCAAAGATGTGAGGGAATCAAAATCAATTGTTGTAGCGGAACAATTAATTCAAGCTGGCAGTCGTATTGCCTATTATGATCCGTTGGTATCAACTTGCTCATTAAACGATCGTTTATACCATTCGATTGATTTAACGAAAGAAGGATTGGGGTCATTTGATCTAGTCGTCCTTTTAACCGATCATGATCAATTGGATTACGACTTTATTATGCAGCATAGCAAATCGATCTTTGATACGAGAAATCGACTAAATGGAAACGCGCCGCATCTTTTTACGCTTTAGGAGGAAACGAATGAATATCTTAGTGACCGGAGGACTTGGTTTTATTGGCTCTCACTTAACAGAGCTGCTTCTAGCGGAAGGCTTTCACGTTTGTGTGATTGATCAAGAAGATACGGTCTCTGTTGTGAGTCCGTTCATGCGATCGGCGAATTTCAATTTCGTCCATGGGAAGGTAGAAGATGAGGAAACAATGGAGAAGTGGGTTGATTGGGCAGACGTAGTTTTTCATTTAGCCGCCTCTTTAAGTGTAAAGCGCTGTGTTGAAGAACCTGATTTTATTATTAAGGGTAACTTAATCCCTGCTCAAGTTGTATTAAATAAAGCGGTGAAATTTAAGAAAAAAGTCGTATTTGCCTCTACTTCTGAAGTATACGGAAAAAGTGAAGCCATTCCATATCAAGAAGATGGAGACAGGTTGTTAGGTGCAACCAGTACACATCGCTGGTGCTATGCAACGGTAAAAGCTTTAGAAGAGCATATGTTTTTAGCAGCAGCAAAAAAAGGGCTTCCAGTTACGATTTTACGTTACTTCAATGCATACGGACCTCGGGCAAAGTCAGGTTTATATGGAGGGGTTATTCCTATTTTCATTACTGCTGCTTTGCGGAATACCCCTCTGTACGTACATGGTGACGGGCTACAGTCAAGGTGCTTTACGTATGTGAAAGATACTGTAGCGGCGACGCGATCTGCTGTAGACCCTACGTGTAACGGTGAAGTAATAAACGTTGGTTCCGCTCATGAAGTGTCAATTTTACAACTTGCAAAACTCATTATTGACCTAACAAATAGTAAATCAGAGATCCGATTTACCCCTTATAAAGAAGTCTATGAAAGTGGCTTTGAAGACATGAAGAAACGTATACCGTGCACCAAGAAAATGGAACAGTTGTTAAACCATCATGCTCAAACACCTCTGAAAGATGGGTTAATTGAGACGATTGCACACTATCGGTTACTTCTTGGTACGTGATTTTATGCTTCGCGAAAACCAGTTAGTCGTTTGATCGTCTGTTTCAGGCGAATCTTGCTCCTCTTGATCAGGAAGTTTTGCCTTGCTTGAAAAAAAGATGGACTCATCTGCTGGAAGTGTCGTTCGGCTTGTTTCAGTGACCTTTGAAGACGTTTCTTTCTGCTGAGTCGGCTGATGTGTATGTGATTTAATCACTGGCTCATTTTTAGCAGAAGGGTCTAATTGTTCCTTTAGTGCAGTAATCTCTTCAAGAAGTCTTTCATTTTCCGTTAGTAATTCATCAATCATGTTGTAATGATAATCATTTTTATAGCGATTGAGCTCTTTCGTTAATCGTGTAATTTCAGATTCTGCATGAATTAACCGTTGATGAAGCTGTACGGGTGTGAGTCGTGAAGTGGATGATGACATAGCGTTCAGTCCTCTCAACTAGCTTTTCTATAACCATATGAAAGAACGATGTTAATCATGATGAAAAAAGAAGAAAGGAGCTGACAGATGCAATATTTTCAGCGTAAAAATCAGCGTGCGTATCAAAAGCAAGTGCATACAGAAAAACAGCGACCGGTGAAACGAAATCGCTCGTTCCGATTAGCGGTGATTATTCCAGCAATGAACGAAGAGGATACACTAGGGGGTGTGCTTGATGAAATCAATCGGCTAGAACCGGAGGAACTTATTGTCGTAGTAAACGGATCGACAGATCAAACCGCAGCGATTGCCCAGTCTAAAGGAGCGAAAGTGGTCCACTATCAATACCCCCTTGGAAACGATGTTGGTCGAGCGATTGGTTTGAAGGAAGCTCATGCAGATATTTATTTAGTGACAGACGCCGATATTGTTATAAAAGCAGAGCAATATCTTCCGTTTATTCAAGCGATTGAGCAGGGCGAGGATGCCAGTATAAACTCAATTGATTGGATTACCCATTATGAAAAAGCGGATACGATTTCTGCTGCACGGTACTTTCTAAATGAAGTGCAAGGACGATCTGATTTAAGAGCAGAAAATCTATTAACCATTCCCCATGCCATTAGTCATTCTTTAAAAGAAAAGATGGGTGTGAGTGCATTTGCGAATCCCGTGCTCGCGACTAGCATCTGTCTAGAGAAAACCAAAAAAGTAAATTCGCCTTATGCCATTGATGTATTAAAAATGAATAAGCCAAGAAAGAACCATGTCGCGAGAGGAACGGAGACGCTATCTCTCGCTATGCAAAGAATGCAAGGAGATGCGTTAGAAGCAATGGCTTACTATGTTAGCGAAGCAAGTCGACCAATCGTAGAGACGGAGATCTGCTATAGCGAAGGGGAGCGAAATCATTGTCGAGAACAATGGTGGAGTGAGCTTGATGAAAAACCAGTCTCTTTCATTGTCTATTTAGATCAGTCATACGACCCGAGCATGGTGACCACAATCGCTCAATTACAACGCAATGAAACCATTGAAGTGATCCCCGTTGTTGTTGAGGATTGTTCTGTTCTATGCTGGCAATTTCAACAAATGAAGCAGCCGTATATCCGGCTAACGAATAGCGATAAGCCAGGTCATGCTTATGAAATGGGGCGCCATTTAGCTAGAGGGCAGTTTTGCCTGTTTCATCATGGATTCATCCCGCTAGCGGTTTACCAGATCGCTCAATTCGTCGACCAAGCAACAGCTCATCCACATGCTCTCATTGTGAATGATCAAGAAGATCATTTTACAACGCTTGAAGAAATGGACAGTTTTTTTAGAGGACAACAACTGGTCACGATGTTAAATCCATCTACAAATATTCATCTATCAAGTGTCCTCCTCCCACCGTTTTTGGTACCGACATCGCTCGCATACGATGTAAGTTTACCTGAGAACCTACAAATTGACCTTTTTGTCGATCAAATGCCTGTGGTAAGAGGTGCGAAAGTAGATGTGCATGCCTACTTAAAAGACTATCAACAGGATCTGCTCTGTGATTTGCTTAATGGATTTAAGCACTTATTTTTAAAAACGAATCGACGTGGGGGGTTTACGGATGAGGGGAGAAGACGGGAACTTTTACCACCATTATCGTTTGACTCATGTACGAAGCAAGTACAGGTAAAAAAAGCAAGCGTGTCTTATACTCATACAGGCACAACACCGATTGAGCACACATAAACTGGGCTGTGGAGGTGGTGCACGTGATTGAGATTAGTTTGTGTTTAATTGTAAAAGACGAGGAAAAAGTTTTAGCGCGTTGTTTAGAAAGTGTAAAAGAAGCAGTGGATGAAATTGTTATTTTGGATACGGGCTCAACGGACCGAACAAAAGAAATTGCGTCGACTTTTACGGAGCAAGTGTTTGATTTTAAATGGGTCAATCACTTCGCAAAAGCGCGTAATCAAGCATTCTCGTATGCGACAAAACCATATGTGATGTGGTTAGATGCCGATGATGTGTTAAAAGAAGACGATGTGAAAAAACTCATTCACTTAAAATCTTCGCTCTCTAAAAAAGTTGATGCGGTATCCATGGACTATCATTTAGCTTTTGACGAAAGTGGTCGTCCTAGTTCAAGTATAAGACGGTTTCGAATTGTAAGGAAAGATCGTGGGTTTGTTTGGCATGGAGCCGTTCATGAGTATCTTGAAGTATTCGGCGAACTTTACCATAGTGACATTGCTGTTACGCATTTAAGTGTTGACGATGGGCACGATCTTACGCGAAACCTAGATATTTATGAGCAAATGAAAGCGTCTGGAGAAACGTTTACACCAAGGGACTTATTATATTATGCAAATGAGTTAACGGACCACAGGCGATTTGAAGATGCGATTGAGTATTATTTAAAGTTTGTTAAGACGGAAAAAGGGTGGTCCGAAGATCTCATTCGAACGTGTCATAAACTATCCGATTGTTATTTAAATTTAGGCGTGCCAAAACAAGCGAAAGAATGGGTGTTTCGTGCGTTAGAATACGGAAAACCGAAACCAGAAACATGCTGTCGAATTGGACATTTATTTTTAGAAAAGCAAGCATTTGCAGAAGCGACTTTTTGGTATGAGCTAGCAATTGCAAATAAAGAAGAAAATGCTTACTTTCAAAATGTTGCTTGTGAGACGTGGATTCCTCACCTGCAGCTTGCGGTTAGCTATGATAAACTCGGCATGATTGAAAAAGGAAACGAGCACAATGAACAGGCTGCAACGTATTTACCAAACGACAGTCGGATTGAATACAATCGTACCTATTTCAAAGAACAGTTAAAGCTTCTTAAACAAAACGACTGATTGGTACGTTCGAATCGCGTCTGAAAGTCCTTCTAAATCAAGATCAAACTTTTTGCCGAGTAAGCTTACTTCATTAAAAAACGTACTTACTTTTGCGTCAATTGGCACATGGGTTGAAAATTGTTGCCTAATTGAAAATTGATCAGTTGGAAATAACGTATACAAGGTTTGTGGTGTGAAAAAGCGTAAATGTGTTTTATCGAGAATGCCAGCGTCTCGATAGTCAAATCGACCTGATAGGAGCGGCAAAAGAGCTTCTGCATGACCGATATTCGGAATGCTCGCAATGATGGCGCCTCCTTTTTTTAAAAAAGATGCGTACTGTTGAACGATCTTCCAGGGATCTTTTAAATGTTCAAGGATATCTGCAAATAGAATGACATCAAAGGACTCTTGCTTTAGTGGCGGGACTGTTTCGTCAAGATTAATGGCATAGACTGCTTTGTAATAACTACGAGCGATCTGTGCCATTTTTTCATTTCCTTCTACGCCAACAAGCTCGCTATTTTGACGATTGATAAGCTGTAAACCAGTAGCCCCAGCGCCGCAGCCGATATCAAGTATCTGCTTGGCATCTTGAGGGACAAGTTGAACAAGTTCAGGTCTACCGTGCATAAAGTAGGAGAGATCTTCTCCCCATTTCTGAACGTAGCGCTGATAATTATCCAAATACGTTTGATTAAAATTAATTTCAGGGCTACCGGTAAACGTTGCGTGACCATGATGATGAATATGGACATCTAAAGCAATCGCCAATCGGTAGCCGGACTGCACGGCTCTTAAACAAAAATCATCATCTTCAAAAGAGCCGATCTCGAAACGTTCATCAAATCCACCGATATCTTCTAGCACTTTTTTTCTTACGAGTAAACAAAATCCCACTAAACGCATGACATATGCTTTTTTTTCATGGAAACCTTTGTGTCTTTTTTCAGCGTACGCCTCAATTTCTTCTAATGAATGGTATGGATCTTGGATAAGCTGTTCACCGCTTACATAGTTACTCATTGGGCCCACTAAGCCTATTTTTTGATCAGAATCAAGGGTTTTCCTCATTCGTGTTAACCATTCATTTGTCACGATGGTATCGTTGTTTAAAAATAAAATTTCGTTCCCTGTAGCAAGTTCAGCGCCTTGATTACATGCTTTTGCGAAACCTTGGTTGCTTTCATTTGCAACAAAGATGATTCGAGTCTCTTTTGTA
The DNA here is from genome assembly GCF_047238345.1 of Shouchella phoenicis. Lineage (NCBI taxonomy): Bacteria > Bacillati > Bacillota > Bacilli > Caryophanales > Bacillaceae > Shouchella > Shouchella phoenicis. The sequence goes on along the minus strand of NZ_JBDFMQ010000001.1, from coordinate 2,400,515 downwards.
AGATGGGCAACCGTTTCATCGGTTGAACCATTATCAATGATAATCACTTCCATCTCTTCTGGATTCGTGTGAGTAAAGAGACTCTCTAAACACATCTTTGTTAATTCCCACTGATTGTAGGTTAAAATCACGATACTTGTTTTTCGTCTCATTTGCCTTGCCACCTTTCCATGTTCATGTCCTTTAGTACTCTATGTCATGAAAAGGTTGTACTAGTCCTGAGGAAAAAAGCCGTTCACGATCGTGAACGGCTTTGTAATAACGGAAGCAAAAAGCGTGAGACGAAGCTTTTATGTTCAAAGTAATAAAGAGGGGCGGACAAATAAAGAGAGGACTTCGCACGGGTCATTGCAACATACATGAGTCGTCTTTCCTCTTGAAGCGGTCCCTCATCTCCATCTTTTAATGCATCGAGCGCATAATCGTGGGGGAGAGAGCGGTCAACGCATCCAATCACAAAAACTTGTTCGAATTCGAGTCCTTTTGCACGGTGAATGGTTAACAGGCGAACGCCCTTTTTATTCGTTGACTGTTTATGTTCATTTACTTTTTGCGTCATCGCATCAATATAGTGAAGAAATGAAGCGACTGTCTCATGTTGACGGGCAAGCGCTTTTAGCTGTTTGAATGCGTCACTGCCTTTATCAAGCTGATTGCCTTCTTGTGCTTGTTTTTTTAACGTATCTTTAAAGCCAATATCTTGTTCAATACTCTCTAATGCCTGAATTGGAGGAAGCCCTGTTAATTTTCGACATAACCCAGGAAGTTGCTGTAACTTTTTTTTCTGAAAGGGTTGTGTATTTGATAAAAAGGGAAAAGCTTCTAGTAACGTGCAAGCGCGCTGTTGTTGTAATTCAACTAGTTCACGTTGCTTGTCAGCTTTTAAGAAAAGTGCTTGCAAAGCATAAAGTGCTGCTTCAACATGATCCTCATAGAGAGCGAGTCTTAAAAAAGCGAGAGCCTTTTTGACAATGGGTTTCTCATAAAACGTCCCTATTGATTGATCCATTAAAAAAGGAATGTCAGCGTCAATGAATCGTTCAAGTAAAGCTCGAACAGATGCTGTTGTTCGAAACAAAATCGCGATGTCATCAATAACTTGTCCATCAGCTTGTTTGCGAAGAATTTCTTCTACAATAATGGACGCTTCTTCTTCTTCATTATACGGATAAAACAACAGTGGCTTTTGTTTCGCTTTACTCCGCTGTGCGTGCAATGTTTTTTGCAGACGACTTGAATTTTTTTTAATGACTGTATTTGCAGAAGCAATGATTTCGTGTGTGGAACGATAATTCTGTTCTAATGAAACAACAGTCGCGTTTGGATAATACGATGTAAATTGTTGAATAAAGTGAGGATCGCTCCCTCGAAATGCATAGATGGATTGATCGTCATCGCCAACGACACATAAGTTACGCTGTTTTGCAGACAGCATGCGCACAATTTCAAATTGAAGAAGATTAATGTCTTGAAACTCGTCAACGGATAAATAAGTAAATCGCTCTTGATACCGTTCAAGTAAGAGCGGGTTTTCTCGAAGCAAGTGGAAGCATCCTAATAAAATATCGTCGAAGTCATAATACGTCTGACGCTTTTTTTCTTCTTCGTAAGTCTGATAAATAGATTTCACTTTCTTTTCGAAGTCTGTTTTTGCTGTAACGTCATCTGGTTGTAGCATATGGTTTTTCCAATAGCTAATTTGTGTGACAGCTGAATCGTATGCAAATTCGTTTTCATCATAGCCGAAGCTTAATCCGATCTGCTTAATAAGCGGGAGAGGGGATTGGAGTAACCGAGAGTGATGCCATTGATCAGGCTGATGATGTTTAAGCATTTGCAAAAAAAGACTATGGAACGTGCGGATCAATAATTGCTCACCCATTTTTTTCGTAATATTTGGGTAGAGCATCATGCGTTCTTTCATTTCTTTTGCTGCTTTAGACGTAAAGGTTACAAGGGCCATTCGGTTAATTGGAATGTTAAGCTCGGTTAACATATAAGCGGCTCTTGCTGTAATAACCCGGGTTTTTCCGCTTCCTGCACCAGCAAGAATAAGTAATGGACCATCAATTTGTTTTATACTGTTCCATTGTTCTTGGTTAAAGGTTAAAGAGGCTGCCTCTAGTGTCATCCTGTATGGATCATGATCGTGCGTTTGCTCTGTATCTGGTTGAAACGATTGCAGACCAGTTAAGGGTTCCGCTTCCTTCCAAACCGTGTCTTTTTGTTCGTTCCCGCCAATTTGGTTGTTTTTCGGTAAACTAAAGCCAGCAAATTCTTTTGGCTTTTCTATTGATGATTTCGTTGAAGGGGATGCAAGTTGATTTTCCCGACATGCATCTCTCACGGGTTCCGGATGAATAAATAAAGGTTTATCTTGAATGAATAACGTCATTCGCATAGGAGCTTGACAAAAAGTACAAGTAAGATTGCCTTGTTTACTTGCCAAATACAATTTATTCCACTCAGAGCGTTCAAGAGTGTGTAAGTCAATTTGTTGGTTAAAATAACGTGCGATATGCATGAGAGCTCCTTTCAAACTCTTATCGTATCAATGAAAGGGCAAGAACTCAATAAAAAGCTGGAGGCGAGAAAGGTGAAACAAATGGAACAGACTTGTGAACTATGTGAGCGGAAAGGAGTGCAGACGACGGTTCATCATTTAACGCCAAAAGAAGAAGGAGGAACGTTTAAACCGACGGCAAATCTTTGTGTGCCTTGTCATAAACATATTCACGCACTCTATACAAATAAAGAAATTGCTTCTAGATTAACTACAATAAGTGAGTTAAAACGAGATGAGAAAGTAAGCAAATTTATTAAATGGATTCGAAAACAGCCAGCAGAAACAATCCCAAAAACAAAAAAAGCCAATAGACGAAAAAAAGATGAGGAGGAATTGGGGGAATGATGTCGAATGGGTATAGACATAAAAGGAAAGGAGGGTATTATGCTCGAAACAACCCATTCGTTTATAAGTGATACTTTACTAAGTAAAGCATTAGAATTACAAGCCTCTGACGTTCACCTTATTCCGAATCAACGTGGCTATGATGTGTATTTTCGTATAGTAGGTAACTTAACGTTTATGTACACGATGAATACAGATGAAGCGAAAAAGATCTTAAATCACCTTAAGTATATTGTAGGCATGGACATTAGCGACCGTCGCCAATCACAAAGCAAAGCATTTGAGTACATGTGGAAACAACAATTAATCGCGATGCGAATCTCCACCCTCCCAACAACCCCTTTAGAGAGTATTGCTATTCGAATTTTAAACAGCTCTTCAATTGTTCCGTTACAGTCCCTTTCCCCTTTCTTAAAAGATACTCATTATTTCAATCAGCTCTTATTGGCACTCCCCGGTTTGTTTTTAGTAACCGGTTCAACAGGCTCTGGCAAAACCACCACCATTTATTCGTTTGTAAAACAACTTGTACAAAATGGGGGCTATCGAATAATTTCAGTTGAAGATCCAGTTGAACATCAATTGCAGGGCATAACGCAAGTTGAAATTCAATCAAGAGGAGGCTTAACGTTTGAGCGGGCATTACGGGCGATTTTGCGCCATGATCCCGATATTATTATCATTGGAGAAATAAGAGATAGAGAAACGGCCGCTCTTGCAGTTCAAGCAGCAATTACGGGTCATTTTGTCATTGCTAGTCTTCACGTGACAAATTCATCTTTAACCATTGATCGATTAAGAGATCTTGGCATTGGTGGAAATCTATCTTGTCTTCAAGCAATCGTGTATCAGAAATTGATTGCACAAAAAGGAGCGGATAAAAGGATTGCCGTCTTTGACTGGCTTTTGGCTCATCAAGTAAAAGAAGTGTGGGAAGGGAAGAGGAAGTCTCGTCCTTTCTTAAAAAAAGCTGCAAAAGCATGGGCGGTAGGAATTCTTGACGACGAAGCATGCATTCGTCTTAGTAGGGTGGAGTAACGATGTTTCGTTCAGTGCTTACAAAACGAAACAAACAAGCCGAAATTTCGTTTATTAAGAGACTAGGTGAATTGTTGCAAAGTGGCTATAGTGTAGATCAAGCATTATCCTTTTTATCGGTACAGGTCAATGAGGCTTGGAAAGAAATCATTCATTTAATTAAACAACAACTTACCATGGGTCAGCCACTCTCAAAAAGTTTACAAACGTTAGCGTTACCAAGTGATGTTCAATCGTATATCTTTTTTTATGAAGAACAAGGGCAAGTGGCTGACGGGTTAATGGAAGCAGCTAAACTTTATGAAAAAAGGCTTAAAACGACAATGCAGCTGCAAAAACTATTACGATACCCTCTCGTATTAGCATTTGGTGTAGGAATGGCTTTGCTCATTTTAAATCTTTATATCGTCCCGCATTTTCAAGCTCTTTTTTCTACGTTAAATCAATCCCCACCGCGTTTCATTCATGTTTTCTTCTCTTTCCTAGAAAGTCTTCCTTATGTATGCATCGCCTTCTTGCTTATAGCGTGTATTGGATACGTGAGCAGCAAACGTTATATCAAACATTTAACCCCTCATGAAAAAGTTCACATTTTATTAAAGTGGAAACTTTCGCAAACAGTTATGAAGCAAGTGATTACATTTTATTTCTCTCTACAGCTTGGGAAATTGCTGCAAACAGGGATGTCCATTCATGAAGCTTTAAATATTTTTGAAAAGCAATCGTATTTGCCTTTTTTTAAAGATGAAGCTCAAAAAATGAATCAGAGTTTAAAGCAAGGCGATAGTTTAGCTTCATATCTTCGACATCAACCTTATTATTTAAGTGAACTTCCAATCGTGGTCGAGAACGGTAGTCGAACGGCTAAACTAGCGCTAGATTTACAATTTTTTAGCGAATGGATTATTGAAGAGTTAGATCGAAGGTTGGAGAAGTTGTTGCAAATGATTCAGCCGATTTTGTTTCTTTTTATAGGGTGTTTTATCTTTTTCTTATTTTTAATGATTATGCTTCCTATGTATGAAATGTTTGATCTCATGTAAGCAGAACTTGCATGAGATCAAATTAATCGGTAGAATAAGACCATAAATGATTTTTCCAGAAAAAAAGTTTATAAAAACACTTGTGCTTTTATAAAAGCTATGATATATTATTAAATGTCGCTGAGGTAATCGCTTTTGACGACATACATAAACAAATTCATGGGGCCTTAGCTCAGCTGGGAGAGCGCCTGCTTTGCACGCAGGAGGTCAGCGGTTCGATCCCGCTAGGCTCCACTTTATACGGAGGAATACCCAAGTTCGGCTGAAGGGATCGGTCTTGAAAACCGACAGGGGTGTCAAAGCCCGCGGGGGTTCGAATCCCTCTTCCTCCGCCATATTTACTCTTCAGCAATTACTTCTCTGAAAGACGAGAAGAGGAAGATGTTGGACATCATTGAATAAGCATCATCTGAATACTTTATAACGACGCGGGGTGGAGCAGTCTGGTAGCTCGTCGGGCTCATAACCCGAAGGTCGGTGGTTCAAATCCGCCCCCCGCAACCAAACTTTGGGCTATAGCCAAGCGGTAAGGCAACGGATTTTGATTCCGTCATTCCCTGGTTCGATCCCAGGTAGCCCAGCCATTTATATGCGGAAGTAGTTCAGTGGTAGAACACCACCTTGCCAAGGTGGGGGTCGCGAGTTCGAATCTCGTCTTCCGCTCTTTAGTTGAAATAAAGAGAGTTAAATGTTATAATTAGTTCATATCGTTTTAGATGAATATGTTGATAAGATTTTATTTTTTACCATGCGGGTGTAGTTTAGTGGTAAAACCTCAGCCTTCCAAGCTGATGATGTGAGTTCGATTCTCATCACCCGCTTTTTTATTTTGTGAAAAAAGGGGCCTGTAGCTCAGCTGGTTAGAGCGCACGCCTGATAAGCGTGAGGTCGGTGGTTCGAGTCCACTCAGGCCCATCCCTATATATTACGGAGAAGTACCCAAGTGGCTGAAGGGGCGCCCCTGCTAAGGGTGTAGGTCGTGTAAGCGGCGCGAGGGTTCAAATCCCTCCTTCTCCGCCAGAAATCGCGGGTGTGGCGGAATTGGCAGACGCGCTAGACTTAGGATCTAGTGTCTTATGACGTGGGGGTTCAAGTCCCTTCACCCGCATAAAGCGAATATGTTAAAACAATGGAGATTTTCTCCATTGTTTTTTTGCATCCAGCTATGATATTAATAAAACTCCATTATTGATGCGTGTGTTCTTTCTTTTTTCCCTCTGGCACGTGGTCAAAGCCACCTGGGTGAAAGGGATGACACTTTAAAATGCGTTTAATGGTTAAATAACTCCCTTTTATCGCTCCATGCTGTTCAATCGCTGTTAGACCATACTGAGAGCAAGTCGGATAAAAGCGACATCTTGGTGGGAGTACAGAGGAAATGTATTTACGATAAAAACGTATGATGCCTAATAAGATTGATTTCACAGTCAATATCCTTTCATCCATATTCCCTCTATTATACCAAAAAGATTGATGAGAAAAAAAGAGCCAAGAAATTTCAAAAACTAGTCAAATTTAGCAGGAGTTTGTAAGGATTTGTCAAATAAAGAAGAGACACATAAAGAAAGGAGGTTCAGGAACATTCAATCTGTTTTTATGAGGTGATATATGATAAAGCGCTTAAAGAAAGATGATGGCTTCACGTTAATTGAAATGCTCGTTGTGTTAATGATTATCTCCGTTTTATTGCTTATTGCACTCCCTAATATGAGTAAAAACACGGATATGGCAGGTGGCAAAAGCTGTGATGCGACAAAGAAACTTGTGCAAACTCAAGTTGGTGCTTATGAAGTCGAACACGGAAAAATTCCTGCCTCACTCGATGTGCTCGTATCTGAAGGCTATGTGGATCAAATCACATGTGCTTCAGGCAAGAAATTAGTTTTAAATGGAAAGCAAGTTCTTATTGAAAACGAATGAAGGCTTTTCGCTTATAGAGCTCCTCTTCACCCTTCTTCTTATATCCGTTTTTCTTCTTCTTCCAATCCTTTATTTTCAATCACAAGATAAAAAAATCGAACAACAAACGATCGAGCAGTTAAAAAATGATCTTTTGTATGCCCAACATGTTGCCATGACTGAAGGAAAAGTGACGTCTGTCCAATTTGAGGACAATACGCTTATTGTCTATGTCGAACAACAAGAAAAATCTCGTGTCCAGTATCCGACCCCTTTAAAAATAGAGCCAGTATCTCTTGCCCTTCAAGAGGTTTCATTTTTAGCAAATGGTCATCCTCGTAAGTCTGGATCATGGGATGTGAGAACTCATCATCATCATGTACGTTTTACAATCCAAATTGGAAAGGGGCATATCGTTTATCGCCAACAGTAGTCGTGATGAGGGCTTTATATTGGTAGATGCAATAGGTGCCTTTCTATTAATTAGCCTCATGAGTTTAAGTTTACTACCTGCTTGCATTTGGCTCATGGAAGAAAGGCGAGCAATCGATCAAGAACTCTCACTCTTGTACGATTTAGAGAAAAGTCGTCTTTCTTATCATTCCGGTTCCCATGATGCGTGGGAACAAATAGGAGATGATCTGTTGTATAGGAAGTGTCAAGATAGTCATTTAAAGCGAAATAAAGCAGTATGTGTTTATGTATTGGAAAAATGATACAGGGTTTACGTATCTCGAACAGTTAATTGGATTGAGTTTATTAAGCCTAGTTGTGCTCGTTTTGCCAAATATCTTCCTTGTTGTCACAACTTCTGAAACCTCTGGTAATGACGATGCGATTCGCTTTTTTAATCACGTTTCTCAAGATGCAAAAGGTGCAGATGCAATCAGGTGGAAAGACAATGAATTAGAATTATTTATAGGCGATACGGTTATTTCCTATCAAATGAGGCTAGAAACAAGGATTCAACGGTTTAGAGACAAGAAAGGTCATGTCGTCGTATTAGAAGGTGTAGACTCCTTTTCATGCTCAAGGAAAGACGTTTACTATACATGTAGCCTAACAATGGATAGTGGCAAAACGTACAAGAAATTGATTGTATCAATGAAAGAGTGGGTGCATGTTTATCAAACAGTCAGATGAAGGGCTGGTTTTTCTACCAACCCTCTTTTTTCTTCTTCTGTTAACGATCTTTTTATTATGGCAAATGAATCAATATCAACGTGAACATGCTTATATGATCCAACAACATGAGTATATGCAGCTTGAAAACTTATTGCATCTTGGTTTGCAACAAGCATTAGATGATGACAAAGACACCATTCACATATCGGTTGAAATCGGAGAGGTGAGCGTACAAACGATTCAACAAGACGAGAAATTAATTAAACTGACAGCTGTTCTTGAAAATGGAAAAAAAAGAACTGCGACAGTTACGTTAGAAAAATCTGGTGAAATCAGTTCATATAAAGAAGGATTGTAGGATAAAACAAATTGAATTTGGGAAGACTGGTAGCAAGAGGTGACAGGATGTCTTTTCAAGATTTACTTAAATTTGCAACGCAAGAAGCAGTAAAAAAAATTGATGAACCAAAATCTGAACGTCATCGTAAACGCGCGGAAAAGAAAAGCGAGCAAGAACCACTTTCCCATTGGGCTTTTGGAATCATCCCGTTTGCACTCTCCGTATTTAAACGACAAAGAAAGAATGAACGGCATAAGTAAGCATTTACAAGAATTCATCTTCTCGTATATAATGAAGAGGACAGCCGTCTAAGATAAGGAGGGGTAGACATGATGGATCGCATGTATCGAGGCCTAGGTTTTTGGACAGGAATTTTTGCAGTTTTATTTTATATTGGAAATATGTATAATATGTCACTCCTGTTCTTTGCTCAAACGTTTATTTTAATTGCGCTTGGCTACCTAAAGCTGTCTGAACGTGTATATGTGTATATTTTTGCTGGCTATTGTACTGTATTTTTTGTAGGGTTTACGTACTACGCTTTATTTATTAATGTACCAAGCTTTGGCCACTAGTATATACATACAATAAACCGCCGCTTAACATTTGTAAGCAGCGGTTTCTTTTAATAACCTGTTAGAAAAGGATTATGGTCCATTTCTTGACCAATGGTTGTCAATGGGCCGTGACCAGATGCAACGGTGGTATCTTCTGGTAAAGGGAGTATTTTTTTATGGATGGACGATAGTAATTGAGCATGGTCTCCGCCATGAAGGTCTGTTCGACCGATTCCTTGTTGAAATAACACATCGCCAGAAAATACGATGGCTTCTTCTTTGTAGTAAAACGAGACACTTCCTGGAGAATGACCTGGTGTATGAAGCAATGAAAACGTAAAAGGGCCAATTGTTAGTTCTGTTTCATCTTCAAGATCATAGTCAGCAGGTTTTGCAGTTGTTAACGCTCTGCCTGTTAAGCGAGAAGAACCATTTAAAGATGGATCGCCAAGCCAATTGTGTTCCTCTGTATGTAAATAGACAGGAATATTAAAGGCTGTTCTTAGTTCATCAACAGCGCCAATATGATCAAAATGAGCATGTGTCAACAGGATGGCGAGCGGGTTTAATTCCTCATTGTTTAACCAGTTAATAAAGGCTTCTCCGTCACCACCAGGATCAAAGATAACAGCCTCTTTTTTATCGTTATAAAGGACATACGCATTTGTTTGAATGGGTCCTAAAGGAATTTGTTTAAACATAGGGTCTACCTCCTTTTCTTGTGAGTTAAAGTGTATCATAGCCCTCTCTAATAGAAAAGAAGAGCGCTCGACAAACGCAATGAAAACGAGTACAATAAGATCAAATACATACTGGAGGAAAAGCTCATGGTTTTTGCAGTTATGGCATTATTAGTCGCAATTTTTTCTTTCGCAGGTGCAATTGTAAGTTTAAAAAGAAAGAACTTCTTTGCATTAGGATTTAGTGGAGTTTCTGTACTTGTATTTGGGTTCTTCTCCATTGCGACGATTTATAGTTACCTCGTTCACGGTGGAGGTGTTCCGCTCGAATAGCGGGATCTAAAAGAAGCAAGCTGCCAATGCAGCTTGCTTCTTTTTTATGATTGAAACATTTGTTGATGTAAATAAAAAATGCCGCCATTGACAATGGATACATGTATATGTGGTTCGTATCGTTCTTTTAACGCATCTTTTTCAGCGAAGTAGCTTTCTGGTTTGTCGTCGGTTCCTTCGTAAAATGATTCTAATAGTTGTTCATCATTCGCCCAACGTGTATGTGCAGCTGCTGCCCAATGTGTCGGTTCATTCTCAATGTACGTTGTCATTACTTTTTGAAGTCGCTTTAACCCCGATTCCAATTTAACCAGAGGAGAGAGGGTGAAGCAGTAGTCTGGTATTTTAGGCGTCAGCGTTAATCGATCAACTTTATCAAAGAATTGCGGAACAATTTGACCATTAATTAAATTTAACCCAAGTGATAGCAAAACATCTTTCTTTCGATCGCATTGGAAAGAGATGTTTGCGTTAACGGCTAACCAAGGGTGTAGCGGGTGCGAGCCAGTTGTCAAATTTGGTGCGGATTCATACATACGAATGAAAGAACCAAGTTCATTTGCTGAATCAAAGATCTGTGACAAGCGAGGGGAGCCAAAGTGGATGACTTCACCTTGCAAATCTTCTGGACTGCGATTTTGGTCAGTGATGAGTGTTACCGTCATTGGATTAGGTTCGGAACCAATTTTTTCTTGATAATGCCAATAAAACGGGCGGTTCATTAACGCTTTATCTAGCTTAATCGACAGCTTAACGGTTAAATGAGCAGGGGACTCTTCAACGATTGAACTTTCGTGAGCAAGAAAATAACGTTTTAAATACTGGTGAATATCAAGCTGATTCATGATCTTCTTTCTCCTCATTTTCTGACTTTAGTTCCTCTTGTGCTTCATTGATAACAGCCGCGAGATGATCAAATTTAATTTTCATTTCACCGTCTGAAGACGATTGTTCAATAATGTTATTTACATGTTCATCTAAATCTGCAAGTTCAATTTTTGCAAGGATGTCGTCTAACTGTCCGATGACCGATTCAAACAAATGAATTTTATCGTACAGCAAGTCGAGAATCTTTTGTTCAATGGTTTCTTGAACGGCAAAATTGTAAATTTGAACATCATGCTGTTGGCCTAAGCGGTGGAGCCGACCAATTCTCTGTTCGATCCGCATTGGATTCCAAGGTAAATCGTAATTAATGATGTGGTGACAAAACTGTAAATTGATTCCTTCACCGCCAGCTTCTGTTGCAATAAGCACTTGCGCGTGATTGCGAAATAATTCACGCATCCAGTCTTTTTTTCCGCGCTTAAATCCACCGCGAAAGGGCACTGAACTAATATTGTGTTGTTTGAAAAACCACTGTAAGTACATTTGTGTGGCGCGGTATTCCGTGAAAATAATGACTTTGTCATCAATGGATTGAATCAATTCTAATGCTTTTTCCGCTTTTGCGTGTCCTTCAATGGTTGCAGCTTCATTGAGCAGTGCAACTGCATTGCTTGGATCGTTGCCATTTTCTTGTGCTTTTTCGATTGTGTTTTTAAGCGTCATAAATACAGCTTCGCGACTTGAACACAATTCTCGTTTTAACGTTAGCAATGTAAAGTGATTGAGCCCTGCTTGGTTGTGCTCAAGCTTTTCATAAAATTGACGTTCACTGTTACTAAATTCAATTGGGATGGTTTGCACAACACGCTTTGTCCACTCAATGCCCGTATCTTCACGACGATTTCGTACCATTACTTGTTGAACGAGAGAGCGTAATTGTTCATCATTTTTTGCTGATCGTTTATCTGCGCGAAAAGCTTTATCGAAACTTTCGATATTTCCTAAATGTCCTGGCTTTAAAAGAGAGACAAGGTTAAAAATTTCCTCAAGTTTGTTTTGCACAGGGGTAGCGGTTAACAATAAACAGTATTTTTTCTTGAGTAAACGAATGAATTCATAGTTTTTTGTTTTAGGGTTTTTTAATTTATGAGCTTCATCAATAATAACCATGTCGTAAGGTTGTTCCAATACAATCTCCCGGTGAGGAGGACGTTTCGCTGTATCAATTGAAGCGACGACGACATCACATTGTTCCCATACATATGCTTTTTTTTGAGGGATCGCTGGTATATAAAACTTTGAAGTAAGTTCATTCGCCCACTGTGAAACTAATGAAGCTGGAACTAAAATAAGTACTTTTTTCACTAGACCGCGAATCATATATTCTTTTAATACGAGTCCAGCTTCAATGGTTTTACCGAGACCTACTTCGTCAGCAAGGATCGCTTTTCCATGCATTTGCTCAATGACTGTTTCTGCTGCTTCAATTTGATGTTGAAAGGGTTCGAGTTGAGGCAGGTACCGTGGTGCTACCAACCCACTAAACTCTGGTATTTGTAAATGTTTTTGCGCTTCAAAAGCAAGTTTATAGGTTTCAAAGTCTGACCATGGGCCATCTTGAGCGATTTTCTCTAAAAACCGAACATTCCAATCGTTATCAAAGTTAATGTTAATATCCAACGGGTTCACATCCTTTATATTTCGAAAAATATGCTGAAATTCAGAAAAATTTGTTGCGTAATTCATTGTCCGTTGGTAGGATTAGAAGTATTAACAGACTTTTTTTAGTATGTACCAAATTTGTGGTTTTAAAACGATTGTTTAATTGAATAAAGCGGGTGATGGTAAAGGGAGAGACTATGGCCAATCCGGTACATAGCGCCGAAGGAGCAAACAAATGTGAATCTCTCAGGCAAAGCAGACTTTTACTTGACGCATCTCTGGAGAGTGCTTGAGCAACGAAGCCACCTACGAAGACAATTCAGAATAAAATGAGTTCTGAATGAAACTTTCTGGTTCAAAGGACAGAGCAGACACACTGGTGTTTGCTTTGTCCTTTTTTTATTGATAAGAGCCTTGAGGAGGGTCATAATGACGTTAAAACGAACACCTTTATTTTCTTACTATCAACATCTTGCAAAAACAGTAGATTTTGGTGGGTGGGAGATGCCAGTATCATTTAGTGGAATTAAAGCTGAACATGCTGCCGTTCGAGAAGCTGCTGGTTTATTCGATGTTTCTCACATGGGAGAACTAGAGGTAGAAGGAACAGATGCAGAAGCGAATTTACAACGACTTTTAACGAACGATATTATGAAAATGAAAGATGGCCAAGCTCAATACAATGCCATGTGTACGGAATCTGGCGGAACGGTTGATGATCTCATTGTTTATCGACGTTCTGAAAAAGCCTACATGCTTGTATTAAATGCTGCAAATATTGATTCAGATATCGCATGGATAAGCGATCATGTTCAAGGGGATGTGTCGTTAAAGAATGTGTCTGAAGAAATGGCTTTAATTGCGATTCAAGGACCTAAAGCTTTAGAAATTTTACAGGCAAAAACAGATGTCGACCTAAAGGAAATGAAACCGTTTCGTTTTCAAGAACAAGTCATGGTTGGTACGGTTTCCACATTTGTTTCGCGAACAGGTTATACAGGCGAAGATGGTTTTGAGCTTTATGTGTCGAGTCACGACGCTGGAACGCTTTGGAAGAATTTATTGGAAGCAGGCGAACCATTTGGTTTACTTCCGTGTGGCTTAGGCGCTCGAGACACGCTTCGTTTTGAAGCGAAACTTGCGTTGTACGGGCAAGAACTAACTCGAGACATTTCGCCTATTGAAGCAGGGATTGGTTTTGCTGTGAAAGTGGATAAAGAAACGTCTTTTATCGGTCAAGACGTATTGAAAGAACAGAAACAAGTAGGACCGAGTCGTAAGTTAGTTGGCGTTGAAATGGTAGGAAGAGGCATTCCACGACATGGTTATGATGTCTATAAAGAAAACGAAAAAATCGGATTTGTCACATCTGGCACACAATCGCCAACACTCGGAAAAAACGTCGGTCTTGTGTTAATAGAAGCAGCTTATACGACGTTAGACACAGAATTGGAGATTGATATACGTGGAAAACGCGTTCTAGCAAAGGTTGTTAAAACCCCATTTTACAAACGAGGTTAAGAGGCTAAAGGAGGAATTATGAGTGGAAGCACATCGCTATTTACCAATGACCGATCAAGATAAACAAGATATGCTAGCAGCAATTGGTGTTCAATCTATTGATGAATTGTTAGCTGATATCCCGGATGAGACACGATTTACACGCAAGCTTGCCATCGAGAAAGCGTTAAAGGAGCCGGAGCTACTATCTTTTTTTCAAGGATTGGCAAACGATAATACGTCCATTAAAGACTTTCCATCTTATTTAGGTGCTGGTGTGTACGAACATTATATTCCATCAATCGTTGATCACGTCATTTCTCGTTCAGAATTTTATACGGCTTATACGCCGTACCAACCAGAAATTTCTCAAGGGGAATTACAAGCAATTTTTGAATTTCAAACGATGATTTGTGAACTGACGGGTATGGATTTAGCTAATTCATCTATGTATGATGGCCCGACAGCTTTAGCAGAAGCAGCGATGTTGTCTGCAGGTCATACAAAAAAGAAAACCATTCTCGTTTCAAAAGCGGTTCATCCAGAAGCAAGAGATGTCTTGCGTACAAATGCGTATGGCCAAAATTTAGAAGTAAAAGAAATCGAAATAAAAAATGGAACAACAGATATAGAAGCCTTAAAAACGATGCACGGGGATCATGTAGCTTGTGTGATTGTGCAACATCCAAACTTCTTTGGTAGTTTAGAACCTTTGGCGGAAATAGAGGAAATTACACATACATCAAAAGCACAGTTTGTTGTTTCAAGTAATCCCCTTGCCCTTGGACTATTAAAGCCACCTGGTGCATTTGGAGCAGACATCGTTATTGGTGATGCGCAGCCATTTGGAATCCCGACTCAATTTGGTGGGCCACACTGTGGTTACTTCGCTACGACAAAAAAATTGATGCGAAAAGTACCAGGTCGTTTAGTTGGTCAAACGGTTGATGAAAACGGACACCGTGGTTTTGTGCTTACATTACAAGCGCGTGAGCAGCATATCCGCAGAGACAAAGCGACATCGAATATTTGTTCGAATCAGGCATTAAATGCCCTTGCTGCATCGGTTGCTATGACGGCTATTGGCAAAAAAGGTGTCAAAGAAATGGCGACACAAAATGTGCAAAAGGCAAATTACTTAAAAAAACAATTAAATAATGAGGGCGTCTTTGTTCAGCAAAATGGTGCAACATTTAATGAATTTGTTGTCGAGCTGAACCAACCAGTTTCATCTGTCAATCAATCGTTGTTTAAAAAAGGAATTATCGGCGGATTTGATTTAGGTGAAGTGGATAAGGATCGTACTCATCACATGCTCATCTGTGTAACGGAGCTTCGAACAAAAGAAGAGTTAGATCAATTCGCAAAAGAACTGGGGGCGTTTGCATGACAGCACAACACGGCGGCATGGCACTTATTTTTGAAGAGAGCAAGGAAGGTCGTTTAGGTCATAGCTTACCAGAATTAGATATTCATGAAGAGGAGATTTCCTCTATCATTCCTGATGCGTTTTTACGTGTTGATGAGCCTGAACTTCCACAAGTATCTGAGTTGCAAATTATGCGTCATTATACAGCTTTATCGAAGCGCAATCATGGGGTAGACTCCGGCTTTTATCCGTTAGGTTCTTGTACAATGAAATACAATCCTAAAGTGAATGAAGATGTGGCTAGAATAGAAGGACTTAGTCACGTTCATCCTTATCAACCAGCTTATCAAGTTCAAGGTTCGTTAAAAATGCTTTATCAACTGCAAACGTCTCTTGCTGAAATTACAGGCATGGACGAAGTGACGCTACAACCAGCAGCTGGAGCGCACGGGGAATGGACTGGATTAATGATGATTCGTGCTTTTCATGAAGCCAATGGCGACCATAATCGAACAAAAGTAATTGTGCCAGACTCGGCCCATGGAACCAATCCAGCTTCTGCAACTGTAGCTGGTTTTGATTCCGTAACGGTTAAAACGAATGAACATGGCCTTGTAGATTTGGACCATTTACGAGAAGTCGTGAATGAAGAAACGGCTGCCTTAATGTTAACAAATCCGAATACCCTCGGCTTATTTGAAGCAGATATAGTAGAAATGGCTGCAATTATTCATGAAGCAGGTGGGAAGCTCTATTATGATGGAGCGAATTCAAATGCAATACTAGGCATTACGCGACCAGGGGACATGGGCTTTGACGTTGTTCATTTAAACCTTCATAAAACCTTTACGGGTCCTCATGGCGGAGGTGGACCGGGTTCGGGCCCTGTTGGAGTGAAAAAAGAATTAATGCCGTTTTTGCCAAAGCCAATCTTAACAAAAGTAGACGATTTCTATATGTTTGATTATGATCGTCCGAAATCGATTGGTCGTGTAAAGCCTTACTACGGAAATTACGGCATTAATTTACGAGCGTATACGTATATCCGCACGATGGGCGCAGACGGTTTGAGGCTTGTGTCTGAATATGCGGTTTTAAACGCGAACTATATGATGAGACGTTTAGCGCCTTATTATGATCTTCCATATACTCAGCATTGCAAACATGAATTTGTTTTATCCGGTAAACGTCAGAAGAAGCTTGGCGTGCGTACCCTAGATATTGCAAAACGTTTGCTTGATTTTGGCTATCATCCACCGACCATCTATTTTCCTTTAAATGTAGAGGAATGTATGATGATTGAGCCAACGGAAACAGAATCAAAGGAAACGTTGGATGAATTTATTGAGGCGATGATTCAAATTGCCAAAGAAGCAGAAGATACACCTGAAATTGTTCAGGAAGCGCCTCACCATACCGTTGTCAGTAGATTAGATGAAACGTTAGCAGCGAGAAAACCTGTTTTAAAATATGAGCAACAGCATGGAGAAGCGGTGCATTCTTAAAAAATGGTAAAAAGAAAAGCAGCTGTGAGCGACAGCTGCTTTTTCGATGCGATTATTTTTTCTTTTTTACTTTGCCTGTCCATTTACGGAAGCCGCCTTTTAAGTGCGAGATATCTTCCGCACCACGCTTCTTTTTGATCACTTTTGCTGCTTGCTTACTACGAGCACCTGATTGACAATAAATGTAGACAGGTTGATCTTTGCGTATCTCATTTTGTCGCTGGCGAAGTTGAGACATCGGAATATTCCGAGCGCCTAAGATATGCCCACCATCAAATTCACGGGTTTCTCGAACATCTATAAGTTGCGCTTTTCGATAGCCTTTAATAAACTCGTCTTGAGAAAGTGTTTTTAAATATTTTGGTGTGCGTAAGCGAATCACAATAAACGTTACTAACGCTATTGTCAGTACAATAAGAATAATTGTTTGTAATTCCATAATTCTAGCGAACTCCCCTTCAATGATTCATCTTTCTTTATTATATCGAGAGGGAGCATGTTTTTCAATCTTAAGTATGAGCGAACGAAAACTATAGCAAAAAGGAAGCGATTCATAATGAACGAAACGTGGCGTTTCATAAACTCAGGAAACAAAAGTCCATCATATAATATGGCCTTAGATGAAGCTTTATTAACATGGCATAGCCGTGGAGAGATTCCTCCGACGATACGGTTCTACGGTTGGAATCCAGCGACGCTTTCTATTGGCTATTTTCAACAACTAGAAAAAGAAATTAATATGAACATGGTGAAGGAAAAAGGTTTAGGGTTTGTTCGTCGTCCGACAGGGGGAAGAGGCGTTCTTCATGAACATGAACTGACGTATAGTGTGATTGTCTCTGAGGAGCACCCATCTATGCCAGCTTCGGTCACAGAAGCGTACCGCGTGATTTCAACTGGGTTACTAGAAGGATTTAAACAGCTAGGGTTAGAAGCGTATTTTTCTGTGCCTGAAAGCGTAAAAGAAAAAGAAGCGCTTAAAAATCCACGCTCGTCTGTTTGTTTTGACGCACCATCGTGGTATGAGCTTGTTGTGGAAGGCAGAAAGATTGCCGGCAGTGCGCAGACGAGGCAAAAAGGGGTTATTTTACAACATGGTTCCATCGTGTTCGATTTTGATGTAGACAAGCTGTTTGACTTGTTCTATTACCGATCCGATCGACTGCGTGAGCGCATGCAGCAGCAATTTTTGAAAAAAGCCGTTGCGATTAACGAGTTGAGGTCTACGCCAGTTTCAATGGAGGAAAGCATTGTCGCTTTCAAACAAGGATTTGAAAAAGGGCTACATATCACGCTTCAGCCATATACATTAACGGATCAAGAGGAAAAGGAAGTCCAGCAACTTGCTAAGGAACGTTATGAAAATGATGAATGGAATTTTCGACGGTAAAAGCTTGAACTGGCAATTTCGATTATGCTACGATAGTCGATACTGTTAAAAAAGGAGTTCGCGAAAGGACGTGTTTCTTTGCAATTTGAATTTGAACGAGCTGCTTTTATTCATGCATTTATTCGTACAAAACAAACATTAATTAAACAACAGCTTGAAGGCGTGACGGAAGATGAAAAAGAAATAAAAGAAACGTTTTGGGATAACGTGACAATGAACTTTTCCAATGCGGAAGATGCGGAAGAGACGATTTCAAGTATTCGTCAGCAAGCTGAACTCTTACATGAACGGGAACGTAGCGAAGAAGTACTGAAAAAACAAATGCGAACCTTACGTCGACTTGCACACGCACCTTATTTTGGCCGCATTGATTTAAAAGAGCAGGGGCAGTCACAAGCTGAGCCAATTTATATTGGGTTAGCCTCTTTAATGGATGAGTCTGAAGAAGACTTTCTCATATATGATTGGCGTGCGCCTATATCGAGTGTTTATTATGATGCTGAAATCGGTTCGGTTTCCTACGAAGCGCCAGCTGGAACAATCAAAGGGGAGTTAACGGGAAAGCGCCAGTACGTGTTTCGGAGAGGGCATTTAAAGGCGATGTTTGACACTTCCTTGGCAATTGGCGATGAGCGTTTAAAAGATGCGCTAAGCGATCAAGCCTCAACGTCAATGAAGTCCATTGTGGCGACGATTCAAAAAGAACAAAATAAAGCGATCCGTAATGAAAAAAATCGTTTTCTCATCGTTCAAGGTGTAGCTGGTAGCGGAAAAACATCTGTTGCGATGCAGCGAGCAGCCTATTTATTATTTCGTCATAGAGAACAACTCGACGCACAACAATTAATTTTATTTTCGCCGAATGAACTGTTTTCAAACTATGTCTCAACGGTATTACCTGAACTTGGTGAAGAAAACATGACGCAACAGACGTTAAAGGGATATTTATACAAACGCTTAGGACATAGATTTACGGTTGAAAATCACTTCGAACAACTTGAGTATATCTTGTCAAATGAACAAACCGACCGTTTTCGAACGCGCAAACGGAGCATCGAGTTAAAGTCTAGTCCGAGCTTTAAAGAACGGTTAGATGTATGGATCGGTGCCCTCCAAATTGAAGGGGTGCTGTTTAAAGATTTGCGTTTTAAAGGACGAACGATTGTAAAAAAAGCCGATATTCAAACATATTTTTATTGCTTAAACAACGATGTTTCTTTACAAAATCGCTTAAAATTAACGGCGGAATGGTTGTTAAAGGAGCTAGCTAAACAAGAAGGCAGAGAGCGATCTAGTGAATGGGTTGAGCAAGAGCGAGAGTTAGTTGATAAAGAAGCGTTAATGAGGACGTACCATCAAGTTGATGGAAAGTATCCAAATGAAGATCTGTTTAACTTAGAAGACCAACAAGAAAAATTACTAGAGAAACAAATCGTAAAAGAAGCCTTTCGCCCGCTTCAAAACCAAGTGCGTTCGTTTTCGTTTTTAGACATTGATGGTATGTATGAACAATTTCTTATGTCGAATCTGCATGTAAAGGTTGAGGGTTTTTCTCAGGTGGCTCTTTTTACGGTCCATGAATTAAAGCACAATCGGATGCTCTATGAAGATGCCGCACCTTATTTGTACTTAATGGATCAGTTAAAAGGACTACGGGTAAATCGATCCATTAAACATGTATTTATTGATGAAGCACAAGATTACTCGTCCTTTCAGCTCATGTATTTACAAATGCTGTACCCTCGAGCTCGCTTTACGATTGTAGGTGATTATTCGCAATCCTTGAACCATCAAACCGGCACAACGGCAGATCTCTTGTCAGGCACAGGGCTGCCGCAAGAGTCAACGTATATAGAATTTCATAAAAGCTATCGGTCAACGAAACCGATTATGTTGTTTTGTCGAGAGCTTTTGCCGAAGCCGGAAGTAGTGGAGCCGTTTGATCGGGATGGCAAGCAGCCTACTGTTGTAAAGGCAAGCAATCAAATGACCATGATTCAACCGATGGCAGAAACGATTGAAGCGGCTCAAGACAACGGGTATCAAACGATAGCCGTATTAACAAAAACGGCTCAAGAGGCGAAAAAAGCACACGCTGCTTTAAGTGAGTGGCTCCAAATTCAGCTCGTTACAGAAGATCATCACGAGTATGAAACCGGTATTGTTGTATTGCCAACGTACTTGGCCAAAGGTATTGAATTTGATACGGTTATCGTTTTTGATGCTTCAGATAAAAATTATCAAACGGAACAAGAACGCCTTCATCTTTATACAGCTTGTACGAGAGCGATGCATGAGCTTACATTGTTTACGGTTGGCTCTCCGTCACGTTGGATGGAAGGAATCCCTGCTTCATTCTATAAAAAACAAACGCTATCCTAGACGGAAGCGTTTGTTTTTTTTGTGACGCGTTCTTGAAACGCGTACTGAAGTTTTTTTGTTACTGGACCAACGTTTAACGTTGTTTCGATGTCACCCTTAAATGAATGAACAGGAACAATTTCTAGTGAAGTGCTTGAGATAAACGCTTCTTCTGCATGTAACAGCACTTCTTTTGGAAAAGGTTCTTCAATGACAGCTAGTTCAAGTTCAGAAGCAATTGCTAATATTTCTTGTCTCGTAATCCCGTTTAAAATGAGGTTATTAGCTGGGTGTGTATAAAGGGTTTGGTTATTTACGAGAAACAAATTAGAAGACGAACCTTCTGTCACACCTGAGTCACGATAAAGAATGGCTTCATCGCAATCATGGTCATATGCTTTTCGCTTTGCCATTACATTGCCAAGCAAATTAATTGATTTGATGTCGCATCGCAACCAGCGAACATCTTCCGTTACGTATGCGGCGACGCCTTGTTCTTGTTTTTGACTAACCCCTTTATCAGGTAAATCAAATCCGAGAATAACAGGTACCTCGTCTTTCGTATAAAGATGGTTTCGATCCGCTACGCCACGAGTTACTTGTAAATAGATGGACCCATTTACGGTTTGAACTTTTGTTTTGTACTCATGGAGCATGGCTTTTAAAGCGTTTTTTTCATAAGGAATGGTTATTTCAATTTTTGCTGCACTTTCATAAAGACGGTTAATATGTTCATCTAATGTGAAAAATTCTTCGTTATAAACCCGGATGACCTCATAGACGCCATCCCCGAAATGGTAGCCACGATCTTTGTAAGAGATGGCTACATCCGCTTCATCAAGGATTGAATCATTAAAGAGAACGTATGTCATTAAGGTGCCCTCACTTTTTATCATATTTACTTTATTATTTTCCGTAATCCTTAACAATTTGTCAATATCGAGCAAAAGCTTTGTATGAAAATGCCTACTTTAAAGCACGCTAAGACTATTACAATTGGAAAGGAAGTTAAATGTGAAGCCGTTTTATCCACAACTCGTCTACATTGAGCCAAAAGCATTGGATTATCCGTTAGGTAAACAATTATATGAAAAATTTAAAGCAGAAGGGGTCGAAATTCGCGAAACCACTTCCCACAATCAAGTAAGAAATATTCCCGGCAAAAACGACAATCAAAAATATCGAAACGCAAAATCAACCCTTGTCATTGGTGTTCGAAAAACGTTAAAGTTCGATACGTCAAAACCATCAGCTGAATATGCGATACCGTTAGCGACAGGATGTATGGGTCATTGTCATTATTGCTATTTGCAGACTACCCTTGGAGATAAACCGTATATTCGAACGTATGTAAATTTAGAAGATATTTATGAGTCAGCAGAAACGTATATTAAGGAAAGAGCCCCGGAAACAACGCGTTTTGAAGCGGCATGTACATCTGATATTGTGGGGATTGATCACTTAACCCATTCGTTAAAAAAGACGATTGAATTCATGGGAGAGCGTGACCACGGGCGACTTCGATTTGTGACAAAATACGGTCACGTTGATCATTTGCTTGATGCGAAACATAACGGGAATACACGCTTTCGTTTTAGCGTGAACTCAGCTCACGTTATTAAATATTTTGAGCCTGGAACCTCGTCTTTTTTGGAAAGAATTGAAGCAGCAGGAAAAGTAGCAAAAGCAGATTATCCGTTAGGTTTTATTGTTGCGCCAATTATTTGGCATGAAGGATGGGAAGAAGGTTATCTTGAACTGTTTGAACGCTTAGAGGCAATCTTACCTACGTATGCAAAAAAAGACCTTACGTTTGAAATGATCCAACATCGATTTACGAAGACCGCTAAACGAATTATTCAAAAACGTTATCCAAAATCAAAGCTTGAGATGGAAGAAGAAGAGCGTAAATACAAATGGGGTCGTTACGGTCGAGGCAAATATGTTTATCAAGATCAACAAGCAGGAGCGTTGCGTGACACGTTGACGGAATACATTGATCGTTTCTTTCCGCAAGCAAAAATTGAATACTTCACGTAATCTTCCTTGGTTCTTCCTCTTCTTTTATAGTAAGATAGGATAGAATGGATATTGTCCGCTTTGGATTGGGGGGAGTCTATGCCAACACCGAGCATGGAAGATTATTTGGAACGAATTTATATGTTGATTGAAGAAAAAGGATATGCCCGTGTATCTGATATTGCGGAGGCGCTTGAAGTCCACCCTTCTTCAGTAACGAAGATGGTTCAAAAGTTAGATAAGAGCGATTATCTTGTTTACGAACGATATAGAGGCTTAATGTTGACAGCGAAAGGAAACAAAATTGGCAAACGTTTAGTGTATCGCCACGAGTTACTTGAAGACTTTATGAAAATTATTGGCGTCAACGATGAACATATTTATCAAGATGTAGAAGGAATTGAGCATCACATTAGTTGGGATGCCATCGATCGAATTGGTGACCTTGTCCAATATTTTCAAGAAAAAGAAAGTCGGATTGAGACATTAAGAGAGATTCAAAAGAAAAATGATCAAACCGAGAATTAAGTGTGTAACAAAGGTGTCTGGATTAAAATCCATGCACCTTTTTTTACGTTGTAGAAATGAGCCAACCCTCTTGCTACATACATTTTTAATAAGGAGGGATTGCCTTGAAGGTGGATGCTGTTTTTGCAGGTGGAGGGGTAAAGGCCTTCGCATTCGTTGGCGCAATTGATGAAGCGGAACAGAGTGGACTAGAATTTGAGCGTATCGCAGGTACAAGTGCAGGTTCAATTGTAGCTGCGTTTTTAATGGCTGGATATACAAGTCAAGAAATTAATAAATTGTTGAACTCATTAGATGTTTCGACTTTTCGAGATGAACGACTTGCTATCGTTCCATTAAAACTAGCAAAATGGCTAAATTTATATTTTCGAATGGGGTTATATAAAGGAGATCGATTAGAGGAGTGGTTAAAGGAGCAGCTTCAGCGAAAAGGCGTTGCGACCTTTAATGATTTGCCTCCAGGTTCACTTAGAATTGTTGTATCAGATGTAACGAGAGGTCAAATGGTCGTTCTTCCTGATGATTTGCCTAAGTATGGACTTGATCCATACCGTTTTAGCGTTGCAACAGCCGTGCGGATGAGTTGCAGCATTCCTTTCTTTTTTGAACCTGTGAAGTTAAAAAGTCAAATGGTTGGCAACGATTCTTCGTATATTGTCGACGGTGGTCTTTTAAGTAATTTTCCAATGTGGATCTTTAAAGATGGCAAGCGAGGAGGCTATCGTAGGCCGGTTATTGGGTTTCAATTAGCCCCGCAAAATGGTGATAAGTATGGAAACGATATTCATAACGCCCTTGATCTTTATAAAGCGATTTTTGAGACGATGACCCATGCACACGATGCGCGCTATATTAGCAGTGAGCATGCAAAAAATATTGTCTTTATTCCGATTGACCATATTAAATCCACTGACTTTGACGTCACGATTGAAGAAAAACAAACAATGATTCAGTTAGGAAAGGAAAAAACAGCACAGTTTCTAGCTAGTTGGACTGGATAAAAAAAGAAAAAAGCATCGTTATGCTTTTTTCTTTTTTTTAGCGTTTTTCCCTTCGATGACTGTTAAGTGTGGGGAAGAACGTCGCTTTGGCACTTTTTTAAGTTGTTTTTGATTTAAATCTCGTTGTTTTGAAGAGGATGGCATCGATTTTTTCGTTTGTGGCTTCACTGTGCTTGTTCGCTGTGCTTTTCGGATTTGAGACCGATTGGGTCCTTTGGATGAACCCTTTTTTACTGGCGTCCCGTATCGTTTGGATAGATAAAATCGATATCCTAAGTAAAACACACCCACAAATAAAGCCATTCCGCCGATCGCACTTAAAAAGTAAGGAATGTTTGAAAGAATTTGAATAAAAGCCAGCAAGCAAATAATCGGCACTAAAATCATAAATAATTTTTTCATAACGATCCCCTTCCTATAGCGTAACACAAACGTCGTTTATTCCTACTCTTAGTATAAAGTGTTAGGCACCGTGCAATCAAGTCTATGATTCATTTCTATTTAGTATGGCTCATAAAAAGAATTGTAAACAAACGAATAAACCAATCATGTTTTGTTTATTTTAGGACACCCTAGAACTGGAGGTGTGTTAGTAGTGAACAAAACAGATAAAGAGATTATGGATACGAAGCAAATGGGATTTCCGATGAAAGTCGTGTTGATTGGTTTTTTTGGTGGCTTAATATGGTCATTTGTCGGCTATGCCTGTTATTATTTCCATTTAACGGAAGTAGGGCCTTCTTTTGTCTTGTTGCCATGGGCATTAGGAGATTGGAAAGTCGGCCATACTGGTCAAGTGGTTGGGATGGCTGTCATTGCCGTACTATCAATAGGCATTGCTTTTTTATATAAAGTTATTTTACAAAAGGTAAATAGTATGTGGCCAGGCGTCGGATTTGGAGTTGTACTTTGGGTGATTTTGTTTTATATATTAAATCCATTTATTGTTGATTTAGACCCTGTCCAAAGCTATTCTTTAAATACCATCGTCACGACGCTATGCTTGTTTATTATTTATGGATTATTTATTGGCTATTCCATCTCTTATGAGTATGCTGAACAAAAAAGTTCAATGACGCAAGGTGAGTCCGTTTAAAGCTTTTTAAAGTTGTGCTACAATTTTCTTATTACGATAATGAAAAGAGGGAATTGCATGACGATTATTCAATCTCTACAAAACAAACTGAACGAATACGATCTTGATGGATTTCTTGTAATGAGTAATGTGAATCGCCGCTATATTAGTGGGTTTACAGGGACGTCTGGAGCGGTATTACTTACAAAAACAAAAGCGCTCTTCATTACGGATTTTCGTTATGTCGAGCAAGCGGAATCTCAGGTAAAAGACGCTCAAATTGTAAAGCAAACTGGAACATTAATGCAAGAAATCTTCACTCAGGTAAACGCACTACAACTAAATAAACTCGGATTTGAAAAAGCAAAACTTACATACGCAGAATACGAACAGCTTCATGAGTTTCTAGAAGAAGTAGAACTTGTTCCTGTGGAAAACATTGTTGAATCGTTACGTCTATTCAAAACCGATGCAGAGATTGAAACGATGAAACAAGCGGCAACGATTGCTGAAAAAGCTTATGAACATATCCAAACATTTATTAAACCAGGTGTAAAAGAAATTGATGTATCAAACGAGCTTGAAATGTTTATGCGTAAGCAAGGCGCTGTTTCATCTTCTTTTGACATCATTGTCGCATCAGGAACTCGTTCAGCGTTACCTCACGGTGTCGCGTCAGACAAGGTCATACAGTCAGGTGAACTGGTTACGCTTGATTTTGGCGCCTACTACAATGGCTATTGTTCGGATATTACGCGAACGTTAGCAGTCGGAGACGTATCTGAGGAATTAAAAAACATTTATGAGATCGTTCGTGTAGCGCAACAGCGTGGGATTGATGGTATTAAGCCTGGAATGACTGGTAAAGAAGCAGATGCAATAACGAGAGATTATATTACTGAACAAGGCTATGGCGAGTATTTTGGTCACTCAACTGGACATGGATTAGGAATGGAAGTTCATGAGGCTCCTGGTGTATCTACTAAGTCAGACGTTGTATTAGAACCTGGTATGGTCGTAACGGTAGAGCCGGGCATTTATGTACCTGGTGTCGGTGGCGTTCGAATTGAAGATGATATACTCATTACTGAAACAGGGAATGAACGGTTAAATTATTCAGCAAAAGAATTGATTGTGCTCTAAAAAGCAATACGAAAAGGCGAAGACACACTCAAAAAGCTGTGGTATAGTAACTATTGGAAATAACCGCGTAAATGGAGGACTTTGAATGATTTCAGTAAACGATTTTAAAACAGGTTTAACAATTGAAGTGGATAACGGTATTTGGCAAGTTATGGAATTCCAACACGTAAAGCCTGGAAAAGGTGCGGCGTTTGTACGCTCAAAACTTCGTAATCTACGTACAGGATCGGTTCAGGAAAGAACGTTCCGTGCAGGTGAAAAGGTTGCTAAAGCGCATATTGAAAATCGTCGGATGCAGTATCTTTACGAGAGTGGCGATATGCATACATTTATGGACAACGAAACGTATGAGCAACTAGAACTACCAACAAAACAAATCGAGCACGAATTAAAATTCTTGAAAGAAAACATGGAAGTTCATGTTATTACGTTTGAAAGCGAAACGCTTGGTGTTGAAGTGCCAAATACAGTAACGCTTGAAGTGACAGAGACTGAACCTGGTATAAAAGGGGACACGGCTTCTGGTGGTACAAAACCAGCAACGGTCGAAACGGGCTTAACGGTTCAAGTTCCTTTCTTTGTAAACCAAGGAGATAAACTAATTATTGATACACGTAATTCGTCTT
The DNA here is from genome assembly GCF_047238345.1 of Shouchella phoenicis. Classification (NCBI taxonomy): domain Bacteria; kingdom Bacillati; phylum Bacillota; class Bacilli; order Caryophanales; family Bacillaceae; genus Shouchella; species Shouchella phoenicis. Next base: position 2,373,582 of record NZ_JBDFMQ010000001.1, on the reverse strand, counting down.
ACGTTTCTAGAGCATAAAAAGAAAAAAGGTCTACGCTTAGCGTAGACCTTTTTTAGCGCTTCTTATTTTTCAAGCTCGTAGGCGGTAATTAACGACTCTTTTAAATACACAGCAACTTCCTCTGCCGTTAAAGAATCCGTATGCATTTGCGAGTGGTTTAGAGCGTAGGCTTCCTGTCGAGCTGTGTACAACTCTTGTAACTCTTCCGTAGACTTTCCTTTAAGTATCGGTCGATTCCCTGCTAGCATATGAATGCGATCTTGCCAAGAATCAAACCGAATATCGAGGAAGATCACTAAACAGTGCTTCAGGCAATAAGAGCGAATGTCTTCCTGGGTAAAAGCACCGCCACCAAGGGAGATCACTTTCATTTTCCCGGAACTTTCATGCAAAACATGGTCTTTCTCAAGTTGACGAAAGTAAGGTTCTCCATGTTGTTCAAATAAAGTAGGAATGGACATGCCTTGTGTTCGTTCAATTTCAGCGTCAATGTCAATAAAGTCACGATAAAGTTTTTTGGCGAGTAAACGACCAACCGTTGTTTTTCCAACGCCCATGAAACCTACAAGGACAATGTTTCTTTCAATTAAGGGTAAATGATTCACGGTGCAACACTCACTTTTATTCATTATGCTTTAGTATAGCAAGAAATGATCGGTTATGCTTGAAGAAATTACTCGAATATTCTTGTTGCAACTTTAGATGGAATCGAGTAGACTAATAATACATTAATTCCGATAAAATAGATAAGAATAATGAGAAAGGGGTGTTCGTGATGAAAACGAAAATGATCGTCGGTCATTCTCAACAAGCTGAGGGATTAGCGAGCTACCTAGAACAGAAATTTGCGTCAGTAGAACGCCATCGGCTTGACACACTATCAGCAGCTGAAGTGGATGATTGGAAGACCGAATTGACTCACATTCTTTTTATTATTCCAGCAAAAAAAGTACCTTATCTTCAATTAAAACGTTTATTAAGTAGCGTGCCAAAACACCGTCAAACAACAGCTGTTACGTTAATGACAACCGATGGGACAACAGCCCATCACGCGATTATTCAAATGTCGCTAAGAGGGCATTTTCCTTGTTATACTCATATTCAGCTACCGGAATATTCAGTTCAGCTAAAAGAAAATGGACAGCTAATTGAGAATGAAAAGTTTTTAAAACGGTTACGACCGTTACAACAGCTGTTTCAATCCTATATGTTCAAAAAAACGGTCTCCTAATTAAGGGGACCGTTTTATTTTGTATAAGATGAGTTCTGAACTTGTCTACTTTTACATAACGTAATACAAAACCTATGCAACATTTTAAGTCAAATGATTTTCCATAAGAGAGGGAAGAGCAGATGCATTCCATTCTTAACTTATTGCCTGAACACGTAGAGGCGTTCGTAAGAGACATGATGGTAAAAGATGAAAGTATAGAAGAGATTCGCTTACGGATTCACCAACCGATTGAATGCTTATTTGCAAATGATACGAAATTTTCTTCAATCCGCTTCACAGAGGAAGATGCAAATTTCTTTTTAAATCAGTTAAGCGAATACTCGTTATACGCATTTGAAGAAGAGCTTCAAAAAGGCTATATCACGATCGAAGGGGGCCATCGTGTTGGCTTAGCTGGAAAAACCATCCTTGATCAAGGGAGGGTGAAAACCATTCATCCAATTCGCTCGTTTAATATCCGAGTCGCGAAACAGAAATTAGGTGTGTCAGATAAACTCGTTCCTGAACTTTATGATAGCAAGACAGGATGGCGGAATACGTTAATTGTTGGGGCACCACAGACTGGTAAAACAACACTATTACGTGATTTAGCAAGAAATATAAGTGCGGGTACAAAAAGAATTCCTGCTAGTAAAGTGGCGATTGTCGACGAACGGTCTGAGATAGCTGGCTGTATGAACGGTGTTCCGCAGCACGATTTAGGAACAAGAGCGGACGTGTTAGATGGTTGTCCAAAAGCGGAAGGCATGATGATGATGATTCGTTCGATGTCGCCGCAAGTCATGATCGTAGATGAAGTCGGGCGAGAAGAAGATGCATATGCCATTTTAGAGGCAAGGCATGCAGGAGTCGTGTTAATCGCGACTGCCCATGGTCGTTCATTTGAAGAAGTCTATAAGCGCCCAATATTTAAACAACTTTTAAATGAACAGGCGTTTGATCGAGTGGTTGAAGTTGGGCGTACGCCATACCCTGGTGCGATTAACAAAATTCGAATACCGACATTGGTTAAGCAGTTATGAGGTGGCTAGGTGCGCTTTTAATTATCGGTTGTACAACCATATACGGGTTTTATCAAGCTCGATTATTACAAGACCGACCGCGCCATATTCGTCAACTTCGATCTGCGCTCCAGTCTCTTGAAGCGGAGATGTTGTACGGGCAAACGCCTTTGGCAAAAGCTTCACAAAATATTGCAGAGCAATTAAAGGGTCCAGTTGCCGCTTTATTTGCAACATTTTCTCGCCGTTTAGCGGAAAAAAAAGCGACAGCAAAAGATGCGTGGGAAACAGCGATTCATGATACGTGGAAAGACCTCTCGTTACAAGAGAAAGAAAAAGAGGTTTTGCTACAATTCGGTGCGACTCTCGGAACGATGGACAGGGTTCACCAGCAAAAACAATTGAAACTTACGCAGACGCATTTAGAAAGAGATGAAGAAGAGGCGAAAAGCATCCAAGCGCGTTACGAGAAAATGTATAAAGCATTAGGCGTTTTGGCTGGTTTATTAATCGTCATTCTCATGATGTAGTGGATATGGAATAAAGGAGGAACAATGACGTGGCCTACGATGTAAATACAATCTTTCAAATAGCTGGAATTGGCATTATTGTCGCCATGCTCCATACAGTGCTTAAACAAATGGGAAAAGAAGACTGGGCTCACTGGGTGACGTTAATTGGATTTGTTGTTGTTCTTTATATGGTTGCAACAATTGTTGATGATTTATTTCAAAAAATTAGAAGTGTGTTTTTATTTCAAGCTTAAAAAGAGCGGAGGGGATCAGCGATTGAAATCGTACAGATTGTCGGTTTAGGTCTTATCGCCACGTTCTTAGCTTTAATTGTTAAAGAACAGAAGCCTGTTTTTGCGTTTTTGTTAACGATGTTTGTAGGTGCCCTCATCTTCTTATTTTTACTAGATGAAATTGCTAGTGTGATTCAACTTATTCAAGACTTGGCGGCACAAGCAAATATTCATACGGTTTACTTGCAAACGATTTTAAAAATCATTGGCATTGCCTATATTGCAGAATTTGGTGCGCAAATTTCACGGGATGCTGGCCATGCAGCGATAGCGAGTAAAATTGAATTGGCTGGAAAAATTTTTATACTCGTTCTCGCAATTCCAATCATTAAAGCAGTGATTGAAATGATTCTCGCCCTGCTCCCGTCGTAAGGAGGACAAGCATAATTGAAAATCAAAGTCGCTTTTATCGTTGTCATTCTTATGCTTTTTTTTCCTGTTTTTCAGCAGACGGTATCTGCTGAAGAAGAAGATCCGACCGAGGCGATCAATGAACTAGTTGAGGAACAAATCGACTTATTGAAAATGGATGAAGTGCAAGCATACTGGAATCAAATTGTTGATGAGTATGGTGGGTTTTTGCCTGAAAGTCAAAAAGGTTCATTCACTGACTTCTTAACTGGTGAAAAAACGTTTGATTTAAAAGAATGGTTTATAGGGTTCTTGAAATATTTGTTGCACGAGCTGGTCTTGAACGGGAAATTACTCGGAATGATTTTGTTGTTAACAATTTTTTCTTATATTTTGCAGTCATTTCAAAATGCCTTTGAACAACATACAGTCAGCAAAACTGCTTATGCAGTCACCCTACTCGTGTTATGCATGATTGCCATGAATGGGTTTCATAGTGCCATGACCTATGCCATAGAGGCGATTGATACAATGGTCCATTTCTCCATTGCCCTTTTGCCGATGTTAATTGCGTTAATGGCCTCATTAGGCGGTCTATCTAGTTCGGCTTTGTTTCATCCTGTCATCATCTTTCTTGTGCATACGAGCGGCATTTTAGTTAAAACATTTGTCTTGCCGATGTTGTTTATATCAGCTGTGCTTGGGATTGTCAGTACCTTTTCAGATGATTATAAAGTGACAAAATTAGCGACCTTATTTCGAACCGTTGCTTTAGGTTTACTTGGTGTCTTTATGACCGTTTTTCTTGGAGCGGTTTCTGTACAAGGGACGACAGCAGCAGCAGCAGACGGATTGACGCTCAGAGCAGCTAAATTTATAGCAGGTAACTTTATTCCCGTCGTCGGAAGGATGTTCACAGATGCGACAGACACGGTTATGAGTGCTTCATTATTACTGAAAAATACGATTGGCATGGGTGGCTTAGTCATGTTGCTTGCAATTTGTGCATTCCCAGCAATTAAAGTCTTGTCGATCGCCCTGATTTTTCAACTGTCGGCAGCGGTTTTACAGCCATTAGGAAATGGCGCCATTATTGAATGTTTATCCATTATTGGGAAAGCGGTCATGTATATCTTTGCAGCGATGGCGTTAATTGGTTTTATGTTTTTTCTAGCGATTACCATTATGGTTGCAGCAAGTAACATCGCATTTATGATGCGGTAAGGGAGTGATTACATGGACTTTATTAATGAATGGATTACTTCGATTGTGATTCTCATTATTTTAGCGGTTGTACTAGAAATGGCTTTACCGAACACCAACTTGAAAAACTACGTAAAAATAACGGTTAGCCTGTTGTTGCTCCTTTTCTTACTGCAACCTGTCTTAAAAATTTTTTATGAGGACCCTGATGAATGGCTAAATAGCGTTATTCAACAAGACTTAAGAGAGGAAATGGATATGGAGGAAGAAATAAATTCTCAAAAAAAAGATATAGAAAAGTTCTTTGATGCATATACATCTGAACAAGTGGCTGTCCAATTAAAAGACCAAGCAAGTAAAGGCTTGAAAGATGAACTAGATGTCATGGTCACGGACCTCTCTCTTGTGCAAGATAACGATGGGGAATTAACGCATATCGAAGTGGCCATTGCCCCTTATCAAGAAGGCGGGGGTACAAGCACAGCACAATCAGGAGATGTTGAACCAGTTTCCATTGTTATTGGGGAGACTGAACCTGAGGAAGATGCGCCGTCTTACGAAGATGAGGACGTAATCTCGATGTTAGCAACCATTTGGGAGGTGCCGAGTTCAGTCATTACGCTTAGAGAGGAAGGGGGATGGGTGAATGAATAACGAAGCGAAAGATACAGATTGGTTCAAGAAATGGTTGCCGAAACAGCCCGATAAAAAAAAACGCAAAATTTCGCCCAGGTATATTTTACTCTTAGGCGGCATAGGCGTCCTCTTCATGCTACTTGGTCAACTGTATCAACCAGATTCAGGTGACATCCCTACTGTTGCGCCTGAAGAGGAGGAAGAAGCAGCACCGACATTTGCAAGGGAATCAGAAAAAAACTCAATGGAAGATTATGAGATGCGTTATGAAAACGAGTTAAGGGATTTATTAGCTGAAATTGTTGGCGTTAACGCTGTTTCAGTCAATGTGAATCTTGCTGATTCAGAAAGAAATGTGTACGAGACTAACGTTCGATCAGGAAAACAAACGACTTCAGAAACGGATCGAGAAGGCGGCACTCGTCAAGTAGAAGATGTACAGGAAGAAGAATCCGTTGTGATTGTCCGAAACGGAGATAAAGAAGAAGCGCTCATTAGTTCTACGGAAAAACCGAGGGTCGCAGGCGTACTTGTAGTAGCTGAAGGCGTTGAAAATGTTCAAGTGAAGGCGTTTGTTATTGAAGCCGTCACACGCTTATTAGACGTTGCGCCACACCGCGTCTCCGTATTACCAAGAAAAATCGAGGAGGAATAAAGAAATGGTCTTAAAAAAACAAACAGTCTGGTTGCTAACAATGTTAAGTTTAATGCTTGTACTAGGTGCTTATTACGTCATAAATGATTCAGATGACCAGGCAAGCTCTGGCTCGATGATGGATGAAGCCCGTCAAATCGTTGATGAACTTGGTGAAGAAGAAGGGGAGGACGCGAATGATGATCTTCTTAGCCAAGTGTCTGGTAGCGATACAATGACAGAGGCTCGTTTAAAGCGTGATGAAGTGCGTTTAAAAGAAGCAGAGCAATTTTCTCGTGAAGCATCGAGTGAAGAAAGTTCAGCAGATGAAGTAGTGGAAGCAAATGATCGTGCTCTTGACGTGTTAGCATTTACGGATGTGGAAGAACAGCTTGAAGAATTAATCAAAGAAATTGGCTATTCAGACGCGCTCGTCATGACAGCGGATGATAAAGTGGAAATTATGGTGCAAGCCGATGCCCTTTCCAAAACAGAAGCTCTTACCATTATGTCTTTAGCTCGTGAAGAACTAAGTTTAACTGAACAAGACCAAGTATTAGTCAAACATGGAGAATAAAGGAAAGAGAGCTTGAAGCAATTCAAGCTCTCTTTTAGATTGAGCATGCAATCACTCTTCACACATGGTATAATACAGCAATGTAGAATGAAACAAGGAGAGATTGTAATGGATTGGTCCGATTTAACTGAAGGGGCAAAGGCTGTCCTTGAGCAAACAAGAAACATTAAAAACGATCACATACAAATTGTAGAATTTGAAGTAGGGTTCGCAGAAGAAGTGGAAGATGAAGATGGAGACTCTTATAAAGTTTCCATTCAAGAAGAAGACTACGCAAATTTAAAACAGTATACGCAAGAAAATGAATATGGCGATAAGTTTCATATGGCAAGAAATAAAAACATCGTCAAGATTATTGTGCTAGAAAATGGAAAAATTCCGGACAACCTCTCCGAATTTCCAGTATTTCGCCAATATAAAAGTGAAGCAAACAATCCAACAGAACCAGCTGAGTAAAGAGGGGAAACCCTCTTTCCTCTTTGTTTACAAAGGGAAAGATACATAAAGGAAATTGCGTTACGAATAGAGAAGTAGTAAATTGAGTTTGTTCTAGATATGAACGAGAGATAAGGAGTTGTTTTGTTATGTTAAAAGTTGAAGAAATTAAAAGTCTAATAGATGCACTGCATGAATCCTCCATTAATGAGTTAGAATTAGAACAAGACAATGTGAAACTTTCATTAAAAAAACAAGTGGCTGTTCAAGTTGCCGAACAATCTCTTCAAGTTGCGGCTCAGCCTGCTGCTAAAAGTGTACCGACTCATGATACCCGGGTGGTTGAAGAGACAAATGTTGAGACAGAAACCGTAATGGAAGCAAAAGAAGAGAACAAAAATCTAATCACAGTGACATCGCCTATGGTAGGAACGTTTTATTCGGCGCCTTCACCAGATGCTGATCCTTACGTAAAAGAAGGAGATGCGGTTGATGAAGATACTGTCGTTTGTATTGTAGAAGCGATGAAGCTCATGAACCCAATCGTATCTGAAACAAAAGGGAAAATCGTTGAAATCGTTGCCGAAAACGGTGAACTTGTAGAGTATGGTCAGCCATTAATGGTTGTGGAACGTCAATAACTAGGGGCGAGGACACGTTATGATAAAAAGAGTCTTAATTGCAAATCGAGGAGAAATTGCGGTACGTATTATCCGCGCATGTAAGGAGCTAGGGATCGAAACCGTTGCAGTCTTTTCTGAAGCAGATGCAGATGCATTACACGTGCAATTAGCAGATGAAGCATTTTGTATCGGACCGACAGCCTCAGCAAAAAGCTATTTAAACTTTACAAATTTAATGAGTGTCGCAACGCTTACAGAAACGGATGCGATTCACCCAGGTTATGGGTTCCTTTCGGAGAATGCCAATTTCGCGGAAATCTGCGGAGATTGTAACATTACGTTTATTGGACCAAGTCCTTCGGCAATTAGTAAAATGGGTACAAAAGATGTAGCGAGAGAAACGATGAAGGCTGCTGGTGTACCGGTTGTTCCTGGTTCAGAAGGAATTGTTGAATCGTTTGAAGACGCTAAAGAAGTTGCCAACACCATTGGATACCCAGTGATTATTAAAGCAACGGCTGGCGGTGGCGGAAAAGGGATTCGTGTGGCTCGTGATGAAAAAGAATTGAAATCTGGACTTGAAGTGACACAACAAGAAGCAGCTACCGCTTTTGGAAATCCTGGCGTTTATTTAGAAAAATATATTGAAGATTTCCGTCACGTTGAAATTCAGGTTCTAGCAGATAATTTTGGGAATACGATTCATTTAGGTGAGCGCGATTGTTCCATTCAACGTCGATTGCAAAAACTTGTTGAAGAAACTCCGTCTCCTGCACTAACCCCAGAGAAACGTGCGGAAATGGGTGAAGCCGCTGTAGCAGCAGCAAAAGCAGTAGAATATTCAGGTGCTGGTACGGTAGAATTTATCTATGACCACCATACGGGGCACTATTACTTTATGGAAATGAATACCCGGATACAAGTTGAGCATCCGGTAACCGAAATGGTGACAGGAATTGACTTAGTAAAAGAACAAATTCGCATAGCCAACAATGAGACACTTTCCGTTAAGCAAGAGGATGTGACGTTTAAAGGGTGGTCCATTGAATGCCGAATTAATGCGGAAAACCCATTCAAGAATTTTATGCCATCTCCGGGTACAATCCAAGATTACTTAGCACCGGGTGGATTTGGCGTAAGAGTAGATTCAGCAGCCTATCCTGGCTATAAGATTAGTCCGTTCTATGACTCTATGATTGCCAAAGTGATTACCCATGGTGAGACAAGAGAAGAGGCTATTGCTAAAATGAAGCGAGCTCTTGAAGAATTTGAAGTGGATGGAGTGGACACGACGATTCCATTTCATTTACATTTGTTTAATCATGAGAAGTTTATTTCAGGGGATTTCAATACGAAATTCATTGAAGAATATGAAGTAATGCCAGCGAAACAATCGTAAAGGAGCGCTAAATATGGAAGATCATCAGTTACTAGAATTAGATGAAGAAAAAAGCGGGTTAGGAAAAGTCGAAATTTCGCCTGAAGTAATTGAGGTTATTGCAGGAATTGCTACTCAAGAGATTGAAGGTGTAGCGGCATTACGTGGCAATTTTGCTGCTGACGTTGCAGAGCGCTTAGGCCGTAAGAATCATGGTAAAGGTGTAAAAGTAGATTTAAGTGAAGAAGGCATTAATGTTGATGTTTCCATTGTTATTGCTTATGGGGCGTCTGTACCTGAAGTCGCAAAGTTAATTCAATTAAACATCCAGCAAGCCCTTGAAACGATGACCGCGATTCAGCTTACAGAAATTAATGTTCATGTCGTAGGTGTGTATTTTGATACACCAAATGCACCGATTGAAGAAGAAGTTGAATAACGATTCACCGATGATATGGAGAAGAGAATCGACCATGGTCGATTCTCTTTCTCTGTGTTTTTACGTATAGCAGGTTTTACGTTATAATGAAAAGCATAAATGAAAAAGGAGTTAACTATGAACAGACGTGTGGCAAGACTTCGAGCCGTACAAGCTCTCTATCAGCTTAGCCTTGTTTCAACTTTGGAAACAAGCCAAGCAATTGAGAACACGCTCAACCATGAAGAACAAGCAAGTGACTTTTTCCTCCAATTGTTGGAAGGGACGTTACAGTATCAAGAACATTTAGATGAATTGCTTAGTCAAAATTTAAAAGGCTATACAATTGACCGTCTAGGTCATGTTGACCGTTCCATTGCACGAATGGCCTTATACGAAATGTTATATATAGATGATATTGAAAAAAATATTACGTTGAACGAAGCGATTGAATTAGCGAAAGCCTACGGTGGTCAAGAAGCGGGTCGTTTTATGAACGGCGTTCTTTCTGGTGCGCATGAAACAGCATTAAAAAAAGATCATCAATAGGTTTCAAGAAAACTTGAGGGAAGGAGGGCTACGATGGAAGCATGGTCCGTAAGTGAAGCAACGAGATACATCAAGCGACTAATTGAAAGTGACACACAGTTAATTGAAGTATGGATTAGAGGAGAACTCTCTAACTTCAAACGTCATTCTAGAGGGCATATGTATTTTACAGTTAAAGACGAGAACGCACGTATGCAGTCTGTCATGTTTGCCGGATACAATCAGCATTTACGCTTCTTGCCAGAAAACGGGATGAAAGTGCTTTTACGTGGAGAAATCAATGTGTATGAACCTTATGGACAATATCAATTTTACGTAAAAGAAATGCAGCCAGATGGCATTGGAAGTTTACATGTGGCGTTTGAACGGCTAAAACAGCAGTTAGAAGACGAAGGGTTGTTTGCCCAAGAGCGAAAAAAACCTATTCCCGTCTATCCGAATCATATTGCGGTGATTACCTCTCAGACAGGGGCGGTTATACGAGATATTTTAACAACGGTAAAAAGACGGATGCCGAATGTGCGTGTGACCCTTTTACCTGTTGCGGTTCAAGGTGATTTCGCTCCTGCTTCGATTGAACGAGCGATACTTCAAGCGAATGAAGCAGCTATTTTCGATGTCATTATTGTTGGTCGAGGAGGCGGCTCGATTGAAGAACTCTGGGCGTTTAATGAAGAGCGTGTTGTTAGAGCGATTAGTGCTTCAACCCTCCCAGTTATTTCGGCGGTAGGGCATGAAACGGATTATACCATTAGTGATTTTGTCGCAGATTTAAGAGCCCCTACGCCAACAGCTGCAGCTGAAATGGCTGTTCCTGATATTCGTGAGAAATTAAATCAAGTTCATACTTATCAGCAACGAATTGTAAGAGCGATGGAACAATTGGCTGAAAAAAAACGCGCGCAGCTTCAATATCTTAAGCGTTCATACGCGTTTCGCTCGCCAAAACAAATGGTAGAACAAAAAGAGCAACAGCTTGATCAGGCTGTAGAGCGTTTGAAACGAGAGATGCAGCGAAGCGTCAAAGAAAAGCAAATGATGTATGACACAACACATCAACGCCTTTTACGAAATCAACCAGCTACACTGGTAAATGCTCAGAAAAAAGATCTTGAGCGACTGGACCAAAGGCTCATACACGCTCTTGAATTACAACGAAACGAAAAGCAGAAACAACTGCATTCCCTTCTTGCTCAGCTCGAACTTCTTAGTCCATTAAAGATCATGAATCGTGGGTATTCGCTTGTGTATAAAGAAGACAAGCTTCTAAAATCTGTTGATGAGCTAGAGGAAAATCTTGAAGTTCGCCTTCTTTTTAAAGATGGTCGGGCCACAGGAGTTATTAAAGATATTAATCACGAAGGAGTTGACCAAGGTGGAGAAACAACAGAATGATATTCCTTTTGAAGAAGCAATGAAACAGCTTGAAGACATTGTAGAAGGTCTGGAGCAAGGTGACGTTGCACTTGAAAAAGCGATTGACTTATATAAAAAAGGAATAAGTCTATCCAAAACTTGCCATGATAAACTGGTCTCAATTGAAAAGCAGCTGGATCAAATTATGACAGAAGACGGCGAAATGTTAGAGCTCAATATGCAGAAGGAGGAAAGTGAGTGAACCATACATTTGAATCGTTTTTAAATGAAACGAAACAATTAATTGAAAGGGAATTACCGGAGTACGTTCGCTCGCTTGATGCTGAATATCGTTTAAAAGAAGCGATGTTGTATTCTTTAGAAGCAGGTGGGAAACGGGTACGCCCTGTTTTGTTGATGGCTGTTTTAGATGCATATAAATGCCCGATTAAAGATGGAATTGAAGTAGCCTGTGCATTAGAAATGGTGCACACCTATTCCCTTATTCATGACGACTTACCTGCAATGGATGATGATGATTTACGTCGCGGAAAGCCGACAAATCATAAAGTGTTTGGGGAAGCAACAGCCATTTTAGCAGGTGACGCGCTCTTAACTCATAGCTTCTCCCTTCTCTCTGAGGTCTCACATTTGTCTGCGGAAACAAAAATTCAACTTGTTTCGTTATTTAGCAAAGCAGCAGGCGCAAGAGGAATGGTCGGTGGTCAATTAGCTGATATGATCGCTGAAGGAAAGTCTCTTGATGTTGATCAACTTGCATCGATCCATAATCGCAAAACAGGAGAGTTACTTGCTTTTGCAGTGAAAGCAGGGGCAATCATCGCAGGCGCATCAGAACATGAGACAAAAGTGTTGAGTGCATACGGAAAAGAAGTTGGCTTATTATTTCAAATAAAAGATGACATTCTCGATTTAGAAGGTAGTGTTGAAGACATAGGAAAGCCAGTCGGCAGTGACGTACATAATGACAAGAGTACTTACCCTGGTATACTAGGCCTAGATGGAGCGAAAACAATGTTGTCTAATCATTATGAGCAAGCACTACAATACCTTGATGAACTTGGATTAAGACATACATTGCTAGAAGATATGGCTACTTATATTGTTGATCGGGATCGTTAAAGAACCAGCACCGTTTGGCTGGTTTTTTTTGTGAGAATAGTGTATGGTTCACAATACAGGGTATTACTGTTCTAGATAGACTTGTTTTTGTTATAATAATGATACATACAATAACATTGACGAGATAGACGGATAAAAATGATTAGTAAATGGAGGTTTCGTTCATGAACCTTGAAGAAATAAAAGACCCAAGCTTTCTTAAACAATATTCAAATAAACAACTTGAAGAGTTAGCAGCAGATATTCGACAATTCTTAATCGAAAAGCTATCTGTAAATGGAGGCCATATTGGTCCAAACCTTGGTGTCGTTGAATTGACGTTAGCGTTGCATCAATTGTTTGACAGCCCGAAAGATAAATTTTTATGGGATGTTGGTCACCAAGCTTATGTTCACAAAATATTGACGGGCAGAGCAGATCGCTTTGATACAATGCGTCAGTATAAAGGGTTGTGTGGATTCCCTAAGCGAAATGAAAGCGAACATGATGTGTGGGAGACTGGTCATAGTTCGACTTCCTTGTCAGGTGCAATGGGGATGGCAACGGCTAGAGATTTAAAAGGAACCGATGAAAATGTTGTTGCCATTATTGGGGACGGCGCGTTAACTGGTGGAATGGCACTTGAAGCTTTGAACCATATTGGTCATGAGCAAAAGAACTTAATTGTCGTTTTAAATGACAATGAAATGTCCATTGCACCGAATGTAGGCGCCCTTCATCATATTTTAGGGAAGCTACGTACTGCAGGGAAATATCAACGAGCAAAAGACGATATGGAATGGTTGGTAAGAAAAATTCCGGCATTTGGCGGAAAGCTTGCCGATACAGCAGAGCGTGTAAAAGATAGTTTGAAATATATGGTCGTTTCTGGCATTTTCTTTGAAGAAATGGGCTTTACGTATCTTGGACCTGTTGATGGCCATGACTTAGAGGATTTAAAGCATAATTTAAATTACGCGAAAAAAGTGAGTGGACCAGTTCTTGTTCACGTTCTAACGAAAAAAGGAAAAGGTTATAAGCCGGCTGAAGAAGATGCAACAGGCGCTTGGCACGGTACTGGACCTTATAAAATTGAAAATGGGGAAATGGTGAAAAAAGCCGGACCTCCTAGCTATCCAAGTGTGTTTGCAAATACACTAAAGACAATTGCTCGTGAAGATGAGCGCGTAGTGGCGGTTACGCCAGCAATGCCAGGTGGCTCAAAACTTGATTTGTTTGCACAAGAGTTTCCAGATCGAATGATTGATGTAGGGATTGCAGAGCAGCACGCAGCGACAATGTCTGCTGGACTAGCTACACAAGGAATGAAACCTGTGTTTGCTGTTTATTCAACGTTTTTACAGCGTGGATACGATCAAGTCGTTCATGATATCTGTCGTCAAAACTTAAATGTCTTAATCGCAATTGATCGTGCCGGACTAGTAGGTGCTGATGGTGAGACGCATCAAGGGGTATTTGATATATCGTTCCTAAGAGCGCTACCAAATATGGTCATCTTAAATCCAAGAAATGAAAATGAACTACAGCACATGCTATATACGGCTGTAAAATATGATGACGGTCCAATTGCTGTTCGTTACCCAAGAGGAAACGGAACAGGCGTGAAAATGGATCAGCAATTAAAACAGCTGCCAATTGGCAAATGGGAAGTACTAAATGAAGGAACCGATGCGGTCATTTTAACATTCGGTACGATGATTCCAGTAGCGGAAAAAGCAATTGAGACAATGACTGCCCAAGGTTATAATGTACGTCTCGTCAATGCGAACTCTGTTAAACCTCTTGATGAAGACATGCTACGTGCTATTGCAGAAGAAAAGCTGCCAATTTTAACGATAGAGGAATCTGTTCTTCAAGGTGGTTTTGGTAGTGCTGTAATGGAATTTTATAACGAAGAGGCGCTACAAGTAGATATTAAGCGACTAGGTATTCCAGATTGGTTCATTGAACATGGAAGCGTGAAAGAGCTGTATGAAGAAATTGGGTTAACGTCAGAACGAATTTCTGATTTGCTGCTTTCTGAACTTCCACAAAAAAAGAAAAGAGCATAGTGACGCATGGGAAAAAAAGAAAGGCTTGATGTCCTTCTTGTTGAAAGAGGTTTAGCTGACACGAGGGAAAAAGCGAAAAGAAGTATTATGGCAGGACTTGTATATAGCGAGCATGAGAGACTTGATAAGCCAGGTTTAAAAGTCGATTATGAACTGCCAATACGAATTAAAGGCGATACGTTGAAATATGTAAGTCGCGGTGGATTGAAGCTAGAAAAGGCCCTCGAAGTCTTTGAACTAGAAATTAAAGATAAAGTGGGACTTGATATCGGCGCATCTACAGGTGGCTTTACCGATTGTGCTCTTCAGAATGATGCCAAATCAATGTATGCGGTCGACGTCGGCTATAATCAACTTGCATGGAAAATTAGGCAAGATGATCGTGTAACAGTGATGGAACGGATGAATTTTCGATATGCGACACAGGCTGATTTTACGAATGAGCGCCCGCAATTTGCATCGATCGATGTATCATTTATATCGCTAAAGTTAATATTACCTCCGCTATATGATATTTTGTCTGACGAAGGGGATGTCATTGCGTTAATCAAACCTCAATTTGAAGCAGGAAGAGAACATGTTGGCAAAAAAGGCATTGTTCGTGATCCGCTTGTTCATAAAGACGTGATTGAAACGGTTTTATCGGCTGCACATACGATTGGATTTAGTTCAGTCGGTCTTGCGTTCTCTCCGATTACAGGTGGAGACGGGAACATTGAGTTTTTGCTTCATTTAAAGAAACGAGCAACCGTTGAAAAACTAGACGATGAAGAAGTGAAACGAATTGTCGACGCGTCACAAGCGCTGCGAAAAAAAGAATAACAAATTGGACCCTCTCTTTAACAAATACTTGAAATGAATGCTTATGCTGTTCATGTCTTGTAAATAAAGGAGGGTTCTTTTACAGTTACGATAAATGCAATGGTTCCAACCTTGCTCAATTAGGGTAAACTGTAGATAATAGAAGAAACGACGTCGGAAATGAATCTGTTAAAAGGTTAGGTGATGGCATGACTAAAGGACAACGCCATATAAAAATTAGAGAAATTATTACGAATAACGAAATAGAAACGCAAGATGATTTAGTCGATCAATTAAGAAGCGATGGCTATAATGTGACACAAGCTACGGTTTCAAGAGATATTAAAGAACTTCATTTAGTGAAAGTTCCGATGCAGGATGGCCGTTATAAATACAGCTTACCGGCTGATCAAAAGTTTAATCCTCAGCAAAAACTTAAACGAACGTTAACGGATAGCTTCATTAGTATTGATCAATCAGGTAATTTAGTTGTGATGAAAGCGATGCCTGGGAATGCGAATGCGATTGCCGTGTTAATTGATAATTTAGATTGGCCAGAACTAATGGGAACCATTTGTGGAGACGATACCATTTTAATTATTTGTCGAACTGAAAAAAATGGAGAAACCGTGACAGAGCGATTTTTAAATATGCTTTAGAAGGGTGGACTTGCTTGTATGTTAATGGAATTAACCGTTAAGAATTTTGCGATCATCTCTTCACTAACCATTCCATTTGAAAAAGGGTTAACGGTTTTAACTGGAGAAACAGGAGCCGGAAAGTCAATCATTATTGATGCAATCGGTTTATTGTTAGGTGGGCGAGGATCGGTAGAATTTGTTCGTCACGGAGAGAAGAAAGCGGAAATTGAAGGCTTATTTATTATAGAAGATGCCCGCCATATTGAAGCGAAATTAGAATCATTGGGCATTGATATGGAAGACGATATGCTCATTATGAGGCGAGAAATTACTCATACAGGAAAAAGCATTTGTCGTATAAATGGAAAATTGATGACGATCGGTACATTGCGAGAAATTGGACAGGCCCTTGTTGATATTCATGGTCAACATGAACACCAGGCACTTATGCGCGAAGACGAGCATCTTTCTTTATTGGATCAATTCGGTGGAGATACACTCAAAAAAGCGCTAAATGAATACCGTAAGTTGTTTACGAAACTAGAGACAACAAACAAACGGATAAAAGAATTGGATCAAAACGCACAAGAAATTGCCCAAAGGACCGATTTGTATACGTATCAACTAGGTGAAATCACTAAAATGAATTTACAGGTCGGAGAAGATGATCAGCTTCTAAAAGACCGGAACAAGCTTGCCAATAGCGAGAAGCTATTTGAGTCTCTGACGCGTAGTTATGAACATTTGTATGGGGAAGATAAAGGTCTCGATTATTTAAGTGGAATGCTTAGTCATCTTGAAAGTGCTGCTGGCATCGATGAAGAGCTGCAACCTCTTTTTGAGCAGGTATCGTCAAGTTATTATTTAATTGAAGAAGCTTCTTATTCAATTCGTGAAGCGTTGGATCAAGTTGATTTTAATCCCTCCTTGCTAGAAGACGTAGAGAATCGCTTAGCGGAGATTGAAAAGTTAAAGCGTAAATATGGGACATCGGTAAAAGACATTCTTACGTATGCAGAAACTATTGAGCGCGAATTAGAGGAAATGGAAAACAAAGATATCCATTTAGAGGATTTGCAAGATGCAAGAAACGCTATAATTGAAGACTTAACAATTGAATCCGAAACCATTACCGAAATTCGAAAACGGTTAGCACAACAGCTAGAGGCGGCTTTAATGACGGAATTAAGTCAACTTTACATGGAAAAAGCATCCTTTCATGTAGAGTTAAAGCAAACAGATTTATTTTATAAAAATGGACAAGATCAAGCTGCATTTTTAATTTCAACAAATCAAGGAGAACCTTTAAAATCATTAATAAAAGTGGCTTCCGGCGGAGAAATCTCACGGATTATGCTAGCTCTTAAAACGATTTTTTCAGCTTCGCAAAATCTTACTTCTGTAATCTTTGATGAAGTAGACACAGGAGTAAGTGGTCGCGTCGCGCAAGCCATTGCTGAAAAAATGTATCATATTTCTGTTGGTTCACAAGTATTATGTATTACGCATTTGCCGCAAGTTGCTGCAATGGCCGACCAACACTTATTTATTAGAAAAGAAAATAAAGCAGATCGTGTAAAAACAGAAGTGATTTCATTAGATGAAGAAGAAAAAACAAATGAACTTGCTCGGATGCTTTCTGGATTTGAAGTAACAGACATTACGAAAGAAAATGCAAAAGAATTATTAGCATTAGCCAGTCACAAAAAAACGTAATTGGAAAAAGCGACCTTGATTAGGTTGCTTTTTTCTTTTATTTACAGTTATATTTCCGTCTACTCAAGGCAACATTAATAGTACAGCCAGCATGGAGGTGTAGGTTGGGAGTGAGGAGTGAAAAGGTTGAAAAAAGAGGGTGTACGGTATGTGATTGGGGTCTTGTTTGTAGTTTGTCTACTTTTTTTAGGATTTAATCAGCAATTCAAACAATTTATTGAAATTCCTACATCAATGGTTTTATTTGAAGGAAGTGAAGAGGTTATAGAAGCAAGTGGCTTCGTGATCGATGATTCTTCACATGTGCAGATGGATCAAGTAGAGAGCCAAACCATTTTCCAAGGCATCAAAACGGGGAAAACAAACGTTACAGTCCAGCATGGAAACTGGCCAACAAAGAAGATTGATGTCTCCGTTTTACCGGAGATAAAAGTCGTTCCTGGTGGTCAATCCATTGGCGTAAAGCTTAATACTGAAGGTGTATTAGTAGTCGGCCATCATAAAATTGATACAAAAGCAGGTCAGAAATCTCCAGGCGAATTTGCGGGCATTGAAGTTGGTGATATGATCACAGATATTAATGGTGAAAAAATGCATACCATGAGTGAAGTATCGCGGCTTGTGCAGCTTGCTGGAGAAGAAAATGAAGACTTAAAAGTAAAAGTGTTGCGTGGTGAAAAAGAAATTACAACGGTTTTAACGCCGGAAAAAGCAAAAGGGGATCATTTATACCGTCTAGGTCTTTATATTCGTGATTCTGCAGCTGGCGTTGGGACGATGACGTTCTATGACCCAGAGAGTAAGCGCTATGGCGCATTAGGCCACGTCATCTCCGATATTGATACGAAGAAACCTGTATCGGTGTTGAATGGTCAATTATTGCGGTCATCTGTGACCTCAATTTCTAGAGGAATGAACGGGGAACCTGGTGAGAAACTTGCAAGTATATCGAAAGACCGTGAAATATTAGGCACCATTAATAAAAATAGCTCATTAGGCATATACGGCACACTGAACGACAAAATTGAATTAAAGAACAAAACGTTTGATCAACCGATGCCCATTTCAACATCTGCAGAGGTCAAAAAAGGTCCTGCTAAAATTCTTACTGTTGTAGATGGGGAAGAAGTGGAGCAGTTTGATATTGAAATTGTTTCAAATACGCCTCAAGATCGTCCTGCGACAAAAGGAATGGTGATAAAAGTAACGGATGAACGGTTACTCGATAAAACAGGTGGAATTGTTCAAGGTATGAGTGGAAGTCCAATTATTCAAGGGGACAAGATTGTCGGGGCTGTTACCCATGTGTTTGTTAACGATCCAACATCTGGATACGGATGTCACATTAGCTGGATGCTTGAAGAATCAGGAA
The DNA here is from genome assembly GCF_047238345.1 of Shouchella phoenicis. Taxonomy (NCBI): domain Bacteria; kingdom Bacillati; phylum Bacillota; class Bacilli; order Caryophanales; family Bacillaceae; genus Shouchella; species Shouchella phoenicis. The sequence goes on along the minus strand of NZ_JBDFMQ010000001.1, from coordinate 2,354,658 downwards.
TCCATACAGGTTTAATTAAACATCAAGCTAAAGCGAGTTAATCTCAGCTTTGCTTGATTTTTTTTTACATAAAAGTCTTTCAAGAATCGCCACATCCTCCATTGCGATATGGTATATTAAAGAAAAGTGACTTAGAAAAGTTGTCGAAAACCATAAGATACACTAGAAAAAAGTAGGATTTGCTATAATTAAAATCTAAATGAATTATTTAAAAGGATTGTTTGCATCTTTGTCGAATCGGTTACATACAACAAAAGGAACTGGGGGAAAACATAATGAGTCAAATTAACGTTTGTATTGCTGATGATAACAGAGAATTAGTGCATTTATTGAGTGAATATGTAGGTGCGCAACCGGATATGGAAGTGGTCGGAACCGCTTTTAATGGACAAGAATGTCTAAGTTTGGTTGAAGAAAAAGAGCCGGATGTGCTGCTATTAGATATTATTATGCCGCATTTAGACGGATTAGCTGTATTAGAACGTTTAAGTCAAAAAAGTAATCGCCCGCAAATTGTGATGTTAACAGCTTTCGGTCAAGAAGATGTAACGAAGCGGGCAGTCGATTTTGGTGCCGCTTACTATGTCTTGAAACCGTTTGATATGGAAGCGCTCATGTCTAAAATCCGAGAAATCGCTGGCAATCAACAAGTTCGTATACCAAAAACGACGTCAATGTCTTTTGCATCGGTACCAAGAAAAGAAGGAAAACAAATTAATCTTGATGCAAGCATCACAAGTATTATTCATGAAATCGGTGTCCCTGCACATATTAAAGGCTATATGTACTTAAGAGAAGCGATTACAATGGTTTACAAGGACATTGAATTATTAGGCTCCATCACAAAAGTGCTGTATCCCGATATTGCGAAGAAATTCAACACGACGGCAAGTCGCGTAGAACGAGCAATTCGTCATGCAATTGAAGTGGCATGGAGCAGAGGGAATATTGATTCCATTTCAAATTTATTTGGTTATACGGTCAGTCATTCAAAAGCAAAGCCAACCAATTCAGAATTTATCGCAATGGTTGCTGATAAGCTGAGAATCGAGCATAAAGTAAGTTAATAAAAAAAGAGTAAACATGATTCATCATGTTTACTCTTTTTTTTGAATGGATTTTATTGATTATCTCATACTAAAGATGACCTTTTTCAATCTTTAGCGTTTATAAAAACGTTGATAAACAATAAAAGATGTAGGTGATGTAACGATGATTCCTGTTTTATTTTTATCCCTACCAATCATTGCGGTTGCTCTGATGTACGGCTTTGATGATATGCGGTGGCATGATCATAAAAAGCCTTACGCAGTCCCGTTTAGTTTAGGGGCGTTTATTCTATACGCGTATCTAGCATTAAGTTCTTTGTTAGTGGGACGACATTTTTTCTTTTCTTATATTGCGATGGGCTACATGATACTTTCTTGGGCGTTAGGTTTTTATCTTGATGTAAGTCAAAAAAAGTTTTATTTAAAAACGCTTAAACAAGCCATCTTAAAAAATGGCGTAATCATTAGTTATTTGATTGCACTAGGTTTTTTCTCTTATTTGTTAGCTTCAGGAGAGGGGAAGTCATTTTTCATTGTTAGTTTGCTTTTTCTTGTGTTTCCTATCTCGGCTTACTTTGCAAATAAAGTTCCGTATCGCTTAATGATGTATTTTATTCTTTTAGCCGTTATTGGTTGTTTTTTTATTGTCACCCCTACGTTTATTGATGTGCTTTATTTATTGACAATCATATACATTGCCATCGTCCTTGAAGTGGAAGATCAAGCAAGCTATGGATTTAATGGATCTTTTGTACTAGGCGCAATCATTGCTTTCTGGGCTGTAGCAGTTCCTGAAGAACCTGTGCAAATTATGTTTCTTATCTTTGGACTAGCCGGGTTAATCGTTTTTATTTTTTGGCCGTTTATGAAAATGGCGATCGAAAAGTGGCTCAAACAAACCAATTTGGCAAAATAAAACAGCTGTAGAGCTTTATCTCTATAGCTGTTGATCATTATTTTTTAAAAAAGTTTCAGAAACTTTACCTCGTTTTTTATCTCTATGGAAAATAAATCCTGCCATTAATCCTAATCCAATGAGAAAGAAAAGAAGACCAGCGATAAATTGAACCCATAAAGTGGGGTAAGGAAAAAGCTCAACGAGAAAGAATGCATCTCGCATTAATTTTATACCGTAACCAGCACCAACAATCGGGATAAGTACAATGAATAAAGCAATTATTCTGCCCATAGAACAGTCCTTTCTTGAACATCCTCCACATCTATTGTAGACTAAAAAAACCTTTCTGGACAAGTTTAATCTTGCATAAGCTTGTTAATTATACGATACTAAAAATAATGGCAGCAGCATTTATGACCAACTACTAAAAATTTAGAGGTGCGAGATGGAAAAGATCCTGTTTATTGATGACGGTCCTGATGCATTTGCCTTATTAAGATGTTTAATTCATATGCCTATGTTTTCAGTATCTGCCATTTGTTCTGAAAACCCCGAAACGCAATCGTTAGCTATGGAACATCGAATTGCTTTAATTGATACGATTCCTCCAATTCATCATTACGATACGGTTTTGCAGGCAAATGACTCACTTCAATCGAATCAGCTCATTATGACGTATGAGGATGCATGGGCTGTTATAAGTAATGAGCTTGATAAACAAACCTTTATGCATAAAGCGATTGATTCTATTGATGATGGAGTTATTATCGTGCGTTCAGACAATACTGTGCTGTATCTTAATGACTCTGCCGCTAAGATGGCAGATGTTCAACAACAAGAAAGTATGGGGATGCAAATTCAAACGTTATTACCAAATAGCGGATTACCGAGAGTAATTGAAACGGGGCAAGCCGAACACAATCAACTGCAAACCTTTATGAATGGTACTAAAATTGTTACCACTCGTATACCATTGCACGCAAATGGGATCATTACTGGCGCAATTGCTGTCTTTAAAGATGTCACAGAAGCTAGACAAATGGCTGAGCAAATTACAGATTTAAATCGAATGAGAGAAATGCTTGAAGCGATCATAAACTCTTCAAATGACGCCATTTCTGTTGTTGATGAATTTGGTGTGGGCTTGTTAATTAATCCTGCTTACAAAAAAATAACAGGATTAACCGAAGATCAAGTAATTGGGAAGCCTGCAACAACGGACATATCTGAAGGCGAAAGTATTCATATGCAAGTATTGCAAACCCAAAGACCTGTGCGAGGCGCTCGTTTGAAATTAGGTCCGAATAAACGAGATGTGATTGTCAATGTTGCGCCTGTGGTTGTGGATAAAAAACTTAAAGGTAGTATTGGTGTCATTCACGATGTATCAGAGTTAAATCTACTCATGGGTGAACTAAAGCAAGCGAAGAAAAAAATAGCGAGTTTAGAAGCGCGTTATTCTTTTCAAGATATACTCGGTCAATCGAACGGCATTCAGCACGCGATTGCACAAGCAAAGTTAGGGGCAAATACGGCTTTACCTATTCTACTTCTAGGTGAAACAGGTACTGGGAAAGAATTGTTTGCACATGCGATACACCATGAAAGTAAGCGAAGAGATAAACCATTTGTTCGTGTAAATTGCGCCGCCTTAACTGAAACTTTGCTTGAGAGTGAGTTATTTGGCTATGAGCAAGGTGCTTTCTCTGGCGCATTACGAACAGGAAAAAAAGGGTTGTTTGAAGAAGCTGGTGAGGGAAGCATTTTCCTTGATGAAGTCGGAGAGATGTCTCTTCAAACACAGGCAAAGCTTTTGCGTGTGTTGCAAGAAAATGAAGTGGTGCGAGTTGGAGGAACAAAGCCAGTAAAAATAAAAGCGCGGGTTATCGCTGCGACAAATGTCAATTTACAAGTTCTGTTATCTACAAAGCGATTTAGGGAAGATTTATATTACCGGTTAAATACATTGCCCATTTATATTCCACCACTACGAGAGCGCTCAGAGGACATTCCAACCATATCGTTAAGCTTAATAGAAAAAATTAATGAAGATTACGGTCGAAACATTAGAAGAATAAGCCATGAAGCTCTTATTCAATTGCAACACTATCCATGGCCTGGGAACATTCGAGAATTAGAAAATGTATTAGCGCGTGAAATGATTTACAAAAATTTGGGTGAAACTGAAATTGAAACAGTGGCGCTTACAGAACCGAATGAGCAGCAAGATGAGACTGAGCAGGCGCTACAGTCGAATATCGATGGCGAGACACTTGACCATTTTTTGGCTGAAAAAGAGCGCTCGTTTCTTATACAGACGTTAGAACGAGTTGATCATGTAAAAACGGAAGCGGCAAAGCGGCTTGGCATTTCTGTTCGCTCATTATATTATAAATTAGAAAAACATAAGATTGAATGATGTTGCATGCAATATTTTTCAGGGGGAATGCAAGATTTTGCATAGTAAAGGTGTTGAAAACCTTATTCCTTAAGATTAATAGTTGGCATTGTTTTTGCATGAAGAGAGAAAGAAACCATGTCTAAGACTAGCTAGAATTCTTATAGGGGGATTTAAAATGAAATTATTTACAAAGATGCAGGAGAAAGATTACGAACAACTTGTTATTTGCCAAGATCAAACGTCAGGATTAAAAGCGATTATTGCCATTCATGATACAACGCTTGGGCCAGCACTTGGAGGCACAAGAATGTGGAATTATAAAACCGAAGAAGAAGCTTTTGAAGATGTTTTGCGTCTTTCAAGAGGAATGACCTATAAAAACGCTGCGGCAGGATTAAATCTTGGCGGCGGAAAAGCTGTCATTATTGGTGATGCAAGAACAGATAAAAATCCTGAAATGTTCCGTGCGTTCGGGCGCTACATACAAGGCTTAAATGGTCGTTATATTACGGCGGAAGATGTTGGAACAACCGTTGAAGATATGGACACGATTCACGACGAAACCGATTATGTTACAGGAATTTCTCCAGCTTTTGGTGCTTCAGGAAATCCATCGCCTGTCACTGCTTATGGTGTGTATGTCGGAATGAAAGCCGCTGCTAAAGCAGGGCTAGGTACAGAAGACTTAGCTGGTAAAACAATTGCTGTTCAAGGTGTTGGGAATGTATCGTATAATTTATGTAAGTATTTACATGAAGAAGGCGCACAATTAATTGTGACAGACATTTATAAACCATCAGTAGAAAAAGCAGTTGCAGAGTTTGGTGCAAAAGCAGTTGACCCTGACGATATTTACGAGCAAGACTGCGACATTTTTGCCCCGTGTGCTTTAGGAGGCGTCATTAATGATGAAACGCTTTCAAAATTAACAGCAAAAGTCATCGCTGGAGCAGCAAACAACCAGCTAAAAGAAGAGCGTCACGGACACCTTCTTCAAGAAATGGGGATCGCGTACGCGCCGGATTACGTCATTAATGCTGGTGGCGTCATCAATGTTGCCGACGAATTAAATGGATACAATCGTGATCGTGCATTTAAAAAAGTAGAAGGCATTTACGACAATGTATCTCGCGTATTTGAAATTGCTAAAGCAAAACAAATCCCAACGTCTCAAGCAGCTGATAAAATGGCTGAGGAACGTATTGAACGTATGCGCTATGCAAGAGGTACGTTTTTACAAAATGAACACCACATTCTTTCACGTAAAAAATAATGGAGGCAAACAACCATGGCAGAGAATTATGATCTCGTGATCGTGGGAGGCGGAACAGGCGGATATGCAGCCGCCATCCGCGCCTCACAATCAGGATTGAAAACAGCGCTTGTTGAGGAACAATTGTTAGGGGGCACATGCCTTCATAAAGGGTGTATTCCTAGTAAAGCGTTGCTTAGAAGTGCAGAGGTTTTTCGTTTAGCAAAGGAATCTGCTTCATTTGGCGTGACGGTTGGAGATGCTCAACTAGACTTCACTAAGGTTCAAGAACGGAAGCAAAGTATTGTTGACCGTTTAGCGACGGGTGTAAAGGGATTAATGAAAAAAGGAAAAATTGATGTCTACGAAGGTAGAGGTACGCTGCTAGGACCGTCCATTTTCTCACCAACACCTGGTACCGTGTCAGTTGACTTAGGTGATGGAGAAAATGAAATGTTAATTGGCTCCAACGTTATTTTGGCAACAGGATCTTCTCCAAGGACATTGCCACAAACACCTTTTAACGGATCATCAATAATTAGTTCAGAAGAGGCGTTAAACTTTGAAGCATTGCCTTCATCGATCGTCATAGTTGGCGGAGGTGTAATTGGCGTTGAGTGGGCATCTATGCTCATTGATTTTGGTGTCGAAGTAACGATTGTGGAAGCTGGTGATCGAATTCTTCCAACTGCTGACAAAGATATTTCCAAGGAAATGATGAAACAGCTTCAAAACCGAGGTGTAACCATCTATACACGAGCAACACTCAATGAAGCGGATTTGAAGGTAGAGGACCATTCCGTGACCGTTTCAATTTCATATCAAGATGAAACCTTATCTATTCCTGTTGACAAAATGATGGTATCGATTGGCCGATCAGCAAATGTGAAAAGCATTGGCTTAGAGAACACAGACATTGTTTTAGAAAGCGGTTACATAAAAGTGAATGAATACGGTCAAACGAAAGAATCCCACATCTATGCGATCGGAGACTGTGTTGGGGGTCTTCAACTTGCCCATGTCGCTACTCATGAAGGACTCATTGCTGTTGCTCATATGACGCGGGAGCCAGTTGAACCGTTAAATCCAACAATGGTTCCTTCTTGTGTTTATAGCTTTCCCGAATCTGCTCAAGTTGGATTGACCGAACAAGATGCAAAAGAGCAAGGTTATCAAATTAAAGTGGGGACATTTCCATTTGCAGCAGTCGGTAAAGCGCTTGTTCAGGGAGAAGAAGAAGGTTTTGTTAAGGTAATTTCCGATGAAAAGACGAAAGATGTTCTTGGTGTTCACATTATTGGCTCGCATGCAACGGATTTAATAAGTGAAGCGGCACTAGCAAAATATTTAGATGCTGCGCATGTTGAATTAGGGGATATGATTCATCCTCATCCAACCATGTCAGAAGCAATTGGTGAAGCGGCACTATTAATTGATAAACGCGCAATTCATATGTAATAGGAGGGATTTATATGGCAAAACAAAAACACGAGCAGCTCGGTTTGACTGATGAAGAAGCCATTGATATTTATAAAACGATGTTACTTGCCCGTAGAATTGACGAACGGATGTGGTTATTAAATCGGGCAGGGAAGATTCCTTTTGTCATTTCATGTCAAGGGCAGGAAGCAGCGCAAGTAGGTGCGGCGTTTGCACTTGATCGAGATAAAGACTATGTACTGCCATACTATCGGGATATGGGCGTTGTGCTTACATTTGGAATGACCGCGAAAGATTTAATGCTATCTGGTTTTGCGAAAGAAGAAGACCCCAATTCTGGCGGACGTCAAATGCCAGGTCATTTTGGTCAAAAAGTAAATCGGATTGTGACAGGATCATCACCTGTTACCACTCAAGTCCCTCATGCTGTCGGGGTTGCTTTAGGTGGTCGTTTAGAAAAGAAAGATTTTGTCACGTTTACAACGTTTGGGGAAGGATCATCCAATCAAGGTGATTTTCACGAAGGGGCGAATTTCGCAGGGGTGCACAAGCTACCTGTTATCTTTATGTGCGAAAATAATAAATACGCCATTAGTGTACCGATTGAAAAGCAACTTGCCTGTGAAAAAGTATCAGACCGAGCAATCGGTTACGGAATGCCAGGTGTTACAGTCGATGGAAATGATCCACTAGCTGTTTATGAAGCTGTAAAAGAAGCCGCAGACCGAGCGAGAAAAGGAGAAGGGCCGTCTTTAATTGAAACGGTTTCGTATCGCCTTACACCTCATTCAAGTGATGACGATGATCGTGCGTATCGTTCACGAGAAGAAGTAGCAGAAGCAAAAGCGAAAGACCCTGTCCATACATATGCCACATATTTAATGGATGCCAATTTATTAAATGAAGAAAAGCTTAATGAAATGGAAGAAGAAGTGAAGCAGCTTGTAAATGAAGCGACGGAATATGCAGAAGAAGCGACGTATGCAGATCCAAGCACAACGTATTTACATGTTTATGGCGAGGAGGGGAATTAATGGCTGTTTTATCTTATATAGAAGCCGTAACGAAAGCACTGCATGAAGAGATGGAGCGGGACCAAAAAGTTTTTGTTTTAGGTGAAGATGTTGGGAAGCGCGGCGGTGTGTTTCGTGCAACGGCAGGTTTATATGAACAATTTGGAGAAGCGCGTGTCATTGATACGCCACTAGCAGAATCGGCTATTGCAGGCGTTGGTATTGGTGCGGCGATGTATGGAATGCGCCCTGTTGCTGAGATGCAATTTGCCGACTTTATTATGCCTGCAGTCAATCAAATTGTGTCGGAAGCGGCAAAAATTCGGTATCGCACAAACAATGATTGGACGTGTCCGATTACCATTCGAGCGCCTTACGGTGGTGGAATTCATGGTGCGCTCTATCACTCGCAAAGTGTTGAAGCGATGTTTGCAAATACTCCGGGATTAAAAATTGTCATGCCCTCCACGCCTTATGATGTAAAAGGTCTTTTAAAAGCGGCAATACGATCAGACGATCCGGTTCTCTTTTTCGAACATAAGCGTGCGTATCGATTAATTAAAGGCGAGGTTCCAGATGAGGAGTATACACTTCCAATTGGAAAAGCGGATGTGAAGCGTGAAGGAGACGATGTCACCGTTATTACGTATGGATTGGCTGTACATTTCGCGCTACAAGCAGCAGAGCGACTTGAAAAAGAAGGAATTCAAACCCATATTCTTGATCTGCGAACCGTGTACCCCCTTGATCAAGAAGCGATTATTGAGGCAGCTAAGAAAACAGGCAAAGTGTTATTAATTACGGAAGATAACAAAGAAGGAAGCATTATCAGTGAAGTTAGTGCAATTATTGCAGAACACTGTTTGTTTGATCTTGATGCGCCAATTAAACGCTTGGCTGGTCCAGATGTGCCAGCTATGCCGTATGCACCAACATTAGAAAAAGAGTTTATGATTAACCCTGATAAAGTCGAGCAAGCCATTCGCGACTTAGCAGAGTTTTAAGGAGGGATACAATGGCGACAAAAATGACAATGCCTCAGCTTGGTGAAAGTGTCACAGAGGGAACCATAAGCAAATGGCTTGTGGCACCAGGAGACAGCGTAACGAAGTATGAACCAATTGCTGAAGTAATGACAGATAAAGTGAGTGCAGAAATTCCGTCTTCGTATACAGGGGTTATTCAAGAACTCCTTGTCGAGGAAGACGATACGGTTTCAGTCGGTACAGAAATTTGCTCCATTCAAGAAGAAGGAAGCTCAGAGTCAACAGAAGCCCCAAAACAACAAGAGAATCAGCAAGTTGAGTCGGAAAAACCAGCGAAAACGACTGAAGCAACGGATCAACGAAACCGCTATTCTCCTGCTGTTCTCCGATTGTCACAAGAGTATGGCATCTCGTTAGAAGATGTTGCAGGATCTGGGAAAGGGGGCCGTATTACAAGAAAAGATGTTGAAGCGCATCGAAAGAATGGTTCAGCCCCAACAGCTCAGTCATCACATGCGCCTGTTAAAGCTGAACAACCGAAATCAAAAGCTGAAGACGTACATGTTCAAAGTTCTGCTGGAGATACAGAAATTCCTGTATCAGGCATCCGTAAAGCGATTGCCGCAAATATGGTGAAAAGCAAAACAGATGCGCCTCACGCTTGGACAATGGTTGAAGTCGATGTAACCAACCTTGTCAAAATACGGCAACGTCATAAAGATGCATTTAAAGAAAAAGAAGGATTTAGCCTTACGTATTTGCCTTTCTTTATGAAGGCATGTGTCGAAGCGTTAAAGGAATATCCTGAAGTCAATGCGCAGTGGGCTGGCGACAAAATTATCCGCAAAAAAGATATTAACCTTTCGATGGCTGTTGCAACAGATGACGCATTGTATGTACCGGTAATTAAAGATGCAGATGAGTTGACCATAAAAGGGCTAGCGAAACGTACGAATGAGCTTGCGAAAAAAGTAAGAACTGGTCAACTGAAAAACGAAGATATGAGCGGAGGAACGTTCACTATTAATAATACAGGTTCGTTTGGCTCAATTATGTCTCAGCCTATCATTAACGCACCTCAAGCAGCGATTATGTCTGTTGAGTCAATTGTCAAGCGCCCTGTTGTGATGGATACAGAAGCGGGTGAAGTTATTGCAATTCGTCATATGGTCAATCTTTGTTTATCCCTTGACCATCGCGTGCTAGATGGTTTGATATGCGGTAAATTTTTACAATCGATAAAAACAAAACTTGAAGCAATTGATGAAACGACCTCGATCTATTAAGTTTGATTTTAAAAACTTGTGCAAACCAATTGTTTCCCCTAAAATATAAGGGAAGGAGGGTGATTTCATGCAACAATTTAATTTTTTCATGAATGATGTCGTACAAGATGCGAGAAATGATATGATTCAAGCAGGCTATACGCAATTACAAACGGTCGAGGACGTTGAGCAAACATTAACAGAAAAAGGAACGACACTCGTTATGGTGAACTCAGTCTGTGGCTGTGCAGGCGGAATTGCTCGTCCTGCTGCCGCTTATATGAAAAATTACGAAGCAACACCAGATCGCTTTGTAACCGTATTTGCTGGTCAAGATAAAGAAGCAACTGCTCGAGCAAGAGAGTTCTTTAAAGGATATGGTCCATCTTCTCCTTCATTTGCGCTTTTAAAAGATGGCGAAATTCAAATGATGGTTGAGCGTCATGAAATTGAAGGACATGAACCGATTCAAGTTGTTCAGAAACTTGAACAAGCATTTGATTCTCACTGTAAATAAGACGATAGGACTCACACCTAAAAAGGAACTTTCTCCTCTTTAGGGGGAGTCCTCTTTTTTTCGATACAGTCGCATGCCAAAGTTTCCTATGGTATAATAACCAAGAGCAAAGGGGGTAAGATCATGCAAGAACAATATGATAAAATTCAGCATTACTTGAACATGGAAGATGACATTACGTTTAAAGAATTTCAGCAATTTTATAAAGAGGTTGTTGACGAGTTAAGCACCATTCACCAAGGTATGGATGAAGAGACACTGTGGAAAGCGCTGTTTGTTGTGGAGAATGTGATTTCAAACGCAGACGGTCGTGCTAGCGAAGTAAAAGGTACAGAAGCAAAGAAATATAATAAGATGTCTCAGCGTCTTCAACTGTATGCGAAGAATTTTGGCGTTCGTCTTGGACAAGCAGGGTATAAGGAAGAGGACATTAACGAGCGTTTTAAAGTGATGTTTGCAGAGGGCGAAAAGAACCATCAATCTTCTTAATTATGGCTAGAGGGAGATTTTATAATTGACAACTCCCTCTCATTCAAGTATATTTATACGTGTCGTTGGCGCCTATGGTGAAAGGGGATATCACACGAGATTCCGGTTCTCGCGTTGTGGGTTCGAATCCTGCTAGGCGCGTTTGAGAAATCGTTACATAAGTATGAAAGAAAGAGCACGCTACTGCGTGCTCTTTTTTGTATAGCTTTGTTGTGTTAATTCAACAATCCGACAAGGGAAAGGCCATGTTTGATGCCGTCTTCATTTACATGTTTCGTAATGTAACGAGCTTGCGCTTGAACTTCTTGAGGCGCATTTCCCATCGCTACGCCATGTTCAACATAAGAGAGCATCTCAAGATCATTTAATTGATCACCGAATGCGTAAACGCTTTTTAAATCAATCCCTGCGTGTGCAATGAATTTCGAAATTCCAATTGCCTTTGAACCGTTAACGGGGAGAACATCTACAGATAGAGGATGCCAGCGTACGAATTTAAAATCTGGAAACCGCTCACGGTAGTCTGCTTCTTCATCTGGTTTGCAAAATAACAAGGCTTGATGTAAATGGCTTTGTTCATAATAATTAGGGTTATAAGTGGGCAAATCTAATTTTAATGATGACATACTTTCTCGAATATCTGGATGATCCGCATGATTCGCTGTAAACGCATCTGCAGACATAAAAATGAGTGGATGATTAGACGTTGAAGCATAGCGCTCGAACCGACTAAATGTTGTTGGGTTTAATGTATCTTGATAAATGAGTTCGCCTTTGTAGACGACGTATTGCCCATTAAAGCAAATGTAGGAATCGATGTTCAGCTCATCTCGTAAGTCTTTAAAAAAGTAAGGGGCTCTACCCGTTGCGATTGCGACATGATGCCCATCCCGTTGTAGCTGTTTAATCGATTCTTTTGTCGATGAAGGTAATTCTTTGTTGTCATCTAAAAGCGTCCCATCAATATCAAAAAAAATCGTTGCTTTCTCCATAGTTCCACTCCCAATACATTGATAAATTCGTTTCTCTCTCTTGTAAGTTCTTCTACATCAAAAAGATATCGCATTGGCTGTAGCGTGTCAATGATGAAACCCTTGTTTTTACAATCAAAGATGGATCTTGTATACTTAAAGAAAGATCGGGGTGAGTGTAATGCATGAGCAACAATCCGTTACAACGGAGCAAAAGACGCATCGAAATCATGATGAAAAGACGTCATTAACAAATCGCTTAAAGCGCATTGAAGGACAAGTACGAGGAATTCAAAAAATGGTTGAAGACGATCGCTATTGTGTGGATGTACTCATTCAATTATCAGCCATTCAAGCGGCACTAAGAAAAGTGAGTATGACCATGTTGGAAGATCATTCTAAACATTGTGTGTCTGATGCAATAAAGAATGGGAATGGCGATGAAGCCATTGCAGAACTAATGGATGTCATCAGTCGGTTTTCAAAATAAGATGGGCAACAGGCAATAAAGCGAGTGAGTTGTGTTAGCTCACATTGTCTGTTTTAAATATGAGGAGGTAAGGAAAATGGAACAATCAATCATTAAAGTAAGTGGTATGTCTTGTCAACATTGTGTTAAGTCGATTGAGCAAGCGCTCGGAAGCCTTGACGGGGTAGAGCAAGTTGATGTGGCTTTAGACAAGGAAGAAGTAAGTGTTCGCTATAAAAAAGACCTCGTTAGCCTTGATGGATTGGAAAATGAGATTGAAGAGCAAGGGTATGATGTGAAAAAGTAAAAAAACCGTACGCCCCGTAAGGCGTTCGGTTTTTTTATCGGAGAGATGAATCAAGTTCTTCAGATAAGATGGAGAAAATGAGTTGATCAACAAATTTATCTCCTTTTTTCAATGCGCCGCGTAAGCGTCCTTCATGCATAAAGCCAAGTTTATGTAAAGCATGGAAGGATCGATCATTTTCTGGCTCAATTCTTGCTTCAATTCGGTGTAGGCGAAGACGAGTAAAGCCGTCTTTAATGATTTCAAATAGCGCCTCGGAAGCGTAGCCTTTTCCCCAACACGTTTTACTTAACTCATAACTAATAGTGGCGCTTTCGTGCTCCGTATGGAACCGATCAAAGCCGCATGTGCCAATTACCGTATTTGTATCTTTTAGTATAATAGCGTAACGGGAAGACTGACCAGCTTTTATTTGACTTTTTAATAATGAAATAAGCTGCCGTGCTTCTTCTTCTGTTGTTAATCGGTCAATTTTCATGTAACGGGTTACTCGGATGTCAGACCAGATTGGTAAAAGCGAAGGGGCATCATCTAACGTCAGTTCACGTAAAAGTAGTCTAGGGGTACTAAAGCTTTCAGAATCCAACAGCTTTCACCATCTCTCTATCGTATTACTCGTATTCTAGCATGTAGTCGACACATTTGTACAATGATTCTAATGGATAATAAAAGAATAGTTGACTTCTTTAGAATGATTTGCTACTATAATATTTGTTGATCATACATAACGGTTGAGCGCTGTTAGCTCAGTGGGAGAGCACTTGCTTGACAGGCAAGGGGTCACAAGTTCAAATCTTGTACAGCGCATCTTAATAAAAACTCGTCATACATGCCATGTATGACGAGTTTTTTTATGAAATAATGAGTGTAGGCACGTTCTCAAATGCTATTAAAAAGTTGCTTGTTCATATTGTTTTGGGACATGCATGTCTAAATTGAGTTGTGTTGCTGCTGAAAACGTCCAGTACGGGTGAGAAAGCAACCCACGACCAATGGCAACCAAATCAGCATCATTTGAGCGAATGGCGGCATTTGCAATTTCTGGGTTTTCCAGCATACCGACTGCCATGACCGGCACACCAATTTCTTGCCGAATTTTTCGGGCGAAAGGAACCTGGTAACCAGCGTAAGGTTTCTGAAAACGTGTTGAACTTGGCTTCCCTTCACCGCCGGAACTAACATCAAACAGATCCACTCCTGCTTCTTTTAACGTACGGGAAAAGGCAACTGCGTCCGTTAACTCATATCCTTCTTCCACATACTCCATGGCGGATATTCTCATAATAAGCGGCATGTCTGTCGGCATGACGGCTTTCATCGCTTTAATGACTTCTACTGCAAACAATGTGCGTTCTTCTCCGTAACGATCTTGACGCTGATTGGTATAAGGGGATAAAAATTGGTGGATCAAATACCCGTGAGCGCCGTGAAGTTCAATGACATCAAATCCAGCTTCTACTGCACGACGTGCGGCATCTTGATAGCCAATTACTAAACGTTTAATATCGCTTTCTGATGCTTCGTAAGGCTTTTTAAACGTTTCATCGTAAGCGATAGGAGATGCTGAAATAGGTGAATCCGTATCTTCAGCTTTTCTGCCAGCATGAGCAATTTGAATGCCAATTTTTGCGCCGTGCTTATGTGCTTGGTCAACGATAGGTTTAAAAGCATCACGATGCGCATCGGACCATAACCCTAAACAAAAATCCGAAATTCGACCATCTTCTTCAATATTTGTCATTTCGACTATGATCAATCCAACACCACCTACTGCTCTTGTTGTATAGTGGTGCAAATGCCAATCTGTAGGCATCCCATCTTTTTTTACCGCTGAATACTGACACATCGGCGACATGACGATGCGGTTTTTAAGTTCTAGGTTTCCAATTTTATATGAAGACATTAAGTGATTCATGGTTTCTCCTCCTTTTTCATTATTAACGGTAATGCTCGAACGATCTGGAAGCAAGCAATCTGCTTAACGCTTTGATGTTTTTATCCAATAGACTACGGGTACTATATAAGTAGTAAAAGCAAGAAAGGATGAGTCTACATGAACGTTTTTGTCATTGGTGCAAATGGACAAATTGGTCGTCACTTAGTACAGAAATTAGAAAAACATACAAATCATACGCCAACAGCAATGGTTCGCAA
This sequence comes from Shouchella phoenicis, assembly GCF_047238345.1. NCBI lineage: Bacteria > Bacillati > Bacillota > Bacilli > Caryophanales > Bacillaceae > Shouchella > Shouchella phoenicis. Next base: position 2,339,447 of record NZ_JBDFMQ010000001.1, on the reverse strand, counting down.
AACAGAACAATATGAGAATTATCAAGATCTTGGGATACAAGCAGTAATCGGGGATTTAGAAGGACAAACAGAAGACCTTACTTCGTTGATGGAAGATATGGATGTCGTTGTTTTTGCGGCAGGGTCTGGTGGTCATACCGGAGCTGATAAAACGATGATGATCGATTTTGACGGTGCGATTAAGTCAATGGAAGCTGCCAAACAAGCAAACGTTGATCGCTTTATCATTGTAAGTGCAATCGGCGTTCATAATCGAGACAACTGGATGTCTAAAGCTCCGTACTATAGTGCTGCGAAACATTATGCAGATGAATGGCTGAAAAAAAGTGGTTTAGACTATACAATCATTCGTCCAGGCGGATTGACGAATGAAGACGGAAATGGAAAAGTGAAAGTGGCAACAGAACTTGAGCGAGGTGATATTCCGAGAGAAGATGTCGCGAACGTTATTGTCGCTTGTTTAGAAGACGATGCGACGGTTAATCAGGCCTTTGATTTAACGAGCGGAAATCACTTAATTGAGGATGCATTAAAACAACTATAACAAAAAAGAAGCTGCATGGAGTATGAATCCATGTAGCTTCTTTTTAATCAGGAGTCGTGTTTGGCGTTGTTATAGGTGCTTTTTCAGCGGTTAATTGAAACAGTCCCGCTTCCTTTGCTGAACGAATCGCAATATAAACAAATGGTCCTAAAATCAGCCCGAGCACTCCGAAAAAAACAAAACCAAAGTACATGGACAAAACAGTCGGTAGCGCATTTAAGCCAATTGAATCACCTAATACTTTTGGTTCAATAATGCGGCGAATGATTAATAAAACGAGCGCAAGAACGATTAATTGAACCCCTTGTGCTGTACTGCCAATAATCATCGCAATCAATCCCCATGGAACAAGGATCAATGCTGGCCCTACATACAGTGGAATGATATCGACTACCCAAATGAGAATGGACATAATGAGCGCAGGTCCAGGAGCGATAAATAATAAACTTATGTAACAGACAAGAAATACGCCAACACTTAAAATGAATTGTGCTTTCCAGTATCCTAAGAAGACTTTTCCCATACGCCGAAACACGAATTGTAATTTCTGTGAAGTGTCGTCTTTAAATAAATTAAACGTATTCGTTAGCAGGCGTGGTAAGTCCAAGCTAAATAAGAAAAGGGTGATGACATAAATTAGCGCAACAAAAAGCAAATTAGGGATGGATTGTAGCCACGATGCAACGGATGTAATTACTGTTGCGGTAATGCCTAGTACAGCGTCAACCATCGTAGTGGACAACCGTTCTAATTCTGCGACAATGGCTGTACCTTGTGGAATGCTTTCAAGTGTTGTTTGAAATCCATCAATCATGTCATCGGCAAACTGTTGTACTTCAAATGCATATTGAGGGATTTGCAGAGACCAACTGTAAATTGATTCTACAAGATAACGGATCGATACAAAAAGTAAAATCCCGCAAATAAGTAAAAATGATAGAAAAACAATTGTAACGGGTAAAAGTCTGCGTTCACTTTTCATTTTACGCTTTAAGTATTTTACAAATGGCTCAAAAATCATTGCGGTTAGTAAAGCCAAAAGAATGGGCATAAAAGCAGAAAAATTAAAGTATACAAATAGCGCCGCCGCAACAATTAGTAAGAAGATGATCAGTTTCTTTAAAACGGGGCGATTAAGCATAAAATAAGACAACCTCCTCTAATACAACACAGCACATGATTTTAGTGTAGCCAAGCATACTTTTTAAAGAGGGCTATCTTTGTCATCAAATGAATTGTGCTGACATGCAGTATCTTCTTATTATAGCTGAAACTTTGTCATCTCAAAACGAAAATTTATGTATTTCTTTTATTTTTGTATGAATTTTGCATGAGATTGGGTAAAAAAAACAAGCCATGTTTTATACATGACTTGTTCAACACTGTTATTTCTTTTTCTTACGTGAAACAACAAACGCAATTAAACCACCAATGAATAAAACGGCTAGAATAATTGAGATCCATAGGACGGCAGAACCAGAATCGGCATTGTCTGTTTCTGACTGCTCGTCTTCAACATTTGTTTCTTGTTCAGAAGCATTATCAGTAGACTCTTCTTCAGTCGCATCTTCATTTGTCGCGTCTTCTTCAGCTGTTCCTTCTTCTTCTAACTCTTCTTCAGGAACGTTCACGGTAAATGTAAATTCACCATCAACATGGTGCGTGTCGTCCCCGATATTTTCCCAATAAACGATGTATTCGCCGTTCGGAAGTGGTTCATCAAATTGAGCTGTAATGACAGTTGATTCTACTTCAACAGAAGCAGGCTCGATTTCTTCATTTGTTGTATTGTTTGTCACTTCAATATCTCCGGTAGCGATCCCAGCATCAAATGTAACGCTAATCTCATCTACTGGTTCTGTGACCTCTTCGTGCTCACTTGGTGAAGTAGACTCTTGATGAGAATGAGCGAATGCCAAATTTGTTGGCAGTGCGAGCATAAAGGCTAAAAGTAGTATGAAGCCTGTTAGTGTTTTTTTCATCTTGAAACCCTCCAAATCTTTTTCTCGCTCTTATCTTAACAAGAAAATGTGTGTTTTTAATGAAGTTTAGGTTTGTCTACAAAATCGTCACGATTATTAGTATAGACGGATTTTAAGATTCGGAATCATTTATGGAGAAATAAAAGATGGCCCATTTCACATACTAAGGAAAAAGGAGTCTAGAGACAGTGAAAGAAAAACGAATGGATTTGATCTTATTCATGATTGGTGTAATCTGCATTTGTTCTGCTTGTATGTACATGTTTCGCTCAAGGCCAGTGGTTTATGTTGAAAACCGACCAACGTTGTATACAATTAGTCAAAAGTCCAAACTTGGCCGTTTATTTCGCATTCTTTTACAATAGCCTATTCCGAAGGTCCATGCTAGAATACGGTTAGAGTATTTGTAAGAGGAGATGAACCATGAATGCAATTTGGGATTCAATTGTAACATTCTTTGTAGAATTTCCATGGCTATCCCTTCTAATAGCGCTAGGGATTTTTACCATATTTCTTCTATTTCGGAAGATCTTTATTACGTATTTGTTTAAAATTATCTTAGGGTTGTCACGGAAAACACATGCTACATTGCTGACGCAACTTTTGCTTTCTTATGAGAAGCCGCTACGTTTTCTCTTTGTTATTATTGGGGCGCGTGTAGCGCTAACGTATTTTGGCGTTGAATTTTCGGATAATGTTACGTTGATGCGACTGTTTAACGCCAGCTTAATCATTCTAGGTGGATGGGGATTGTATAATTACGTGTCCACCCACGGAACATTCATGGCTTTCACAAAAAAGAAACTACAGTTAAGCGATGACCATATGTTGCTTCCCTTTATTTCAAACATTTTGCGGTTCGTCGTGATTGCTTTGACATTTGTAACCGTCTTGTCAAGCTTTGATGTTGATGTCAATGGCTTTATCGCAGGTTTAGGACTTGGGGGCTTGGCTTTTGCTTTGGCTGCTCAAGAAACAGTGGCGAACTTTTTTGGCGGGATTGTCATTATTACGGAAAAGCCATTTAAAAAAGGGGATTGGATTTCGTCTGCTTCCGTCGAGGGGACCGTAGAAGATATTACGTTCCGCAGTACAAAAATTCGAACCTTTGATGATGCCATTGTCGTTGTCCCGAATAAAACCCTTTCGAATGAAGCAATTACGAACTGGTCAGAAATGAACATGCGTAGAGTAAATTATTCAATCGGTGTTGGTCAAGAAACAACCCGATCTGAATTAGAGCATGCTGTTTTAGAAATAAGAAAGCTTGTGATTAGTCATCCTGGTGTGGTGACGGATACGGTCATGATCTATTTTGATGAATTTGGTGAGACGAGCTACAACATTTTCATTTATTACTTTACAAAAACCGTTGCTTGGTCAGAATGGCATGATGTGAAAGAAGAAATCAATTACGACATTCTTGATATCTTATCAAAAGAAGGCGTATCTGTTCTAAAACCAATTGTGGTGTTTGATTCACATGAACATGAACAACACCAGCTAGAAAAAGCAGAGAGTTAAACTGAGAATAACAACACATCGCTTAAGACCTTTATGAATGGGAAAGGACATTCATAAAGGTCTTTTTTTACGATTTTATTGTAAGCGTGTTTTTAGAAGTTCCTTTTCAATTAAATAGTCTTTCTAAAAAAGGATTCATTCGCTATAATAATGAAAGCGTTACGGATGGGGAGGAACGTGTATGGGTCTAAATGGTGAAATGAGATATGTGCGTTTAAAAGAAGTGTTGCCTGGCGCATTATTAGGGAAAGAAATTTTTTCCGTAGATGGACAAATTCTTTTGCGAGAAGGGGCATCGTTAACGACCTTGCACTTAAAACGGCTAAAGAAATTTGGAATTGATGTCTTGCCACTTCGAGTGCCAAAAAACCAAACGAAAGCGTACGACCATTTACATGTATACATGACCAACCTAAAAATGATTGTGGAAGAAAAATCGTCTGATTGGAAAAAAAGATTCGAAACGCTGTTCCAACAGGTCATAAAAGACCCGCAATTGCAAGAATCTTTGGCTTTTTTAAAAGGCAGAAATGACTCGATCTATGTTCACTCGCTAAGTGTTGCTTTCCTTTCTACGAGTATAGGATTTCAACTAGGCTATAAAGAGAAAGACTTAGAACGATTGATTCGAGCAGCACTGCTTCATGATGTCGGAAAAGTGGTTTCCCATCACTATACACAAAAAGGGGTACCGCTTGGTCATGATCATACGTGGAAAGGGTACAATTACCTGCAATCATTAAGCCATGTTGATCAATTAGCAGCACTTGTTGCCTTAACCCATCACGAAACCGTGGATGGGAGTGGGTATCCTAGACAATTAAAGTCACATATGCTTCATGACATAACGCAAATTGTTTCCATTGCAAATGTATATGATCAATTAACCCATCAACGAAATATAAAATCGCTTATGCATCCTTCTGATGCGTTAGAATTTATGCTCGCATTTTCGTCTAAACGATTTAATCCTTTATGTATGGCAGCTTTAATGGAATGTGTGGCTTTATTTCCAACAGGTAGCCAAGTCATTCTTTCAAATGGTGAGGTTGGAACAGTCGTTGCGCAAAATCGAGGTTTGCCCCATCGGCCGATTGTGAAACTGATTTACATAAACCAACAGAATGAAGACGAATTGAACGTGGAAACAGTGGATTTAGCAAAAATGCTCACTCTTTTTGTTACGCAATTTGTTTCTTAACAGCTAGAAAGGTTGAATATTGTGACCATTTTTTTTCAAGTAGTCTTGCCTGTCTTTCTTATTTTTGGCGCAGGCTTTCTTTTGCAGCGTGCAAGTATGCTCGATATCCGCTCAATTTCAAATTTAGCGATTTACATTCTTACTCCGTGCCTTGTTTTTCGTACCTTCTATACTTCTCCTCTTAATATGGACTATTTATTTATGGTCATCTTTTCATTAGCACTAATGGCTGTTCTTATTAGTATAACGAAACTTTATGCGAAAATAAGAAAGCTTTCTGTTCAAGATGAAAGCGGAATGATTTTGTCGACTGCTTTTATGAATGTTGGTAACTATGGCACGCCTATTATTTTATTTGCATATGGACAAACGGCTTTTGATTTAGCCATAACCTTCATGGTTCTTCAGTCAATCATTATGAATATCTTCGGGGTTTATTATGCGGCGCGAGGGAAAGCATCAATGACGTTTGCGGTAAAAGCAATTTTTAAAATGCCGGCTACGTATGCGACAGTCGTAGCGCTTGGACTTAATGTTTTTTCTATTCGTTTTCCACAACCGTTCTTTTCCACGATCGACTTAGTTGCAGAAGCGGCGATTCCGGTTGTTATGCTTATATTAGGAATGCAGCTAGCGATGATTGAGTGGAAATCGTTTGAATGGGAAAAAATTACTGTGGGCGTTTGTATTCGTATGGTTCTTTCACCTCTTTTGGCTTACGGAATAACGTTGTTTTTGCCGATCGATGAAATGCTCCGAAATGTTCTTATTGTTGCTGCGGCAATGCCAAGTGCTGCAACGATTGTGATGTATGCGGTTCGGTTTGATGCAAAACCAAAGTTGGTCTCAACGATTACGCTTGTTTCAACGCTAGTCAGCTTAATCTCAATTACATTTATTATTTGGATTTTAAGCTAGTTCATTGCATTTTTTCTTAACACACTTTATCATAATGAACAGTGATAAAAGGAGGCAATACAGATGAACATGATGGATGCAAACGAGATTATTCAATTTATTTCAAAAGCAGAGAAGAAAACCCCTGTTAAGATACATATTAAAGGTGAGTTAGACAAGCTTTCCTTTGATCAAGCTGTACAAACATTTTTCAATGGTCAGACAGGCGTTATTTTTGGGGACTGGGCATTAATTGAGCCTGTTTTAAAAGAAAATGAAGCGAGTATTGAAGATTATGTTGTTGAAAATGATCGTCGCTATTCTGCTATTCCGTTACTAGATCTTAAAGACATTGAAGCACGAATTGAGCCAGGTGCGATTATCCGTGATCAAGTTGAGATTGGTAAAGGTGCAGTCATTATGATGGGGGCAAGCATTAATATTGGTTCCGTTATCGGTGAAGGCACAATGATTGATATGAACGCTGTACTTGGCGGACGTGCAACAGTAGGAAAGAATTGTCACATTGGTGCAGGTTCTGTGTTAGCTGGTGTGATTGAACCGCCTTCCGCTTCCCCGGTTGTGGTAGAAGATGGTGTTGTTGTTGGAGCGAACGCAGTTATTTTAGAAGGTGTTCGTGTTGGAGAAGGAGCGGTTGTGGCAGCAGGAGCGATTGTAACAGAAGATGTCCCTGCAAATACAGTTGTTGCTGGCACGCCGGCTAAAGTCATTAAAGAGATTGATGAAAAAACAAAAGGTAAAACAGAAATTAAACAAGAACTACGTCGTTTAAACGAAGATTAATTTGATAGCACAGCTTTGCCTTTTGGGCAAAGCTGTTTTCATAAAAAAGGAGTCTTTGACATGGATTGGCTTAGAAGAGATGAACAGGCCTTAATGAATACATATCGTCGTCTTCCGATCGTTATTAAAGAAGGTCAAGGAAGTTATTTAATTGATGAAGAGAATCGCCGTTATTTAGATTTTATTACGGGGTTGGCCGTTAATATTGTTGGCCATTCTCATCCTGCAATTATGGAAACCTTACAAGAACAAGGAACAAAATTTTTACATATCTCAAACTTATACGTTAACAAGCCTGCAGTAGAGCTTGCTGAGAAATTATCAGAAAAAACAATTGGTGGTAAAGTGTTTTTTGCTAATTCTGGAGCAGAGGCAACAGAAGCAGTAATCAAACTTATTCATAAGTGGAGTAAGCAACAGGATTTTGCAAAAAAAGGTGTTGTAGTGTTGAAGAGAAGTTTTCATGGACGAACGCTAGGTGCTATGAAACTTACAAGGCAAGAAGGTGTGTATCAAGATTTTCCACTACATGATTTACCGGTTTATGAAGTGGAGCCTGAAGATGTACATGGGTTGAAAGAGGTTTTAGAACAGTATCAGCCTGCCGCAGTTTTAATGGAGCCTGTCCTTGGATCTGGAGGAGTTGTTCCATTGTCCCATGACTATTTACAACAAATTGAATCTCTCTGCAAAGAACATGAAGCATTATTTTGTATGGATGAAATTCAAACAGGAATGGGGAGAACAGGTACCCTTTTTGCATATATGCAAGCAACTGTGACACCAGACGTTGTGTTATTTGCAAAAGGAGTTGGTGGTGGTTTGCCACTCGGTGGTATGATTGTGAAACCGTATTTAAATGAATTATTTGTTCCTGGTGATCACGGTACGACATTTGCTCCATCACCATTAAGCTGTGCATTAGGTTTAACTGTTCTTGATCTTTTAGAAAATGGGCTATTGGCGCATAGTCGAACGGTCGCTTCACATTTACAAGAGTCACTCGAAACGCTACAAAAAGAGTTTCCTTCTTTACTTGAATCTTACCGCGGTAAAGGCATGATGATGGGGCTCCCAACAAAACTAAATGCGCAACAAGTTGCAACGATCCAACAAAAATTGATTGCAAAAGGTGTACTTGTAGATGTCACACAGCGAACGATTATTCGACTGCTTCCACCACTTGTTGTTTCACAGGAAGACGTAGATGCGTTTATCGCTTGTTTCAAAACTGTATTAGTTGAAATGGAACAGGAGTTAAATGGATGAAAAAAGAAGAGTTGATTCAGTTAAGACGACAATTTCACCAAATTCCGGAATTAGGATTTGAAGAGTTTAAAACACAGGCATTAATTTTAGAAACAATCGCAGGGATGCGACAGGAGCGTTTAACCGTATCAACGTGGAAAACAGGGGTACTTGTTAAAGTTGAAGGGGAAACACCTTATACGGTTGCTTATCGTGCAGATATAGACGGTTTACCTCTACATGAAGACACGAATCTTTCCTATGAATCTCAGCACAAAGGCAGTATGCACGCTTGCGGGCATGATCTTCACATGACGATTGCACTGGGCATGTTGCAACATTTTAGTGAAACGAAGCCTCCAACATCCTTATTATTTATTTTCCAACCTGCTGAAGAGGGACCAGGTGGAGCAAAGCCGATGTTAGAAGAACAGGTATTGGACCAATGGCAGCCAGATGAAATCTATGCGCTACACATTGATCCGAATTTACCAGTCGGGACGATCTCAACGAAGCCTGGTCTTCTTTTTGCCAATACTTCTGAGCTGTTTATTGATTTTAAAGGAACTGGTGGCCACGCAGCTTACCCGCATACGGCGAACGACATGGTGGTGGCGGCAGCACACTTTGTTACTCAGCTGCAATCAATCGTATCTCGTAATATCGATCCGCTAGATTCTGCCGTCGTCACAATTGGCGTGATACAAGGTGGTACAAAGCAGAACGTGATCGCAGGGCAAGCGAGAGTAGAGGGGACGATTCGCACACTGTCCATGGAAGCGATGAAAAAAGTAAAAGAGCGAATCGAAGCGTTAACGAACGGAATTGAAGTAAGTTTTTCTTGTGAGGCGACGATTGATTACGGATCGAACTATTGCGAGGTTCGTAATCATGAAGCGCTAACGAGCGCATTTATTCAATTTAGTGAGAACCAGCCTAACGTTCACTTCACTCTCGCAAAGGAAGCCATGACAGGAGAAGACTTTGGCTACTTTTTAAAAGCGTATCCGGGAATGATGTTTTGGCTAGGTGTCGACAGCTCATTTGGTTTACATGATGCAAGACTTAATCCGAATGAAGACGCCATTACAGTCGCAGTTAAACATATGTGTGCGTTTTTACAACAAAAGTCGAACTTTGGAACAAAGGCTGAATAATCCATTTAACAGCGCGCATACTAACTCTGAATGATAGAAGGAGGGTTTAGTATGGCGAAAATTGGTGTTCAGTCTGGACTAACAGATATTGAAAACGAGCTACAAACTTTAGGATATGATGTGGTTCATGTTAAAAACGAAACGGATGCAAGTGGATGCGATTGTTGCGTCGTTTCTGGACGTGATGCAGATGTTGCGGGAATGAGTCCGCAAGGCAGTATGAGTATTGTTTCAGCAGATGGTTTAAGTGCACAAGAAGTTGGACAACGCGTGGAACAAACGTTAAGCAATCAAAATGGATAGAAAAAAGGTGCTGTTACGATAACAGCACCTTTTCTTATTTACCAGCGACATAGCCGCCGTCAACCGGCATATTAATTCCGCTTATGTGTTTCGCCATTGGCGAACATAACCAAACGGCAGCTTCGGCCTGGTCTTCTGGTGTTTGTTCAACAGCTGGAGTAAGGGTCATTCCTGGGCAAATAGAATTTACTCGAATTCCATATTGACCAGTTTCGACAGCAAGTGCCTTCGTCATTCCGTTCACTGCCCATTTGGCAGCCGCGTGACCAACCATGTTCGGTGGACCGTGCAAACCTGCACCAGAAGACGTATTAACGATTGCGCCACCACCAGTCTTAATCATTGCCATTACTTCGTATTTTAATGCATAGTACATACCATTTACGGTAATATCAATGGCGCTTTCAAAATCTTCGCTATCGGAGTCTTGGATGGGGCGTGTCATCGTTCCTTTTCCCGCATTGTTATGTGCAAAATCTAAGCGACCAAACGTTTCGACAGTATAATCAACTAAGGCTTTTACTTGTGATTCTTCTGAAACATTACATAGAAAGAAATCGGCAGTTCCACCGTCTGCTTTTATTCGTTGTAGCGTTTCTTTACCAGCTTCTTCATTTATATCTGAAACCATCACGTTTGCACCTGCTCGAGCGAATGCCAAAGCACTCGCTCGGCCGATACCTGATCCGGCAGCTGTTACAAGACCTGCTTGTCCTTCTAAAAATAACGACATAATGTTTTCCTCCTTGTTGTGAAAAAAGCAGCGAAGTGTAATCGCTTACTTTTACTATAACGTTTAAATAAAAAAGCTTATCGACAGGGTTGCTGCCAATAAGCTTTGTGTATCACGGTGATTCCTGATTAGCGTCTTGTTGCTCGTTTTCAAAGTAGTCGCGAATGACCTTTCTTAATTCACGTTCAACGGCCCATTGCTGCATATTCTCAGTCTTTGCAATTACGCGAATTACGGTAGTCGCAAGGTCGTTTGTTTCTACACCAATGACTTCTGGCTTCGTAATGAGAGCGGGGTGATTAAAGGATTCAATCGCCGTTTGTATTTTTTGAATGGAATCTTCTGTTGTTTCTCCAGCGGGTATCGTTAAATCAACAAGCGCACGCATATTTCCTCTTGAATGGTTGTCTACATTTGTAATGTTTCGATTTGGTATATAGTGAAGCGTGCCGTCAAATCCTCGAATCATCGTTGTTCGGAACCCGAGCTCTTCGACAATTCCTTCGACGCCGGCTGCACTTACATAGTCTCCTACTTCTAACTGTCGCTCTAAAAGTAAGAAGAATCCAGTCACCACATCGCTAACTAGTCCTTGTGCGCCAAAACCAATCGCTAAGCCAACGACACCAGCAGCTGCAAGTAATGGTCCTAAATTAAAGCCAAGTGTATCAAGAATATTGAAGGCAATAATGAAAAATAGGACATAGGAAAATACGTTAAGCAGTAGTTTTTCTAACGTTTGAAGTCGTGCTGGTGAAACTTGCTTTTCTTGTTTTTTGTTGAACACTTTTTTAATAAGCTTTTTCCCAACGGATCGTACAATAAAATAAATAATAATGGCAAAGAGGATTTGCCATAACGTTTGGGTAATAGGATGATAAATAACGTCATTTACATTCTCTAACATCGTGTCATTCCTTTCGTTACTTTATGCAAAATTGAGCGTACCATATTTGCGGGAAGATCTCAAAAGCTTTACGACAAAAAACGCTGCAACATGCTGCAGCGTTTTTTCCTTATACTTCCATAATGATTGGTAAAATCATCGGTTTCCGTTTTGTTCTTTCGTATAAAAATGGACCGAGCAAATCGGATATTTCGTTTTTGATTTCAGACCATTGATTGGTCTTTCTTTCCATTACTTGATGAAGATGGGCGGTTAATAATTTTTGTGCTTCGTGGATAAGGTCTCCTGATTCACGCATATAGACAAAGCCTCGTGAAATGAGATCCGGTCCAGCAGTTACCTTGAATTCTTTCATATCAAGACTAACTACGACAATTACTAAACCTTCTTCTGATAGAATTCTTCTGTCACGTAAAACAATGTTGCCAATATCGCCAATTCCGTTTCCGTCAACGTATACAGAACCAGATGGAATTTTTCCTACAACGCCAGCTTCATTCGGATGCAGGGCTAGTACATCTCCATTGTCCATAATAAAGCAGTTATCTTGTGAGACGCCGCATTCTTGAGCTAGTTTAATGTGCGTTTTTAACATCCGGTATTCGCCATGGATCGGTAAGAAGTATTGAGGCTTCATTAACCGTAGCATAAGCTTTTGTTCTTCTTGTCCACCGTGACCAGACGTATGAATATCATTTAACGGTCCGTGAATCACGTTTGCACCAGCTCGATAAAGTTGATTGATAATTTTCCCAACCGATAATGTATTGCCAGGGATAGGGGAGCTAGAAAAAACAACGGTATCCCCAGGGATGATCTGAATTTGACGATGAGTGCCAAACGCAATACGTGACAAGGCAGCCATTGGTTCACCTTGACTACCAGTACAAAGAATCGTTACTTGATGGTCAGGGAGTTTATTCAGCTGAGAATGTTCAATAAATGTGTTTTTTGGCGCGTTAATATACCCGAGCTCTTGCCCAATCGCGATGGCCGAATCCATTGAACGTCCAAATACACATACTTTTCGATTGTTAGCAACTGCTGCGTCAATGACTTGTTGCAAACGGTGAATATTTGAAGCAAATGTAGCGAAAATAATGCGTCCATCGACTTTTCGGAAGATGTTGTTAATGCTGTCGCCAACTTTTCGTTCCGACATAGTGAAGTCAGGGATTTCACTATTCGTACTGTCTGAGAGGAGGCATAATACACCTTCTTCACCGATTTTAGCCATTTTTGTTAAGTTCGCTGGCTCTCCAACAGGTGTAAAATCAAATTTAAAGTCACCTGTATGTACAACATTACCTGGAGGCGTTTTAACAACAACGCCATAGGAATCAGGTATACTATGGGTTGTCCGAAAGAACGATACCGATGTTTTCGTAAACTTAATCACTTGGTCTTCAGAAATGGGGTGTAACTTTGCGTTACGAAGTAGGCCATGTTCCTCTAATTTTCCTTTTAGAAGACCAAGAGCCAACTTTCCTCCATATACATCAATGTTTAATTCTCTAAGTAAATAAGGAATTCCACCAATGTGGTCTTCATGACCATGTGTAATAAATAGCCCTTTAATCTTATCTTTGTTCTTTACAAGATACGTATAATCTGGGATCACATAATCAATACCAAGCAAATCGTCTTCCGGAAACATAATTCCAGCATCGATTAAAATGATTTCATCTTGAAACTGAACACCGTACGTATTTTTCCCGATTTCACCCATTCCTCCGAGAGCAAATACGGCGGTTTGATTATTTTTAACTTGTTTCATTTACGCATTCACAACCTTAAAATCTTCACGTTGCTGCTCATACTCTAAGAATGAACCAGTGAGCGGTGTAATGTATTCAATATTATAAGGCTGCTCTACAAGCTTAGCACGAACATCACTAACACTTTCTGCCTCAATATATAAGGATTCTGTACGTTCTCTTACAGGTGCTTGCGAAAAATCTTCTTGAAAAAATACTTTAAAAATCATGAATAAACCTCTCCTTTTACTACCATTGTTTATCTATTATATAGGAAATGAGGCTTTTTAGAAATGCCAAAAAGCCAACCCGTATAAATAATACTGGATGGCTTACAGTCTTGCCACTTTAAAGTGGTCTTACACATCAAGAAATAATGACTTTGGTAAAAGGTCTTTGCACCGTTTTAAGAGTTTTTCGCGCCATTTTTTTAACAAAAGAAAAAACCCCTCTCTACTTTTGCTCTTAGTTTGTAGCTAAGCTAAGAAAAAACACGAGGGGGTTTTTGGGAATTATAATGCATAACCAGGTACGGGCTGTTTAAATGGATCTTCTAGTCCTTCAATGCGATCATAAAACATGACACCGTCTAAATGGTCGAGTTCATGTTGAAAAACAATGGCGATGTATCCGCGTAAACGTAATGTTACTTCTTCGTTGTTATGATCGATTCCTTTTATCGTTAAACGGGCATGTCTCGGAACAATGCCTTCAACTTCACGATCAACGGAAAGGCATCCTTCTCCATTTTCTAATTGATTTTGTTCAATTGAATGGCTAATGACTTTAGGGTTCGCAATTCCTAAACTATATAGTTTATCGTTCTCATCCATCGAATGCACAGCAAACAACCGTTTTGAAATACCGATTTGTGGCGCGGCAAGACCGACCCCTGGGCGCAAGTCGTACTTCTCCGCCAACTCAGGGTCTTGGCTATTCTTTAAGAATTCAAGCATCGATGTGAGCGTATTGCGGTCTTCATCACTTAATGGAATGCTGACTGGTTCAGCCACTTTTCTTAAAACAGGATGTCCTTCACGAACAACATCATTCATCGTAATCATATAAGTACCACTCCTTTCCCTATCTTTCAATAGTTTAAGGATTATTATTCTTATGTGCAAGCAGAAAAAAGCGACACGAATTCCTCGTGTCGCTTTTTTCGCTTATATTTCTTATTTTTTCGGACCGTGACCAGGACCAGGACCTGGACCACAGTCTGGACCTTCGTCAACGCCGCCGGCAAACCAAGATGCACCAACGATAATTAATAGAATGAAGAGAACAACGATTAGTGCAAATCCTTTACCACCACCGCCACCGCAGTTCTGTTGTGCGTAGCCATATCCGTATCCATAAGGCTCACAGCATTGATCGTACCCGTAGTTATATCCGTATTTTTCAGCGTAGCTCATGTTTGAAATTCCTCCTTTAATAACCACCACACTAGGCGATTTATATAGCTATCCTATGCAGAAGTCTTAAAGATGTTTGGATAAATGCCTATTTATTTTTTAAAATAAAAGTAAATGCTTGCCAAATACCTATTTGTTAGATATTGTGAGAGAAGAGAAAAAGAAGTTGAGAAAACTCGAAGGAGGAGAGGTTTTTGTCGAAAAAGTTTATCGCTACTGTAGCCTTTTCAAGCTTGTTTTTAGCAGCTCGTGGACAAACCGCTACAGAGTCGATTCATAGCTCGTTAGAAGAAGCCGCTGAAATAGAAAATGAAGGTTTTGATGAGCTACAGCAACCAATGTTAGATGCTGAGGAGCAAGAAGCAGAGCTTTATTCGCAAATTGTCGATTTAGATATGGATGCTTACGATGAAATCGTCGAATTATCGGATCAAGCAATTGCATCTGTTAACGAACGTCGTGAACTGCTCGCAGAGGAAAAAGAAAGCATTGAAGAAGGTTTTAGTGCGTTTGAAGATGCCGTAAGTGATTTTTCCGAACTAGAGGACGACAATTTGGTTGACTTAGCAACTAATGTTCAAGAAGCGATGGATAATCGCTATGCAAGCTATCAAGACTTACATACTATTTATGAAGAATCGTTAGACTTGGATGAACAATTATATGAAATGCTTAAAGATGAAGATTTAGATGCAGAAACATTAACCGCACACATAGAGGAAACAAACCAAAAGTATGAAGAACGTCGTGAAGCAACGGAGCAGTTTAACGAATATACGACAGCGTATAATGATGCAAAACGTGAATTTTACGAAGCGTCTGATTTAGAAGTAAGTTTTGAATAAGCTTTAGCTTGTCGACCATGTCGATGAGCTTTTTTATATTTAAAAGGGCGCGGGGAAAGTGTTTTGATTGATTGCGGTTACATGGAAACACTTAAAAACCTATCTGTATTAGTTCAGATTTGATGTATACTATAACACATGTATTTTTGAAGCGTTTCCAAAGATTGTTATTAAAATCGCAATTAATAAGTGTGCAAAAGGATTGACGATTGTTAGGTCATTCATGTAGACTAACAATCAGTAGGGAGTTGTACTACTAGATATTCCATTTCATTGTAACAGATGACCGCATGTTTCTTACGTAAACAACTGTCTGGTTTAACAACGTCTTATTGCGGTTATGTAATCTTTAGGATTGGGCATGCTAACAGTGCATTTTTCATATGAAAAACGTATACAAGCAAGATTTCACATACCGCTTTTAACTAACTGAAAGGATTGGTGAACAAATTGAGTACAAGAACAATTGATCAAGTTGAAGAACAATTTGAGACCTTCCAGATTCTTAACGAAGAAGGAGAAGTCGTAAATGAATCAGAAATGCCTGATTTAAGCGACGAACAATTACAAGAATTAATGCGCCGTATGGTCTACACGCGTATTTGGGATCAGCGTGCGATCTCTCTAAACAGACAAGGACGATTAGGTTTCTACGCGCCTACAGCAGGACAAGAGGCATCTCAACTTGGTTCTCACTTTGCGTTAGACCAACAAGACTGGATCTTGCCTGGGTACCGTGATATCCCACAAATTGTATTCCATGGTTTGCCATTACACCAAGCGTTTTTATGGTCTCGTGGCCACTTTAAAGGAAGCCAATATGAAGATGGACTAAACATTGTGGTTCCACAAATCATTATCGGTGCACAGATAATCCAAACTACAGGTGTTGCGCTTGGACTTAAGCGTAAAAAGAAAGATAACATTGCAATCACATATACAGGTGATGGCGGTGCGTCACAAGGTGATTTCTACGAAGGAATTAACTTTGCTGGTGCATACAATGCGCCTGCTGTATTCATCGTTCAAAACAACCGTTTTGCAATTTCTGTACCAGTGGAAAAGCAATCTGCTGCAAAAACGATTGCGCAAAAAGCAGTTGCTGCTGGAATTGAAGGCATTCAGGTAGATGGAATGGACGTACTTGCAGTGTATAAAGCAACACTTGACGCTCGTAAGCGCGCATTAGCTGGAGAAGGTCCTACATTAATTGAAACATTAACGTATCGTTATGGTGCTCACACAATGGCTGGTGATGATCCAACTCGTTACCGTACATCTGAAGAAGATGACGAGTGGGCGAAGAAAGATCCACTTATTCGTTTCCGTAAATTCCTTGAAGGCAAAAAGCTTTGGAGTGAAGAGAAAGAAAACGAAGTCGTTGAACAAGCAAAAGAGGAAATCAAACAAGCGATTAAAGATGCAGACCAAACACCTAAGCAAAACGTTACAGACTTGCTAGGGTTCATGTTTGAAAATCCTCCAGTGAACATTCGTGAGCAATTGGAAGAGTATACGGCAAAGGAGTCGAAGTAACCCATGGGTAATTGGACAATGGCGCAAGCGATTACGGATGCCATGCGTAATGAGCTTAGCAAAGATGAAGATGTACTCGTTTTTGGTGAAGATGTCGGCCAAAACGGCGGCGTTTTCCGTGTAACAGAAGGTTTACAAAAAGAATTCGGTGAAGAGCGTGTATTTGATACACCACTTGCTGAATCTGGTATCGGTGGTTTAGCGATTGGTTTAGCCCTTACTGGACACCGTCCTGTAATGGAAATTCAATTCTTCGGTTTCGTATTTGAAGTATTTGATTCAATTGCAGGTCAAATGTCACGCTGGCGTTTCCGTTCAGGCAATAAGCAAACAATGCCTGTTACGGTTCGCTCTCCATTTGGCGGCGGTGTGAAAACACCTGAAATGCACGCAGATTCTTTAGAAGGGTTAATGGCACAAACACCTGGACTTAAAGTCGTTATTCCATCTAACCCGTATGATGCAAAAGGTCTTTTAATCTCAGCGATTCGTGACAACGATCCCGTTGTATTCCTTGAGCACATGAAATTGTATCGTTCATTCCGTCAGGATGTTCCTGAAGATGAATACACAATTGAGCTAGGGAAAGCTGATACGAAGCGTGAAGGAAAAGATATTACGATCATCGCTTATGGTGCTATGGTACAAGCTTCGATGAAAGCTGCAGAAGAGCTTGCTGAAGAAGGCATTGAAGCAGAAGTAATCGATTTAATGACGGTTAGCCCATTTGATGTGGAAACGGTTGTTGCGTCTGTTGAAAAAACAAACCGTGCAATTGTTGTACAAGAAGCACAAAAGCAAGCTGGAATTGCATCACAAATCGTGGCAGAAATTACAGAGCGTGCGATTCTTTCATTAGAAGCACCTGTACTTCGTGTCACTTCACCTGACACGGTTTATCCATTCGCTGCAGTTGAAGATGCATGGTTGCCAAACCCAGCAATTATTGTTGATAAGGCGAAAGAAGTTATTAACTTTTAAGTAACGAAACGAAGAAAGTGACGAAGCTAGTCGAAAACTAGGTCGTTCTTTCTTTTATAGAGATTGAATTCGAGTTATAATGAAGGAGGCGCTTAGCCGTGGCTTATAAATATAAACTGCCAGAAGTGGGCGAAGGAATCCATGAAGGCGAAATTGTAAAATGGTTTGTCAAAGAAGGCGACGAAATTAAAGAAGATGATATCCTTCTTGAAGTACAAAACGACAAATCTGTAGTGGAACTGCCATCTCCAGTTGATGGGAAAGTACTTGAAGTAAAAGTAGACGAAGGAACAACAAGCTACGTTGGAGACGTTATCTTAGTCATTGATGACGGTTCTGAAGACGATGGTGAAGAAGAAAGTGGTAGCGAAGAGTCTGGGAAAGACGATAAAGCAGAAGCTTCTTCTGAAGAAGAAAAAACAGAAGAAAAAGCTGCTCCGTCAGCAGATTCAGATTCAAGCGACGACGCTCGTGTAATTGCGATGCCATCTGTGCGTAAATATGCGCGCGAAAAAGGCGTAACGATTTCAAGTGTAAAAGGCTCTGGTAAAAATGGTCGCGTTGTAAAAGAAGATGTGGATGCATTCTTATCTGGCGATCAAAGCGAAGACAGGTCTTCTGCAGCTGATCAACAAGAAGAAAAAGAATCAAAAGCAACAACTTCTGCACCGGCTGCTTCTAGTGAACAATTAGAAGAGCGAGTACCGTTAAAAGGTATCCGTAAAGCAATTGCCAAAGCAATGGTGAAGTCGAAGCAAACAGCACCTCACGTTACACATCTTGACGAAATTGATGTAACAGCACTAGTTGCTCATCGTAAACAGTACAAGCAAATTGCAGCTGATCAAGGAACGAAGCTAACGTATCTTCCTTACGTTGTCAAAGCGTTAACGTCTGCAATCCGTAAGTACCCTGCCATGAACGCATCAATTGATGACGAAGCAGGCGAAATTGTTTACAAAAAGTACTTTAACATTGGAATCGCAGCAGACACGGATCAAGGTTTAGTTGTTCCAGTTGTTAAAGACGCAGACCGTAAATCAATCTTCCAATTGGCAGATGAAATTAATGAGCTAGCTGGAAAAGCCCGTGATGGTAAACTTTCTGCTGCAGATATGCAAGGCGGATCAGCAACAATTTCCAACCTTGGTTCTGCAAGTGGACAATGGTTTACGCCAGTAATTAACCACCCAGAAGTAATGATTCTTGGGATTGGTCGAATTGAAGAGAAGCCAGTCGTAAAAGATGGCGAAATTGTTGTGGGCACAATGCTATCACTATCAATTAGCTATGATCACCGTTTAATTGATGGTGTAACAGCGCAAAGTGCATTAAATCAAATCAAGCGTTTGCTTAATGACCCACAATTACTATTGATGGAGGGGTAAGACATGGTTGTAGGAGATTTCGCACAAGAAGTAGATACGCTCGTAATTGGTTCTGGTCCAGGAGGCTATGTGGCTGCTATTCGCGCAGCCCAGCTTGGACAAAAAGTAACAATCGTTGAAAAAGATAGCATGGGTGGTGCTTGTTTAAACGTTGGATGTATTCCGTCAAAAGCGTTAATTCAAGCAGGTCACCGTGCGCATCAAGCTAAATCTTCTGAAGATATGGGGATTATTGCTGAGAACGTCACGGTTAACTTTGACAAAGTCCAAGAATGGAAAGGCTCTGTCGTTAATAAATTAACAGGCGGCGTTGAAGGATTGTTAAAAGGAAATAAAGTCGAAATCATCCGTGGAGAAGCTTATTTCTCTGGTGAGGATTCCGTTAAAATTATGGATGAGAAGAACTCAAGCACGTACAAGTTTAAGAACTGTATTATAGCTACAGGTTCACGTCCAATTGAAATTCCTTCTTTCAAATATACAGACCGCGTTATTAACTCAACTGGCGCACTTGCATTAAAAGAAGTGCCGAAGAAAATGGTTGTTATTGGCGGAGGTTACATCGGTATCGAGCTTACAGGTGCATACGCAAACCTAGGTACTGAAATCACTGTATTAGAAGGTTCTAAACAAATTTTACCTGGCTTTGAAAAGCAGATGGCGAAATTGGTTGAGAAAAAGCTTAAAGCTAATAATGTTACTTTCCACACAGAAGCAATGGCTAAAGGTGTAGAAGAAACAGATAAAGGCGTTAAAGTAACAGCTGAAGTAAAAGGTGAAGAAACAGTCATTGAAGCGGACTACGTTCTTGTAACTGTAGGCCGTACACCAAATACAGATGAGCTTGGTCTTGAAGGTATTGGGATTGAAATGACGGATCGCGGAATCATCAACATTGATAAGCAGTGTCGTACAAATGTGAAAAACATTTATGCGATTGGTGACATTGTCCCAGGTCCAGCGCTTGCGCATAAAGCTTCCTATGAAGCGAAAATTGCTGCAGAAGCAATTAGTGGCGAAGCATCTGAGATCGACTATTTAGCGATTCCGGCTGTATGTTTCTCAGAGCCTGAACTTGCAACAGTTGGCTATACAGAAGCGGAAGCAAAAGAAGCAGGCTATGATGCGAAAGCGGCGAAATTCCCGTTTGCAGCAAATGGTCGTGCCCTATCTCTTAACGATACAGACGGCTTCATGAAGCTTGTTACACGTAAAGAAGATGGGTTAGTAATCGGTGCTCAAATTGCTGGGCCAAATGCTTCAGATATGATTGCTGAAGTAGGTCTTGCAATTGAAGCAGGTATGACTGCTGAAGATATTGCGTTAACGATTCATGCTCACCCGTCTCTTGGTGAAATCACAATGGAAACAGCAGAAGTAGCGCTTGGAACACCAATTCACACAATGTAATGTAAGCAGTAGTCCTTTATGTGATGTAAAAGTCATATAAAGGACTTTTTTTGCGTAAATAAAATACTGTAAGAAATTCTTTCAAAAAAAGATTGGCAAACGTTCTTTTTGTGCTATAATTATCAAAAAATTAGCAAATTAAAACAACGGAGGTAGAAATGGGAAAGCCATTACTGGAGCTTAATAATGTTAAAACGTATTTTCAAGTAGATAAAAATCGCTTAGTTAAAGCTGTAGATGGCGTAAGTTTTCATATTGCCCAGAATGAAGTTGTCGCGCTTGTCGGTGAATCTGGAAGCGGGAAAAGTATGACCTCCATGTCTATTATGGGCTTAGTTGATCCGCCGGGAGAAGTATCTGGTGAGATTGTACTAAACGGAACAAACTTAAATGGGTTGTCTGCAAAAAAATTAGACAAGTATCGTGGAAAAGACATTGCAATGATTTTTCAAGAGCCAATGACGTCATTGAATCCCGTTTTTTCAATTGGAAATCAGATTATTGAAACAATAAGAAAGCATACGCGTACATCAAAAGCACAAGCGAAAGAACGAGCAATTGAATTACTGAGGCTGGTTGGGTTTAGTCGTGCTGAAGAAAGTTTAACAGAGTTTCCACATCAGTTATCAGGTGGAATGCGACAGCGTGTGATGATCGCAATTGCAATGGCATGTAACCCAAAATTACTAATCGCTGACGAACCAACAACCGCTTTAGATGTAACGATTCAACAGCAAATTTTAGACTTAATGTTAAAAGTAAAAAATGAGTTTCAATCATCTATTTTATTAATTACACATGACTTAGGTGTCGTGGCTGAAACAGCGGATCGTGTGCTTGTCATGTACGGCGGACAAATTGTTGAAGAAGCACCAGCCTATGAATTATTTACAAATCCTAGCCACCCTTATACGCAAGGCCTTTTAAAAAGTATGCCGAACTTAGAAGACGATAAAGAACGGTTAGATGCCATTCGAGGCATGGTTCCTCCTGCTCACCGGTTTCCATCAGGCTGTCGCTTTGCTTCGAGGTGCGATTTTGCCACAGAATTGTGTGCAGACAAAATGCCTGCATTAATTGAAACAGAAGGTGGTAGAAAAGTTCGTTGCCTATTGTATGAAACTGGATCGCTTACACCTGACAAACAACGTCTTCAAGAGAGAGAGGTTCATTCATGATGGATGTTCTTGTAGAAGCAAAAGACATTAAGATGCACTTTCCAATAAAACAAGGTGTCATAAAACGAAGGGTTGGACATATAAAGGCAGTAGATGGAATTTCATTAAAAATTTTTGAAGGAGAATCACTTGGAATTGTAGGCGAGTCAGGCTCTGGAAAATCAACTTTAGGAAGAATTTTGATGCAGTTACAAAATCAAACGAATGGAGACGTTTATTTCCGTGGTGAAAAGATATCCGGCATCTCTAATCGAAAATTAAGACCGTATCGCCGCGATATGCAAATGGTTTTCCAAGATCCATATGCTTCGTTGAATCCAAGAATGAGTATTGGGGAACTAATTGAAGAGCCATTGCTTATTCATAAGACGGTCGAAACAAAAGCAGAGCGGAAAAAAAGAGCCGAAGAATTATTAGAAACCGTCGGTCTTCCGAAACAATCGTATGATAAGTATCCACATGAATTTTCTGGAGGGCAACGGCAGCGAATTGGCATTGCCAGGGCGTTGAGTACGAAACCAAGTTTAATTATTGGTGACGAGCCTGTTTCCGCTCTAGATGTATCGATACAGTCACAAGTCTTAAATTTAATGAAAGATTTACAAGATGAATTTAAGCTTACATATGTTTTTATTGCTCATGACTTAAGTGTTGTCAAACATATTAGTTCAAGAGTAGCGGTGATGTACCTAGGAAGAATTGTCGAAATTGCCAATAAATCTGATTTATATGAAAATAAACTTCATCCTTATACCGAAGCATTAATTTCCGCTGTGCCATCTACAGATGTGACGTTTCAGAAAGAAAAAATTGTCTTAAAAGGAGAGTTGCCGAGTCCAGCGAATCCGCCTGTAGGTTGTGCCTTTCACACCAGATGTCCACATGTGCATGATCGCTGTAAACAGGAAAGACCGGAGTTAGTGGAACATACGCAAAATCATTTTGTCGCCTGTCACTTGTATACAGAGAAAAGCGGATAAGCGTGAATTTTATAGAGGAGGTGAGGCTTCTACATACGAAGGTCTTACCAAAAAAATGGTTAAATACACATAAGGGGGAAGATGTATGAAGAAAAAGCCGTTTTACACATTTCTAGCAACGGCCGTATTTGCAACAGCTTTAGTCGCTTGTAACGGTGGAGATTCAGAAACTGGAACAGATGGCGAAGAAGGGGAAGGCGGAGAAGCAGTCGAAGGTGGATCAATAACGCTCGGAATGACATCTACGCCAGAAAATCAATTTAACCCAATCATTTATTCATCAACATACGATAACAACATTATTACGTTTGTAAATGAAGGTTTAACGACACAAAATAGTGAGCTTGAGTTTGAGCCAGGCTTAGCAAGTGAGTGGGAATTTAGTGACGACATGTTAGAGCTTACGTACCATTTAGAAGAAGGCGTAACGTGGCATGACGGTGAGCCGTTTACAGCAGATGACGTTGTCTTCACGTTCACTTCTATTGCTGATCCTGGCTATACAAGCACAGGGGCAACTCGTCATTCATATGCTAGTTCGTTAGTTGGCTACGAAGAATATTCAAGCGGTGAGTCAGATACGTTTGAAGGGGTAGAAGCGATTGATGAGCATACAGTTCGTTTTTATTTCAAGGAGCCAAACGTAAAAGCATTAGCGGATACAGCGATTGGTATTTTCCCTCAGCATAAATTTGAAGGCGTAGCGGTAGAAGACTTCCCGAATCACGCTGCATCAACGGATGCTGGCGAAGTAATCGGAACAGGACCATTCAAATTACAAAGTGTATTAGAAAATGAGTCTTATGAACTTGTTGCCAATGAAGATTATTGGAAAGGTGCACCGGAACTCGATGCAATTACATGGCGTGTTGTTGATGCAAGTGTATCGGCAGGAATGCTTGAGCAAGGTGAGCTTGATTTTATGCCGAATTATTTCCCAGCGGCTGATTATGATCAAGTTGATGCAGTTGAAACGTTAACGATTAATGAGCAGCCAGCACTTGGTTATCAACATATGTCATTAAAAATGAACCACGGACCAAACGACGATTTGATTAATCCAGATGCTTGGACACCTAATGAGAAATTTGAAGATGTCCGTTTCCGTGAAGCGATCTTTAGCGCCGTTGATCGTCAGTTGTTTATTGATAGTTTCTTAAGAGGACATGGCGAAATGTTAGACGCGCCGTTTGCTGAAGCTTCATGGGTGTACGATCCAGAAGGAGTTGAAGGGTTCACTTATGATCCTGAACATTCAAAAGCGCTCTTAGAAGAAGCTGGCTATGAGGATACGGATGGCGATGGATTTGTAGAGGATCCAGACGGAAATGAGCTTGTTTTAAATATCGACTATCCACTTGGAAATCCTGTTCGTGAGCGTGTAGCGCCAGTTGTAGCAGAGCAGTTAGCGGAAGTTGGTATTAACACAAATGTTCGAAACCCAATGGAAGCAGGCGTCTACTTTGATAACATTCAAAACAACGAAGATGAAGATTTAGATATTTACCTTGCAGGTTGGAGCTTAGCTTCTGGTGACCCGGATCCAGGAGATTTATATCGTTCAACGGCAATGTTCAACTATTCTCGTTTCCAAAGTGACGAGCAGGATCAGCTACTTTTAGAAGCGGTTGACCCAGATCAAGCTTTTGATAATCAAGAGTTTAGACAAGAGAAGTATATGGAATGGGCACAGTTGTTTATTGATAACTCGTATGTTCTTCCTCTTTATGCAGAAAGTGAAATCTCTGTCTATAATTCTCGTTTACAAGGTGTAGAGTTCTTGCCACATACGTACACAAACGATACGCATTTATGGTACGTAACGGAGTAGGAATGGGATGTAAAGGGGGCAGCAACGATTATCTGCTGCTTTCTTTTCTTCATTTGTTAGGCAGACAGGAGGAAAAACGATGACAAAATTTATTATCCGGCGACTACTGTTATTTATACCGATGCTTGTCATTGTAACGATGGTTGTTTTTTTCTTCGCATGGTTAGCTCCAGGTGATGCGTTAACTGGAGAGATTGTTGACCCATCTTTACCTGCAGAGGTTTTGGAACAACAAAGAGACTTGCTAGGCTTAAATGATCCTTTCATTGTTCAATATTGGAACTGGTTATCAAATATCGTTCAAGGTGATTTAGGTCAATCCATGAGTTTTAATGGAAGAGACGTAAGTGACTTAATCTTACAGCGTTTAGATAATACGTTTTATTTAGGTGTTTTCTCGTTGTTTATCACATTGTTGTTTGCTATCCCAATCGGTATTTATTCGTCAAGAAAGAAATACTCTGTTTTGGACTATAGTGCAACAACATTTGCGTTTTTAGGATTAGCGACACCGAATTTCTTTGCAGCGTTACTAGGAATCTATTTATTTTCATTTACATTAGGTTGGCTGCCCACTCAAGGGTCAATGGCTTCACCAAGTTTAACAGGCTGGGATGCGTTTGTTAGTCGACTTCATCACTTAATATTACCAGGTATTACGTTAGGGCTCTCTAGTACAGCCGTCTTTTTACGTTACTTACGATCAGAAATGCTTGATTTAAAAGGCAGCGATTTTATTCGAACAGCACGTGCCAAAGGAGTTGGCTCAAATTCAGTTCTGTACAAGCATACATTGCGAAATGCCTTAATTCCGATTATTACGTTGCTCGGTATAGAGTTTGGGACGATCTTAAGTGGGGCGATTATTATTGAAACCGTCTTTGGTTACCCAGGAATTGGAACGCTCTTTGTTTCATCACTAGCAAATCGGGATTATCCAGTTATTATGGCAATCAACTTAATTGCAGCGATGACAATCTTAGTTGGAAATTTATTGGCAGACATATGCTATGCGATAGCAGATCCACGAATTCGATTAGACTGAGGTGAGACCATTGGAACCAAAACGAGTAGATATGCAGCCTTCACCGCCTCAATTCACGCATGTAGAGGAAAAAAGCTTAAGCCCGACACGTTTAGCATTTAACCGTTTCAAAAAAAATAAATTAGCGATTACAGGAATTGTGTTCCTTGCACTGATGGTTCTAGTCGCAATATTTGCTGATGTTATTGCTACCCACGACCCAACACAAAGTAACTTAGCAAAGGTAGAAGCAAATGCAGATAGTGAAAACATTCTTGGTACAGATCAATCAGGTCGAGATAACTTTTCTCGCTTGGTGCACGGTGCCCGTATTTCGTTGACCGTCGGTTTTTTTGCAATGCTTTTTACCGTGCTAATCGGTGGAAGCTTAGGATCAATAGCTGGATATTATGGAGGGAAAGTTGACTCAGTTATTATGAGGGTAACAGATGGGATGTTAATTTTTCCGTTTTTACTATTATTTTTAACGATTGTTGCCGTGTTGCAAAATATTACCGTTCCAATTTTCATTTTCGTTATTGCCCTAACATCGTGGACAGGTATTTGTCGGATGTTACGTGGAACGTTTCTTTCCATTAGAGAAAAGGAATACATATTAAGTGCAAGAAGTATTGGTTGCTCAGACTTAAGAATTATTCGTAAGCATTTTATTCCCAATGCTGTAGGTCCGATCATTGTAAATGCAACCATTATGATGGCTTCAATGATAGTGGCTGAATCGGCATTGAGTTTTATTGGCTTTGGTATTCCTCAGCCAACACCAACTTGGGGTAATATGTTAACGGAGGCACAAAGTGTAAGGATTTTACGAAATAATCCAGAAGCTTGGATTCCGCCTGGTTTATGTATCGTCTTGACCGTTCTGGCCATTAACTTTATTGGAGATGGTTTACGGGATGCGTTTGATTCAAAATCATAGAAAGGAATAAGAGGAGATAAGTGTTTATGCTTATCTGCTCTTATTTTATTGATTGGTGAATGTCACGAACGACTTGTTCAAACTCTTGTTTGCCGGATAGTCGTAACACTTCTTCTTCCCCTTTATAAATGAGTAGGCAGGGGAATGTGTCAACATCAACATCATAATATGAGACAGAACGTCGATCTGTTGATTCTTTAAAAATAAATTCATGAAAGGAGAAAAGGTCATTTGTTTGTAAGTGTTGAATGGCATTGTAGTATACACGCTCTTTGGCAAGCTTATTCTCATCAGAGAATAA
Source organism: Shouchella phoenicis (assembly GCF_047238345.1). NCBI lineage: Bacteria > Bacillati > Bacillota > Bacilli > Caryophanales > Bacillaceae > Shouchella > Shouchella phoenicis. The sequence goes on along the minus strand of NZ_JBDFMQ010000001.1, from coordinate 2,312,561 downwards.
GATGAGTACGATTTGACTGCTTTCGCTGGAATGAGATTTTCCTGTAGTCGTTGAACCAGGTATCAAAGAAAAAATAGCAATGAGAATAATGGCACTAAACGAAATCGTAAAGACAATATGACGTTGTTTCATTCTTTACCATCCTCTCTTTGAAATTAACCATTATGTTTCCATACCCTTATAAAACAGGGAAAAAACGTAAAATGTTGAAAGGAAAAAAACACCTTCAATTCGAAGGTGTTTTTTGGCTTACTCTTTATCTTTGTTATCGTCTTTTTCTACTTCATCGTTTGTTTTTTGCAGACGACGACGCTCTTTCTTAAGTAGTTGTTGCTCGCGTTTAACGCGTTCACGTTCGTTACGTAAAGCAAGTCGCTCCTGGCGAAGACGTTCTCGACTAACCGTTAATGTTTCCTTCTCATTTCGTAGCTCTTTAAAGAGAGAGACGATCATGAGAATGATAATGATGGCAAACGGGAAGGCGCCAATAATGGAGGCGGTTTGTAAGGCATCCAAACCTTCTTCACTTGTCACGAGTAAGACACCCGCTGTACCTGCAATAATTAATCCCCAAATTAATTTTACCGAATTTGGTGGATTTAAATTACCGCCAGTTGTTTGCATTCCTAACACAACTGTTGCTGAATCGGCAGAAGTAATAAAGAAAGAAGCAATTAATAAAACCGTGATGAGGGCGACAAAGAAGGTGAGTGGGAACTGTTCAAGTAGGGCAAATAACGCCATTTCTGTTCCACCTTCTTGCATTTGCGCATACAAGCCACCATCATTACTTTCAAAGAAAATGCTTGATCCTCCGAAGACGCTAAACCAAAAGGCGCCGAATAACGAAGGAAGAGCAATGACGCCAATGACGAACTCTCGAATGGTACGTCCGCGAGAAACACGGGCAATAAACGCACCAACAAATGGTGACCAAGAAATCCACCAAGCCCAGTAGAAGAGGGTCCAATCTTGCACCCAAGAAGAGTCAGGGTCATAGACATCCATACTAAAGCTCATCCCAAAAAAGTTTTGGACGTAGCTTCCAATTCCTTGCGTGAAAACACCCATAATATAGCTGGTCGGTCCGAGTAACAAGACGAAAGCCATTAACAAGATGGCTAAACGAACATTAAAGTTACTTAAAATCCGGATGCCTTTATCAATACCGGTTGTTGCTGAGATTGAGAATAATACCGTTACAATTAGAATAACTGCAATTTGAAATACATTGTAATCAATTGAATCAAGAGATGGGAATAAGTAAATGAGACCTGCCGTAATTTGGGCAGCCCCAAATCCTAATGATGTTGCCGTACCAAAGATTGTGGCAAAAACAACAAAGACATCAATTGTTTTCCCAATTGGACCGTGTACACGGTGGCCAATAAGAGGACGGAATGTTGAACTAAATAATGCAGGTTCGTCTTTTCGATATTGGAAATACGCAAGCGTTAATGCAACCACAGAATAAATGGCCCAAGGGTGTATGCCCCAGTGGAAAATGGAATAACGCATGGCTTCAGCAGCAGCTTGCTGTGTACCAGGTTCTGCATTAGCAGGTGTGAAAAAGTGCGATAATGGTTCAGCGGAACCCCAAAAGACAAGTCCAATTCCCATACCGGCTGTAAATAAAAAAGCGAACCAGGTTAAATATGTATATTCTGGTTTTTCGTCTGGTTTTCCTAAACGAATACTTCCGAATGGGCTCACAATTAGGTAAATCCCGACCGCAACATAAAATGTAGCGGATAGTAAATAAAACCAACCTAATTCAGTTGAAATAAAACTTTGAATGTTTTCTGTCACTTCTAGCATATTTTCTGGAAAAACAACACCCCAAAAAATGAATGCAAGAGCAACGGCAACAGAGATGTAAAATACCGACGTTGCTTGCTTCATATTGATTGTCAACCTTTCCAAATGATTTTCATTTTTTAAAACAAGACAAAATCATACCATACATTATTTTAATGTGCCAGTATGCATCTTGATATAGACAACGTTGTTTACCCTTTTCCGAGGGTGAGTAAACCTGTTTGTAGTATGAAAAAAAAGAGGAATTTTATACATATGTCGAATTGATGGCTTTTTTTCAAGTTGCTTTTTTGCTGTCGAAATAAGGAAAAAAATGTTATGATGAGGCGAGAACATTCTGAGAGGGGTCAACGTAATGAAGAAATGGCTTTTAGTACCTGCTGTAAGTTTACTTGCTTTATCAGCTTGTGGTTCTGATGAGAATGACAATTCATCTGAAACGGTCAATGTAGATGGGGACGAGCAAACAGAACAAAATACAGAAGTAGATAGTGAAACAGAAGATACAGAAGACGAAGCGGTTGAGAATGAAGACGCAGCTTCAGCTGATGAAGGTGAAGATGAAGAAGTAGAAGTTGTTTACGAAATTAACCCAAATATGTGGACAGTAGAACCGATTGAAGGAACAGATGCAGATCCAGAAGTGGTTTTACTTACAATTGATGACGCACCAGATAAGCATGGTGTTGAGATGGCGGAAACATTGAAAGAACTCAATGCTCCGGCAATCTTTTTTGTGAATGCTCACTTTATTAACACAGATGAAAAAGCTGACGAATTAAAACAAATTCACGAAATGGGCTTTGAAATTGGGAATCATACGATGAGTCATCCGAACTTAAGAGAAATCTCTGAAGAAGAACAATACAATGAGATTGTTGATTTAAATGATAAGATTGAAGATATTATTGGAGAACGACCAAGATTTTTCCGTGCACCATTTGGAGCAAATACGGATTATGTAAAAGAAGTTGTGGAACAAGAAGATATGACGCTTATGAACTGGACGTATGGCTATGACTTTACAGAAGGTTATATGACGGAAGAAGCAATTGCAGATATTATGGTGAACGCACCGGAATTAGGGAATGGTGGCAATCTTCTTATGCACGATCGAGAGTGGACGAACGCTGCCCTTGAAGACATTGTTACTGGTCTGCAAGACAAAGGCTATGACTTTGTTGATCCTGATCAATTAAAATAATTACAAATGAAACCCTTGCCCTTTGGCGAGGGTTTTTATTATATGTTCGGCTGCAACTAAATATGATCATTAATCAGGCGATTAAAAAATAATTGTGACACACTAATTAAAGGTTGACGAATATAATAAGACATACTATTATAGGTAGTAAGGAAACGAAAGCGATTACAATTACTGAGGAGGATGTATTGTGGGAACATTCATATGTCAAGTTTGCAGCCAGACATTAGGTCACTTTGAGGGAGAGAAAGTAAGTCGCCTTTATGCTGTATCAAACTGTACGCACTGTCAGGCAAAATCCGCAAAGCCATCTTCATCACAAAAATAAATAAACAAAAAACAACGTAGCATCTCTCGCTACGTTGTTTTTTTTTATACGATGGCTGACTGTTCTTTAATGACCTTTAAAAAAGCAAGTGTTTGATCTTCTGGACCTTGAACAGGTAGACCGGCAGCTATATTTTCTTTTACATAGTCTAAATTCTCTTGAGTAATGAGCTCGCCTGGACTAAGAATGGGAATTCCGGGCGGATACACCATGATAAATTCAGCGATAATTCTCCCTGTAGATTCTTGAAAAGAAACAAATTCTGTTTGCGCATAAAACGCATCTCGAGGAGATAAGGCAAGGGTTGGAATATCTGGTACTTTAACATCAAGCTGAACGGTTTGCTTTTCCGATTGTTTAAAGGAATGGGCTAATTCCGTTAAAGCGTTTAGAAGCAAATCAATCTTTGCCTGATCGTCACCAAGCGTAATAATACAAAGAATATTATAGAGATCAGAAAGTTCTACCTCAATTCCATAGTTGTCACGCAACCAAACCTCGGCTTCATACCCACTAATTGATAACTCATTTAACGAGATAAAGAGTTTCGTTGGGTCATGAGCGAATGTTGCAGATGACGTTAAGCACTCTGTTCCTACGCAATGGATTCCGTCAATAGCATTTAAACGTTCGCGAGCAGAATGGGAAAGATCAATGACTCGAGCGAGCTCAGACCGACCTTTTGTTGCCAAATGTTTTCTTGCAACATCTAGTGAAGCTAATAAGAGATAGGACGTCGATGTTGTTGTTAACATACTCATGATCGCCGTTGTATGGTCAACCGATACAAGTCCAGATTTAACATTTAATACGGAACTTTGTGTGAGTGATCCGCCAAGCTTATGGACGCTTGTTGCAGCCATATCGGCCCCAGCTTCCATGGCACTAATTGGTAGGTCGTCTGAAAAATGAGTATGAATCCCGTGTGCTTCATCAACCAGTACAGGTATTGATGCACTGTGAGCTATTTTTACAATTTCTTTTAAATCACATGCAAAGCCGTAATAAGTTGGGTTAATGACGAGGACGGCTTTTGCATCGGGGTGAGCCTCAATGGCACGCTGAATTGATTCTGTTGTAACGCCGTGTGCAATCCCATGCGTACGGTCAACAACTGGGTGAACAAACACAGGCATGGCGCCTGAAAAGATAATGGCGGACATAATCGATTTATGGACGTTCCGAGGAACAATAATTTTATCACCAGGTTTGCAAACACTCATAATCATCGTCATAATAGCACCACTTGTACCTTGTACCGAAAAAAAGGTATAATCTGCACCGAAAGCATTTGCTGCTAATTGCTGGGCTTCGTGAATAAAGCCATGTGGATGGTGAAGATCATCTAGTGGCGCAATATTAATGAGATCAATTGATAGTGCATTTTCGCCAATAAAATCGCGAAAAGACGGCTCCATACCTTGCCCTTTTTTATGACCGGGAATATGGAAAGGAGTTGGATTTTTACTTGCATATTGTTTAAGCCCTGTAAATAAAGGCGTTTTTTGCTGATCAAATTCCATGAAACGAACACCTCATTTCTTTAACACACATGCGTCTAATTTTACGCAAGCAAGAAGAGTATAGCAAATGAAGGTCAATTTCGCTATTAAAAAATGAAAGGATGAGAAAGAATGAATATTCCAATCCGTTACGAATGGAGTCAACAAGAAATTGTCGACGTCGCAGAGTTTTTTGATTTAATTGCTCAGACGCAAGAGAAAGGCGTTGAAGCAAAAAAACTTCGAGAGGCGTATACGATGTTTAAAAATGTCGTGCCGTCAATATCAGAGGAAAAACAAGTGTTTCGAGAAGTCGATGAACAGCTCGGTATATCGTGCTACAAATTAGTAAAACAAGCAAAAGAACACGATTGCATAATTAAAGCCAAGTAAGAGTGAGAAAAAATGAGGTTCTACTTAATCGGCAACTCGTTTTAATTAGACGTCTTACCTCGAAAAAGCAAAGACGATTGATCTTTAGATCAATCGTCTTTTTGGGTGTTCATTCTCTATTGAATGTCTCTGTTTATTCGATAGAAGGTTCGTTTAGTGCTGTGTAGGAAAGCTTGTACAAAGGCAGAAGCGTATCGACTGTCTTTTTAATTTCGCTCATTAATGCTTCGCCATCTTGAACAATAGGATCGTGAGGAGAAACGTGCTTCCCAACAAGGAATTCAGCTTTTTTAACATCTCGAAAACGCTCAAGACTGGCGGTTAAGTCTAACGTTTGAAATGATTCTGCAGGCTTTTTCGTGTGATCAAGGGAAACGACGTAATCTTGAGGAATCGTTGTGTTCAAATCTTCTTCATGTTCGAGAAATAACTTCGCGATGTCCTGCTTACCTGGAAGCTCGTAAATAAAAGCGAGCCAGATAAAAAGATGATCATCAAATAAGCCGACTTGAAAATGAGGGTGTTTCTTGTACCCTCTTTTATTGGATGCGACAGCTAACCACGTATCATTTGGTGGATTTGTAGTACGCCGCGCATGCTGAGCAATGTGAAGGTGCATATCTGTATCAAGGGAGTGTGCCAAATGTGCTCGAAGCTCTTCACCAATGATTTGAAATTTAGGTTGAATGGAAGCGCGAATGGCTTCCATTCGAGGTTCTAACCCTTCAATTGTAAATGTATGAAAATCTTCTTTTGTGAAACCGACATGTGTCATCGTTCATGCTCCTTTCAATCTATAAGCTTAGCTTAGCGAACTTTTTCTAAAAGATCAAACCGCATTGATTTGCGAAACCCTCTAGGCGAAAACCGTTTTTTGTGATATAATATCTGAAAATTAAAAACATGTGCCGACTGGTACAAAAGGAGAGCCGCAGATGAAACAAGTCCTTCCTTCTTTTCAATCATTTGAACCTGAGAACCGTTTGTCCGTCTTGCGCCTTGAAATTGATTACCAATTAATGACGTTGTATGACGCGATTTTAGCAGAGAACAACGAAATGATGAATCAAAGTAAAGCATTATTAGATGAATATAGACAAGAATTGTTAAGTCTTCAAGAGTAAAAGAAAAAGTGCGTTTGTGCTTTTTCTTTTTTTTGAAGTGGAAGAACTTTGTATTCAAAATTGTTTATGAGATAATGTAGGGGAATGAAGCTTGTAGGAGGTAAACATGGACGTGACATGGAGAGAAATTGAGCAGCGAGCAAAAGAGTGGATTATTCAAGCAGGGGAACAAATAAAAGATGCTGTAAATGGCTCTTTCGCTATTGAGACAAAATCTAATCCTGATGACCTTGTAACAGATATTGATAAATCGACGGAGTCATTTCTTTATAAAAAGATTAGCCTTACATATCCAGAGCATCGTTTTTTAGGCGAGGAAGGGATCAGTGAAGCGATCGACCATCTAGATGGGATTGTCTGGATTGTTGATCCAATAGATGGAACGATGAATTTCGTGCACCAGCGACAGAATTTTGCTATCTCCATCGGTATTTACGAAAATGGAACTGGGAAAATTGGGCTTGTTTACGATGTCATGAAAGGGGAACTGTTTCATGCGAATGATCAGGATGGGCTATTTATTAACGAAGAAAAAGTAGATAAACAAACAGAACGACCTCTTCATGAAGCGATTATTGGGCTAAACTCTAATTGGCTGCTTGAGGAACGTCAGTATCAAAAAGCATTAGTCGAAGTAGCGAAAAGTTGTCGTGGAACAAGGTCTTATGGTTCTGCAGCGTTAGAAATGGCCTATGTTGCTGTAGATCGAATAGACGCGTATATTAGCTTGAACTTGTCACCTTGGGACTACGCCGGGGGAGCAATTTTATTAAGGGAAGCTGGGTGCGTATCGACACGGTTAGACAACCAAGAGCTCTCGTTTCTAAAGAAAGGAACGGTTCTAGCTGCTAAGAAAGAGCTCCATCCAACTATTATCGAACATCTTCAGGAGGGATAATTGTGAGAATAGGTTTTATTGGACTTGGGACAATGGGGTTACCGATGGTCAGGCATCTCGTAGATGCTGGATATGAAACGTATGTAGTCAGTCGGAGTAGAGGTCCGATTGAAACAGCTGTTGCGTATGGTGCTGTTGAAAAAGAATCGCCTAGGGATTTAATGGAAGCCGTTGATATGGTGATGACGTGTTTGCCAACACCTAGTTCCATTAAAGACGTTTATGATGGTGAAGACGGATTAATCGCTGGTGCTTCAAGAGGGAAAATCATTATAGACCATTCAACCGTTGACCCAGCTACGAATGAATGGGCGTACAAAGCAAGTGCGCAAAAAGGGACAGCGTTTGTTGACGCACCAATTAGTGGGGGCCCCATGGGTGCAGAAGCTGGCACATTAACAATTATGTGTGGATGTGATGAAGAAGTGTTTCCAGCGATTCAGTCTGTTTTAAGAGCTTTTGGAGATTATATTATTCGTGTTGGAGAAGTCGGAAGTGGCACAACGGTTAAATTACTGAATAACATGCTTATCGGTGTACATCAATCAGCTCTAGCTGAATGCTACGTGATGGCGGAAAAAGCCGGGGTGGATCCTGCGATTGCGTACGACGTAATCAAAAGAAGTGCAGGCTTCTCAAAAAGTATGGACTGGGCGGTAGACGCAATTCTTGATCGTAATTTTGATGCACGGTTCTCAATTAACTTATTGGACAAAGATATTAAGTTAGCGCTAGGGTTAGCTGATGAACTGAATATGCCTCTTGAACTTGTGCAGTTGGGAGCAAGTAAAGTGGCTCACGCAAAAGAAAAATACGGACACCAAGATGTAAGTGCCATTATACGTCCTTTAGAAGAAGCAACTAATACGATTGTCAAAAGACGAACAAAGGAGAACCATTAATGGCTCTCCTTTTTTAACAATTTAATTATGGCTATTCACGTTTTTTTTTCGTAACCCAAACCCAAGTCCCATGGAGACAACAATTCCGATGATAGAGATAACGGCGATTAAAAGACTACGTTCAGCAACTGCAACGCCGATTCCCATAATACATAATACAGTTATGATGGATAGTGTTAGGAATATCACATTTTCTTTATTCAAAACCTGTCTTACCCCCTCTGTTCACTAATAATTAGTGTAACGCTTTCTCGTGCTGAGGGAAAGTATTACGTGTGACAAAAAGGGAAACATTTTTTTAAGGAGAACGTTTTTTAAATAAAATAGGAACTGATTCAACTTTATGCTATACTTAGACAGTTGAACATCTCTATGGTGGAAATAAAGGAGAGAATAAAATGAACGTACGTGAAGATATAAGAAATATTGCGATCATCGCTCACGTTGACCACGGAAAAACGACGTTGGTAGATGAATTGTTGAAACAATCTGGAACGTTCCAGCAACATGAAACAGTTCAAGAGCGCGCAATGGATTCCAATGCTTTGGAAAAAGAACGAGGCATTACCATTTTGGCGAAGAATACAGCGATTAATTACGCAGATAAGCGTATCAATATAATGGATACTCCAGGACACGCTGACTTCGGTGGCGAAGTGGAGCGAATCATGAAAATGGTTGATGGTGTGTTGCTTGTGGTTGACGCCTATGAAGGTTGTATGCCGCAAACTCGTTTTGTATTAAAAAAAGCACTTGAACAAAAGTTGACACCGATTGTCGTTGTGAACAAAATTGACCGTCCAGCAGCCAGAGCAGCTGAAGTGGTTGATGAAGTGGTTGACTTATTTATTGATTTAGGAGCGGATGAAGATCAGCTTGATTTCCCAGTTGTCTATGCATCGGCCATTAATGGAACATCTTCTATGAACCCTGATAAGCAAGAAGATTCAATGAAAGACTTATTCAAGACGATTATTGAGACGATTCCTGCACCAGTTGATAATAGTGATGAGCCACTTCAATTTCAAATTACCTTACTAGATTATAACGATTACGTTGGTCGAATTGGCGTTGGTCGAATTTTTAGAGGGACAATGAAAGTTGGCGAGCAAGTTGCGTTAATGAAGCTTGATGGTTCTGTGAAGCAATTCCGCGTAACGAAAATGTTCGGTTTCCTTGGCTTAAAACGTGTCGAGATCAACGAAGCTAAAGCAGGCGATCTTATTGCTGTTTCAGGAATGGAAGAAATTAACGTTGGCGAGACAGTCTGTCCTATCGACCAACAAGAAGCGCTACCGACATTGAGAATTGACGAACCGACGCTTCAAATGACGTTCCTTGTGAATAATTCGCCATTTGCTGGAAGAGAAGGAAAGTTTGTTACAAGCCGTAAGCTAGAAGAGCGTTTGAAATCTGAATTAGAAACAGATGTAAGCTTACGTGTCGAGGATACTGATTCTCCAGATGTCTGGGTTGTTTCAGGTCGTGGCGAACTTCACCTTTCTATTCTAATTGAGAACATGCGTCGTGAAGGTTTTGAACTTCAAGTGTCTAAACCTGAAGTAATTATTCGCGACATTGACGGTGTCCGAAGTGAACCAGTTGAGCGTGTACAAATTGATGTGCCTGAAGAATATCAAGGTGCTGTTATGCAGTCGATTGGTGAACGTAAAGGTGAACTCGTTAATATGACAAACACTGGAACAGGACAAGTTCGACTTGATTTCTTAGTTCCTGCTCGTGGGTTAATTGGTTATACTACTGAGTTCCTTACGCAAACACGCGGCTATGGCATTATTAACCATTCATTTGATTCGTATCAACCAATGGTTGCTGGTCACGTCGGTGGTCGTCGTCAAGGGGTCCTTGTATCAATGGAAACTGGAAAATCGACGCAATACGGCATTATGGGTGTTGAAGATAGAGGAACCATTTTCTTAGATGCTGGTACTGAAATTTATGAAGGTATGATTGTCGGCGAACATACAAGAGAAAATGACTTGACTGTCAATATTACCAAAATGAAGCAACAAACAAACGTTCGTTCAGCGACGAAAGATCAGACGGTCACGATGAAACGTCCACGTATCTTAACGCTAGAAGAAGCGCTTGAATATTTAAATGACGATGAGTACTGTGAAATGACGCCAGAATCCATTCGTTTACGTAAAAAGATCCTAAATAAATCAGAGCGTGAAAGAGAAGAGAAACGTAAGAAGCTAGCTTCGAATTCATAAGATGAACGAAGGGAGGCATCATGATGCAAAACGAGGAAGAGATGGTACCTGTTGAAAGTCTTTCATGGCTAATGCAGGCAACCTATGAGCAGCCTTGGATTGGGTTTGCAGCTTTTGTTGTAACAACATTGCTTACTGTTCTCGTTTTTAACTTAGGGTTTGCTCGAAAGTTACCAGTGCTGAAAATGGTTGTTGTGTATATTATGCTTATCATTGGAAGCTTTGGCTTATGGTTTTTAGAGTTTGTGTTTGGGGCGCCAATTATGGCAGTGCTCGCAATCTCTGCTTTAGTACTGGGGATTTATCGTTTTCGTTTGTTTATGCACCGAAAAGAAAAAGCACGATCCGAAGAAAATGGAGGGAGCGTTGGTTAAGGCCAATCGCTCTCTTCTTTTTGTCTGTGGGGAACTGAAAAATTTCCTGTCGCTTTCCGCTCGTCTGTTCGCTTCGTAATTCGCTCTTGGCAATGCTCACACATATACGTGTGAATCGGGCGATTGCGGAGTTTTTTTGCTATTACACTATAATCATCAATATCTTCTATTTTATCGCAAATCACACATTGTACTTTCATCTTACGTCTTTACGACCTACACCTCTCTTTACCTCTATCTAGTTCTTAGTGTATCGAATTACAGAACAAAAAGAAACTCTCATAATAATCAATAATCACTCGTCTAAGTTCTTGTCTTCATTCATACGATTAAAAGGAGAGGAAGCTTGCTTCATTGAAAGGCAAATTCTTGACGCACTTACTTAGGAGGCGTTTTTTTGACTAATGCCAAGAAAATGTATGTTCTTGATACGAATGTACTATTACAAGATCCGTATTCGCTCTACCAATTTCAACCTCATGACGTCATTATTCCAGCAATTGTTCTTGAAGAAGTTGATTCAAAAAAGAAAAATATGGATGAAGTAGGCCGGAATGCTCGTATGATTGCGAGAATCATTGATCAATTAAGAGAAGATGGAAAGCTCCATACGGGAGTCGCTTTAAAAGAAGGAGGGTCCGTTCGAGTAGAACTAAACCATCGTTCGTTTCAACATTTAAAGCATGTGTTCGCTGAAATGACAAATGACAATCGCATTATAGCTGTTGCGCTAAATTTACAAATGGAAGAAAACGAGAAGGCAAATGGACGAGATGTTGTGCTCGTGAGTAAAGATGCACTCGTTCGTGTGAAAGCAGACTCGTTTGATCTGCTGACGGAAGATTTCCTAAATGATCGGGTCATTGAAAGTGATGAGGGTTATAATGGGTATAAAGATTGCTATACAAATCAAGAAGTCATCAATGCATTTTATAAAAATGGAGAAATTTCCGTTGATGAATTAGAGGTAGATCAGCTTTATCCAAATCAATTTGTTATTTTAAAAGATTATACGCAAGCTTCAAGTTCCGCCATCGGCAAAGTTGACTTACTAGGAAAGAAAGTAAAGCCGTTAATCGGGGAACATGATCATGTATGGGGGATAAAGCCGCGTAATGCTCAGCAAAAGATGGCATTTGAGCTGTTGCTTCGAAATGATTTGCCCCTCGTCACGTTGGTCGGAAAAGCAGGGACGGGCAAAACACTTCTTTCATTAGCGGCAGGACTGTTGCAAACAGAAGATTTGCACCTTTACAAAAAGCTTATTGTCGCTAGGCCTGTCGTCCCCTTAGGAAAAGATATTGGCTATCTACCAGGTGAAAAAGAGGAAAAGTTAAAGCCGTGGATGCAGCCAATCTACGATAATTTAGAGTTTTTATTTGATACAAAAAAACCTGGAGAACTGGACCGAATTCTTGCTGGCATGAGTTCAATTCAAGTGGAGGCCCTCACGTATATTCGCGGAAGAAGTATACCTGATCAATACATTATTATCGACGAAGCTCAGAACTTAACGAAGCATGAAGTGAAAACGATTTTGACTCGAGTTGGTGAGCGAAGCAAAGTTGTCTTGATGGGAGATCCGCAACAGATTGATCATCCATATCTTGATGAATATACGAATGGGCTAACTTATGCGGTTGAAACGTTTAAAAAAGAAGCGCTGAGCGGCCACATTAAATTAATTAAAGGGGAACGTTCAGCGCTTGCACAACTAGCGGCAGATTTACTTTAAACAAATTTGAGTTGCTTCACGCGTTTGATGGCCGTTTTACTCGTGCCGTCTGCTACGTAAAGGTGTACAGGTCCATCTTCCTTTAAAGGCTGTCCATGATCAGAGAAAGCAGCAACTAAATAATCCGCTTTTTCAATCGGCAGGGTTACGTGTTGATTTTCCGTCGTTTCAACTAAAATGGACTGAGCATCATCATAAGGTGCAGCGTTGCGGATAAATGAGCGCAACGGCATGCCGAAAGAACCGTTAATTAATTCTTGTCGATCATATTTGATTCGATTTGAATCGCGATTTGGGTTTGGTGGCTCAGAGCCTTGAAGCATTTCTTTATCAAATTGCTTTGAAATTTTTTGTGTATAATTTGCTAAATCATTATCATCCTCAAGTGGTATCGTGGATTCAAAAAAAGTCTGTAAATCAATCTTTCTTTCATCAAAAATCCAAACAGTTGGATCAATGGTTAATGGTTTCTTCACTTTACCAGAAATAAAAAAAACAAATTCTTGCATGGAATCCCTCCAAAAAGTATGTACGATAGTGAAAAGTATACGCCTTCATTTGATATTTGTCACGATTAGAAACTTATCTAGCGTAATGAAAATGATTGCAATTTGACGCAAATGTCTATAGTATGGAAAGTAGGACACTAACTCAGACGAGGAGGGGATAATTTGACGTTACATGCTGTGACAAGCCAAAGTGAAAAAGCGTACAGTTTACTTCAAGAAGATGCGGAAAAAATCCGTCAGCTTATTGAGGTTCAGCTTGAAAACTTAACAATGCCGCAATGCCCCCTCTACGAAGAGGTTTTAGATACAAGAATGTTTGGTTTATCAAGGGAAATTGATTTTGCCATTCGACTTGGGCTTGTTGAAGAAGAAAAAGGGAAAGGAATCTTAAGTGAGCTAGAGAGAAAACTAGCGTTGCTTCATGATTCTTCTCTAAAGTAGTAGTACCAAACCGGGACGCTGATGCGCCCGGTTTTTCTGAAACCTTTTTTATGCATATTAGTTGCGAAATTTAGAGAAATCAGTCAAAGTAAAAAGAAAATACTTAAATGCTTGAGGAGAGGGAATACGTACATGAATGGACTACATAACATTAATAAAGTTTTAGTAGCAAACCGTGGTGAAATTGCTATTCGGATTTTTCGTGCATGTTCTGAGCTGAATATCCGTACTGTTGCCATTTATTCAAAGGAAGATACAGGCGCGTTCCACCGTTATAAAGCGGATGAGGCTTACTTAGTTGGAAAAGGAAAGAAACCGATTGATGCTTATTTAGATATTGAAGACATTATCGCTACAGCGAAAGCTCATGATGTAGACGCTATTCATCCAGGATACGGATTTTTGTCAGAGAATATTGAATTTGCTAAACGTTGTCATGAAGAGGGCATCCGTTTTGTTGGTCCGGAGCTCGAGCATTTAGAAATGTTTGGCGATAAAATTCAAGCGAGAGAGCAAGCTTTAAAAGCGGGCCTCCCAGTAATTCCAGGTAGTGACGGACCTGTAAGTAATTTAGACGAAGTGAAATCATTTGTTCAAGAGCACGGCTATCCGTTTATTATTAAAGCATCTTTAGGCGGCGGTGGCCGTGGAATGAGAATTGTTCGTGCGGAAGAAGAATTAAAAGAAGCGTATGACCGCGCAAAGTCTGAAGCCAAATCAGCGTTTGGCAATGATGAAGTCTATGTTGAAAAATTTGTTGAGCGACCAAAGCATATTGAAGTTCAAATTTTAGCGGACAAGCATGGCAATATTGTTCATTTACATGAGCGTGATTGTTCCGTCCAACGTCGCCACCAAAAAGTGGTCGAGATTGCACCCAGTGTCTCGTTAACAGATGAAGTGCGTAACAAGATCTGTGATGCTGCTGTTCAGTTAATGGAGAATGTCCAATATGTCAACGCTGGTACAGTCGAATTCCTTGTAACCGATGACGGAGCTTTTTACTTTATTGAAGTTAATCCTCGTGTTCAGGTTGAACACACGATTACGGAAATGGTAACAGGCATTGACATCGTACAGTCACAATTAAAAATTACAGCAGGGTACAAATTACACGAAAAAGAAATTAACATTCCTGCTCAGAAAGATATTCATTGTTTTGGTTTTGCGATTCAGTCTCGTGTGACAACGGAAGATCCTGCAAATGGGTTTATGCCAGATACAGGTCGTATTAACGCCTATCGTTCAAGTGGCGGGTTTGGTGTCCGTCTCGACGCAGGGAATGGCTTCCAAGGTGCCATTATTAGCCCGCACTACGATTCACTTCTAGTAAAAGTATCGACGTGGGCATTAACATTTGAAGATGCTGCACTGAAAATGGTTCGGAACCTCCGCGAATTCCGAATTCGAGGCATTAAAACAAATATTGCCTTTTTAGAAAATGTTGTCACTCATAGCCAATTTTTAAATGGCGAGTATAACACAGGCTTTATTGATCAAACGCCAGAATTATTCGTATTCCCTAAGCGTAAAGACCGAGGCACAAAGATGCTGTCGTTTATTGGGGAAACGGTTGTAAATGGGTACCCAGGTTTGCAAAAAGGAGAAAAGCCTCTCTTTGATACGCCTGTGTTACCAAGCTTTGATCAAAACGAAACTGTGAAACCTGGAACGAAGCAAATTTTAGATGAAAAAGGTCCGGAAGGTTTAGCTCAGTGGGTAAAAAACGAGAAAAACGTGCTTTTAACCGATACAACGTTCCGAGATGCCCATCAATCGTTACTTGCTACACGTGTGCGAACACATGACTTAAAGAAAGTGGCAGAACCGACTGCTCATTTACTGCCAGATCTTTTTTCAATGGAAATGTGGGGCGGCGCAACGTTTGATGTAGCTATGCGATTCTTGCATGAAAATCCGTGGGAAAGGCTGCTCGTGTTGCGTGAGAAAGCACCAAATATTTTGTTCCAGATGCTCCTCCGTGCATCGAATGCGGTTGGATACACAAGTTATGCCGACAACGTCATTTATGATTTCGTACAAAAATCAGCCGATGCAGGGATCGATGTGTTCCGAATCTTTGATAGCTTAAACTGGGTTGAAGCGATGAAACCGGCTATTGATGCAGTGAGAGAAAGTGGAAAAGTTGCAGAAGTAGCCGTTTGTTATACAGGAGATATTCTTGATAAAAACAAGACAAAGTATGATCTTGCTTATTACAAAAAAATGGCGAAAGAGCTTGAAGCTTCTGGCGCACATATTTTAGCAATTAAAGATATGGCGGGTCTCTTGAAACCTGAAGCAGCCTATCAACTCGTAAGTGAACTGAAGCAAACCATTGATATACCGATTCACTTGCATATGCATGATACGAGTGGCAACGGCGTCTTCTCCTATGCACGTGCAGTTGAAGCTGGAGTGGATATCGTCGATGTGGCTGTTAGCTCAATGGCTGGATTGACCTCGCAACCGAGTGCAAATAGTCTTTATTACGCGTTGGCAGGAACGGAACGTCAGCCGAAAATGAACATCGAAACCTATGAAAAGCTTGATCAATTTTGGTATGATACACGCAAGTTTTATCAAGGATTTGAAAGCGGCATGAACGCTCCACACACAGAAGTTTACGAGCATGAAATGCCAGGTGGACAATATAGCAATCTACAGCAGCAAGCAAAAGCTGTTGGGCTCTATGAAAGATGGAATGACGTTAAGAAAATGTACCGAACGGTCAATGATATGTTTGGAGATATTGTCAAAGTAACGCCATCTTCCAAAGTCGTAGGCGACATGGCGCTTTATATGGTACAAAATGAGCTGACGGAAGAAGACTTGTATGAAAGAGGGGCAAGTTTGGATTTCCCTGATTCTGTTGTAGAGTTCTTCCAAGGACAGCTAGGGAAACCGTATCAAGGGTTTCCTGAAGAATTGCAGCGCATTATACTAAAAGGCAAGATGCCAATAAAAGGGCGTCCTGGCGCTGAGTTAGAACCAGTTGATTTTAAAGCAGTAAGCGAGCAGTTATATAATGAACTTGGACGTCAAGTTACAAGTCATGATGTCTTGTCTTATTTGCTCTATCCAAAGGTATACAAAGAATATGAAGAATTTAGTGAGCGATTTGGTGATGTTTCTGTGCTTGATACGCCAACATTCTTCTATGGGTTACATCTTGGAGAAGAAGTCGAAATAGAAATCGAACAAGGGAAAACCCTTATTGTTAAATTAATTTCCATTTCTGATCCGCAACAAGACGGCACCCGAATCGTGTACTTTGAACTTAACGGACAGCCCCGTGAAGTAAATATTTTTGATTTAGATGTAAAGACAGATGCTGTTCTCCGTCCAAAAGCCGAGAAAAATAATTCAAGTCATATTGGAGCATCAATGCCTGGTACGGTTGTGAAAGTGCTTGTTTCTGAAGGCGATGAAGTGAAAAAAGGCGATCACCTCATGATTACAGAAGCAATGAAGATGGAAACAACCGTGCAAGCTGCTAAGAATGGTGCGGTGAAGAAAGTCCATGTCAAAGATGGCGAACCGATTTCGACTGGAGATCTATTAATAGAAGTAGAATAAGGAATGAAAGCTTGCTGATCATTGACGTTCAGCAAGCTTTTTTACTGAAAAAACCTTCATGACAAGTTCATCATGAAGGTTTGATTTTATTTCCGTTTATGGCGAAGAACGAGCATCACCATATAGCATAAAACGGTAAAGAGAAGTGAAATGAGTAATGCGTGGAAAATACCAATGGTTAGCGTCGAATTTTCTGTTAACACAACTGCGATACCAGAGGCTGCTTGTCCAGCAACAAGAATAATTGTTAGTACAGAACAAAACACCAATACTGCTTGAGATCGATACGTTTTTAATGTCCAAATAAATAAGATTACCAGTAACGCAACGAGAATCATGGCTGCTCCCCGGTGTAAGAGTTGAACCGCAATTCCGCTATGAAAAATAGATGGAATGAGCTCCCCATTACAAAGTGGAAAACCTGAGCAGGCAAGTGTTGCGTCACGGTGCTTAACGTAAGCGCCAGTATAAATCGCTAAGTAGGAGTAAATGGTCGTTCCAATTACAAACCATTTGTATGACTTTGAGACAATTGGTACATAATGTCTTTTAGGGTTGCTGTCTTCAAAGGCAAGCCTCGTAAGCAAGACAACAGAAGCAAAGGATAAGGCTGAGAACCCGAAGTGAAGGGCCATAATTAAATCAGATTGGCCAAATACAACAGCGCCTGCTCCTAATAATCCTTGAAAAATAATCATGAAAACTGAGATGATCGCTAGAAATTTTGTTTCTGGGAGATGTTTTAACTTTCTCCATGACCAGATGGCCATTAGAATAACGAGCATCCCGACAATGCCTGCAATCAAGCGGTGTGAGAATTCAATAACGGTTTCAGGTGGAGGGTCAATAGGAATGACTTGTCCAAAACAAAGGGGCCATGTTTGGCCGCACCCTTCACCAGAATCCGTGTTTGTGACAACGGCTCCTTGTATTAAAACAAGAAGAACACCTAATGAGGTGAATACGCCAAATCTTTTTAGTCCTTTATGCAATCGTTTCACCTTTCCTTCTATAAACTTGTTGAAAAGTATGATAAAGTTAGTATGGGTCTTATAATGTACTTTCTCCATGATAAGAAAATGAACAGGGTAAAGTCAATTTTTCAACTGCGAACAATTTTTGAAGATTGTAAATGTGAAAATCATGTGAACAAAAGGAATTTGATGAAACCGCCCACATTTTCGGTTATAATCGATATTGTGGGAGAATGTAAGAATATGTGTGTGAGTAAATGTACATATTCCGCCATGAATAAAAAAGGTTGTATCCGTTTTCGAATCTTGTAAACTGTTCAACCATTTTGTTATTCACGCCGCTGTTTGAAAAGGCCAAGACAATTACATAGAAAGTGAGGGAAACGAACATGTTAAAAAACCTACTGTGGCGCTTAACACCTGCAGCTCTTGTGCTTGTTTTTTTATCAGGCTGTCTTGGTGAAGAAAACCTAACTGCTCTTGATCCAAAAGGAGAAGCGGCACAATGGATCTACGATAACATGATCTTGTCATTAATTATTATGACATTTGTATCCGTTGTCGTGTTTGCAATTTTCTTCATTATCGTCGTGAAATTTCGTCGAAAAGAAGGCGATGATGAATTACCTGAACAAGTTCACGGAAATACAGCGATGGAAATTACCTGGACTGTAATCCCAGTGCTCTTACTCATCATCTTATTTATTCCAACCGTAACAGGAACGTTTGAATTCCATGTTGATGCTGACCCAGCTGAGCATGAAGATGCGGTATACATAAACGTTACTGGACACCAGTACTGGTGGCAGTTTGATTACGAAGAAGGCTTTACCGCTGGCCAAGAAGTGTATATTCCTGTTGGAGAACGTGTAGTATTTGAACTTAACGCAGAAGATGTGATTCATTCCTTCTGGGTACCTGCTTTAGGTGGAAAAATTGACAATATTCCTGGAATTTCGAATGCCCTATGGTTACAAGCAGATGAACCAGGTGTTTACCTTGGAAAATGTGCTGAATTATGTGGCCCATCTCATGCCCTTATGGACTTTAAAGTCATTGCGCTAGAGCGTGACGAATATGACCAGTGGGTCGATGACATGCAAGGTGTTGAAGCAGAAGAAACAGCCGCGAACGCAGAAGCAGGATACGAAGTGTTCCAAGAGAATGCGTGTATTAACTGTCATGCGATCGGTGGAGAAGGAATGGCAACAGGCCCAACGTTATCAAACTTTGGTGACCGTAAAAAGTTTGCCGGCGTTTACGATATGGATGACGATGAAGAGCTTGCAAATTGGATTCGTAATCCTGAAGAGTTAAAGCAAGGCAATAACATGCCAGCTCATGATATCAATGATGAGGATATGGAAGACTTAATCGAGTACTTACGCTCACTACAAGTCCGTCCAGCAGATTCGGATTATTAAAAGGAAGATTGGGTAAAGGAGGGTCTTGATTGGCTAGTTATAAAAAAGAAAAAGGCGTCATTTGGGACTGGCTAACAACGGTTGACCATAAAAAGCTCGGCATCATGTACTTGATCGCCGGGACGCTTTTCTTCTTAAAAGCTGGACTAATGGCTGTTTTCATGAGAATTCAGCTCATTATACCTGAAAATAGCTTTTTAACCGGACAAACGTTTAATGAATTTATTACGATGCACGGAACCATTATGTTGTTCTTGGCAGCCACCCCGCTCTTATTTGCATTTATGAACTTTGTTATACCGCTTCAAATCGGTGCTCGAGATGTTGCGTTTCCGTTCGTCAATGCATTAGGATTCTGGATTTTCTTATCAGGTGGTTTATTACTATCAACAAGCTGGTTTTTTGGTGGAGGACCAGATGCAGGTTGGACTGCTTATGTTCCCCTATCACTAAATGAAGAACAACTAGGACTTGATTTCTATGTACTTGGACTTCAAGTTTCAGGGATTGGTACACTGATCTCAGCCATTAACTTCTTAGTAACAATTATCAACATGCGTGCACCAGGAATGACGATGATGCGCTTGCCTTTATTCGTATGGACATCATTTGTTACATCAACGCTCATCTTGTTTGCATTTACGCCACTTGCTGCAGGACTTGCGCTTCTCATGCTCGAACGGATTTTTGACGCGCAATTCTTTAACCCAGCAGCTGGAGGGAACGTTGTCATTTGGCAACATATTTTCTGGATCTTTGGTCACCCGGAAGTATATATTCTCGTGCTGCCAGCATTTGGGATTATCTCTGAAGTCATTCCTGCCTTTTCAAGAAAACGCTTGTTTGGGTATACGGCAATGGTCTTTGCCACAATGATTATCGCGTTTCTTGGATTTATGGTTTGGGCTCACCATATGTTTACAGTCGGTATAGGACCAGTAGCAAACTCCATCTTTGCGATTGCGACGATGACGATTGCGGTACCAACCGGTATTAAAATCTTTAACTGGCTCTTCACCATGTGGGGCGGTAAAATCACCTTTAATACAGCGATGTTATTTGCATCATCCTTTGTTCCAACCTTCGTACTTGGTGGGGTAACAGGGGTCATGCTTGCAATGGCACCTGTCGATTACTTATACCATGATACGTACTTTGTTGTAGCGCATTTCCACTACATCATTGTCGGTGGGATTGTACTTGCGCTGTTTGCCGGTCTCTTTTACTGGTATCCAAAAATGTTTAATCATAAGTTAAATGAGAAGTTAGGTGTTGTGTTCTTTATCCTCTTCACGATCGGTTTCCATTTAACGTTCTTCGTTCAGCATTTCCTTGGATTAATGGGAATGCCGCGCCGCGTGTATACATATTTAGGCGGTCAAGGACTGGATGAATTTAATATGATTAGTACAATTGGAACATTCTTTATGTCAGCTGCAGTCATTGTCCTTGTAATTAACATTGTGTACTCAGCGATTAAAGGAGAGCGTGTTATTGGGATTAATGATCCGTGGGATGCACGGACGTTGGAGTGGGCTACACCAACACCTGTTCCAGAATATAACTTTGCTCAAACACCACAAATTCGTTCACTCGATCCACTTTTTTACGAAAAAGTACATGGTGACGGAACGATGAAACCGGCTGAACCTGTTGACGAGATTCATATGCCAAATGGTTCCATTTTGCCAGTGATCATCTCAATTGGTTTGTATTTCTTAGGTTTTGGTTTAATTATGTTAGAAATGTCAGAGCCATTTATTAGCCCGTGGATCGTTGTTGCTTTAGGTGGTTTACTCACATTTGGTGGGATGGCAGCTCGTTCGATTAAGGACGATCACGGCTATCACATTCCGAAAAGCGTCATTCAATCGGATCTTAAAAAGCAAGGAGGTGGCAAATAATATGGCTGGTGCAGTTGATACATCCAAGGGTTTACCTTCTCACCCGGAAAGGGCGACGCTGGAAGGAAAGAATAAGTTTTTAGGTTTTTGGTTCTTTCTAGGCGGGGAAACCATCATGTTTGCCACTTTCTTCGGAACATATTTAGGGTTACGTAATGGTGTTGGAAGCGGTCCAGCTTCTGATGAAATATTTGCACTTCCGCTTGTGTTTATCATGACAATGATTCTTTTAACGAGCTCGATGACAAGTGTGTTGGCGATGTTTGCCATGAAGAAAAACCAATTTAGAAAAATGATGACATGGATGATTATTACAGTCGTTCTAGGTGCTGTTTTCTTAGGGTTAGAAATTTACGAGTTCCAGCATTATGTTCATGATTATGAATTTGGTTTTACAACAAGTGCATTTTCGTCTTCATTCTATACACTTGTTGGGTTACATGGTGCCCACGTGTTGTTTGGCCTTTGTTGGATCACATTGCTTATCATTAAAAACATGCGCACAGGTATTACGTTAACGAATGCTCCGAAGTTTTATGTTGCAAGTCTTTACTGGCATTTCATCGACGTTGTTTGGGTATTTATCTTCACCGTCGTTTACTTAATGGGAGCAGGAGGTTATTAATTATGGCTGACGACCACTTAAGCAAACCGTTTGAGAAAAGTTCACTAACAGCTGCTGAAAAGCGTGAAATGAAGCGAGATATTAAAAAACAGTTTATCGTTTTTATCTTACTCTTGTTTTTAACGGTTCTCGCGTTTGTCGCTGTAGGTGCAGACCTTATTCCAAATAACTTTGCGGTACCATTTATTTTAATTCTTGCGATCGTGCAGTTACTTCTGCAACTTTTGTTCTTCATGCATATGAAAGATAAAGACCATGCTTGGGCAACCGTATTTATGATTACAGGAATCTTTGTAACCATGCCGACGATTGTGGCATTAATGCTGTTAATTGGTGTTGTGAAGTATTAGGAAGAATGAAGAACGGCTAAAGGAAAAAGCGGGTATGGACACGGCGCCATATCCGTTTTTCTTTTTGTTTTATCAATTTGTTCAATAGGTTGAAATTGTGTGTCTACGTTTATTGTTCACTAGATTGTAAATACTAGAGCTAGTGTGGGATGGTATCAATTTGTAGTATACTTAGACTATACAGTTGAGAAAGTTTTACTAAGGAGTGACAACTATGGACAATGGTTTTGACAAACCAATAAAAAAACGAAATTACAAACCAGCTATTATTATTATTTCGATTGTATTAATTGGTGCGATTGGGATTTTAGCTGGCTTGCCAGGCGTTGATGACTTTGATGCGTTTGATGTAACCATCCTTCCGCTAATGAATGCCATTTTTAATACATTTACGTTCTTGTTTTTAGTCGGTGCATTAATTGCAATTATGAAAGGAAAAGTACGCATTCATAAGCGCTTTATCTATGCTGCATTCGTTACAACAACCTTTTTCTTGTTTACGTATGTTGGGCACCATTTCTTAGCTGAATCAACAGCGTTTGGTGGAGAAGGGTTTGCAAAGTACTTTTATTATTTCATTTTGATTACACATATCGTGTTAGCTGCGGTAATTGTGCCGTTAGCCCTCACAAGCGTTGCGAGAGCTTGGAATGGCGAGAATCAAAGGCATAAGAAAATTGCCCGGTGGACGATGCCGATATGGCTCTATGTGAGCTTTACAGGTGTATTAGTTTACATCTTGATTTCACCTTACTATTAAAGGTTCCCCTCCATTTAGAACTTTTGTATACTAATGAAAGACAGGGTGGACAGAAAGGGTTTGTTGTGCGAACAACTAAACATGTACTTCCCCTTCTGGTAATGATGCTACTGCTTGCTGCGTGCGGGTATAGTGAACCAGAAAATTTGGAAGAAATTAACGATGAAGAAGTGGTTGAATCGATTACAACATTTGTGCATGATTATAAGGATGAGATGTTGTTAGCGATCAATGAGAATCAGACAGAGCGGTTAGAGGAAGAGTTTCTTATTCCAAATACATCGTTTTATCATGCTTTACATCGATTAAAAGAAGATTTACAAAAAAATAATTCACGTAAAGAGCTCGTCTCTTTAGAAGTAGGCGACGTCTGGTTTGAACCTGAAGAAGGGGATTACTACGCAGACGCACATGAACACGTTCAAGTTGTGACAGGTGACGATGTAGAAGATATTGAACGAGAGATTCGTTTTCATATTATCGAAGGTTCAGATGGGACATACCGTCTGTATACCATTATTAATGTGAATGAAGAAAGGTATTAAAGGCAAATGAAAGGTTGCTTGCTATAAAAAAGAGCCGTCGCAAGGGACAGCTCTTTTTATAGTTCATCTTCAATTCGTTTAGCTAACAACTCTAGCTTCTTTTTTGATTTTTCGACGATAGCGTCAGGGAATGTTTCTCCTTCGTATTCTACGCCGTGTGGGTAATAATGCTTTCCTAAAACAGGACTCATAATTTGGACGATGGTTGATTGAGCTGGGATATCGCCCTTCACCGCGTAAACAGGTACTCTTAAGTAAAAGGTTCCTTCGTGGTGCACCATTTTGTAGTCAAACATTGCGCGCTCGTAATCCCACTGATCGGCATGGACGAAGCCAACTGATTCTGCTGAGTCATGTACGAGTGTAAATTTAATTTGATGGTTTTCTAGACCTGTTTCCGTGAATTTCAAAAGTATTCCTCCTTAACTAGCTGTTTCACACTTCTTAATCATAGTATGAAACGCTTTCTTATGCAACGTTTTAACAGATCTTTTCCTCTGACCCTGTAGGAAGATGGAAGGTTTTATTCAACTTGAGAGGATCCAACAGCGATATCCTACAGGATAAAGGAAGGAGTGGTACTGCGTGTATAAACGCCTCGGTATATTATCCGTACTATTAGTCATTTTATTTCTCTTAATTAATGAGTATCGCCAACTCCCCTCAAAAGTGGTGGTTGGCCATGAGTTATCAACAAAGCAACCATCTTTACATATGGACTATACGAGTCGAGCAACCCCTTCTTTTTTAGAACAAGATGAGACGATTGCCAATACGGAACAAGACGAGTCAGTAGCATTTTCTTCTAATATTGGGTCGCTTATGGGCTTAAACACCGAAGAGATTATTGATGCACTTGGAGATCCAAAGCGTATTGACCCTTCAGCGTTTGGCTATGAATCATGGATTTATAATAATGTTGGTGAAGGGTATTTAACAATTGGTGTAAAAGATGATCACGCAGTCACTGTGGTCGCACAAGGTTCTCCAATCCATTCGTTTCTAGGTGAAGGCGAGCATAGCTTTGAGACGTTAAATCGGATGTTCTTGTTCGATGATACGGTTCCACTGGAAACCGAAACAGGCTTGTTTACATTTCAGTTAACTGAACAAGACGTGCAAATGAGGCCGTTAGCACAAGTGGGCGATTATTATATTCAATTTTATATGGATATCCATACAAATACATTGGCTTCGGTTCGGCTAATGACAGACGAAGTATTGTTGAACCAGCGGCCTTATTCATTTCGATATACAAACGAGCTGCCTGAGAAAGCCTCGCTCAGTCGATCTGACATGGAAAAAATTGATGAAGCGAACGAGAAGCAAATTTTTGAACTAACAAATGCAATACGAACGAGTTATGGGTTAGAGGCGTTTGCTTGGGCGGATGATGTCGCTCAAGTGGCGTACAATCACAGTAAAGATATGTACGATGAAGATTATTTTGATCATGTCTCGCCTGTGCATGGGACGCTGCTGGATCGTTTTCACGCTGGACATGTTTCGTTTGCTGAAGCAGGGGAGAATATTGCTTTCAACTATGTAGACGGTATTGCGGCTGTTGGTGGTTGGTTAAACAGTGATAGTCATCGCACAGTGTTGCTTCACGAAGAATTTACTGATCTTGGCGTGGGCGTCCACAACTCGTATTACACGCAAAACTTCTCGGTTGAATAAAAGAGGGAACGAATAGTTAAAGGTACGGATTGACCAACGTCTATCCGTACCTTTTTGTATGAAAAAAGCCCATAAACCAAAGGGTTAACGAGCTATGCGAGCAATTATTTACGCGGAATGACATAAAACGTTCCAGTAGCTTTTGCGATTAATTTCTTTTCATTGTTATAGGCGTTACCTTCAACAATAATAAGCTGCTTTCCGGCATGAACAACTGTCGCAAAACATTCTAAGTATTCGCCAACGCCAGGTCGTAAATAATGAATATTTAATTGAGATGTTACAGCGGTTAAATCATCAGGTAACGCTTCCATTGCAGCCCCACCCATAGTGGAGTCAAGAAGTGTTGCCGTCATTCCACCGTGAACAATTTCAAGTGGATTATGGATAAGTGGGGTAATGGGTACACGAATCGAAAATGTGTCTTTAGATGGTATGGATGCTTCAGCTTTCGTAATTCCTGATAAATACGTTAATTGTTGTTTCTGTTGCTTAGCTAAAAAGCCATCAATCACTTGTTCAAGAACAGCTTTTTCTTCTTCTGATGCGTCATTCATAAATGTACGAATTTTGTCTTCTACTGTCACTATTTTCACCTTTTCATTTCTTTTTAATGCGGACATGTATTAGTGTATCAAATCTAACGAATAAATAGCAAAAAAACATGAACATTGGACCAGACTATTGTATACACTACTTATACATAAGTCTATAAAAGGGGATGAGTCAGATGAATCAAACCAATCTGCATCCTTCGGTTCGGCAATTTAAAGTCTTTGTGCGAAATCATCCAGGTTTAGTAACGGAAGTGAAGGATGGGAAGCGGACATTGCAAGATATTTATGAGGAATGGTCCATTTTAGGCGAAGAGCATGAACAATGGCAGCCATTCCTTTATGAAGAAGAGATTCAATCCGGGCAACAAGCAGACGATCAACCAGAGCAAGAAGAGGTTCAGACGGAGCAATCATCAACAAATGCAACTGAATCGACTACCTCAAACGATGCGACTGAAGAAGAGAGTGCAGCAGGTACAGGGGAGTTTCTTGGTCAATTAATGGGTCTAGTGAAAAAAATGAATGTCCAAGATTTACAGTCTCATCTAACACAGTTTAGTTCAGTGCTTGGGAATGTACAGAACTTGATGCAGACGTTTCAAAGACCACAGGAGCCTACCCGTCCATCGGAAAGTGAATCGCCTTTTTCGTTTAGGCGTGATTAAGGAGTGCTTATGAGAGAAGATATTCGCTTAAAAATGATGCAGGATGCAAAATTACGTGAATTTATGCGGTATCATCCGGAATGGTACCGAACCTTGTCTCGTAATCCGCAGCGATTAAATGAAATGGAAAAAGAGTCAAATTATTTCTATGGTAAGACGTTTCCACAGCGTGTAGAGCGCATGCAAAATAATGTGAGTATGATGGTGATGCTAATGGAAATGATTAAAATGGGGCAAAGTACAGTCTCAGAAACCGTACAGTCTGTAACGAATTAACTCGTTACAGACTTTTTGATATATGCATAAATATAATCTTCAACGCGAATCCCCTGGGCTAAGAACCCTTGATTCCCGAATAACGTATTAAACTCTAAAATATAAAAATGACCATCTCTTACAATTACATCAAAGCCGACATGGTCCAACGAAAGTTGTTTTGCAACTCGTTCAACGAGCACAATAGCCTCTTGAGGAATAGACTCGAACGAGATTACACCACCTTGCGCAACATTGTTCTTGAATCCACTGCTTTCTCGCCAATAGCTATTCACGACTTTATCACCAATGACGCATAGCCGAAGATCTCGGTTTGACTCGATGTACTCTTGCACATACAAAACATCATGATTCGATGCATAGGCGTGAAAATCTTCTTCGTTTTGAATGAGGAACACACCTCTTCCCATTGATGAGCGTGTGGTTTTCGCTACGAAAGGAAAGGCGAATGTGTCGAGCACATCTTGTACGGTTTTTGAGCTTGATCCTAAGATGAGTGTATAGGGAACGTTTGTCGGACAAATTGTCCATAGCGCTCGCGTCATTTCAATTTTGTTGTAGCCGAGATGAATACTCTCAATACTTGGGAATATCTTCTTCTTTAAGCCGTAAACAAGGCTGTTCACTTGCCAATTTTCTGGGAATAAACAAAGGTCGGCTTGCTCAATTCGGCTTTGATCTTTAAACATATTTTCTGGTTTTACATAGTCAATACCAGGAAGTCCAATCGTTCGAAACGGGTTGAACGTAATTAAATTCATGTAAGCGTCCTCCAGTGTGTGTCGAAAGAATTATATGGAAGAAACCTGTCCTTGTCAAATTGAAAAAAACCTTTCGATCTACTAAATACCCATGATACAATATGCAAGAGGAGGTGCAGCCGTGATAGCTACATTAGATACTGTTGAACTATTAAACGCCTCTGATGAACTCGCATCCGTTGTTCTTCAATCAGAGCTGTTCGCACAGTATATCGAAGCGCGTGATCGCCTTAATCGTGATACTGAAGCTCAACAAAAAATTGAACGGTTTTCTAATTTAAAAGTTGCGCATGAAGAAGTGCAACGTTTTGGGAAATACCATCCTGATTATAAAACCGTATCAAACGATATACGTACAGCAAAGAGAGAGTTGGATCGAGACGAATCTGTTGCTGAGTTTAAAAAAGCTGAAACAGAGCTTGAAGATTTATTAAATGAATTGAGCGGCGTGCTCGCCCATACGGTTTCGCCATCAATTAAAGTACCTACTGGGAACCCATTTTTTGATTCGATGTCGTGCAGTGGTGGATGTGGTTCTGGTGGTGGATGTAGTTGCGGGTAACGCAGCTACATTCTTTTTACATAAAAAAAGAAAATTGTGGTAAAATAAACGTATGATTTTTTAAAAAAGAGGGGTATGAGTTATGTTAAGTCCAAGTCGTCAAGGGATTGTTGTTTGGCTTACATCACTAAAGTATGCAAGGCAGTTACGACGTTTTGGCCATGTTCAATACGTATCAAAAAAAATGAAGTATGTCGTATTCTACTGTGATCAAGAGAAAGTAGACGACATTATTGATAAATTGCAGTCGTTTCATTTTGTGACCGATGTGAAGCCTTCTATGCGACCGTTCGTCAATACGGAGTATGAGGATGCAAAGCCGGATAAAGCGAAAGAATATGATTATAAGCTAGGAATCTAAACCAGACGAACGTCTGGTTTATTTTTTAACTCATGGGAGGAATGACTCGCTGTGATCGTAACAGTCCGATTAGGTAGCGAGCATACTGGTCTTCATCAAAAAATTGATCGATTGCCTTTACAGCAACTGTATGAACGGTGAGGTCTTCTTGGTGTGCAAAGGCTGTAAATTGTTGTACTCTTTTACTATCTGGTTTAAAGCCTTCAAGACAAAGGTAAATGGGCATAAAGGTAGACGGATGACGAGCAGGTTTGAACACAATCCCGAGAGACAAGCGGTCTTCTAACGTTTGAAGCTGAAAACAAGCAAGTAAACGAGTTTTGTTTGATGACGCAAGTTCCATCAGTTCAAAGAAATCAGCGTGACCATTACCTAGTTTAATGACGCGTTGGTTCATCTTTTCTTCCTACTTCCTTCTCTAGAATCGCTTGCATCATACCATTTCTTTGGTCGAGTGTCGATAAAAAAAGGCATTCTTCACGAAGAAGAATGCCTTGCCATGATCCACATGGCAATGGGAGAGGAGAAACCGGAGGAAGATCTTATGGGGAAATGTAAGTCTTCTCCGCGGTTGTCGCAACACGTTCTGTGTTGCTAGATTTAGTATGTACAAGAAACGCATGCGTTATACATGTATTCATTAATTCATAGGATAGGGTGATGATGTGAGGGTAATCTCAGGTGAACAAGGTGGGTTAAAACTTAAACCTGTTCCTGGAAAACAGACAAGGCCAACAACAGATAAAGTGAAAGAATCGATCTTTAATATGATTGGGCCTTATTTTGAAGGGGGACATGTGCTTGATTTATTTGCAGGCAGTGGAGCCCTTGGAATTGAAGCGTTAAGCCGAGGAATGGATAAAGGATTTTTTATTGAAGCACAACATCAAGCCGTGCAAACGATACAAACCAATTTAGCCCATACAAAATTAAGCGAAAAAGCCACTGTTTATAAAAATGACAGTTTGAGAGGCCTAAAAGCATGCATTAGCCGCGATGAAACCTTTCAACTAATATTGATTGATCCTCCATATGCAAAGGCAGAGCTATACATAAAAGATGCGCTAGAAAAAATCGATCGTAGTGAAGTGTTGGAACGAGGAGGGCTCATCGTTTGTGAAACAGCCGTATCAAGCGAGTTGCCTCATTTTGAGCGTTTACCTATTATTCGATCGGAACGATATGGAGAAACAAAAATAACGATATATGAAAGGGTGCAAGTGGATGAGGAAAGCAGTTAGTTCAGGTAGTTTTGACCCTGTTACGAATGGACATATTGACTTATTTGAACGAGCGGCGAATCAGTTTGACGAATTAATTATTGTTGTTTCTGTGAATAGTAAAAAAACGCCACTTTTCTCTTTAGAAGAGCGAGTCGATTTATTAAAACAAGCAACTGCCCACATTTCTAATTTAACAGTGGAGCCGTTTACGGGGTTACTTGTTGATTACGCAAAAAATAATGGTGCCACAGCGATTATACGTGGCTTACGCTCGAGCACAGATTATGATTACGAACATAATATTGCTGCAATGAACAAAACCATTGTTCCAGGTGTAGACACGCTTTTTCTAATGACAAAGCCTGAGTATAGTTATGTGAGCTCTACGATTGTAAAGGAAGCGGCGAGCTACGGCGGAGATGTGTCCTCGCTCGTGCCCGCAGCTGTTGCTGATGCGTTAACCCGTGTATATGCAAAAAAATAATCAGTCGTTGCCTAACGCAATTAAAGAGTCTAATCCATAAGGTTTCTAGCTCAAGCGATCGTCTTTTTTTACGTTAGGAATTTTGAGTACGATAAATAAGCCGAGGAAGAAAAACGTTATGTATGGCGACCAATCAAGAAACGTATGCCATACAGTTTCTGCTAATGTTGGGAGCATCCCGTTGTCAGGACCGCTCACTTCATCTGTTAGCGGTTTGTATAATAAATGATAAAAGACAACGACAAGACAAGCTGCAAAAAACCCTTGTAACACCCTCGCTAAGAGAAAAGGTCGAAAGCGTATGTCCGATTCAGCAAGTATGCTGGCAACTTGTGCTTGAATAGAGAATCCGCCAAAGCCAAGAATAAATGAAACGACAATGATTTGAGATAGAAAATCAGCCGATGTTGTTTCACTAATGATTTGAGCACCGATTGTGATTTCGAATAAACCAGAAATAAAGGCGTGAGCTAGTTCCGGAGACAACCCAATATGGCCGAAAAGATAACTGACGAAAAAAGCAATGATGGATATTATTCCTAATAAGCTTAATAGTTGATTTAAAACGGAGAACAAAATAATAAATCCTCCGATTAACAGTAACGTTTCAATTGATGAACGAACGGCATCTCCCAGGAGTTTTCCGATCGTTCGACCATCATTTATTCGTTCTTGGTGGAGGGCGGCAAATGCATCGGTTATGTTTAAACGCTTCTTTCCGTGTGTGCGTGTTAACGTTTCTGTTTCTTTTCCGTAGAAGCGAAACAAGAAACCGACAAATAAATTGCCGACATAATGAGCAAGAGCCAGAATCATCCCTAAAGCTGGATTATGAAAAAAACCGACGGCAATCGCACCAAAAATAAATAAGGGATTTGAAGAATTCGTAAAACCTGCAAGTCGCTCCCCCTCGATACGCGTAATTTTTCCAAGTTTACGCATTTGCACAGCTAATTTAGCGCCAGCTGGGTTTCCGCTTGCGAGTCCCATCGCCCAAACAAAGCCACCAATTCCCGGTACTTTAAAAAGGGGTCGCATTAGCGGTTCAAGAACGACACCTAGAAAAGCGACAACGCCAAATCCGATAAGCAGTTCAGATACGATAAAAAAGGGCAATAATGACGGAAAGACAACGTTCCACCACATATCTAGTCCTCGTGTGGACGCATCTAGAGCCTCTTTCGGAAAAAGAACGAGCGAGAGAGCTAAAATAATTGCTGCCATAGCAAAGATGGCGGATTTAATTAGAGAGGTTTTTCGTGCTTCATGCATGCATTCAGGACTCCTTTACTGTGGCTAGCA
The DNA here is from genome assembly GCF_047238345.1 of Shouchella phoenicis. Taxonomy (NCBI): domain Bacteria; kingdom Bacillati; phylum Bacillota; class Bacilli; order Caryophanales; family Bacillaceae; genus Shouchella; species Shouchella phoenicis. The sequence continues at coordinate 2,281,064 of NZ_JBDFMQ010000001.1, read as the reverse complement.
AACAAAAGCATGTCCATATAAATATACGCATACGAATTTTGTTTAGACCATAAGATTAAAAGCAGATGTAAGGAAGTGCATCAGGAGAAAAGGAGGGACTCATGTGGAAGTCAATCGCCCTAGAATTGGACTGGCATTAGGCTCTGGTGGCGCGCGAGGCTTTGCGCATATTGGTGTTCTTCGTGCCCTAGAGAAGGCGGGGATTCACATTGATTTTCTCGCAGGAAGCAGCATGGGTGCTCTAGTGGCAGCGATGTATGGAGTCGGACATTCCATTGAGCATATGGAGCGCTTTGCAAAGCTATTTAAAAATAAATTTTACTTAGATTTTACCGTTTCGAGGCAAGGCTTAATTGCTGGTGATAAGATTGAAAGTTTAGTTCGGATATTAGCGAAGCAAAAAACGTTCAAAGAGCTCGATAAAGAGGTTCGTGTCGTAGCGACTGATTTGTTAACAGGAAATCGAGTCATTCTAGCTGATGGAGATGTAGCAAAAGCAGTCCGAGCAAGCATGTCCATCCCAGGTATTTTTGTACCGGTCAAGTGGAACGATCAATTACTTGTTGATGGTGGGGTGGTGGAACGAGTACCAGTATCGGTGGCGCGTGAAATGGGTGCAGACATTGTTATTGGGGTGGACGTATCTTTTTTTCGCTCCCATTTAAAAACGCCATCTATTCATGAAATTGTTATGCAAACAATGGATATTATGGGCAGGGAATTAGCGCGCAAACAAAAAGAGCAAGGGGACATTATGATTCGTCCCATTATTAAACATTCTTCTCCGTTAGACTTTTCCGAAACGGAGACACTGATTGAACAGGGTGAGCAGGCATGCCAAAACGTTTTGCCTGAAATCAAAGATAGAATGAAGCAGTGGAGGTAAAGAATGGAACAAAAGCGAAAGTCATTTCCATGGGTAAAATGGCTCGTCCTTCTCGTTGTCTTACTCGTCATTGTTCGTTTTGAACTGCCGTACTACTATAGTCAACCAGGATTAGCGCAATCTGTAGAAGAGATGGTCGATGTAACAGATGGAAATAAAGATGATGAAGGAACCTTTATGTTAACGACGGTTCGAAGCGCAAAAGCGACACCGGCATTAGCGGCGTGGTCGTGGTTTAGTGAATTTCGCTCTCTTAATCCAGCCCCGTCTGGCATGACAGATGAAGAATATGACCAGCGACAACAGTTGTTAATGGCAAATTCTCAAGATGATGCAAAAATTGCAGCCTATCAAGCGTCTGAAGTAGGGGAAGTGGAGATTGAGTATACGGGTGTTTATGTTGTAGGCACCACAGAAGGAATGTCAGCTGATGAACAGTTGGAGCCTGGTGACATTATTACCCACGTCGATGGGGAAGCAATTGAAACAAGTGAAGCGCTAATTGATTCACTAGCCATGTTTTCTGAAGGAGACATTGTCACGCTGACGTTTGAACGAGAAGAAGAAACCCTCATGAAAAACCTTGAATTTTCCTCGTTTCCGGACGAATTTAACATGGATAATGACCGCGTTGGCGTAGGAGTTTCAGTGGAAACGGTTCGTACAACGACATTCACGCCAGAGGTTGACATTACCGCAGGGGCAATAGGGGGACCTTCAGCGGGTCTTATCTTCGCATTGGAAGTCTATAGTCAATTAGAAGAGATCGATTTAACTGCTGGCTATCACATTGCTGGAACAGGAACGATCAATGAAGATGGGGAAGTGGGTTCCATCGGTGGTGCAAATCAAAAAGTAGTCGCTTCCGATCAAGCAGGTGCCGATTATTTCCTCGTTCCAACAAGTGGAAATAACTATGAAGATGCACGTGCAGCAGCAGAATCCATTAACACAGATATGGAAATTGTGCCCATCCAGACGTTTGAAGAAGCGTTGGCCTTTTTAGAAACGCTACAAGATGAATAGTAGGGCTTAAAAAAAATCGTCGCACAGACCTCAGCTAAGGGTTATGCGGCGATTTTAGTTAAGAAAGAAATCAACGTTTGATTCTAAGGTTATTCATCTTTTATGTAACTCGGTGTCGCTTTAAATTCACGCTCGATTGTCTTTGCATGAAGAGATGCTGGTTTTGTTAACCAATAGCAATTCGTGGCACGTTGGTCAAGAGCACCTAATGTGCCGTAATGCTTTAATTCAGCTTCTCTTGTAATGACAGGGAGGGTGAAGCTTTTTTTATGCTCGTTTAAATACTGTCTTCCCTTGTGACTCATGCCAAGTAAACGAATGTAAGAATGATCGCCTTCTAAACGTGCTGCTTCGATTTGATTTTTGGTCGTTCCTGTTAATAAATGTACAAACAAACGTTGTAGTCTTGTACTCGTATATCGCTTTGTTTTCAATCGATTGATCCAGTCTTGAAAAGTGGTTGCTTCTTTCCCTGTTTCGATTAATCGGTACTCCAAACCTTCTTCACATTCAGCAATCTCTTTTAACTCTTCCGGGCTACGGATTAACATTTGATACTTGAGGTAAGGAAAATAGGCTTCCCAAAAGTGAAACTGACCATGTTCTTCTTTAAAGTTGTCCAATAATAACCGTGAATAAGGTGGTAAGACGCGTTCAACTGCTTCATTTTGATTAAGCGCGTGGCGAATACTTGTAGCGCTTGCAATTGAATGGGCTCCTAGATCTTCGTCGTGATAGTTTGCCACAATACGTTTTGTTGTAAAAGGCTGCATTGATGTGTTTTGGGCATAGAGTTGTTGAACATAATGGAAGCCAAGAATATTATTTGGCTGGTTTAACGGTAGCTGTTTGTCAGAACCAGCTAAAGAAGAAAAGGCATCGGCGCTTGCTTTAGGGTACGAGAAGCCTTGTTTTAAAAAGTGTCGTACATAAGTGTCGTATTCAGCCTTATGGGTACGTATAAAAGTCGCAAGTTCTGTAAATCGCTTGATTTCCCCTTCTTCACTGCCGAAGTGAAGCGAAGAGCAGCATAACGCTGACAGAATCCGAACCGCCCCTTCTGCGAAATAGGGAGCGGTTTGAACAGCGTATCCATAAGGAAGTTCGACCACAACATCAACGCCTGTTCGGAGCGCCATTTCCGCTCGAACCCTTTTAGAAAGCAGCGCTGGCTCTCCTCTTTGTAAAAATGATCCGCTCATAACGGCTACTACCACGTCTGCTTGTGTATCTTCTTTTGCTTGTAACACGTGATGCAAATGACCATTATGAAACGGATTATATTCAACTACAAGACCGACGGCTTTCATTCAAACCCTCCTTTTTTTGCATGAAAAACGTTCTCGTGATAAACTAAATATTAGTCGTCTGTGGCTACATTATACAAGAATAATGGCAGAGAATAAAAGGCTTTTGCTGTAAAGAAATAAGGTTGACATTCCTGTCGTTGAGACTTATAATGATTTTTGTTGCCTATGAGGTGAGGATACATGAAATGGACCGTTCAAGCTCTTCAACAAGCGCGAAATGAATCGTTTCATTTTGATGAAAATGTAACGTTGGAAGATCAATTAAAAGAACACCAGGATGTTCGAGCCGCAAGTCCTGTTTCCTTTAAAGGGACAGCAAATGCAAGTCGAAACGTGTTTTCGTTTGATTTTGCTGTGAAGGGGCATTTGGTTTTACCTTGTTCCCGAACATTAGCGGATGTCGAATGGCCATATGAAATAAAGGGTCAAGCTCATTTTGTCCCAGAGGGTGAAATGCCTCCTTCTCATTTAAGGGAAGAAGATGTTTTCACGTATTCGGGTGATGTGATTGATTTATCTCATATGATACAAGAGCGTATTCTTGTAGAAATTCCTATGCAAGTGTTCGCTGATAAACCAACCGAAACACCTGCTCCTTCTTCTGGGAAGGATTGGGAATTGGTTTCAGATGAGAAGAACAGTGACCAAATTGACCCAAGGCTAGCAGACTTGGCGAAATTCTTTGATGAAAAATAAGCGCTATTCTTCGATTTAATTTTAAGGAGGTGTAATAAACATGGCAGTTCCATTTAGAAGAACATCTAAGACTAGAAAAGCGAAGCGTCGTACGCATCTTAAACTAGAAGTACCAGGTATGGTAGAATGCCCAGATTGTGGAGAGTACAAACTTTCTCACCGCGTCTGCAAAGAGTGTGGTTCTTACAAAGGTGAAAAAGTAGCTTCAAAATAAAAAGAAAGCCATTCGATGGCTTTCTTTTTTTTGTATAAGCAAGAGTAGACTTGGAGATGATGTTTTAATAGAAACGTCTATTTCTGTAAGTTGGGGCATAGACTTAACTACGGTTTAAGTGGATAAGGAAAGGGAGGGGCTAAACATGACGGCAAATCGTCAAGATGCATGGTCGCATGAAGATGATTTACTTTTAGCTGACACCGTATTGCGTCATATTAGGGAAGGAAGTACGCAGCTAGCAGCATTTGAAGAAGTTGCAGAAACACTTTCTCGAACGAGTGCAGCGTGTGGATTTAGATGGAATTCAACAATCCGAAAAAAATATACAGCAGAAGTAAATATGGCGAAGAAAAAACGTACGGTACTAAAGAAGGAAAAAGCAAAGTCAGATTCAGAAATGGTGTATCAGCATGAGCCAGAAAGAATTGAAGCAGCACCAATCGATCATGTAGAAGAGGTTTCACAAGAAAAGCCTTTAGATTTAGATGCAGTGATTGATTACTTACAATCAATGAAAGCAAAGCAAGATGTAGAGGATGCAAGTATGCTTAAAGCGGAAAATGAAATGTTAAAAGAAAAGCTTGAAAAAGTAGAAAAAGAAAAGAATGTGATTACGCAGGACTATCGCTCTCTGCTAGAAATTATGGATCGTGCTCGAAAGCTAACGAATCATAGTTTGCTTGAAAAGACATTATAAAACAGCCACGTGAAGACACGGGGCTGTTTTTTTCTTACTCTTGGGATTGTGTTTGTCTCGGTTTTGGCTTCTTTTGTTCAAACACGCCGGAAGGAAACCAAACGTAAGGGCTTTCGCCACGGTCGCGCTCTTCTTGATACGTAATTGGTTCGAACCCTAACTTTGACCAAAATTCGCCTGTGCTTTGGCGCGCGTTTGTTTTAACTGGAATCTCAAAGCTTTTGGCAAAATCAATTAAGGCACGACCATACCCTTGACCCCGATAAGGCTCTAGCACTTCAAGCTTCCATAATTCTAAATAATCTTGTGGAGGGTCAAAATACTGATCGAAGTTTCCGTCAATTTGATACAGACTCATTCGTGCAACAAGTTTTTTGCCGTAATAAATTCCGTAAAAAGGAGATTCACTATCATTATCAACGATGCTCTGATTTAAATCGTCTTTCATCGATAGTTCAGCTGCACCATATTCACGAAAGTGTTTAAATTCTTCTAAAGTCTTATAATTAATTAGTAGTCGTTCAACTTTAATCATTGTGTATAAACCTCCTGCTCCACTGATGTGTTCTTCTTTATTTTACTATAAATTGAATGGAAGCGCATTAAAAACAAACATGTTTGTCAATTTAAAAACAATCAGTGACCACGTATAATAGGAAGTATTCAAAATGTAGTGGTGGTGGAAAGATGAATATTGCTGTGATTGGCGCAGGTGCTGTTGGGTTATTTATAGCTGCGACTCTGCGAAGCGAACAGGTGGACGTGTCGTTATTTATGCGAAGCAAACAAACTGTTTCTCTTATAGAAGCGGAAGGGGTTAAGGTTAAGCGAAAAGACAAAGACGATGATGCAATGGACGTTTTAGTTAAAAGGTCCGTAGACGAAACGTATGATTTAATTATTGTCTGTGTGAAGTCCTACCAAGTTAAACGGGTAGTAGAAGAATACCGCGGACTGGATGTAAAGGGAGCCCGCTGGCTATTTTTGCAAAATGGAATGGAGCACTTGCAACTCATTGAACAGCTTACGGAGCCTGTTTACGTCGGAATTGTTGAATATGGATTACTGAAAGATGTTGATAAACCAAATCTTGTACATGTGAAAGGAGAAGGAAGAGTGAAAATCGCTGCGTTTCGTAATGGATCTGCAGATGGATTGTTTGACTTTACTACTCTTATTACGCCCAAACGCCTTTTATTTGAATGGCAGAGTGACTATAAAGATATGCTAGAATCAAAGTTAATTATGAATGCGTGCATCAATCCGTTAACAGCGTTGTTGAACGTAAAAAATGGAGGATTAATCGAAAATCCTTTTTATGAGCAAGCGATGGAACGTTGCTTTCTAGAAGTGATGCTGGTGTTAAAACGTCGTGATCGAGATGAAAAGTGGCGAGAATTAAAGCGCATTTGCGAACAAACGAAAGAAAATCAATCGTCGATGTTAACGGACTTACGACACGAACGTCCGCTAGAACTGGATGGGATCGTTGGGTACCTTTTAAAGAAAGGGCAGGAGCGTCAACTTCCAATTCCGATGCTGTCTTTATTGTACGAGCTGTTGCAGGGAAAGCAAGCGATGTACAAATAGGAGATGATGAAGCAACTTATTTGGTTGTGTCACCTGTTTTTGCTATGATGGTAAGCGGATATGGAAAATGGCTGATGAGGAGAAGATTTGCTATGAAAATTGAGGAGCTTAGTGAGAATACCTTAAAAGGCTTCGCCGCCGATTATGAAAAAAGTCGAGAGCAAATGGCTGACTTTTTTTCTTACATCCCATCGGATAAGCATTGGTTACAAAAACGATGTCAAGATTTAACGGAGCGTCGTTTTACGCATAAACAAGATGTTATTAGGTATTTGGAACGGAATATGGAAAGCCTTCCGAATCGAAAAAAAATCGAGGAGCAATTACATAAATTAAAACAAGAAGATGCGATGGTTGTTGTTGGTGGACAGCAAGCTGGCTTATTTACTGGCCCTTTATACAGTGTCTATAAAGCAGTAACGGTCGTTGTACTTGCGAAATCCTATGAAAAAAAGTTAGGTCGTCCAGTTGTCCCATTGTTTTGGATTGCAGGGGAAGACCATGATTTGGATGAAGTGCGAACAATCTATAAACCAGAAGCAGCGAAATGGAAAAAACGATTGCTTACGGATGAAGTGGACGGGACGTCTGCTTCCAAAAAGGGTTTACCACAAGCAGAACTTCAACATCTAATTAGTGAGTTATTTTCAGCGCTACCTGAAACGAGCCATACCGCTGGGTTAAAAGAAAAAGTTGAACAGCATGCCAAGCATGCCGGTACGTATGTTGACTTTTTTATGGCGATGATGCACGACTTGTTTGCAGAAGAAGGCTTGCTGTATTTAGATAGTGATGATAAAGCGTTAAGAACAATTGAAAAGCCATTTTTCAAAAGCCTTATTGACCGTGTGGAAGACTTGCAAACGGCCTACATCAATGGAGAAGCACGATTTGCAGAACAAGGTTATCAGAAACCAATCGATACAGATCATGACAATGCCCATCTTTTTTATACAGTAGATGGAAAACGCCACCGACTTAACTATAGTGACGAGATCTTTTACATTTCAGAAACATCGATACGATTCTCGAAATCGGAACTACTAGCAGAACTTGATGAACATCCTGAAAGGTTTAGTAACAATGTGGTCACAAGACCGCTTATGCAAGAATGGTTGTTGCCAACGCTTGCTTTTGTAGGCGGACCAGGAGAGATTGCGTATTGGGGCGCGTTAAAAGATTGCTTCTCATGCTTTGAATTTAATATGACCCCTGTGGTGCAGCGGTTTTCAGCAACGATTGTACCAAGATCTGTTGAAAAACATTTAGCTGACAAAAACGAAGACCCTGGAGCCTATATTAACGGAGATGGCCCACTGCTAAAGCAACAATGGCTTGATCGGCAACACTCATTTGAAATTGAAAGTCAGATTCAGCGTGCTCAGCAGCAAATGGAAGACGCTCATCTTCCGTTACGAGAGCTGGCGAAAGAAATGGATCCAACGGTTTATGATCTCAGTTTAAAAAACAAAGCCTTCATAGAAGATCAATTAGATCGTCTCAAAGCATTTATGAATAAAGAAATAAACCGTCGCTACGAAACAGAATTGAAAAAATATGATGAAGCGATTCGCTGGCTGCACCCTTTTTCTAGTTTGCAAGAACGAATTTTAAACCCAATTATTCTGTTAAACCTTGCAGGGACCGACAGCATCCAACGCTTCATAGATGAATTAGATGGAGATTCATATCGTCACCTTTTAATTTACATCTAATCTTGTCAGTGCTTGTCAATAAAAAAATCAACGGAAAATCCTGTAGGAATGCAGGATTTTTTTTTATTTCGTGGAAATGTGCACTTCAGAGTGGTACAAAGTGGGGCTTTGTGGTAAGTTTAGGGGAGAAAGTGGTGGGAGGTTGGCAGCGTATGTTTCTAGGCGAATATCGGCATACCATTGATGATAAAGGCCGTATGATCGTTCCTGCCAAATTCAGAGAACCACTCGGCCCTTCATTTGTTGTAACAAGAGGCCTGGATCACTGCTTATTTGTCTATCCAAAAGCAGAGTGGGACAAGCTTGAAGGCCAATTAAAAGAACTCCCTTTTACAAAAAAAGATGCCCGTGCGTTCACTCGATTCTTTTTTTCAGGTGCTGCAGAGTGTGAATTGGATAAACAAGGAAGAATAAATGTTCCGAATCACTTACGAGAGTATGCTAAATTAGAAAAAGAGTGTGTGGTCATAGGTGTGTCAAGCCGAGTAGAAGTATGGAGTAAGTCTCTTTGGGAAGACTATGTGTCAGACTCGGAAGACTCTTTCGCAGAAATTGCGGAGAATCTCGTTGACTTTGATCTATAGCTCTAAAGCAAATTGAAAAAAGGAATTAGGTGCAAGATGTTTTTACATACAACCGTGTTAAAAGAAGAATCTGTTCAACAATTGGACATTAAAAAAGATGGAATTTACGTTGACTGTACCTTAGGTGGTGCAGGTCATTCCAAGCGAATTGTTGAGCAACTTGATCAAGGCCATCTCTATGCGTTTGACCAAGATGAAAAGGCAATCAATCATGCAAAAGAAGTATTGAAAGATCATCTCCATAAAGTGACATTCATCCGGAGTAATTTTCGTTTCTTGAAAGAGGAATTAGCGGAGCATGGTATTTATGAAGTCGATGGGATCCTGTTTGATTTAGGTGTTTCTTCTCCTCAATTAGATGAAGCGGAAAGAGGATTTAGCTACCATCAAAACGCACCACTCGATATGAGGATGGACCAACGTGCGGAGCTAACAGCTAAACATGTTGTGAATGAGTGGACCTTTCAAAAATTGATGGCCATTATTTCTCGATATGGGGAAGAAAAGTTTGCTAAACAAATTGCGAGAAAAATTGAAGCAGTGCGAGAAAAAGCACCAATTGAAACAACCGATGAATTAGTCGAAATTATCAAAGATGCGATTCCAGCTCCAGCTCGTCGGGCTGGGGGACATCCTGCAAAACGGACGTTTCAAGCGATCCGCATCGCCGTAAATGATGAATTAGGTGCATTTGAAGACGCTCTTGTTGATGCGCTCCAGTTGTTAAAGCCAAAAGGACGAATCGCGGTTATTACGTTTCACTCACTTGAAGACCGTTTGTGTAAACAAGTGTTTAAAGAAAAGACGTCGATTCCGGATTTGCCAAAAGGATTACCGATTATACCAGATGATAAACAAGCACCGTTCACATTAGTGACGAGAAAACCAATTGTTGCGTCAGATGAAGAGCTTAATGAAAATAATCGCTCTCGCTCAGCGAAATTACGTGTGATTGAAAAAAGGTAGGCTCGATTAAAAGGAGGATAAAGGATGTTAGCTAGACAATCGTACACACAGCCACAGGAACGCCCAATTCACAAGGAAAAACAAGTCATTCGTTACCGCGCAAGAATTACACTAGGGGAAAAAATGATTGCCACGTTGTTAGCAATCGTCGTATTTGCCATGCTGTGTTTGATTGTACATAATTACTCGAACATTTACGGGTTAAGCACGTCTGTTCAAACTGAACAAACGAGAGTAACCGAATTGACAATGGAAAATGATGGTCTAAAAACAATCCTTGCTGAAGAGAGTGCGCCAGTGAATGTCATGCGTCGAGCGAAAGAGATGGGGATGCAACCATGACTAGTTCAATTTTGAACTAGTTTTTTCTTTAGATTCTTAAAGGAGGAACCGAATTGGAAATTAAACGCGCCGTTACAAACAAGCGAGCTGTTGTCCTGCTATTTATTTTCTTAGCTGTATTTGCTGTTTTAGTAGGACGGATCGCTTATATACAACTTGCAAAAGAAGTAAAGGGGAACGATTTGGTTGCGATGGCAGAAGAGCGTTACAACCAATCGGAAGTATTGCCGAGTGAGCGAGGCTCTATTTTAGACCGAAATGCAAGTGTGTTAGCTGAGGATGTTCCAGCCTACCATGTGCTTGCGGTATTGTCAGAAAATCAAGGCGAAGGAAATTATATCAAAGATACCGAGGCGACAGCTGAACAACTAGCTCCTTATGTTCAATTAGAAGTGGAAGAGTTGGCGAACATGCTGGACAAAGGAAAAGAAGAAGGACGCTATCAAATTGAATTAGGGCCAACGTCTCGATATTTGCCGTATGAAACGAAGCAAGACATTGTTGAACTACAGCTACCAGGTATTCAAATGGAGGAGACGACACGTCGTTATTATCCTAAACAAACGTTCGCTTCTCATGTGATTGGCCAACAGAGTGTCAATGAAGAAATTAACAATATCGGCTTAGAAGGTCGATTAGATGAGTATTTAGCATCAACGGATGGCGCAATTGAATATAGTCGATTGGGCAGAGTGAATTCACCAGCAGAAAATATTACGTTGCCTCAAGATGGAGCTGATATTCAGTTAACCATTGACACAAGAATCCAAGCCTCTATGGAACAAGCGATGTCTCAAGTAGAATTAGAGTATGCGCCAGAAAAAATGACGGCGATTGCTGCAGATGCAAATACAGGCGAAATCTTGGCGATGTCGAACCGTCCGAGTTTCAATCCGAACCAATACGGGCAAATCGAAAATTATTTGAATTACGCGGTTACCGATGCGGTTGAGCCTGGTTCAACGCTGAAAATGTTTACCGTTGCTGCAGCCATTGAAGAAGGATATTTTAATGATGAACAGATGTTTAAATCTGGTAATTATGAAATTGACATGAACAGTAAGATCCACGACGTTAATCCTGACGGTTGGGGGGAAATCACGTTTGAGGAAGGGTTCCATCGTTCATCCAATGTATTGATGTCTAAGCTTGTTTTAGAAGATTTAGGGATCGAACCATTTTATCAATACTTAGAAGCATTCGGCTTTTCACAGCCAACCGGTATTGACCTTGACCAAGAAAGCCCTGGTCGACTTGAAAAAGGAAGACGGCTTGATGCAGCAACAACAGCGTTTGGACAAACGTCGACGATGACGCCGATTCAGCTTATTCAAGGAGCGACGGCAATTGCCAACGGTGGCACGATGATGAAACCGTATATCGTCCAAGATATACGGGATGAAGAGGGTGAATCGTTACAACATGGAGAAAGTGAAGTAGTGGGAGAGCCGATCTCAGCAGAAACTGCTGCTCACGTTCGTGATTTGCTCCGTGGTGTTGTAACAGAAGAGCACGGAACAGGAAATAAGTACAATATTCAAGGTCTAGAGGTAGCCGGAAAGACAGGGACAGCGCAAATTGCTGAACAAGGTGGCTATTTAAAAGGCCACGGTCAGTATTTGTATTCGTTTCTTGGGATGGCTCCATATGACGATCCAGATATTGTTGTCTATGTATCCGTAACAAAACCAAATTTAAGTTCAGATCAATCTGGAAACGACCCTGTGTCTACCATTTTTAATGCCGTGATGCAAAGTAGTATGGCGTACCTTGACTTAGAACCGAATGATGAAGAGTTACAAGAAGAAGCAGAAGATCAAGGGTTTCATATGATTGAAGCAATTGGAGAACGGACGTCTCAAGCGACCGACACCCTTGCGGACAAAGATGTGGTTGTGATTGGTGATGGGGATACAATTGAGCATCAAGAACCAGAAGCAGGTACGCGATTACTAGAAGATGAAACCGTCATTCTTATTACAGATGGTGATGAAAAAACCATCCCTGATATGCGTGGCTGGTCAAGAAGAGACGTATTAAAAATGGTCCATTTACTTGATTTAGAGCTGGATTACTCAGGCAGTGGCTATGTTGTCCAGCAAGAACCGATTGCAGGAACAACGATAGCGGAAGGAGATGTCGTTTCCGTAACCCTTGAATCAACACCGCCACAAGAGGTGGATGAGACGGAAGAGGAAACCGAAGCGAGCGAAGAAGACTCAAGTGATGAGTAAGTGTAGCAGTTAAATGTAGTCAATTTAAGTTTAAGAAACTGATGAAGACCTCGAGATTCCTAATCTCGGGGTCTTTTTTTCTGTGTAAAAGCCCTTATCTAGTTGTTCACAGACAGCTCGTTCTAAATTTAGTGATTGCCTCATAGGGATAACCATAGGACAGGATGCTAATGAGTAGAAGGTGAGGGAGAGCCGTGCGAGTTTCAAATGTGACCGTTAGAAAACGGCTTCTATTGTTGTTTGCTGTAGGATTTGTTGTGTTTACAGTAATTGGAGCGCGTTTAGGATATGTGCAGTTCGGACAAGGATTATGGTTAACAGAAAAAGCAGAAGATTCTTGGGGTCGAGACATTCCGTTCCAACCAAAAAGAGGAGACATACTGGATCGTGATGGTGTAGAACTCGCAACGAATATTAGTACGCCGTCGATTGTTGCGTTTCCTAGACAAATTACAGATCCTGTTGATGCTGCAGAAAGATTAGCCTCTGTATTGAAAGGGAATCAAGAAGAAATCTACAAAACCATTACGAAGAGAGAAAGTAAAGTATACATTCGGCCAGAAGGTCGGAAAATGGATCAAAAAACAGCACAAGAAGTCCGACTGTTAAATTTAGAAGGCATTTATATTGCCGAAGATTCAAAGCGTCATTATCCGTTTGGTAGTTACTTGTCACATGTGCTTGGCTTTGCTGGCATTGATAATCAAGGACTGACAGGGCTTGAATACGTATACGATGACAAGTTAAAAGGAAAAGAAGGCTATGTGTCCTTTTATTCAACAGCAAAAAATACGAAGATGCCGAATTTGGCAGATGAATATACAGCGCCGATTAACGGTTTAAATTTAAAATTAACGATTGATAGCGAAGTGCAAACGATCATGGAACGAGAGTTGGATATTGCCGAAGCGAAATATGATCCGGATGGGGCAATTGCCATTGCGATGAATCCAAAGAATGGGGAAATTTTAGCAATGAGTAGTCGGCCTCATTTTAATCCTGAGAATTATCGCGACGTCCCTGCAGAAATTTACAATCAAAACAAGCCAGTATGGATGCAGTATGAGCCTGGTTCAACGTTTAAGTTAATTACCTTAGCGGCAGCACTAGAGGAAGATCTCGTAGATTTAGATAATGATCATTTCTATGACCCGGGCTATGTGGATGTAGCTGGTACCAAACTGCATTGTTGGAAACGAGGCGGCCATGGTTCGCAAACGTTTTTAGAAGTCGTGCAAAATTCCTGTAACCCGGGGTTTGTTGAGCTCGGGCAGCGTTTAGGGAAAGATCGATTGTTTGACTATATTGAAGACTTTGGTTTTGGGCAAAAAACTGGCGTTGACTTGCAAGGGGAAGCAAAAGGAATTTTGTTTAACCGTGATCGAGTAGGGCCGCTAGAGCAAGCGACAACTTCTTTTGGTCAAGGGGTGGCGGTGACGCCAATCCAACAAGTCGCGGCCGTTGCAGCAGCTGTGAATGGGGGCTACTTGTATGAGCCTTATATTGCCAAAGAATGGGTCGATGATATAACGGGAGAAGTAGTGGAACGTACGAATCCAGTGATGAAGCGACAAGTCATTTCACCTGAAACATCGGAAGAAGTGCGGTATGCAATGGAACATGTTGTTGCGCAAGGGTCTGGGGGAAAAGCGTTTGTTGATGGTTATCGTGTTGGTGGAAAAACGGGGACTGCACAAAAAGCAAAAGACGGTCGCTATTTAGAAAACAATTACATTCTTTCTTTTCTTGGCGTTGCGCCTATGGATGATCCGGAAATTATCGTTTATGTTGCGATTGATAATGCGAAAGGTGCTGTGCAGTATGGTAGCCAAGTGGCAGCTCCAATCGCTGGGAAAATTATTGGCGATAGTTTAGAGGCGATGGGTGTGGAGAAACGAAGCGATCAAATTGAAAAAAAATTAACATGGGATGAGGAAGGTTTAGTGGAGGTTCCAAATCTACTTGGTCGAACGACAAGAGACATTTATGAATCTCACTATGAACTGCGTCTTTCTGCCTCTGGAGAAGGAGATGTCGTCGTTCGTCAAGCCCCGGAACCAGGTTCTAGAGTGCCAAAAGATTCAACAATCCGTGTATATATGGGTGACAAAACGAGTGAGAACGACTAAAATAAAAGACGTGTGTTTATTACTCATTCATCTTTAAACATCTAGAAACGTGGATAAGATTGATTGTTGAACGTTGGAGGCAATAAAAATGAAACTAGAAGAATTGCTTCACCAAATTAGAGGCATAAAACTAACAGAAGAGAAAGAAGCAGCGATTGAGATTGATCATTTAGAGATGGATTCTCGAGAAGTGCGTGCTGGAACATTGTTCTTCTGTATTAATGGTTATACGGTAGACGGACACGATTTTGCTAGAAGCGCTTATGACAATGGAGCTGTCGCGATTATCGCAGAAAAGGAGCTTGATCTTCCTATTCCTGTATTCGTTGTTCGTGATACAAAGCGAGTGATGGCACAGCTTGCGAATCGATTTTATGATAACCCGACAAAAAAATTACAATTGATAGGTGTAACAGGAACAAACGGCAAAACATCTGTAACGCACATTTTAGATCAACTTTTTAAACAAGAACAACGCACAACCGGCTTGATTGGGACGATGTACACGAAAGTCGGCGACGAAGTGATTGAAACGAAAAATACGACGCCTGAGTCGCTCGTATTGCAGCAACGATTCCAGGCAATGGTTGATCAAAAAGTCGATACAGCTTTGATGGAAGTGTCTTCCCATGCTCTTCACTTAGGGCGCGTACGTGGATGTGACTTTGATATTGCGATCTTTACAAACTTGTCGCCAGATCATATCGATTATCACCAAACGATGGATCACTATATGTACGCAAAGAGTTTACTGTTTTCACAACTTGGTAACACTTATGATGGGAAAACAGCTATCTTTAATAGTGACGATCAAGTGGCGGATCAACTGATTCAAATGACAACAGCAGATCTGATCACTTACGGAATAAAAAAGCCGGCAGATATAATGGCTTCCGATGTGCGCATTGAATCAAACGGAACGACTTTTACCCTTACAGTCTTTGGAGAATCGGTCGAAATAAAAATGAGTTTAATTGGCTTATTTAACGTATATAACGTGTTAGCGGCTGTGTCTGCAGCATATGTATCAGGATTCTCACTTCCGACGATTCAAAAAGGGTTAGCGCACATCTCAGGCATTGCAGGACGGTTTGAGCCTATAGACTCTGGTCAGGATTTTGCCGTCATTGTAGACTATGCCCATACACCGGACAGCTTGGAAAATGTATTAAAAACGGTTCAAGACTTTGCAAGTAACAAAGTTCGCGTAGTCGTTGGTTGTGGTGGAGATCGTGACAAATCGAAACGCCCCGTTATGGGAGAAATCGCTGTGAGATACGCAGATGAGACGATTTTCACTTCTGATAATCCTAGAACGGAAAACCCATCAATGATCTTACAAGACATGACGTCAGGGCTTGACCGTGATCAATATCGTTTAATTGAAGACCGGACGGAAGCGATCCATTACGCCATGAATCAAGCGGAGAAAAATGATATTATTGTGATAGCCGGAAAAGGACACGAGACGTACCAAGAAATTGGGCGAAACCGAACGTATTTTGATGACCGAGAAGTGGCAAGGGCAGCGTTAAAGGAGCGAGTGAAATGATTGAATCAAAAATGGTTGAATCCGTTGCAAAACAGGTGAACATTCAACATGACGTTCGATCTTTTGAATGTGTCACTACTGATTCAAGAAAACAAGCGAAGCATGCGCTGTTTATTCCGCTCGTTGGCGACCGGTTTAATGGCCATCATTACCTTCAAGCTGCAATCGAATCTGGCGCAACAGGATCGATTTGGCAAGAAGATGAACCCGTTCCAACTTGGCTAGCTGCTGATTTTCAACTTTATTTTGTTGAAGACACGCTAGTGGCGCTTCAAAAGCTAGCTCAAGTTTATCGCGATGCTGTCAATCCTTATGTCATTGGCATTACAGGATCAAATGGAAAAACGACAACAAAAGATATTGTTTTTCAACTCTTAGGTGGAGAACCATTTGTTCATCGTACCGCAGGAAATTTAAATAACCATATTGGTTTACCTTTGACGCTGCTTTCAATGCCGCGTGATTGCAAGTTTGCCGTTGTTGAGATGGGGATGAATCATGCAGGAGAAATTTCGCTTCTTTCGAAACTAGCGCGACCAGATTTAGGGATTGTAACGAACATCGGGGAAGCGCACATTGAACATTTAGGTTCAAGAGAAGGTATTGCAAAAGCGAAAATGGAAATGCTTGATGGATTAAAGCCTAACGGAGCGTTAGTAATGGATGGAGATGAACCGTTGCTAGAGTCGTTTCGACAGCAAGAAACCATTTCAATTGGTTTTGGTGATGCTGCAACAAAAACCATTTCTGATGTTACACAAACAAACGATGGGTATACCTTTTCATTTTTAGATGAGTCGTTTTGGCATTTGCCTCTACTTGGCAAGCATAATGTGAAAAATGCGGCATATGGCATGTGGATTGCACAGCGACTAGGTGTACCAGATAGCGTGATAAAAGCACGTCTAGCGCAAACGGCGATTACAGGTATGAGGCTTGAACGAGTAGAAGGTCCTGAAGGCTCTATCTTTATTAACGACGCTTATAATGCGAATCCTAGTTCGATGAAAGCTGCAATTGAGACGGTAAAATCAATGTCTGGTTTTCACAAGAGAATTGCAGTTTTAGGAGATATTTATGAATTAGGGCCTGATGAAGAAAATCTTCATCGAAGTGTGGCAGAAGCCATTGGTGCACCGATCACTGATGTGATTTGTGTCGGAGAGAAGGCATTTTGGATTTACGATGAATTAAAGAAACAGCATGGGTCAGCAGCAATTGACTACGTAGAAAAAGTAGAAGATGTAGCCGCGTTAGTACGACCACATTTGAAACATGACACCGTTGTATTGCTAAAGGCATCACGACGTCTTGCTTTGGAGCAAGTGTTATCGGCTGTCAAAGGAGGCGCTTAAAATGGAAGAATGGACGTTACTGATCGTCCTCTCGCTGTCCTTTTTATTTGCGGTCATACTTTCTCCGATTTTTATTCCTTTCCTTAGAAGGTTAAAGTTCGGGCAGAGTATTCGTGAGGAAGGACCAAAATCACATCAAAAGAAAAGTGGTACACCGACGATGGGTGGAATTGTCATTGTCTTGTCCATTCTCGTAACCTCATTATTAATTGGCTTTGTATTTTTTGAGTTTACACCTGAATTATTATTGTTAATGCTCGTAACAATTGGCTACGGGCTCGTTGGGTTTTTTGACGATTATTTAAAAGTCGCGCGCAAACATAATCTAGGGTTAACCTCTAAGCAAAAGCTAGTCGGTCAGCTTATTATTGCAGGATTGTTTTACCTCGGACTGCTCTATATAGATTTAGACACGATGATCTCTATACCAGGCACAGAGATAGGAATTGACTTAGGATGGTTTTATGCGGTTCTCGTTGTTGTGATGTTGCTTGCTGGAAGCAACGCCGTGAACTTAACGGATGGTCTTGATGGTCTCTTAGCAGGAACAGGTGCTATTGCATTTGGGGCATTTGCGATCTTAGCATGGAGCGCCGGCTTTATTGATGCAGCACTCTTTTCCACAGCAATTACAGGCGCGGTACTTGGGTTTCTTGTATTTAACGCGCATCCAGCAAAAGTCTTTATGGGTGATACCGGTTCCTTAGCATTAGGCGGGGCGATAGCGGGTATTGCGATATTAACCAAAATGGAATTAATGCTTATCATTATTGGTGGCGTATTTGTTATTGAAACCCTATCCGTTATTATTCAAGTCATTTCGTATAAGACAACAGGAAAACGTGTCTTTAAAATGAGCCCTTTACACCATCATTATGAGTTAGTAGGTTGGTCTGAGTGGCGAGTTGTTGTGACGTTTTGGCTACTAGGAATGGTGTTTGCCATTATGGGGATTTATATTGGAGTGTGGTTAACATGAAGCCCTTTTCAACTTTAACGAACAAACCCGTTCTTGTTGTCGGCCTTGCAAAAAGTGGGATGGCAGCTGCACTGGCACTTCATAAACTCGGTGCGATTGTCACAGTGAATGATGGGAAGCCTCGCGAGGAAAGCAAAGAAGTTGAAAGCTTGGAAGAGAAAGGCATAACGGTTGTAAGTGGTGGTCATCCATTGCATTTATTAGACCAAACAAGCCTCATCATCAAAAACCCCGGGATTCCATACTCGAACTTGCTTATTTCGGAAGCCGTCCAGCGTGACATTCCAGTTTGGACAGAAGTGGAGCTTGCTTATCATTTGTCTGAAGCCGAGATCGTTGCGATTACAGGCTCAAATGGAAAGACAACCACCACCACACTTGTGCACGCAATGCTAATGGATTCAGAAAAAACCCCTTTAATAGCTGGGAATATTGGTACGGTGGCAACGGGGGTTGCGGTAGAAGCAACGGCAGACGATGTCATTGTCCTTGAATTATCTAGTTTTCAGCTCATGGGCATTGATCAATTCAAACCTAAAGTTGCAGTTTGGCTCAATCTATTTGATGCCCATTTGGATTATCACGGTACAAAAGAGCTATACATAGAGGCAAAAGCGAAAGTGTATCAGAATATGACAGAGTCGGATTATCTCGTCTATTCAGCGGATGATGCCATTGTGTCAAATTATGTTCAGCGTGCCTCTACAACACTCGTTCCTTTTTCCACAACATCTATGCAACCAACAGGTGCCTATGTGAAAGAGGGTGCCATTTATTTCAAAGAAGAAATGATATGTGCACTAAAAGAGATTGTATTGCCAGGAGCGCATAACTTGGAAAATATGCTTGCTGCTGTAGCCGCTGCTAAATTAGCAGGTGCGAAAACGGCACAAATTCAAAACGTCCTGACTTCTTTTACAGGAGTGAAACATCGCCTACAGTACGTAGGGAATGTTCAGGGGCGTAACGTGTATAATGATTCAAAAGCAACAAATCTATTGGCTACACAAGCTGCACTTACGTCGTTTTCGAAGCCTGTTGTATTATTAGCAGGTGGGCTTGATCGGGGCAATGATTTTGACGACTTAGCACCTAGCTTGTCTTACGTTAAAACAATGATTGTATTTGGAGAAACAAAAGACAAGCTCACATCTCTTGCTACCCGTCTAGGTATTAGCGTTGTACAGGCTGTTGACGTTCGTGACGCTGTAAGAGAAGCATTTAACCATTCAGCTGAAAATGACGTCATTTTGCTTTCGCCAGCGTGTGCAAGCTGGGATCAATATGCAACGTTTGAAGAACGAGGAGACGCCTTTTTGGCAGCTGTGTCACAAGTGAAAGAGTTGCAGGGATAGCGTGTACATGCTTATAGAGCTACCTATAAAAAACGGATGCCTTTACGGTATTCGTTTTTTTATCGTGGTCGTATGAATTGAAAGAGTCTGTGACAATGTTTTGGACATGTTTTCCCCTTCTTGTTCATATAGTGAGGAAGAGAAGGTACTTGCTGGGGGTGAACAATGAATAAAGAAAGACAGGCGCCCGACTATATCTTAATTGTTGCAACCATCACATTGCTCGCAGTTGGTTTGATTATGGTATACAGCGCAAGTGAAGCGTGGGCATCCTACCGCTTTGATGATTCATTGTTTTTTGCAAAAAGACAATTTTTCTTTGGGAGTGTAGGCGTCCTTTTAATGTTCTTCATATCAAGAGTTGATTATTGGACTTGGCGCACGTATTCAAAAGTATTGTTAATCATTTGTTTTGTGTTGCTCGTCCTTGTTTTAATTCCAGGAGTTGGCTTAGTGCGTGGGGGAGCAAGAAGTTGGTTAGGAATTGGTGCATTCTCTATTCAACCTTCAGAATTTATGAAGATCGCGATGATTATTTTCTTGGCCAATTTTTTAGCTGTTAACCAAAAGCGAATTGTCTTATTTCGAAAAGGGTTATTGCCAGCATTAGGATTTGTTATGGTCGCATTTGCAATGATTATGTTGCAGCCTGACTTAGGGACAGGCACGGTCATGGTAGGAACGTGTGTGGCGATGATTTTCATTGCTGGGGCTCGTGTCAAGCATTTTATGGGCTTGTTTTTAATTGGCGTAGCAGGATTCGTTGTGTTAATCATTAGTGCGCCTTATCGAATAAAACGGATCACTTCTTTCCTCGATCCTTGGGCAGATCCAATGGAAAGCGGTTTTCAAATTATTCAATCCCTCCTGGCCATTGGCCCTGGTGGATTGCTAGGAATGGGGCTAGGGGAAAGTCGACAAAAGTATTTTTATTTACCTGAACCACAGACCGATTTCATTTTTGCGATTTTAGCAGAAGAATTAGGCTTTATGGGTGGTGTGTTCGTTTTACTTTTATTTGCGATTATTTTCTGGCGCGGGGTACGAATTGCGCTTGGAGCCCCAGATTTATTCGGTAGTTTTCTAGCGGCAGGTGTTGTCACGATGATTGTCATTCAAGTAATGATAAATATTGGCGTTGTTACAGGGTTAATGCCTGTTACTGGAATCACGCTTCCGCTTTTAAGTTATGGTGGTTCATCCTTAACCTTAATGTTGATGTCAATCGGGATTTTACTTAACATTAGCAGGCATAATCGGTAAACCATTCGTAGTTTTTCGTCGATACATGTAGAGAGAGGGGGTTTTCCCTTCTCTCTTTTTATTATTATTAGAATCAAAAAGGGGATTTATGATAAAATGCAGAAAACATAACGATAATTGGTTTTGTTTGATAACAAATAGGGAATAGAAGCAAGTCTAGCATCTTTTTTATTTTATAGAATTGCTTGTGTTCAATCATCAACAGATGAATTCGTTGGAGGAATGAATGTGAGTAGAGATGAAAAAGTGGTGTCCGTAAACGAACGAATTCCCACTTTACAAGAAAAACGACGTCGGAAAGCGAACAAACGCTTATTAAGTATTGTGATTGTGTTTTTCTTTTTAATTATGGTGCTCGTTTATTTTCAAAGTCCGCTTAGTGAAGTAAATGCGATTCATGTTGAAGGCAATCAATTGCTAACTGAAGAGGAAATACGTCAAGCAAGTGGACTAAGTGAAGGTATGAATATATGGAACATCGATAAGGACCAGCGCATAAATCAAGTCTCTCAATTAAAGGAAATTGAATCTGTAGAGATTAATCGTAGCCTTCCTTCTTCCATACACATTCAAGTGGAAGAGTATCCTCGTGTTGGCTATGTGTATAGCGATGAAGGTTACTTACCCCTTCTGCAAAATGGACAAATTCTTGATACCGTGCATGAAAGTCAGTTGGTTGGCGATGCCCCCATTTTAGTTGACTTTGAAGACGAAGAGACCCGTGCAATGATTGGTGAGCAATTAACGAATACGGCGCCAGAAATTGTAGGGCGTATATCAGAAATTATTTATACACCGACAGAAGAAGCACCGGAAGAGTTGACCTTGTATATGACAGATGGCGTTGAAGTTCGGACAGATTTATCGTCATTCGCAGAATACATGCAACCGTATCCGCAAGTTCATGCGCAAATAGATTCATCTAGATCTGGTGTGCTTTATATGAAAATGAGTCCATATTTTAAAGAGAACGAAACGGCTGAAGAGTAGGGATTTGGAAGGATTTTTTTGCTCTACTTTTCTATTGACGCACGATTTGAAGCGGTTCAAGCCGTTGATGAACACGTTTATTTCATTATGTAACACATTCTTAATAGAGGATTGCGAAAGGTTTTATCTTTTCACCTGCAGAAACATGGTGTAGACTAAAGAACAAGAGCCTTAAAACATACATAATGCTACGAGATTTAAAAGGATTCTATTAACGCTTGTCGAATACTGTTTGTGTGATAAAAAATTGAAACTATGAAAGTTGAACACCATGATTGTGCAGATGAGGAGGTGCCATTGGTGAGTAATGAAACATATGTAAGCCTAGATATTGGAACATCTTCAGTAAAAGTTGTTGTGTCAGAGATTGCTGGAGGTTCAATTAACATTTTAGGTGTCGGCAGTGTTCCTTCTGAAGGAATTAAAAAAGGAGCCGTCGTCGATATAGATGAGACGGTAAAATCAATTAAAAGAGCGGTCGATCAAGCCGAGCGCATGGTCGGGATTCAAATTGAGCATGTTGTTGTCGGTGTAAATGGGAGTCATATTGAGCTAACGCCTTGTCACGGTGTTGTAGCGGTTTCTAGTTCAGATCGAGAAATTGAAGTAGAAGATGTACGTCGTGTAATCGATGCTGCTCAAGTGATGTCGATCCCACCTGAGCGAGAAGTGATTGATGTCATTCCAAAACAATTCATTGTTGATGGATTAGATGAAATTACGGACCCTCGCGGAATGATTGGCGTTCGATTAGAAATGGAAGGAACGTTAATTACTGGATCAAAGACGGTCTTACATAATTTATTGCGATGTGTAGAGCGTGCAGGGTTATCAATTGCTGAAATCAGCATTAATTCACTAGCTACGGGTTCTGTCGCTGTGTCAAAAGACGAGAAGAGTTTAGGTGTATGTGTACTCGAAATTGGTGGAGGTTCAACGACTGTTTCCGTTTTTGAACAGGGTTCGCTCGTTGCGATGTCGGTTTTACCAATCGGTGGTGAACATATTACAAATGATCTAGCTGTTGGGTTAAAGTTGACAACGGAAGAGGCAGAGCGAGTAAAATGTAAACATGGACATGCTTTTGTTCCAGAGGCTTCAACAGAAGAACAAATTACCATCCAGAAAATTGGCTCGAACGAAAGACACACCATTACGCAACAAGAATTAGCGAGTATTATTGAACCAAGAGTTGAAGAAATCATTGAGCTGTGTGCAAGGGAATTGGTACGATTAGGTTTTAAACAGTTCCCGAGTGGCTTTGTATTAACAGGCGGAGCTGTTATGATGCCTGGTGTACTAGAGTTAACGAAAGACATGCTTGAAGGAAATGTTCGAGTGGCCATTCCGAATTATATCGGTGTACGCGAACCGCGCTACACGGTTAGCATCGGGCTGATTCATTTTGCACACAAAAATGGCCGTGTACAAGGAAAAGAAATTGCCGCTGCTTTTTCGTCAGCTGAGCAGGTTCCTGAAGAGGCGAAAGCCGCACCTGTTGCCAAGCGAAGTAAGCGAAAAGAAACCGAAACGGTGCAAGATGAGAAAAAAGAATCCAAGATGAAATCTTGGTTTAAGACATTTTTTGATTAATGAAGAGAAGCTTACTGCCAGTATGGTTAGGGGGACAAATAAATGTTTGATTTTGAAATGGACATGGAACAATTAGCACAAATTAAAGTCATCGGCTGCGGTGGCGGCGGTTCTAATGCTGTAAACCGTATGATTGAAAATGGATTACAAGGTGTGGAATTTATTGCCGTGAATACAGATGCACAAGCGTTGCATCTTTCAAAAGCTGAAAAGAAATTACAGCTTGGAGGTAAATTAACAAGAGGTCTCGGTGCTGGGGCTAATCCAGATATCGGAAAAAAAGCTGCTGAAGAAAGCCGAGAGCAGCTAGAAGAAGTGTTAGATGGAGCGGACATGGTCTTTATTACTGCTGGAATGGGCGGTGGTACAGGAACTGGTGCCGCACCTGTAATTGCTGAAGTCGCAAAAGAAATTGGTGCCTTAACAGTAGGGGTTGTCACAAAGCCATTTACATTTGAAGGTCGCAAACGTCAAAACCAAGCGCTTTCAGGAATTGTTGCGCTTAAAGAAAAAGTTGACACGTTAATTGTTATTCCAAATGACAGATTGTTAGAGATTGTTGATAAAAATACACCGATGCTTGAAGCGTTCCGTGAAGCGGATAACGTTCTTCGCCAAGGTGTACAAGGGATTTCTGATTTAATTGCTACACCTGGTTTAATCAACCTTGATTTTGCTGACGTAAAAACGGTCATGAGTGAAAAAGGATCTGCACTTATGGGGATTGGGATTGCTACTGGTGAAAACCGCGCGGCTGAAGCGGCGAAAAAAGCGATTTCTAGTCCGTTACTTGAAACGTCAGTAGACGGTGCGCAAGGCGTGTTAATGAATATCACTGGTGGAACAAACCTTAGTCTTTATGAAGTGCATGAAGCGGCGGAAATCGTTTCTGAAGCATGTGATGAAGAAGTAAATATGATTTTTGGTTCTGTCATTAACGAGAATTTGAAAGATGAGATTGTTGTGACAGTTATTGCCACAGGTTTTGAAGAAGCGGAAAGAAAACCTCAACCGCGTCCATCTGCACAAAAACCAGCGCAATCGAAACAAGTCGAATCAAAATCAACAGAAAAGCAAAAACCAAGCAACGACGAACAATCAGATACACTAGATATTCCAACGTTTTTACGAAACCGTAGAAATCGTTAAGCATTCTAAAAGACCTGTTACCAGCTTCATAGGGTAACAGGTCTTTTTTTGTTGTTCGGAGAAAGGACAACGTTTGGCAAAAGCTTTCAAAATAACAGGCTTGTCCTTGCCACGAAGTGACAGACTTCCCTCTTCGTATCTACTATACTAAGTTTTATCACTATAGGGGGAGCCTTCATGACCGTTTATCTAGACTTAATTTGGTTACTGAATCTAGGAATTGATTTTCTTTTAATCATAGGAACGGCTCTCTTGTTAAAACGAAAAAAAAACTATGTGCGTATGGGAGCAGCTGCTTTTTTCGCTTCTCTCGTTGTGTTTTTTATGTTTACGCCATATGTGTCCATCTTTATGAATCCAATTGTTAAATTTATTTATTCTTGTTTTATTGTATTCATTGCTTTCGGATACATACGTTTTACTTTTTTTCTGCAAAATCTAGCCGGTTTTTTTTTCCTCACTTTTGTTACCGGCGGCGGTCTGTTTGCCATGCATTATTTTTTTCAAACTGATGTTGATCTAATGGCTCATTTACCAGGGCATGGACTCGGTGGTAGTACAATAAGCTGGGCGTTTGTGCTTATTGGTTTTCCCCTTGTTTTTTGGTTTAGTAAACAACAAGTTGATACCTTCAAGATAAAAAAAGTACATGCAAGTGAAATGGCAACAGTGAAGATTGAAATTGAAGACTTTACATTTGAAACAAGGGGGCTTGTCGATACTGGAAATCAATTAAAAGACCCACTCACTCGAGCGCCAGTGATGATTATTGAAGCACATCTACTTCATCCGTTACTTGGAAAACAACAGACCGATGACATGCTCAATCTGGACACGAAAGAGAATCATCCGTTTATGCATCGAATTCGCCTCGTGCCGTATAAGGCGGTAGGGCAAAAACAACCGTATTTAACAGCATTTAAACCTGATCAAGTGACCATTTATTATGGCGATGAACAGTTTGTGACGAAGCGTGTGTTGTTAGGGCTGTATGGAGAAGCATTATCATCTGAGGGGGAGTATCAAACGATTATCCACCCTCAGCTAGTTATTTCACAAGTGAGCTAAGGAGGAAGCGATGATAAAAATGAAATGGAAGTTACTGATCATTCGTCTACTGAAAAAGTTTGGGATGAAAGAAGACGAAATTTATTACATTGGTGGGAGCGAGGCATTACCTCCGCCATTATCAAAAGAAGAAGAAGCTGAACTGCTTCAAAAGCTACCAAATGGAGATGAAGCGGTACGTTCTGTCTTGATTGAGCGTAATCTTCGACTTGTTGTTTATATTGCAAGGAAGTTTGAGAACACAGGTATCAACATCGAAGATTTAATTAGCATTGGTACGATTGGACTGATTAAAGCCGTAAACACGTTTAATCCTGAGAAAAAAATTAAACTAGCGACCTATGCGTCACGTTGTATTGAAAATGAGATTTTGATGTATTTACGTCGTAACAATAAAACCCGTTCGGAAGTGTCGTTTGATGAACCGTTGAATATTGATTGGGACGGAAATGAATTACTCTTATCAGATGTGCTCGGAACAGAAGAAGACATCATTACAAAAGGGATTGAAGAAAGAGTGGATCGCCGCCTTCTCGTAAAAGCGCTACATACCTTGTCTGCCCGCGAAAAACAAATTATGGAGCTGCGCTTCGGCTTAACTGGTACAGAAGAAAAGACACAAAAAGACGTTGCGGATATGCTAGGGATTTCACAATCGTATATCTCACGATTAGAAAAACGAATTATTAAACGGCTTCAAAAAGAATTCAACAAAATGGTTTAGAAATGTAAGCGATGAGCAGAAAAAATAATTTCTAAATTTTAGCAGTGTCGTGACAAGGTTAAGTCTTTGTTTACTGATTTCCAAACAAAAAGCGAGTGCATAAAATTTTTTTCCCAGGGAGATACTTTTTTTGACATCATCTTCCGTTTAGGGGGTAAAGAATTTGACTCGTAATAAAGTGGAAATCTGTGGCGTAGATACATCAAAGCTACCCGTTTTAAAAAATGCTGAGATGCGGGAACTCTTCTCGCAACTACAGTCAGGGTATGAGCCGGCAAGGGATACATTAATTAATGGCAATCTTCGGTTAGTACTTAGCGTCATTCAGCGTTTTAACAATCGTGGTGAAAATGTTGATGACTTGTTCCAAGTGGGATGCATTGGGTTAATGAAATCCATTGATAATTTTGATTTAGGTCAAAATGTGAAGTTTTCAACTTATGCGGTTCCGATGATTATTGGAGAAATTCGACGATACTTAAGAGATAATAATCCAATTCGCGTATCTCGGTCACTACGAGATATTGCGTATAAAGCGTTACAAGTTCGGGATCAGATGATGGCAGAAAAGAAAAGAGAAAATGAACCAACTGTACAAGAAATCGCGGCGGTATTAGATGTACCAAAAGAGGATATCGTGTTTGCACTGGATGCAATACAAGATCCAGTTTCTTTATTTGAGCCGATTTACAATGATGGTGGAGACCCAATCTTTGTAATGGATCAAATTAGCGATGAGCGAAATAAAGATGTGAATTGGGTAGAAGAGATCGCTTTAAAAGAGGCAATGATTCGATTAAACGATCGTGAAAAAGTTATTTTAAATATGCGGTTCTTCCAAGGAAAAACACAAATGGAAGTAGCAGACGAAATAGGAATCTCCCAAGCACAAGTGTCACGTCTAGAAAAAGGCGCGATTCAACAAATGAATAAGCATATTGAATCGTAAATAAGTCGTTGCTGTTGCAACGGCTTTTTTCTTGTTCATAAATGATTCTAGGAGAAGCATATAGTAAGAATAAAGGAGGGCATGCGATGATTAAAATATCTGAACTCTCATCGAAAGACATTGTGAATATGGAAAATGGAAAGCGACTTGGTCACTTAAATGATTTGGATATTAACTTGAATACAGGCAGAATTGAAGCGATTATTATTTCAAGCCAGGGGAAGATGATGAATTTATTAGGAAGCAGAGACTCAAATGAAACCATCATTCCTTGGAAGAATATACTGAAGATTGGTTCTGACGTCATTTTAGTAGAGCTACCGGAACGTTATAAGCAGAAGCAAATGATTACGGAATTGGAGCAAGAACAAGAAAGGAAAGAACCGCAGCGGTAAACATTTCTTCTCCGCAGGCATTATGGTAAAATAAAGCGAGGAACACAAAAAGGAGTCACAACGATGAAAGCAAACTGGCAGTTACTCACAGAACGAGTAGAGTATGAAACCAACTTTAATTCCTTACACAAAGATTTATTCGCCGGTTTTACAACACGTCATGGCGGTGTGAGCGATTCACCTTATGACTCGTTGAATATGGGCTTTCATGTTGAAGATTCTGCTGACGCGGTTGTACATAATCGTGAGCGAGTTGCTCATGATATCGGTTTTGCGCTTAATTCTTGGATCGGTTCTGAACAAGTCCACCATGCAACGATAGTGGAAGTGACAAAACACGATCGAGGAAAAGGGGCACGCCAGCTTGATACAGCTGTTCAGGGAACAGATGGGCTTTATACAAGTGATTCAAATGTGCTGTTGACGAGCTTGTATGCAGATTGTGTCCCGCTTTATTTTTTCTCAAAGAAGAGCGAAATGATTGGCCTTTGCCATGCGGGTTGGAAAGGCACAGTAGCGGAAATCGGACCAAAGATGGTGCAAACTTGGATTGAAAAGCATGCTGTTGATCCTGGTGATATTTACGTTCTTATTGGTCCTTGTATCTCAAAACAAGCGTATGAAGTTGATCGCCATGTCATGGAACATGTCATGCCTCTTATACCTGAAGACATCAAGAACATCTTTACACCCACTCGGAATCAGCGCTATTTACTTGACTTACCTGCTTTAAATCGTTTGTTATTAGAACGATCGGGAATTCTCCCTGGGCACATATTTGAACCTGATCAATGTACATATGGGGACGATCGTTATTTCTCTCATCGACAAGCACAGGGGAAAACAGGTAGAATGATGAGTATGATAGGCTTAAAGAAGGTGAAAGAGTAATGAATACAAACGTACAAGAGAATGTTGCTGCGCTACTGTCTCGAATTGAAACTTCTGCTACTAAAGTCGGGCGGTCATTAGACGATATTCAGATTATTGCTGTCACAAAGTATGTTTCAGTTGAAACGGCTAAAGCTGCAATAGATGCAGGCATTTCTCATATAGGGGAAAACCGCATAGAGGGGCTGCTTGCGAAAAAAGCAGTGCTCGATACAGAAGTTGACTGGCATTTCATTGGCTCGCTGCAATCGAGAAAAGTAAAAGATGTTGTCGGCGAAATATCGGTTCTCCATTCGCTCGATCGCTTAAGTTTAGCTAAGGAATTACAAAAACGTTTAAACCAGCAAGATCAGACGCTACGATGCTTTGTGCAAGTAAATGTGTCTGGAGAAGAATCCAAAAGTGGACTAGCTCTTACTGAAGTTGAGCCGTTTATTGAAAAGCTAAAAGCGTATGACCGAATTAAAGTGGTGGGTCTTATGACAATGGCACCGTTTGTTCCCGATGCTGAAGAAACGCGACCTTACTTTAAACGATTAAAACAACTGCAACAATCGATTGCCGATAAAAACTACGAGCACGCTCCTTGCACAGAAGTGTCGATGGGCATGTCGAATGACTTTGAAGTGGCAATTGAAGAAGGTGCTACGTATATACGCATTGGAACCATTCTAGTAGGCAATGAACACGTGTCTGAATAAGGAGGATGGAAATGGGCTTTAAATCAAAGTTTAAAACGTACTTTAATTTAGATGACCATGTTGAAGAAGTTGAACGTTATGTAGACGAGCCTGAAGAAGATGAGGGACAAACAATGCCAAATCGATTTCAAGGAAATGAAGCAAAAGAAAAAGAATCACAATCGAATATTGTGAGCTTAAAAAGTGTTCAGCAACATGCGAAAATGACGTTGATTGAACCACGTTCATATGACGAAAGCCAAGACATTGCGGATCAATTAAAGAATCGGAAAACAGTCGTTATTAATTTACAGAGAATGGAACACGATCAAGCATTACGGGTAGTAGATTTTTTAAGCGGAACCGTATATGCTATTGGAGGAGACATTCAAAAAATTGGTGCGAGTATTTTCATATGTGCACCAGATAATGTGGAAATATCAGGGTCGATTAGTGATATTGCTAATCAATTTTGATTTTACAAGGTAGGTGATGAAAGCAAGATGGAATTGTTTGTTAACTTTATATTTAACCTTATACGTTACTTAGCGCTAGGGTACTTCTTTGCGATTTTAATTTACATCATCATGTCATGGGTAGGTGGAAGAGATTCCGCATTTGGAGAATTCCTTGGCAGTATTGTTGAACCGTATTTAGGAATTTTCAGGAATATTATCCCACCAATTGGCATGATCGATTTATCGCCGATTGTTGCGATCTTCCTTTTAAACTTAGCGGTTCGTGGTTTAGGGCCAGTTCAACAGTGGATTATGGGGCTATTTTAGACGATGTACGAACATTTTCGAAAGGAAGAGCACCCTTTTGTTGATCAAGTCCAAGACATGATTGAGTCCGTCACCTTGTTTCATCAAGAACGGCTGACGGATTTTCTTGATCCAAGACAGCAAGATATTTTGACTTCGATTGTAGGGAAGAATGAGGAGTGTGAGCTTCTCTTTCACGGAGGCGCTCAAGGCTGTGAGCGAAAGCGAGCCCTTTTGCGACCGATTTATCTACAGGATGAGCCGCCCAATTGGGGAATTACATTTTTGTACGCTTCCTTTTCCTCTAAATTTGTGACGCTTTTGCATCGTGATGTTTTAGGCGCTCTCATGAATACAGGCTTAAAACGTGAGAAGTTTGGTGATATTGTTGTAGGCAATGACTTCTTTACGTTTGCAACGGCGGCAGATACAGCAGCTTACATACGAATTTCGCTTGATTATGTAGGAAAAACCTCGATTTCATTGGAAGAAACAGATACAATGGGAATAGAAGAAGAACATTGGCAAACAGAGCAGGTGCTCGTTTCCTCGATGCGATTAGATGCGGTTCTTTCTTCTGTGTACGGTTTATCCCGTTCAAAAGGGGTCGAAGCGATTTCCAAAGGATATGTAAAAGTGAACTGGCGATTGGTTGACCAACCAGCTTTTACATTGGCAATTGGTGATTACTTGTCTCTGCGTGGCTACGGTCGCGGAAAAGTCATGCATACAGACGGCATAACGAAAAAAGAAAAAATTCGTTTAACAGTAGGACGAAAGAAGTGATTTTGCCTTGACGGCGAAATTTGTTGTTTTAAGAAGGTATTTTTCGGGGAATGTCGAATGAAGAAAAGAATCAGGATTTCATGGAGGTGGGACGGTTGCCATTAACGCCGTTAGATATTCATAATAAAGAGTTTACACGCTCGTTTCGCGGGTATGACGAAGATGAAGTAAATGAGTTTCTTGATCAAATTATTAAAGATTATGAAGCGGTTCTTCGAGAAAAAAAGGAATTGTTTGAACAAGTGAATGCTCAAGATGAAAAACTTTCACATTTCCACAATATCGAAGAAACTTTAAATAAATCGATCATGGTTGCGCAAGAGGCTGCAGATGATTTGCGTAATAATGCTCAAAAAGAAGCGCAATTAATCGTGAAAGAATCGGAGAAAAATGCAAACCGAATTGTAAACGAAGCGTTGAGCAAATCAAGAAAAGTTATGATGGAAATGGAAGAGCTTAAAAAACAAGCGTCTGTTTATAAAATGCGGTTTAAAATGCTGATTGAAGCGCAAATGGAAATGCTTCAGACAGACGACTGGGAGCAGTTTGCTGGTAGTGAAGATAATTTTAACGAAGAAGAACTGCTTAAAGAATTTGAAGAACAAGAAAGCAAATCGTAAGGTGCATTTTACATATACATGTAACGGTTTATCTGCGTTTTATTAAAAAAGTTTTTCAAATGAAGCATCGACTCACGTTTCGTAGAGATCGATGCTTTTTGTATGAAAAAGAATCCATTTTCAGCTGGTTTTATTTGGCGCTCAATGAATACGTAGAACGGGTCATCCTACGTATAAGGAGTGATTTTAAATGGATACAACGTGGTATAAAAGCAAGCTGATTGAACGTAGAGAGCAACTCGTTAAACATCAATCTTCTCATGACCCTAAACAACAACAAGCAGAGTTATCGAATTATGATAATCATCCTGCTGATAATGCGACCGATTTATTTGATCGCGAAAAAGATGAAGCGTTGTTTCAACACGCTGAGCATGAACTTCATGCA
This sequence comes from Shouchella phoenicis, assembly GCF_047238345.1. NCBI lineage: Bacteria > Bacillati > Bacillota > Bacilli > Caryophanales > Bacillaceae > Shouchella > Shouchella phoenicis. The sequence goes on along the minus strand of NZ_JBDFMQ010000001.1, from coordinate 2,249,171 downwards.
ATTGACGATGCGTTAGAAAAGATTGATCAAGGTACGTATGGTAGATGTGAAGTGACTGGTGAACACATCCCTGAAGAAAGACTTAAAGCTTATCCAGAAGCACGAACGATTGCATCTGTGGCTTCCCACTCTGTGCCCTATGATCGACCTGTTGAGGAAGAAGTTGTACAAGGGTTTGAAGCATATAATAAGGACCATGATGAAGATGAAACAGAGTTTGATGGAGAAGATGCCTATCAAGCGGTCGCTCGTTTTAATGATACGTCTTTGGAATATGATGAAGAAACAGGAGATACCGACTTATATGGCGCGAATGGTGTGGAAGACTTTGAAGGGTTTCTTTCCACAGGTATTGATGGGTATCATGGGCCGGACAGTGTGACGGTTGAGCAAAATGAACATTATAATGCTTATCGGAAACGAGACCAGAGATAATAGCGGTTTGTGCAAAAACACGGAGGTTTTAACACCTCCGTTCTTAATTTCTATGCAAACAGGATTGAGTATAAGTCGCTGTCATCCATGGAGAAAGGACAGACATTTTTTTGTATTTATGCTACACTAAGCCTATTACATAGTGGAGGATACGAATGGCTTACATAATTGCATTACTTATTATCGGACTTGATCAATTAACCAAGTGGCTTGTTGTTCAAAATATGGTCATCGGTGAACGCATTACGGTCATTGAAAATGTTTTTTACATTTTCTCTCATCGAAATTCTGGTGCGGCGTTTGGCATTTTGCAAGGGCAGATGTGGTTGTTTTACATTATTACCGTCATTATGGTTGGTGTGATTATTTATCTGATCCAAACCGAAGCTAAGAACCATACATTATTAAAGTGGGCTTTGGGCCTTATTTTAGGTGGCGCGATTGGGAATTTTATTGACCGTCTTTTTCGTCAAGAAGTGGTTGATTTTATTGATACATTTGGAAACTTCCCGATTTTTAATATTGCTGACTCGGCCTTAACAGTCGGTGTGGGGCTATTTTTAATAAATTTAATTTTAGAAGCTAGGCGTGAAAAGAAGGAGAGCAAGAACTAATATGAAACAATGGACAATTGATGAAACGCAAATCAATGAGCGTATTGATAAAATGATCGTTCTTTTACATGGAGATACATCACGAACCCACGTCCAGAAGTGGATTCAAGACGGCCTGGTGACTGTGAATGAACAAGCAATAAAAGCAAATTATAAAGTTCAACAAGGCGATGTAATTGGCGTCATGGAGCCAGAGCTAGCGTCAACGGAAGTGAAAGCTGAAAATATCCCCCTAGACGTCGTCTATGAAGATGCGGATCTCATTGTGGTCAACAAACCTAGAGGCATGGTTGTACATCCGGCGCCAGGGCATTCAAGCGGGACCCTTGTCAATGCGCTTCTGTACCACTGCACCGATTTGTCAGGCATTAATGACGAGGTTCGTCCTGGCATTGTACATCGAATCGATAAGGACACGACAGGTTTAATTGTTGCAGCAAAAAATGACCATGCCCATGAACATTTGTCCAAACAATTAATGAACAAAACAACAAAGCGTCAATACAAGGCAATTGTACATGGTGTGCTTTCTCATAAGAAAGGGACAATTGATGCACCGATCGGTCGAGATTTAAAAGATCGTCAAAAGATGGCGGTGACGGACAGAAACAGTAAGCAAGCTGTTACGCATTTCACCTTAGAAGAAACGTTTCGCGCTTTTTCTTACGTGACTTGTGAATTAGAAACAGGCCGAACTCATCAAATTCGCGTACATTTTCAATATATTGAACATCCATTAGCAGGAGATCCGAAATACGGGTATAAGAAAACATTGCCGATTGCTGGACAAGCGCTACATGCAGAAACCCTTGGATTTGTTCATCCGAGAACAAATGAAGAACTTTTGTTTACTGCGCCAGTGCCTGAAGATATGGAAACATTATTGCAAGATTTACGAAAACAAGATTGACAAAACCGTACGAGTGATGCATACTACAAAAGAAGATTATATGTCCTTTAAACATAGTCCTGTGAGGCTATCAAGGAGTCGGTGAATTTGGATACGTCTATCTAAATCCCTATCTGCTCCTTTAGGACAGGTAGGGATTTTTTGTGAGGAGGCTCGACGATGGCAAGAATGATCATTGATGAAGATGCGATGCGCCGTGCAATAACGAGGATGTCACACGAGGTGATTGAGCGAAATAAAGGCGTAGAGAACTGTGTGTTAGTTGGGATTAAGACACGAGGCATTTATCTTGCTAATCGGTTGGCTCAACGAATTAAGGATATTGAAGGACAAGATATTCCTGTCGGTGAAGTTGATATTACGCTTTATCGTGATGATTTAACACCTAAAACAAGCGATCACGAACCAGTCTTACAAGGAACGGATATACCGGTTGACATTAATGGCCTTACCGTAATTCTTGTGGATGATGTTCTTTATACAGGGAGAACGGTGCGCTCAGCCCTTGACGCTTTGATTGATCTCGGGAGGCCTTCATTAATACAACTTGCTGTGTTAGTGGATCGAGGGCATCGTGAACTGCCAATTCGTCCTGATTATGTTGGGAAAAATGTGCCAACTTCGAAGCAAGAGCGCATCTCCGCTAAGCTTAAAGAAGTAGATGAATTAGATGAAGTAACAATTGTATAGCTCCTCTTTAATCGTAGTCCTGTGAGGCTGGCAAGAGGAATAAGAACACACGCAAAGCAACACGTTTGTGCTTCTTTCTTGCCGCCTCCTAGACTCTAGGAGGCTTTTTATATGAACAAAAAGGCAAAAGGAGAAAATCGATGAAACAAAAAATGAGATTAGGCATCCAAGAAATACCTCGAGCAGACCAATGGCTTTTGTTCAGTTTACAACACTTATGCGCAATGTTTGGTGCAACGGTACTCGTTCCATTTTTAATTGATATGAGTCCAGCAACGGCTCTCTTATCAAGTGGACTAGGGACATTGGCATTTATCCTCATTACAAAGGGGCAAGTACCAGCCTACTTAGGTTCATCGTTTGCCTTTATCGCTCCGATTTTATCCGCACAAGCATTAGGCGGAACGGAAGGAGCCATGATCGGAAGTTTCTTCGCTGGAATTATTTATGGGGTTGTAGCACTTATTATCAAAGCGGCAGGAACAAACTGGATTACTAAACTTTTACCACCGATTGTTGTAGGTCCAGTCATTATGGTGATTGGTCTAAGTTTAGCAACAACGGCAGTGGATAATGCGATGTATTTACCGGGAACGGATGAATATAGCCTTGTTCACATCGTTACAGCAGGTATAACGCTAGGGGTTGCCGTCATTGCGACGATGTACTTTAAAGGATTTTTAAATTTAATTCCGATATTACTTGGTTTAATAGCGGGTTACGTATTCGCGCTCTCACAAGGGTTAATTGATCTAAACCCGATTCGAGACGCAAACTGGTTTGCTGTTCCTGAATTAATGATCCCATTCTACACGTATGACCCTTCCTTAAACTGGGCAATCATCGCCATTATGGCGCCAGTCGCATTAGTGACATTAGCGGAACATACAGGACAATTAATGGTGTTAAGCAAGATTTCAGGAAAGAATTTTTTGCAAAAGCCAGGCATGCACCGAACGGTAATGGGTGATGGTTTAGCGACAATCATTGCAGCGGGCATCGGTGGACCACCGAATACCACATACGGTGAAAATGTCGGTGTTATTGCGATTACTCGAGTGTTCAGCGTCTTCGTGATAGCAGGTGCGGCAGTGTTGGCGATTACGTTCTCATTCATTGGAAAGGTGGCCGCGTTAATCAGCTCGATTCCTGAAGCGGTGATGGGCGGCATCTCCATTATGTTGTTCGGCATCATCGCTTCTGCTGGTATACGCATGCTCGTCGATAATAAGCTTGATATGGGTGAAAAACGAAATATGGTGATTGCATCGATCATTCTCGTAGTGGGGATCGGTGGCGCAACTGTACGCTTCTCCGACACATTTGAAATTGCAGGTATGTCACTCGCCACCATTATTGGTTTAGTCCTACATGCTGTCTTGCCAAATAAAAACGTTAGCTACGGTGAACAAAACATGTTTGAAGAAAATCCGGAACAACACTAAAGGAGGATGTACGAATGACGGTTCAATTATATGGCTCTCGAAATCAGAGCCTCTATACGATGACAGAATTACACGTAGATGAGGTGTACGACATTCTGCAGCAAGCTGAGCGATTTGCAAATGGAGAAACGTGGCAGCCAAGCGACCAAACGTTTATCGCAAATTTATTTTTTGAACCGAGCACACGTACACGATTTAGCTTTGAAGTAGCGGAACGCCGACTGGGCTTTGACGTCTTACAATTTGATGGGGCGTCATCAAGCACCCAAAAAGGTGAGTCGTTATACGACACTGTGCGAACACTGCAATCGATTGGAGCGAGTGCAGTCGTGATCCGCCATTCAAAAGATGAATTTTATGAAGAGTTAAAAGAAATAAACATTCCGGTTCTTAATGCTGGAGATGGATGTGGCAATCATCCAACACAATCGCTTTTAGATTTGCTAACAATTAAACAAGAGTTTTCACAGTTTGAAGGGCTGACGGTCACGATTGTAGGGGATCTTCAACACAGTAGAGTAGCGCGCTCTAACGCTGAAATCCTTCAACGATTGGGGGCAACGGTAACAATTGCTGGTCCGATTGAATGGATGGGGGATTTTCAGACTCGTTATCGGTATCTCTCAATGGATGAAGCAGTTAAAACTGCGGATGTGGTCATGTTGCTTCGAGTCCAGCATGAGCGGCATGACGGTGCAATGGCTTTTTCTAAAGAAGACTATCATCAACGTTACGGTTTAACGATGGAACGCGAAAAAAAGATGAAGCAAGACAGCATCATTATGCACCCGGCCCCAGTAAATCGGGATGTTGAAATTAGTAGTGCTTTAGTTGAATGTGATCGCTCTAGAATTTACAAGCAAAGCGAGAATGGTGTGGCTATACGCATGGCGGTGTTAAAACGAGCGTTACAACGTTAAGTATAAAAAGGGGATGAAGACAAAATGACACTAAAAATTAGTAACGGATTTATCATAAACGCGGCAGGCGAGAAAGAGCAAAAACATTTGTTTGTACGAGATGGCCATTTTGTTGAGGAAACAACCGACATTACAAAAGAAATTGACGCGAATAACCTTTTGATTACGCCAGGTTTTGTTGATCTTCACATCCACTTAAGAGAACCAGGTGGCGAAAAGAAAGAGACGATTGAAACAGGTACAAAAGCAGCAGCGAGAGGGGGATTTACGACAGTAGCCGCGATGCCGAACACAAGACCTGTTCCAGATACAGCTGAAACGATGACTGCATTAATGGCACGAATTGCTGAAAAAGCACATGTGCGCGTTCTTCCTTATGCCTCTATTACAACGAGACAACTAGGAAAAGAGCTAACAGACTTCTCAGCTCTTAAAGATGCAGGCGCCTTTGCGTTCACGGATGACGGGGTAGGCATTCAAGACGCTGGTATGATGCTTGCGGCGATGAAAGAAGCAGCTAAGTATCAAATGGCAGTTGTTGCCCATTGTGAAGACAATACCTTGATTAACGGCGGTTCTGTGCACGAAGGACAGTACGCCATGCAAGAAGGCTTAAATGGGATTCCATCAGTATGTGAATCTGTACATATTGCAAGAGACGTGCTGCTTGCAGAAGCAGCAAATTGCCACTACCATGTTTGCCACGTGTCAACGAAAGAGTCGGTACGCACGATTCGAGACGCAAAAAAAGCGGGTATTCGGGTAACCGCAGAAGTAACACCTCATCACCTGCTCCTAAGTGAAGAGGACATTAACGGTCAAGATACGAATTTTAAAATGAATCCGCCACTTCGATCAAAAGCCGATCAAGAAGCATTAATTGAAGGGTTGCTCGATGGGACGATTGACTTCATCGCAACGGATCACGCGCCGCATACACAAGAAGAGAAACAAACGAGCATGGATCGAGCGCCGTTTGGAATTGTCGGACTCGAAACGGCATTCCCATTATTGTATACACACTTTGTTGAATCAGGCTCGTTCGGCTTGAACCAGCTTATTGATTGGCTTACAACAAAACCAGCAGAAACATTCGAACTTCCATATGGAACATTGAATGTCGGGGCTCCGGCCGATTTCACGCTGATTGATTTACAGGCAACGGAAACGATTAACCCTGAGACATTTTACAGTAAAGGTACAAACACACCGTTTGCAGGGTGGACGTGTACAGGAATTCCACACGCCACTTATGTAGCAGGCGAAGCGGTTTTTACAAAGGAGCGAGTGAACCATGGATAAACAACTCATTTTAGAAGATGGCACTGTATTTATTGGAGAAGGTTTTGGAGCCGACGTAGAAATAAGTGGAGAAGTTGTATTTAATACAGGAATGACTGGGTATCAAGAGATTTTGTCTGATCCATCCTATTGTGGACAGATTGTAATGTTGACGTATCCGCTAATCGGCAACTATGGCATCAATCGAGATGATTTTGAATCCCTTGACCCTGCCATTTCCGCTCTGATCGTGCGAGAAGTAGAGGATGAACCTAGTCACTATCGAGAGCAAGAATCGCTTCATGAGTTACTTGTTGCAAAAGGAATTCCAGGATTAGCGGGAATCGATACACGTATGTTAACGAGAAAAATTCGCGCACACGGAACCATGAAAGGCTATGTATGCTCGTTGTCGGTAAAGGTTGAGGATGTGGTCGAAGAGCTCCAGCACATACCCCTTCAAACGACGCAAGTATCACAAGTATCAGTAAATACGGCTTATCATGTGCCTGGAAAAGGAAAGCGTGTTGCATTGATTGATTGTGGAATGAAACATGGCATTTTACAGTCCCTTATTGAACGACAATGTGATGTGGTTGTTGTGCCATACAACACAACTGCACAAGAGATCAAACGCCTTGGTGTTGACGGTGTGCTTGTCTCAAACGGACCCGGTAATCCTGAAGATGTTCCTGAAACGATTGAAACGGTACGTGCACTAGTAGGAGAAATCCCGCTATTCGGAATCTGTTTAGGCCACCAACTTTTAGCACTAGCAAGCGGTGCAACCACGAGCAAATTGACATTCGGTCATCGTGGATCGAATCATCCTGTACGTGAATTGACAACAGGTCGAATTGATATTACAGCGCAAAACCATGGCTATACCGTTGACCTCGCTTCTTTAGAAGGAACAGAATTAGTGTTAACGCACGAAGCGGTGAACGACGGAACCGTGGAAGGATTATCCCATAAACGAGCAGCCGCCTTTAGCGTTCAGTATCATCCAGAAGCAAACCCAGGACCTCATGATGCAAATGATCTTTTTGATCGTTTTGTCGAGATGATGAAAACAGTAAAAACAAACGTACTTGTTTAATAGGATTAGGGGAGAGTGTTGTTATGCCAAAGCGTACAGATTTGAAAAAAATTCTTGTGATCGGATCAGGTCCAATTGTGATCGGTCAAGCAGCTGAATTTGATTATGCAGGGACACAAGCGTGTCAAGCGTTAAAAGAAGAAGGGTACGAGGTTATCCTCATTAATTCAAATCCTGCAACAATTATGACAGACACAACGATGGCAGATCGGGTGTATATTGAGCCGTTGACACTCGATTTTGTGACAAGAATTATTCGTAAAGAACGTCCAGACGGACTACTGCCAACGCTAGGGGGGCAAACAGGTCTCAATATGGCGCTTGAATTGAAGAATGCGGGCGTGCTTGAACGCTACGACATTGAGCTACTTGGAACAAAATTGAGCGCAATTGAACAAGCAGAGGATCGTGAGCAATTTCGAGCCCTTATGAACTTACTAGGAGAGCCGGTTCCTGAAAGTGAGATTGTCCATACGCTAGCTGAAGCGGAAAAATTTGTTGCGCATATTGGCTTCCCTGTGATCATTCGTCCCGCCTACACACTTGGTGGTACAGGTGGAGGCATTGCTTATAATGATGAGGATTTACAAGAAATCGTTGCAAGTGGGTTAAAGTATAGTCCGGTTACGCAATGTTTAGTGGAAAAAAGTATTGCGGGCTTTAAAGAAGTAGAGTACGAAGTCATGCGAGATGCACAAGATGAAGCAATCGTTGTTTGTAACATGGAAAACTTTGATCCTGTCGGTGTTCATACAGGAGATTCAATTGTATTCGCACCTAGCCAAACCCTATCCGATCGCGATTACCAAATGTTACGGAATTCCTCCCTTTCCATTATTCGCGCACTCGGCATTGAAGGGGGTTGCAACGTACAGTTTGCCCTCGATGCACATAGTGATCAATACTATATCATTGAAGTAAACCCGCGAGTCAGCCGTTCATCTGCTTTGGCTTCAAAAGCGACAGGCTATCCAATTGCAAAAATTGCTGCGAAAATTGCGGTAGGCTACCATTTGGACGAGTTGAAAAACCCAGTAACAGAAACAACGTATGCAAGCTTTGAACCAGCGCTAGACTATGTTGTTTCGAAGATTCCTCGCTGGCCTTTTGACAAATTTGAAAGTGCCAACCGTACCCTAGGGACGCAAATGAAAGCAACTGGTGAAGTGATGGCGATTGGACGTTCGCTGGAAGAATCACTCTTAAAAGCAGTTCGATCACTTGAAGCAGGCTACGACCATATTCAAGACGCAACACTAGACATGCAGTCAGAAGAAAATTTGCTCAAGAAAATTGCGAAAGCGGACGATGAGCGTCTGTTTGCGATTGGTGCGCTGCTTCGAAAAGGAACACCTGTAGAAACAATTTATCAAACAACGAAAATTGATCGTCTCTTTTTGCAAAAACTAGCGCGGATCGTCGCACTAGAAGAACAGTTGACGGAGGCGAGAACGAACGAAAAGCTATTACGAAAAATAAAGAGAGCAGGTTTCGCTGATTCGTTTATCGCCAAGAGATGGAAGACGGAGGAACAAGCGGTATTTGAGTTAAGAGATGCCGCGGGAATTAAACCTGTTTTTAAAATGGTCGATACGTGCGCAGCGGAATTTGCATCGGCTACACCATATTTTTATAGTACCTATGAACGTGAGAATGAGTCTAATGTTACAGAAAAAGACAGTATCCTTGTCCTAGGCTCAGGTCCAATTCGAATTGGTCAAGGCATCGAGTTTGACTATGCAACGGTTCATACCGTTTGGGCGATTAAAGAAGCAGGGTATGAAGCGATCATTATGAATAATAATCCGGAAACTGTCTCGACAGACTTTTCTACCTCTGACAAACTTTATTTCGAACCTTTGACGATTGAAGATGTCATGAATGTGATTCACCTTGAAAACCCAAAAGGAGTCATCGTGCAATTTGGTGGGCAAACGGCGATCAACCTTGCTGCGGATTTAGCTGCTCGAGGCGTAAAGATTATCGGCACTCAGCTAGAAGATATGGATCGTGCCGAAAACCGGGACAAATTTGAGCAAACGTTGATGAATTTAGCGATTCCACAGCCATTAGGAAGAACAGCAACCTCGGTCGAGGGTGCGGTAACGATTGCCACTGAGATTGGTTATCCCGTTCTAGTGCGGCCATCATATGTATTAGGCGGACGGGCGATGGAGATTGTCTATCATGAAGAAGAGCTTCTTCGCTATATGCAGTCAGCTGTTAAAGTAAATCCGAAACATCCAGTGCTCGTTGATCGCTATTTAACAGGGAAAGAACTTGAAGTCGATGCGATCTCAGATGGTACAGATGTCTATATACCAGGCATCATGGAACATATCGAACGAGCAGGGGTCCATTCCGGTGATTCCATTGCGGTATACCCGCCTCAAACGGTTCCAGAACACTTAAAAGAACGGTTGATTGAACGAACGACTAAGATTGCCCGTGGACTTAACATTATTGGACTCCTAAACATTCAATTTGTTTGGCATCAAGATGATGTCTATGTGTTAGAAGTAAATCCGCGTTCTAGTCGTACGGTACCGTTTCTAAGCAAAATAACAGGTGTGCCAATGGCAAATGTCGCAACTCGCGTGATGTTAGGAGAAAGCCTTGCTTCACTCGGTTACGGCACAGGCTACCACCCTGAAGCAAAAGAAGTGTCGGTTAAAGTTCCAGTCTTCTCGTTTGCGAAGTTACGTCGAGTTGACATCACCCTTGGACCGGAGATGAAGTCAACGGGAGAAGTCATGGGGCGCGACCGCACATTAGAAAAAGCGTTATATAAAGGACTCGTGGCATCAGGTATGAATATCCCTACGCACGGATCGGTTTTATTCACGATCGCTGATAAAGATAAGCAAGAATCGATTGAGATTGCGAAACGATTCCATGAGATTGGATACAGCATTATGGCGACTTCTGGAACAGCAAACTTGCTAGAGATGGAAGGGATTCCTGTTCGTGTCGTCAATAAAATTAATGAGGGAAAACCTCATTTGCTTGACCTCATACGTCAAGGGGAAGCCCAATTCGTCATTAATACCCTTACAAGAGGAAAACAACCTGCTCGGGATGGCTTTAGAATTCGCCGAGAGTCCGTTGAAAATGGTGTTGTTTGCCTCACATCCATTGATACAGCAGCAGCTTTGTTAAGCGTACTTGAGTCAATTACGTTTGCAGCAGAAAGTATGCCGCAGCCGGTATAAATGAAAAAAGGGGTCACGGCCACAGGTACGTGACTCTTTCCATGAAAACAAAAGAGGGGGAATCAAGATGAGAGATCGCTATGGGTCATTAACAGTTGTTGAACAAACATTACTTGCAAAAGACAGCTATCAGCTTGTTTTAGAAGGGGAAACAGTTGCGCATATGACGCAACCTGGACAGTTTTTACATGTTCGTGTAGGGCAGTCAGAAGATCTACTCTTGCGTCGCCCAATAAGCATCGCTGACGTTGATTTAAACAAACAGCAAGTAACGATGATTTATCGCGCTGGTGGCGAAGGAACATCTCGACTTTCACACTATGAAAATGGAAAAACGTTAAACGTCATGGGACCCCTCGGAAAAGGATTTCCTGTTGAAGAAGCACAAACAGGCGATGTGGCACTACTTGTTGGGGGCGGTATCGGTGTACCTCCACTCTACTATCTAGCAAAACAACTCGTAAAAAAAGGGGTTCACGTCATTAGTGTGCTAGGATTTGCTTCAAAACAGGATGTCTTTTACGAAGAAGCATTTAAAGCACTTGGGGATGTCTATGTGACGACAGTTGATGGTTCTCATGGCGTTCACGGCTTTGTGACGAATGCGATCGACGAATTTGAGCTCAAGTGTGACGTGCTTTATTCATGCGGCCCTACACCAATGTTAAAAGTGGTCACAGAGCGATACCGTCACAAAAAAGCGTTTATTTCGTTGGAAGAGCGAATGGGTTGTGGAATCGGCGCTTGCTTTGCGTGTGTGTGTGCAGTTGAAGATGGCGATGCCCATGAATATCGTAAAATTTGTTCGGATGGACCAGTATTTCCAGTTGGGGAGGTTGTACTATAAATGAATCGATTAGAAGTGAATCTACCAGGATTGTCGATGAAAAACCCGGTCATGCCAGCTTCTGGTTGCTTTGGATTTGGCGGTGAGTATGCGGAATTCTTTGACTTAAATCAACTAGGGGCCATTGCGATAAAAGCAACGACGCCAGAACCGCGATTCGGAAACGCCACGCCTCGTGTTGCCGAAACAAAAGCAGGCATGCTCAATGCAATTGGGTTGCAAAATCCCGGATTAGCAGGCGTGATTGAAAGGGAATTACCGCGGTTTGATCGCTACGATGTGCCGATTGTAGCAAATATTGCAGGTTCAACAATGGGCGACTATATTGACGTCGCCGCCCGATTATCGGCAGAACAAAACGTGCACGCATTAGAGCTGAACATCTCGTGTCCGAACGTCAAACAAGGTGGAATTGCATTTGGAACCGTACCTGAAACCGCCGCCGAATTAACAAAAGAAGTGAAAGCTGTTTCTAAAGTACCGGTTTACGTCAAGCTGTCTCCGAATGTTACGGATATCGTAGCGATGGCAAAAGCAGTTGAAACAGCTGGCGCAGATGGACTGTCGATGATTAATACACTGCTCGGCATGCGAATCGATCTTAAAACCCGTCAACCTATTTTGGCGAATACATACGGTGGATTATCGGGGCCAGCGATTAAACCAGTCGCATTACGCATGATTCATCAAGTCAGTCAACAAGTCGACATTCCGATCATTGGAATGGGCGGCATTCAAAATGCACAAGATGTCATTGAATTTTTACTAGCTGGTGCAAGCTGTGTTGCGATAGGGACAGCGAACTTCGTCGATCCGTACACATGCCCCACGATTATTGACGAATTGCCACAGTACTTAGATGAGATGGAAATGAACAGCATTACGGACATTATTGGAGGGAGCTGGAAATCTTGCAAAACCCACTCTTTATCGCGCTAGACTTTAATCATCGCGGAAAACGAAGACAATTTCTTGAACACTTTTCAAACGAAACGATTGATGTCAAAGTCGGCATGGAACTTTTTTATCGTGAAGGGCTGAAAGCGATTGAAGAATTAAAAGAGGCACAGTACAATCTTTTTCTGGATTTAAAACTTCACGATATTCCAAATACAGTGAAACGAACGATGCGCGTGCTGGCAGAAATGGAAATTGATATGGTGAACGTACATGCTGCCGGCGGGCAAGCCATGATGGAGGCTGCAATTGAAGGGTTAGAAGCAGGTACACGGCCAGGGAAGGAACGACCAAAATGTATTGCTGTGACACAGCTAACAAGTACAAACGAAGACATGCTCAAGCAACAGCTTCACATCGATCGGCCTTTAAAAGACGTTGTCTGTTCCTACGCACAGCTAGCAAAAACATCTGGTTTAGACGGAGTCGTTTGCTCAGCCAAAGAAGTGCCATTTATTCATGAAGGATGCGGCCGAGAATTTTTGACAGTCACCCCTGGAATTCGTCGAGCGGAAGACGATAAGGCAGATCAAATGCGAATCGTATCTCCTGCCGAAGCAAGACAACTAGGAAGTTGGGGAATCGTTGTCGGTAGAAGTTTAACGATGGCGTCAGATCCCCTTCACGTGTATAAAGAAATGCATTCGGAATGGAAGGGAGTGGCTCTTACATGAGTCAAACAATTGCCAATCACTTACTCGATATTCAAGCTGTTACATTATCACCAAACGAACCATTTACATGGAGTTCAGGGTTGAAATCGCCCATTTATTGTGACAATCGCTTAACGATGTCGTATCCACATGTACGAAAAGACATTGCGAAAGGGCTGGCTCACTTGATTAAAACCTATGCGCCAGATGCAGATGTCGTGGCCGGAACTGCTACCGCTGGAATTCCTCATGCCGCATGGGTCGCGGAAGAATTACAGCTACCGATGATCTATGTACGAGGTAGCGCAAAAGGTCATGGGAAGAAAAATAAAATTGAAGGACATTTACCGGCTTCTAGCAAAGTAGTCATTATTGAGGATTTAATTTCTACAGGAGGCAGCTCGATTGCTGCTGCCGATGCTGTTCGAGAGGCTGGTGGAGAGGTTTCCTTTGTTGCTGCAATTTTCTCTTATCAATTAAACGCAGCAGAATTAGCGTTTAAGCAGGCAAACTTAGACTATCACGTTCTCTGCGCATATGATGCGTTAATTGAACAAGCAAAGGAAAGACAGCTTATTTCTGCGAATGAACAGCAAAAGCTAACCTTATGGCGAGAAAATCCACATAATGAAGATTGGCTTACCGTTCGTTCATCATAAGAGGAAGGTAGGATGTCTATGCGTAAAATGGAAGGCAGCGAATTTGATCCATTAGTAGATTTCTTTGACGAGATGGTCCAAACGGATTGGCTGTCTGCGATTCATTCGGAACTAAAACGGTTTTCCGGTTCGTGGGAAAACAAGCGTGTGCTTGATGTTGGCTGTGGTACAGGGCGATTTTTGCTTAGAGGTGTAAAAGAAGCGAAAGAAGTGGTTGGTGTAGATATTTCCGGGGAAATGGTTAAGCGAGCCAATGACTTGTTTACAAATGCCCGGGTTGATTATAAGGCTATAGCAAAAGTTGGGGATGCACTCGCGCTTGCAGAAACAGACGCGTCCTACGACCGTGTCTTCTCAACGTGCGCACTGTTTTTATTGCCTTCAATCGAATCCGGAATAGCTGAATTAAAAAGAGTGACAAAACCTGAAGGTGAAGTGTTTCTCTTAAATCCTGCTCCGCACATGTCAATAGCAACAGCATCAAGCTATGCCGAAGCCAATGGATTTTCTGATAACGAAAAAGCATTCTTACTGAAATGGGCAACCGTATCGGAACGACGTCACCGTAAAAGCGAAACAGAATTATCTCGTCTTTTAACAGACGTAGGCTTTTCGCAGGTGGAGCATCGAAACGTTTTAAATGGTCTCGGGATGATGACAAAAGCCTATTAATAAAGAGTGAGCGTATGGAAGAGTCTTCTCCATACGCTCATTTTCGTTATGCTTTCAATTGTCGAACCTTTTGTTCATTAGGAGTGACGAACAGTGTCGATTGATTGTCGTACGTCACGTAGCCAGGTTTTGCGCCATTTGGCTTTTTAACATGGCGAATTTTTGTGTAATCAACAGGCACCGAACCAGAGTCTCGTGCTTTCGAGAAGAACGCAGCAACAAGTGCAGCTTCTGCCAACGTAGTGTCGTCGGGTTCGTCCGCACGAATGACAACATGAGAACCTGGAATATCTTTTGTATGCAGCCAAATGTCGTTTTGACGGGCAAATCGATTGGAAAGATACTCATTTTGACGATTGTTTTTACCGACAAGAAACTCGATTCCTGTCGATGATTGGTACCGTTCTAGTGTAGGTGTAGTGGCTTGTTTTTTCTTTTTCTTGCCTTGCTGAAGGCGTTTTTTTAAGTAGCCTTCTTCCATTAATTCCTCACGAATTTCTTCAACGTCACGAGGAGACGCTGAATCCATTTGCTGAATGAGGCTTTCTAAATAAGCTAATTCTTGTTCGGTCCTATTCATTTGCTCGACGACTTCTAAACGTGCGGTTTTCGCCTTTTGGTATTTCTTAAAATACCACTGGGCATTTTCTGAAGGCGTTTTTTGCGGGTCTAGTTCAATTGCGACCATTCCGCCAGTTTCATCGTAATAGTCAACCACCTCAATTTGGGTATGACCTCGCTGAACGAGATGCATGTTTGCAGTTAGCAACTCTCCTAATTTTTGAAACTTCGACGCTTCTTCTGCTTGTGTTAACGTTTGTTCAAGCTTTTTTTGCTTGCGAACATTTTTTTGGTATTCATTTTTTAACAACCGATCCAAATCATGCGCTTGCTGTTTCACTCGATCGCGCTCTGCTTTTCCGTAAAAGAATGAATCTAGTAGCTCACTCGCGCTTGAAAAAAGTTGCCGTTCACCCTCCACATGTTGCAAAGAGACGTAAGAGAACGTTTCTTTTTCCCCTTTTACATATTCGAATGAATACTGATGCTCACGGAGTGCTTCCATAATCCCTAAAAACGATTCAGGTAAGGATGTTTGATTGGCAAACGGGGCTCGACTCACAATTTCTTTCGTTAGAAGTGGTGATAGTCCTGCAAACGCTGAAACGAGCTGCTTATCTAATTTCCCGGAATTAAAATCAATTTGTTTTAACACATCATTTGCATTTGCTTGAAGTGGATCTTTTTTATCTTGAGCAGGTGGGGTTTTATACGTTTGCCCTGGACCTACTGTTCTGTAGCTACTCTGGTCAAAGCGCACATGTTTAATACTGTCCAAAATCATGTCTGTGTGCGGGTTTAGTAAAACAATATTACTATGGCGTCCCATAATCTCAAAGACGAGCGTTCGTTCCGTTTGGTCGCCAAGTTCATCTTTGTTTGCGACGGTCATACGAACGACACGGTCAAACCCGTCTTGGGTAATGGATTGGACAAAGCCACCTTCAAGATGCTTACGAAGCAGCATACAAAACATCGGTGGTTCGCTTGGGTTATCATATTTTTCCTCTGTCAGATGAAGACGAGCAAATTGGGCATTTGCTGAAGCGAGTAAGGCGTGATTTTTCCCTTTCGCCCGGATCGTTAAAATTAATTCTGTTTTAAACGGCTGATGAATTTTTGAAATTCGTCCGCCAATTAAGTGTTGAAGTTCATGTGTAATCGCTCTTGTCATCATGCCATCGTAAGACATGTGATCACCTCTTTACTTTCTGCGAATCGTTTCCTTGATAAAGTATAGCATTTTTTTGGGACTTGCTGAATAAGATGGCTTGTAAGTATAGCATGTACAGTTTATGAGGACAAAGGGTGGATGTAGATGTGTGAGGTGTATGCATGAAATGGTATAGCATGAAGCCTGAAGAAGTGGAACACAAGACGAATGCAAGCATAGCGAAAGGTCTTACAGACAAGAATGTTAAAAAACGCGTCAGTACGTATGGGTTGAACAAGCTTAAAGAAGCAGAAAAGCCTTCAGCGTTGGCGACTTTCCTCGCCCAATTTAAAGATTTTATGGTGCTAGTCTTACTGGCAGCAACGTTGATCTCTGGTTTAATTGGTGAAATGCTCGATGCGGTCACGATTATGGGTATTGTGTTTTTAAATGCCATTCTTGGATTTGTTCAAGAACGTAAGGCTGAGAAATCCCTTGATGCATTAAAAGAACTTTCAGCCCCACAAATGAACGTAAAACGAAATGATGAATGGACGAAAGTATTATCAAGCGAAATCGTTCCAGGCGACTATGTAAAAATAAGCGCAGGGGATCGGGTTGGTGCAGACTTACGTCTCATCTCTGTATCAGGTTTACGGATTGATGAAGCTTCTTTAACCGGCGAATCGGTCCCCACCCATAAACATCACCATCCGATTGAACAGCAAGACGTTTCTCTAGGTGATCAGGAAAATATGGCGTTTATGGGAACGATGGTCACACAAGGAAGTGGAACAGGCATTGTGGTTGGCACTGGAATGAAAACCGAAATGGGCAAAATTGCGCATCTTCTTCAGGAAACAACCAATGTCGTTACACCATTGCAGCGACGTCTTGAACAACTCGGTAAGACTTTAATTGCGGTTGCTTTGCTTTTAACAGCCTTAGTCGTAGGCATTGGGGTTATACAAGGCCATGACGTTCAAACCATGTTTATTTCCGGGGTATCGTTAGCCGTTGCGGCGATTCCAGAAGGGTTGCCAGCCATTGTAACGGTTGCGTTAGCCTTAGGTGTGCAGCGGATGATTAAGAGACGCGGTATTGTTCGGAAGCTTCCTGCCGTCGAAACACTAGGGTGTGCATCGGTCATTTGTTCGGACAAAACGGGAACCTTAACGCAAAACAAAATGACCGTTAAAGAATTATGGACAGCAAGCGAGCACGTTCACGTTACTGGAAATGGCTTTGAAACAGAAGGGACGTTTAAAGAATACGATGCCGTTGTATTACCAGATAAAAAACCAACTTTAAGCCGACTGTTAAGTTATGGAGCCCTTTGTAACAATGCCTCTTTCGTTGAAAAAGAAGTGCGTGAAAAGCGAAAAACGAAACAAAAACTTGTATTAGATGGGGATCCAACGGAAGGGGCTTTACTCCTTTCAGCCATGAAAGCAGGCTACTCAAAAGAAGGTTTACACGAGCAGTACAATCGAGTAATAGAGTTTCCGTTTGATTCGGCACGAAAAATGATGACAGTTATCATAAAAGATAAGAAAGGTCAATCATACGTGATTACGAAAGGGGCACCAGATGTCGTCCTTGCTCACTGTGAGCGCATTCGTAAAGGATCGATGGATGAACAGTTAACCCAATCTACACGTCAGCGAGTGAATGAGACTGTAGATGAAATGGCGAGTAAAGCGTTGCGAACGATTGCAATTGCGTATCGTCCGTTACGTTTAGGGGAGACGGTTCAAACAACAAAAGAAGCAGAAACGGATTTAACGTTAATCGGCATTCAAGGCATGATCGACCCTCCTCGGGAAGAGGCGAAACAAGCGATTCAAGAATGCCGAGAAGCTGGTATTAAAACGGTCATGATTACAGGTGACCATAAGATCACAGCCGCAGCGATTGCAAAAGAGCTTACGATTTTGCCTCAAGGTGGACTTGTGATTGATGGAAAAACCCTTGATAGCCTCTCAGTGGACGAACTTGAAGAAATGGTGGATGACATCTACGTCTATGCCCGGGTATCGCCTGAGCATAAGCTGAAGATTGTTCAAGCACTTCAAAAGAAAGACCATATTGTGGCAATGACAGGGGATGGTGTGAATGATGCGCCTGCCATTAAAGCGGCAAATATCGGGATATCTATGGGCATTACCGGGACGGATGTGGCGAAAGAAGCATCAGAGCTCGTGCTCGCTGACGATAATTTCTTAACAATTAAAGAAGCGATTAAAGAAGGGCGAAACATTTATGAGAACATCCGTAAATTTATCCGCTATATGCTCGCTTCAAACGTAGGAGAAATTCTCGTTATGCTGTTTGCGATGATTTTAGGCATGCCGTTGCCGCTCGTAGCGATTCAAATTTTATGGATTAATCTCGTAACAGATGGACTACCGGCTATTGCACTTGGCATGGATCAGGCGGAAGGCGATGTGATGAAACGGAAGCCTCGAAAACAAAACGAAAGCGTCTTTGCTCGGGGACTTGGCTGGAAGATTATAAGCCGTGGCATTATGATCGGAGTTGTGACGATTGTCGCATTTGCGTTAACGTATAACAATGATCCTGAACAGCTCATCCTAGCGCAAACTGTTGCATTTTTGACTCTCGTTATGGCACAATTAATTCATGTTTTTGATTGTCGAAGCGAGTATTCGATTTATCACAGAAATTTATTCGAAAATAAATACTTAGTTGGTGCTGTACTGATTTCGGTCATTCTCATGATCGCCGTAATCTATGTACCGCAACTACAACCAATTTTCCATACTGTACCTCTTGGTTTACAAGAGTGGCTTCTAGTAATGGGAATGGCAGCGATTCCTACTGTTGTTCTTGGTGGATTTCAATTATTCAAGAAACATGACGTCCGCTCAGCCGCATAAATACACCCGAAGTCCTTGTCTATTCATAGATAAGGGCTTCGTGATCTTTACGGCAAATGCGAAATAAGGTAAAATTAAGTTTACATGAATCTTGTACGAGTTTTAAAAACCATTTTATCCGTATAACAAAAGAGAGATTTGGTATAATGAATGATAGAATAGCAGCTCGTTTACTTTTTTGGAGGATTGAAGAATGACCATAAAATTAATTAATATTGGCTTCGGCAATATTGTCTCCGCGAATCGAATTATATCGATTGTCAGTCCAGAATCAGCACCGATCAAGCGCATTATGCAAGAAGCTCGGGAGCGAAATATGTTAATTGACGCGACATATGGAAGAAGAACACGAGCTGTCATTGTTACAGATTCTGACCATGTAATTTTAAGTGCGGTTCAACCAGAAACCGTTGCCCAGCGATTACATACGAAAGACGAAGAAGCTGACGAGGCTTAAGCAGGAGGGTAAACCATTTTGATGAAGAGAGAAAAGGGACTGCTAATTGTTCTGTCAGGTCCAGCTGGAGTTGGCAAAGGAACGGTTTGTGGGGCTCTTCGAAAACAAGATACAGCCATTCAATATTCTGTTTCAGCGACAACGAGAAAGCCAAGAGCTGGGGAAGAGCATGGTGTTAACTACTTCTTTAAATCAAGAGAAGACTTTGAACAAATGATTAAAGATGAAGCTTTATTAGAATGGGCGGAGTACGTAGGAAACTATTATGGAACACCTGTTGAATACGTAAGGGAAACCATTAACTCTGGAAAAGACATTATTTTAGAAATTGAAGTTCAAGGCGCACAGAAAGTACGTCAAGCGTTCCCAGAAGGTGTATTTATCTTTTTAGCACCGCCAAGTTTGAAAGAACTGCGTGATCGAATTGTTGGTCGTGGAACGGAAACCGAAGCGATTATAAATGAGCGTATGCATGTGGCAAAAGAAGAAATTGACTTGATGCGCATGTATGATTATGTGGTTGAAAATGATGAGGTTGAGCTTGCAGTGGAGCGAATTAAATCGATTGTCACAGCTGAGCATTGTCGAAGAGAACGTTTAAAATACCAAGAATTAGTTGAGGTGAAAAAATAATGCTATATCCATCCATTGATAGCTTATTAGAAAAATTAGACTCGAAATACTCCCTTGTCACTGTCTCTTCAAGACGAGCAAGAGAAATGAAAGAAGTACCAAGCCGCACGCCGCTTGTTCCAGATGCGAAATCATACAAGTTTGTTGGCTTAGCACTAGAAGAAATTGTTGGAAATCAATTAACACACCGTGTTCTATCAGAAGACGAATTAAATAACAAAGAGTAAATCGTAAGCTGTCTTCGTAGACTAATCAGCATGTTTTGTGTCAACAACGTGCTAGTAGAGGAGACAGCTTTTTTTATGTGGGGTGATAATTGTGTTGAAGAATAAGACCATTGTTATTGGCGTAAGTGGTGGGATTGCTGCGTTTAAAAGTGCGGCGTTGGTTAGTAAACTAACACAAGCTGGGGCAAACGTGTATGTGGTTATGACTGAATCAGCAAAGCAATTTATCGCGACGACAACGTTTCAAGCACTCTCAAGAAATGAAGTGTTTACAGATACGTTTTATGAACCAGATGCAACAAAGATTGCTCATATTGATGTAGCGGATCGAGCGGATTTAGTGCTTGTAGCACCAGCGAGCGCCAATACCATTTCAAAACTAGCGAATGGGATCGCTGACAATATGTTAACGACTCTATTACTTGCGACGAAAGCACCAGTTGTTATTGCGCCAGCGATGAATGTTAATATGTATGATCATCCAGCAACACAGCGTAATTTACAACAATTAAAAACGTATGGCTATCACCTGATTGAACCAAATGCTGGCTACCTCGCTTGTGGCTGGGTAGGAAAAGGCAGAATGGCTGAACCAGAAGATTTGCTCGAGCTCATCCAGTTGATGATGATTGATACGACCATATTCACAGGTAAGCACGTTCTCATTACAGCAGGACCGACGAGAGAAAAAATTGATCCGGTTCGCTATTTGTCAAACTATTCATCAGGAAAGACTGGGTATGCACTGGCACTTGAAGCAAGAAATCGCGGTGCTCACGTTACGCTTGTTACCGGACCAACAGGGTTAACCCCTCCAACAGGCGTAGAGGTGATTTCGATTCAATCCGCAGAAGACATGTATCGAGAAGTAACAGCTCGCTACGATAAGGTTGATATTGTGATCAAATCTGCAGCAGTAGCCGATTATGCAGCGGAAACGGTTTCGAATCAAAAACGGAAGAAACAAACAGAGGATTGGTCTCTTTCTCTTACGAAAACAAAAGATACGTTAAAACGTCTTGGCGAATTAAAGCAGCATCAACTATTAGTTGGATTTGCTGCAGAATCGGAACATGTTGAGCAATATGCAAAATCGAAGCTTGAACGCAAGAATTTGGATATCATCGTTGCGAACAATATTACAGCCGAAGGGGCTGGCTTTGATCACGATACAAATATTGTGACAGTGTATGCAAAAGATGGTCACGAACAAAGCTATCCCTTAGCGGCAAAATCAGAGGTGGCGCGCCACATTTTTGATGAAATGGAAGATTATTTGAATCGAAGAGATGCTTTGTGATTGCGCGTATTATTGTTGATGTACCAACGGCCCAGACAGATCGGCAGTTTGACTATCTCGTACCTCAAGCGTGGACAACGGTCGTGCAGCCAGGCGTTCGGGTTGTTGTGCCTTTTGGACCTCGTAAGATACAAGGCTTTGTCGTTGAACTCGTAGAAGTAAGTGATGTGAAGAAATTAAAAGAAATCACTGAAGTGCTAGATCCAGTTCCTGTATTAAGTGAAGAGTTGTTAGCGCTAGGGAAATGGCTTGCAAACTCAACCATTTGTTTTCAGGTAACAGCATTTCAGGCAATGCTTCCTGCCGCGTTGAAAACGAAAGTGTCAAAAAAAATTAATTTACTTGCAGATCGATCGCAGCTAACGCATACGCTTCAAGCGTTATTCCAACAGGATCAGCTCGATTGGGATGACGTAAAAAAACAAACGCCACAACATCTCGTTGATATTAAAAAAGCGATGGAAGCTGGGCTGGTAGAATTAGACTATGCAACAAGTGCCCATACAAAAATGAAAACACAGCGTGTCGTAGAATTTGTACATGGGACGGACAAAGATTTAGAGGAACTCCAACGAAAAGCCAAAAAGCAATGGGTGTTGCTCGCGCATTTAAAAGAGAACAAGCAAGTTCCGTCGCAAGAAGTATTAATGAAAACGAACACAAGTCGAGCGTCTTTAAAAGCATTAATTGATAAAGGATTTGTGCGAGAGTGGGACCAAGAAGTCTATCGTGACCCAACGTTAAACGAAACGTTTAAAAAGACGGCACCGCTATCGTTAACAGAAAACCAACAGCTTGTTTTAGATGAGATTTCCGAACCAATTCATACTGGAACCCATGCGACTATGCTCTTACACGGCGTAACAGGAAGTGGAAAAACAGAAATTTACCTCCAAGCGATTGCGAAAGTGTTAGAAAAAGGACAGCAAGCGATCATGCTCGTACCTGAAATTTCTTTAACTCCACTTATGGTTGACCGTTTTAAAGCGCGGTTTGGGGATTTGGTTGCGATCATGCACTCTGGATTATCAAATGGAGAGAAATACGATGAATGGCGAAAAATTCATCGAAAAGAAGTGAGTGTGGTTGTTGGTGCCCGATCTGCAGTATTTGCTCCTTTTGATCAACTTGGTATTATCATAATCGATGAGGAACATGAGACCAGTTATAAGCAGGAGGAAGCGCCGCGCTATCACACGAGAGATGTAGCCATTTACCGTGGGGAATCGCATCGTGCACCAGTCATTTTAGGTAGCGCCACACCATCTATTGAATCGTTTGCTCGTGCAAAAAAAGGCAATTATAAACTGCTCTCACTAGGTGAACGTATTAACGCCAGACCGATGCCGGATGTAACAATTGTGGATATGCGGCAAGAGTTACGCAACGGGAACCGGTCAATGTTTTCGACTGCGCTCCTCGACGGTTTAAAAGAGCGTTTAAATCGAGGAGAGCAAACGGTTCTTTTCTTAAATCGCAGAGGCTACTCTACTTTCGTTATGTGTCGCGACTGTGGATATGTGGCAACGTGTGATTACTGCGACATCTCTTATACGTATCACCGAAAAGGACATGCGCTAAAATGCCATTATTGCGGCGATGAAAAACCGATGCCAACGAAATGTCATGAATGTGAGAGTGAACATATTCGCTTTTTCGGTTCAGGAACGCAAAAAGTGGAGGAAGAGCTTTATAAATATTTTCCTGAAGCAAAAGTAATTCGCATGGATGTCGATACAACAAGAAAAAAAGGCTCTCATAAAACGCTTTTAGATGCATTTGGACAAGGGAAAGGCGATATTTTACTAGGAACGCAAATGATCGCAAAAGGACTAGACTTTCCTAATATCACGTTAGTAGGCGTACTTGCTGCAGACTCTATGCTTCATATACCTGATTTTCGAAGTGCTGAACGAACGTTTCAAGTCCTTGAGCAAGTAGCTGGTCGAGCGGGTCGAGCTGAATTAACAGGAGAAGTGATTGTGCAGTCCTATACACCAGATCACTATAGTATCCAACTTGTGAAACAACACAATTATGAGCAGTTCTATGCCAATGAGATGCAAATTCGGAAACAAGGTGGGTATCCGCCTTATTACTTTATGGCGTTAGTCACGATTTCGGATGAAGATTTAGCATCAGTCATTAAAGCATCAGGTAAGGTTGCTGCATACTTTAAACAAGCTCTTTCGGATGAAACGATTATCCTCGGCCCAGTCGTCTCGCCAATTGCTCGGATCAAAGATAGATATCGCTACCAATGCGTGATAAAATACAGGCATGAACCAAAGCTACACGATACGCTAGAAGCGGTGTTAAATCACTATCAGCGCGATAAAACAAACAAAAGGTTAGCCATTAGTATGGATGTCCATCCGTACTTTTTTATGTAAGAGTAGGAGTGATGAACGTGAACGTAGTTTTTATGGGAACACCGGAGTTTTCGGTGCCTGTTTTAAAGAAATTAATGGAGCATCATAGTGTGATCGCCGTTGTTACGCAACCAGATCGACCTGTTGGAAGGAAGCGTGTTTTAACGCCAAGTCCTGTTAAAGTGGAAGCGCAAAAACACGATATTAAAGTGATTCAGCCAGAAAAGATTCGCCAAAACTATGAAGAGATTGTCTCATTAAATCCTGACATTATTGTTACGGCAGCTTACGGGCAAATCGTCCCTCGAGCTTTGTTAGATGCACCAAAATACGGTTGTATTAATGTCCATGCTTCTTTGCTTCCAAAATACCGTGGTGGAGCACCTATCCACCAAGCGATTATAGATGGAGAAAAGGAAACAGGTATTTCCATTATGTATATGGAAGAAAAACTTGACGCTGGAGATGTATTAGCTCAGCAAGCAACGCCGATTGAAGCAGATGATGATGTTGGGACGATGCACCATAAATTAAGTATAATTGGTGCCGATCTGCTTATGACAACAATAAAAGAGATTCGGTCAGGCCAGGCAAAAGCTGTTCCTCAAGAAAATGATCAAGTCACGTTTGCGCCAAACATTCGACGTGAACAAGAGGAACTGAGCTGGGAAAAGCCCGCACAGCAACTTGCGAATCAAGTGCGCGGCATGCGCCCTTGGCCAGGCGCGTTCACATGGTTCGAAGGCAAGCGTTTAAAAGTATGGGCAGCCACTGCCACAACCGAAACGACTTCCGCCAAGCCAGGAACAGTGGTACGAAGCAATAAAGAAGGCATTTTTGTTGCTACTGGAGACGGTACAATTCTTTGCTTAACCAATGTGCAGCTAGCAGGAAAAAAAGCAATGGATGCTAGTCAGCTCACGCAACAATTTTCTCAATCCATACAACTAGGAGTACAGCATGACGAAGGATAATGTAACCGTACGAGAAGTCGCGCTTGATGCATTAATAAAAATTGAAAAAAACCAAGCATACAGTCATTTACTCGTTAACCATACGCTAAAAGAAGCAGGATTATCGCAACAAGATACTGGACTTTTAACAGAGCTTGTCTATGGAACGATTGCCCGTCGATTAACCCTCGATTATTATTTAAGTCCATTTTTACAAAAAGGCAAAAAGAAGCGTGAACTTTGGGTTGATGTGCTGTTGCGCTTGTCTGTTTATCAAATGGTCTATTTAGATCGAATCCCAGATCGAGCCATTGTGCACGAGGCCGTAAAGATTGCGAATAAACGAGGGCACAAAGGGATTAGTGGATTAATTAACGGTGTCCTTCGCTCGATTCAACGTGAAGGGGTACCTGCTGTTACGGCGATTAAAGATGAGATTGAGCGCTTAGCTGTGGAGACAAGCCATCCAGAGTGGCTAGTGAAAAAATGGGTCGCGCAGTATGGCTATCATGATGCTCAAGCAATGGCGTTACAGAACAATCAACCGCCAGAAACAAGTTTGCGTGTGAATCAAATGAAAGTGACGGTTGCTGACGTGATTGCACAGTTTGAAACGGAAGGGATAGAAGCTGTTCCTTCAAACATTCTGCCAGAACTGGCTGTTACGATCAAAAAAGGGAACCCATTTTCAACAACGGTATACAAGACGGGTCTTGTTACGGCTCAAGATGAAGCATCTATGTTGGTAGGGGTGCTAGCTGGTGTAGAAGCAGGTATGGATGTACTTGATACATGCGCAGCTCCTGGAGGAAAGACAACCCACTTAGCCGAAGCGTTAAATGGAACTGGAAGTGTGACGTCTTTTGATTTACATAAACAAAAGATTCGTCTCATCCAGGAACAAGTGGACAGGCTACAGCTTTCGAACGTAAAGGCTGATATGCAAGATGCAAAAAAATTAACGGAGCGCCTAGATGGCTCTTATGATCGGGTTCTTGTTGATGCTCCTTGTACAGGTTTAGGCGTGATTCGTCGGAAACCGGATATCCGCTGGTCTAAGACCGAAGAAGATACGGTTCGAATTGTTGATACGCAACGTACAATTTTAGAAAATGCCAGTCAATTTGTTCATCAAGGTGGTACGCTTGTCTATAGTACGTGCACAGTTGATCATGAAGAGAATGACCACGTTGTAGAAGCCTTTTTAGACTCTCATGGGTTTGAAGTGGACACGAAAGCGTATGAGCGATTGCCGAGTCGTGTAAGAGAAGAAGGGCGCTTTGGTCCTTATGGATTAACGATTCTGCCACAAGATTTTAAGACAGATGGCTTTTTTATGGTTGCGCTAAAACGAAAAGAAAGCTAGACTGTCCCGTCTATAAAACGTCATGATAATGAACAAATGAGGTGAAGTTTTTGGTTGAAAGCACTGCTTTTTTAACGGATATAGGAAGAGTTCGCTCAAACAATGAAGATAATGGTGCGATTTTAACGTCAACGAACGGCACGCTCGCCTTTGTAGCTGATGGGATGGGCGGGCATTCTGCTGGCGATGTGGCGAGTGCAATTGCGCTCCGTATTATGAAAAAAAAGTGGGACGATTTGTCGCAACCGATGACCGCTATAGAAGCAGAGACGTTTTTACAACAAACGTTTGTTGAAATGAATGAAGCCATTTATACCCATGCAAAAGAAAACAAAGAATGTGATGGGATGGGAACGACGGCAGTGGCTGCTTTTTGTACAGATGAATTTATAGCCGTCGCTCACGTAGGAGACAGTCGGTTGTACGTGCTAACAGACCAAGGGCTTAAACAACAGACCATGGATCACTCGCTTGTTGCTGAACTCTTGAAAAATGGACAATTGTCTCCGGAAGAGGCAGAAGATCATCCCCGCAAAAATGTTGTGTTACGCGCTCTTGGCACAGAAGTGGACGTAAAGGTTGAGACAGACACGATAGCGGCAGACCCGATTAAACTTTTAATGATTTGCTCAGACGGTTTATCGGATAAGGTAAAAGACAATGAGTTGGCAATTGAACTGCAACGAGAGGATGAGCTGTCCCAAGTTGCAAAATCACTCGTTGCTCGTGCAAATGATCGCGGAGGCGAAGACAACATTACAGTCGCTTTAGTACGATTCACTGAGGAGCTGCAATAAAATGATTGGAGAACGTATTGGTGACCGCTACGTCGTTTTGGACAGCATCGGCGGCGGTGGTATGGCAAATGTGTATTTAGCATTAGATGTCATTTTAGATCGTCATGTAGCGGTAAAAGTCCTTCAACCTCAGTTTTCAAAAGACGAACAGTTTATTAAACGGTTTAGAAGAGAAGCTCAGGCAGCGACAAGTTTGACCAATCCTCACATTGTCAACATTTTTGATGTTGGTGAAGAGGAAGATCTTTATTATATTGTAATGGAGTATGTGAAAGGTCGCACGCTGAAAGAAGTCATTCAAGAAGATGGCCCATTAGATATTGCAACAGCGCTTGATTATTTTAAGCAAATCTTACATGGTGTCGGCCATGCCCACGCGATGCAAATTGTACACCGGGACATGAAGCCACAAAATATCTTGATTAGTGAGGATGGAGAAGCAAAAGTAACGGACTTTGGCATTGCAAGAGCCATGACATCGACAACCATCACTCATACAAACTCTGTAATGGGCTCTGTTCATTATTTGTCTCCAGAGCAAGCTCGTGGTGGTCATGTGACGTACCGCTCGGATCTATATTCCCTCGGGATTGTTTTGTTTGAAATGCTGACAGGTAAGATTCCGTTTTCAGGTGATACAGCCGTATCGATTGCTATTAAACATTTACAAAACGACATTCCGTCTGCAAGAGAGCTTGTACCGAGCATTCCGCAAAGTGTGGAAGACATCATTAAAAAGGCAACAATGAAAGACCCGAATTTACGGTTTAACTCAGCGGAAGATGTCATCTGGGCTTGTGACGTGGCGTTAGATCCAAATCAAGAGGCACCTATTCTGACAGACGATCGAGATGAAGACCACGACCAAACAAAAGAACTACCGCTTGTCGCTGGATTTGCAACGAACGAAGATGAGGAAAAAACGATTGAAATTCCTGCGCAAGTAGAAGACAAGCCTGAAGAAGCAACAGAGGAAGAAGAACAGAAAAAGAGCACTGCTCCTGTCGGGAAAACGAAAAAGAAAAAGAAGAAAAAATGGTTATGGGCGAGCATCATCGGTCTCCTCGTTTTAATTGGATCTCTTATCCTTGTGTTTACCGTATGGAGTGAAGTATTTTTCGTCGAAGAAACAGATATTCCTGACGTGGTTGGCATGGAAGAGGCAGATGCGATTGCCGAAATTGAAGAGAACCAGCTTGAAGCAAGTACGGAACCAATTTCCAGTGAGGATTATGAGCCAGGGCAGGTGGCAAATCAGTCTCCACGAGCAGGAAGAACGGTAAAAGAAGGTTCGGAAGTGACGCTTTATATTGTTGCGTCCCGTGAAGAAGTGACCCTTGATGATTATTCAGGTTATACCTTTAGTCAAGCAGAGCGTTTGCTCGATCAGCTAGGGTTTAGTGTAGAAGAACAAGCAAGAGAAGATAACAGCGCCCAAGAAGGAACGGTTATTTCCCAAAGCCCTTCATCAGGATCTAGCGTTGTGCCTGCGGATACAACCATTGTGTTAACAGTCGCCGTGCCTGAAACCATACAGCTTGATGATCTTGTTAATCAAACAGAAGAAGATGTACGTGCCTACTTTAACACAGAAGGGTTAAGGGGTACATTTGAACGTGAACACGATGAAGATATTCCAGAAGGGCGTGTAATTCGTCAATCGCCAGAACCACTTACTTCCATGAATCAAGGAGATCGTGTTGAGATTGTGCTCTCCCGCGGGCCAGAACCGAGTGAGCCAGATGAGTCTGCAGACGTACCACAGCAACCTGAAGGTGAAGTCGAAGACCCGGTGGACGCAGATCCAGTGGAAGACCCAGTTGATGAAGAAGAGCCAAGTTCAGTGTATCGTGTTACGCAAACGGTTGTTGTGTCAGAAGAACATCAAGCTCAAGAACGGAGCTTTGATGTCCGTATTGTAGCCACAGATGCGAATTCACAAGGGGATGAGCGTGTCGTTATCGAAGAAACCATTTCCGAACCGACGGAATTTACGATTGATTTGCGCGTCAGCCCAAGTTATCCAGGTTCCTATGAAGTTTATATTGACGGAGAGTTCAACCGCGAATCGGACGTGTACGAATACGAAGATGATGAGTAGAAGCTGTCTCACGTGACAGCTTCTCTTAAAGGAGGAATGGCATGCCAAATGGACTCATTATAAAAGCATTGGCCGGCTATTATTATGTATATGATAAGGGAACAATCACCCAATGTCGCGCAAGAGGTGTCTTTCGTAAGCAAAAGCGCTCGCCTCTTGTTGGGGATCAAGTAGAGTATCAAGCTGAAAACGAGACGGATGGATACGTAATGGACATTATGGAGCGAAGCAACGAACTAGTTCGTCCGCCAATTGCAAACGTTGACCAAGCATTCTTAATTTTTTCGGCGAAAGAGCCTGATTTTTCAACAGCGCTACTTGACCGCTTTCTCGTCCATATCGAGCGACAAGAGATTTTGCCCATTATTATTATTACAAAAATGGACTTAGTCCATCAACAAGATGAAAAAGTCGACATTGAAACGGTTGTATCGCTGTATAAGCAAGTTGGCTACACGGTTTTATATGCGTCTTCTAAAGAAGAATTAGACCCATCCACACTCACACCATATATCGAAGGAAAAGTCACTGTCATTGCTGGTCAGTCTGGTGTAGGGAAATCGTCTTTCTTAAATACGTTAAAGCCTGGGATGAATTTAGAAACAAATGAAATCTCAACCCATTTAGGAAGAGGGAAGCATACAACTCGACACGTTGAGCTAATTGAAATTGAGAAAGGTTTAATTGCCGATACACCAGGGTTTAGCTCGCTAGATTTTGAAGATATGGAGCAAGAGGACCTACGCTTTTATTTTCCGGAGTTTGTCGAACGAATGGATGGATGTAAATTTCGAGGCTGCTTACACGATAAGGAGCCAAAATGCGCGATAAAAGAGGCTGTGGAAGATGGAGACATCCAGCCATCAAGACACGAACACTATCTTCAATTTTTAGAAGAAGTAAAAAGTCAAAAAAGGAGATATTAATGATGATAAAAATTGCCCCGTCCATTTTAGCAAGCGACTTCTCAAGAATGGGGGAGAACGTTAAAGAAATGGAACATGCTGGAGCTGATTGGATTCACCTTGATGTGATGGATGGTCAATTTGTTCCACCAATTACTTTCGGTCATCAAATGGTTGAAGCCATTCGCCCCTTAACGAATTTACCGCTTGATGTCCATCTCATGGTTGAGCAACCAGAAAATCAAATTGATTTTTTTGTGAACGCAGGTGCAGATTGTATCAGTGTTCATGTGGAAGCAACAAAGCATGTACATAAGACCATTCATTCCATTAAAGAAGCTGGCTTAAAAGCAGGCGTTGTCTTAAATCCAGGTACGCCGGCACAAGCGATTATGCCGGTTTTACAAGATGTGGATTTTGTCCTTCAGATGACTGTAAACCCTGGTTTTGGTGGCCAATCGTTTATTCCGACTACGTTAGAAAATATCAGACAAATTCGCGCTGTTATCGATGAACGACAGCTTCCTGTTGATATTCAAGTAGATGGAGGGATTCATGTTGAGACAGCGAGAGCTTGCGTGGAAGCTGGAGCTACCATTCTTGTAGCAGGTTCATCGATCTTTAAAGCAGAGAACTATGAGAAGGCTATTGCTGAAATTCGAGGTGGAAAGTAGGTCTGATTTTCTTTTCTCCTGCATACGCTAGAGTAACGACGGGTGGACACGTTTGCTTGTAGGAATGTTCTATTAAAATGCGTAGAGGTCAAAGAGATTGTAGCCTTTGTTTTGATACGGACTTCCCCTATATGTAATGTGTGCTCGATTGACATTCTTAGAGCTAGGGCCGGTTTGAATGCTCTTTAGGAGGAGGATCTATGAAATTCTATACGATCAAGCTACCGAAGTTTTTAGGGGGATTTGTAAGAGTAATGCTTGGCTCGTTTAAAAAAGACTAACCAAAAAAACGCCTTGCGCATGCAAGGGCGTTTTTTTGATTAAACACGTTCTACTTTTCCGGATTTAAGTGCACGAGCAGAAACGTATACACGTTTAGGTTTTCCATCTACCATGATACGAACTTTCTGTACGTTTGCACCCCAACGGCGCTTTGTTTTATTCATTGCATGAGAGCGCTTGTTTCCAGAACGCGCTTTACGACCAGTAATATAACATTCACGAGCCATGTCAGTGGCACCTCCTTAAAACAGTCTCGTTTTTTATCACGATGACTTAGTCACCCAAGTATCTTAGCATAGCCATTAAAAGAAAGCAATAAGTAAAGACAAGTAAATCTCCTTGACTAAAAAATGACTTTTAAATTAGTGGGTGTTATAGTAAAATATTGATACGTATGCACGTTGTATATTATTGAAGGAGGCAAACCATGACTATTGAATTAAAAACACAATTAGGCACAATTGATGTGTCTCAAGATGTTGTTGCGACCATTGCTGGAGGAGCCGCAATTGATTGCTACGGAATTGTTGGAATGGCCTCACAGAAACAATTTAAAGATGGATTAAGCGACTTATTAGGAAGAGAAAATTTCCGCCGTGGAGTGATTACACGTGAAGAGGAAGAAGAACTTCATATAGATATGTACATCATCGTCAGTTACGGTACGAAAATATCTGAGGTTGCGCATAACGTCCAATCAAAAGTAAAATATCATTTGGAAAAAATGCTTGGTCTTGAAGTGGAATCTGTAAATATTTTTGTACAAGGGGTTCGTGTGACGAATCCATAGGATTAAGGGGGAAGACAAGGTGACAAAGAATTTGAAAGGTCAAGAGCTCGCTCATATGTTTATTGAAGGGGCAAATGAGCTCGGGAAAAAAGCGGACGTTGTAGATTCGCTTAACGTGTTCCCTGTACCTGATGGTGATACCGGTACAAATATGAATTTAACGATTACTTCCGGCGTAAAGGAAGTGCGTCAACAAGCGATTGATGAAGCAAGCAAAGTTGCTGGCTCATTCGCAAAAGGTTTGCTCATGGGCGCGCGAGGGAACTCAGGTGTTATTTTATCTCAACTTTTCCGTGGTTTCTCAAAAGAAGCTGAGGGGAAAGCGGAATTAACTACAGAACAATTTGCGCAAGCGATGGATGCAGGGGTTAAAACGGCGTATAAAGCTGTAATGAAACCTGTAGAAGGAACGATTTTGACCGTTGCAAAAGATATGGCAAAACATGCTGTGAAAATCGCGAAGAAAGAAACCGCTTTTGAAGGATTTTTAACGTCTGTTATTAAAGAAGGGGAACGCTCCCTTGCGAAAACACCTGATCTGCTTCCTGTTTTAAAAGAAGTAGGTGTTGTTGACTCTGGTGGACAAGGCTTATTATATATTTATGCTGGGTTTCTACAAGCGCTTACAGGCGGCGAAACGATTAGTATTTTACAAGAGCCTAAAATGGATGAGATGATTCGTGCTGAGCATCATCATGATGGTCATGGCGACATGGACCCGAGTGACATTGAATTTGGTTATTGTACGGAAGTGATGGTGAAATTTGACGCTGAGCAACTTTCCCAAAATCCTTACGATGAAGAAGAATTCCGCTTGAAACTAAGTGAATACGGAGATTCTTTATTGGTCGTTTCTGATGATGATTTGTTAAAAATTCATATTCATGCAGAGTATCCTGGACAAGTGGTAACAGAAGCTCAAGCATTTGGCTCACTCGTGCAGGTGAAAGTAGAGAATATGCGTGAACAACAATCGAATTTGTCAGATTCTCACGCGATCAAAAAAACAGAAAAGGCATCCAAGCCGAAAGAAAAAGCTGAATTTGCCATGGTTGCCGTGTCAGTCGGTGCAGGCATTGAAAAGATCTTTAAAGGGTTAGGTGTAAATGAAGTAGTTGCTGGCGGACAAACGATGAACCCAAGTACAGAGGATATTGTTCAAGCCATTAAGCATGTACATGCAAAAAATGTCATTATACTGCCAAACAATAGCAACATCGTTATGTCTGCGGAGCAAGCCGCGGAAGTAGCTGATGTGAATTGTGTCGTCGTACCAACCAAAACTGTGCCTCAAGGTTTAGCGGCTTTACTTGCCTTCAATCCTGGACGTTCTGCAGAAGAAAACGCCTCGGCGATGGAAGAAGCAATGAAAGATGTAAAAACTGGTGAAGTAACCTATGCAGTTCGCGATACGGAAATGGACGGTCAATCCATAAAAACAGGCGATTACATGGGAATTTACAACAAGAAAATCGTTGCATGTGGTCAAGATGTATTTGAAACGGCTCAAGGGTTATTGAACGATATGCTAGAGGATGATTCAGAAGTTGTGACAATCATCACTGGAGAAGATGCAAAGGATGATGTCACGAAACAACTAGAGGATTTTCTAGAAAATCATAAAGCTGATGTAGAAATTGATGTAGTGGAAGGCGGACAGCCTCTTTATTCCTATATCTTTTCTGTTGAATAACGAAATGGGAGGGAATGCAATGGCGAAAGTGAAAGTTGTAACCGACTCAACAGCGGATATCCCACATGAACTCGTTGAACAATTGGGGATATCTGTCATTCCATTAAACGTTCATTTTGGTGATGAGCAATTTGAAGACGGTGTAACCTTACATCCTAATGAATTCTACAAACGCTTAAAAGAAACAGACGTGATGCCAAAAACATCGCAGCCTTCTCCGCAACAATTTGAAGACTTATATCGGTCGATTGCGACCGATGAGACAACGGAGATTTTGTCTATTCATTTGTCTTCAAAGATGAGCGGAACGATGCAAGCAGCCCTTATTGCAAAAGATGCTTTGGCGGATGAATTAGCCATCCACGTATATGATTCAAAGCGTGCTTCGTACGCGATTGGAATCGTTGTGGTTGAAGTAGCGCGACTAGCTGCACAAGGAGCAGACCTAAAGACTTGTCAAGCTCGTCTCGATCAACTTCTTAATGATGCAACCGTTTATTTTATGGTTGATACGCTTGAATTCCTTCAAAAAAATGGACGGATTGGCAAAGCTTCTGCTTTACTCGGTTCTCTTTTAAAAATGAAGCCGATTCTTTCATTGAATTCTGAAGGGGAAGTGTATCCGCATGAAAAAGTTCGTGGACAGAAAAAAGCAGTGTCGCGATTAATGACACTTTTACACGATCAATTTGGTGATAATCTCGTCCAAGTTGGCATTTCTCATGCCGTTAATGAAGAACTTGCTCAAGCGTTAGCTGAAGATATAAAACAAGAATTTAACGTTGATTCAGTGGTGATAACTGAAATTGGTGCTGTCATTGGAGCCCACGTTGGACCTGGAACGGTTTCCTTATCAATGACAAATGTAGATCCAAATTAACGAGAAGGTTGCCAACTGTCTTTGATGGCAACCTTTTCGTTCGATTGCGGGAGGGATTGAAAATGAAATATAGAACGGTTTTTGATATTATTGGACCGGTGATGATTGGACCGTCAAGTTCACATACAGCCGGAGCCGCTCGAATTGGAAAAGTAGCGCGAACGTTATTTGGGAAGCAGCCTGATCATGCTGATTTGCATTTTTATGGATCGTTTGCGAAAACGTATAAAGGCCACGGCACGGATGTAGCGGTTATTGGAGGTTTACTTGATTATGAAACCGACGATGAGCGAATTCGAGAAGCGTATAAAGAAGCAGAACGGGCAAATTTAACCGTTTCCATTTTTGAAGAAGGCCAGATTGATCACCATCCAAATACGGTCCGAATTAAACTCTATAAAGAAGATGAAACGTTTGAGCTTGTTGGTGTATCAATTGGTGGAGGGAAGATTGAGATCATTGAATTAAATGGCTTTGTTCTTCGCTTATCTGGTAATCACCCTGCTATTCTTGTGGTTCATCAAGACCGTTACGGGGTGATTGCAGCTGTCAGTAATTTGCTCGCAAAACATCAGTTAAATATCGGCCATATGGAAGTGTCGCGGAAAGAAAAAGGTGAACAAGCGTTAATGGTTATTGAAGTCGATCAAAATGTGGATGCTTCCATTCTTGAGCCATTAGAAAACTTACCAAATATTACACATGTAACGAAAATACACGATTAAGGAGGGAATGGATATGTTTCGTAACGTATCAGAATTGCTTGCTCTAACAGAAGAGAAGCAGTGTTCCATTTCCGAAGTGATGATTCAGCAAGAAATTGATGTTACAGGAAAATCCAGAGAAGACATTTTATCTAAAATGCGGGTGAACCTTGAAACGATGGAAGCAGCCGCTAAACGAGGAATC
Source organism: Shouchella phoenicis (assembly GCF_047238345.1). Taxonomy (NCBI): domain Bacteria; kingdom Bacillati; phylum Bacillota; class Bacilli; order Caryophanales; family Bacillaceae; genus Shouchella; species Shouchella phoenicis. The sequence continues at coordinate 2,213,824 of NZ_JBDFMQ010000001.1, read as the reverse complement.
GAAGAAGACGTTGTATCTGTATCTGGTTTAACCGGTGGTGACGGCAAGAAACTTGCAGAATATATTCGTAAAGGGCAGTTTATTGGGGGAGAGACGACCCTTCTTGCTGTTGCCAACGCAATGGCAACCAATGAAGTAAATGCAGCAATGGGAACCATTTGTGCAACACCTACCGCAGGGTCAGCTGGCGTCGTACCTGGTGTCCTATTTGGAGTTGAAGGAAAGCTAAACCCGACTGAAGAACAGAAGCTAGCGTTTCTTTTCACCAGTGGAGCGTTTGGCTTTGTTGTCGCAAACAATGCGTCGATCTCTGGTGCTGCTGGTGGATGTCAAGCAGAAGTAGGATCGGCGACTGGAATGGCAGCTGCTGCTTTAGTAGAATTAGCTGGTGGTACGCCCAAACAATCTGCTCATGCGATGGCAATTGCCTTAAAAAATATGCTTGGACTTGTGTGCGACCCTGTTGCTGGCCTTGTTGAAGTTCCTTGCGTGAAACGAAATGCAGCTGGTGCGTCTCTTGCAATTACTGCTGCTGATATGGCGTTAGCAGGGATTGAAAGTCGAATCCCATGTGATGAAGTGATTGAAGCGATGTATCGAATCGGCCAAACAATGCCAGAATCACTAAGAGAAACAGGTGAAGGTGGACTTGCGGCAACACCGACAGGACGCCGTTTGGAGGCAGCTGTATTCGGAAAGACAGCTGAAAGAAACTAGTGGATTTAACAAAGCTAGGTGTAGATACTGTGAAAGGAATTGGGGAAGAAAGCGCAAAAGCTTTGGAAGGTCTTGGAATATACTCGGTCCAAGACCTTTTGGAATTTTTTCCATTTCGTTATGAAGATTACTCGCTGAAATCACCAACAGATGTAGCCCATGAAGAGCGCGTCACGATGGTCGGTACTGTTCAAAATGAACCGTCTGTGCGCTATTTTGGGAAGAAAAAAAACCGTTTATCGTTTCGAATGGTCGTTGATGGCGTGCTTGTACAAGTTATTTTCTTTAATCGTGCTTTTTTAAAATCAAAGATATCCGTGCAGGCACCAGTCACTGTAACCGGGAAATGGGACGCGCATCGATTAACGATCACAGGAAACGAGCTAAAATTCGGTGAGGTAGAGCGAGAAGGAAATGTTGAACCTGTTTATCACGCAACGAGCACCATTTCAAGTAAACAATTGCAGCGCTGGATAAAAGTAGCTTTAGATGCTTATGCGGATCATTTAGTAGAACCACTCCCTCTATCGATACGGGAACGCTACAAATTGATGAATAAAAGTGAAACGATCCGTCATCTTCATCATCCGCTTCATCCAGAAAAGGTAAAACAAGCAAGACGGCGATATGTCTATGAAGAACTCTTATATTTTCAACTCCGCATGCGCATATTTAAGCAGATGAATCGAGAGCTACAAACAGGAAATCGATTGGATGTTCACCATGAATACATTACCCCATTTCTGGAAAGGTTGCCATTTTCATTAACCGGTGCGCAAGATCAAGCAGTGAAGGACATTTTAACAGACATTGCATCCCCTTATCGGATGAATCGTTTATTGCAAGGGGATGTAGGTTCAGGTAAAACTGCTGTTGCGGCCGCCTGTATGTATGCAGTTGTAAAAGCTGGATCGCAAAGTGCGCTCATGGCACCGACAGAGATTTTAGCAGAGCAACATGCTAAGTCTCTTGCAGATTGGTTTGAACCACTAGGCATAACTGTTGCCCTTTTAGCGGGTTCGGTGAAAGGCAAGAAGCGCACGCATTTACTTGAACATATTGCCTCGGGCGATGTCGATATTGTCGTCGGAACCCACGCACTTATTCAAGACGATGTTTATTTTAACTCGCTCGGTCTTGTGATTACGGATGAACAGCACCGTTTTGGTGTTGAACAGAGAAGGGTGTTGCGTCAAAAAGGAGAAAGCCCCGATGTTTTGTTTATGACAGCAACCCCAATTCCTAGAACGCTTGCGATTTCTGTCTTCGGCGATATGGATGTATCTGTGCTTAATGAACTTCCAGCTGGACGAAAGCCAATTGAAACATATTGGGTGAACCACGATTTGTTTGAACGTGTGTTAACGTTTATTGAAAAAGAAATAAAGGCTGGGCACCAAGCGTACGTGATCAGTCCGCTCATAGAGGAATCAGAAAAACTTGATGTGCAAAATGCGATTGATCTACATACGATGTTGGCGCAGCACTATAACGGGGCTGTTAACGTTGGCTTGATGCACGGACGTTTGTCGGCAGCGGAAAAAGACGAGGTTATGAATGCTTTTGCAAAAAATGAAACACAGTTACTCGTGTCTACAACCGTTGTTGAAGTAGGTGTAAATGTGCCAAATGCGACCGTCATGGTCATTTATGACGCAGATCGATTTGGGCTTGCGCAACTACATCAGTTAAGGGGTCGAGTTGGTCGTGGAGAAGCACAATCAACATGCATATTAGTAGCGAAACCGAAATCTGAAGTAGGAAAAGAGCGGATGCGCATCATGACTGAAACGACAGATGGATTTGAGCTATCTGAAAGGGATTTAGAGCTTCGTGGCCCAGGAGACTTTTTCGGCTCGAAACAGAGCGGATTGCCAGATTTCAAACTAGCAGACGTGGTTCATGATTATCGAACCCTTGAAACAGCTCGGCAAGATGCGGACGTCATTATTCGTTCAAATGTGTTAGAGCAAGATCCTGAATATATCCATTTAGCTACGTATTTAAATGGGGTAGGCGCTTACACTGGAGAAAAAATTGATTAGGACTTGAATGAAATCGAAAAGAACTTTATACTAGTCTTAGTACCTAGTCATAATATAAATGATAGATAGACAGATGGATGGAGTAACGAACGATGCGAATAAAGAAAAAGGAACGGCAAGTACAACTTACCAATTTGCTAAATGAAAATCCATTTATGACAGATGAAGCCTTATCTGAGCATTTTTCCGTTAGTATTCAAACCATACGTTTAGATCGAATGGAAAAAAACATTCCGGAATTACGAGAGCGCATTAAAGATGTTGCCTATCAGCATCGGGATACGGTCATCTCGTTATCCCCAGATGAAATCATTGGCGAAATTATTGATCTTGTTTTAGAGAAACAAGCGATATCCATTTTTGAAGTGAATGAAGAGCACGTATTTGCCCGTAATGGAATTGCTCGTGGTCATCACTTATTTGCGCAAGCCAATTCTTTAGCAGTTGCGTTAATGAATAATGAACTCGTATTAACAGCTAAAGCAGATATTCACTTTAGACGCCCTGTTCGGCTAGGGGAGCGAGTGATTGCAAAAGCGGAAGTGAAGGAAACCCAAGGTGAACGAACGAAAGTCACCGTTACGAGTAAAGTGAATCAAGAAATCGTATTTGATGGTGAATTTTTTATGTTTAAGCAAGTAGAATCGGAAGAAAAGGGCGATTGATCATGAGAATAGCAATTGATGCAATGGGTGGCGATCATGCGCCGAAAGCACAAGTAGATGCCGCTATTCGAGCGGTAAAAGAATTCAGCGACCTTGAGGTAACATTAATTGGAGATGAGGAAAAAATAAAGCCTCTCTTATCAGAAGAGAACAAACAAATTACGATTATGCATACACTAGAGTCGATCTTAGATACAGATAAACCAACAACGGCTGTTCGTCGAAAGAAAGATGCTTCAATGGTATTAGCCGTTAATGAAGTGAAGCAAAACCGTGCAAGTGCTGCCATTTCTTCTGGGAATACAGGAGCCTTGATGACGGCGGGGTTACTTTATGTTGGACGGCAAAACGGCATTGATCGTCCAGCGTTATCCCCGATGCTGCCGACTAAAGACGGCAACGGCTTTTTGCTTTTAGATGTTGGCGCAAATATGGAAGCAAAACCTGAACACCTTCTTCAATATGCGGTTATTGGAGATGCCTATATGAAAAAAATTCATCAGGTGGAGCAGCCGCGCATTGGTCTTTTAAATGTCGGTACAGAAGCAGGGAAAGGAACGGAACTAACAAAAGGAGCATATACGTTGCTTGACGAAAGTTCACTTCATTTTGTAGGAAACGTTGAAGCCAGAGATTTACTGGACGGTGTATGCGATGTTGTTGTTTGCGATGGTTTTTCAGGTAATCTAGTCTTAAAAACCATTGAAGGAACAGCGAAAATGCTGTTTTCAATGTTGAAATCAGAATTAACGAGTTCATTTTCAGCGAAGCTTGCAGCTGGCGTGTTAAAACCGAAATTAACAGGATTAAAAAACAAAATGGATTACTCCGAATACGGTGGTGCAGGTTTGTTTGGCTTAAAAGCACCAGTAATCAAAGCACATGGTTCGTCGGATGCAAATGCGTTCTTCCATGCGATACGCCAAGCAAAGCTTATGGTTGACCAAGACGTTGTTTCCGTCGTTGAAGCAAATATTTCAGCAAATAGGAGGTCAGAACATGAGTAAGGTTGCGTTTTTATTCCCTGGTCAAGGTTCGCAAAAAGTCGGCATGGGAACGGAATTCTTTTCATCCAACGAACGGGCTAACGCGATTGTGGAACAAGCAGACAAGGCGCTAGGCTTTTCGTTGCGGGAGTTAATGAAAGAAGGCCCTGAAGATACTTTAAAACAAACCGCTTATGCGCAACCTGCCCTTGTTACGATGAGCACGGCAGTTCTGCAATTATTTCATGATCAAGGCATCCAACCAGACTATGTGGCAGGACACAGTTTAGGCGAATATGCAGCTCTTGTTGCGAGTGAAGCGCTAACGTTTGAAGAAGCCGTGATGCTTGTTCATGAACGAGGAACCTTAATGGAGCAAGCTGTGCCAAATGGTCAAGGTGCTATGGTGGCGGTGCTAGGACTTGATCAAGAGACGTTGCAGTCTATTTGTACGGAAGTGACAAATGGCGGGGAAGTCGTTGATCTTGCAAATTTAAACTGCCCGGGTCAAATTGTATTGTCTGGAACAGCAGAAGGAATTCAACAAGCAAGCGCGCTTGCTAAAGAAAAAGGAGCAAGGCGAGCGCTTCCTCTTGCTGTAAGTGGTCCATTTCACTCTTCATTAATGAAGCCTGCAGCAGAGCAATTTGAAGCGAATTTACATCGTGCAACGATTACGATGCCGATGGTGCCTGTTGTCGCGAATGTGACCGCTGATGTCGTTCATGCGCCAGAAGTCATTCGAGCGCTTCTTGCTGAACAATTGTATTCACCAGTCCGCTTTGAAGAAAGCATTCAACGTATGATCGATTTGGGTGTTCAAACGTTTATTGAAATCGGACCAGGCAATGTTTTAACTGGATTAGTGAAAAAAATAAATCGTGATGTACAAGCGTATGCGGTACATGACGAAGCATCGTTTAATAAAGTAGTCGACGTGCTGAAAGGGGAATAACATGTTCACTGGACAAACAGCGATTGTAACAGGTGCTTCTAGAGGGATTGGAAAAGCGATCGCACTAGAGTTAGCGAAAAATGGCGCCAATATTGTTGTGAATTTTGCAGGAAATGAAGCGAAAGCTGAAGAAGTTGTAAGTGAAATTAACGCGTTAGGTCGAGAAGCAATGGCCATTCGAGCGAATGTAGCGGTGGAAGATGAGGTAAAAGGTATGATTAAAGAGACCGTTACTCGTTTTGGCTCTGTTGACATTCTCGTTAACAACGCTGGAATTACCCGTGACAACTTAGTGATGCGTATGAAAGAATCGGATTGGGATGAAGTATTAGCGATCAATCTTAAAGGCGTGTTCCATTGTGCAAAAGGCGTTAGCCGGCAAATGATGAAACAACGTTCTGGGCGGATTATTAATGTCGCATCTGTTGTAGGTGTCCTAGGAAATCCAGGACAAGCCAATTATGTCGCTGCTAAAGCAGGTGTTATTGGGCTGACAAAAACATTGGCAAAGGAATTTGCTTCTAGGAATATTCTCGTAAATGCGGTAGCGCCAGGGTTCATTACAACGGATATGACAAATGAACTAGAAGGCGAGACGAAAGATACGCTCTTAGGGCAAATACCACTTGCTAAACTTGGTCAGCCAGAAGATGTCGCTCGAGTTGTTCGCTTTTTAGCAAGTGAAGATGCTGCCTATATGACTGGACAGACGTTACACGTCGATGGCGGGATGGCAATGCCATAAAATGTGTTGACATGCAATCGATGTGTCAGTACAATTTCATTTGCTGACACTTTTGAGAGGAGGTGACTTGTGTGGCTGATGTAATGGAGCGCGTAACGAAAATCGTCGTTGACCGTTTAGGTGTAGAAGAATCAGAAGTAACGCTTGAAGCGTCATTTAAAGATGACTTAAAAGCTGACTCACTTGATGTGGTGGAGCTTGTGATGGAACTCGAAGATGAGTTTGACATGGAAATTGCTGATGAAGATGCAGAGAAAATTGCAACGGTTAAAGATGTTGTCGACTACATAAATAACAACGTATAACCGATTGAAGAGAGCCCTTTCAGCGACCCTGTCAGGGCTCTTTAACACATCTTTACACAGATAGAGCAGAAAGAATCTGTTAAAATGATGACAGGAGAAAGAAATAACAAGAGTTTGTGCTCTTACATTTTTTAAGCTCCAGCATCTGGAGGTAGCATATGGTACAACCATCAAAATATCAACGAAAATCAAAACCACATGATCGAAAACGAACGCAACGTCGCTTAGAGCTCACGGAGCAGCAAAAGCGTCAGTTTGATGATTTACTCGTACGAACGTCACTAACATTTGAAAATCGCAAACTGTTGATTCAAGCATTTACACATTCATCCTATGTGAATGAACAGCGTATTTTTTCTTCTTCGGATAATGAACGCTTGGAATTCCTTGGTGATGCGGTGTTAGAACTTGCTGTTTCACAGTATTTGTTTAAAACATATAAAGCAATGAGTGAAGGCGACATGACGAAGCTAAGGGCGTCTATTGTATGTGAACCATCACTTGCTACATTTGCCGAAGAATTAAATTTTGGCGAACTCGTTTTACTTGGAAAAGGGGAAGAAGTAACTGGTGGGCGAACGCGGCCAGCTTTATTAGCGGATGTGTTTGAAGCTTTCATTGGTGCGCTATACCTTGACCAAGGCTTAGATGCTGTTTTCTTATTCTTATCACGGTTTATGTACCCGAAGATTAAAGAAGGGGCATTCACCCATAAAATGGATTTTAAAAGTCAGCTGCAAGAATTTGTCCAGCGTGATAATCGTGGTCAAATTAAGTACCAAATCGTGCAAGAACGAGGTCCTGCACACGACCGTGAATTTGTCTCAAATGTGCGGTTAAATGAAGAGACAATTGGGACCGGTACAGGACGTTCAAAGAAAGAAGCAGAGCAATTGGCTGCGAAACAAGCACTTGATGCGCTGAATTGGAAAAAAAGCTAGAGAAAAGAAGCATTTAGGCTCCTTTTTTCTAGCTTTCTTTTTATTACGTCTCACGAAGTTGTCCAAGCTCTTGAACAATTTCATCCATTTCACTAATAGAAAAAGACGGCTGTCTCATCACATGTGTATGTAAAGCAATTAAATCATCATGTTTAGTAGGCGAAACACTGTTGGCTTTAATTACGCTCGCATTTACAACATTTAACTTCTTTTTAATCTCTTCAACTAATGTTTCTACTTCATTTGAAGATAAAGATTGACCCATCGAAATCCCTCCTTTACATGAATAAACTTACGATAACATGTTTTCGAATGAAACAAAACTCTGAAGAGATTTTCCTCATGTCACAAGGTTTTTTAATGTGATAGAATAGGATGGTTCATAGAATAAATGATAAAGATGTGCAGATTAGTATTGAGTATGAAAGCAGGGAAGAAATATGTTCCTTAAACGGATAGAAGTTAAAGGGTTTAAATCCTTTGGCGAACCTATACATGTCGATTTTGTCCAAGGTGTAACAGCTGTTGTCGGACCAAACGGTAGCGGGAAAAGTAATATTGCAGACGGCATTCGATGGGTATTAGGTGAACAAAGTGCACGTTCACTTCGAGGCGCGAAAATGGAAGATGTCATTTTTGCTGGGAGTGATACGAGAAAAGCGGTAAACGTCGCAGAAGTGTCGCTCATATTGGATAATGAAGATGAGCACTTAGCAATTGATTATAGTGAAGTTCGCGTAACGCGGCGCCTGTATCGTTCTGGAGAGAGCGAGTATTTGTTAAACGGAACAACGTGTCGATTAAAGGATATAACGGATTTATTTTTAGACTCTGGCCTTGGGCGCGAAGCCTATTCCATTATTGGTCAGGGGAAAATTGAAGAAATTTTAAGTAGCAAAGCGGAGCAACGACGATTAATTTTTGAAGAAGCCGCGGGTGTATTAAAATATAAAACTAGAAAGTTGACTGCTGAAAAACGATTAAATCAAACAGAAGAAAATTTGCATCGTGTCAATGACATTTTAAATGAGCTTGAAGACCAAGTTGAGCCATTACGCGAACAAGCAGCTGTTGCAAAAGAATACAATCGCTTAAAAGAAGAACTAGAACAGCTAGACATTCAAGTGATAACAGAAGAAATTTCTCATTTACATACAGAGTGGGAAAGCCAATCGCAGGAATTAGTAAACTTAAAAACGGTCATTGAAAAACAACGAACTCAACTAGCCTCTAATGAAGAAGAATTAGAGACCATTCGCCAACAGCAGCGCTCTAGTCGTGAAAAAAATTCAGACGTTCAGCAGCGCTACATGAAAATTAGTGAAGAGCTTGAAAAAAATGAAGGCCGAAAAGGCATTTTAGAAGAAAAACAGCGAAGCAAACAAAAAGATGAAGAACAAAGTAAGCAAGCATTAGCGCAAAAACAAGCAGAGAAAGATCGATTGGCGCTCAAGAAAGAAGAATTTGAAAGAGAAAATGAGACGCTAACGCAAAAGAGTCGCGCGATAAATGAAGCCTATCAAAAGCTCGAAAAAACCCTTTCGCAATCAAAAGAAACGATTGCAGCCCATATTGAAGATGCAAAAGGAGACTATATTGAGTGGTTAAATGAGCAAGCGTCTCTTCGGAATGAGCGTCGTTACTTAAATGAACAAGTCGAGCAAAAGCAACGCTATTCAGAGAAAAATCAGTCTGAACTATCGTCTCTAGACGAAACGCTACTTGAAGGGGAACGGGAATTAAAAAGACAAAAAGCGGAACTGGATGCGATTCATTCAAAAGTAGAGAAGCAAAAAGAGGAATTGCATGCGCTTCGTGAATCGGAAGAATCGGAAAAAGAAGCGCTGTTCAAAAAAGAAACGAAGCTGTATGAAGCCTATAAAATCATGCAGAAAGTGGATGGTCGCAGAGAAGCTTTGCAAGAAATGGAAGAGGATTTCTCTGGCTTTTTTCAAGGCGTAAAAGAAGTATTGAAACAGCGGAATCGTCTAACAGGCGTCATCGGGGCTGTTGCTGAATTAATTCATGTACCGCAAAAAGTGGAAAAAGCGATTGACATTGCCCTTGGTGGACAAGCACAGCACGTGATTGTGAACGACGACGCTGCCGCACGGGCTGCGATTGGGTATTTACGCGATCAGCGAGCTGGACGGGCGACATTTTTACCTGTTAAAACGATTAAACCACGAATGATTCCTGAAGCGGTTGTAAGTGCCTTAAGCCGTGAGCAAGGATTTGTGAGCATCGCTTCTGATTCTGTAAGTGTCAATGAAAGCTACCAACATGTCATTCAATCTTTGCTAGGGACGACAATTATTGTAGAAGAACTAAAAGCAGCCAATCGAATTGCTAAGCAATTTAACCACCGTTATCGAATCGTAACGCTTGAAGGAGATGTCGTTAATCCTGGCGGTTCTATGACGGGAGGAAGCGTTAAACAAAATCAATCATCGCTGTTAAGCCGAAAGCGTGAAAAAGAAGAATTAGATGAGAAAAAAGTACAGCTAGACCAAGCAATTGCTTCTTTAGAACAACAAGTTGCTAACTTCAAATCTGCTCGAGATGAAAAACAGGGTCACATTCAAGTGTTACAAGAGAAAGAATCGGCGTTGGTTCGTGACTATGAACAAATCAAGCAAGCTTATCAAAGCAAAGAGCTTGAGGTTACCCAATTAAAACGCGAACATGAGCGGCTAGAACGGTTAAAAGCGTCGGATGAACAGGAAGGCGATGTAACGAAGAAACGCTTATCTGACATTGAGCAAGCTGAGCAACATGCTGTGCAAGAGGCGGCTCAATTAGAGAAAAAAATTGAAGAGCTTCAGCTCCAGCTCGATCATGAGCAAGTAGCGAAAGAACAAGCGCAGGCGGAATTAACGGAGCTGAAAGTGCAGCGAGCAGAAATTCGTCAGCAGCTCACGTATAACCAAAGTCAACTTGAAGAAACGACGAGACAATACGAGCAAAATGTTCAAGCACTTGAATTGGAAATGGAAAACTATCAATTGCTCCATTCAAGTTCTGGTGAACAGACGCTAACAAAAGAGTCGCTAACAAAATTAATTACAGACGGCATGGATGAAAAAGCGGCACTCGCAAAACAGTTAGACATGTTGAATGATGAAGAAACGCAGTACCATGAAAAATATGAACGCCTTGGCAAAGAAAATAAGCACAATCAAGAGGAACTTGAGACAATTTTGACGAAGAGTCAAACGTTAGAAGTGCGAGTGAATCGCCTTGATGTTGATTTGGACTATCGCTTAAATCGATTAAGAGAGGAGTACGAACTGTCTTACGAAGGAGCAAAACAACGATACCCAATGTCAGACACACTTGAAGAGGCGAAAAAGAAACTGACGCTCACAAGGCGTTCAATTGAAGAGCTAGGTGTCATTAATCTCGGCGCGATAGACGAATTCGAACGGATTAATGGACGCTACCAATTTTTAACGGCACAGCGAACAGACTTGCTTGATGCTAGGCAGTCGCTTGATCAAGCGATTGAGGAAATGGATGAAGAGATGAGCAAACGTTTTATGACGACCTTTGCACGTATTCGCACCCATTTTCAAGAAGTGTTTGTGAAACTCTTTGGCGGCGGTGATGCTGATTTAATCTTAACGGATGAAAACGCGCCACTGACCACAGGCATTGATATTGTGGCTCGACCTCCTGGGAAGAAAAAGCAGCAGCTTGGCTTGCTTTCTGGCGGAGAGCGGGCGCTAACGGCCATTGCGCTCTTGTTTGCGATTCTCCAAGTGCGTCCAGTACCGTTCTGTGTACTTGATGAAGTGGAGGCGGCGTTAGATGAAGCAAACGTGAGTCGCTTTGCCCAGTATTTACGCGATTTTTCCACACGCACCCAGTTTATTGTCGTAACGCACCGAAAAGGGACGATGGAAGGTGCTGACGTCCTGTACGGGGTCACAATGGAAGAGTCAGGCGTATCGAGAGTCGTTTCTGTTCGGTTAGAAGAATCAAGACAAATGATTGAAAGTTAGGTGAGCCAATGAGCTTTTTTAAAAAATTGAAAGATAAAATGACACAGCAAACAACCGATGTGTCAGAGAAATTTAAGAGTGGCTTAGAGAAAACGAGAACAAGCTTCTCAGGAAAGATGAACGAACTAGTTGCTCGCTACAGGAAAGTCGATGAGGACTTTTTTGAAGAGCTAGAAGAATTGTTAATTAGTGCCGACGTCGGTGTGACGAATGTAATGGAACTTGTAGATGAGTTAAAAGATGAAGTTCGTCTACGCAATATTAAAGACACGGTCGAAATCCAGCCAGTTATTTCAGAAAAGCTTGCTGGTCTGCTTGAAAAAGATGGAGACGATGCAGGGTTAAAGCTGAAAGAAGACGAACTCTCTGTTATTCTCGTTGTTGGTGTGAATGGGGTTGGGAAGACAACGTCCATCGGTAAACTGGCGCACCATTTGAAAAGTCAAGGGAAATCCGTTGTGCTAGCAGCAGGGGATACGTTTCGGGCTGGCGCGATTGAACAACTAGACGTATGGGGAGAACGAGTCGGTGTGCCTGTCATTAAACAACAGGCAGGTTCTGATCCAGCAGCGGTCATGTATGATGCAGTGGCAGCGGCAAAATCAAGGCAAGCCGATGTTCTTATTTGTGATACAGCTGGGCGTCTGCAAAACAAAGTCAATTTAATGAATGAGCTTGCAAAAGTAAAGCGCGTCATTGAGCGAGAGGTGCCAGGCGCGCCTCATGAAGTCTTGCTCGTGCTTGATGCGACCACAGGTCAAAATGCCCTGGCACAAGCAAAAGCATTTGGACAATCAACGGATGTAACTGGCTTAGTCCTTACGAAACTCGATGGAACAGCAAAAGGGGGAATTGTTATTGCAGTCCGTCAAGAGCTTGACATTCCTGTTAAATTTATTGGACTAGGCGAGCAGAAAGATGATTTGCAGCCATTTGATGCAGAGCAGTTTGTTTATGGCCTTTTCAAAGACATGATTGAGTCTAACGAAGCGTAGCTAAAAGTGTTGTTAAGATAAAAACTTGACAGCAGAACGTTGATGTTGTAACATGTTTAATCGTAAAGGGAATTGACTTAACAAGGAGAAATGACCGTGCTCGATAAGACGTTACGCATGAACTACTTGTTTGATTTTTATCAGCCCTTATTAACGGAAAAACAGCAAAACTACATGACCCGTTATTATTTAGATGACTATTCGCTTGGTGAGATCGCCGATGAATATGAAGTGAGCCGCCAAGCAGTGTATGATAACATTCGACGAACGGAAACGATGCTTGAAGATTATGAGGCAAAGCTTGGTTTGTTAGAAAAGTTTGAAGCCCGTCGTTCGATTGTGTCGCGTTTACGCGAATACGCTAAAGAGGACGATAGAGAGCAGCTGTTGAATGAACTGACGGATCAATTAGAGAAACTTGATTAGGACGTAGGAGGCGATTTTATTGGCATTTGAAGGACTCGCCGCACGCCTGCAAGATACGTTAACCAAAATCCGCGGAAAAGGAAAAGTGAGTGAACAAGACATCAAAGAAATGATGCGTGAAGTTCGCTTAGCTCTTCTTGAAGCAGATGTTAACTTCAAAGTCGTGAAGCAGTTTATTGCGAGTGTGAAAGAAAAAGCGTTAGGTCAAGATGTCATGAAAAGCTTAACGCCAGGGCAACAAGTAATCAAAGTGGTGAATGAAGAATTAACGGCATTAATGGGCTCTGAACAGAGCAAAATTGCCGTATCTCCAAAATCACCAACGATTGTGATGATGGTTGGGTTGCAAGGTGCTGGTAAGACAACAACTACGGCAAAACTTGCGAACCATCTACGCAAAAACCACAATCGTACACCTTTACTGGTTGCTTGTGATGTATACCGTCCTGCCGCAATAAAGCAGTTAGAAACGCTCGGAAAACAGCTTGATATGCCAGTGTTTTCACTAGGCGATCAAGTAAGTCCCGTTGAAATTGCGAAACAAGCGGTTCAAAAAGCAAAAGAAGAGCACCACGATTATGTGCTCCTTGATACAGCTGGACGATTACACATTGACGAAACGTTAATGACCGAGCTATCGGACATTAAGGAAACAGTCAAGCCTGATGAAATTTTGCTTGTTGTTGACTCCATGACAGGTCAAGATGCTGTCAACGTAGCAGAAAGCTTTAATGAGCAGCTAGATGTTACAGGCGCAGTCTTAACGAAGCTTGATGGCGATACCCGTGGGGGGGCCGCAATTTCGATTAAAGCGGTGACGAACACGCCGATTAAATTCGCAGGTATGGGGGAAAAGATCGACCAGCTCGAAGCGTTCCACCCAGAGCGAATGGCATCCCGGATTTTAGGGATGGGAGATGTTCTTTCTCTTATTGAAAAAGCACAGACAAATGTAGATGAAGAAAAAGCAAAAGAACTAGAGAAAAAATTGCGGACGATGGACTTTACATTTGATGACTTTTTAGAGCAGTTAGAACAAGTCAAAAGCATGGGCCCTTTAGAAGATTTACTTGGTATGATGCCAGGTATGAACAAAAAGGGTATGAAAGATCTAAAAGTTGATGAAAACCAACTTGTTCGAGTTGAGGCGATTGTTAAATCAATGACGCCCCTTGAAAAGCGTGACCCGGCTGTCATTAATGGAAGTCGTCGGAAGCGAATTGCGAAAGGAAGCGGTACGACCATCCAGGACGTGAATCGCTTGTTGAAACAATTTGAAGATATGAAGAAGATGATGAAGCAAATGTCGGGCATGCAAGCTGGAAAAGGGAAAAAACGAGGCAAAGGTCTCGGTGGGTTTAAACTCCCATTTTAAATCGTACTGATTTAAAAAAACCTTGTCCGAACGTATCATTAATGATATGATTAAAAATTGTGTTTAATATTATTTGGAGGTGTACAGCTAATGGCTGTTAAAATTCGATTAAAGCGTATGGGTTCTAAAAAAGCCCCATTTTACCGTGTAGTAGTTGCAGATTCTCGTTTCCCACGTGATGGACGATTCATTGAAGAGATTGGAACATATAACCCAATCGCTCAACCTGCTAAAGTAGAGATCAAAGAAGATAAAGCACTTGAGTGGATGTTAAAAGGTGCGAAGCCTTCTGACACAGTTCGTAACTTGTTCTCAAATGCAGGTCTTATGGAGAAGCTTCATAACGAAAAAAACGCTAAATAATCACTCCTAAGGAGGATCAAATGGATGAAAGCTTTGGTTGAACATATTGCGAAATCATTAGTGGATTACCCTGATGCTGTGCAAGTCGAAGAAGCGCAAGAGGAAAGAACAACAGTGTTACGTCTTTCTGTCCATCCGGATGATATGGGAAAAGTGATTGGAAAGCAAGGTAGAACAGCGAAGGCGATTCGTTCAGTGCTTTATGCTGCAAACAAACAACATGAGCGGGTACGACTCGATATTGCTGATTGAAAAGGGAGAGGGAAACCTCACCCTTTTTTTTGCATAGGAGGAATGTGTGATGAAATGCATCCGAAAAGCATCTGTCAAACATGTATTGACAGAAAAGAAACGTCAGGAGTTGACACAATCATTTCAAGCGGAACAGGCGCAATATGAAAAAGAAATGAAGCAGCTAGAATTTCAACTTCAGCGTGCCCAAAAAAAAGCATCTGCACAAACGGCACCTTCGCTGAAAGAAAGATTTGATTCCGAAATAAAAAAACGTCAAGAAAAGCTACAGTCGACTCAATTTAAATCCGAACAATTACATCATCTAGCAGATGGTACAGAACTATTTGTTGAGTACACAGATGTATTAGTCGATGTAGCTGTTGGTGAAAAGTGGGTTTCAGCGCAATCCCCGTTGACGATTGTTGTGAAAGATGGCATGATACATGAAATTAGAGAAAGTGAGAACAAAGACACATGACACAATGGTTTAATGTAGGAAGACTTGTAAATACACACGGTGTTCGTGGCGAAGTAAGAGTATTAGCAAATACTGATTTTGGAGAAGAGCGATTTGCAATTGGATCGCAATTAAAGGTGGCCAGTCGTCCAGAGGAAAAAGGAACGTTGCTACAAGTGACAAGCCACCGCAAGCATAAGAATTTTGATTTGCTGACGTTTGAAGGCTACACGAATATGAATGATGTAGAGGGCTTTAAAGGAAGCTACCTTTATGTGTCTGAAAAGCTACTAAGTGAACTTGACGAACACGAGTTTTATTACCATGAGATCATCGGCTGTCGGGTTACGGATGAAGAAGAAAATGATCTGGGGACGATTACAGACATTATTGAAACAGGAGCGAATGATGTGTGGGTGGTACAACGCTCAGGTAAAAAAGACTTACTCCTTCCATATATTGAACAGGTGGTAAAAGAAGTCGATCTTGAAGCAAGCGTTGTGAAAGTTCACGTAATGGAAGGGTTAGACGATTAATGAAAATTGATATATTAACGTTATTCCCGGAAATGTTTTCAGGGGTGTTTGGTTCATCAATTTTAAAGCAAGCACAAGAAAAAGGCGTCGTTTCCTTTCGCGCAATTGATTTCCGTGCATTCACTGAAAATAAACACAAAAAAGTGGACGACTATCCGTATGGTGGTGGAGCTGGAATGGTGCTAACTCCCCAGCCGATATTTGATGCTGTGGCTCAGATTACGGAGCAACAGGAAACGAAACCGAGAGTCGTGTTGCTTTGTCCGCAAGGCGAGCGATTTACACAGGCAAAAGCTGAAGAGTTTGCAAACGAAGAACATCTAGTGTTTCTTTGTGGGCACTATGAAGGATTTGATGAGCGCGTTCGCCAATTCCTCGTAACGGATGAAGTATCAATCGGGGATTTTGTCTTAACTGGCGGTGAATTAGGGGCGATGGTGATTGCAGATAGCGTCACACGTTTACTTCCTGGTGTGCTTGGGAATGATGATTCCGCCATAACCGATTCATACTCTACTGGGCTTCTGGAGCATCCTCATTACACACGACCAGCTACATTTCGCGGCATGGATGTACCAGACGTTTTGTTATCTGGTCATCACGAAAATATTGAAGACTGGCGCAGAAAAGAGTCATTGCGGAGAACGTTTCATCGGCGCCCAGATTTACTTGACGTCTATTCATTAACGAAAGAAGATGAATCATTTATTCAACAGCTTAAAGACGAACAAAACAAACTATAGCATAAAGGAGAAACAACGATGAACATAGGCCAGGTTTTACAACAAGCGATTAACGATGTTGTCGCTTCTTATTCTTCGGAGATCCAGATTGAAATCGAACAACCCGCGCAACTATCCCACGGCGATTATGCTACAAATATTGCGCTGAAACTTGCGCGAGTCGCACGGAAAAACCCATTTGATCTTGCGAATGAGTTAAAATTGAAGTTAGAAGAAAAGCAGTTACCTGTTAAGCAAATTGATGTTGTAAAGCCTGGGTTTATTAATTTTTTTATCGCTTGGGAACAAGTCACATTTGACATGAACCCGCTTCATTCAGATCAACAGCGAAAAGTTGTGATCGAACATACGTCCATTAACCCAAATAAATCTGCTCACATTGGTCATCTTCGCAACGCTTGTATCGGTGACACTCTAGCTCGCATGATGCGACACGGCGGCAACCAAGTTGAAACCCATAACTATATTGATGATTTAGGCAATCAACTTGCAGATACGCTAACGGCTCTCTTACATATTGAATCAGATAAACCTGCTGTCCGTTTTGGTGACTATTGTTGGGATGTCTATTCGTCTTTAAATCAACTTTACGATAAAGGAGAGCGCTCGACCGAAACGAGAGATGACGTACTACATAAGCTTGAAGAAGGGAATAATAGCGTGTCGTGGCTTGGTTATGCAGTGGCCGACAAATTATCAATGGAGCATGTAGAAGAAATGGGACAATTTGATATTTCATACGATTTGCTCGTATGGGAAAGAGAGATTGTCCGCAATGGTTTTTGGCAAAAAGCGTTTGAAACCTTGCAAACAACAGATGTGTTTTTTAAGCAACAAGAAGGACCACAAGCAGGTTGCTGGGTCATTCGAACAGGAGAAGAACAAGATGACCACTCATCTGAGTATCTAGCTGATAAAGTGTTAGTACGGTCTAACGGAGTATTGACGTATACAGCTAAGGATATTGCGTACCATATGTGGAAGTTTGGCTTGCTAGAAAACGACTTTTCTTATAAGAAGAAAACAGATACGTTATGGACAACCGCAGCCGATGGACAAGCGCGATCTTTTGGACGTGCAGATGCGGTCATTAATGTCATTGATTACCGTCAAGAATACCCACAAAAAGTCGTTAAGCAAGCATTGTATGCAGTTGGCTATGAACAACAAGCAGACCAACTGAAGCATGTTTCTTACGGTGTTGTCTCGTTAAGTAAGAATACGGCATCAACTTTAGGGCTTGAAACAGTAGACGGTAAAGATGTATACGCGATGTCAGGTCGAAAAGGCATCGGTATTAAAATTAGCGAGTTGATTGAAGAAATGAAAGAAGCGATTCGCACCCAAAGTCCACAAGCGAACGATGCAACAATCGAAGCTCTTACTTTTGCTGCGATTCGCTACAATATGCTTCGCTACAACACTACTTCAGACATTGTGTTTGACTTAGAAGAAGCAACGCAAGTAACTGGAAATACAGGAATCTATTTAATTTACACCTATGCTCGAGCGAACAGCATCCTACAAAAAGCACAACAAGAGGGATTAACGTCTCAAGGTAGTTCATTTGTTGAAGCAGAAGATACGGAACGAGCGATTTTAAAACATCTCGCTGGTTGGACTTTGGCAATGGAGCGTGGTGTCAATGAATTAGAACCAAATTTACTTTGTACGTATGCGTTTGAATTAGCGAGCTTTTATAATCGTTTTTATGCGCAATGCCCAGTCATAAAAGCGTCGCCAGAGCAACAAAAAAGAAGACTAAAACTAACCGAACTTGTCTTGGCGCAACTAGAAATAATCTTTTCCATTTTAGGTCTACCAAAACTTCAAAGAATTTAACAGACTAGTTGTGTCCAATCGACGTTTATGCTATGATGATTGTTGTGACTAATGATGAATCATTAGTAAGATTACGATATTCCGCTGCTTCATGAAGCAAGAGTGTCTGTTGGGAAGGAGGGAACGATACGATGAGCAACCTGATTAAAGAAATCACTACTGAGCAGTTGCGTACTGATCATCCTGATTTTCGTCCTGGTGATACTCTTTCAATTCACGTAAAAGTTGTTGAGGGTACACGTGAGCGTATTCAGTTATTTGAAGGTGTTGTCATTAAGCGTCGTGGTACTGGTATCAGTGAGACGTTTATTGCACGCAAAATCTCTTATGGTGTAGGTGTTGAACGTACATTCCCACTACATTCACCGAAGATCGAAAAGATCGAAGTGAAGCGTCAAGGACGCGTACGTCGTGCGAAACTTTACTACCTACGTAACCTACGTGGTAAAAAAGCACGTATTAAAGAAATTCGTCGCTAATCAAAACGTTATAACGGCATGTCGTGCCGTAAACGAAAAGAACGTTCCTTCTAGAAGGAGCGTTTTTTTGTTGGGAATAAAACTGCTAATAGGTAAAAGGACAGGCATATTACATGCTTCTGCGTACACTAAACCAATAAAAATGTTTACGTGAAGCGGAGGTAAAATATGTCAAGCGTACAAACTGTTTTAACAATGGAACAGTCGCAAATCGGGCTAGAAGAATTACCAATTAACCAAATTAAATACAATGATTGGTACTACGGCTCGATTAAAAATGGAGACGAGTATCCATGGTGTGCAACCTTTATTTCTTGGATCATGCATCAAGCTGGTGTGTTGTCGGCGATTTATGGAAAGCATGCTGCGTGCCGGCATTTGTTTTCGACATTGGCCGAAAATGGACGGACAGTCCAATTTCCACAACCGGGAGATCTTGTCTTTTTTTGTTGGACTGGAAATGAACAATTAACGCATATGGGCATCGTAGAGGACGTATCAATGCTAGCCATTCAAACAATTGAAGGGAATTTTTTTGATCGTGTTCAGCGTATGGAGCGACCTTTCTTTTCCTATGAATACACGTTATTTTTTGCTCGACCCGCTTATAAACGAACTGATACGCGCTTGTAAGTGGCAATTGTGCGATGATCATCATGGGGAAGAAACTGAACGAGCGAACAATCGTCAGGGAAAGGCGTCAAAAAAATGTTTTAATGCTAAGCGGTCTCCGTATTTTGTGAACGCTTCTTTCAGATAACCGATGACCAGCACACAAAAAACATGGTATGATAAAGGCAAGGGAGGGGCGCGATATGAAGAGTCGCACAAATCTTGTTGAGTGGGCGAAGATACTCACTATTGCATTAATGACTACCGTTGTTGTCCGCATGTTTTTGTTGGCGCCGATTGTGGTTGATGGCCACTCGATGCAGCCAACGCTCGATTCGGGAGACAAGATGATTGTTAATCAAATCGAATATACCTTCTCGCAGCCAGATCGATTTGATATTATTGTCTTTCATGCCCCTGAAGGAAAGAATTATATTAAACGCGTAATTGGTTTACCAGGTGACGAGCTTGTCTATCGTGAGGATACCTTATTTATTAATGGAGAAGCTTTAGAGGAACCATACTTAGACAGTCTGAAGGGCACCCTTTATCACGGTCAACCGTTAACAGGCGATTTCACGCTCCAAGAAATTACTGGTGAAGCAGTGATTCCAGAAAAGTTTTATTTTGTAATGGGAGACAACCGTCGTTTAAGCAAAGACAGTCGAGCTATTGGACTTGTATCGGAGGAAGATGTCATTGGGAAGGCGAATGTCATTTTTTATCCATTTGAAAATATATCAATTGTAGATTAGTAAGTAGGTGTAATGATGAAAACCATTCAATGGTATCCGGGGCACATGGCAAAAGCCCGTAGAGAGATAAATGAGAAGCTTTCAATGATTGATGTGGTCATTGAATTGTTAGATGCGCGAATTCCTTTGTCTTCGCAAAACCCTGTTATTGATGAGCTTGTTCAAAATAAACCACGCCTTATTTTATTAAATAAATCGGACTTAGCAGATCCGAAGCAAACGGAGCGTTGGAAGCAATATTTCGAAAGCCAAGGCCATGCTGTTGTGGAAGTGAATTCACAAACAGGGCAAGGGGTAAAAAAAATTGTCCCTGCATGCCAGTCATTAGCAAAGGATTTATATAAGAAATGGGAAGCAAAAGGGATGAAGCCAAGAGCGTTACGTGCCGTTATTTTAGGGATACCAAATGTTGGGAAATCGACATTTATCAACCGTCTCGTTAATAAGCGGCAAGCAAAAGTAGGCGACCGTCCTGGTATAACAAAGCAGCAACAGTGGATTAAAGTGGGAACGAGTTTAGATTTGCTTGATACACCAGGAATTTTATGGCCGAAATTTGAAGATCAGGAAGTAGGATTTCGACTGGCGGCAACAGGCGCAATTAAAGATGAAATTCTTGATTATGGTGATGTGGCAGCGTTTGTGCTTCGTTTCTGTATGCAGGCGTATCCTACTCAGTTACAAAAGCGTTATGATATTAGTGAAGACGTAGATACGGAAGATATCGGTGCATTGTTTGATGAAATTGGACGCAAACGAGGCTGTATCTTACGCGGAGGTCTCATTGATTATGAACGCACGGCAGAGCTTGTTTTGCGGGAATTACGAAGCGGCACGATCGGGAGGATGACGTTGGAAAACGTACCTGAACATGAATAGCTAGGAAAAGGAAAAAGCACGAAGGTCCATTGACCAACTGTGCTTTTTTCTTTACGAGAAAAATTCAATGATTAAGCGAATCGCCAAAATAAGAACTGTGACAATGAGCACAATCCGAATCCACTGTGTGTGCTTTCCTAACACCATTCGACTTCCGAGAAAGGCACCAGCAATATTCCCTACAGCTAAGACGATTCCAACTAGCCAATTCACTTGGCCGTTAACGGCGTAAATAACAAGGGAAAGAGAAACAGAAATGCCAACAATCATCACTTTTATTAATGTTGCTTCAGCGAATGATTTTTTATATAGTAAGATTGCTAGAATCATAATATAAAATCCGACGCCAACTTGAATAAAACCGCTGTAAAAACCAATAAACCCAAATAAAGCGAGACCAATAAAAGAAACAAGTGGAGTGAGGATGACAGATTGATCTACAGCTTGAATGGGGTTCCAAATTAAAAAAACAATGGATGTAATCATGGTGAGCGCTAAGATTAGCACAAAAACTTGATCGCTAATGGATAAAGCAGATAAAGCGCCAAAGACCGCTCCGGTAGCAGCTGCGATGTAAATAGCTGCATGTCGCTTTAATTGAAGCGACTGTTTTTGCTTAAATGTGATGATCGACGTGATGCTTTGTGCGACAATAGCTACACGATTGGTTGCATTGGCTTCTGTAGCAGGCAACCCTACAAAAAGTAGTAAGGGTAGTGTCAAAAGAGAGCCCCCTGCAGATACGGTGTTTATAATACCGGCAATAAAGCCGATCACGATAAGAATGATCCCTTCTGTTAAGGCCATACATGTGAACTCCTATTCTTTGAATCTTGTTTTACTATAGCATAAATTTTTAATCATTAAGGGGCAAAAAACACGTGATTTCGATTTCGACGATAAAAGAGCAATTAAATAATGAAGAACTAACAACTGAAGAGGTAAACAGTCTGCGACTAGACGAACGAAAAGGTGTACAAGCGTTACTAAAAAAATACGATCAAGCGTTGGCGCAAAGAAAGCAATTGGAAACCATGCATGTTGAAATGAGCCTTCACGAACAAGGCTTACGAGATAGCGGGTATTCATTGATTTGCGGAGTAGATGAAGTAGGACGAGGTCCTTTAGCTGGTCCTGTTACAGCAGCTGCTGTTATATTGCCAGCTGACTTTAAACTGTTAGGGTTGACCGACTCAAAAAAATTATCGAAAGAAAAGCGCGAACAATACGCTGTCTACATAAAACAACATGCAATTGCCTATCAAATCGTAAGTGTGTCCGCACAAGAGATTGATGAAACAAACATTTTACTCGCAACAAAAAAAGCAATGACCGAGGCGATCCAACAACTACAAGTAGAAGCGGATTTTCTTCTATTAGATGCGATTGAACTTAAGCTGAACACACCACAGCGATCATTAATAAAAGGGGATGCAAAAAGCATCTCGATCGCCGCTAGCTCGGTATTGGCAAAAGTCTGGCGAGACGGCTATATGGAAGAACTAGCGAAAACCTATCCAGAGTATGGGTTTGATGGCCATGCTGGATATGGAACGAAAAAGCATTTAGATGCGCTCCAGACATACGGACTAACACGTGAACATCGTCGTTCATTCAAACCTGTCCTTGAGCAAGCAGGTTCGTTGATTCATGTAAAGGATTTAGTTGAACAAAGGAGGTAGGGAAAGCGCAATGCACGACACGACTAGTCAATGGACCGTTAATCAATATGTTGTTGGGACTGTTACGATGCTTTATCCAAAAGAAAAGCTTGCGGCTATTACGATTCAGCATCAACGTCTTGTTGCTTATTTAGACGCATCGCTAGAAGTGGATAAGCGCTATTGGTTTCGTATTAAACACGTGACACCTGTTTTAACGCTACAAATGATCGTTCCATCTGACTCTATTTCGGCATTAAGCGACTATTTAAAAGTTGATCAAGAATTACTAACAGTTTTTTATTATACCCACACAGCCTTCACTCAACGAATGCTGGATGAGCTAGAGTCAATGAGAAAAAAAGAGCGGCGAACACGTAAACAACTATGCGAAGCTGTAGTGATATGCAAACGTGATTGGGGTGTATCGGTAACCCGGGAACACCTTAAATGGATCCTGTTATTGGAAAACCAGACTCCAAGTGTTCAAACGATGACAAATAAGCTACAACAATGGCTAAAGCAACAAAATATCTCCGAAAAAAGCGTGAGTAAGGCTGGAAAAAAAGGCGGTGAGCAGCAGAGTGGCGTAAATTTTCAGTTGATACAAACGTTTCAAAATGACTATGCCAACGACCCTGTTTTCCAAACGATTTTTGCTTATTTTGCTCTAGAAAATGAACAGAAAAAACAAAGGCGTCCAATTGATATCAAGCTGTAAAATTGCTACATAAATGCCCCTATTTTGCTCATATTAAGAAGAGAATAGGAGGCTTTTTTCGTATGACAAAAAAACAAAAGCATCAAGAGGAATTTTCAGGTGAATTCGGTCAGCTTCAACCGAGCGTTCAACAAGATCAGCAAGCTAAAGGGTTTAAAAAGCTGTTTGAAAAGAAAGACGATAACAAGAAAAAAAGCGAAAAAAAGGAGAATAAAGAAGAAAAGAAATGAAATTGTCGGAATGATAGCGTTTACCCCTCCACAAGAACGAAAAAAAGTGCTAAAATGAAAAAGGATTTCGTCTTAGTAACGAAAATTCTCGTACATGAGCGTTGGATGTACGATATAACAGGAGGCTGGAGAGAGAATGAATATCCATGAGTATCAGGGTAAAGAAATTCTTCGTTCTTACGGAGTTGCCGTTCCAAACGGTAAAGTAGCATTCTCTGTTGACGAAGCAGTAGAGGCGGCAAAAGAACTTGGTTCTTCTGTATCTGTCGTAAAAGCGCAGATTCATGCGGGCGGACGTGGAAAAGCCGGTGGCGTTAAAGTCGCAAAAAACTTGGATGACGTTCGTACATATGCGGATGAAATTCTTGGGAAGACACTTGTTACACACCAAACAGGACCAGCAGGAAAAGAAGTAAAGCGCTTACTAGTTGAAGAAGGGTGCGATATTAAAAACGAGTACTATATTGGACTTGTAGTTGATCGTGCTACATCAAGCGTGGTACTAATGGCTTCTGAAGAAGGTGGAACAGAGATTGAAGAGGTGGCGGAAGCAACACCTGAGAAAATCTTTAAAGAAGTGATTGATCCAGCTGTAGGATTACAAGGATTTCAAGCAAGACGTGTTGCCTTTAACATAAACATTCCAAAAGAACTTGTTGGTCAAGCGGTTAAATTTATGATGGGCTTATATAAAGTCTTTGTTGATAAAGATGCGTCTATCGCAGAGATTAACCCACTTGTTACAACAGGTGATGGTAAAGTAATGGCTCTTGATGCGAAATTTAATTTTGATTCAAATGCCCTTTACCGCCATAAAGATATCGTTGAATTACGTGATTTAGAAGAAGAAGATGTGAAAGAAATCGAAGCTTCTAAGCATGATTTAAACTACATTGCACTAGACGGAAACATTGGCTGCATGGTTAATGGAGCTGGTCTTGCGATGGCTACAATGGACATCATCAAACATTATCAGGGTGATCCCGCAAACTTCCTTGACGTAGGGGGCGGTGCGACAGCTGAAAAAGTAACAGAAGCATTCAAACTAATCCTTTCTGATGAAAACGTAAAAGGAATCTTTGTTAATATTTTTGGTGGTATCATGAAATGTGACATCATCGCTGAAGGTGTCATTACAGCTACAAAAGAAGTTGGTCTTGACATTCCATTAGTTGTTCGTTTAGAAGGAACAAATGTGGAACTTGGTAAGCAGCTTCTTAAAGATTCAGGTTTAAACATTACAGCCGCTGATTCAATGGCTGATGGCGCACAAAAAATTGTAGCTTTAGTGAAATAGAAGGGTGGAGCTAGACGAATGAGCATCTTAATTAATAAAGAGACGAAAGTCATTGTTCAAGGAATCACTGGCGCTACTGGTTTGTTTCATACGAAGCAAGCGCTAGAATATGGTACGAACATCGTTGGTGGCGTGACACCTGGTAAAGGTGGAACAGAAATCGAAGGCGTTCCAGTATTTAACACGGTTGAAGAAGCAGTGAAAGCTACAGGTGCAAATGCATCGGTTATTTATGTACCGCCAGCTTTTGCAGCAGATGCGATTATGGAAGCAACAGACGCGGAATTGGATCTCGCAATCTGTATTACAGAAGGCATTCCAGTAATCGACATGGTTAACGTAAAGCGCTACATGGAAGGAAAGAAAACGAGATTAATCGGGCCAAACTGTCCTGGTGTCATCACTCCAGACGAATGTAAAATCGGGATTATGCCTGGATATATTCACAAAAAAGGTCACATTGGTGTTGTCTCTCGTTCTGGTACCCTTACGTATGAAGCGGTGCACCAACTTTCTACTGCTGGCATTGGTCAGTCTTCTGCTGTTGGGATTGGTGGAGACCCTGTAAACGGTACAGACTTCATTGATGTCTTATCGCTTTTTAATGATGATCCGGATACGTATGCGGTTATTATGATTGGTGAAATCGGTGGAACTGCTGAAGAAGAAGCAGCAGAGTGGGTTAAAGCAAATATGAACAAACCTGTTGTTGGATTCATCGGTGGTCAAACAGCTCCTCCAGGAAAGCGCATGGGTCACGCTGGCGCAATTATTTCTGGTGGTAAAGGAACAGCGGAAGAGAAGATTAAAACAATGGAAGCGTGTGGCATTCGTGTTGCTGCAACACCGTCTGTTATGGGTGAAACACTCATTGAATCTCTCAAAGCGAATGATATCTATGACAAAAGTGTAACGCACTAAGTCTTTGAAACTCCTTGCAATCTTGCAAGGGGTTTTCTCTACTAATTTCAGAAAGGACTGACTCTGATCGACCCTCGCTTGATTCGCCTCATCCACATAAATGCAGTGCTTTACAACCAAATGGCTAGTTGGAAACGTTTGTTAACGTGGGACCCGAATTTAACGAAAATCTATACAGCCTCAACGACAACAAGTCGTAGCGTCCTGCAACTAAAAGAGCCAACACTCACAAAACTCATGCACTGGATCGCCCACTCTACCCCTGAAGCCTATGTTTCAAAGCTCCAACAGCAAGGCATCCACGTTCTCCAAATAAATGATCCTCTTTACCCCTCATTATTAGCAGAAATTTATGATCCTCCTGTTCTTTTGTATGGCAAAGGAAACCTACAGCTTTTAGCTACAAAAAAAGTTGCGCTCGTAGGTTCACGTTCACCTACAAGCTATGGAACGCACGCAGTCGAGTCTTTAACAAAGGTGTTAACCGAATCAAAGGTGACGATTGTTAGTGGCATGGCACGAGGGATTGATTCCCATGCACACCGTTTTGCTATAAAGGCAGGTGGTTCAACCATTGCGGTGACTGCATCTGGTTTTGAGCACCCTTACCCGAGTGAAAGTAAAATCTTTATGGAAAAAACCCCACCTACAGCTCTTTTAACGATCACAGAGTACCCTCCACATGTTAAACCGCAAAAATGGCATTTCCCTATGCGAAACCGCATTATAAGCGGTCTCTCCTACGCAACGATTGTCATTGAAGCCAAACAAAAAAGTGGCTCCCTTATTACCGCAGACTGTGCACTTGAGCACGGCAGACATGTTTTTGCTTTACCTGGATCCATTTATTCTTTAGAATCTGAAGGGGCGAATTGGTTAATTAGCCAAGGAGCCTATTGCCTCTATCATGAAAGGGCTTTATTTGAATGCATGCCGAGCTTTATGTCGAATTCTATCGAAGAACAACGATTTTGTTAATTGTAGGAAGTTCGGTTTGACAAACGGGGAAAGTCTGTTTAATAATGAGGAAGATTTAATTCATAAATAGAGAAACTAAGATGAGGGAGTTGCTTTACATGTCCGATTATTTAGTAATCGTGGAATCTCCCGCTAAAGCCAAAACCATTGGTAAGTATTTAGGTAAGAAGTATGTCGTAAAAGCTTCTATGGGTCATGTGAGAGATTTACCTAAAAGCCAAATGGGCGTTAGTGTAGAAGAAAATTATGAGCCTCGTTACATTACAATACGCGGGAAAGGCCCAGTGTTAAAAGAATTAAAAACAGCGGCAAAGAAAGCCAAGCGCATTTATCTTGCGGCTGACCCGGATCGTGAAGGGGAAGCCATCGCATGGCATTTGGCCCACAGTCTAAATATAGATGAACATTCGGATTGTCGTGTTGTATTTAATGAGATTACTAAAAATGCGATTAAAGATGCGTTTAAACAACCAAGGCCCATTAATATGGACTTAGTGGATGCGCAGCAAGCAAGACGTATTTTGGATCGATTAGTAGGCTACAACATTTCACCTTTATTATGGAAGAAAGTGAAAAAAGGGTTGAGCGCTGGCCGTGTGCAATCTGTAGCGGTAAAACTCATTACGGATCGTGAAAAAGAAATTCAATCTTTTACACCGGAAGAGTACTGGAGTATCCAAGGTCAATTTATGTATGGTAAGGAACAATTTGAAGCGCGATTCCACAGTATAAAAGGAAACAAAGAAACATTAGCAACCGAGGATGAAGTGAATCATGTTTTAAACACACTTGATGGAAAAGATTTTCGTATAGCGGAAGTAAAAAAGCGCGAACGGAAACGTAACCCCGTCGCTCCGTTTACCACATCTTCATTGCAACAGGAAGCTGCTCGAAAGCTTAATTTCAGAGCAAAGAAAACGATGTTAATTGCGCAGCAACTGTATGAAGGGATCGACTTAGGTAAGCAAGGTACAGTTGGTCTAATCACGTATATGAGAACGGACTCAACAAGAATATCAGACACGGCTAAACAAGAAACGTTTGATTATATTCAACAAACATACGGCGAAGAGTACACGAAAAAAGAAACGCAAAAGCAGAAACAAGATAAAAAAAGTCAAGACGCGCACGAAGCCATTCGACCAACATCTGTCTTGCATGAACCAAAGCAAGTGAAAGAGTATCTATCCCGTGATCAACTGCGTTTATATCGCTTAATCTGGGAACGTCTTGTAGCAAGTGAAATGGCTCCAGCCGTTATGGATACAATGACTGTTGATTTAGAAAACAATGGTGTTCTTTTCAGAGCGAATGGATCAAAACTAAAGTTTCCTGGTTTTATGAAAGTGTACATTGAAGGCAATGATGATAACAAGAAAGAAGAAGACCGCTTATTGCCGGATTTAAAAGAGGATGAAACGGTACAAAAAGAAGAGCTCACGCCTAACCAGCACTTTACACAGCCACCGCCACGCTACACAGAAGCAAGGCTTGTAAAGACTTTAGAAGAACTTGGAATAGGACGCCCATCTACGTATGCGCCAACTCTTGATACGATTCAACGTCGCGGCTATGTCGCTTTAGATGAGAAGCGATTTGTACCGACTGAATTAGGCGAAATTGTCTTAGACTTAATCGTTGAATTCTTCCCGGAAATTCTCGATGTCGAATTCACAGCAAAAATGGAAGAAGACCTTGATAGCATTGAAGATGGTCGAGATAATTGGATCGAGATTATCGACCAATTTTACAAGAGCTTTGAGAAAAGGCTTGAAGTTGCTGAAGAAGAGATGGAAGAAGTCGAGATTAAAGATGAACCTGCTGGGGAAGATTGTGAAAAATGCGGGCATGAGATGGTATATAAAATGGGCCGTTACGGGAAATTCATGGCGTGCTCAAACTTTCCAGATTGCCGTAATACAAAAGCAATTGTAAAAGACATTGGCGTAACATGTCCGACCTGTAAAGAAGGCAATATTGTTGAACGAAAAAGCAAGAAACGCCGAATCTTTTATGGGTGTGACCGGTACCCAGAGTGCGAATTTGTTTCATGGGATAAACCGATTGCACGACCATGTCCGAAGTGTGAAAGCTTGCTAGTGGAAAAAAAATCAAAAAAAGGTGTATTCGTCGCCTGTACTTCATGTGATTATGAGGAAGAAAAACAGTAAAATGTCGAAATTTATCGTTTTGTAGTAGCTATTAGTTGAAATCAATGAGTAAAGATACTATGATATGAGTACGATCAAATGATGAGCCTTCACTCTACCGAGGAGTGAAGGCGTTTCTATGAATGAATAAATGTGAGCGTTATACCTTTACGCTGACAAAAGATACGTTTGTAAATGTTTATTCACGAGTTTTTTCGTTTAAAGGGGAATGAAGATGACAGATCAAAAAGAGATACACGTAATTGGCGCAGGACTCGCTGGAAGTGAAGCTGCTTGGCAAATTGCAAAGCGTGGTGGAAAAGTCCGCTTGTATGAAATGCGTCCAGTCAAACAAACACCTGCGCATCATACGGACAAGTTTGCTGAACTAGTTTGCAGCAATTCGTTAAGAGGAAATTCACTAGCTAATGCAGTAGGTGTACTTAAAGAAGAAATGCGTCGTTTGGATTCGGTTATTATTAAAGCAGCGGACGAAGCAGCGGTTCCAGCTGGTGGTGCATTGGCTGTTGATCGACATGATTTTGCAGCTCGCGTAACAAATTATGTAAAAGAGCATCCGAATGTAACAGTTGTAAACGAAGAACTTACAGAAATTCCCGATGGACCAACGATTATTGCAACGGGTCCACTAACATCTAAAGCATTATCGGATCAATTACGAGCATTAACAGGTGAAGAGTCGCTGTATTTTTATGATGCAGCAGCACCTATTCTTGATGCAGAGACCATTGACCGAGATAAAGTTTATTTAAAAAGTCGATATGATAAAGGCGAAGCTGCTTATTTGAACTGTCCAATGACAGAAGAAGAGTTTAACCGCTTTTACGATGCGCTCATCGCAGCCGAAACAGTTCCTTTAAAAGAGTTTGAAAAAGAGATTTTCTTTGAAGGCTGCATGCCAATTGAAGTCATGGCAGGAAGAGGACGAAAAACGATGCTTTTTGGACCGCTTAAGCCCGTAGGTTTAGAGGATCCGAAAACAGGGAAGCGTCCATATGCAGTCGTTCAGCTAAGACAAGACAATTTGTCTGGGACGTTGTTTAATATTGTCGGATTCCAGACCCATCTAAAATGGGGACCACAAAAAGAAGTCATTCGAATGATTCCAGGCTTAGAGAATGTAGATATCGTCCGCTATGGTGTGATGCACCGTAATACATTCTTGAATTCGCCAAAACTATTACGTCCTACTTACCAAACGAAACAGCGGGACGATTTATTCTTTGCCGGGCAAATTACTGGCGTAGAAGGATATGTTGAATCAGCCGCTGCAGGTTTAACGGCTGGGATTAACGCGTATAAACAAAGCGTTGGTGAAACGCTTGTACCGTTTCCTGAAGAAACCATGATTGGAAGTATGGCTGCTTATATTACAACAGCAAATCCAGATAACTTCCAGCCAATGAATGCGAACTTTGGACTTGTTCCTCCGATGAATGTTCGGATAAAAGTAAAAAAAGAACGCTACGAAGCATTGGCAGAGCGGGCATTAGGGTCAATTCAGAATTTTATGAAAGATATGTGACTTTTGTTGCCTAACGTTCCGCAATTGTGTTAGAATTTATAAGTTCTAAGAGGGAGGACAAAATGGTGGAATCCAAGGAAGCGCAATGGCTGAGTTGGTTTGTTCGCTATCTTGAAGTAGAGAAAAATTGTTCTTCTTGGACAGTTACGCACTATACAAAAGATATTGAGCAATTTTATACCTATTTGTCTACACATGATTCAAAACGTTTACAAGAGCTGGTTCATCAAGATGTACGCTATTATATTAGCGAACTTGTAGATAAAGGTTATTCAAAACGTACAATCGCTCGAAAGTTATCATCCCTACGTAGCTTTGGCAAATTTCTCGAACGAGAGCAGATTCTTTCCGTTAATCCTTTCTTACATGCTCATACTCCAAAACAAGACACGAAGCTTCCCCGTTTTTTATATGAAGAAGAGATGGATCA
This sequence comes from Shouchella phoenicis, assembly GCF_047238345.1. NCBI lineage: Bacteria > Bacillati > Bacillota > Bacilli > Caryophanales > Bacillaceae > Shouchella > Shouchella phoenicis. The sequence goes on along the minus strand of NZ_JBDFMQ010000001.1, from coordinate 2,182,831 downwards.
CTGGCTTCGTTTACTACCGACGACCACGCCATATGACTTGCGAGATAAAGCCATTATTGAGTTGCTTTACGCAACTGGAATTCGTGTGTCAGAATGTAGTTTGTTACATCTTGAACAAGTGCATTGGCAGTCTAGGACGGTGCGTGTTTTTGGAAAGGGTAGAAAAGAAAGATACGTTCCATTTGGAAAAAAAGCCGAAGTGGCTTTACATGATTATTTGCAACAAGCGAGACCTAAATTGTTGAAGGAAACAAGCGCCACCCAAGCGCTGTTTCTAAATAATAGAGGAAACCAATTAAGTGATCGAAGCATTCGGAAGATTGTGGCAAAAAGAATACAGCAAACAGCTGTTCAAAAAAGAATTAGTCCCCATGACATACGCCATTCTTTTGCTACGCATTTGTTAAATGGTGGAGCGGATTTAAGAACCGTTCAAGAACTGCTTGGTCATGAATCTTTAAAGACAACGCAAATTTACACCCATGTCAGTAAAGAACGGCTATATTCTGTCTATAAAAATTTTCATCCAAGAGCCTAGTATGAAAAAGGAGCGTTGAGAAATGGAATCTTTTCACGCAACAACCATTTTTGCTGTTTCGCATAACGGACAGTTTGCTATGTCTGGTGATGGTCAAGTTACACTTGGAAACGCAGTCGTGATGAAGCATACAGCCCGAAAAGTGAGAAAGCTTTACAGAGGGAAAGTCGTCGCAGGCTTTGCAGGTTCTGTCGCAGACGCATTTACATTGTTTGAGAAATTTGAAGCAAAGCTGGAAGAATACAATGGCAATTTGCAACGTGCTTCTGTAGAGCTTGCAAAAGAGTGGCGCAGCGATCGTGTGTTAAGAAAGCTGGAAGCGATGCTCATTGTTATGGATAAAAGCGACCTCCTTTTAGTGTCAGGTACGGGTGAAGTCATACAGCCTGATGACGGGATTTTGGCCATTGGTTCTGGAGGGAATTATGCGTTAAGTGCAGGACGTGCGCTTAAAACGTTTGCTCCACAATTAACGGCAAAAGAAATCGCGGAAGCGGCGTTAAAGACAGCAGCGGAAATTTGTGTATATACAAACGATCAAATTATTGTGGAAGAGCTTTAACTATAATCATGACAAAGGAGTGCACGTAGGAATGACTAGTTCACTAACGCCAAGTCAAATTGTGGAACGATTAAATCAATATATCGTCGGGCAACAAGGAGCAAAACGGTCTGTTGCGATCGCACTTAGAAATCGTTATCGTCGAACGCTCTTGGATCAAGAGATGCGAGATGAGATTACGCCAAAAAACATCTTGATGATTGGGCCAACTGGAGTCGGCAAAACGGAAATTGCGAGGCGATTAGCTAAGCTTGTTGGAGCGCCTTTCATAAAGGTGGAAGCGACTAAGTTTACTGAAGTAGGGTATGTTGGTCGTGATGTTGAATCAATGGTTCGTGATTTAGTGGAGTCGAGTGTCCGACTTGTTAAAGAAGAACGAGTGGCTCTTGTCAGAGAACAAGCGAAAGAATTAGCCGATAAAAAACTGATAAACTTACTTGTTCCTTCATTGAAAAAGGAAAGCAACTACAAAAATCCTTTTGAAATGTTGTTTCAATCTCCAGGTAACGAAGAAGCTGATCAAGAGGAAGAAACCGAGGAAGAAGATTTAAATCGGGCTAACCTTAAGAAGAAAATGTATCAGAAGCTTGTGTCTGGAGAGCTAGAAGATCGAACTGTAACGATTGAAGTGTCTGAACAGTCACAAGGATTTATGGATCTTTTTCAAGGTGGAGCAGGCATGGAACAAATGGGCATGAATATGCAAGAAATGCTTGGGAATATGGTGCCAAAGAAAAAGAAAAAAAGACGAATGTCTGTTGCAGATGCGCGGGTAGTACTGACAGAAGAAGAAGCACAAAAATTGATCGATATGGATGACGTTACGCAAGATGCGATTAAGCGCACCGAACAAGTGGGAATGATCTTTATTGATGAGATCGATAAAGTCGCTGGGAAAAATGATCAAGGTGCAAACGTGTCAAGAGAAGGCGTCCAGCGTGATATTTTACCAATTGTTGAAGGGTCAACGATCGTTACGAAATATGGCGCAGTAAAAACGGATCACATCCTCTTTATTGCAGCTGGAGCATTTCACATGGCTAAACCTTCAGATCTTATTCCTGAACTACAGGGGCGTTTTCCGATTCGTGTTGAACTTGGTAGCCTCTCGGTTGATGATTTTGTACGTATCCTTGTAGAGCCTGATAATGCGTTAATTAAGCAATATAAAGCTCTTTTGCAAACAGAAGGTATAGAAATTACGTTTTCAGACAAAGCTGTTCATAAGATTGCGACGATTGCGAGTCAAGTGAATCAAGAAACAGAAAATATTGGTGCTAGACGACTTCATACACTTTTAGAAAAGTTATTAGAAGACTTGTCTTTTGAAGCGCCAAATGTAAATATGGAACGTCTCGAGATTACAGAACAGTATGTGGAAGAAAAGCTCGGAACGATCGCAAAGAATCAAGATTTAAGTCAATTTATACTTTAAATTTTAAGGAGAAGATGAAAAAATGGATTTATTAACAAGAACAAGGAAAATTAACGAGATGCTTCAAAAGACAAGCGGTCAGCACGTCAACTTTAGAGAAATGGCGATTACACTGCGTGAAGCAATTGGTTCAAACGTTTTCGTCGTAAGTAGAAGAGGAAAGCTACTTGGTTTTTCAATCGAAGAAGAAATTGAAAATGACCGCATGAAAAAAATGCTTGATGATCGTCAATTTCCTGAAGATTATACAGAAGGATTATTCAAAATTGAAGAGACGTCAGCGAATATTGATGTTGATAGCGAATATACAGCATTCCCTGTTGAAAATCGTGACATTTTCAAAAACGGTTTAACAACAATTGTGCCAATCAAAGGTGGCGGTCAGCGTCTAGGTTCTCTTATTCTTTCTCGTTTAGAAAATCATTTTAGCGATGATGATCTTATTTTAGCAGAATATGGTGCTACGGTAGTTGGAATGGAAATCCTTCATGAGAAAACACAAGAAATTGAAGAAGAAGCACGTAGCAAAGCGGTTGTGCAGATGGCAATTAGTTCATTATCGTACAGTGAACTTGAAGCAGTTGAGCATATCTTTGAAGAGCTTGACGGCAGAGAAGGGCTTCTTGTAGCAAGTAAAATCGCTGACCGTGTAGGTATTACACGTTCTGTAATTGTAAACGCGCTTCGTAAGCTTGAGAGTGCAGGCGTCATTGAATCTCGTTCTCTAGGAATGAAAGGGACGTATATTAAAGTATTAAATGATAAGTTCTTAGTAGAATTAGATCGTTTGAAAGACAACTAAATCGATATCGTCATGACGTGTTAGGATCAGCAATGATTCTAGCGCGTTTTTTTGTTGTTAATGCCATTGGAATAGACGAGGGGGTTTTTCCAATCATCTAGTACAATTTCCATTCTTTTAGTAGAGATAGAAAAAATTATGTAGGTTTAAAGCAATGCTCTATAGTTTATTTATAGGTATATAGTTGTCTATTTCCATAAAATCATTAGTTCTTTAGGCTCAAAATCAAAAAAAATTGAAAAGTGCTTAGACAAAAACACAAATAACTAGTAAAATTTTATCATGTATAAATGAACTGGTAAAATATGCTTAAATTCGGGACGATGATCTTTCTGAATGGATAGGAGGCAAACATGTTTACCACACAATCGATATCAGTTTTAGAAGGGGCGCTTCAATACGCGACAGACCAGCAAAAAGCGATCTCTTCAAATATTGCTAATGTTGACACACCGAACTATAAAGAGAAGTCAGCATCGTTTCAGCATGTCCTACAAACGGCTCAGGCGAATGGGAGTGACTTTATTGCTCGTAAAACGGACGATCGTCATGTGACGTTTCCTTTGCCGCATATAAGTCAAGAAAACATGATGCAGCAACTGCAGCAGTACAATCATAATGGAAACAGCGTAGATATTGATAAGCAAATGAGTTTGATGGCTGAAAATCAAATTTATCATCAGGCGCTCGTTGATCGACTAACGAGTAATTTTCAATCATTAGAAACGGCAATTCGAGGAAGTAGTTAATGGAGGGGTTCACGCATGTTTGATAGTATGAATGTTTCTAGCTCTGCTTTAACGTTGCAACGATTAAGAATGGACGTATCATCGAGCAATATTGCGAATGCGGATACGACAAGAGGTCAGCTCGTAAATGGGGAATGGCAGCCCTATCAACGAAAAATGGTTGTGCAACAACCCCAATCATTTGCCAATCACCTTCAACAAGCAAAAGCGCAATTAAATGAAGGGGTTGTCGCAAGTGCAATTGTAAATGACGGGACACCACCGAGTCTTATTTATGACCCTGTACATCCAGATGCAAATGAGCTTGGATACGTTGCGAAACCGAATGTCGATATTGCTCGAGAGATGGTGGATATGACAAGTGCTACTCGATCATATGAGGCGAATGTAACGGCATTACAAGCGAGTAAAGGGATGTTAATGAAATCGCTAGAGATCGGAAGGTAGGTAGAAGAATATGCAGATTCAAGCCATTCAATCACCTTTTCAAATAGGACAAGCACAGCGCACCGAAGTCAAGCCAGAAGTCGCAGGTGAACAATCGTTTAAACAAGCTTTAACGACTGCGTTAGAGAAAGTCAATGAAGCCCAGTTACAATCTTCGGCAGCTACACAAGCTATGGCCCGTAAAGAACCAATCGATTTACATGATGTAATGATTACAGCTAATAAGGCTTCTGTTGCATTGCAAGGAACGCTTGAGGTGAGAAATAAAGTCGTGGAAGCATACCAAGAAATGATGCGTATGCAAGTCTAAGGTATGTCTAGATGGAGGCGTCATGAGCGAGAAAGTAAATGAGTTATTATCAAAAATGAAACTTCTTTGGAATGAGCGTTCAAAATTACAAAAAAGTCTACTTATTGCAAGTTTTATTGTCATCATGCTAATTATCGCTGCGCTAATTGCATTAAGTTTTCGAACAAACTACGCACCATTATATAGCAATCTATCACTTGCTGAAGCGGGTCAAATACAAGAGGTACTGGAAGGTCGAGGGATTACGTCGGAAGTTGCAAACGATGGTACAACAATCCTTGTTCCTGAACAAGAGGTGGACCGCTTAAAAGTTGAGTTAGCTGCTGAAGGTTTACCCCAAAGCGGAAGCATTGATTATAGTTTTTTCCAAGAGCAAATGGGCTTTGGCATGACAGATAATGAGTTTACTGTTATCGAGCGGTCTTTAATGCAAACGGAGTTAGCAGAATTAATTCGGAGTATCTCTGGTGTGCAAAATGCAAATGTGGTCATTACATTAGCCGAAGATAGCGTGTGGTTGAATGCTGGTCAAGAGGAAGCGACCGCGGCAGTTGTGCTAGATTTAACGGCTGGAACAACGTTAGATCAAAATCAAGTAAAAGCGCTTTACCACTTAATTGCGCGAAGTGTACCTAATTTACCATTAGAAAACATTGTCTTATCTGATTCGAACTTTACGAACTATACATACCAAGAAGAAGAACAATCACCTACGGGGTCTTATCAATCTCAACGTGAGATTAAGCAAGAAGTTGAAGCGGACTTAGAACAAACTATTATGCAGCTGCTTCATGCGGTCGTAGGTCCGAATAATGCAATTGTCTCTGTCACAACCGACATTGATTTTACGCAAGAACAGCGTACGGAAGATTTAGTAGAGCCAGTTAATGAAGAAGATATGGAAGGTTTAGCAGTTAGTGCAGAACGCGTAACAGAGTTTTATGAAGGAACTGGGGCTAGTGAAGGTGGCGTAACCGGAACAGGAGACGAAATTCCGAATTATACAGGAAGTTTACCTGGCGGTGATAGCGAATCTGAACGAACAGAAGAGCGGGTTAACTATGAGTTTAATCGTATTCACAAAGAGATTGTAGAAAGTCCTTATCGGATAAGAGATTTAAGTATTCAAGCCATGATAAACCCGCCTGAAGGGGTTCAACAATTGCCTGCACAACAAATGGAAAACATTACGGCGATGTTAGATACAATTGTGCAAACAACGATTCCAGCGTCAGCCGATGGAGAAAATGAGCCTATTGCGAACAGAGTATCAATTTCTTCAATCCCATTTGCAGACACAGCTCAAGCAGAAGCACCAGAAGAAGCACAAGGTCTTCCGCTTTGGATGATCGTCGTTGCTGGTGTGTTAGGATTGTTTATCATCGTGCTAAGTATAATCTTGCTGAAGACGCGTAAACAAGCTGTAGATCTAGCCGTTGATGAGCAACCAGAACGACTCGATCATGAAGAATTTGATTCGGTGCCGTTTCAAGAACGAGAAGAGCGAAATGATCAAAAACAAATGAAAGAGTTGAATCATTTAGCTAATCAAAACCCAGAAGAATTTTCAAAGTTACTTAGAACATGGTTATCTGAGGATTCGTAAAGGAGTGATCGCTTGGCCATTGTAAGATTAACAGGAAAACAAAAAGCCGCGATATTATTGATCTCACTTGGTCCTGATTCAGCTGCTCAAGTATACAAGCATTTAACCGAAGAAGAGATTGAACTATTATCGCTTGAAATTTCCTCTGTTCGAAAAGTCGATAAAGATATTCAAGCTACTGTATTAGAAGAATTTCATGCGATTGTCAGTGCACAGGATTACATTGCTCAAGGTGGAATTGCTTATGCTCGGTCAATCCTTGAAAAGGCATTAGGTGAAGAAGGCGCAGCGTCAATAATGGAACGGTTAACGTCAACGATTCAAGTACGGCCGTTCGACTTTGCACGTAAGTTAGACCCTTCACAAATTTTAAATTTTATACAGCATGAACATCCGCAAACGATCGCGGTTATTCTCGCTTATATCCCTTCAAAGCAAGCAGGTCAAATCATTTCATCTCTACCAGAAATGATTCAAACCGATGTGGCACGTAGAATTGCAATGATGGATCGGTCTTCTCCGGAAGTGATTTCTCAAGTTGAAAGAGTGCTTGAAGAGAAGCTATCACAAACGATCTCACAAGACTATACAGAAGCTGGCGGAATTGAAGCCGTTGTAGAAGTATTGAATGGTGTTGATCGATCAACGGAACGAACCATTCTAGATGGATTGTACATACAAGACCCAGAGCTAGCGGAAGAAATTAAGAAACGAATGTTTGTGTTTGAAGATATCGTCACGTTAGAAAAACGAGCTATTCAACGCGTTATTCGTGAAGTGGAAAATGATGACTTACAGTTAGCGTTAAAAGTTGCGAGCGAAGATGTAAAAGAATCTGTTTTCTCAAACATGTCTCAAAGAATGTCTGAAGCGTTTAGAGATGAAATGGAGTACATGGGTCCAGTACGTTTACGTGATGTGGAGGAAGCACAATCACGAATCGTTGCAAAAATCCGCGACCTTGAAGATATAGGTGAAATTGTGATTGCGCGAACGAATGGAGAAGACATCCTTGTCTAAGATTATTCGAACTCATACAGCCTCATCCTCTAATCGCTCGATTCGTATTCAGCCAATCCAAGAGGAAGCAAAACAATCTGTTGAAACAATCACAACAGATGAGAGAAATCAGAATGCTGCTACAGTCGATTTTCTAGAAGAAGAACAAAGAAAAGCTAGACAAAAAGCGGATCAGTTGCTTGAGAAGGCTAAAGCAGAAGCAAAACAAATAGAAGAAGCACTGGTGATACGAAAGGAACAGCTTGAGCAAGAAGCAGAGGAGCAGAAGGCGCAAGCGCAACTTGAAGGGTACGAGGCGGGATTTGCTGCTGGGGAGTCGCAAGCCTCTGCTATTTATGAAACTAAGCTTGCAGAAGCCCAACGTATACTCGAGCACGCTCAAGTGGAAGTTCAAAGCTCAATTGAAAAGAATGAACCTTTTTTAATCGACTTAGCGGTGACAATGGTAGAGCGTATTTTAGGGCAAAAGTTAGAGGAAGCGGATGTCACCTTTGCTATGATGAAGCAAATTTTACAAGAAGTTCGCGAATTTGAAATGGTTAAAGTCTATGTTCACCCTCATTGGTACGAGCAATTAGTCTATAGAAAAGAAGAACTGTACCAGTGTCTAGTGAGCTGTAAAGATTTTCAAATCATTCCGGATATTCATAGTCCTGAATCAAGTTGCGTGATTACAACGAACGCTGGTCGATTAGATGCTTCCTTAGACACGCAACTCAAACAATTAAAACATCAACTCATGAGTGTGATAGGTAGAGAACATGTGGACACAACTTATTAATCACGTTGAAAAAAGTACTGTGTATAAATGGTATGGGCAAGTAAAAAAAGTAACGGGTTTAACGATTGAATCTTCAGGACCACGATCATTCGTTGGCGAACTCTGCTATATTTGGACAGGCCGTGAAAAGAAAACGAGGATACGTGCAGAAGTTGTTGGTTTTCAAGATGACCGCGTTCTCTTAATGCCTTTAGATCGAATCGAACATATTGAATTAGGAAGTATGGTCGAAACGACAACAAGCGCTCTTACAATTCCTGTAGGACCATCATTAATTGGAAAGTTGCTAGACGGTGTAGGTACCCCTCTTGAGTTAGAAAGGAATACAACGCATTTTGAAGCGATGTACCCAACCGATCGGGATCCTCCACCCCCAATGAGCCGACCACGCATAACGGAAGTCATGAGTGTCGGTGTCAAAGCGATTGACAGTATGTTGACGATGGGCAAGGGGCAAAGAGTAGGAATTTTTGCTGGAAGTGGCGTAGGAAAAAGTACACTCATGTCCATGATTGCAAGACAATCAGACGCAGACATAAACGTCATCGCGCTAATTGGTGAGCGCGGCAGAGAGGTAAGAGACTTTGTTGAAAGAGATTTAGGTGAAGAAGGTTTAAAAAAATCAATTCTCGTTGTTGTTACCTCGGATCAACCGCCTTTACAACGAGTAAAAGGCGCATTAACGGCGACGGCTATTGCCGAATATTTTCGTGACCAAGGGCTCTCGGTCAATCTAATGATGGACTCCGTCACTCGTTTTGCAATGGCCCAGCGAGAAATCGGGTTAGCAATTGGCGAGCCTCCAACAACAAAAGGGTACCCGCCCTCTGTTTTTGCGAAGCTACCGCAATTACTGGAACGGACAGGAACAAGTGCAAAAGGAACCATCACAGCATTTTATACGGTTCTTGTTGACGGTGACGATATGAATGAACCAATTGCGGATGCTGTTCGAGGGATCCTAGATGGGCATTTTATACTGGATCGACAGTTAGCCAATAAAGGTCAGTTTCCAGCCATAAATATTTTGAAAAGTGTGAGCCGGTTAATGAATGAACTGGTTTCAGCAGATCACAAAGTAGCAGCTAAAGAAATGCGAAAATGGTTAGCTGATTATGAAGAGTCAGAAGACTTAATTCAGCTAGGAGCATACAAACAAGGTGCCTCACCTTCTATCGATCGAGCAATAGAAGCCATGCCGCACCTGTTGCAGTTTTTGTCACAACAAACTGACGAAACATGCACGTTCGAATCGACTTATACCGAAATGTTGCATGTAGTGAAAGGAGTGAGCCGTGACAGATGACGTTTTCATTCTCATTACAACAAGCGATGAACATGAAAAACCGTGAGCAACATCAAGCTAAAAAACGATTTGATGACGCTCAAAGAGAATTTGAGGTAGTGGCAACATCATTCTATGAACTGTTAAAAGAAAAAGAACGACTAGAACGTAACATGGAAGAGCGCCAACTAAAAGGCATGACGATGGACCAATATGTTAGTCAAAACGTCTATCTTTCCCGCTTAGAGAAAACCATTTCTGAGAAAAAAGTGGAGACGGACGGGGCTAGAACAAAGATGGTAGAGCAAGAAATGGAATACAAAGTGCGTGCAAAATCATATAAGCAGTTTGAGCGCTTAAAACAAAGACAAGCACAGCAGCATGAATTTGATGAACGAAAACGAGAGCAGCAAGAGATGGATGAAGTAAGTATAAGTCAATTTAATCGAGCGTTTGTCTAATGAAAAAACAAAAGAAAAAGCAATCAAGACTTCTCATAGTTTCATTCGTTACCCCAATTATTCTGCTAGTCGTTATTGGATTTATCTATGTCGGCCCTCTGTTTGGGATGCCAAGCATGAGTTCATTTTTCAATTCCTCCAGCGATACAAATTCGGAAGCGGTCATTGCTGAACTTGAACAAGAAAACATAATGTTACAGGATCAATTAAGAGAGTTAGAAAATGAGTTGGTTGTAAAGGAAGCTGAATGGAATTCAATGGAAGAGGAACGTGCAAGCGATTTGCAGCAAACGGAAGAAACCGAACCTGTATCAGTAGAAAGCGCAACGAACAACGATGAAGAAAATGGATTACAAAACGTCATCAAAACCTATCAACAAATGTCATCTAAGCGAGCAGCTGCAATTATTGACGAATTGGCAATCGATGTTGCCTATGATCATGTCCGATCAATGGATGAAACATTAAGAGCGAGTATCGTGGGGCGATTGCCTGCCGATAAAGCAGCGCAACTCTTAGAACAGTTAGCAGATGAAGGCGGGTGATCGAATGATTCAATTATTGAGCATGGGTTCTGAAAATCGTTCTTCATACACCTCTTCTAATGGGAAACATCCCGAGAGGGACACATTTTTAAGTACTGGTTTATTCGCTCAAGCAATTGCGGCCACACTACAGAATGCTGTTCAAGATCAAGAAAGCGACATTGCAAAAGAAAGGTCGGATCAAGAAACAGATCAGGCTCTTGATTTGAGCAAGAAAGTATACGAATCCCTGCTTTCTGGAGAACGGGTTATGCCAATAAACGATGAGTATCGTCCTCTTCAACAGGATGGACAGCATGTAGCAAACACGAATCAACGTAAACACAGCCCTTATGAACAAGAGGAGCAGGACGGTTTATACAACAGCGTTTTTGGTGAAGAAAGTGGAATGGCAATGAATGCAAACCTTGATCGTGGAAAAGAAAAAAAAGACGTCGGAACATTGGATCAGGGATCGCTGGTTTCCTTAGAACCCTCCTATCGTTTGGGGAGTCCAAACATGAAGCTGGAGTCCAGTAGCTCTCCTATTCAAAAAGAGCGTTTGTTGCGCTCTGAAACGGAAGAACAAATTTTATTGAATAAAGATGGATATGGATCGGAAGAAAAAAAGCAAGGTGATGTCTCTCTTTTTCTACATACAGCTAATGAGTCTTCCCACCAATCGGACATGTTGTCGTCGCTTGATAATGAGAAGCGCGAGACGCAGAATACATACCAGCAAGAACTCCGTTACGATCGTCAAGCGCTCCTCCAGAAGAGTCAAGATAAGGCAATGCTACAAACAATGGAATCTGAGCAAGAAATGGATTTTAAGCAAACGATTGTCACTGAGCAAAAGATCGATGATAGACAAACACCTGTTCATAAGCTAGAAGTTGACGATAAACAAGTAGGCGAGCATGTTGTGCGTGTAGAAAAGCAAACTGCGCAAAAGGTTAACCAGTCCAAAAGCGAGCAAAACCAGTCACAAGAAAGCTCGGCGCATAGCAGCGATCGTTTCCCTGATATAAATAATGAGCGAGGCATTCCTTCACCTAACGGGGATACTCAAAAACATGGATTGGCGTTTCAGTTAAAAGAAGAGGGGGGCGATGCGCTCCAAGAAGTCCGCTCAGCATCAATGCCGGGGAAACAACAGGAGCCCGTCGATTCTTTATTAGCGAGACAATTGCTGCGTATTTTACGAGCGGCAAAGACAACCTACACAAATGACCGCCAGCAACAAGTGATGTTAAAACTACATCCTGAATCACTTGGACGTGTCAATATACAATTTATTCAACAAGCCCAAGGATATATCGTCCGCATTTCTGCTGAGCGGCCGTATGCAAAAGAGGCAATTGAACGTTCGCTGCCGCAACTTCGTCAATTAGGTGCTTTACAAGATACGAAAGTTGAAGTGCTACAAATTGAGGAAGAGTTACCTGAAGAAAATGAGCACCATAGCCAACAGGAACAAGATCGAAAAAGACAGCACGCTGAACAGTTAGAAAAGAAACCGAGAACGAATTTTAAAGAATGGATGGCGGCAATCTTACAAACAGAGGTGAAGCAAGATGACGCAAATTGATCCAAGTCTATACCTTTCATCGCAGCAACAGCAAACGAAAGGACCGGCAAATCCATTAGGACAAGAAGCATTTTTGCAGTTGTTAATGACGCAACTTCAACATCAAGATCCAACTAATCCAATGGAAGATCGAGAATATATCGCTCAGCTAGCTACCTTTTCTCAACTTGAGCAGTTAACCCAGCTCAACGCTACCATGCAATATATGTATATGGACCAAAAAAGCCAGCAATTGATGAATTTAAGTGAAATTATTGGCAAAGACGTTACGTGGAAAAAAGAAAGTGAAGAAGGTCAAGGGAAAGTCACAGCCGTAAAGTATGCACAAACTGGAGAAATGATTGTTGAAATTGACCGGGATAACTGGATAGAAGCTGGTCATCTGTTAGAAATACGTGAACATACTCAAACAAAAGAACAGGAGCGGTAAACAATGATTCGATCAATGTATTCTGGTATTTCAGGTATGAAAGGGTTCCAAACCAAATTAGACGTAATTGGGAACAACATTGCAAATGTAAATACCCACGGATTCAAAAAAGGGCGTGTAATGTTTGAAGATTTGATGAGTCAGCAGATGCAGTCTCCTCTTGCTCCTGGAGCAAATCAAGGTGGTGTAAACCCACAACAAGTTGGGACTGGTTCAACTGTAGGGGCAATTGATACGGTTCATGGTGAAGGACCTGCTCAAAGTACAGGGCGCTCACTTGATCTGATGATAAATGGAGACGGGTTTTTTACCGTTTCTTCAAATGGTGAAACGTATTACACGAGGGCTGGAAATTTCTATATTGATGCAAACAACAATATTGTCAACAGCTCTGGTGCTTACTTGTTAAATAACGCTGGCAACCCAATTCAAGTGCCTGCAGATGCAACAGATGTGACGGTTGACTCAGCAGGAAACATTAATTTTATCGGTTCTGAAGCAGGTGGGACCGCGCTACGATTAACGACGTTTGCAAACCCGGATGGTTTAACAAAAGCAGGTGGCAATCTTTTTGCTGCTACAGCTTCATCTGGAGCGCCAAACTTTGCCGCTGGTAATGGAGCAGGCACAGTACAAAGTGGCTTCTTGGAAATGTCCAATGTGGATTTAACGGATGAATTTACAGAGATGATTGTTGCGCAGAGAGGTTTCCAAGCAAATTCACGAGTGATCACAACATCAGACGAAATCTTACAAGAAATTGTGAATTTAAAAAGGTAGGCGAGCGTAAATGATTTCAGTAACGCGATTAAATGGACGCTCAATGTTATTAAATCTTTTATTGATTGAACATGTTGAAGCTCTACCTGATACAACGATTACACTTGTAAGTGGAAAGAAAATTATCGTTGCGGACTCGTTAGAAGATGTGGGCAATGCGATTAATCAAAGAATGCGAGACATTGGTCTCATCGGGTCTTATAAACAGCAGGAGCTTGATAAAGAATGAAAAAACGGCTTCTAGGAGTTACATTAAGCTTGATAATCGGTGCAGTCCTTTTAATTGGAGGACTGTACGTACTGAACATTGGTCCGTTTGAAGAATCTACAGCAGATGCAGGCTCTTCCATTGACGAGATCAACAAACGTTCGTTTGATACGGAAGAAATGACAACGAATTTAAAAAGTGGCGAGTTCATACGGGCACAATTTCGAATCCAGCTTGATGAGGCACAAACATTAGCAGAGTTAGAGAAGCGTGATTTTCAAGTGAAACATGTCGTGTTGCTCGCGCTTGCAGAGATTTCAGCAGATCAGTTGATAGGTTCAGAAGGCATACAAGAACTAGAGGAACAGATAAAAACACAATTAAACCAACACCTTGACTCAGGGCGTGTGGAGGCTGTGTATACCACGACTAAAGTTGTGCAATAAAAAGAGGTGTGCTTATGGCAGATGTATTGTCACAAGGGGAAATTGATGAGCTTCTTTCAGCATTAACAACAGGTGAAATGAATGCAGAAGATTTATTAAAAATGGAAGCCGAAAAAAAAGTCCGCACGTATGATTTTAAACGGGCATTGCGTTTTTCGAAGGATCAAATGAGAAACCTTTCGCGTATTCATGAAAATTATGCGCGTATTTTAACGACTTATTTCTCGGCAAGGCTACGGTCTCTCGTTCAAATTCAAGTTGCGTCCGTTGAGCAAGTACCTTATGAAGAGTACATTCGCTCGATTCCTTCGATGACGTTTTTAAATGTCGTTGAACCAAGGCCACTTGAAGGTCGCTTTTTACTCGAAACCAACCCTAATATTGCTTATGCGATGTTTGATCGCGTACTTGGCGGTAGAGGGATGAGCATTAACAAAATTGATAACTTAACAGACATTGAAAAAAACATTCTTTCGGGTTTATTTGATTCAATGGTTCGTAGTTTTGCTGAGGCATGGACATCTGTTATTAAGCTCGAACCTGTTTCAGAAACGACAGAAGTAAATCCTCATTTTTTACAAATGGTTTCACCAAATGAGACCGTTGTGGTCATTTCGTTGTCAACTAGCATCGCTGAAACGTCTGGACTAATGACGATTTGCTTGCCTCACGTTGTTTTAGAGAGCGTCTTACCAAAGTTAACAAATCATCACTGGTTTCAAGAACAACGTCGAACCATGTCTCCAGAAGAAGAAGACGTGATGAATCGACAGCTTAAAAAAACATCAATTGATGTCGCTGTGGAATTAGGAGATTCTGAAATCACGATTGAGGAATTTTTGAAATTAAGTGAAGACGATGTTATCCCATTAAGTCAAGCGATTACATCCGCTTTGAACATTAATGTCGGTGGCGCGTTAAAGTTTAAAGGGCAACCAGGCTTGCAGCGAGAACGAATGGCCATTCAAGTGACTGAAATTGTAGGAGGAACGGAAGATGAGTGAGAAACCTCTTTCCCAAGATGAAATAAATGCCCTTTTAAAAGGGTTAAAAGAAGAAGAGTCTGAACTGGGGACCCCATCAAATGATGAAGTGAACATCGACGACATCTTAACACCGATGGAGCAAGATACGATTGGAGAGATCGGAAACATTTCTTTTGGTAGTTCAGCTACCGCTTTATCGACATTGTTAAATCAAAAAGTAGATATTACCACTCCCACTTTGTCTTCCATAAATAAAGCAACGTTAAATGATTTATTCCCCCATCCTCATGTGGTCGTATATGTAGATTATACGGAAGGATTTGAGGGATCGAACTTATTTGTCATTACGATTAAAGACGCAGCGATTATCGCAGATCTCATGCTTGGAGGATCTGGTGAAAACCCAAATGAAGCGTTAACTGACATGCATTTAAGTGCTGTTCAAGAGGCGATGAATCAAATGATGGGTTCGGCATCAACGTCAATGTCAACATTATTTAATCGTCGTGTAGATATTTCACCACCTCGTGTTCAAATTGTCGACTTTAAAGAACAAGAACGACCTAATTATGTACCTGATGGTGAACATCTTATTGCAATCTCGTTTTCTTTGAAAGTAGGTCACTTAATTGATTCGAAGCTTTTGCAAATTATTGGGGTCCCTTTTGGCAAAAGCTATGCGCAGGCTTTGCTTGGCGAATCACAAGAGGCAAGCAGTAAAGAAGATGGAGTAGTTGAAGCTCAACAAGTTCAGAGAAATTCAGAACCATCGCCAGTTCGTGAAGAGACTGTAAGCACGAGTGATCGACCTGCACAGAGTCAGCGAAAGGCTGTAGCTGAACAAGAACATGTTGTCGAAAAAGCTATTTTTTCTAAATTTGAAAAACCGAGTTTACCAACTAGCGAGATGAAAAATCTTGATATGCTTCTCGATATTCCTCTGGAAGTAAAAGTGGAACTAGGGCGTACGAAAAAAACGATCCAAGAAATATTAAGTATTTCTCAAGGATCTATTATCGAACTGGACAAGTTAGCCGGAGAGCCGGTTGATGTTCGTGTGAACGATCGTCTAATTGCAAAAGGTGAGGTTGTCGTCATTGATGAAAACTTTGGCGTACGAATTACTGATATCGTAAGTAAAAAAGAACGCATTAACCACTTAAATTAATTACAGTACATACGAACGAATACGCTCGAATGAATTGACGAAAAGGGAGAACATGTAAATGGGGAAACAAATTTTAATTGTAGATGACGCGGCTTTTATGAGAATGATGTTAAAAGATATTTTAGAAAAGAACGGGTACACGGTTGTAGCAGAAGCAAATGATGGCAACGAAGCATTTGAAAAATACAAAGAAATGTCGCCTGATCTTGTAACAATGGATATTACGATGCCTGACAAAGATGGCATTAGTGCGTTAAAAGAGATTAAAGAGTATGACCCAAACGCCAAAGTAATTATGTGTTCAGCTATGGGGCAGCAAGCGATGGTAATTGATGCAATTCAAGCAGGGGCAAAAGATTTTATTGTTAAACCGTTTCAAGCTGAACGAGTGATTGATGCGATTTCAAAAGCAATCGGTTAAGGTTCTTTTATTTGTAGTGGTCGTGCTTTGCTTTGCCCTGGCAGAGCATGAGCACGTCTTTGCGAGAGATTGCAGCGTGCAAGAAGCTATGGTCGCAGAAGACTGCTCGACATCTACGACTGAAGAAGAAAATCAAGATGCTGTTGTAACGGCGGAGTCCCCTTGGCTAAGTGGCTTAAAAATGATTGGTGCGCTCCTAGTCGTAATCGTTCTTTTACTCACGATTTTAAAATTTATTAATAAGCGATCTCGTTCGTTTCAAGAGTCAAAAGGGTTGTCGCTCCTATCAGGCGTTTCACTAGGAGGAAATCGATCCGTTCAGCTCATTAAAGTGGGGGAAAAGTTGCTCGTTGTTGGCGTAAGTGAACAAGTGCAGTTATTAGATACAATTGAAGATCCTGATGAGATTGAAGCGATCTTAAAAAAGCATCAGCCTGATATAAACCAGAGCGGAATCAACCATGTATTCCCGTGGTTCCGTTCAATTGAAAAGAAACGACAATCTTCTGTATCGTTTCAAGATATTTTAGCGACACGGTTGAACGTAGCGGAAAAAGGATTAGATAAAGCGTCTAGAATTGGTTCGAAAGGACCGAAATTTCCATGATTGATGGACTTGTACTTTCTTTTTTGTCGGTTGATTTTTCAAATGAAGGAACGATTGCCACAACGTTACAAATCGTCTTGCTTATTACCATTTTGTCAATTGCTCCAGGCATTCTTATTTTAATGACTTGTTTTACAAGAATTATTATTGTGTTGTCTTTTGTTCGTCAAGGATTAGCGACACAGACAACACCACCTAATCAAGTTTTAATTGGTTTAGCGCTTTTTATGACATTTTTTATTATGGCACCTGTCATACAAGATGTATATGAAACGGCCTATGTCCCGCTAACAGAGGGAGAGTTAACAGGTGAAGAAGCGCTAGATACAGCAATTGTACCGATAAAAGAGTTTATGGCACAGCATACTCGTGAAAAAGATTTGGCATTATTTATGGGGTATGGTGGGTACGATCAACCTGAAACATTGGAAGATGTGCCGATTACTGCGTTAATTCCGGCCTTTGCGATTAGTGAGCTTAAAACAGCGTTCCAAATTGGTTTCTTAATCTTTATTCCTTTTCTTGTAATCGATATGATCGTCGCAAGTGTATTAATGTCAATGGGGATGATGATGCTGCCGCCAGTTATGATTGCATTGCCGTTTAAAATTCTTTTATTTGTTCTCGTGGATGGCTGGTACCTTGTTGTTCAAAGTTTACTCATTAGCTACCAATAGGAAGGAGCGTGTGAAATGAGTCTTGAAACGGTAACAAATCTTGCTCAAAGTGGTGTTTGGACCGTACTACTTGTTGCGGGCCCTTTGTTATTGATTGCGTTAATTTTAGGTTTAGTCGTTAGTATTTTTCAAGCGACCACCCAAATTCAAGAACAAACGCTAGCGTTTATACCTAAAATTGTTGGTGTACTTGTAGGGTTAGTTATCCTTGGACCGTGGATGTTATCCCAACTTACAGAGATGACATACAGCATTTATAACAATTTATTTAGGTATATTGGCTAAATGGAGTCGTTTATTCAAGCTTATCCAGCTTTTTTACTCGTTTTTATTCGAATTGCATCGTTTTTTATTGTGCTACCTCTATATAATTATCGAACAATTCCAATGCCGTTTAAAATCGGTATAGCAGGAATGGTGGCGGTTTTGCTTGTTTTTTCAATTGACTTTCCTGTCATAACGATTGATGGCTTTTATGCGCTATTAATTATAAAAGAGGCTCTTCTTGGTGTGTTAACTGGGTTAGTGGCGATGATGTTGTTGTATGCTGTTCAAATTGCAGGAGGATTAATTGATTTCCATATGGGTTTTATGCTTGCAAATGTTGTTGATCCACAAACAGGCGCACAAAGTCCATTAACAGGTAGTTATTTATATATATTCGCACTTTTATATTTACTCTTAATTGACGGCCATCACTTATTACTAGATGGAGCCGTCTATAGTTTTCAATTTGTACCAATTGACCAATTGTTTTTACCGCTATCATCTGCGTCTGTTATTGAGCATGTCGCCATGTTAATGGGGTTCTTATTTGCTTTTGGCATCTCAATGGCTTTTCCTGTTGTTGGTTCACTGTTTTTGGTTGACATTGCGTTAGGTATTGTGTCAAGAACGGTTCCGCAAATGAATGTGTTTGTTGTCGGTTTGCCTATTAAGTTAATTGCAGGATTAATCATTCTCTTTATCTATATCGGCGTTTTCTTTATGAGTATGAACTATTTATTTAAAGAAATGATTTTAGCAATGCGAACGTTGCTAGAACTGTTTGGAGAAACCATATGAAACGTAGACTAGAGATGAATTTACAGTGGTTTGCTGATGAGAAAACAGAGAAGGCTACGCCTAAAAAACGTCAAGACTCTCGAAAAAAAGGACAAGTACCGAAGAGCCAAGACGTAAATACGGCACTTATGCTATTCATTGCATTTATCATCTTATGGTTATTTGCAGGACCGAATATGTTTAAAGGGCTGCAAGGCATGATGTCCGATATGTTTTCTCGTTTTCTTCATTTACAAGTTACTGCAAGCACGACAGCAAGTTTATTTCGTGAACTAACATGGCATATGGCAATTATCGTGCTGCCAATTATGGTCATTACGGTGTTCGCTGGTGCTTTTGGAAGTTTTTTGCAAGTTGGCTCACTTTTTACAACGGACCCTTTGAAACTAAAGCTAGAAAAGCTCGATCCAATAAAAGGGGCAAAGCGAATTTTTTCTGCTCGTGCCTTAGTTGAGTTAGCGAAGTCAATCTTAAAAATCGTTTTCGTTGGCTCCGCTGTTGTCATCGTACTTTATCTTAATATAGAAGAAGTCTTAACATTATCGCAAAAAAATATTGAAGTAAGTGCCGTAACCGTTGGCGAGCTTGCGATGCTTATGGGCATTGTGGCTTCAATTTTATTATTAATTTTGGCGATACCCGATTATCTTTATCAGCGTTATGACCATGAAAAGCAAATTCGAATGTCAAAAAAAGATATTCGAGATGAGCACAAGACAAGTGAAGGGGACCCGAAAATTCGAGCAAGAAGAAAGCAGAAACAGCTCGAAATGTCGATGTCTCGCCTTGCACAGGAAGTGCCAAAAGCAGACGTAATCATTACGAATCCAACTCACTTTGCCGTTGCAATTGCTTACGATCAAACGAAAGCTGACGCGCCTTATGTTTTAGCGAAAGGAATGGACTATGCTGCAGAGCGAATAAAATCGATTGCAAAAGATCATGACATTCCTATGGTGGAAAATGTCTGGCTTGCTCGCTCAATGTATGCGCAGTTAAATGTAAACGACCAAGTAAATGAAGAAATGTTTCAAGCTGTCGCAGAGGTGCTTGCTTACGTGTATCAATTAAACGGCGCTCATTAAAACAAGGAGGGAAGAAAGTGAAAGCAAAAGATCTGAGTATACTTGTAGGTGTGATATTAATCATTGTCATGCTTATCATACCGCTCCCTCCATTTATCTTAGATGTACTCATTATATTTAATATCTCGTTATCATTGCTCATTTTATTAGTCGCTTTAAATACAAAAAATGCTCTGCAATTTTCAGTATTCCCAACGATGCTTTTACTCGTAACACTCTTTCGACTTGGACTAAGCGTATCGACAACACGCTCCATTTTAGGAGAAGCCCATGCAGGAAACGTGATTGAAACGTTTGGAAGCTTTGTAATTGGTGGGAATGCGGTTGTTGGCTTTGTGGTCTTCTTAATTCTCGTTATTATTCAATTTCTCGTTATAACGAAAGGAGCAGAGCGTGTATCCGAGGTAGGAGCTCGTTTTACCCTTGATGCGATGCCAGGGAAACAGATGAGTATTGATGCTGATTTGAACGCAGGATTAATCTCGGATCGTGAGGCAAAAGCGCGACGCGAAAAAATTGAAAATGAGGCCGACTTTTATGGCTCAATGGATGGTGCGAGTAAATTCGTAAAGGGGGACGCCATTGCTAGCATCATCATTGTCATTATTAATTTGGTCTTTGGACTGGTCATTGGCATGATGCAAATGGGAATGGATTTAACGACTGCTGCAAGCACGTATACGCTTTTAACAGTTGGAGATGGTCTTGTTACACAAATTCCAGCGCTCTTAATTTCTACGGCGACAGGTGTGATTGTAACAAAAGCCGCATCAGAAGGGAATTTAGGGAATGATCTAACGAAGCAACTACTCGCTTATCCAAAGCTTCTCTATGTGACCGCAGCAACAATCTTTTTATTAGGAGTTACGACACCGATTACGAAGGTTGTGACGTTTTCAATTGCAGGTTTATTAGCATTTGCCGGATACCGCTTATCACAAGCCCGTGATGAAGAGGAAGAGTTCGCAGAAAAGTTAAAGGATGATGTGCCGGAACCAGTTGAACCAACAGGCCCAGAATCCGTGCTGGGCTTAATAAAGATGGACCCAATCGAATTTGAATTTGGGTATGGACTCATTCCTCTTGCTGATGCAAATCAAGGTGGCGATTTGCTTGATCGTGTCGTGATGATTCGTAAACAAATGGCGCTGGAACTTGGAACCATGATTCCGGTTATTCGGATTCGAGATAATCTTTCATTAGAACCGAATGCATACACAGTCAAGATCAAAGGCGATCTTGTTGCCAAAGGGGAGATTTTGCTCGATCACTATATGGCGATGAGTACCGGAATAGAAGATGAATCGATTAACGGTATTCCGACGGTTGAACCGGCATTTGGCCTTGAAGCAATGTGGATAACAGAAGATGTCAAAGATGATGCTGAGCTCTCTGGTTACACCGTTGTAGACCCACCAACGGTTATCTCGACGCACTTAACAGAACTATTAAAAACGTACGCATACGAGTTGTTAGGACGAGAAGAAACAAAAGCATTAATTGAGCACATTAAAGAAACGTACCCAACACTTGTGGAAGAGGTGACACCTTCTCCTTTAACAATTGGTGACATCCAGAAAGTATTAAAGAATTTATTAAGAGAGCAACTCTCCATTCGTAATCTACCAATCATATTTGAAACATTAGCAGATTATGGATCTCGTACAAAAGATATGGATATTGTGACTGAATATGTCCGACAATCGCTGTCTCGACAAATTTCCGAACAATTAACTGATGAAAATCGAAAACTCTCTGTTATTACCTTAGCGAGCGACGTTGAAAAACGACTTGTTGATGCGGTTGGACAAAATGAGAATGGAAGTTTTTTAGCATTGGCACCAGCAGACTCACAGGCCATTTTGCAGCAAACGGCGACTGAAACAACAAAGCTTGCGGAAATGGGTCAACAAGCCATAATTTTATGTTCACCGGCTGTTCGTATGTACATGCGACAACTAATTGAGCGCTATTTACCTCAAGTACCAGTTATTTCGTACAATGAAATAGACCCGAGTGTTGAGGTGCAAAGTGTTGGGGTGGTGAGATTACAATGATCATAAAAAAAATAAAAGCGCCGACCTATGAAGAAGCTGTTGCAGAGGTGAAGCAAAGTATGGGGGAGCGGGCGGTTATTCTCCACAGTCGCTCTATGAAAGAAGGGGGCTGGCTTGGTTTTTTTCAAAAAGAGATGGTTCAAGTCACCGTCGGAATGATAGAAGAAACGCAAAGGCGAACTTCGGAAAAAGAACAAAGCTCGACTTTGCCCGTTTCAGTATCGCGTCAGGTTGATCAGCTCGAAGTCACACCAGCAGTGAAAAAACGGTTATTGCTAACGGCAAAGATGATTCAAGACCGTGGAGAAATAAATCCACAGCACATTTTCAATGCCGTGTTAGATAGCACTTTTAAGCCTGAAATCACTAAATTAGGAGAAAAGCGTATCGTTTGTCTCGCAGGACCAACAGGTGTAGGGAAAACAACGACACTAGCCAAAATTGCTGCTAAAGCGCTATATGAAGATGGCAAATCCCTCGCATTTATTACACTTGATACGTACCGAATTGCAGCAGTTGAGCAGTTAAATAAGTATAGCGATATTTTAGGGTGTCCTTGCTATGTTGTGTATGACCCAGCAGAATTAGACGCAATTTGTGATGGAATCGTGGCCGATATGATCTTAATTGATACACCAGGAGCTAATTATCTTCATTCAACGTTGTCACCTCAATTAACCCAGTTCCTAAATAATCGAACCGATGTTGAATGTCATCTAACGCTAAGTTTAACGATGAAAACAAGTGACGTGCATCGAATCTTCACGCAGTTTCGTGATGTAACCTTACATGGCATGATCTTAACGAAAAAAGATGAGACGCGAACACTATCATTATTGGCAGAATTGCTCTATCAGCAATCTGTACCTATTTCTGGTGTAACGACCGGGCAAACTGTCCCGAATGATATCTGCTTCCCACATGCAGAAGAATTAATAAATTGGTTACGCTTTGGGGGAGATCAACATGGATCAAGCGCATAATTTGCGACAGCGATCAATGGAACATTCATTACAAAAGAGAAAAGCCCTTCACCTATATATTTCGAATGCAGATGACGCTTGCATCGTCGAGCAACTAATCCATTCATTAAGTGACTACGGGTACGAAGCGTGCGGTATTTCTACAGCGGCAGCAAAGTCGCATTTCCGAATGAAATTTCAAGATCGGCTACTACATTCAGAGCAGGTGAAGCAGCTAACAACGCTGCGTATTGACGTGCTGTTATATATTCATACATGGACCGACTCAGCAATGCTGACAGCTGATCTTCCTAGCTTGTTTTTTATTTCTGCAAACGAAGACCAGTTACTTAAAACCTATCAAAAAATAAAACAGCGTCCTTTTCTTCGAGCGTATGTAATCGGGACAGGTAATCCTGAGGAGAGAAGGAATCAACAGGCGCTTGAGAATCTAAAAGACACCGTAAAACAGTATATGCAAGTGGATGTGGTCGATCTTGGCTGGCTCGAGCGCTCTCGCGAGGATTTTACCGATGGAATCTATGAAACGACTAGTTTACTCATACAAGATTGGCTGGTAACCGTATGAAGATTGAAATGAGTGGAACTGCAACAGATTCAAGCGAGTTCGTTGTAGTGATCGGCTGTTCTACAGGTGGACCTAGTGCGTTGCAACGCGTATTTGAACAACTTCCATATACGTTTCCTTATCCAATTGTTGTCGCCCAACACATGCCAGCCCACTTTACGGCTTTGCTTGCAAGTCGTTTAAATGAGCGTTTTCCATTTACAATTAAAGAAGCTCAACATGGTGAGCGTTTAAAGAATGGCACGATTTATATTAGTCCTGGTGGTCAGCAAACGATGCTAATAAAAAAAATAAATGGAGCCTATATAAAGGTTGTTGAGCCTCAAAAAGGTGACCTTTATCATCCTTCAGTTAATGAATTATTTGCTTCCACTGTATGTTTTAAGAAAAAAGTGCTTATTATTCTATCAGGCATGGGGAATGACGGGGCAGCGTCGTTGGCCAGAGTGAAAGAATCGGGATCATGCGTCATTGCCGTTGAATCTGTTGAAAGTGCAGTAATAGCGGGGATGCCAAATGCCGCACAAAAAACCGGATATGTAGACGAAGTGTTGACGAGCGAGGAAATTGGAAAATGGATCATTTCGAAAGGAGCGTTCTTGTGATAAGTCAAGCTGATATGCTAAAAGAAGTAGCAAATATAAGCACAGGATACGCAGCTACAGCACTTTCCACTTTGTTAAACGAAAAAGTAACAATGAATGTCCCAGAAATCGACGTTCGCCCACTAGAAGATTTACCTCGCTTACGCGTCTATCATCAAAAAACATGTGGCGTTGTGTTTTCTCCTTTAGAAGGGGGAATTCTTGGAACAATCTTTTTTTTAACAAACATCGACACAGCTATTCAGTTAACGAACAAATTGCTACCTAATGAGAAACAAGTACGTAATTTGGTGGAGCAGCCGCTGGCTCAATCCGCATTTCAAGAAGTTGGCAACATTATGATCGGTTCTTATCTGTCTGCAATTGCTTCATTGACAAACGTTAAAGCTTACCCTCTGGTGACAGAACTTAGTCTCGATATCGGTAGTGCCGTGCTAGCAGAAGCGACATATCATCTTGTTGATCACGATACATTCGTTTTTATGGAAACGACGATGACCATTGTAAATGGCCAACAAAGGTTAGAAGGGGTATTAATTTTTTTACCTGACAACGCTTCTGTTAACGATCTTTCTGCAGCATTGCAGCGTGTAAATGGATCAAGCTAATGGAGACGATTTCAATTGGTGAGTGGAAATTACTAACCGAGCCAGGCACGTTGAGGACATGTGGATTAGGTTCGTGTATAAGTGTTGTTCTTTATGATCGTGCACACGGTATAGCAGGGATGGTACACATTATGCTTCCGGATGCTTCTCAGGCACGAAAAGGAGCGTTTAATCCTTGGCGATATGCGGATACTGCGCTAAACCTTTTGCAAGAAAAACTACTAAAAGCAGGCGCTTCTAACCTTCAAGCAAAAATGGTTGGTGGGGCACAAATGTTTCGCTATGCGATGCGAGAAGAGTTTATGCAGATTGGAAAACGAAATATTGAAGCTGCGACGACTTGGTTGGAACAGGCACATATCTCGATTGTGGCAAGAGAAGTCGGTGGAACAGTCGGGAGAACAGTAGAATTTGATTTGCCTAGCTGTACGATGCGCGTACGAACGGCAAATAAAACCATTAAATTGCTTTAGACAGGAGAGGAAGAGTATGAAGTCAGAAGCTGAACTGTGGACATTGTGGATCGAGACAAAATCAAGTGCAGCGATTGAAGCTTTAATTCAGCACTATTTACCTCTCGTTCAATTCCATGTCCAGCGAGTGTCAAAAACGTTACCTATTTCAGTCACGAAAGATGAATTGAAAAGTCACGCTTTGGAAGGTCTGTTCGACGCGATCCAAAAGTTTGACGCAAACCGAGATTTAAAGTTTGATACGTATGCTTCTTTTCGGATACGAGGAGCGATGATTGACGGCTTAAGAAAAGAAGACCGTTTGCCACGCACGGTTCGCGAAAAAATCAAACGAATGGATACAATTGTGGAACAGCTTGAGCAATCACACGGTCGGTCTGTTGCTGCGAGTGAGATTGCACGCGAGATGAATGTTACGGAAAAGGAAGTATCTTATCTTAAATTTGAACAATTAAATAGTACAAACCTTTCATTTGATGATGTGCTATCAAGCTCAAATGATGTTTCATATCACGTGCAGGTTCGTGACGAGCAAATGGAACAGCCAGGCGAAGCGTTAATTCATTCCGACACAAAGAGGGAGCTTATCGAGCGGATTAAGTCTTTAAATGAAAATGAACAGCTTGTCATTCAATTAAGCTATTTTGAAGAATTGTCGCTAACGGATATTGGCAAAGTGCTCGATTTATCAACATCAAGAATTTCGCAAATTCATGCAAAAGCAATCAAAAAGTTAAAACAAGGATTTGCTGAAAAAGCTTTTGTCCGCTAATAAGGAGGATTTATGGTTGTTACGCTATTGCTTTTATTCATTGCACTTGGCTATTTAAGTTTAAAAGTTGCAAAACTGCAGCGAGAAGTGAACGAACGTTTAACAAAAGAAGAACTGGAAGCATCCCTTGAACGATTTTTACAAGATGTGAAAGAAGACAATGAAGCCGTTGTCCATGCCGTTCAACACAAACATGTACATACAGAAATAAGCCCCCCTGAACCTAAACAGCGTTTGGGTTCAAACATCCTTCCATTTGAACATCGGCTAAAGGATGGATCGATAGAGCCAGATCCGTCTGGGCAGCACAACGTTGAAGTAGAGTACAGGCATAAAGAGGTGTTTCAGCTTAAAAGTGAAGGCGTTCCTTCATTAGAAATTGCAAAACGATTAGGCATTGGTGTAAGAGAGGTAGAGCTTATCTTGGATCTTACGCAGCGTAAACAAAAATAATTGTCGAGCCGTCTTGCTTAACCCTCGTAGATGTGATAAGATAATTGACGGTGTTAAATACACACGCAGGAGGATTTTGGCGAAGGTGCTCTTATCATCGATAAGTGTGTCGTCAAGAAATGAATACTGCGGAGGATAAAAAAAACCTTAAGGAGGTGTTTGGTGTGGCAGTTATCTCCATGAAACAATTACTTGAAGCAGGTGTTCACTTCGGTCATCAGACTCGTCGTTGGAACCCGAAAATGGATCGCTACATCTTCACAGAAAGAAACGGTATTTATATTATTGACCTTCAAAAGACGGTCAAAAAAGTCGAGAGTGCGTACAACTTTGTTCGCGATCTTGCGGCTGACGGAGGGAAAATCCTTTTCGTTGGTACAAAGAAACAAGCACAAGATTCAGTTCGTGACGAAGCGATTCGTTCGAACATGTACTTCATCAACCAACGTTGGTTAGGTGGAACATTAACAAACTTCGAAACGATTCAAAAGCGTATTACGCGTCTTAAGAATCTTGAAAAAATGCAAGAAGATGGCACATTTGATGTCCTTCCTAAAAAAGAAGTTATCCTTCTTAAAAAAGAAATGGATCGTCTTGAGAAATTCTTAGGCGGTATTAAAGACATGAATAGCATTCCTGATGCGTTATTCGTTATTGATCCTCGTAAAGAGCGTATTGCAATTGCGGAAGCACATAAATTAAACATTCCAATTGTAGCAATTGTTGATACAAACTGTGATCCAGATGAGATTGACTATGTCATCCCTGGTAACGATGATGCGATTCGCGCAGTTAAATTGCTAACTGGAAAAATGGCTGATGCTGTAATTGAAGCAACAGCTGCTGAAGAAGAAGCTTTAATGGAAAATACGGATTCAGAAGAAGACGTTGAGGAAACGACGACAGCATAAATGTTGGACTCCAAAAAGGGTGGTAAAGGGAGATTAACCCTTTCCCACCCTTTTTTTGTGAAAAAGATGTGTAAACAGGAGGAATTACAATGGCAGTTACAGCGAGTATGGTAAAAGAACTTCGTGAAAAAACAGGCGCTGGTATGATGGATTGTAAAAAGGCGCTTGTAGAAGTTGACGGAGATATGGACAAAGCAGTTGACTTCTTACGTGAAAAAGGAATTGCAAAAGCAGAAAAGAAATCAGACCGTGTCGCAGCAGAAGGTTTAGCGTCTGTTGTAACAAGTGGAAATAAAGCAGTAATCGTTGAAGTGAACTCTGAAACAGATTTCGTTGCGAAAAACGAAAATTTCCAAGCGCTTGTAAAAGAATTGGCAGAGCATGTTCTAGCTGAAAATCCAGCAACAGTGGAAGAAGCGTTAGAGCAAAATTTCAAAGGCGGTAGCGAAACGGTATTAACGCACATTAACTCTTCGATCGCGAAGATTGGTGAAAAGCTTTCCCTTCGTCGTTTTACTGTTGTTGAAAAAGAAGACGGCGATGTTTTTGGTTCTTACCTACACATGGGTGGACGCATTGGTGTACTTACACTAATCGGCTCTTCAAGTGACGAAGAACTTGCTAAAGATGTTGCGATGCACGTTGCGGCGATCAATCCAACATATGTTTCTCGTGATGAAGTAACAGGTGACGTAGTTGACCGTGAGCGTGAAGTGTTAAAGCAACAAGCGTTGAACGAAGGCAAGCCTGAAAACATCGTTGAAAAAATGGTTGAAGGTCGCTTAAGTAAATTCTTCGAGCAAGTTTGTTTACTAGATCAGCCTTTCGTTAAAGATGGCGATCAAAAAGTTGGCAAATATGTTCAAAGCAAAAAGGCTTCTGTTAAAACGTTCGTTCGTTACGAAGTTGGAGAAGGTATTGAAAAGCGCGAAGATAACTTTGCTGAAGAAGTTATGTCTCAAGTGAAAAAATAACAAACCCATTAAAGGGACACAACATTCGTTCGTGTCCCTTTTTCACAAGAAAAGATCTGGAAGAAAGCAAATTCGGAGGTCACAATGAACAAATACAATCGTGTCGTTTTAAAGCTTAGTGGAGAAGCGTTAGCTGGAGAACAAGGGTATGGAATTGATCCAACAATTATTAATTCCATTGCCAATCAAGTAAAAGAAATTGTTGAACTTGAAGTTGAAGTGGCTGTTGTTGTTGGAGCAGGTAATATTTGGCGTGGAATGGCTGGTAGCGCACAAGGAATGGACCGTGCAACAGCCGATTACATGGGAATGCTTGCGACAGTGATGAATTCACTAGCGCTTCAAGATAGCCTCGAATCGATTGGTGTAGAGTCTCGCGTTCAAACATCAATTGAAATGAGACAAGTAGCAGAACCATATATCCGACGAAAAGCGATTCGGCATTTAGAAAAGAAACGCGTCGTGATTTTCGCTGCAGGTACAGGGAATCCTTACTTCTCAACTGATACGACTTCAGCCTTACGAGCAGCTGAAATTGAAGCAGAAGTCATTTTAATGGCGAAAAACAATGTAGATGGCGTATATAGCGCTGATCCTCGTACGGATAAAAATGCAAAAAAATATGACACGATTACGTATATGGATGTGTTGACCGATGGACTTCAAGTAATGGATTCAACGGCTTCATCCTTATGTATGGACAACGACATTCCACTTGTCGTATTCTCTATTATGGAAGAAGGTAACATTAAGCGTGCCGTTTTAGGTGAAAAAATTGGAACACTTGTCAGGGGGAAATAACCATGTCAAAACAAATTCAAGATGATGCAAAAGGAAGAATGGATAAAGCGATTGAATCGCTTAATCGTGAATTAGCTAAATTGCGTGCAGGTCGCGCGAACCCAGCGCTTCTTGACCGAATCACAGTTGAATACTATGGTGCAGAAACACCATTAAATCAGATTGCCTCTGTAACTGTCCCGGAAGCGCGTCTTCTTTTAATTACGCCTTATGACAAAAGTGCAGTCGGTAATATTGAAAAAGCGATTATGAAGTCTGATCTTGGCTTAACGCCTTCAAGTGATGGACAAGTCATCCGCATCATCATTCCAGCACTAACAGAAGATCGTCGTAAAGAACTAGGGAAAATTGTTTCAAGAACAGCGGAAGATTCAAAAGTTGCTGTACGTAACATCCGTCGTGATGCAAATGACGATTTAAAGAAGTTACAAAAAGATGGCGAAATGACGGAAGATGAGCTACGTGGCGAAACGGATAAAGTACAAAAGTTAACAGATTCTTATATTAGTAAGATCGATGCACGTGCAAAAGAAAAAGAAGAAGAAATTATGGAAGTCTGATCAAATTACGTGTATGATAAAGAAAAGTAGGAGACCCTCTTTTATAGGGGGTTTTTTACACTTTTAAGCAAGATGAAGGGCGAACCGCTAGTGAGACGGAGGGCGAAGAATGCTCGAGAAATTTTCAAAATGGAAGCAAGCTTTTCATACTGACGAAGAAAAGCAGTTTGATATAGACCTTGATTTAAATCGAATTCCGAAGCACGTGGCGATTATTATGGATGGGAATGGTCGTTGGGCATCAAATCGTGGCTTGCCTCGAATTGCTGGTCATCGTGAAGGCATGAAAAATGTAAATAAAATCGTGCGAGCAGCGAATGGACTGAACGTAGAAGTTCTAACCCTATACGCCTTTTCTACCGAAAATTGGATGCGTCCGAAAGCGGAAGTCGATTTCCTTTTAAGTTTGCCTGAACGTTATCTTAAAAGTGAACTGCCAACGCTGATTAAAGAGAATGTCCAAGTACGCATTATGGGGACGAAAGATCAACTGCCGATTCACACATTAAAAGCAGTCGATGAAGCGATTGAAAAAACAAAGCACAATACAGGCTTAGTCTTGAACTTTGCTTTAAATTATGGAAGTCGTACGGAGTTGGCTGATGCTGTCAAGCAAATTGCTGCAAAGGTAGAGGCAGGTAGTCTAACGACAGAGGAAATCAATGAAGACGTCATTGGTGCCCATCTTATGAGTAGTCAGCTACAAGATCCTGATTTACTCATTCGTACAAGCGGTGAAATAAGGTTAAGTAACTTTATGCTCTGGCAACTCGCTTATAGTGAGTTTTGGTTTACAAATGTCCTTTGGCCTGATTTTAATGAAAATCACTTCCATGAAGCGATAGGAACCTATCAAAATCGTGGAAGACGATACGGAGGATTATAGGAAGGGCGACGTCAATGAAAACTAGAATTGTTACAGGTTTATTTATTGGAATCGTCATTTTAACGTTTGTTTTTCTTGGCGGCTGGTGGTTTTCCATATTTGTTTCGCTAATGGCAACCATCGCAATGATTGAATTATTGAAAATGAGGAAGATTCAAGCCTTATCGTTAAGAGGAATCGTTGGACTTATTTCCATGTGGCTCCTCCTTATTCCGACGGCTTGGTATGATCAATTCATTCCAATACAATATACAAAAATAGAATTGTTTATTTTTCTTATCCTCATCCTTTTAATGTTAACGGTTTTAACGAAAAATCAATTTACATTTGATGAGGTTGGTTTCATCGTTCTCTCTAGTGTATATGTTGGGTTCGGTTTTCACTTTTTAATTGAAGCAAGAGATATCGCGGAAATTGGATTATGGCTTGTATTATTTGTCATCGTGTTAATTTGGACCACCGATTCTGGCGCTTATTTTGTCGGAAAGGCTTTTGGGAAACATAAGCTTTGGCCAGAAATCAGCCCGAATAAGACGATTGAAGGATCAATTGGTGGGATTGTGCTTGCTGTTGTCATCGGGAGCTTGTTTTTCTTCCTAACACCAGCATTTACTTCATACATAACGGCTGTATTCATTATGCTTGCCACCGCAGTCTTTGGACAGATTGGGGATTTGGTCGAGTCTGCTTTAAAACGACACTACGCTGTAAAAGATTCTGGGAATGTGCTGCCTGGACACGGCGGGATCCTTGACCGCTTTGACAGTTTACTTTTTGTCATGCCGCTTTTACATCTTTTGCAATTAATTTAAAAAAAGATGCCTGGTTAGAAAATTGGAGGATGCACGATGAAAAAAGTTAGTTTACTTGGTTCGACGGGATCAATCGGTACACAAACATTAGATGTGATCCGTGAGCATCCGCAAGCTTTTTCGCTAGTGGCGATGTCATGCGGAGCAAACATTGAACTTGCTCGAAAGCAAATTCAAGCGTTTAAGCCAAAGCTTGTATCCGTTGCAAAAGAAGAAGATGCTAAAAGTCTTCAAAGGGAATTTGGAAAAGAAGTTGAATTACATTATGGAGAATCAGGGTTAAAAGAAGTTGCGCGAATGGCTGAAAGCGATGTTGTCGTCACGGCGATTACAGGTTCGGTCGGTCTTCTGCCAACACTGGCTGCGATTGAAGCGGGGAAACCTGTTGCCATTGCAAATAAAGAGACACTCGTAACAGCCGGTCATCTTGTGATAGCAGCAGCTAAAAAACATAACGTGTCTCTTATACCGGTGGACAGTGAGCATTCCGCTATTTTTCAAGCCTTAAATGGCGAACCGCGTAAAGCAATTGATCGTTTAATCTTAACTGCTTCGGGAGGAAGTTTTCGCGATCAATCAAGAGACGAATTGCAACATGTGACGGTTGAACAAGCGCTTTCTCATCCAAACTGGTCCATGGGAGCTAAAATTACGATTGATTCGGCAACGATGATGAATAAAGGCTTAGAAGTGATTGAAGCAAATTGGTTATTTAACATCGACTATGACCATATTGATGTAGTAATCCATAAAGAAAGCATCATCCATTCTATGGTGGAGTTTGTTGACCGAAGCGTGATTGCGCAACTTGGAACACCGGATATGCGTGTGCCCATTCAATACGCACTTACATATCCAAACCGCTTAGAGCGGGTAGAAGGCGAGCGATTGAATCTTGCTGAGATTGGCAAACTCCATTTTAAAGATTTAGATTTTGACCGTTATCGTTGCATGAAGTTTGCTTATGAAGCTGGCAGAAGTGGTGGAACCGTGCCAACTGTGTTGAATGCGGCAAATGAAGTAGCCGTTGCGCAGTTCTTAAAAGGAGAAATTACGTTTTTGCAAATTGAAGACGTAATTGAACAAGCATTACATTCACACACGATGCAATCAAATCCTTCGTTGGATGAGATTCTTGCAGTTGACCAAGCCGTTCGTGCACGTGTAATGAACAACTAACAGGAAGGCGGTATGGCTGTTGAATACGTTACTGGCTTTTATTGCTATATTCAGTGTGCTCGTGTTTGTACACGAATGGGGTCATTTATTTTTCGCGAAAAGAGCGGGGATTCTGTGTTATGAATTCGCGATCGGAATGGGGCCGAAACTTTTTGCCTTTGAGAAAAACGATACGATCTACACCGTTCGCCTATTGCCAATTGGTGGATATGTTCGAATGGCTGGTGAAGAACCAGAACAAACGGTCATTCGTCCAGGTTATGAAGTAGGGTTAGTCTTTGATAACGATCAAAAGGTAACCGAGATTATAATTAACAACAAATCGAAACATCCTGAAGCACATGTCGTACAAGTTGAGCGCATTGATCTTGTGCATGAACTCTTTATTGAGACAATGGACGAAGAATCAGGTGAGCTCGTTCGATTTGAGGTCCATGAAAAAGCAATGATCGTTCAAGATGAAATGGCGCAAATGAATGCGCCTTGGCATCGTCAGTTTGGATCAAAATCCTTACCGGCACGGGCGATGGCGATTTTTGCGGGACCATTAATGAATTTCATTTTAGCGTATGTCCTTTTGTTAGGGTTGTTTTCGATTGCAGGCTTCTCCACGAATCAAATTGATCCGGTCGAAGGCTCTCCAGCAGAACAAGCCGGTCTTCAACAAGGTGATTTAATTGTCGCTGTTGATGGAGTGGAAACTGAACGCTGGCAACAGATGCAAGAAGCAATTGGGGAACGACCAAATCAAGATGTTGTCATTACGTTTGAGCGGGATGGAGCAGAGCAAGATGTCACGCTAACAACAAGTTCAAATTATGTTTCTGAAATCGATGAGGAACTTGGTGTCATCGGAGTCGCGCCATTAAGAGAGTCAGGGTTCGTCCCTGCAATTGGCGAAGCAGCAACAACTTTTGTTGATTTTGCTACTTCTATCTTTCAAACACTTGGATTGATTTTAACCGGGGAGTTTTCGCTTGATTATATTTCAGGTCCTGTTGGCATATACAACATTACCGATTCAGCAGTTGCGGCAGGAACCTATCAAGTCTTTTTCTTTGCTGCGCTTTTAAGTGTTAACTTAGGGGTCATAAACCTCTTTCCTATCCCGGCGCTTGACGGAGGGCGTTTAATGTTCCTGGCGTATGAGGGAATACGAGGGAAGCCAGTCTCGCCTGAAAAAGAAGGGGCGATTCAGTTCGTTGGTTTTGCTCTCGTCATGCTATTAATGATTGTGGTAACCTGGAACGATATTAGTAAGCTATTTTCATAATGAAATTGAGGAAGTGAAGCGATGAGACAATCTACTTATTTAGTACCAACTATGCGTGATCTTCCAGCTGACGCAGATGCATTAAGCCACCAGCTAATGCTTCGAGCTGGAATGATGCGTCAAATTGCTTCAGGTGTGTATGCTTATCTTCCATTAGCAAAACGAGCGATGACGAAGATTGAAGCAATTATTCGTGAAGAATTAGATGAGATTGGTGCTCAAGAACTAACGTTACCAGCTCTTCATCCAGCAGAGTTATGGCAAGAATCTGGTCGTTGGGAAGATATGGGAGACGAGCTTGTACGGTTAAAGGATCGTCATAATCGCGATTTTGCTCTCGGGCCAACGCACGAAGAAGTGATTACGACAATCATTAAAGATGGCATTACATCGTATAAAAAATTGCCATTAAATGTGTATCAAATTCAAACGAAATTTCGTGATGAACGTAGACCCCGCTTTGGCTTATTACGCGGGCGTGAATTTATTATGAAAGATGCGTATTCATTTCATGATTCGGAAGAAAGCCTTAATGAAACCTATTGGGCCATGCATGCTGCTTATACACGAATTTTCACACGTGTCGGTCTAACCTTCCGACCAGTTATTGCAGATTCTGGTACAATGGGTGGGAAAGATACACATGAATTTATGGCGTTGGCGGATGTTGGAGAAGATACAATTGCCTACTCAGATGGTTCCGATTATGCGGCAAATCTGGAGATGGCATCTAGTCTAGCGCCAGAACCACCGCAAGCGCAAGTGTACGGAACCCTTGATAAGAAAGCGACACCTGAAGCGAAAACGGTTAATGATGCAGCTGAAGCACTCGGCGTAGATCCAGATCACATCTTAAAAGCGCTAGTTGTATTTGTAGATGGAGAGAGTGCATTGTTGCTTCTGCGTGGAAATGATGAACTGAATGAAGTAAAAGTTCTTCATGAGCTTGGTGTAAAAGAGCTACGGATGGCGACAGAAGAAGAAGTGGTCGAGCTATTTGGTGCGACACCTGGATCCATTGGTCCAGTTAACGTAACAGATGTGCCAATCTATGCCGATCATCGTATTCACGGTATGGAAACCATTGCTTGTGGAGCGAACGAGACGGGCTACCATTTGATTAATGTCGGTCCTGGTAAAGACTATCAAGCTACAGCTTATAAAGATCTTCGTACGGTAAAAGAAGGAGATCCTTCACCGGACGGGACAGGCACTCTTCGTTTTGCTGAAGGCATTGAAGTTGGTCAAGTGTTTAAGTTAGGTAAGAAGTATTCCGAGGCTCTAAATGCAAAGTACCTTGACCAAAATGGGAAAGCACAACCGTTCTTAATGGGTTGCTACGGTATTGGTGTCTCGCGAACGATCGCAGCTGTCATCGAACAACATCATGATGAAAACGGTATAGTCTGGCCAACAGCAATCGCGCCGTATCGTGTTCATTTACTCGCGTTAAACGTGAAAAATGATGAACAGCGCGATTTGGCAGAATCGATTTACATCGAATTGAAAAAAGCAGGCGTAGAAGTGTTATTTGATGACCGCGCTGAACGCGCAGGTGTGAAGTTTAAAGACGCAGATTTAATTGGTTTACCAATTCGAATTGCAGTTGGCAAGCGAGCGGCTGAAGGCATTGTAGAAGTGAAGGTAAGAAAATCAGGCGAACAGCTTGAGCTATCAAAAGAAAATCTTGTACAATGGGTAAAGGAATTTGCCAATTGACGGAGGATGGACTGGCCAATTGGTCAGTCCATTTCCTTGCACGGGGGAGTGATTTTTAGTGAACAACGACATGGGATCGAGAGAAGAACGCCTTCGTTTATTGCTCGAACAATTACAGATCCCAACAGACGGACATGCTTATTTTGAAGATGGCTATATTAAAAAGCTAGTAATTTCGAGAGAAACAAAGTCGTGGCATTTTCATATTCATCTTAAGCAAGTCTTACCAGCGGAACTTGCCCAGCTTTTCACAAGTAAATTAGAGGTGACGTTTAAAGAGATTGCAAAAGCAACCTCTACATTCACGTATGATGAGAATGAGATGTCGGCAGAATCGTGGAAAGGGTATTGGCCAATCATTGTTCAAGAATTTGCCTTGATATCGCCACCGCTTGCTGCAGCGCTTCATAAACAAGCACCAGATATGAGTAAGAATACCCTTGCCCTTGTCGCCCAAAATGATGCGGAAGGTCAGGCGATGAAGCGAAAGCTCGTGGAACCGTTCAAAGAAATATGTGTTCGTTACGGCTTACCATCGATTGCGCTACAAATTTCTGTTGAAGAGTCAAAAGAAGCTTATGATGAATTCGTGCGCAAGCGTCAAGAAGAAGATCACTCGAAAGTGGTTGAAGCGATGCTCGAGAAGAAGCGCATGGAAGAAGAGATGACGAAGCAAATAACAGATGCTAATCTCTCGATGGGGTACCCCATTAAAGATGATCCGGTTCCATTAGAAGCGATCGTTGATGAAGAGCGTCGAATCACCGTTCAAGGGTATGTGTTTGCAGCGGAAACACGTGAACTTCGTAGTGGTCGAACCTTATTAACATTTAAAATAACCGATTATACGGATTCAATTCTAGTAAAAATGTTCTCACGAGATAAAGAGGATATCCCAATTTTACAAGCTGTGAAAAAAGGAATGTGGATGAAGGTCCGAGGTGGCATTCAAAACGATACGTTCGTCCGTGATCTTGTCATGATCGCGAATGATTTTAATCAAATCACACCTAAAGCGCGAATTGATACAGCAGAAGAAAAACGAGTTGAGCTTCATACCCATTCATCAATGAGTCAAATGGATGGGATGGTATCTGTTGGTCAATATGTCGAGCAAGCAGCAAAGTGGGGACATAGCGCCATTGCGATTACCGATCACGGCGTTGTACAAGCATTTCCAGAAGCGTATAATGCGAGCAAAAAACATGGTATTAAAGTCATTTACGGGATGGAAGCGAACATTGTAGATGATGGGGTTCCGATTGCCTATAACTCAGACCACCGTTCTCTTTTAGATGAAGAATACGTCGTATTTGACGTGGAAACAACAGGACTTTCAGCTGTTTACAATACGGTGATTGAGCTAGCTGCAGTTAAGATAAAAAATGGCGAAATCGTTGATACCTATGAATCGTTTGCCGATCCAAAAGAGTCACTGTCAGCAACGATTATCGATTTAACAGGGATTACTGACGATATGCTAGTAGGTGCTCCTGAGCCATTAGAAGTCTTGAAGCAATTTAAAGAATTTGCTGGAGATGCAACCATTGTTGCCCATAATGCAAGTTTTGATATTGGCTTTTTAAACGTTGGCTATAAAAAAATGGGTTTCACGGAAGTACAAAACCCTGTAATCGACACATTAGAGTTAGGGCGATTTCTTTATCCTGAATTAAAAAACCACCGTTTAAATACATTGTGTAAGAAATTTGATATTGAATTAGTTAGTCACCACCGTGCCATTTATGACACCCAAGCCACGGCGTATCTCTTATGGAAAATGGTAAAAGATTCTGCTGAAAAAGAGATTATGTATCACGATGAGCTGAACAATCATATGGGACAAGGGAATTTTCACCGTCAGCGTCCGTTTCACGCAACGATTCATGTGACCTCGCAAGAAGGGTTGAAAAACTTATATCGTCTTGTAACGATGTCCCATGTAAACTATTATTTCCGTACACCACGTATTCCACGTTCAGAGCTTAACAAGCATCGGGAAGGCTTATTAATTGGTTCAGCTTGCGATAAAGGTGAAGTCTTTGAAGGCATGATGCAGAAATCTGCTGACGAAGTAGAGGGGATTGCTCGTTTCTATGACTTTTTAGAAATTCAGCCACTTGGAAACTACCGTCATTTAATCGAACGTGAGCTCATTAAAGATGAACAAGCCTTGCAAGAAATTATTGGGAAAGTTGTTCAACTAGGAGAGCAGTTGCAAATCCCAGTTGTTGCCACAGGAAATGTGCATTATGTCAATGAAAATGACGCGATCTACCGGAAGATTTTAATCGCCTCTCAAGGAGGAGCGAATCCACTTAATCGTCAAGAACTGCCGCTTGTTCATTTTCGAACGACAGACGAAATGGTAGGAGAGTTTACCTTTTTGGGTGAGGAAAAAGCGCAAGAACTTGTTGTAACGAACTCAAATGAAATCGCTAATCGAATAGGTGACGTTCATCCGATTCCAGACGAGTTGTATGCACCTAAAATTGAAGGTGCAGACGATGAGATGAGGGAAATGAGCTACGGACGTGCAAAAGCCATTTACGGTAGCCCATTACCTGAGATTGTAGAAGCGCGATTAGAAAAAGAGTTAAGCAGTATCATTGGTCACGGCTTTGCGGTTATTTATTTAATTTCACAAAAGCTTGTGAAGAAATCTCTTGATGATGGCTATCTAGTTGGTTCTCGAGGTTCAGTTGGGTCTTCCTTTGTCGCGACGATGACAGAAATTACGGAGGTTAACCCACTTCCACCTCACTATGTATGTCCAAGCTGTCAACATTCCCATTTCTTTGATGATGGTTCTGTTGCATCAGGGTATGACTTACCTGATGCGAATTGTCCTGAATGTGGATCTTACTATCAAAAAGACGGACAAGATATTCCCTTTGAGACGTTCTTAGGTTTCAAAGGAGATAAAGTACCGGACATTGATTTGAATTTCTCTGGAGAATATCAACCAAGGGCCCACGCTTATACAAAAGATTTATTTGGAGAAGCGTATGTCTATCGTGCCGGAACGATTGGTACCGTTGCTGAAAAAACCGCATATGGGTTTGTAAAAGGCTATCAAAATGACCACGATCTCTTAATGAGAGGAGCAGAGATCGATCGACTTGTGTCAGGTTGTACTGGCGTGAAGCGAACAACAGGTCAGCACCCTGGGGGCATTATTGTTGTGCCAGATTACAAAGATATTCATGACTTTTCGCCAATCCAATTTCCAGCAGATGATAAAAATGCTGAATGGAAAACGACGCATTTTGATTTCCATTCCATTCATGATAATTTGCTCAAACTTGATATCCTTGGACACGATGACCCTACAGCGATTCGGATGTTGCAGGATTTAAGTGGGATTGATCCAAAAACAATCCCAACCGATGATCCAGATGTAATGAAAATATTTGCGTCACCGGAAATCTTAGGCGTAACAGAAGAACAAATCATGTGTAAGACCGGGACGCTTGGGATTCCTGAATTCGGTACACGCTTTGTACGACAAATGCTGGAAGAAACAAAGCCGAGTACGTTTTCAGAGCTCTTGCAAATCTCTGGGCTCTCCCACGGAACAGACGTCTGGTTAGGCAACGCCAATGAGTTAATTTACAATGGCACTTGTGAGCTTAAAGATGTAATTGGTTGTCGTGACGACATAATGGTTTATTTAATTTATAAAGGGCTTGAATCATCGCTTGCCTTTAAAATTATGGAGTTCGTTCGAAAAGGAAAAGGATTGCAGCCAGAGTGGGTTGAAGAGATGAAGAAGCATGATGTGCCAGATTGGTACATTGATTCATGTACAAAGATTAAATACATGTTCCCGAAAGCCCACGCAGCTGCCTACGTTCTTATGGCTGTTCGAATTGCTTATTTTAAAGTCCATCACCCGATTCTTTATTACGCGACATACTTCACGGTACGAGCAGATGACTTTGAAATGGATATTATGATTAAAGGTTCGAGCTCAATCAAAGCGAAAATTGATGAAATTAACGCCAAAGGATTAGACGCTGCTCCAAAGGAAAAAGCCGTATTAACGGTTCTTGAACTTTCCTTAGAAATGTGTGAACGAGGGTTCGGTTTTCAAAAAGTAGATTTATATAAATCATCGGCAACCGAGTTTATCGTTGATGGTGACACGCTACTTCCACCATTTAACTCATTAAATGGTGTCGGTACAAACGCTGCACTGAACATTGTGAAGGCTCGTGAACAAGGTCACTTTTTGTCAAAAGAAGATTTACAACAACGAGCAAAATTAACAAAAACCGTTGTGGAAAACTTATCGGACCATGGTTGTTTACATGAATTACCCGAGTCAAATCAACTATCGTTGTTTTAGGAACGAGAACAAGCCTTGCGTGAGACCAATTCATGTGATAAAATCGTTTATGGTAATAGTTAGCATACGAAGTGATGAAAGAGTGGGGCAACCCACTCTTTTTGTTCGCAAACTCGCTAGGCGCATGAAAAGTTGGATATGCCTGATACGTATGCTTATGAGTGGTATACGTTTTTTATTATGTATAAGGAGGGACAGATGTTTGAGTAAAATCGTCTCTAGTAAAGTAGAACAATTGGTCCTTCCAATTGTAGAAGATTTGAAGCTTGAGTTAGTAGAAGTAGAATACAAAAAAGAAGGACCGAACTGGTTTTTACGCGTTTATATTGATTCTGATAAAGGCGTCGATCTAGATGACTGTGAAAAAGTCAGTGAGAAGCTTAGTGAACGTTTAGATGAAGCGGACCCTATTACAGAAGCCTATTTTCTTGAAGTATCTTCTCCAGGTGCAGAACGACCGCTAAAGAAAAAAGCTGATGTAGAGAAAGCAGTTGGAAAGGGCGTTTACGTGACGACCTATGAACCTTTAGATGGAGAAAAAGCGTTTGAAGGTATGCTATCTTCATTTCACAATGATGAATTAACGATTGAAACGAAAGTGAAAACTCGTACAGTCATTAAAACGATTCCATATGAGAAGGTTGCAAATATCCGTTTATCGATTCTGTTCTAAGTGAAGAAAATGAAGGAGGTGCTATCCATGAATAGTGAATTTATGGAAGCTTTAACAACCCTTGAAGCTGACAAAGGGATAAAAAAAGAAGTCATCATTGAAGCCATTGAAGCGGCACTAATTTCTGGTTATAAGCGAAATTTCGGTCAAGCACAAAACGTTCGTGTTGACGTCAATCGCACGAACGGCAGTATTCGCGTATTTGCGCGAAAAGTTGTTGTTGAAGAAGTGTTTGATAAACGGCTTGAAATATCAGAAGATGAAGCACAGGTCATCAATCCAAACTATGAAGTGGATGATGTTGTAGAAATTGAAG
The DNA here is from genome assembly GCF_047238345.1 of Shouchella phoenicis. Classification (NCBI taxonomy): domain Bacteria; kingdom Bacillati; phylum Bacillota; class Bacilli; order Caryophanales; family Bacillaceae; genus Shouchella; species Shouchella phoenicis. The sequence goes on along the minus strand of NZ_JBDFMQ010000001.1, from coordinate 2,141,873 downwards.
TGACACCAAAAGACTTTGGGCGAATCGCAGCACAAACGGCAAAACAAGTTGTAACACAACGTGTGCGTGAAGCCGAGCGTGGCATTATTTATTCAGATTTTATTGATCGTGAAGAAGATATTATGAACGGAATTGTTCAAAGACAAGATCACCGTTTTATTTATGTTGACCTCGGAAAAGTAGAAGCGCTACTGCCGCTAACAGAACAAATGCCAAATGAAGTGTATCGACACAACGACCGCATTAAAGCGTATATTACAAAAGTCGAAAAAACAACAAAAGGCCCACAAATTTTAATTTCCCGGACGCACCCAGGTTTATTAAAACGATTATTTGAGCTTGAAGTACCGGAAATTTATGATGGAACGGTTGAAATTAAATCTGTTTCGAGAGAAGCTGGCGATCGCTCTAAGATTGCGGTTCATTCTGAGAATCCTGAAGTGGACTCTGTTGGTGCATGTGTTGGTCAAAGAGGGCAACGGGTGCAAACCATTGTGGATGAATTAAAAGGCGAAAAAATTGACATTGTCCAATGGTCTGAAGATCCAGTTGTCTATATTGCAAATGCGCTTAGTCCGGCAAAAGTCATGCGTGTAAATGTAAACGAAGATGAGAAAATGACTCAAGTGATTGTTCCAGATTATCAACTCTCTTTAGCAATCGGAAAGCGCGGGCAAAACGCACGTTTAGCGGCAAAATTAACCGGTTGGAAAATTGATATTAAGAACGAAACAGAAGCAAGAGAACTTGGCTTGCTGGATGGTGATGAGGAATTGACTGACGTTCTTCTAGAAGAAGAATTGGATGAACTTAAGTAAGGCGGGAGATGTCGATGAAGCAACGGAAAATACCGCTTAGAAAATGTATCGTCACAAACGAAATGAAACCTAAAGGTGAACTGATTCGAATTGTTCGAACACCTGAAGGAACTGTAGAGCTTGATCCGACTGGTAAGAAAAACGGTCGTGGAGCCTACCTATCACACAATGAAGACGTATTTGAGATGGCGAAAAAAAGAGATAGTTTGACACGACACTTACAAGTGAAAGTGTCGGCTGAAGTGTACGATCAGCTTTTAGCCGATTTAAAAAAGGTTAAAAAGAAATGAACCCAAACCAACGATATTTATCTACACTCGGACTTTGCATGCGTGCAGGAGAGCTTGTGACAGGGGAAGAGCTTACGTTAGAAGCTGTTCGCAAAGGCAATGTGGCCATTGTATTACTAGCAAATGATGCAAGTGCGAACACTGAAAAAAAAGTACGAGATAAATGTAGCTACTACAACATTCCAGTTTATTCACCAAATGACCGCTATGAACTCGGGTCAGCGATTGGAAAAGAAGCACGTGTCGTTATAGGTATTCGAAGTAAAGGGTTTGCTAAGAAAATTGCTGCATTACTGAACCAATAATGGAGGTATGTATATGTCAAAAATGCGAATTCATGAATACGCAAAAGCAAATCAAGTTCAAAGCAAACAACTGATTGAAAAACTTAAAGCCATGGGTGAAAACGTGTCAAACCATATGTCGACTGTGGAAGAGGAGACATTAAAGAAAGCCAATCAACAAGTACAGGCTTCTGGAGGAAATGGAGATCAAAACCGTATGAATAAAAAAACAGATGATCGACCGAAAGATAAGAAACCCGCAGGACAACAAGGAAATGCTAGTCAAGGTAGCGCAAATCGCAACCAGCCAAACCGTAATCAAGGGAACCGTCCAGGCGGAGGACCAGGAAACCGCAATCAAGGTAGACCAGGGAACAACAATCGTCGTCATCAAGGGCGAGGAAAGAAACGTGGCGGACCACAAAATCGTCCGAACCACCAGCAAATGCCTTTACCTGAGAAAATTATGATCTCTGGTAGCTTATCAGTGAGTGAACTTGCTGCGAAGCTACACCGTGAAGCGTCTGAGCTTATTAAGAAATTAATGAAGCTTGGTGTCATGGCAACAATCAACCAAGAGCTAGATAAAGATACAATTGAACTTCTTGCTGCTGACTATGGTGTTGCTGTAGAAGAAGAAGTGTTTGTGGATGAGCTTGATATTGAGCTGTACGACAGTGAGGATAAAGAAGAAGAACTTCAAGAACGACCGCCTGTTGTAACCATTATGGGTCACGTTGACCACGGGAAAACGACGCTTCTTGATTCAATCCGTAACACAAAAGTAACGGCTGGAGAAGCCGGTGGCATTACGCAGCATATTGGTGCCTATCAAATTGAGCAGAACGACAAGAAAATTACCTTCCTTGATACACCAGGTCACGCCGCGTTCACAACGATGCGTGCACGAGGTGCGCAAGTTACGGATATTGCGATTATTGTTGTGGCTGCGGACGATGGCGTTATGCCACAAACCAAAGAAGCGATTAGCCATGCGAAAGCAGCAGAAGTACCAATTATTATTGCTGTGAACAAAATGGATAAAGAAGCTGCAAACCCTGACCGGGTCATGCAAGAGTTAACAGAATTTGAACTTGTTCCAGAAGCATGGGGCGGAGAAACAATTTTTGTTAATGTATCTGCATTAAATGGAGACGGAATTGATGAGCTAATTGAAATGATTCTACTTGTATCTGAAGTAGAGGAATTAAAAGCAAATCCAGAAAAACTTGCAACAGGTACAGTGGTTGAAGCACAGCTAGACAAAGGGAGAGGACCAGTTGCAACCCTGCTCGTGCAAAGCGGAACGCTTAACGTAGGGGATGCAGTCGTTGTAGGAAGCACATTCGGTCGCGTACGTGCCCTAGTTAACGATCTTGGCCGCCGCGTTAAAACGGTTGGACCTTCTACACCAGTTGAAATTACTGGGCTGAATGATGTCCCTCAAGCGGGAGATCGCTTCCAAGCGTTTAAAGATGAGAAGAAAGCGCGTCAAGTTGGAGAAGGATTAATGGCACGTTATCGTGAGCAAAACCTTTCTGAAACGTCAAAAGTAAGTCTTGATGATCTCTTTAATCAAATCCAGCAAGGCGATATTAAAGATATCAACGTCATCATTAAAGCGGACGTACAAGGTTCTGTTGAAGCGATGAGAGGCTCTCTTGAAAAAATTGACGTAGCCGGTGTGAAAGTGAACATTATACACACAGGTGCTGGTGCTATTACGGAGTCTGATATCATTCTTGCTTCTGCATCAAACGCGATTGTTATCGGCTTTAACGTTCGTCCGGATGTGAACGCTAAGCGCGTTGCGGAAGTTGAAAATGTAGATATTCGCTTGCACCGTGTTATTTACAACGCAATTGATGAGATTGAACAAGCAATGAAGGGTGCATTAGACCCAGAATTTGAAGAAAAAGTAATCGGGCAAGTTGAAGTCCGTACGACGTTCAAAGTATCAAAAGTCGGTACAATTGCTGGTTCTTACGTAACAGAAGGAAAGATTACCCGTCACTCATCTGTTCGCTTAATTCGCGATGGCATTGTCGTGTATGAAGGTGAATTAAATGCCTTGAAACGTTTTAAAGACGATGCTAAAGAAGTGGCTGCAGGCTATGAGTGTGGAATTACGCTTGAGAAATTCAACGACATTAAAGAAGGCGACATTATTGAAGCTTACGTCATGGAAGAAATTAAGCGCTAATGCACGTAGCGGTTGTCCGTTGTGAGTGTTTTATCTTTATGGCGCAGTCGTTGAAGGAAAAGCGGTCTGTATTAAAAAGCATTGTAACGAGAATGCGGCAGCGATTTAATGTTAGTGTTGCTGAGACTGATCATCAACATTTATGGCAACGAGCAGAGCTAACGATTGCAGCCGTTAATTCTTCAAAACAAAGCTTAGAAGCAGAAATACAGAGAGCGCTCCATCTGATTGACCAACACGATCAGGTGGAGCGAACACAAACAGACTGGGAATGGGTTTAATCCTTTTAATAAAAGGGCATCCCATTAAATGGGTAGGAAAAACAAGAGTAGAACTACCGACATGTAGTTCGGAATTGTTGTCTATAGTCAGAGAGATAGAGGTGTAGATCATGGCGAACAATCGTGCTGAACGAGTCGGCGAACAAATGAAAAAAGAACTTAGTGATATTCTTCTACGTGAAATTAAAGATCCTCGAGTAAAATTTGTTACTGTGACAGGTGTCGATGTAACGGGAGACTTACAACAAGCGACAGCATTTATTACTGTACTTGGTGACGATGAAGAACAAAAAGCAACCCTTGCTGGTTTAGAAAAGGCGAAAGGTTTTATTCGCTCTGAAATCGGAAAGAGAATTCGTCTTCGAAAAACCCCAGAACTTAGTTTTTCAATTGATGAGTCGATTCAATACGGCAATCGAATTGAATCGCTTTTACGAGAAGTAAAAAGCGATAATGAAAATCAGTAAAAAATGTGGGGATGGCAATTCAGTTGCTATCCCCTATTTTTGTTATGAAGACTGTAGGAAAGGAATGGGCACGTATGGATTCAGGGATTTTAGCTTTATATAAACCAAGAGGCATGACCTCCCATGACTGTGTAAATCGCATTCGCCGTTTATTTAAAACAAAAAAAGTCGGTCACACAGGAACCCTTGATCCTGAAGTAGATGGCGTACTGCCAATTTGCATTGGGCGAGCTACAAAAGTAGCGGAGTATATGTCCGATTTTGATAAAACATACATAGGCGAAGTAACGATTGGCTTTTCAACGACAACGGAAGATGCCCACGGAGAGGTTGTGGAGACTCGAGCAGTGTCGCAAACGATTCCACAAGCTGATCTGGAAGCAGTAATGAACGAATTTAAAGGGGCAATTCAACAAACACCGCCGTATTATTCAGCTGTCAAAGTGAATGGAAGAAGACTTTATGAATATGCACGAAAAGGGATTGAAGTGGAGCGTCCTACTCGAGAAGTGACGATTCACGAAATAACGTTGACGAATGTGGCAAAGGCTTCTGATGGTCAACAACTATTTTCGTTTACTGTTCGGTGTAGCAAAGGGACGTACATTCGAACGTTGGCTGTAGACATCGGCGCGCGTCTTGGTTTTCCAGCGCATATGTCGTCACTTACGAGGGTCGCATCAGGTTCCTTTGAAGCCAGTCATACGGTAACATTTGAAGCGTTGGAAGAGATGACGTTAGAAGAACGTTATGACAAGCTTTATGCACTCGAACATGCATTAAGTCAATTTCCTCGCAAAGTAGCAAATCAAGAGCTTGAAGCACGTATTAAAAATGGTGCGGTTATAAACAATGAAGATCAAAGTTTTGGAGCGGAGCGCTTTTTATTTTATAATGAAAAGGGAGAGTGTCTTGCTTTATATCAACCTCACCCTAAAAAGGAAGGCTGGATTAAGCCAGAAAAGCTTTTCACTCAGGCAGCAGGACTTTAGGAGGGTTTTGAAATTGAAGCTAGTAATGATTGATCTTGATCATACAGACAAACAAGGTTGGATGAAAGAAGCCGCTCCCTCTGTAATGGCCATTGGCTATTTCGACGGAGTGCATAAAGGGCATCAAACCGTAATTCAGCACGCCATTGATGAAGCGAAGAAAAGAGGCGTGGAAAGCGCGGTTATGACGTTCTTTCCTCATCCAAAAGAAGTACTCGGCAATCCTGAAAAACCGATGCGTTATTTAACCCCGTTCGAAACAAAGATTGACAGGATAAAAGCGCTAGGTATAGACAGGATTTATGCCGTTCGTTTCACACCATCATTCTCTAAATTAACACCAGAACAATTTGTAGATGATTTTATTGTTTCGTTACAAGTGGATCACGTTGTTGCAGGTTTTGATTTTACATACGGCGTAAAAGGTGCAGGGACAATGGAGCAACTTGGAACCTATGCAAAAGATCGCTTCACGTATACGATCATCAACAAAGTGGTCGATGAAGAGGAGAAAATATCTTCTACCCGAATCCGCGAAGAGCTTGAACAAGGAGATGTCCAGAAAGCGTCAGCTCTGCTTGGTTACGCGTTTAAAGTGAAAGGGGAAGTTGTACATGGAGATGCTCGGGGACGCTTATTAGGTTTTCCGACTGCTAATGTGGCAACTACCGAACGGTTTCATATTCCAAAAACAGGCGTATACGTAGTCGCGTTTTACGTGAAAGGAAAAAAATGGACTGGAATGGCGAACGTTGGCTATAAACCAACATTTGTGGACAACTTACCTGAACCGAGTGTTGAAGTGAATCTCTTTGACTTTTCAGAAGACATTTATGGAGAAATGGTTGAAGTGGAGTTTCTAGAATGGATTCGCGCGGAACAAAAATTTAATGGCATCGACGAAATCAAAGCGCAACTTGGACGCGATCGAGAAACAAGCCTCCAATGGCTCGAAAAACATGCGCAGTAAGGCACTTGCAATTTTATAAATTAACGTCTATAATAGCTAATGTTCACTGAAGTTATTCAAGTGAACATCCCGCTTCTTGGCAAGACGATTCACCAACGTTTGCTCGGAAAAAGGGGTACATTATAAGGAGGTGGCTCTAATGGCTTTAACACAAGAGCGTAAAAATGAACTAATTTCAGAATTCAAAACACATGATACGGACACTGGTTCTCCAGAGGTTCAAGTTGCAATTCTTACTGAGCAAATTAATTCATTAAACGATCATTTACGTACACACAAAAAAGATCACCACTCACGTCGCGGTCTTTTGAAAATGGTTGGACAACGCCGTAATTTGTTAACTTACTTGCGTAAAAAAGATGTTACGCGTTACCGTAACTTAGTTGACAAGCTTGGCTTACGTCGATAAGGATTGTAAAAGCGGGGGATGTTCTCCCGCTTTTTTCTTCATGCGAACATATGAATGAATCTAAAAAACAATGAAACGGTTGTAATTCACTCTTTTAAACTTGCGCCGTTTCGGTCATAATAAAGAATGAGACTTTTTTAGATGTACGAGAGGAGTACACATACATGGAACAAGAACGTCACGAGTTTACAATCAACTGGGCGGGGCGCACGTTTACCGTTGAAGTTGGTCAACTCGCAAAACAAGCAAATGGTGCAGTTCTTGTCCGTTATGGTGAGACTGCAGTTCTATCGACAGCTACCGCTTCGAAAGAGCCAAAAGATCTACCATTCTTTCCACTAACGGTCAATTATGAAGAGCGATTATACGCAGCAGGAAAAATTCCTGGAGGATTTATTAAACGAGAAGGACGCCCAAGTGAACAAGCGATTTTAACAAGTCGTTTGATTGACCGTCCCATTCGCCCACTTTTCCCTGATGGATTCCGTAACGAAGTACAAGTAATTAGCATTGTTATGAGTTCGGATCAAAATGCATCGTCGGAAATGGCGGCAATGATTGGTTCATCACTAGCGTTATCAGTATCGGATATTCCGTTTGACGGACCGATTGCTGGTGTAACGGTTGGTCGTGTTGACGGTGAGTTTATTATGAACCCAACGCCTGCACAACTAGCAGAAAGTGATATTGAATTAACGGTTGCTGGAACGAAAGAAGCGATTAACATGGTTGAAGCAGGTGCAAAAGAAGTACCTGAAGAAGTGATGTTAGAAGCGATTCTAGCTGGTCATGAAAATATCAAAGAAATGATTGCCTTCCAAGAAAAAATTATCGAAGCGTGTGGAAAAGAAAAGAGAGAGATTAAACTAAAAACGTTTGATGCTGATCTCGAAAATACGCTAAGAGGTTCTGTGGAAGCGCAAATGAAAGAAGCTGTGCGAGTAGAGGAAAAACATGCGCGTCAAGAAGCGATTGATGCAGTGATTCAGGCGCAAGTAGAGCACTATGAAGAGGACGAAACCGTTCAAGTAAGTGAAGTTAAAGCGATCTTACAAATGTTCGTCAAGGAAGAAGTGCGTCGTCTGATTACGGTCGATAAGGTACGTCCTGATGGTCGTGGTGCAGATGAAATTCGTCCGCTTGATTCACAGATTCACATGTTACCTAGAACCCATGGATCAGGCTTGTTCACACGTGGACAAACCCAGGCGTTAAGCATTTGTACGTTAGGGGCACTAGGTGATGTCCAAATCTTGGACGGTCTAGGAATTGAAGAAACTAAACGCTTTATGCACCATTACAATTTCCCGCAGTTTAGCGTTGGAGAAACAGGTCCAATTCGCGCACCAGGACGTCGAGAAATTGGTCACGGTGCATTAGGGGAACGAGCACTTGAACAAGTAATTCCTTCAGAGCAAGAGTTTCCTTATACAATTCGTCTCGTATCTGAAGTATTAGAATCAAATGGCTCTACGTCTCAAGCAAGCATATGTGCGAGCACCCTTGCAATGATGGACGCTGGTGTTCCGATTAAAGCGCCTGTAGCAGGAATCGCGATGGGACTTGTAAAACAGGGAGACCATATGACCGTTTTAACGGATATTCAAGGAATGGAAGATGCCCTTGGAGATATGGACTTTAAAGTTGCAGGTACAGCAACAGGAATTACGGCTTTACAGATGGACATCAAGATTTCTGGGATTAACCGTCAAGTATTAGAACAAGCGCTTGAGCAGGCAAAACAAGGACGAATGAAAATTCTTGATAATATGCTTACAGCAATTCATGAGCCTCGGACAGAGCTTTCTGAATATGCACCTAAAATCTTAACGTTAGCGATTAATCCAGATAAAATCCGTGATGTAATTGGACCAAGTGGGAAAGTCATTAATAAGATCATCGAAGAAACCAATGTTAAAATTGACATTGAACAAGATGGTACAGTGTACATTTCTTCACTTGATGCCACAATGAATGCGAAAGCGAAGCAAATTATTGAAGACCTTGTTCGCGAAGTTGAAGTGGGCAAAACGTATACAGGTAAAGTAAAACGAATTGAAAAGTTTGGTGCATTCCTCGAGATCTTTAAAGGAAAAGACGGATTGCTTCATATCTCGCAAATTTCCGAAGAACGAGTAAACAAAGTAGAGGACGTTCTTAAACTAGGTGACGAGCTTGAAGTTCGTGTTACCGAAGTGGATAATCAAGGGCGCGTGAATCTATCTCGCAAAGTCTTAGTAAAAGAACAGCGTGAAAAAGAAGAGCAAGCCCAAAAAAGCGAAGAAGAAACAACATCTGAACAAGAGCAATAAAACGGGACTAGGAGAATTCCTAGTCTTTTTTGTTTGTGTATTCTAGTCTCCTTTTCTAAAACATAGACATGCTAAGAGAAGTTTTTATGGTTTAGGAGGGAAATAGATGAAGCGTAAGATGGTTCATATGATCCTGTGTTGTACAGTTGTTATACTCGCTTTAGGTGCGATTCAAAATCCATTTGCAACTCAGTATATTGAAACAGTGAAGCTAAATGCCTCGATGATGGTTGAAACCGTTGAGGATCCGCTGTATGAGACTATTGTAGAGCATGCAAATAAAGTGAATATTCCTGCAATAGATGCGAAAATTGACCGTGTCTGGAAGGCAATGCCCGGTTACAATGGACTAGAGGTTGACGTTGAAAAATCCTATGATAAGATGAAAGAATCTGGCACATTTAACCAGTCCATGTTGATATTTAAAGATACAAAACCGAGCATTCATTTAAGTGATTTAGACCCTGCTCCAATCTACCGAGGCGTATCAGAAAAACCGATGACCGCCTTGCTTATCAATGTCGCATGGGGTAATGACTATTTACCTGATATGCTTAGCACGCTGCGCGAGCATCAAGTGCAAGCGACCTTTTTTTTAGATGGTTCTTGGGTGAAGAAAAATCCTCAAATGGCGATTATGATTAAAGAAGAAGGGCACGAAATTGGGAGCCATGCTTACTCACATCCACAAATGAGCAAGTTAACAGAAGCAAGAATAGACGAAGAACTCTCAAAAACAACCGACGTTATCGAAGCAACTCTTGATGAAACACCGATCTGGTTCGCCCCGCCAAGTGGTGACTATAATCAGCTTGTCATTGAGCGTGTTCACGCACATGATATGCAAACAATCATGTGGACAGTTGATACAATTGATTGGAAGAACCCTGAAGTCAATTCAATGATTTCACGGGTTGTCCCTAAAATGGAAGCTGGGTCTATGTTACTCATGCATCCAACGGAATCATCAGCAAAAGGGCTAGATGCGATGATTACGGGGATTAAAGAGAAAAATTTAATGTTAGGTACGGTTTCAGAACTTATGAATGAAACGAGGTTACCAAGAAACATGGAAGTAGACATCAATGGGGGTTCAAGTAGTGATTAATAAAAAAAGCTAGAAAATGGTGTCCGCATCATGGCTGAAAAAAATGACACAGTTCGTTCTGTGGCCATTGGTATATGGGTGAAAACCGGTTCTCGTAATGAACGTAACGCTGAAAACGGTATGTCACATTTTATTGAACATATGCTGTTTAAAGGAACAAAAACACGATCTCCACAAGATATAGCAGAAGCATTTGATCGAATTGGTGGACAAGTGAATGCCTTTACCGCAAAAGAATATACCTGTTATTACGCAAAAGTATTAGACGAACATGCTCATATTGCTGTGGATGTTCTTCAAGATATGTTCTTTCATTCTGTTTTTGATGAACAAGAAATTGAACGAGAAAAAAATGTCGTCCTTGAAGAAATTCGTATGGTAGAAGATACCCCGGATGATCTTGTACATGAATTGTTAAGTGAAGCATCATTTGGCTCATCTACACTAGCTAACCCCATTCTAGGTACAGAAGAGACGTTAGCATCGTTTACGAGAGAGCAAATTTTAGCGTATATGGACAAATTTTATGTTGGGGAACATGTGGTCATTTCAGTTGCAGGTCATTATCAAGAAGAATTACTGTCGCAGTTAGAAGACATCTTTTCAGCGGTTAAGGCTGCAAAAGCGTCCTATGAGCCACCAGAAGCATCTTTTATACCCGTTCAAAAATACCGTCAAAAAGAAACGGAACAAGCGCACCTGTGCTTAGCTTACCCAGGTCTTGAAGTCGGATCAGACCAAATGTTTAACCTAATTCTTTTAAACAACGCATTAGGGGGAAGTATGTCAAGCCGTCTGTTTCAGGAAATCCGTGAAGAGCAAGGGCTCTGTTACTCCGTATTTTCCTATCATTCAGCTTATGAGAAGATCGGCTCGGTAACCGTGTATGCAGGAACACAGATGAACCAACTTCAACAGCTATCTAAATCGATGAGTTCGATAGTAGAACAAGTTCAAGCAGACGGATTAACAAAAAAAGAGTTAGAGAATGGCAAAGAACAGCTTAAAGGAAGTATTATGCTCGGATTAGAAAGTACGAGTAGCCGGATGAGTCGAAATGGAAAGAATGAACTTCTATTAAAGAAACATCAAAGTTTAGATGAACTCCTTAATCGAATTAACGATATTTCTTTAGAAGAAGTGAATCACTTAGCTGCAACGCTCTTCCAAGATGAGCCTGCGTTATCAATTGTTTCCGTAAGTGACCATATGCCAGAGACAATCTTTACGAAATAGTCTAGAATAGCGACAAGCCTCATACGATGTATAAAGAGGTGATTCCAGTGCGATTAAGCGAAATTGCAAACAAAGAAATTATTGATTTTGAAAAAGGGGAACGTCTCGGCATTCTCGGACAAACGGACGTGTTACTTGACGAGCAATCTGGCGATATCCACGCTTTTGTCGTGCCAGTGTCAAAATGGTATCAGTTCAACCGTAAAGATAAAGAAGTCACGGTTTACTGGCAACAGATTAAAAAAATTGGCCAAGATATGATTATTATTGACACAACGAATTTGACGTATTGATCCTCTTTTGCTCAAGAGATAGACATGTATACGTAACCTTGCCTTCATAAGATTAAAAAGACGTGTAAAAAGCCTGTCATTGTGACAGGCTTTTTCTTTTGCACGGAATTGTTTTTCTAGACATATGGTAAAGAAGCACGAGTAGGGATGTCGCTCTTAACTGAATGGAGCTACAGAGCACTGAAAGAGTAGGAGGATCAAGCATGCTAACGGGGATTCATGTTGTTATGATTGGTGGCGATGCAAGGCAGATTGAAATCGTACGTAAGTTATCAACATTAGATGCGAGGGTTTCGCTCGTTGGGTTTGAACAAATAGATGTGGGATTTATCGGGGTTAGCAAACAAGAAATGGAAGACATTGATTGGAAAACAGTCGAAGCCATTTTACTTCCAGTTGGAGGTATTGGCAGTGATGGATTTATTAACAGTGTGTTTTCATCTGAAAAAATAAAGCTTGAAACGAAGCATCTTAAACAAACACCGGATAACTGCACGATCTATACAGGCATTACATCGAGTCGCTTAGATAAAATGGCTAGTCAAACGAAGTGTCATGTTGTTGTGTTAATGAATCGAAACGATGTGGCCATTTATAACTCCATTCCAACCGCAGAAGGGGCAGTTATGCTCGTTATTCAACATACAGATTCTACGATCCATCAGGCCAATATTGCTGTACTTGGACTTGGAAGAATTGGCATGACAATCGCTCGAACCTTTAAGGAGCTAGGTGCACATGTGTCAATCGGTGATCGAGACTCTGCTTCTTTAGCTCGTGCGTTTGAGCTTGGCTTAAAACCGTTTCATTTAGACGAAATCAAGCAAGCGTTAGAACAGGCAGACGTTGTGATCAATACGATTCCGGCAAAAGTAGTCACATCAAGTGTGTTAACAGAAATGAAGCAACACGCATTTTTACTTGACTTAGCATCAAAACCAGGTGGAATTGACCACGATTATGCTGAAAAACGCGGCTTAAAATCCATGCTTGTTCCAGGACTTCCCGGAATGGTTGCACCAAAAACAGCAGGGAAGATTCTTGCAAATGTGTTAAGTGATTTGCTGCTTGAACAAACACGGACCCAATAAGACGGAAAAAGGAGTTACGCTCATGTTAAAAGGTAAACATATAGGCTTTGGTTTAACAGGCTCTCATTGTACGTATGAAGCGGTCTACCCGCAAATTGAAAAGCTCGTACAGCTTGGTGCAAAGGTCTCGCCATTTTTAACGTATACAGTTGAACACACAGATACGAAATTTGGAGATAGCGACGACTGGATGACGCGCTTACAAAGCATTACAGCGGAACCGTTCGTAAATTCCATGGTAAAGGCAGAGCCGTTTGGACCAAAGACGCCATTAGATCTTATGATTATTGCACCGATAACAGGGAATTCTATTTCGAAATTTGCCAATGCCATGACGGATAGTCCTGTTTTGATGGGCGCAAAATCAACGTTACGAAATGGGAAACCAGTCTTACTTGGAATTTCGACAAATGACGGGCTTGGTTTGAATGGTGTCAACATTATGAGACTAATGGCAACAAAAAATATCTTTTTTATTCCTTATGGTCAAGATGATTTTAAAAAGAAACCAAATTCCCTTGTAGCAGATATGAATCAACTGATTCCAGCGGCAGAAGCGGCACTCACATACACTCAACTCCAGCCCGTTCTTACAACGGAAGGGTAAAAATAGGCGCAGGACAGTTGCGTCTTGCGCGCAAATCCCGTAAAGTTTAGTAGAGGATAAAGAGATAGAGTGCTGAACTTTAGGGAGGAAGAAAAATCATGACAAAGCAAAACTATCAAGTAGCTGTAGTAGGCGCAACTGGCGCTGTCGGCCAACAAATGTTAAAAACACTAGAAGAGCGACAATTCCCAATTTCAACATTAAAGCTTTTGTCGTCAAAACGTTCTGCAGGGAAATCCCTTTCTTTTCAAGGGAAATCGTATACAGTGGAAGAGGCAACGCCTGAATCATTCGAAGGCGTAGATATTGCATTGTTTTCCGCAGGCGGCTCGGTATCAAAAGCATTAATTCCAGAAGCGATTAAACGTGGCGTCGTTTGTGTGGATAATACGAGTGCTTTTCGTATGGATGAAGGCGTACCCCTTGTAGTACCTGAAGTAAATGAAGACGATTTACGTCATCATAATGGCGTCATTGCCAATCCGAACTGCTCAACGATTCAAATGGTCGTAGCACTTGAGCCTATTCGCCAAGCTTATGGCTTAAATAAAGTGGTTGTTTCCACATATCAAGCCGTTTCAGGTGCTGGTCTTGATGCGGTTGAAGAGATGGAAGAACAAACAAAAGCCATTTTAGCAGGGGAAACGGCAGAAGCAAATGTGCTACCAGTATCAGGCGATAAAAAGCACTATCAAATTGCTTTTAATGCCATTCCACAAATTGACGTATTCCAAGATAATGGGTTTACGTACGAAGAGATGAAAATGATCAATGAAACGAAGAAAATCATGCATCTACCAAACTTAGAAGTAGCGGCTACGTGCGTGCGCTTGCCAATTGAGACAGGTCATTCTGAATCGATTTATTTTGAAACGGAGCAAGCAGGTGCGACAGCAGCAGATGTGAAAGCTCGTTTAAGTGACGCGGCTGGCGTAACCCTTCAAGATGATCCGACCAATCAAGTGTATCCGATGGTGACAACAGCTGTTGGCAAACCAGATGTATTTGTTGGACGCGTTCGCCAAGACTTAGATCGAGCGAATGGCTTTCATGCTTGGGTCGTCTCTGACAATCTATTAAAAGGTGCAGCATGGAATTCTGTTCAAATTGCAGAAAGTCTAATTAAATTGAACTTGTTAGAAAAGCAGGCATAAGAGATGAAAATTATTGTACAAAAATTCGGTGGTACATCCGTAAAATCAAAAGAATCAAGAGATTACGCAATTAAGCACGTACAAAAAGCGGTTAATGAAGGCTATAAAGTGGTTGTTGTTGTATCGGCAATGGGTCGTAGTGGCGATCCGTATGCAACCGACACATTGCTCTCTTTAGTTCATAAAGCACACATCTCTAAGCGCGAACAAGATTTACTTGTTTCTTGTGGGGAGACCATATCTTCTGTCGTATTTTCAGAGCAATTGAATGCTCATGGTGTGCATGCTGAAGCCATGACAGGTGCAAAAGCAGGTTTTGTGACGAACGAAGAGTTTCAAAATGCAAAAATCAAAGAAATGAAATGTGAGCATCTTTTAAAGACGTTGGAATCGTGCGATGTTGTCGTTGTAACTGGCTTTCAAGGGCAATCGAAAAGTGGTGAAACAACAACCCTCGGTCGAGGTGGAAGCGATACATCTGCCACAGCGATTGGTGCAGCCATTCAAGCAGAATATGTCGATATTTTTACAGATGTTGAAGGGGTTATGACCGCTGATCCTCGAATTGTTGAAGATGCCCGTGCGCTTGAAACGATGTCTTATAACGAGATCTGTAATATGGCGTATCAAGGGGCAAAAGTGATTCACCCTCGTGCAGTCGAAATTGCCATGCAAGCTAAAATTCCGATTCGTGTACGTTCGACTTATTCTGAGTCAGAGGGAACGCTTGTGAATTCAGGAATATTGAGTCATGGAATGGACATCCATGAGCGAATGATTACGGGAATTGCTCATGTTGCAAATGTCACGCAAATTAAAGTCTCTGCAAAAGAAGGGCAGTTTGATCTACAAGAAAATGTATTTAAATCGATGGCGAAAGCCGGAATTAGCGTTGATTTTATTAATATAAGTCCTAGTGGTGTTATGTATACGGTGATGGATGAAGCGGCTGATGATGCGCTAGAAATCCTAACGAATTTAGGATATAAACCGCAGCTGCAAAAAGGTTGTGCAAAAGTGTCAGCGGTAGGGGCTGGTATGACAGGAGTACCTGGCGTAGCTGCTCGTATTGTTTCTGCGTTAAGCGGAGAAAATATTCAAATTCTACAGTCCGCCGATTCACATACAACGATTTGGGTTCTTGTGAAAAATCAAGATATGAGTAAAGCAGTAAATGCGCTACACAAAATGTTTCAGCTAAACGAAGTCATCGCGTAATTCCGTTACACATCAATTGGAGGGATTGCAAGTGAAACCTACAGGAAAGTATGGACCTCTATGGACCGCCATGGTCACGCCGTTTGATGAAAAGGGAGAAATCGATTTTCAAGCATGTGAGCGGTTGATTGATCATTTAATTGCAACAGGAACAGATGTGTTAGTTGTCGCCGGAACAACGGGAGAATCTCCTTATTTGACCGCTGACGATTGCCAAAAACTTTTTCATTTTTGTGTAGAGTATGTTGCTGGACGTGTACCTATTGTGGCTGGTACAGGAACAAATTCAACAAAATCTACTGTTGAGCGAACAAGAATGGCAGATGCTGCGGGTGTCGATGGGATCATGCTTGTTACGCCATACTATAATAAACCATCACAAGATGGACTCTATGCACACTTTGAGCATGTTGCTTCAAAAACATCCCTACCAGTTATGCTTTACAATGTTCCTAGTCGAACAGGCTGTCATTTACAAGCAGAAACCGTTATACGTCTTGCCGAAATCGAAAACATTGCAGCAATTAAAGAAGCGAGTGGCGATCTCGAACAAATTGCAGCGATAATTGAGGGAACGCCTGAAACATTTGCTGTTTATAGCGGAGATGACGGGTTAACACTTCCAGTCCTAGCCATTGGTGGAGATGGAATCGTTTCAGTCGCTGCACACGTAATTGGGGATGAGATGAAGCAAATGGTTGAAGCCTTTCTGTCTGGCCAAAAAGAAGAGGCAGCGAACGCTCATCGTCAATTGCTACCAGTCATGAAAACGATGTTTTTAGCACCAAACCCATCATGTGTCAAATATGCATTAAATCAAATCGGGGTAGCGGTAGGTGAGGTACAGCTGCCACTAATTCCTTTAAATGATATGGAAAAAAAGCAAGTTGATATGGTGCTAGCCTCCTTGTCGACAATAAAAAAATAATGAAGAAAAACGTTGGTCAGCAATACGAATGACCAGCGTTTTTTGTTTTTTGCTAATCCGATACGAACCACAACAAGCCTCTTGTCGAATCACTGTCTATTTACACGGCTCGTTTCATTTTTTGTCGGAGAAACGCCGATAACCGAAAGACTCTTGTTTTTAACTAGAAAATTAAGGTATACTAGTTTTCAAGTGATGCGTTCGGGTAAGGTGAAAAAGATCACCATTTATTCTTTTTCTCATAGTTAGCTGTAACTTCAAGAAAGACTGCGTGACTATCTTTTGAAGCTTATCAAGCATGAACATTGCCGTTTTCGTGCAGGCGTTCCAGGCAAATGCTAATAAGGATTTCTTAAGATGTGTATCGTTGCTCTTTCCACGGTGTTTGATGCTATGAACATAATAATGAACCTAGTATACGCGTGATTACGTTTTAAAAATAAATACAACTAGACTGAATGTTTATTTTATATTTAGGAGGATGAATCATTGTCTAAGCAAGAAATAGATAAAGGAAAAGTGCGGGTATTCGCCCTAGGTGGCGTTGGAGAAATTGGAAAGAATATGTACGGAATTGAAGTAGATGAAGACATCATTGTTGTGGATGCTGGATTAATGTTCCCAGATGACGACATGCTTGGTGTTGATATTGTCATTCCAGATGTTTCGTATCTTGTTGAAAATGAAGAAAGAGTAAAAGGAATTATTTTAACACACGGCCATGAGGATCACATTGGAGGATTATCTTATGTCCTTAAAAAAATTAATGTGCCTGTTTATGGTACGAAACTAACGTTAGGCCTTGTGGAGGAAAAATTAAAAGAAGCAGGCATTCATAAAGAAACAACGCTTCGTTTAATCGATTCTAATTCAAAAGTGAAATTAGGGAAGACACCTGTTACATTCTTCCGTACAAGCCATAGTATCCCGGATTGTGTAGGTGTTTGTGTAGAAACCCCACAAGGTGCGGTCGTACACACTGGAGACTTTAAGTTTGATCAAACGCCTGTAGACGGAAAACATGCTGAAATTGGAAAAATGGCTGCGATTGGCCAAAAAGGTGTGCTTTGCTTGTTGTCAGATTCAACAAATGCAGAGCGTCCTGGTACGACAAAATCAGAAGCTGAAGTAGGTGTAGGCATTAAAGACGTGTTTGCTCGCACTTCAGGTCGATTGATCGTCACCTCGTTTGCTTCGAATGTGCACCGCTTACAGCAGGTTATTCAAGCAACGGTGGCTGCTAATCGTAAACTCTCCATTGTTGGAAAGAGTATGGTGCGTGTTATTACGATTGCATCAAAGTTAGGGTATTTAAAAATGCCTAAGGATCTAGTGATCGATATTGACGAGGTGAACCGCTACAAGCCTGAACAAGTTGTTATTTTAACAACAGGAAGTCAAGGCGAACCCATGTCTGCTTTAACAAGAATGGCCCGAGGTGCACACCGTCATATTACGATTACGAACAACGACACTGTCATTATCGCAGCTTCTGCGATTCCAGGGAATGAAAAAAGCGTTTCAACTGTGATTGATCAGCTTCATCGAATTGGCGCAGATGTTGTATACGGTTCGCAAGCGGTGCATGCTTCAGGTCACGGGTCGCAGGAAGAGCTGAAGTTAATGCTTAACTTGATGCGTCCAAAATTCTTTTTACCGATTCATGGTGAAATTCGTATGCAGCACGCACATCGAGAGTTAGGTGTAGGTGTAGGAATAAAACCTGAGCGCATTTACATCGTGGAAAAAGGAGAAGTTGTTGAGTTCTCAAACAAGCAAGCACGTCGCGCAGGCAAGGTTCCTTCTGGCCATGTATTAATAGATGGCTTAGGTGTCGGCGATGTTGGCAATATTGTTTTGAGAGATCGTCGTTTGCTTTCAAAAGATGGTATTTTGGTTGTGGTCGTCACGCTTAATAAAAAGACAAGCACCATTGTATCAGGACCGAACATTATTTCACGTGGCTTCGTTTATGTGAGAGAATCTGAAGCTTTGTTAGAACAATCGAATGAACTGGTTTCGTCGATTTTACAAAAATGTGTGACAGAAAATGTGAGTGAGTGGTCAAGCTTAAAGAGCAACATTCGTGAAGGATTAAGCCGTTTCTTATTTGATAAAACAAAACGTCGCCCGATGATTTTGCCGATCATTATGGAAGTGTAACAAATAGCTAATAAAGAGGTCCTTGTGTTTAACACAAGGATCTTTTTGTATGCCTATTTAAAGAATGGGTACATGGAGTAAGTGCAAAAGCGTCTATGTTCAACGGACTCGCTTGCGTTTGATTCAGCGCACATAATAACGTAGAGACCGTCCATACTAGTCGTATGATAACGAAAAGGGAGTGTGGATGTAATGGCAGATGAACAACAACCAGCAGCGGAACCAACCAAACCAAAAGAAGAAAAAGGTTCCTTAGTAGAGAAGATTCAAGCATTAGGTCAAACCGGTGTGCCGGACATGGGTCAAACGAATATTCATTGCATGACAGTCGTTGGACAAATTGAAGGGCATATGCAGTTGCCCCCGCAAAATAAAACAACAAAATATGAGCATATGATTCCGCAACTCGTTGCTGTGGAACAAAACCCAAAAATTGAAGGGTTGTTAATTATTTTAAATACAGTCGGTGGGGATGTCGAAGCAGGTCTTGCTCTTTCAGAAATGATTGCATCTATTTCAAAACCAACCGTTACGCTCGTACTAGGTGGAGGGCACTCTATCGGTGTTCCAATTGCAACAGCAGCGAATTATTCATATATTGCCCAAACTGCAACAATGACGATTCATCCGGTTCGATTAACAGGGCTTGTTATCGGTGTACCACAAACCTTTGAATACCTTGATAAAATGCAAGATCGAGTGATTAACTTTGTTACGCACCATTCATCCATTACGGAAGATAAGTTTAAGGAATTAATGTTCTCAAAAGGAAACTTAACACGTGATATAGGGACAAATGTTATTGGCACCGATGCGGTGGAATATGGCTTAATTAATGAAGTCGGTGGAATTGGTCAAGCCTTAAAAAAACTAAACCAATTGATTGACGAACAAAAATCGTCGGAGGTTGTGCAATGATCTTGTATACAATGACCCCTCCAGAACAAGTTTTTGCAACCGACCAAGAAGCGTATAATAAGCAAATGACGGTACCTTGTGAAGCAGGATCATTAATGGTTGAACAACAAGAAGACGGAGATTATCGCATCATTCGTTTGCTTTCGAGTGACCCTAATGCTTTCTTAAATCCTGCATATGAACCAGGGACAATTTTATCCAGTACCCTACGCTATTAAAAAGCAGATATGTTATACTGATAGGGATGAAACAAGCAGTCTACAATTAGACTGCTTGTTCGAGTATGACGTAGAAGGTGACAAAATGGCAAAACGTAAGAAACGAAAAAAAACACAATGGAAGTCGCAATTAACGTTTGAGTTAGTTGGATTAGGTCTCCTTGTCATCTCTCTTGTAACACTCGCTCGTTTAGGAAGTGTCGGAGAAGCGTTTGTTCGCTTATTTCGCCTATTCCTTGGAGAGTGGTTTATATTACTGGCTTTAGGATTTTTGATCACAGCGCTTTACATCATGATAAAACGAAAAAAACCAACTATATGGAATCGGCAACTAAGTGGAATGTATACGGTTGTGCTTGCCCTTGTCATCATTGCACACGTAAGTTTGTTTAGACAACTATCTGTTGAGGGTACATTAGAAAGTGGATCGGTTATTCAGAGTACGTGGGCGTTATTTTGGCAAGAGCTTACTACTGGTCAAACGGAAGATTTAGGTGGAGGCATGCTTGGCGCAGTTGGGTATTCCGTTAGTCATTTCCTGTTTGATAATGCTGGAACATACTTACTTTGTTTAATGCTCGTTGTAGTAGGAGCCATATTAATATCTGGTCGATCGTTAAGTGACATGATTGGCAAAGTCTATCGTCGAAGTTATTTATTTATTACTGACTTTATAAAATCAACATGGTCTGATTTCATACAATGGAGAAGAGACGCAAAAGAAAAAATGGATGATGAGCGACGAGATAAACAAGCGCGAACAAAACAGAAGCATGAAGAGCCTGAACAAGAAACAAGAGACCCAGATCGATGGGACAGTAAACAAGAACCGGAAATTGTCGATTTTTCTCAGCGGGAGCAACCAGCTGATGAAGAAGAGCCAAGACAAACAACCAATGGTGCAACTGAGAAAGCGGCTAATCAAGCAGTTTCTAACGATCAGAGTAGGGAAGAAAAAGAACCGAATGAAATGGCTCTATTATCGACTGATTTGATTAACGAAGCACTATCAAATGAGGCCTATACGTTACCGGAATTTGACTTATTACATACACCCGTAAAGCCCGACCAGCTTTCGGAAAAACAACAATTAACGTCAAATGCCAGGAAGTTAGAGAAAACGTTGGAAAGTTTCGGCGTGAAAGTTCGTGTGACGAAAGTTCATTTAGGGCCAGCCGTCACGAAATATGAAGTAAACCCAAATGTCGGCGTGAAAGTAAGCAAAATCGTCAACTTGGCAGACGACTTAGCGTTAGCACTAGCGGCAAAAGATATACGAATTGAAGCGCCAATCCCAGGAAAATCCGCAGTAGGGATTGAAGTGCCGAACCAAGAAGTAGCGATCGTGTCTTTAAAAGAAGTGTTAAGTGGTTCAATGGAACGTCAACATGAAGTGTTATCTGTTGGGCTTGGTAGAGATATTTCTGGTGAGCCTGTACTTGCCCCATTAAACAAAATGCCCCATCTTCTCGTTGCTGGTGCAACCGGAAGTGGAAAAAGTGTATGCATTAACGGGATTATTACGAGTATATTGATGAAAGCAAAGCCTCATGAAGTCAAACTGATGATGATTGATCCAAAAATGGTTGAGTTAAATGTTTACAACGGCATTCCCCATTTACTAACTCCTGTTGTGACAGAACCAAAGAAAGCGTCACAAGCGTTGAAAAAAGTGGTTGCTGAGATGGAACGGCGGTATGATTTGTTTTCCCATTCAGGAACACGAAATATGGAAGGCTACAATGAGTACATTAAACGCCAAAACGAACAAAACGAAGCAAAACAGCCAGAGTTGCCTTATATTGTTGTGATCGTTGATGAACTTGCTGATTTAATGATGGTTGCCTCTGGAGACGTAGAAGATTCAATTGCAAGGCTTGCACAAATGGCAAGGGCAGCAGGGATACACATGATAATTGCCACCCAAAGACCTTCTGTTGACGTTATCACAGGCGTTATTAAAGCGAATATTCCTTCCAGAATTGCGTTTGGTGTGTCTTCTCAAACAGATTCAAGAACGATTTTAGATTCAGGTGGGGCAGAAAAGCTGCTTGGTCGTGGTGACATGCTTTATTTACCAATGGGCGCTACAAAACCAACACGCATACAAGGGGCTTTTTTATCAGATGATGAAGTCGAGAAGGTCGTCTCTTACGTAGTGTCGCAACAAAAAGCGCAATATGTAGAAGAGATGGAGCCTACGGCGGTAGAATCTCAAGCAAGTGCACCGGAGGACGCCCTCTATAATGACGCGGTGGACCTGGTTATTGAAATTGGGACAGCATCCGTTTCAATGTTACAACGACGTTTCCGTATTGGGTATACACGAGCGGCTCGAATTGTCGATGAAATGGAAGCACGAGGCGTAGTTGGTCCGTATGAAGGCAGCAAACCGAGGGAAGTACTGATTCAGAATAGATCTGATGAAGAGGCGACATCCTAAGTAAAAAGCACGAGAAGGATACGGAAGGAAGATGACAATTGACGGATATACAAGTGAAATCAATGGAACAAAATGGCTTAAACCTCCATTTAGGTGCAACGGATAAATTTAAGACCATTAGCATGATGCTCATGATTAACGCCCCTCTGCAGGAAGAGACCGTTACTGCACGAGCGTTAATTCCCCATATTCTTCAGGGTGGGACGAAGCATTATCCAAATCGAAAAAAACTAAAGCAAAAGCTTGAAGACATGTATGGAGCGACCCTAACGTCTGATGTTCAGAAAAAAGGGGAAAACCAAGTCATTACGTTTCGACTCGATGTGGCTGCCGAACAATTTTTAAGCGATAATTCTACTTCATTGTTTGAAGAGGCGCTAAGTCTTTTGCATGAACTGTTATATCAGCCCGTTCTCGAAAAGAATGCTTTTCTTTCCCAAATCGTAGATCAGGAAAAACGAGCATTAAAACAACGAATTGCGTCAATTTATGATGACAAAATGCGTTATGCGAATGTGCGAATGACAGAAGAGATGTTCAAAAATGAGTCTTATCGGTTAGCTCCATACGGGAGAGAAAAAGATCTAGAGTCATTAACACCACAGACGCTCTATGAAGCGTATGAAACAATGATGGAACAAGATCGCTTTGATTTGTATATGATCGGTTCGTTTGAGGAAGACGTAATTAAAGAGAAGGTACGTGAAGTATTTACAGCATCACGTAAATTGAGCGGAGAAATGATTCCGACAAAAGCAAGTGAACATGTGAAAAACGTTAATGTTGTGCACGATGCTCAAAAAGTAAAGCAAGGGAAATTACATCTTGGGTATCGAACTCATTCCACGTTCCGTGATGACGATTATGAAGCAGCTCGGGTAGGAAATGCACTATTTGGTGGGTTTCCGTCTTCGAAATTATTTATGAATGTACGAGAAAAAGAAAGTCTTGCCTACTATGCTGCGTCACAAATTGAAAGCCATAAAGGCGTGTTAATGGTACTTTCAGGCATTGAATTTGATAAATATGAGCGCGCGGTAGAAATTATTCAAGAACAAGAGCAAGCGATGAAGAATGGAGATTTCACGGATGAGGAAGTAGAGCAAGCTAAAGGGATGTTGCTGAATCAAGCTTTTGAAGCGATGGATGCTCCTAGAGGAATTGTTGAACTCTCTTATCATGAAATTATTGCTAACCATAAAAAATCAATTCAAGAGCGAATTGAGAACATCAAAAAAGTAACGAAAGAAGATGTTGTCCGCGCAGTGAATAAGTGGGAACTTGACACCATTTACTTTTTAAAAGGACAGGGGGATGAAGCATGAAACCGATTGAATATAAACAGTTAGAAGAGACGCTTTACCATGAGCAATTAGATAACGGCTTAGATGTGTATATATTACCGAAAAAAGGTTTCCATAAAACGTTTGCTACGTTTACAACGAAATATGGGTCAATCGATAACCACTTTACACCGCTTGGTGAAAAAGAGCGCGTTCGTGTGCCAGATGGAATTGCCCATTTTCTTGAACATAAAATGTTTGAAAGCGAAGAAGGCGATGTGTTTCATACATTTGGCAAACAAGGGGCATCGGCGAATGCGTTCACGAGCTTTACCCGTACAGCTTATTTGTTTTCAAGTACGACAAATGTCAATGAAAATTTAACGACGCTATTAGATTTTGTTCAGCACCCTTATTTTACTGACGAATCGGTGGAAAAAGAAAAAGGAATTATCGAACAAGAAATTACGATGTATGACGACAATCCTGATTGGCGTGCGTATTTCGGTACGATTGAAAATATGTACAAATCCCACCCTGTGAAAATTGATATAGCTGGGACAGTGCCTTCCATCAACGAAATTACAAAAGAAGATTTGTACACTTGCTACCACACGTTTTATCATCCAAATAATATGCTTCTTTTTATCGTTGGATCGGTTGAGCCTGAAGAAGTGATGAAGCTTGTGCGTGACAATCAAAGCAGCAAGTCGTTCCCAGAACCAGAGTCTATTGATCGCGCATTCCCAGATGAGCCTTCAGAAGTCGATCAAGCGACGAATGTTTTGCATATGCCTGTTCAAACGCCAAAGGTATTTATTGGCTATAAAGAAACAAAACCAGATCGTCAAGGGCAAGAATTGCTTCAATACGAGCTGTCTTTAAATGTATTATTGGATCTTATGTTTGGGCCAAGCTCAGAAGCTTATGAACGACTCTATGAACAAGGCATAGCAGATGAATCATTTTCATTTGATCATACATCTGAAAAAGGGTTTGGATTTTCTATAATCGGTGGAGAAAGTCAGAAGCCTGAGGAATTGATTGCTATTGTCGAAGAGACGATTGAATCCTTTAAAAAAGGGTCATTAAGTGAAGAAGATACTGGGCGCGCATTAAAGAAAAAAATTGGCGGGTTTCTAAAAGCATTAAATTCTCCAGAATTTATTGCAAATGAATTTACACGTTACCGATTTAACGACATGGATTTGTTTGAGGTTTTACCTACTTTAGAACGCCTTACAGCAAAAGATCTTGAAGAGGTTTTACACGCACATTTTCGTGAAGAGACAAAAACAACATTGATCGTGAAAGATGATCAACAATAATGAAGAGTATTCTCGTAGTTGGAGCGACAGGGGCGATTGGTGAAGCCATCTGTCGCTCTTTACAATCACCGTCAACTTGTTTATACGTGCACTATTTTCGTAATCAACAAAAAGCTCAAGCCATTTGTCAGTCGCTGACTGGTGACGCTTTTCCTGTTCAGGCTGATTTAAGTCAAGCAGATGGTGTGACTGCTTTAATGAGTCAACTCTTCCACGTTCCTGATACTGTGATTTATTGTGCAGGTAAATCATCACCACAGCTACTTCAAGATGTGACCGATCTGGAAATTGATGAAACGCTATGTCTTCATTTAACGAATGTGATCAAGCTCACTCGTGCCGTTCTCCCGCAAATGATTCGAAATCAAGCCGGCGTCATTACCCTTGTTACATCCGTATGGGGACTTGAGGGCGCGAGTATGGAAAGTGTGTATGCCGCTGCAAAAAGCGGTGTACATGGATTAATAAAAAGCGTGGCAAAAGAAGCTGGCCGTAGTAACGTGCGTATAAACGGTGTAGCCCCAGGCGCTATTGAAACGGACATGCTTTCCATTTATTCAAAAGATGAGCTGATTGAATTAGCCGAAGACATTCCTGCTGGGCGACTAGGCAAAGCGGAGGAAGTTGCGCACGCTGTTGCATTTTTAAGCCAAAGCCAAGCTACATACATTAATGGTCAAATTTTATCGGTTAACGGTGCGTGGCATTGTTAAATGTATAATTGATTATAAGCAAGGCATACTAGGTGTGAATCTTTTTTAAAACTTAGAGGAGGGATTCGCATGTCTGTATTAGATAACTGGGATCATTGGAAAGAATTTTTAGGAGATCGTCTTGAGCAAGCTTCACACGAAGGAATGAACGAGAACATTGTGAGCGATGTTGCTTACCAAGTCGGTGAGTATCTAGCGGAGCAAGTTGAGCCTAAAAACGAGCAAGAGCGTGTACTTGCTGAGCTTTGGAAAGTGGCTGATGAGAAAGAGCAACATGCCATTGCAAACATGATGGTGAAACTAGTCGGTCATAAATAAGTGGAACTGCTTGTTCGTAAACACGAACAAGCGGTTTTTCTTTTTGTAGTTTTATGTTTTCTAATGGAAAAAGCTTTTCTTTTAAAAGTGAATCCTATATCATTAAAGCCAAGAAGATTAGCTTTATTTGTCAATTTTTTAGAGAAAGGGAGTGGCACGGTGAAAGAATGGTATTTTGAGTACCAACTACATGAAAACCGGCCAGGAATTCTTGGAGATATTTCTTCTCTTCTTGGTATGCTTTCAATCAACATTGTAACGATTAACGGCATTGATGATACACGAAGAGGCATGTTACTTCGAAGTTCTGATGATGACAATGTAAAACGATTTAAAGCAATCTTACATACGATTGGCAGCGTAACGGTAACAAAGTTTCGTGAGCCGCGCGTGCGAGATCGATTAGCGATTCGACACGGACGCTATATTGAACGGAATGTAACCGAAAAGAAAACGTTTCGCTTTATTCGCCGGGAATTAGGTCTCCTTGTTGATTTTATGGCAGAGATGATGAAGCGAGACGAGCACTACTTAATTGGAATTCGTGGAATGCCAAGGGTAGGAAAGACGGAATCAGTTGTAGCAGCAAGTGTATGTGCCAATAAGCGTTGGTCCTTTATTTCCTCGACGCTGCTTAGGCAAACCGTGCGAAGCCAGCTAGCTGAAGATGAAATGGATGGAGACAATATTTTCATAATTGATGGGATTGTCTCAACCATGCGAGCAACGGAAAAACATCGTTTACTTGTAGATGATATTATGCGCCTACCGGCTGTAAAAGTGGTGGAGCATCCGGATATTTTTATTCGCGAGACAGAGTATGAACTTGAAGACTTTGACTGTATCATTGAATTACGTAACGATGATAATGAAGAAATCACCTATGATGTAGTTGAACCAGGTTTTTCTTCATTTGATATTAGTTAACGTTTTTAGGTAGGTGTAAAGATGTCAGAACTAGGAAATTATTTAAAAGAGAAACGTGAAGAAAAAGAAATGTCTCTTGATGATTTGCAGCGAACAACGAAAATTCAAAAGCGCTATTTAGTCGCAATTGAAGAAGGGAATTTTGATACCCTTCCAGGAATTTTTTATGCTCGCGCTTTCGTGAAAACATATGCTGAAGCGATTGGCTTAAATGCGGAAGAAGTCCTTCACACGTATAAAAATGAATTACCAAGTACTCAAAGTGAGACGGTTGATTTACCTTCACGTGCTGAACGAACGAAGCCAGCTAAGGCAAGCAGCAGCCCATCCAAAAATGGGGGGCGTCCTATAAGTACAATACTTGTACCAATTTTAATTTTGCTTGTGATTGGGACGATTGTCTATTTTGTGTGGAACCTTGATTTTGGAAGTAACAACGATGAGTCGGTAGACGAGCCACAAGAAGGCTCAACCTACGATGGACCATCACCTGATGAGGAAGAAGAGGATGAAGCAAGTCCAGATGAAGGTACTGACAATGACGAAGGTACAGACGAAGATGAAAACAATGAAGCGACTGAAGAAGAAGACGTTGAGCCTGAGCTCGTGCTAGAAGACGAAGGAGATACGACGCAAACGTACACGCTCGCGAATGCCGATTCGTTTGAATCGCTTGTCATTGAGATGAATGGCGAGGGCACCTACGTTGAAGTACGTGAAAGCGAAGATACTGGTACAGTAGAACAAAACTACCCACCATTCGGGGAAACCTTTAATCCTGATGTATCGGAATTAGACTCCCTTTACGTTCGAATTGGCTTTGGGGCGGAAGTAGATACATTTTCTGTCAATGACCTTGAAATTGAGCTTTTAGATACAACGAGTGTTCAAGTCATTGAAGTGTTGCTTGATGACGAAAGTGAATAAGACTTAAAGGTTCTTCTTTAGGTTGGACCATTTATGATGCCCCTCCCACGTAGACACGAAAAAGTGAAAACGTAGGAGGGTTTTTTTGCTCCAAACACGAAAACTAAAGCAAACGGTTCTACGTTAAGCGCGCTTAAGGAGACCTCTAACTCAATTAAAGCACCGTTACAATGGTTTCACATGTTTACATAAAAAAACAAAACATCATTTCTTTTTTGAGCTCGATTTTTTCAGTAAGGCTTTGACTGTGTTACAATATATAAGGATTCGCTTATCGTAGTTGGAAAGAAGGGAAGAATTTGAATTTACCTAACAAGATTACAATCGCGCGCATTTGTTTAATTCCTATTTTCATGCTGTTTTTGCTCGTCGATTTACCCTTAGGAGAGGTAGAGCTTTTAAATGAAACAATTTCTGTGTCTCTTTTAATTGCGGCATTTATTTTTATCATTGCTGCCGGCACAGACTGGTTAGATGGCTATTATGCCCGTAAGTTCAATCTCATTACAAGCTTTGGTAAATTTATTGATCCTCTAGCTGATAAATTGCTTGTAACGGCTGCATTAATTGGTCTTGTAGAAGTTCAATTAATTCCAGCTTGGATTGCCATTGTGATTATTAGCCGTGAATTTATTGTGACGGGAATACGTTTAGTGGCAGCTGCTGAAGGAGACGTGATTGCAGCAAGTAATTTAGGGAAATGGAAAACACTGACACAAATGATTGCGATCATTGCAACGTTACTACATAATATTCCTTTTACAGCGTTGTCATTTCCTTTCGCTGATTTGATGTTGTATATCGCGGCCATTCTAACGATTTGGTCTGGTGTTGATTACTTTATGAAAAACAAACATATTATTTTAAAGTCAGTATAGGGGTTGATCCTATGAATGCAGAAATTATTGCCGTTGGTTCAGAATTATTGCTCGGGCAAATTGCGAATACAAACGGGCAGTATATTTCGAAGCAGTTAGCAAGTGTAGGTGTTGATGTTTATGCTCATTCCGTTGTTGGCGATAATGCGGATCGGCTGTATAAAACCATTAGTGATGGCTTTCACCGTGCGGATTTAATCATCCTTACAGGTGGGTTAGGACCTACAAAAGACGATTTGACTAAGGATACTGTCGCAAAGTTTTGTGAGCGACAACTTGTGTACGATGAGGAAGCGTTAGCCCATATTGAAGCTTATTTTAAGCGACACAATCGAACGATGACACCGAATAATAAAAAGCAAGCGTATGTCATTGAAGGTTCACATGTACTCGCAAATCGTTATGGCATGGCACCAGGTATGGTGGTCGAATTAACGAATAACAAACGGATCGTTCTGCTACCTGGACCACCGAGTGAGATGAAACCGATGTTTGAAAATGAACTTTTGCCTCTTTTATTAGGTACAAATGAAAAAACATCGATTACTTCCAGAGTCCTTCACTTTTTTGGCATTGGAGAATCGCAGCTTGAGACGGATTTAGAAGACTTAATTGAAAACCAAGTAAACCCAACAATTGCACCTTTGGCAAGTGATGGAGAAGTGAAATTACGTCTTACTGTGAAGCATGATAATCAAGCTGAAATCAAGCGTTTGCTAGATGAAACAGAATCCCTTATCATGGCACGGGTAGGAACGTATTTATATGGCTATGATGAGACTACCCTCGTAAAAGAAGTGTCTAGGTACTTACATGAGCAACAGCTTACACTGGCAAGTGCAGAAAGCTTGACCGGCGGTTTATTTTCGAGTGAGTTGATTGCATTACCTAATGCTTCCGCTATTTTGAAAGGAAGTATTACGGCATATACAAATGATGCAAAACAAGCATTACTTTCTGTTTCACCGCAAACATTAAAGGAAAAAGGCGCGGTTAGTGAAGCTTGCGCGATTGAAATGGCAACTGGCGTACAAAGGCATTTGCAGTCAGACATTGCGATTTCGTTTACTGGAGTAGCTGGTCCAGACACACAAGAGGGCTTGGAACCAGGTACCGTTATAGTTGGGTTAGCTATGCCTGGACAAGAGGTGCGAGCGATTAAGCTTTCATTATCTGGGGGCAGAAACGCTGTTCGTACCCGAGCAGTGAAATACGGATTTTTCTATTTGTTGGACGAATTAAAAAGGAGAAATGGTAGTAGATGACATTTTTTTCAGACTTCGAGATCTCAGATCAAGTAAAAAAAGCAATTCAGGATATGGGCTTTGAGGAGCCATCTCCGATTCAGGAAAAAGCCATTCCGGCGATTTTGACTGGTGGAGACGTCATTGGCCAAGCGCAAACAGGAACAGGGAAAACCGCAGCTTTTGGAATTCCTGTTGTTGATAAAGTTACAAACGATCGTGCCATTCAAGCACTTATTTTAACGCCGACTAGAGAGCTTGCGATTCAAGTTTCTGGTGAGCTACAAAAACTATCCACTCACAAGAATATCCGTACGTTACCAATTTACGGCGGTCAATCTATTGGGCATCAAATTAAAGCCTTAAAGCAAGGTGTTCAAGTTGTTATCGGTACACCAGGCAGAATGCTGGATCATCTTCGTCGCGGTACGTTAAAACTACAGTCTGTACACACGGTTGTGCTTGATGAAGCAGATGAAATGCTCGATATGGGGTTTGTTGATGATATTGAATCGATTTTAAAAGAAGTGAATGACGTTAGACAAACGCTTTTATTCTCGGCAACAATGCCACCTGCAATTCGTAAACTTTCACGCAAATATATGAACAACCCTGCAACGGTGACAATTAATAAAGGCGAAGTGACGGCACCTTCCATAGACCAGGTTTATTACAAAGTGTTAGAGCGAAATAAAGTCGATTCTCTTTGTCGCATTATTGATAGCGACGATGTGGAGCTTGGGATTTTATTTTGTCGAACGAAAAAAGGTGTGGCTGAGCTAACAGAAGCGTTACAAGCAAGAGGCTACTTAGCTGATGGACTCCACGGTGATTTAACGCAGTCACAGCGTGATGTTGTCATGAAAAAATTCCGTGATGCTTCAATTGAGTTTTTAATTGCAACAGATGTAGCGGCTAGAGGAATTGATGTGGAAAATGTTAGTCACGTAATTAACTTTGATATTCCACAAGATCCAGAAAGTTACGTGCACCGTATAGGTCGTACAGGGCGTGCGGGGCGTACCGGCGTTGCCATTACCCTTGTCACGCCACGGGAGATGAAACACTTACGTTCTATTGAAAAAGAAATTAAAATGCATGTTCCTTCTCAAGAAGTACCAACGATTGAAGATGTCGTTGAAAAGCAACAAAGCTCTTGGAAGAACTTGATTAAAGAAACGATTGAGACTGGTGGAAAAGAAATGGAGTTGTTCCGCCCTCTTGCAGATCAGATGTTAGCAGATGAAGAAGATCCAAAGGAAATTATCTCTGCTTTACTTAAATTAAAGTTCTCTACTGAAACAGCAACAGAAGACGCTGGCTACAGCTTTGGAGAAACCGGTGGAGCAAAAGGCATGGTTCGATTCTTTATTAATGTTGGTCGAAATGTGAATTTAACACCGAAGATTTTAGGGGAAGAAATTAGCCGATTAATTGGTATTCCTGTAAAAACAATTGGTCGAATTGATATATTTGATAATTTTTCTTTTGTGGATGTACCAGAAGAGAGTGCACCTTTTGCTTACGAAGGACTACGTTATTCAAGAATCAACGGCGCAAGAGTAAATCTTGAGCCTGCCAAACCACGTCCAAAACGAGAGCGTCGCCCACAGGCTGCTACTCGTCGTTCATAAAAACATAGCAAAAAGATCGGGAACGAGAACCCGGTCTTTTTCTATTTAAAAATACCGAATAAATGTTCGTAAAACCTATTGGCAAATGGCTGAAAAAGAGGTATGATAGAACAAGAAAGTTAACGAATGGATCAACATGACATGAACGTCGTATGTCTGAACAAATACATGAAGATGAACATGAAGGAGATGGAAGAATGAGTGATCGTAAACAAGCGCTAGATATGGCATTACGCCAGATTGAGAAACAATTTGGGAAAGGCTCAGTAATGAAGTTAGGTGAACAAGCAGAACAGCGGGTTTCAACCGTTTCCAGTGGTGCGCTCGCACTAGATATTGCGTTAGGTGTAGGCGGCTATCCGAAAGGAAGAGTCATTGAAGTTTACGGTCCAGAATCTTCTGGTAAAACAACTGTTGCTCTTCATGCAATTGCAGAAGTTCAGCGTCAAGGTGGTCAAGCTGCCTTTATTGATGCTGAGCATGCATTGGACCCGGTCTATGCTGGCAAACTTGGCGTAAACATTGATGAATTGTTATTGTCTCAACCAGATACAGGAGAACAAGCATTAGAGATTGCAGAAGCACTTGTACGAAGCGGAGCCCTGGATATGATTGTAATCGATAGTGTGGCTGCTCTTGTTCCAAAAGCAGAAATTGAAGGGGAAATGGGCGATTCGCACGTCGGTCTTCAAGCGCGTCTCATGTCTCAAGCGCTAAGAAAACTATCTGGTGCGATTAATAAATCAAAAACCGTGGCGGTCTTCATTAACCAAATCCGTGAGAAAGTCGGCGTAATGTTCGGGAACCCAGAAACAACACCAGGTGGACGAGCGCTTAAATTCTATTCATCTGTTCGTTTAGAAGTTCGCCGTGCGGAAGCGTTGAAGCAAGGAAACGACATTGTCGGAAACCGTACGAAAATTAAAGTCGTTAAAAACAAAGTTGCGCCACCGTTCCGTTTAGCAGAAGTGGATATTATGTACGGGGAAGGGATTTCTCGAGAAGGCTCAATCCTTGATATTGGGACTGATTTGGAAATCGTTGATAAGAGCGGTGCATGGTATTCCTATAACGGAGATCGTTTAGGCCAAGGTCGTGAAAACTCGAAGCAATTTTTAAAAGAAAACACTGAAATCACATTAGAAATTGAACGGAAAATCCGCGATAGCCATGGTCTTGATGGCGATGTGAAAGTGGAAGAAGAAGACAAGGAATCATTTGAGGATGTTCCACTAGATTTAAAATAAGAAGCTGATAAAGACTTTCCTCTTCCAAGGAAAGTCTTTTCTTTTAAAAAGAGGTGTTTATCCTTTACACTAAAAGAGAAAGAAGCGATGAAAGGACAGGGCATAGAAATGATTAAATTTCTATATTTTACAGATACACATATACGTGGAACCACGCCTAAAAATCGTTTGGATCAATTTCCGGATACGATAAAAGCGAAAATCGAACAAATTATAACATTAGCAAATGAACACGAGGTTGATTTTTTGCTTCACGGAGGTGATGTGTTTGATCGACCTGATCTATCGCCGAGCACAGTGGGGCAATTTGCACAAATTTTTCGGCAAGCGCACGCCCCGATTTATGCGATTTCCGGTAATCACGATACGTTTGGGCATAATCCCGCAACGGTCACACGAACCATGTTAGGGCTGTTAGACGCGTTTGGCATCATGACGCTTATTCATCCAGATCAACCACGAGTTATTGAGAAAGATGGCATTCGAGTGCAGTTATCTGGTCAACCATATCACTATGATCTTGACCAGCGTGATCCAAAGCTCGACTACTATCCAGTTAATCAAACAGACGCAACGTTTCTCATTCATGTTGCCCACAGCATGCTTGTTGAAAAAGCGTTACCAGAAGGAATTCCGCATACGTTGATTGATCATATTTTGGGGACAACTGCGGATGTATTATTTACAGGTCACTTTCATAGTGGCTTTGGAATTAAAGAGCGAGATGGAAAATATATTTGCAATCCAGGTGCCATTGCTCGTATCAACAACCATTGGACTGAAATGGAAAGAATGCCGACAGTTGTAATTGGTGAAGTACTAGCGTCGGGTATTCAATTGACTGAGCATCGACTTCGAGCTGAAAAAGGTGAACGCGTACTAGATCGTTCTTATGTGGAAAAAGCGAGTCATCAAGAAGAAAAGCTTCATGCCTTTGTCCAACAAGTAAAAGAAAAGGCAAATTTTGAAACGTTGCAAATGGGAGACATTATTAAAGAAATCGCCGCAATGTCAAACGTTGAGGAAAAAGTAAGAGAAGAAGCGTTAAGACGGATGACAGTTATTGAAGAGCGTTGGGAGCGTGATGATTCTGAATAATATTGTATCCGTCAGACTAGAAAATTTTCAGTCCCATTTAGACACGAAAATTGAGTTTTCTAATGGATTAAATGTTGTTGTTGGTCAGTCTGATAGCGGGAAGACCGCTGTATTAAGAGGGATTCGCTGGGCGTTATTTAATCAGCCAAGAGGAACAGATTTTTTAAAGGTAGGCGCAGATTTTGTGCGCGTCACGCTTGTTCTGGCCAATGGGGCAACAATCGTTCGAGAGCGGACATCATCTAAAAATCGGTACATCATTAAAAAGGAAGAAGAAGCAGATCTTGTGTTAGAAGGATTTGGTTCAATCGTTCCTGAAGAAGTAATGAATGCCCATCAAATGCGGCCATTTCGAATTGATGCTGATCATGAATGGCAGCTACAAGTGGCGCAGCAATTAGAAGGGCCATTTTTACTTGAGCAAACAGGCTCTATTCGGGCAAAAACGATTGGGAGAATGAGTGGTGCCCATTATTTAGATATGGCCATTCGCGACACGTCAAAGGATGTTTCGCAGCTTTCTCAAAGAGTAAAATGGAAAGAAAATGAATTAGATGAAGCAACGAAAGCGCTAGAGCCTTATAAACCGTTGAATGAGGCGAGAAAAGGGCTGGATCAAGGGTTTTCTCTATTAGCAGACGTGAAAAAGCAGCAACAGCAAGTTCTAGCCCTGAAGCAACGAAAGGGACAAGTCAACCAGCTAAATGCGCAAGAACAGCGGCTTAAGCAGTCATTAGAAACGGTCAAAGCGCTTGATACATGGGAACTTCTTTATCAAACCTTGCAGCAGCTTGTTTCAAAACGACAGCGGTTGAGCTCGGTCCAGACCCAGTGGCAACGTGTCATAAAAGATTTACAGACCTGTCAATTATGGCTTGATAAAACAAAAGATCTTGCGGAAATCGATCAACAGTCACGCTTGGTTCAAGAGCGTTTAACGATGTGGTTGAAACTTGATCGCCTGCAAAAACAAAATAAGCAGCTTTCTAGCGACATGGAAGATGTATCCACTCGTTTAGAAAAGACACAGTTTTTACAAACGTTTAATGAGACCCAGCTACAACAAATCAGCCAGCAAGCTACTGCTTGGAAACAACTAATGACTCACGCTAAACGTTCCAAGCAAATGGAAGACGAGAAACAGCGGTATTTAAAGCAAAAAGAGCATGTAGACGGCGTTTTGGAAGCTCAGCAAGTCGCAGAAACGGTTTCGCAAACATCAAAACGTTACGAAACGCTTTTAGCCTACAAAGAGAAAGTACAAGCGCTCACAAAACGTTTAGAAGAGGGAACATCGTTTGTTCAGCATTCAAAGCAGCAAGAACAAGAACAGCTGAAGCATTATAATGAAGCATTAACAGCATTGCCAATTTGTCCGACTTGTGGACAAACGATACATACAGAGGAGGAATCGCATTGAAGCAAGTAGAGCAAGATTTAGACAAAATGAAGCAAGCGATTGATAAAGCAAAGGATCTTCGCTATCGAGCGGAAGCGAAATTAGAAGAGCTGGAAAATCAAAAGAAACGCTTACTTGAAGAATTAGATGAACTTGGTGTCAAGCCTGAACAGCTAGATGAAGAGATTGTGAAACTAGAAACTGAAATTGAACAATCAATGGAGAGAGCATGGTCGCTCATTCCAAAAGAACTGATTGCCCGTGACTAATCTAGATACAATTGAGGCGCTTGAGCGAGCGTTAAGAGAGAAAGAAGAGCAGTGGACGCGTTTAGACGAGAAACGAAATGTGATTCAAGAGCGAGTAAATGACGCCAAAGTCGCTTTAGAGGAATATGCAGAAACGCTTGATACGTATGAAAAAGCCCGGATTCTGCTACAGCAATCCGCTGAATATGCAAGAAAACAAGCCAAGCAACAAATGGAAACACTCGTTACGAATGCACTACAATATGTATTTGGACCAATGATCTCGTTCGAAATTGAATTAGAAGAGCATGGGAGTCGAGCTGTTGCTGAGATGTATGTCGTATCTGATTATGATGGTATGAAGGTGAAAACAAAACCACAAGATGCCCGTGGAGGCGGAGTAGTAGACATTGTTACGCTTGCACTACGAGTTGCGTTAATGGAAACCACCCAGCCAAAACAAGCTGGTCCGCTTTTACTTGATGAACCTGGAAAACATGTGTCCGGTGAGTATACACACTACCTCTATGAATTTCTCAAATCGCTATCGACAATGTTTGGACGACAGATCATTATGATTACTCATAATCATCACTTAACAGAATCAAGTGATCGAGCATTAATGGTAACAATTCGAGACGGAATCAGTCATGTTGTAGAAGCGACGAGCCCTTGACATTAAAAGGTGTGAAGCGTAAAATAATGGATGATACCAATGTATCACTGTTGTATTTTTATGTATATATTCATTATTGATTAACAAATGTGAAACATTTAAACCAACAATTGGATAGCAAGGGAGGTGTAACGATGCCAAGCATAGAATTAAATCTCTTGGTTCTGAGCCTCATTGTACTTGCTGTCTCTGTAGTTTTTGCAGTTGTTGGATATCTTGTTCGAAAATCAATCGCTGAACGAAAAATTTCAAGTGCGGAGCAAGCAGCGAAGCAAATCATTGATGATGCGACGCGTGAAGCAGAAACGAACAAAAAAGAAGCGATACTCGAAGTAAAAGACGAGGTGCACAAGCTAAGAAGTGATGCAGAGCGCGACGTACGTGAGCGAAGAAATGAGATTCAGAAACAAGAGCATCGTTTGGTTCAAAAAGAAGAGATTCTGGATCGTAAAAGTGAAACTCTCGATAAGAAAGAAGAATCATTAGAGAAACGAGAAGAATCTCTCGCCAAAAAACAACGACAAGTTGAAGAGATGGAAAGTAAAATGAGCCAGCTGCTGCTGGACCAAAAACAAGAATTAGAGCGAGTGTCTGGTTTAAGTCGTGAAGAAGCACGCATGATCATTCGCCAAGAAGTAGAGCAGGAAGTTGCCCAAGAATCAGCGCTTTTAGTGAAAGAAAAGTTAGCTGAAGCGAAAGAAACGGCGGACAAGCGCTCCAGAGAAATTCTTTCCCTCGCCATTCAACGTTGTTCAGCAGATCATGTTGCAGAGACTACGGTTTCTGTCGTAAATTTACCGAATGACGAAATGAAGGGACGAATTATTGGGCGTGAAGGCCGAAACATTCGTGCGTTAGAAACACTAACAGGAATTGATTTAATCATTGATGACACACCGGAAGCAGTCATTCTCTCTGGATTTGATCCAATTCGTCGAGAAATTGCACGTTCGGCTTTAGAGAAGCTCGTGCAGGATGGTCGTATCCATCCAGCTCGAATTGAAGAAATGGTTGATAAATCAAGAAGAGAAGTAGATGAGACGATCCGAGAGTACGGCGAACAAACAACGTTTGAGGTTGGTGTTCACGGACTTCACCCTGATTTAATTAAGATTTTAGGTCGTCTTCGTTTCCGTACAAGTTACGGTCAAAATGTTTTAAAACATTCCATTGAAGTGGCACATTTAACGGGGTTAATGGCTGCGGAGCTTGGTGAAGATGTTAAACTAGCAAAACGTGCCGGGTTACTACATGATATTGGGAAAGCCATTGATCATGAAGTAGAAGGAAGTCACGTTGAAATTGGTGTTGAACTAGGAACGAAGTACAAAGAACACCCAGTTGTCGTGAACGCGATTGCTTCCCACCACGGTGATGTAGAAGCAACGTCTATTATCTCGACACTTGTTGCAGCAGCAGATGCATTATCCGCTGCACGACCTGGTGCAAGACGTGAAACTCTTGAAACATACATTCGTAGACTTGAGAAACTAGAAGAAATTTCTGAGTCATTTGATGGTGTTGAAAAGACGTTTGCGATTCAAGCAGGTCGAGAAGTTCGCATTATGGTAAGGCCTGACGTAGTAGATGATACACTTGCTCATAGTCTGGCAAGAGATATTACGAAAAAAATAGAGCAAGAACTAGATTATCCAGGTCATATACGCGTTACGGTTATTCGCGAAACTCGTGCAGTTGAATATGCAAAATAAAGTGGCGAAAGCCACTTTATTTTTTTGAGGTTTCATACGATAATGAACGCAAATTGACGGAATGAGAACGAGTTTTAAATGAATAGAAAGTAGGGGTTTTTTGAAAATTTTATTTATCGGCGATGTGGTTGGCTCTCCAGGAAGAGACATGATTACCGAGCATATTAAACAGTTAAAGCAAGAATATAAACCAACAGTCACGATCATCAATGGTGAAAATGCGGCGCATGGTAAAGGCATTACGGAAAAAATTTATAAAGGCTTTTTAGCTCAAGGTGCACAAATGGTGACGCTTGGAAACCACACGTGGGATAAGCGGGAAATTTTCTCCTTTATTGATGACGCAACATCGCTTGTCCGACCAGCAAACTACCCAGAAGGGACGCCTGGTGTTGGCTATCGTATTATTAATATTAATCAAGTGAAATTGGCTGTTATTAATTTGCTAGGCAGAACATTTATGAATCCTGTTAATTGTCCGTTTCAAAAGGCAGACGACATTTTAGAAGAAATTGATGGTCAAGCAGATGTGATTTTTGTTGATTTTCATGCTGAAACGACGAGTGAAAAACAAGCGATGGGCTGGTATTTAGATGGGCGAGTGAGCGCGGTAATTGGGACGCACACTCATGTTCAAACAGCGGATGAGCGTATTTTACCTGGTGGGACCGCTTTTTTATCGGATGTCGGAATGACTGGTCCTCTTGACGGCATTTTAGGAATGGATCGTCAAGCTGTGCTGCATAAATTTTTAACAAGCCTCCCAGCAAAGTTTGAGGTAGCAGAAGGAAAAAGGCAGCTAAATGCCTGTCTGATTACAATTAATGATAAAACACATAAAGCCACTCAGCTCTCACGAATCACACGTACAGACGAGCAAGTCATTTATTAAGGCATATCTGTCCCTCTCCGTAAATATAGATGTAATAAGGCAAATCGCCTGATTGCTATCAAGCATTCATTTTTGAAGTGATTGAACTGTTATTTGCTAAAGGAGGGGTAGAAATGGAAGTGTTAAAAGTATCAGCAAAGTCGACACCAAATTCAGTAGCAGGAGCTTTGGCAGGCGTTATTCGTGAGCGAGGAGCTGCAGAGATTCAAGCCATCGGTGCAGGCGCACTAAATCAATCCATAAAAGCAATTGCGATCGCCCGAGGGTTCGTTGCCCCAAGCGGAATTGATCTCATTTGTGTTCCAGCATTTACGGATATAGAGATTGAAGGAGAAGAACGAACAGCCATTAAATTAATTATTGAACCAAGATAAAAAGAGAGAAGGTGTCCCAACGACATCTTCTCTCTTTTTTTACGTTAAGTGGGACCGCCCGCTATGACGAACGTGTATCGCGGAATCAAGTGACGTGCGTGGGGTATAGCCACTACGTGAGAATGTTCGCACGAGTCTAAAGTTTAATCGTGTTACTTGGGGAAGCAAATGAGCAGGCCTTCTCGAGCCAGGGCGACGTAATCGATTTAAATGATATATAATTTCTTCTGCTGTTCGAACCGCAATCCCGTGACCATAATATAAATTTTGATCAAGTTTAATGACGTTCTCTCCGCGCCAAACAGAATGTTGCGGTGCGAAATCAGGGTTGTCAAAATAGAGACAGTCGCCAATCACATAATCGGTACCTGGTCGGGTCTCCAGCTGTAAATCTTCATCATGTTCCCACGAATATAAATAGAGTTGTTGAAATAGCTGATCAAACGATTGTTGGTCAATGGAGTCTTTAACAGCTTTATAAAAAATCATAATAATCGCCGTTGCGCACTCAAATCCATAAAGTTGCCCATTGCGAAAAATATCGTCAATCGCATCAGATGGGCTCACGTAAGGCTTTAATTGAAACGCGCCGTTAGGCATTCGGTTCCAATAATGAGGATTGCAATAAGAGCGCATAAATGATTCAAAACGCGCGCCACTTTGTAACAATTGAATCGAAGCTTGGATGGTATGCTTACGTAGGGCTAGTTCAAAGCTTAAATCGCGAATGCTTGAGTAGTCGTACGTTACGTTTTGAGCTGCTAAACTTTGAATAATAGCTGTTTCCACTGTCGATAAAGCTGGTAAAGTTGTTGCGTCTAGCGGGTCTCCCCCAATCGTAATCATGATGTTCCCTCCAATGCGGTAAGAAAGATTACTACTAATCAATGATAGAAATGCAGGAATTATGCGCATGAACAATAGGAGCAGATGAAAATGCGCGTTGTCATTGTGTTCTACTGCTGAGCCACGTATAATATGAAGGGTATGGATTGTTTGCAAGGAAGGAGATTAATTGAATATGACTGATCAAAAGAAGGCGAAAGATTACAGCCATTACTTTGATTTTAGTGATGCACGAATTGTTTCAGAAGACGATGAAAAGCAAGTCGTGAAAATAAAAGGCCGTGAAATTGCGATTTACGACCAGCCGAACTATCGGTCAGGTCGAAAGCGAAAGCGTGAAGACGTTCAAGTGATACGTCCCGATAAAATTGTTCCTGACGAATTAGCTAATCTTGGTGCAGGGAAGAAATTTATGATACGTACATATGGATGTCAGATGAATGTACATGACTCTGAGAACATGTCAGGTATGTTGCTAGAGATGGGGTTTGAAGAAACGACAGAAACAACAGAAGCAGATGTCATTCTTTTAAACACATGTGCCATTCGTGAGAACGCGGAGAACAAAGTCTTTGGTGAGATTGGCCATCTTAAACCACTAAAGCTTGAAAAACCCGAACTGATTATTGGTGTTTGTGGATGTATGTCGCAAGAAGAGTCGGTTGTAAATCGCATTTTACAAAAGCACCATCATATTGACTTAATCTTTGGCACGCACAATATTCACCGTTTGCCGAACCTTCTAGAAGGAGCCATTTTTGGAAAAGAAATGGTCGTTGAAGTATGGTCTAAAGAAGGCGACGTAGTAGAAAACATGCCGAGAAAACGTCAAAATAAAACCCAAGCTTGGGTAAATATTATGTACGGCTGTGATAAGTTCTGTACGTATTGTATTGTGCCTTATACACGAGGAAAAGAGCGCAGTCGTTTACCGGAAGACATCATTCATGAAGTGCGTGATTTAGCTCGTCAAGGTTATAAAGAAGTAACGTTACTTGGTCAAAATGTCAATGCATATGGCAAAGATCTTCCTGGTGACTACGGTGGCCTTGGTGAACTAATGGATGCTATTCATAAAATTGACATTCCTCGCGTTCGTTTTACAACAAGCCATCCGCGCGATTTTGACGATCACTTAATTGACGTGCTTGCGCAAGGTGGAAATCTTGTCGAGCATATTCATTTACCTGTACAACACGGAAATAGTGATGTTTTGAAATTAATGGGTAGAAAATATTCTCGTGAAGAGTATGAAATCCTGGCGAAGAAAATTAAAACTGCTATTCCGAATGCTTCGTTTACAACCGATTTAATTGTCGGCTTTCCAAATGAAACGGATGAGCAATTTGAAGACATGCTCACATTAGTGGAAGAGATGCAGTTTGATGCTGCATTCACGTATATCTATTCTCCACGCGAAGGAACTCCAGCAGCGCGGATGGAAGATAATGTACCAATGGAAGTGAAGAAAAAGCGTTTGGCTCGTTTAAATGCACTTGTAAACGAGATTTCGGAAAAACGGAACTTAGATTATCAAGATAAAATTGTGGAAGTGCTTGTTGAAGGTGAGAGTAAAAAGAATCCAGACGTATTAGCTGGACGAACACGTACCAATCGACTGGTAAACTTTGTTGGACCAAAGTCAGTTATTGGCGAAATTATTTATGTACAAGTAACCGAAGCAAGAACATGGTCACTAAATGGAAAAATTGTGGAAACGGCGGAGGTGCGTGCTTAATGAGCACACTATACACAAAAAAGGATATCCGTGCAAAAGCGAAAGAATTAGCAACAATGCTTGCGCAAACGGAAGAAGTGGATTTCTTTAAAAAAGCAGAGAAGCAAATTAATGAACATTTACGTGTACAAGAAATGATTGCAGAAATTAAAAGACATCAAAAAGAAGCCGTTAATTTGCGACACTACGGCAAAATGGAAGCATTAAAAGAAGTAGAAGCCAAAATTGATGCGCTTCATAACGAGATTGATGAGATTCCACTCGTTCAAGAGTTTAAGCGAAGCCAAGTAGAAGTAAATGAGTTGCTGCAAATTGTTACGAATACCGTATCAAAGCGCGTGACAGATGAAGTCGTCCGTTCAATGGATGGCGACGTTATGCGTGGAACCACGTCCAAAAGTCCTTTCCATAGCTGCTAATAACAGGCACGCTCTATGTTAGATTCGTTCTGACATAGGCGTGTTTTTTGTGGTCTAAACAAGTTCTACATCACATAGCTTAATAGAGAAGCGTCTACTGAAAGCCTTGCACCTTTTTATTGCCATGTGCATACGGTGTGGAATTAGGACGTTTGCCTATTTGATTAGGTGAATTG
Organism: Shouchella phoenicis; assembly: GCF_047238345.1. NCBI lineage: Bacteria > Bacillati > Bacillota > Bacilli > Caryophanales > Bacillaceae > Shouchella > Shouchella phoenicis. Next base: position 2,099,393 of record NZ_JBDFMQ010000001.1, on the reverse strand, counting down.
TGAATGGAGGGAACAGGATGGCTGATCCAAGGAGTTATCGTGAAATTATTACGAAAGCAGTCTGTGGAAAAGGGCGGAAATTTTCGGAAGCGACTCATCATATTCGACCAACAGAACGTCCGTCAAGTATCTTAGGTTGTTGGATTATTAATCATACGTATAGTGCGAAAAAACGAGGAGATACGATTGAAGTAAGCGGCACGTATGACATTAATGTGTGGTATTCTTACGGAAACAATACAAAGACAGAAGTGGCCACACAGACCGTTTCCTATACGGATATTGTGCCTTTAACAATGAAAGACGAAAACGTTATTTCAGAAGAACTTGATGTTGTGGCAAAAGCGGTGCAACAACCAAACACGTTAGAAGCCGTTATTAGTGAAAACGGACACTCTGTTGATGTGCAAGTAGAAAGAGAGTTTGTTGTCGAGTGTATTGGTGAAACAAAAGTCGCTGTCGCTGTTAACCCTGATGGTGTTATTGAAGAATACCCATTGGACGCCATTTCAGGTGATCTATCAGATGACGATTATGAGCAAATTGATCCGAATTTTTTACAAGAAGAAGTTGATAAATCGTAAGCCATGCTGAATTGTACAGCTGGCTTTTTTTTCTTGAATGAAGGAGAGGGCTTTCCTATGATATAATAACGTAAGATTTTAGGATTAACGGAGGCAATTATGAGTATTACGCCAATGATGAAACAATATTTAGCTATAAAAGAAAACTATAAAGATGCGATTCTCTTTTTTCGTTTAGGGGATTTTTATGAAATGTTCTTTGATGATGCACAAACCGCTGCAAAAGAACTGGAAATAACGTTAACAGGGAGAGGGCAAGGAGAGGACCGCATTCCGATGTGTGGCGTTCCCCACCACTCTGCTGAAAGCTATATGACGCAATTAATTGATAAAGGGTACAAAGTTGCAATCTGTGAACAAGTGGAAGACCCGAAGATGGTAAAAGGCGTTGTCAAGCGAGAAGTGACAAAACTGTTGACTCCTGGAACGTTAATGAATAGCAAACTTCTGGCTGAGCGAGAAAACAACTACTTACTTGCAATTGCAGCAGAAGGGGACACTTACGGGTTTGCACGCTGTGATTTATCAACAGGTGAGAGTGATGTCACGCTTATAAATGGTTCTCTCGATGAATTAATGCAAGAAATCGTCACAAGTCAGTCAAAAGAGATTGTCGCGCCAGTCGATGTTGATGAGAAACTTAAAACGATGTTAGATGCCAACAAATCATTTCTCGTTTCGTATCGTCAGGAAGAAGAACCGCTGCCAGAATATACACATCTCCTACAATCAATTCAGCACGAGGTATTATGTAAAGCGTATTATCGTTTGCTTCATTATTTAGTGGAAACACAAAAACAGTCGCTCCATCATATTCAAGAAGCCGTTTATCTTTCTACGGACGACTATTTAAAACTTGATATCCACGCTAAGCGCAACTTAGAGTTAGTGGAGACATTACGAGAAAAGAAAAAACAAGGGTCATTATTATCGGTTATTGACCAAACTGTCACGTCAATGGGTGGACGTTTATTACGTCAATGGATGGACCGTCCTTTAGTACATGCCCATGAGATTCGAGCCCGCCAACAGCTTGTGACGCAATTCTACGATGCTTTCTTTCAGCGCGAAGCTTTACGAGATTTGTTAAAAGAAGTTTATGATATTGAACGCCTTGCAGCCCGAATTGCATACGGGAGTGTCAATGCCCGTGAGCTCGTTCAGTTAAAACGGTCTCTAACGAAGCTACCAGCCATTAAAGAGCAGTTAGAAGAAATGAACATAAAAAAAAGCTGGCTATCCGCAATTGATTCTTATGACGAGCTTGTAACGCTTTTATCAAAAAGTATTGTGGAAGATCCACCTTTATCGCTCACCGATGGAGGCATTCTTGTAGATGGTTATCACGAAGAACTTGATCGCTTCCGTGATGCGAGTCGAAATGGCAAGCAATGGATTGCTGAACTTGAGCAGCAGGAACGCTCGTATACTGGTATTCGCTCATTAAAAGTTGGCTACAATAAAGTATTTGGCTATTATATCGAAGTATCGCGAGCGAATACCCATTTGCTTCCAGAGGGAAGGTACGAACGAAAACAAACGTTAACGAACGCAGAACGCTACATTACGCCTGATTTAAAAGAAAAAGAAGCGCTTATTTTGGAAGCGGAAGAGTCCTTAACCGCGTTAGAGTATGAACTGTTTATTGCGATTCGCACGATCGTCCAAAACTTTGTACCTTCCTTACAGAAACTAGCTACTGAAATTAGTGAAATGGATGTGTTGGCAAGTTTTGCGACAGTCGCTGAAACTCAAAGCTATGTGAAGCCAACAGTGACAGAAACACGCGATATTGATATCGTCCAAGGTCGCCACCCAGTGGTGGAAACCGTTATTCAACGTGGAACCTTTGTGGAGAATGACATTGATTTAACAAAAGACAGAGATATGTTGCTTATTACAGGACCGAATATGGGCGGGAAATCAACGTATATGCGCCAGCTCGCATTATGCGCCATTTTAACACAAATTGGTAGCTTTGTTCCGGCTGAACGGGCAACGATGCCTATTTTTGACCGTATTTTTACGAGAATTGGTGCTGCGGATGATTTAGCGAGCGGTCAAAGTACGTTTATGGTTGAAATGATGGAAACAAAAGATGCGTTAACAAAAGCAACGGCGAACAGCTTAATTATCTTAGATGAAATTGGTCGAGGGACGTCCACTTATGATGGGATGGCTTTGGCGCAAGCAATCATTGAGTATATTCATGAATCGATCGGTGCGAAAACATTGTTTTCCACGCATTATCATGAATTAACGGCGCTAGCGAACACGATCAAGACATTGAGAAATGTGCATGTTTCTGCAGCAGAAGAAGATGGCACAGTGGTTTTTTTACACCAGATTATAGAAGGTGCAGCAGATCGAAGTTACGGTGTATATGTGGCAGAGTTAGCAGGTTTGCCAAAATCGGTTACGGATCGAGCGAATGTCCTATTAGAAACGTTCGAGTCGAAAGAAACGAGTGAAGCCACACCGGAATCGGTTGCGAAAAAAGAAGTAGCAGCGATTCGCGAAGAGGCAGAACAATTAAGTCTGTTTCATGTAGCTGATGAAAAAAAGCAGAATACCTCCAAAAAAGAGCAAGCCATCATGAAAGCTATTCAAGACGTCGATCTTATGAATATGACGCCTTTTGAAGCCATTCAAAAAATGAATGAATGGCAAATGGAACTAAAACGAAAATGAGGTGAATCACATGCAAACGATACGACAGCTCCATGATTCATTATCAAATAAAATTGCTGCTGGAGAAGTCGTAGAGCGACCTGCATCAATTGTGAAAGAATTAATAGAAAACGCAGTTGACGCTGGAGCAACTCAATTATTAATTGAGATCGTAGAAGGTGGTATGGAGTCCATTCGAATCGTTGACAATGGACATGGCATTAAAGCAGATGAAGTAGAAACCGCATTTTTACGCCACGCCACTTCAAAATTACAGCATGATCGCGATCTATTTTCCATCCGCACATTAGGATTTCGAGGGGAGGCGTTACCAAGTATTGCTTCCGTTTCAACGGTGACCATGCAAACGAGTACAGGAAATCAGGGAGTTGAACTTACACTTCATGGAGGAGAAGTGGTGGAACGTCAGCCTTCAAGCGCAAAAAAAGGGACAAGCATCTTCATTAAAGATTTGTTTTACAATACGCCAGCGCGGTTAAAATATTTAAAGACGAAACTGACAGAATCCGGACATGTGAGTGATGTGGTTAATCGAATGGCGCTTGCTTATCCATCTATCGCGTTTCACTATACGAGTGATGGAAAGACGGTTCTTAAAACGACTGGAAACGATCGATTGCTGCAGGTGATCGCAGAAGTGTACGGTCGACAAACCGCATCCACGATGGTTTCAGTAGAGGGCGAATCCCTCGATTATCAATTAACAGGATATGTGGCAAAGCCTGAATTAACAAGAGCGAGTCGTCAGTACATGTCTATCTTTATCAACGGTCGCTATATTCGAAATTACAAGTTAGCGCAAGCGATTCAACAAGGCTTTCATACACTGTTACCAATTGGTCGGTATCCGTTAGCCATCCTTAAATTACAAATGGATCCAACGTTAATTGATGTCAACGTCCATCCTGCAAAACTTGAAGTGCGTTTAAGTAAAGAAGAAGCGTTAGCAGAAGTCATTACCCGTTCCATTAAAGATGTCTTCGCGAAGGAAACACTTATTCCTCAATCAACGAAGCAACCAGACGCTGATAAAAAGCCGTCCGAGCAACTTTCGTTTTCGCTCAATTATCCGGCCCAACCTAAAGAGGAGCGCTTTACAGAGCCGGAAGCACCGGTGATTTACGAACCAACACCGAACTATGTGGAAAACGATCAGCCTAAAGTGGCTTCGCTGAAAGAAACAGTTCAAAGCGAAGTTGGAGAGCGTGAAGAGCCTAATAAAGGAAATGACTCGGGTCAAGAGACTTTGGAGAAACAAGATCAAACAACAGACTTATCTATTGAAGATGTGCATCAGGTGGCTGTGAAAGTAGAAGAGCATGTATCAACTGTCCCGCCTCTTTACCCCGTAGGGCAAATGCACGGGACGTATATCGTTGCGCAAAACGAGAATGGCATGTATCTCATTGATCAACATGCGGCGCAAGAGCGCATTAAGTATGAGTATTTCCGAAAAAAACTGCACGAACCAATCTCAACGATACAAGATTTACTTGTGCCGTTAACACTCGAATTCACTGCAAGGGAAGCGGCAGTGATTGAAGAATCGACGGGAAAATTAGAGGCGGTTGGGCTGATCCTCGAGCCTTTCGGCATTCATACGTATATGGTACGTTCTCATCCAACTTGGTTTCCAAAGGGAGACGAGGAATCGTCCATTCGCGAGATCATAGACCAGTTGCTACAAACAAAACAAATTAATCTTTACAACTTACGAGAAGAAGCTGCCATTTTAATGAGTTGCAAAGCTGCCATTAAAGCAAATCGCCACTTGCGCCACGACGAAATGTTTGAGCTGTTAGAAACGTTAAGAAGATGTGAAGAACCGTATACATGTCCGCATGGACGCCCAATTATTATCCATTTTACCACTTATGAATTAGAAAAAATGTTCAAACGTGTGATGTAGAGGAGCAACAAACGTGATTGTAACCACCGCAAGAAAACAAGTGGATCGATTAAAAGAAAAAGCGCAAGCCTATGTCGCGCAGTTTAATGGTGTTTTTATTGAGCGACAGCAGCGTTCTATTGAAGATTTTTACCGTGAGTTCGGTGAACAACCACTGTTAATTGTAGCGAAAGATAAGTTGATTCTGCATCGAGATGCCCATGCAGCACCATTTTATTACCATCCAAATGCGGCACTGCTGAGGTATAAGCAGTGGAAAAAAACAGGACATGACCCATTTTTATCAGTTGTTGGATTATCAGAAGGAGAGTCAATGATCGATGCAACGTTAGGGATGGGTGCTGATGCCATACTAGCCCAAGTCGCTGTTGGTAGTTCTGGAAGTGTGACAGGGTTGGAGGCCAATCCCTACATTGCTTTTATTGTGAAGCATGGTTTAGCAAACTGGGCAGAAGGCGACGATCAGTTTACGACATCCCTTCAAAACATTCACGTTGTTCAAACAGAGAATTTGGCTTATTTAAAAGAGTGCCCATCTGAAAGCGTCGATGTCGTTTATTTTGACCCAATGTTTGAGGTGAGTATGCACTCTCCAGGACTTGCTGGTTTAAAACAGTTTGCATCTTACCAACCGTTAACAGAAGAAGTGGTGGAAGAAGCCAAACGAGTGGCCAAACAGAAAATTGTCCTCAAAAATCAGTCATCCAGTCCATTGTTTGCTCGTTTGGGATTCTCTGTCCACTATCGACCACATGCATCCTTTCAATATGGGATCATTCAAAAGAATTTATAAAGCTTGGAAGGAAGAAACATGGTGAAGAAAGATCCAATTATCGCTGTTGTTGGACCAACTGCAGTTGGAAAAACAGAGTTAAGCATTCGATTAGCTAAAAAACTAAACGGTGAAATCATTAACGCGGATTCGATGCAAGTGTACAAAGAGATGTCAATTGGAACGGCTAAACCGTCAATTGATGAAAGACAGCAAGTGCCGCACCACTTAATAGATCTCTTGCCGCCATCAGAACCGTGGACAGTCTCTAGTTTCCAAGAAAAAGCGTTGCAAACGATCGCCGATTTAAAAGCTAGAGAAAAAATGCCAATTATGGTTGGGGGAACGGGGCTTTATGTTCAAGCTGTTACCCATCAGCTTTCTTTTTCAAATGCAGAAACTGACACGGCTTATCGCCTTACATTAGAGCATCTTGCACAGGAATTAGGGGCGGATGCTTTGTATCATCAGTTAAAAGAACGTGATCCTGTAGCGGCGGAATCCATTCATCCAAATAATGAGCGCCGCGTCATTCGTGCCCTTGAAGTCCTTCATACAACTGGAAAACGGTTTTCGGAACGAGAGCAAGAACAATCAATTCCCCGTTTTAACTATGTCATGATTGGATTGAATATGGATCGGAAAATGCTGTATGAGCGAATCAATCAACGGGTTGAGCATATGATGGAGCAAGGCTTAGTGGACGAAGTGGAGAAACTGTATCATGCAGGCATCACCGGACAAGCCATCCAAGCGATCGGGTATAAAGAATTATATGAGTACTTTGATGGGGACGTATCATTAGCTGAAGCCGTTGAACGAATTAAAGCCCGATCGAGACAATATGCAAAAAGACAAATTACATGGTTTAAAAATAAAAGTGATGTGGAATGGTTTGATGTAACGAGTCAATCAATGGATGAAATCTTAACGAAAGTCGTCGATTTTTCTTGCAGGAAATTTAAAAGTGAACTCGAATAATTAAGAGTAGAAACACTTAGAGAGAGAGGGGCTATCGTCATGAAGTCAACTGTGAACATTCAAGATCAATTTTTAAATCAATTAAGGAAGGAATCGATTCCCGTCACGATGTTTTTATTAAATGGATTTCAGCTTCGTGGCACAATAAAAGGGTTTGATAACTTTACGGTTATTATTGAGACGGAGGGAAAGCAACAGCTTGTTTATAAGCATGCAATCTCAACGTTTGCACCGCAAAAAAACGTGCAGCTAAAAAGCGAAACAGACGTATAGAAGAAAAAAAGATCTCGCGACCATTCGGTTACGAGATCTTTTTATATGGACGAGACGAGTAAAGCTTGTTGATCTTTTTTTGTTAAATGGGCGAGGGTTAAGGCATACCTCCGCAAGGATAATGGACTTTTTAATCCTAGATGTTGTTGCAGATCATGTTCGCCGAGTGGATCTAGCAGTGTACGTAGTAAATAAGCATTTCGGAAGTGTTGCGCTGAAATGCCTTTGCGTAAACCGGATCGTGCGACTTCCGTCCGAATCATTTTTTGCAAAGCAATGGCTGTTAACGTTTTTGGCGCATCCTTTTCATAGGACCAGTGATACGTTCTTCTAGTAAAATCAAATGCAACGAACAACGGATCGCTTGTGTGAAGTCTTGGGCGAACTGCCTCAGGGATACTACTCCAGTAAACGTAAAGCTGTTGCGAATGAGCTGATTCGAGCACTAAGGTTCGCTCGACGCTATCTTTAATCTGAATGGTTTGCTGTACGAATGACGTATCATTCATTGTTATTTCACATGCTTCACTTAATGTGATTCCATATTCGGTCAAAAGTAATAGGATGGCATAATTTCGTTCTGTTAAGTAAGGACGAGCCATAAGTTGATTTTCTGTTAAACCTTTTTCTGAATGTGTTGTCTGTAAAAGAATGTCCATTTCACGCTTACTAATCCACTCTTCCCGGGTTAATGGCTCAAGAGTGAGTAAGGGTGGTTCATGATGGAGCAATGGATGGTCTTGAAGGACGTTCTCTTCAAATAAAAATAGCGTAAAGCGACGAAGAACAGAAGAAATTCGTCGAATGGTACGAACTTGATACGAGCGTGTGACCATTAAATGTTGATAAAACGATTCAATCTCTTCCGTCGTTAAATGGATGAATGAACGATCGTTTAACCATTGAAAAAAGTCGTTCAAATCATAGTGATAGCGTTTAATCGTTGTAGCCTTACGACCTTTGAGAATGAGTTGGTTTAAAAACGCATCTTTTAGCTGGTTCTGTTCCATAAACGCCCTCCTCTTCATTAAATTCTATCAAAAATAGTGAGATTGTCCATCGTAATCAAATCAAGACATCGAGGAATGGTTTTTAACGATGAACCATAAGATAGATAAGAAGAATGTAGATCTGGGTGTTTATCACGTTTTCTCTTCTTACACGTATAGTAAAAGTGATAAGGGTTTAGAGGGAGGTCTCACTAGCCATGTCGAATCATCATACTAAAAATAATGCGCGGATAAGCGTCGTATTAAATAAATCTCCTGAAAAGCGTGCGAGCACGGATTGGTTTGTTTCTGTTGAAGAGAAAGAAAAACATGAGATTCTCGTACGTTTTGAAAATAAATTAGCAAACTACATTGGCTTAAAAGAAATTAAATCACTTGTAAAAGAATTGTACGCATGGATTTATATAAGTGAGCGACGTAAAGAGGTAGGATTAAAGTCTCCTAAACAAGTGCTGCACATGATTTTTAAAGGCAACCCGGGGACTGGGAAGACAACCGTTGCTCGATTGATTGCCTCTTTTTTACATGAAATGAATGTGCTATCAAAAGGGCATTTCATTGAAATGGAGCGAGCTGATCTCGTTGGTGAATACATTGGTCATACTGCGCAAAAAACAAGAGATGTCTTAAAGCAGGCTCAGGGTGGCGTGCTATTTATTGATGAAGCTTACTCTCTCTCTAGAGGCGGAGAGAAAGATTTTGGAAAAGAAGCAATTGATACCCTTGTTCGTGGAATGGAAAATCATGCGAATGAATTCGTGTTGATCCTAGCAGGCTATTCGAAAGAAATGGATTTTTTTATGTCGCTAAATCCAGGTCTACCTTCGAGGTTTCCTATTTCCATCACCTTCCCAAATTATGCCGTAGAAGAGCTAATTGAAATGTTAATTGGTATGGCGAAAGAACGCGATTACATCATTGAAAAAGATGCGTTGAATCGATGTCGAGACCAAATTAAGCATGTTTTGGCTGAAGAAGCTTATTCATTTAGTAATGGACGCTACATGCGGAACATGATTGAAGAAGCGATTCGATTACAAGCGGTTCGAGTGTTAAAAGAAGATAAATTCACTAAATCGGAACTAGAAACGTTACGAAAAGAAGATTTTACTTTTAAGAAATAAAGTGAGGCAAAGGACTCATCTTATTTCTTTCTTTTTTCTGACGTGATAAGCTAGAACAGATTGAATATAACTAGGAGAGACGCAAAACATGGAATCACTTTTTTCAACAGAAATGCGCCAACTTGTAGAACGCGCAGAAGAAAAAATCTACACCATTCATCAAAAAGTCGATCAGATTGCATTAATGAATCAAAATCGTGTGATGGAGAGTTTTTCAGACCACCAGGTTGCTGATTTTCATTTTACGCCAACAACCGGGTACGGCTATGACGATACTGGAAGAGATACACTTGAGGCGATTTATGCAGACGTTTTCGGTGGAGAAGCAAGTTTAGTGCGACATCAAATCGTCTCGGGTACACATGCGATTGCCGTCGCCTTATTTGGCGTCTTGCGTCCTGGAGATGAGCTTTTGTATATTAGCGGAACACCGTACGATACTCTTGAAGAGATTGTAGGGATTCGTGGCAATGGCAAAGGCTCTCTGCGTGATTATCAAATTGATTATCAAAAAGTCGATCTTGTAGATGGGAAAATGGACAAGGCTGGTATACGTGCTGCCATTCATGAGCGAACAAAAGTCATTGGGATTCAACGATCTCGTGGCTATGGCGATCGTCCATCTTTTACAATTGCTGAGCTAGAGGAAATCATTTCGTTTGTTAAATCAATTAAAGAAGACGTGGTTGTTTTTGTCGATAATTGCTATGGGGAATTTGTGGAAACAAGGGAACCCTGTCACGTTGGCGCTGATTTAATGGCAGGCTCATTAATTAAAAATCCAGGTGGCGGCATTGCAAAATCAGGTGGATATATCGTTGGAAAACAAGAATACGTTGAGCTTGCGTCTTACCGACTTGCTGCACCAGGAATTGGCGCAGAAGGGGGCGCGACGCTTGGAACATTGACCGACATGTACCAAGGATTCTTTTTGGCTCCTCACGTCGTCGCACAAAGTGTAAAAGGGGCACATTACACTGCTTCGCTGCTTGAAGAAGTAGGGATGCACACATCGCCGAAATGGAATGAAACCCGTACAGATTTAATTCAAGCTGTCTATTTTCAAACAGCAGAACAAATGGTTGCTTTTTGTCAATCAATTCAACAATCTTCCCCAGTGAACGCTCACGTTAAACCAATGCCGAGCTACATGCCAGGTTATGAAGATGATGTCATTATGGCAGCTGGCACGTTTGTGCAAGGTGCGAGTATTGAATTAACAGCGGACGGACCACTACGTCCACCATATACAGCTTACGTGCAAGGAGGGCTTACGTATGAACATGTGAAGCTCGCTGTCACAAAAGCTGTACAAAAGACGTTTATGAATCAAGAAGAAGAGGAAGATAAAGAATAAGGACTTTTCTTGACGTACAAAAAAGCCTTTAGTACGATATTTACATAGTAATCGTAATTCATCATGTGAAAAGGATTTTATTCCTTATTACATAGACAAACAGAGTGAGAGGAGCAAGTTACGTTGCCAAATTATACAAGAGAAGATATTGTGCGTATTGCACAAGATGAAAACGTACGTTTTATTCGTTTACAGTTCACCGATTTACTCGGAACGATTAAAAACGTTGAGATCCCAGTGGATCAATTGTCAAAAGCACTTGATAACAAAATGATGTTTGACGGTTCTTCCATTGAGGGATTTGTTCGAATTGAAGAATCGGATATGTATCTTTATCCAGATTTAGATACATGGGTTATTTTTCCTTGGACACCAGAAAAAGGGAAAGTCGCTCGACTCATTTGTGATATTTACCAGCCTGGAAAACCTGGGGAAGAGCCAACACCATTTGAAGGGGATCCACGTGGAATTTTAAAGTCCGTGCTTAAGCAAGCTGAAGAGCTTGGATTTACTGGTTTTAACATCGGACCAGAGCCTGAATTTTTCTTGTTTAAAAATGACGAGAAAGGTGAACCAACGTTAGAACTAAATGATAAAGGTGGCTATTTCGACTTAGCTCCAACAGATCTTGGAGAAAATTGTCGACGTGACATCGTTTTAGAATTAGAAGACATGGGTTTTGATATTGAAGCTTCACACCACGAGGTTGCTCCAGGACAGCATGAAATTGACTTCAAATATGCAGATGCCATTACAGCATGTGACAATATTCAAACGTTTAAACTTGTTGTCAAAACGATTGCACGTAAGCACGGTCTTCACGCAACATTCATGCCAAAACCTTTATTTGGCGTTAATGGATCGGGTATGCACCTAAACATGTCGTTGTTCACAAAAGATGGCAATGCGTTTTACGATGAGAAAACGGAAAGTCAATTAAGTAAAACAGCGATGCAGTTCTTAAGCGGCATTTTGGAACATGCGGAAGGGTTCACAGCAATTACAAATCCAATCGTGAATTCGTACAAGCGTTTAGTGCCAGGTTATGAAGCACCTGTTTACATCGCATGGTCGATGCGTAATCGTTCACCGCTTATTCGGATTCCATCTTCACGCGGTGTGTCAACACGTGTTGAAGTTCGTAGTCCAGATCCTTCTGCTAACCCTTATCTTGCGATGGCGGTGATGCTTGCGTCTGGTCTAGATGGCATCAAGCGGAAAATGACGCCTCCAGAAGCGACCGATCGCAATATTTATGTGATGAGTAAAGAAGAACGTGTTGAAGAAGGCATTAAAGCTCTACCGGCATCACTTGGCGAGGCACTTGAGAGCCTTGTAAAAGATGAGGTCCTTGTGAAAGCATTAGGCGAGCACGCAGTTGAACACTTTATTGAAGCGAAAGAAATTGAATGGGATATGTTCCGTACGCAAGTCCACCCGTGGGAACGCGAACAATTCATGCAGAACTACTAAAAGAGGAAGCCCTTGACACATTTTGTGTTGAGGGTTTTTTTGTTTTGGGGGACGGGACAAAATACACGTTAAAAGCAGTTACAGAGATTCGACTGTAAAAAGAGGAAGCTTTTGAGTGACGCCTTTCAGAAATAACTTTATTTAATTGTAAAACCCCGCTTTTTAGCGAGGTTTCAAGGGGAAATCTACAAAGTAGATGTGATGAGTCACGCACACGAAAAATTCCTCTTGTAGCGCAATACACTTCTTAATTTTTTAGAAGAAGAAAGGTGGATAAAAGTACGGGAAAAAGCCTATACCGCCAAACCTTCCATACGGGAAAAATCTTGGTCGATAGCGACGGTATCTCCAACCACCAAATTGTCGAGCTTCTTCTTGATGAATGTCTTCGCCAATCAACAGCGTAATGCCATCCTCGCGAACTTCTGTTAAGATGCCGTCCAAAGTTTGGCCATCAGTCATTTTTAATTCGACATGGTGATCTTTCATTTGTTGACATTGATTTTTCATATTTCCATGAAGATGCTGGCTATTCGCTTGAACATATGAATGTTGATTCGACTGTAGAGAAGAGTAATCATTGTTATTTTGCTGCATGTGATGCATCTGCTGACTTTCATTTGTTTGGTGAGGAATGAATTCATTAAACCCATTTATTGCTTCATGTGAATGTCGATTCGAATGATAGTGCGGCATGCCCATTTGATAGGGGTATTGAGGAAAATACCCATTAGAATAAGTATTCATCTCTTTCACTCCTTTTTCTAAAACCAGTGTATTCACCTAGAGCTTGTTAGGTACGTGTTCTAAAAGGTTTTTTTATGATCAAAACAGCTAAGTGGAATGCATTACCTCAAATACGGTAGGTGTAAGTAAAAAACGTTTAAATGAACCTATTTACAATAAGAGCGGGTATAAAAGCCTCGTAAAATCAGGTTGTTTTATTGACTTCGATCATACGTTCGTATACACTAGGAATATATACAAGGAGAATGAAAGAGGCGTCGTTTTTATGGATGAGCAAGATTTTAAGCTTCCTGAACCGAATCGAGACACCACTCGTAAAATCATTCACATTGATATGGATGCCTTTTTTTCGTCAGTAGAAGAACGAGATAATCCGGCGCTAAAAGGCAAACCGGTTATTATCGCAAAGCATCCTCGAACAACTGGTGGAAAAGGGATTGTTTCCACCGCTAACTATGAAGCGAGAAAATATGGCATTCACTCTGCAATGAGTGCGTATGAAGCGTACAAACGTTGTCCTGAAGGGATTTTTCTATCAGGCAACTACAAAGCTTATCAAAAAGCTTCTCTCGCTATACGAAAAATTATGTTCACTTATACAGATTTAGTAGAACCAATGTCCATTGATGAAGCCTATTTAGATGTGACGGATAATCATTACAATGAAAAAAGTGCGAGTAAATTAGCCCGTCAAATTCAGTTTGATATTTGGAGAAAAACGGGACTAACAAGTTCTGCTGGCGTTTCCTATAATAAATTTTTAGCTAAAATCGCATCCGATGTAAAGAAGCCTGCTGGACTCACTGTAATTCCACCAGATAAAGCACTGACGTTTATTAAAGAACTAGCCGTAGAAAAGTTTCCGGGTATCGGCCCAAAAACTGCTGAAAAAATGCATCGTTTGAATATCTATGTAGGCGATGATTTATACAAGATGAGTCAGCTTGACCTTGTTCATCATTTCGGTAAAGCTGGTTTATCTTATTATAAACGAGCAAGAGGAATTGATAACAACCAGTTGAAATTGCATCGTGATCGAAAGTCGGTTGGAAAAGAACACACGTATGCACAACCACTTGTGACCGATGAAGATGTTTTATTTAAACTAAGACGTCTAGCAGATGAAGTGCAAGGTTCCCTTGAACGAGTAAAAAAACAAGGGAAAACCATTGTCTTGAAGATTCGCTATCGATCGTTTGAGACGATAACGAGGCGAATTAGTTTACCAGATTACGTTCACACCAGTGAAGCGTTGTTTCAGTATGTGCAAGAATTGTGGTTTGAATATGGAGAGATTCGTCGCCACGTTCGTTTGCTTGGGTTAAGTGTAACGAATTTAGTCGAAATTCGGTACCAAACACTTTCGCTTTTTTGAAGCGATTTAAAGATAAAACAAAATAATCCCTACAATGACGAGTAACAAAAACAGTACAAGAATGGTGATAAGCAATACCATTTCATCTGAAAGATTCATTCCATTCGCCTCCTATGTATTGGTTATAGTCATCCTATGAAATTTTTTCGGATGTGTGAAAATAGAATGAAATGAAAGAAAACGGGCTGTTTAGACTCTTTTTTTACAGATTTAGCTAGGAGAGAGCGTTTGACGGCTGTTTTTTTTTCGCATATATTTAGAGTTGCGAAATAAAAAGGAAGATCTTTAGACAACGAAGGTGATCAGTATAAAAGCGGAAAAGCGTAATTTAATGATTATGTGGTTTGCCAACTTGTTTGTTGGTGCAAGTATGACAATGGTGATTCCATTTTTATCTCTTTACATTGAATCATTCGGACAATATTCAGGTGAAGATGTTCAAAGGTGGTCTGGCTTTGTTTTCGGTATTTCTTTCTTAGTTGCTTTTCTCGTTGCGCCGATTTGGGGACGAATTGGCGATCGTTACGGACGAAAAAAGGTCCTCATTGGGACTGGTTTTGGGATTGCCATCTCGGTTTTTCTTATGGGATATGTTCAATCTGTTGAGGCATTGTTTATTCTGCGCGCTTTCATGGGGCTCGCAACAGGGTTTATCCCGGCTTCAATGGCATTAATAGCAGCACAAAGTAGTAAGCGTACAGCTGGAGAAACCCTCGGAACTTTGCAGACAGGTACTGTTTCTGGAGGTTTGCTAGGGCCATTATTTGGCGGTTTGATTGCAGATACTGTTGGAATGGAATTAACGTTTGTATTGACTGCGTCAATCTTAACCCTTGCATCTCTACTTGTTGTTTTTGGGGTAAAAGAAGTGATTTATGAGGAAAAAGGTGAGAAAAAGCGACGGTATGCAGCAAAAGAGGTATTGGCATTTATTGTACGTTCGCCTATGTTAATAATGGTAATGGTTGTGGCGCTCATTATTCAAATGGCATTGTTTAGCGTCCAGCCACTTTTAGCTCTATTTGTTAATGATTTAGTCGGGCCAGTTGAAAATATGGCTTTTTTAGCTGGTTTAGCATTCTCGATTACGGGTTTAGGGAACTTATTATCAACTCGAAAATGGGGGCAGTTAGGTGACCGAATGGGCCACGAAAAGGTAATGCTCATTTTACTTATTTTGTCTGGTGTGTTTTTTATTCCGCAAGCATTCGTTGATTCACTCTGGCAATTAATTGTATTGCGTTTTGTCTTTGGATTAGCGGTCGGAGGGTTAATTCCCTGCACGACAGCGTTTATTCGTCAAGCGTGTCCAGTATCGATGCAAGGGGAAGTACTCGGTTATAATCAGAGTTTTCGTTTTTTAGGAAATGTATTAGGACCGGTCTCAGGCGGTTTAATTGCAGCGAGCTTTGGTATTCCTTACGTATTTATTAGTGCAGGCGTCTTATTTCTTCTTACTGCAATTGTCTTAAAAATCATGTTAAATAGCGAAAGAAAAAAAGAAGAGAATGAGGCTGACAGTCAAGTCCACCATCAATAAAGGCGCAAAAAAAGAGCACTGGGTTTTCCGGTGCTCTTTCTTTATGGTTAATGGATCGTTCGGAAAACACCAATGACTTTTCCTAGAATCGTACAATTGTCGAGTATAATCGGCTTCATTGTTGAATTTTCAGGCTGAAGGCGAATGTAGTTCTTTTCTCGGAAAAATCGTTTGACTGTGGCTTCGTTTTCATCAGTCATTGCAACGATAATGTCACCATTATCAGCACTTTGCTGCTGCTTCACAATGACTTGGTCCCCATCGAAAATGCCCGCTTCGATCATACTTTCACCTTGAATAACTAAGGCATACACTTGTTCATGACCAGACATATGATCTGGAAGGGGGAGGTAGTCGTCGATATTTTCAATCGCTGTAATTGGACTACCTGCTGTAACCTTACCAATTACAGGAATATAGCGTGCGCGTTCACGAATAATGGAAGGCTCGTCCAGCGCTTCTTCAAGCGAAAGTACTTCAATTGCTCGAGGTTTCGTAGGATCGCGACGAATGTATCCTTTCTTTTCAAGACGAGCAAGATGACCATGTACGGTTGAGCTTGATGCTAAACCTACTGCTTCCCCAATTTCACGTACGGAAGGCGGATAGCCTTTCTTTTTTACTTCATCTTTAATAAATAATAAAATCTCTTCTTGTCTAGTAGATAATTTAGACACTCCTCTTCACCTGCTTTATCTATGTATTCGTTATCTTTACTTTAGCACATCGAACATACGAACGCAAACATAAGTTCTAAAAATGCTTGACACGAACAAAAGTTCGAAGTATCTTAAAGTAAGAACAAATATTCTTGCGAACGGGTGATCGATGATGAAGAAGAGTCAAGAAAAAGGGATTATTATTGCTGGTATTATTACTGTTTTATTTATGTTTAGTAGTTTGTTATCCTTTGATAGTGATGAGAACGAGCAGGTAGAGGATCGAAGCAGCAATACAGACAGTCACGTAATCCTTTTAAATGATCGTTAGTCGCTGAAACATTGCAGTGGGAGGCACAGTATGAAACGAAATAAAGCCATTTTGTATTGTCGAGTCAGTACGGATAAAGAGAGTCAACAAACGTCGTTAGCTCGTCAAGAAGATGAATTAGTGAAAATGGCTCAGCAACATGGAATAGAAGTGAGCGATTGTCTTTCTGAGGTTGCTAGTGGGTATGAATTGGACCGCGATAATCTTCTATTCCTTTTAGATCAAGCAAAGAAACAAACGTTCACGCATTTGCTAGTAACAGACGAGACGAGGATTGGTAGGGGAAGAGCGAGGACTGCTATTCTATATCAACTTCAAAAGTATGGCATTACGATTTATACATGTCATAACGATGGTGCGTTACATTTATCAGAAGCAGACGAGATGGTTTTTGAAATCGTAGCCATCGTGGAAGAGTACCAGCGGAAATTACATAACTTGAAGATCAAACGCGGGATGAGAAGGGCGATTGAAAAAGGGTTTCATCCAGAGCGTAACTTAAAAGATACGGGTAGTGGAGGACGGAGTAAAAAAGACCTTCCGATCGAAGAAATTGTTAGATTACGAGAGAAAAAGCTAACGTTTCATGACATTGCAGTAACGTTAAATGGGTTAGGTTATCATTGTTCAAAAGCAACGGTACATCGGCGTTTTCAGCAGTACGAGCAAACGAAATCAGATGAGTTGATCTAATGAAATGAAGATGCTATGATGACAACCAAAGGATAGGTGAATGTCGTTGTTATCAAAATCAAAATTAGACCGAATCAATGAACTGTCTCAACTAGCGAAGACATCAGGATTAACGAAGCAGCAAAAAGACGAACAGCAAGCGCTTCGAAAAGAATATTTAAATACGTTCCGTTCCACATTTAAAAATCAACTGCATTCCGTTAAAGTTGTTGATGAAGAGGGCACAGATGTGACCCCACAAAAGCTAAAAGATAGTAAAGCACAAAAACAAAACCCACCTCACTAAATGTACAAGCTCCCGTCAGGCTTGTACATTTTTTT
This sequence comes from Shouchella phoenicis, assembly GCF_047238345.1. Lineage (NCBI taxonomy): Bacteria > Bacillati > Bacillota > Bacilli > Caryophanales > Bacillaceae > Shouchella > Shouchella phoenicis. The sequence goes on along the minus strand of NZ_JBDFMQ010000001.1, from coordinate 2,081,553 downwards.
TATTTTGTTTATGATGGAAACGTACGAAGAATGAAAGGGTGTAACAAATGAAAAACAATATTGAAGAATTAGCGGTAAATACCATTCGAACACTTTCAATTGATAGCATTGAAAAAGCCAATTCAGGTCACCCGGGGATGCCAATGGGCGCAGCGCCAATGGCGTTAGATTTATGGGCGAATCACATGAATCATAACCCAGCAAACCCTGAGTGGACAAACCGAGATCGTTTTGTCTTATCAGCTGGACATGGTTCCATGCTTTTATATAGCCTTCTTCATTTGACAGGTTATGATGTGACGTTGGATGATTTGAAATCATTTCGTCAGTTAGGAAGTCGTACGCCTGGACACCCTGAATACGGTCATACAGCCGGCGTTGAAGCAACGACAGGTCCACTTGGGCAAGGGGTTGCAATGGCAGTAGGGATGGCAATGGCGGAGCGTCATTTAGCTGCGACGTACAATACAGTTGACCACGAGATTGTTGATCATTTCACGTATGCGATTTGTGGAGACGGCGATTTAATGGAAGGTGTGTCTGCAGAAGCAGCGTCACTTGCGGGTCACTTAAAATTAAACCGTCTTGTTGTTCTTTATGATTCAAATGATATCTCTTTAGATGGAGATTTACATGAGTCGTTTTCAGAAAGTGTTGAAGATCGTTTTAAAGCTTATGGCTGGAACGTCATTTTTGTTGAAGATGGGACGAATCTAGCTGAAATTAATAAAGCGATTACGAAAGCGAAAACGTCTGATCGCCCGACATTAATTGAAGTGAAAACAGTGATCGGCTTCGGTTCACCAAATAAATCAGCCAAATCTGCATCCCATGGTGCGCCGCTTGGATCTGATGAAGTAGCTCTTACAAAAGAAGCGTATAAGTGGACGTATGAAAAAGATTTCCATATTCCTGAAGAAGTAAGTGAATTCTTTACATCTGTTAAGGAACAAGGCCAGAAAAAAGAAGATGAGTGGAACGAACTTTTTGCTGCTTATAAGAAAGCCAATCCAGAGCTAGCAAAACAGTATGAGCGTGCATTCTCAGGAGATTTACCAGCAGATTTTGACCAAGCATTGCCAACTTTTGAAGCTGGAAAAAGTCTAGCAACTCGTGCATCTTCTGGAGAAGCATTAAATGCGCTTGCAAAACATGTTCCTGAATTATTTGGTGGATCTGCAGACCTGGCTGGTTCAAATAAAACCAATTTAAATAACGAAAGCAACTTTGGTCGAGACAACTATGCTGGTCGCAATATCTGGTTTGGTGTTCGTGAGTTTGCGATGGGTTGTGCATTAAACGGAATGGCGCTTCATGGTGGCTTAAAAGTATTTGGAGGAACATTCTTTGTATTCTCTGATTATGTAAGACCAGCGATTCGTCTATCAGCGTTAATGGGCGTTCCTGTCACATACGTATTAACTCACGATAGTATTGCTGTAGGGGAAGATGGTCCAACCCACGAGCCAGTTGAACAATTGGCTGCATTACGTGCGATGCCTGGCTTATCAGTTATTCGTCCTGGTGATGGAAATGAAACGGCTGCTGCATGGAAGCTGTCTCTTGAATCACAAAAAGAACCAACTGCACTTGTATTAAGCCGTCAAAATGTTGATACGCAAGAAGAAACAACGACGAAAGCTTATGAAGGCGTGAAAAAAGGTGCTTATGTTCTTTCTCAAGCAAATGGCGAGCCAGATGCGGTTTTAATTGCTACAGGTTCAGAAGTCCAGCTTGCTATGAAAGCAAAAGAAGCCTTATCTAAAGAAAAGATTGATGTATCTGTTGTGAGCATGCCAAGCTGGGATCGCTTTGAAGCTCAACCGAAAGAATATAAAGACGCGGTCATCCCTAAAAACGTGAAAGCGCGCCTTGCAATCGAAATGGGTGCTTCATTGGGATGGGCGAAGTACGTTGGCGATGAAGGCGATACGTTAACAATTGATACGTTCGGTGCTTCTGGCGCAGGAGATCAAATTATTGCTGAGTATGGCTTCACCGTTGAGAATGTCGTGAACAAAGTCAAAGCTTTGCTAAAGTAATTTGCGTAAGCTGGAAATAAGGGAACATCCATGAAACACGTGTGACGAGGGTTTTCCATCGGTAAGCAATGGCGCTTTAAATAGCCTCATTTGTGAAACGGATGATGAAGAGCCGCGTCAACGTGTTTTTTGATCGTCTGAAATTAGTTTTTTATAGTAAGATAACCAATAACCCTACATATAGACTGAATTTTTTTGATAGATTCCATATCATTGTGTAAAAAAGCTCAATATAACTAGCCCAACAATGAAGAAGTCAGACGTTGAGAAGGAGTCATTCGTATTTTTAAGACAAGGAATCCGCCAATCGTTTGATCAGTGCACTGCTTATGGACATCCACGAATACGGGCTTGATTCTACTAGAAAATATAGTGAATGGCACTAGCGTATATGTAAACCTTATTTTCTCTCCTGGCTCACTCATTAGCGCAGGTGGCGACTCCGACGGGAAAAGCAACAGTCCGAAAATCAAAGAGTGATGTTATCGAAGGAGTTGAGGCGTTGCCCACGGCAAAGAAGACACCGTGAGCGCAAGTGATAACGTAGCGCAAACGGATGTCGCGCTTATGCCTGTGGTGAAAGCGTCCGTCCGCGCGACAAGTGATGAACATCATTTGAATTGAACGTTCCCATTTTTGGATAAAGGATGACCGTTTTTAGACAGACCTAATCAAATGATAAAAGCAGTGTATTGTGATTTTACACAGAGATGTGGACTTGACGGAAATTTTTGTACTGAAAAGGGCAATTAATTAAAAAAAAGCTGTTTTTCACCGAATTCGACAAAACTAGTGAGCTTCTCCCCGATGAATTGACAGTATATTTTTAAAAAATGGGTATAATAAAACTAAATATTTCCTAATGTTCATTTGCCGGAGGAGAAGATAGATGAGATACTATGAACTTTTTAATGTTACGGAAGATGTTGCATCCTCTTACCTTGGAAAGGAAATGAAGTTGTTTCAGCTATTTGAAGAACGGGAAAAAGCAAGGGCACATACTCAGCCGATTTACGATCGCCAAATTAATTATATTACGACTTCTATGCCAGAAGAACAAATTAAGCAGTTGTTCATGGAAAAGTATAAAGAAAAAGCGTCGAATCGGTATGTAGCTGCCTCAAAAAGTAATCCAGATAATCAATGTGCCTTAATGATTGATGCAAAGAAAATCTGTTTAGAAGCAGAAGGCGATTTACAAGCAGAGACCGATGTTTTTGATGCGCTCCGTGATGTAGAGGGATTTTTCTTTGCAGTAAATATTCATGATCGCCGTTTTGGATGGTTAAAACCGTATGAAAAACAAAGCGTGCTGTAAAGCATGCTTTTTTAAGTGCTTTAAAATCAAAGCTTGCTCGTGTATAATAGATAAGGTTCAGTAGAAGTAGAACGTGTGAGAAGGAGGTTTAACATTGATCTGGCATATTATAGGGTACACCGTTGCAGTTTTAGCAGGTGTAGCAATTGGCTTTTTTATTGCTCGTAAAACGATGATGTCTTATTTGAAAAAGAACCCACCGATTAATGAGCAAATGCTACGCGTGATGATGCAGCAAATGGGGCAAAACCCATCACAAAAGAAAATCACTCAAATGATGAAAGCGATGCAAAAGCAACAGTCTAAATAAGTACAGGCACTTCGTTAGAAGCGGAGTGCCTGTTAAACTGTTCATTATTGTTAGAAAATTTTTTCGATTGATAAGAGAGGGAAAGATATGCGGATTTTTATTGATTTAGCATGGTTTTTTAAAACCCATTGGAAAGCATATGTCGGGGGTTCGCTCATCTTAGCGATTGTATCTTTATTATCTCTTGTCCCACCGCAAATCATTGGTCGTGTTGTCGATTTCATTCAAACAGATACGTTAACTCAAGCGATATTAATCCGTTACATAGCTGTTATTTTAATCATTGGTCTCATTTTATATGTGCTACGGTTTTTGTGGCGACTACTCATTTATGGTGCATCGTTTAAACTTGCTCGACAGCTACGTAATCAGCTGTATCACCATTATACGACCATGCCAGTATCGTTTTATCAAAAACGGTCAACAGGCGATCTTATGGCCATATCAACAAATGATGTCCGTGCTGTTCAGGCAACAGCAGGGGAAGGCGTCTTAACCATTGTGGATGCTGTGCTGCTCGGTGGAATGGTCGTTGGGACGATGGCGCTAACGCTTAGTTGGGAATTAACGCTCATTACATTGATTCCTCTTCCGCTAATGGCAATTTTAACTAGCCTTTACGGAGCAATGCTGCATAAACGGTTTGGGTATGCCCAAGCGGCGTTCAGTTCTTTAAATCAAACGGTTCAAGAAACTATTAACGGCATAAAAGTGACGAAAGCATTCGGTCAAGAGGAGGAAGAAAATCAAAAATTTCAGAATCAATCCGCTGTGGTTGTTGAGAAAAATATTCGTGTCGCAAAAATTGATGCGTTATTTGATCCAACGATTACAGGTGTAATTGGATTGTGTTATCTACTTGCCGTATCATTTGGCGCAACTTTTGTTATTGACGAAACCATGACTCTCGGACAGTTAACCACCTTTGTGTTTTATTTAGGTTTATTAATTTGGCCGATGCTGGCACTAGGAATGTTTTTTAATGTTGTGGAAAGAGGGCGAGCCTCGTATGAACGGATTATGGCGCTTTTACATACAGATTCAAGTTTACAGCCAGTTAATCAACCGGTAAAACAAACGTTAACAGGAGAAATAGACGTGTCCATTGACGAATTTCAATACGAAACGACTTCTAAACGAACGCTGGAGCACATCTATTTTCAAGTTAAGCAAGGAGAAACGATCGCTTTAGTAGGAAAAACTGGAAGTGGAAAATCAACTTTGATGTCTTTGTTACAAAGAGAGGTAGATGTTACAAAAGGCTCAATTAGCTTCGACGGTATAGAAAGTAGGCAACTAGATCCTACGTGTATAAAAGAGTTGTTTGGGTTTGTGCCGCAAGATCATTTCTTGTTTTCCGCAACGATTGCAGAGAACGTTGCATTTACAAATCCGAGCGCCTCGTTCATAGATGTTGTCAGAGCCTGCCAGATTGCATGTGTACATGACGATATTAATCGATTTCCCGAAGGCTATGAAACAATTGTCGGAGAACGAGGCGTAACCCTTTCAGGTGGTCAAAAACAGCGTATTTCAATAGCGCGAGCGATCTTAAGCCAACCGAATGTATTATTGCTCGATGATTCATTATCGGCAGTTGATGCGAAAACAGAAGAAGCCATCTTATCTGGACTGAAGGAAAAACAGGCGAATCAAGGGTTGATTATGAGTGCGCATCGATTAAGCGCAGTGAGTCATGCAGACCTCATCCTTGTCCTTGATGAAGGGACAATAAAGCAAAGAGGCACGCATCGAACGTTGATGGAGCAAGGTGGTTGGTACAAAGAAATGTACGAACGCCAACAGCTAGAAACGATTGTGGAGCAAGGGGGCTAGGGATTGAAACATACAGATGAAGTACTTTCAGGAAAGCAGCAGCGTGCCATTTTCCTACGGCTGTTACGATATGCAAAAGGTCACAAGAAAATGTTGATTGTAGCATTTATTATTATGATGATCGCTGCAACAGCAGAGTTGCTTCAGCCAATTTTGATTGCGCACTTTATTGATACGTATTTAACAGCAGGAAACTTCCCAACTGAACCGCTGACATGGCTAGTGTCGATTTTTATTTCCCTCTTAATCGTTGCAATCATTAGTCAATATATACAAAGTCTTTTTTTTCAAAAAGTTGCTTTGCGAATCATTCAAACATTACGGGTAGATGTCTTTAAAAATGTGCAGAAGCTTGGACTGTCTTTTTTTGATAAAATGCCCGGTGGTGGACTTGTATCACGTATTACAAATGATACAGAATCAATCAAAGAATTGTATGTAACAGTGCTGGCCGTATTTGTTCAAAATGGAATATTCATGATTGGCACCTTTGTCGCCATGTTTTATTTAAATGCAACATTAGCACTCTACTGTCTCATCTTTCTGCCATTTTTATTTCTTGTTTTTCGAGTTTATCGAAAAATAAGCTCCTCATTCTATGAAACTGTCAGTGCAAAAGTAAGTGAAATCAATGCGAAAATGAGTGAATCTGTACAAGGAATGCGAATCATACAAGCCTTTCGGCAGGAAAAACGAATGAAAAAAGAATTTGCCGAAATTAATGAAGCTCATTATCAAGCTGGTATGAAAGCGATGAAAGCAGATGCGCTGTTGTTAAGGCCGATTGTTGATATTTTAAGTTTAATGGCTATTTCAATTGTCTTGCTGTATTTTGGCTTTCAATCTTTTGCAGGACCTATTGAATTCGGAGTACTTTATGCGTTTGTTAATTTGCTTGACCGTTTTTTTGAACCTGTGAATCAAATCATGCAACGGTTATCGTTGTTTCAGCAAGCAATTGTTTCGGCTGGAAGAGTTTTTCGTTTAATGGATCGTGAAGAGTACGCGCCAGGAGCCACATTTGACGAAAGTGAACGCGCTGAAGAACTAGGTGGTTCAATTGCATTTAAAGATGTTTCGTTTTCGTACGATGGTACGACAAACGTGCTTCATAACATTTCCTTTCAAGCATCCCGGGGTGAAACGATTGCGCTAGTAGGGCATACTGGAAGTGGGAAAAGCTCAATTATTAACTTGCTCATGCGCTTTTATCCATTAAAGCATGGGGAAATCTATATAGACGGTCGATCCCTCTATTCGTTTCGAGAGGATACACTAAGAGAGCGAGTAGGGCTTGTGTTACAAGATTCTTTTTTATATAGCGGAACGGTTGCCAGCAATATTACGTTAGGCCGTGAAGGCTTCACAAGAGATGATGTCCGAGCCGCTTGTGAATTTGTTGGTGCGGATCGCTTTATAGAAGCATTACCTAATGGCTACGATACGGTGATGGGGGAACGAGGTACAACCTTTTCAAGTGGAGAACGCCAGTTACTCTCATTTGCAAGAACCATGCTCGGAAACCCGGATATTCTCGTTTTAGATGAGGCAACAGCTAGTATTGACACTGAAACGGAGGAAACCATTCAAAGGGCGTTAGAAAAAATGCAGCAAAATCGAACGACAATCGCAATTGCGCATCGGTTGTCGACGATTAAACATGCTCAACTTATTTTAGTGCTCCACCAAGGTGAAGTAGTCGAAAGTGGCACCCACGAAAGCTTGCTCAAGCGCGAAGGATTGTATCATAAAATGTACTTGCTACAAGCAAGAGAACAAACTACAGCATCATGACAAGGACAAAGAAAGCTGGTTTAGTAGGCGAAAGCCGACTATGCAAGCTTTTTTTCGTTTAAGAGATCCAATCGCTTTGCCTAAATGAATATCTTCCCTTTTCAAATACGTTTTTTTTGCATAAGTCTTAACATCTTCTAATGCGATTGAATGTGTCAACGAAGAGAGGATGAGCGCTAGACATCCTTGTTACCTGCTGCGATCATCTTGCCTGACAAAAAATGCTCCTTTCATTGTATTCACTTTTTAAAAGTGTCTACGTTGAAGGGAGCATCTTTTTAGATCGTTTTCTTTTTCTCAACTGCTTCTTGAAACTCTTTTTTGCTACGGGATTTTGATTGTCGATCGAGCAAATGCTCGTACGGTGTTAAATCAATCTGTTTTTGCTTTAATTTTTTTATGAGAAAACGATGGTCCTTTTTAGGGGTTGCCGTTATATATCCACGGATAATCGTATCGAGTGTTAGGCTAGACGCATTTTCTCTTAACGCAATCTCACTAATCTTTCCAGCAATTTTTTCTTTAGCGACATCGCGAAAGAGCTCAGGTACAGGCTCGACAAGTTCATTAAGTAATTGTCGCTGCTCATCTTGCCATAAAGGAAGCGCTTGATTTATGTAGTAATCTTGCCAATCTAAGATCGATTTGCCGTCTTCTTTAGGCATTCGTTTAAGAAATTTTCGAAACATAAAAAAGCCACCAATAAACATCAATCCGAGCAAAATAAATGTCCACATGACAATCAGGTTCATAAACCAGTCACCCACATTCAGCCCTCCTTTTCACTTGTTCTTAGCTGTTACTTTAGCATAAAATGAGAAGGGTTTCTATGGAGGGGGAGAAAAAGGTGTCTCAAATTATTCTTTTTGCGACTCATATGTTTAGTTCCATTGTTTTATTTCTATGTATGCCGTTCCCGTTTTTATATTATGCTGCAAGGCTTGAAGAAGGCGGACGATTCAAAGAAGGATTAATAAACTTCTATCGAGTCCTGTTTGTATTCGCACATATCGGTTTACTAATGTTGATTGCTACAGGGATTCCGCTTGTCTTTAATTGGGGGTCTTGGTGGACTTGGGGTGTTGTTGCTTTAACACTTGTTATTGGCGTAAGCTTAGGAATTACAAGTAAGTCACTTCGCCTGATGAAAAAGGGTGATGAAAACGCGGAAGAACCGTTGAGAAAAGCTAGCCTCATTCTTGCTATTAGCATTGGCGCCATGTTTCTGTTGAAATATAGTCGCTACCTTATGTAGCTGAATGACAGCACTCACAAAAACGTCTCATAAAAAAAGAAAAAAGGACTGCGATGCAGTCCTTCTTTTAGAACCAGCTTGCTCCAACAATTACTAAAAGAATAAATAGAACAACAATTAAAGCGAAACCTCCGCCTGTTCCGAATCCACCGCTCATTGTGTAACCTCCTTTTGTTCCGGTATGATTACAGTCTATGCGATGGCTCCAAAAAGGTTTGGGCTATTTAGCCTTCTCCGTTCGTTTGGCTAACATGGTTGGCTTTTTTTGTTTTATGAGAACCACTTTGTTTCTGTGGTTGATTGCTTTCAGGATGCTGGGGTTGATTGCGTCTCGCCTTAGAATTTCCCTTCATTTTTCGTCCACCTCGCTTTCATTCTTCAGTATATGGAATCCACTTTTTCTTATCCTTTTTTAAAAATATGTCGAAAAAAGATTTAAACTTTCGTCAACTTTTGCTATTCTAATGAAGGGCAATTATATCGCTTACATTAAAAGCGCTTACTCAAGTGCGTTCCTTAGACAAGTTGGGAACAATGCGATATGATGAAGTTGATAAGGAGGGTCTTAGATGTCAAAAAACTTAGATGTGTTTAAAGCGCGGTCTTCTTTTGAGTCAAATGGAAAAACGTATCATTATTATGCACTTGATGCGTTAGAGAAAGCAGGTTATGGGAAAGTTAGTAAACTACCATACTCTGTAAAGGTATTGCTAGAGTCAGTTTTACGTCAATATGATGATTATGTTATTAAAAAAGAGCACGTTGAAAATTTAGCGAAGTGGGGAACTGCTGAACAAAAAGAAATTGATGTTCCATTCAAACCATCTCGTGTTATTCTTCAAGATTTCACAGGGGTGCCAGCAGTTGTTGACTTGGCAGCATTAAGAAAAGCGATGGCTGATTTAGGTGGAGATCCGGATCAAATTAATCCAGAGATTCCTGTAGATTTAGTGATCGATCACTCTGTACAAGTTGATAAATTCGGTACAGATGATTCCTTGCTTTATAACATGAACCGTGAGTTTGAGCGAAACGGTGAACGTTATGAATTTTTAAGCTGGGCTAAGAAAGCGTTTGATAATTATAACGCTGTGCCACCAGCAACAGGAATTGTTCACCAAGTAAACTTGGAGTACATAGCAAATGTAGTCCACGCTGTAGAGAAAGATGGCGAACTGTTAACGTTCCCTGATTCACTCGTAGGTACGGATTCTCATACAACGATGATTAACGGCCTTGGTGTACTAGGTTGGGGTGTTGGTGGTATTGAAGCAGAAGCTGGAATGCTTGGTCAGCCTTCTTACTTCCCAGTGCCAGAAGTCATCGGATTGAAATTTACAGGCTCTCTACCAAGTGGAACAACGGCAACTGATGTGGCGCTTAAAGTAACACAAGTACTTCGCCAAAAGAACGTTGTTGGGAAATTTGTTGAGTATTTCGGTCCAGGTTTAGCAGATATGCCGCTTGCAGATCGAGCAACGATTTCAAACATGGCGCCTGAATACGGTGCAACGTGCGGGTTCTTCCCAGTAGACGAGGAAGCAATGAACTACATGCGCTTAACAGGTCGTTCTGAAGAGCAAATCGATTTAGTTCGTGCTTACTGTCAAGCAAATGGATTATGGTATGTTCCAGGCGAAACGCCAGATCCATCGTATACAGATGTGGTTGAAGTTGACTTATCGCAAATTCATGCAAATCTTTCTGGTCCAAAACGCCCGCAAGATTTAATTGAACTTCCGAAAATGCAAAAATCTTTCCAAGAAGCTGTTGTAGCACCAGCAGGCAACCAAGGTCTTGGACTTGATCAGTCTGAGTTCAACAAGACTGTTAACGTTACGTATAAAGATGGACGTAAAACAAGCATGAAAACAGGTGCAGTGGCGATTGCAGCGATTACGAGCTGTACGAACACGTCTAACCCATACGTGCTTGTGGCGGCTGGTCTAGTTGCAAAGAAAGCAAGTGAACTAGGGCTTAAAGTGCCTGAGTATGTAAAAACATCTCTTGCACCAGGTTCAAAAGTTGTTACAGGTTACTTGAACGACTCAGGGTTAATGCCTTACCTTGAGGACATGGGCTTCCATCTTGTAGGTTATGGGTGTACGACTTGTATCGGAAACTCTGGTCCATTAGAAGAGGAAATTGAAGATGCAATTGCAGAAAATGATTTAACTGTAACATCTGTTTTATCTGGTAACCGTAACTTTGAAGGTCGTATTCACCCGCTTGTCAAAGCAAACTATCTTGCATCTCCACCACTTGTTGTCGCATATGCACTTGCAGGAACAGTCAATGTTGACTTGTTGAATGATCCGATTACAACAGATAAAGATGGTAAGCCTGTATTCTTTAAAGATATCTGGCCTTCTACGGAAGAAGTTCGTGCGATTGTGGACAAAACTGTCACACCAGAACTATTCCGTCGTGAGTATCAAGATGTCTTTACTAGTAACGAGCGATGGAATCAAATTGATACAACAGATGATGCGCTTTATAAATGGGATGATGAATCCACTTATATTGCAAACCCACCGTTCTTTGAAGGACTTGCGAAAGATCCAGAAGCGGTTAAACCACTTTCAGATCTTCGTGTTGTTGGGAAGTTTGGTGACTCTGTTACGACTGACCACATTTCACCAGCAGGGGCCATCGGCAAGAATACCCCAGCAGGCAAATTCTTAATTGAAAAAGGTGTTGCGCCTAGAGACTTTAACTCCTACGGTTCTCGTCGAGGAAACCATGACGTGATGATGAGAGGGACGTTTGCGAATATTCGTATCCGTAACCAGATCGCTCCAGGAACAGAAGGCGGCTTTACGACTTACTGGCCAACTGGTGAAGTGATGTCCATCTATGATGCAGCAATGAAGTACAAGGAAGACCAAACGGGACTTGTTGTTCTTGCTGGTCAAGATTACGGAATGGGTTCATCTCGTGACTGGGCTGCAAAAGGAACAAACCTACTCGGCATTAAAACGGTTATCGCAGAAAGCTATGAGCGTATTCACCGTTCTAACCTTGTCTTAATGGGTGTGTTGCCACTTCAATTTAAAGCTGGAGAAAGTGCAGAATCTCTTGGATTAACTGGAAAAGAAAGCATTTCTGTTGCAATCGATGATTCTGTAAAACCTCGTGATCATGTAAAAGTGACAGCTGTAGCTGAAGATGGAACAAAAACAGAGTTTGACGTATTAGTACGTTTTGATAGTGATGTTGATGTTGATTACTATCGTCACGGCGGTATCTTACAAATGGTGCTTAGAGATAAACTACAGCCAGCGTAAACCGCATAATGAAACTTGCTTGATGTGAATCAGGCAAGTTTTTCTTTTAGGAAAATAGTTTAGAGGTCTAAATTGTTTTTGCTTGCTTTTTAACCTTCGTTTTGTGTAAGGTGTGTATAGCAAAATAAATAGACTTGGGATGATGGAGGAACCAACGTGACAAATTTTTCGATTCGCCGGCCCGTGTTTACGATTGTCGGAATGATTTTCTTTATCATTATGGGGATTGTTTCGTTAACACGATTGCCACTACAACTCTTGCCGGAGATTGACCCGCCTGTTGCGGCAATTGCAACGAGTTATCCAAACGTAAATCCGCAAGAAGTTGAAGACCAAATTACGATTCCGGTTGAGAATCAAATGGCAAGTTTATCTGGCTTGCAAAACATGACATCAAATTCCCAAGAAGGTTCATCTATTGTGCTTCTTGAATTTGATTGGAGTAGCTCAATTGAAGACGTTGAGTTAGATATTATAAACGCCTTACAGCAAATTGATTTACCAGACGGTGCTGGCGAGCCAAGCTTTCTGAAGTTTGATCCGTCCATGTTCCCTATGATGCAGCTTGCTGTCACGTCAAATGACGAAATTGAAGCGTTTCAAGACGATGTCATGGACCTTGAACAAGAAATTTTACAGGTTCCAGGCGTAGCAAGTGTGAATGAATCTGGAACGGTTACTGAAATAGTGTCAATTAAACTTGATCAAGACGCGATGATTGACGCTGGTGTGAATCAAGAAACCATAGTGAGTGCGTTACAAGCAAATAATGTAACTGTACCAGGTGGCGTAGTCGAACAAGATGATTTAAGTTTAACAACGCGGATTATACATGAATTAACAAGTCTTGAGGAGATTGAAGAGCTCGTTGTCGGTGCTAATCCACAAACTGGTGATGACATTACGCTAGATAGCATTGCTGACGTAGCAATTGACTCGGAAGAATTAGAAACGTTAACAAGAGCGAATCAAGAACCAGCTATTAGTTTATCGGTTATGCAAGAATCAAGTGCTAATACGACCCAAACATCAAATGCGGTTAACGAGCGCTTGAATGATTTACAAGATGATGCTGATTATGAAGACTTGGATCTTGTGGTTCTTTATGATGAAGGAGACTTTATTAATTCAGCCATTCAAAGCGTTGCTACCGCATTAGTAATCGGTGGTGCATTAGCCATGGTCGTTTTATTCTTCTTTTTAAGAAATCTTAAAACGCCGCTAATTATTGGCTTAGCGATACCATTTTCTGTCATTGTTACATTTGCCTTTATGTTTTTCCTTGATATAGGTTTAAATATTATGACGCTAGGTGGTCTAGCGCTCGGTATTGGTCTAGTCGTTGATAACGCCATTGTTGTTATTGAGAATATATACCGACACTTATCAAAAGGAAAAAGTGCGAAACAAGCAGCTTCTGACGGTACAAAAGAAGTCATGGCAGCTATTTTTGCATCAACGTTAACAACCATTTCTGTATTCCTACCGATTGTCTTTATTAGTGGAATCGTCGGAAACTTGTTTAGAGAACTTGCATTAACGGTTTCATTCAGTTTACTTTCTTCCTTGCTTGTTGCGATAACTGTTGTTCCAATGATTGCAAGTCGTGTATTAAAACCATCACAAGCTATAAATGAATCAAAACGTCGTGAAACAAAGACGATGCGTGGGTTGGAAAAAATGACGCATTGGTCACTTGGCCATCGAAAAACCGTCATTGCAAGTACATTTGGTTTACTGCTAATCGGCGGAATTGGTTTAACGACAGTTGGACTTGAGCTTATTCCAGAAAGTGATCAAGGTTCGTTTACAGTAGAAGTTGAGATGGAAACAGGCACGAGTTTATCCAGAACAACCGATGCAGTAGTGGAAATTGAAGACGTGCTGTCAGATTATCAAGAAGTAAATGATTATGTCAGTGTGATTGGGTCCAATGGTCAACCTGGTGCAACGGGTGGCTCACATACGGCACAAATTACAGTAGCAATGACGCCTCTAGAAGATCGCTCAATTTCTACTTCAGAGTTTATTGAGTCAATTGAGCGTGATTTAGAACGTGCAGATGACGCTGCTGATGTTCGAGCTTTCACCCAAACAGCTGCGATGGGCGGAGAAGCCAATACGGTTCCATTTACGATTACACATTCAGACCGAGGTACGCTTTATGACACTGTCTACGAACTTGAGGAAGAGCTTCTCGATTCTTCGCTTATTCGAGAAGTACAATTAAGTATTGAAGATCAAGTGCCAGAAATTGCTGTTGATGTAAATGCAGAGGAGGCAAGAGAATTTGGACTAACTCCTGCTGAAATTGCGTCACAAGTGAACGAGGCTACGCGAGGCGAAACCGCTATGACTGTTCAGTTGTCTAGTGATGATGAAGAAGCACAATTTTATGAGGTGCAAGTAGGACTCGCTCCTGAATTTACAGAAACGATTGAGGAACTTGAGAATCTGCAAATCGTTTCACAAGAAGGCGCAACGGTAGCTTTAAACGAAGTCGCTGAGATCTCAGAAGGGGAGTCACCTGCTGCGATTCAACGTGCTGATCAAGAAGAAGCAGTTGAATTTACAGTTGGTTACACAGCGGGTACAAATTTAAGTGAAGTTTCTACTTTAATTGAGGACTCTGTGGATGAAATAGAACTACCAGATGGTGCACAATTCTCCTTTGGAGGAGAACAAGAAATTCTTGAAGATGCGATTGGAAGTATGGTTCTAGCGCTTGTCTTGGCGATTATCTTCATTTACTTGATCATGGCAGCTCAATTTGAATCCTTTAAATTGCCATTTATCATGATTATGACGGTACCACTTGTTTTGATTGGAGTAACACTCGCTCTCACGCTTACGCAGACAGCGATTGGTGTGACAACCTTTATTGGGATCATTATCTTAGTTGGGATCGTGACAAACAATGGAATTGTGATGCTTGATTTCGTTAATCAGCAAAAGAAAAAAGGGATGTCAACCTACAATGCTTTAGTGGAATCCGTTCAGTTAAGAACGCGTCCAATTATTATGACGTCCTTGACATCCATTTTGGGTATGTTCCCAATTGCTTTAGGATTTGGTGAAGGTGCTGAACTTCAGCAACCAATGGCGATTGCGGTTATCGGCGGACTTATTAGTAGTACGGCGCTAACGTTAATCTTCATTCCTGTTCTTTATAGCCTATTTGACAAGGAAACACGTTCAAAGAAAGGCACACCGCAAATGGTTACGATTGATGGTGAATACTATGAAGTAGACGAAAACAATCAAGCTGTAAAAGCATTGCCAGAAGGTGAAGAAAACGAACAGATTTCAGATGAAGTGTATGAATCTAAAGAAGATGTTGGTCATGCAAATGAGCAAGCAAACGATGAAGAAAACTCGTCTTCTCAGGCAAAAGGTAAAACAGAATTAAGCCGAGATGAAATTGTTGAATTGCTTGATTCCATTGTTTCAAGAACAAAGAAAGATGACGATAAGCAGTAAGTGATTAAAAGCCCTCTTCGGACAAAAACCGAAGAGGGCTTTTTTAGCTAGTGCGTTGTTGTTGTTGGGTTATCCACTTTAAAAGTTGGCGCTCCTTTTCTTTAAGTGGTCGCTTTAATCCCTTTTCAAATTCTTTAACTAATTGGCTTTCTGTCATTCAGCTCACTCCTTTTATAAAAACTATGTGCAAAATTTGTTGAATATTCATCTTTTAGTAGAGAAAGAAGGTTTAAACTATTTAAATTGGTGAAATACTAGAAGTAAAAACGAGGTGAAAAAACTATGAGACGAGTCGGACGATTGCCTTTTAGTGAATTAGTTAAGCAAAATAAAGAGCGTTTAACCCAAGATCAGACAGAAGTGAACCGTTTAGAGGAGCGTTTTGAACAAAAGCATGCGCTTCCAAAATAAACTAAAGTAAAAACCCTTTTTTGTGGGATAGTAAGACAGAGGAGGGGTGTTCATGAGTGAGAAAAATCGATTTGCCCAATATACACCGGATCATTTAGGAACGCAGCCACGAAAATCGAACCGAAACAACGGGAAGAAAGTGGCGAATAAATCAAATCGTCAACCTGATTATATTCCTCCCAAAGGATAAACCGTCGAGTTCTCGACGGTTTTTTGTCATTTAAGCAAAACCATATTCAAATCATGCTTCGCCTGTTAGGATAAGAGTGATTATCGTTTTTAAGAGGAGAAGATCATGCTGGAGATTGTTTTAAATAGTTTTATGTATATATGTCTGGCTTTGTTAGCTGGTTTGATTATTATTCAAATGGTACCAACAGAACGTGGGTTAGATCGAGTCATACCGAATCGATTTATGCTCATTGTGACAATGCTCATACCGCTTATTCAATTAGGGTACTTAATTGGGTTAGGGAGAACGTACGCAAATTTCTTTTCGATCTCTTTGCTTGATGGGGTTGCAACAGCAATGGGGGAGCATATATTAGGAACAAGTTTTTTCCTTGTCTTGCTGTTTGCGGTGCTTATTTTAATTCTCATTATCATCACACGAAAACTTAACCGAATTATTCGAGCGAGTCTGCAGATCATTTTGTTTTTAGGTATCATTTTTGCGGTAAGTCTGTCTAGTCACAGTGCGTCTTTAACAGACGGATATGTATCAGGCGCTATTTCAAATGCGATTCATCTTCTCTCGATGGCCTTATGGACAGGCCCTTTATTTATTGTCAGTCTGTATGCAAAGCATTTAACAAACGGAAAGAAGTTTCATCAATGGTTTTCAGCGCTTGCGGTATTCAGTTTATTGCTTGTATCCACAAGTGGGTTTGTCATGATGGGAGAAATCGCACCTGAATACGTAAACAGCTGGATGCTAACGTATGGTCAGCTTCTTGTTATGAAGCACATTCTTATTGCTCCTTTACTCATTTTTGGTTTTCGACACTTACTTACGTTAAGTGGGAAAGGGGCGAAAAGGGCGACCTTATCAATTGAGGAGAGACAACGGTCTTTTCGATTTGAATCTATTTTTGTATTAGCAGTATTTATCGTAACGGCGATGTTAACAGAAAGTGAGCCTCCTCATAATGTACTGCGCACCTTACAAAATGAACCATTTAGTCCAATCATGAATGTCTTTTTAACGGAACCTTTAATTGAAAATCAACTGATTGCATTTTCCCCTTCCGTGTGGTCTGGGCTCCTATTAGGTGCTGCAGTGTTACTATTCTTTGTCGGTCTGTTTGTCGCCTGGTGGTTTAAGCGAACGTGGGTGACAGCAGTTGTAGCGATTGCCTTTGTCATAAGTTTCTATGTCGGCTTAATGACAAGCACCGGACCTGGCGACATTCCTGTAAATTTAACCGTTCATGACACGATTGAGGAAGCGGTAAACGTCAATCGTGAAGATGAGGAGTTAGAGATTATGACGACGTGGCCATTAACAGAGGATTCCTTTGCCGTCATCTTTATGGAAAATGAACGCCATCTTGTCGCTGAACGGTTAAAAGAAGAGCCTGACGGGTATCGGAAATATTTAGATGCTGAAGTCGAGATCGAAAATGGCTTTTTAACAGGTGGCGATCAATTTATGGATACATTTATGTTTATTGAAAATGACTGGGTAGATGTAGAAACCATAAGTACCTATGTCACGTTAGGATATGTAACAGAAGAAATCGAGGACGTGCGGATT
Source organism: Shouchella phoenicis (assembly GCF_047238345.1). Taxonomy (NCBI): domain Bacteria; kingdom Bacillati; phylum Bacillota; class Bacilli; order Caryophanales; family Bacillaceae; genus Shouchella; species Shouchella phoenicis. The sequence goes on along the minus strand of NZ_JBDFMQ010000001.1, from coordinate 2,064,064 downwards.
CGTTTTTCCCATGAGACGGTGGAAGTGCCGGTAGAAGATCAAGTCTTTTTCTACGTACAGAGTATGAATCAGACCCTTGAGGAAGCACATGAATACGAGTTGCTTGATGCAAATGGAGACGTTGTTCGCACAGTTGAAAAACGCCAATTTGTTCATGAGGGGCACGTTCACTAGGAGGAAAGACATATGACAGCAACAACGATTGATCACATGTTGAAAGAAACCAACCTGTGGAGAGAACGATTAGAAAAAGGCACAGAGGCTGTATCTACGAAAGAAGATGCAGCCCAGCTGGCTCAACTAGTGTCACTACGGTTTGAGCGCAAAGAAAAAGTTGATCTATTTACAGAGAAATGGAAGCAGGAACTTGAATCTTATCAAGGGTTTGAATCGTTTTTGGATGAGCTAACTCAAAAGCAAACCCTTATAACGTGGGCATATGATGAATGGATTCGAAGTTCATGGACGCAAATAAGAGAAACGGATCAAGCACGTGTGAAAAAGCAAAAAGTTGAGGAAATGGAAGCGCGGATTATGGAATGGTTAGAACGTGTGGAAGGAAAAGAGCAAGATCTTGCCAGTAGTCATGTTCACGCGCTAATCCATCGGTTAAAAGAATTGCACACGTTGTGCCAACAATTTTTGGATAGCTTCCAAGGCACTTATTATTCGAAGAGTCAATTCGCTCAACTAAAAGAAATGATCGATCAAGTCAATGAACATCAAGCGCAGTTTAATAAAGAAATTGATGAGGCGATTGGACAAAAAGCACCGAATGCGCTGGAACAATTAGATGAAATGATTGGTCTTGAGCACGTAAAAACACGGGTGAAAAAGCTTTACTCCTTTTTAAAATATCAGCGAGAGCGCGAAGAAATCGGTCTCTCAACGGAGAATTTGTTAAATTTAAATATGGTGGTAACTGGGAATCCTGGAACCGGTAAGACCTCGATTGCCCGTTTGTTAGCTTCTATTTATTATGAGTTAGGAATTTTAGAGAAGCCGACTGTTTATGAAGTAGACCGGGCATCGTTAGTGGCAGGGTATGTTGGTCAAACAGAAGAACAAACACTGAATGCGATTGACCGAGCTGTAGGAGGCGTGTTGTTCATTGATGAAGCGTATAGCTTAAAGCGGGAAGGTCAGTCTGGAAATGATTATGGACAAGCTGTTATCGATACACTCGTTTCAGCCATGACAAGTGAAGCGTATGCAGGGAAATTTGCGGTAATTCTTGCAGGTTACCCGAATGAAATGCGTGAATTTATCCGAGCGAACCCTGGATTGTCAAGTCGATTTCCTGAACAAAACCATTTTGATTTACCAAACTATAAGGAGGAGGAGCTTTTGCAAATTGCTGAGAAAAAGGCGCTTCAATTTGATTTTGTGTTTACAAAACCAGCATTGCAAAAAGTGAAGGCGGAGATTGGTCGATTAGAAATTGATCAATCATTTGGGAATGCCCGTGCCGTCGAAGATATCGTTAAAAAAGCGATTTTCGAAAAAGGATCTGAGGGACAGCAACAAACAGAAAAAGACTTTGTGCTATTAGAAGAAAAGCATATCCAAACGAAACATTCGTTTAAAAATGGGGAAGCACTTCACCGATTACAAGATTTAATTGGCTTAGATAAAGTAAAAGTGGAGTTAAATAAATTGACCTCGTTTGCCAAAGTCAAAGAGTCTAGACAGCGATTGGATTTACCTGTTCCCCCTATGCCTCTCCATACTGTGTTTGTTGGGCCACCTGGAACAGGAAAAACAACGGTTGCAAAGCTGTATGCAGAAGCATTAAATGAAATTGGTCTTTTAAAAAGAGGCCATCTTGTGACGGTGTCTAGAAGTGATTTAGTCGGTGGTTACGTGGGACAAACAGCAATAAAAACCGATCATATCATTCAAGATGCGCTCGGCGGCGTGTTATTTATTGATGAGGCCTATGCCCTTTCTCAAGGTGGCGAGAATGATTTTGGAAAAGAAGCAATTACGGCCATTACACAAGCAATGACCGAACACGAAGAAAATCTCGTCGTTATTTTTGCAGGCTATAAAAGTGAAATTGATACATTGATAAAAAGCAATCCTGGTTTGCGTTCAAGAATTCGTAAGGAGATTGAATTTGAAGCATACACAAACGAAGAATTGTTCGCTATGCTGCAGCAAAAAGCCCACTCTTACGGGTACAATTGGTCAAAAGATGCTGGTGTTGCTATAAAAGAACATTTGCAAAATGAAAAAACGTCTGGTAATGGTCGGTATGTGGACTGGTTTTTTGAAGAATTGATCCAAGCTCATGCTTTGCGTTTGGATGAATTTGATGAGTTTACATCTGCACAGTTTACGATTGACCAAGCGGATGTGCAAGCCGTCATTCAGATAGAAAAAGCCGAGTCGAGGCATAACGAGTGATGGCTGTGATATGAAACAGCTGTGGCACTTTGTATCACGTTCTAAAAGAAAATGTTTAGCATAAGCGGGTATTTCGATTGTTACATTCGCTTATGCTATAATTGAAGTGATTACCAAGTGTTAGGATGAGGTATAACGATAATGAGGAGGGTGAGCATTGCCTTACATAGTGAAAAAAGAACTTATTCCGCAATATGCGGATACTGACATGATGGGTGTTGTTTACCATGCGAACTACATAAAATTTTTTGAATTAGGTAGAACCGCTTTTATTCATGAAGCTGGCTATAGTTACGTTGAAATGGAACAAGCAGGATATTACGCACCAGTTTATGATGTGTATGCCACGTATAAAAGACCACTTGTTTATGGAGATGAGGCAACGATCTCGACATGGCTTTCCTTAAATGATGGTATTAAGACGGTCTATCAATATGAACTAACAAATCAAACAGGTGACGTGTGTGTAACCGGCTATACGACCCATGTGATCGTAAAAAAAGACTCGTTTAAACCAGTCCCGTTTAAACGAGCATTTCCTGAATGGTATAAAACGTATAATCGTTTAATGGAGAACCATTAATGGCATTTGGAATTAATCGACGTGATTTGGCAAAGTGGAAACAAGATGCAAGAAATGGTAAACTTGCATTTATCACGCACTATTGGTATGATCCTCGATTCCCACATGCTACGACAGTGACAAAAGTAGCGTGTGAAGACAAAGAAAAATTAGTACGATGGGGAAAGCAGTACGGCTTAAAAAAAGAATGGATACATCAACGAGATGAATTATCTCATTTTGATTTATTGGGAGAAACGCAAAAAACGATTCTGCAGAATGAAGGGTTAGCATCGCAACTTTCTCAATTCAATAAACGGATGGAGTGTTCACAGATGAACGTCAATCAAAATACAATTCGAGAAGACTTATTTTCTAAAGGGACGATACAAGCAGATCAAGAAATTCGCGAGCGTGTGGAATTTCTAAAAACGTATGCAAAGAAAACAAATACAAAAGGCTATGTGTTAGGGATTTCTGGCGGTCAAGACTCATCTTTAGCCGCTAAACTCGCACAAATGGCCGTGAAGGAACTGAGAGAGGAAGAGCAAGACGAAGCGTATCGCTTTTATGCTGTTCGATTACCTTATGGTGAACAGCATGATGAAGAGGATGCGCAGTTAGCTCTTTCATTTATTGAAGCGGATATGGTTCTCACAGTTAACATTAAACAAGCAGTCGATGCGTCTGTTCAAGCATTTAAGGACGCAACAAATGAAGAACTATCGTCCTTTCTAAAAGGAAACACAAAAGCAAGAGAACGCATGAAAGTCCAGTTTGATTTAGCCGCTCATTATCAAGCACTAGTTATTGGTACCGATCATGCAGCAGAAGCGGTAACAGGCTTCTTTACAAAATTTGGTGATGGTGCTTGTGATGTCGCTCCTTTATTTGGATTAACAAAGCGTCAAGGAAAACACTTGCTCCAAGAGTTATCAGCTCCTGAGTCACTATACACAAAAGTACCGACTGCCGATTTAGAAGACGATAAGCCAGGTTTACCAGATGAAGAAGCGCTTGGCATCTCTTATGATCAAATTGATGATTATCTAGAAGGCAAAAAGGTAGACGAAAGCATTGCGAAAAAGATTGAAGAACGTTACGAACGGACGGAACATAAGCGACAAACGCCTGTTACAATTTATGATCATTGGTGGGAGTAATTCGTCTGATTTACTCTTTTACGAAACATATGTATGATTAACCAGTTCCAAACATAGGGTAGAGAATGTAGACTTGTACATATGTTAAGGAGAGGGAACGTAATGAAAAGCAAAATTCTCGTTTTATTAAGCTTGCTAGCGTGCTTATTGATTGTCATGGTTTTTGCTCTAGAATCAACGAATCAATCATCAACACCAACAGTCTCAGAACAACCTGTTGAGCTTGAGACGCAGGAGCTAAATGGCGTATTCGTAACAGTAAACGGTGTAACGGTTACGGAACATAATGACGATGAACAAGTCGTAAGAGTGGATTTAACCGCTGAAAATACAAGAGACTCGAATATTAGTTTTTTACCAGTAAATCTTACGTTAATGGATGATGATCATTATGCGTATAGCCATACCGATCAAGTAGATACGAAAGGCATTATTGGTGGGCAATTAAATAGTGGACGTTCGGTTTCAGGGGAAATTGCTTTTATCGTTCCTAAAGAAGATACATTCGAACTGGTTTATAGTGATCATTTTCGAGGTGGACAAATTGTTTTTCCGTTAGATCTGCCGTAAGAGCTTTCACGATTACGTCAAGAAGAGGAATGCGAAAAGCATTCCTCTTTTGTTGAAATTAGAAAATTCATACGGTAAGATGAAGGAAAAATCAAAACAAGGAGTTTCCCTTAGGAGAGAGACGATATGCCAATAAAAATTCCCGATCATTTACCAGCAAAGAAAAAGCTATTAGAAGAGAATATTTTTGTAATGGATGAATCTCGTGCTTACCAACAAGATATCCGCCCATTGAAAATATGTATCTTAAATTTGATGCCAACAAAACAAGAGACCGAGACACAATTAATTCGCTTATTAGGGAATACACCGTTACAAATAGATGTCTCATTGCTTCATCCTAGTACACATCAACCGAAAAATACGTCTAAAGAACATCTTCAACAATTTTATAAAACCATTAGCGAAATAAAATCATTAAAATTTGATGGGATGATTATAACTGGCGCACCTGTGGAAACACTTCCATTTCATGATGTGCGCTACTGGGATGAAATGAAGTCTATTTTAGATTGGACGACAACAAATGTGACGTCAACGCTGCATATTTGCTGGGGGGCTCAAGCTGCTTTGTATCATCATTACAACATTCGAAAACGCCCGCTTAATACAAAGTTGTTTGGGATTTATAACCACACTGTGAATGTACCAAATGTCAATCTGCTTCGCGGGTTCGATGACTTTTTTTTAGCACCCCATTCACGCCACACTACGATTCATCGGGAAGACATTGAGAACATTGAAGAGTTAGACGTGCTTAGCTCTTCTGAAGAAGCCGGTGTGTACATCGCTTCTTCAAGAGATGGACGACGAATTTTTGTGATGGGCCATGCGGAATATGACGCTCATACACTAAAAAAAGAATATGAGCGTGATCTTCATCAAGGGGCAGAGCCTCAACTTCCGGCGAACTATTTCCCTGATGAAAACCCAACCGCTTTGCCACCTCTTCAGTGGCGAGCCCATTCGAATTTACTTTTTTCAAACTGGCTAAATTATTACGTCTATCAAGAAACGCCTTACCATTTAGACGTATCCGAGTAGTTATGTTTTCGCATTTCTCGTACATCCTATAAGGATGGAGTGATGTAAATGTCTAGAAAATGTAAACCGAATGATGCATCATATTTGCATATTCGCTCAGCTAGTATTTATTATGAATGGTTTAAAAGCCAGCAACCTAAAAAAGGCACGCTTTTATTAGTGCACGGTATTTTTGCTTCGGTTCATTGTTTTTACCGTGTAATTCCAGCATTACGTCAACATTACGATGTAATTTGCTGTGATTTACCGGGGTTTGGGCGCAGTTCAAAAGGGAATGGTTCAGTCTATTCATTCACATCTTATGCGCAGCAACTCGTTGAACTGATGGCGCAGTTTAACATTCCATCCTACCATGTAATTGGTCATTCAATGGGAGGACAGATTGCACTATATTTAGCTTTACGCTACCCAGATAAAGTCAGGAGCATTTCTCTATTAGCAAGCTCGGGGTATTTGAAACCGGTGAAAAAGCAGCTTCAGTTCGCTACATACCTTCCTTACTTGGAGCAAAGCTTGACGTGGTTTATGCATTATAAAAAGCCTAGAGTAAAGCAAATGTTGCGTGATGCGGTTTACAATCAACGTTGTTTAACAAAGGATATGATTACCCAGTATGAACGACCGCTGACCGACCCTTTATTTATTAACGGGCTCATTCAATTAACGAGACAGCGAGAAGGGGATTTATCAAAAGAACAGTTAAGGCAAATTCAGCAGCCAACGCTCATTCTCTCTGGTGTGAATGATCCATTAATTTCGGTGGAGACAAGTTATGCACTTCATCGTGATTTATCCAATAGTCGCATGCATGTCATTAAACATTGTGGTCATTTGCTGTTAGAGGAGAAGCCGAAGCAAGTACATCAGCATATAAACCATTTTTTACAAGAGATCATGTTGTAACTTCATAAAGGAGGCGAGGTAGTGGACCCTCTTGATATTATGATGAATAAAGACCATGTTGTTCCATATTTTTCTCCTATTATTAGTGCCGACACGCAGAAGATAATCGGTTATGAAGTGGAAGCATACTGGGCAGAGCATCATAAGCCGATAAATATAAACTGGTTTTTCGGGGATCATGATATCCCAAGGGAATATCGGATTGAAATAGAAGATCATCTGCAAGCGAAAGCATTTGAAAGTCTTCAAAAAGAAGATGACAGGATGGAAAATCATTTATTGCTATTTTTTCATTATAATGTAAAGTTGTTGCAAGTCGATAATGGAGAAACGTTAACAGCAAGATTAGCACAAATGGTAGAACAAGGTATGTCGTACAAACAAATTGTCATCATTATTGGTTTTGATCAATCTTTAGAAGAAGTGATTGAGATGAAGCATGCGTTAATGTATATACAAAGTCTAGGCATCCAGATTGCCCTTGATGCGGAAGATACAACAACTTCTCAATTAGAATTTATTAGTCAAATTCGTCCAAACGTTATTCGAGTAAGCTGTTCGTTCTTACAAGATCATTCGTTGCCAAGTATGTATCGGGATATTCATCATTCGTTATCTTCACTTGCTCGAAAAATTGGCTCTACGCTTTTGTTTAACGGCATCCACTCTTTTTCGCAATTAAATTATGCATGGCGGAATGGAGGACGCTATTATCAAGGGCGGTATTTACATAAGCCCAATCCTTTTTATGTAGATGAAAAAAACCAAGAGCCTCAGCTCGTAAAAGATATGAATCACTTTATCCAGTACGAACGAAAAAAAGTCGAAGCCCAACTGCATCTTTCAAATCAACTAACGGCTTCGTTAAAACAAGTGTTAAAAACAGTCGCAAATAGTGAATCACTAGATGACATTGTTTTGACGATTGCCGATGCGTTAACGAATTATACGTTCCGTGTTTATATTTGCAACGAAAACGGGTATCAAGAATCAAGTAATGGTGAAAAAAATGAGTGTGGAAAATGGTATTTACGTCCTGAGAGCAAAGCCAAGAATTGGAGCTGGCGACCGTACTTTTTAGAAAATATTGTTCGTATGAACGTAGAGAAAAAAGGAATTCTATCGGATTTGTATACGGATATTGATAAAGATGAACAAATCCGGACGTACTCTTATCCTTTGTCGCAAGCGCTCTATGTATTTATCGATATTCCTTACGAGTATTTATTTGACCAAGATGATCTATTATAAGGAGTTTATATTTATGAAAATTGACGTAACCGATCAAGCGTTTGACCATTTTAAAGAAAAACAACTATCTAGTATTCGGATTGTCGCAAGAGATACATTTGAATGTAGTACGATGGTGGAGTTTTATTTGCAAGTTGGCAAGAAGACAGATGAAGATCAAGAAGTCGTAATTCGTGACATCTCATTTTTATATGATGAAAAAGCGGAAGAAGACATAGGCGAAGCGATAAAAATTGATTTTGTTCATGCTCAAGGTCTTAAATTGCTAGCACCTAGAGGTACGCTCGCTTATGCGCAAAAAGTAAAATCAGCAGACAGCTAATCAATACGCGTATCGTTAAGCCATGGAGCCAGGCACAAACCTGACTCTATGGTTTAAAAAAGCGACTCACTTTTGAAACGTAAGGGGTTACTTGTTGGAATGTCTTCACGAACTGATCGACGGAAGAAGCGGTTCTAGATAAGTCAAATCGTCCATCGTCGTTTGTAAAAGGAGCGGACCACGCTTTTTTTCTTTTAGGTTGTTGTTGGTACTGTTGAGGCATTTGTTGAGGATGGAACTGTTGCACACCATGGTACCTTTGCTGAGGATGAGGCGGTCTACCTCGTCTTTGTTGCTCATGCGGTCGCTGCATCATTCCAGGATGTTGGTGGCGTCTAGGTTGTTGAAACATTCTTATCAGCTCCTTTAATCAATCAAAATTTGCTTTTGTTTATTTTCAATCGTGACCGTTAGCTGTCCATTAGCATAATGGGCACGAATATCTTCTTCAGAGAACAAAAACGGTACGGGGATCTCTCGTTCACGAATTGAAATAGACTGCTGCTCAGAGACCGTTTGTCCCGATTCGTCCAGGGTTGATAACTGGTCTGTTTGCTCTACTGTTAAGACAAGTGATTGGTACCGACAGCGTAAATGAATGGCTCGCTTATCAATTCCAGGTAGATCTGCAGTGATGACTAGCGCGTCTTTGGTTTCGTCAACTTTTACAGGAATAATCCCTTGCGCAAACGCACGCGGAAGGTGTTTGAACGTTTGTTGAAAAAAGTGGTCGATGGAGCCTAATAAATTGACTTGACCACTTTCTTTTGAAAACGGATTTTTCAAAATAGAAACCTCCTTCTAGGCTAACAACAGGTACAATTGGTTTATCATATGTACAGATAATAGAAAGGTGATACGATGAGAGTAATTGATACGCATTGTGACGCATTGTTAAAATTGTGGAAACAGCCATCGCTCTCTTTTGAGGATGGAGCACTCGACACCAATGTGAAAAACCTGAAAAAAGGACAGGTCCAGGTGCAGTTGTTCGCTATTTGGGTACCGGATACTGTACCGATGGAAGATAAATTTTCAGTTGTGCAGCAACAAGTGAATCGATTTTATGACCGCGTTTTAAGCCATCCACAAATGGTCCATCTACGTTCATTAGCAGAGATCAATCATTTAAAAGAAAATGAAATCGGAGCAGTTTTAACACTAGAGGGAATGGATGCAGTTGGTCACGATTTAGGTAAGCTGCAGTGGTTATATGAACAAGGCGTGCTATCAATTGGCTTAACGTGGAACGGAACAAATGCCTGTGCAGATGGGATCGGTGAAAAAAGAGGAGCTGGGTTAACGGCATTCGGCGAAGAAGTACTTGCGTTAAACAATGAGCGTCAAATTCTCAACGATGTCTCTCATTTAAGCATAGCAGCTTTTTGGGATGTGTTACCACACTCTCGTCTTACGATTGCCAGTCATTCAAATAGCTATACAGTATGTCCACACGATCGAAATTTGCGTGATGAACAAATTAAGGCTTTAATAAAAAAAGATGCATTTATCGGTATTGTTTTTTTTCCGAAATTTACAAAAGATGAAACCGGAGCAACGATTAAAGATTTGGTTACACATATAGACTATATTGGCAGTCTAGGCGGGATTCAACACATTGGGTTCGGATCAGATTTTGACGGAATCAATCAACATATAGAAGGCTTAGAAAACGCAAGTAAATTTCCTCATTTAGTGGAACAATTAAGCCGCTATTATAGCGATCAAGAATTGAACGGATTTTGTAGCGATAATTTCAAACAGAAGGTCGTTGCGAAAATAAAGCCTGAACTATATAAAACGTACATCCTTTAACCGATATAGTAAAAGAAGCTATCATTAATGTTTGTACGGGAGTTGAATAATGTGTCCCTATCAATTTTTGCGACGCCAGAGGAAGTGTTCAGTCAAGAGATTCTTGTCTTTACTTTAAATCAACAGTGGTATGGGTTAAATGTATTAAAAATTAAAGAAATTATTCGACCAGTGCCCATTCATCCATCACCGAATCAGCATACGATTGTTGAAGGCATCATTCGGTTGCGAGAACAAGGGATTCCGGTCTTAAATACGTACAAGCTTTTACAAGTAGACGAAGAGAAGGCAAATTATTTTATTGTGGTTGAGCATGGAAAAAAAACCTTTGCGTTAAAAGCGACAGATGTATCAAAAATTGAACAGATCCAAGCGAAAGACATGAATGTACCTGCCGAGCTCTCTCAAGACAAAGATGCGTTTGTTTCAAGTGTCGTGACGTTTAAAGACGACGATATCCTTTATTTGTTCGATGTGGAACGAGTCATTCACGGGATTCATCCTACCCATTTTGAAGACGATTTTTCGCAAGAGCAACGCCCTGAGCGAAAAGCATATTCGATCATGATGATTGAGGATTCACCTACAATGCAAGTCATTACCTCAGAGGCATTGCGTGATGCTGGCTACAACAACGTTTCTATTTTCGCAAATGGAGAAGAAGCGTTGCGCGCACTTCATGAGTCTTCTAACCGTATTGACTTGTGCATAACGGATATTGATATGCCAATTTTAAATGGTCTTGATTTTACAAAAAAAATACGAGAACGAGAAACAACGAATCGTTTGCCCATTATTTCTTATTCTTCATTACATGCATCTGTGATGGAACGAAAAGGAAAACAAGTTGGCGTAGATGCACACGTTGAAAAGCCAAATATTAAGGAGCTTTTGCAAACCATTGACTCATTGCTCTTAACGGTGTAAAAAAGACTTATCAGCATCTGGGGGACCCCCTCATATGATTGATAAGTCTTTTTAACTAGTCAGTTGTTTCAAAGTTCGTTTTTTGATGAGTGATTTTTATAAATCTCGAGTTGTTTTTTTGATAGTAATTTCAATTTGCAAAAAAGATGCACATATGCCGTCGTATGATTTTTAAACATCGTGTTTGCTCCTTTTTTATATAGAATATGCATATAGGAAACAAAGTTGCATTAAAGAAACAATAAACATTACATTTGTGCGAATTCATCGTTTACTGATAAAATAATATCAATAAAGGAGTGGAGAAGATGAATGTTGAAGTAACCAAACCAGCAATTTCATGGTTTAAAGAAGAATTTGGCGAAGAGGAATCGGTTATCCCAATTCGATTGTATGGTCGATATGGTGGTTGTGGCTCTTTACAAAGTGGGTTCTCTCTTGGAATTAGTCAAATTGAACCGGTGGAACCACTGCTGAAAAAAGAAATCGATGGCTTTCTATTTTTTGTAGAACAACAAGATGGATGGTATTTTAATGATCATTCGGTAAAAATTAAATATAGTAGAAAATATGACGAAATTGAATTTGTTTACGATGACGTTTAAATAAACTTCCGAGGAGCAGCTAGAATGAGATTTGGATACGCATGTTTGAATGTAACGCTTGGAGTGAAAATGCGAACCTGTCGCTTGCAGACGATGAGAAACGAAGGAATGGCAAAGATAAAAGAATTAACGTTGCATAATTTACATCTTGTGCGCGACATGGTCGAATGGAATCGAGCGAACCAAATCTTGTTTTTTCGCTTATCAAGTGAAATTATCCCTTTCGCAACCCATCGTGAAATGAATTGGGATTGGCAAACCGATGAAGATGTGCTGGCTCTTTTTACCGATATCAAACGTATCGGTCGTGAAGCGAACATGCGCTTTTCTATGCACCCGGCGCAGTTCACCATATTAAATTCTCCTCGTAAACAAGTGGTTGAGAATGCAATAAAAGATCTCGAGTATCATCACGCTTTTTTAAACATGGTCGGTGGTACGGATATTATTATTCACACAGGAGGCGCTTACGGCGATAAAGAAAAGGCAAAAGCAAGCTTTGTCAAAACGTTCGCCTGAGCTGCAGTCGACCATTCGATTAGAAAATGATGATAAGACGTACTGCACAAAAGACGTTTTAGACATTCATGATCAATGTGGGGTAACGGTATGCTTTGATATTCACCATGAGCGCTGCTTTCACACAGAGGAAGATGAGTTAAAGTCGTTATTTCAAGCTGTGCATGCTACATGGACAGACAAGCCAAAAGTTCATATTAGTTCAGGTCGTGATCACTCTGCCGATCCTAGGCATACTGATTATTTGCGAAAAGAAGATCTTGATCTTTTATTAAGGGTTCTTGACGGTGTCGATGTCGATGTTATGATTGAAGCGAAAGCGAAAGAGAAGGCACTATTAGCATTAAAAGATGAAAGAGAAGGGGAATTGTAAATGGCGCTAGAAAAAGCAACATTTGCTGGAGGCTGTTTTTGGTGTATGGTCCAACCATTTGACGAACTGCCAGGAATTAAATCGATCGTCTCCGGCTATATGGGTGGGACAACGGATCATCCTACGTACGAACAAGTGAAAACCGGACAGACTGGTCATTATGAAGTTGTTCAAATTACGTTTGACCCTACACGTTTTTCATACGATCAACTGCTAGAGTTGTATTGGCCTCAAATCGATCCAACAGATGACGGCGGACAATTTCACGATCGCGGAAGTCAGTATCGAACCGCTATTTTTTATGCAAATCATGCGCAAAAAGAGCGGGCAGAGGCGATGAAGCTTCAACTGAGTGAAAGCGGGCGTTTTAAAGCACCTATTGTCACAGCGATTTTACCTGAGATGACTTTTTATGAGGCTGAGCCAGAACATCAAGATTTTTATAAAAAACAACCAAAACACTACAAAAAAGACCGAGAAGAAAGTGGTCGCGATACGTTTATTCATTCACATTGGAAGCAAGTGTAACGTCACGCTAACAGGATAAGGGGATTAAGGTTATGAACAGTTCGAAAAAGCAGCGTGTTTTGTTCTTTATCGGCTCTCTTAGCTTAGTTCTAATTGTTAGTTTGCTTATTGCCATGGTTGTTATTCAATCATGGCGCTATACAGAAGCGGGGAAGGTTCCTTTAAAAACGGGCGTAATCTTGCATGCAGTCAACGAACAACTGCTGCCTGAAGGCTTGTCAACACCGTCCTTTTTTGTTCGGCCTGTTGCACCTACCATTGAACGGCAAGATCGATTAATGGAAACAAGTGATGGAGAGGAAATTGCAGTGCGTATGTATACCCCTATCCAAAGTGGGCCACATCCAGTAATTGTCTATTATCACGGTGGTGCGTTTATGGAAGGATACGGAAACATTCAAACCCATGATAATATTCTTCGGGCCCTCGCAAATCGAACAAATGCCATTATCGTGGCACCGAATTATCGGGTTGCACCAAGCTATCATTTTCCAACTGCATTAAATGACAGTTTTGAGACATTAGAGTGGGTCATGGACCATGCATCAGAGATCGATGCAAATATTGATCAAGTTGCTGTTGTGGGGGATAGTGCAGGAGGCAACTTAGCTGCCTCCGTTATATTAAAAGCAAAAGAAAGCAATCTTTCCGTGGATAGCGGTGTGTTTCTCTATCCATTAACAACGTTTGAAGATCTTCCATTTGCTTCAAGGGACCTCTACTCGAGTGGCTACTATTTTCTGTCCCGATCTGTCATGGAAAAAGCGCGTGCAGCATATACGCCCAATGAAGAAGACTGGCTAAACCCTCTTGTCTCGCCATTGTTAGTAGATGATTTACGTGGGTTTCCTGATTCTCTTGTTGCTACAGCTGAATTTGATCCCCTTCGAGATGAGGGTGAAGCATTTGCTGAACGATTGCATGACGCAGGGAACAACGTCGAAGCGGTCCGATTTAATGGTACCATGCATGGATTTATTTCTTTTTATGAAGTAATGGGCAGAGCAGATTATGCGCTGCGGTACGTGAGCGATTTTTTAAATGCCTCATTTAATGATTCAAGAGCTTTTCTATCTCAGCCGTTCCAAGTTGTTGAAGTGGAGGAGGGTGATACCCTTCAAGACGAAATAGAAGCTTACGGCATGGGAATGTATCTTTTGTGGCAAAAGTTGACGCGCATGGTTACCACTTAAATAATGAAGACTTCGCATTATGTGCGAAGTCTTCTTTTTGTTATGAAAGGGGACTATTTTTCGCAAAAGCAATAAATGTTTCTTCTGCTTCATTAAGTCCACAAGCGCCGCACTGGATGCGAATAGTCGGCCCGTTGTAGTGCATATGGATAGGTGTTAAAGATTCTTCTTCAAACGTTTCTACGATTTCACCACTTCGCGGATCTAATTTAACCGGTAAAGCAGCTTGGTTAATTTGATGGAAACGAGTACGGTTTGTTTTGCATTTCGGACATAGGTACGCTTCTGTCATTGAATACACCTCCTTACGTTTACTATTCGCCAAATAAGGGTATTTCATGATTGCGTTAACAAGAAAGTCTTGGTAAAGATGTGTCTGCTTCGTAACTTTTTTTTGTCTAATTTATGATAATTTATGTTCACAAGAAGTTATTTCCCCCATTTTCTTAAAGAAAGTGGTAGGATGGAAGCATCTAAGTTGCACGTTCATTGTTTCACATAGTTAACGCGCAATGAATTTATTATGCCAAAAGAAAGGTGATATTATTGGGTATGCCATCCTCTTTTTTTAAATGGATTTCGTTAGCGATGGTCGCTGTCTTTCTGAGTGGCTGTGGAAGTTTAACGGTACTTGATCCACAAGGGCCAGTCGCTGAACAGCAAAGTGATTTAATCTGGCTATCAATATGGTTTATGATTTTTATTGTATTAGTTGTATTTGTTCTATTAACGATCATGCTTGTTAAATATCGTGATCGCGGAAATAACGACAACTATGATCCTACTATTGAAGGTAGTCATAAGCTCGAGTTTATTTGGACAATTATCCCTATTGTCATTGTAACAATCTTATCCATTCCAACTGTTATTACGATTTACAGTCTGGAAGAAGCTCCTGAAATTGAAGAAGTCGACGCACAGCAGGAGCCACTTGTGATTCACGCAACAAGTGCAAACTGGAAGTGGATTTTTAGCTATCCAGAACAAGGGATCGAAACTGTGAACTACATTAACATTCCTGAAGATCGACCGATTTTATTTAAATTGACCTCTGCCGATGCCATGGCCTCATTCTGGGTGCCTCAGCTGGGTGGACAGAAATATGCTATGTCAGGTATGGAAACAGAGTTGTACCTCGCTGCGACTGAAGTTGGGCAATATGAAGGTCGAAATGCAAACTTTACAGGTGAAGGGTTTGCTGAACAGCGGTTTACGGTAACAGCTCAAACCGATGAAGCGTTTGATGAGTGGGTTGAAGAAACTCAAGAGAATGCACCGTCATTATCTGAAGAGGAGTACATGCATTTAATGGTACCTGGTCATTCAGAGGAAATGACATTTTCATCGACACACCTTGAATTCGTTAATCATGCATATGACGCAACATACTCGTTGGAAAAACGAGCAGAGCTTGGTTATGAAGCGCATAGCCCTCATTCAAGAGAGGGAAAAGCGTTTGACCTGCCACTCTTAACTCAACCAATTGACACAGATAAAACATACGAAGTGGATTTGGATGATGAGTAAGATGAATCAAGCGCAAGAGAGGGGATATACCGTTGAGGTGGGATGAATTTATTGTAACGGGTGACCCGTTTATCCTAGTTGCGCAGATCTCAATTGCGCTTACTAGTATAATCGCTGTAGTTGCCCTCACATATTTTAAAAAATGGAAGTACGTATGGAATAACTGGGTTACGACAGTTGACCATAAAAAAATTGGGATTATGTACATTGCCTGTGCGCTTCTAATGCTCTTTAGAGGTGGCGTGGATGCGATGATGATGCGTACCCAATTAGCTGCACCAGAACTAGATTTTTTAAGTGGTCAACACTATAACGAAATTTTCACTACTCATGGAACCATTATGATCATCTTCATGGCAATGCCATTTTTGATCGGTTTAATGAACGTGGTTGTTCCTTTACAAATTGGAGCACGTGACTTAGCCTTTCCATTCTTGAATAACTTAAGTTTTTGGACGTTCTTTTTCGGGATGGCACTCTTTAATATTTCATTTATTATTGGCGGATCACCGTCAGCAGGTTGGACGTCTTATTTCCCACTTGCGTCGAACGATTTTAGTCCAGGCGTAGGGCAAAACTATTACGCACTAGGAATTCAGTTATCAGGTATTGGTACGCTTGCAACAGGAATTAACTTTATTGTAACGATTTTACGCATGCGTACAAAAGGCATGTCGCTAATGAAGATGCCGATGTTTACGTGGACTGTTTTCATTACATCATTAATTATCGTGCTAGCATTCCCGGTATTGACCGTTGCTCTAGCGATGATGACGTTTGATTTACTGTTTGGGACACATTTCTTCACCTTGCAAGGTGAAGGGCTCGATATGCTCTGGGCGAACTTGTTCTGGATATGGGGACACCCTGAAGTATATATTGTCGCCCTACCAGCGTTCGGGATATTCTCTGAGATTATTTCGACGTTTGCTCGGAAAAAACTGTTTGGTTACAATGCGATGGTGGCATCCATTGTCGTTATCTCAGGTTTAAGCTTCCTTGTGTGGGTTCACCACTTCTTTACAATGGGGAATAGTGCAGCAGTGAACTCATTTTTCTCCATTACAACGATGGCGATTTCTGTACCAACTGGGGTAAAAATATTTAACTGGTTGTTTACGCTACACAAAGGAAAGATTCGCTTTACATCACCAATGCTTTGGTCATTAGGATTTATTCCGAATTTTGTTGTCGGTGGTGTAACAGGCGTAATGTTAGCAATGGCTGCGGCCGATTATCAGTATCATAATACGTATTTCTTAGTGTCTCACTTCCACTACGTATTAATTGCTGCGACTGTGTTTTCATGTTTTGCTGGTTTAATCTACTGGTATCCAAAAATGTTTGGTCACCGTATGAACGAACGTATTGGGAAATGGGTATTCTGGATATTCATGATTGGATTTAACGTATGTTTCTTCCCACAATACTTCTTAGGATTAGACGGGATGCCGCGTCGTATTTACACGTATTTAGAAGGCGATGGCTGGTTTACGTTAAACTTTATCTCAACCATTGGTGCATTTATGATGGCAGCTGCCTTCGCACTGTTTGTCTATAATATTTACTACAGCTGGCGCTATGAAAAGCGCGATACAACAGGAGACCCGTGGGATGGTCGTACGCTCGAGTGGGCAACATCATCAGCGATTCCTCCTCATTATAATTTCGCGCATCAGCCAGAAGTATTTGAAAGAGATGCATTCTGGGATATGAAAGAAAAAGGCATTGATTTAAATGCTTCTACGGATTACGAGAAAATTCATATGCCAAACAATACATGGCTAGGACCTGTGATGGCGTTCTTCATGTTTACGGCATCGTTTGCCCTCGTATTTAGCTGGTGGATTCCAGCAATCTTAAGTGGTGTTGCGATCTTTGTTTGTATGATTTTCCGTTCGTTTGATTACAACGATGGATATTATGTAAGTGTTGAAGAAATTGAAGAAACCGAAAAAAAAGCGAAGGAGGCGTAACCGATGGCAGCAAATGAATCAATTGATCCGAATCAGCCGTTAGAGTATCAATCAGCTGAAGGTAAAAATAATATTCTTGGGTTTTGGATTTTCATCGGCGCTGAATTCGCCTTGTTTTCAACGCTTTTCGCTGCTTACTTTGTATTAGTTGACCGAAATGCATCAGCGATTACGTCAGGTGAGTTGTTTGATCTTAATCTCGTCCTAGCGATGACGTTCTTACTTTTAACAAGTTCATTTACCGCAGGCATAGCGATTCATGAAATGCGTGCAGGTCGTGTAAATCGAATGCTCATCTGGGTTGGGTTAACGCTATTGCTTGGACTTGGATTCTTAGGATTTGAGATTTATGAGTTCGTTCATTATGCTCATGAAGGAGCAACTTTATCAGCAAGTGCACATTGGTCAGCATTCTTTGTCTTATTAGGAACGCATGGTCTTCACGTTGCTATTGGTATTGGTTGGATGATTCTTCTAATGATTCAAATTAAACAGCGTGGTTTAACGAAGCGAACGACGTCGAAGTTCTTTATCGCAAGCTTGTACTGGCACTTCCTTGATGTTATTTGGGTGATCATTTTTACAGGTATATACTTGCTCGGAATGGAGTGGATGTAAATGGCTAATCAAAATGAAGCGTCATCGCACGACCACGGATTTCCATGGAAGCACGTTGTTGGATTTGCTTTATCGATTGTGTTAACACTTCTTGCGGTTTGGGTAATGTCACAAACGAATCTCGCTTGGAGTATTCGAGTGATTATCATCTTTGCTTTCGCTTTTATCCAAATGGGTGTACAGCTATTTATGTTCATGCATATAGGTGAAGGAAAAGATGGGAAATGGCAAATTGGACATACGGTTTTTGCCATTGCGATCGCGGTCATTATTGTTGTAGGTTCTTACTTTGTCTTAATGACAGGTCACCTATAAAAAACAAAAAAAGCGTATCTCGGTTAGCGAGATACGCTTTTTTTATTCAGACGTTTCGGTAACACGTTTCGCTTTATTTGCAACATATGGGGAAGCGTATAAAATGAAAGCAGCTGCATGTGCAATCACAACATTTATTAATACAGCGACAACAAAAGTGGATTCAGTAATGTGGAATAAGAAGCCATCGAATAAAAAGGCTATCGCAAGTGTCCACATAATTAGAATAAACGGAATACTGCTAATGGCTATTTTTCTGTGTTCAAGCCATAGGAACAAAGGAGTGGCGCTCGCAACAAACATATAAGCAAAAAACATATCCATAAATGACACCTCTTTTTATAAAGTGTATGGTCGTACAATTTGTATTGTGTCTGTTTTGTGTCTTTTTATTATATTATCACAAAAAATTCATAATTGAAAGCGTTTCATTTTTAATTTTTGATGTTTTCTTTTTTGTTGAAGAGGGAAATGGAACTGTTGAGGTGATGGAGATGAAACGATTTAGTGTAATGGTAAAAGGTCATGTTCAAGGAGTGGGCTTTCGATCATTTGTTGAAACGGAAGCGTCCCATTATAATGTAACAGGAAACGTTCGAAACGAAGACAATGGACAGGTCGCCATTCAGGTTCAAGGGAAGGAAACCGAATTACACTCGTTTTTAGAAACAATAAAACAAGGAAATCGTTTTTCTTCTGTAGAGGAGCTTTCTTATACAGAAATTGACACTGAAAGAAATGAGCAAGATTTTCGCACAGTGTATTAAAGGAGAGGAAAACGTTTAGATGGCGAGAAGGAAGCTAAATAAAGAAGATATCTTTGCAGCAACCGATACTTTATTACATGAATCAGGTTATGAAGGCTTTCACTTTAAGCCATTAGCTTCGATGTTAGAAGTGGGAAGAAGTACGATTTATGAATATTATCCAAACAAAGAAGATTTGCTTGTCGCGTATATGTCCCATATTATGGAGGCTTTTCTTAGAGATCAGCAAGAAATCCCTTTAGACGCCCCAGTATGTACACAATTAGAGCAACTCATCTACTTATTTATGAAGCATGATCGGATTTTACTTGCGATCGATCTAACTCCGCATGTAGAGAAAAGAGGCAATGAGCAAGTTCAACTTGTGTTAAAGCAACTTTGGAAACACCATAGAGAAGTCTTTCACTACATTCATACGTTGGTGGAAAACGGCATACAAGTAGGTGAAATTCGAAAAGATTTGCCGGCTCATTTAATTGAAACATTAATTTTCCAATCTATTTCGTTAAACAAAGCGAGAAAAGAAGAGACGAAAGATCAATGGGCTGCTGCAATTAGTGACCTTATTTTAAAAGGAATACGCCCTCAATAAAAAAGGAGTAAAGCGACGCACTAGCGGCCTTTACTCCTTTTTAAGTTGGTTAAAATGCCCATTCACCGTTTCTGAAGATCGGTTCTTTTGAACCATCAGCATGAATCCCGTCAATGTTCATTTCTGCTGAACCCATCATAAAGTCAACGTGTGTGATACTTTGATTAATGCCTGACTCTTTTAAAGCAGCCTCATCCATCTCTTTTCCACCTTCAATATTAAACGCATAGGCGCTTCCAAGAGCAAGGTGATTCGATGCATTTTCATCAAATAATGTGTTGTAGAAAATAAGGTTTGTATTTGAAATAGGGGAGCGGTGCGGAACGAGCGCAACTTCTCCAATCGAACGTGACCCCTCATCAGTATCCAATAACCGTTGTAAGGTTTCTTCGCCTTCCTCGGCTGAAAAATCAACAACATCTCCATCTTTAAACGTAAGCGAAAAGTTTGTAATGAGGGTTCCACCATAATTCAACGGTTTTGTACTAACAACCGTACCATTGACACCATCTTTCTTAGCGGCGGTAAAGACTTCTTCTGTTGGCATATTCGCAACAAAATCAACCCCAGCTTTACTTGTAGAACCTCCAGAAGCCCAAATATGAGTCGGTGGTAATTCAATGGTAAGGTCAGTCTTATCAGACGTATAGTGGAGGGCATGGAAACGTTTGTCGTTTAAAGCAACCATTTTTTCGTCTAGTGTGGCTAAATGTGCTTGCCACGCAGTTACTGGATCTTCTTCATGGATACGCGTTGCGGCAAAAATAGCTTCCCAAAGCGAATGGATTGCATCTTCACCTTGTTTATCTGGAAATACTTTTTCTGCCCATTTTTCTGAAGGGACTGCAACAATAGACCAACTAACTTTATCAGACTGGATGTACCGTCTGAATGTGCTGTTAGCTTGACCAGAGGCTTTATTCGCAGTTGCGATTCGCTCTGGATCGACTCCTTTAAGTAGGTCAGGATCAGAACCTGCAATGTTTAAAAACGCTGCATTATGCTCTGCTTCTTTTACGAGAACATCCGCTTGCCACTGTGGAAAGTCGCTAAATGCTTCTTCAGGTGCATATTGATATTTAATCTTTGTTAATTCTTCGTCGCTCCATTCCACTCGAACATGTTTTGCGCCTGCTTGATACGCTTTTTTCGCAACTTCGCGAACAAACGGAGCTGCATGCATCGGAGTTCGAATGTATAGAGTTTGATCTTTTTGAATATTAACGCCAACACGAACAGCTAAATCTGCATAGTTTGCTAATTTTGTTTCAAAATCCACTAAAATCACCTCATTGTCAAATTCGTGACGATACCTTTGTAGAATAACGAACAAATTCAGGTTTTGCAAACAAATCACTTTTGTTAGATGGTACAATGAACGTTCATCAAAAATTGAAAGAGGTTCGCGAACTCCCTCTATAAAAAACTAAACAAGTTTCAGGAGTGATCGAATGCTCGTTCTCAAAAAGGAGAAATGAAGCATGAAAAATGAAAAAGCGATTGTTGTTTTTAGTGGTGGACAAGATAGTACGACGTGTCTTTTTTGGGCACTCGAACAGTTTAGCGACGTTTCAGTACTAATCTTTGACTATGGTCAGCGCCATAAAAAAGAAATTGATGTTGCCAAAGCGATTGCAGCTGATGCGGGTGTTCAGGCAAGAGTCATTGATTTGCAATTACTCTCACAGTTGAATGCTAATGCCTTAACGAATCCAGAAATGAGCATTGAAGAAGGAGAAGATGGAGCGTTACCGAACACATTTGTTCCTGGTCGAAATCATCTTTTCCTTTCCTTTGCAGCGATTGTTGCAAAAGAACTAAGTGCAAAACATATTATTACAGGTGTTTGCGAAACAGATTTTAGTGGCTATCCAGATTGTCGTGATATGTTCATTAAATCACTCAATGTGACCTTGAATCTTGCCATGGATGATCAGTTTGTCATTCATACGCCCTTAATGTGGCTCAATAAAGAAGAAACGTGGGCACTTGCTGATCAATTAGGGAAGCTAGCGTATGTACGTAACCAGACGCTGACCTGTTATGAAGGGATAGTAGGTGACGGGTGTGGCGCATGTCCTTCTTGTAAATTAAGACGCCGTGGTCTCGAGTCTTATTTACAAAATAAGGAGGCGCACGTATGATTCAACAAATTTATCCTAGTACACCGCATTCCTATATATTTGAATTAAATAAAGATATGCACGTGGCCGCTGCACATTTCATTAATCATAAAGATGCAGGGAAGTGCCAGCACGTCCATGGACATACGTACATGATAAACGTAACCATCGCAGGAGATCAATTAGACGAAGCTGGTTTTCTCGTTGACTTTAAACAATTAAAAGAGACGATTCATGACCGATTTGATCATCAATTATTGAATAATGATCGTCATTTTCAAGATACGCCACCATCAACTGAATATGTGGCCAAAACGATTTATGAACTCATTGAATTGAAATTACAACAACTAGAAAATCGTCCAACATGCATACAAGTATTTGTTCGTGAAACACCAACAAGCTATGTTGTGTACCGACCGAAAAGAGCGTCTCATGAGTAAGCTTATTCCTGTACTAGAAGTGTTTGGTCCAACCATTCAAGGAGAAGGTGCGGTCATTGGTCAAAAAACAATGTTTGTGCGGACCGGGGGTTGTGATTACCGTTGTTCATGGTGTGACTCTGCTTTTACATGGGACGGGACAGGTAAGAGCGAAGCATTAACACCAGAACAAATTTTGGATCGGTTAGAAAGTCTTGCCCCTAATGCCTTTGGTCATGTGACCATTTCAGGAGGGAATCCAGCTCTGCATAAAGGGTTAGGTGATCTCGTTTCTCTTTTAAAGAGCCGTGGTATTCAAACAGCCGTCGAAACCCAAGGGTCGATTTGGCAAGACTGGTTAAAAGAGATTGATGCGGTAACGATTAGCCCTAAACCGCCTAGTTCCGGCATGGAGACAAATTGGCAACAGCTTGAAAAACACTTAGCAAACTTACATACACGTCAAGTGAGTTTGAAAGTGGTTGTGTTTAATCGCGAAGACTATACGTATGCTAAGCACGTTCACGCCCAATTTCCTCAGTATGATTTTTATTTGCAAGTTGGAAATGAAGATCCCCATTTACTAGATGATCAAGAACTTTTACAAACATTATTGCAACAATACGAACAACTCATTGATTGGACGATGCAAGATCAAGATATGAAGCATGTGCGTGTCTTACCCCAACTTCACACATTTTTATGGGGAAATAAACGAGGCGTATAGGAGGAAGAACAGATGGCAGGAAGAAACGAAGAAACATTAAATGATGTGACGCTTCTCGGTAATCAAGGGACAGCGTACTCATTCACATATCATCCAGATGTATTAGAAACCTTCGATAATCAGCATCCAAACCGAGACTATATGGTGAAGTTTAACTGTCCTGAATTTACGACATTGTGTCCAAAAACGCATCAGCCAGATTTCGCTACGATCTATATAAGTTATATACCAGATGTGAAAATGGTTGAAAGCAAATCGCTAAAACTTTATCTATTTAGTTTTCGTAATCACGGCGACTTCCACGAAGATTCCGTAAATACAATTATGAATGACTTAATTAAATTGATGGATCCACGATACATTGAGGTTTGGGGGAAATTCACTCCAAGAGGGGGCATTTCCATTGATCCTTACTGTAATTATGGGAAAGCAGGGACGAAGTTTGAAGAAATGGCGAACTATCGTTTAATGAATCACGACATGAACCCAGAGACCATCACAAATCGTTAATAAGATTGTAGCGTGGAGTGAATTCATGCACGCAAGTTTTACTAGCAAAAAGCCTTCCATTGTTGAAGGCTTTTTTCGTCTTGCGTGCAATTTATTTTATTGTTGAAATGGTGGGGAAGGTAACCTGAGCACGAGGCGGAAACCGGTTTAAAAGGGAGGCTTTCATCTTTGAATCACTTATTAAGATAGAATACTATACAAGGTAAGGTTCAAATAACGCACGCGGAGCGAAAGAATAAAAATAAAAAGGACTTTATCAGTCCTAATATAGAAAAAAGTTTAAATGTAGAATAATTGGGAATATTGTCTGTAGTTGTCGATTGAATGGATAGAAGGACGTGATGATGATGAAGTTAGATACAGATCAAGCGTATAAAATTCTAGTTGTTGAATTCAAAGAAAAATTAAACCGTGAATTATCCGGAAAAGAAAAAGAAATTATTTTCACATTAGCTAGAGACTCCCAAACCTCTACGCTCTAATTCATCTCTTAACAACTCTACAAAGTCATGGTTGAGTTTCTTTTCTTCGGCACGTTCACAAGCCTCTATTAACAGTTGATCATTTAATTGTTGTAGCATGTTTATCCCTCGCTTTAAGCAATTTTACTATATATCCTTCTTCCCGATTTCTTAATCTTTAAACCTATATACAAGAAAATTTCTAAAAATATTTTTCGCTTATAAAGAACGCATTTTTTCTTTTGAGTGAGTCAATATCATATCTTCAAATTGATGCGAAAAAGACGTATGATTGGTTTAAAATGTCGAACGCTTCCCACAAGTATTGACTCAGCCATTCCACAAAAAAAACGCTCCATTGTCTTTCGGACACGTACTGTTCCCTAGGAGTTGTAGCCATTTAATAAGACGAATGTTACAAACGATATTGCTATTATCATTCGTGAAAATAGAATCATAGCTTAAGCCTAAACCGTGCCGAATAAAATGTTTGCCGTCCTAAATGACCGTTTTCAAACCAGTTCGTATCTGAACCTTCATTTATTTACAAGCTTTTTATACACTTATCGACATAAATAAGAAGGATCTTTACTTTTTTACAAAAAAAGGTTTTATTTTCTTTGTTATAAGGAATAAGAAACTAGAAATAAAAAAAGTGTAGTGGAGGAGTATATGCATTGACTAAGCTCGAGTACAACAATGAAACAAACTATTTCGATGAAATGTTTGGGGAGAGCGGAGCTGTAAAAAAACATTATAAAGACTTTCACAACATTCTTGCAGACTTTGATTTGGAACAACTTCAAGAAAAGAGCGAGCAAGCACAGGCTTCATTTCTCAGGCAGGGAATTACATTTACTGTTTATAAAGATACTGAAGGAACAGAACGAACGATGCCGTTTGACTTCATTCCTATTATCATGCCAAATGATGAATGGGAAACGATTGAAAAAGGCATGAAGCAACGTGTTGAAGCACTTAATCTATTTTTGGAAGATTTATTTAATGACCAGAGAATTATAAAAGATAACATTGTACCTTCTTCATTGTTAACCGATAATCTAACTTTTTTAAACACGTTACACAAAACAGAGGTGCCGTTAAAACAGCGTATTTTTTTAGCTGGAATTGATTTAATACGCGATCAATATGGGACGTATCGCGTGCTCGAAGATAACTTAAGAAATCCTTCTGGATTGTCTTATGTCTATCAAAACCGATTTGTTATGCGTCAAGTCTACCCTGAATTTTTCGAAAATTACCACTTATATACCCTCGAAGATCAGCTAAATCATTTACGTGACGCACTCTTAGACTATTCACCGCGAAAAAAAGAGGGCAAAGCGGTTGCCGTCCTTTTAACACCAGGAGTGTATAATTCAGCTTACTATGATCATGTCTTTTTAGCTCAACAAATGGGCATAGATTTAGTAGAGGCACCGGATTTACTTGTAGAAGATCAACATGTGTACATGCGAACAATTTATGGACTAAAAAAGGTAGACGTTATTTATCGAAGAACGGATGATGAATATTTAGATCCAACTGTCTTTTTAAAAGAGTCAATGCTAGGTGTGCCAGGATTAATTGATGTTTATAAAGAAGGAAATGTAGCGATTCTTAACGGGATTGGGAACGGGTTAGCTGATAATAAAGCAATGTATGCATACGTACCCAAATTGATTTCTTACTACTTAGGCGAAGAACCGATTATTCCGAACGTGGATACGTATCTACTAGATGACGATTCCCAAAGAGACTGGGTACTTAAACACCTGTCAGAGCTTGTAATTAAAAATGTAGGTGCTTCAGGTGGCTACGACATGTTAATTGGTCCACATGCATCAGAGGATGAAAAAGAACAATTTAAAGCGAAAATACGTGCAACACCCTCTCAATATATTGCACAACCAACCATTCAATTATCGCGGGCGCCAGTTTTTCAGCAAAAGGAATTTTACCCTGCACATATTGATTTACGCGTATTCGTTATTAATGGTAAGAAAACCCATGTAATACCTGGAGGGCTTTCTCGAGTTGCGTTAAAAAAAGGCTCGCTCGTCGTTAACTCATCTCAAGGTGGCGGTGGAAAAGACACGTGGGTTTTAAAATCTTAGGAGGCGTTTTCAATGTTAACAAGAACGGCTGATTCCTTATACTGGATGTCTAGAAATATAGAACGATCGGAAAAAATTGCTGGGTTGCTTGCTACTGAACTAACAACCGTCTTAGAAACGTCTAATCAAGAAGAGATGATTAAAAGCGAACTTGAAACCATTGTATCGATTTCGGCATCTGAAGAAGATGCACGCCTTGTTGCAGAGAGAGATCAGCTAAATGTAGCTGATGTAACAAATTTCCTTCTTTTTTCAGAAAAAAACCCAAATTCGATCTACAACTGCGTACGAATTGCCCGTGAAAATGCGCGCACAACGCGAGATCATTTAAGTGATGATTTTTGGATGATTATCAATGGCTTTCATCTATTAATGAATGAAAAAAAACACCTCAATATTTCAGCTCCTGACATTCAACATCTGTTGCACCAAGTGAAAATGACTTCTTTATCCGCTCAAGGCATTATTGAGTCAACGGTCACACGGGGAAATGATTATCGAATGATTAAAATTGGTAAGTGGATTGAACGCGCGGATTTTACCGTGCGAATTTTGCTGGCTCTTTGCAAAAAATCTAAGGATCATCCAGAGTTAGCAGGGTATTACATGACGCAGGCGTTACAATTTGTGAATGGTTCGGCTGCATATCTTCGTGAACATCAGCCAATTATGAATCCTTCCTATGTCATTGAGTTTATATTAAACAAGTCGAACTTTCCTTGCTCGATTCTTTATTGTGTTGAAAAATTACTTATATCGATTAAACGAATTGATAAGGATAACGGAACAAGCTATTCATATTTTCTGACTCAACAAATTAAAGATATTACAGATGGTTTAAAAGAACTTGAGGATATGGAAATGGAGTTATCTTCTTGCATTCATACGTTTAATCGTCATTATGAAAAGCTGCAAGTGAGTTAGTAGAAAAGGTAGGTATCCGTTAGTGATATTTCGAGTTAATCATATAAGTTTGTTTCATTATCAATCTCTATCAAGCGCAAGTCATAATTATGCAAGGCTTAAACCTAAGGAAGACGAAGGGCAGCAGCTAAACTCGTTTCATTTATTTATCGATCCAGTGTTTCGTCAAACCCATTATCAAGATATTTGGGACAATAGCGTTACCGAATTTTATGTGTCGGAACCACATCAATCTCTAACGGTGCGTGCGGAATCAATTGTCACTGTGAACAAAAGCAAATTTAACGAGGGGAACGAAATTCCTGAAAACTCTTTTTTACCGCTGGACGAGTCGCTACGATTGAGTGTGAGTCCATTTTTACAACAATCTTATTTGACGCAACTGCGTTCGGATCAAGTGAAAACGATGACGAACGCGATCAATGTGACAAATGATGTCTTCACAATTGTAAACGAAACGTTAGCCTGGGTATACGGGCAGATTGATTACAATAAAAGCAGCACGAATGTGAATACGAGTGCAGAGCAATCGTTTGATTTAAAAAGTGGTGTTTGCCAAGATAAAGCTCACATGATGATTGGCTTTCTGCGAGCATTAGGTATACCAGCACGGTATGTTAGTGGATATGTATACTCGTCTGACCGAGAGTCTGTTTTGGACACGGATGAAAGTCATGCGTGGGTAGAAGGTTATGTAC
Source organism: Shouchella phoenicis (assembly GCF_047238345.1). Lineage (NCBI taxonomy): Bacteria > Bacillati > Bacillota > Bacilli > Caryophanales > Bacillaceae > Shouchella > Shouchella phoenicis. The sequence continues at coordinate 2,036,103 of NZ_JBDFMQ010000001.1, read as the reverse complement.
CTGGATATGGTTGGGTAGGGTTTGATCCTACAAATGGGGAACGGGTGTTAAACCATCATATCCGTGTAGCATGTGGTCGAGACTATTTAGATGTTTCGCCACTAAAAGGAACATATAAAGGAAGTGGGAATACGATTACGGTTTCCGTTAAGGTCGAAGCTTTATAAGTATAAAGATTATCAATTGTTTATTTCATCATGTGCGTGCTATGCTATGGAGAGAACGTACCGCATGTTAGGATGTGTAAATATGCTGCATCAGTTTTTTCTTGAATGCACATGGAATGGTGGACGGAACAGTACTGGTGAAATTAAAACAGGTTCTCTTCAATCGACTATTTCAATTCCGAAAGAAATGAATGGACCTGGAGAAGGGACAAATCCTGATGAAATGTTGCTCGGAGCGGCGGCGACATGCTTTGTCATTACCTATGCGGCAATGTTGGAGCGTGCCCAAATTGAGAAAGCTTCATTAACACTTTCTTCAGAAGCAAAAGTTGACGTAAGCAAACAAGTGTTTACGTTTAAGGAAATCATTCATAGACCGGTGTTAACAATCGTCAACGAACATGATCGAGCTCAGGCATTAAAGCTTGCGTACGCAGCAGAACAATCATGTATGATTTCAAAAGCGTTACATGGAAACGTCACAATTACTGTGGAGCCAAGTATTGATGAACAAAAAAAGTAAAAGCAGACTGTATTTGTTATGGATCCCTTTAATAGGTACGCTTCTGTTTTTAAGTGCTTGTGAAGAAGAAACAGATTCAACCACTTCTAGAGAAAAACCAGCAAGTTACGTTCCTTCATCGCCAATTGAATTTGTTGAAGAAGAACCGGTTATGATTCAATAAAAAAGGTTGTCCTTTCTGCTAAGACAGAGAGGACAACCTTTTTAATTTGCTTCATGTGATTCTTGATTGCCATTTAATTCGATGGGTTCGAAACTTTCTTTAAACGTTTCAAAATAATGCATGACTTCTTCAACATATGCATCGCTTCGATTGTAAGAGAAAAGCGCCTCTTCATATTCGCCATCTATTGCCCCATGTTCCGATAAAAAGCGAGCAGCTGCGTGGGCTGAATCGTGCAAATCAAATGGATCTGCCTCTCCATTGCCAGTGGCGTCTGTTCCATAGCCGTTGTGCTCTTCAATTAACGCAACATCTGTAATATCAACGTGATCATCTACATTACCAATATCGTCCACACCTGGATAAGTCCATCCAATCCATGTTCGCGGCATAAACTGAAAGTGACCGAGTGCACCGACTGGACTTTCCATCGGGTCCATAGTAGAAAAAATGGTTTCAACACGGTGGACCGATGCAAGAAGTTCCCATGGAATCTCATACGTTTGTCCGGCTTCTTGATAAACCGGAATATAGCTTTCAGGAATTTGGTCTTCAGCAATCATTGCTGTGTATAACCCTTGTCGAAAACGATCATTTTGTTCAAACAATAGAACCGCTACCCCAATAAGGACTACAAACAAAATTATAAAGGAATAGAGCCATTTTTTCATCGTCTAACCTCTTCCACTGGAAAGTTCTTGTCCATCTTACCACGAGTGGGAGAACTGTAACAATGTCTATCGTTTGGTTTTGAGAAATTAAGGGAATGAGGAAGACAGTAAAAGAGGTGGGTTCATGAAAACAGATGTATTAATTGTTGGTGGAGGGGTCGCGGGTCTCACATTGGCATTAAAATTAGTCCAGCATGGAATTGAAGTGATTGTCGTAGAAAAAAGCCCGCATCTTGGGCATGTTTATAAAGGAGAGTTAATTCAGCCAAAAACCATTCAGTTATTAGAGCGCTTAGGTATCTATGAAACATTTTCGGAAAAATGGAACCCATTTTCAACGATCAATACCACAGAATTAAATAAGGCGCTTTCACCTATGTTTCGATCTTCTATGAGCTATGAGCAGTTGCCTTCTCCTTATAACTATGCGGCTATGTTACCTCATAGTGAAATCAAACAACTATTGTTAAACGAAGCAAAATCCTACCCAGCTTTTACAATTCTTCAGCCCGCTCGTTTTGAAGAAATGATTTCAGAAAATCGAGCGAGAATAAAGCAGAAGAAAACATTGATTGACGTTGAAGCCACATACATCATTGGAGCTGAAGGCATTACATCAAGAGTGCGTGAACACATGAATGTTTCAGCAAAGCGTCGTTTGTATCAGCATGATTTTTTAACTGTATCGTTCCCAGCTCCTCCTGAAATGAAGGATGGACAACTTCTTGCGACAAAAGATCGCTTTTTAGGCTTGTTTCCTTTACCAGAAAATCGTGTGCGAACTGTTTATTTAATACGTAAAGGAGAATTTAAAGAGTGGCGTAAAGGGTCGTTAACTCATTTTTACGAGCATTATACATCCCTCTGTCCGAAACTAGATGGCTATGTGCAAGCTATTACAGACTGGAAGGATATCCAGCTCATGGTCCCAATTCGTCAACATGCCGATCAATATGTCAAAGGTCGCTATGCGTTAATTGGAGATGCTGCTCACAGCGTGCATCCGATGGCTGGGGAAGGGATGAATTTGGCTATTCAAGGTGCAGATGTTTTAGGAGAGCTGTTAAAAGATGTCTATCAAGCTGGACGGCAGCACGAAGAGAATTGGCTCGACTATTATGAGCGCGTGCATCGAAAAAGAGTAAAGACGATCATGAATTTATCACATGTAGGTGGATTGGTGTACGAGAAAGAAGGCAAAGCTTGGCAAAAAAGCCGAACACTTGCATTGAAACAACTTTTAAATAATGAGCGTCTTTTGACAAAATATATTTTTAATATTTCAGGTTTAGGTTCTTGGCCATTTTCCGTTAAAGATAGTGTAGCGCTTATGAAACAAAGCGATACAGACAGTCTTCAGCAACAAATGCAACAGCATACGTACGGTGAAAATCAAGATTATCCGTGGAAACAACAGATGAGGTGAAGGGAATGGCTGTAAACGATTTAAGAAAAATGTGGCATGCGAGAAAATGGATGAAACAAACAGAACCTTTTCTAATGACGTGGCATGCTCACTTGGGCTATAGCTTGAATTTATTTAGCTATTTTAAAAAACCGGCGACAGTTGAAGAGGTTGCTTCTAAATATCAGTTAGACGAAGTGCTGTTAAAACGATGGGTTGACGTTGGTTTAACCGTTGGTCATCTTAAAGAAAAGCGGCGTAATAAGGTAAAAAGCAGTAGACAAATGGTGATGTACCTCACGAAAAATAGCAAACGTTCTGTCGGCATCTTGCTAGAAGAAATGTTTGAGCTCCATATACCGACATTACTCACGTATAAACATGAGTTGCCAAAAGGCGACCATGAAAAAACGCCAGTGGCGAATATGGTGGCCGAAACATCAACCTTGTTAGAAGCGGTAACACTCCCCAAAGTGGCAAGCAGGTTAAACAAACAGAAAAGTAAACGCGTTCTTGATGTAGGGTGTGGTTTAGGAGGGTACATCAAAAAATTAGCTGAACAATTCCCATCGATTCAGTTTCATGGAATTGAAATTGATCAAGACGTGTGCCAACGTGCAAATGATGGAAATGGCTATAACAATGTCACCATTGAGCAAGGTGACTTTAAAGATATGCCATTTCAACAGCCATATGAAACGGTCATGATGAATAACATTTTATATTATTTTACGCTTGTGGAACGAATTGCGTTAATAAAAAAAGCAGCGGATGTTCTTAAACGAAAGGGAGAATTAATGATTATAACGCCTTTAGCAGATGGCAAGCATGGAAGACGTTTTGCTAGTGCATTTAATAGTTTTATGACCGCACATAAAGATATGAATGCACTGCCCACGAAAAAAGAAATCCAGTATTTAGCTAAACAAGCCAATCTAAAAGTAGTGGAAGAACGTGCGTTAATTAAAGAAGGTGGATGGTATCTTATTCGCTTAAAGCGGATGACTTAAGTTGGTTTATCATCGTATTAAAATCATTATGGCTCACAAAGTCGTTGGCATGCCATTCTTGTTCGACCCACTGTAGAAGTTGGTCAAGGTTTTGAAATACTTCACCGCTCGTATCAAATGTGCGAACAGCAAATCGGTTGGACACCTCGTCAGCGACAAGGTAACAAGGAATACGGCTATGGATTGATTCCAATTCAAATTCATACATGTTGATCACCTCTTTCTTAGAATGGACAAATCCATGTGATCTATTCAGCGACAATGGAAACGAACGGGTTAATCGTATTCGCTACCTTCCACTGGCGACAAACTCGATCAATACAAATGCATTGGCGACACCAGCATGGCTATGTTGCCTTTGCGTCTTTCTTGTGTACGTAAACGTTGTCAAAATTTAACTAGCACAATTGTACTGGATGATAGTCGGAGAGCTACCATATTCCGAAATGCTTTTTAAGATCAAAAGAACGCAATATAGAAATATGGTCGAACGAGTCCCACCGTGTTGCCATATCAGTAGCAAAAACATCTATTCAACGAATTTTCGTTCCAAACAAAGTAAAAAAAGAAAGCGCTTTTTGGCGAAATTGCGAGAATCATCGTTAAAAAGGCTAGATTTTATTGCGCAAAAGCGCTAAAATTTAGGTGACCGTTTTTATTGGATGACAAAAGACGCGAAAGCGAATTTTTTGAGTATACCAGTAGGAAATGGTACTATATTTCTGTAAGCGCTTGAAAATAGACGTTTGCGCGATTTGATGCAAACTATTGTCTTAGGAGGTCTATCACACATGTCCAGCAAGGAAAACAGCCCGGAAAAGCCATGGCAAGGATTCTATGGTCCGAACATTGGCGTTGTAATAGAGCTGTATGAGCAATATGCGGAAGACCCAAACTCCGTTGATGAAGAAACACGAGCACATTTTGAAAAATGGGGGCCACCTTCTTTAGATGAAACCGTTCATTCATCTGTAGGCAGTGGAAGTAATGAGATTGACTCGGACATGATAAACACAGTTGTGGGTGCCGTGAAGCTGGCGGATTTTATTCGAGCCAAAGGTCACTTAGCATCTGACATTCAACCAATATGGAAAAGTCATAAAAATGATGACCTTATTAGTTATGATCGTTTTAATGTAACAGAGGAGCAGCTTAAGCATGTTCCTGTGGATTATATTTGTCCACAAGCACCTTCCCATGTAAAAAATGGTCTACAAGCCATTGAACATTTACGTAATGTGTACTCAAATACGATGGCATTTGAATTTGGTCATGTGCAGGATGAAGATGAACGAAAATGGTTAAGAGAAAAAGTGGAGTCGGAGACATTCGCGAAGTCTTTATCGTCTGACGAAAAAAGAGGTTTACTTGAGCGTTTAACATCTGTGGAAGGATTTGAGAAATTCATCCACCGTACTTTTGTCGGTCAAAAGCGTTTTTCGATTGAAGGTGTAGATACACTTGTGCCAATGTTAGATATGGCCATAAACGAAGTGCGAGAAGAAAAAACGGATCATGTTATGATTGGTATGGCGCATCGTGGTCGATTAAATGTGCTTGCTCATACATTAGGAAAGCCGTTTAGAGCGATTTTTGCAGAATTCTTGCAAGCGCCACATAAATTAATTGCACCTTCAGAAGGATTAGGGGAGACGTATTCTGGGTGGACAGGAGATGTGAAGTATCACTTAGGTGCGGATCGTCAAATTGTTGATGATGAGCGTTCTGAAACGATCGTGTCATTAGCGAATAACCCTAGTCATTTAGAATTCGTTTCGCCGATTGTAGAAGGGTATGCACGTGCAGCTCAAGAGGATCGAAGCAAGAGTGGCGAGCCAGTGCAAGATGCTAGCAGAGCTTACTCCATTTTGATTCATGGAGATGCTGCTTTTCCAGGGCAAGGAATTGTAACAGAAACATTGAACTTAAGTCGCTTAAATGGCTATCAAGTTGGTGGTTCTCTTCATATTATTGCCAACAACAATATTGGTTATACAACGGAAACTTATGACTCTCGTTCTACTACATACGCAAGTGATCCTGCGAAGGGATTCGAAATTCCGATCGTTCATGTGAATGCTGACGATCCTGAAGCGTGTGTAAAAGCAATTCAGTTTGCGGTTGAATACAGACGTCAATTTAAAAAAGATTTTCTGGTTGATTTAATTGGCTATCGTCGCTTTGGTCACAATGAAGGAGATGAGCCTGCTGTTACGCAGCCAGATCTTTACACGATCATTCGGAAGCACCCTACAGCTAGAGCCCTTTATGCGGATCAATTACAGCAAGAGCAAGTTGTGAGCGCAGATGAAGCGAAGAAGCTTGATACAGACATGTACGATTTTCTGCTAGAAGAGTATAACAAAGTAAACGCAGATAAATCAGAAAGAAAATACGAGTTAAGCCCACCTGATTTCATTGTGGACGGCTTACCTAAAGTGAAAACAAGCATTGAAAAAGAAAAACTGCAGTCATATAACGAGCAAATGCTTGACTGGCCAGAACATTTTAACCCAAATGAAAAACTTAAGAAAATTCTTCAACGTAGAGCGAATGCGTTTGATGGTGATGGAAGTGTAGATTGGGGCTTAGCAGAAGTGCTTGCGTTTGCATCAATTATTCATGATGGCACACCAATTCGTTTAAGCGGGCAAGATACAGAGCGTGGAACCTTTGCTCATCGTCATCTTGTTTTACACGATCGCGAAAGCAACGAGACGTATACACCGCTACAGTCATTTGATGATGCAAATGCTTCGTTTGCGGTTTACAATAGCCCGTTATCTGAACAAGCTTGTGTAGGTTTTGAATACGGTTATAATGTGTTCTCAAAAGAAACGTTAGTCTTGTGGGAGGCGCAGTTCGGTGATTTCGTGAACGGTGCACAAGTTATATTTGACCAGTGGGTATCAGCAGGTCGTGCAAAATGGGGGCAAAAATCCGGTTTAGTGATTCTTTTACCACACGGATATGAAGGCGCAGGTCCTGAGCACTCAAGTGGACGTGTCGAACGTTTCTTAAACTCAGCTGCTGAAAACAACTGGACAATTGCAAACTGCACATCTGCAGCGCAGTATTTCCATATTCTACGTCGTCAAGCAAAGATTTTGCAAAAAAATACGGTTCGTCCATTAATTATTATGACGCCAAAAAGTTTGCTGCGTAACCAAGCAATTGCTTCAACAACAGAGACTTTTACAAACGGTGAATTCCAACCGATTCTAGAAGATCCACTGTTAGGAAAAGATCCTGAGGCAGTTAAGCGCATCGTGTTGACGAGTGGGAAGCTAGCGATTGAATTACAAGACCATATTAAAAAACATGATGAAGACTGGAGCTGGCTACACATTATCCGTGTAGAAGAACTTTATCCGTTTCCACGTCGTGCCATTCGTGAACGATTAAAAGAGTTTCCTCATTTAGAAGAAGTAAAATGGGTTCAAGAAGAACCGAAAAATATGGGAGCGTGGTCCTTTATGGAACCACGAATTCTAGAAATTTTACCGAAAGATGTTCCATTAAGCTACATCGGCCGAACATTCCGTTCTAGTCCAGCAGAAGGTGTATCGAATGCACATAAAGTTGAACAAAAACGTATTATCACTGAATCCGTGACGCGCAAAAATTAAGGAGGCATTTTACATTGACTGACGTAAAAGTACCAGAGCTAGGTGAATCAATTACAGAAGGAACGATTTCGCAGTGGTTAAAGCAAGTCGGCGATTATGTTGAACAAGGAGAATTTATTGCAGAGCTTGAAACAGATAAAGTAAATGCAGAAATTCCAGTAGAAACATCAGGTGTAATCAAGGAATTTAAGCGTGAGCCAGGTGATACTGTTGAAATTGGAGAAGTCATTGCCGTTATTGATGAGAGTGGTCAAGCTGGTGGGTCTTCATCAGAAAGCTCAGAATCAACATCTGCTGAACAAGCTCCAAAAAAACAAGAGGAGCCAAAATCGGCAGAAAAGCCAGCTGAGCAGGAAGAGACACAATCAACGAATCGTCCGCTTGCTTCACCTGCGGCTCGTAAATTAGCCCGTGAAAAGGGAATCTCTCTCGATTCGATAACGCCGACAGATCCAACTGGAAAAATTCGTCGCCAAGATGTAGAAGCGTATCAAGAGAAGCCAGCAAAAGCGTCTAGCGGGTCTTCACAAAAAGCAGCTTCTGCACCAGCGCAATCAGAGGATCCAACAAAGCCAACTGAGCGCGAGAAAATGTCACGTAGACGTCAGACGATTGCTAAACGCTTAGTAGAAGTTCAACAAACGTCAGCGATGTTAACGACGTTTAATGAAGTGGATATGTCAGCTGTTATGGACTTACGTAAACGTCGTAAAGATGCTTTTCTAGATAAAAATGGTGTGAAGCTTGGATTTATGAGCTTCTTTACAAAAGCGGTTGTTGGCGCATTAAAAGAATTTCCGCTATTAAATGCAGAAATTCAAGGCGATGAGCTTTTAATTAAAAAATACTACGATATCGGTATCGCGGTATCAACGGATACTGGACTAGTCGTTCCAGTATTGAGAGATGCAGATCGTCTTGGATTCGCAGGCATTGAGAGTGGTATTGGGGAATTAGGTAAAAAAGCGCGTGATAACAAGCTTCAACTGAATGACATGCAAGGTGGCACATTTACGATTACCAATGGTGGCGTGTTTGGATCACTTTGGTCAACGCCAATTTTAAATGCTCCACAAGTTGGGATTCTAGGTATGCACAAGATTCAGATGCGTCCAGTTGCAATTGACAACGAGCGTTTTGAAAATCGTCCAATGATGTACTTAGCCCTTTCATATGATCATAGAATCGTAGATGGCAAAGAAGCGGTTAGTTTCTTAGTGAAAATAAAAGATCTAATTGAAGATCCAGAACAATTGCTGTTAGAAGGGTAATATGAAGAAGGCTAGCATGCTAGCCTTCTTTCTTGTACAATAAAAGCGATAAAGGAGGAATGTTTTAAATGATTCACCATACATGGACGGAGACACCAACGCTTCGCACGCTAACTTGTGTTCATACTGACGCCAAAAAGTATGTGGTCAATGAAGTGCTAACTGTAGGGAAACAATATGAATTGAAAAATGAAACTGATGAGTTTTATTTTGTTATTGATAACACGGGAAGAATGGCTGGATTCTATAAAGAGTATTTTGAAGGCTAAATGGAGCGACGACAATAGACAAAAACCGGTAAGCTCATGCTTACCGGTTTGTTTATCGTCACACTTAATGTTCGCGAAAAAACGAAAGCGCAAGCTCATCTGGGACTTCATCAACTGTCCGGTACTTATAATTTGGAACGTGAGACTTGTCAATTAATACGGAATAAACACCTTCGTAAAAGTCATTGCACTGGAGAAAGTGTTTCGCCAGCGTTTTGTCTGTTTCATATGTTTCTTCCAATGAAGATGATTTTGATTGTTTAAGATGAGCAAGTGTTACTTTTAATGAGATGGGTGATTTTGCATGAAGGTGTTTATATGTAGCTTGGGCAAACTCACTTGCATCCTCACGTAAAGAGTTTAAAATGTCTTCAATCGTTTTGTAGGAGAAATGTTTAAGGATTTTGTCGTTCAACGTCATTAATTTACTTTGTGGTGGTTCCTTTATGAAGGATTGTAAAAATAAATGAACCGTTTGTTGGCTCATTTCTTCATAGTCAAGCCATTGATGGTTGATCATCTCTTGTTTACAGGCTGTAAGTGCTTCGCTGTCAATATAATAATCGGCACAACCAATTGAAATGGCATCAGAGCCAGTTAAAATTGATCCTGTTAAGGCAGCGTAACGACCTGTATAATCAGGTGTTTGGCTCAGGAAGTAGCATGCACCGACATCGGGGAAGAAACTTATATTTACTTCAGGCATCGCCCATTTTGTTCGTTCGGTTACAATGCGGTGACTCGCCCCATAAGACAAACCAACGCCACCGCCCATAACAATACCGTCCATAAGAACAACGATTGGCTTGGTATAGGTAGAAATGAACAGATCGAGTTCATACTCCAGTTTAAAAAATTCATTTGCTTGATCAAATGCCTTTTTATCTTCTTTTGCTTGATAAAGTGCTTTAATATCTCCTCCAGCACAGAACGCTTTTTCTCCAGTACTTTCTAATAGTACTAGTTTTACCGCCTCATCTTGATCCCATTGTTTTAGCTGCTCGAATAATGAAGCAACCATCTCAAATGTTAAGGAGTGCAATGCTTTTTCTCTTGAAAGCGTAACAATGCCAACACCATTCTCGGTTTTAGAAAACACGATATGTTCAGTCATTTTTCTGTGCTCACCTCGCATGAATGAAATCGTTTACTTCTTTATTTTGACGTATTTCTTCAAGAAAAGCAATAAAAGCGAGAAAAGAGTAAAGAATGTCCTGATTTACACAGTTTACTAGAGGCATATGTCTTGCAATTTTAAATTGACGATGCTATTATCATGACAAGTTCGAACATTCTTGTTCCTGGTCTGAATGATCAAAACTGGTAGGGTTTTGGCAGGGAAATCTAATAAAAACGGAAGTCTATGACAGAAAGATACACTCTGAAACGAAAGAAAAAATCGCGGAAACAGTTGAAAAATCAACGTTTATGCGACCGTGACGAACAATTGTAACAACACTAACTTAATATCTTAACTTCGGGGCAGGGTGGAATTCCCTACCGGCGGTGATAAGGCTTAGCCTTTTAGTCCGTGACCCGTATGCAAATACGGTGGATCTGGTGTAACTCCAGAGCCGACAGTGAAAGTCTGGATGGGAGAAGTTTATTGTAAAACATGAGGAATGTGATGTTTATTTGCGTATGGTTTTTTCTAATGCGTAAAGGCATGATGTTATTTAATGAACCCCTGAAGAACGCTTCAGGGGTTTTTTGTATGTAGGAGGGCTAAGATGTTTACGGGAATTATTGAGGAAAAAGGTACGGTAACAGAAATAAAAAAACAGGATCAAGCGATGCAAATTGTCGTCAGAGGGAATAAGGTTCTATCTGATGTTGCGTTAGGGGATAGTATAGCTGTTAACGGCGTTTGCTTAACGGTTACAGCATTTACGGATCACACTTTTTCTGTTGATGTTATGCCAGAGACCTTTCAAGCAACGACATTAAACCAGTTAAAGACACATTCTGCTGTGAATTTAGAACGGGCGATGTCGCCGATGTCACGGTTCGGTGGTCATATTGTTTCCGGCCACGTTGACGGGAAGGGAACCATTGTTTCGAGACGACGTGTTGAAAACGCCGTTTATTTTGATATTCGGGTACAGCCTGAACGAACAAAGTACATTGTTCAAAAAGGCTCTGTTGCTGTAGACGGCATTAGCCTAACGGTATTTTCAGTTAAAGATAATCAATTAACCATTTCCATTATTCCACACACGCTAGATGAGACGATTATCGGTAGCAAACAAGTCGGTGATGAAGTGAACATTGAATGTGATGTCATCGGAAAGTATGTTGAACGATTATTAACAGCTAACGATACGTCGACACCAAAAGGAAATTTAACAGAAGTCTTACAAGAAAACGGGTATTTGTAGAGAGGGGATGGCTCCGTGTTTGACTCAATAGAAAATGCGCTTGCTGCTTTAAAGGCAGGAGGAATGATTATTGTTTGTGATGACGAAGATCGTGAAAATGAAGGTGACTTCTTAGCCCTGGGAGAAAAAACGACGGCACAGACAATTAATTTCATGGCTACTCATGGAAGAGGCCTTATTTGTACACCAATTACCAAAGAAAAAGCACAAAGCCTTCAGCTTAATCAGATGGTGACACACAATACAGATTCTCATGAAACAGCCTTTACTGTAAGCATTGACCATATGAACACGACAACTGGAATTTCTGCTCAAGAGCGTGCAGACACGGTTCAAGGACTAGTCTCTAAAGATGCGGTAGCAAGTGATTTTAAACGTCCTGGACATATTTTTCCACTTGTAGCAAAAGATGGCGGTGTTTTAAGACGAACCGGGCATACGGAGGCGGCAATTGACTTCGCCACATTATGTGGGGCGGATCCTGTAGGTGTTATTTGCGAAATTATGAATGAAGACGGGACAATGGCACGGGTACCGGAATTACGTGAGATCGCAAATGAACATGATTTACCAATGGTGACGATTAAAGATTTAATTGCGTATCGCCGTAAAACAGAATCGGTCATTCATCGTGAAGCGGAGATTCAATTACCAACGGAATTTGGGGATTTTCGAGCAATTGGCTACACGAATACTTTAGATGATAAAGAAAGTGTCGCACTTGTGAAAGGGACAATTGAAGAAGGAGAACCGGTTCTTGTGCGTGTGCATTCTGAATGTTTAACAGGTGATGTGTTTGGCTCGAAGCGATGTGACTGTGGGCCTCAGCTCCACGCTGCTTTGAAGCAGATTGAGGAGGCCGGTAGCGGAATATTGCTTTATATGAAGCAAGAAGGAAGAGGAATTGGTTTAATCAACAAGTTAAAAGCATATGAGCTTCAAGAAAAAGGTTTCGATACAGTTGAGGCAAATGAAAAATTAGGATTTCCTGCAGATTTAAGAGATTATGGCGTTGGTGCTCAGATTCTTAAAGATTTAGGGGTTAAAGAAATGAAAATTCTAACAAATAACCCGCGTAAAATTGCAGGACTGGAAGGGTACGACTTAAAGGTTGTGGAGCGCGTGCCACTTCAACTTGAAGGATTTGCAGAAAACGAGCGTTATTTAAAAACAAAAAAAGATAAGTTAGGGCACATGCTGCACCTTTAGGAGGAAATAAATATGGGAACTGTTTATGAAGGACATTTAGTTGCAACGGATTTGAAGATTGGGATTGTTGTTGGGCGATTTAACGATTTTATAACGAGTAAACTTTTAAGTGGTGCACAAGATGCGTTTGTCCGTCACGGAGCAGAGGAGCGTAATGTGGATGTTGCTTGGGTGCCAGGGGCATTTGAGATCTCTTTTGCAGCAAAACAAATGGCAGACTCGGGCAAATACGATGCGATCGTGACATTAGGAACAGTGATACGAGGCTCAACCCCTCACTTTGATTATGTATGTGGAGAAACGGCAAAGGGCGTATCAAACTTAAATATGACAAGTGGTATTCCTGTTATTTTTGGTGTATTAACAACAGATACAATTGAGCAAGCAGTTGAGCGAGCAGGTACAAAAGCTGGAAATAAAGGATGGGAGGCTGCAACGGCGGCCATTGAAATGGCGAATTTAGCAAAACAATTTAATAAGTAACCTTTTACAGGTGCTCCTATCGCTTACTTCAGTATGTGGTAGGAGTTTTCCATTTAATGGTTTGCGAAAATTGTCATATAATCGTTCTCATTAAGGATATTCATAAGCTACAATTAAGAATGGTCAACTTAGAGAAAGTAGGGGAGAACGATTTACAAAGAAACATTAAATGAACTGATTACGTTAGCGATTAAGAAAAAGGCACTGCTTGCAAATAGTAAGCTTGCGTTTCTATTATCTGCCATGCTTGCAGGTGGCTACGTTGCGATTGCTGTTGTACTTGTATACATCATCGGTGATCCGATTGTACAAAGCTTTCCAGCCTTCACACCACTTGTAATGGGACTAGCCTTTGGTGTAGCACTATTGCTCGTTATTTATGCTGGATCTGATTTATTTACAGGTAGCGTGCTGTACTATACAGTATCCACACTGCAGAAAAAAACATCAATTAAAGATACGTTAACGAACTGGATTTGGACATATGGCGGGAATTTATTAGGTGCCTTCTTTATAGCAGGACTCATTTATATGACCGGCATTTTTGCTGGTATAACAGAAGATCATTATCTGTTACAAGTGACGGAGAAAAAAATGACGACTGACACAATGGAGTTATTTTTTAGAGGCATCTTTTGTAACTGGCTTGTCTGCTTAGCGATTTGGACACCGATGCGGTTAAAGAACGAGATGGCGAAATTGTTTGTTGTTTTTATTATTATCTTTGCATTCTTCGCATCTGGTTATGAGCATAGCATTGCCAATATGGGATTATTTCACTTAGCTCTTCTTCATAATCCTGGTGTTGAAGCGATTTCCCTTGCAGGCTATGCAGCGAATATGATTCCTGTTACACTTGGAAACATCATTGGTGGAAGTGTGTTTGTCGGTATGGTTTACTATTATATTTCGAAAAAAAGTGAGTTACAGGTAAATGAACCGAAATAAACGCTAGGAAGTGAACCAGCTCTGGTTCCTTCCTTTTTACGTTTTTCTAGTGCGGAGAAGATGCTTATGGACAAGCTCGTCTTCGTTTAATGGACTTTCTCTTCCCCATTCTCCTTTTGCATGATGCTTACATCTCGCAAGAAGCTGCTTATCAATGAGCGGAAGGTCGTAATCAACAAAAGGTCCAGTTCCCACTTTTGCAAAGTGTTCTTGTAAGTCAGCTTTGAGCCGTTGTTCATCAATCCCTAGCTGATGGAGCTGAAACGAACGTGTTCGTAAACGATTTAGAATGCGATGGAAGAGAATTTTAGCACCTTTTTCATTTCCTCTTCTTTCATGGTAAAGCGCAACAGCGGTTTGAATGAGAATGACATAAGGTGATAATCGATCTGGGTCAGGGTGCTTCTTCCATTCATCTTCCAAGACTTCGTGGCATTCAAAATAATCACGATCGACATGAAAATAATGGAGAAACGCCAAATAATTGTTAGAATACAATTCTTTTCGACTCCTTTCGAGTTATTTCTTGAAAAAGGTCCTGCTAATCGATTATGGTATACTTAACAAAAAATGATTGGTGAGAATAAAATGACGATCTATAACGTAAAAACACCGTTATTCGAGGGGCCACTTGATTTATTATTGCATTTAATCTCACAAGCTGAAGTAGATATTTATGATATCCCGGTTGCGACGATAACAGATCAATATTTAGACTATATCCATACAATGCAAGAGCTCGAGTTAGACCTTGCCAGTGAATACCTTGTCATGGCTGCAACGTTGCTTCAAATTAAGAGTCAAATGTTGCTTCCGAAACAAGAAGAGTTGTTTGATGAAAATGAGCAATGGTTAGAAGAAGACCCTCGAGATGAACTGGTTGAACAATTAATTGAGTATAAAACCTATAAAGAAGCAGCCAAACATTTAAAAGATCAAGAAGAAGTACGCCATTCTTTACATACGAGAAAACCAGAAGAATTACAGCATTTTTTAACAGATGAGGAAGAACGGCAGCTACAAATTCAATCTGTAACCTTGGTGGACATGCTTGGGGCCTTTCAAAAAATGCTTCAACGAAATGCTTGGAATCGACCTAAAACAAAAGTGGTCCATTCCGAAGAGCAATCAGTTGAACAACGAATTGTTGAGCTGTTAAATCAGATTGAACGAATGAACGGACCAACGCATTTTTCTAAATTGGTTGAGCGGGACGATCGTTCCTCTATGATTGTGTCGTTTTTAGCCATCCTTGAGTTAATTAAAACATCAACAATCTATTGTGTTCAAGATCAAAGTTTTGAAGAAATTATGATTTTTATACGGGACGGAGAAATAAATGGACGCTGAAACATTGGCAAAAATTGAAGGACTGTTATTTGTAGTTGGAGACGAAGGCATCTCAATATCGGAACTAAAAGATTTAATCGAGCTTGAAGATGAAGAAATCATTGAAACTGGTTTAGAACGTTTAAAGCAAGATATGGATCAAACAAACCGTGGCATTCGAATTGCGAGATTAGGGAATCGATTTCGTTTAACGACAAAAGTTGAGCACGCACCCTTATACAAAAAATTAGCAGCTTCACCGATTCAAGGAGGTCTCTCAAGAGCCGCCCTGGAAACATTGGCGATCATTGCTTATAAACAACCAATTACAAGGGTGGAAATTGATGATATTCGCGGTGTGAAATCGGATAAAGCCATTCAATCTCTTTCATCAAAATTATTAATTGAAGAGCAGGGACGCGTGGTAGGAACGGGGCGAGCCATTTTATTTGGAACGACTCAATATTTTCTTGATCATTTTAATTTGGAAACATTAGAAGATTTGCCTAGTCTGTCTGAGTTAGATTTAACGAATGATGGTCTTGAAGAAGATACTGATTTGTTCTTTGAACAGTTTAATCAGCTCGAAGAAGAGTAAACGAAAAAGATAAATGCCTTTTAAAAAGGATTTATCTTTTTTTGTGCAGGCTTTTATCACGGAAACAAGAGTAGTTGCATATTGTTTTTTAGGAGAGGCGAGGTGATGACCATCGATACACATATACGTTCGGTTCGGGAATGGTGTCAGCAGTTAGAACAATTATGGCAAGAACAACAAGAACATCTAATTAAACAAGTGGATTCAAGTACAGTGGAGCAGTTCTTTCATGCACGGGAGCGATTGCAGCACGCATTAGCGTATGAATCAATGGACGTTGATGAGGCGGCGGCGCATATTTATCATCTATGGCAAGGGATGAATGAACAAAGTCAACATCGCCAAACAAGACAGGTTGGAACACACATATTGCCAAGTTTGCCGTACCCATATAACGGCTTAGAGCCACATATCGATGAAAAAACGATGCGTATCCACCATTCGATTCATCATAAAAGTTATGTGGATGGGTTGAATAAAGCAGAGAAAGAGCTGGAAAAGGCAAGACAAACGGACCAATTTGAATTAATTAAACATTGGGAACGTGAGCTAGCTTTTCATGGGGCAGGCCATTATTTGCATACGTTATTTTGGGAAATCTTGGCGCCTAACGGCGGCGGAAAGCCGATGGGACCTTTATTGAGAGAAATTGAGCGCTGCTTCGGTTCGTTTGAAAAAATGAAGCAACAATTTACGATGGCAGCCGATAAAGTGGAAGGGTCAGGATGGGCACTACTTGTGTGGTCGCCAAGAGGACACCAACTAGAAATATTACAAGCAGAAAAGCATCAACAACTTTCACAGCAAGATCAAATTCCTTTGCTTGCGATCGATGTGTGGGAACATGCCTATTACTTAAAGCATCAAAATGATCGAAAGGCGTATGTGGACGCTTGGTGGCATGTTGTAAATTGGAAAGCGGTTCAAGAACGGTATCGTGTAGCGAATCAAGTAAAGTGGAAAAAAAGTTAGGGCTAACGCACACTGATTGTGCATTAGCCCCTTTTTTGCAGTTTAAAGAATAGGTGAGAGTAAGCGAGAGATCGACTCTTTGAAGCGAATTCGTTTGCCTCTTGCTTCATATAACTCATTCGTTAAAAGCGTGGATACGTTTACGTCTTCTGCAAAATCTTGAATCAATTGTTTCGCGATTATAGGGTCATAGATAAAAGCGTTCACTTCAAAGTTTAATTTAAAGCTTCGTTGGTCAATGTTTGCTGTCCCAACTGAGCTAACTTTTTCATCTACGATCAGTACTTTGTTATGAATAAAGCCATTTTCATAGATATAAATTTTTGCGCCTGCTTTTAACATTTCCCCGATATGGGAAGTGGTTGCCCAATAAACAAACATATGGTCGGGTTTGTTTGGAATCATGATTTTCACTTCAATCCCTGTTTGTGATGCTACTTGTAGTGCATCAAGTAAGGTTTTGTCTGGGATGAAGTACGGTGTCTGAATGATAATCGATTTTCTTGCATCCATAATCATTTTTAAGTAGCCATTTTTAATTTGTTCGAACTCTGAATCAGGGCCGCTTGAAACAATTTGCATTGGCGTATTTCCCTTTGACTCAACTTCTGGGAAGTACCGATTATGATAAGAGATGTGATAGTCTTTAGCCGCTTGATTCCAGTCTAAAATAAAGCGCGTTTGAATGGCGGCTAAAGCAGGACCTTCAATTCGCAGGTGTGTATCACGCCAGTAACCGAACTTTTTTTTCTTCCCTAAGTATTCATCTCCAACATTAAAGCCGCCTACATATCCGCATTTGCCATCAATGTTCACGAGTTTTCGGTGGTTTCGAAAATTAAGACGGAGGTTAACGATGGTAAATTTGGACGGAAAGAAGATTCCTACCTCGCCGCCAGCTTCTCGAAAGGCTTTTAAAAATTTTTTTCTCATTGATCTTGAACCTAAATCATCGTAGAGCAATCGGACTTTAACGCCTTCTCTTGCTTTTTCTGTTAACGCATCAATGATTTCTTTTCCAAGTCCATCATAGCGAAAGATATAATATTGGATGTGAATAAATGTCTCTGCACGACGAATGTCTGCAAGTAATTGTGAGAATTTTTTTTCACCGTCTGAATAAATGGTAACGTGATTTTCTTTTGTTAAAACCGCATCGTTATTCATTAAATGCATATAGATTAAATCACGATTATGGTCAACGGTCGTGCTATTAAAACGAAAGTCTGGGTTGAGAATTTCTTCCTTTTGTTGATCAATTAGATGATCGAGCCCAACTTTTTTTATCCCTTCCCACTGGAACATCTTTCTACGGGTCAACGTCTGTCCAAGCAAGATATAAATGATAAATCCAACGAGGGGGATGAAAAACAAAATGAGTAGCCATGCCCAAGTTGCTTGTGCATCTTTTCGCTCAATAAAAATTAAAATGGCTGCAAATAAAATATTAATAACCAAAAGTGCAGCTATAAGGTACGTGGGCATTGCAAATTCAATAAACATAAGTATCAACCTACAACTTTCTTTCTGTTTCTAAAACCTGCCTGAACGAAATATTGCCCATATAATCCATAAGAACATGAGCGATGTAATGGTTAAACCAATTTCAATTGCCGGAATTTGCAATAAGATGGTTGGTTCAGCAGTGAGTGATCCACCAATAATGACGCCAGCCATTATTATACTAAAAGACAGTAGCACGACGGAAAAAGCAAGTTTGTTGCTAATACGGTCTACTTTTCTAATTAAATCTTTTATTTCACCAATTGATATGGACACTTTTAATTTCCCATCACGAATATCCTTAAGCGTATTGCTGACGTCCTTAGGTAATAAACGAATCGTATGAAAGCTATCCTGCGTTTCTTTTTGGATCTTCCGAGCAAATCGACGAGGATCATAGCGTTCTTTTATTAAAATTCGACCAAAGGGCTCAACAATATCAATAATTGCAATCGATGGTGCAAGGTGGGAAACAATGGATTCTACTGCTAAAAGCGCTTTTCCAAGCATGGTTAAATCAGGAGGAATCAAACAATCATGCTGGTTCGCAACAGCGAACAAGTCTTGCACCGCTTCACCAATTGAAATCTCAGCCATCGGCACATCATAATACTTTAAGCGCAAGTAATCCAAGTCATCATGCAAACGGGGTCGATCTACATCTTCATGGACAATATCCATTGCAAATAATGCTTCCATCACGCGGTCGGTGTGTCGACTTTTTAACCCTTGAACTAACAGCGCTAGGCTATGACGCATCTCGTCTGATAAGCGGCCAACCATGCCAAAATCAATTAAGATAATATCGTTGTTCTTTGTTACAAAAATGTTTCCTGGATGCGGATCTCCATGGAAAAAACCGTGAACAAAAATTTGCTCAAACATACCTGTAGCAAAGCGTTCAGCGACTACTTCTTGATCATATCCTTTTTCGTATGTAGCTTCTGTAATTTTGGTTCCCTCTACTTTTGACATCGTCAACACTTTCATTGATGAGTAAGCAGAATAGATAATGGGAGAGTACATAGTGGTTTCATTTTTAGACTGACGTTTAATTCGCTCTGCGTTTTGTGCTTCGTTTTTATAATTAATTTCTTGTTTTAACGCGCTAGCAAACTCGTGAAACAAATCAATTAAGCGAAATTTTTTCACCCAGGCTATGCGGTCTTCCGCTAATTCTAATAAATCTTCAATAATTGCTAAGTCGGTTTCAATTGTATGTTGAATATGAGGTCGACGAATTTTGACAACCACCGATTCACCCGTAGGCAGTTCTGCTTCATGCACTTGCCCAATTGATGCGGCTGCAAGGGGTTCAGGGTTAAAAGAGCGAAAAAGTTGCTCAATTGGAGCATCTAGTTCTTCTTCTAAAATCTCTTTCGCTTCACGGTATGAAAAGCTTGGAACATTATCTTGAAGTTCTTCTAACTCATTAAGCACGTGCTGAGGGAAAAGATCAGCACGTGTACTCGCTAGTTGACCAAGCTTAATAAATGTCGGCCCTAACTCTTCTAACAATAGACGAATTCGTTTCGCTACTGTGAGATCAGAGTCTTTTTTCGTTTTATTTTTTGAACGTGTTCGCTTTCGACGTTCAAGTAAACCCATGTCTCGGACAATTTGACCAAAGCCATAGTGATAGAGCGCTGTTATAATGTCTTGATACCTTGAAAGGTACCGCATTCTTTTTTTCAGCATTGGGTGAATTGTCCTTTCTTACATGTTAATCATTTTTTGATTCGGTTAGCTCTTTTTCATTCATCGTTTTCTCTAAAATCGCGACTCTCGCTTTTAAGGCGTCAACTTCAGCTTGAGTTGCCACATCCATAGATACTAAATATTGTTTCACCCGTTCACTAATCATCGATTCAATTTCATTTTGCGCTTTTCTTCCTTTTTCCATTAAATCATCAACAAGCTGGTTTGATTCAGAACGCTTTACTTCTCCTCTTTGCACAAGGTCGTTAACCGTTCTTTCAATTTGTTCTTTACTTGCTGACGCTGCTCCGACCCCTAAAGAATAAACATTATTTAATACATCTCTCATTGCCATGATGTTTCCTCCTTCAATTCGTGTCATCTTTTTCTATTGTATACAAAGAAAGGAGATGAACACAATTATATTATCGTTTTATACCCTTTTTACGCATTTGTTAATCAAAAGTTTCACTAGTTTCTTATGGCGAATAGTTCTGCATATAAACTGGCTGATCGTCCAGCCACTCTGCGTAAAAAATTGCGCGATGACTTAAAAAGCCACGGTCCTCAATTTGTTTTTTTAACCATTCTTCTGTGCGATTAATTTGTTTCAACCCATCATAAATAATTTCGCCATCCATAATTAGCGGAACAGGGAGACTAGGCTCTTCTTCATGAATCTCGAGTTGTTGATTTATCGGCGTATTATAAGCCTGTTTGCGCTGGATGTTTACCGTTCCGTTTGTTTCTAAAATGCCGTACTGAACTTCTCGAATGGAAAAGACCCCTTTTTCTCTCATAAGGTGCTGTAGCTGATTTAAGTCTAATTTATTCTTCCGCAATTCATCATACTGAATACGTCCTTTTGCAATAATAATGGAGGGAGATCCTTCAAGTAATCCCCGCGTGAAACGAAATTTTTGGGTAATCATTTCAATTGAATAAATTAAAGAGCCCCAGATAAAAATGGCGTATAGCACATAAACAAGATTAATGCTTTCATCATAAATCGCATTTCCTAAGAGTTCCCCGACTACGAGAGCGGAAATGAAATCAAATGGGGTGAGCTGGGTAATTTGGTTTTTTCCAAGCACTTTCGATAAGATTAAAAGCGCAAAAAAACCTATAATCAACTCGGTTGTTAAGGATATATAGCTTTGCATCATGTCGTCACCTGATTTGTTTGAGGTATCTTTATCTCACTAGTTTCTGTTTCAATGGCTGAGCTATTCTGGCAAATGAATGTCAATAATTTCATGTGTAAAGTCCTTTATCTGATACACCCTAACTAGCATGCAACTTCTACTTAACGGGGGTGAACAAATGTTTAAAAAAGGACTAGCACTTATACTTATCATTTTCTTAACTGCATGTACGGCTTATGAAGATGAGCAAGGGCAAGCATTTATGCTGCAAGAGTCAGCAGGAAAAGGACAAGAAGCGTCCGATCGAGCAAAGGAAGAATTAATTAAAATGGACGAAGTATTAAGCGTGAGAGGGATTCAGCATCGTGATGTCATGATTATGGCCCTACATGTTAAACAGAAAGATCGTTTTCATTTAAAAGATGTGCGCAAACAAGCATTTGATTCAGTTAAATCACTTTATCCAGATTCAACCATTCATATTTCAACGGATAAGAAAATTTATAAAGAATTAGCTGAAGCCGAGGAAAAGATTAAAACAGATCATTTATCAAATGACGAAGTTGAAAAGGAATTAAAAAAAGTCGAGGCCCATGTTAAAGAATAGGAGGGATGACCGTGGCTAAGAAAAAACTCACTGAGGAACAACAACAGTATCAAACGTTGGCAAAGCAATACGAGAAAAAGCGCCCAGTATTGAAGAATAGCATCATTGCTTTTTTAATTGGTGGCTCGATTTGTTTTATTGGCCAATGTTTACAAGTGTTTTATTACACGTTCTTTGACTTTACAGAAAAGACTGCGAGTAACCCAACCGTGGCCACGTTAATTTTCGTTGCTACACTTATTACTGGCTTAGGATTTTATGATCGTATTGCGCAATTTGCTGGTGCAGGTACAGCGGTTCCTGTTACGGGGTTTGCAAATTCCATTGCTTCAGCGGCGATTGAACACCGGACCGAAGGCTATGTGTTAGGTGTAGGTGGAAATATGTTTAAATTGGCAGGTTCTGTTATCGTTTTTGGAACGGTGGCTGCTTTTGTCATTGCTCTTGTTAAAACACTCTTAATAAAAGCAGGGGTGATGTGATGTTAGTAGGAAAACAAAGCTGGCGGTTTGATTCTCATCCCGTCATTGTATCAACAGGTACAGTTGGAGGACCGTTTGAAGGAAATGGAGCGATTCCAGAAGCATTTGATTTACTCCATGATGACATGTGGATTGGTGAGAAATCATTTGAGAAAGCACAAACAATGCTTGTTGAAGGTGCCGTCACGACCGCATTAAAAAAAGCCTCAGTAAAAAAAGAAGATGTTAATTTCCTGCTTGCAGGAGATCTAGTGAATCAGCTGACACCTTCAAGTTTTGCTGGACGTTCGCTTGCCATTCCTTACTTAGGAATGTTTGGGGCATGTTCAACATCAATGGAAGGTTTAGCGCTAGGGTCTTTTTTAGTGAATGCTGGTGGCGCACATCAAGTTGTGAGCGTGGCTTCTAGTCATAATGCTGCTACTGAAAAGCAGTTCCGCTATCCAACCGAATATGGTGGCCAAAAACCGCCAACCGCTCAATGGACTGCAACAGCGGCAGGTGCGGCTTTAGTAGCAAAAACAGGTGATGGTCCGATCGTAACCGGAGCGACAATGGGCAAGGTCATTGATATGGGATTATCGGACCCGTTTAATATGGGTGGCGCAATGGCTCCAGCGGCGGCAGATACAATTGAAGCCCATTTTAAGGAGTTTAATCGTGGACCAGATGACTATGATCTAATTGTTACAGGAGATTTAGGTCAGATTGGTTTGCCGATCTGCCGTGACTTACTTAAGCAAAAAAGATATGAATTAGGTCATGACCGCTTCCAAGACTGTGGATTAATGCTTTACAAAGAAAATCAACCTGTCATTGCGGGTGCAAGTGGACCAGGTTGTTCAGCGGTTGTCACATACGGGCACTTGTTAAATCAAGTGAAATCGGGTCAACTTAATCGCTTACTTGTTGTGGCGACAGGTGCGCTACTATCTCCTCTCTCTTTCCAACAAAAAGAATCCATTCCGTGCATCGCTCATGCAGTCGTCATTGAGTCGCAAAAGGGGGCGCATTAAATGATTTTCTTATGGGCCTTTTTAATTGGTGGGGCGATTTGTGTCATCGGACAATTATTAATGGATGTGTGTAAATTAACGCCAGCACATACGATGTCTACTTTAGTTGTAAGCGGAGCTGTATTAGCGGGATTTGGTTTATATGAACCGCTCGTCGACTTTGCTGGTGCAGGTGCAACAGTTCCAATTACGAGCTTTGGGAACTCCCTTGTACAAGGAGCGATGGAAGAAGCAGACCAAGTGGGACTAATTGGCATTATAACGGGTATTTTTGAAATCACAAGTGCCGGAATATCCGCTGCCATTATCTTTGGATTTATCGCTGCACTTGTATTTAAACCAAAAGGATAAAACAAAAGACCGTGCGCTTGACATTTAGTCGAAGCACAGCGGTCTTTTTTTGTTGTGTAGGAAAGAACGTCATATTTAACCGTCCTTTCGATCATGAATTTAAAGAAGCTTGTCATATTTAGGGCTTGTTCGCATAAATTTTTATATAAACTGTGCGGGAGTTGAGCCGATCCATGATAAAAAAAGGCATGATTAGCATCATTATCTGTTGCTTCTTATTACAAGTACTAGCCAGCAGTGTGTATGCAAAAGAGCAAGTGACTTTTCCAATATCCGGACAGGCTGCTGTTTTAATGGAGCAAGAATCTGGTCGTGTTCTTTTTGGGAAAAATGAACACCAGCCTTTAAAAATCGCTAGTATTACAAAGATTATGACAGCCATTCTAGCGATTGAATCTGGCAAATTAGATGAAACAGTCCTTATATCAAAAAATGCTGAAGGAACAGAAGGGTCTTCTCTTTATTTAGTGTCAGGCGAGAAAATGAAACTAGAGGACTTAGTCTACGGCCTAATGATGAGAAGCGGAAATGATGCAGCGATGGCTATTGCTGAACATGTTGGGGGAAGTGTAGAAGGATTCGTGTATATGATGAATGAAAAAGCTGAAGAGATTGGGATGTCTCATACACTTTTTCGGAATCCACATGGGTTAGATACACATGAAGATCATTTATCAAGTGCGTATGATATGGCGCTTTTAACCCAGTACGCAATGGAAAATGAATCGTATCAAACGATTTCCTCAACAAAAAAATACCGTTCACAAGGAGAGAACGTTCGTGTGTTTCACAACAAAAATCGGTTGCTTACTGAAAAGTATGATTATTCAACCGGTGGGAAAACAGGCTATACAAAATTAGCAAAACGAACGCTCGTTTCAACGGCAAGTAAGGACGGGCTGGATTTAATAACAGTGACATTAAATGATCCTAATGATTGGGACGACCATATGAATTTATTTAATTGGGGTTTTCGTCATTTTCAGCTTCATACATTAATTGAAGCTGGCCCGGTGCAAGTAGATACAGATGATGCTTATGCTAATCATTTAATCATTAAACACCCAGTTATTTACCCATTAACGACTGAAGAAAGAAGCGCGATTCAGCCAAAACTTGAATTCGTACACCCTCCTACGCAGCCGCTAACTAACGAAGAGAAGGCTAAGCCAGTAGGGACATTAAGTTTCATCGCAAATGGTGAAGAGATGGAGAGCACACCGCTTTATTATGAAGAAGGCGAGGAGGAGAAAGAACGATCGTTTTGGGAGAAAATTAGGCAGCTATTTTCCATTGTCGTTGGAGCTGGTTCAAGATGATTAATTATATTTGGGCCGGGATGCTACTCGTAGGATTGGTGTACGCAGCGGTTAATGGAACGATGAGTGAAGTGACTGAAGGTGTATTTAACGGGGCAAAAGAGGCGGTTGCCATTTGTATCGGTCTTATTAGCGTTCTGACGTTTTGGTTAGGCTTGATGAAAGTCGCAGAAAAAGCAGGTCTTTTAACCCAATTAGCAAAAATGGTTCATCCGATTGCTAGAAAAGTGTTTCCAGACGTTCCGAAAGACCATCCGGCAATGGGCTATATTTTATCAAACTTAACGGCAAATGTTTTTGGGTTAGGAAATGCGGCTACGCCAATGGGGATTAAGGCAATGGAAGAATTGAAGAACTTAAATGGGGGTAAAGATGAAGCGAGCCGTTCTATGATTACATTGCTTGCGCTCAACACAGCATGCTTGACCCTTGTCCCCACCACAGTGATCTCAATTCGAATGTCATATGGCTCTGAAGCGCCAACGGATATCGTAAGTACAACGATTTTTGCATCTGGTTGCGCGATGATCGGTGCCATTTGTATTGACCGCTTTTTTCATTTTTTGCGTAGTCGAAAAGGGAGGTCGTCTTAATGGAATGGTTAACGGCACTATCAGTTTGGATGATTCCACTACTGATTGGGACGGTAATCCTCATTGCCACCATCCGTAAAGTCCCCACTTACGAGGTATTTGTGTCTGGCGCGAAAGAAGGGTTCGGAATGTCCATCTCAATTATCCCTTATCTTGTCGGCATGCTTGTAGCGATTTATGTGTTCCGTGCGTCTGGAGCGATGGAAGCCCTTGTGTCGGCAATGGCACCCGTTCTTTCTTGGATCGGAGTGCCAGCTGATATTGTTCCGCTTGCTCTACTAAGACCGATTTCAGGTACAGGTGCGCTCGGCTTAATGACGGATTTAACAGCTGTCCATGGGCCAGATTCTTATATCGGTCGACTAGCGGCAACGCTACAAGGAAGTACGGACACGACGTTTTACATCTTAACCGTTTATTTTGGAGCGGTCGGGATTAAGAAAATGGGGGATGCTTTAAAGGTTGGGCTGCTTGCTGATTTGGTCGGAATTATTGCCGCGATTTTTATTGTTAGCTTAATATTCGGTTCATAAACGAAAGAGCCATCTTATTATCACATGTTGATAAGGGAGGCTTTTTTCGTTTTTAAAACGCTAGTCAACGGGCTGAACTAGTAGGAAACTTATAACGGACACTTGTAACACAATCGAAAACTCGTTATGATGATGCAAGAGGTGAGAAAGATGGAACGATTACAGAAAGTCATCGCTCAAGCAGGCGTGGCATCAAGACGAAAAGCAGAAGAATATATTACAGCTGGGCGAGTGAAGGTAAACGGAAAACGTGTAACAGAACTAGGCGTAAAGGTGAACCCTAATAAAGATGAAGTAGAAGTGGATGGCGTCCCTTTAGATAAAGAAGAACCAGTCTATTACTTACTTTATAAACCTACAGGTGTCATTTCAACATCAAATGATGAAAAAGGGCGAAAAAAAGTAACCGATCTGATCGATGTCCCACAGCGAATTTATCCTGTAGGCCGTCTTGACTACGATACATCAGGTTTAATGTTATTAACAAACGATGGTGAATTTGCCAATTTGTTGATGCATCCAAAATTTAAGATTGAAAAAGAATACGTTGTAAAGATAAAGGGCATACCTGATCGCAAGGAGCTAAAACAACTTGAAACAGGTGTGAAGCTTGATGATGGTGTAACAGCTCCAGCGAAAGTGAAGTTGCTCTCAAGCGATCGGAAGAAAAACACATCGATTATTCGAATTATTATTCATGAAGGGAAAAACCGTCAAGTTCGTCGAATGATGGAAGCGTTTGGCTACCAAGTAGAAAAGCTAAAGCGTGAGCGGTTTAGTTTTTTAACGTTAGGTAACTTAAATCCAGGTGAGTACCGTGCAATTAAAGCGATTGAGATTAAGCAACTAAAAGAATTGGCTGTCACGAAACCGTCATAAAAAAGATAAAATTCACTTCTTTCCCACGTTATAATGGAAGTGTACGAAAACGTTCACAAAAAGAAGGGGGGCGCATCCGTTGAGCAAAAAAAAACGTACCATTACTCGTCTAGCGATCTTGCTAGTTATTGCGGGTGCAATTGGCTATACGTTTTATGCCAATTCTCAATCAAATGATGGTGTTGTTCGTGCAGGGGATCAAGCTGAAAACTTTGCTTTGCGAGATTTAAATGATAATCGTTTTGAAATGGCGCAACAAGAGGGCAAAGGGGTCTTCGTAAATTTTTGGGCCACGTATTGTGAACCGTGTGAGCGCGAAATGCCGCATATTGAATCAATCTATAAGGAATATGAAGACGATGTAGAAATGATTGCCATTAATGTGGACGAGTCTGAGTTAACGGTCGATTCGTTCGTTTCTCGTCACAATTTAACGTTCCCCATCGCAATCGATAGTAGACAAGAAGTAACCCGGGCTTATGGAATTCGTCCATTACCGGCAACACTTGTTATTGATGAACATGGAGAAGTCCAGCATTATTATCAAGGGGAAATGACAGAAGCAATGGTAAGGGACTTATTTGAAAAGGTAGTACCCGAGGGGTAAGACGGGGGTGAGAAGATGAAAGAAGAGCGCGTGACGTGTGAATGTGGTCATGTCAACAAAACGGGAACGGACATGTGCGCGGCATGTGGAAAGCCTCTAACGGAAGAGGCAAAAACCGAAGGCGTCAATATGCGTTATGAGGGAGCTGCGATCCGTTCAAAGAAGCAAAAGCGCACGATATTAGATCGGATTTGGGCATTTTTTTCATCGGTAAAAGTTGGGATATGGCTTATTGTCATTTTATTAGTCGCCTCGGCAGTTGGTACGTTATTTCCACAAGAAAACC
Source organism: Shouchella phoenicis (assembly GCF_047238345.1). Taxonomy (NCBI): domain Bacteria; kingdom Bacillati; phylum Bacillota; class Bacilli; order Caryophanales; family Bacillaceae; genus Shouchella; species Shouchella phoenicis. The sequence continues at coordinate 2,008,059 of NZ_JBDFMQ010000001.1, read as the reverse complement.
TTCGACCTGGTCTTGAAGAAGCAGCAACGTTTTACGAACGAGAATATGGGTCGCTTGGATTGCTTTATTATAACCTTGGCTTAAATGAGCTCTATAGTTCTTGGTGGTACATAACGCTTATCATTATGTTAGCAGTATCCATTATTGTAGCAAGTTTTGATCGTGGGATTCCGCTTTATAAGGCATTAAAAGCACAGCGGGTTACAAGACATCCGCACTTTATGACAAGGCAAAGACTATTTGCGACAACTGAAGCAACGCAAGTAGCATCTGCTGACTTAGAAAAAGTAAAGCAAAACTTAATAAAAAAGCGCTACAAGGTTCGTGAAGAAAATGGCAATCTTTTAGCAGAAAAAAACCGTTTTGCTCGTTGGGGTCCTTACGTAAATCACGTCGGGTTAATTCTCTTTTTAGCTGGCTGCCTCATGCGCTACCTGCCAGGGATGTATGTAGACGCAACGATGTGGGTACGAGAGGGAGAGCGGGCGCCAGTGCCCGAAGCTTCCGAATATCTTGTTGAGAACCGTGGTTTTTCTATCAGCTATTACGATGAAGAGGACGAGCGCTTTCAAGAATCGTTTGAGCAAGGCAATTCAGTTGTAACCGAGTCCTTTGAAACCGATGCTGTTCTCTATAAGCGCTCAGGTATCTTAGGTGACGATTCGATTGAACAAGTAAAAGAAAAAAACATTCTCGTTAATGATCCGTTACAGTTTGATTCTTTTTCCCTCTATCAAACCGATTTTCGCGAAAATGAACTTCATGAGATGACATTTACGCTAGAGCATAAAGAATCAGCTGAAACCTTTGGCGAATTAACAATTAATTTGATTAATCCAGAAGCAGATTATGATTTAGGTGATGGCTATGCTGTAAGGCTAGTGAATTATTTCCCGAATTTTTATATGAATTCTAACAACGAGCCATCAACCTTGAACAATATTCCGGATAATCCTTATTTTATTTTTGAGATGACAACACCAGAAACCCCTGAAGGAGAAACAAGTGTCGTCGGCATCCAGCAAAATCTTGAACCGTTAGAAGATAATGAGTATAAGATGACGTTTGTCGATGTTGATTTGGCAAATGTAAGTATCTTAACGGTACGAAAAGATGAAACGTTGCCAATGTTAATTGCCGGAGGGAGTATTTTTATCATTGGTCTTGTACAAGGCTCTTATTGGGCCCATCGACGGATTTGGATTCAACAGACAAACGATAAAATTTGGGTAGCAGGTCATACAAATCGAAATTGGATGTCGTTCCAAAAGGAAATGAATGAAAGCCTTCAGGACACGAATGTAAACACTCCGATTGACCAAGAAGAACTGAAAGATTCGGAAAGCTCGAATGATGATTCGGGGAAAAGAGGAGATAAACATGCTTAGTTTAAGTTTTAATTTACTGCTTGTTGCGTTTTTTGCGTTTTTAACGGCAACCATTTTCTTTGCTTTTTCTTTATCGAAGCAAAGAAAAGCGCAGACGCATACGCAAACAAAAGCAAGCAAGTGGGGGATCGCGTTTTCAATTATTGGACTTGCGCTTTCCCTCGGTTATTTCTTTGCAAGGTGGTCTGTTTCCGGTCATGCACCAGTTAGTAATATGTTTGAATACATGACTGCTTTAGCAATTGCAATTGCCCTTGCGTTTTGCATTATTTATTTTATTTACCCAAACCGAGCAGATGTTGTTGGCTTATTTACGATGCCAACGGTCATGCTGCTTATCGTGTATGCATCGACGTTTTCGACAGCGGTTGCACCTCTCGTGCCTTCGCTACAAATGCCGCTTATGTTGAAATTACATATCATTACAACAGCAATTGGACAAGGTTTGCTCGCAATCGGTTTTGCCGCGGGTCTTGCCTATTTATTACGAACTCTTGATTTAAAGCAAAAAAGTTGGAAGCCGCGTATCATTGAATTGATGATGTACGGGTTGCTCTGCGTCGTGGCTCATGCCCTTGTCGCACACGGATTCTCTGCAGCGAACTATGAAGCAACGTTTAGCTACATTGATGAAAATGAGCAAGAAGCAATGATGGTGTATGAGGTGCCGCCTCTAATTGGTCCGAATGAAGGAGAGCTTCAAACAGAAGGAGCGATGGAACCATTATTTTCTGTACCAGGAAACATTGAAGCGAGTGATCTTAACACGCTAATTTGGGCTTTTGGAGTGGGAATTGTTCTTTACTGGCTCATTCGTTTGCTGCTTCGTAAAAGAATTGGCCTTGCCATTCAGCCGCTTCTTAAAGTGTCGAAGCCAGCAACCCTTGATGAATTTAGCTATCGTGCAATTGCGATTGGTTTTCCTGTTTTCGCGCTAGGTGGATTGATCTTCGCGATGATTTGGGCGCAAATTGCTTGGTCAAGATTTTGGGGCTGGGATCCTAAAGAAGTATGGGCGCTTATTACATTTTTGTTTTACGCCGCATACTTACACTTACGTTTAAACAAAGGTTGGCACGGCGAAAAGTCGGCTTGGCTATGTGTGATAGGCTTCGCCATTATTATGTTTAACCTGGTGTTTGTAAACTTAGTCATTGCAGGTTTGCATTCCTACGCTTCATAATGCAGCAACTATGACGGAATTGTTACAATAGTATTGTAGCAATTCTTTTTTTTCTCCGATCCGTGTTCCATGATTGGCGTATTGTTTTTCAACCATGATAGACTAAAATGGACCGCAATAAATAAAACCGCTCAAGCATGTTTATAATGAAAAGAGAAGTGCACTATAGGAGGTTACTAATGGATTATCAACCAAGTATTCTTATCGTTGATGATGAAGACCGTATTCGTCGTTTATTAAAGATGTACCTTGAAAGGGAAGAGTATCAGATAGATGAAGCAACAAATGGAGAAGAAGCGTTGTTTAAAGCGTTAGAAGTCGATTACGATTTAATATTGCTTGACGTTATGATGCCTGGCATGGATGGAATTGAAATGTGTCAGGAACTACGTAAGTCAAAAGCGACGCCAGTTATGATGTTAACCGCTAAAGGCGAAGAAGCAAATCGTGTCCAAGGCTTCGAAGTAGGCGCAGATGATTATATTGTAAAACCATTTAGCCCAAGAGAAGTTGTTTTACGGGTTAAAGCGATGTTAAGACGTGCATCCGCCACACAATTTGTTCAAACGGATACGCATACAAAAGATATGCTTGTATTTGGTCCGCTTACAATTGATAATGATGCCCATCGTGTTAGTGTGAATCAACAGGAAATTAACTTAACGCCGAAAGAATATGAGCTGCTGTTTTATTTAGCGCAATCACCAGATAAAGTATTTTCTCGTGAACAATTATTAAAAGATGTATGGAATTATGAATTCTTTGGGGACTTACGAACGGTTGATACGCATATTAAACGTCTACGTGAAAAATTAAATCGTGTGTCGCCGGAAGTATCATCAATTATTTCAACGGTCTGGGGTGTAGGCTATAAGTTTGAGGCTGTTAGCGGCTGATGCTTTGGCAAAGTGTCGTTGGAAAACTATGGTTAACGATTTTACTTCTTGTCACAGTTGTTTTGACCGTTCTTATGGTCATGATGCTTCGATTTACAGAAAATAATTCGATAGAAGAAGCGGAAACGAGATTGAATAGTTATGCCAACATGGCCATATCCACGTTAGAGGGTCATGAAGAGCTTGACGGTACGTATGAATATTTAGAAACGATTAGCCGAGAATTTTCGGTTAATCTTTTATTAGTTGACCCGCAAACTGGTGTGTGGAGTACTGCTGATGGACGAGAAGGAGAGCAAATTGCTGCTGAACTGATTCAAAATTGGTCAACGTTTGATGAGCGAGTCATTGAAACCGATAGCTACTCATTGGCAGGGTCTGAGGATGAAAAAACAGAAATGATTATATTAGGCGCACCTATAGAAGCAGGTGAGTCTGATGCAATGATTTTTTTATACCAGCCTTTATCAGCAATTGAAGAAGCAGCTTCCGAAACACGTAGTTTAATTTACTTGTCTGCTGGTATTGCGCTCGTTTTAACCACCATTTTTGCGTTCTTTCTCTCGTCTCGTATCACCGCACCTTTACGAAAAATGAGGCAAGCAGCACTTGAAGTGGCGCAAGGGAAATTTCATACGAAAGTGCCGATTTTAACGCAAGACGAGATTGGACAACTGGCAATTGCGTTTAATCGTATGCGTCGAGAGCTGAATCGCAATATTTCCGAACTGAATCAGGAAAAAGAACAACTCTCACGCATTTTACTTAGTATGGCTGATGGGGTCATTACCTTTGATAAGCATGGCCTCGTTCGATTGACAAATCCACAAGCCGATCAAATGATGCAAATGATGTTATTTGAAGAAGGGGAAACGGATACAACGGTTAAAATGAAAGTGCCTGCACTGTTGCAGCCTTTGTTTGAACGAGTCGTAGAACAAGAGCATGAAGAACTACAAGAAAAGACCGTTCAAGGGCGAAGCATGGCGATTTTAATGGCGCCGCTCTATGAAGGTCAATACATTCGTGGTGCGGTTGCCGTTGTTCGTGATGTCACTGAAGAACGCAGACATGACAAGTTACGTAAAGACTTTATTGCAAATGTATCCCACGAACTACGAACGCCAATTTCGATGTTGCAAGGATACAGTGAAGCGATTGTCGATGGTGTAACGTCAACAGAAGCGGAGCAAAAAGAAGTAGCGCAAATCATTTACGATGAATCTCTACGGATGGGACGCTTAGTAAATGAGCTGCTTGATTTGGCCCGCATGGAAGCAGGTTATATTGAATTAAACCTTGATGAACTGGAGCTACATGACTATTTGGAGCGAATTGTACGGAAATTTTCTAGCTATGTAAAAACAGAAGAAATTGAGATCCAGTTGTTCCAAAATGAAGGGAACCCTACCGCATCGTTTGATCCAGATCGAATTGAGCAAGTGTTAACAAACTTAATTCATAACGCCATTCGTCATACGGAAAAAGGTGGATTTGTCCACTTAAATTATGAAAAGGATGCCCACTCGCATTTATTTTCGGTGCAAGACTCTGGTTCGGGCATACCGGAAGAAGACTTACCATACGTCTTTGAACGGTTTTATAAAGCTGATAAAGCGAGAACGAGACAACGAGGTGGGACAGGTCTTGGACTCGCGATTGCGAAGAACATTGTAGAAGCGCATGGTGGAACCATTACGGCCCAAAGCAAGTTAGGAGAGGGAACAACATTCCGCTTTACAATTCCGCGAAAAATTGAGGGCGCTGACGAATAAAGGCGATATTTATTGTTCCATAAGAAACAAAAGAATGGTAAGCTTATCTACAAAGATTAGCTTGTATGGATGCAGTCTGTAGGCTGTTTAACAGGGGAAGCTAGTGAAAATCTAGCACGGACCCGCCACTGTAATTACACATGTGTAAAAGTCAGAGGACCTGCCATATAAGTAAGCGGATTTTCTTTCGTGGACTAAAGAAACCATTGTTTAAAAGAGCAATGTCGTGCTGCACATGAGTTCACATGTGCAGCTTTTTCTGTCCTTCAAGGAAGGGTAAGGAGTAAAGAATGAGTCAACCTGTAACATGGATAAGGAAAGTAGGACCTTATCTTATTACCAGTGCAATTGTCGTGTTTATTTTTTTATTATCCATTAGTTATGGGAGTGTTCAAATACCGTTAAGGACAGTATTTTTAACGATTTTACAACAAGGGCTGCACATTCCTTTTGATGTCTCGTTAAATGACGCACATACACAAATTATCATGCAAATCCGATTGCCCCGTGTGTTGTTGGCTTTTCTTGTAGGTGCCTCGCTTGGGATGGCTGGAGCGGCGTTTCAAGGTTTATTACGAAATCCGTTAGCAGATCCTTTTACGATTGGGGTATCATCAGGTTCTGCTTTAGGTGCTGTTACGGTTATTTTTTTTCAATTTTCCTTCATAGGCATATGGACGTTGCCCGTTGTCTCTATTCTATCTGGGCTGGCTACATTAATAATCGTTCTTACGTTTACACGCCTTGTACAACGTTCTTTTGCAACAGAGACGATTATATTAACAGGGATTATCGCTAGCTCGTTTCTTGGCGCTTGGCTATCCTTAATCGTCGCATTGTCCCAAGAAGAACTGCGCCATATTATTAATTGGCTAATGGGAAGCGTCGGCATGCGCGGGTGGTCCTATGTCTACTTAATTCTCCCTTTTTTAGTTGTCGGTGCGGTTCTCGTGTGGATCTGTCGAATGGAGCTTGATGCCCTCATGTATGGTGAAACAAGTGCCCATCACTTAGGTGTATCGGTCAAACGAAAAAAGTTCACCATTCTTGTTGCGGCAACGTTGTTAACTGGAAGTGCTGTAGCCGTTTCAGGAACAATTGGATTTGTCGGTCTCGTCATCCCGCATATGGTTCGTTTGATTTGGGGACCGGGTCATCAACGCTTATTACCTTTGGCAGGATTAACAGGTGGTGGATTTTTAATCCTTGCCGATTTAGCGGCACGGACCATCGTTTCACCAGCAGAACTGCCAATTGGTGTCATTACAGCGCTTGTCGGCTCCCCATTATTTGCATGGTTGCTCTATCGACAGAATCGAAGACGGAAAGGGGCATAAAGAATGCTGGAAGTTCAAAATGTAAATGTCGCAATCAATAAGCGCACCATTCTAACCGATGTCTCCTTTTCGGTTCAAAAAGGAGAGCTGCTCGGTGTAATTGGTGAAAACGGAAGTGGGAAAACAACGTTACTTCATAGCATAACAGGGGTAGTGCCCTATCAATCTGGAGCCGTTTATTATGAAGGTCAACACGTTTCCAAGATGAAAAATCGAGTTCGTGCGCAAAAAATGGCTGTATTGTCTCAAGATCGCACGAATACGTTTCAAACAACGGTACGCAGTGTGATTGAGCTAGGGCGCTATCCCTATTTAACAGGATTACTACCGCAGCTGACAGCAGCTGACGATGCAATTATTAATGAGGCCATGAACGAAACCGGTGTTGCGGGCTTTGCTGATCGAGCTATGGGCACATTAAGTGGCGGGGAGCGTCAACGAGTGTGGTTAGCGCGCGCATTAGCACAAAATCCAGATTTACTTTTGCTAGATGAACCGACAAACCACTTGGATTTGGCGCATCAAGTTTCGCTGATGGACCATTTACATAAGCTTGTGAAAAGGAAAAAGCTAACAGTTATGTGTATTTTGCATGATGTGAATTTAGCAAGTTTGTATTGTGATAAAGTGTTATTGTTAAAAGACGGACAGATCCAAGGGGTTGGTCAAACAACAGATTGGCTAACAAGTGAACAATTAACAACGCTTTTTGGAACAAGATTTTCTGAAACCATTGATGCGCAAACCGGATGTAGACAGTTTACAGTCTTACCTTATTTCACAAATCATTTTAAGGAGGATTCAAGATGAAGATTTATACTCGTGGCGGAGATAAAGGAAGAACAAGTGTTTTAGGTGCAAGGGTGGAAAAGACAGACAAACGAATTGAAGCGATAGGATCAATTGACGAATTGAACAGTGTAATCGGCCTAGCGATTTATCATGCAAAGCAGGAGCAGCTAGCAGAAATTGTGACGGATTTAACCGTTATCTCTCACCAGTTGTTTGACTATGGCGCAGACTTAGCGAATGTAAAAGAAGAGATCCCATTTAAGATCTCGTTACAACATACAACGCGTCTTGAAGAAAAAATTGATGCGTACACGGAAATTGTCGGGCCACTTACACAATTTGTTTTACCTGGAGGATGCTTAACGTCGTGTTCCCTTCATACTTGTCGAACAGAAGCAAGAAAAGCAGAACGTCGTTTGAACGAAATGGAGCCAGCGGCTTCGTCAGAATTAAAAACATATATGAATCGATTATCAGACTACTTGTTTACGCTAGCGCGATTAGCAAACAAACGAACAGGAGTAGACGATGTCGCTTACGAGGGAGAAAAGCAGCTATAATCATAAAGCGATTGTTTTTATCATATAGTTCCCATGGAGTAAAAAGATATGGGAGGCTGTCATGACGGCAATTGTTGATTTTGTTAAACGGTTAAGTATCGTATTCGTGTTAACATTTGTTATTGGGTTACTATTTTTCAGTGTAAAACTGATTGTGGAAGAAGATCGGTTCGTGCACCTAAAACAAGGTGTAGGAAATCAGGGTGTATTGGAAAAATCAATTGAAATTCCGCAAATGTAACAAAAGGTGGATCACTTTTTTGCTTGTGATCCACCTTTTGCATTATTGACTATCATAATTCAAGATGGTTCAAAAAGAAAAACTTGCATTAAAAATCTTCGCTATTGACTCCATTATAAATCGATGACATTGACAAGTTTAATTTCCTCGAACTGCATTAATTCATGAACAATCGCTTCTTCCACGTGCTTATCAACGTTTACTAGCATGATGGCTTCGCCTCCAACAGATTTCCGTCCCACTTGCATCGTTGCAATATTCACTTCATGTTGTGCAAGAAGCTGACCCATTTTGCCAATAACGCCGGGGCGGTCATAGTGTTGAATGTAAAGAATATGACCTTGAGCAACGATGTCCACAGAAAATTCATTTAATGAGACGATTCGAGGGCCATAATCCTTTATATACGTCGCTTTGATTTCGAACGATTTTTCTTCGCCTATCGCAACTGCATGAATTAAGTTTTCATAGCCGAAATGATCAGTTAGTTGCTTTTCCCCATAGTTAATCCCGCGTTCACGAGCTATTAGCGATGCATTGACATCGTTCACCGCTGCATCGACTCTAGGTTGTAAAAAGCCAGATAATAAACTTCTCGTTAATATACTTGTGTCTGTTTGCGTAGTGGAGCCACTATAATAGACATTGATTTCTTGAACAGGGACGCGCATCAATTGTGATAATAGGGAGCCCATTGTTTTTGCTAAATCATATTGAGGTTTGATTTTTTCATAAACTTCTTTTGATAAAGTTGGCAAGTTGATGGAGTTCCGTGCTGGTTCTCCTTGCAAAAACGCTAGCACTTCCTCAGAGACTTGAGCGGCTACGTTTAATTGAGCTTCTTTCGTTGAAGCGGCAATATGAGGGGTAGCCACAACGTTTGGATGTTCAATTAAACGAGCATCTGTTACTGGTTCTTCAGTAAAGACATCGAGTGCCGCGCCTGCAATATGTCCACTTTCTAAGTAATAAAAAAGCGCTTTTTCATCGATAATACCACCACGGGCACAGTTAATCAGGTATACCCCTGGTTTTGTTTGTGGAATGGTGTCCATATTTAACAAGCCAGTTGTTTCCTTTGTTAAAGGGGTATGGACGGTGATAATGTCAGCTTGGCGTAAAACATCTGGTAGCTCTGCTTTTTTAATCCCTAATTTTTCAGATCTTTCCACGGTTAGAAACGGATCGTAAACGATCACTTGCATGTCAAAAGCTTTTGCCCGTTTTGCTAGCTGGGTACCAATCCGTCCAAAACCAATAATTCCTAACTGCTTTTGATTTAATTCAGCGCCTTGATATCGTTTTCGTTCCCATCTCCCCTCCTTTAAAGATGCATTTGCTTGCGGAATGTTTCGTAATAAGGAACACATCATCGCAAACGTATGCTCTGCTGTAGAAATCGTATTTCCGTCAGGGGCATTAATAACAACAACGCCATGTTTTGTTGCCGCAGGAATATCGACGTTATCAACACCAACACCGGCTCTGGCAATGATTTTGACATTCGGCATTCTTGAAATCAATTCTTCAGTTACGGTTGTGCCACTGCGGATGAGGAGGGCGTCATAGTGCTCGAGAGCATCTCCTTCATGAATACTTTTCTGCTCCACGACAACATTCGGCGCATTTAATAGAGGTGCTAATCCTTCTTCACTCATAGAATCTGCCACTAAGACATACAACGGTTTCTCTCTGTTCATTTTCTGCTTCTCTCCCTTAAAAAAAATAAAAAAAACACAGCTCTCCAAGAAAGCTGTGAGGGGCGATTTAGCGCGGTACCACCCTCATTTTATGTAAAAAACATTTACATACTCATTTATAACGGAAAACCGGAACTTATCTACTAACATTCAATAAGCCTACTTAGAAGTGCTATTCAAGAGGGTTTCACTGATTTTCACCAACCATCAGCTCTCTGGATTCACCGGATTCTTGTCGTGTCTTCATCATTGTATTTGAACTATTTAGTTTTTAGTACTGTACCATATAAAAGTTGTTTGCGTCAATACAAAATGGTTCGTAAATCTACAGTTTTTTTTATCTATAATGGAATCAGTCGTTAAAATTTAATGGAAAAACGAAGGCTAAGATTATCTGATGCTTTGATTATTCGTATTTTAATGGGTCTCCATCAAATGGTTCTTCAGCTATTTTAATGGAATCAGTCGGACAACCATTTTTTGCATCGATGACATCATCAACAAAAACGTCAGGTATGAGGGTGATGCCTTTATTGTTATCTAAATAAACGTAAGCTAATCCTTCATCGTTATAGTCGTATACATCAGGTGCTACAGCCCCGCAAGCGCCACAGGCAATACATGTATCCATATCCACGATGGTATAGCATTTCTCAGTCATATTTGGAACTCCTCAAATACTAGGTTGCTTTTTATTGTAGCAGAAAATGAGCGGTTAACAATGAAAAAGCATTCGACGTTTGCTAAACTAAATAAATGAATGATGTGGAGGTAAGCATGAAACAATCCTTGATCTTAGCCGCGCTCACTTCTTTTCGAGGCGAGCGCTCAGCAAAAGCTTCGTTTCATCTATTAAATGGGAAGCGAACCATTCAAACTGTGCAAGATGGAACTTTTTTTAACAATTTATTTTTGTTTGGTACGTTACCACAGCTTACGGTTGAGCAGTTTGAGCAGTCGCTCGAAAACCTTAAACACGAGCAATTAATTTATGAAAAAGACCGCTTATGTCTACAGACAGAGAAAGCCAAGCGCGAAACCGAGGCATTTTTAGCTAAACATCCTTATCTTTATAGCTTGAAAGGTTGGCAATATGGGAAAGTAGAGCGTCATTTTTGGGAACGATTTGCTTTGCTCGTGCAATCCATTAGTTATTTACACGATCAACAATCGTTTGCGCCGACAACGTTTAATATCTGGAGTCAGCAATGGGTTCGTAACATCCTGAAACGTCATCTTCACGATTTAGCGGCGTTACGTCAACAGCTTTATCAAGAATGTGAGTCGCTGTTAACCGAAGTAGAGGATCTCGATGCCAATTTATTTGTCCAGCAGTTATCACGCCCAGGGAAAATTGGTTTAACGAAAGCCCAAATATCTAAAGAGATGGGGTTGGACAAAAGAGAGGTTCAGCTACGTACAAAAGGTTTGATTCATCTGTTTTGTCAATCTGGTTATCAAGAACCTCACCGTTATCCAGTGTTAGCCACATGCTTTGATTCTGAAGAAATCAATTTGTTAACATTGACTGCTAGTAAGACAGCGAATTTATATAAACAGCATCAAAATCTTGATGTGATCGCCAAAATACGAAGATTAAAACGATCAACAATTGAAGATCACATTGTGGAAATGGCAATGATGGATCGGACTTTTTCAATTGCGCCGTTTGTTGATGAATCATTACAAGCGCAAGTTGGAGTAATTGTTGCGAATCAGCAAGTGAGGTTGAAGGCAATCCGGGATCAATTAGATGATGGTGTAAGTTATTTTCAAATTCGCTTAATCCTAGCAAAGAGAGAAGGTGATAAACATGTTAGAGCGTGATTTACACAGATTATTTGGATTTACAAATTTTAAAAAAGGACAAAAAGAAATTATTGAACCGTTAATGGCTGGACAGGATGTGTTTGCCATGTTGCCAACAGGTAGAGGCAAATCCTTATGTTATCAACTACCGGCTTTTCTTTCCCCAGGTTTAACAATTGTCGTTTCTCCTTTGCTTTCTCTAATGGAGGACCAAGTTGCGCAATTGAAAAAAGCGGGTCGAAAAGAGGCTGTGGCAATGAACAGCTTTTCTTCAAGACAAGAGCGACAAGCCATTTTACAATCTCTGCATTCCTTCAAACTCATCTATTTATCGCCAGAAATGCTTCAATCGAATGAAGTATTTGCAGCATTAGCAGCTCAAACAATTTCTTATTTCATTATCGATGAAGCGCATTGTGTATCATACTGGGGACATGATTTCCGAGCTGATTATTTACGATTGCGAGATGTAAAGGTGTCTTTAGGAGATCCACCTGCTTTAGCGATTACCGCAACAGCAGATGAAAACGTTAGGAAGGATGTGATAAAGCAACTTCAACTTCGTGATCCGATCCACGTTCTTGATGAAATAAACCGAAGTAATATTGGCTTGTTTGTAGAAAAGGTTGAGACTGAACATGAAAAGGTAACAAGGGTAAGAGAGCTGTTCACTCGCTATCAGCTGCCCGGATTACTATATACGCAAACGAGAGCTCAAGCAGAGTGGTACAGTGAACAATTACAGCACCATCATCCAGGTTTAAAAATTGGCTTTTATCACGGTGGTATGGACAGTATGGACCGTATGCTCGTCCAAGAACAATTTATAAATAACCAATTAGACGTCATTTGCGCAACAAATGCGTTTGGGATGGGCGTCAATAAACCAGATATTCATTTTATTATTCATTTGCAGCAACCTCTTGATATTGCTTCCTATGTACAAGAGATTGGTAGAGCTGGACGAGACGGTTCGCCAAGTTTTGCCCTTGTGTTGGTTTCTCCTGAAGATCGCTATCAAGCAACGCGATTAATTCGCAATCAAATCGAAGAGCATATGAGTTTAGATATGCTGCCACAACTGTTAGCAGAACCATATGATTCTGAAAAGGCGCGTAAAGAACGATTGGAGTCAAGTTATGGAGAACAAGGTCAAACCATCTTGTTTTTACTTGAAAAATGGGGAGTAATCGTAGATGATAAAGGAAGATCATCAATAGGAACATCGATTATTAAGAAATTAAAAGTTTACTTTGAACAGCAAGAACGTAAGCGTCAGCACCGTTTAGGAACCATGATGACCTATATTGACAACGACGAATTTTGTAGACGCGCGCTTCTGCTGCGCTCGTTTAATGAATCGGTAGCTGTTCAAGCACATTGTTGTGATCGTTGCGGGGCAACCCTTTCGCACTATAAAAAAAGGGAAGAGGTTTCACACGGTAAAAGCTTGCATTGGAAAAAAGAGCTTGCTCTATTATTTCATCAAACCGAAAATCGGAAAGAGGGCGACAAAAGTGAATGAACTAAAAGTAGAAGAAATCCATGAGGCTCGTGCAGATCAATCGCTGCCTTCTCGTACGAATGTTCATAAGCGCAAACGAGTTAAAACGAAAAAAAAGACAACGATTTTTCTTCCACACGTATTGTTTACGCTATTTTTTGGTCTGGTAGGTTCCCTATTAGTACTAGCATTCCTCTTCTTATTCTAATTCTTTTTAATTAGACATACCCTTTTAGGAGAGAGGGGGAGTGTACAAGTGAAATCAGAAACGTTTGCGACCATAACGAAAGAGTTAATCAAACGGAAGCAAAAAATGGCTCAAACCGAGAAAAAAGAAAAACGCTACGCTCAATTAACGTTAGGCACGAGCGTTGTATTTGCGGTTATGTTGAGCCCGCTTGTTCGAACAGACTCTCTTTCATTGTCATCGTTTACTGCCGCACCCCTTCAAATGGCCCTCGCAGCGGCAATCTTTGTGTTCACAGTACAAATGATTGCTAGTAAGAGGCATGCAGACAAGAAAGAAGGAGAGTTTGAGGATTTAAGACAAGAGTTTATTGATCGGCATGAAGAATTGTGGCCTGAAAAACTATCTCAATCCGAAAAAGATGCATATTTAAAAGAAATGAACCAACGCTATGACATTAATCTATACTACCGCTGTTAGCGATTTTAAAATGGCTTTTTTCTAAGGTCTCGTAAGTGTTCTCGTAACAACTGTTCTTCTTTTTCTGTTAAATCCGTTTCATAAAGAAAGGGTGGTTTTTTACGGTCAGTTCGCCCAAATAAATAATCAGTCGAAACATCAAATACATCGGCAATGCGATTAATTGTATCCGTATCAGGCGTTCGGTTTCCGTTTTCATAGCCGGAAATGGACACTTTCGTTACATTGATTAATCGACCAAGTTGCTCTTGAGTTAGTTTTTGTTCTGTACGTAAGTGTTTAAGTCGTTTTGACACAATCGCCATAGCACACTTCCTTTCCATATTTGTCCTCTTATTATAAGTTAACAAATCGCTAACGAAAATGATTGTTAACTAAATAGAAACTTATGATTTACAAATTTACCAATAGATAGTATAATCGAGTTAACTTATGGTTAATTAAATATTGAGGTGAGCATATGCAGCGGACTAAATTAAAACAAGTGCGGTTAGAACATCATATGACTCTGGAACAAGTAGCAAAACAAATCCATGTTAGTACGCCGTTTTATTGGCAAATAGAAAATGGGAAAAGAGGCTTATCCTATGAGCTAGCAGTTAAAATTGCGAACGTCTTTTCTACAACCCCTGACGCATTATTTTTAGATGAATTAACTAAAGACTAGAACTAGATGACCTTTTTTAAAGGTTTTTTTTGATTCATTCGCTCTAAAAAAAAAGAAAAATTACGGATAAAGAAGCCGTCCTTTATGATATGGCGTTACGTTCAGGACTGAAAAATACGTTTTATATTTTTTATAAAAAAAAGATAGGAATTCTAGACAAGAGGCTTTATAATCAGGAAGAAAGAACTTTTTCCAAAATTAAACATTATAACCGCTTTTTTACCTTATGTCTGGAGGTTTTTCTCATATGAAAGGGGAAATTGCTCGTAAAGTTCAATTCCTGAGGAAAAGAGAATCGTTAACGCAAGCAGAACTGTCTAAAGGAATTTGTACGCAAGCGCAAATTAGTAATATTGAAAAAGGAGTTTTAAACCCCTCTAGTCTCACGCTATTCCACATTGCCCAGCGCCTTAAAGTTGATATGAATTATTTTTTTTATCAACAGCTTGATTACCCAACTCACTCGCAATTATTTCAGAACAATTTGCGGCTTCTTGCTTTAAAGGAAGATTTCCAAGCAATTCGCGATCAATTAAACTCGTCGCACGATACAGGAAAGGACCCATTTGCTTTATGGCATGAAGCGCTGTGTCATTATTACCTGGATGGCCTTTATGAAAAAGCGATTGAACAATTATGTGATGCCTATGAAAACGGGACAATTGCGAGACGATACCAATTAAACATGTTATCGGATTTAGGATTTATGTACGTGCAATTGAACCTCTTTGAAGAAGCTTTTTTCTGTTTTGACACATTAAGTCAAGAACTGAACATGCAGAATGGAGGCATTGATTACAAACGTTTATTAATTTGTGCTAACTTAGGAAAAGCGCATGTCTTATTTTCAACACATCAATATGGTGAAGCAGAGGAATGCTGTTTAGTAGGAGAGCGTTTATGTATAGACTACAAGATTTTAGCAGGATTAAGTGAATTGTTCGATCTTCACGGTAAGAGTTTGCTCAAGCGTGGTGAGTATACCAAGGCATACACGTACATAAGTAAAGCTAGGGATGTATACGCAATTGAAAAAAAGCAAGAAGAAGTGGCTAGAATGGAGGCGTTGTTAACCGTCTGTCAAAATGCATAAGTACGGACAGAACCTTTGAAACGAATTGGTCTTGTGCTATACTAAACGTGTGAAGAAAATGCTTTCAAGGAGTGAAAGAAGGAATGAGCATGAGTGCGGGTCAATTAATTGCAATCTTAGGAATCGGTCTAACAGCTGTTGTATTAGCGATTGTCATGGCGCTATTGTTATTAAAAATGTCTCAGAATTCAGATTGAGTACGAATCGAATAGATAAAAAGAGCGGTATTCCTCAGTGGGATACCTTTTTATTTCATCTAAGGAGGAAATGGACATGCTGCATGCAATCTGTGATCGATTAGAAGCGCTTTTTCCAGAGATGGTTCAGTTAAGACGGGAATTTCACGCAGAGCCAGAGTTATCTTACGAAGAGATACATACGCCGAAAAAAATTGCGGAATATTTACAGAATATTGATTTAAACGTGCGGACGGAAGTTGGGGGACGTGGAGTAGTTGCGACACTCGTTGGAGGGCAACCAGGAAAAACAGTCGCGCTTCGAGCTGATTTTGATGCTTTGCCAATTCAAGAAGAAACAGGCCTTCCGTTTGCGTCAAAGCACCCTGGAAAAATGCATGCTTGTGGTCATGACGGTCATACAGCAACCTTGCTCGTTCTAGCTAAAGTGCTATCTGAACGAAAAGAAGAACTTGAAGGAACGATTGTCTTTATTTTTCAATTTGCGGAAGAACTTGCTCCTGGAGGCGCGATTGCGATGATCGAAGACGGTTGTTTAGATGGTGTTGATATGATTTTTGGCACTCATCTATGGACGCCGATTAAAACAGGAGAAGTAGGGTTCTCTTACGATCGTTTAATGGCAGCAGCGGATCGGTTTGAAATTAAAATTAATGGATCTGGAGGTCACGGTGCAATGCCGCATCAAACAGTTGATGCCGTTCTTGTAGGTTCAGCTGTTTCACTTGCACTTCAACAAGTCGTGAGTCGAAACGTTGATCCACTCGAGCCGGCTGTTGTTACCGTGGCTTCTTTCCACGCAGGCGGAGCATTTAATGTTGTGAGCGATGTAGCGCAGCTAGAAGGCACAGCGCGAACGTTTAGTACAGCTGTACAAGATCAAGTTATCAAGCGAATGGAAGAAGTAATAAAAGGGGTTTGTGAAGCCCATGGTGCAACATATGAGTTTACGTATATAAAAGGCTATCCAGCTGTTGTCAATCATCAAAAACAAACGGAATGGCTGACCCAAGCTGCGGAAGGGCTGAAAAACTCAGCGAAGATGGTTGAGGTTGCGCCTGTTATGGGTGGGGAAGACTTTTCGTACTATTTGCAAAAAGTTCCTGGTGCATTCTTTTTTACGGGTGCAGGAAATGAGAATGAAGCGGCCATCTACCCTCATCACCATCCTAAATTTACAATTGATGAAAAGGCTATGTTGATTGCAGCAAACCATTTAGGTGCAGCTGCACTTTATGCGTTAACTCAACATAACGGAACACCTTCTGTCGTGAAGTCATCCGGTTCGAACGAAGGTTAAAATCGCTTTTGTGGGTTCTGTCCATTGAATATGTTATGATACTGCTATACTTTTTGTTTAGCAGTATTTTTTTATGTAAAAAATGGTTAAATAATAGGAAAAAAGGATATAAGAACGATTAATTACATCTTAAGTTGAAACGGTTGAACTGTCTAAGGAGCGAAATGGATATGACCTTTAAAGAAGGGAATTATAATATAAAGGCTGTCTCAAAAAAGCTCGGAATTAGACCAGGTACATTGAGAGCCTGGGAGCGTCGGTATCACGTTGTGGCACCTTCTCGTAACGACAGTGGGCATCGATTATATAGTGAAGAACAAGTCTTAAAACTTCAAACGATTATAGAGAAAATAAATGAAGGTTTTACGGTGAAACAAGCGGTGGAATCCTTAGAATTAAAAGGGACAAGCGAATCGCCGCATCAAGAGACGAATCATTATATAGGACAGACGGCAAAAGAATTGACGGATGCACTTATCTCATTCGATGAAGATAAGGCGCAAACGATTTTAAATCAAGCTTATAGCATGTATTCATTAGATCGAGTGACGATTGATTTATTTTTACAAGTTGAAAAACGATTAAAGGAACTGGACAACTCGTCGATGCTTAATCTTCATACACAATTTATGTTCCAGATGCTTGGAGCAAAGGTGAAGAATGTATCCTTAAGTTTGCCTTTTAGCGCCAGCATGCCAAAAGCTTTGTTACTCTCCTATAATGGTGATGCGTATTCGATTCTTTTACGTGTATTTTCATTTTATCTTAAACGAAAAGGTGTACAAGTCATTTGTATGGATGGAGGGATTTCCGAGCAGGATGTGGAACTACTACTTAAGAGTATAAAGCCTAATCTACTCATTATTTCTGCAACGGATCCACTCTTTTTTAATCAAGCTGTAGAGCATGCAAAAAAAGCGGTTCTTGAGCATGAACCGTTAAATCATGTAGGTATTATTGGAGATGCATTTAATCATCTCTCTGACGGAAATAAAAAACTTTATGCCGATTTCTATATTGGGAAATCAAGAGCTGACTGGGAATTATGGCTTGAGCATTTGAATTAAGTTTGAATTCAGCTAAAAACGTTGAACCATCTAATGTGTTCAGACATAAGGTATCGTATAAATGTTGAGATGGGATAGCCTGGTCATAAGGAGGTATAGGAATGCGATTAGAGCGTTTGGCTGTTGATAAGTTTAAGGTTTTTCTGACCTTTGATGATATGGAAGAGCGAGGAATAACGAAAGAGGATTTATGGCAGGATGTACCTAAAGTGCATGACTTGTTTCGGGATATGATGTTGGAAGCAGATGATGAGCTAGGATTTAAAGTGGATGGCCCCATTGCAGTCGAAGTATTTGCTATGCCAGCACAAGGAATGGTTTTCATTGTAACAAAAGGGTCTCAGTCAGATGATTATGATACGGATGATTTTGATGACGGCTTTATTGAAATGCAATTGACCCTTGATGAGATTGATGAAGTGTTTTACGAATTTAAAAGTTTTGAAGATGTAGTAGGTCTCATTCCACGTTTGAAAGCCATTGATCTAGATGGTGGAGAACTTTATTCTTATCAAAATCGTTTCTTTCTAAAGTTGTCTGATGAAGACTTAGAACATGTACATGAAGAGTCCTTAGTTGCTATTCTATCTGAATTTGGTAGTCCAGCGACAATTTCGTTTTACCGCATTGCTGAGTACGGTAAAAAATTAATTGAACGCAACACGATTCACTATTTATATGAAACGTTTTATACAAACTGACTATGAAATTCGTAAAGCTTGTTGACATGAATGTCTGCGAGCTTTTTTAACGTTTATGCATAGCCGAACAAAGACGTACGTTCTATTTAAAATCGCGATCGCTTTCACCACAGGCACAAGGGAGACATCGGCTTGGTCTGCGAAGGGAGTCGTCGCATTTAGTAAGACGAATGTTATAGACAATATTGGGATTGTCATTCATGAAAATGACTACTCCTACTTAATTCAAATTCATGCAGCTATTAAAAAAATTGCATTGAAACGGAAAGTTTCTATATTTAGTTACAGAATTTTGGTAAAATAAAATAAAAAACGCACATGGGGTGGGTCTATGGATGTGCTTTTAGTTGAAGATGATCAAGCAATTGCACAAATTATCATTGATTTTATCATGAAAGAAGGTTTACATATTACATGGTGTGAAGATGGAGAAGAAGGGTTTGAATATTTACAAAAATATCACTTTAAAGTCGCAATCATTGACTTGATGATGCCTAAGCGCGATGGTTTTTCATTGTGTAAAGCGGTGCGAACATTCTCAGATATTCCCATTATCGTTGTGAGCGCCAAGCAAGCTGATGTAGACAAAATTGAAAGTCTAGAAATTGGCGCAGATGACTATGTTACAAAGCCATTTAGTCCGTCAGAATTAGTTGCTCGTGTAAAAGTTCAGATAAGGCGGCATTATGCTTCCCATGGGTCGTACTCCGGTCAGCATTTACGGTTTCAAGACGTGACGATCGACAAGCGAGGCATGCAGCTATCTATAAACGATACGCCTGTGGTTTTAACCGCGAAAGAATATCAACTTTTTTTGTTTCTTGCTGAGAACAGAGGCATTGTGTTTACAAAAGAAGAGTTATACAAACGAATATGGAACGGTGAAAGTTTTGACAGTCGTACGGTGACGGTCCACATAAAAAATTTAAGAGATAAATTAAATGACCGAAAAAAAACGCCACGTTTTATCGAAACGGTTTGGGGAACAGGTTATAAATTTATTGCAGCACCGACGCAATGAAACTTCGTGGACAATTAAATCTACTCCTTCTCGTAACAGCCATTGTTCCGTTTATTACGACAAGTTTATTTAGTATCCAAGTTCAATATGCGGTTCAAGATCAATCTGAGCTCTATGTTGAAGCGATGACGAAAGCTAAGGTGATTGGTAGTAGCGTCGTTAAACAAATTGATCAAATGAGAGAGCCAACTGATGAGATGATTGAAACCTTACCTTATTACGGTGATGATGTTGAGGTTGGGTTTTACTCCTCAAACCGTCAGCTTCTTACACAAACCGAACGTGGTTCATTTCCGACTTATTTGATGCCTGCAGATATACTAAGCAATTTATACGAACTGCAAGCGAGAGAGGGTGTATTTATTTACAAAGAGCCGGTCTTTCAAGGAGATGGTCTGGAAGGATTTTATGAAGTTCGGTTCGCTCAAGGCGACATTCAACGGGATGCTTTATTTATCTATACACTAACATTTCTATTTTTCATCTGTAGTAGTGGGATTACGTTTTATATCGTTCAACATTGGTTCAAAAAGAATATGCTTATTCCATTTACATGGATGAAAGAACAAATGCAAAATATCGGCGATGGAAAACATGATGTGAAATTGCATGGTTCTAAGCATAAGCGTACGGAAGTCGGCATGCTGCTAGATGATTTTGCGATTATGACTGCTCAACTTAATGAGATCGAGCAGGAAAAACGTCGAGTGGAAGGAAATCGTCAAAAGCTTATAGCGTCCATTTCACATGATTTGCGAACCCCGCTAACGTCTATCCGTGCGTATGCCGAGGGGATGGTAGCGAATGCTGGAAAGCGTGATGAATACGCTTCAGTTATTTTATCAAAAACAAGGTATATGCAAAGACTTATAGAAGATTTACTTATGTATTCACATATACAGGCTACCAGCTTCCTGCTCGATTTACAGCAAGTAGATGCGGAAGAATTGGCAGATACACTTTATGACGGCTATAAAGATGAATGGACAGAGCATCAATTTCATATTCAACTTGATCATGCAAATGTAGAACTTCTTGTTGACGTTGATCGACTTATTCAAGTCGTAGATAATCTAGTTGTTAATGCAATTCGTTATACTCCTAAGCATGGTGCGATCACCCTCGTTGCTACTGACGATATGTCTGTGTTGAATGAATACGGCGTTAAGCGAATGGCTGGTTATTATTATTTCCTTGTTGCAGACACGGGTGCAGGTATTTCAAAAGAAGAACAAGCACACGTATTTGACTCGTTTTATCAAGTAGAAAAAGCGAGAAATCAATCAAACGAAACAGGGGTAGGTTTAGGTTTAGCAATATGTCGAGAATTAGTTCAAAAGCATGGGGGCATAATGGGCGTTCATTCTGTCTTAGGGAAAGGGAGTACATTTTTCTTTTCGCTTCCTATCGTCACTACCGAACAAAATGAGGGGATTACGTGAAAACTTTTTTAATGCTCTTCAGTGCAGCAACTATCATTTTATTAGGAGGTTGTATGCTTCCTTCCATGGATGCACACACACTTTTAGAAGATGCGTTTAACACAGAAAGTGAGTTTATTCCGTTCGAACTTATATTAGAAGATAGTCAAGGTTGGAAAACACATGTTTTTGCAGCTAGTGAAACCACGCAGCGAATTGACTATCATATACAAGACTCGTTACGCTATACAGAACTATATGATGGTCATCGTATTTATGAAATTGATTACGAAACGAATGAAGTGATGCAGTTTGAGCGAGACGGCAAGATTTCAACTGGGCGAAATTATTTAGTGAATGAAATTGATTTTTTAGCAGCCACTCATGAAATTAAATATGTCGCAAGTAAAAAAAACAAATGGCTTAATCGTAAAGTTTTTCATATTGAATTTTATCAAAATGACCAGTTAGATTACGAATTTTGGGTCGATAAACACTCACTTGTTGTATTAAAACAAATTGCGCATGTGAACGGTGAAACGTGGGAAATGGAAGCTTCTTACTTTAAATTGAAGCCTGAATTTCCTGAAGAACTATTTCACCTTAACGAGCACCACGATACAATCGTTCAAATTGAAACGGGAAAATGATTGCTCTAACGGGTGTAATACTGAAGCGTGACTGCGAATCATCTAATAAGGAATAGTTGGTCCGTGGCTCGGCTTTTGTTTAAAAAATTTTTAAAAAAGACGTCTGGAATGGCGCGAATGTGGAATACATAGAAGAAGTAAGACGCTATAAGACAATGAATTGAAGGTTATTAATAAAAATAAGGGTAGCATTCCCTGTCATGTTTCATTATCATAAGAAGTGTTCAACGAAAAAAGGATAATTCCGTGAGGTGACATAAAATGGACGAAAGCGCGGATCGAACGAACGATGTTCTAGCGTCAACTCAATCCATTATACATACTGCATTAAGTAAATTAGGCTACCCGGAAGAAATGTACGAATTATTAAAGGAACCAATGCGAATGATGACGGTTCGAATTCCTGTAAGAATGGATGATGGATCAACGAAAATCTTTACTGGCTATCGTGCACAGCATAATGATTCTGTAGGACCGACTAAAGGCGGCGTGCGGTTTCATCCAGATGTGACAGAAAAGGAAGTTAAGGCGCTTTCCATCTGGATGAGTCTTAAAGCTGGGATTGTTAACCTTCCATATGGCGGTGGAAAAGGGGGGATTATTTGCGATCCTCGAACGATGTCATTCCGCGAAGTCGAGCGACTAAGCCGGGGGTACGTTCGCGCAATTAGTCAAATTGTCGGACCGACGAAAGATATCCCTGCACCAGACGTGTTTACTAATTCACAAATAATGGCGTGGATGCTTGATGAGTATAGTCGTATTCGTGAATTTGACTCTCCAGGTTTTATTACGGGAAAACCACTTGTTTTAGGTGGTTCCCATGGCAGAGAATCTGCTACCGCAAAAGGAGTAACCATTTGTGTGAATGAGGCAGCGAAAAGACAAGGCGTAGATATGGATGGCGCAAAAGTGATTATCCAAGGATTCGGAAACGCTGGAAGTTTCTTGGCCAAATTTATGTCCGACGCAGGCGCAACAGTTGTAGGTATTGCAGATGCTTATGGTGCTTTATACGATGAAGAGGGACTGGACATAGACTATTTACTAGATCGACGTGATAGTTTTGGAACCGTAACGAAACTTTTTAAAGACACTATAACAAATGAAGAATTGCTGGAAATGGAATGCGATATTTTAGTGCCAGCGGCAATTGAAAATCAAATTACAGCCCATAATGCTGGGAACATTAAAGCATCTATTGTGGTTGAGGCGGCAAATGGCCCGACAACACTAGAGGCCACAAAGATTTTGTCTGAACGAGGAATCTTGCTCGTCCCGGATGTTCTAGCGAGTGCTGGAGGCGTAACGGTTTCGTATTTTGAGTGGGTCCAAAATAATCAAGGGTTTTACTGGTCTGCGGATGAAGTCGAAGGCAAGCTACAATCTGTGCTTGTAGAAGCATTTGACCATATCTATCAATTAGCTAAGCGTCGAAAAGTGGACATGCGTTTAGCTGCTTATATGGTTGGTGTTCGTAGAATGGCAGAAGCTTCTCGTTTTCGAGGCTGGGTCTAACTTGATATACAGTTAAAGAAAACCCTTGTGTATAGCGCTATGCACAAGGGTTTTGCCGATGAATTAGCATGAAGAAGAGGATGATCAACAGATGTATGATGTAATTATTATTGGTGGAGGGCCGTGCGGATTATCAGCCGCAATAGAATGTGACGAGAAAGGGTTATCGACTCTTGTCATTGAAAAAGAAAATATTGTGAACGCCATTTACCGCTACCCAACACATCAAACGTTTTTTAGTACGAGTGAACGGCTAGAAATTGGTGGCGTACCGTTTATAACGGAAGAGCGAAAGCCGAAGCGAAATCAAGCGCTTGTTTATTATCGAATGGTGACAGAGCGCAAACAAATAAATGTACATGCGTATGAAATGGTTCAAACTGTTCATAAGCAGACAGATGGTACGTTCCAAGTTGAAACATCAAAACGTACGTATCAGGCGCGAAATGTAGTGGTTGCAACAGGCTATTATGATTCGCCGAATCTGATGAATATTCCTGGTGAAACAAACAGTCATGTCATGCATTACTTCAAAGAAGCGCACCCGTACTTCAATCATCATGTTGTTGTGATCGGCGGTAAAAACTCGGCTGTTGATGCTGCCATTGAGCTCGAAAAAGCAGGCGCTCACGTCACCATGCTGTATCGTGGCTCCGATTATTCTGCTAGTGTAAAGCCATGGATCTTACCTGAACTCGTGTCCTTGGTAAAAAATAAACGCATTAGTCTTGCTTTTAACGCACATATTAATCAAATTACGGAAAAAGCGGTTTACTATACAGAAAATGGAGAAGAGTCAAAGGCGAAAGCTGATTTTGTTTTTGCGATGACAGGCTATCATCCTGACCATTCATTTTTACGAAACATGGGAGTCGAAGTAGACGATGCGTCTGGTCGACCAACGTTTAACCCAATTACTATGGAAACGAATGTAGCGAATCTCTATATTGCCGGTGTCATTGCCGCTGGTAATCATGCAAACGAAATTTTCATTGAAAATGGAAGAGAGCATGGGAAATTCATCGCAGAAACGATCACGCAAAAGTAGAAAATGGAGGAAAAACATTGAGGCACGTCGTACTTTTAACTACAGGTGGAACAATCGCAAGTACTACAGGTGATAACGGAAAATTAGTTGCTGGTGAATTAACAGGGGAAGAATTAGCTGATTTATGTGGCTTACCCACGGATATTAACGTGACGGTGCAGTCAGTCTTGCAGAAGCCAAGCGTCCACTTAACTTCGGAAGATTGGGCTACGCTAGCTAATGAAGTAAAAAAAGCTTTTCAAGCAAATGATGTAAACGGGGTTGTCGTTACCCACGGTACAGATACATTAGAGGAAACGGCCTACTATTTAGATTTAACAAATGTAGATGAAAGACCTGTTGTTGTAACAGGGTCACAACGAGGGCCAGAGGAAACAGGTAGTGACGCATTTATGAACTTAAGGCATGCGATATATGCGGCATGTGAACCAGATTTAAAAGGCACAGGCTGTGTGGTTGTATTCAATGAACGTATTTTTTCCGCACGCTATGTAAAAAAGGAACATGCTTCAAATATTCAAGGTTTTAATGCTTTTGGATTTGGTTATCTAGGAATTATTGACAATGATGTTATTTTTACGTATCAAAAGCCAATCCGACGGGAAATGTATATGGTAAAGGAACCCACATTTCTTGAGATCGGTATTGCAAAAATTTATTTAGGGATGTCTGAACAAACGCTCCGTGCTATTCTTGATACAGTGGACGGGCTGGTCATTGAAGCCGTTGGTCGAGGTCAAGTGCCGCCACAATTAGTTGCCCCTATTAAAGAGGCATTGCAAAAGAAAAAGCCAATTATTTTAACAACGTCATCTGAGGAAGGGAAAGTGTATCCAACGTATGATTATAAAGGGAGTGCACACCACTTAGAACAACTTGGCGTTATTTTAGGGTCTGATTATGATAGCAAAAAAGCAAGAATTAAAGCGCTCGTTTTGACGGCTGCTCAACAAGATCTTACCCTGGGGTTTTCATAAGCGGTGAAACTTGAGTCTCATTAGCGTGAGGCGTATACTGGACTATGTAGCGGACGTCCTTTTAGAGAGAGGGTCGACAAGCGTTGATTTCTTTTATTCTTGCGGCTCTGGCTCCGGCCATGGCATTGTTCTCTTATGTGTATTTACGTGATTCCTTTAGTCGAGGTGCCATGTTTTTAGTCCTAAGAATCTTTATTATTGGCGCCTTGCTCGTCTTACCAATTTCAGTCATTCAATTTGCTTTCACAGAAGAAGCGATCCTATCACATTCGTTGTCAAAAGCTTTTTTGCTTTACGGATTGATAGAAGAGGGTTTAAAATGGCTGATGTTGTTCATATTTGCTTATCAACATGGTCAACTAAAGCAACCAATTGATGGAATCGTTTTTGGTGTAGCGTTATCGCTTGGCTTTGCCTCCGTTGAAAATAGTTTATATATGATTGCGTATGGGTTTGATCACGTGCTCCCGAGAACGTTATTACCAACCACCGCCCATGCTGTTTATGGAATTATTATGGGTTATTACGTTGGAAGAGCCAAATACCAGCCTTCAAAAAAACAACTATTTCTTTTTTTAGCGGCTGTACTACCAATGATTTTGCACGGAAGTTACGACTACATTCTAATGGATTTTGGACATTATTTCTTATATTTAATGATTCCATTTATGGTTGCGCTTTGGTTATTAGCAATATGGAAAATAAAAAAGGCGAACAAACTAGATGAAGATGAAAAGTGCAATCTGAACTAAAGGAGGAGGATAGCGTGACAACAGCGAATCGTTATCGAATTGTCATTCGTTGCCCTTTATGTGGAGAGAAATATATTTTACGTGGAAAACGAAATGAAAACGGAGAATATGAAACAGGCTTTAAACAGTGTGTATGCGGAAATGAAGATCAATTAATCATTGAAGCGTCACCTGAATAATGAATGTGCAAAGAACGTACAGCTATGTAAGACAAGCTGTGCGTTTTTTATGCATTTTTCATGCTACGGGTTGCAGAATCATTCGTTTTGCGTTAAAGTTGTGACAATAGCAAATAAACTTAATAGATCTTATCAAGAGAGACGGAGGGACATGGCCCGAAGAAGTCTCAGCAACCAGCCTTTATTGGCAAGGTGCTAAATCCAGCAGAAATCTGCAAGATAAGAGAATTGTTCGCAACCTTTCTTCTTATATCTTGAAGAAAGGTTTTTTATGATTGTACCGTTTTT
This sequence comes from Shouchella phoenicis, assembly GCF_047238345.1. NCBI lineage: Bacteria > Bacillati > Bacillota > Bacilli > Caryophanales > Bacillaceae > Shouchella > Shouchella phoenicis. The sequence goes on along the minus strand of NZ_JBDFMQ010000001.1, from coordinate 1,981,328 downwards.
TTAAAAAGGAGGATAAACAATGACAACACATGATGAATCCATTCTTGCGCAAATCGGAAATCGCCGAAATGATGCAACAGGCGCTGTAAATGCACCTGTCTATTTCTCTACAGCCTATCGTCACGCAGGGATTCAAGAATCAACAGGGTACGATTATGCTCGTACTGGAAATCCCACTCGAGAAGTGCTTGAACAAGCCATTGCAAATTTAGAACATGGAGAGCAAGGGTTTGCGACAAGCTCTGGAATGTCTGCCATTCAACTCGTTTTTTCACTATTTGGGCAAGGTGATCATATTTTATGTTCAGATGATTTGTACGGTGGTACATACCGACTGTTCGAAGGAGGATGGACAAAGTGGGGGCTTCACTTTGACTATGTAGATATGGCGGACTTAAATGCTGTTAAAGATAAGTTGAAAGCCGAAACAAAGGCCATTTTTGTGGAAACACCTACAAATCCATTAATGAAAGAAGCCTCGATACAGGAATTGGCCATTATCGCTCAAAAAGCAGATGTACTCCTGATCGTTGACAACACGTTTTTAACACCGTTGCTGCAAAAACCGTTAGTAGACGGGGCAGATATCGTCATCCATTCAGCGACAAAATATTTAGGTGGACATAATGACGTTGTGGCTGGGCTTGTTGTCGCGAAATCGGCGGAATTAAGCGAACAATTAGGCTACTTTCACAATGGAGCAGGCTTCATACTCGGTGCGTTTGACTCATGGTTATTAATGAGAGGCATGAAAACATTGGCACTACGAATGAAGCAACATGAAATTAATGCAAAACGAATCGTTTCGATGTTAGAGGAAGAGTCCCTCGTGCGTGACGTTTTATATCCGGGAAAAGGTGGAATGTTGTCATTTCGTGTGACAGATGAATCTTATATTAATCCCATACTCAAAGCACTTCAGCTTATTTCTTTTGCAGAAAGCTTAGGCGGAGTGGAGAGTTTAATGACGTATCCAGCTACGCAAACCCACGCCGATATTCCTGAAGCACTTCGAATCGAAAAAGGCATCGATCAGACGTTACTACGGCTGTCAGTAGGAATTGAACATTGCGAAGATTTAATCTCTGATTTAAAACAAGCATTTGAACAAGCAACGAATCAAGGGAGGTGAGATCCATGAACTTGAGAGAAACTGTTACGTCTTCTGTGGTTGTTGCTGATGGCGCAATGGGAACGGTTTTATATGAGGCGGGCTATGACTTATGTTTTGAAGAATTAAATCTTTCTAAACCAAACGAAGTCGTTTCCATTCATCAAGCGTATTTGAACGCAGGAGCAACTGTAATTCAAACGAATACGTATGCAGCAAATGCCCATAAGTTAGCACGTTATGGACTACAAGAAGACATGAAAGCCATTAATGAAGCAGCGGTTAAGCTTGCCAAACAAGCGGTGCAGACAAGTGAGAAAAAGCAAGCGTTTGTCGTTGGAACAGTAGGTGGGATTCAAGGGTTTCAATTTGAACAAATGGATCGAAATGACTGTGTAGAATCCCTGAATCAGCAGGTAGATGTGCTTTTAAAAGCGGATGTAGATGGCTTATTGTTCGAAACGTTTTATGATTTTTTTGAAATAAAAGAATTGGTTATCGCAACACGCAAAAAAACGGATTTGCCGATCATTGCAAACGTATCACTTGGTGACATTAGTGTGTTAAAAGGAGGTATTCCTCTCAGTCAAGCTTTAACAGAGCTGTATGAAGCAGGAGCGGATGTAACAGGGTTGAATTGCCGCATGGGTCCTTATCATATGCTACGATCCATTGAAGAACTTGAACTACCGTATGATATACCATTAGCGTGTTACCCGAATGCGAGTTTACCAGGCTATCGAGATGGACGCTTTGTCTATGCATCGAATACGGACTATTTTACATCAATGTCAGAACGATTTATCAATGAAGGAGTGCATGTGATAGGCGGTTGCTGCGGCACGACGCCAGCTCACATCGAAGCGATCAAACAGGCGGCAAGTGGTCGGTCGCCTGTTACGCGAAACATTCGAAAACATGCAAAGCAAACAGAATTGGTGCCGCCGTCTGAGACAAAACAGTCAATTAAAGATGTCGTGGAGCAAAAACAAACCATTATTGTAGAGCTTGACCCGCCTAAAAAATTAAATATTGACAAATTTATAGAAGGGGCAAAAGCGTTAAAAGCTGCCGGGATTGACGCATTAACATTAGCGGATAATTCATTAGCAAGTCCAAGAGTCGATAATCAAACGTTGGCGATGATTGTGAAAGAAGAAGTGGGTCTTCAAAGCCTTGTCCATTTAACGTGTCGGGACCGTAATTTAATTGGCTTACAATCCCATTTAATGGGACTTGATTTAGCTGGCTTATCTGATTTGTTGCTCATTACAGGCGATCCAAGTAAAATTGGTGATTTTCCTGGAGCGACCTCTGTGTACGATGTATCGTCAACAAAATTGTTACCGCTCATTAAACAGATGAACGAAGGGATTTCATTTTCTGGTAAAACTTTAGGGAAAAAAACAACGTTTACAACAGCTGCAGCGTTTAATCCGAACGTGAAACATCTTGATAAAGCTGTGAAACGATTAGAAAAAAAGATTGAAGCTGGAGCTGACTATTTTCTCACTCAGCCGATTTTTGATGAGAGCCAGTTTAAACAGATCTATGAGGCGACGAAGCATTTAAACGTGCCCATCTTTGTTGGCATTATGCCGTTAACGAGTAGTAGGAATGCAGAGTTTCTTCATAATGAAGTGCCTGGTATTTCGCTTTCTGATGAGACGAGAGCACGAATGGCGCGAGCTGGAGAAGACGTTGCTAAAGCGGAGCAAGAAGGACTTGCGATTGCAAAATCGTTAGCACGAGAGGCTGCAACTTATTTTAATGGAATTTATTTAATTACGCCATTTTTGCGTTATCACTTAACCGTTGAACTGGCCACATACCTACGTAAACAGACAACCGCACCGTTGCATAAAGAAAGGGAGTTACAATGAGACATAATCAGATTGTTGAACAGCTTAAGAATAAAATTGTCGTTTTAGATGGTGCAATGGGCACGATGATTCAAGACGCGGATTTGGAAGAGGCGCATTTCGGTGGCGCTGCTTATGATGGGTGCAACGAGTATTTAAACCTTACAGCTCCCCACGTTATTTCCGGTATTCATCAAGCGTATTTAGAAGCAGGCGCGGATATTATTTGTACGAATACGTTTGGCTCATCTAGCATTGTGTTGGATGACTATGACCTTGGTCACCTTGCTTATAAAATTAGCCGCAAAGCCGCTGAATTAGCAGTAGAAGAAGCGAGTAAATGGCACACCGTTTTAGAACCTCGTTTTGTGGCAGGCGCTATGGGGCCAACAACAAAATCCCTTTCTGTCACAGGGGGAACAACGTTTAATGAATTAATTGCTACCTACGAGGAACAAGCTATTGGCTTAATTGACGGTGGTGTTGACCTGTTGCTTTTAGAAACAAGCCAGGATATGCGTAATGTTAAGGCTGCTTCCATCGGTATTCAGCAAGCGTATCAAAAAACAAACGTCACGTTGCCTCTTTTTATTTCAGGAACAATTGAACCGATGGGAACAACTTTAGCTGGACAAACGGTGGAAGCATTTTCCTTATCTGTTGAACACCTTCAGCCACTTGTCGTTGGGTTAAATTGTGCAACAGGACCAGAATTCATGCGAGATCACATTCGCTCGCTATCAGAGCTGGCGGAAAGTTATGTTAGCTGCTACCCGAATGCTGGTTTGCCGGATGAAGACGGACGCTACCACGAGACGCCGCAGTCGTTAGCCAAAAAGCTTGAAGGTTTCGCAGAAAAAGGGTGGCTTAACGTAGTGGGTGGTTGTTGTGGCACAACGCCTGCCCACATTCGTGCACTAAAAGACATGGTGCAAAACTATCCACCACGAACAGAAAACACCAGGCATCAACACGCTGTTTCAGGCTTAGAAGCACTCATTTATGATGATTCGATGCGTCCCCTTTTTGTTGGTGAGCGAACAAATGTTATTGGTTCGCGGAAATTTAAACGGTTAATAGAAGAAGGGAAATACGAAGAAGCATCGGAAATTGCACGTGCACAAGTAAAAAAAGGCGCACATGTTGTGGATATTTGCTTAGCGGATCCCGATCGTGAGGAGGCAGATGATATGGCTGCTTTTCTATCTCATGTAACAAATAAAGTAAAGGTGCCGCTCATGATTGATTCTACTGACGAAAACGTCATTAAAGAAGCACTTACGTATTCCCAAGGAAAAGCCATTATTAATTCAATAAATCTTGAAGATGGCGAAGAGCGGTTTGAAGCGATTCTCCCTCTTGTAAAACAATTTGGTGCGGCGCTTGTCGTAGGAACCATTGACGAGACAGGAATGGCTGTCACGGCAGAACGAAAGCTTGAAATTGCGAAGCGCTCCTTCAAGTTATTAACCGAAAAGCACGGTATTCCAGCTCATGATATTATTTTTGATCCACTTGTTTTTCCTGTTGGAACGGGCGATGCTCAATATTTAGGATCAGCTTCTGCGACTGTAGAAGGAATTAAGCTCATTAAAGAGCAGTTGCCGCAGTGTTTAACGATTCTAGGTGTGAGTAACGTATCATTCGGTTTGCCGCCTGTAGGAAGAGAAGTGTTAAATTCGGTTTATTTGTACCACTGTACACAGGCTGGTCTTGATTATGCGATCGTGAATACAGAGAAACTTGAACGGTTCGCTAGTATCTCAGATGAAGAGAAAGCATTAGCGAATCAATTGCTTTTTGAAACCGATGACCGAACTCTTGCTGACTTCACCGCTCATTACCGTGGGAAAAGTTCAAAACAAACGATTGAGTATGAAGGGTTATCGCTAGCAGAACGATTAGCTTTATATGTGGTCGAGGGGACGAAACAGCGTTTAGACGTTGATTTAACCCTTGCATTGCAAGCGTATCCTTCCCCTCTTGATATTATTAATGGGCCGCTGATGGACGGAATGGATGAGGTCGGTCGGTTGTTTAATAATAATGAATTAATTGTGGCGGAAGTTTTGCAAAGTGCCGAAGTAATGAAAGCAGCTGTATCTTTTCTTGAACCGCATATGGAGAAAAGTGATCATGAATCTAGAAAAGGAAAAATCTTACTAGCAACAGTAAAAGGTGATGTTCACGACATTGGAAAAAACTTGGTCGATATTATTCTTAGCAATAATGGATTTGAAATTGTTAATTTAGGGATTAAAGTGACATCGAATGAGTTAATTGATGCCATTAAAAAAGAACAGCCAACGGCAATTGGCTTATCAGGGCTATTAGTAAAGTCGGCTCAACAAATGGTGCTAACGGCTCAAGACTTGAAGCAACAAGCGATTTCGATTCCTGTCCTTGTTGGAGGAGCAGCCTTAACGCGGAAATTTGTTGATACGCGTATTGCGCCAGAATATGAAGGTCTCGTTATTTACGCCAAGGATGCGATGAATGGATTAGAGTTAGCCAATCGTATAACGAGTCAAGAAAAGCGAGATGTGTTAGCTGCAGAATTAAGTGAACAGCGCAAGCTAAAAGCAGAGCACTTAGCAAAGCGGGTGACACCTACAGCCTCTGCTCAGAAAACAAGTGAAGAAGAAAAATCAACCATTGCACATCACCATGATGTGATACAGCCTGCAGATTGTAGTCCACATATTGTCAAAAATTATAATGTGGAACATATTTACCCTTATGTGAATATGCAAATGCTGCTTGGTCGTCATCTAGGCGTTCAAGGGAAAGTTGATCGTTTATTACACGAAGGACATGAAAAGACGGTTGAATTAAAAGAAAAAGTAGATAAATTATTCTCTGATGCCAATCAATTAAAGACGTTACAAGCGAATGCGATGTATCAATTCTTTCCAGCCCAGTCAGATGGAAATGATTTAATCATTTACGATCCTTCCAATCCAAAAAAAGAGCTTGAGCGCTTTACTTTTCCGCGTCAACGGGTAAAACCTTTTTTATGTTTAGCAGATTATGTCCGTCCAGTTGGCTCTGAAATGGATTATGTTGGCTTTTTAGCTGTCACTGCAGGAAAAGGAGTACGCGCCTTGGCTGAAAAAGCAAAGGAGAGCGGAGAGTTTTTACAAAGTCATCTTGTGCAAGCAGCGGCGTTAGAAACAGCAGAAGGGTTAGCAGAACGTCTTCATGAACAAATGCGCGATCGATGGGGCTTTCCTGATGCTGCTGATTTCACGATGAATGATCGTTTTGCGGCGAAATACCAAGGCATTCGTGTTTCGTTCGGCTACCCAGCTTGTCCCAATTTAGAAGACCAGAAAAAATTATTTGATCTATTACACCCTGAAAAAATCGGAATTGACCTAACCGAAGAGTTTATGATGGAGCCTGAAGCAAGTGTAACAGCTCTAGTGTTTTCTCATCCTGAAGCTCGTTATTTTAATGTAACGTAATCCTACTGGATTCATGCAAATAAAAGCGGCTACCCTCGAGCAATCATGCTCGAGGGTTTTCCGTTTACATCCGTTAAATGAACCCACTAGATTTGAGTTGTATAAAAAAATTGGAATAACAAAGACTACCGTTAGCTAGATCAAAATCGTCAAACATGAAGGAGGAAAACCCTTGTTTATCCGCAAGAATACGTTTCTAAAATACGGTATGGTCATTGCTGTAGGACTACTTTCATTCTTATTTTTTGAGTCTGAGGCAGAGGCATTTTCAGAACAGGTCATTCAAAAAGGTGCTACTGGAGATGATGTAGTTGAGCTTCAAGCAAGGCTACAATATGTAGGCTATTACAATGGAAACATTGATGGTGTGTTCGGCTGGGGTACATACTGGGCTGTTCGAAACTATCAATACGAATATGGCATTGATATTGATGGCTTAGTTGGGCAAGAGATGAAAGGAAAGCTAGTTGAGACAACCAGTTTTGATCAACAATATGTAACCAATGCGTTAAATGAAGGTCGATCTGTTCCGCACTATGGCGGTACTTCTAAAGAAAATCAAAAAGGTCAAGCACCACAAAACGGTCAGTCTGACAATGGGTCAGAAGATCCTCAATCAGCTGGAGACGACGCATCTGGCGATGATGGAGAGCCTATTATTGAAAAAGCACAAAATGTTCCTTCAGGCTATTCAAGTAACGATATTCAGCTAATGGCACAAGCGGTTTATGGAGAAGCGCGAGGCGAACCATACGAAGGACAAGTTGCAGTTGCAGCAGTCATTGTCAATCGCTTAAATTCAGCAACATTTCCTGATACGGTGGCTGGAGTGATTTATGAAGAACGGGCATTTACTGCTGTAGCAGACGGTCAAATCAATTTAGGGGCAGACGAATCAGCTCGTAATGCTGTGCTTGATGCACTGAACGGTCAAGATCCATCGAACAATGCACTGTATTATTTCAATCCTGATACAGCAACGTCTGCATGGATTTGGACACGTCCACAAATTAAACGTATCGGGAAACATATATTCTGTTATTAAACTGTTGGAGGTGGAATAAGTGATTCGGAATGTCATGATTGGGGCCCTTGCTGTTGCAGTTGTTGGCACAGGTATTTGGGGCTATCAACAAAAAAATGAAAAAGATCAATTAGCCCAAACGGCGGAAAACATGTACGAACGAGCGTACCATGATTTAAGTTTCCATATTGATCAAATTGAAGATGAATTAGGGAAAACATTAGCGATGAATAGTCAAAGACAATTATCGCCAGCTTTAGCGGATGTATGGCGTGTCACGAGCCTGGCTGAAAAAAGCTTAGCAGAACTGCCGGTGCAAGGGCTGAATATGGAAGACACGGAAAAATACCTATACAAAATTGCAGATTTCACGTACCGTACTTCTGTTAGAGATTTAAACGAAGACCCTTTAACCGATAAAGAGTATGCGACGCTTGAGCAATTGTACGATCAATCAGCTTCTATCCGACAATCGATGCGCGAGACACAAGCGATGATGATGAACGCGGATATGCCTTGGTTAGCTGAGCGAGAAAGAGATGAAGAGGAACCAGCTGAATATTCGTTTGCAGGACATTTTGAACGAATGAATAAATCTGTTCAAGGGTTTAGTGAAGTGGAATGGGGCGCAACAGATTCATCCATTCGCAATTTAAATGGGGAATTAAAAGAAGCGCTAAGTGGTCGTGAAAAGATTTCAAAAGAAGATGCGAAACAAAAAGCGCTAGACCTTCTCCAGTTAGGAAAAGGGGCAACGGTTCAAGTGGACGATGCAAGTGACGCGATCGAATACCCAGCTTATTCACTTGTAGTGGATGATCCTGAAAATAAAGCAAACTACAACATGGATATGAGTGTTGAAGGTGGAGAACCAATTTGGTTCATGCAAAGTCGAAAAATTGATAAGCAAACAATTGGTTTAAATGATGCGGTAAAAGAAGCAGAAGCTTTCCTTGAGCGAGCGAATAAGTTGAATATGGAGCTGGTTGATAGTACGCAGTACAACAATATGGCCGTTCTTGAATTTGCTTATGTTGAAGAAGGAATTCGCATCTATCCAGACTCTATTACCATTGAAGTGGCGCTAGATGATGGGGATATCGTCTCTTATGTAGGTAGAGGTCATATTATTCATCATCAAGACAATTGGAACATTCAATCGCCGTCGGTGACAAAAGAAGAAGCGCAGGCGATGATTAACCCTCATATTGACGTGATGGAGGATCACATCGCGATTATTGAAAATGATATCAATGAAGACGTACTTGTTTATGAATTTTATGGAACAAAAGACAACGATACGTATCGCATCTTTATTAATGCGCAAAACGGTGATGAAGAAAAAGTAGAACGAATGAAAGATACAGAACCTGATTACGGTGTTTAATTGTAGGGACCCTCGCTTAGTCATGCGAGGGTTTTTTCAGTGAACCGATGCTTGCCATCTTTTGAAAGTATGAGATAATAGGAGCAGCGCTTTTAGCCAAAATTGGCGCCTGAATTGACAAGTTTTAAAAGAAAGTGTGTGAAGAGAGAATGACGAGTTTTAATGTAGCAATTGATGGTCCTGCAGGCGCAGGAAAAAGTACAGTAGCAAAAAAAGTGGCTGAGAAACTAGGATTTTTGTATATTGATACAGGAGCGATGTATCGAGCATTAACGCAAGCTGCTCTAGCTACAAATGTTGATTTACACGATGAAAAGGCGTTAAACAACCTTTTAATGGAGAGTGAATTAGAACTTTCACCATCGTCAACTGGCACAACCGTTTTTTGGAATGGAGAAGACATAACCGAAGAAATTCGTTCAAATAAAGTAAATCAAAACGTGTCACTTGTATCAAGCTATAAGCAAGTGCGTTTAAATATGATGGAAAAACAACAAAAGCTAGCTAGTGAAAAACATGCTGTGCTTGATGGACGCGATATTGGCACCCATGTTCTGCCAAAAGCAAATGTGAAAATTTTTCTAACCGCATCTGTTGAAGAGCGCGCAAAACGTCGACATACGGAACAAGTAAATAAAGGACTTCAGTCTGATTTAGAAGACATTAAGCGAGATATTGAAAAAAGAGATGAGCTCGATTCAAGCCGTGCATTCGCGCCATTAAAAAAAGCAGATGATGCCCGTGTTTTAGATACGACGAAAATGGATATAAACCAAGTAACGGATGCAATTCTCGATTTTGTAAAGGAGCACTCTGTTTAATGAAGCTGTATCGGTTTGGACAAGCAGTATGTCGGTTCGTACTACGATTGTTTTTTAAAGTAGAGATTAGAGGAAGAGAAAACATTCCTGAAGAAGGTGGCGTGCTTCTTTGTTCCAATCATATTAGCAATTTTGATCCGCCTCTTTTAGGTGCCTTTATTAACAGGCAAGTCCGATACATGGCAAAAAAAGAATTGTTTGATAAGCTAGGTATAGGGAAATTGTTAAAGGGTTTAGGTGCGTTTCCTGTAAAGCGTGGAGGTAGTGATCGTGAATCATTACGAACGGCGCTTAAGATTTTAAAACAGGGCGACATGGTTGGGTTATTTCCTGAAGGAACACGTTCTAAAACAGGTGAAATCGGGAATGGACTAGCAGGAGCTGGATTTTTTGCGGGGAAAAGCGATGCTTATGTTGTACCGTGCGTCATTATTGGACCGTATAAATTTCGCAAGCGCGTGATATTGGTCTATGGAAAACCAATTGATATGGAAGCCTACCGAAAAGAGCGTGTTTCAGCGAAAGATATTACCGAAAAAATCATGACAGAAATCCAGCAGCTTAAAGATACGCATCAATAATACGTGATGCTCTCATTCAGACGAAGCGTTGAACGTGTTACGTGTAAATGATAAAAGGAGGAGAACATAATGGCTGAAGAAATGAATGTATTTTCAGTAGGAGATCTTGTTAAAGGTACGGTCACAAAAGTGGAAGATAAGCAAGTTTTTGTAGATGTTGGATTTAAAGTGGATGGAATTGTTCCAATTAGTGAACTGGCTACGTTGCATATTGAAAAAGCTGGCGATGTGATTGCGGTAAATGATGAAGTAGAGCTTCAAGTTACGAAAGTGGAAGATGATGAGTTAATTCTATCAAAAAAAGCAGTTCAAGCAGAAAAAGCTTGGCTAATGCTCGAAGACGTACAGCGAAAAGATGCAGTCATTGAAGCCGTAGTCGCTGAAATTGTAAAAGGTGGACTCGTTGTTGATTTAGGTGTAAGAGGATTTGTGCCTGCTTCACATGTAGAGAGACACTTTGTTGAAGATTTCTCAAGTTATGAAGGGGAAACACTTCAAGTAAAAGTAATTGAATTAGATAAAGGCAATAATAAGCTGATTCTATCTCAACGTGCTGTGCAAGAAGACGAAGTCGAACACAAGAAAAAGCAAACGTTACAGTCGATTGAAGTTGGCTCCACGTTATCTGGAACGGTACAACGCTTAGCGACATTTGGAGCATTTGTAGATATTGGCGGTGTTGATGGCTTGGTTCACATATCACAAATTGCCCATGAAAGAGTCGAAAACCCTCAGGATGTTTTAAGTGAAGGCGATACAGTAACCGTAAAAGTGCTTTCAGTGGATATCGATAACGAGCGAATCTCCCTTTCTATTAAAGAAACATTACCAGGACCTTGGGCAAATGTTGGTTCAACATTAAACGTGAATGAAGTGGTATCTGGAAAAGTAAAGCGACTTGTTAACTTTGGTGCTTTTGTTGAGGTATTACCTGGTGTTGAAGGCCTTGTGCACATTTCACAAATTTCAACGCGTCATATTGGGAACCCTGCTGAAGTTTTAGAAGTAGGCGAAACGGTAAAAGTGAAAATTCTTGAAGTGAACGAAGTCGATAACCGGATTTCGCTTAGTATTCGAGAAGCACAAGAGGACGAAACCCGCAGCCAAACAAAGGCATATGAGAAAGAACACCAGGAAGAGTCTTCAGGTTTTTCTTTAGCAGATATGATTGGCGATCAACTGAAAAAATATCGTTAGTAGATTTGAACGAACGAGAACTCCATGTATATGAACCATACATGGAGTTTTTTTGCTTTTGTTTAGAGTTAACACACGGTCCGGTCGTCTATCTACCTCACCAATTTGCATGATCGTGAAAATAGACGTCTATTTTAGTAGATTTCCGTCCATAATCATGGTAGAGGTGATTAACGATGGAAGGGTTTTATTTTTACTGGCTCGGATGGATTTTCTGGGGCATTGTGACGTTTTTTATGCCAAAGACAGCTCCGCGAGCGATTACGAGTGTCATCTTATTAACTATACTTATTTTTGCCCCGTTAAATTGGACGTTTGGTTCTTATACCGTTAGTTTTGGTCTCTTCTTTTTACTTATTTGTTTCTATGCTGTAGTCGGTCGATTGCCGATAAAAAAATTAGCGTATGCTATATTTGTGTCACTGCTAATTGCAACGGTTCACGTGTGCATTCAAGCGTTTATTCGAATGGATCCGATTATTTTATCAGTCGGTCCGTCTCTTGTACAAGTAGTGCCTTCATTCATCTTAGCTGTGTTGCTTATTCGACGTTCAATTCGCACGGTTGTACTTGGAATCGGGATGATTCATGGAGAGGTTATGAATCAAATTCGTCAAGCAAGTGACTGGCCAGTATCAATCGGGTCATTTGTTTTTTGGGATCTACTTGCTCTCGCATGTGCTTTGAGCATCGGGGTTTCTGCCATGATGTACAGCATTCAATGGGTTGAAAAACGCACAATTCAACGTTACTTCCGTCCTAAACCGATTGTAAATAGGATAGACAAGCATGCATGAGTTTAGTAAACTAATTGAGTTAGACAAAAATTTTTGATGTACGATGTAGGAAGGGTGTGAGATTGTGACAAAACCAGTCGTTGCAATCGTTGGAAGACCAAACGTAGGAAAGTCAACGATCTTTAACCGAATTGTCGGGGAACGAGTTGCCATTGTTGAAGATATGCCAGGTGTGACTCGAGATCGTCTTTATAATAATGCGGAATGGTTAAACCATGAATTTAATATAATTGATACAGGTGGAATTGAACTTGGAGACGAACCGTTGCTTATGCAAATGCGTCATCAAGCAGAGATTGCAATAGAAGAGGCTCATGTCATTATTTTCTTAGTAAGCGCAAAAGAAGGAATTACAGCAGCCGATCAAGAAGTGGTTAATATGCTGTTTCGTTCAAAGAAGCCTGTTGTTCTAGGCGTCAATAAAGTGGACAATCCTGAAATGAGAGATCAATTGTATGAATTTTATGCGTTAGGCATCGGGGAGCCGTTCCCAATTTCAGGGGCACACGGATTAGGGTTAGGCGATCTACTCGATGAAGTTGTGCAACATTTCCCTACGGATTTAGAAGTACCATACGGAGAAGACGCAATAAAAATGGCGTTAATTGGACGACCAAATGTCGGGAAATCTTCACTTGTAAATGCACTTCTTGGTGAAGAACGTGTGATCGTGAGCCAAATTCCAGGCACAACACGAGATGCGATTGATACTACGTTTACGAAAGATGAGCAAGAATATGTGGTCATCGATACGGCCGGCATGCGCAAACGAGGCAAAGTGTACGAAGCGACAGAGAAGTACAGCGTAATGCGTTCGTTAAAAGCGATTGAGCGATCCGATGTGGTCTTGGTCGTAATTAATGGTGAAGAAGGCATTATTGAACAAGATAAAAAAATTGCAGGTTATGGACATGAAGCTGGTCGAGCTGTTGTGATTGTTGTAAACAAATGGGATGCCATTGAAAAAGATCATAAGACGATGCAGAATTTTGTGGAAGACATTCGTCAAGAGTTTCAGTTTCTTTCGTATGCACCTATTGTTTTCTTGTCTGCGAAAACAACGCAACGTCTCCATTTATTGTTACCTGAAGTGAAAAGAGTGTCAGAAAATCATCATCTTCGTGTGCCAACACATGTGTTAAACGATATGATTATGGATGCGGTGGCCATGAATCCGACACCAACGGATAAAGGGAAACGACTCAAGATTAACTATGTGACACAAGTAGCAGTGCAGCCACCAACGTTTGTATTTTTTGTTAATGAACCTGAGTTAATGCACTTCTCATATCGTCGTTTTCTCGAAAATCGATTACGCGCAACATTTGATTTTGAAGGTACGCCGATTCATATTATTTCACGTAAAAAAAATGATTAATGATGTGTAGAGGGGGAAACACATGATTATCACGACGGTTTTAATTGTAGGTTTAAGTTATTTACTTGGTTCGGTTAGCTTTAGCTACTTGATTGCCAAGAAGATCAAGAAAATTGATATTCGTAAAGAAGGAAGCGGAAACGCTGGCGCCACCAACACACTGAGAGTGCTCGGTGTGGGCCCAGCTATTTCGGTCCTTTTACTTGATGTGGGAAAAGGGATCTTACCCGTTATCGTTGCGATGCTCATTACGGATGTTGCGCTTGTTCATGTCTTGGCAGGTTTAGCCGCCATCCTAGGGCATAATTGGCCAATTTATTTTGGTTTTCGAGGCGGGAAAGGTGTTGCTACATCGATTGGCGTATTGGCAACCCTTGTTTTTCTCCCGTCACTTCTTGCTGGCGTGATTGCTATTGCAAGCATTTTTATTACGAGGTATGTGTCACTCGGATCTCTATTATTTGCTATTTTAACACCCGTTGTATTAGGAATTCTTTTACTTATCCCAAGTTTCACCTATCCGATTGAATACAGCTTGTTTACAGTTATTTTAGCACTAATGTCGCTTTGGCGGCACCGTACAAACGTGAGTCGTCTGATGTCAGGGACTGAAAATAAAATTGGAAGAAAGCATGCTTAAGGAGTGATTCAAGTTGAAACAAACGATTGCCGTAGTCGGAGCAGGAAGCTGGGGCACAGCCCTAGCTATTGTTCTTGCTGATAATGGTCATGATGTTCGCTTAGTGGCGAGAAGGCAAGAACAAGTAGAAGAAATGAATGAATATCATACGAATGAAAAGTATTTACGTAATGTTCAGCTACCTAAACAGCTTCGCGCTTATCTCCAAATGAAAGATGCGGTAAAGGGTGTTGATGCGGTTCTACTTGCCGTGCCTTCAAAAGCAATGCGAGAGACGGTTCAAGAATTAGTAGCCGTGTTGGAGAAAGCTGTGCCTGTTATTCACGCAAGTAAAGGAATTGAACCTTCTACATATAAACGGGTATCGGAAGTCATTGAAGAAGAAGCGGGAGACTCAGAAAAAATTGCTTCTATTACCGTAATATCTGGTCCAAGCCATGCGGAAGAAGTGGCGTTACGACAGCCAACAACCGTAACCGTTGCTTCACACATAGAAGATGCTGCTGCATATGCGCAGGGTTTATTTATGAACCCACAATTTAGAGTGTATACCAATCCAGATTTAATCGGGGTTGAAATTGGTGGCGCTTTAAAAAACATTATTGCGTTAATTTGTGGCGTAACAAACGGCTTAGGTTATGGGGACAATACGAAAGCGGCAATTATGACAAGAGGCTTAACGGAAATCGCTCGATTAGGTGTTCATATGGGGGCACAACCATTGACTTTTTCAGGGTTAACAGGTCTCGGTGATTTAATTGTGACGTGTACGAGCGTCCATTCGCGAAATTGGCGCGCAGGACATATGTTAGGAAAAGGAATGTCGATGGATCAAGTCCTTGAAGAAATGGGCATGGTTGTAGAAGGAATACGTACAACGCAAGCAGCTTACGAACTCGCAAGTAAAGAAGACATTAATATGCCTTTAACAGCGGCGCTTTATTCTGTTTTGTTTAAAGGCGTTGATCCTGTGAAAGCGGCAGAAGATTTAATGGGGCGAGTGAAGCGAAATGAAGTAGAAGAACTGTATCATTTGAATTAAACTCCACGTTTGCACAATTTTTCTGCCTCCTGCATACGATAAAAGGAACGTAAGCATGAGGAGGGATTGGATGTTTAAGAAAAATGATTCGTTTTTCGATCAAGTCCAAAAAAATACGAAAGTTCGACCTGATGAGTTACTTAAGCTCGCGAATTCTGTTAGTCAATCGAATTTAAAAGATGAGGCAACCTTACGCGACTTAATTAGCCGTGTAGCTGCAATGGCGAACAAACCTGTTTCAAAAGAGAAAGAAGACCAAATTGTCGCTGCTATTTTGAATAATAATATGCCATCAGATTTGTCGTCTTTAACAAAAATGTTTAACAACAAAAATTAAAAAATAGTCAAACATCCAAACAAAATTTCGAAGCCTGCATATACTGCAATAGAACACCTACTATTATCAGGGCAAGAAAAAAAGGATTTAGTCAAGCTAGAGAGGAGAGCCCCACTCCTGTCTAGCTTTTTAATCTGTTGTGGCGGTTTTGATTGTGCTATAATTAATAGGATGGGAAAGATAAGTGAGGTGTAGCAATGTCCTTAGCAATGTTAAATATGTACATATCGTTTGCTGGAATTATTCTTATGTTTGTTTCCGCTGGAACAGCTTTTTTAGCAAGAACGCGATTAAGTGGAATTTTGTCTAAAATTGTTTTATCGTTTTCATTTATCTGTATGGTCGTGGCTGGTCTGATTGTCGCTTATATCGTTTTAGGTGGGCCGACGTCAAACTTTATGAGATAAAGGGGTAATAGCATGAAGGTGTTTTCGTTTCTTAGCGTAGCTTGTATCGTCTTTTTTTTAAGCGGTTGCATGCTGCCTGATCAAGAACGTGCAGAAAATCAAGTTCCTTACGCGGATCAAATGGCTAGTGTTCAAACGGCAGTTCAGCAATTTCAAGAAGATACAGGCGTACTGCCAATTAATACGTTTGACGAGGATACGAATTTGTATCAGCGCTACGTCATCGACTTTCGGCAGCTGATTCCAACATATATGCAAGAAGCACCAGGTTCTTCGTTTGAGAATGGTGGTGTCTATCAGTATGTATTGGTTAATGTCGAAGAAGAGCCAGAAGTGAAAGTGATCGATGTCCGTGTCATGAATGAAATTAATACATTAACGCAACGAATCAATGATTATCGACGAGAACATACGTATGCACCGATTAAAGAAGCGCTCGATCACAACTTGTTTGCGCTCGATTTTAGTGCTTTAGGATACGATGAGGATCCATATATTGATAGTCCTTACAATGAAACAAGGCTGCCTCTACTCTACACAAATAGTGGAGACATTATTATTGATTACCGCGTTGATCTGATGGAGCTAGAATCGGATTTGGACACGCCATATGAGACAGATACAGACTTGCGATCCTACTTGTACGAGGATGCGCCATTCGTTCCGGTTTTCTCTGTTCCCTATACGTATGACAATGATGATGGGATACAATACGATACAAAATTCTATGAAAA
Source organism: Shouchella phoenicis (assembly GCF_047238345.1). Taxonomy (NCBI): domain Bacteria; kingdom Bacillati; phylum Bacillota; class Bacilli; order Caryophanales; family Bacillaceae; genus Shouchella; species Shouchella phoenicis. The sequence continues at coordinate 1,964,543 of NZ_JBDFMQ010000001.1, read as the reverse complement.
TGAATAAAGTAGGTCTAGTTTGCCCCTTCCAGTCGTAAGATAGAATTGGAAGGGGCATTATCTTTATCGTCTCCCCTTTCAAGAGTCGATGCAGAAAAATAATCACCGCAGTCAGTCATATTAATAGGACAATGTCATAGAATTGGTAGTGGTTAGAGGTATAAGACTCGGCTGCATCATATTTTACTTGACCGGGAGGGGAATGATCTTGTTGGAAAAAGTAGATATCTTTAAAGATATCGCGGAGCGAACAGGTGGCGACATTTATCTCGGTGTCGTTGGAGCGGTTCGCACGGGAAAATCGACCTTTATTAAAAAATTCATGGAACTTGTGGTGCTTCCAAACATTGAAAACGAAGCAGATAAGAATCGAGCTCAAGATGAGCTTCCACAGTCTGCGGCAGGTAAGCAAATCATGACGACGGAGCCGAAATTTGTGCCGAATCAAGCAGTGTCCATACATGTTGACGAAGGCTTGGATGTGAACATCCGTTTAGTGGACTGCGTTGGTTATGCTGTACCTGGTGCGAAAGGGTATGAAGATGAGAATGGACCGAGGATGATTCACACGCCTTGGTATGAAGAGCCGATCCCATTTCAAGAAGCAGCTGAAATCGGGACAAGGAAAGTGATTCAAGAGCACTCAACGCTTGGAGTTGTGGTCACAACAGATGGCACGATTGGCGATATTCCAAGAAGTGACTACGTTGAATCAGAAGCGAGAGTCGTTGAAGAGCTAAAAGAAGTTGGCAAACCGTTTATTATGATTGTTAACAGCGTAAGGCCACACCATCCAGACACGGAACATCTGCGGTCTTCGCTTTCAGAAGAATATGATATACCGGTTCTTTCTATGAGCATTGAAGGAATGAACGAGCATGACATTAACAGTGTGCTAAGAGAAGTCTTGTTTGAGTTCCCTGTTCATGAAGTGAACGTTAATCTCCCTAGCTGGGTGATGGTTCTGAAAAACGATCACTGGCTTCGTGAAAGCTATGAAGAGTCAGTTCGTGAGACGGTGAAAGATATTAAACGGCTTAGGGACGTGGATCGGGTTGTCAGCCAATTCACAGAGCTCGAATTTATTGATCAAGCAAAACTTGCTGGAATTGAAATGGGCCAAGGGATTGCAGAAATCGATCTGTACGCTCCAGACGAACTGTATGATCAAGTATTAAAAGAAGTTGTAGGTGTTGAAATTCGAGGCAAAGATCATCTTTTATCCCTTATGCAAGACTTCGCTCATGCGAAAACAGAGTATGATCAAGTAGCAGATGCCTTGCGAATGGTCAAACAAACAGGCTACGGAATTGCAGCACCTTCTTTAACTGACATGAGTTTGGATGAGCCTGAAATTATTCGCCAAGGCTCCCGCTTTGGTGTTCGATTAAGAGCGGTAGCGCCATCCATTCATATGGTAAAAGTAGATGTAGAGTCTGAGTTTGCCCCGATTATTGGAACAGAGAAACAAAGTGAAGAATTGGTTCGTTATTTAATGCAAGACTTTGAAGAGAACCCGCTTTCTATTTGGAACTCTGACATTTTTGGACGATCGTTAAATTCAATTGTTCGAGAAGGGATTTCAGCAAAGTTATCGCTTATGCCTGAAAACGCGCGCTACAAACTGCAAGAAACTCTTGAGCGAATCATTAATGAAGGATCAGGCGGTTTAATTGCCATTATTTTGTAAATGAAAGAACTCTCTCCACTGGAGTGAGTTCTTTTTGCTTTTCCTCTATAGTTTTGCTAATCTTTACTAGAGATAAATAGTGGGAAGCATGACGATGGAGGGACAATCATGGTTGATCAAGATAAAATACAAACAGCAGTAAAAATGATTTTAGAAGCAGTTGGAGAAGATCCAGAGCGAGAAGGGCTCCTCGACACACCAAGAAGAGTAGCAAAAATGTATGAAGAGATGTTTAGTGGATTACATGAGGATCCAAAAACTCATTTACAAACAGTCTTTACTGAGGATCATGAAGAGCTGGTACTTGTAAAAGATATGACTTTCTACTCGATGTGCGAACATCACTTGGTTCCTTTTTTTGGGAAAGCACATATTGCATACATTCCAAATAACGGAAAAGTCACTGGTTTGAGTAAGTTAGCGCGGACATTGGACGGGATTGCAAGACAGCCTCAAGTACAAGAACGAATGACAAAGACAATTGCTGATGCGCTGGAAGAAACGTTAGGGGCAAAAGGGGTCATGGTCGTTGTATCAGCTGAGCATATGTGCATGTCTATGAGAGGAATTAAAAAACCGGGCTCTAAAACGGTTACATCGGCAGTTCGAGGAACATTTAAAGAAGATGCCGTCGCAAGGCAAGAAGTGTTATCTCTCATTTAAAGAAGGAGGATAAGTATGAGCAAAAGTGATGATTTTTTTGTAATTAAAGCAAAGGACAACGGGGTACAAGTGATTGGCTTAACTCGTGGATCAGATACACGCTTTCACCATTCTGAAAAACTCGACAAAGGTGAAGTTATGATTGGTCAGTTTACGGAGCATACATCAGCAGTGAAAATTAGAGGGAAAGCTGTTATACAAACGAGCCATGGAACTATGGATACAGACGAAGACTAATTTAACGAGTAATAGTGTTTATGATTGAAGCGCTGTGCTATACTTGGGAAAGAGATTCTGTATAGTAGGCGAAAGAAGGGAAAGTTTGTATGAGAGAAAAAGGGGCGGTAGTTATTTCAAATGCTACTGAACTGAAACAGCATTTTGACCAACTTGTTCGACATGACTATTTACAACAGTATATTGATGATACGAGGCCAGATCAGGACGAGCTTTGGCTAGCGCACCAATTGATTCGTGACGTAGAGCAGCAAGAACGAACCCTAGCTATTTCATTGGCGTGGGGCTTTGTTCATGCTGGCGTGATGATTCATGACCTCGTGTCTTTACATAATAATGAAAACGACACGTTAAAAAAGAGAAGACAGCTAAATGTGCTTGCTGGAGATTTTTATAGTGCACGTTATTATCAATCCCTTGCCCGGGTCAATGCAGTGGATATGGTAGAGCTGTTTGGCAGTACACTTCAGGATATTTATGAATTAAAAATGACTCATTATATGGACAAGTCGTTAACGGAAGATGAATTACTACACCGAAAAACAGCGATTGATGCATTACTCTTATTAAGAATTTTAGGGAAGGAAGAAGAGGAATCATTTGTAGAACGACTTCATCTATACTTTCTTAGCAAAAAAATAACGAGGCTATTAAAAAGTGAAGCATCAGTTGATGACACGACACGCTTGCGACAAAAACAACAAACTTGTGAAGAGAAGCTAAAGCAGTCGATTAATTTTAAACGCAACGATACACTGGACCAATTTTTGACTGATTTTTTTCGTTTGACTGAGGAGGGTCGTTAAATGAACCACCCTAAAGAAGAACGGGTTCATCGTGTTTTTCAATCGATTCACAAGAGATATGACATGATGAATTCTGTTATTAGCCTTCAAAGGCATAAAGCGTGGCGCAAAGATACGATGACACGAATGGCAGTTAAAGAAAATAGTTCGGCTCTGGACGTTTGCTGCGGAACCGCGGATTGGTCCATTTCACTAAGTGAGGCTGTTGGAGATGGCGGCAAAGTCGTGGGACTCGATTTTAGTGAAAATATGTTACTAGTAGGAAAAGAAAAAGTCGAGCAGCAAAACATAAAAAATGTTGAACTTATTCAAGGAAATGCAATGGAACTTCCATTTGAAAACGATACATTTGATTATGTAACAATTGGATTTGGCTTACGGAATGTACCAGATTACATGCAAGTATTAAAAGAAATGGTTAGAGTAACAAAGCCAGGAGGAAAAGTTGTCTGTTTAGAGACTTCGCAACCGACTATTCCAGGGTTTAAGCAGCTTTATTTCTTCTATTTCAAACATGTCATGCCTCTTGCTGGCAAGGTTTTAGTCAAGAAGTATGATGAGTACGCATGGTTACATGAATCAACACTCCAATTTCCAGACCGAGAGAAGCTGGCAAAGATGTTTCAAGAAGCTGGCATGACAGGAATTGAAGTGAAGAGCTATACAGGTGGTGTCGCATCCATGCATTTAGGAGAGAAACCGAAGTCTAGCTAGTAAGAGGGGAAGACAAAATCATGGGAACTGCAGTAGGATCAAAAACAAAAACATTTATGCGAATGATAAAAATTGAACATACGATTTTTGCGCTTCCGTTTGCTTTTTTTGCGATGTTGTTAGGTAGTCTCGTTGTGAATGGACAGTTTCCAACGCTATGGCAATGGTTTTGGGTAACGATTGCGATGATTGGAGCAAGAAGTGCGGCTATGTCCTTAAACCGCGTAATTGATGCGAAAATTGATAAGCATAACCCGCGGACTGCGACACGAGAGATTCCAGCTGGATTATTATCGAAAGCAGATGTATGGATTTTTATCGTTGCATCGTTTGCGCTTCTCTTTCTAGCGGCATTTAATCTTAATTTACTATCAGTCTATTTATTACCGATTGCCGTATTTTTTCTCGTATTCTATTCTTATACAAAGCGTTTTACTTGGCTATGCCATGTCGTATTAGGAATTACAATCGGCATTGCGCCTCTCGGCGGCTGGGTAGCAGTGACCGGAGAGCTTTCACTAACGCCATTTTTACTATTCGGTGCTGTTCTTTTCTGGTTAGCTGGATTTGATACCGTGTATGCGACACAAGATGCAGACTATGATGCAGCAAACGGGTTGTATTCCATACCGAGTCGATTTGGCGTTGCGAAAGCGCTTGTGATTGCAAGAGGATTTCATGTTGTAAGCTTTCTTTTTTTTGTTTTATTGTTTTTCAATTCGCCTCTTAGCTGGTTTTATTTAATAGGTGTTCTTGTTGCTGGTATCATTATGATTTATCAGCATTCCATTGTAACAAAGGATGATTTGTCGCGCGTTCAACTGGCATTTTTTCCTATGAACGGAACGTTATCTGTTCTCCTTTTTGCATTTGCATTTGTTGATATGATGCTTTTACGCTTTGGCTGATTCGTTCATCGTGATTAGCACGAAAGGGTTTCGGTTAAAATAAAGACAAGTTATGGATAAAAGAAGTGAAGACAGAATAACGTGTTTTGAGTGTGAGGAGCAATGATTTTCGCTAGAAAAGAAAGGCTTTATTGAACATCCCGTACTCATATTCACCAGATTGGTGAACGTAAGATAAGATTTAAAATTAGCAGGCTTATTAGCTGCGTAAGGGTGGCGTTCATGAAGTTAGCAGATATATATAAAGAATTTCAATCAGATATTGAATACATTGAATCCATATTAGAGCGTACGCTGTCGGCTGAGCACCCTGTTTTAACTGAAGCTTCCACGGACTTATTAAAAGCTGGTGGAAAACGTATCAGGCCGGTGCTAGTCCTTTTGGCAGGTAAGTTTGGTACGTATGATTTAGAACAGTTAAAACATATTGCAGTATCGCTTGAACTGATTCATATGGGCTCTCTTGTACATGATGATGTGATCGATAATGCATCTCTTCGCAGAGGGAACGAAACGGTTATGGCAAGATGGGATAATCGAGTCGCTATGTATACAGGTGATTACATTTTTGGACATGCGATTGAAACAACGAAAGCGTTTCAAGAAAAACAAGTCCATGTCATTATTTCAGATGCGATGCATCAAATGTGCCTTGGTGAAGTGGAACAGATTCGCGATCAGTATAATTGGGACCAAACGATTCGAACGTATTTTAGACGAATTAAACGAAAGACTGCGTTGCTTATTGCTGTTAGTTCTCAACTTGGTGCAATTGCGGCGAACGTAGAAAAAGAGCTACAGCAGCAAATGTATTATTTTGCCTATTTCCTTGGCATGTCCTATCAAATTATGGATGATATCTTAGATTTTGTTGGCACGAAAGAGCAGCTTGGAAAACCTGCAGGCGGGGATTTACGTCAAGGGAACGTAACCCTCCCAGCACTTTATGCGATGGAAACAAATGAAACGTTTAAAGAAGCGCTTCGATCGGCATTAACAAAAGAAACAGCAAAGACAATTGATATGGAACCGTTCCTTCAAGATGTGAGAGAATCTGGTGGGATCGAATATGCGCAAGATTTAAGCGACCGCTACTTAAATAAAGCGTATGCACTGTTAAATGAGTTTCCAGATTGTGATGCGAAAAATCAATTAAAACAAGTTGCGGCTTATATAGGACGCAGAAAATATTAGGAACAAATAACGCGCTAAAGGAAGACAAACCTTTAGTGCTTTTTTCTAGGTAAATGAACGTGAATCGCATCATATTCGAGTTGTAAAATCGATTCTACGATTCATTTTTTGGAAAAGCTTTAAAATCATTGAAAAAACGAATATTTTCGCTATTTTTATTGTTAGCGCTTACTTGTTTTGCTATACTAGGAGAGTGAAAAGAATATCAAATACAGATAAAGTGGGGTAGGAATGTTGGAACGTACATATATCATGATTAAACCAGATGGAGTTCAGCGTAATTTAATTGGGGCGATTGTTTCTCGTTTTGAGCAAAAAGGATTTAAACTAGTCGCTGGAAAGCTCGTCACATTAAGCAAAGAAACAGCAGAAACACACTATGGTGAACATCGAGAAAAGCCGTTCTTTAACGAACTTGTAAGCTTTATTACGTCTGGCCCCGTTTTCGCGATGGTATGGGAAGGGGATCAAGTTGTAAAAATCTCTCGTCAACTAATTGGCGCAACAAACCCATCGGAAGCAGCTCCAGGTTCGATCCGCGGTGATTATGCTGTACAAGTTGGGATGAATATTATCCACGGTTCTGATTCAACAGAGAGTTCAGAGCGTGAAATGTCAATTTTCTTCTCTGAAGACGAATTATCGACGTATGAAAAAAATTCAGACGTTTGGGTGTAAATAATTGTTTTTGTCAGCCCTCATGGTGAAAGCCATGAGGGTTTTTTGTCGGTTTTCTTAACGAATAACTACGTAACAATTCCGATTAAACAGAGTTTCGTGTTACACTGTTAAATAAAATGAAAGTGAAGGTACAGTCATGCATGCTAACGATGACTATTTGGCGTTTTCAACGATTTTTGAAGAACTAACAGGGATTCAGCTCAACGCCTATAAGCGTTCACAAATGGAAAGGCGCTTGCGATCATTAAGCGTCAAGCATAAAATGCCAGATATGATTGCGTTCGGACAAGCGTTAAAAGAGCGACCGAATTTATTGCGTGAATGCAAGGAAAAGATGACGATAAATGTAACTTCTTTTTTTCGTAATGCAGATCGATGGGAGATGTTTGTTCAATTGTTACAGTCTCATTATGATCAGCACAATCAACCTTTGCGCGTTTGGAGTTCAGCTTGCTCTTCTGGAGAAGAAGCTTATACTGTGGCGATGCTTTGCAAAACAAACAATCTCCGACTCGAGAATCAACGCATGTTTGCATCGGACCTAGACGAGTCAATCGTCACGAAAGCAAAAAGAGGGGTTTACTCATTTCAAACGTCACCTGCGTTCGATCAGCAACTTCAATCTCAGTATGTGTGCAAAAAAAGCGATGGATTTCACGTGACAGATGATCTTAAAAAGATGGTGTCTTTTTCGATCATTGACCTCATTCATGACGAATACCCTCAACAAATGGACGTCATCATCTGTCGAAATGTTTGCATTTATTTCACGGAGGAAACGAAGCACGTTATTTTTAAGAAACTAAGTAGTGCGTTACGACAGGGAGGGCTGTTGTTTGTTGGGAGCACAGAACAGATTTTTCACCCTCATACATATGGCCTAACAGCGGTTGCTCCTTTTTTTTATAAAAAATCAGTTTGAAAAATAGATTCATAGTTGGTATAATTCTAGATAATTTAGCGCGTAAAAGTGATAAAGTGAATGGTTGAAGGAGTGGAAAGAATGAGGTTTTTGACAGCGGGAGAATCACATGGGCCGCAGCTAACAACAATTATAGAAGGGGTTCCTGCACAATTACGGCTTGTGGAAGACGATATTAATCAGGAACTTGTGCGAAGACAAGGTGGCTATGGTCGAGGTCGCCGCATGCAAATTGAAAAAGACCAAGTGAAAATTTTGAGTGGGGTCAGACACGGGTATACAACTGGAGCGCCAATTACATTTGTCGTTGAAAACAACGATTGGAAAAACTGGACTAAAATCATGGGCTCAGCCCCAATTTCAAAGGAAGAAGAGGAGAAAATGCGCCGTCGTTTAACTCGTCCCCGTCCTGGTCATGCCGACTTAAATGGCGCAATTAAGTATGGCCATCGTGATATGAGGGATGTTCTTGAGCGCTCATCGGCGCGAGAAACAACCGTTCGGGTAGCGTGTGGTGCGCTTGCAAAAGTAATACTTCGAGCAATTAACGTTGACGTTGCAGGGCACGTTCGAATTATCGGTGGGATCGAAGCAAATGTTGAAGAACATCTTTCGGTTAAAGATATTCAAGAACGTTCAGAAGCATCGCCTGTCCGCTGTTTAGATGAACAGGCTGGCGCTCGAATGATGGAAGCCATTGATCAAGCAAAACAAGATGGTGACAGCATTGGTGGGGTCGTTGAAGTTGTGGTTGAAGGGCTTCCGATCGGGTTAGGAAGTCATGTTCACTATGACCGTAAGCTCGATGGCAAAATCGCAGGTGCCGTGATGAGCATTAATGCATTTAAAGGCGTGGAAATTGGCTTAGGGTTTGAAGCGGCGAACCGTCCAGGTAGTCAAGTCCATGATGAAATTATTTGGAATCAAGAGGAAGGGTACCGACGTCGTACCAATAACTTAGGTGGCTTTGAAGGCGGTATGACCAATGGTATGCCTGTCATTGTAAAAGGTGTCATGAAGCCAATACCAACCCTTTATAAACCATTAAAAAGCGTAGATATTGAAAGCAAAGAAGCATTTGATGCAGGGGTTGAACGATCCGACAGTTGTGCAGTTCCAGCAGCGTCGGTTGTATGTGAGAATGTTGTAGCGTGGGAAGTAGCTTGCAGTGTGCTAGATACATTTCCAGCTGATCAAATAGAGGATCTGCAACAAGCCATCTCCCGTCAAATGGAGAAAGCAAAGGATTTTTAATATGAATATCTCTGTCCAAACGAGTGAAAAAACCTATGAAGTAATGATACAGTCTGGTCTAATGAACCAGGCTGGCCATTACATAGAAAAAATTGCTCCAGCTTCACGTTATCTTGTGGTTGTTGACCAACAAGTCGTTTCATACTATTTAGAGGCATTCTTACAAACATTTCATACAGCGAATGTGCACGTTTCAGTCGTGCCAAGTGGAGAACAATCTAAGTCTTTTCAACAGTATGAACAACTACTAAATGATTGCTACGCGTTTGGGTTAGATCGATCCTCTGTCATCATTGCTTTTGGGGGTGGCGTTACGGGAGATCTTGCCGGGTTTGTTGCTGGTACTTATATGAGGGGCATTCGCTTTGTCCAAGTGCCAACGACTTTGCTTGCCCACGATTCAAGCGTTGGAGGGAAAGTGGCGATTAATTTAGCAAAAGGAAAAAATATGGTTGGATTGTTCCATCAACCGGAGTTGGTTCTATATGATCCACATCTTTTACAAACCTTGCCAGATCAAGAGTGGCGTTCTGGTTTTGCTGAAATTGTAAAAATGGGGTTTATAGCGGATAAAGACTTTTTGCTATGGCTTAAAACAGAAGTTTCACAGTTACCGATTCAAGACGAGAAAAATCTTGAGTATATGATCGGAAAAGCAGTCGCTTTAAAAGCGGACATTGTTCAACAAGACGAGAAAGAAATGGGGATTCGTGGCATCTTGAATTTTGGTCATACCCTAGGCCACGCAATCGAAGGTGAAATGGGCTATGGAGCCCTTACACACGGAGAAGCTGTTGCAATTGGAATGGCTTTTGCGCTAAAAGTGAGTGAACAAAAAAAAGATCGTGATTTTTCATCATCCGTCTATCTCGATTGGTTGGTGTCACTCGGCTATCGCCTCGCGATACCAGAAGTGTTAAAGGGAGATGATTTACTCTCTCAAATGATGAAGGATAAAAAAGCACGTCATGGAACGTTAAACTATGTACTGCTAGAAACAGTGGGGAACGCTTCGATAGAGGCAATTGACGCGACCGAGCTTAAAACGTTTTTCGATCAAAACTAAAGGGGGGCGATTTGTTGTGATTAGAGGGATTCGAGGAGCTACAACAGTAAAAAACAATGATGCAAAAGAAATTGAAGTCGAAACAGAACGTCTTTTAAGAAAGATGATCGCTGAGAACGACATCGGTGCACCCGATATTGCGCAAGTGCTTATCACGGTGACGGAAGATATCAATGATTGCTTTCCGGCAAAAGCATTACGAAATTTAGAAGGATATGATTATGTTCCCGTCATGTGTGCACGAGAAATCCCAGTAAAGGGTAGCTTGCCTCTTTGTATTCGCATCATGATGACCGCTCAAACAGAAAAAGAGCAAGAAAACATTCAACATACTTTTTTAAATGGTGCGACAGTATTGCGTCCAGATTTAGTCAATAACGGGTAATGAAAATGGTTGACGCCGATCCTGTTTTACGTTAGACTACGTGCAAGTAAGAATAGTTGAGTAGAGTTTAGAGTAGAGACTAGTTGAGAATGAGTAGAGCGGAGCGAATAGAGACGAAGTAATAAAACCCCTTCTATATGAATATATGCTTTCGGAGAAGCGTCAACCTCCAACCGCTCTTCATTTTCACATCACAAGGAGTGAGTGATAAATGAAGGTAATTTCCCCTACAAAAAAAACAAATCGTAAATTGAAGAAGTCTGTTTTGATTGCTCGTTTGCAAACGAGTCGACTTCACTCTTCACCTTTAAATGAATCCAAACAAAAACCATATGTAAATAAAGATGTTTTTTATCATGCTTGCCATAGAAATGAAGGTGCTCGCGATGATAAATGAATTGCTAAACCGTTGTTTAAATCATGAGACATTATCAGAGCATGATGCTGAATTATTAATGTCTGAGATTATGCTCGGACGATTAACAGATAGCCAAATTGCTAGTTTCATAACATTGCTACGCTTTCGTGGTGAAACGGTAGATGAGCTTGTTGGCTTTGCCCGTGCGATGCGGAACATGGCAGAACCATTCCCTCTGCAAACGGAACGAACCATTGATACGTGTGGAACAGGTGGTGATGGCTTGTCCACTTTTAATATATCGACTGCGACCGCAATTGTGTTAGCGTCAATGAATATACCGGTAACGAAACATGGCAATCGCTCTGTATCTTCGAAGACAGGCAGTGCAGATGTATTTGAAGCACTCGGAATAACGATTCAATCTACAGTTACGGAAGCGGCAGAAAAGTTAAGGCGACAATCCCTTTGCTTCATGTTTGCGCCCCTTTATCATCCATCGATGAAACATGTGATGAAGACAAGAAAAGAATTAGGATTCCGAAGCATTTTTAATTTGCTTGGACCGTTAACAAATCCTGCCGGTGCGCAACATCAGTTGCTTGGTGTAAATAGCCGGTCAACAGCTGATCAAATCGGTCAAGTATTAAATCGATTAGGAACAGCTCATTCAATTGTTGTGAGTGGGGCCGACGGTCTTGATGAATGTGCGATACACGGCGAGACGTACCTCGTTGATGTAAAACAGGGAGAGACCCGATCTTATGTGATACAACCTGAAGACTACGGTTTGAAACAAGGTTCGTTATCAGCTTTACAGGTTCATTCACCCTATGAAAGTGCACAGTTAATCAATCAAATTTTGCTTAACGAAGCACCAAGTGAAGCGATTGATATCGTCGTGTTTAACGCAGGTGTCGCTTTATATGCTGGTGATTATGTTGATTCAATCCAAGCAGGAGTAGATCAAACGAAAGCAGCCCTTTTAAGTAAACAATCATTGAATTATTTAACATCCATTCAAAATGAAAACAGGGGGATAAAACATGCTTGATGAAATCATCGCATCAAAAAAAGAAGAAGTACGAACGTTGCAAATGCCTGAACGTGAAAGCGTGAATCGAACAAGTCTAAAACAAGCGTTGATGTCTACTTCATTTGATCTGGGCTTAATTGCCGAGATTAAGCAAGCATCTCCATCAAAAGGATTGCTCGTTCCTGATTTGGATGTTTCTAAAATTGCGCAAACGTATGAAAATGCTGGAGCATCAGCTATTAGCGTGTTAACCGATTCTCCTTTCTTTAAAGGGGAAAAGCGCTATATCAAACAAGTGAAGGACCTTGTACATCTACCTGTTTTAAGAAAAGATTTTATTATTGATGAAAAACAAGTAGAAGAATCATATCGCTTAGGTGCAGATGCGATCTTATTAATTGCAGGAGTATTAAGCAATGGAAAACTTCAATCGTTATATGAACAAGCCTATGACCTTGGAATGGAGTGTCTAGTTGAAGTTCATGACAGCGAAGAAGCTTTATCGCTGTTAGACCATATACAACCTGAGATGATCGGAGTGAATAATAGAGATTTAAAAACCTTTCGAACTGACATCACCCATACAGAAACCATTCTGAAGCATTTGCCAAAACAGTCGCTTGTTATTTCTGAGAGCGGTATTCGCACGAGAGCAGATTTATCCTATTTAACGGAGCTCGGGGTACAGGGCGTGTTAATGGGCGAAACGTTAATGAAAGCAGACGATCAAGCACAAGCGATACAATCTCTGTTTGCGAATGAGAAAGCATTTCGATGAAAACAAAATACTGTGGAATTGGCTCAAAAGAAGAACTACAAGTGGTAGCAAATGCAGGTTGTGCGTATATCGGCTTCGTATTTGCTTCTAGCAAACGGCGTGTCGAGCTAAGCGATGTTAGTTCCTGGCTTCAATCTGTTGAATACAAGCAAGAAATCGTTGCGTTAGTTGTACATCCAACGTTAGAAGACGTAAAAGCGCTTTATGAGGCGAATGTCTTTTCAATCCTGCAGCTTCACGGAAATGAGACAGTAGAAGATGTAAAAGAGATTCGAGCGCTTTTTCCTGCTTTAAAGCTTTGGAAAGCTGTCCATGTTGATGAAGAGACAAACAAAAAGCTTCACGCTTTTGCTCCTTATGTAGATGCGCTTTTGCTTGATACAAAAACAACTCACGCATGGGGAGGCACTGGAAAAACATTTGAATGGGAAAAAATTCCTGATTTTATAGATGTACTAAAAGCCTACAAGAGACCTCTTTTGATTGCGGGAGGAATTAATCATACGAATGTTCAAGCGCTGTTGCAGTATGACGTACACGGACTAGATCTCTCGAGTGGGATCGAGCGAAATGGAAAAAAAGATCAACACGCCATTGAAGAACTAGAAGAGGTGATGGAGCAACATGAAAACAGACGTTTACCCTACTAAACAAGGTCGATTTGGAGAATACGGCGGGCAATATGTTCCGGAAACATTAATGAGTGCGATTGAAGAGTTAGAGTCGGCTTTAGATGAGGCGTTAGAAGATGAGCGGTTCCAGGCAGAATTGGATCATCTTCTTCAACAATTCGCTGGTCGAAAAACACCCATTACCTATGCGGATCAATTTAGTAAAGCCCTTGGCGATGACGTAAAGGTTTACCTCAAAAGAGAGGATCTTCTGCATACAGGGGCTCATAAATTAAATAATGCTCTCGGGCAAGCTCTTCTAGCAAAACGGATGGGGAAAACAAAAGTAGTTGCCGAAACTGGTGCTGGCCAGCATGGTGTTGCAACCGCGACTGTAGCTGCAAAATTCGGTATGGAATGCCTGATTTATATGGGTGAAACCGATATGGAACGGCAAAAGCTCAATGTATTTCGAATGGAATTGTTAGGAGCAAAAGTAATTCCAGCAGTAAGTGGAAGTCGGACGTTAAAAGACGCCACGAATGAAGCCATTCGTCATTGGGTGACTCATGCCGAGGATACATTTTATATTATCGGATCTGTTGTAGGTCCACATCCTTATCCGAAGATGGTGCGCAATTTTCAACGCATTATTGGCGATGAAGCAAAGGAGCAGATGGTAGCAGAATACGGTTCGTTACCGGAAACAATTATTGCTTGTGTTGGTGGCGGGAGCAATGCAATTGGCATGTTTTATCCTTTTATTGATGACGACGTTGAATTAATTGGTGTGGAAGCAGCAGGTTACGGCGTAGAGACGAATCAGCATGCTGCAACAATTACAAAAGGAACAAAGGGAATTATTCACGGCTCTTTAACGTATTTGCTTCAAGATGAGGTAGGACAGATTACAGAGCCGTATTCAATTTCTGCAGGCCTTGATTATCCAGGAGTCGGTCCAGAGCACGCTTATTTAGCAGATTCAAAGCGTGTACGCTATGAAGCCGTGACGGATGAAGAGGCGCTTGCGGCCCTTCGTATGCTGGCAGAGCATGAAGGAATCATTTGTGCCTTAGAAACAGCCCATGCGGTTGCGCAAGCGATTAAAGAGAGTAAAGCCAGTAAAAAAAGTTCAATCTTAATTTGTCTTTCTGGACGTGGAGATAAAGATATGCATACGCTATACAAAAATTTTGAGGGAGGCGAAACCAATTGAATCGGCTACGTTCTGCATTAGAAAAAGAACAATTGTTTATTCCTTTTATTACTGCTGGTGATCCTTCACTAGCTGTTACAATGGAGCTGATGCTTTCTTTACAAAGGAGTGGGGCTGACGTTATTGAATTAGGCGTTCCTTACTCTGATCCATTAGCAGATGGTCCAACCATTCAAGCGGCCTCTCTACGAGCGATTAAAGGCGGGGCTACTTTGCCAAAAATTTTACAGATTGTACCTGAAGCCCGTAAGCGTGGATTGACGATTCCAGTTATTTTGTTTACGTATGCCAATCCTCTTTATCAGTATGGGTTTCAACGATTTGTGGATGAAGCTGCTTCATTTGAAGTCGATGGTGTTCTCGTTCCAGATCTCCCTTTTGAGGAAGGACAGGAATTGACGTCTCTTTGTGAATCAAAAGATCTTTCGTTTATCTCAATGATCGCGCCAACGTCTCATGAACGAATTAAAAAAATCGCTTCTGCAGCTAGTGGGTTTTTATACTGCGTATCATCTACTGGAGTCACAGGAGTTCGAGATGAACTTCCGGCACACTTGCATGAATTTATTGCAGCAGCAAAACAACATGCACATGTACCCTGTGTAGTCGGATTTGGTATCCATAAACGAGAGCAAGTGGAAATGATTCAGCGCTATGCAGATGGAGTTGTCATCGGAAGTGCGATTGTAAAACAGATTGAGCAAAAAGGAGAGCGTTTGTTACAGCCGGAAGAACAAAGTGCAGCATTGATGGAGTTTGAAGACTATATGAAAGAATTACGTGGGACAAACGTCCATTCCATTTAAAAAGAATCTTGCTCATCTGCTGCTTTTCTCGTAGGATAACTAGTAAGACTATCGAAAGTAGGTGTAAATATGTACGTAAAAAAACAAATTAGAGGATTGCCTGCGTATGCACCTGGGAAACCAATCGCAGACGTAAAACGAGAGTATGGGTTAGATCGCGTAATTAAAATGGCTTCGAATGAAAACCCTTATGGAGCGTCTTCAAAAGTCGCAGATCGCATTGCAAGTGTAGCATCTGAAACGTCTATTTACCCAGATGGATATGGAACGGAGCTTAGAGCAGCGTTAGCGACTAAACACCAAGTAGATGAAAAACAGATTATTTTAGGGAACGGCTCAGATGAAGTCATCCAGTTTTTATGTCGAGCTTTTTTATCAGCAGATACAAACACAGTTATGGCAACACCTTCTTTCTCACAATATAAATTGAATGCAACAATAGAAGATGCAGAAATTATTGAAGTGCCAGTAACTGATAGTGGCGACCATGATTTAGATCAAATGCTTGCAGTGATTAACGAAAAAACAAGAATCGTTTGGATCTGTAATCCAAATAATCCAAATGGAGTGGCAATCGATCAAAATCGTTTTAGGAAATTTTTAAAACAAGTACCCGAAGGTTGTCTCGTTGTGTCAGACGAAGCGTACTATGAATATGTCACTTCAACAAATTTCCCAGAGACCGTCTCGCTTCTTGAAGAATACCCGCAATTAGTAGTTTTGCGCACTTTTTCAAAAGCATATGGTCTAGCTGGACTACGGGTTGGATACGGTATTACAAGTCAAGCCATTGCTCAAGCTATTGATCCTGTTCGTCCACCGTTCAACAATAATTCTATTGGTCATCAAGCTGCACTTGCTGCACTAGAAGATGAAGCATTTATTCAGTCTTGTAAAGAAAAAAACAAGATTGAAATGAATCGACTAGAAAACTTTTTTGAAAGCCAGGGTTTCTATGTCTATCCTTCTGAAACGAATTTCCTAATGATTGAAACGGGTATACCTGGGAATAAAGTATTTCAAGCATTTCTTGAAAAAGGCTTTATTCTTCGCTCTGGTGAAGCACTTGGCTATCCGACTGGCATTCGTATTTCAATAGGTAGTCAAGAAGAGAACGATGCGCTTTTAGAAGTGGCTCCGCAAATTTTTGCCTCTTTTAATCAAGCGAAATAGAAAAACGTCTTAGGAAGGAAACAACATGAAGAACATCTTTATCGTCGGTATGGGTCTTATTGGTGGATCTTTATCGCTTGCACTAAAGAAAGATGAATCGTTTCAACTAATTGGATTCGATATTTCTGAACAAGATTTGAATTTGGCACATCAGCTAGGTGTCATTGATCAAAAAGCGGAATCAATTGAAGAAGGTGCAAAGCAGGCTGATCTCATTATTTTAGCGACACCGGTAGGAGTGACTACAGAAGTAATTGAGCGGTTAAGCACGATTACGTTAAAAGAGAACGTAATGATTACGGATGTCGGTTCAACAAAGCAAACGATTGTAGAAAAAGCTCACGCATTGTTGCCAAATCATTGCTTTATAGGGGGCCATCCAATGGCCGGTTCCCATAAAACAGGGGTAACGGCAGCCCAAGCACATTTATTTGAAAATGCATTTTATTTGTTAACGCCAATAAATGCTTCAAGAGACCAATTGATTATGTTGAAAAATATGTTAAAGCCCACAAACGCTCAATTTATCGAACTAGACGCGCGGCGCCATGATCGTCTAGTTGGGGTGGTGAGTCATTTTCCACACATCGTGGCGGCTGGTCTTGTTCATCAGTTAGAGAAAATGGAAGCAGACGATGAACAAGTTACCGCACTTGCAGCAGGAGGATTTAAAGATATTACACGAATCGCTTCGGCAAGTCCTGTGATGTGGCGTGATATTTTATTACATAATAAAAATGAAATGATTCGCTTAATTGATGACTGGCAACAAGACATGAATGATGTGCGCCAATTTGTTGAAAATGAGGATCATGAAAAAATCTATCGTTTTTTTGCTCGAGCAAGACAGTTTCGAGAAGGGCTACCACAAAAATCCCGTGGAGCTATTCCTGCCTTTTATGATTTGTATGTGGATGTACCAGATCATCTTGGTGTCGTTTCAGATGTTACGTATGTACTGGCTGAGAATAAAATTCATCTTACAAACATTCGCATATTAGAGGCAAGAGAAGATATTATGGGTGTTTTGCGATTGAGTTTTCGCTCTGAAAACGATCGTGAACAAGCGAAACAGGTGCTTATTGAACGGCACTATGCCATTTATGAGCAATCATAAAAATGCGCCCCTTGCATGTTAGACGAGAATCTAGCAGCTAGGGGTGTTTTTTACGTAAAAAAAACTCCTTTGAAAACGTAAGCGTTTTCAAAGGAGTTTAGCTATAAAAAGCTAAAATGTATGGATAGGAGTGGAGAGAAACCATACGCTAATTAGAATATAAAAGAAAACGCTTTCAAAGTCAATACTATTCATAAAAATCTTTTGTTTTTTTTACGAAACCCAATGGTTGATCATGAAACGGTCCATCATATAAACTATAGATAGTAACGATTGTAAATGAAGGAGCCAACCTATTTATGTTGAAAGAAGATGTATTTTCAAAAATAGAAGCAGGGAATATTGAAGAAGCGTTAAGCATGCTTGCTAGTCGTTCCACATCTGATGATCACCAAGTTCGATTTGAAGTTGCGGAGCTGTATTATGAACTTGGTCATATAAAAGAAGCAAGGCTCATTGTTGAAGATCTTCGTGCGCTCTATCCCGATGAAGGATCCCTTGCTATTCTTTCAGCAGAAATGATGATTGATGAAGATGAAGAGGATGAAGCCATAGAAGTGCTTTTAGAGGTAGGCGTTGAAGATGACAGTTACGCACAAGCACAATTACTGTTAGCTGACTTATACCAACTACAAGCATTAGATGAAGTAGCAGAACAAAAATTATTAGCTGCTCTGCAAAAAAATCCTGATGAAATGATTCTCGTCTATGCTTTAGGAGAATTTTATTTAAACCAAGGGGCTTACAATAAAGCAATTCCTTATTTAAAACAGTCATTGTATGCGGATTTAGGTGAAGTGAACGTAGGCTTGTCTTTAGCAGAAGCTTATAGCGGAAACGGTCAATTTGAAGATTCCTTGCAGCTTTATCATCAGCAAGAAACGAATAAAATGACGCCAGATCAGCTGTTTAGCTTTGGTTTTACCGCGTATCAACAGGGGGATTATCCAGTCGTTATTGAACAACTAGGCGCTGTAAAAAGCCTTGATGCTGATTTTACAAGTGTTTATATGCCCCTTGCGAAAGCGTACGAAGCTGAAAATCGTCTTGACGAGGCGTTTGAAACATTGAAAGACGGCATTCGAATGGATGAATTTAATGATCAGCTTCCAATGATGGCTGGTCAAGTCCTAACGAAAATGAATGATCTTGTAGGGGCAGAGCAATTTTTCCGACAGTCTTTAGCCTTAAATCCATCTAATGTCAAAAGTGTTCAAGCGTTTGCAGCGTTGTTAAAAGATGAAGAGCGAGCAGATGATTTAGACGAATTGATTCAGTATGTGCAAGAACATGGCGAAAGTGATCCACTTCTAACATGGTTCCAAGCGTTTGCAAAAGCGCACTTAGAAGAATTTGAAGAAGCGCGATTGCTTTATAAAGAAGCCATGCCATCTTTTAATGAAGACGCCGACTTTCTAATTGAATACGGCTATTTCTTATTAGAGGAAGGAGATCGAAAGCAAGCAAAATCCTTGCTTGAACAGGCACTGCTACTTGATCCGACACGATCAGACTTACCGGAACTTATTGAAGAACTAAATTACGAGGAATGACAAGATTTGTTGAAAGAATTCAAGCTTGAATAAAAGGGAATGCTCTAACATAAGGCGAAAAGTACAGTAAGATTTAAATGTGGTGCTTTAAAATAGGGAAAGGGGAGAAAGCAATTGGGTAGCATTATTCCTGTGATGGATAAAAAGTCTTTTTTGCGAAGTTTCCTCAAACGACATCAGTTAAAACGCCGTGAGTGTGCTTGGCTATTAAATTATCTAATGAACGATGATGGGCTGATGGAGCGTGTCCATTTCTTAGATCGTTCAGATGAGACGCCGAAAGCACTTGTTATTTCCGCTCAAGGAATTGACACAATCCCGTTCTCGTTTCGAAAGCAACACCATGTGACGACTGATTGTGAAAAAGCATTTCATGACATACGCCTTAATCATACAGAAGAAATTTATATTGAGCTGCACTTTAAAGATCAAGACTTGTATGCACAATATTTGGCTGTCCTTGAAGACAATCCGTATTTGCCAGAAACAAAAGAACGGAAGCAACGTTTTGAACATGAGGCAGAAGCAGTTTTAGACGAAAGCATTCGACGTTTTCAGTTAGACCAATTACATGGCGATATTAACAAAGCGCTTGATGATAATGATAAAGAATTGTTTTTGACGTTAACTTCAAAACTAAACGATTTACTAAAAAACTCGTAAAACAGAGCCCGAGAGCTCTGTTTTTTTTGTTATAATAAGACTGAAAGGAAGTGGAACCATGCGATTTAAAACAGCAGATACAGATACCTATTTACAATCACGTGATTACGTCGATACAGCAATTGTCCCGTTAATTAAAGCGTCTGTATCCACCCAATTAAAATCAACCATCCAAGCTGCAGAATTCACAACGATCTTAAGTGATGAAATGGAACGCCAGTTTAGAGGACGTGTGATGCTTTTTCCACCATTTAGTTATAGTGAGGAAGAGTCAGTTGAAGCAAATCGAGAGCGGTTACGTATGTGGGAAAAAGATTTAGGGAACGCTGGATTCAAACATATTATTTTATTAACTTCGGACTCTGCTTGGAAACCGATTGAGGACCAATTAAAGCCACTGCAATTATTTTTTGTCCCTTCAATTGCTCTAGAATATATTGATCAAAAAAACAGAAAAAAAGTCATTGATGATCAAATGCAGCAAATTTTACCGTTAATTACAGGGTTGTGGCAACAAAATCGCTGAAAGCGCTATTCTAACTCATATTGCTTAATGTATGCGGTTATAGTATGATAGTAACGTCCTAGTATTAATCTGTATGAGTCCAAGCTTGACTTGGTCGATTTTGAACTGTTAGGAGGTTTAGAAGTGAGCGAAAGAGAGCACAAAGTTTCGAGACGGCAATTTTTATCGTACACGCTCACAGGAGTAGGCGGATTTATGGCAGCTGGTATGTTAATGCCTATGGTTCGATTTGCACTTGATCCTGCTTTGAAAGCAGGGGCTGAGTCTTCTTTGGAACCGGTATGCGAGCTGGATGATTTAACCGATACGCCGCAGCGATTCACATGGAGCTTTAGCCAACAAGATTCTTGGTATGAATCAACTGTTGAGCAAGAGGCATACATCTATTTAGATGGCGATGATGTTATTGCGCTTTCATCTGTTTGTACGCATCTAGGTTGTACAATTGCCTATAATGAGGATGAGAGTGAATTCGCATGTCCTTGCCATGGTGGTCGATTCACTGAAGACGGTACAAATGTGGCTGGTACGCCACCGCGTCGTCCGTTGGATGTTTTTGAAGTCAGTGTTGAAAATGGAACCGTATATCTTGGAGAGGTCAACCGAAGAGACTAGGAGGGGCGCAGAAAATGCTACAAAAAATTTATGATTATGTGGACGAGCGTCTAGATATTACTCCTATGTGGCGTGATATTGCGGATCACGAAGTGCCAGAGCATGTTAACCCAGCTCATCACTTTTCGGCGTTCATCTATTGTTTTGGTGGATTAACGTTTTTCGTAACGGTTATCCAAATCCTGTCAGGGATGTTCCTGACGATGTATTACGTACCAGATATTGTTAATGCCCACGCGTCAGTTTATTTCTTACAAAATGATGTGGCAATGGGACAAATCGTTCGAGGGATGCACCACTGGGGCGCGAGCTTAGTTATTGTCATGATGTTCTTACATACTTTACGTGTATTCTTTACGGGATCATATAAAAAGCCGCGTGAATTAAACTGGGTTGTTGGTGTATTAATTTTCTTTGTTATGCTTGCACTTGGTTTAACTGGTTATTTGTTGCCTTGGGATATGAAAGCGTACTTTGCAACTGTCGTAACACTTGAAATTGCTGAAAGTGTACCAATAATCGGCGATTTTACAAAAGCCTTGCTTGCTGGTGGGGACATTGTTGGTGCAGCAACACTAACTCGCTTCTTTGCAATTCATGTCTTCTTTTTACCAGCTGCATTACTAGGTCTTTTAGGTGCACACTTTATTATGATTCGTAGACAGGGGATCTCTGGACCTCTATAAGGTAAACAACACTTGATAAAAAGGAGGGAAATTCATGCATCGAGGCAAAGGGATGAAATTTGTCGGTGATTCTCGTGTGAAAGCAGATGGCCGTAAAGCGAATGTACCGAAAGATTACTCGGAGTACCCGGGGAAAACAGAAGCATTTTGGCCGAACTTTTTACTTCGAGAATGGATGGTTGGTGCAGTTTTTCTAATGGGGTTCTTATGTTTAACCCTTGCCCATCCAGCTCCTCTTGAGGCAATTGCCGATCCGCTAGAAGCATACATACCACTACCAGACTGGTATTTCTTGTTTTTGTATCAGTTGCTTAAATATGAGTTTGCTTCTGGTGACTTTAATACATTAGGAACGGTTGTTATTCCTGGTGTGGCATTTGGTGCGTTGCTACTTGCACCTTGGCTCGATACATCAAAAGAACGTCGTCCGCACAAGCGTCCGATTGCAACAGCTCTTATGTTGCTTGGTGTTGCTTCTGTTATTTTCTTAACATGGGAATCAGTCGATCAACACGATTGGGAAACAGCTGCTGAACAAGGTCAGCTTGTTATTGCAGAAGACGCAGACATTGATGTAGAAGCGGAAGGATACGAAATTTATTCAAATAATGACACGTGTATCCAGTGTCACGGTGACCAAATGACAGGTGGAGCAGGTGCGCCAAGTCTTCTTGAAACGGAAAGGTCAACGGAAGAAATTATAGATGTTATCCAAAATGGTGTAGGCGCAATGCCTGCTGATCAATTTGAAGGTTCGGATGAAGAGCTAGAGATTCTAGCTGAATTTATTGCAAACCATGGTCAAGAGCCTGAGGAATAAGTACAATGAAAGAGCCACCACAAAGGTGGCTCTTTTTACATAAGGGTGATACGAATGCTCGCATATTTATTTGGTTTTTTAACGAGAAAGTCAACACTACTATTGTTATTAATGATCAACGTCGTTGGAACGGTTTATGGATTTATTTGGTATGGCAATCAACTAGAGCAAACGCCATGGCAGTTTGTGATATTTGTTCCAGATAGTCCGACAGCTAGTTTCTTTTTTGTCTTTGTGTTAATTGCTTTTCTCATGAAGAAAAACATTGGGTTAATTGAGGCTTTAGCAGCTGTAACGCTTATGAAATACGGCATTTGGGCGGTTGTTATGAATACGTTTCAAGTGATGGAAGGGGCACCGATGCACTGGCAAATCATTATGCTCAATCTATCTCACGCTGGTATGGCGTTGCAAGCGCTCTTGTTCTTGCCTTTTATGCGTATTAAACGTTGGCATTTGGCTGTCGCATTAGCGTGGACAGTATTAAATGATGTCATCGATTATTTTTTTGGCATGCATCCATGGTTAAGCACCGTCATTATGCCGTATATCAATCAAATCGGGATTTTTACATTCCTGTTAGGTTTGACTTCGGTCGCCCTTGTTTATCTGTTAAACGTTCGAAAAAATGCATTACGTTTAAACTTGCCTAAATAAGGTCTACTCTTGTCCTCCCTCTCATATAATGAAAAATCAGAGGGGGGAACGCGTGATGCGGCGAATGTTTTTATTCATAATGGCCTTAAGCGTCATATTGGTGTTGCCTGTGTATAGCTACGCAGTAGAGGACAATGACCCGACTTGGCGTGAATTTGATGGGTTAGCTGGAACGTTACTTCATCAAATTCAGCAAGGAGAAATAGATCAAGCGCAAAAAACAGCTGAAGCCTTTTCGAATGAAATGGAACAGTTTCCTTTTTCAGATGAAGAATGGACATTGTCTTCCATGCGTACACTAATGACAACGTTTGAGTCTGCTTATGATGCGCTGTTTACAGAAGATGTTTCTCCTGAAGAGCAGTTACGTTTAGCGATGGCACTTCGTTTGAGTACCGACGCTGTTCAACAAGTGAATCAGCCGCTATGGAACCAAATGGATCGACAAATGCTTGATAGTTTAGACCGGATTGGTGCCGTTAATGATCCATTCCAATCGCAACAATTTAGCTATGAGGTGAATCGATCCCAACAGTTGTATGAAACCGTTCGTCCAGCTGTTTTAATTTCAAAAGGTTACGAGCAAGTAAATGAACTTGACGACATGCACAATCGCTTGCAGCAACAGCAGTTGTCAGAGGCAGAAATCGACAATCATTTGGATACAATGCGCCATGAATACTTGTCTTTGTTTGCTTTTACATCTGTTGAGACAGTTGATCCAACCTTATACTTGGTCATGTTTATGATTGGCACACCGGTTGTGGTGTCGCTCGGCTACGTAGGCTTTAGAAAATTTAAAGGTGAGCGAAAAAAAGTAAAGCAAGAAGAATAGACAAGGCCTCTTGTTTGACTTATTTTGACGTTCACTTTATGATGGGTATATAATCAATAAAGAGGTGATTTTAACGTGAGTTTGACTGGATATTTGATCTACCTCGCGCTACTTCTTATCATCCCGATGATTGCGCAAGGGAAAGTGAAGAGCGCCTATAATAAATACTCACAAATTCGCAACTCGTCAGGAATGACGGGAGCAGAAGTTGCAAGAAAAATATTAAATGATAATGGCTTAAATGATGTGACGATTGAAGAAACAAAAGGGGAGCTTTCCGATCATTATGATCCAAAAGCAAAGACCGTTCGTTTATCAACAGATAATTATCATAAGCCATCTGTTGCCGCTGCGGCAATTGCTGCACATGAAGTGGGACACGCTATCCAAGATGCGGAAGAGTATGCATTTTTAAAGTTTCGTAGTGCGCTCGTTCCAGCCGCACAAATTGGAACGTCGTTAGGTCAATGGCTCATTATGATTGGGTTACTTATTACCTTTTTTGGTTCATTTTCACCAGTCATTTTGTTAGCAGGTATCGTTATGTTCTCTGCAGCCGTATTATTCCAAGTGGTTACCTTACCAGTTGAATTTAACGCCTCAAATCAAGCGATGGCGCAAATGGTTTCAAGCGGAATCATTCGTAATGATGAAGAGCGTGAAACGAAAAAAGTTCTAAATGCCGCAGCAATGACTTATGTTGCCGCAGCGCTTGTAGCTGTTATGGAGCTTGCGCGACTGATTTTAATTTATTTATCACAAAGAGACTAAAAAGAACGTGCCTACATCGTGTAGGCACGTTTTTTAATCAACTCGAAGCGGTTTTTTATTATCATCAAGAGTAAAGCCTTCTCCTGCAGCTTCAGTGACGTCATTGATCGCCATAAAGGCGTGGGGATCAATGCGATGAACAATGGTGCGCAGGCGAACCGTTTCATTTCTTGCTACGACACAATACAAAATTTCTTTTTCGTTGCCAGTAAAGGAACCTTTTCCTTTTAATGCAGTGGCACCGCGACCCATTTCTCTCAGTATCGTTTCGGAAATTTTCTCCAAGTCGTCTGAAATAATAAATGCGGCCTTGGCGGAATAAGAGCCTTGCTGAATAAAATCAATGACTTTTGCTGCAATAAAAACGTAGACAATTGTATACATCGCTTCACGTAAACTGAGGTCAAAAATAAGAGAAATTGCAATAACGGATGAATCAAACAGTAGAAACGTTTTGCCGATACTCCAACCGAAATAACGCAAGCATAGTTTAGCCAGAATATCTGCGCCTCCGGTTGTGCCGCCAAAGCGGAATACAATGCCGAGGCCGACTCCGACGATAGCGCCAGCAAACAAGGCTGCGAGCATGATGTCGTCAGCGAGATCGATCGCAATCGGAATGCGCTGAAATAAATCTAAAAAAAGAGACAAACTAAACGTACCGATTAACGTATACACAAACGTTGTTCGACCTAGCATTTTCCAACCAATAAAAAATAATGGAATGTTAATAATTAAGTTGGAAATAGCTGGATTAAAAGAAAAAAGAAAAAAGAGCAATAATGTAATCCCGGTAACGCCACCATCTGCTAAATTGTACTGCATATTAAAATAAACTAACCCGAAAGACATTAACGCTGTCCCGAACAAAATAAATAAAATGTTTTTAGCGTGTCTGGCCATAAACAGTTCTCCTTTACAGTCAATGCTTTATTAGTGTACTCAACCTGAATAAAAAAAGATAGAAGTCAGTGAATTTTAATTGCAGATTTATTGTGGATTCGCTACGATAAGAAAGAAGAAAGGAAGTGGACTGATGGAACATCCAAAATCAATGGCTCAAATGCAACAAGAAGTGGATGATTATATAAGCCAATTTAAAGAAGGTTATTTTAGTCCGCTTGCGATGATGGCTCGATTAACAGAAGAGTTAGGTGAATTAGCACGTGAAGTGAACCATACATATGGAGAGAAACCAAAGAAAGCAACGGAAAAAGAAAAAGCGATGGAAGAAGAGATGGGCGACGTACTGTTTGTGTTAATTTGCCTAGCGAACTCGCTTAATATTGATCTAGATGAAGCCCACTCACGAGTGATGACTAAATTTACTACACGCGATGCAGATCGCTGGACAAGGATAGAAGAAGGAGAGCAAAACCATGATTAAGATTGTCGTTGCAGGACCAAGAGGAAAAATGGGGTACGAAGCGGTTCAGCTTTGTGAGCGTGATGAAGAACTCCAGCTCGTGGCGGTTGTTGATTCAAAGCATGATGGTCAGACGCTCCAAGACCTTAAAGGCTATGGAGACTTAGATACACCGATTTATTCGGATATGGAAAACTGTTTTTCAAATCATGATGTGGATGTGCTGGTAGATTTAACAACGCCTGCGTTTGGCAAGAAACATATGGAGATTGCCCTTGCCCACGGAGTTCGACCTGTTGTAGGAACGACAGGATTTACAAACGATGATATTGAGCAACTAAGAAAGCTCACTGAAGAAAAAGAGCTTGGAGCGATTATTGCGCCGAACTTCGCGATTGGTGCGATTTTAATGATGAAGTTTTCACAATTAGCCGCTCGTTATTTAACAGATGTGGAAATCATTGAGCAGCACCATGATAACAAATTGGATGCACCATCAGGGACGGCTATGAAAACAGCTCAACTCATAGCACAAGAACGTGAGCAAAAGCTGCAAGGGCATCCAGATGAAAAAGAAGATTTACCAGGTGCGAGAGGCGCCGACTTTGAGGGGATGAGAATTCATAGTGTCCGGCTTCCAGGCAGAGTAGCACATCAAGAGGTTCTTTTTGGTGGAGAAGGACAGCTGTTGTCCATTAAGCACGATTCTCTTAATCGACAAAGTTTTATGCCAGGTGTCAAACTTTCAATTGAACACGTATTAAAACTTGATACGCTCGTTTATGGGCTTGAAAACTTAATTGATTAAGAGGTGATCACAGTGAAAGTGGCGTTAATCGCTCATGATAAAAAGAAGCAACAGATGGTGAATTTTTGTGTAGCGTATGAACAAATTTTACGCGAACATGATCTATATGGAACTGGTACGACTGGGACGCGAATCATGGAGGCCTCCTCCTTACAAGTGACACGATTTAAATCTGGACCACTCGGTGGAGACCAACAAATCGGTGCACTCGTTGCAGAAGATGAATTTGATCTTATTTTGTTTTTTCGCGATCCGTTAACAGCTCAACCTCATGAACCAGATGTCACGGCTCTCATACGGTTGTGTGACGTAAAAGGGGTGCCGTTGGCAACGAATATTGGAACAGCAGAGGTGCTCATAAAAGGGCTTGAGCGAGGCGATTTTCAATTCCGTTCTGTTCAGAAAGAGAATCGAACGTCTTTGTAAGGAGTCTGTTTTTAGACTCCTTTTTTTAAAGAATGCGTGAAGAGGTGACTTAATGAAGATAAGGAAAGCAGCGTTAAACGACTGTGAGGACATTGCGTCTCTCGCTGTACGATCATGGGGTTTTGCTTATGAAACGCTTATTCCTAAGCACGTTCAACAAACATTTCTCGAAAAAGCGTATTCTTTTGAGATGCTGGAACAGAAATTAACGACATCAGCTTTGTTTTTAACTGCTCATTCAGAAAAGCAACAATTGCTTGGATTTGCACAGTTAATACGTACTGATAAAGAAACAGAATTAGCAGCAATCTATGTTGATCCAGACGCTCTCGGTAAAGGAGTAGGCACATCTCTTTTTCAAGAGATTGTCGCCAATTTACATCCAGAGGAACGTTTAGTTGTTTATGTGGAAGAAGGAAATTGCCGCGCGGAACAATTTTACATAACGCATGGTTTCCAGCATGTAGAGACGTTTTCCGAGACGATGTTTGATCATACATTTCATACTGTTAAAATGAGTAGAGATGAATCAAGGTATTAAAAGAGAGGATGTGAGCCGCATTCGTATGACGAACAATTCGTGTGATTTGTTAGCAGTTGGTGCGCATCCAGATGATATTGAAATTGGCATGGGCGCAACAATTGCGAAATATGTGGCGGAAGGCTATACGTGTCAGTTTCTCACTTTAACGAAAGCAGAATTATCTTCTAATGGTGATGTAGAAACGCGTCAACTAGAGGCTCAAGCAGCTGCTGAAACATTAGGAGTTAAAAAGCGCGAGCAGCTAAGCATAAAGGATCGAGGTTTGGCATCGATTTCACCGGCGGAAAAGTTGGATCTTGTTCGTCGGATTCGGGAATGGAAGCCAAGGTTTGTATTTACTCCACTACCAGACCGCCATCCTGATCATGGTGCGTGTGCTGCGATCATGAAGGACGTACTTTTTGACGCTGGGATTCGAAACCTTTTACCGGAGTACGAACCGCATAAAGTGGATGCGCATTTTAGTTATTTCATAAATGGCTTTTCAAACCCAGACTTCGTCATCGATGTCGCGCATGTTTATGAAAAAAAGATTGCAGCTTTACAGGCGTATCAGAGTCAGTTTCAGCCGCATGGAGGGGTGCCTACCCCGCTAACGGATCAATATATTGAGTCTGTTATCGCTCGAGACCGCATGTATGCAAAAGAAGTGGGTTTAACATACGCAGAGGGATTTAAGACCTATCGTCCTTTAAACGTAACAAATTTATTTGAAAGGTGAATGGATATTGAAACCAAAAAAAATAGGGATTAGCTGTTATCCTACGGTTGGTGGATCTGGTGTGGTAGCAACAGAATTAGGGAAACAGCTTGCTTCAAGGGGGCATGAGGTCCATTTCATCACAACTGAAATTCCCTTTCGCCTTGATGATAAAGTGTATCCAAATATCTTCTTCCATGAGGTGGAAGTGAATCAATATGCTGTATTTAAGCATCCACCGCATGATTTGTCTGCTGCGAGCAAAATAGCTGAAGTTATCCGTACCCATGAACTTGATTTTCTTCATGTGCATTATGCGGTTCCTCATGCAGTCTGTGCGATATTAGCAAAACAAATGAGCGGCAGAGACATAAAGATTATGACAACGCTGCATGGTACAGATATTACGGTGCTCGGATTTGATCCTTCTTTACAGCCTTTAATTCGGTTTGGCATTGAACAGTCGGATATTGTTACGGCCGTTTCAAAAGATCTTGTTCGACAGACTCAGGAATTAGTGGGTACAGTTAAGCCAATTGAAACGGTTTATAATTTTGTTGATGAAGAGGTTTACTACCCTAAGCCTGTTGAAGGTCTAGCGAGTCATTATGGGATTGCTCAAGATGAACATGTCGTCATTCACATCTCAAATTTCCGTCCTGTGAAACGAATTCTCGATGTGTTAAAAAGCTTTTCACTCATTTTACAGAGGGCGAAGGCTAAGCTTTTATTAATTGGGAATGGTCCAGAGCTACCGATTGCTAGGCAGTATATTAAAGAGAACAAATTGGACGATCATGTGCTTGTTTTGGGCAATCAAAAGCATATTGCCGAATTGTTATCAATGAGCGATGTCATGCTTTTACTGAGTGAAAAAGAAAGCTTCGGTCTAGTGGCGTTAGAAGCGATGGCTTGTGGGGTTCCTGTAATTGGTACGAAAATTGGCGGCATTCCTGAAGTGATTGAAGATCAAAAGAGTGGTTTTCTCGTCCCTGTTGGTGATGTGGTGCAGGTGGCAGAGCGGGCTCTCGAACTTTTAACAGATTCTCATAATCATCAGCGCTTTAAAGAGCAGGCGCTAAAAAGAGCGAGGCAAGAATTTTATTCACAACGAATTGTGAGTGAATACGAGCGCTTGTACGAAAAGATGCTTCTTAAGGATACCGCCAATGATTCCTAAGGAAGTGATCGCGTGTTTACGTGAATTAAACGAAGCAGGCCACGAAGCCTATCTTGTTGGTGGAGCGGTTCGAGATTTGTTATTAAAGCGGGATGTTCATGATTATGATATTGCAACGAGTGCGTCCCCGCAACAAATTGAAGCCTATTTTAAGAAAACGTTTCGGATTAACGAACGGTTTCAAACAGTAAGTGTGCATCTTCACACTGTTCAAGTTGAAATTTCAACGTTTAAAGGAACGTCACTTGTTGAAGACTTACAGGCAAGAGATTTTACGATAAATAGTTTAGCCATGACTGCTTCTGGTGACGTGATTGATTATACAAATGGACAAAAGGATTTACAGGCGTGTATTCTTCGTGCGTATCAACCAGATATCGTGTTCCAAGCAGATCCTTTACGGGTTCTGCGTGCAGCGCGGTTTATTAGTGATCTTGGCTTTAGTGTAGATGATCAAACTGTACGTGCTTGTATCGATGCGCTACCTCTCTTTTCAACGATTGCCCGTGAGCGAATTGCCCATGAATGGTTAGGCGTGTTAAAAGGGACTCATAAAGGAGAAGCAGGTTCGTTTCTACAATATATTCACTTGGAACAAGTGCTTCCGTCTCTTCGTTTAAATGAGACGATTTATCAGTACCTTCATCGTTTGTCTTCTGTGGTATGGGACACTGATGAGAGGGCGTGGGCAGAGTACAGCGTACTTGTAGGAAGTGAACATGTCATTTCCTCGTTTCCTGTTTCGAATCAATTAAAAAAACAAGTTAAACAGCGATATGGTTTTTTTCAAGAACGACAACGATCTAACTGGACACCTTGGATGCTTTATCGAGCAGGGGTTTCTGTTGCCTTTGATGTAGAGCGCATGCGTCAAGGACGAGACTGGCCTTCTCTCAGTCGCACTCAACTTAAAGAAGCCCATGATGAATTGGCGATTCACTCTAAGGACGAACTTGCGATAACGGGAGCAGATTTATTAGAGCAAACAGCAGCAAAACCAGGACCTTGGATTAAAGAAAAGCTGGAAGAATTAGAAAAAGGGGTCGTTGAGGGAGTGCTTGAAAATAAGCGAGCTTGTTTGTTAAAGCAAGTATGAACGAGAAAGGACAAACGATGAAGGCATTATTAGTAAAGCTGTTACGATCAGGCGAGTACGTGTCAGGGGAAGCCATAAGTTCAAAGTTGAATGTTAGCCGGACCGCAATTTGGAAACAGATTAAGGCACTAAAAGAACAAGGCTATAAAATTGAATCGACGACGAATAAAGGGTACCGTTTGCTCCAGAGCCCTGATACAGTTCATGCACATGATATTATAGGGCGAGTGTCGACGGAAGCATTTGGTAAAACCGTATTTGCTTATAATTCTGTAGAATCCACGCAACCGTTAGCCCATCAAGTGGCTACAAATAAAGGGTTTGAAGGAACGCTTATTGTGGCGAATGAACAAACCCAAGGGAGAGGGAGACTTGGTCGTAAGTGGCTCGTAGGAGAAGGACAAACCATTTCCATGTCCTTAATTTTGCGACCGACTATTCCAATTGCACAAACGCCCCAACTTACATTAGTCGCTGCCGTTGCTGTAGTGAGAGCCATCGAAAGCGTGACCGGAGTCGATTGTGAGATTAAATGGCCAAACGACTTATTGGTTAATGGGAAAAAGCTTGTCGGCATCTTAACCGAGATGGCGGCAGATCCTGACCAACTTCATTATGTCATTGTCGGGATGGGTATTAATTGCCAACAGTCCGGAGATGACTTTCATGCGGATGTAAAAGACATTGCTACATCCATTTATCAAGAAACTGGAAAAAAAGTTCATCGAGCGACTTTAATTGCAGAAGTGATGAATGAGTTTGAATGGCTCTATCGATGTTACCAAGAAGAAGGTTTCCATGTGATTAAACCTTTATGGGAAGCTCGGTCCATTTCTCTGCACAAAAAAATTCATGCACGAACAGCTAAACAAGTGATTACAGGTTATGCTAGTGGGCTAACAGATGAAGGCCAGTTATGTATAACAGATTTAAATGGGAACACTCACCTAATTCACTCAGGAGATATTGAACTCGACACAACCTCCTGACCCTTGTTATACTAATGGATGCAAGGGCTGTATCTGCTAGAACGGCACCCGATAAATGGATGGGAAAGAGCCATCGTTAGCTTCGATTCGAACGAAGAACGGAGACTAAGCGCGATGTGCTTTTACACACCCCCTTGCGATGAGCAGGGGGGTAAAGCCGTTTCATGCAGTTCAAATTTGAACACATGAAACTGGAGGCATTAAACATGAAAACGACAAAACAATTTTTACAAATGAAACAACAGCAAGAACCAATTGCTATGCTCACCGCTTATGATGCACCATCAGCTAAGCTTGCAGAACGTGCAGGCGTAGATATGATTTTAGTTGGTGATTCTTTAGGAATGGTTGTATTAGGGTACGATTCTACAGTACCTGTTACGCTTGACGATATGGTCCTCCATACGAAAGCGGTAAAACGAGGTGCTAGAGACACATTTGTTGTAACAGACTTGCCATTTTTTACGTATCACAGTTCGTTTTCGGAAACTGCGCATCATGCAAGACGATTGTTGCAAGAAGCAGGGGCCGATGCTGTGAAACTTGAAGGTGGCGTTGAAATTGCTGATACGGTAAAAAATCTTGTTTCCGCTGGTGTGCCTGTCGTCGGTCATATCGGGTTAACTCCACAATCCGTTGGCGTGCTAGGCGGTTACGCTGTTCAAGGTAAGGATCAAGAAACAGCAGAACAACTGCTTGCTGATGCGAAAGCGATTGCTGATGCAGGAGCATTTGCAATCGTGGCTGAATGTATACCGCATCAACTTGGCACAGCATTATCTAATCAACTGTCAGTTCCTATAATTGGGATTGGCGCTGGTAATCAAACAGATGGCCAAGTGCTTGTGTATCACGACGTTATTGGCTATGAATCAGAGCGAGTCGCTAAATTTGTTAAACAATATGTGAACATCTCGCATACGATTCAGGATGGTCTTGCACAGTATGTCCAAGAAGTAAAAGCACGGGATTTCCCGACGGAAAAGCACCAATATACGATGAAAGATTCGGACTGGCTGTCGGTATACGGTGGAGGAAGCGAATGATTGTTGCGAGAACGAAGCAAGAATTGCAGCAGGCGTTAAACCAATTCCGTTTACCAACTCACTCAATTGGCTTCGTGCCGACAATGGGCGCGTTGCATGAAGGGCATGTATCATTAATGGAGGCGGCGAAAGCAAATCATTCAATTGTCGTTGTGTCCATTTTTGTTAACCCGCTGCAGTTTGGACCAAATGAAGATTTTGACTCGTACCCTAGACAGCTTGAAGCCGATCAAAAGATAGCCCGTGAAGCAGGTTGTGATGTTCTTTTTTGTCCTTCTGTTGAAGACATCTATCCAGATGGATTTTCGCAAATCATTCATGTCCAGCAAGGTGCGGATGTCATGTGTGGAAAGAGCAGGCCTGGTCACTTTGATGGCGTTGCAACTGTGGTGTTAAAACTGTTTTCACTTATTAGACCGGATGCTGCTTATTTTGGAGAAAAGGATGCACAGCAACTAGCCATCATTAAACAGCTTGTAAACGAGTTTTTTATGCCAATAAAGGTGGTAGGCTGTAAAACGGTTCGAGAAGAAGATGGATTAGCTCGGAGCTCTAGAAACGTTCATTTAACGAACGAAGAACGACAGTATGCGCCGCTTTTATATGACGCGTTACAACGAGCAAAAGCGTCTAACAAGCGAAACGTCCAAGAGTTAATTGAGGAAGTACGTGCATCGTTAGCTCAAATTCCAATCGGCTCCATTGACTATGTAGAAGCATATGAATATCCATCATTAAAACAAGTAGAGATTGCGCAAGGACAAATGATTTTAGCTCTTGCTTATCAGTTCTCGCACGCTCGACTCATTGACCATGTTCAAATTGACTTTAGCAACCGAGGTGAAGCGTAATGTATCGAACAATGATGAAAGCAAAATTACACCGCGCGCGTGTAACCGAATCAAATTTAAATTATGTTGGCAGTATTACGATTGATGAAGATCTTCTAGATGCCGTCGATCTGATTGAGAATGAAAAAGTACAAATCGTTAATAACAACAATGGTGAGCGATTTGAAACATATATCATAAAAGGAAAACGTGGCACAGGAGAAATTTGTTTAAATGGTGCAGCTGCACGAAAAGTTCAGCCTGGGGACGTGATTATTATTTTGAGTTACGTCATGCTTGAAAATAAAGAAGCCCTTGTGCACACTCCTAAAGTGGCCATTTTAGACGAAACCAATACGATTGTAGAAATGTTAGGAACAGAACCAGCTTCTACCGTCTTATAAATCGAATATTCCCTCCCATAAACATGCAAACTGTGAGTAGAGCATATTGCTGGGAGGGGATTTTTTTGAAAGAATGGTTAAACGAATGGTACAGCTTGTATGAATCAGTATGGGCGTTACCGCTTAAACAACAAACGAAGCAAATGGATACGTTAGAGGAAAAGGTTGAGCTGCTGTTGACGACATGGGGATCATTGGATGAATCTATGCAGGAGTTGAAGCGTAAAGTCAAAGAGGAAGCTCACTTATATCAGTATCAATCTAAAGGAACAATCTTGTTTGATCAAGGTCAGTTTCAAGAAGCGTGTGCGCAATTAAAACAAGAAGAGCATGTGGAAAAGGACGGAATACGCTGTTTGTATGTAGGCTATGCTTCCTTGTATCAAAATGATTTAGCAGAGAGCGAAGCGCAATTCCAGTATGTACTGTTCTTAGAAACACCAGCGTTAATGACGCATTTGGCGTATAAAGGACTAGGGTTGATTGCCATTGTTCAAAATGATATCGAGACGGCTATTCAGTATTTAGAAAAAGCGCAACCCTTAGCAGAAAATCATGAACTCATGTATAATTTAGGTGTCTGCTATTTTACGTTAGGGAATTACGAATACGCGACTACATGTTTTCGACACTATGCTTACCACGTAGAGGATATTGATGGTCTTTACGCATTAGCTCTGTCTCTTGTGCAAGGAGGTGAGTTGGAAGAAGCTCGGGCAGCTTTTTTACAAGTCATTGAAAATCTTCATGAGCAAACAGCGTTAGTCGCTGTAGCGCACTTAATGGAATGGATAGGCGAACATGAGCTAGCGTGTTATGCATATGAGCATTTAATGATACAATCAGGCAAAGAACCACGTTGGCTACATGGATTTGCTTGGAATAAAGCATTATCTGGCGATGAAAGAGCGGTTCATTTATTAAGTGAACTTGGCCATACCGACCCGGAAGCGAAAAAATCGTATGAATGGATTCAAGCAACAATGAAGTAAGGCCGGGTTTTGAATTGAGGTGTAGAAGTGTCACAGTCTTATGTCGTGCTTGATTTGGAGACAACAGGGAATTCTCCTGATCAAGGAGCACGGATTATCCAAATTGGAGCTGTAAAGGTGGAAGGTCATCGAATTACAGATCGATTTTCAACGTTTGTCGATCCGCTTTGTGATATTCCCCCTTTTATCACTGAGTTAACGGGAATTTCTGAAGAACATGTAAAAGGTGCCCCTACATTTGAAGAAGTAGCTGTGGAGGTCCTTGCATTTTTAGAAGGAAGTCATTTTGTTGCGCATAATGTTCCGTTTGATAAAGGATTTTTAAAGAAGCAGTTGGAACGTGTTGGCTATTCATTTCCAACCTGCTTTACCATTGATACGGTGGAATTAAGTCGAGCCTTGTTACCTACATTAGATAGTTATAAATTGTCTGATCTAACCGTTTATTTTGATATGGATCATTCAAGGCCTCACCAAGCTGACAGTGACGCTGAAATGACGGCGGAACTGTTTATCTTTTTACATAAAAAGCTCTTACAGCTTCCATTAATTACGTTACAAGTGTTAAAAAAAGTAACGCTGTCTTTAAAGAGTGATTGGGCTTTTTTAATTGACCAAGGCATAGACCGTGCTTTAAAAGAACTGAACCAAGAAGATGAAACAGTGGATGTGTTTAGGCAACTTGCATTAAAGCGTGTCATACATGATGAGAAAGAAAAAGAGAAAGAAGCTTTGCCGGATACATTCGAAGCATTTGAAAAACAACTCTTCTCAAAAGATGGGACCCTTGCAAGCCAGTTTGAGCATTATGAAGTCCGTGTTGGACAAGAAGAAATGGCGAGTGCTGTCTATGACGCGTTCTCAGATTACGCGCATGCGCTAATTGAAGCAGGAACAGGTACAGGCAAAACATTAGGGTACTTAATTCCAAGTATTTACTACGCGAAACAGACTCAAAAGCCAGTCGTTCTTTCCACTTATTCGATCCCTTTACAAGAGCAACTGTTGAAAAAAGACCTTAAGCTAATAAAAAATGCATTAGGCATTTCAGTAAATGTAGCAGTGTTAAAAGGAAGACAGCATTATTTAGATTTAAGAAAGTTTGAAGAGGCGATTTTAGATCGTGAAGACGGGTCATACGATGTTCAATTAACCAAAGCACAAATTCTTGTTTGGCTTTTAGAAACGTCTACAGGTGATGTAGAAGAAATAAATTTATCAAGCGGTGGTCAATTATTTTGGCGCACGGTGCAAAGCGATGCCTCCTCTGATTTAGGTCGGTTCAATCCTTGGTTTTCACGGTGCTTCTTTCATCGTTCTAGAAAAGTAGCAAAACAAGCAGATGTCATTATTGTTAACCATGCGTTGTTAATGACAGATGTTCATCAAAAAAGAGCGATAATCCCAACCTATAGTCATGCTGTCATTGATGAAGCCCATCATCTCGAAGAAACCGCCATTGATTATTTTGGGTTGTCTGTTAATCATTTATCCATCGGTTTCTCGTTATCGCGTTTGTTGCAGTTCTTTAGCCAACATCAGCAAAATGAGACTTTTGCACAAATGGAGAAGGACAGCATGGCTGTCTTAACAGAAATAAAAGATGATGTTGAAGAATTATTTCGCATGCTTCATGCTTTTGTGAACGAAAGGCAAACAGAAGCAACCGACATTGGGCGAGTAAGTTATGTGTATAAAAGTTTTAATGAAGAAGGTTTGCTTTGGCAAGGCATCTTAGAATGCGCGATGCGGGTTCAAATGAGTAGTCAATCTGTTCTTAAACAATTTTTAACGCAGCTCAATCAAGAAACGAATGATGAGCTTGACTATCAACAACAATCATCTTTCGCTAACTTTAAATCAATGATGGCTTCATTCGAAGAAGAAATTACCCAGCTTTATGAGTTGTTATTGGAATACGATGAGGACTATGTGTATTGGATTGAAGTAGAGCCAAAAGGGGCAAAAAATGCGACGTATTTGTACGCTAAGCCAATTCGCATTCATGATCGCTTAGCAGATGAGTTTTTTGCGAAAAAGAAAAGTGTTGTTTTAACATCAGCAACGTTAACGATAAAACAATCATTTGATTATGCGTTAAAGCGCTTGGGGCTAGAGGATTTCGGCGTGCGAACGAAGCAAATTGCTTCGCCGTTTTCTTATGACAAACAACTAAACGTGCTTATTCCGACAGATATTCCTGATGTTCGAGGTCAAAATGATCAACTGTTTATTCAGGATGTTGCCATAAAACTGTGGCGGTTAACGGATGCGACACATAAAAAGTCACTTGTTCTGTTTACGTCTTACGATATGCTCAAACAAGTTTATCAGTACGTAAAAGATTTAGATGAAGATCATTGTTTTACGCTGATCGGTCAAGGGATCACTAGTGGTTCTCGATCACGTCTATTGAAATTATTTAAACAAACAAGTGGTTCGAGTATTTTATTTGGTACAAATAGCTTTTGGGAAGGCATTGATCTAGCAGGTGATGCACTCGAACACTTAATTATTGTGCGGCTGCCGTTTTCACCTCCAAATCAACCGTTAACCCGTGCACAAATTAATGCGGCAAAAGAAAATGGTGAGAATCCGTTCACAGATCTATCTTTACCCCAAGCCGTTATTCGTTTTCGCCAAGGGTTTGGCCGTTTAATTCGAACAACGACTGACAGAGGTAATTTCTTCATTTTTGATAGACGTGTTGTCACAACGCGATATGGAAAGACATTTTTAGAGTCATTGCCGACAACACCGGTTTATGAAGGGAAATTTGAGCAGCTACTTCAAGAGCATGTCAATAATCAGGAGGAACGATAGTGGATACACTCATTTTTAATGCAAAAATCATTACGATGGATAATGAGGAAACGGTGATTGATCACGGCTACATTCGGTTCAATCACACAGAAATCGTCACAATTCGTTCAGGCGACCCTTCAGCTCAAGAAAAAGAAGCTACATCCGTTATAAATGCGAATGGAAAATGGCTAATGCCAGGTTTGGTGAACACCCACGGACATCCTGGCATGTCTTTGCTAAGAGGAATAAATGACGATCAGCCATTACAAGATTGGTTAGAACAGTCAATATGGCCGAATGAGAGGCAATTTGATTCGCAGACTTTAAAAGTGGCCAGAGACATCAGCATGATTGAAATGATCGAATCGGGTACAACCTCATTTGTTGATATGTATCATCTAGGGTTACCAGCTTTTGCTGAGGAAATTGAAAAAGTAGGATTACGTGCTACTTTAATGCGATCGGTTATTGGACTCTGTTCAAAAGAAGAACAAGATGAAAAATTAGCGGAGTCACTAGCATTTGCGACTTCTTATCGTGGAGCAGGAAACGGTCGTATTCAAACGATGTTAGCGCCTCATGCGCCATATACATGCCCGCCGGATTACATTGAACGAATTGTGGAAGCTGCACGAAATGAACATTTGCCTGTCCATATGCATCTTGCTGAAACAAGAAAAGAAATTCACGATTATATGGATCAACACGGTATGCACCCGTTAGAGTTATTAGAAGAGCGGCGTTTATTAGAAGGTACAGACTGGTTATTCGCTCACTGTGTTCATATGTACGAGCAACATTTTGAACTCATTCAGAAGCATGGTGCCATGATTTCTCATAACCCGATGAGCAATTTAAAATTAGGTTCTGGCGTCGCGCAAGTTGCGTCAATGCTAAAGCATGATATTCCCGTTTCGCTCGGAACAGATTCTGTTGCATCAAATAACCATTTAGATTTGTTTGAGCAAATGCGTTTCGCTGTCTTGCTACAACGAGGGGTTAACGAACAAGCAGATCTTGTTACAACGTACGAAGGGTTACAAATGGCGACGGTAAATGGTGCAAAAGCTTTGTTTCAAAAGAATGTGGGTGCGTTAGTTGAAGGGTATGAAGCCGATTTTATTATGCTTTCTCCACATCAAGCTCACTTTTTACCAGAAGAAAATCTTGTTTCTCATCTTGTTTTCTCTGCGAAAGGAACAGATGTAACTGATATGTACGTGCAAGGAAAGCCACTTTATGAAAACAAATCGTTTACTACGATGGATAAAGAAAAAGTTTTGTTTGAAGCAAAACGCCATATTCAAACAAAAAAAGGGTGAGGTTCTTGCTGTTTAGCTTGAAAAGCATGAGCTCCTTTGATACATTTTCCATATATCGTTATAAAAAAAAGCTTATCGATCTTGTCGATAAGCAAAACGCTACATACGGCAGCGTCGTGAGGTGTAGGTAGAAGGTTTTTAATCGATTTCAGCCTGCATATCCTCTGCACTTGCAGTTGTTGGATAAAAGACAGCAGGAAACACTGTTTGCTTTAATGGAAAACAGCAAATGTCTTCCAACGTTTGGTTTCCTCTGCGAAGTAAGGACCACTCGTCCTTATGTTGCTGAAACCAATCGGCTAAGCCGTTTTGTTCCATTTGAACGCCCCCCTTCTGCTGGCGTAGTACTATTTTGCCACGAAGAAGACAGGCTATGTTTAGTAAAGTTTGTGGAGAAGTCTAGATATTGGTTGGTATACTTTAACGTAGAGAGGCGAGTGAAGAAAAAATGGAAAATGCAGATACAAAAATGAAAGTTTTATCAACTGTTACGGTTGACCGTACAGATGATTTTTATAAGGTGGTTGATCAATTAAATCGCACGTTAAAAGATAAAGGCTTAACGTTTGGGTTTGCGCTCGATGAAAAAGATCAAGAAAAAATTGTGTTTACCATTTATGAAGTGTAGAGGGAACTATGAGACGTAAAGGCATTTATATTGCTTTAATAACAGGCATTTTTCTCGTAAGCGGGTTAAGTATTTGGCTGTACCAAACGATCCGATCCCCTTTGTTAGCGGAAGCGGAAGATGGTGCATCTCTTGCTTTAAGTGAAGAAATGTTAACGCAAGTTGATGATGTTACCTACTACCATGGCGGAGAAAGCTACTGGGTCTTATCTGGTGCGAATGAAGAAAACGAAAATCAACTGTTATTTATGAACCAAGATTGGGAAGAAACAGAAGAATACTATCTGTTTAACCAAGAAGATGGTGTAGAAAAAAATGAAATGGTTGATACTGTAGCAGAAGAGTTAAATGTGGCGTCGTTTGAATCCATCCAACTGGGGATTGAAAATGGACAGCCTGTTTATGAATTTACCTACGTGACAAATGGCTCACGAGTATTTTATTATACGTTGTTTGAGACAGGTGAGTATTTAAAAAGTTACAGCATTCATACAGCGCCTTAAAATGGAGTGCTATCGACTTTTAAGAAGCGCTCAGTTATAATGTTAGTCGGAAATAAAGGACGAATTGTACGTTCAGGAGGAATGAAAGATTTGAAAACAACCATTTCCCAAGTGGGTCAATATGTAGAACAAGAAGTAACAATCGGAGCATGGCTCGCCAACAAACGCTCGAGCGGCAAAATTGCGTTCTTACAACTTCGCGATGGAACGGGCTTTATTCAAGGCGTCGTTGTGAAAGCCGATGTAGAAGAGGCACTTTTTCAAAAAGCAAAAGGGTTAACACAAGAGACATCGCTCTATGTAACGGGGGTTGTTCGTGAAGACGATCGATCTGCATTCGGCTACGAATTAACTGTGACCGATCTTCAAGTCATTCATGAAGCAGAAGGGTATCCAATTACACCGAAAGCACATGGAACGGAATTTTTAATGGATAACCGTCATTTATGGATTCGTTCAAAAAAACAGCATGCGGTCATGAAAATTCGAAACGAGATCATAAAAGCAACCTACGAGTACTTTTTTGCGAATGGCTTTACAAAATTAGATTCACCCATCTTGACGGGGAGTTCACCAGAAGGAACGTCGGAATTGTTTCACACAAAATACTTTGAAGAAGACGCGTTTCTTTCCCAAAGTGGTCAACTTTATGCTGAAGCAGGTGCAATGGCGTTGAACCGTGTGTTCACATTTGGACCAACGTTCCGGGCGGAAAAATCAAAAACCCGTCGCCACTTAATTGAATTCTGGATGATTGAACCAGAGATGGCATTTGTGGAGCACGAAGAGAGCTTAGACATTCAGGAAGCGTATGTGTGTCACTTAGCAGCGCATGTGTTAACTCATTGTGAGCTGGAGCTTGATCTTCTTGAACGTGATAAAGACAAGCTTGCTGCAATTAAAGGGCCGTTTCCACGTATAAAATATGATGATGCCCTTGCGCTTTTACATAAAAAGGGCTTTGATGACATTGTGTGGGGCGATGATTTTGGTTCACCACATGAAACGGCACTTGCAGAGCATTATGATAAGCCTGTATTTATTACGCATTATCCAAAATCGTTAAAACCGTTTTATATGCAGCCGGCTTCAGATCGTGATGATGTTGTCCTATGTGCAGATCTTATTGCGCCTGAAGGATACGGTGAAATTATTGGTGGCTCTGAGAGAATCCATGACTATGATTTATTAAAACAAGAAATTGAAGCACATGGATTACCGTTAGAAGCGTATCAATGGTATTTAGATCTTCGAAAATATGGATCTGTGCCCCATTCTGGTTTCGGTTTAGGTCTTGAGCGAACCGTTGCATGGATGTCAGGCATTGAACATGTACGTGAAACGATTGCGTTTCCACGATTATTAAATCGTCTATATCCATAAAAATGGACAAACCCTTTAACGTATTTACTTACGTTGAAGGGTTTTTTCATGTTCATCATGCTCTGCTTTTCTACTGCCTAGAGGCAGAAAAACGTGTTATACTTAGGGAGTTAGAGGTGGTAACTGTGAATGAAATGGTAGCATTGAAATGGGTTCAGCAAAAACAAGTAACTGTGCCTCATCTTCTTTTAGAACATTATGCAAAACTGAACATAAACGAGACAGAGCTCGTTCTTTTAATACAAATTCAACGCTTAATTGATAGTGGCGATTCATTTCCGACGCCACAAACGTTAAGTGAACAAATGACGCTTTCAGTAGAAGAGTGTGCCGAAAAAATTGGACAGCTTGTACGGAAACGGCTTTTACTTATAAAAAATAGTCGCGACGAAGAAACGAATATGATGTATGAATACTGTTCGCTCGAACCACTTTGGGTGCTGCTCATTCAGCATCTGGAAACAAAGGAAAGCGAAAAATATGGAAACAAAGCGGCTGAACAGGAAGGCCAACTGTTTCAGCAGTTTGAACAAGAATTCGCACGCCCTTTATCCCCTATTGAAGTAGAGACCATTTCCATGTGGATCGATCAAGATACGCATACTTTGGCACTCATTCAAGCTGCCTTAAAAGAAGCGGTCATTTCGGGTAAACTAAATTTCCGTTATATTGACCGTATTTTATTTGAATGGCAACGGAATGGAATTAAAACCGTAGAGCAGGCACATGCTCATAGTGAGCGTTTTAGAAAAAAAACACCAATCCCAACGAAAGAAAAAGAGCGCAGACAAGCACCAACACAATCCGAAAACATTCCTGGATTTAATTGGCTAGAAAATTTGTAAGGAGCAGAAGATGTTATCAAAAAAAGATACCCAATACGCGGTTGATCAAATGGGAGAGATGTTTCCAGAAGCCGAATGTGAACTGATTCATAAAAATCCGTTTGAACTGCTCATTGCTGTTATGTTATCGGCCCAATGTACAGATGCCCTAGTGAACCGTGTTACGCCTGGCTTGTTTGCTAAATATAAAACACCAGAAGATTATATCGCCGTTGATTTAGAGGAATTACAAATGGATATTCGCTCTATTGGGTTGTATCGAAATAAAGCAAAAAACATTAAGAAAATGGCGCAATCTCTTATTAACGACCACGGTGGTGACGTACCTGCTGCAAGAGAGGCGTTAGAGGCGCTTGCTGGGGTAGGTCGAAAAACGGCAAACGTTGTGACAAGCGTTGCCTTTAATATACCGGCAATTGCTGTTGATACACATGTTGAGCGAGTGTCAAAGCGACTAGGCATTTGTCGTTGGAAAGATTCGGTTAAACAAGTAGAAGAAACGCTCGAGAAAAAGATCCATAAACCTGATTGGTCCGACGCCCATCATCGAATGATATTCTTTGGGCGCTATCATTGCAAGGCGCAAAACCCACAATGTCAACAGTGTCCATTAGCATTTATGTGTCGAGAAGGAAAAAAACGATTGAAAGGGGTAGAGGAACATGGATAAAGTCGTTCCTCTGTCTTTCTGTGTCCAGCCGTTTTATAAAAATGGTGCGCACATAATTATTCATCCGTCTCATACATTTTTGGAGCGTCAGTGGGCGCATCCATTCTCTGAAGATATTACGATGTTAACGAAACCTTGGCAAACGGGTGCAACGGAAGCGATTCGTATTTTAGTCGACTCGTTTGAGAATAATCAAGCTACGTATAAGGCTTACTTTAAAGAAGGCAAAGCAAAAGAAATTGCGCATGAACAAAATGTCATGAAAGCGATGATGGTGCAGGCACTATTTTGGCTAAACGGTCAAAACGTTGATTTAATGAATCTGAAGCAAGCCATATCTTCATTTGCTTACACGCCTTTGAATGCGCAAGATCGATTGGGTTTTATTTTATCCCATCAAAATGATCGAGCATTCGTTCAATTATGTTCCTTTATGGATGACCTTAAGAAATTGAATGAACGAGTCAATCTGTTAAAGAGAGGAAGTCAACTGTGAATAATACGAAAGAGCAGCTGGATTTAACGGAATATGAAATCAAGCAATGGCATCGAATTCAGGAAAAACAGACATTATCGATTGCGTTAAGTGGCCATTTCTCTGCTGGGAAATCATCGCTTATTAATCATCTAACAGGTGTCTCCATTTTACCAACTAGCCCAATTCCGACGAGTGCAAATCAAATCACGATCGCATACGGGGATCTAGAGGTAATCGTTGTTCATGTTGACGGTTCAGAAAAATCTTTTCGTGGAGAAATCGATTGGGAAGCAATTAAACGCTATGCAATGGATGGAGCCAATGTTGAAAAGCTTAATATTTATGCACCGATTCCATTTTTAAAACACGCCGGTAGTTTAGTCGATACCCCAGGAGTCGATTCAACGGACCCAACCCACCAAAATATGACGCTTGAAGCG
Organism: Shouchella phoenicis; assembly: GCF_047238345.1. Taxonomy (NCBI): domain Bacteria; kingdom Bacillati; phylum Bacillota; class Bacilli; order Caryophanales; family Bacillaceae; genus Shouchella; species Shouchella phoenicis. The sequence goes on along the minus strand of NZ_JBDFMQ010000001.1, from coordinate 1,920,347 downwards.
CTTTTTACAACAGATATTTTGCTTTATGTCATGGATTATAATCATGTGAAGTCCGAAACCAACCTCGGCTTCTTAAAGCAATTATCAGACGAAGGAAAGCCTTTGTTCATTGTTGTAAATCAAATCGATAAACACAATGAAGAGGAGCTTTCTTTTCAAAGCTATAAAGACAGCATTATTGAAACGTTGGCGAATTGGTCGATCCAGTATCAAGGCTTCTATGTAACAACAATTAAAGATTCTCCCTATGATGAGCTTGATCGCTTGAAGAATGCGTTATTTTCGCTTTTTTACTATGGGCGTGACTTAGTTCAAGCTGGCAAACAAAAGATTGAATATAGCTTTTATAAATCGATCCAGCGCAGAATTGAAGATGATTGGGAAGAGGAGCGCGCCTCCCTTGAAGAAACAATTCAATCAATCGGGTTTGAGCTGGATGATATAGAAATGTATCGTCAACGTTTGAAAGCATTAGAAGAGACGGAAGCTGGATCAAAAAATCGGCAGCAGCGTGTATTAAAAGAATGGGACGATTTATTTCGGCAAGCAACGCTTTTTAATTCGATGCTAACAGAAAAAACGCTCCACTGGTTGCACGCAATGCGCCCAAATTTTAAAATTGGTTTCTTGTCGTCAAAACGGAAAGTCATGCAGGAGCGACAACGGCGCCAAGCAGAAGTCATAGAGGAATTAAATGATCAGATCAACAAACAAGTCGTGTTTCATTTAAAACAAACATTGCAATCGTTTCCACTTTCTGAAATGTCAAACCAGCAGCGTTTTTTAAGTTTGGTTCATAATGTGGCGTTTACGGTTTCTCCTGCTTTTTTAGATGAAGGAGTCCCGGACTCAACTTTTGCTGATTCTTTTGTGTATCAATTTACGAAAGATCGTACAGAAGCGATTAAACGACAACTAAAACAGCGTGCAGTTGATGCCCTTGACGATGCAAATGAACAATTAACAGCGTATGATCAAAAGCAAGGCGAGCAGGCACAAGCACAATATCGGGAAATGAAAGAGCTTGAACCATATGTAGCGCATTACGTTGCGAAAAAAGACAAAAAGGAAGCATTAAAGCGCTTAGCAGACAAAGAAGCAAATGAACGAGATGATCGCGGGGCGTTTGCCAAAGTATTAAAAGAGAAAATAAACCAAAACGTTATTTTTGAAGAAGAAGATACGACGTGGAAAAACCAAGTAAAAGCAAGTGTTGGCAAGACGATCTTAACATCAGTAGCAAAAAAAGAACATGTTGCTGAGCGACCGCTAGGTATTTCAGACGAAGATATTCATCATTTGCAAACTGAATTAAAGCGGTTAAACAAAAGCGACGTCACACAAGATTGGCATCAGCGACTTCAAATAGAAGCTGAACACATTACAACAGAACAATTTACCCTATCGCTATTCGGAGCTTTCAGTGCAGGAAAATCAAGTCTGGCCAATGCTTTGTTAGGCGGAATTGTTTTGCCGTCATCCCCTCATCCAACAACGGCAACTGTGACGACTGTGACCCGTCCTACTGATGATTACGGCCATGGCGACGTTCATATTCAATATAAGTCATACGAACAACTTAGAGGAGAGCTCGCGTCAATCTCGCAACTGCTCGAAGTAACTGTGAGCCTTGAACAACTTCAACGATTCCGAACGCAAACGTATCGGGTGACGACAGCAGCAAAAAAACAAGCCCTCTCATACATTGAAACGTTGCAACATAGCATGAAAAAATATGAATCGTGGTTAGAACAAGAAGAAATGGTATCAATGAATGAGTTGAATGAAAAAATTGTTCATGAAGAAGTTGCTTGTTTTATTTCCCGAGTAACGATTTATTATGAATGCGAATGGACTGCAAAAGGGTTAACGTTAGTCGATACGCCTGGGGTAAATTCAATTAATGGACGACATACGAATGTTGCTTACGAACAAGTTAAAGCATCAGATGCGATTCTGTATGTAACCTATTACAATCATTCATTTTCACGAGCAGATGCACAGTTTATCGAGCAGCTTGGAAAGATGAATCAACACTTTTCTTCTAAAAAGCTTTACTTTGTTTTAAATGCCATTGACCTAGCCGCAAACGAAGAAGAGCGGCAAGGGGTAGAGTCTTTTGTATCCCGTTCATTAGAAGAAGCGGGCATCGATCGACCTGCATTATTTTCGCTTTCAAGCAAAGAAGCTCTTATGAAAGTGTCTTCATCAACTGATTTTCAACAATTTCAACAAGAATTATATGGACCGATGCTTCGTGCTTTGAAAGATGCGAATCGAACACAATTTGTCGAACATGTTCAGCAATATTTGATTTATTTACAAGACGCGCAAACTTTTGCTTCTTTAACAGATCATGAAAAATCCACACAGCTCATTCGGTATGAAGAAAGCCTGTCAAAGGCGCAGCAAGGGTTTTATAAGGATGAAGCAGCGTCGTTATTGATGGAAGTAGAGCAAGAGGCAAGTGAATTATTTGCTTACTTACGTGAACGAACCCCCTATATCAGTCGGGACCGTTTCATTGAATTTGTAAATGTAGCGACCATTGTAGGTTCTTCAAGAAAAAAACAAAAAGAAGCACTTGAACAGCAGCTTCTGTCGTGGAATGAAGACAGTGTGTTTTATGTGAATCAAGAGCTAAAAGCGACGAGAATTCGACTTTCCCTTGAGTTACAGCGTTCGTTTGAGCAGTGGAAAAAGGTGTGGCAACAAACCTTTCAGACAGATATACCAGGCTTCCCATTTCCAAAAATGAAAAAGAGCTTTGCCTCTCATCTGTCGCCTGATTTGTTAACAAGTACGCTTCCTATTCAGTCACATGTAAGTCAATTTACGTCATTAAAAACGTTTTTCGAACAGCAGCAAGTAAAGCAAGTAAAAGAACAGTTGATTGATGAGCTTGTCCAACAAATCCGTACAGGATTAAGAGAAGAAGAAGGGAGGAGTAAGGACTGGCTTAAGCATGAAACAAATGATGTATTCAAAGAGTGTAAAGCAATGCTTGATCAGCAAATAACCCTTGAACTTGCAAAGCGAAAGCAGTTAAATACGAAAGCAATTCAGCAGGATCTACAAACGGAAATAAACGTTATAAAAGCTTGGCTGCAAGCAAAAAAAGCGTAGGGTTCGTAAAACCCCTACGCTTTTTCTCTGTTTTATTCGTTACTCTTCATCGGTTTCATCAGGTTCAGAATCCGAACCATTGCCATTTCCAGAGTCTGGATTGGTGTCTTCGGAGCTTCCTGAGTCATCATCAGGGCTGCCGGAGTCGTCTTCTACATTGCCGCCTTGATCCGAAGATCCTTCATCTGGAGATGTATCAGTGTCTGTAGAGTCTTCATCGTTAGAATCATCACCCGTATCGCCACCATTGCTGTCATCGCCACCATCTGTATCTTCATCTTGTTGTGGCTCTTCTTCTGTTGGTTCCTCTTCGACCGGTTCTTCTTCTACTGGCTCTTCTTCCTCAATCTCTTCTTCCTCTTCTTCCTCCTCAATGGTTGCTGTTACGGAAACAGAAGAGCTTTCACCATCGGTGCCGTCTGTTGCTCGGGCCCTCACGCTAAATGTATAGCTTCCAGGTGTTACATTTGAGACAGTGGCACTTAAGGAATCAGGTGAAACATCTAAAGAACCAGAGCTAACACTCGTTTCAAATTCTACGTCATCTAATACGTCAGCAGGATAGGACCATGTGAATGTAATGGTTTCCGCTTCTTCATTATAACTGTAGTCAAGTCCACTAGGATCTGGAATATCTTGCGCAAATTCTTCAGATACTTGAGATGGACCAGAGCCGCGCACAAATAGTTCCGAAACGATTTCACTGCTCGGTGTTCCTGCACTTGGCAATTGACCGGTTCCACGCTCAACGCTAATCCGTTCAACAGAATCAGGCATCGTGAAATCAGACGCTTGAACCCCTTCATGCATGCCCGTCATAATATGGCGGAACAAATTACGGGTAATTTGATTGTGCTCACTCGTTAAATAGTTGTCGCCGCGTCGGTCGGTAAAGCCAATCCATGTGGATAGGGTGTATTCCGTACTGTAGCCGGTAAATGCAGATGTAGGAAACGCGCCAGCATTTTCGCCTATATTTAAATTTGCATAATCAGCTGGTGCAAAGTTTGATGTTCCTGTTTTACCTGCAATAGGAACATTTGGTACTTGAGCTGTTGTCCCTGTGCCATCAGTCATGACTGATTTCAACATGTCCGTAACCATATAACCAGTGTAGTCTTCCATCACTTGTTCTGTTTCCGGCTGAACGTTAATTTCACGACCGTCTGGGTAAACAATTTTTCGGATGGTATACGGCTCCGTGTGAGCTCCGTTATTTCCAAACGCTGCATAAGCCCCGGCAATATCTTTTGTCGATCCTTCTGCTGGCCCTAATATACCAGATTCAACTTGATCGCCACCAGGTTCAAACATTCGCTCTAAAAATTCATAGGCGTTTTCTTGTCCAGCTTCATTTAGTGCTTTAACCGCTGGTACATTACGAGACTCTGCTAACGCTTGACGCATGCGCATATTGCCTTTATATTGACGGTCAAAATTTCGAACAGCTGTATCGCTCTCAGTCTCATAATTGTATGGTTCATCGGCAATGATATGACCGGTTGACCATTGTTCGTTTTCAATAACAGGGCCATAGCCGAGAAGAGGTTTCATCACAGAACCATGGTTCGTTTGAATGGATGCGTAGTTATTAACGCGCGCATCGTTTTCTTCTGTTCCGTTCCCCATCGCACGTACAGCACCGGATTCGGTATCAAGGAGCGTAACGCCAACGCGGAAGTCTTCATTATCTGGGAACGGTAATCCTTCGTATTCACCAGATTTTAGTACAGAATCGACTAAATCTTGTGCTTGTGTATCAAGAGTCGTGTACACACGTAGGCCAGAGTGGTAAATTTCGTCTGTTGTAAACCCTAAATCATCAAGCTCTTTTAACACTTCATCATAAAACGTGTACCAGCCAGAGTCTTCTGTTTCTGTATAGTTAATTTGTTCATTGATGTCTGTATTACGAGCTTCTTCCGCTTCTTCGGCAGTAATGAAATCTTCTCGCTCCATTCGATCAATAACGACGTTTCGACGTTGTTCATTGTTCTCAGGATTTCGAACGGGATCAAAGTCTCTTGGACGTTGAGGGATAGCAGCCAACACAGCGGCATCCGCAACGGTTAAGTCTTCTAAGTTCGGTTTATCAAAGTACGCTTCTGAAGCAAGCTGAACGCCGTAGCCAGCAGAAGGTCCTAAATTAATTTGATTTAAGTACATTTCTAAAATCTCATCTTTCGAATACATGCGCTCAAGCTGAATGGCGAGATACGCTTCTTGAATCTTTCTCGTTAGCTGTTTATCTTGAGATAAGAATAAGTTCTTCACAAGCTGCTGGGTAATGGTTGAACCACCTTCAGCGCCAAAGCCTTCACGTAAGTTGGCGACAACAGCACCACCTAATCGACGTACATCTACGCCAAAATGTTCGCGGAAGCGGTGATCTTCAATCGCCAGAAAAGCGTTTTGCAGATGATCGGGCATATCGTTAATATCTGCATTAATTCGATTTTCGCCACCTGTTAAGGTGAACACGAGTTCATCGTCCATGTCGTGCACTTGTAACGATTGCGGAAGCATTAGTTTCTCGCGCTCAATATCTGGTGCGTTTGCAACGATCACACCGATTGCCACTCCGCCACCAATTAAACCAACCCCAAAGAGAATGAGTAACGTAATGAGGATTTTTTTAAACAGTGGTTTTTTAGGTTTTTTCCCGCCGCCGCTGCCATCATTTTTTGGCTTCTTTGGTTTTTTATCGCTCGTTTGCGCATGTTTGCGCTCTTGGCGTGATTTATATTCATCTGCCATATTTTTCTCCCCTTTTGGTGCTAGTTAATATAGAGTTCATCAACTGTCCGTAAATAATCAATAAATGGCTGATAGCCAGTGTGGACATGGTGTCCATACGTCATAATATCCGCTTTTTTAATCGATTTTCGTTCTTTTTGATGATCGTAAAAAGAAATGAGTACAGCTGCATCTAGTAAAAAAACTTCTTTCGTATCTTGAAACCGAATTAAGAGAAAACAGATCCCGTTTTGCTTCACCACATTACGCATGTGATCAACTTGGTGTTGGTGAATGTTTTGTAAGGGAAAGGATGTTTTATTCTTCGTTTCCTTCGCTTCGAAATCAATATAGTGACCTTTGTATACACCATTATAATCTGTTGTCGATGCTTGTTTAAAGTACGCTTCTTTAATGACCGCCGCGCTACGTTTAGGATAATCAACATTTACAATTTGGATCGGCGTCGGTTTTTTATGAATAACCGCTTGTTCTTTAAGTAAGTAAAACGTATTTGATTCGTCAATATCAGACTCAAAAGACATACCTCTCCCACCATACGCAATCGATGTTTTGCTAGAGTGTGGAGACGAATTTGATCGATAGCGTTTGCCATTAGGGTACTGAATGGACATGTTCTCACAACCTTTCCAATAAATTTGTCCGCATGTTTTTGAGTTAATCGAGGAAAGGTAAATAATGAGCCAATATATAGTTTAACACACAATGGAAAAAAGTAGCGGAAGAGAACACGCGATCTGTTGAAAATTTAATGAAAAAATGAGGGAAAACATGAAATGGACCGGCAAGTTTTATGGGCAAATGTAGATAATATTGCACGAACAAAAGCGTACGAGCAATTTGGAAAGCGTCAACCGGAGATTCGCTGGGCGCGATTAGCAGGGATCGTTTCTCGAAATGCAGGCTGGAATTTAACAGATTTAACAACGTCAGCGTTTCAGACCGTGTTGCCATACCCGACCCGTCAAAAAATCGCTTGGATTTATGAACGAGCAAACTGGTTAATCTTTCGAGATGCATACCCGCAGTTACTTTGCTATCAACATTATAAAACAACAGGGGTTTGGGATTGGTCAAACGTAAAGCCATATGGCGTGTCCATCTTTATGTACAACGAATGGCGACGTTTTCTAGAAGAAAAAGATGAGTGGCGATTAATGATTGCCCTTATCATTAACGAGCAGATGATGATTGAGCAACAATTGTTTAAAAGTCCTGAAGTAAAGCTGTTTTTTAAATCAGCCCTTTATAAAATGGAAGAGTTGCTTCATTTTAGCTATGTTCTTTTCCCGCACTGGCCACTGACGAATCAAATCAGATACGGAGAAGTTGTTCAGCATTTTGCGCAACCTAAAAAACGAATTCAATTAGGCGTAAACTTAGCACATTTGCTTTATGATCCAGACTTACATTATTGTTTTCTGCAATTTATGGAAGAAGTTGAACCGACAGGCTCTCGTAAGGATTATGATAAATCGGAGAAGAGTTTACCGTTACGCGTTGTGTACCCACGAATTTCGCACAAGCCGATCATCGCCGTAGATTGGTATGAACAGTACGACAAAGACGAAATTGAAAAACTGTTTCAACCATTGAAGGAGTATCAACCGAAAAAGATAAATGTGGTGCTTGCTAAAGCAGAACTCGCATGTTTGGAGTGGTTTGGGAAAAAGAGTCATCGAAATCCGTTTATTCATAAGAATTCCCTCCAATAAAGTCACTTTTTCAAGTGGATCTATTGGAGGGAGCTAATTGTTACATAACCGTTTTTCTTTGTAAATTATTCAGCAGGTCGATTTGGCCCACCTAATTTTTTGTCTAATCCGGGAACTGTATTTTCACGTTTAGGTGTTTTCTTTGTACCTTTTTGTCGTTGTTTATTCTCTTTCAACAAAATCACCCCCTTCTTAACAGTATGAGGCATTCTGGTTCCGTTTATCCGTCGAAAAAAGGGGAGTTCTATGCATTCCTACAATCTTTGTTGAATGGAAACTAGTTTTGTCAGTCGTGTAGGAAAAAGAAATTGATTAGAGAACATGTATAGCAACGAAATCATGTTGAGGGGTGAACGAAAATGGCTCAATATAAAACAAAAGAAATGTCAGTCGAACTTGGTGTAAATCCTACGACGATTCAACGGTGGACAAAATTTTTCAAAATCTCGTGCGAAGTGAATGAACAAGGTCATTTCTTATATACGGACGAACACGTGCCTTTATTTAAAACGATACAAGAACAATTAAAAGACGGAAAGAAATTAAAAGATGTGACAATTCAGCAGAAACAATCGAAGGTCGTTCCATCTGTACCGAAAAAGCAATATGACGCGAAGCTTGAAAAAATGTATCATCAAGTGAGTGTGTTAGAGCAAAGACTCAATACAAAAGCAGATGATGTTGTGAGTTATCAGTTATTAAAACACCGCTCTGAATTAGATGATATGGTGAATGTGCTTAATCGACTTGAACAACGATTGAATCAAATGGAAGACCGCTATCAAACGGAAAAAAAGGGCTTTGAAGAACCTCAGCGAGGGCAACGACGATTTCCAAATAAGACGTGGAAAGCGATCCTATCGTTTTTTAGCTTTTAAAATTCCTTTAACCTTGCTACACTCGAAAATGAGGTGTAGAAAATGGAAAAGCTTAAACAGTTAACAACTGCATTATTGTCTTTAACAAAAGAGGCGGAAGCATTTTATATTGATGTTGTAAAGCAAGATAAAGCGTATGAGGTAGACTTTTATGGCAAAGTAAAACCATTTGCTGATCGTGTTCAACCTCTTGCACAGGAATGGGCGAGTGAGGTGAAACCATTCTTGATGCAACATTACACAAAGCTTGTTCACATAAGTCAAGTGGAGCAAACGGTAGAAAATTTGGATGTTGTAGCCATTAAGTCATTTTATCCATCATCAGGGATGCGACGTCAAAGAGAGACGTTTAAATCGGTTCGGTTTGTACTGGAAAATGTATTGGAAGAAATTAAAATCGCACAAGTGGATTGATCATGATGAACACGAAAAAGCGCAAACAGCGCTTTTTTTTATGGGAAAATAAAAACAACCAGCTAGCTAGCTGGTTGTTCTGTTCGTTTTAGCTGCGGTCAAAAATGATTAGGTACGACAAAAATCCAAGTGTAGCCACTGAAAGGATATTTAGTGTCCAGCGTAAAAATGTGTCAGGGCTATCGCCCTCTCCAGCTTCTGCAGCAGCTGCTAAAGCGTTTGGTTCAAATACGGCAATGGAAAGAACTGCAATCATAATAAGAGCAAACAAACTTTTTTTGAACATTGTATGACCTCCTTTATCGTCCGTTTGAAAAAATATGTATAAGGGACGTGCAAACGTTCACACATCTTATTATAAAAGATGTCAATCCCATGTGCAAGCGGACTATTCCTTTTCTATTTGAACGACACTATGTTAAGATTATTTCATTATTACTAGTATTTTATGTGTGTGGATGTTCATGCTGAAAGGACGTATAGAATGGCAACAAACTTACAAGACATTATTCGAGCAAATCAAATGCTAAAAGATATTATTACTCACACGCCATTACAAAAAGATCAAGTCTTATCTGAACGGTATGATTGCACGGTCTATTTAAAGCGAGAAGATCTTCAAGTTGTTCGTTCTTTTAAAATAAGAGGGGCTTATTATCAAATTTCTTCATTATCTAAAGAAGAGCTAAAGGCAGGCGTGGTCTGCGCAAGTGCAGGGAATCATGCACAAGGTGTCGCGTATTCGTGTCAAGCGCTTCAAATAAAAGGTGTGATTTTCATGCCTTCAACAACGCCTAAACAAAAAGTAGCACAAGTAGAATTTTTTGGTCGTAATTATGTCGACGTTCGTTTAATTGGAGATACTTTTGATGATTCTTATGCTGAAGCGATGCGCTATCGCGATGAGCATCATATGGCGTTTATTCATCCTTTTAACCAAGACCATATTATTGCTGGGCAAGGAACGGTCGGATTGGAAATTTTAAATGATTTAGAAGAAACACCAGACTTCATCTTTTCCTCCATTGGTGGAGGCGGATTGATTAGCGGAATTTCTACATATATTAAAAGCATAAGTCCTGCTACGAAGATGATTGGCTGTGAACCAGCTGGAGCTGCCTCAATGAAAGAAGCTCTTAAACAAGGGGGCGTCGTAGAGCTACCTGAAATCAACAAGTTTGTGGACGGTGCAGCAGTAAAACGAGTAGGTGAAAAAACTTATGAAATCTGTAAACAATATCTGGATGACATTGTCTTAGTGCCAGAAGGGAAAATTTGCACGACCATTTTAAAGCTTTACAACGAAAATGCTATTGTGGCTGAGCCAGCAGGGGCAATGCCAATCGCCGCGCTTGATTTCTATAAAGATCAGATAAAAGGCAAATCAGTTGTGTGTGTCGTAAGTGGCGGAAATAATGACATTGGACGCATGGAGGAAATTCGTGAACGCTCTCTCGTTTATGAAGGTTTGCAGCATTACTTTATTATTCAGTTTCCGCAACGAGCAGGCGCGTTAAAAGAATTTATTTTAAATGTTCTTGGACCCCAAGATGATATCACACGGTTTGAATACACAAAGAAAAATAATAAATCCAATGGACCGGTATTGATTGGGATTGAGCTAAAGTCAAATCAAGATTATGATGGGTTAATTCAACGAATGGACGAGCTCGGATTTGGTTATGAAGAAGTAAATAAAAATCAAAGTTTGTTTAGCTTGTTGATTTAACGAGAGGGAAAGGTGAAAAAATGAGATTAGAAGGAAAAACCATTCTTGCTGCTGTTGATGAAGAATTTGAAGACTTAGAGCTTTGGTATCCAATTCTACGCTTGCAAGAAGAAGGTGCAACGGTTGACCTCGTTGGGTTAGAAAAAGGAAAAACGTATATTGGAAAATACGGTGTACCAGCAAAAGCTGACTACGCATTTGCGGATGTTCAAGCAGATGACTATGATGGCATTCTTATACCGGGAGGATGGGCACCAGATAAACTTCGACGTTATGAGGATCTGTTAACAATTGTAAAGAAGATGGACAAAGACCAGAAGCCAATCGGTCAAATCTGTCATGCCGGCTGGGTGTTAATCTCAGCGAATATTTTACAAGGTCGACGAGTAACAAGTACACCTGGTATTAAAGATGATATGGTAAATGCTGGTGCAGAATGGCATGATGTAGCGGTTATTGAAGATGGCCACATTGTTTCGAGTCGGCGACCACCTGATTTGCCACCTTACGCAAAAGCATTTGCAGATAGGTTGGCGGCGCGCTAAGATGGAATTCCACTTTTTAGGTACAGGAGCAGGTGTACCAGCAAAAAAACGCAATGTCAGTGCACTTGCGCTCCGTTTCTTGGAACATAAAGGAGACGTCTGGCTATTTGATTGTGGAGAAGCTACACAACACCAGTTTTTACATTCAAAATTAAGTATTCCGGCGATCTCAACAATTTTTATTAGTCATCTCCATGGCGACCATTTATATGGGTTACCAGGACTGTTAAGTAGTCGCTCTTTTCAAGGAGGAAGGATGCCTCTTACAGTTTATGGACCAGTTGGGTTAAAAGCGTATATTCAAATGTCCCTAGCAACAACAAATACGACGCTTAAATATGAGCTTCGTATTATCGAACTTGAGGAAGCGAGTTCGTTTCAAATAGGGGCATGTACGGTTTCTGTATTTATGCTACAGCATCCTGTTCAAAGCTTTGGTTTCAGAATTGAAGAAGAAGCAAAGCCTGGTCGACTTCATGTTGAAGCATTAAAACAAAAAGGCGTGTCTCCTGGTCCTTTGTATGCAGCAATAAAAAAAGGGGAAACGGTTCAACTCGAAACAGGTGAGTGGTTAAATGGCAAAGAGTATGTAGAGGCACCATCAGCAGGGAGGACTGTTGTGATTTGTGGGGATACAGCTCCGACTGAAACGGTGATTTCTTATGCAAAAAATGCAGATGCCCTTATTCATGAAGCGACATTTGCATCTGATCAACAAGCACATGCGAGTGATTTTGGTCATTCCACGATTCAAGATACCGCCAAAATGGCTAAAGCCGCAAACGTCCACAACCTCGTGTTCACTCATATTTCTTCACGATATGCTCGAGATGAAAACGAATATGTTATGGAAGCAAAATCGTCGTTTGAGAAGGTGTTCGTTGCCTATGATTTTCTTGTTTTAACGTTATCTAAGAAAGGTGAGTTATCTTGTCATGAATGACGTAACGGTCGAGCAGCTAGCGAGTCAGTTACAAGACGGCTGGACAGGTTGGCTATATGCTTCATCTCCATTTTGTGGTACGTGTCAATTAGCCGAACAAATGCTACAAATTGTGGAACAGCTAGAAGATATAGAAGCAATCTCCAAACTAAACATTCAGCTTGCACCTCAATTTGCTCAAAGCAATCAAATTGAAAGTGTGCCTGCGATGATTTATTATAAAGATGGAAGACTTCAAAATCGAACGTATCGGTTTGATTCTGTTGTCGATTTACAGAGACTTTTAAAGGAGGGAACACGAGATGTCAACGGCCTATGAAGAATATATGCGCCAAGTTGTATTACCAATGAGAAAAGAATTAACAGATGCAGGTTTTCAGGAGTTGAAAACAGCTGATGAAGTCGATCAGTACATGGGTAACGCAGAAGGTACAACCCTTGTATTTATTAACTCTGTATGTGGATGTGCAGCTGGGCTTGCTCGTCCGTCTGCCATTTATTCACTTCAACATGACCGAACGCCAGATCAACTTGTGACGGTATTTGCAGGTCAAGATCGTGATGCGACGGCTCAAATGCGGGAGAAATTTCCTGAATACGCCCCTTCTTCACCTTCAATGGCACTGCTTAAAGGAAATGAAGTGGTTCATTTTATTCCTCGTGAACAAATTGAAGGTGTAGAGCCAGAAGACATTATTCGTAATCTTGCTACTGCGTATAATGAACATTGCTAAACGTTCTTTTATAAGAACGTTTTTTTCTTAGGAGTGTAATTATGAATGTTGAATTAAAAGAGTTAGGAAGCAATCAAATATGGAGTCTTCACGAGAAAGCGAAAGGTCGTCCGGTTATGATTACATTTTGGACGTCTTGGTGTCCTGATTCCTATCGGGATTTACATGATAAACGTGCTCTATACAAGACGTTGGATGAAGATCAACTTTGTTTTGTGACCATTAATGTTACCGGACGAGAAGGGGATGTTGACCTACAGCAATGGTTAAAGCAGCATGATCATGACTTTCTTGTTTTACAAGATGAAGGAACAAAGGTGTATGATCAGTTTGGTTGCAGAGGTGTGCCAACAACGGTGTTGCTTGATCGGCAAGGGAATGTTACGAAAACGTATGGAGAAGATGCGCTTATTTCAGAGATCATGACAGGACTAGCCGCAATGATTTAAAAAAACAAAGCTTGTCCGTATAAGGGACAAGCTTTGTTTTTATTATTTTGGCTGCACAGCGTAGTAGATCACCGCACCCATTTCTTCAATATTAGGGTAGCCACTTTGTTTATAAATTTCTACAACATGTTCACGATTATAGGGCACACGCTTTAATTGAATGGAGTGATTCCCGTCTTCAATGTCGATGATAATATAAGAAGAAAGAGGATGTCCGTCAAACGGCATACCAACTGATCCTGTATTGACAACGTTCTTTCCGTGAATACTACGAACGTATGGATGATGCGTGTGACCATAAATATAAATATCCGCTTCATCACGAATCATGAGTTCATTTTCAATCTTACTAGAATCGTCTAATGGAACAACATCAAAAAGGCTAGATGGCGTTGCATGAAAGGCATGAACGATTAAATCTTGACCATCATCAATAACAAATTCCGTTGGAAGATTCTTTAGATAGTCTAAATCTTCTTGATCTAAACGGCTTAATGTCCAATCTCGTTCTTTTTGAAATAGGTCAAGGCGTTCTTTAGGAATTTCGCCATCTTTAAATCCACGAATGAGCCATTCATCCGCATTTCCTTTTAACACTTTTGCCCCTGAACCTTGGATTAGTTCGATGACACGCTTTGGTTCTGGACCTCGAAAGCATAGGTCACCTAGTATGTAAATCTCGTCAATTTGTTGGGTTTGCAAGTCATTTAAGACTGCTTCCAAAGCGGTTGCGTTTCCATGAATATCAGATAAAAAAGCAAATCTCATCGTTATGAAGCCTCCTTTCTTGTATTGTAACAGATGCAGGAGCAGTTAGGGAACTAGAATGAACAGAAGGAGGCATTCGGCTGGTAAAGGGCAAATAGACATGTTAAGATTTAGCTGAGAATAAAGCCTCAAGGAGGAAAATCATGTTTATCCGTTCGATTGAACCAACACCGAGTCCGAATACGATGAAATTAAATTTAAGTGAATCACATGGAGGCGCAAGTACAACGTATAACGAAAAGAACAAAGATCAAGCGCCTTCATTTGTCCAAGCAATTCTTGGGCTAGAAGGAATTAAAGCCGTCTACCATGTGGGGGATTTTTTAGCAGTTGATCGCTACCCAAAAGCGGATTGGAAAGTGGTCCTTCCGCAAATTCGTGCTTTATTCGGAGAAGCATCTGAACAGAGCCAAGAGGCGGTTGTTCAAGATGGCTTCGGTGAAGTGCAAGTTCAAGTGCAAATGTTTAAGAACATTCCGATGCAAGTGAAAGTAACCGATGATGAACGTGAGGTAAGACGTGCGTTGCCAGACCGATTTGTTCAAGCAATTGCTGATGCAGAGCAACCTGGCGATAACGTGGTGTTAGAGCGGAAGTGGGCTGACCAAGCACCTCGTTATGGAGAACTTGAGTACGTTGCGGATGAAGTGACATCAGAACTTGAAGCAGCGTATACAGAAAGTCGCCTTCATAGCTTAGTGAAACTTGCACAAGGGGAAAAAGAAGCTGCAGAAGCGTTTGCAGCTCGTTTTAAAGAAGTAACGATAGAGATGCTCCAAGATCCTGATTGGAAAAACCGCTATGCTTCGTTAGAACAAATGGATCCGAAAGAAAAAGATATCCCTGTTTTAGAGGTGGCGTTAAAGGATGAAAAAGCATCGATTCGTCGTTTAGCAACAATGTATTTAGGTATGATTGAAACAGAAAGCGTGCTACCGCTTCTAGAACGAGCTTTAACTGATCCATCTGTGACCGTACGTCGAACTGCAGGAGACTGCATGTCGGATATTGGATCTGAAAAAGGCATCCCTGCGATGGTCGCTTCTTTACAAGATCAAAGCAAAATTGTTCGCTGGCGCGCAGCCATGTTTTTGTATGAAGTGGGAACAGAAGAAGCGATTCCAGCTTTACAAGCAGCCGAAGGCGACCCAGAATTTGAAGTAGCGTTGCAAGTGAAAATGGCGTTAGAACGAATTCAAGGTGGGGAAGCTGCAAAAGGTTCTGTTTGGAAACAAATGACGGAAGCACGAAACAAATAGAAGGAGCACAATCATGACACCAACCATTACGGTTCTTAGAGAAAAGTTAGAAAAAGAAGGAAAAGAGGATCTTGTTGAAATGATTGACGACGCTTCTTCAGGTCATTTAGAAGAAGTGGAGATTGTGCCCTCAATCGGCTTGCTTTATGATCAAGAAGAAAATAAACAGCTGTTAACATGGCTTGAAGAAAAAGGCGTTACGATTACGCATATAACAGATGAAGAATAACGTGTCGTAACGACACGTTATTCTTTCCATTATCTATAGGAGGGATGGCATGCGAAAGCAACCGGAATTACGCTTACCGAAAAAAGCTGTTCAAGTATGGCGCATTCAAAATTCGATTGATACGTTATTTTTTGCTCTCGTTCCAGTTGTTTATTATTTTGTTCAGTTATACATATTTGAATCGTTTTACGCTTGGCTAACTTGGGCTTTTGCTGGTTTTGTCGTTTTATATGGAACGGTTCGTATTCTTATTTGGCCAAAAATACAATGGTATCGGTTTCGCTATGAGGTGTTTGAAGACGAAATTGATATTCAACAAGGTGTGATTATTGTTAGAAGAACCCTTGTACCGATGGTCCGCGTTCAACATGTTGATACAGAGCAAGGACCGATTTTACAACGCTACAAAATGTCGGCAGTCTCCATTACAACAGCCGCTACAACTCACCAGATTCCAACTCTCTTTATTGATGATGCAGACGCGTTGAGGGATCAAATTGCGTCGCTTGCATCGGTGCATGAAGATGAATGAGTTAAAACGCCAACATGCCGCGGCCATCTTTATTAACGCTGCTCGAGGTTTAGTTCAGCTTGCGGTTCCGTTTGCCATTATCGCTTTTTTTCAAGGTGTTTTATGGATCTTTTTTATCGCATTTGCAGCACTCATTCTTATTTCTGTCGGATTTAGCTGGCTAGGCTGGTATAAATTCCGCTATTCGCTTGTTGAAGGCGAGTTGTATATTGAACAAGGTGTGTTTATAAAAAAGAAACGTTACATTCAAAAAAAACGTGTTCAAGCCATAAATATTTCGGCTGGATTGTTGCAGCGTATGTTTGGCTTAGTGAAAGTAAACATTGATACGGCTGGCGGGGGAATGGAGGCTGAGGCTGAACTTGTTGCTGTAACACGAGCAGAAGCGAACCATATCCGTTCACTGTTATTAAAAGAACCAGTACGTTCGGCTGAACCTACTGAGACCGATAAAGAGGAATCAGCGTTCGGCGAAGAACAACAAGAGGAAGAAGCGACGTTTTTTGAACAAGAACCTCATTCTGTTTGGCGTTTAGGTAAGAAACGACTCATCTATACTGCATTAACGTCAAGTAGTGTCGGAATTGTGCTTTCCGCTGTAGCCGCGCTTCTCTCACAAACCGCTCAGTTTATTCCAGACTCTTTTTATGAAGACACATTTGATGCAGTAGTCAGTTTAAGTGTTTTATTTCTCATTTTTATCGCGATAGCAGTCATTTTGCTTTCATGGCTTATATCGAGTTTGATTACAATCGTAACGTACGGAAATTTCACAATCGAGACATACGATAAAGAGTTAGTCATACAAAGAGGTTTACTCGAAAAGCGTCAACTTACGCTTGCTTATAGCCGCATTACGGCGATACGGGTGATTCGTAGCGTCATTCGTCAACCATTTGGCTTCGTTTCGGTCTATGTAGAATCAGCTGGCGGTGGCAATAACAGTGAACAGGGTTCAACGTTGCTCGTTCCGTTGATTCATAAGCGTGATCTGCATCAATTTCTACAAACGATTGTCCCAGACTATGCGATTGATACACCGTTAGCTTCCGCCCCAAAACGTGCGGCGATTCGATTTTTCATTCGTATGCTTAGTTTTCCAGTGATTCTAACAGGTGTAGCAATTTATCTTTGGGGATTAATCGGACTTATTGGACTCATTGTCGTTGCACTAGCGGCACTATTAGCTTGGTTGCAATACAAAGATGCCGGTGCTGGTGCTGGTGGCTCGTACGTATGGATGCGATACCGAACCATTGGGCAGTCATTAATTATTTCACGAAAACGAAAAATCCAGTCCGCAACAAAGCAAGTTTCACTGTTACAAAGAAGGAAAGACTTGGCCACGTTTGAGCTAAATGTACAATCAAGCATGGCAGGGAAATCGTTCGCGGTAAAAGATATAAGTGAAGAAACAGGCGATCAACTCTATGGATGGTATTCTTATCAAGACGAACATGACGACATAAAAAAAGTGTAATCCAACCGGATTACACTTTTTGTTTATTGATACGCATTTGTATAAAGGGCAATCGTACGCTTTCCTTTATCGGTTGTAAATTCAAAGCGATCGTACACCGTATCTTGCTTGTTGCCAGAACCTGAACCAAGTTCACGTTTAAAGTGGTGCTGCACCAAGACAAATTGATCATCGGTTTGATAGGTTAAAAAATTAACACCTTGAAACGTAGAGATGGCATCTGAATGAAACAGCTGATCAATTAGGGAATTGTAGCAGTGTACCAAATCTTTATGGGAGACATGATGCAAAGCAAGATTGTGTTCAAACCCTTGTAAAGCAGCTGGCTCGAGTTCAGTTTTGAAAATAGAATAAGGATTAAACTGATCCTTATCGACTAAAATGAAGTCCCCTTCATTCGGGATAAATCGACTGCCATTTTCGCGAATGAAGATGCCATCTCCTTCATATTTTCCTGATACGAGATGACCTTGTTGATCCCACGTATAATCGAAATGTGTAGCAGTTAAAGGGAGTTGATCTCCTTTAGAATCTTTCAGAAAGTAGTCGTGGCCATCAGCGTGAAACGTATATTCAATATAAGCTGGAATGGTCGCTTCTTCCAATTGTTCGTTTTGTGTTAAGGAGCGATTTTTCTTCCGCTTTTGGCTAGTCATTGTTTTAATATATACTTCTAATGCTTCAAGTTCAGCTGATGACGGAGATCCGTCATTCTTTAAGCGAATGTGACGGCGTTTTAAGTCTGTTAAAATTGAATCGATATAGGATTCATTATGAGTGTGCGTTGATTTTGTTTTTAAATATTGACTAGCAAAAGTATCCACATCATCTTCCGCGTATGGAATCTCGTGAATGGCGATCGTTTCGTTTTGGAAAATAAATTCAGGCAATGTTAATACAGCCTTAATTCGAACGTTTCCACGCCAAGGTTTCTTTGGCTCGGCTAGGACCGAAAGCAATTCGCCTAAATACATTCCTTTTTCACCGAGATCGATGACGAGAAGTTTGCCAATATGTTGTTGCGCTTCATACCGATCCATTTCATCCTCACCTTTATCAAGTAATCTTAACGTTATTATAACGAACAGCGCCACACTCCTGCAAGTGTAGCGCTTCATTCTTTATTCTTCATCTTGCGAATCTGTTTTTGATCCGTAGCGTAATTCTTGTAAACGCATGACGTGATCCATGCGCTCCACTTTGGTTTTTTCCAAATGCTCAATTAAGCGAATGAGAGACAGCTCCATTTTAGAAAGCGAGACAAATACATTATCACGCTGTTCCATTTGGTTCTTTTTTGATAGAGCAAAGAAGGCACCCATTAAATTTGGCATATCTTCTCGTAACAAGCGACGTACTGTATGTTTGTCTTCAAAATCAAAGAGGTGAAAATCATCTTCAAGTCTGCCAACATGCGTTAAAATTCGCTGTAATCGATTATCAAGCATGGGGTCGATTGAAAGTGTGTCCATGGCTTGCACATATCGATTCGCTTCTTGTACAAGTACGCGAATGTCGTTCGCTTGTTCACTTTTTAATTGTTGTTCATGCCCACTCAGTCGTTCTAATGAAACTTCTGACGTTTTCGTACCAACATATGCAAGGTCTAACTGGTGTATACCGTATAATATGCCTTTAAAGTGCGAGACGTTCAAAAGGGAGCGCACATGCATCCGTCCATCTTTTAAATAATGGATCGTCGCTTCTTTCACTTTTCCCATGCCGTTAGAAGACTTGATATATTTTCGATGGCAAACGATCCGAAGCCGTTTATGAATCGGAGAGCGGGAATTTTTTGTGTCAGAAACAATCAATCGAATGTAGTTGTAGTTAATCTTGACTCTGATATCCCAGTCTTTTTGACGCCGGCGGATATTTTTACGCTCATTCTTGCCTGTTGCATTATCAGTCATTCGTTTTAACAATCGTTCCGTATCATTAATTAAGCGGGTCGTTGTTTCGTCTTGAATAATATGATCGTCAACAGGCTTTTTATAAGCAGGTGTGAAGAAATCAAGTAATCCCGTTGTAGAAAATAATTTCACACATCTCTACCTCCTGTTGCTTATCGGTTTAAAAGCTTCGTTTGCATCTCTGAGTTTAATTTATCCATCTCTTCAATAAATTGTTTTCCACTCGTAACAATGCGCTCATTCGATTCTTCAGTTAGCTCAATTGCTTTGTACACATTATCGTACGCTTTTCGAAATGCGTCTAGAGCAATTGCTGGCTCTTCTAATGTTTTTAATGTTTCTTCTGTATTTTGCTTTAATAATTCTGCGTTTGAAAGCAGCATTGATTCGGTTGCTTGGTTGACGTTTTGTACTGCAGATATCACTTTTTTCTGGTTTGTTAACGCAAGCTGAATCGAAGCAGTAACCGTAATAATATTTTTCGTCATGGTAATCGCATTAAAAATGGCTTCTTCAAGCTTTTCATTGTTTTCCATTATAAGGTCAACAGACGCGAGAGATTGCTGAAGCACCATCACTGCTTGCTGCATATTTTTCATTCTTGTTGTCACTTTTACTTGGCCTTTTTTCAATTCATTGGCGTTATCTGCCCATTTTTCGGACGTCATTTCTTTTTCTAACATCTCATGAAGCTCTTGCCCCATAGAGATTTGTTCGTTTAAATTCGTGATTCTTTCTTTGGCAACGACTTTTAGCTCTTTAAGCATGACATTATCTTCTTGTAATTTATCTTTACCAGTGAGCAAGCCTTCAACAATATGATCGACCTGAGCTTCTACCGTTTGATAGCGACGAACATACTGCTCAACAGGGTTACGGCGAATGACGCGATTAAATAATTTTTTGAGCTGTGAATCTTTTAGGTGGTCAGGCTCAAGTTGACCGACAACTTCTCTCAACTCATGTAGCTGTTTTGGCAAGGTGTTGGAATCGTCACCCATCATTTCACGTACTGGACGTTTTAATGCTTCCAAAGATTCCCCAGCTTCACGCTGTTCTACCTCACCTAAGTTATCAAGTTTTTTTAGAAGTTCATTCATGTCGGTCTCGGTTTCTAATGATGGAACATCAGAAGTAGGCGAGCTTGTTTGTTTATCTTCAGCAGTGTTTGAAGGGGAGGAAAGGGACTCCTCAGTATGTTGATGCTGTATTTGTTTATCACTCATGAATGGAACCTCCAACAGAATAATAGATTCGATTACTTTTATATACGTTTAACGAATTAAAAACGTTTCAATCTCTTGCTTTCTATTATGAACGAAAATGGATTGTTAAGCAATTTATTTGAAGGCAAATAGCGGTTTCTCTTAACAAAAAAGAAGTTCAATCTTGACGAATAACAAAATAATCGCTAAACTTCTAACACGGAATATTTTTTTAGGTTATTTTGAAATGTTCGTCTTTACACAATTGTGTATTCAAGGCGAACAAGTATTTTATTAAGCAAGCTTGAATTTTTATTCATTTTAATTGTTTATTATGCAAACTCAGAAGAGGACAAAGCGATGACCGCTTGTCAAAAAAGAAGATTGTTGGAGAGAGTATGAAGAGAGAGGGTGAAACCATGCGAGGTACACACTTACCGCGTAAACAAGGGTTATATGATCCGGATTTTGAGCACGACAACTGTGGCATTGGTTTTTTAGCAAATATCAAAGGAAAGGCCACCCATAAAACGGTCAAAGATGCGCTTTTATTATTAGAAAATCTTGAGCATCGCGGGGGCCAAGGAGATGAAGAAAACACTGGTGATGGCGCAGGAATTCTTACTCAAATTCCTCATTCGTTCTTTCAGAAGCAAGGCATTATTGAGATGGAGCAAGGATCGTATGCAGTGGGTATGGTGTTTTTACCTTCTAATGAAGAAACAAGAAATGCAGTAAAAGAGAGTATTGATACCCTTCTGCAACAAGAAGGATTCGAGCGATTGTGCTGGCGTAAAGTTCCGACAGATGCTTCCATGCTTGGAAATGCGGCATTAAAATCAATGCCCTTTATTGAGCAACTGTTTGTTAAACCAATATCGCCACTAAAAGGCATTGATTTAGAGCGAAAATTATATGTTGTTCGTAAAAGAGCGGAGCATGAAATAAATGTGGCGTCTGAGCATTCATTTTATTTTGCTAGTTTCTCTAGTCGGACTATTGTGTATAAAGGGATGTTGACAACGGCACAATTAACAATGTTCTATTTAGATTTAAGTGATCCTTCTTTTGAATCCGCATTAGCGCTTGTTCATTCAAGGTTTAGTACCAATACCTTTCCAAGTTGGGAACGAGCGCATCCTAATCGATACATGATTCATAATGGGGAAATTAATACGATAAAAGGCAACGTTAACTGGATGCATGCACGAGAAGCAAAATTTGCTACCCCTACGTTTGGTGACGATTTAGCAAAAGTCCATCCGATTATCGATCAAAACGGAAGCGATTCGTCCATGTTTGATAATACACTTGAATTCTTATCGTTAACAGGTCGATCACTTGCTCACGCCGCCATGATGATGGTGCCTGAGCCTTGGCAAAATAACGAACAGATGGACGACCAGCGCCGTGGGTTTTATCGGTACCATAGTACGTTAATGGAGCCTTGGGACGGGCCGACTGCTATTGTTTTCACAGACGGACAGAAAATCGGCGCAACCCTCGATCGGAATGGCTTACGACCATCACGTTATTACGTAACGAGTGACGACATGATTGTGATGAGTTCAGAGGTTGGAGTACTTGACATTCCTTCTCATACGATTGTCAAAAAAGAACGACTTCATCCAGGGCAGTTACTATTAATTGATTTAGAACAAGGCCGCCTTATTCCAGATGAAGAAGTGAAGCAAACGATTGCCTCAGCCCACCCTTACGAAGAATGGGTAAATGAAGGGTTATTGCATATTGACGATGTACGAGAAACAGCGGAAGTGAAGGAAACAGAGTTTGAACAAATTCGCTTACGTCAATTTATTTTCGGCTACACGTACGAAGAATTAAATAAAATGATGATGCCGCTTGTGAAAGAAGAAAATGATCCTGTTGGTTCAATGGGCTATGATTCTCCTCTTGCCGTACTGTCTCAAAAACCACAATTGGTTTATAACTATTTTAAACAGTTGTTTGCTCAAGTCACGAATCCGCCAATTGATGCAATAAGAGAAAAAATTGTTACGGCGCAAAGCACGACAATTGGTAAAGAGGGCAATTTATTAGATCCAAGAAAAGACAGCTGTCGGCATATTCAGTTGGACACGCCGATTTTAAATAATGAAGAGTTAGCAAAACTACGGTTTAATCAAATAAGCGAATTTAAAGCGGAAACGATTCCGATGCTGTTTGAAGCGAATGAACAAGCTCTAGAGCAAGGGCTAGAAAACATGTTTGCCCATGCCGATGAAGCCATTGAAGCCGGGAAAACGTTTCTTATTTTAAGTGACCGCGACGTAACGGAAAACAATGCACCGATTCCGGCTTTGCTCGCTGTTTCAAGTCTGCACCACCATCTTATTCGTACTGGTAAACGAACGGATGTAAGCATTCTCGTTGAGTCTGGGGAGCCAAGAGAAGTGCACCACCATGCGCTTTTAATTGGATACGGAGCAGAGGGAATTAACCCTTACCTTGTTTTTGATACGATTGATGAATGGATTCAAGAGGGCTTGTTAACGGAGTATCATTATGTGGAAGCGTGTCGTCGCTATGTGAATGGTGTTACAAAAGGACTAATGAAGGTTTTGTCAAAAATGGGAATTTCGACCATTCATAGTTACAGAGGGGCACAAATTTTTGAAGCTGTTGGGATTCATACAGACGTCATTGATAAATATTTTACGTGGACGCCGTCTCGTATTGGTGGAATAAAGCTAGAAGATATGGCAAAAGAAGTGTTGTTACGACATTCCCGTGCTTTCACAGATCGCTTCGGTGATGACGATCAGCTCGATTCAGGAGATGATTTACAGTGGAGAAGAGACGGAGAGCCGCATCAATACAATCCACATACAATTCATATGCTGCAACAAGCTTGTCGAACAGAAGATTATTCACTATTCAAGCATTATACGGCAGCCATCAATCAGCAAGACAAAAAACAAACAACCCTTAGAGGTTTATTGACGTTTAAACCGACAACGGCTATTCCGATAGAAGAAGTTGAGTCAGCGTCTACGATCGTGAAGCGATTCCGAACCGGAGCAATGTCGTTTGGTTCAATCTCTAAAGAAGCCCACGAAACATTAGCCATTGCCATGAACCGTTTAGGTGCTAAAAGCAACACTGGTGAAGGTGGGGAAGATCCGGCCCGGTTTTTAGCAGATGAAAATGGGGACCTACGAAGAAGTGCAATTAAACAGGTGGCTTCTGGTCGATTCGGTGTTACAAGTCACTATCTTGTGAATGCAGACGAAATTCAAATAAAAGTGGCGCAAGGGGCTAAGCCAGGCGAAGGTGGGCAATTACCTGGTCAAAAAGTTTACCCGTGGGTAGCTGAAGTTCGAGGCTCTACAACAGGAGTAGGTTTAATATCGCCACCTCCACACCATGATATCTATTCGATTGAAGACTTGGCAGAATTAATCCATGATTTGAAAAATGCAAACCCTTCAGCAAAGGTTAGCGTTAAACTTGTTGCAGGAACAGGGGTTGGAACAATTGCTGCCGGTGTAGCAAAGGGAAGCGCAGATGGCATTATTATTAGTGGCTATGATGGAGGAACCGGTGCAGCAGCGCGAACGAGCATTAAACATACTGGTTTACCTTGGGAGATTGGGCTTGCAGAAACGCATCAAACGTTACTATTAAATAACTTACGAAATCGAGTTACGCTTGAGACTGATGGCAAGCTCATGACTGGTAAAGATGTTGTGATTGCAGCTTTATTAGGCGCTGAAGAATATGCATTTTCTACAGCCCCTCTTGTTGTGCTTGGCTGTGTCGTTATGCGTGTGTGCCATCTTGATACATGCCCTGTTGGCATTGCGACACAAAACCCTGAATTACGAAAAAAGTACACAGGGGAAGCTGACCAAATCGTGACATTTATGACGTATATAGCAGAAGAAATGCGCGAAATCATGGCCCAGTTAGGTGTGAAAACAGTTGATGAACTCGTTGGTCGTTCGGATCTGTTACACCAAAATAAAGAAACAATCAATACAAAAGCGAACAAGCTTGATTTAACAAGCCTATTGTACCGACCGATCCAAACAAAATCGCGTCAAACGAAACAAATGGAACAAGATCATAAATTAGCGCAATCACTCGATGTTCGTGAATTGCTTGAAGCAGCTAAACCAGCAATCGAACAGCAACAACCAGTTACCTATGCAACCTCAATTCGTAACACGGATCGTGTTGTCGGAACCATAGTTGGAAGTGAAGTAAGTAAAGCACACGGATTAAATGGTTTACCAGATCATACGATCCATTTTCAATTTAAAGGATCTGCTGGTCAGAGCTTTGGCGCGTTTATCCCTAAAGGTATGACGCTAACCCTTGAAGGGGACGCCAATGATTATACTGGAAAAGGATTATCTGGTGGTCAACTCGTGGTCCGTCCACCAAAAAATACGACGTTTGTGGCAAAAGACAATGTCATTATTGGAAATACATCTTTTTATGGTGCTACGAGTGGAAAAGCGTTTATAGCTGGCCAAGCAGGCGAACGATTTGGGGTTCGAAATTCTGGTGCTCAAGTTGTTATTGAAGGGATGGGTGATCACGGGCTTGAATATATGACCGGTGGCATCTGTGTCAATCTTGGTTCGATGGGCAAAAACTTTGCCGCTGGTATGTCGGGCGGAACAGCATACGTTTATGACCCAGAACAGATAGTTGCTGAAAAAAGTAATCATGAAATGATTTTATTTGAATCGTTAACCACTGGAGATGAAGTCATTCTGAAAAGCTTAATAGAAGAACATGTCGACTACACGGACAGCGTTCAAGGAAAGACCATTTTAGCGGAATGGGAAACGACAAAACCTCATTTTGTTAAGGTCATTCCAAAAGACTACAAGCAAATGCTTGCTTCCATTGAACGAAGAAAGCAAGAAGGCCTTAATGAAGCTGATGCGGCGTTAGCGGCTTTCGACGAAAAAATTACAAAGCTTTCAAATGTATAAATAGAGAGAAAGAAGGGCGTTTGATCAAAGCGTCCTTTCTAAAAATGATGTAAGGAGTGAGCGCAAAATGGGGAAGCCGACAGGATTTATGGAGTATAAACGTGAAGTACCTAAGAAAAAAGATCCAATGGCAAGGGTGAAAAATTGGCAAGAGTTTCAAATTGTCGTACCCGAACAGCAACTTCAGCGACAAGGCGCGCGCTGCATGGATTGTGGCATTCCTTTCTGTCAAGCAGGAACGTCAATGGCAGGTTCCGGTGAAATCGGGTGTCCTGTTTATAATCTAATCCCAGAATGGAACGATCTTGTTTACCGAGGCAAATGGAAAGAAGCATTAGATCGACTGCATAAAACAAACAATTTTCCAGAATTTACTGGTCGGGTTTGCCCAGCCCCTTGTGAAGGATCTTGCACGGTAGCGATTAGTGATGACCCGGTTACCATAAAATCAATAGAGTTTAGTATTGTAGAAAAAGGATTTAAAGAAGGTTGGATTCAGCCGAATCCGCCTAAGCAACGTACCGGTAAACATGTTGCCGTTATTGGTTCTGGTCCAGCAGGTTTAGCGAGTGCAGCCCAGTTAAATAAAGCAGGGCACACGGTCACCGTTTTTGAACGAGAAGATCGACCTGGAGGTTTACTGACGTATGGTATTCCCGATGTGAAATTAGCTTACGAAGTCGTGAATCGGCGCATTGCATTATTAAAAGAAGAAGGAATTTTGTTTCGAACGAATGTATCAGTTGGAGAAGACATTACGGCTGAAGAACTAGATGAACAATTTGACGCCATCATTTTAGCGACAGGTGCGACAAAACCAAGAGAAGTGGATCAAGAAGGGCGCCAATTAAGCGGCATTCATTACGCGATGGACTTTTTGACAGCCAATACGAAGAGCTTGCTTAATTCTAAACACCAAGATGGTGAATACATTAATGCAAAAGATAAAGACGTCATTGTGATCGGTGGAGGAGATACAGGTGCAGACTGTATTACCACATCAATCCGTCACGGTGCTCGATCCGTAACCCAATTTGATATTAATGAACAAAAACAAGCGATTCGCCAAATTAACAATCCTTGGCCGTTATATCCGAATGTTTATGCAGAAGAAGATGCGCATAAAGAAGCAAAAGCCATATATGGGGCAGATCCTCGTAGTTACAAATTGCAAACGTCAAAATTCGTCGGCAACGAATCCGGTCAATTGGTAGGTTTGGAAACCATTCAAGTTAATACTGCTTGGAAAGACGGAAAGAAAGTCCGTACACCGATTGAAGAATCAGTGAAAAGGTGGAATGCAGATCTTGTACTTCTCGCTGTTGGTTTTTCAGGAACAGAAGGGAAATTGCTTGACCAAATGCAAGTAAAACAAACCGCTCAACAAACGGTTGAAGCAGAATATGGCCACTATCAAACGAATAAACCGCATATTTTTGCAGCAGGTGATAATCGTCGTGGCCAAAGTTTAGTTGTATGGGCCATTCACGAAGGCCGCGAAGCAGCTCGGGAATGTGATCGTTACTTAATGGGTAGCAGTCAATTACCATAATGTTTCATTTTTCAAAAATGTTCTAGACCATCCCGCGCTAGTCATGGCATAATAGAGAAAACATTGACGCAGGGATGATGCGCATGATAATGATTTATGTGAAACAACTCATGATGGTCCTCATCGGCTTCTTTTCTATTAATCTCTCAATTGTTGATCATTGGTTGGATAAAGCTGAAGCTGAGAATGGGTCATCTGTAAAAACGATGCAGTGGAGCGATACAAAAGCAAACGTCTATTTAACAAATGACCGAGAGTACACGCTCTTGCCATTTGTAATTGGGGCACCGAGTCAGTATGAACATATTCAGTTAGAACCGCATTGGTTAACCGAAATTATGATTATGGATGAAGCGTATCGCCAAGGCATGAAGAAATTCGGTCAGCGAATTGGTGATAAAATTGAAACGGCCTACAAAAAAGAGATTTTGCCTGAATTAAAGCAAGTGGTCTCACAAGTATTGGAGACAGATGATCAGTATTCATGGCAAGATATTCGAATGACAGAGGCTTCCTTAACAGGACGTGGAGAAAAGATTCTACATCTTATTAATGGCAAAACAGGTGATGATCTTCTTCGTTTTCACGTTCGATTAGACCGACCACCGAAAACCGGTCATGTATTTCAATTTCACTATCATTCCTATGAAGATAATTTTCACGGGCATTATAATCTTGGTTCTATATACTGGGGCAAGAACGAACCTCCGCTTTTTCGGGCGTGAGGTTCCTTTTTGTAAAAAAAATGTCGTTCTTTTTTCGCATTTTTCTTCTCGCTTTGCACGAACTTTTGTTAAAGTAGAGTTATAACAACTTAAAGGAGTATGGTTCATGGAAGCGGAAAATAGAGGCAAAAATCAAAAACCTATGTGGCTTAAATGGCTCCTGCGTATTTTATTTGCCTATATCGGTTTATTAGTTCTCGTTCTTGCCTCGGCAATCGTGACAATGACGGGAACATTTACGCTAATTGTATTGGAATTATTTGTTGATCATGATGGATTAAGAAGTATTAATGAAAATTATTTTGTTCCTGCGTCTGAATTTTTATGGGGTTTATTCACGCGACTCGTGCCGGGGCTATAGACGAGTATGGATAGTCAAGAGTTGCTTGTCGTTGGTCTTTTTATGCTCTGCTTTATTGTTGCAGGGATTTTTGGCGGAATTGGGTTGGCAGCAGTAATGAGAGGAAAGAAAAAACCCCTATACTGGAGTGTTCCTTTAGCAATCGTTAGCGCTATTTTATTTATTATTATGATGTTTGTCACGCTCTTATAAAAGGTTGGTGTGAAATGAGTTTCGTAAAAGCAAAGTATAAAACAGGTATTTATATTGGAAAAATCATTCAAGTTGAAGAAGAACAAAACCGAGCATTGTTCCAAGTGTTTGCTGTTGAAAATCATCCAAAACAAGGAGATCTGCACAACCCAAAGCAAGTTGACGTACCATATTTTCATCAACGAAAAGCGCTTTCTTACTTAGAAAAAACATGGGTGCCCTATACAACAGTTAAACCGTATGAATATGACGACGTTCCAGATTACAAGGAATCCTTGGAACGTGCGTGGCGCTCATCGTATAAAGCTTTACTAGAAGACGATTCAGAATGGGCGAAAAAAAGCGTGCCCCTGCTTGAAGAATTAAAAATGGAGTATCATTTGAATGACGTTCATGATAAATCGTAATTATCATTTTTACGAATGATAACATCTTATTATGGATTCACTTATAAAAAAAGCGTAGCTCTTAAATGAATAAAGAGCTACGCTTTTGTTTATGAATTTGCATATAAAGTTGTCTGTGGTAAAAACGGCTCTAATAGATGGTAAAGGCGCGTTTCTTCGTCATCCGTTAGTGGAATGAGCGGAAGGCGAACAGAACCTGCTGGTAATTGGAAAGCTGTTAAAGCTGCTTTTACTGCGGTAGGGTTAGGAGCCATAAACAAACCGGTCATAATCGGGTAAAGACTATGATGTATGGTTTGTGCGTGCTTGAGATTTCCGCTTGTTAATGCGGTCATCATTTCTTTCATTTCGCTGCCTACGATATGAGAGGCAACCGAAACGACTCCTGTAGCACCGACTGCCATCATTGGTAACGTTAACGAATCATCTCCACTATAAACAAGAAAATGATCAGCGGTTTGCGCAACAATTTCTGTTACTTTATCGACATCTCCACTTGCTTCTTTTAATGCAACGATATTGGGTACAAGAGATAAACGTATGGTTGTTTCAACGGACATGTTTGCTCCTGTTCTACCTGGTACGTTGTAAAGCATCACAGGGAGGGAAACAGCTGTTGCAACTTGTAGCATATGTTGATAAATGCCTTCTTGAGAAGGTTTATTATAGTAGGGTGTAACCACCATAATCCCATCCGCACCAAGTGCCTCTGCTTCTTTGGCCATTTCAATCGAGTGGGTTGTATTATTTGAACCAACACCGGCAATCACATTCATGCGCTTATCTGCAGCTTGAATGGCTAAAGCGAGCATTTCTTTTCGTTCTGCAGCAGTGAGTACAGGCGCTTCTGCTGTTGTTCCGTTAATGACAAGCGTGTCTGTACCTGTGTTTGCAAGATGTTGAATAAGAGAGTACGTTCCTTCTTTGTCGATCGAACCATCTCTAGAAAACGGTGTAATCATTGCTGTTAGTAATTGGCCAAAATGCATAAAAATCCTCCTTATGAACAGTTGAGAGGAATAAAAAAACAACAATGAAAAATCCATTGCTGCATAGGTCGTACCTACTTCTTTCATGTAGCCCCCCATACAAATGTATGACAGTGCTGCTCTTGTTAAGAAACAGCCCCAATAAAGAATGGACATAGGTCACTCTTTATTTCGGCAGTCGCACCTTTCCATTTCACATCAACAGGCCTACACCCTTAGTGAATGTACTGATTGCGTATGCACCTCTACTGTAATTCTGTTCAATTATTATGGATTTACCATATCAAATTTTTTCCTAAAAATCAAGGTTAACGTCTGAATTTCCCTCTATGTTGTTGTAAACAATTTAACAATAAATCAAGTTCCTGTGAGCATTTAACAGTTTTTCTTGCACCGAGACCGAATTTTTTTGCGATCAGATGCATTTCGTTTCGTTTGACTTCTATATCAATATGAATCATGGTTTCACTCCACCCATGGAATTAGTACAAGGAGTATTATAGCGTGAATTGATCAGAAGAAAAAGCTTTATTCAAAACTAGTCAAATACTTCTTTTCTTAGTCAATTCTCGACAAGTTCGGAGCTTCTGCTTTTATTCCATATTCAGACAGTAATGATTGATACTCCATTGCATACAATCGAGCGGTTAGTGTTGCATAGCTATAATGCAAACGTTCATCGTTTAAATCTTCATTCGCAATGGCATGGTCAAGCTCTTGAAGAGCGACGAGATAAGAGTGGTGCAAATCAATGAGCTCATTAAACGGTTCAACAGGTTGAGACGTTTCAAATGATTCGGCGTGAGCAATTAGTTCGGAAGTTTGTTCACTTGCTTTAGCAGAATGTCCTTCAATGTTCTTACCTAAATCTGAAAAATAGGGAAAGATTGTTCCTAAATATGTTGAAATCTCATACGCATATGCTTCACTTTCAGGTGTTTGTTCTAATTTATAATGGTTCACATCTTGGCGATTTGATAATTTCTTTATTTCATCATCTTGGGCTTGAGGTGTGTTCCCGTCTACGCAAGCAGTCATAAGTAGACATAGAACAGAAAAGACAAGGGTTATTTTTATCATCTTGTTCACGGGACTCGCTCCTTTTTTACGATAGTGTGCGTGAATCAACGGTTTTTATGCGGGTTATCCAACATAAAATTGGCGACGAGCCCCTCGAGAACAGCAGGTGTTTAAAGGCATTGAAGCGAGATTTCACGCAAAAATGGCTGAGACCGTGCCGGGATAAAGACGAGACCGTGAGCGTAAGTAATAGAGCAGAGCAAACCGAAGTCGCCCTTGTGCCTGTGGTGCCAATTGAGCGGGAATGGTCGTTTTGAGACGGTGTAGGGGTTGTGAAAAGGATTAAACTGACATATTGTTATAAAACAAACAAAAAAACTGTTGACTGTTATACTACAATGGCATATAGTAAGTAGTAAGCACAAAACAATTTGAGGAGGAGATGACATGGTACCAGAAAAAGAACAGCAACATGTTGATCATCAAGAAGAGGAAATGTCAATTTTAGATATGATTAATACGTATCATGCCTAATGAGCCTCTTGGCTCTTTTTTTTGTGCTAGTACAGATTTAATTAATTTCTTGTTTTTAAAACAGATAGAACGGGTAAAGAAGAGTGTCCACAGAAAAAGGAGAGGTGCTATTTTGACTTCAATAACTTGCGGTGTATTTTTTTCAATCGTGTGGCTCGGTCAAGGAACCGTAACGATAGGTGAGAGGTAGGGCACTTATTGTTTGAAAAAAATGAAGGAGGAAAAAATAATGAGCGTAACGCCTTCTAAAGAAGAATACCGATATAAAATTGATGAAATGAGAAAAGAAGAAGAACAATATCGACGTGAAGCTTTCATTGAGATTTATGAAGAGTATGTTTCTGTGCTAGAAAAAGAAATTAAACAGCTGCAAGAAGAAAAAAGGAATTAGTCTGGTGGCTAGTTCTTTTTTGCTTGAATAAAGAATACAGTTTCATGGTAAACTGTTTGAGGATTTGTTATAGTTAAAGCAAGAACGCAGTATGGAGGGATTTAGATGACGGAACATATTCATATGTATAAAGAAAATAAAAAAGAAGGACCTACATTTGTTCTTTTACATGGCACTGGTGGAAATGAAGAAGATTTGCTTCCCCTCGCGGACATCATTGATACGCAAGCGAATGTCCTTGGGGTACGAGGAAATGTGCTAGAAAATGGCATGCCGCGTTTTTTCCGCCGTCTTCAAGAAGGTGTCTTTGATATGGAAGATTTAAAAAAGCGTACAGATGAACTTCATCAATTTATTAAACAAGCTGCTCAAGAATATCAGTTTAATGATCAAGAGATTTATGCGCTAGGCTATTCAAATGGAGCAAATATTGCAGCGAATATGATGTACGAACATGGTTCAGTATTTAAAGGAGCCTTTTTATTTCACGCCATGGTACCGCAACAAAAAAACGATCTACCATCATTGTCAAACACGTCTGTTTTCGTAGGTGCTGGAAAAAATGATCCGATGATTCCTGCTCCGGAAACTGAGACATTGATTCAAGATTTAACACATGCAGGTGCGGCCGTTGAAAGCTACTGGACAAATGGCGGTCATCAATTGTTAAGAGAAGAGCTTGAAGCAGCAAAAACGTGGTATGAAGCGTTAAAAGCATAATCGGGTAGGGCGAAGCCTTTCTATTGAAAGTGGACAAAAAATCGAAACTTCGTTACACTGCTTTTAAGAAAAGCAGCATGGAAAGGTTGAATCTAAGTTGAAAGAACAAAGAAACAGTTGGCTATATGCACTTGCTGGTGTTGGGTTAGTTGGTGTATTTTCTTTAGCATTACTTAGCAATCTTTGGTACCAAATTGTCGTCCTTTCAGCGTTAATTGCTTTGTTTGTCTTTCTTGTGTTGAAAACAAAACGATTGGAGCAAAAGCTCGATCAATTTTTACAAGAAGATGAAGTGAAACAGACACAATTGGACCAAGAACAAGAGAAAACAAAAGAACATGACCTAGAAGCCTTGCAGGAAAAAGAATTTCAACTACAAAAGCTTGATCTTGATCGTACACAGCTGTTTGAAGAATTATTAAGTAAAACGGAATTAGAGGAACTAGAAAAAGAAAGAATTCGCGAGCGTTTAGAACAAACGGATACCGAAACGTCAAAAGTTCGTCAAGAATGGTTAAATGCGTCAAGTCGTTTAATGAATGTAGTAAAAGGAACAAAGAAACTGTTTGTTAAACAATCACCCATGCGAGAAATCGCTGCTTCAATGGATCCTGATATTCTTGAGTCAGGATCGTTCGCTGCATTAAACCATGAAATTCAGCGTTTATTACCTCGTCTATCAAAAGATAGCAACCAATCATTGGCAAATTCAAATTTTATTGACGAAGACAATCAGCTTACGAGGTCTGGTTACAAAGCTTTATTGCAGGCTAACGAAGAAGATAAATAAAAAAAGTGTGCCGTAGCACACTTTTTTTATTTATAACTATTTACGAGGTCGTTAATAAGGGCTCCAACATATGCAACAGCATCTTGTATGGTTTTTTTGCTTTCCATATCAACGCCACTTTGTTTAAATAGATCAAGGGGAGCGAGCGTTCCACCAGCTCGAAGCATGTCTAGCCACTGATCAACAACCGGTTGCCCTTGCTCTTGATAAAGGGTATAAGCCTTTGTTGCAGCTGTTAAACCGGCTGAATACGTGTACGGATATAAGCCCATATAATAATGCGGTTGACGCATCCACGTACGTCCTGCTCGCTCGTTAATTTCCACAGAGTCACCCCAAAAACCAGTTAAAACGGCTTGCTTTGTTTCGCGTAATTTTATTGCGGTAAGTGGGATCCCTTCTTCCGCAAGGGCATAAACACGTCGTTGAAATTCTCCTTCTAGTAAATGTGTAACAAAGTTATGATAGTACGTACCAATAAATTGAAGCGTAATCCAGCGTTTCATTCGTGGATCATCGGTTTGTGCTAATAAATGATTGCCAAGAAATAATTCATTCATCGTAGATGGGGCTTCAATACAATAAGTAGATGGCCGTGTCGCGTGCAGAGGCTGAGCTGCGTTAGCATGATAAAAATGTCCAGCGTGACCGAGCTCATGGGCTAGAATAAATGCTCCGCGCATCGTATCTTTCCACGTAAGCAAAAGATAAGGATGCGAGCCGTACGGACTTGCACAAAACGCACCAGTTGCCTTCCCGACGTTGTCAGCCCGATCAACCCAGCGCTCTTCTTTCGCTCGTTTTAACATCTTACCGTATTCATCACCTAATGGTTTAAGGGCTTCAATAATTGTGTCATATGCTTCTTCATACGATGTAACCGGCTCAAAATCAGGGTCTAAAGGGGCTTTTAAGTCTGAGAAGCCAAATGTGTCTAACCCTAAAACGTCTTTTTTCAATTTTGCATAACGTTGCATGTGCGGCGCTAATTCTTGATAGATCGTATCAAGTTGATTGTGGTACATCGCTTGCGTGACGTTCTGCGAGTGAAGTAACATATGTTCTGCCGACTCGTAACCGCGTAACCGTGCGAGCGTCACTTGCTTGGTGACTTCACTAGCATATAGCTTTGCATATGTATGCTCGTACTTTTTTAACGTGTCGTCAAACGTAATAAATGCGTTTCTTCGCTCTTCTGTATGTGGCGACAATTCATATTGATCTTCAAAGCGGGCAAAAGAAAGAGGAAGTTCTTCGCCGTTTGCGCCAGTGAAATTGGGAAAGGTCATATCCGCTGATTTGCTTGTTAAATATGTTGAATAAGGGCTTGTGAGAATAGGAGATAAGGAAGCAAGCACTTCTTCTGTTTCACTTGATAGCGCGTAGGGGCGAGTGTCAGCCAATTTATCTAAGAATACACGAAACAATTGTAGCTCTTCTTTTTCTGTTTGAAATTGCTCCATAATAGCAGGCGGCAATGTTAAAATTTCGGCATCAACTTTAGCCAATTCTGCTTGGACGAGCGCTTGCGTACCTTGGGCTAAACTAGAATTGCCTTGAGAGGTTGCATCTGTACCGTCACTTGAGAGAGAAAGTGAGGCATACGTCATGACTGGCACAAGTTTCTCTAAAACTGCTTCTCGTGCTTCTAAAGCATGCAGAAGGTTTTCCGCACGTTCCCCGATTTTTTCAGTAAATAAAGATAATTTAGCTGCTGCTTGTTCGACCTTTTCGCGTGCGTCGTTCCATTCTTCCGTTGAAGAAAAAAGATCGTGTAAGTTCCACGTTTCTTCAGTTGGAATGTCTTGGCGTTTTGTTAATTCCATCTTTTTTACCTCCTAAACTTCGTAAATCGAAATATCTTTTATTATACATTAAATTTCAATGATTGGCACTAGTCTAGCAAAAAGTGTCATGAAATTCATTGTAGCCAACAGAACAACCATTCGCTAAAATAGAAGAAAGATCCTTCTTGAGGTGGAAATCATGTTTAAACAAACACTCCAACAAAAATTACAAGAATTAAAACAAGATCAAAATGTCACCTATTGGCGCGAGATTGAGCCGAAAGAGGCACGGACTCAAGCATTTCCAGACTGGCTTGATATTCGGATTTGTCACGGTCTACGAAAACGCGGCATTAGTGAACTATATACACATCAACGAGAGGCTCTTATTTACGGTCATGAGCGTAAGCATTTTGTAACCGTCACGCCGACAGCATCTGGCAAGTCGTTATGCTATCACTTACCTGTCTTAAAAACGTTTGTAGAGAATCCTTCAAGTCGAGCATTGTATTTGTTTCCGACAAAAGCCCTTGCGCAAGATCAAATGACGGAATTAAATGAGATGATTGCTGATATTGGTATCAATTTAAAATGTCATACGTATGATGGCGACACGCCACCGCAAATTCGGACCAGCGTTCGCGAGGCGGGCAATGTCGTCATTACAAATCCTGACATGCTTCATTCGGCGATTTTACCTCATCATACGAAGTGGGTTGCTTTTTTTGAGCAATTAGACTATATCGTCATTGATGAACTTCACACATATCGTGGTGTGTTTGGTAGCCACGTCGCGAATGTCGTGGAGCGATTAAAACGAATTTGTGCTTATTACGGGTCAAACCCAACTTTTATATGTACATCGGCTACAATCGCTAACCCAAGAGAATTAGCGGAAACATTAATTCGCGAACCGTTTCAAGTAATAACGGAAAGTGGAGCGCCGAGTGGAAAAAAGCATTTTATTTTTTATAATCCTCCTATTGTGAATGAACCGTTGCAAATTAGACAGAGTGCGATGCGATCAGCGCAAGAATTAGCAGAAGGTTTTTTACGAGAAGGCATTCAAACCATTTTGTTTGCAAGAAGCCGTGTTCGCGTTGAGATAATGTTGAATAAACTCCAACAATTAACGAAACATCGGTTCGGAAAAGCAACGATTGCTGGCTATCGGGGAGGATATTTACCAAACCAGCGTCGAGACATTGAAAAAGGCTTACGTTCCGGTGAAGTAATTGGCGTTGTGTCAACAAATGCCCTTGAATTAGGTGTAGATATTGGACAATTAGAAGTTTGTATTCTAACTGGCTATCCAGGTTCAATTGCGAGTGCATGGCAGCAAGCGGGACGAGCTGGTCGTAGGCAAAATGAAGCGGTCGTGATCATGGTAGCTGCGTCCACGCCTATTGATCAATATATTATGAACCATCCTGCGTATTTTTTTGAACGCAGTCCTGAAACAGCACGAGTAAACCCGCTAAATTTAATTATTTATTTGGATCACCTTAAATGCGCTGCCTATGAACTTCCTTTCCGAACCGGAGAAACGTTTGTAGGAGAAGTTGTTGACGAATATTTGGATTATCTAACAGAAAAACAAGTTCTCTTACAAAAAAAAGATCGCTGGTATTGGATGACCGATGCTTTTCCAGCTCACGGGATCAGTTTACGGTCGGCATCGCAAGAAAATGTTGTTATTATTGATCAGAGCGATGTAACAGCTCACAAAGTCATTGGGGAAATGGATCGATTTAGCGCAATGACACTGCTTCATGACGAAGCGATTTATCTCCATCAAGGAATCCAATTCCAAGTCGAATATTTGGATTGGGATGAGAAAAAAGCCTTTGTCCGCGAAGTGAAAGTCGATTATTTCACAGATGCTAATTTAGCCGTGTCGTTAACGATCCTTGAAGAAGACAATGAAAAGCCTCTGGAGCTAGTCACAATGTCATACGGCGATGTCATGGTTACAGGAAAAGTAACGATCTTTAAAAAAATCCGTCTTGCTACAATGGAAAACATCGGTTCAGGACCGGTTCATTTACCAGAAGAAGAAATGCATACAAATAGTATGTGGCTTACATTCCATTCTTTAAACATGGAACGAAAGGCAACGGAAGCGTTTCTTGTTAGCTTTGCGACACTTATCCATCACGTTGCACCGCTTCATTTGATGTGTGAACGCAATGATATTCACGTGACACCACAAGTAAAAGCAGATGTTACGGGAAAGCCAACTGTGTTTATTTATGATGCTTATCCTGGTGGGATAGGTTTAGCAAAAGAGCTTTATTCCCATATGGGCAGTGTATTGGACCATATGCAAAATTTAATCGCACACTGTCAATGTTCTTATGGATGCCCAGCGTGCATTGGAGAAGTAAAAGAAGACCCATCGTTTAAGAAAAAATTAAGCCAGTTTATTCATAGTCTTAAAACAAACGTATAATAATTTCACATACCGTATTAAAAGGGAACGTGATAAACATGTCATTAAAAGCAAAGCTAAAACGAATGGAAGTTCATATGAAACAAGAACCTCCGCAGAGAGAGTCAATAAAAACTGCTACAAAAGTAGAAAAAAGTGCAAGCGATTGGCATGAATTTGGATTGATCCCGCATCATTTTGAGGATCAAGTATGCTACATACGTGAAACAAAGCATACTCTTGATCGAACATACGGTAAAAAAACGTTTCGCGAGTATCAAGATGACTTACTGAAATGGGAGTCAACGTCATTTGCTCACCCATTATCAAGCAAAGGAATTTCGTTAAAGAAATTAATTTTCTTTGATACTGAAACAACGGGCTTAAGTGCAGGTGCGGGGACACAAATGTTTTTACTTGGCTTTGCGTGTTTTGAAGAAAATGCGGTTGTTGTACGTCAATATTTTTTACCGTCTCCTGACGCGGAGTCTGCTTTATATCATTATTTTCTCCATGATGTTGGAAAACTTGACCATTTAGTTAGTTTTAACGGCAAGGCGTTTGACTGGCCTCGTTTAAAAACGAGGCATGCGTATTTACGTGATACGGTGCCAAAACTTCCTCAATTTGGACATTATGATCTGTTGCATGCGGCGAGGCGGTTATGGAAACATCACTTACCATCTTGCCGATTAGGTGTGTTGGAAGATGAGATTCTTGGAATAAAACGGACGGAAGATACGCCTTCTCATTTGATTCCGTTATTATATTTTGATTTTGTACGCGAGCAGAAGCTTGAATACATCACAAGTATTTTGGAACATCATGAAAAAGATGTGCTGTCATTAATCGCGCTTTATGCACGCTTAACTGAAAAAATCACGGATTGGGAAGAAGAGACGTCACTACACGAACGGTTGCAGTTGGCGAAGTGGGCTCAAGCGAATGGTGCGTATCCACTTTCACATGACATGTTTACGAGCATCATTAATCATGAGACAACTGATCATAATGAGGTCCTCGAGGCGCGGTATTTGAGGGGATATGGATTAAAAAAAGGCCAACATTATCAAGAAGCAACAATCGATTTTAAAGAATGTTTAATGAGTGAACCATTCAGGTGGCAAAGCGCCATTGAACTGGCTCTTATGTATGAACACTATGTGAAAGATATCAATCAAGCGGCTCATTATGCTCATCTTGCTCTATCTTTTGCAAAAAATGAGCGAGAACGAAGCGACGCAATAAAACGAGTGGAGCGACTGAATAAGAAATAATGAATTATTTCCTGGGGAAGCGCATAACTCGACTAAAATCGTGTGATTTAGTAAGGGAATCGACGACATTCGTGCACGCTAATTTAAAATGGATGAAGAAATTAACGCAAAAAATGGGTCAATCAACTAGTACACCTAGGTGGGTATGAACATAAGGTAATAGTGACTTAAAATTAAAGGAGGACTTTAACTTATGTTTCATAAAAGACCACAACATCATTGTTGCCCACCAAAACCTATGTGTGACCCGTGTGGTGGCAACCATAAGCCAAACATGACGATGCCAACTTGTTCGCAAGAATTACCTGCTGTTGTTCATCCAACTCAGCATAATGTTGTCGAAAGTACGCAAGAGTATATTGTTCCAGAAATCCATCCTTCTCACACAACTCATGTGAAAAACCATGTTTATAAGCACATTCATCATTATCCACATACGGATAGCGTGCAAGAGCACGTGATGAACGAGCAGTATTGTGAAAAGCCGATGAATAATAATATGCCTGCAAATGTATCACCATCTAATATGAAGCCAAACAATATGGCGCCAATGAACAACATGAAGCCGAACAATACAGCTCCAATGAGCAATATGAAACCGAACAACACAGCGCCTATGAGCAATATGAAACCTTCAAATGTATCACCGTATAACGGCTTTAAGAAATAAGTAGTAGCGAGCGGGCTAATTGGCTCGCTCTTTTATTAAGGAGGAACAACATGAATGCTGTCCTAGTAACAGGATATAAAATGCATGAGCTTGGCGTCTTTAATGAATCACATGAAGGCGTTCAATGGATTAAGCTCGTGCTAAAAAAACGGATTATTGCGCTCATTGAAGAAGGGGCAACGTGGTTTATTACAAGTGGACAGCTTGGCGTAGAACAGTGGGCAATGGATGTAGTGAGTGATTTACAGGAATCTGACTACCCAACCATTCAGCTCGGCCTATTAACACCTTTTGAAGAGCAAGAGTCTAAGTGGAATGAGCGTCTACAGGAACGCTACCATGAACGGTTAGTAAAAGCAGATTACGTTGACTCTATATCAAAACGTCCTTATGAAAATCCGACACAGTTAAAAGTGAAAAATGAATATTTAGTTCAAAAGACAGATGCCGTTCTTGTTTTGTATGAAGAAGAAAAGGAAGGGTCGCCAAAATATTACATAAACGTGGCGCGATCTTTGGACAAGCCTATCTACATGATTTCTCCAGAAGAAATCGAAGAAGCAAGAAGAGAAGCACTTGATGATTTTTAAACAGATTTCTTAAAAATATCAAAACCGTACTGTTTAAATTGACTTTACGTAAGTATTTTGGAAAAATAGACTGTAGGTGGAATCGAACAAGAGGTGATAGAAATGAGTTCAGTTGAGATTAAGTTAAATGCCAAAGAAATCCTAGATAAAGATTTTAAAACTGGCATGAGAGGGTATAACCAAGACGAGGTTGATAAGTTTTTAGATGTTGTCATCCAAGATTATGAAGCGTATCAACGTAAAGTCGATCAGTTAATAAAAGAAAATGAAGAATTAAGACAAGAAATGAAACGTCAAAGCGATCGGCCATCAAGAAGTCAAAGTGCGCCACAACCACAACCACAATCAGCAGGAAGTACAAACTACGATATTTTACAACGACTTTCAAATTTAGAGAAAAAAGTATTTGGAAGCAAAATGTACGAATGAACCGTCTAGCAATTGACGGAGCTAGTGCAGGAAATCCTGGCCCATCAGGTGTAGGCATACTGATTGTTTACGATGATGGACAAACAGATGAACACCGCTATCATATTGGTTTAAAAAATAATCATGAGGCTGAATTTGAAGCATTAGTGATTGCTTTATCGTTAGCTAAGAAAAAGCAGTTATCACATTTATTCATTCAAACCGACTCAAAACTTGTAAGTGAAGCTGTCGAAAAAGGCTACGTGAAACGGAAACAGTTTGAACCTTATATGAATAAGGTTCAGCACTTGCTCCATTCATTTGAGTTATTTTTTATTAAATGGGTCCCTAGTAAGCAAAACAAGAAAGCGGATGAACTTGCTCGGCTAGCTATTCGAGAACCAAAACGCATGTTTAAAGAATGATTGTAAAATCTAAGATTTTGCGCTATAATGAACAAGTCGTTTATGAATAGTCATGTCATGAGACAATCGCTGCACAATGTGTAGAGGAAAGTCCATGCTCGCACTGGCTGCGAAGCCAGTAGTGATCGTGCCTAGCCAATAAATAAGCTAGGGCAGTTGCATAACTGACGGCAAGAGGCTTCCCTAAATCGTTTAACGACATGGGATACACTCTTTGAAAGTGCCACAGTGACGAAGTCTGCTTGGAAACGAGTAGAGTGGAACGAGGTAAACCCCACGAGCGAGAAACCCAAACAATGGTAGGGGCATTTTGTAGTCCGAAATTGAACGGAACTATAAGGACGGTAATTCGTAGATAGATGATTGTTACTGGAGTACGAGGTTCATCACCGTTTGCAGTACAAAAGGACAGAACATGGCTTATGAGTGACATGATGATGAATTTATAAACGTGTAAAAACCCTTTTGAGGGTTTTTTTATTTTGTTTCTGGTACACTAACAAAAAAGACAGAAATGAGGGAAGCAGATGACACAAGAAAAAGTGATGTACGGTCTAGGGGCCGTTTTGTTTCTTTTAAACGTAATTGGTTTCGGCATACAAGGCTACTTGTTTGGATTAGGAGGAATCTTTTTATTAACGGTGTTCGCATTTTATACACTTGCTGTATTTCTTTATCATCGTTCTGAATCAGCAAAAAAAATGGGCACTTTACTTGTCTTGGCGTTTGGACTTGTAGCGATTGTCGGTGCATTTTATGCAGAATCGCAAGGTGGCGTCATTTGGTACTAAGGGAGGATAAGAATGAGTAAGGTCACGTTAATAGCAACAACGACAATGGGGTTAGAAGCGATATGTGCCCGTGAAGTAAAGGCACTTGGTTATGAAGATGTAACGGTTGAAAACGGCAGGGTCGTCTTTACATCATCAGTTGAAGCGATTCCCCGCGCAAATTTATGGTTAAGAACTGCAGATCGTATAAAAATTTTAGTTGGCTCATTTAAAGCATTGACATTTGATGAGCTGTTTGAAAAAACAAAAGCGTTGCCGTGGGCTGACCTATTACCACCACATGCAGAATTTCCGGTAATTGGCCGCTCGGTTAAATCACAATTATTTAGCGTTTCCGATTGCCAAGCTATTGTAAAAAAAGCGGTTGTAGAAAGCTTGAAAAAACAATACAAACGTGGATGGTTTGATGAAGATGGTCCATTATACCGAATTGAAGTCGCGTTATTGAAAGATCAGGCGCAACTTACGATTGATTCAAGTGGCGTCGGGCTACATCAACGTGGTTATCGAGCGTTACATAACCAGGCACCGTTAAAAGAAACGTTAGCGGCTGCGATGGTTCAACTCACCACGTGGAATGTAGATCGACCATTTGCAGATCCGTTTTGTGGATCTGGAACATTGGCAATTGAAGCAGCACTTATTGGACAAAATATTGCTCCTGGATTTAATCGTGATTTTGTATCGGAAGACTGGCACTGGGTCGGAGAAGATCATTGGAATAAAGCGCGGCAAGAAGTAGAAGATTTAGCAAAGTATGATCAAAAACTAGATATCGTCGGTTCAGATATTGATCACCGCTCGATTGAATTAGCGAAAAACAATGCTGCAGAAGCAGGTTTTGCCGATCTTATTTCGTTTAAACAAATGCAAATTAGTGATTTTAGTCACCGAGGACGTTACGGTGTGCTTGTTGCAAATCCACCATATGGAGAGCGGATAGGTGAACAAGAAGAAGTCGAAGCCATGTACAAAGATATGGGTCAAATCATGAAATCGTTTGAAACGTGGTCCGTTTATGTATTGACGTCGCATGAAGATTTTGAAACATTATACGGAAAAAAAGCGAGTAAAAAGCGCAAACTATATAACGGAAATATTAAAACCGATTATTATCAATTTTTCGGACCAAGACCACCACGTATCTAATGTTAGAAGGCAACCCAATTACAAAAAAGGGTTGCCTTTTTTATCAAAATAAAATAATTTCATTCACCGTATTAGAATTCATAAAAATTCACTAAACAGATAAACTAACAAAAAGGCATATAAGGAGTGAGTAAATTGAAAGATGGTTCTTGGATTTATATTCAAAGAGGGATGAACAAAATTTTAGGATGGATTGAAAAAAATCCTTCATGCATTTGCCAAGAATTAATGTATCAAACGTATTTTTTTTATACAATAGACAAGAGTCGTTCTAAGGAACCGATTTTAATCTATTATAAAGACATCATGCCCGTGGACAGTCATCTATTAGATATCGATTACCAAGCCTTACAGTTAGTGGCATTAGACCGCAATGATTTCTTATGGTTTCATGACTTAGGGTATAAACGGATGCTTTAACGTAAAGGGGTTACAACATGTATTCACTAGCTATTGATATTGGAACAACAAGCACGAAAGTCGTTTTATTCTCTCAGGACTACCTTCAGATCTCTGAGCACGAAACAAGCTATCCGTTAATTCAAGAAAAACCTTCTTATGCAGAACAAGATCCAGTCGCCATTCGTGAAGCTGCTTTACATAGTATGAGACAGATTCTTACCGAGACGGAAATCGCTCCAGCTGATATAACAAGCTTATCTTTTTCTTCAGCCATGCATTCTTTAATGGCTATAGACAAAACAGGTAGACCATTAACAAACTTACTAACTTGGGCAGATACACGCTCACAAACGATTACAAATACGTTAAAAGATACGGAACAAGGAAGACAATTTTATACAAAAACAGGAACACCCATTCATCCGATGTCTTGGATTGGGAAATTAACATGGATAAGAGAACATTGGCCAGAGATTTTTTCAAGCACCTATAAATTTATTTCTATAAAAGAATTTATATGTTTTCATTTATTTGGCGAATTCGCGGTAGATCAATCTTTAGCAAGTAGCACAGGGATATATAACCTGCACACAAAGCAGTGGGACGCTAGTATTCTATCATTC
This sequence comes from Shouchella phoenicis, assembly GCF_047238345.1. Taxonomy (NCBI): domain Bacteria; kingdom Bacillati; phylum Bacillota; class Bacilli; order Caryophanales; family Bacillaceae; genus Shouchella; species Shouchella phoenicis. The sequence continues at coordinate 1,876,467 of NZ_JBDFMQ010000001.1, read as the reverse complement.
TTGCAGCTCGACCAAGAGAAACTATCACCAATTGTGCCGACAGACTATCGCTTCTCTAAAAGAACGGAAATTCTTCAAGCGTTTTCATTTGCAGAATCATGTACATTTACAATAGGTGCCAGTGATGGTGTGCTTGCGAATGTTGGCGCTGGAGGGCTAATTGAAAACGTTGCAACACTGACGATTGGGACAAGTGGCGCTGTACGAATGACAACTTCACAACCGTTAACCGATGCAGATATGAGAACGTTTTGCTACGTGCTAAATGATTCAACTTGGATTGCTGGTGGAGCGACAAATAACGGTGGTATTGCGTTGGAATGGTTTATTGAGCACTTTGCAAAAGGTGCCACTGTAAATGAGATCATTGAAGAAGCTTTTACCGTACGCCCAGGCGCAGACGGACTACTATTTTTACCATTTTTAAATGGTGAACGAGCACCTCACTGGAATGGAGAGGCAAGTGGAGCTTTTATTGGGATGAGACGAACACACACCCGTGCTCACTTTAGTCGTGCTGTGTTAGAGGGGATCCTTTACAGTTTACAATCCGTTTTAACATCTTTGGAAGAATCAGTTGCACCTATTACACGAATTCAAGCATCTGGAGGGTTTGCCCGATCAAAAAAATGGGTCCAGCTTCTCGCTGATATATCAGGAAAACCGGTTCGCCTGCAAGAAACATATCATGCTTCTGCATTAGGTGCAGTAAGGCTAGCACGTGGTGCGTTAGAAAAACAGAATCAAGCATATAGTGAGCAATTTGAACCGAACGAAACGGATCACCACATCTATAAGAAGCAATTTAATTTGTATGAGATGCTCTATAAGCAATTGGAACCAGCTTTTCCAAAATTAAATTCTCATGAAGGTAGTTAACCATATAAATATTATGTAAACTTATGTATAAAAAACAACTCTTTTGTTTATAGTAAAACAAAAGGGAGGTTGACTTCATGAATCAGTATTCAAACCAAGAAGATGGCTATCGCAATTTAGAACAAATTGAACTGGCGATTAAAGCCGCTCAACATATGATCGGACAAGCCACACGAAGCATGGACGGGCAGCAATTAGAAGCAGCAACGCAAGCACTTGAACAAGCGGAAGAACAATTTAAGCAAGCACTGGCTTACCAAGGGAATATAGACGAAGCTTTTTTTGCCCATTCTTCAGCGCTTCTCGATCAAGCTAGTCATCAGCTGGATGAAGCGCAGGACAACGACTATAGTTAAATGAAAAACATGAGCCAACGTTGGCTCATGTTTCTTTTATGAATAAAGGATGATCTAAATTATCAAATTTTGATTGGGTAAACATGACCATGTCACGATCGTCATCATAATCAATTTTCATGCCATCGATGTACCATAAATCATCTTTAGCAACAAAGAACTGAATGCCTTTTTTCTCAAGCATCTCATAATTATGCCCTTCAATTTCTCTCGTAATACCCACAGAAAAACCACCTGAACCTACTCCGCCAACTCGTACAAACAATCGAAGCTGATCGCCTGGTGTTAAATTCATTTCATTTTGATAAAACGCTACTGCCGCATCGGTAATTTCAACATTCATCTTATCACTCCTACGAGATTAGTGTATCATAACTTCAATCTCTCGTCTTTTGTCTTGTCCTACAAGCAATTTAGACGTATGCTAGAACGGAAGGGTGGCGATAACATGACTCAAACCGAAGAAAAATTTCTTGAATATTTAAAACGAAAAAATCATTTTGAACAAATGCTTGGTCTAGTAATTTGGGATGCACGAACTGGGGCTCCAGCTGGTGGCGTTACGCAGCGTGCTGAAATAATGGAGACGTTATCAAGTGAATTGTACGAGATGACAACTTCAGGTGATTTAAAAGATTTAATTGATGAATTAAAAAAAGAACAAGAGCAATCGGAAATATTAAGTAGAGCTATTGAAGAAGCAGAAAAAGCGTATAATCAGAATACAAAAATCCCAGTTGATGATTATTTAGCATTTGTGAAGTTGCAAACGAATGCAGAAGTCAAGTGGGAAGAAGCAAAGGAAAAAAACGATTTTGAAATCTTCAAACCTTATTTACAAGAGATTGTCGCATTTAAAAAGCGTTTTGTTCAATACTTAGGCTATGAACAACATCCATACAATACCCTATTGGATCAATATGAGCCTGGTGTTTTCACCGACACCCTTGATACCGTATTTGCAACAATAAAAGAACACCTTATCCCTTTGATTCAGAAAGTCATACATGCATCTGACCAACCGGATACTTCGTTTCTTTTTAAATCATTTCCAAAAGAAAAACAAGAAGAACTAAGCAAATCTTTTTTAAACACGATGGGCTACAATTTTAACAAAGGTCGTTTAGATGAAAGTGTACATCCTTTTGCAATCGGCATAAACCCAAGTGATGTGCGCGTAACAACGAAATACAATGAACAAGATTTTCGTGTTGCACTGTTGGGAACCATTCACGAAGGAGGACATGCGCTATATGAGCAAAACATATCAGAAGAGTTGATCCCATACGGTCTAGCAAGTGGCACATCAATGGGCATTCATGAATCCCAATCCCTTTTCTGGGAAAAATTTATTGGACAATCGTATCCTTTTTGGGAAGCTATGTATGCAGATTTAACGACATTCGCGCCAGCTCAATTTAAACATGTCTCGTTACAAGACTTTTATTTCGGTTTAAACGAAGCAAAACCGTCGATGATTCGCATAGAAGCAGATGAATTAACATACTGTTTACATATTATTCTTCGTTATGAACTTGAAAAAGGGTTATTTGAAGGATCAATAGAGGTTGAGGATTTACCAAAGCTTTGGAACGAAAAAATGGAAGAATACTTAGGGATTGTGCCAAGTAACGATGGTGAAGGGGTTTTACAAGATGTACACTGGTCATCTGGAGACTTTGGCTACTTCCCGTCTTACGCTCTTGGATTTATTTATGCAGCACAAATAAACGAAGTGTTAAAACAAGAATTCCCGAACTTTGAGGAATTAGTAAGAACAAAACAACTTGAACCAATCCGTGTATGGCTAACGGAACGAATTCACCAATATGGTGCAGTGAAAAAGCCAAAAGACCTTATTGAAAGCATCACAGGTGGTGGAATTGATCCAACACCTCTCATTCAGTATTTAACAGAGAAATACACAAAGCTTTATCGCTTATAAAAAAAAGACTTGGAAATGTTCCAAGTCTTTTTCATTATGAAGCACGCTGATCAATGACACTTAACACGTCCATAAAGCCAAACAGCAGCATTTCAAGTGCGAAGAAAGTTAAAATGAGCCCTGTAAATTTCGTCACAAAGAAAAGGGCACGATTGTTTAACTGGCCGTATACCCAACATATTAGCAAGTGAAGGGCATAAGATACACAGTATACAGCAAAAAAAGCCAAGTATGTAACGTAAGCCGTTATGGATTTAGGCTGATTTGCCGTTAATTGTTTAACAGAATGAAGCATTTCTTCAATGCTTGAAAATCCATCTTCAACCGACGTGTGAAACCAGTCTTTCCAATTGGATGAAATCGGACTATTCTTCCGCATTAAGGTAATGGCAATTGATAAAATAACAAGACCGCCAAGCATTTGCATAAATCCAATAGGGACATAAGCCCAAGAGAATATAACTTGTGCGACAAGAAGAATAAAGATACTTATGGCTACAGTAAATAAGACTGTGCCCGATACATATTCTTCACCATCAACCGTTTGTTTCGGTTTACTCATATGATTAAAAAAGATCGGATAAGTGACAGAAAAAATCGATGCAAAAGAATGGATAAAAAAGGAAAACATTAGACTCACTCCTTTTTGCGCATATTCTACGTTCGTTATCTTTGGAAGTTGCTTGTAGTTTGTCCGAGAAAAAAGAGACTATACATGATTTATAAAAAAATTAATTGGAATAAGTTATGTATGATTGTGTAATAAAACCATGCACTTATTAAGTTTACATAATAATTAATATGTATACTTAATTTGTTCCGTATACACGAAAAGGAATGGGACTAAACGTATGTTGTCGTTTGAAACACCGATAATGACAATTAGTTATGAGTACCACTCTCGCTTTTCCGCGGTTACAAGCACAAAATCCGTTTTACTTCCGTTAACCATATCTTCTTTGTTGCGGACTCTTAAGCTCTTATACCAGCATGATAAAGAACAAAGAAAAGACGATTAATCTCTTGATTAACCGTCTTTTCAGCACGTGTCCCATCCTCGTATCTACCACGAATGAATCGCTTTAATTTTCGCTTCATAGTCTACATGTGCATACACTTGGGTTGTGGCAACAGATTCGTGGCCTAATAACTGTTGCAACGTCAATACATTTACACCATTCCGAATAAGCGCCGTCGCGAAACTATGACGAAGTTTATGTGCCGTGATGGTTCGGTTCGCAAGAGAAGGGATCGTCATTTTTGCTCGATCTATTAATCGTTGGATCATTTTTTGCAGCGCACTTACACCGATAGAAGGCGTATACGCCATCGTCCGAAAATCAAAGCCGACCAAAAGAGCGTCGTGTTGGTTAGGTCGAACATCAACAGGTAGACTATCGACGTATTGTCGAATAACTTGCAAAACTTCTTCCGACAACGGAATCGTCCGCTGTTTATTGCCTTTGCCAAGTACTCGCATTTCCTGGTGAGAGAAATGGATGTCGGCATGTTCAAGGGACGCTAGTTCAGACACCCGTAATCCGGTGCGTACAAGAAGCATAATTGCTGTATAATCCCGCATCCGCAGCAACTCGTGATATTTTTTTTGCCTTGCGCTTAACCCTTCTTCACTTAATGCTAGGTTTACAATTGCTTTCATTTCTTCAATCGACAAATATATCGGTTCCCGTTTTTTAACTTTTGGCCGTGTCACGGATAAAACAGGGTTTTCTGAAAGTCCATATTGTTTTATTAAATAATGAAAGAGCGATTGAAGAGCAGATAGTTTTCGGTTGATCGTTTTCGCTTCATTTTCTAACTCCATTGCTAGAAACGAAACATAATGTTCAATACCTTGTTGATTTAATTGGGCAAAGTCATTTAGCTTGATTGCTGTTGATGAAAACATTTCTTCATCACTTTGCCGCTGGACAAAATTAAAAAAATCTACGTAATCATAAATATAGCGTTGAATCGTTGAATGACTATAACCTAACGACAAAATATATTGGACATAGCCTTGGATAAAATCAGGCATATCATCTAAACGTCGGAACGTGTGCTTGTCACGATTAATCTGCTGCTGATCCTTTCGAGAATCGTGTTGATTAATTTTAGCGAATATCGACATCTTGGTCACCTCAACTCTAGTTTAACGTAAAATAAACGTTCTGTGAAATGATTATTTCATGGAACGTTTATTTTGCAGTTATTAATGAAAGGCTGAGTAATTGTCTTTCTCATTGCAAAAATCCAATACTTGCGTTCAGCTGAAAAATAAGCGAAAATTTGTTTTTGCAAACCCTTTCAATTTTCTGCGATCTTCTTCATAATGAAAGGGAGGAGAACGGATTGCATGAGGCAGGAGGTCAGGTCAATATGGAAAATGAAGTGATTGTTGTTACTGGCGGTAGCAGCGGAATGGGAAAAGCTATGGTTAAACAATTTGCCCAAGCAGGAGCACGTGTTATTGTTTGCGCGCGAAATGAAGAACGACTTGCACAAACAAAGCAAGAGCTCGAAACATTCCCTGAGCAAATTCAAACGTTTGCTTTAGACGTACGAAACCGCGAAGATATCGAAAGAATGGTCCAAGACGTCTATGAGCATGTTGGGCCAATTACAGGCGTTGTGAATAATGCTGCTGGAAATTTTCTTTGTCCGTCCGAAGATTTAAGTGAAAATGGTTGGCACGCTGTCATTGATATTGTTTTAAACGGAACATGGCATATGACACAAACAATTGGAAAACGCTGGATTACCGACCAGCAAACAGGATCAATGGTAAATATTGTGGCCACCTACGCTGAAACAGGAGGACCAGGAGTTGTTCATTCAGCCAGTGCCAAAGCTGGGGTGTTAGCGATGACGAAAACCCTCGCGGTTGAGTGGGGCGCATCTTACGGCATTCGCGTCAATGCGATCGCGCCAGGGCCTATCGAAAATACTGGTGGGGTTGACAAGCTAATCCAAAGTGAAAAGGCACACAAAATGGCATTAAAAAGCGTTCCTTTGCAGCGCTTCGGTAAAGGAGAAGAAGTCGCTCGTTTAGCGCAATACTTACTTTCCCCTGAAGGATCGTATATAAATGGAACGTGCGTTACAATAGACGGCGGACAGTCGATCGGCCAATCTGGGTTCCTTACGGGAGCCGCAGCATTTCAACGATAACACGCGAAACTATTCGCGTGTTTTTTTCATGATAATAAGGTTAACTAGGCATGATAACGGGTAAGAATAAAGAGCGTTTTTGTTAAAAGGGGTGTAGGGAGTATTGATTACATTTAATCATGTGTCAAAAGAGTACGACGATGGAACAAAGGCTGTAGCTGAAGCAGATTTCACGATTGAAAAAGGAGAGTTTTTTGTCTTGATCGGACCAAGCGGGTGCGGCAAAACAACCACTTTAAAAATGATCAATCGATTAATTTCGCCAACTACAGGAGATATTTTAATTGATAATAAAAATACGGGACATGGTGATATTCATCAATTGCGTTGGAATATAGGGTACGTGTTGCAGCAAATCGCATTGTTCCCCCATATGACCGTAGCTGAAAACATTTCTATTGTTCCAGAATTAAAAGGATGGAAACGAGACGAAACGATTGCTCGGATTGATGAACTGTTAACGTTAGTTGGACTCGAACCAGAAACGTATCGAGACCGTTTACCTGAAGATCTGTCCGGTGGTCAACAACAACGTGTCGGTGTGGCAAGAGCATTAGCTGCTAATCCTGATATTTTGTTAATGGACGAGCCATTTAGTGCGCTCGACCCTATTTCCAGAGCATCACTACAGAAGGATGTTAAAGCACTGCAACGAGAAATTAAAAAAACCATCGTGTTTGTTACGCACGATATGGATGAAGCAAAATTGCTAGGTGATCGTATCGCGATGATGGAAAGCGGTCGTGTCTTACAAATCGGTACCGTTCAGCAACTTCTAGCAAATCCCGCTTCTGAATCAGTCGCTCAATTTTTGGCGAAAGCGAGCTCGGAACACAATCCAACAATTAAAACGGTTCTTTCTTCTAACGAAGAAAGTGAGTATGTCAAAGAAACCCTTGACGAGGGAAGACAAGAGTTACAGTTTGTTGTTTCTGGATCTGGTGAATTAGAGGGCGTCTTTTACTTTGGACAACCAATTATTAACTATCAAACAGTAGCTGCTGACGCAACGATTGAAGAAGCATTTCAACAATTAGAAGAACGAAATTTTGCAGCACTTCCTGTCATTGAGAATGGAAGATGCATTGGAACCGTCTCGTATCAAAACCTAGCTAAATTAGCAATTCAACCATCACTTCATCACGCATAACCCTAATGTAATTGAAAGGATAAGTGAATCGTTAGGGTTCGTGCAGACGATCGATTCCACTTAATTCACGTATGACATCTTTTTGGGAATCTTATTTTACACTTTTTGAAGAACGATCAGACTTATTGCTACAATCGTTTTGGGAACATCTACAACTTTCACTTATCTCGTTATTAATTGCCGTTGCCATTGCGATTCCAATTGCGATTTTACTTACACGGTATACGCGTTATTCTGAATTTGTCATCGGCATTGCAGCGGTTTTGCAAACCATTCCTTCGCTAGCTTTACTCGGATTTTTAGTTCTATTTGTAGGGATTGGGATTACACCCGCAATTGTTGCGCTTACAGCATATGCGCTCTTGCCAATATTGCGAAATACGTATACAGGGATAAAAGAAGTTGACCCTGCGTTAATTGAAGCAGCAAAAGGAATGGGGATGAACGGACGTAAGAGATTGTTGAAAGTTGAGCTACCTCTTGCAATGCCAACCGTCATGGCAGGTATTCGTACGTCCATGGTTTTAATAGTAGGAACGGCCACGCTAGCTGCCTTAGTAGGCGGAGGTGGACTTGGTCAGATTATTATGCTCGGAATCCAGCGTACAAGCAATGAGTATATTTTATTCGGTGCATTACCAGCTGCTTTACTCGCGCTCTTCTTTGACTTTATTTTGCGCTTTACAGAACGTCGCACAAAGAAAAAAGGAGCTGGATCTTATAAGCCTATAATGGCAGTTGTTGTGTTAGCACTATTAATTGTTCTCGTTCCGCCAACGGTCAATGCCGTACGTGGTGTAGGACAAGCAGATATCGTCATCGGTGGGAAAATGGGGCCTGAGCCACCAATCTTAGCAAATATGTACAAGCATTTAATTGAACAAAAAACCGATTTAGAAGTCGAAGTTATAGCACCACTTGGAACAACGAGTGTAAACTTTAATGCGCTTGAAGTCGATGATATCGCGATTTACCCTGAATTCACTGGAACTGTACTAGCGGATTTATTGAATATTGAAGACTTTAGTTATGATGAGCGTGAATCTTATGAGCAAGCTCGCGATGGGATTTTCGAGGAAACTGGTGACATCTTGCTCGAACCAATGGGTTTCCAAAATACGTATGCGCTTGCCATGCCACGTGACTTGGCAGAAGAGCTAGAAGTGGAGACGATTTCTGATCTTGCTCCTTATGCCAACGAATTAGATGTCGGCTTTACATTTGAATTTGCTGATCGTGAAGATGGATATGGTGGCTTTGAAGAAGTGTATGGTTTTGAATTTGACAACGTCACAACCATTGATGTTTCTACCCGCTATCAAGCAATTTCAAATGGCAGCATTCAATTGAGCGATGTCTTTTCAACTGACCCACAAATTGTGGAGTATGATATGGTTGTGTTAGAAGATGACGGTACACTCTTCCCACCTTATCAAGCTGCGCCGCTTGTTAGTGGCTTTGCGATGAACCAGTATCCCGAACTTGAGGATATTTTAAATCAATTAGCTGGTGTTGGTAACGAAGACGAAATTTCTGAACTTAATTACCGTGTCGACATTAATGACGAAGATCCGGCTGATGTTGCACGTGAATTTTTACAAGAAAAAGGACTACTAAACCAATAAAAGGAGTGTACAGACATGAAAAACCCAACTGATCAACGAATAAAAGAAATATTAGACACGAAAAAGCGTATTGCAGTAGTTGGATTATCAGATAATCCAGATCGTACAAGCTACATGGTTACACAAGCCATGCAAGATGCAGGGTATAAAATTGTACCGATTAATCCTAATGTCGAGCACGTTTTAGGCGAAAAATCTTATCGCTCGATTTCAGACTTAGATGTAGAAGTTGATATGGTAAACATCTTCCGCAGAAGCGAATTTTTACCTGAACTCGCAAAGGAAACCGTAGAGGCTGGCATTCCTATATTCTGGACACAGTTAGGTGTTGTTGATAAAGGGGCATATGACTACCTGCAAGAACATAACGTGGAAACCGTTATGGATCGCTGTATTAAAGTGGAGCACGCAAAATTTAAATAAACAATACCCGTACTGCAAATGGTTGTGGTACGGGCTTTTTATGGAAAAATTTGCAGTGCTCAAACAGTCGTGATAAGGTTTTAATAGAAAAAAACTGTTGCATCAAGGAAAACATTGACTAAAATAAAGATGGAGTATATTCTTTTTACAGAACACTTGTACTCATATGTGGGCTGCTAATAAGGAAGGGGAACGGAATGGCAAAACAACATGAATATAATGATGATTCCATCCAGGTACTTGAGGGGCTCGAGGCAGTCCGTAAAAGACCAGGAATGTATATTGGTTCTACCGATGCACGTGGGTTGCATCACCTCGTATATGAAATTGTCGATAACGCCGTAGATGAAGCGTTAGGAGGGCATGGGGCTTCAATCTATGTCACAATCCATAAAGATGGGAGCGTGTCCATCCAAGATGAAGGAAGAGGGATGCCAGTCGGCATGCACCGATCTGGCAAACCGACGCCAGAAGTCATTTTTACCGTTTTGCACGCAGGAGGTAAGTTCGGTCAAGGGGGCTATGCAACAAGTGGCGGTTTACACGGTGTAGGTGCTTCTGTTGTTAATGCCCTTTCGAGTTGGTTAGAAGTAGATATTAAACGAGATGGTCACCGGTATGTACAGCGATTCGAAAAGGGTGGGAAACCAGTCACAACGTTAGAAAAAAAAGGCAAAACAAGAGGGTCTGGAACGATTGTTCGCTTTAAACCCGATGAGTCCATTTTCTCAAACGTTAATTTTAATACCGAGATGCTTTCCGAGCGTTTAAGAGAAGCGGCGTTTTTATTACGTGGCGTTGCAATTACGTTAAAAGACGAACGAGCAGGAAAAGAGATGGAAGAGCTCTTTCAATTCGAAACGGGGTTGGAAGCGTTTGTTGATTATTTAAATGAAGGAAAAGAACCGCTACATCCTGTTGTGTCATTTTCAGGACAAACAAACGGGATTGAAATGGACTTTTCTTTTCAATTTCATGATGCGTATACAGAGAACGTCTTATCCTTTGTCAATAATGTTCGGACGCGTGATGGAGGTACTCATGAACTTGGCGCAAAGACGGCGGTCACAAGAATGATGAACGAACATGCGAAAAAAGTCGGCTTGCTTAAAGAGAAAGACAAAAAACTTGATGGCTCAGACATTCGTGAAGGTTTTACCGCTGTCATTTCGGTTCGTGTACCAGAAGCGAAACTTCAGTTTGAAGGTCAAACGAAAAGCAAGCTTGGTACTGCAGAAGCCAGACCAGCAGTTGATGCCATTATTTCAGAGCAGCTCTCCTACTATTTAGAAGAGAATCCAACAGTTGCGACTTCTTTGATCAAAAAGTCCATTAAAGCAGCTCAAGCACGGGAAGCCGCCCGCAAAGCTCGTGAAGATGCTCGAAATGGAAAGAAAAACAAGCGAAAAGATGTATTATTGAGTGGGAAGTTAACGCCTGCACAATCCCGAAATCCTGAGCGAAATGAGCTTTATTTAGTCGAGGGGGATTCAGCCGGTGGTTCAGCAAAGCAAGGACGGGATCGGAAATTCCAAGCTGTACTACCACTGCGAGGCAAAGTGATTAATACGGAAAAAGCAAAACTTGATGATATTATGAAAAACGAAGAAATTCGCACAATCATCCACACGATTGGCGCTGGTGTTGGCGCTGATTTTGACTTATCAGACTGTAATTACGACAAAATTGTCATTATGACCGATGCAGATACAGATGGAGCGCATATCCAAGTATTGCTATTAACGTTCTTCTATCGCTATATGAAACCTCTCCTTGATAGTGGCAAAATTTACATTGCACTGCCACCTCTGTATAAAGTGAGCAAAGGTTCAGGGGCGAAAGAGAAAGTCGAATATGCGTGGGAAGAAACCGAACTCCAAAAAGCGTTAAAGACGATTGGGAAAGGCTCAACCGTACAACGCTATAAAGGTTTAGGTGAGATGAACGCAACGCAGCTTTGGGAAACAACGATGGATCCCGAGACACGTACATTAATTCGTGTTCGATTAGAAGATGCTGCTCGTGCAGAAAGACATGTAGCAACTTTGATGGGTGACAAAGTAGAGCCTCGACGGAAATGGATAGAAAGCCACGTAGCATTTGGTTTAGAAGAAGAGACGAACATCCTAGAAAATGAAAACCTTCATGTTGGGGAGGAAGCATAAATGGCAAAAGCAGAAAAGTACCTTGATCTCCCCCTAGAAGATGTAATTGGAGATCGCTTTAGTCGATATAGTAAGTACATTATTCAAGAACGAGCACTACCTGATGCAAGGGATGGGTTAAAACCGGTGCAGCGTCGTATTCTGTATGCGATGTATACAGATGGAAATACTGCGGACAAACCTTATCGAAAAGCAGCAAAAACGGTCGGAAATGTTATTGGGAACTATCATCCACATGGTGATAGTTCTGTCTATGATGCGATGGTTCGTATGAGTCAAGATTGGAAAGTACGTCAACTCTTAATTGATATGCACGGAAATAACGGGTCAATTGATGGCGATCCCCCTGCAGCCATGCGTTATACAGAAGCTCGTTTGTCAAAGATTAGCGCAGAACTCATGCGGGATCTGGACAAGGGAACGGTAGACTACATTCCGAACTTCGATGATTCCATTGAAGAACCGGTCGTGTTGCCAGCCATGTACCCAAATCTCTTAGTGAATGGTTCAACCGGTATCTCCGCAGGGTACGCAACGGATATCCCACCTCATCATCTACCAGAAATCATTGATGGCGCTGTTCGCTTAATGGAAAAGCCAGAAACAACAATTGATGATCTTCTCACAATTATTAAAGGGCCTGATTTTCCAACAGGCGGAATCGTCCAAGGCTTGGATGGTATTCGCAAAGCGTATGAAACCGGAAAAGGAAAAGTCGTTGTCCGTGCGAAAACTGCTTTTGAAGAAGTACGAGGCGGTCGCACGCAAATCGTGATAACCGAACTCCCTTATGAAGTCGTAAAAGCCAACCTTGTTAAGAAAATGGACGAAATTCGGTTTGATAAAAAAGTAGATGGCATCGCCGAAGTACGAGACGATACCGATCGAACAGGCATGAAGATTGTCGTGGAATTGAAAAAAGAAGCGGAACCAAACGCCATCTTAAACTACTTGTTTAAGCATACCGACTTGCAAGTGATGTATCATTTCAATATGGTTGCGATTTACAAAAAGACGCCACAACTTATGGGCCTTAAAGCACTGTTGCAAGCATATATTGACCACCAAAAAGATGTGTTCACAAGAAAATCGCAATTTGAATTAAAAAAAGCACAAGAGCGTGCCCACATTGTCGAAGGCCTCATCAAAGCTGTTTCCATTTTAGATGAAGTCATTGCGGTCATTCGCGCATCAAAAGATAAAAAAGATGCAAAACAAAACCTTCAAGATCAGTTTGCCTTTACCGAACCGCAATCCGAAGCGATCGTGAATTTGCAACTTTATCGTTTAACAAATACAGATATTACAACGCTTGAGCAAGAAGCAGATGAATTAAAAAAGCGAATCGCTGAACTGGAAGCGATTCTTGCAAGTGAGAAAAAATTAATTAGCGTCATTAAAAAAGAGCTGCTACAAGTAAAGAAACAATTTCATTCTGAGCGTCGAACCGTTATTAAAGAAGAAATTGAAGAAATAAAGATTGATATGGATCAGCTCGTTGCAACAGAGGATGTTCGCGTCACAATTACTCATTCAGGGTACGTGAAACGGACAAGCCTTCGATCTCATACAGCATCAAGCAAGGATGCACCTGGTATGAAAACAGGTGATACGGTGCTGCAATCCCAAGTCGCATCCACGACAGATGTCCTGCTTCTCTTTACGAAAAAAGGCAACTATCTCTATTTGCCGATTCACCAGCTCCCGGATATACGCTGGAAAGATGACGGTCAGCACATTGCCAATTTAATTCCGATCGATTCCGATGACGAACTGGTTGAATCGATGATCGTTTCATCGTTTGATACAGGAGAGTCGTTGCTGTTTATGACTCGCAATGGGATGATTAAACGATCAGAATTAAAGTTATATCAAGCTCAACGCCACTCAAAGCCACTTATGGCGCTTAAACTAAAAGAAGATGACGCGTTAGCATCTGTAGAAAAAACAAATGGCAAGAAAGAACTTTTTGCAGCAACACATTTAGGCTATGGCTTATGGTTCTCAGAAACCGATGTATCTCTCGTTGGACAGCGAGCAGCTGGTGTGAAGGGGATGAACGTCAAACCTGATGATTTCATTGTTGGCTTTGAAACGTTTGAACTTGAAGATTCAGTTGAATTCCTTTGTGTCACGCAAAGAGGGTCCGTTAAACGCATGCCGATTACTGAATTTGAAAAATCAAGTCGAAACAAACGCGGTTCTGTTTTACTGCGAGAATTAAAATCAAACCCACACCGCTTAGTCGGCTTTAAAAAGATTACATCAGAAACAAAACAATTTATCATTCAAACCGATCGAGACGAGCGTGTGCTTGTTGACCCGAGTACGTATCGTCGAGCCGATCGCTATTCGAACGGTTCATACGCATATGATGAGAATGAGCGTGGAAAAGCACAACATTTAAAAATCGTCATTGATACGACAGAGTAAGAATAAATATACAGAAAGCACGATTGTAGTGACAAGCTGCAGTCGTGCTTTTTTGAGCCGTCTCTCTGTACGTTAAGTGAAAAGTGTGCGTATAATGACTCTAATTGGAAGTGAAAGGAGTGTACATGATGGAAATGAACGCGTACCCTTTAGTCGTTGAACATTTAAGTAAGTCGCTCGGCGGAAAGCCGGTGATTCAAGACTTATCCTTTTCGCTGGAACGGGGTAAAATTTATGGGTTCTTAGGACCGAATGGATCTGGAAAAACAACGACAATTCGGATGATGGTTTCACTCATTAAACCAGATGACGGGGAGGTTTATATTGAAGGAAACAGCCTATCTTTAAATCGCGAGCAAGCGCTAGAACATGTAGGTGCCATTGTTGAAAACCCAGATTTATATACCTACTTAACAGGTATGCAAAATTTACAGCATTTTGCAGATATGAGTCCACGGCCTATCACGAAAGAACGAATGGAAGAAGTCGTGAAACTTGTAGATTTAGAACATGCGATACATAAAAAAGTAAAGTCATATTCATTAGGAATGAAGCAACGTCTAGGCATTGCTATTTCAATTTTGCATCGTCCAAGTGTCTTGCTTTTAGACGAACCAACGAATGGATTAGACCCTCAAGGGATACGAGATCTCAGGGACTATTTACGGCAGCTTGCCACAAAAGATGAAGTAACATTACTTGTTTCAAGTCACCAACTAAGTGAAATTGAGATGTTGTGTGACCGTGCTGTCATTATTAAAAATGGCCAGCTCGTCGATGAAGTAAGTGTGAAGGCAATGAAAGAACAATCGGAAACGGTCACGGTATCAATTGAAGTAGAGCCACTATTCGAGGCCGAACAGCTCTTAAAAGAAGAGTGGAACGTGGCACAGATCGAGCAACATTTAGAGATTAAGAATGTATCGTTTCAAGAAATTCCAAACGTTATTCATAAACTCAGTCAAGCATCTTTATCGGTCTATAGCTTATCGTATAAAAAACGCTTAGAAGATGCGTACTTCTCCTTAACAGAAGAAAAAGGAGGGACGCCAAAATGATGCTTTCGCTAATGAAAAACGAATTTAAAAAAGCATGGTATGGACGGAAAATATGGATCTTTCTTATCGTCCTCTTTGGAAGTCTATTGCTAGGAACCGGCCTTACGCTACTGGCAGACTCATTTGCTGGGAGTGTTTTACTAGGTCAGCTTTTTCTCGTTCTTGGTTTTACGACGCTTGCCCAAATGATTAACATATACGTTGTAATACAAATGACAGGTGCTGTTGCAGGTGAGTTTCGCTCTGGAACGATTAAGCAATTACTAATTCGTCCTGTTTCCCGTCACACTTTATTATTTGCAAAATGGGTTACCACCCTTTTAATTGGTTTAGGACTCTATATCGCTATGAGTCTCGTCATCTACCCAATTCATATGATTCTCTTTAACGGTGATTCTAGCTTATCGTGGGGAGAAGGGTTTCTCACAACACTTCGGTTTATGTTGTATTCTTTACCTGGGATGACCTTTTATTTTACACTTGCCCTTTTAATTGCGACACTGACTCGAAACACAGCTATTACAATTGTCGTTGCGCTTATCCCTTATTTTTTCGGTGGAATATTTACGACTCTAAACGAGTTTTTTGAATGGCCGAAATGGATTGTATTAACCCATGTTGATTTAATTAACATTTTTGAACTGCAAATGTTCTCAGCGCCGTTTGATGGTTTATGGCAATCAGTTCTCTTTATACTAGGACATAGCATCCTTTTCCTCATTCTCGGGCATATGCTTTTCAAAAAGCGTGATGTCATTTAATGTCTGTCGTCTTCCAATGTCTATTTGTTTGAACAAAGAATGATAAGGGAACAGTAGACTATATACGATAGGAGGATGGCTTATGTCATTAACGAATGATCAATTTAAATTTTTGAAAAAAGAATTAGAATCAATGAAAGCATCAATAGAAAATCGGACCTCTACTCCTGAAGGAGAAATGTCTGAAATTCGTGGTGATATTGCCAGAGGTGTGGATAATCATTTAGCTGAAACTGCTTCAGAATATGAAGACCGTGTAAAGTCGCAGACGATTAATGAAGCCGATGAACAACGTCTTTCAGAAATTAATGAAGCCTTAGAGCGTATGGAAGAAGGAACTTACGGAATCTGTGTGGATACTGGTAAAGAAATTCCGTATGAACGACTAGAGGCACTTCCTTATGCAAAACGAACAACGGAAGCTCAAGAACAAGCGGAAGAGCCATTCGCAGATAGTAGCGAAGAAGATCGAGCAGTAGGATTGCATCATGCACAACTTGACCGTGATACAGAAACAACAAGAGAATTAGAGCGCGAACAAGATGCAGACCAGCACTCCGGTGAAGCAGATGCCGATCACCATTATGATGATAAGACAGATGAGCAAAGCAATCAATAACAAAAGAAAGAAGCCACTCAGGTTAATGAGTGGCTTCTTTTTAATTTGTTTTTGTATCATCAAAACCGAAACGAATAAAGCGAATAACCGTTCGAAAAAAGCCGATATCGTTGAGGATGACGATAAGCACGAGTAAAACCGGACCTAAGAAAAGCCCAAAAGCACCAAACAACTGTAGTCCAGCAAACAGTGAAATTAAAACCGCTACTGGATTTAAATTCATATTTGTCGACAATATCTTCGGTTCAAGCATTTGCCTAATAATCACGATGATGACATAGAGAATGGCGATCCCTAATCCCCCTGAAATATCTCCTGTTACAAAAAGATAGACAAACCACGGAATTAATATGGTCCCAGTTCCTAAATAAGGCAGCAGTTCAGCAATCCCAACAACAATTGCTAGCATCCAGGCGTTTTCAACGTTAAGGATAAGCAACCCTACAAACACAATGATTGCTGTAACCATCATGAGAATGATCTGAGCGCGAATGAATCCAAATAAACGAATCCGCGTTGCTTGTACAAACTCTTTTCCTTTAGAACGAACTTTACGGGGAATGTGGCGATCGTATACCGATTGGTAAAAACTCCAGCTTTTTCCCATAAAATAAATACTTAAGATAATAAACAGAAAGGCAACTAGAAAACTTGGAAGGCCAATAAGGATATTTCCAATAAGATCTAACGCAGCCTGTCCAAGATCACCGACAAGATTACTTATCGAAGTCCCTAATTGATTAATCCCTTCTGAGAGCGGACTGGTGCCACCTGCATCGAACTGATCGAACGTTTGAAGGAATTGGTGCCACAGCGGCAAAATCGTTTCATTAAAGAAGATTTGAATCTTTTCAGCACCTTCTTCAATCCAAGTCGGGACTTGTTCGAAAAACTCGCGCAAACTAAAGTACACAAGAAACACAATCCCTGTTAAAACGGCACTTATTGCTAAGATGCCACCTAATAAACCAAATAAACTTGCAAATCCTTTGTTAAATTTCAATTTATATTGAAAAAAACGGGCAACCGGTTGAAGCATCCATGCAAATAATGCCGCAAACCAGAATGGATATGTAAGGGAAAACACTCTGGCAACGAGCCAGCCAAACAAAATAAGAGAAAGAATGATTATGAATGTGCGTAAAACCATCCAACCAACTTCTTTAGACAAAGACACACCTTCTTCCAACGACAAGTAAGCTTTCTTTTATCTTATTGTATAAGAGCGCTTATTTTACTGTCAAATCTATACAAGAACACCTAGACATCGAACGTATCCTATCACGTAGCGAGATCTAGGTGTTTTACATTACGATGATTCAACTTCAGTTAAGTTTTCCAGTGGAAGGACTAAAATCTCGACGCGGCGATTTTGTTCTCTTCCTTCTGTCGTATCATTTGACGCTACTGGATGGTACTCACCGTATCCTGTATAAGAGAGTTGATGCGCTTCTAAATAATTCGATTCTAAGAATAGCTTCATTACATTATATGCACGAGCGCCACTTAAATCCCAATTAGATTCAAATGTTGCTCCAGCCATCGGAACATTATCGGTATGTCCAGATACTTGAATATAGCGAGGGGGGTCAGACGCAAGCATTGCAGACAGTTGTTCCATTAGCTCATGAGAGTTTTGTCTTAACTCGGCGCTTCCAGAATCAAACAAAATACCGTCGTTAATCGTAATGAGTAACCCCGATGCACCAAGCTCCGTTTGCAAACGGTCAGCCAGTGCTTTTTCTTCTATGTACCCGTTAAGCTGGGATTGCAGTTGCTCCAGTTCGGATTTCTCAACTTTCGCTGCTTCGCTTAATAACTCTGTCGAGATGGTCGAATCTTCGGTAGGGCTTTCGTCTTCAACAATCGAATCTTGATAATCAAGAATGCCTTTGCCACCGAGGGTTTCAGAAAGGACAACGCGCAATTCATCATATTTTGCTTGATCGACTTGACCCATGGCAAACAACACAATAAACAACGCGACTAATAACGTTAGCATATCGGCATAAGGTAGAAGCCACGATTCATCCACATGCTCATCTTCAGATCGCGATCTAGATCTCCGCTTCTGCAACATTTTTGCTCTCGACTCCTCCCTTTACGCGATGTTGTTTCTTCTCTTCTAGATACACACTTAAGTATTCTTCGATCGAACGAGGAGAGCTTCCGTTAATAATGGCAATGGTACCTTCAATAATCATGTGTTGGTGTAAAACCTCAACCTTTGACTTTCGTTTTAATTTATTTGCAAAAGGGTGCCAAAGTACGTAACCAAAGAAAATCCCGAGCAGGGTAGCAACGAAAGCAGCAGCAATCGATTCCCCTAGCATGGTAATATCGTCTAGATTCCCTAAAGCAGCAATTAAACCGAGCACTGCTCCTAAAACACCTAAGCTTGGGGAGTATGTGCCTGCTTGACTAAAGATAGCGGCTCCTGAAGCATGTCGTTCTTGCATCGCATCAATGCGCTCGTGCATCGCATGACGAATAAAATCAGGGTCCTGGCCATCGATCATCATGCGAATCGCTTGTCTAAAAAAAGGATCTTCAATCTCGTCAATTTTGCCTTCCAACGCAAGCATGCCATCTCGTCTAGATATGGATGCATACTCAACAAAATGTTCAATGATTTCCTCTTGGGTTTCATCTTTTCTATTTGAAAAAAGAACGCGGAAGAGCTTTGGAATTCGTTTAATATCGTCAAAAGGAAACGCAATAAACACACAAGCAAACGTTCCTAATAAGATGATGACAATTGCTGCAGGATTTAGTAATACTTCAAGACTTGATCCTTTTAAAAGGATGCCAAGTACGATTGTGCAAAAACCTAAAAATATACCAATGTACGACGACTTATCCATGAATGTCTCCTTTAGTTAAAAATATAAGACCTTGCCTTACTAATTAAATCGGTTCATTCCATTCGACATTGAAGTAAGAACACGAATTTCATCAATTGTTCACATGAATTGAGTCTAAAGGATGATCCATACATGGGTAATATTGCATAATAATTCTCCAATTGACCATAGTAAAAGAGAGGGAGGCGTTTACGTTGAGATCTTACTCTTCAGTTCGATGGCTACTTGTCATTGTAGGTGCTATTTTTGCTGCTGTCGCGATTGAATTATTTTTATTACCAAATAACATTATCGACGGTGGGATTATCGGGATATCTTTAATCTTAAACCGCATAACGTCAATTAATTTTGGATTACTCGTCTTTCTCTTGAACATTCCTTTCTTATACATAGGCTATAAACATTTAGGAAAATCTTTCTTCGTTTACTCTCTTCTTGGAATCATTGGATTAGCCGCAACTGAAGCGATCTTGCATCAGTTTCATTTTGCGCCAATTACAGATACCCCTTTATTAGCCACGATTTTTGGTGGGCTACTACTAGGAATTGGAGTGGGAATCGTCATTCGTAATGGCGGTGCCATGGATGGAACAGAAATTTTATCCTTACTTATCACAAAACGATTGCCGTTTACCGTAGGCGAATGCGTACTCGTTTTTAATATTTTTGTCTTTGCATGGGCAGTTTTTGTATTTGGCATTGAGAATGCGATGTACTCCGTGCTGACGTACTATGTTGCTGCGAAAGCGATTGATACCGTTGTAGAAGGGTTAGATTCAACAAAAGCGGTCATGATCGTGTCAAGTCACTACGATGAACTAACAAAAATTCTTACGCAGCGGTTAGGAAAAGGGGTTACACGGTTAAAAGGACAGGGCGGTTACGAGGGTGACGAAAAAGACGTGCTTTATGTTGTCGTGAAGCGAATGGAAATTATGCAGCTCAAAAAAGCCATCTATGCGGTAGATAAGCATGCCTTTTTCACCATTATTAATGCACATGAATCCAGAGGATCGACATTTAAACGAAAAGACGATCATTAACTGACATTCTTTGTGACTGTATGTACTAGTGATAAATCCTCATTTTTAATGGTTTTGATGGTTGTCACAACCTATCCCTGTTATACTATACGAGGGTATGGTATATTGGTTGAGAATAACATACTAAAGGAGTGTTACATATGCGTAAAAAAAATCATCTATTAACGGCAACACTTATCGGACTAGCCTTTACACTGGTTGCATGTGGAAATGGAGAAACAGACGATACCTCTTCATCAGATGAGAATCATGACATGCATGATGAAGCTGGTGACGAACATGCAGGGCATGAGATGGATTTGTCAAGCTCAGGCGAGATACCTGAAGGGTTAGAAGATGAAGATGATCCGTTGTTTCCGGTAGGAACTACAGCCTATATTGAAGAGGGGCATATGCCTGAAATGAACGGTGTTGAAGTGGTAATAACAGGAGCGTTTGATACGACCGTCTATACAGTTTCTTATGAACCAGCAGATGGTGGGCAGCAAGTGGAAGATCATGAATGGGTCGTACATGAAGAATTTGTTGAAGTTGGGGAAGAACCGCTTGAAATCGGTGAGGAAGCAACGATGAATGCCTCTCATATGCCAGGAATGGAAGGCGCTGTAGCGGAAATCGATTCGGCACAGAGTACAACGGTGTATATGGTTGATTTTACCACAACAGATGGAGAAGAAGTCCAGAATCACAAATGGGTCGTTGAAGATGAATTAATGGCTGTCGATTAAGGATAGATGTAGAAAAAAGTGAGCAAAAGCTCACTTTTTTTAATAGATTGATTTATGTTTTCGATAGGTTTTGCCTTTCCATAAAAGGAGAAACGCAATGAATAATCCAATAAGTGAAAAGCTCAGAATAATCGATTGAATATCAATCCCTCTTGATACAAGGAACGTTACACCTGCATAAGCCAGGGGATCAAATCCATTCATGGCGAGAAAGACAATACTCATGACCCTACCCATAATGCGTGGATCTGTGTCTTCTTGAGCTGACGTGAAAAAAGGAATGGAAACAAATGTCATCGTAAACCCAATTAAAAATGCCAGCACAGTAAGAATGGTTAAGTTTGGAATTTGGCTAAAAGCGATCGCTACAATAAGTGTTGCGATTAAGCCAAGAATGGAAGTTAATCCTCGACGCCGGATTTTAACTGTGCCAATAATAGCCGTACTGACGAGCATACCAATCCCTAAACCTGCTTCAATATAACTCAAATTAATAGGCGTTCCACCATATGTTTCTACAAGAATGGGAATTGCAATGGAAATCGCTCCAAAAGCAAAAAAGTTTAGCGTAATTAGAATTAGAATACCCGTTACTAAAAATTTACTCGCTTTTACATAAGAAAACCCTTCTAGTAAATCTTTAAGCGGTGTTTGTTTGACCGTATTATCAACTGGTCCCTCTTTTAAGAAGGGAGGAAACATGAAGAAAGCCGATAATAATACAATGATTGCAGCAACAAGATAGCCTGTTGTTACCCCACCAAATTCCATCACACTTCCTGCAATGATAGGACCAACGACAAAACCAATTTGACCAAGCCCTTGAATGATGGCGTTTGCTTGCTTAATTTGGCTTTTTAGAACCATTTTCGGTATAAGCGATGTACCTGCAGGTCCTGAGAAAGCGTCCAGCGTACCGAAAATGAGTCCTAAACCGAGAAGATATTCAAATCGTAATTCACCTGATTGATGAAAGAAAAACACGATTAATACAGATATCCCTTGAATGAAACTTGTGCTAAACATAATAGTCGTTTTCTTAAATTTATCTGCAATGACCCCACCAAACGCCATCATGACAATTCTTGGCACCGTCATGGCAATTAAAATGATCCCTAATGAACGTGCTGACCCAAGATCTGAAATCACAAACCATGTCGTTGTCATAAAGAACATGCTATAGCCAATAATCGCTAAAAAACTTGCCATAAATAAAAAGATAAAGGGGCGATTTTTAAAGAGTGATTGATTCATTTTATTCGTCCTTTCAACAAGAAGATATATCTAAGCATAGGGTGTGACGTAAAGTCACACGCAAGTCTTTTTTACAGGAATTAATTTCAAATGAAGGGTAGCTGAATAATCCTCTACGATGTATAGTAGACGTATTATTCTTGGAAAACTCTGGAGGAAGAAACATGGAAGTCATTTATTTTGCCGGAGGATGTTTATGGGGCGTGCAAGCATTCATAAAAACATTACCTGGTGTCACATCAACTGAAGCAGGCAGAGCGAATGGTACAACGCAGATGTTGGCAGGACCTTATGATGGTTATGCAGAATGTGTCAGAACAACATTTGATCCCTGTATAGTAACCGTTCACGAATTAATGCACGATTTTTTTGAAATCATTGATCCTTATAGCCTTAACAAACAAGGCCAGGATGTCGGAAGGAAATACCGCACTGGGGTTTACAGTGAAAAGATTGCTCATCTTGATCAAGCGAAAGCGTTTATAGATGCAAGAGAGGATAAAGATTCGATCGTAGTGGAGGTTTTACCACTTACACATTACATACGCAGCGCAGATGAACACCAAGATCGATTGACTCGATGTCCAGACGATTATTGCCATATCCCTGAGACGCTTTTGAAAAAGTATCTGTAAGAAAATTTTATTAATACGATTAATGAGAATGTAGGAAGTACCATACAGATGAATCAAGTACATCAGTTAAAAGCTCATGCTGTACGTGTAAAGCGGCAACTTTCAAGAGCTTGATTATGGGCACGATTTTTAAGCAGCGCATACATGTTTAGATGGAGACAATCGACGTATTCTTATGGGAAGGTGTGTTTAGAAGAAAGTCATGGCTACAAACTTAAATCCATCTATAATTAACACGAGTAACAGCAAATGCTTGCTGTTACTCCATTTTTATTGCACCGTATACCCACCGTCAATGACCATCGTTTGTCCGGTAATGCCTCGTGCTTCTTCTGTTGATAAATAAACCGCCATACTTGAAACTTCTTCAACGGTGATTAAACGTTTTTGGGGAACAAGCGGGTAGATAACATCTTCTAACACCGTTTTTTCATCCACGCCACGCGCACGTGCCAAATCCTTCATCTGATTACGCACGAGAGGGGTATCGATATACCCTGGTGCAATGCAGTTCACCGTAATGTTTGACTCAGCACATTCTAAAGCAGCTACCTTAGACAAGCCAATCACACCGTGCTTTGCACTGTTATAGGCGGCTTTTCCTGCAAAACCTATTAACCCATTAATGGAAGACATATTGATAATGCGTCCATAACCTTGCTCTTTCATTACGGGTAAGGCAAATTTAATCGCTAAAAACGGACCTATAAGCATAATATCAATGAGCAAACGGTACCGGTCTACTTCAAATTCTTCAATTGGAGCAACGTGCTGCATACCAGCGTTGTTTATTAAAACGTCCAACCGCCCGAATTGACTCACTGTCTTTTCAATCATTTTTTGTACGTCTTTTTCTTTTGTCATATCAGCAAGAACAACGCTTGCTGTGTAGCCTTGCTCATCAAAAAAGGCTTTGGCACGTGCTAATCCAGCTTCATCGCGGTCAGCTAACATCACCTTTGCACCATTGGAGGCAAAGCGTTTTCCAATTTCAAAACCAATTCCACTTGCAGCACCTGTTATTAAGGCAACTTGATTTGAACGTGTCATAGAGAGATCCTCCAGATTCATCTACCATAGAATGTAGAACAAATAAATGTAGAAAGTGATGTCGATCATGTTCTGTGCTATTCAGCTCATAACGGTTTTTCGGGATTGTATTAATTAGTAGGAATGCATCTATCTAAAAAAGAAACTCTGAACAATGTTTTGGTAACAATAATAGAATAATTACTAAAAAGGAAAGGTATATCCAGTGTATTGCTGAACCTTCTGACAGCCTAACTTTCTTGCCAATGCAATAGAAGGCTTATTCTCTATCATACAATCCCAGTACGGAAGGACGTTTCGACTAACGCATTCGTTCACATAAGCGCGTGCACATGACTCAGCTAAACCTTGTCCGCGATGAGATGCTTTTGTCTCAATGCTTATATTATGAGCGCCTTTATACACAAAACCCGAATAGCAAATGCTAACGATTTCATTTTTGTAAACAATCCCATAGCCTATTCCTTGATTACAAAAGGCCTCCGTTGTATCCCAGCATTCGTTTATTTTCTTCTCAATCTCAGCAACATTCTGAAACACATTTGGAAGGTTAAACAAAGAATGATCAAGAGGAAGCAAATGATATCCCTTCTTTAGAGAGAAATGTGTTTTCTTTTGATCGATTTTATATACTTCCTGATGCCAGCTTTCAGTTTTACGGTGCGTAAACGCGTTCTCGAAAAAGGTATACCAACTTTCATGTGTGGCAATTGCTTCAAACCACGTTAAGCCTAATTGGGAAACTTCTTTTTTTAAAAATTGATCAATCCATTCGTTTAATTCTTTTACCAACGTAGGATTCTCCGCTTTGCCTATAAAAAGAAAACCGTCGTTATTACCAAGCCAAACGATTGCAGTTGCAGGGCAGTCTAAAGAATCGACAAAAATGCGACCAGAGTTTATCCCATTTATTACTGCGGCTGCTTCAAGCAAGGTTTCCTTATCAATCAGTTCATAACACTTATAAAATTCATTCCGCTGTAACTCATGAATCATTCCGTCCAGCTCCTACTGCTTGATGTTGAATGTTCACCGCGATGTGCTCACACTTCTTTAACGCCCATTTATAGTGAATCGACGTATTCGCGGCAAAATATGTATGCAAATTACTTGTTTTTGTCCACTTGTAATACTTTTTTGTCATGAGTTCTTCTTCAGTGTGGCGTTTGATTAAAGCCGTCAATCTCTCATGGCTTAATGTTGCTTTTTTGAGCGCTTGGTTCAACATCACATCTTGATACGCCTCCCGAATCCGTTGATTGAGAGAGTGTAGATTGCGCCACTTGTAACCAGGTGCGGGCATGAAAGGGGAATCGCCATCCATACCTTCACGATACCAGCGCTCCAGCATAGCCTGCCATTCATATACGTGCATGATGACGTCGCGAAAATTTTTATCACGATCACTGATGTCCACAGATAACGTTCTTTTTCGAGCGGGTACAGATTTTATAAGGTTTAGAAGAGCTTCGAACTGCATTTCATTATCCGCTAGTAGTTTTTCTTTTAACATGCCTTCATTCAATTGAAAGCTCACCTTTCATCATTTAATTTTAACTATTCGGAAAGAAATACATATGCACAAAGTTGCACTATTCGTTTGATCGAGATTGTTGATACAACTGAATTAGTTTTTTAAATATAGCAAAAACGACTCGAACAATGATACGGAGAAGCGCAAACATTAAAACGATAAAGGCAATCGCTACTAGCAAGGAGAGCCCTAATTGTATGCCTTCCATTAAACATCACCTAACCTTTTGTAACGTCGTTGTCATTCGCGCACGTAAATCGTGAAGCCAATCTTGTTCATGACTATTTTAAAATTGACAAGTTGGCTTTTCTATTTTGTCAGAAATAGAGTATGCTTAAGGGTGTGAGGTGTTATATGAATAAAAAATTATTTTCCAAGTATCCACTAAGTAACGAAATTAAACGTGCTCTATCTTTCTTACACTATACTAGTCCAACTTCTATTCAGCAAATGGTGATTCCATTGCTGCTTCATAAAGAAAAACAGGATCTTGTTGCCCAATCGCAAACAGGAAGCGGCAAAACAGCAGCCTATGGCATTCCTTTATGTGAAAAAATAGATTGGGATGAGAATAAAGTACATTCCTTAATTTTAACCCCAACCCGCGAGCTAGCAGATCAAGTGAAAGAGGATCTGACTGCAATCGGACGTTTCAAACGGCTCCATATTAAAGCCATTTACGGAAAACAGTCTTATGAAAAACAAAAATTAAGCCTAAAGCAAAAAACTCATGTTGTTGTTGGCACGCCAGGTCGGGTTCTTGACCATTTACAAAAAGGGACACTGGATGTATCGAAGCTTCAATATGTCGTCATTGATGAAGCGGACGAGCTTTTTAATAAAGGGTTTTTCGAACAAGTCGAGGCTATTTTTCAACAACTGCCGAAAGAACGAACCCATTTATTGTTTTCTGCTACATTTCCAGAAGAAGTGGAAGCTCTCATAGAAAACATTATGGACCACCCAGTCTATTTGAAAAACGAAGAAATAATGGACACCCCTGCCATTCAGCATATGGCAGTTCAAGTGACACAGCCGTTAAGCGATTTAATCCTCAATGTGCTCCATAAGGAAGGAGCTGACAATGCGCTCATTTTTTGCGAAACCCAACGAGATGTTGACCACCTTTTTCAAAAAATGAAAGCAACGACGCCATCACTCGGCAAGCTTCATGGCGGAATGAGACAGGAAGAGCGTTTACAAGTAATGAATCAATTTAAATCTGGCCAAATCCGATATTTGCTATCAACTAACCTTGCAGCGAGAGGAATTGATGTTCATAATCTAGCCCTCGTCATTCACGCAAGTTTCCCGCAATCGATTGAACATTATATTCATCGAACAGGGCGAACCGGGCGTAATGGCGCAGTTGGAAAATCGATTTTACTTGTTACAACAGACGACCAAGAAGCTTTGACTGAATTTGAACAAGAACTAGGGTTTACCTTTCTTTTTCAAGACATTCCACATGTTTCGACTCAACAAAAAAAGCATTTTTATCGAGATAAAACCGTTACACATGCAACAGAAGAAAAGAAAAAAATTAATGAAGGCATTATGAAGCTTTATTTAAACGGAGGTAAACAAAAGAAAATTCGCGCTGGTGATTTGGTCGGAACGATTACGTCAATTCCAAATGTAGACGCAAACGATATTGGCATTATTACAGTTGAGCAAAATGCAAGCTTTGTGGAAATTTTAAACGATAAAGGCTCACATGTGCTCGAACATTTACGTAAATCTACGGTCAAAGGAAAACAACTCAAAGTTCATCAAGCAAAGAAATAAAAGAAAGAACCGTTTCGTGGGGAACGGTTCTTTGCTTCATTAATTGGAAAGGAGAGAGGTGGAAGTCAATGAAAAATAGAGAATGTAACCATTGTAGGGAAGAAATCGCGGTGCTGAATGTTTTAAAAGGAGAATTTACCCAAGTAACATGCCCTCATTGTCATAAAAGAAACGAGCTAAGTAAGCGCTGCAAAAAGAAAAACATTGCTTTATCGAGTGTGTGGTTTATAAGTATGGTCTTCACGTTCATATATGTTGAGCAAATGGTTTGGCGGGTTACGTTGCTTATAGGTTTACTCATATCGACCTATTTTTCGTATTTAATCCATTTTGAGGTAGAAGATGAGGGCTACGATGTCTGATGATACGCTTGGAATCATTTTAGGAATAGGGCTAGTGCTAATTGTCTATACCGTGGTCTCTGTTGTTGTGAAAAAGAAATCGTTTGAGGTAGGTTGGAAACCTGAGTGGATCACATTCTTCTTGCTTTTACTAGGAATTGGCTTTTTAAGTGGCGTGATTTTAGGTGGTCTGTATGGCCCTTGGGGGATGATGGCACCAATACTGCTTTCTTTCGGCGTTGTCCCAGTATTGATTGTAATCGTCATTATAAAAAGTTTTTTCTTATACGTGTTGAAAAAAGATCTTTAACCATAATGTACTGTCACAAGTTACGAATCAAATAAGATCCCTACATTCTTAGAATTATTAAATGTTTACTAGCACACACATCGTAGTAAAATAAACACGCATATAGTCGGAGGAGCGATTTAATTGAAATTTAAGGCAAGGAAAGACTGGTATAGTGTGTTAATCCTTTTAATCGGAATCATTTGCCTGTACATTAGTATCTATTATCCGTTTATACATACAAGACACCATAATGACGACTTAACGGTCTTACTCATATATGGTTTCGTACTCCCACTAGGAATTTACACCATTTGGACGTGGTTTGGAACATCATACATACTAACTGAAGAAAAGCTAATCGTTAAACAAGGACCCATCCGTAAAGCCATTGAGCTTCATGATATTGAAGTGATAGAGAAAAGTTCACAACCGCTAGT
Organism: Shouchella phoenicis; assembly: GCF_047238345.1. Lineage (NCBI taxonomy): Bacteria > Bacillati > Bacillota > Bacilli > Caryophanales > Bacillaceae > Shouchella > Shouchella phoenicis. The sequence goes on along the minus strand of NZ_JBDFMQ010000001.1, from coordinate 1,847,916 downwards.
GAACAATACGACGCTTTCTGCAGAGAACTTCATTGTTCACTATAGGCCGAATAAAACTGTTCGAATTGCACCGGAACATATAGACGTGTTTATTAATGAAATCCAAAACTATAACAGTCGTATTCGATTTCATAACCACTAAAAGAATACGTAAAAAATGCCTTTCCATTTTCCATTGGCAATATGAATGGACGTAAGAAGGGATTCGTAAGAGCACCAATAGGAATCGGCTTTATAAGTGGCGTGATTTTAGGAGGTCTGTATGGCCCTTGGGGCATGATGGCACCGATATTGCTATCGTTTGGTGTGATTCCAGTGTTGTTTACAATCGTTCTATTTAAAATTTTATTACTCTACGTATTAAAGAAAGATTAATAGTGAAAGTATGTGTCAGACAAGAAAAACCCGCATCTACTTATGCGGGAGTAACTTCAGTTTCTTTAACGACGTATGTGGTTTTCCCATTTAGGTTTTTAAAGGGGTAGACTTCAATTCGTTTTACAACTAAACCTTCATGATTAATACCTTCAAAAGTTGAGACTACGTTTTCAGAGTCTAAAACAGGGTCAGACCAATTTAAATCAGGAGAATTCTTGTCTTGAAAAAGCTTTTTTTGTGCGAAGCTTTCATTCTTTAAACTAGCCAATTTATCCATGCTCTTCACTCCTTACATGATTGATATTACAAGTCTTATATAACCTTGTTTAGTAAGAGCTAAACAAATTCATTTGCATAATTGAGCTCTCTAATGGAAAAAAGCCTTGATACGGAGGAAAATACCCGCTATAATGTCCTTTATAAATAGACATTTGTATTTATAGAGAGAACAAAAGGTGGTTTGGTCATGGAGAGAGCGATACAGATTGGATTGTTAGGGTTAGGAACGGTTGGTACAGGAGTCGCATCGATCATTAAACAGCATCAAGAAACATTATCCCATCAAATTGGACGGCATATTGAAATTAAGCGCGCGTTTGTTAAAAACATAAGCAAATCACGGGAATCTTGGCTCTCATCACTAGAGCTAACTGAAAATGCAAATGATGTTATTGATGATCCTTCCATTGACGTTATTATTGAAGTAATGGGTGGGATAGAAGAAACCCGCGAATTCATTGAGCGTGCCTTAAAGCAAAAGAAACATGTCATAACGGCAAATAAAGATTTAATGGCCGAGTATGGAGCAACCCTTTTACATAAAGCGAATGAGCACCATTGCGATCTATTCTATGAAGCGAGTGTCGCGGGTGGGATTCCAATCATTCGTACAATTACTGATGGCTTATCAGCAGATAAGCTTACAAAAGTAATGGGTATTGTAAATGGGACAACAAACTACATGCTGACTAAGATGACGGAGGAAAAGCGAACGTTTGATGATGTGTTAGATGAAGCGCAAACACTTGGTTATGCGGAAGCAGATCCAACTTCAGATGTTGATGGACTTGATGCAGCACGAAAAATGGCCATCCTTGCGACACTCGCTTTTTCTACACCGGTTCATATCTCTGATGTATCCGTTAAAGGGATTCGACATGTTTCTGATATCGATCTATCGTTTTGTGAGCAGTTCGGTTATACAATGAAATTAATTGGTTTAGCTCGAAAAGACGAGGGCCAACTAGAAGTCCGAGTAGAACCAACGCTTTTGCCAAATGCTCATCCATTAGCCAATGTTCACAATGAATTTAATGCGGTGCTTGTAGAAGGTGAAGCGATGGGGGAATCGATGTATTATGGACCAGGCGCAGGATCATTACCTACAGCGACAGCGGTTGTCAGTGATCTTGTGACTGTAGCAAAAAATATTCAGCGACGTGTCCACGGTATGTCTTATCAAACCCCGATGTTTCAAACGGCATTTAAACAAGAGAATGACATTCAATCACCTTATTTTATTCGCTTACATGTATACGACAGGGCCGGAACGTTTGCTGCGATTACCACTCTTTTCGCTCAACATGATGTTAGTTTTGAACGGTTAATTCAGCTACCTCTAGAAGATCAGCACGAGCAAGCGGAAGTTGTTTTAATCACACATACGACCACGGTAGCTGTTGTAAAAGAACTAGTAACGAAATTAAAACAGCTCGAAGCTGTTGCAAACGTTGCAAGTTACTATCGAGTTGAACAAAAAGGCTAATGTTCATTGTTTTGTTTAGCATAAAAGGACGATAAAAAAGAAACCTATTTCCGAAACTGGAGATAGGTTACTTTTTTATTACCAATCTGTTATAACGGTATCGGTTCCTGCATGAGGCGTTGTAAAAATTTGATTATTGCCGCTTTGCCAAACAACGTTGCCATTTTGATCTTTTTTAATATATTTATACTCCACTTTTTTTCCTGCAGGGACACTAATGTCATAGTACCAAGTCGGGTATTTATACATCACTTGATTAAACATTGGACCAATTGCTTTATTTGTGTCCCAATTCCCAAGCTCGCTAACATTTCCAACGATGTAAAGATTGGTTCCTGCATTTGTTGTTGCGTTGTTCACTGCAAAGCGAACGCTAACTTGATCACCAGTTAACACGTCAAATTTGCTATAAACAGGACTTTTCACGTTTGTCGCACTCACAACGGAAAGGTCGAAGTGCCCAGCTGTCACATTGGGAATCTTGGCTTCGATTTTTGTATTTGACCAAGACACCACTTCAGAGGGAGAAGAGCCAAATAGAACGCTGCCTTTTTTATCTCCAAAACCTTCGCCGCTTATCGTGATCGTGTTTCCAGCTTTCCCCATCATTGGGCCAACATGACCGATTAAAGGGGAGGATTGCGGTTTTGTGACCTGCCAAACAGATACACTGTTTGGACGTAGTTGAAAAGCATTCACGGATCCATTTGCTTGAACAGAAATAGCATGACCATCCAAACGCTGTTGAAGCTCATCGGCATAGTTCCCTTGAGGCAAAGACGTGTTGAGACTATTAATGGAGTAGCTCTTACTACTACTGTTCACAGCCGTTAGCACAACATGATTGCCAAATGTTCTTTCATAGATATAGACATCTGCGTTAATCCATCGTTCAGTTGTTTCTCCATAGCCTAAAGCCAAATTTGTTTGTTTTAAAGAAGCCAGCTTTTTAATCAGCTGATAGGAATTCGTCGAACGATCAAACGTCTTCATCGGCTTGCGATTCTCAGGATCATTTCCACCTGTTAAATATTGTTCTGTTCCATAATAAATCGTCGGAACACCTCGAGATGTAAGCATAACCGCTAACGCCATATCGGTTTGGCGTTTTGATTGCTCCACAGTGAAACGACTCATGTCATGATTGTCGATAAACGTGACTTGATCGATCACTTCGTCGTAATCGTTTTCCGTGCTCTCAATCATCGCGTGAAAATCATACCAGTTGCTGCTTCGATCTTTCAACACGCTTCGAATGGTTTGACCAAATCGAAAGTCTAACAAGCTCATGCCGCTTTCATTCGCAAAATGATGATTTTGAGGATCGACTTCTCCAGCTCCTAAAAACCATTCGCCAAATGTAAAAACCGGTTTATGCGTATAGATGTCGCTCATCAAGGACGTCTGCCAGCCTTCTGACATATGTTTAACAGCATCTACACGAATGCCGTCAATCCCTTTATCTAGCCATAGCTTAATTGATTCTTTTAAGTATTGATCCATGACTTTGTTCGTTAAATTATAGTCGGCTAAATCATATAAATTGCGGTAAATGCCGTCTTCATACGATGAAAAATCCGTTCCGCCGTTATGATGAAATAACCTGTTCGGATCATTTGAATACGTGCCTAACCGTACGCCATTATTATAGATGGCTCCATTTTCAGCATAATTAGGATTCGTTTCAAGAGCTGGTGATGAATGATTGGGTGTGAAGTCCATAATGATTTTAATCCCTTTGCTATGTGCTGTTTGAATTAATCGATCAAAATCAGCAAAGCTTCCATAATACGGGTTTGTTTTTTTATAGTCACGTGCCCAGTAGCCGTGGTACGATGTATAGCCACTCGGATGAAGGGCATATACATTCTCAACTGGCTGCGAAATCCAAATGGCTGTAATGCCTAACTCTGTTAAATAGCCATCATTCATTTTATTAATAATTCCTTGCCAGTCCCCTCCACAATATTTGTGCAAATCGCTACACGTTTGACTGAAGATTGCTCCAGAAGGATTATTCGCTGAATTTCCATCAGAGAACCGATCGGTGACAATTTGATAGATTACATCTTGAGAATAATTGACTTTGTTTGTTACGTCAGCCTGAACAATAGTAGGTGAAGAAAGTAGAAAGAAGAATAAAATGCTGATTGATGCCACTCTTATAATCATAGTAGAACCTTTCAAAGATGTTCCCCCTCTAAAAGAATGTAAGTAATAAAACAAACCCCGCCCTTTAAATGAATAAAAGACGGGGTTGTTTGGGTGTAACCAAAAGCATTGCCCTTATGAATGAGAAAAGTTGTTCTTTTAGTTTTAGTTGATGGACAATTTGTTCGTAAATGGGTAATTAGAACTAGAATTCAAAATCGGATCATAAATTTATCCATAATTGCAAAAATAAAAGATCGAGCAACGTTTATATTAAATAAAAGTTGGGAAGGGAGAAATAAGGAATATGTATGAGGGAGGAGGGGGCTCTTATTAGTAGAAAAGTTCGGTTATTAAATGATCTTCCTTTTCATTTAAATGAAAGTGGACAGGCCACAGTATTTGAAAATGATATTATTACATATCTCTGTAAGAACGATGTAACACTCTTCATGGAATATTATATTGGTGCAACATTTATGAATCAGCAGCGAATGGAAGAGACTTATTCTTTACATACTCTCATTAAACACTCTGTTATGGTTTATGACTGGCTCCAATTAAGGGACGAACCATGCAGCTTAAATGAAGTGACATTAAAATTTCAGTTAATGCACGTGGCTAAGTTAATGAGTAAAATTTCAGCAACAAACGTGAGCTCACCAGCCGAGTATTTGGAGAAATTAATCATTTTAGACCGTTATTAAACTTTTTCGCTACGTACATGTTCATTTTTAACGATGGATCAAATCCTATGGATAATACTTGAAATTAACCGTTCTTATGATTATGATAAAAGAAGCCTTCGTAAAGGAGGGAAGTATGGAACAGACAAAAGATGAGATGTTAATTCTCCTCATTCGTGATTGTGAGAATAAACTCAGCAGACCTTTAAAGAGGGCAGAGATTACTTTACTTAAATCTGTTTTTCGTAAAGAACCGAAATCTCTTCAATAGCGCATAGCCACTTCGCTATCTCTTATCTGTTCCATTTCTTTTTCCTTCATTCACTTCAAGATCTTGTCTTCTTAACACGTTTACCACATTCTCATAATCTTCAGGTGTATCAACATCTTGAAACGCAACATCATCTTCATATTGAATCCGCGTAACCCTGTTTTCTTCCGTTTGAACGATTATCTTTTTGGCCCCTTCTTCTCCAACTAACGATAGTAAATCGATAAATCTTCGTTTGTGACAAAAAATAGGTGGTTGAATGACACCATTATGCTCGCTTACGACAAAATCAATCGTGTCACGTTCTTCCTCACGATGAAACGCCTTGATCAAGCGATTAATGTGTTTAGGTGTTAATAAAGGTTGATCAGCGAGTAGAACAATTAACCCATCGAACTGAGAATCCATCGCCATTTTTGCGCTTAATTTTATCGATGCAGACTGTCCTTCCTTCGCAACAGGATTCGTAATGAATTGTAAGCGACCTGTATGATTTACCTGAGTGTAAAACGGAATTTCCTTATCTTTCACAAGGACATACACATAGTCAACATCGCTTTGCAATGCTGTTTTTATTGAACGTAAGCCTAAAGGTTCTTCACCAAGTGGAAGCATCAATTTATCTTCATTCATACGCCTTGAAAACCCAGCTGCCAAAATAAACGCCGCAATTTTCCCCATTTTTTCACCTCAGTAGTTAAATTCTTGCTGACTATATTTATAGTTAACATGCATTTAACTCTAGTTTCTCCATTCTTTTAATTGCCTCTTCTAAGCGATCTTCATCAGCTAATAAACCGATTCGCACATATCCTTCACCTTGTTCTCCAAATCCGTTTCCAGGTGCAACGACAAGATGTGCCTTCGTTAGTAAGTAATCTGCAAAGGGTTCCGATGTAAACCCAAATGGAACAGGCATCCACACGAAAAACGATCCTTTTGGCGCTTCCACTTCTAATCCAATCCGTTTTAATCCATTAATAAATACATTTCGGCGTTTCTCATAACGAGCCGCAAGCTCTTTCGTTTCTTTTTGATCGGATAAAAGTGCCGTTGCAGCAGCATGCTGAATGCCACCAAATAAACTAACGTAAAGATGATCTTGAAGCAAGTTCATCGCATTGATCACGGACGCATTTCCTACTGCAAAACCTACACGCCAGCCTGCCATATTATACGTTTTTGAAAGGGTGTACATCTCTACACCTGTTTCCTTTGCATCTTTTGCTTGTAAAAAACTCGGTGGTTTGACGCCGTCAAAGCCAATTGCTCCATAAGCAAGATCATGCACAACACAAATTTGATTTTCGCTAGCAAATTGAACCGTTTCCTCAAAAAATTCATGAGTGGCAACACCTGCTGTAGGGTTGTTTGGGTAATTTAAAAATAAGAGCTTCGCCTTTTCAACATCTTCTGGGGGGATGGCCGAATAATTAGGGAGAAACTCATTTTCAGCAAGAAGAGGGAAGAGTGCACTTTGCGCTTGAGCTAAAGCAATACCTGATGCGTAATCTGGATAACCAGGATCAGGAAGCAACGCGACATCACCAGGATTTAAAAGGCATTGACTAACCTCCACAAGTCCTGTTTTCGCGCCAAACAAAACCGCTACTTCCGTTTCTGGATCGAGGGTTACGTTGTATTCACGTTTATAGAATGTCGCTACCGCTTCTTTTAGAAACAAATGTCCACTAAAAGGACCATACTGATGATAAAGAGGGTCAGACGCTGCCTCTTGCAAAGCTTTTACGATGAAAGAGGGAGTAGGTAAGTCAGGGTTTCCTTGCCCAAGATTAATGATATCATGTCCTTTTGCAATTTGATCTCGCACTTTTGCTGTTAATTTCGCAAAAAATTGGTCAGGTAATCCTTGCAAAAGTTTGGATTGTTCAAATTTCGTCATATGTAAGTTCCTCCAATAGTACAAGGATTTTAGAAACGGAAAGCATATGTACAACTTCCTGTTAGTATCGCATATTCTGATAACGAACGCTTGAACTTTTATTAATCTTCTCAAAATGAATTGCTCATTTTAAGTGTAAACGTGGTAAGAATTCTGTTTAGTTCCAATATTACCATATTAATGAAACCTCATCGTAAATGTAACGTAAATACAATGAATGATAGATACCATTATGAGTAAAGGGGATTAAAAAGATGGATATTCAACTTGTGATGATGGTAATTGCCGGAAGTTTTTTAGCGATCATCGGTTTTTACTTTATGTATAAGCACTTAACAAAAACGTAATGCTGTATCATGAAAGTAAAGGGGGAGTTGGTTTTAATGAGACGAATTTATGATTATCTATCTATTGAACAAAAAATAAAGGTCGTTGCCGAGTTAAAGAAAGATCTTCAAGAATTGGGTGAAGAGTTAATGCAAAACAAAGAGTATACAAAGCTTGTACGAGATATTCTTTACAGCACTAAAGATAGTTGGACTATAGAAATACATGAATTAGAAGAAGAGATAAAACGGAGTACAAGCAATTAAAGTTAAAAAGCTATAAGCTGATTCTCAACCCAGTTTATAAATCATCACAAGCAATTTTTAATGTAGGAAAGAAGAAAAATTCAGTTCAACTGGCCCCATCATATTAGGTAAGCATACTCTTATTACAAGAAAATAACCTAAAATACCTATAATAACTCCAATAGCAATTACGAAAAGGGCTTTCTGGTTTCCGGACATTTATTTCACCTCATACTTACAATAACATAAAGTATGCCATCGTGAAGTGCTAGTTTTTCAGGACTCTCACTACATCACTGTTGCAAATTTAGACATGTAGTAACTTCGGTTATATAAGGATCAATTGGTGTGGAGAACAGACAAATGAATCAGTATTACTTTCAAGATGCATTAATCCTCACGAAATTGGCTTTTGTAATACTCCCTTTTTTGCGTGATTCAATCTATATGCGATCGGTTCAAAAATAAGTTCTCGAGAGCGATGGTTGTCTTACTTTTTCGTTGTTTTCAATCAATATCGATTTAATCATGCGCGGAATCCATCTTACCTTTATGGTAGCATTATATTTCCGTTTCCAAGGTTATTGAAAACGTAGAGCACGTTTGGAGGTTTCACTATGACAAAGAGTCGATTATTTGATGCACTAATTGCATTCATGGCAGTATCGATGGGGAGTTATTTAGGTATGTTAATCATTGAAGGGAGAGACTACAGTTTTACTGACAACTGGCTTCAACACGCTTTATATGGCGTTGGTTCAGCCCTCGTGTTTTTGATTTTCTATTCTTTGTTTATGAGGAGAAAAAAAGCAAACCGCTCTCAGAAAAAGTAGATAAGAGTATCAATAAGTAGTAACCCAATTCACAGCGCAAAAGAAAGGAACATGAAACAAATTCATAAGTAATGAGGGGATAGCATTCGTGCGTACAGATCTCTCTTTTATTAAAAATGAACGACATGTTAACGGTACAATTTCAAGGTAATTATTGCCGTCCTGATTATAAATTCCATAAATTTTTCGTAAAACCCTTACGGTTATGTTAACCTTAATTTAATATAGGTTAACAATAAGGGTGGGGTAAAATGAATGCCATACGATTAACGATTTACTCAGGAGCAACCATAATTTTTATTACATGGGTATTTTTGCACTACATCGATGTCTGGTCTTCAGAACGATTTATTGAAATTATTTTTTTCTTCATAATGATAATTTCAATATCTACTGTTGGTTATCATTATTCAAGATTTAAGAGCAACAAATAATTTAAATGGTATAATAGATGCGTTCGCATAGATTGACTGGTATTTATTTTTAATAGATGGTATTATTCGAAATATCAAAACTGTTCAAAAAGGACGTTTTTAAATGAATAACCCGAAAGGATATATCAAAATCTCTTTCATTACATATTTACTCTGTTCTTTCATTTTTTTTATGCTTGAGTACGCTGCTCCAGCCTATGACTGGTCATTTTTCATCACTGCAAGTTTTCTTTATTGGCTAGTTGTTTCAGGAGAATATCAGCGAAAGTTTCGTAGAAAGGCTTCACCTTAAAGCTTCCAATAGGGGGCTTTTTTATTTGCTAGTGTTATGAATACGTGAAACCTGATTCTTAGTCCGAAAGGTTTTAGTTTTGCTAACTTTATTGTAGAATGACTATCGCACAACTTACATTGTTGCAAATCTTGAATTAGGTGTGATTAGGTTGGAAGACTTTGATTATTATTATGAAATGTTGGTCAATGTTAATTCAAAAACAGAGCAAGTTGTTTTTAACGATAGTCTTGAAAAAATATATACCCTCAGACGGTTTAATGACAATATTATTGATAAGCTCTTGGCTTATAGAGAGCCAAAATCTTGTGTAAATATCTTATTAAGGGACGAATTGGGTAAATCCCAAGTCACTGTTACAGAATCCTGGAGTTTCAAACGGAAATTCAATATTAAGTCTCAGGCTACTACTGAACCAATCTCTGCAAAGGCTAACCCTCAACTATTTGAGGTGAGATTCGGCAGAGAAACCTACAGTATTGTAAAAAGTGACGATAGCATTAGAATCGTATACAAAGACAATCAAAAGGTACTAGAATCAAGGATAAAAAGAAAAGGGCTCTCATTAAATCATTACATCAAAATCTATAATCAAGAGATTGACATCGAGCTAGTGATAGCATGCTTACATACTTTTATTATTGCTTATTAGCAAACGCTAGTCACTTTAAATATAAAGCCAGAATAAATATAATATTCTTCGCAGTTTATGGACTTCTTTGGGATTAACTGTACGGTAGGACCACATTAAGATGTTATTGTAAATAACAACATATACATAGGAGTTGCTTTTATGTTGAGTATCTTTGGAAACCACTACCGATTGAACAGCTTATTACTCTATGTAGTTTTTTTCTTGAGCATAGGAATTATAAGTTTGAATTTACTCTACAAACTAAAATTTGGAGCAGATCTGATATCTGTCAACATGGGTATTGGTGTTGTTCTCCTAGTTTATTCTAGTTCTAATTTGTTCTTTAAATAACTAGAGTACCTTCAATCAGTTTGAGCGGTTTAGTACAGATTAACTTTACCGCTCGGTTTATGGACTGGAATCGTCTGTATCCAATCACTTAAAATGGTGGATATTAAAAATATCAAAACTTCGTTAATTAAGGAGTTGTAAATTATGTCCAAAGGTATAATCGCTTTAATAGCTCTAACTTCAGCTGTTGTATGGTATTTTGTATCCAGAGAGGCGATGGAGTCATCTAAAGATATAAACTGGCAAAAATTAATGCTCCTATTATTAGCGGGGTCTGTTACGACACTAATTATAAACATCTTACTATTTAGAAACTTGTCGATTTTTTAGAATGGAAGTAATGAAAACAGAAGCAGCCTGTAGAGTAAGAATATCCTTAATCTGTTTATTAAAACGATGATTAAAAGGATGGTTTAGATGTCGAAGTACAACGCTATACCACTAATTAACGCTCATATTATTTCAGATTACCCAGTTTATTTAACGATCACTATGGATAATACCGACCATTCTTTTAATGTTCAGCAATAAAGCTGAAGTAAAAGAATCAATTTATCAGGTAAACTTGCAGAAGGAGCAATCAAATGAGGAAGACTTATTTAATTGCATTAATCATTTTTCTATTACTAAGTAGTACGATAATAATATTTAATCCTAATCCTTTAATCTATATCCAATTTATTGGACTATCTATATGTTATTTACTGCATTACGTCATGAGTAAAAAGAAAACTAAAAATAGAGCAGATGAGTAGGCTTATCGTATTCTCAGAACTTTTTATGCTAGCTTTCAGGATAATAACTTTCTTTGTACCTAGTCAACTTATAGGTAACATATCTTTTTAAACTCAATGATCGTAAAAGAAGGTGGCGTAAGTATGAAAAAGAATATACTCTTAGTTTCAGGAGTTTTCACAGTCAGTCTTAGTGTTATAATGTTATTTTTTTCTTCAATTTTCTCCTCATTAAGTAACAATACTCTTTTAACTACAGTATGTTTCTTGGGGATAGCAGGCTCCATCCTTGGACTTTCCAGTCTCTGAACCAATGATCATAGTTAAAAGGATACGTTTCCAAGAACTAAAAGGCATTTATATAAGATGTCTTATTTTTCATGCATTTTATGGATACTGCGAAGTTCGCCTTATTTTATGTCGCTAATCGTACACGTTAGTGAGACAAGAAGGCTTCAAACTGGTTGAAAGCGTAATTTGATTTACATTTTAAATAAAAACCATTACCTTGAGATTCACTATAATAGCACATTACCTTTCATTATGAAGTTTGAGCTAGGTCATTTAAAGGGATAGTTTAGAGGAAGGAAAAATTTACAAGGAGTTGTCGTTTATGAGCCCACGAATGTTAGCAATATTCATAGCTGCTATCCTATTTATAGTAGCAGAGCCAATACGTGCCTTCATACAAAATGAACCCCTCTCGGATATTTATCTAACAGTTATCTCCCTATTAGGTGTCATTATTGTTATTACAGCTATCAGTTTTTACTTTAGATTCCGGTCTCGAAAACAAGCACTTGAACGAGCACATAAGGAAGATCAATTAGAACAATTAACAACTGAGACGCTGAATCAAGGGGAATATGCGTATCAAGAACCGTATTGGATGATGCATAACCACCCTGTACAAATTTATAATGAGAGTAAGCAAGCCATTGCAAGTTTTCAATTTCGGTTTAGAAACCGCTATGAAAAATGGGTATCATTATTAGGCTTTATTGACTATCGTAACGTAGAAGTCAAAGATCACCTCTCAGGAGATATCGTTTATTTTGAACATATACCTATGAGAAAATCGCTTTGGCGCGACAAGTGGATTGTCTACAAAAATAATAACAAGCATGGAAGCTTCGAAGTGGCAAAACTATCACGAAAACAATTGGAAAATCAAATGTTATTCTCTTATAAACCAGAAGATGGGACTCAGTACGAGGTGATAAGCCCAAGACTTAGCAGAGAAACTAAGGTGAAAGAAATAAATGATGGTCCTGTAATTTTAATGGCAAACCGTACGTTACTTGAGATAAAAGGAAAAGGGAGAGAGGGCAACCGTGGTCGGAAGCACGAGTTAGACGACCAGTTACCTGAACGCCTTTCTTTTATCGAAAAAGTAGGCATCTATCAACAAGCAATTGTTAAAGTTGAGAATAGTCGATAAAACCTTTTCAAACATTATTAGGTTATAATATTCTAATTAACGATCGAGAGCTTTCCTCTTTTAAAGGAAAGCTCTTTTATCATATTGCCAAAGGACCAGGTTCGTTTATCTCGTTATAAGGAGTTTTCTATGATTCATTTTGTCGCAGCTTTTGTAACCGTCCTCGTAATAGGGCTTTTGGTTGCGAGTCCATCTTTGTTTGCCACACCCGAACCCGGTGTGTATCAATTTGATTTCTCTGAACGGTTTTTCTTTGTCGCGATCTATTTTTTGCCAGCTTATGTTGTGCTTGGAGCCCCAGCATCCTACATCATTCGTAAACTATTAAGCAAATGGCCAGACTTCAATACTTACTCAGTGAACTTATTTTTTTATGCTTTGACAGGCGGAATGGCGGGGATCATCGTGGTCCTTCTATTCGGTCAGCCCCAGTCATTAATGGATTACATCGCAGTCTTTGTTATAGGATCTGTCGCTGCTATTTTTTATTTTCATGTTTATCTTTTGACTGAATCCATCTGGAAACGAATCAAAAAACCGCAATCTCCTTGAGGATTGCGGTTTTTCGGATGATTAATGGCACTTACATCTGCAACAACACTTGCAGCGCTTCAGTTGCCGACACCTGGCGAAAAACTGAGGGGAGTAAGGTGGCGCGACACGGACGAAGCGAGCGATAAAGACAAGGTCTCCCGTTGTACCTGCTGGAATGACTGTTACTTGGTTGCCGGCCTGATCAAACCAGCCGACGAAGCGGAACCCTGGTACTCTGCCTGGGTTTTGCAGGACGATTGGTAAATCTTCTGGTCGATAACTTGTTGGATTTGGATTAGATGCGCCCATTAAATTTAAATAGGTGATGCGAAAGGCTGGATCAAATACGAGCACGACTTGATTGTTCAGCAAGCGAACAACCCAATCGTCAAATCCCGTTACTGGTTTCGCGAATTGATCGGCGTCGCTTTGCGCTAATACCGGATACTGAGGTGTCGGAACACCAACAACAATCGGACTTTTAGCCGGGTCTGGAAAAACATAGTCGGTTTGATCAAGCTGAATGGTTGATCCAGGTAAGAGTGGCTGTGTAACCTGGACAACGTTATCAATACTAGGAATAAACACGCCACTTGTCGCATTTGTTGTATCTTGTGCATTCAAAGTACCACCATTAAAAATACCTGGTGCAATTGCAGCAGTATTGTTGACGGGTACACCAATTGATGTTGTTCCAGAAATAGTCAACGTCCCGAGGTTGTTTATCGCGCCTCCTGTTTGAGCGGCCGAATTACCAGAAAATGTGCCATCTTGCTCATTAAATGTGCCAGTTGGATTAATTTGCACCGCACCAGCATCCCCTGTACTTGTATTGCCGATAAATTGAGTATTGTTAGAACTGTTTAGTGTAGCGCCATTGTTGATAAAAATGGCGCCTCCAACAGCGGATTGATTTTGGGCGAGTAAAGAGGAAGTTGTGGTTGCGGTGGCACCTTCGTTAATGAATAAGCCGCCCCCTCCACCGGTTGTGGAATTGTTCGTCAAAGAAGAGTTGCTAAATTTTGCTACCGTGTTGGCATTCTGGAAAACCCCACCGCCACCACCATCTCCTGCTTGATTCCCTTGGTAAATGTTGTTGTTTCCACTAAAATTAGAGTCAATGTTGATGAACAAGCCGCCACCAGCTTGGCTTGCTGTATTTGTTATAAACGAGCTGTCAGTAAGCGTTGTATCGCTGCCGTTAATAAATAATCCACCACCATTAGTAGAGGAATTACTTTCAAACGCACAACCTGTGATTGAGGTGTTGCCAATTAATTGGTTCAAATAGAGACCGCCGCCATCACCGCCTCCTGAATTTTCGCGAAACGTCGTGTTAGCGACGCTTGCGATACCACCGCCGTTTAGATAACAGCCACCACCATCAACGGCGCAGTGATTTCCGACGAAGGATGATCCTGTAAGAGTTGTTGAGACATTATTATTTGAAAACAAACCGCCTCCAAACCCGTTTACAGCGTTATTCCCTGTGAACGTACAGTCTGTTATGTTTCCAACGACCGACGTATTTAAGAAAAGACCAGCACCATTCTGTTGAGAAGTGTTGTTTAAAATCGAGCAACCAGTAGCTGTCATGCTCGCATTGGCATTTACATATATACCGCCGCCTTCAAGTGCTGTGCTGTTTGCGACTGTGCAATCCGTAAGTGTCGCTGTTCCGTTTGCGTTGACAAAAATGGAACCACCTTGAGCACTTGATGAATTTGTCGTAAAAACTGAATTGGTACAAGTTAGTGTTGTTCCAATATCGGCAAAGACCGCGCCACCAACTGAAGTAGCGTTATTGTTTTGTAGAATCGAATTAGAAATGGTTAAATTCCCGGTTGATGTTACTAACGGGGAGGCGGTTGCTCCCTGACCGTCAATCGTTAACGAATCAAGTGTGACAATGCCGGCGGGCTGAATTGCAAATAATGGCCCGACAAAGCCGAGAGCGCGGGTTAACGTAATAGCCGAACTACTGCCACGGATAATGGTTTGGTAATTAAGAAAAATCGTCGCAGGGAAGGCAAGGTTTTCAGCAATCGTAATATCAGGGTCTAGTGCAGTGACAGCCGCTTGCAGTTCTGCAAAAGTCGTTACTGTAGCCATAAAAAACTCCTTTCATTATTTTTTCCATTCATTTTATGCTTGGGAGGGGAGGAATGCTTGTATGGGTGGAGAGCGAGATCAAGCTTCTGATGTCATTGAAGTCGGCAATAATAAAAATAAGAAAATTAAGATTTGTTTTTACATATGTAAACACATTTGATAATTTAAGAGTATCAACATTAGGAGGTGTACCGTTGGCAGATTACCGTAAGCGAATGTTCAGAGGTTCTAAGATTGAAGATTGTATCTTTGACTTTATTGAGATGGAAAAGACATCAAATAAGCAATTGAGCGATAATGATAATAATCAGCAGCTTTTTGCTAAAGGAATGAATAGCGCTTATTGATTCGTTGTCAATCGGATGGTAAGAGATTTCGATTATAAGAAGGAGAAATTACTTTTGAAAGAACGCCTTAAAGAATTAGAAAAAAGCTTTAGGAGATTGGCTGAAAACAATCGAGAACAAAGCAAAAAAGATTTATACCAAACCGTAAACGAAAGCTTTTATAAAGAAGACATTCCTCATGAAGCATTGGATGAATTAAAGACCCTGTCTCCCGATTTCCAAAAAGGGCTGTTTGATGGGTTGGCATTTTCGCATGAACAAGTGGCTAATTACTGTCAGCTAGTAATGGAAACGTCGAATCTTATTAATGAAACGGTTATTCATCAATTGGTACATAGCATGAAAAGTCATCGTTCTTTACAAGAAGCTAAGATAAACAGTGATGAGTCCACGTACCAGGGCGGATTCTCACAAGGAATTAAAGCAGGCTTTAACTCAAGTATTATTGAAGTTCAATCAAAATGTAACGTTTAACAACTCCGATATTCTTCGTCAACAAGTGAGGAACGATCTAACATGGTATTTTTAGCATTTGTTGTGGCTGGCATAAGCTTCGTTATTGTTTTAGTTGATATTGTCTTGAACATTGGTGAAGCAGAACAGGGTTTTATCAGGTTAATCGTTAGCATAACGAGAGTTTTATTCTGGCTTAGCTTATTATACGCACTTATTGATAGTGTGAAACATAACAGAAAGACCTAGATGACAGTAGTAGTGGAGAACGAACATGAAAGCTTATTTGCAAAAAATGTAAGCACTCACAAAGATAGATTCATAAACAAGCAGGTACGGAGGGATTAAAATGAATCAATACAGTCAAACAGAAGAAGCAATTAAAAGATGGAATCACTTCGCAGATATCTATGCAGCACAGCATACCGAACAAGGAGACCTTCATAAGGAAGTGTTCTTAAATCCTACTTTGCTGTCGCTTATGGGAACGGTTAAAAATAAACACGTTTTAGATGCTGGCTGTGGTGAAGGGTATTTAAGCAGAATTTTAGCCAATTCTGAAGCACATGTAACGGCTGTGGATTATTCATCTAGAATGATAGAAATTGCTAAAGGAAGAACGCCACAGCATCTATCAATTGAGTACAAACATGGAAATTGTGAGGATTTGGATTTTCTCGGAGACGAACGTTTTGATTTAATCATTTCTAATATGGTTATTCAGGATCTTCCTAATTTCGAAAAAGCATTTCAAGAAATGTATCGATTGTTAGTAGATGGAGGCTGTTTTATCTTTTCCATTTTACATCCTTGTTTTATTACCCCAGAAAGCGGTTGGGAGAAAACAACAGACGGTGAAAAGTTGCATTGGAACGTAGATCACTATTTTTATGAAGGGGCGTATGAACAACGATTAGGAGAAACTGAAAGAATGTTGCTGTTCCATCGAACATTAACAACTTATCTAAATACTTTAATTAAAACCGGCTTTGTTTTGGATTGCATCGAAGAACCAAAGCCATCAAAAGAGATGTTAAAGAAATACCCTTCATTCGAAGAAGATTTTAGGTGTGCTGATTTTATAGTTTTCAAACTAAAAAAGGGACATTAATGCTACTTGTATTCACCAATTAGCTTTACATTTACTAGGGATCAAGCCGACAAGGGATACAAAACGTACTGAGGGGGAGAGCGTGCTTGCGAAAAGTAGAAGTCATGGCATACAACGAGAGATGGGCTCGAATGTTCTCAGAGGAAGAGGCAAGGTTAAATGATATTTTTGGAAATGAAATCATTGCTACCTATCATATCGGCAGCACCTCGGTTGTTGGATTAAGTGCTAAGCGGGTCATCGATATTATGCCAGTTGTTCGTGATATCAACCATGTTGACGAATTCAATGAAAGCATGGTCATAACCTCATTCACTTTAAAAGTAGAAAAGTTAGAGACGATTAGACATTTTTTAGTCAATCATTCTATTCGCTACAAGGATTATGGAAAAACCATATCAATCTTTCCTCATGCTTTAACCGGAACAAAAATTAGATTTGTTGAATAAAAGAAACGAGAGTGAGATTTAAGTATCAAAGTTAATCATTAGATATGTTAAATTAGCAGTACTATAACATGGCAGGCTTGCGCTTTTTGTATGATAACATTTGCACAAGGGGTGAGAGCATGAACTTAGTAGCACGAAGGGTATGGCCGTTGTTTGGATTTATAGGTTTAATCGTGGTAATTACTCGTTTTTTTCAGAATCAATTTGGTTGGATATCGCCTTTAATTTTTCTGTTGTCTTAACGTTTACCTTTTTAGCCATTAACATGTTTTACGAAGAGAAAGAGAGCAGAAGATGGCAAATTGCGATAATTGGGTTTTGCGTTCTGGTATTTTTTGTTGAAGGTATCATTAATTTATTATCTATCGTCTAAAGATCTGCTTATACGCGGAGCTTTTTTATAGACAAGCCTTACATTTTAAGGAATTGTTCTTTTATTCCTTTTAAAGATCTACTTGTTATAAGGCTTAAATACAAACACAATGAATTTAATAAGTTGCCCAATTAGAAAAGACCAGACGAATGATGCCGCTGCCAAAATCGTTATATCAATTGTAGTTATTGAATCTACAGATAGCAAAGTAGTAATTACTAAAAAAACAAAGATAAAAAACGTTCGAATTAAGTAAACATTAGACATCAACTAATCTCCCTTCGCTTACAGTAATTATACAATCAGAGGGGATGTTATGACAGCTGAAATACCCTTTTTTATGCTGTATTTAAGTTTATGTGCTGTATACAGTCGGTGGTGGTGCGGGTGTTACTGCAGTAGTACATTGATTTAATTTCCTGTGAGGTGTTTAGATGAATAAAGTTTTAGCTTTTTCTATTTTAGGAATGAGCCTTGCGGCAGCGATATTAATTATTGTAACACCTATGTTGTTTGATCCACCGCTTGAAAATGGTTTAAAGATGGTTACCGCAGGCTCATCGACAGTATTTGTTATCTTCAGCATAGCGACACTAACGTTACGCCGTCGTTTGAACCACGAAAAAGAATAAGTTATCCAGGAAGTAGACAAATGTTTACGGTCTGTAACCAGCCTTTAAGGCTGGTCCTAATTGGTCGTTTCCTCGCAAGATGAACGTCGATTTTTTATTCATCATTTGCTAAAGATAGCTGCCAATGCCGTTATTATCTCTCGTTGTTTGCTGTCTTCAGGGTCTTCTGCTCCGTCATGACTAGATATTGTTTGGTGAGTCAGTCGTAGGCGCTGACTAGGTATTGGAACAACTGGTCAAGAGCGGAAACAGGGCGATGAAACTAAAAAGTGGTCGTTTTTTAAACAGGCAACAACCATCCTTTTCTGTTTTCAATTAGTCTTCAATTGAACCGCCTGTTTCCATATCAATTAACCAGTGACTGCGCAACATAAGGGCACGTTCAGTTGCGGCAAAACCAGTGGCTAAGCCAATCGCGACATTTAGCCAGACTGGGAGATTGATCGGAGACTGAAAAGTTCCTATATGTTCAGCTATCCAAGGGATTTCAGAAATTTGCTCAACGATTTGCGGCAACCCTAGCGCGAGTGATGCTAATAAAACCAAGATGGCTAACAACCCGAGGCAGTTGCTGATGACGGGGAAGTGTCGATGCAGACCAAGGCGCCAGCCTCTGACCGATCGTTTGTCTGGATAAATGGAAAACGTTTCTGCTTCATCTGTTCGATAGCGAATCTGATTAATTCCACTCCCACCGCTTTTCACTTCAAGAATGCCGTTCTCAATCGGGATCGAGGCTGGAAGAGTCGAGTAGGCGACATGAGTCTTGCCATGGTATAAATCAACGCTCGAATCATCGGCGAAATACCGTGATTTTAAAGCATAATGGACTTGCTCGTTGTTTTCTTTCGTAATCGTAATGTGAAACAAGGAATGGGTGAAGATATGCCAAAGGCGGTACGGCTTGAGCGTATGTCCATCTCCCGCTTTCACTTTCTTGATGGCCAAGCGACGTTTTTGTTGGCGAAAAAAACGAAACATAAGGCTATACCTTCCTTTCCTTTTTGTAAGTGTGGGTAGCAAGAAGAAGCTACATGACTTAATAAATGATTAGTTAATCATCTTCAACACGCCCCGAATCAACTTCTCGCTGAATGCTTCAAGTGTTAACCCTTTTTCATGTTTAGGTAAGGACGCAACGGATGAAAGTGCAGCACGAATCATAATGGCCGTCACGTGAGGATCAAAATCAGCAAACTCCTTCTCTTCTTTTCCTTTAGTAAGAATGTCGATAAGCAAAGCCTGCAGTTCTTCACGTTGATCGATTTCTGCCATGTAATACGGAACATTGTCAGACGTTCGGCCATTAAACACAATTTCTAGCATCGCGTTTGTATTAGTACTATTCGTTCCTTGATAGGTGATGCCCGCTTCGATAAATGCCAGAAGCTTTTCCTGATAACTTTGCTTCTCTTCTACCTTTTCTTTCACAAAGGCTCGCTCTTTTAAGACGAGATACATGAGCGTATGACGCATGAGGTCTTCTTTGCCAGAAAAGTGGTAGGAGATGAGACCCGTGCTAATATTTGCTTTTTTTGCTATTTTTGAAAGGCTGGTATTGATGTAGCCCATCTCGGTTACAACGGCGATTGCTGCCGTGATAATCTGTTCTTTTCTTGCATCTGCAATGAAGTATTGTTTGTTGTCCAATAGTTGTTCACCTCAAACTAAAATGAATAATCGTTTTTTATTTTGATCGACCAATCAGTTTTTATCATATAACCTTCATTTTCATTTGTCAAACCTTTAACTTGTTGGGATTTTATTCGAGATTTGCACCTCCTTGCCTATATTTAGAATTGGAAATGAGAGACTACCATCACCAGAGCACTTAGGGATCTAAGGATCGCACTACTTGCGAGTTTAACATTTTCCATCTCAGAAAAAGTTTACTGCGCTAATCTTAATGAAACTGTTTTATTTTAGTTTTTAAGGGTAAGGGGATGAACAATTGTATTGAATAAAAGAGAGGTGCTTAAATGAAGATTCTATTCTTTGCGGTCGCCATCTTTTTCTTAGTCTACGGCACATTTGAATGGATTTCAGGCTCAAAATCGTTAATAAAATATCTTTACTTAGTGATTGGAATAGCGTTTATTATAGTCGGGATCACACATGAAGCTAAGAAAAAAGAGGTTTAGCAAATGAGGCTGTTTTTACATGAGCTTCGAGCGGTAAATTGTCATTACGACAAGAACATCATAGGTTTAATTCTTATCAACGACAAACGTTACTAAAAGGGATTAAGAGATTTACATTATTCACTAACTCTAAAAGAACGGAGGTGTTCTATGGAAATTATCGTTCCGATATGTTTAGCCCTATTACTAGTTGGGAGTGTCACCTTTGTGGCATGGACCCTATCCAAAAAAGCTTCGAACCTGTTAGTGAAGTTTATACCTGTCCTATTCTTAGAATTTGCTGCAATTGCGTTTATTGTTTATGGCTTAGTGATAAATGTTGAAGACGGCCAAGCGTATTCAATCCTAGGGATCAGTATGATTTTACTAGCAATCATTCCTTTGCAGATCACTTTACGATCACATCAAAAGCAAACGAAAGGTCGAAACAAAAATTTGAATTAAGCTATCATCTGTTTACTAGCCGGTTTGACTTCTTAATAAAGGAAACGAGTTTTGAAATGAAGAAATTGAAACAGAGCGGTTAGTAACCATTCAGGGAAATCAAAGAAAGCACATGAATTAACTCATGTGCTTGTTTAATCCAGACAGCCATAGCTAGGAATTAATCGTTTAAACCTAAACCAGGGGATTCGAAAATAACCATCTAATATGTAATTTGACTTATCGACACTAGCACTGACTTGCGCTGCGTTCAACCTGTTCACCGAGAGGGGAATTTTGTCCCTTTATTAGAACTTATTATAAACAATTTGCATTTAATAGACATACGAAATGATAAAACCTGATTTAAGCTAACGGAAACTTCTCGTGTGCGTTTGTTGCACGATCATGCATTTTTTGAACAGGCACTACCTGAGGGTGAACAACTTTATTTCCAATAGCCAAAACATATTCGCACGTACTCCACTTTTCTAATTTTTCCTTATATATCACATCCCATTTTGCTAATGAATCTTTTTCGTTCTCATTTCGATAGGGGTAACGAACGGGAATTCGGTCCATTCCGAAGCGCCAAGGCTTTGGAGTGAGCCTTGCGCGAAAACTATTCTGTACCTTACATAAGACACGATAGCTCGGATCACAACCAAGTAGTTCGAGGATTTGCTCTGTTTCCTTCCCACTAGGTTCAAATATTTGATGTGTGACCATGTAACGAAGTCCGCCGTATGTACGATAAACGGTAGCACCACGTTTGTCGTCCTCATTTATCCAACGCTTCAGCTGATTTATCGCTTGTGTCTCTGGAGAATCTTCCCTTACAGCTTTCTTTTTCCGAGAAAATAAGCCTTTTAACCCTTTAAATAAGCTTACGTCGGTCTTTTGTTCAAAATCAATATCTACAAACATGACATTCTGTGTGTTTAAAATAAACGACCCATATAAATTACGTGTAATAATATAACTTAGCTCATCATGAGTAGAAATAATTTCTTCACGAACGGGATAATGGCCATATGAGTATTTGTGCTGGAGTGGTTCCCCTTGCTCGATTCTTACTTTCAGTTCCTTCGCTGCTTGATCAGACTTAGACTGAGCTACTTCCTCGCTTTCATCAGACCAGCGCCAAACAGAGGTAACGACTCGTTTTCCAACCGGATCAAATGCATCTACTTCAGATTCTGCCCAATATTTAGGAATGTCCATACTTTTAAGTTCCTCCTGAATATAAGTCTGTGGTACATTAAACAAAACATTCGAAATAAAATGTATTAATGGATTCTTTAAAAGGAGAACTACACATGAAAAATAAAAACGATTTAAGGAAGAAACGGAGCCTCATAAAATATTTAGCTTTAATTATTGGCATCGCATGTTTGTTTTTAACTTTCGTCACTCCTACAAGAGTAGTGTTAATTGGTTCAAAGTATGGTGATTACATTGTTCTAGCCCTTACCGCAATTGGTGTAATTCTTTCAATTGTTTCATTGAAAATAGAAGCAAGAAAATTTCTACCTATCTTATCCTTAATCCTATCTTTGTCCTATCCAATCTTCGTTGTACTCTTACTGATCTTACTTTTTACTGGCGTAATTGATTTTGCACCGTGATTAAAGGCTGTATTTACCAGCGTTATTTTTTGAACATGTTAAAAATAGAAGCGCGCAGCTTATGGAAACTACAGAGCATCAATCCATACTCTAAACGCTGTACTCTTGTTGTTAATGAGGCAGGTAGTGAAGGGTTATTTAGTATTATAGAGAATGCTAATAAAAGAGGAGGTACCTCTTACTATAAAGGTTTATTTAAAGTAGATCTAAATTTGAAAGTAGATGGTAATATGAGACCAGACGAATGAGACCGCGGCAAGTATCGTTACATCAATTATGGTTATTGAATATGCAGATAGCAACGTAACAATAACTAAAAAAACGTTCTAATTATGTAAACGCTAGACATTTACATATCTCCTTTCAATTACTGTTATTATACAATCAGAGGGAAAAGGGGAGCCACTTCTTTTCTTTATTGCCACTTTTTAGAAGGGGTCCTCGATAATGGAAAAACTGCTGAAAACCGCCATCAATACATTCTATGTTTCTTCATTAACCAATGTTTTGGCGTTTTATCTCCGAATTCTGGGTTTTATAGTAGTATTAGTTCAAAAATGCTAAGTTGATAAATGTAGGGTTTTATGAAAAACGTTACTTTTAATAAAGGTGGAATCGAACTTTTGAGAAGAAATTTGATATTCGTTTTTTTAACTTTATTTATCGTAGGTTGTTCTGAAGATGAAAGCACTTCGGAAACAAATGAAGTGTTTGACAGTTGGTCTGAATTAACTTCGTATCTATCTGACACTCATGATTCTACACTTATCATAAAACCTGAGAATAATGAGGAATGGTACGGAACTCAAATTTCGAATAAAGGGTTTAGACCGATTACAATCACAGAATTTGAAAATGGTTACCACCTAGAAATTGTGGGTGCCTATAATGGCACACCTAGTGTTCAACTCCAATTTACAAGCGATGCTGACGTTGAATATGAATTACAGATTGCTCAAAAGGATTCTGACACATTTGAGAATCTGGATTATTCAATGGATGAGGATTATGTATTTAACTTGTTTATGCATGATAAAGTAACGTCCGCTAAACTGTCAGTAGTGGAGTCATATGAGGTGATTTCGAACAACAATTAACATTGGTTCTCCATTTCAAACACACCCATTAATGGATGTGTTTTTCTCTTTGGATTGATTTTAAAGCGGCTAGTAGAAAAAAATATGGATTTAACTGACGAACGTGATATCGTAGAACTTGGCTAATGTTTAAATGGGCTCAAAATATATGCGAAACCTCACGTATTCATTCATTTTGCTTCTTGAACACACATAAACGAATACGTTAGGTTTAATAAGCCTTTTTCGACATGAATGATCCCATTGGCTCGAAGCATTCTTCACTGGCTGCAGTAATTTCTTGACTATTAAAATAGACTCTAGCAATTACCAGCATAGTGAAACAGATTATAATTGTTGCAACGATTACCCCCAATATATAATGCTTTTTAATTGTCATTATAACTGCTCCTTATATTAAAATGGTCTCTTTCCGTTTTTTTGACAAGATGTTTAATTAAACGTTATCGCATTACTGGACCAAGCTGTAATTACTATGAATTTACGAAGAAAAAAGGGGAGGAATTAAACCATGCGCAATCAACAGTGTTCACACTGTAATCATGAAATGTCGCGTTGGAGTGCATTAAGAAAAATCGGTAACCGCGTTAAATGCTTGAACTGCAGAAAATATAATAAGATGTCTGCAAAACTATTTACTTCAGTATGGTTCGTCATCTTTGTCACCATCATGGTATTAATTTTTATCGGAGTTGAACCTATCGTTGTGTCGAGGATACTAATCAGTTGCTTACTTTTTTTATTTCTAATTGATGTGCTCACATTCAACATAAAAGAACAATAAGTAATGAGGACTCGCTTTAAATGGTTCTTCATATATAAGGTAGTGCTTTTAATAAGTGAGCCTAAGTACATAATAAGTTTGGATTTCTCCTACCTCCAAATGATTTTTAATTTGGCGATTGCTCCAGCAAGTACCCCGATAGCATCTTAAAACGCCGCCTAACAAGCGGTTTTTTCCGTTATTTTATTTTTTCCATCACGACTAGAATAAATGTTGCAAAGGGACCAAATAGGAGTGAAAGGAAAAACCAATTCAGTCCAGAACGGTTCTTTCCTTGCGCGATCCCTGCATTGATGAGTGCCAATGTTCCCCAGCCAACAAAGTATTGACCATCCATTAAACAAACCCCTCCAAATCGTTCTGTATTTCACATTATGAAATAATGTTTGTTTTAAGCAAAATTTGCTCCAAAATAAGCAAAAAAGAAAAATAGAAGCACGATTACACCTAAAACAACAATCGCAAACGTTGCTATAGACCGGTTTTCATTTTTTGTAAAAAAGCTAACTATTATCAAGATGACAATTAGAATGATTGAAAGAGGGATGAACCATACATATACGGTCCAAAGCACACTATCGTATACAAAACTACTTCGAGAAACCGCATCTAAGAAAACGAGGTTAAAGATTAAAAGTAGAACCAACACAAGAAGAGAAATGGACCTCCGAGTCATCTGTTTCATCTCAATAAAGCAACCGACGACATGACGTTCCACGTTTTTTTATTACTCACACCTTAGACTCACGCTTCTGAAGAACTCGGTATAGAGGTTATCATAACGGGAAAGCCAGATAAGTTCCATTCATTTTTGTAAAAAGTTCAGAATTTTTCGTTGACAGCGTTTTTTATTTGGAGTATGGTTTTCATATAAAGAAAATTAACTTTCACTATATGAAAAGAGTGTTGAATATGCAGTACCAAAACAAAAGTTTGGGAAAAGCTTTTGATATTATCAATGTGTTGTGCAAAGAACCAAAAACCGCTACAGAATTATCTCGTGAATTAGATTTAAATCAAACTACGGTACATCGGTTTTTAGTGACACTAACTGAGATTGGTATTATCGAAAAACTTCCTAATAACAAGATTCGCATGTCTTATAAATTTATTGATATGGGGAAAATGGCAGAGAATCATTATGACCTTGTTGGCGATTCAAGACCTTTTTTGGAAGCGCTCGCAAAAGAAACAGGGGAGAGTGTTCTAATCTCAACGTTTCAGAATTATTCTGTTTCCTACTTGTCAAAAGTGGAAAGCTCTCAAACCGTTCGCATTGTGTTAGGTCCCGGTGACCGAGCCCCTTCCTATACCGTGGCTTCAGGAAAATTGTTTTTGGCTCACTTAGATGAACCACTCTTGCAAAAGTACTTATCAAAGACGAAGCTTGAAAAAAAGACTGACAACACGTTGGTCGTAAAAGAAACGCTCCTAGAAGAATTAGCAACGATTAAAGCACAGGGCTTTGCCATTGATCACGAAGAATACCTTTTAGGCCTTAAAGGAATGGCAGCACCTATTTATGATTCCACTGGAAAAGTTGTCGCAGCACTAAGTGTAGCAGGAGTCGCACTAAGACTTGATGAAGCAAAAACCAAAATCACAATTAATCAGCTATTACATTATGCTCAAAAGATTTCGAGTACACTTGGTTGGAATGCAGAAGTTCTAAATTAAACCCTATAGGAGTTGAGGAAATGGCAAGTTTACAAGGAAAAGTAGCAATTATTACTGGTGCCTCCCGCGGAATTGGAGCTGCTTCCGCCCGTGCTCTCGCAAAAGAGGGGGCACACGTCGTCCTGGTCGATATTCTAGATTGTCATGAAACAGCCAGTCTAATTGAATCCACTCAAGCTAATGTACGAGGAGACGTAATGAGTGTCTGTATCGACATTCAAGATCGTGGCGTGATTCAACAATTGATGAAGGATGTTTATTCTCGTTTTGGTTCCATTGATATCGTTGTCAACAATGCAGGGACTTGTTCACGACTCGACCTAGAAGACATAACAGAAGAGATGTGGGCACGGGATATTAATACGAATTTACGAGGAACCTTCTTTATGACCAAAGAGGCGATTTACCCGTATATGAAAGATCAAGGAAGTGGAAAAATCATTAATGTTAGTTCGATCTCAGGAATTATGGGTGGGCCGTTATCGTTTCATGATGGAAAGAAATCAGCTCGTTCTGGACCCGCTTACGCAGCGTCCAAAGGTGGAGTAATTGCCTTAACAAAGTGGGTGGCGAAAGAAGTTGGTGCATTAGGGATTACGTGTAATAGCATTGCACCAGGACCAATAAAAACAGAAATAACAAAAGATCTTGACTACCCGCTGAGTAACCAAGTCATTAATCGGATGGGGGATCCTGAAGACATCGCAGGAGCGGTCGTCTATTTCGCTTCTTCCTATTCAGATTATGTGACCGGTGAGGTGTTAAAAGTATGTGGAGGTTCCGCAATCGGCTAAGTATGAACGGAGGAGGACACGAAAATGAGTGTACAAATAACGACCAACAACCACGTTTTATACGGGTCTTTACTTGTGGGAGAAGACTTGATGGATGGAATTCTGAGGATTTGTAAAAACAACCAAATCCATTCAGGAATGGTAACATGCATAGGTTCGCTAGACAAAACGGGTTTTACCGTCTTTAAAGTGAATCAACACAACAGACCAGATGGCTATGCGCCTGCCACAACGATCGAAGAACCAGTGGAACTTATTCAAGCAACGGGTTTTATCTGTAAAGATGAGCAAGGTGATCTGGATATGCATTTACATGGCATTGTGGAACGAATGGATGGGCGTATTCAAGCTGGCCATTTTTTAAGAGGCTACAATAAAGTTTGTATTACAGTAGAATTTACCGTCATTTCTTCTCCAGAGGTCACCGCAATACGAGCGTACGATGAGCGTCTCACCTATAAGACCATTCGATTCGATGCCGCACCACTAGAAAGGAGGATAAAATGATAACGCTTTCCAGTTTAGCTAAAAAGGCTTTTATCCAGCATGCAGAAAAGATTGCCCTTATTGATGAACGTCGTAGTATGACTTATCAAGCGTTAAAAGAAGAATCGTGTCGTCTCGCATCAGCACTTACAGCAAAAGGCCTGCAAAAAGGGGATCGGGTCGCCATACTTGCGTCAAACCGCGCGGAACATATTGTCATCGACCTCGCTGTCGCGATGACTGGTTTCGTGAAAGTCCCTATTAATATCAAATTACATCCAAAAGAAATAGATTTCATTTTGCAACACTCCAAGGCATCTGTACTAATAGGAGAAAAAGCGTTAACCGATGTGGTTGAGTCTAACATTGTGACGATAACGCTTGAAGAAGATTACAAAGCGTTTATATCTCATTACGACATAAAATACCCGAATATTTCGTTATCAGAGCAAGACACGTTTGCGATTATGTACACGTCAGGCACAACAGGAAGACCAAAAGGAGCCGTGCTGTCTCACCGAGCGATCATTGCATCGGCTCAATCCCTGCTGATGGCTTGTGAGATCGGTTACGAGGATATCATTGGTCACGTCGCGCCGTTAACGCATGGAAGCAATTTTCTGGCTCAATGCGCACTCTTTTTTGGCCTGAAACAAGTCATTTTTGACAAATTTGATTCTGAACGCACACCGCATCAACTGGAACAGCAACGAGTAACCACTATTTTCATGGTCCCGACGATCGTCAATTTAATGGTTCAAGAAGAAGGATTTGATCCGACGAAATTAAGATTCTTAAAAAGCATTAATATGGCGGGAGCGCCTATCGCCTCTGAGAAATTGCAGGAGGCTCTTCAACAACTGGGTCCAATTTTTGCGGAAACTTACGGATTGGTAGAGGCCCCCATGGCAATCACGATCATGCCAAAAGGCAAATTACCACAACATATGTCCTCATGTGGTGCAGTTGGTCCAATGGTCGACATGGTGATTCGAGATGAAGCAGGCGTTGAAGTACCTCAAGGGGAAGTTGGGGAAGTAACCTGTAAAGGCCCTTTGGTCATGGATGGCTACTGGGAGAATGAAGAAGCGACGAGACACGCGATAAAAGATGGCTGGTTTTTTACTGGGGATTTAGGGTGGACAGATGAATGTGGCTATCTTCACCTGATTGATCGGAAGAATGATGTCATTATAAGTGGTGGAATGAACATTTATCCAAGAGAAGTGGAAGAAGTCTTGAACGAACATGAAGGGGTAAAAGAAGTCTGTGTGTTTGGTGTCCCTGATGACAAGTGGGGTGAAACGGCTTACGCTCATGTCGTCTTGAAGCATGGATTTACCACTGACGCCGCTCAATTAATTTTACACTGCAAGGAACATGTTGCGAGCTATAAAAAACCCGCCCATATTGAGATTGTGACGGCTCTTCCAAAGAGTCCTTATGGAAAAATCTTAAGACGAGAACTTAAAAATTTGTATAGCGAAAAGGTGAGACGATGAGCAGAGTAGCCGTAACAGGAGTCGGCATGACCCGTTTTGGAAAAAGCAACGATTCACTCAAGACGTTACTGTTAAAAGCGTCTCGACAAGCTTTAATCGATGCAGGTAGACCCAAAGTAGACGCAATCATCGTCGGAAACTTTATGGGGGGACCTTTAGCACAACAAGAGATTTTAGGCAGCATTCTCGTAACCGAACTCGGACTCGGACACATTCCATCCATGAAAACTGAAGGAGCATGCGCATCAGGCGGGATTGCCTTTCGCCAAGCTTATCAATTGTTAAAAGCCGGTGCATACAAGACTGTCCTTGTGGTTGGTGGCGAAAAGATGACCCACATTCAGACAAACCACGTCATATCGGCTGTTAACCATGCGATGGATAACAGTAGCATGGAATCAAAAACTGGCTTGACGTTTCCAGGTTATTTTGGTGTAGTCGCCAATCG
The DNA here is from genome assembly GCF_047238345.1 of Shouchella phoenicis. Lineage (NCBI taxonomy): Bacteria > Bacillati > Bacillota > Bacilli > Caryophanales > Bacillaceae > Shouchella > Shouchella phoenicis. The sequence continues at coordinate 1,818,480 of NZ_JBDFMQ010000001.1, read as the reverse complement.
CTACATGTATGAATATGGAGCCACGAAGTCTCATTTAGCCATGGTTGCTTTTAAAAATAGAAACTATGCGAGGCAAAACCCGTTGTCGCAGTTTCAAGCAGCCACGTCACTAGAAGAGATTCTTTCAGCACGAATGATTACTGACCCTCTTGGTTTGTTTGATTGCTCTCCGATATCCGATGGGGCCGCAGCTGTTGTTGTTCAAAATGTAGCAAGAGAAGGAGTAGAAGTCATCGCTTCGGGCCAGGCATCTGGTACACCAATCATGCAAGAAGTTGACGATTTAACTCGTATTCCAGCCACTGAAGAAGCAGCAAAACAAGCCTATTCACAAGCAGCTATGGAACCAAACGATGTTGATGTTTTGGAGTTACATGACTGTTTTTCCATGACAGAGATCATTGCCATTGAAGAATTAGGTTTCTTCGAAAGAGGTACGGGCTTTGAGGCGGTTGAAAAAGGATTAACGAACCACGGTGGTGATATACCTGTCAATACGAGTGGTGGACTATTATCAAAAGGACATCCCATCGGCGCAACCGGGATCGCACAAATTGTTCAAATCGTTGAGCAATTAAGGGGAACCGCACCGAACCAGGTGGAACATGCTCGAGTTGGGATGGCTCAAAATCTAGGCGGTACGGGAGCATATTCACTCGTTCATTTATTTAAAAAGGAAGGTGCATAAAACATGGAAATTCCGCTCTATACATGCCAACATTGCAAGCATTGTTGGGTTGAAGAAAAGATCTATTGTTCACGTTGCTTAAGCGACGAGTTTACAGAAACGTTTGTAGAAGGAATAGGAACAGTCTATTCACATACAACCATTCATGCAGCGCCTGATGCCTATCAATCACTCTCTCCATATGTTATTGCACTCATTGACATACAGGAACATACACGTTTGTCCGTCCGTTGTACCGATCAACAGATTCAAATAGGAGACACCGTCAAAATCATTCAACAAGTAGAAGGAGCTTACCTTGCCACAAAGGAGGACGTGATATGTCGACTGTAAAAATTTCTCCTATTGTGCAAGAATTGCGGTCGAAACTAAACCACGATCAAGTATACGTTAGTGAGTCACAGCGCTCACTCCATAGTAACGATGAATCTTATCACGTATCAGCCATGCCAGATATCGTCGTCTATCCATCATCAACAGAAGACGTCGTCACCATCGTTCAACTTGCCGAAGCGTATAATGAAAAAATATACCCCTATGGCCTAGGTACGAGTTTAGAAGGGCACGTCATTCCATACGAAAAAGGCATTGTCATTGATTTCAGTCTCATGAATGAAGTTTTATCAATTGATGAAAAGGATTTGTTAGTGACCGTACAGCCAGGTGTCACGCGAGACCAGTTAAACAAAGAGCTAAAAAAATATGGCCTTTTCTTTTCTGTGGATCCTGGCGCCAATGCCACCATAGGCGGAATGGTTGCCACCAATGCTAGTGGAACGAACTCTGTTAAATATGGCGTGATGAGGGACCAAGTTCGTGACTTAGAGATTGTGCTAGCAGACGGAAGGACCATTCATAGCGGAAACCGCGCTGCCAAATCTTCTTCTGGCTACGATTTAAACAACTTATTTGTTGGAGCAGAGGGCACACTCGGCTGTTACACCGAAATCACGATTAAAGTGTATGGTATTCCCGAAAAAATAATAGCCGGTCGTGTGCAATTTCCGTCTATCCATGACGCGGTATCTTCGGTTTCAGCCGTTCTGCAATCAGGGATCCCGATAGCCCGAATAGAATTAATTGATGGATACTCCATGGAAAAAATTAATCAGCACAATGACACTCATTACCCATTACACCCGACATTATTTCTTGAATTCCATGGGAATGCTTCCTCCATTCACCATGATCTATCTTTTTGCGAGAGCATCATGCAAGACTATCATGCGAGTCAGTTCCACGTAGCCCAAAGCAATGCAGAACGCCAAGAGCTCTGGCATGCGCGCCATAACCTGGCCTATGCCTTTACACATAGTGATCCTAGGAAAAGGCTAATGGTAACAGATGTGTGCGTCCCTATTTCTGCACTCGCTGAGGCCGTGTCCCATGCGCGAGACACAGCATTGGAACAGCGTATAGAGGCTGGAATTGTCGGTCATGTCGGAGACGGAAACTTTCATGCCTTGTTATTAGTAGACCCCCTAGATAAAGAAGAACTTGAGAACGTAGCATCCTACAACGAAACCATCGTTCGTTTTGCATTAGCAAAAGGGGGCACATGTACTGGCGAACATGGCATTGGAATCGGCAAAGTAAAGTATTTAGAAGAAGAACATGGCGATGCGCTTCACGTAATGAAAGCGATCAAGCGCGCACTTGACCCAACGAATCTGTTTAACCCCAATAAAAACATTTATATATCATGACGTCTGTGAAAGACGTCATGAAACCAACCAAAAAATGTAAGCGCTTTAATTAAAAGGAGGGCGACATGGCTAAACCATATGTACAACTATGCCTGCTTATGCTTTCGATCATAGGAGTGGCTGGCTGCAGCAGTAATGCCACAACAGAGGAAGAGGTTTATGAGTGGAAGATGAGCGTAACCGTAGGGCCAGGCTCAACCTGGTATGAAGGGGCCATAAAGTTTGCCAAAGACTTGAAAGAACAAAGTAACGGTCGCTTCCTTGTTGATGTGTATACCAATGAACAACTGTCTGCTGGGAATCCTGAGGCAGGCGTTGAACAACTTATGGATGGCTTGAAAGATTTTTCTTACAACTCAAGCATTATTTATGCGGGCATTGACCCACGATTCGGCGTCTTAAGTGCTCCTTTTTTAATTAATGACTTTGATGACGCAGAGCGCGTGTTACAAGGACAAAGCGGAGAGATTATTAATGAAATGTTACGAGAGAGGGGCGTTGAACCTCTTGGGTTTGGTGAAAGTGGGTTTCGTCAAATTACCAATGATACACGTGCGATCACAAGTCCTGAGGACCTGGATCATCTTAAAATTCGAGTTCCTAGTATGGGTGTTTTCACGAACTTGTATCGTACTCAAGAAGCGGATCCGATCACAATGGCTTTTTCCGAAGTCTATACCGCACTGCAACAAGGAACCATTGACGGGCAAGAGAACCCCGTGGATGTTACTTATTCGGCAGGTTTAATAGAAGTACAACAATACATGACGATGTGGAACTATGTGTATGATGCGCTCGTGTTCGGCATGAATAAAGAGCTATTTGATTCTTTACCACCTGAGGACCAAGCACTCATAAAAAAAGTTGCTTCCGAGGCCAATGCCTATCAAATTAACCGGACTAGAGAAAAAGAACAAGCACAATTGACAGAATTAGAAGAGAAGGGCATGAACATTTATTATCCAACCGATGACGAAATTGGACAATTTCGAGAAAGTTCTCAGCAAGTATATGACGATTTTCGTGACGTATGGGGTGCAAAAAACTTAGAAACCTTTTTACGAGAAGCCAATGGGAGCGAGGAGGACGCACAATGAGGATCTTAACGTATTTAGAGCATGCGATTGTTATGTTCTCTTTAGCTGGAATGGCTCTCATAACATTTGCAAACGTACTTTCCCGTTATTTATTTGATACATCCTTTGCATTTGCTGAAGAAATAACGATTAACCTGTTCGTGTTAAGTACCTTTGTTGGCGCATCCATTGCCATTAAACGCCAGGCACATTTTGGGTTTCAATATTTCTTCGATAAATTTAAGCCTGAAATCCAGCGGGGTCTCATTCTGATGACGAGCCTTTTAATGCTGATTTTTTTGAGTTTAACACTTCTCTTTGGCTTAGAACTTGCTCTTAGTCAATGGGAACGGGGAAGGGTGACACCTGCTTTATCCATTCCTCAATGGTTATTTACGCTAGCCATTCCAATAGGGTCGCTATTCTGTATCATTCGTACCATCGAAATGATGCTTCATCGTTTAAAAAAGCGCACTAAAGGTCAGCGCAGTGTTGATTCGAATTCGGATAATGAATCGAAGGAGGCGAAAGTATAAATGTTAACGGCGATTATGTTCGCGATCTTTTTCCTCTTGATTTTTATCAATCTGCCCGTAGCCTTTTCATTGGGGATCGCAGCTATCATTGTACTGCTACTAGATTCAGGCTGGTCTTCGCTAGGACTGCTTCCCAGTATCATGTATTCATCGATCTCCTCATTTACTTTGTTGGCCATTCCTTTCTTTGTTTTAGCTGGGGTCATAATGGGGTATTCAGGAATTTCCAATCGTCTCATTGATTTTGCTTATTTGGCTTTCGGTCACCGAAAAAATGGCATCGTAATTGTCACAATCGTTGCCGCCTTTTTCTTTTCTGCCATATCTGGATCAGGACCGGCTACAGTTGCTGCTATGGGTGCCATCTTAATTCCTGCTCTCGTGAAAAATGGTTTTAAAGCCCATTCTGCCTCTGCATTAGTAGCAAGCTCAGGTTCACTAGGTATTATTTTACCACCAAGTATTGCCTTTATTGTATTTGGCGTGATTGCCAGTGACTTTATTAGCATTTCAATTGGACGTTTGTTTATTGCAGGGATTGTTCCAGGGATTCTCCTTGCCCTAAGCCTTTTAATTGCAAGCATGATTGTTAATAAAAAAAACCAACAATCACAGCGTGAAAATGAAGAAATTGCCATTACCGTTGAGAAAGCCCCGGGTGTTGAGGTGTTAAAAGCATTTCTTAAAGCTTCATTAGGTCTATTGATTCCCGTCATTATATTAGGAGGGATCTATTCAGGAATTTTCACTCCCACCGAAGCAGCTGTTGTAGCAGTATTTTATTCCCTTGTGGTTGGGTTTTTCTTCTATAGAGAATTAAAGCTCCAGCATATTCCAAAGATATTGGTAGATGCGTCAGTTCAGTCAGCAGTCATCATGCTCATTATTGGGGTTGCCTCTCTTTTTTCTTACATTATCACAACACAAAAAATTGCAGCCACAATGACTTCAACGATTTTACAGCTCACTACGAACCCTCTCATTCTGTTGCTACTTGTGGCCGTCATCTTGCTCATCGTAGGTGCTTTTATTGACACCATATCAGCTTTTTATATCTTTATTCCTTTACTCATGCCAGTTTTATTAGAGGTAGGGGTAGATCCGACGACCATTGGGGTGATGATGACAGTTGGTTTAGCCATTGGTCTATTTACTCCACCGGTCGGATTGAATCTCTTTGTCGCTAGTGGCATCTCAGGGGTCTCGTCAGAAAGTATCGTTCGAGGAATAGGACCTTATTTGATTGCAAGTATTCTTGTCTTACTTCTTGTCATGTACTTTCCAGCGATTTCAAATACATTACCTAATTTATTAGGTGTGTAAGATAGTAAGAGCGGGTACGCACATGTTGAACGTAAAAGAGGGTAAGCATGATATCGATCAAAACCCAGAAAAGAGTAACGTTTTACCGTTATTCTTTTTTTAGTCTCAATGGTTTGACTCTCGATTGTTGCATAATTTTTCTGCATTAGCGTATACTTTTGCAAAATTGAATTGTACGTTTATTGCATAATCAAAGCTATTAACACCTTTAACAATTGCGTATATACTCCAGATATGGCTTTGAGATAATGTGCAAAATTGAATTTTGTAAGGAGCGACCTTTGTGGTTTTAGATCAAAGAAGAATCGCCATTCTATCTTATCTTCACTCATTAACGTCACCGATTAACCCGGTCGAGTTAGCGGAGAATCTCGGTGTGTCAAAACGTACGCTATACCATGATTTAAATGAAGTGGACCATTGGCTCATTGAAAATCACGTTCCAGCCATTCAACGGAAATATGGAGAAGGCTTATTTTTAGAGCATGCAACAAAAGAACGATTATCCACACTAATTTCGTTAAAAGACCAATGGGCCTATCGCTTGAGTCAGGAAGAACGACATTATGTCCTTGTAGCGCATTTGTTCCTTCAACAGTCGTTTGTTTCTTCAAAACAATTGATGGACATCGTTCAAGTGAGTCGAGGGACAATTTTTAAAGACCTTGCGTCACTTTCTGAGCAACTCCAAAAGGATGGCATCTTGCTTACGTACGACAAACAAAAAGGATATCAGTTAACTGGTAGCGAGTATGCGCTGTGGCAAAAGATTCAACAAATCCTTCAAACAGTGACAGATGATGCTTTTGATGAAGTGAGAAAGATGCTCTTTCATCAAGTCCATTCGACCACAGAGCATGTAGAAGTGGTTTTACAGCAGGAGATTAAAAAGCTTGAAATGGCTTTAGCGATTACATTTAACCAGCAAGTACGCCTCGCCTTGGGGCTTACACTCTTGTTCATTTATCAACGTCCGCTACATGAAATATGGATTGAACAAGCTGAGCAAGATGTTTTGATTCAAAGCCCTGCTTTTAAAGCTGTGACAGAATTAAGTGCTCGCCTACAGCGTAAAGGGTTTCGGTTGTTATCACATTCCGAGTGCTTATTGCTTGTTATTCGCATACTAAGTTCTCGTGTAACAGATGCATCCGCGCGTCTTCATCAAACTGAACAAACGGACATTTCGCAAATCACCAAAGACATCATTGCCCAGTTTGAGTACAACAGTGGTGTGAATTTTCAAGACAAAGACCGTTTGTACAAGAATTTAGTTGCTCACATTAAACCAGCCTATTATCGATTGAAATACGACCAAACATTAAGTAACCGGTATTTACCCTTTATTGAACAACAGTTAAAAGAAGTGTATACATTAACGGAGCAAGCGTTACAGCCACTGCAACAATACGTAAACGTCGAGATCCCAAGAGAAGAAATTGCTCTTATCGCCATGCACTTTGGTGGGTGGATTAATAAGAAAAGAGAGAAGCGCCACAAAGCCTATAAAGCGGTCGTCATTTGCGAGAACGGGATTGCGGCTTCGTCAATGCTTTTTTCACAACTCGAGGGGTTATTGCCGGAAGTTGAGTTTTTGAATTACATCCCGGTGCGGTCGTTTAAATCGTATGAACCTAACGTAGATATTGCTTTTTCGACGACCTATATCAGTCAATCGACTATTCCCGTTATCTATGTACCAGCCATTTTAGGAGAATCTGAAAAGGCGACCATCTTTCGAGAGTTGCAACAATTTATGGATCCGGCACGGTTGAAGCGTTCTGATTTTGAGAGTGTCATGCAAATTATTGAACAATATACCGACATTCAACAAAAGGAAGAATTAACTCGTAAATTAGAACCGTACTTTCGCCCAACGAGTATTAGATTTGAGGTGTACAAACCAATGTTACATGAACTACTAGATAAAAGTATGATTGCGGTTCAGCAAAAGGTTTCGTCTTGGCAAGATGCTATTTCTGTAGCCGCGCAACCGCTCGTGAAAAAAGAACACATCGATGACTCGTATATCGATGCGATGATAAAAAACGTCATGACAAACGGTCCATACATTGTCATTGCACCACTCATTGCCATGCCTCACGCTAGGCCTGAAGAGGGCGTGAAAAAGTTAGGCATTAGTATGTTGAAGGTCAATGAGGCGGTCCCGTTTTCAAATGAAGCCAAACATGACGCACGATTAATTATTGTATTAGCTGCGATCGATAATGAGACTCATTTAAAAGCACTATCGCAATTATCAGAGCTTCTCTCTGATGAAAAAAATGTAAACCGTATTTTAGAAAGTTCAACAGCCGAAGACATTGAAATCGTTCTTCACCAGAAGAATGAAGGAGGAAATTAAAATGAAAAAAGTATTAGTCGTATGCGGAAATGGTTTAGGAAGTTCTATGATTGTGGAGATGAACGCCAAGCAAATCTTGAAAGACCTGCAAAAGGAAGCTGATGTTTCACATACAGATTTGACGACAGCGAAAACTGAGCAAGCAGATTTGTATATTGGATCTGAAGACATTGTTTCGAATTTACAAGATGGGTCTCGTCATGTAGTAGGCCTGAAAAATCTTTTAGACAAGAATGAATTGCGTACAGCTCTTGACCAACACGTATAACAGAAAGGGGGTCCATCACAATGATTGATTTCATCATGAACGATCTCTTAGGTACACCAGAATTACTGGTTGGTCTTTTTGCACTCATCGGCTTGCTCGCCCAACGCAAAGCAGTGGCTGATGTGGTGTCTGGGACGTTAAAAACCGTACTCGGCTTTGTTATTTTAGGAGCCGGTGCGATGGTCATTACTCAATCACTAGACCAATTTAGCGCCATGTTCAACCACGCTTTCAATGTAAACGGTGTCATTCCGAATAATGAAGTCATTGTTGCCATCGCCCAAGATGCGTTTGGAACCGAAACAGCCATGATTATGCTTTTTGGGATGGTGGCAAACATTCTATTTGCTCGTATTACGCCATTTAAATATATCTTTTTAACAGGGCACCATATTATGTTTATGGCGTGCCTCATAGCGGTTATTTTAACAACAGCTGGAATGTCTGGCGTTCCATTAGTAGCACTTGGGGCCATTATCCTAGGGTCATTAATGGTCTTACTTCCAGCGATGCTTCAGCCGTTTACTCGTGAAATCACAGGATCTGACGACATTGCAGTTGGTCATTTTGGTTCATTCGGGTACTATGCTTCTGCAACTATTGGAAAATGGGTTGGAAATAAAGAGAAATCTACAGAAGAAATTAAAGTACCAAAATCACTTGGCTTTCTACGAGATACCACTGTTGCCGTTTCCTTAACAATGGTTATCTTATTCTTAGTGGTCGCCTTCTTTACAGGAAGTAGCTTTATTGAAACCCAATTAAGTGATGGCCAGAATTTCTTAGTCTTCTCACTTATGCAAGGTCTAACCTTCGCAGCCGGTGTCTACATTATCTTAACCGGTGTAAGAATGTTGCTTGGCGAAATCGTTCCAGCCTTTAAAGGCATCGCAGATAAAATTGTTCCAAATGCCAAGCCAGCTCTTGATGCACCGGCGGTTTTCCCGTTTGCCAACAATGCGGTCATCATTGGCTTTCTATTCAGCTTTGCTGCTGGATTAATAAGCATGATGTTCCTTCCACTCTTTGGTTTAGCAGTAATTGTACCTGGTCTTGTTCCACATTTCTTTACCGGTGCAGCAGCAGGCGTATTTGGAAATGCGACAGGTGGCAGAAGAGGGGCCATTATTGGTGCAATGGTGAATGGCGTATTCATTAGTTTCCTACCAGCTCTTCTCTTACCAGTATTAGGTGACCTCGGCTTCCAAAGTACCACATTTGGGGATTCAGACTTTGGGGTAATTGGGATCGCACTTGGCTTAATGAGCCAGCAAATTAATTCAACTATCATCTTTGCGCTCATAATCCTTGCGCTGCTTGCTTTGTTCTTCTTTATTGGTATTAAGACGAGAAAAGAACCTGCTGATTCAAATCACTCATAAAGCAAGTTAAATACATGACATATGGAGGCCAGGTTCAATATGAATCTGGTTTCTTTATCATTACACGTATGCATTTACATTTGATTGACTTAACCTGTCTGACTTCGTAGAGATGGAGATAGATGGGATGTCAGAAGGGTAAGACATCACCGTTGATTCGTACAAAAGATATAGAATTACAACATGATACAAAACATTTAAGATTAAACTATTTGCTTAAATGTTCTTTTTTTGCCTTTGTAGCAGTGTTTCCCAATATTTACATTCATGTTGGGAAATCTAAATCATTCGACACAACCTATGATTTATATGGTAATATTATCCTATATTAGAAAAATCAAAAAAGTAGGTGATGACGTGTACGAAAAAATCCCCTCGGCAAAAGTGGGAGCAAAGATCGTAGAATGGTATAGCTGTATTCTTTCCAATTCTTATGAAGAAGCAATCTTATTAAAAGACGAAGCAAAACAAATGCTCAAAAGCATGGAAGAGGATGATAAAATACTAGCTTACTACTCACTTGTAGAGTATAGGCACGATAACATTCTTGATAAGAGTAGTATAAATGAACCCCTTGAGGACAAATTTAAATTTGTGGAGTCCGAGATGGATCGTTATTTGAAGTATCTTTATTATTTTATAAGCGGACAAGACGAATTTAATAATCAAAGATATAGAACTGCGATAAAAATGTTTCGAAAAGCCGAACGTTTATTAGAACACGTTAAAGACGATATGGAAGAGGCAGATTTCTTAGGTTATATGGGATATGCATATTATCGCATAGATCAACACCTGCTTGCACTCTCCTATTTAGAGCAAGCTGAAACAGCTTTTAGACGATTAGGCTTGGTATATAACGCTGTTAATAACAAGCAAGTGATAGGAGCCATTTACGTAGAATTAAAACAATATAAGAAGGGTGAACAAATATTAAAAGAGTGCCTTGAAGAAAGTACATCTCCAACAACAACAGGTATCATACTAAAAGCAATTGGACTTAGTAAATTTTTTCAATCAGAGTATAAGGCGGCCGAACATTACTTTGAAAAAACACTAGAGATTGAGGAAATCAGAAATTCTTACTATGGCATGAAGGCACTAACTGAGCTTTCACATGCTCGATTTAAACTTGGTAAAATTGAAGAAGCAATTGAGTCATTTAGAAAAGCTAAGGCTAGTGTTCAATATTACAAAAACTTCGAATTCCAAACTCGTTGCAAGTTTATAGAAGGATTATACATAACCAACGATGACAATATGGTTGATGAGTCAATAAATGAATTAAATGAGTCAGGGTTTTTCTTTGAAGTTCGTGAACTTGCTGAAGAATTAATTGAAATCTTTGAGAAAAAAGGTGATAATGAAAATGTAATAAAGTACTTTAAGATTGCCTATAATGCAAAACTAAAACCAGAAATGATTGGAGATGGTCAAGAATGAAAAAGTATTTGTTTGCTGTACTTACGATTACTTTATTAACAGTGACACCGATCTCAATGGACATGAATGCAAGTTTAAATGATAAGACAACTATTGAAACGAGAAGTAAGACCGATTATGCGTGAATCAAAAATTCTTCACAGAAGACAATTGGAAATGAAACAAAGATTGAAACTGGCTTAGTAAAAAAACTTTAATGCAGATATAAATGCCTTACTTTTTATTGAAATTAAATTCTGTCTCAAAACATTAAGTATTCTCAGTTATTGAGACGGATCTTCTTATTTTTATTTAGGTTCCTGTAATGTATATTATGTAAACTTATAAATAAAATTCCTTTCCCGCTACTGTGTTTGTATTCAAGAATAAAAAACTATGTACGAATGAGACAAGAAAGTTTGTACATTCTCTTTAAAGTGTGTATAAACTTAGATTGATTTCTCATCTACCCTTTAATGGTCTAATAGATAGTCCCTAAAATATTGCAAAGGTCTTGTTGCACCATCTTTAAAACTACTTGTAAAAATTGTTACTAATTGATAGTTAGGTGCGACAATAATATACTGTCCTTCATGTCCAATCGCAAAAAAAATTCTACCTACTTGATTGTCGGATGTTATGTTCCACCAATGATATGCGTATGAATAATGATTATCAGTTTTGATCTTTGAACTTGTAGATTCCTCAATCCAATGATATGGCACGATTTGTTTAGATTTCCATACTCCATTGTTTAAATATAGCGTACCGATTTTTAACATATCAGCCGTTTTCATTGTTAATCCGAATCCACCGATAGCTATCCCTTGAGCATCTCGGTTCCACTTGTAATCTGTTATTCCTAGAGATGTAAATAAATACTTTTTAGCAAAGTCTTCAGTATCTAATCCTGTAGCCTTTTTTAAAATCGCACTTAGCAACTGTGAAGAACCACAACTGTAAACCATTTCATTTCCAGGAGGATATTCAATGTCCTGCTGCAGTACAAATTTGACCCAATTTTTACTCGGTATCATACCATTATTCCCTGGCCAGTGTAGTCCTGTAGTCATTGTTAGAAGATGCTTAATTGTAATTCTCTCATTTTCTTTATCTTTATTAAATTTCGGGAAATAATGAATTATTGGGGTATTAATATTTTTGATAAACCCTTTGTCAATCGCAATTCCAATTAATGCGGATAAGATGCTTTTTGTAACAGAATATATTTTATGTTGTTTTTCTTTCATCTTTTGGTTTCGATAATATTCAAAAATCATGGTATTATTCTTCTGTACAAGGACACTATCAATTTTATCTTTTTTTATTATTTTTTCAAAATCGGTTAAAGATTTCATTCGCCTGAGAATCCTCCCTTATATATTTACCAAATAGCTTTTTCTTTTTTCTTAGTTTTAAAGCCAATAGATTTACAAAGTTTTAATGCAGATTCAATTTTTTCAACGAGAAGCTTTATGTAATCAAGATTGCATTTTGTAAATCCCTTTTAATATTAAGTCTTTTCTCATCTGCCTACTCCCAAGCCATAACACTTCCGTTGATTTCATCCTTGTAAAAAGCAGTCATTGAAATCCAGTATGGATTACTCTTATATTTATGCACTTTTCCTATACCTATAGAATTTCCTGGCCAAATTTTATTTTTCGCCTATAAATAGTTATTACTTCTTCATAGGTGTTCATATTCCAAATCTCTAAACAAATAAATCTTCCTTTTTAATTTAGGACTAATTGAATACCATCTATTGTTTACGGAACGTTTACTTCCATTAGTTAATACTGGGGTGTATATATTTCATCGCTCCAAAATCAACACTCTTTTTGTATGTTTCATTATAATGGACTTTGTCTCAAAATATATTTTTACTGAATTTTTAAAAAGAAAAAACTTTTTTTGTTTCTTTACAGCAAGAAAACAAATGAAATAAACCAAGAAAACACACCAAGCAGTATTAAAACCATTATTACACTCTCGAACCGTGTGAGTTTCCTTTCCTGTCTAGCTCTCTTAAGTTTCCTGTAGAAAATAAACGAACAAAACAATAGCACTAAATGACTGAATGCTGACGTGCTCTCCAAGAAACCGATCATATAATTCACTCCAAACTTGATGGAAAGTAATGGTTTACAATCTGAAATTGATTCTTTGTGCCAAAATATAATTTTATTCAATTATCGCAATGGTTTTGTGTATTTTTCATACATTTCTCGTTTGTTCAGAAGCCTAAGTAACAATAGTATAACCCCATACATTGTTTGTATTGATGCTAATACTATTCCCCCATTTATAACAAGGTCTAAAGTGTACTCTCTAATAATTGGTTGACCATTTCGAACGAATGCAAATAAAATTGTAAAAAGTAAAGCACAAAGATGGCCAATCAAGTATTTAATGTCCAGTGGTTTATGGTTAAACTTTTCGGACGAGTGTTTTTGAACAAAATTATATACTCGAATATAAATTAGACCAGTTAAAACTTGAACAATGAATAAGAACATATTTGTACATCACCTTTATATCTTTATCTGAAGACCATGCATTCGTAATTGCATTAGAATTTGAAAAAGCAGCCAAGCCGTTACAACTACAGAGAGCTTTCCACCTTAAGTAAGGTCTGTCTTAACATAAAACTAAGGTTCCATCTTGTCATTTTCCTCGATTTCGATTTCAATAGTCTTCAGGTTCTGCCATGTCGTTTTAGAAAAAGCATCCTCACTGTTAGTAACTTCAATACTTTCATTGTCTTCAATTTTATGTATCATATTATATAAAAATCCTATCACATGAGTGCTTTTACCTTTTGGACTTGCCATTTCTTTAATGCCATTTTCAAAAGTTAACTTGATCTTCATCCAACCCCTCCAACTATTATCTTTTTTACCATTTCTATTATATCAAAAAATTCTTATAATTAAAAAAGGGATATTGACACTTATATTATCTTTTATTGCCAAAAGATAAACTATTACACCGAGGACCCTTCCAACTTAATTTGGAAGGGTTTTATAACTCACTTGACGGCTAATTCATAGCTGTCGAAACAAGCTTGCTTAAAAACGCTTGTATCGGTTTTTCGCTAGTAATAGCTGCTAGCTCTTCCATAAAGGAGCGCAAGGATTGCTCGAGCTCATGTTCTTCCTTATTTTTATCATTCGTGTCTGCTAGTGTTTCAGAAACTACATAAGCTGTGTTAAGTACATTAATGAGCGGATATTTTCCATCAAACTCAAATACAGCTAAATATGCCTTGTAATAGAAATGTTTTTTGAACAGAGCTTCGTTTCCTTTACAGATTGTTTGGATTAGATCTTCCTCGAAGCAAAAGGCACTATTAATCTTATTAATATGAAATGGTAAGTGGTTTAACGTCTCTACGTGACTGCTATACGCTATTTGCATGTGAATCCCCTTTTTACAGATCGAACTTTTATTACGTCTGCTACTTATCCTTACTCTGGTACATTTCTTTTTAAATAATAAAGGATCTCTATTCTGTCCGCAATAATACAGGCAATCTCAAAGTGACTATCTACACTCGCGCCAATTACATTTTATTACCTAGCCAAAAAGCTAATTCGCTATAAAGAGAAACACGATAAAGCTTAACACGTAGCCTGCAAAAAAGAGGCCGACCCATTTCGTATCTTGTATACGAAGTAATGATTTAAATCCCTTGTTTAACACGGTACTAATAAGTGCCGCTAGCGCTGACACAAAAAAGATAATGGCTAGAATTAAAAACACAGCTTCCATAAGTCCCCTCCTTGTCACAAAAAATTTTGAGCGTTCCTCTTGCAGTTAGGTTATGAGTATGAATAAATACACGGTTAAGACGATTTAGAGATTAAAGAATTTGGTCACTTTATCAATGGTAAACTGGCTGTTGAGTTTAAACGCAATGTTTTGATTCGCTTTTAGTCCTTTTTCTTTGTAAGCTTTCTCAACAGGTACGGTTGCGGTCCAGTCGATCTTAACGATGTATTCACATTCATCGGGATCATCCGCTCCATAGGTGATTTCTTTGGCTTGCAGATCCAAATCCCATATGGAACACTCTTCCCCATCTATGTAAAATGTGACATCTTTCAGTGGCTTAACCGTTTCCGTCACGGTACCAACCCCCATGTAGCCGGCACCTGGCATATAGGCAAACACTCTCGCTCCTACGAATAGTCGTCCTAAAGTAGAATAATAACGGCGGTTACCCCCTGCAGAGACAAAGCCATAGGTGCGCGCATCTTCCCAGCTTCGATTTGGCACATCATTTAAAAAGTTTACAACAAAATCTTGCTTATTCCATTTTTCCTTTTTCTTCTCGTTCGCTGTATATTCCGCTTTATCCTCCACCGTGTTTGGATCAATGAGCCAACTTCGGGTGATGTATTCATTGCCTTCACTTTCAAAATAACGAAAGAAAACGGCATTTATGGGCACATTGTAGTGAGACGATAAATAGCCAATGATACGCTCCGTTTCCACATCTAAATAAGAAGCAACAATCGTCATCTGATGTGAGGTATTTAGCGTCTCTGGCAATGGTTCATTAAATTTGCTTTCAAATGCTTCTTCGAGTCGCGCTCCTTCGTTCTTTTGTTCAAACAGTTCAATCACTTGTTCAAACGTTAACCCTTCCACCCAGGAAGCATAATCTAGCGTTTGAGCGACGACATCACGCGGTGTTCGGTTCCGTTTTAATTCAAGGATATGTAAATCCCCTTCTGCATCCATCGCCAGCAAGTCAATGAATTTACCGTAATCGGTTAAAACTTGACTCCCAATTAAGATTAAATCTTCAGATAGGACGGTTAGATCTTTAATCAAAATTTCTTCCAAGCGTCGTTCGGACTCAATAGATGAAAAATTAACTTTATCTACTTGTTCACCTGACACTCTCCAAACCCCTACTTCTACCGGCATCACGCCACCCCTCATTCACTCAGTTTGATTTACTATAGCACATGTCCCATCGTGATTCGATTGACACTTTTCACGATAGTACTTTCTACGAACGACATTTCAACAATCATTATAGATGGAGCCCGATGATTCGAGACCTTATTTGTTTGTATGTGAAAGCAAATGCGTAGTGTAATGGACAAATTTAACTACTATATTATCGTCTTATACTCCCCAGTATGCACCTCCATGAACTTAATCCTTCGATTTCTTTTTTATGTAAGACTCACTTTATATCCTTTAATCTCTTAAAGCAGTCTCTATCGAGTTGTATCCAATCCTCATCCCTTCTCAAACCAATATCTGTTAAAATAATTGTACTTAGGAGGTTTTAAAATGGTGAATTTATTTAAGGATATGGTTATGGATCCTTATCAGTTAGAAGAAGTAAAAAGCGATGATTTTACTATTGTTGAAAATAAAATTGGGTTAAAACTACCTCAGAGCTATAAGAATTTAATGATGCTTCAAAATGGCGGTAGTTTAAATAAAAACAAAATAACAATTGACCAAAACACTATAACGATTAATTACCTTATGGGCGCAAGTAAAGATTCTGATGAGGGAATCTTACAAAGCGAATATTTCAAAAATGAATGGGGCTTACCTGATAATATTGTACTACTCAGCGGTGAAGGTGAGATTTGGATTGCACTTGATTATAGAAAGAGCATGAACCCAGTCGTAACCTACTTCGATGTTGAAACAGAAGAAGACTTTATTCTTGCCGATAACTTTGAAGATTTTATAGAGAATCTCTACGGCAATAGCGAAAATGACCAAATCAATTTAGACGATATTATTTTTGAGGGTGATAAAACTCATTTTTCTGTTGAAGAAGCTGAAGAAGCTTTTGAACACGGAACAATCAGCGATAAAAGTTTTGCTCTAATTCAATACGCGAACGACCTTAACACAGATACAAATTGGCTGCTTGTGCAAATTAACACGGTAATTAATACCAAAGGTGATTTCAATGAAGGTATTATCTCAGAGGCTGCTGAAGAGTTGTACAAAACAATAAATAAAGCTAATTCAGAAATTATTGCTAAAGACAAAACAATAACTGATTCAATTTCTATCATGAAAAATCACAGAGATTATGAGATACAGAAATACGCAGAAAAAATTGAACAGCTACATATCCAGAAAAAATGAATACACATAGCAAAAAAAACCAAAATTGCGGTTTCTTTTTATTTAAAGTATATAAAAAATTCAATTAGGGTAAATGCTGACTATCCAAGGCAGGTTCATGGAATGGCCCTCATGGCTTTATTGTACATATAGTCCCTTAAGCCTCGCCACTTGGTGAGGTGTACATGTTTGAACTGAAGAGATTACCTCGACGTTCCTATTGCCATCTATAAAAAGGCATCCCATTAATCGCTTTTTAACTCAATTTTCACTACCTACATCTTTAATGTTACGCTTAATTCATTAGCTATGGAGAAGCAGCTAATCGTTTTCGTTTTAGGTGCAAACGCTCCAATAAACCCATTACACAGGTTTCACTCACCTTTTTTTTGTCAAAGTGTAGAGTAAATAAAACGAAAAAGGGAGGAAAAATTAATTTCAGTCGGCCCCATCATATTGGGTAACCACACTTTCATTACGAGAAAATAACCTAAAACACCAACTGCCACACCCATAGCAATTACGAACAGCGCTTTCTGGTTTCTGGACATTTTTTCACCTCACGATCACAATAACATAAAATAGGTCTTTATGCAGTGTGTGCTATGCATCCATGATTCCATTCTTTTTAGAAAAATTTCAGTTCTCCAGCAAGCAAAATGCACCTTTTATTGAGCATTAAAAAGTTCCGTTGTAGTTCGATATACTTCGTAGTATCCATAAACTAAACATTTAAAAAACCATTCGACGTGAATGGCTTTGTGTCATGATTCGTCTGCTGGGTTTTTGCCTTTAAAAGAAACAATAAATACGACTACACCGACAACAAATGCACCTAGAGCTAGCCATGACAGCGTATTAGAAACTGGAATAACGTCTAGTAAACCGAGAACAGCAATAATAGGGAGGACAAAAATAGTACCCAGTATGCCTTGGAATCTTGAATGTCGCGCTCTTTCTTTAAAAGAAGCCATATAAGATCCTCCATCATTTCGACTTATGGATGATATTCCCAAAAAGTGAAAAACAAAACACTTTCTTTCGCAGTCTAACCGAATCGAGTCCATACTTTGCTAGACAAAAAAAGAGAACGATCCATATGAAAAGCAGTCACTTGCCGCTTTCCATATTCGCGATCATTCTCTTCATCAAATTGCGGCCACCTTTTCACAAACCAACTGACCAACACATTGAACTGTATCAGTCTTATATTCGTTTAAAACACTCCCGCTATTTAATGCCTGACATGGTAAACCCATCGACAATATACTTTTGAAAAATCGCAAAGATGATTAAAATCGGCACAACCATCACTGCGGAACCAGCCATTTGCAAGGCGTAGTTTTCCCCTGCCTGTCCTTGCAAGAGCGCAAGTCCGACCGAGAGAGTGTAAAGTTCTTGTGAATTGGCCACAATGAGAGGCCAAAGAAAACTGTTCCATGCGCCAATAAACGCCAAAATTCCTTGAACGGCGAGAATCGATTTTGCCATTGGAAGCACCAACTTAAAAAAGATAAAAAACTCCCCCGCTCCATCAAGTCTAGCCGCCTCTAATAAGGCATCAGGAATGGTGGTCATAAATTGTTTGAACAAAAAGATGCTAAATGCGGCCACAAGACCAGGTAACACGATGCCGGGCATGGTATTCGTTAACCCCATTTGATTAAGGATGAGATAAACCGGAATCATGGTCACTTGTCCGGGAATCATCATAGTCGCAAGCACTAAGAAAAACAAAGGCCGGTTGCCTTTAAAATCGAACTTCGCAAAACTATAACCTGCCATTGCATTGAAGATAAGCCCGATCAGAGCACATCCAACTAAAATCAATGTATTGCGTAGATAGGTACCAAAATTCATCTCTGTAAAGAGACGAGTAAAGTTTTCAAATGTCCATGTTTCTGGGAAAATACGGACCGGTATTTGAATAAGCTCTGGATTGGGTTTAAACGCCGAGAGAAGCATCCAGATAAACGGAATGGATAGAATAAACCCGATTCCTATGAGAAGAACGGATACAAAACCTTTTTCGACTTTTGAGCGTTGTTTCGTTGCCATGGCCTCCTCCTTACATCTCGCCTTGTTTACGGCGTAGTTTAAACTGTATTAGTGTCGCGATGATGATAATAATAAAGAGCACAAAGGACGCAGCGGCAGCATAGCCAAAATTGCTGTAGCTAAAACCAGCTTGATAGATAAAGAGCGCAATCGAAATTGTGCCATCTAATGGTCCCCCTTCTGTCATGACGAACGGTTCTTCGAAAAATTGCAGCCAACCAATAAGTGTGGTCACGGTAATGAAGAATGTCGCAAACCCTAACAGCGGAAACGTAATTTTGAAAAATTGCTGAACGCGACTCGCCCCATCAATCGTTGCCGCCTCGTAATAATCTTTTGGAATTGATTGAAGCGCGGCTAAGTAAATCAACATGTTAATCCCAATGCCTTTCCAAACAGCTAACAGGATAAGCGAGAGCTTGGCGATTGTTGGATCTTCTAACCACGGAATCGGTCCTGCGTTAAAGACGCTGAGCATTTGGTTGAACAACCCGTAGGAGACGTTATAGAGAAACCCCCAGATTACAGCAATCGCGACAATATTGGTGATTGCCGGCATATAATAGATGACCCGAAAAAAGCGAAACACTTTCGTTGCACTATAATTCAACAATAAAGCGGCCCCTAACGAGCTAAAAATGACAAGCGGCACGCCAATGATGACATAAAAAAACGTATTATACATGGCGGTCCAAAAAATCGGATCGGACATTAAGACACGATAATTTTCAATTCCGACAAAGGAAATGTTGGTCCAGTTAGAAATCCCACGCAAATCCATGTCTGTAAAACTAATGCCGAGTGCGATGATAATGGGAAGCACTGCAAAAACGAGCAGTAAGAGTACAGCTGGCGCAATAAACACATAGGGAACAGACGAGATGGGGCGTTTCCCCTCATGAGATGGTTTGATTGCTTTCTTTCGCACGATTTCCATTTAATTGGCCTCCTTGCCATCATCGGTTATGATCATTGGTTCGATGCGCGATCGAAAATCTTCAATCTCTTCTTCCACGTCAGCGCCTGCTCTCGTTATTCGTTGTTCTGAACGCTTCCATTCATCATTGATTCGATTCCAGTTTAAGACTTGCGGCTGTGCCCTGGCGTTTTGAAGCTGTTCATAGTACGTGTAAAACCGCTCATCTTCTTGAAGCGCAGGATCGTCCCACGCGTCCATACGCGGAGGCAGCACTCGAACATCAGTAAAATAATCAATCTGCGTCTGGCGATCGGTCAGAAACGAAAGGAACGTAACCGCTTCTTCAGGATGGTCGGTCCATTCAAAGATGGCCATATTTGACCCACCAATGACAGACAGGTTATTTTCCTTCCCTGGCATCATTCGTGTATCCCAATCATCAAAGTCCGGATAATTATCAATGAGCTGTTGGTAGCGAAATGGCGGTTCAAACGTCATCGGTTGAATGCCGTCTACAAACGATTGCATCGGATCTAAACCGAGGCCAAGTGGCGCAAGGTCTTCTTTGAAAAATCGCGTATAAAAATCGACGGATTCAACGAAAGCAGGATCCGAGAAGTCGACGCCTTTATCAGCCGTTTCAAACTCAACCCCATTTTGCCAAGCAAAAATATACGGAAGCGTGTCGTCATTTTCTGGTATGGTCATGGCGTACAACCCATCACCTCGATCGTATAAAGCTGTTGCCGCATCGTATAATTCTTCCCAAGAATCTGGTCCTTCAGGATACCCAACCTCTGCGAGTAAATCGGTTCGGTAGAAAAGAACGCGTGTTTCGACGTACCACGGAACGGCGACGAGCTCTCCGTTGTAAATCGATGAATCGACTGCACCTTCAAAGAAATGATCAGGGTCTAAGTTTGGGAAGTCCTCCACATAAGCGTCCAAAGGCAAGAACGATCCTGTGCTCGCGAAATCAGCCATGTAGGACGTCCCCATTTGTACGACATCTGGGCCATTGCCGGATGCGACTGCGGTTAGCAGGTTATCATAGATGTTCCCCCACGGAATGGCTTGCAAATTCACCGTGACACCTGGGTTTTCGTCTTCAAATCTTTGGATATAGCCTTCATTGACAAGCTGTTCCGCTTCCCAACCAATCGCCCAAACGTCCAGGGTTACTCCCTCATCATCTGCTGTGGAACACCCAGCCAACAACATAGCAAGCCCGGCTGTGCCTAAAAAACGTTTTTTCACTGGTCATACCCCTCTCCTTTAAGACGTGTGAAACGTAAACGTCAATTTTCCTTCGTCCTCACAGACACTACTTCCATCCATCCATACATGAAACAGCCCAGGGTCACTCGCATAAGATAAATCACTATGATGGTAACGAAGCATCTCCGAATCGATCTCAAATGAAACGGTTTTTGTTTCATTCGGTAAAAGCGAGATTTTCTCAAATCCTTTTAATTCTTTTACCGGCCGCACGACTTCACCGACCACATCTTGGATATAGAGCTGAACCACTTCCTCCCCTGCAACAAGACTTGTATTGGTTACATCGACTGAAACGATTAACGTAGACGATGGATTCAACTCCGACTGACTGATTCGGCGATTGCTATAGGTGAACGCAGCATAGCTCAGTCCAAAGCCAAACGGGTAAAGCGGTTCGTTTGGAATATCAATATAGCGCGAATAGAAACGCTCCTCACTGCCTTCAGGTAACGGGCGACCCGTTTTATAGGCATTATAATAAACCGGAATTTGTCCTGTGGCTCGTGGAAACGACATCGTTAATTTTCCGCTTGGATTGGTCTTGCCGAACAACACATTCACGACTGCCTGTGCTCCTTCAGAACCAGGATGCCAACATTCTAAAATCGCATCAGCATAAGGTTCTACGTCGGTCAGATCTATTGGTCGTGCGTTAAATAGTGTCACAACAACCGGCTTTCCTGTCTCATGTGCCTTTTTCAAGAGCTCGATTTGACAAGGCGCAAGCGTAATCGATGCCCGACTTCTCGCCTCTCCACTTCGATCTCGCCCTTCGCCTAAAGCGAGCACGATCACATCTGCCTGAGCCATGACGTCAAGGGCTTCAAGTAGCAGCGTTTCTTCCCGGTGATAAAGTGCCGACCCTTGCGCATAACGTGCGTCTGGCAAGCGATCTTTTAGCGTCTTGGTCTCCTCCATATTGCCAAAAATGGACCATTCCCCCAACAAATCGGGGTTATCGGCATAAGGACCTACAAGCGCAATCGATCTGTTTCGTTCTAGTGGGAGAACGTTCTGATTTTTCAACAATACCATGCTTTTCTCTGCCACTTCACATGCTAATTTCCGATGCTCTGCTGCATTCAGCACGGCTTGCTCATTTGTTACACTCATTCCGCGATACGGGTCCTCAAACAAACCAAGCTCGTTTTTTAATTCAAGCACGCGCAGAACAGCTTCATCGAGAAGAGACGCATCAATGAGGTTTTGTTCCACAAGAGACGATAACGATCGCGCATAGGAAAGACTCATCATATCAATATCAACCCCTGCTTGTAGGGCTTTTTGTGCCGCAACGGACTCGTTCTCTGCTACCCCGTGTGCCACCAACTCTTCCACAGCGTCAAAATCGGAAATGACGACGCCTTCAAAATCGAGTTCGTCTCGTAACATCCCTCGTAATAACGGTGCATTCCCACTTGCCGGCATGCCATTAACCGTATTAAAGGCCGTCATCACTAATTTTGCGCCTGCTTGAAGAGCCGCCTTATATGCAGGCATGTGCATTTCTCTTAACTCTCGCTCTGACAGGTCCACGGTATTATAGTCACGTCCGCCTTCTGACAACCCATACGCTGCAAAATGCTTGACACATGCGCCAATATGATCATTGGAAATCGTCTCGCTACGCCCTTGAAGACCACTAACGGTCGCCGCAGCAAAGCGTTCATTTAAATAAGGATCTTCTCCAGTCGATTCCATAACCCGTCCCCACCGAGGATCGCGCACTAAATCAGCCATTGGTGCAAAGCTTACATGTAAACCTGCGCTTGATGCTTCTTTTGATGCAACCGCTTGCAATTTTTCGATAAGCGATGGCTCCCACGTCGCACCAAGTCCTAAGGGAATCGGAAAGATGGTCTGAAATCCGTTTATTACATCCGCCATAAACAACAACGGAATCCCGAGACGGCTACGATGTAAATGGTTTTCTTGAATGGCTTTGACTTTTTCAAATCCAGCAATCCCTAAAACCGAGCCGCTAACGTCAAGCATGTCGTCCTCTACTGGAAATTCAATTCGTCCCGTCACCGGGGTGCCATCGTCATGTTTCATATAAAAGGCTCCTGCAAACTGGGTAAGTTGCCCCACTTTTTCTTTAACGCTCATCTTCAAAAGCAATTGTTCAAGTTGTTCTTGTTTCATTCGTACACCTCATACCTTTTTGGTGAAACGTTTCACCTTATATGCAAAAAAATATACATACCATCTATTTTTATTAGGTTTAACGTTTCACTTTCTATGTTGTGACTAGTATACGTCTGAATGAAAACAGAATGCAAGAGAAATTTTAAAGGCCTCGCCACATTATGTATGGGTAGAGGCCCGTATCATTAAAGTCGTTGCGATAAGGGAATCGTGCGCTTCTTCGTCTGCGATTAAAGCCATCAACACGTGAGCAGCTTCATTGCCCCACTCTTTTGTTGAATAATCCACGGTCGTTAATGGTGGCGTAATATACTGGCTTAATAAGCTATTATCGAAACCAGCCAGTTTGATATCGTTCCCGATCGTCAACCCCTTCTCTTGAAAATAGCGCTGCATTCCAACCGCCATGCTATCTGATAGCGCAAAAACACGGATGGGTTTGCCATCCCACTGAGCATGAATGCGTCTCGCAGCGTCCAGCCCACCATCTAGCTCAAACTCGCCTTCCAAAATGTCAACTGGATACGTAGGTGCATGGTTACTAAAAAATACTTGAACCGCTTTTAATCGTTCTTGACTATCAAAATTGTTCGGGCTCCCCGTAACTATAAAGGTTTTCTCCCCTTGAAGCGCCTGAAGATGAGCAATCATCTGCGTGGCTCCTTTTTGATTATCAAGCAACACTTGTCGCACATGTTTGTGGTAAAACGTGCGATCGAGCACAACCATCTTCTTGCCACCATCAGCGAGTCTCATAATTTCGTCTGAGGTGATCAAATCATCCATGACAATACCCCCATCTACGGAGCCATCTGCCAGTGCATCGGTGGCATTTTCGCCCGTGCACACAACCGTATCAAAGCCAGCTTGTGCACTCGTTTCGATAATACCCGCTAAGATATCGCCGTAAAAGATCCCTTTGTTCTCTTTAATAAAGACGCCCAGTTTTCTCGTTTTTCTTGCTTTGAGTGTACGGGCAGCGGCGTTTGGACGGTAGTTTAACTCTGCGGCAATTTGCTTAATGTGTGCCGTTGTTTTCTTCGACACTTTTGGATTATCGTTTAACGCATACGAAACAGACGTCATAGAGACGCCTGCTTTTTTTGCAATGTCTCGAATGCTTACCATGTACGCATGTCCCCCTTTTGAGTGGTATCGTTTCTATGTTACAGCAGTTTAGACCGTTGTCAATGTTTGGCATTCCACAAAAGCGTCTTTAGCCCTAATAAGTTCATCGTAAAAACCGTTCTAAAGATTTCACATCTGAGACTTAAACCATCTCTTCGTGACATGATCTTAGCACTTTCTGTATTCTTTGAATTAGGAAAAGCCTCATCGCCAGTTGAGTTGTCTTTTACTCTTTAAAAAGAATGTTTGACTTACTGTGTAAGCTCTCTTTTACAACAGGTTTGGGGCGCAAGGCTTACACTGATGAGACCAAAGATTTTTTCCTTAAAGATTCAATGCTGAAAAGGGCAAAATCTTTTTTAGTATTTATGATCCCCTTTGATTGCTTGTTGTCGCTAGCTAACAACTACTGTAATCTTCGATGGCCTTGCCTTAAACTTTAGAGTATGTGTTCACAAAAAAAAGACCTTCACCAAACAAAGGTCTCTTCCTACTTCCACCCAAACCATCATCGTGCAGCTTGATAGATTTCAATCATATCGTCTCTGCCTAACGGCTTAACAACGCCAATAGTTCCACCTGCTGCCTCCGTACACTTATCGGCCATTTCTGTAATCTGTTCATCCGTCAAGTGAACGTCCATTTCAGAGACGGATACCGGCATGTCAATGCTGCGGTAATAGGCTTCCATCTTTTCAATCCCAGCAATTGCGGTCTCATCGTCTGTTTGTTCAGGCGTAACCCCCATGACGTTGACGGCAAATTTCACAAAGCGATCGAGTCGATTCTGGTAGACATAGCGCGCCCAGCTTCCCCAGATCGCAGCTAAACCTGCGCCGTGGGTTACGTCGAAGATGCCGCTAAGTTCATGCTCTAACATATGAGTCGCCCAGTCGCCCCCGTCCGTACCGAAACCAGTAAGACCGTTGTGCGAAATGCTTGAGGCCCACATTAGTTCAGCAAGCGCCTCGTAATTTTGCGGATCTTCTTTTACAATCATCGTTTGTTCCATCACGGTCCGCAAGATCGTCTCGCTTAATCCATCAGTCAAAGCCATATTCGTGCTTTGGTTAAAATAACGCTCCATCGTATGCATTAAAATGTCAGCACTTCCCGCTGCCGTTTGGTA
This sequence comes from Shouchella phoenicis, assembly GCF_047238345.1. Lineage (NCBI taxonomy): Bacteria > Bacillati > Bacillota > Bacilli > Caryophanales > Bacillaceae > Shouchella > Shouchella phoenicis. Next base: position 1,792,937 of record NZ_JBDFMQ010000001.1, on the reverse strand, counting down.
CCACGGAAGCGTCTTAAGCAATTCAGGGTTTAAAAAGGAGACGGCCGGACGACCTAAGTCATCATCATAGGCTCTCTTTTCCCAGCCCTCTTCTTTTGTAATAACGGAACCGGTGCTCATTTCGCTCCCGGCAGCGGCAATCGTTAAGACCGTCCCAATCGGTAAGCAGGCTGTTGCTCGACGTTTGGACTGATACAGTTCCCATACATCGCCTTCGTTCGCCACACCGTACCCAATCGCCTTAGCCGAATCAATCACACTTCCTCCACCTACCGCGAGGATGAAATCGAGCTCTTCTTTTTTCACTAATTCGATGCCTTCATATACAAGCGACAAGCGCGGATTTGGAACTACGCCGCCAAGCTCGACACTTTGAATGCCGTTTTCGCTCAATGAATCCTTAACCCGATCCAACAAACCTGATTTTTTCGCGCTGTTCCCACCGTAATGAAGCAATACTTTTTTTACTCCAAGTTTCTCGAGTTCTGTTCCGACCTGATGTTCAGCAGCTTTTCCAAAAACAACTTTCGTTGGTGTGTAATAATAAGACAGTTCATTCATCGTTTCTACCCCTTTACGATTTTGGTTGATATAGCGGTTGAAATTTGTTCATTTCGTTCGGATGCGTTCCTCGGCGCTGACCACGATCTAATGCGTGGATGACATTCATCTCGTCAGGCGTTAATTCAAAATCAAACACATCCAAGTTTTCTTCGATTCTGCTTGGCGTAACCGATTTTGGAATGACAATCGTCTTGTTTTGAAGATGCCAGCGCAAAATGACTTGTGCGACTGATTTGTTATATGAAGAAGCAATCGCTTGAATTTGTTCATCCTGAAGCACTTCTCCACCTGAATCAAGCGGACTCCACGCTTCTAGATAGATAGCATGTTTTTCACAAAACGCCTTTAGCTCCGTTTGAGCCAGGTACGGGTGACACTCCACTTGGTTTAAAACAGGCACGACGTCGCACTCGTCAAGGATTCGTTCCAAATGCTCAACTTCAAAATTGCAGACGCCAATCGCTTTCACGCGCCCGTCATGATACAGTTTCTCCAGTGCTTTGTACGTCTCCACATACTTATCAAATTTTGGCGTTGGCCAGTGAACCAAATAGAGATCAACATAGTCTAGTCCTAATCTTTCTAAACTTTGCTCAAACGCATTAATCGTCGAATCGTATCCTTGATCAGCGTTCCACACTTTCGTTGTGATAAAAAGCTCTTCGCGAGGAACTGAGGACGCGGCAATCGCTTTTCCGACTCCACCTTCATTTTGATAAATCATCGCTGTGTCGATGGAACGGTAGCCCGTATTAAGCGCATATGTAACAGCTTCCTCTGCCTGGTTATTGTCTACTTTCCACACGCCGAAGCCAAGCTGTGGCATGCTTATCCCATTGTTTAACGTAACGCTATTCATCTTCCATCTACTCCCTCACTGCCTGATTGTAAACCAGTTCGTTCGAATCCGCTTTCATATAAAAACGGAGAAAAGATCTCTCATTGTTATTTTAAACGTTTACTAATAAAATAAAAGGAGTGAATTATTTGTTATGTTATACACTTATGTGTACATACTACACTTTTTATACTAGGGAGTTGACCGGAACAATGAGTGACGTACCTTGTTCAATCGAAGCTGCATTAAAAGTTATTGGAAACAAATGGTCTTTCTTTATTTTAAGAGAACTGTACGATGAGAAAAAACGGTTCAATGAGTTATCTCGGCTCATTAATGGCATTAGCCCTACCGCACTAACGAAATCATTGCGTCATCTCGAAAACGAAGGCATGATCAATCGCACGATCATCCCAACGGTTCCCGTGACAGTCGAATATTCAGTTACCGAAAAAGGCGAATCGTTTCATAAAATTATTAAAGAAATGAAAAAATGGGGTAAGGAGTGGTCCGCGAAGTAAGGGCTTGGTTTGCACAATCAATAAATTAAGAGACATTTTTAATTTCCAGCATGAAAAATTTTCCTCGCCCATCTTTTATTTTGTGATTCGATCAAAGGCTACAGAATTATAGACATTAAAGTTGTAATCGATTTCATTTATGGATAAAAAGGGAAAAAGATAGGAAGTAAAATCATCGAAACAATAATGGCAACGAGTATCATTGGAACACCAGCTTTAACATAATCGATAAATCGATAGCCTCCAATGTTATAAATCATTGCATTCGCAGGCATGCCAATTGGTGTTGCAAATGCTAATGAACCTCCTATGACTGTTGCCATAAGAACCGCTCTTGGATCTGCGCCAATTGATGCTGCAATCGATAAACTAATTGGAACAAGCAAAGCAGTCGTTGCTGTATTGGACATAAAGTTAGTCATAAGTGAGGAAAGACTTAAAATGAGAAATAGTAATAAATATGGTGAAGGTTCGTTTCCAACTACACCAATAAATGTGTTCGCAATCAACTCTCCTGCTCCAGATTGATCAATTGCCCTAGCAAGTGCTAATGAGCCAACAAATAGAAGGATAATTCCCATATCGATTGATTTTATCGCGGATTTTTCAGTGATAACTCTCGTGGCAATTAATATTAATGCCCCTGTCCAAGCTGAAACATGCAAAGGGATACCAATTGTATCCTCAAAAATCATAGCAAGAACGGTCGTTACGAGAATAATTAGGGCAAGAAATCTTTTCCATGCAGGCACAGCAGAATAATTGACCTTTTGATTAAATACAGAATCGTTATCTACCTGCTCATCATTACGATTAGGCAGCAGGCGGTATCCAAAGAAACAAAAATATAAAATTCCAATAATTAATATTGGTAAACCTACTTTTGCATACTCAAAAAAACCAAAAGAAAGACCAATATCTTGCAATGCCGATTGAGCAAACATATTACCGGGGGCGCCGATGAGACTGAGATTCCCACCCATTGCTGCCGCAAATACTAGTGGTAGCAACAGTCTTGAACGGGCAAAACCTGATCGGATAGCTAAGCCAATAACGACAGGAATCAATACAGCAGCGGTCCCAGTGTTTGATAACAAACCGGACATGAGACCTGTTAAGATCATAATGACAGCGATTAACATTCTCTCTGATTTAGCGAACTTTGTGATTATGCCCCCTACTGTTTGAGCCATACCAGTTTCAAAAAAAGCCGCCCCAACAATAAACATAGCCATAAATAGGAGCACATTGTTGTCAACAAACCCACCAAAGGCATCACTTGGTTCTAATACCCCAGTAAGAATTAAACCAACAGCAACAATCATAGCTGTCACAGGTAATGGGATCTTCTCCATAGCAAACATTACGATTGCAAAAATTAAGAACAGGATTGTTATAATTTCTGGACTCATTTCCTCACCTCTGCTTCCCATATTTTTACTCCGCAATGAATACGCTTTCATAATTTTTAGTGCGTGTTTGGTACTCAGACAATAATCTAAGTACCGAACACATAGACAAAGAATTACGTTGAAAGGTTTTTGATAATTGAATTAGTCACTTCTTCAGTCGTATACGTACCACCTATATCCCTTGTTACCACACCTTCTGATGTAGTCTGTCTTATGGCCTGGTTTAGTTTCGCGGCTTCATCATGTAAGCCTAGATCATCGAGAAGTAATCCTGCACTTGCAATGGTACCAATTGGGTTTGCAATTCCTTGACCAGCAATGTCTGGTGCAGAACCGTGGACAGATTCAAACATACTTGGAAAGCGTTTATCTACTTGTAAGTTTGCACTTGAAGCAATACCAAGACTACCAGCTAATGCACTCCCTAAATCAGACAGAATATCTGCAAATAGATTAGAAGCAACGACGACATCTAAATCTTCTGGATGCAACACAAATCGAGCGGCCATTGCATCAACTAACCATTGATCGGTTTCAATATCTGGATAATCTTTGCTTACTCGTGTAAAAACTTCGTCCCACAAGACCATGCCATATTGTTGGGCATTGCTTTTTGTAACACTCGTCACCTTTTTTCGGGTTCTTGTACGGGCAAGCTCAAAAGCAAAACGGATAATACGTTCACAGCCGTATTCAGTAAAGACAGACGATTGAATGGCTACTTCACGCTCGTCAGGTCGAGCACTAAAATTTCTACCACCGATTCCAGAGTATTCTCCTTCTGAATTTTCTCGCACAAGGATCCAATTTAAACTTTCAGGGTTAGGGTGCACCAAACGATGAGGGATACCAGGCAAAAATTCAACTGGTCGAATGTTCGCCCACTGATCTAACCCTTGACATATTGCAATTCGTAATCCCCATAAACTAACGTGATCTGGCACTCTTCGATCTCCGACGGCACCAAAATAAATGGCATCATAGTTTATCAGTTGATCGACCCCACTTTCAGGGATCATGCGACCATGTTTTAGATAATAATCGCTACCCCAATCAAAGTAATCGCTTTCAAAAACGAAAGCACCCTTTGATTGCTTCTCCATATGTAATAAAACCTTCATGCCAGCATCAATGACTTCTTTTCCAATTCCATCTCCAGGAATGACAGCTAATTTATACGTTTTAGTCATTCGATCCACCTCCAATTTAATATATTCAGTGTAATTAATGTATACGTTAAATGTCAATACTCTATTTTAATTCGTTAAAATAGATTAATTTAACCAATAATGTATTAATTAAAAATAAAAATAAACCCTATTCACATTGGAATAGGGTTTATTTTTTGGTATGACAATGATTTGCGTAGATAAATCCTCGCAACAGTTTGCTTATTCTTTTATACTTTTAATCCAATTTTTAGTTACAAACGTTCTTTTTCTCGTAGAACGTTTAAAATTTCTTTATGTGAGCGATTTCGGTGTTCTTGCATAATGTATTTAGCAGCTTGTCCGTTTTTAGCTCGCATGCATTCAATGATTGCTTTATGCTCTTGAATGGATTGTTCAGGTAATGGCCGTTCATTTATTGTAAAAAGTCTAGCTCTATGGCATTGATCATCAAATGATTCATAAGTAATGGAAAGACGACTATTTGAAGCCAAATTAATAATCTCTTGGTGAAACGCATCATCAAGGCGAGACCAAGTAGCCAAATCTTCACTATTTAGGGCTTCTATTTGTTTATCAATTAGCTGTTGAAGTCTAATTAAATCGTTTTCAAACACTTGTTCCGTTGCAGCTTCAGCAGCGATTCCATCGAGGGCTACTGTTACGGCATAAATTTCTTGTAAATCTTCAGGATTGATTGATTCTACTACAAACCCTTTACGAGGTACTAAACGAATGAAACCTTCCGTTTCTAAACGGATAAGAGCTTCTCTGACAGGTGTTCTACTCATTTCTAGAAAGTCAGAAACCTCTCGCTCTAAACACATACTTCCCGGAGCAAAATGAAGCTCTCTTATAGCTTTTCTCAAAATAAGATAGGCTTGTTGCGGTAACTTAACACGCTCTAAATTTTGTGTTTTCTCTTTTAATGTTTCTAATGAAACGTTCATTTTCATGAGGCTTCTCCTATAATCTTCTATTTAATACGCTCACTTATAAGACTTTTATCATCATACTACTATCAACCTCTAAATTTATCTACATTACCTTTTGAAAAAGTATAATAGTTGTTTTTATTTTGCTACTTTGTTTTCAAAATGATTAATCGTTTATATATTTTTCTCAAAGAATTTCCACTTTTAAGTTTTGGTATAATCTTCTGGGGTAACAAGTATATAAGGAGGCGTTAAAAATTAGATATAGAAGTTTTAACACCAAATTTTTATTGTCAATTCCCGTAGCTTTAGTACTAACCTTTGGTGGTGTAGCGAGTTTTGGTCAAACAAGCGGCTCACAAAATTACGCTGAGGCAGTACAAGGTGAAACCATTGATCAATATCTTTCAAGAGATGAAGTTGCAGGCATGCGGGAAAGCATGCAAAACGGAAGAAACATTGGCGCAGCATTGGGAGAATTACCAGGTTGGGCCGGATTAGCAGCTACTTTTGCTAATGGCACTCACATGGTTGATGCTCAAGAGGTTATTGAAGAAGCTTATGCCAACAACCAACGGGTAAGAATCACTTTAGAGTATGGGTCAACTATGTCAACAAACACAGTCACCTATACAGCTATTGATTAATCTTTACGTAACTTTGAACATTTATCACTTACCTCGCTGAAAAGCGGGGTCTTATTTTGTATTCAATATGCTTCCGTGAGAGTCGTCTCCAATCTTAAAGGTGATTATCATGGTCATTTTAATGTAATCAATAAGTCTAATTGCACCCACCCTAAAAAAGAACTTGGTTTCGTGAACCAAGTTCTTTGTCATATAGTCTTATACCTTCTCTACTCGCCAGTCGTCTGAATCAAGTAAGATTAAATCTAAATTCAATTTTCTGGCTTGTACTTCAGCAGTAGCATAATCATCAAAGTAAATTTCCAGATGGCTAGTTGCATCTTTAAATGTTTCAGTTACCCCATCTACATTTCGTACAACTTTAAACATTGGGGCTTACACTCCTTATCACTTCTCAGGTTGAGTGTGATCGTCACGTTCTTTTTCATCTCGATCTCGATTTTCTTTTGTCTCTTCTTGAGAATCGGTATAACTTCGCTTCGTTTTTGTATTCTGCTCCTGTTTAGTAAGGTGATCTTGTTCTTCTTTTTCTTCTTCGGTTTTTTCAGGATTTGTGTGGTCGCCGCGTTCTTGATCATCTCGATCACGGTTTTCCATCGTGTCCTCTTGTGCATCAGTATTACTACGCTTTGTTTTCGTTTCTTTAGTATCTGAATGCTCATTTTTTTCCTTTTCTAATCGTAGCTTTTTATAGTCTGAGCGTTCACCATGCCAAATAAGGTCAAAGATCGCCCTGCCATTTGTCGGCTGTCCATCTGGTAAATAGACAGGAATAACATCAAAAAGCATGTAATAGAAACAGTAAAAAATAAACGTGGTCCAGAAAATATTAGCTGGTAGCACTTCATTCAACACTAGTGAATTAACGACAACTGCAAAGGTCCCTGTCGTAATGATCGGTGCAGCATAGATTATCCCATGCCAAATGCGGTTACTAGGTTTTAATTCGTCGTACTCCATCCAACTAAACATAAAAAAATATCGTCTAACTTCTATTGTAGGAATCTTAAATAACGTGGGGCCACTACCAATGATTAAGTGCTTGTTTTCGCCTTTTAACAAGGTTGCAGCCAAATAATAGCCTGATTCCCGAATAACCGTTACGATTGGAAGAATAAAAAGCGCTGCCATAAACAGGCGAAACCAATCGATTGGACTAAACATCCGTCTCCTTTCTAAATGTGTGTCATATTCTATTGTCTATGCGATCATCTATATCGTTCGTTCGTTTAATTAGTGACGGATGATTAATCTTACAGGGTATACGCACAGGAAGCAAATCCCAAAAATCATTTTGATGATTTTTTAGGTTTTGTTCGCCTATTTAAGGGCAAAAAGTCCGATAAAGTATTCTCTGCTTCGATAAAAACATAAAAAAGAAAGCATGGCGTACCATCCTTTCTATCAGCAACGATGTTCTAAAGCACACCCTTTTTTAAATCATTTTCGAGCATTTGCATCGTTAAGACATCCACAATTTTTAAGTAATCATAGGCATACGTTCGATTTAGACTTGCTTCCATTTTTCTTATCGTTCGTTGATTAAGGCCGGTACGCTTCGATAATTCTGCGCGGCTAATCCCTAGTTGCTTCCTCATTTGTACCATTTTCTCAATCATGACTTGCAAATCTTGTTCTGTAATTTTTTCCATTTACATCCCTCCAAGATTTAGAATGATTCGTCATATTAAGATAATTGTACCACTTTTCCCTTTTAAGGAATGTTAAATTCGTTTAAAGTCGTTTTCTTTATTAATTTGTTGTCGGGTTTTGGATGACAGATACCGTTATTGCGATACTTATTATGAAGAGTAACAAGATGATTAGTCCACTTAACATAAGGAGTTTTGTCTTTTGTTTCATCGTAAATCCCTCCCTACTATGAAATCTCCCTTTAGTATAACGTAAAAAAACCTGCTTAAAAAACGAGCAGGCTCTAACTTATTTGATTTCTGTGTAAATCTCTTCATCTTTAAGGTTGTTCATTTCGCCACGTTTCCCTTTGTTCCACTTAAACTCTTTTTTAATCGTACTGATAACAGCTTGACCAACAATTTCACCTGCTACTTGTAATCGATCAACGCTTATATTCTCAACTGTATCAAAAGGTGTGTGATACCATGGCTCTAATGAACCAGTGGCACGCTCTTGGCGGATATAGTTAGCAGATGGAATGCCGACTTCGTGAAACGCAACATGGTCAGATGAGCCGCCTCGTTTTAATCCAATTTCGTCCTCATAACCTAATTTTTGAGCTGCTTTTTGCGAGGCTTCCCATACAAGATTTGGCTCTCCGTCTGTTACGTTTACAAACAACGTATCGGCTCTCTCCCAGTTGGTGCCGACCATATCCATATTAAAGTTTGCGACGCTACGCTCAATTTCTTTGTCAGAAAGTTGATTGACGTATTCCCTCGCACCAACTAAGCCAATTTCTTCAGCACCAAAACCAATAAAACGAATTTCTTTGTCAATTGGTAGGAATTTTAATACACGAGCCATCTCAAGCATCGTACCTGTTCCCGATGCGTTGTCATTTGCTCCCGGTGCGCCTGGGACACTATCGTAATGCGCGGTGATATAGACAATCTCTGGGTTAGGTTTGGAAATTAGCGGTTTTCGAGTTGCGATTACATTTGTAGACGTTTGATTTGTTAATGCTTCTAATGTCATTGTTGCTTCTTGCTCTTGTAACAGATGTTGCCCATCTTCACGACTAACGCCTACAACTGGTATTGAGATCTCTGTCCCTGCAAGGTTTGGCGTCAACGGTACTAAACTGTCAACATTATTGTAAATGATCACGCCGACGGCTCCAGCATTTACAGCGTTTGATGCTTTCTCTGCAAATGTCGTGCCTCCTCTTGAAATTAATGCGATCTTCCCTTCTGCTTCTTCACTAAACTCTTCAGGCGCGCCTAATCCTGCATCATATAGTGCTGCCGTTAATCCTGCTTCACTTGTAGGTGCCGCTCCAGTCGCAGTACCAATCGCAATGGATTCTCCGCTGACCTCTAATGTTCCTTGTAAGCGATCAGGAATGGAAAATTCTTGCTCTTTTACTACATACAAGTTCTTGCGGAATTCTCTTTTTAAATACGCAGCTGCCGCTTTCTCTTCCTCACTGCCCGCTACTCTCGGTCCGATTGTTTCACTTAAATGATAAATATGATCGTACGTGTTCTCTGCGTTAAAATGCTTTAAAAATAATTTGTCCAAATCAAACTGGTGTAGAGAAGCCTCCACAGTCTGCCCTTTACTACTAGATGCATCTGCTTGCGGGCTTGAAACAGATCCACCAGTAAAGAGAAGTGCTGTTAGTGCAACAACGGCCATAGATTTCTGTAATCGTCTCAATTCATCATCCTCCTTAATCTCCCTTAAGCATTTCGTTTCATTTAGAGAATATCCTTTTGGGAAATAAGTTGAAGAACAGATTAAAATATAAACGTTTCTTCTTCAAATACCGCGCAATTTCCACCTATAAAATGAGTCGAAAATTATATATTTCCCAATAAGATTGTATATTGTAAGATCATTCATTTGCTTATAATGAAATCATTCGTCATACTATTCGTAAGAAAACAAAAATAATTTCATGTGAAGGAGTACTGTTTATGCAATTACTTGCGGAACAACTGTTTATGTTAGCAATTGACCCAAAGACAAATAAGCCTTATGCGCGAACAACAACATCTTTGCCCTATTCTTTGGCAGGTGCTCTACTTGCTGACCTTATGTTACATGCCTATGTTGAAGTACAGCAGAAGAAAATTGTGATCTTACAAAAGGATGCTGAAGACCCCCTTCTGAATGAGACGCTAGCACTCATGAATGAAAAAAAGCCGAAATCTGCAAAGCATTGGGTGTCGTCTTTGCCTACTACATATAAGAATATGCCCCACAAAATTGGAGAAAAGCTCGATCAATCAAACTATCTGACGTTAAAAGAAAAACGTGTCTTTGGTTTATTCCCATCGTATTCGTATCATTTTGAACAAGGAAATCTACTTGAACTTGTACAAAATCGTTTCTCCGACGTGATTACCAAAACAGAACAAAACGAGGCTCTTAATAAAGAAGATGAGCGAGTAGTGACGCTTTTATCACTCGTACATTCAAGTCAATTGATTCATATTATTTTTCCTGACCGTAAACAAGCAACCGACATTGAAAAACAACTCAAACGACTTACGCATGACTTACCAGTATCAAAAGCTGTCAAAGTCACGACGGATACCATTCACGCATCGTTAGGGGTCGCATTAACAACAGCTGTTATTACATCTTCCAGCTCTTCTTCAGATTCATAGATTATTCTCTTGACCTGTCTCCTTCTCAGGACAGGTCATATGGTTCTATCTAGCTTTTCATGCTTGTCTATGGTTATACTAGTACTATTCATCACGATTCCCTTCAATAAAGATCTACACACTCCCCCAATGATTCGATCACCATGAGACCGTTCCTACCATTCAGGAAAGGAGGCTCGTCTTTCCATTCATTTTTCACGTTTTGTAACATATAATCTAACACTGTTGTTGAATTTAGAATTTTCCGCTTATATTATAAGTAGATCGTTTCATGCAACAACCGCAAGATGTAGCATGTCTTTGTAATTTTACAAAAAGGAGGCGTTTACATGCATTTGTTAGACAAGTTACAGCTCAATTTTGAAGAAGTCGAACCACCTTTCTCCAACCAAGAAGCAATGGATGAAGCGACAAGATGCCTTTACTGCTATGACGCGCCTTGTATCACAGCTTGTCCTACTGGCATTGATATCCCTACGTTTATTAAAAAAATTACAACAGAAAATTTACTTGGATCGGCTCGAACCATTATGGAAGCAAACCCTGTTGGTGCAAGTTGCGCACGGGTCTGTCCTACTGAAGAATTATGCGAAGGGGCATGTGTGTTAAATCACTCTTCTAAAGCCATATCTATAGGGAAATTACAGCGTTTTGCCACTGATTGGGCGATTCATAATGACAAAATCCTTTTTAAAGCAGGCAAACAAACTCATAAGAAGGTTGCGATTGTCGGGAGTGGTCCTGCAGGATTATCGGCTGCACGAGAACTCGCTTTGCTTGGATACAGCGTTACCATTTTTGAAAAGGATACAGAAGCTGGCGGTTTAGATACGTATGGCATTGTTTCGTTTCGTCTACCAAAACGGATTTCCTTTTGGGAAGTAGAACAGGTGAAGTCCGTCGGTGTAACGATTCAAACCAATACAACCGTTGGACAAGATATCTCGTTAAAAGAATTACAAGACTCCTATGATGCCGTCATTTTAGCAGTTGGCATGGCGAACGTACCGATGCTAGGCATCCCTGGAGAAGACGCTCAAGATGTGTATGATGCAATTGAATTTGTTAAAGCGACGAAAACGGGCGCTCTCTCAAAAGACTTTCACGGAAAACGTGGTGTTGTTATCGGTGCAGGAAATACTGCTATTGATGGTGCAACATGTGCAGTTCGCTTAGGAGCGAATAACGTGAAGATTCTTTACCGCCGGACGGAAGCAGAAATGACTGCTTATGATTTTGAATATACATTTGCCAAACAAGATGGCGTGGAATTTAGATGGCTCCACTCACCTACTCAAATTCTTCAAGACGAAAATGGACAGGTTACAGCCATTGAATGTATGGAAATGACGTTAGGAGATCCAGCTGAAGATGGTCGACGACGCCCTATTCCAACCGGGAACGTGAAAAGAATAGAAGTGGATTTCATCATCAAAGCAATTGGACAATCTCGCTACGACTGGCTTGATCATGCTGAAGTGATGACCAATAAAGGTGTGATTACCATTGATGAACAATTCCAAACCACTGCTGTAGGGATTTATGCATGCGGTGACGTCATTTTCGGTGATGGGCAAGGTGAAGCGATGGTTGTTTCTGCTGCTGAACAAGGAAAACAAACTGCATACGCAATTCACGAACAACTACTTGGAAAGCGCTCAGAAACAAGCGCATAAGGAGGCAAATGATGGCTGATCTATATTGCAATCTTGCAGGAATTTCGTCCCCGAATCCGTTTTGGCTTGCAAGTGCACCACCTACAAATTCTGGTTATCAAGTTCAACGCGCATTTGAAGCTGGTTGGGGTGGCGCTGTCTGGAAAACATTAGGTGAACCGATTATTAATTCAACCTCCCGTTTTGCGGCTGTTCATTTTAATGGTCAACGTGTAGCGGGTTTTAACAATATTGAATTGATCTCTGATCGCCCTCTTGAAACAAATCTACGGGAAATTGAAGAAACGAAAAAACGGTTTCCAGACCATGCCATTGTCGCATCATTGATGGTCGAACCACAGCAAGACAAGTGGCACGAAATCGTGAAGAAAGTAGAATCAGTTGGTGTAGATGGATTAGAACTTAACTTTGGCTGTCCGCACGGCATGGCGGAGCGCGGAATGGGTGCCGCATCTGGTCAAGTTCCAGAACTAGTGAGGAAACAAACCGAATGGGCAAAAGAAGTCGCCCAGACCCCTGTCATCGTCAAACTAACACCGAATATTACCGACATTACCGTGACCGCTGAAGCAGCTGTTCAAGGTGGCGCTGACGCTGTAAGTATGATTAACACGATCAATAGTCTTGCTGGCGTGGATATCTATTCGTGGCAAACCGTTCCGAATGTTGATGGACTTGGCACCCACGGCGGCTATTGTGGGCCAGCCGTAAGGCCAATCGCCTTACACATGTTAGGAGATTGTGCCCGTAACCCTAACGTTCATGTTCCAATCTCAGGAATTGGCGGCATTTCTACTTGGCAAAACGCGGTTGAATTTTTATTAATGGGAGCCACCAATGTCCAAGTTTGTACTGCTGCTATGCACCATGGGTTTCGTATCGTTGAAGATATGATTGATGGTTTATCCAGTTATCTTGATGATATGGGCCTTGCGTCTGTACGAGATCTTACAGGAAAATCCGTTCAAACCTACTCAGATTGGGGCAATGTCAATTTAAATCATCAAGTTGTTGCCAATATCCATACAGACGTGTGTATTAACTGCAACAAATGTCATATCGCTTGCGAAGACACTGCTCATCAATGCATTGAACGTCTAACAGATGAAAACGGTGCGCCGTATTTAAAGGTAAACGAAGACGAGTGTGTCGGCTGTAATTTATGTTCCATTGTTTGCCCGGTAGACGGCGCGATTGATATGGTCGTAAAAGAAAACGGGTTACCGCCTATGTCTTGGAATGAACGTCAACACGCATTAGCCTCTCTGAAAACCTCTCAATCTTAAGGAGTGATAACCGTGAAAAAACTTATAAAAAACGGCACAATTGTCACAGCTTCAGAAACGTATCAAGCAGATCTTTTGCTTGAAAACGACAAAATTGCAGCCATTGGTGAAGCCGCTGCGTTTGGCACCGTGGATGAAACGATTGACGCCACTGGATGTTATGTATTCCCAGGTGGCGTAGATCCCCATACCCATCTCGACATGCCTTTCGGCGGTACTGTAACGAAAGATGATTTTGAAACAGGAACAATAGGTGCTGCATTCGGAGGTACAACAACCATTGTCGATTTTTGTTTGACGGAAAAAGGCAAACCGCTCCAAGAAGCGATTCAAACGTGGCATAACAAATCATCAGGAAAAGCAGCGATTGATTTTAGCTTTCACTTAATGATTGGTGAAATGACAGATGAAGTCTTAGAAGAACTTCCTGACGTGATTTCCAATGAAGGCATTACATCTTTCAAAGTGTTTATGGCATATAAAAATGTGTTTCAAGCAGACGACGCCACGTTATTTGAAACGTTAATCAAAGCAAAGGAATTAGGAGCGCTCGTCATGGTTCATGCGGAAAACGGGGACGTTATTGACTATTTGACAAAACAAGCCCTCACACAAGGCAAGACCGATCCGATTTACCACGCCCTGACCCGTCCTGTTGAAGCGGAAGGTGAAGCGACTGGACGGGCGTGTCGATTAACTTCATTAGCCGGCTCTCAGCTTTACGTTGTACACGTTACATGCGCAGAAGCAGTCAAACAAATTGAAGAAGCTCGAAAGCAAGGTGCTGATATTTGGGGTGAAACGTGTCCACAATATTTAGTTCTTGATGAAGATGCTTTACGAAAACCAGATTTTGAAGGAGCGAAGTACGTATGGTCCCCTCCACTCCGCCCTAAAGCGCATCAAGACGTTTTGTGGAACGCTTTAAAAACAGGCGCACTACAAACAGTCGGAAGTGATCAATGTTCGTTTGATTTTGATGGGCAAAAAAGTCTCGGTAAAGATGATTTTACTAAAATTCCTAACGGTGGTCCGATCATCGAAGATCGTATGAGCGTCATTTATTCAGAAGGTGTGGAGAAAGGTAGAATCAGTTTAAATCAATTTGTTGATGTGACCTCGACAAGAGCAGCAAAATTATTTGGCTTGTATCCGAAAAAAGGAACCATTTCAGTTGGCGCAGACGCAGATATCGTTTTGTTTGATCCGTCAGTAGAACGCACGTTATCTGCAAAAACGCACCATTTAGCTGTTGATTACAACGCATTTGAAGGAATGAGCATAAAAGGCTTACCGAAAACGGTCCTATCACGTGGCCAAGTGATTATCCAAGACGGGACGTATATCGGTTCCCCAGGAGATGGTTCATTTATTAAACGAGCACGGTATGGCGCTACCCTCTCGAATGAAAAAGTGAAACAATAGGAGGACTTTATGGCAGAACAGATCCACTACGAAGAAGAACGCGAAAAAATTGACCAGTATATTACAGGTGGGTTTACGATTGCAGCGATTACCGATCATTTAAATGGTTCAGATGTTCAGTTTGTCAACAACCAACAAGATCAGCATACAATCACAATCGGAAACGCAAACGCACGAAAATACGCGTCAACATTATTTTTCCATAAAGGAGAAAAGTAAATGGAGACCAAAAAAACGAGCATCAGTATGGAACGTTTAAAGGCTTCTTTGAGCACATTTTCCACTTTTGGCAAAACACTAAACAACGGTGTCACCCGTTTAGCTTTATCGCACGAGGACATTAAGGCTCGTACGTATTTTCAAGAACAATGTGAAGCTTTAGGGTTACATGTCACAGTTGATGATCTCGGGAACATGTATGCCGTTCTTCCGGGGAAGCACCCAGAGAAGTCCCCTATTTATATGGGCTCTCATTTAGATACAGTAAAAAAAGGTGGACGATTTGACGGCGTGCTTGGCGTTGCAGCAGCACTAGAGGTCGTCACCACTCTGATTGAGCAAGGAATCGAACCTAACAGACCTGTAGGCATTATTAATTTCACCAATGAAGAAGGGGCTCGTTTTGAGCCTTCTATGATGGCTTCAGGAATCGTCTCCGGTAAATTTGATAAAGATGCAATGTTCACAAAACAAGATCCTTCTGGCGTGACGTTCGCTGAGGCACTTCAATCCAGTGGTTTCGTTGGCGATAAAAAGAACCGCCTCAACAAGGCAGAAGCATTTATTGAGTTGCACATTGAACAAGGTCCAGTTCTAGAGCAAGAAGATTTACAGATCGGTGTTGTCGAATGTGTTGTTGGAATGTGCTGTTATGAGATTGAGATTACAGGCAAATCCAACCATGCAGGTACAACACCGCAAACGATGCGAAGCGATGCTTTAACGACAGCTACTCAATGTCTGACTGCTTTTCACGAAAAGCTTCCTGCTCTCGATTCAGAGGTTGTTTATACAATGGGACGATTTTCCGTATCCCCAAATATTCATACAGTCATTCCGAATAAAGTCGTCTTCTCCATCGAAGCCAGACATAAGGACGAGGCAGTAATCGAAGAAGTGGAACAGATCATACTGTCAGTTGTAGAACAAGCGTCTCTCCCTGCTCAAGCGACGAAGCTTTGGGGACGAGACACTGTGTGGTTTCATTCCGATCTAGTAAACAGCGTTGAAGAAGCAACGCGTACACATGGCTTCTCATATAAAAGAATGGTTAGTGGCGCTGGACATGACGCCCAGTTTATCGCTGGTATGGCCCCAACCGCGATGTTGTTTGTTCCGAGTACTGGGGGCATTAGTCACGCGGAGGAAGAATACACCTCTTGGGAAGACTGCGCAAATGGCGCAACGATTCTTTATGAAACGGTTTTAAATAAAATTAACTAGATTTGGGGAGGTTTCGACATGGAAGCAGAGACAAAAAAGACATACAGCGAGAAAGATCAAGCTCACGTATGGCACGCCTTAAAACCGTATCAAGCTGACGCCTCACCATTGGTTGCAGAAAGCGGTCAAGGAGCTTGGTTTACAGATACAGGAGGCAAGCGCTACTTTGATGGCGTGTCAGGACTATGGTGTTTAAATCTCGGACACGGTCAATCTGAAATTATTGATGCCGCGACAGAGCAAATGAAAGCCTTAGCATACTTTCCTCTCTCATTTGGACATAAACCTGCGATTGATCTAGCGGAGAAATTAGATCAATTACTAGGCGGCGGCTATCGCTCCTTTTTTGCTAACGGTGGTTCTGATGCAAATGAAACAGCCTTTAAAATCGCCCGTCAATATCATAAGCAATCTGGAAATCCTGAGAAAACAAAAATCATTTCTCGTTATCGTGCTTATCACGGAAACTCCCTTGGCGCTTTAGCTGCTACTGCACAAGCAAATCGAAAAATGAAATATGAAGTCAATGTACCTGGATTTATTCATATTCCTCCCCCCTATGCCTATCGAAGTAGCTTCGGGTCAGATGCTAATGATGATCTGCTTGCGGCTGAATACCTTGAACAAACCATACTGTGGGAAGGCGCGGAGACTGTAGCTGCCTTTATAATGGAACCTGTTATCTCTGGCGGCGGTGTAATCCCACCCCAGTCTACGCTTTACTATAAGAAAGTCCGCGAGATTTGTGACCGTTACAATGTCTTACTTATTCTAGATGAAGTCGTGTCTGGCTTCGGTCGAACAGGAAAAATGTTTGGCTATATGCATGAAGAAAGCTTTTATCCGGATATCATCACATTTGCTAAAGGCCTTACAGCAGGGTACCTCCCCCTTGGGGCGACATGCGTGAAAGAGTCCATTTACGAACCTTTTAAAGAACATGACTCCACATCGCACTTCCGACATGTTTCCACGTATGGCGGACATCCAGCTTCGTGCGCCGTTGCGTTGAAGACGATTGAGATCATCGAGCGAGAAGGGATTGTCGACCACGTCGCAAAATTAGAAGAGGATGTTTTACGTAAATTAAAACAGCTGTCTTCTCATCGTGTCGTTGGGGATGTTCGCGGGGTTGGTTTTCTATATGGGATTGAACTTGTTTCAAATAAAGAGTCAAAAGAACCACTTGATGATGTCGATGTGAAAGCCATCGTCTCGGCATGTCAAAAGAAAGGCCTCATTATTGGGAAAAATGGCGATACCGTCCCGTCTGGCGGCAACGTCCTGATCATTGCGCCACCCCTGACGTCAACGAGTGAAGAGTTGAGTTTCTTAGTTCAGACTCTTTTCGACGTTCTCGCTGCTTATGAATAAAAAAAGACCCTCGAGGGTCTTTTTTTAGCTAGCAAGATCCATGACAGAACGGTAAGGTTGAAATGTGAGAAAATTGATTGATGACGTACTTACAGCTCCAAGGGATACCGCTTCTGTTAAGACATTGTTTCCACTACCTAAACGAAGCCTAATCTGCGCTTTATCCGCTTGAATGGATGGGTTTAACCGCATTTGAATGGTTTTACTCCCGCGGCCGTTTTGGTCGGCCGTAATCTCACCTACATTAAAGTACCCATAATGTGACGGCCAGGCACTATCCTCTCGTTGAATGTGCGAGATGGCTTGACCACCAGCTAGATACACTTGAATTTGCGCATTTGTGATCGTCGTACCTGGTTCTAGGTCATTAAGGATGACCTCTACTGGAAAAGGCACCCCTCCTAAAGGAAGTGTCTCAGCATAGTTGAGCTCATATGTCCCTTCTTCAATTGGTGGCACCTCTTCACTGCTTCCCTGACCAATCGTTACTGCTTTAGTCAGAACATTATTGCCCGCGCCGACACGCAGTCTAATGTTGGCTTGCCCTTCTGTTACACCATTGCCGAGACGCATCATCACGGTTGTTTCCGCACTCCCTGATGCATCTGCCTTAATCGCACCTACATGTTGATACCCAAAGCCATTCGGCCAAGAACCGTCTGCTTGTTGAATTTGCGAGACTGCCGTTCCTCCTTGAAGATAGACTTGCATGTCAGCATTGTTTATTTCTTGATTCGGATTCATGTTTAAAAGACGTATCCTCACTTCAAAAGGTGTGCCATCGACTGGAAGTACGCTAGGTGTCTCAATCTCATAGCTAATCTCAACTGGAGGGGCTTCATCCGAACCAAACGCTCCGTCAGCGAACGTGCTTTGGTCATACCATAAGTAGCCAGACTGTGGTGCACGCCATGGTTCCATTTGAGGTTCCGTTGATTGCTCCGGTGTCTCCATATCTAAAATAGGAGATGGCTCGTCTAACGGCAAATCAATGTCTGAAAACGTTTGATAGTCCTCTTGCTCCGCGAGCCAATTCACGACATTCACTAGCAATGGGCCATTGTCGCGATCAATAAAACCATCATACGTTCGTTTTTGTCCACCGTGTTCTTCATTTCGATATTTCGGAGTGATATCTTCTACAGGGGATGAGTCGCCGATAAAAGCAGATTTCCCGTCTCCTTTTTTACCAATAGCCACGTACGGGCCTTCGTCAATGCCGCCGCCAAAATATACGCCTTCATCAACGGCATTTCCCCATTTATGATCTTGTTCTGTTAATCCTTCTGGTAAGTAGACAATCCCTTTTGCGATTTCTTCATTCATAATCGCCATCGTCGAGCCAGCGTGAATGGATACTTCTTCAATTCCTTCTGTTATTCCAAACGTTTCATCCGAAGGCACAATAACGTCCCCTACTGTATGGTCAATCGCATTAAAGCGAAAGCGAACACCAAACTCCTCGCTTAACCAATCTGAACTTTTCACACCTTCCATTGCGTCAATTTCTCCAGCTGTCATCCCTTGTGTAGGATCATCAAATGCCCCTCTTCGCCATCCATTCATAATTTCATTTGAATCCCAGCGATTTAAATTACGATCTGCATTATAGTGATCAGCAATAAAAAAGACTCCGCCACCATTCTCCGCAAAACTTGCGATTGCATCTTGCTCAACGGCTTTAAAAGGAATTTGCGCTTCTGGGATAACAAAAACATCTACGTCGTTTAAATCATCTTGAGACAATGGTTCTAAGCTTCGATGTTCCTTCACTAAAAACCCTTCTTCCACTAAAGCATCCGCAAAATCAGAAAAGGCACCATCAATAACCCAATCCGATTGCCCAGCTGTTTGACCGTGACTGTTATCAAATAAGATCGTCATTCCATTAGGATTGTCCGGCTCCAACACTGGGGCAGAATCATTAGGACCTTCTGCAACTGCAAGTTGATAGGAACTTATAACGAAACAAGATCCTATCGTAACGGCTACAACTGCTTTTCCAAACCGCATGTCATACATCTCCTCTACGTTATGATCAAACCGTTAAGCATGCTTATCATACCAAATTGTCAAGCGTTAAAGCACCTATACACATAATTTTAATAATGATTTAACAATTCGAACACGTCACGAAATCTCTTTTTCCTTCTATGAAAATGAATAAAAACACATTTCTAAGTATAAATAACAGATTTTAATGTATATTTTGTGAAAACACAACTATTTTACTATCATAAAATCCCCCTCAACTTTTAAGCTATGCGCTAATATATAAGGTATATGATCTCATTTTTTTCCGAATGAAAGAAAAAGTTGAGACCATTTTTTGGTAGATTTTCGCGTATCATGATGACTAGTTCCTAGTTCAATTGTCTTGAAACGGAGTTGGTTAGATGAGTACAAATGTAAAAGCCTATCGATTAATGCAAGAAATTGACAAACGCTTACGAAAAAAAATGAACCTTCCAGCGCATCTTCCTGCTAGAGAAGTCATCGATAAAGCGGTACTTGCTTTTAACAATTCATTAACAAAAGAAGAACTTGATCGTTTATGGCATCTCAATTATTTGCGCCATGATTTGATGAATTTCGAAACGATATCACCAGCACAAATTCACTTTCTTAAAGAAGTGAGACAAGCGCTTTTTTTCGATCCTGACGATTATAACAGTGAAAACCAACATCATAAGGATGCGCGCTATGTACAATCATAAATTAAAGAACCGTCAGTTCATTCATCGTCGTTATCTTTGCATCGTTTTAGCATGCTTACTTATCATTTCATCTATCCCTCTTCAACAGATCGCTGTAGATGCGGAAGAGGAAACGAAAGAGCTGCCTGCACCGTTGTCTCTTAAAAACGATGACAGGATCAGTCCAGATAACCTTATCGAAATTGAGCTTGATCCATCCATAGCAGAAAGCGAAAGTCGCTGGGTGCTCACTCTACCCGAAGGGCTAATTTGGGTAAATGAAGAGGATGATGAACACCTAGAATACATAGCTGAAAAATCTGAACTACATAGTAAAGCTTTAACAGAGAAACACTCATTCGTCTTTCAAGTCGAACATCCTGGAACGTATACCCTTGCTGTTTCTTCTTTTAATTTGAATGAAGAAGAAATCATTTACGAAGCGTTCGTTTTTGAACGTGCTCAACAAGAAGCCCCGCCTATTGAGACCGATGAAGAAGTCGAAGAAGTTGAAGAAGTTAAAGAAGTTGAAGAAGTCGAAGAAGTTGAACAAACAGAACCTGACGAAATAGCAGAAGAAGAAATCGACAACATTGAACCAGATGAATCAACCGAACCAGACCCAATCGTTCCTGCACCTGATCAGTCAGAACAAATCGAAGAGGAAGCTCCTGAATCCTCTCCTATTGTCGAAGAAGAGGATCAGAAAGATACAGTTAAAGAAAACGATGAGGAAAAACAAGCAGAGGCTCCGCCGGAAGAACAAAAGTCTGTTGAAGAGAACACAACGAGCAACGATGAGGAAACCGTAGTACATGAAGAAACGTTTCCCTCTTTTGTTGAAGAAGAACAGGCTAGCGACCTTGAGCAGCAAATCGAAGAAGTGAAAAACCGGTTTACAACATCAGCCATAGAGGTTTCTAACGTTAACGCAATTCCGAACCCACCTGTTAGCGGACCGAACGTCGGTGAGCTATTTACGTTTGCTGGAGATCAGAATGTTGCGCAACATCGTAGTTCAAATGTTCGCGTCCTTGCAGACGGCACCCGCAATAAATCATCAGCCATGTGGTTTAACGAACAAGTGGACTTAAATCAATCCTTCCAGACATCGATGTACTTGTATATTAACGGTGCCACACCAAACCAAACGCAAATTGCGGATGGGCTTACGTTTACCATGCATGGGGATGGTCGAGGTTTACAAGCAATTGGGCATAATGGTGAATCTTTAGGCGCTTACGGTACAATACGAAACTCGTCTTATACAGGGTTTATCCGACAAGCGCTTTCATTCGAATTTGATACGTATCATAATGGCGACTTTAGTGACCGAGGAATGCGAAACCAAAGTCATACAGCCGTTGTTGGACCGAATGATACTGATGCAGGTAATTGGTGGTGGCCGCAGAACCGAAAAATGGTGCACTCAAATGTAAATTACCGTCAAATTATTAGCAGCAGCTGGCAACCGTTTACCGTTCAGTGGCAAAAGGGCTCTCGGAATAGCGGCACCCTCTCGTACACGTTTGCCGGTCAAACAACTCGTTACGAAGTAAGTAATTACCAAACACTATTTGGGGGTAATCGTGTTCACTGGGGCTTTACCGGAGCGACCGGTCAAGAAGTGGGGATGTATGCCATCGCCTACGCTGATTTGCCTCAGCGTCCAAGAGCACAAAAAACCGTACGAAACGTGACAACTGGCGAAACCAGATTCCAAGAACAGTCGACTGCATACCCGGGAGATATTTTAGAATATGAACTTACACTTGAAAACCCAGCTGAAAACGGCTTAGGTGCTGTGTGGCCGAATGTCCAAGTGACAGACCCTCTTCCAAACGGATTGACGTATGTTGCAAATGGTTCCAGAGATAAACCAAGCCAAATTAACGGGCAACGACTCACTTTTAATCCAGGAGATATTGGAGTTGGTCAATCAAAAACCATACGATTTCGCGTTCAAGTAGATGACCGAGCATCGGGTTCACTCATTAATCAAGCCTATGCTACTGCGACGAGCGGCGCGTTTCAAGGGCAGGTGTCGACAAATGAATCGACGATCGCATTAAACAAAATTGGCATTGAAGCTGATGCTGTTCCGCAAACGTTTTCCGCTGGTACGGACCCAACAACTTGGAAAGCCACTGACTTTGTAAAAAACATCCGAATTAAACCAGACTTGTTAAATCAATCGATACGTGTTGTCGGTTTTGCAGGAGCTTTCCCTGACGTATCCAAGCCTGGCGTATATTCTGTCGGTGTAAAAATGGAAAGCACCATCTATTCCAACGTCACACAAATTATTCAAGTACCTGTAACAATTGTTGATGGTGCCTTATCTTTAGTAGTTCCCGATTTAGACTTTGGCACGCAAACGATTTCCTCAAGGCACGAACGCTATTTTGGTGAAGTCGATAATGGAGAACTTATGATTACCGACACCCGTTATGTGAAAAATCGTTGGTCATTAACGGTGGAACAACAACAACCGTTTCGAGATAAAACCTCGGGGGCAGAATTATCAGCAAATTTATTCTATATCGACAATAACAGCCAACAACCGATTAATGAGAATGCGGCTGTCATCGCGAGAGGGCAAATCACAAGCGGATCAACGGCCATCATTTCTGAACGTTGGCAAAATAACAAGCACTCAAAAATTGGTTTCTTTCTCGATGTTCCTGCGGGTACTGGTAACGTCAATCGTTCTTATGAGACTGAAATTACGTGGACCTTACAGGATGTGCCTGCCAATGAGTAATGTTAAAAAGTACTCCCTTATGAAAGGGGGTGAGGATGTTAAACGGAAAACACCGCTGCTTCTTATCGGACTGTTGCTAAGTGTGGCATTTACCTTCTCTCCCTTCATAACAAAAGCAGATACCGAGACAGACGCTGGTATTGGATTTTTCGGCGAATACCCCGAGCAACCGGTGGAACAAGTCATTGATAGTCCTTTAGATGTTTTGCCACAAACAGGCGACCGCTCCCCTCTTTTAATCATCTTGAGTGGCTTCGTCAGTATCGCAATTGCAATTGTTTTATTCATACGACTGAAACAACCAAAATCCAAAGTGAAATGAGGATACAAAATGAAAAAAGCACTTCTTTTAGTGGCTTTAGCAGCCGTTACCATGTCATTTAGCAACATCGCCCATGCTGAAGAAAGTAACGGGGCTACATATGATTCGAACGGAAAAGTGAAGTTTACCCCTTATGATGGCGTCACGGATCCACTAGATCCAGAAAACCCTGATCCAGAAAATCCGGTTGATCCAATTGATCCGACAGACCCTGAAGGACCGAATCCGGGCACGACAGGACCTTTAAGTATTGACTATGCGTCAAGTTTAGATTTTGGTGAGAATGAGATTTCATCACAAGATCGCATTTACCCAGCCAAAGCACAACAACTGCGTGACGGCCGCTATGTTCCGAACTATGTACAAATTTCTGATAATCGCGGAACAAACACTGGTTGGGTTTTGAGCGTTCAACAAAATGGTCAATTTAAAAATGAAAACACACAACATGACACATTAACAGGTGCTGAAATTACATTTAGCGATCCAACTGTGAATGGTACGTTGAATAACGTTGATCCGCCTACAGCCACAGCTTCATTTTCACTAGATCCTGAAGGCGATTCGTCGATTGTCATGTTTGCTGATGAGGGTGAGGGTGCAGGAACGTGGCTCAACCACTTTGGTGAAGTAAATCAAGCAACAAACCTAACACCAGCTATTGAACTTTTTGTCCCTGGTGCAACACCAAAAGATAGCACTGAGTACCGTACAACATTAACCTGGAATTTATCTGACGTCCCTGGTAACGACTAACATTAAAAAAACGAAACGAGGATGAACTATGAAAAAAATATCGCGCATTGCCGTTGCTGCTACTTTAGCTTTTGCCCTTCTCTCAACAGGAAATATCGCATTAGCAGAGTCAAAATCAGTAGACTATGATTCAAATGCAAAAATTAAGTTTAAGCCAAATGATGACGTCACACAGCCAGTTGACCCTGAAAACCCTGATCCAGAAAATCCAGTTGATCCAGTTGATCCCACAGATCCTGAAGGGCCAAATCCTGGTACACCCGGTCCATTGAGTATTGATTATGCGTCATCATTTCAGTTTGGCGAGCATAAGATTACTTCAGCAGACGAAACATACTACGCTGCTCCCCAAACCTACAAGAATTCAGAGAACGTAAGCCCGCTCTATGTACAAGTGACGGATAACCGTGGACTTGAAAGCGGCTGGTCGTTATCCGTTGTCCAAAATGGGCAGTTTGAAACGGAAGCAGGTCAAGTTTTAGATGGCGCGGCGATTACTGTGAATAATGCTGCGGTTGAGTCTATTTCAAACTCTCAAAAACCTTCGCAAGTAGCAGAATCTTTCACGCTAACACCTGGAGCGGAAAGCACACCTTTAGCTGCTAAAAATGGTGAAGGCGCTGGGACATTTACGTATCGATTTGGAACAAGTGAAACAGCTGACTCGAGCGTTGAATTAAATGTTCCAGGCGCAACAACGAAATATGCGCAGGCGTATTCAACAACCTTAACGTGGACACTTGCTGATACACCAGCTAATGAAAATAAGTAAAAAAATGGGTATGCATAGACGTTATGCATGCCCTCTCTTCAAGAAAGGATGATTTTGATGAAACGACTTAGCTTTGCCCTTCTCATTACTTTCGCGCTCCTACTCACAGGAATTCCAAACGTACAAGCATCAGAGTTTAACTTCTCTGTCACAACCGTCATCCCAGAAAATCAAATCGATCCAAATAAAACCTATTATGACCTTTTAATGGAGCCTGGTGCAGAACAAACAGTCGAGATAGTGTTGCGTAACGACACGGATGCAGATGTAATCATTGCTCCTGCCGTACATGCCGCTTCAACGAATACAAACGGTGTCGTGGAATACGGAGAATCACATGACGAGCCAGACCCTTCTCTTCTCTATCCATTAGAAGATTTGGTAACGACAGATGAGGAAATCACTGTGCCGGCAAATGGAACGTACACCCTCCCCTTGCACATCTCAATGCCTGACGAGGCGTTTGATGGAGTACTAGCTGGGGGTATTACACTGCAAGAGACACTGGAACAAAATCAGAATGAATCTGCTGAGGAAGGATTGTCAATCGATAATCAATATGCCTATGTCGTTGGCATCGTCTTACAGCAAAACCAATCAGAGATTGAGCCAGAGTTAATGTTACATGATGTTTATGCTGATCAATTAAACGCGCGAAATGTCATCATGTCGACCATTCAAAATGCACAGCCAATGTATGTGAATCAACTTTCTGTTCAGGCAAAAGTGAAAGACGATTCTGGAGAGGTGTTGTACGAATCTGAAACAGAGAGTATGCAAATGGCTCCTAATTCAAATTTTTCATACCCACTTTCTCTCAACGGTCAACCCCTTGAAGCTGGTGAATACATAATGGAATTGACCGCATCTGCCATGGGCGAAGAGTGGCGTTGGACGGAACCTTTCAGTATTGAAGAAGATCAAGCTGCTGCATTAAATGAGACAGACGTATCAATTCCAGCTCCAGACTATACGTGGCTTTACGTGGCAATTGGCATTGCATGTCTAGTGATCGCATTCTTCCTAATCCTTTTTTATCAACGGAAAAAGCACAAAAAGCTTCTCATTGACGCAATGGATAAACAGCGTGCTTCTGCGAGTTAAAGCATGGTGAATCGATTAAAGGAGTTTCTCACACTCGGTACGATTATTGTATTTTTAGGGGTTGGCATTGCCTTAGTGTGCTCTCCTTTCATTCGAGATTACGGGATTGAATCTCAGATTGCACGGGCCCAAGCTACATTCTCTGAAAATAATCTCCATGCATCCACTTTGGATGAACCACTGGAAGATTTCGTTATTGAACGTCCTCATTTAATGGATGTTCTCCGGCAAACGATAAATAGCGACGAGCTGCCAGTTGTTGGTGCGATTTCAATACCTGACGTAGACGTATTGCTTCCCATTATGGATGGATTAACAAATGAAAACTTGTTAGCTGGCGCAGCAACGCTGATCTCGAAACAAGAAATAGGTTCTGGAAACTATGTATTGTTTGGTCATCACTTAACGAACGCATCATTATTATTTGGGCCTTTGCTCAAAGTACAACCAGAAATGAAAATTTTTATCACAGACAAACAAGTCATTTATGAATATGTCATTACAGAAACAAACGTTATTTCCGAGCGTGATACACAATTTCTTATGCCAACAGATGAACCAGCCCTAACATTGTTTACATGTGACACGAGTCAACCAACGACAAATCGGTTTATGGTTCGGGCAACACTTGATTCTACGTATACCTACGACAATGAATCAGAAAAAGCGATACAGTTCGTTCAATAAAGTAACTATGACAAATTGGCAGAGGGATCAAGGGATGTTAACTGATAAACGAATGGAACGATTGATAAAACTAACATATAAGCTTAGCATGGAAGAATTTGTCCACCGTGCAGATTTAGCCGGTGAATTAAACTGTTCTTTGCGTACAGTTGATGCAACGTTAAATGAACTACAAGTAGAGATAGAAAAAGGTTCAACCTCCATGAAAATTGATTTTGTGAATGGACAGACGATGCAATTAACAGGAAAAGATGATGCCTTTCTTAAACGCTTGCTTCATCATTTCTACCTTCAAGATGATATGATTCGTTTCTTTTTAGGCGCCATTTCAAAAAAAATATCAGCTAAAACATTCGTCGATGAACAATATATGAGTCGAGCAACTTTTTTTCGGAAATTAAAACAGTTAAATCAATGGCTTGCGAAATTTGAATTAGCCTTTAACTTACGCACGCTTGAATTGCAAGGCGATGAACGTCATATTAGACAGTTTTATTTCACGACGTTGCTTGAAATTACTGGAAAAATCACATGGCCATTTCCTTTTGACAGAGAACAAATCGAACGTCGTCTCGATGCAATTGTTCGCGCATTATCACTACAGCTCTCTTCAACACAAAAAGAAGCATACTTGTATCTACTTGCTGTACAACATTATCGAACCGAGCAAAACCACTTTAGTCCAGAATATGACCAAGCATTCCCGTTCACAATTAGAGAAAAGCTTATTGGCTGTTGCCAAGACTTTCTCGAGTCATTTCCAGCTGAGTATCGAAAAGGGGAAGAAGATTTTTTATTAATGGTTGTTGTTAATTCACCTTGTCTCTATCACCCTTCTTGGATTCTCGAAGAAACTATCCAGACACATATGGAAAGAAAAACGCACGCGTGGTTCACAACAGAAAAGTTTACAACAGCACTATCTTCTTTATTTCCAGATGCATTAAATGAGGAAAATCTCATTCATATTAAAGGCCATTTATTACAGCTACACTGTAACTATCACTATCATTCTGCTAGTTACTTAAGCTACAAAGATATCATTTACGCTAAGGCCATAAAAAAACAACATCCCTTGTTAATGAGTATTGTCGATAAACTCGCGAAAGCAATTACTCACACGAACGTACAAACCTTGTCAACGATAAAAACGAGATATTTACTCATGCTTTATACATTTATCGACATCAATACGTTTCAACCACCTATGCGACTACTCATTTTATCAAGTGAAGGACCCGTTTACGAAGATACATTATCTGAAAAAATTCTCGGCTATGTACCTTTTCAACTAGAGATATCAACGTCAGCCATTGAACATAAAAAATCAAAAGATCGTCGTCCATATTCGTTAATTTTGACGGATATGCCTATGGTTACACATTCAAACGACAATATTCTATACGTCCATTCTCCTCCTACTTTCCACGATTGGAGTAGAATTTACGAAAGATGTGTAAGTGCTTATTGGAATCAACCGGATTACGCCTCGTTCGGGTAATCAGCAAAGACAACTCATTAGAAAAACACCGCTACAAATCCACTCCAAGAGAATTTAGATAAAAAACGAAAAGACGAGCCATCCAAAACATTGGATCGTTCGTCTTTTCATGCTGTGCATTTCCTTTTGTCCCATCTACTTTTCGACTATTCACCTATTAAAAGTAATGGATTCTATGTTTTCACCTAAGCGAATGGATAATTCAGGTGCTTTTGCTTCAGCAATGAGCTTGCCACTTTTAAACGAATGTGTCACAATCGCCTGCTTACGAATGGTGTCATACTCATTTTTAGCGTCAAGCACAATAAAATCAGCTGATTTCCCTTCCTCGATACCGTAAGAATCTGATAAATGGAGTGTTTTAGCACTATTCGTTGTAATAAAATCAAGCGACTGCACAATTTGATCGTACCCCATCATCTGAGATGCATGTAGCCCCATATGAAGCACTTGAAGCATATTGCCCGTGCCTAGTGGATACCACGGATCAAAGATATCATCGTGACCGAAACATACATTTAAACCTGATTCCGTAAGCTCTTTAATGCGTGTGAGGCCTCTTCGTTTCGGGTAAGAATCGAATCGTCCTTGAAGATGCATGTTGACTAAAGGATTTGATACAAAGTTCAGATTTGACCGTTTTAGAAGTCCGAAGAGTTTAGAAGTGTACGCATCATTATAGGAACCCATCGCCGTCGTATGACTTGCGGTTGTTTGCTCCCCCATGCCTCTCTCGTAAGCTTCCTTTGCTACTACTTCCACAAAACGAGACTGTTCGTCATCGATCTCATCACAATGTATGTCGACAAGTCGATCATACTTTTCCGCTAAATCAAATGCTAGCTTCATGGATTCAACTCCGTATTCTCTTGTAAACTCAAAATGAGGTATACCACCAACCACATCTGCGCCCATCACTAAAGCTTCTTCCAATAATTCTCGTCCATTTTCATAAGATAAAATCCCTTCTTGCGGAAAAGCCACAAGCTGGAGATTCACATAAGAAGCCATCTCTTCTTTAACTTCAAGTAACGCTTTTAATGCCGTTAGATTAGGGTCAGTCACGTCAACATGAGTACGAACATGTTGAATACCTTGGGCAATTTGCCATTTTAACGCTTTCGTCGACCGCTCTTTTACGTCATCGTGCGTAAGAAAAGCTTTACGCTCAGACCAACGTTGTATCCCTTCAAACAATGTACCAGTTCGATTCCATGAAGGTTCTCCTGCTGTCATCGTCGTATCCAAATGAATATGTGGTTCAATAAATGGTGGTAAAACGAGCGCGCCATTCACGTTTAGTATGTCTTCCTGATCGGTTTCAAGAGGCCCCTTAAATATTCTCAAAAAAATTCCATCCTGAATGATTATGTTCCAATATCCCTCTTCATTGCGCAATGTTGCGTTTTGTATGATCATGTGTCATCACCAATCCTTTTTTCTTTTCCATGACAGCTGAAAGTTTCATGAAGACTGTATACAGAATAATTGTACTTACTAGAGAATTTAATGGCGCTATACCTGGTGCAACTTGAGCAATCGTAACGCCTGCAATCCACGCACCTAAGGCATACCCATTCACTTTTTTTACGGCTGAATCGTATCGTCGCTTCACAAAAAAATAGTCTGCTATTAAGACGGCTCCTATAGATGGGATTGCAATCCCAAGGATTGTAAGAAACCCTACAAAGTTGTTGTACATCCACATTGCAAAAACCGTACCGATGATACCGTTGACGACGACGATCCATTTCTTTGGTAATTTTGTAATGTGGGCGAAACCTAGTCCTGAAGCATAAAGCGCATTGTCGTTTGTAGTCCAAATATTTAATCCTAGTACAACAATAGCCGGGATCATAAGACCTTGTAAAAACATCACTTCAGAAATTTCGGCTAATCCGTACACCATAGCCCCTACTGCACCAAATAGAAACATAAGTGAGTTTCCTAAGAAAAAGGCAATCGTTGTTGCACTTACAGCTTGTTTAGATGTTTTTGCAAACCGAGCAAAGTCTGGTGTAAGTGTCCCCCCGCTAATAAACGATCCAATACAGACAGCGAGTGCTGCTGAAATTGCCATTGTAGCTGTTGGATCATAGTCAAACAATTGTTGCAAGCCTCCAATTGTTTCAATCCCAACTGTAACCGAGTAACTACCAAGAACTGCAATAGCTGGTACCGCAATAAACCCTAACAAAACAAGCGATTTCATGCCAAAAATAGCAGAAGCTGTCATCGCCAAACCAAATACGAAAATAAGGCTATAGACATTCCAATTCATCGCTTGTGCAACAGGAACTGCAAACATCGCCACGCCTACACCAAACCACCCGACCTGCGTAAATGCGAGCAAAAAAGAAGGCAAGTATGAGCCTTTTTCACCAAAGGCATGTTTTGCTAATAGATGTGTTGATAGACCTGTTTTTGCTGCAATATGGGCAAGCGCACCAGTGTAGAGACCTAGTAAAAGGTTTCCTCCTAATACAACGAGAAGAAATTGGCTAAATGTTAAATGAGTCCCAAGCTCGCCCCCAGCTAACATACTCGCTGAAAAAAAGGTAAACCCAAGCATAACAGCTAGTGTTTTTAGAAAATGCTTTCGTTCTGTCTTTGGCACTGCTTGCCAAGAAAACTCCTGATCGTTGTGATTCATTCAATCATCCCCCAAGTTTTCTGATACCTAAGGCAGAAAAAAAAGACTAATTATCAGTTTACTGACAATTAGTCTCTTTTTGATTGAAAGCATGTTCAAACAAACACATCCTTACAACCATACATAATCCCTATTTAAGATTACGTATACCCGCTGTCCTTGTCAGCCTCTCTGGACTGGTTTAAAGGTACCATATGAAATTAGCTATATTATGACAAGAAACGTGTGTGTTCGTCAAGATTTATTTTACATATTAGTTGGATTAATTATTACTGTTTTGAATATTACTCTTGTACCACAAGCCTTTTCTATTATTTTTGAAGCAGCTTTTAATACAGATGCTGCTCCAGGAGGTACGATCGATTTAGCCATTCGATACGGGATAGCATGAGGCGTGTACTCAAATGAAGCCGGGCTGAGCTCTGCTGCATAGACAGATTATCCTGGCCGACAAGCACTTGTATCAATATAGGAACGTTTCTAGATACGATGATCGTCTGTACGATTACAGGCTTAACCATTGTGATGAGTCAACTTTACATCGGCGTGCCTGAAAATGAAATTGGTAATGTGCAAAGTGTGTTGATCGGACAAGCCTTTGAATACTTCCTTCCGGGAGTGGGGAACTATATTGTCGTCTTTGCAATCTTACTATTTGCTTACTCGACTATTATTGGCTGGTCCTATTATAGAGAAAAATGCTTTGGTTATCTATTTGGTGACCGTAATACCATTATTTATAAAATTATATTTGTGGCGATTGTTTTTGTGGGCGCTGGTACAGAAGCCGCTATTGTGTGGAACATCGCAGACATATTCAACGGGTTAATGGCGATTCCAAACTTAATTGCCTTACTATTTTTGTCTGGTGTAATTGTGAGTGAAACGCAGAAATTTCGAGAAGTGCGATCCCAAGAAAAGATTCAACAAAAGCAACAAAAAGCAAGTTAAACATACGAAGAGTCGTATGTTTAACTTACGTATTTTCACCTATACATCAAACGGAATGACATAGTCTTGTAATTCTGTGCGATAGTAGGCAATGGAATATTCAACAAGAACGTCGTCGAGGTCAAACGCATGTCGCGTTCGCCGAAGCATTGGCAGCGACTCCATTTTAAGGTGGTTTCTGACACGTTCATCAGGTGTAGAAACAGAAAACGCATCTTGAAAACGATTGAATGTTACACCCACCTCACTTAACACTGTATAGAGAGAGTCCTCAAAGCGTGATCTATCCGTTGGAAGCCGATACTCGCTCGGAATATAATGAAAAAAATAAATATATGGCTCCTCATCTAAATAGTACAGCCGTTCAATACAATAAAACGATTCGCTTCTCAATTGGTTTAGTTCTCTTGGTGGCTCGACTTCTTTAACCCGTAATACTTCTTTTCGAACGCTCTTCCCTTCTTGCTGTAAATAAGCGGAGAAATTTTGCCCTGTTGATAATTTAATAACGGCGCGATTATCCAAAACAGTCGTTCCGATACCACTTTGCTTTTTTACATACCCCTCTTGTGTCAACTGCTCAACCGCTTTTCGAATGGTGATTTTACTTACATGAAATTCTTCTTCTAATTGTGTCTCTGCTGGCATTAATGAACGAACAGGGTAGACACCGCTAACGATCCTCTCTTTAAGAATATCTTTCACTTGGATGTATAACGGACCTTTTTGTTTTAGTAATTTCATAGGTTCTACCTTTCTAAATCTTGTAATGGACTGCGTAAAAATCGTTCAACTTGTTGCCGAGTGGATCGCGGAGAATCACCATACGTTGTGTGAGCAAGTACACCTGCGGCGGTCGCGAATTCAATCATGGCTTGATAATCTTTTTTTGAAAAAAGGCCATGGAGCATTCCGCTAACAAATCCATCGCCACCACCAATTCGGTCTAAAATAGTGAGCGTTTGCACGTTTGAAAAGAGGGCTTGATTTTCATCTACAAGAAAGCCTTGAATGGTTTGTTCATGAGTCGTGAGACGGTTTCGTAACGTGCCTGCAATGAAGGAGATGCTGTATAGTTTTGCAACTTGAGGCAACAACTCTTCTACCTGTTCGCTTCGACTTAGACGCTGCGTTTCCAACCCAAGAATAAGTCGAGCATCTTGTTCATTCATAAAGACAATATCTGCCAGAGACAGCATGTGTTCGTAAGCAGGCTTTGCTTCTTCATATCCGCCTTTCCATAACTTTGCTCGATAGTTACAATCAAACGAGATCGTTAAGCCAGCTGTTTTTGCACGTTTCGCCATAGCTAAAGTCATCTCCCGCGTATGTGTTGAAACCGCGAGGCTAATTCCGCAAAAATGAATATGTGTCGCATCGTCAAAACAATCGGTTGCATAATCAGTAAGATTCGATTGACAAAATGAGCTTTCAATACGATTGCTATAGGTGACCTCGGAAGCTCTTTTGCCAAAACCTCTCTCTAAAAAATACATGCCAAGATAATCGCCTTTAAACGTAAGTGCATTCGTTTGAATTCCAAGTGAACGAATCGCAGAAGATGCTGCGCGACCAAGATTATTTTCAGGTAAAACGGTTATTAATGCTGTGCGATGTCCAAAATGGCTTAGTCCACTCAGCACATTCATTCCGGTTCCTGAGAATGAATAAGATAATTGGTCCGACTGTGCCAACGTGCGATAATCAGGTGGTTCAAGTCGCATCATCACCTCTCCAAATGAAAGGATTGTTCCCATTGTTCAGCCCCCTTTATTCATATGAATCAACAAGTGCTGTCATTTTGCTATATAGCATTTCAACATCTTTCACCTTTGTTTGATTCGTAGCTGGGTCAATAATAGAAGAGTATACGTGTGGGATTAGTTTTTCAACCCCTTCATCTAGGGCAACGCGCACTACTTCCTCGAAGTTATTAAGGTCGATTCCCCCTGTAGGCTCTAAAGCGAAAGAAGCTTTTGCGCACGCTCGAGCAACAACCTTATATTCATGAAGTGTACGTAGCCCTTTCATTGGAAAAAACTTAACTGAATTTGCGCCCATATCCTTCATCATGGCAATTGCTGTTTCAATTGGAATAGCGGCAGGTGTTGATTGTGAACTTAACGGGCCAGTCGAAATTGTAACAAATCCTGGAGTTCCACTCGGTGAGACCAAACAATTCACCATCGTCGTTTCATTGTCTAATGCAGCACGGGTATAGCCTACACCTGTAAAAACTTGATTGACATGCTTAGGTTTAAATCTGCGCGCAATCTCACCTACGACTTTCCATTGATTCGGATCACCTGCCCCAAGTCCGATAGAAACCGATTGATTTGTTTTCATAGCATATTGCTCCATATCGAGCACAGCCTCATCTACTGTTGCATAGTTTTTCGATAGAACACCGATAAGAACGTACCCATTCGCCGCTTTATAACAAGCTTCAGCATTGTCAAGGTCGTCTGCTAATACATTTAAACAAATTCGATCTTTATAAAAATTAGACATGGACAGAATCCCCCAATAACTCGTTTAGTCGTTCAACAATAATAGTCGCATCACCAGCTAATAAAGGTCGTGGATCTAAATCAATATGCCCTTCATTTGCATGGTAGTCCCTCGTATAAATAGGGGTACCCCCTTCTTTTAAAGCTTGAACAAGTTGACGGGCATTCAGCTTTGCTTTTGATGGATCGATGAAAACCCGACATCTTTTAATCGGACGTCCAGCTGGATCTTCAGTAATCGCGGCTTCTACACCGGGTAATGTTGAGAGCGATAGAAAAACACGTAATTCGTCTTCTTGCTCGCTTAATGTCATCGTATTTTTTCCGTAATCTTCAATAGCCGCTAATAATCCAAATACGGTTTCCTTCCCTACTTTCATTGCCCGACCAATGTAAGAACGGTGCATTTTCGCATAGGAGATAAATGGTTCAGCACCTGCTAAAATTCCGCTTGAAGGTCCCTCGATCGCTTTTGATCCACTAAACGCAACCAAATCACACAGTGTGCCGAATTGATCAATACCATCTTCTGCTGCTGCATCAACAAGAAGTGGTAAATCGTATTGGAGACATAGTTCTCGAACTTCTTGTAAGGAAGGCATATTTTTTTGAACACAGTGATGCGATTGAACAAACAGAAGTGCCACCGTCTTTTCCGTAATTGCCTGTTCGATTTGCGGGATGTCACATCCATTCGCATAGCCTACCTCCTTCACCTTTGCACCAGCAAGAGAGACCATCGTTTCAATAGGTGCACCATAGTTTACATTGTGGCCTTTCATTAAGAGAATTTCATGAGGTACGTTCGGCGCAACTTTATGCAGATGTTCGACTGCAAACGGATCATCTTTTGTTATGAGGCCAGCAATTGCAAGTGTTATAGAAGCGGACGCCGAATTGGTAATCATGGCGTCTTCTGTTTTGAGATAAGCTGCAAGGGCTTTTCCTGACTGCTCATACAGATCTGCCATTTCAAAATAGTGCTTTCCGCCATAACGCATCTCTTCTGTGACACGGTCAGATAATGTGGAAACCCCGAGTATTGTCATTCTGCCACTTGCATTGATTGCTTTATGGAGATTCTGTTTAAAGTTCATAATAATGTCCTCCTAAAAAAACAGCAATTGGTTTAATACAGCCTTTTGATTGTCTAACAACACCATGAGAATCTACGAGCGGTACTGACGTTTCTTTTTCCACTTTAAACAGCGTTAGATCTGCTTTTGCTCCTGGTTTCAAATGACCAATATCGTTTCGACCAATTATTTTTGCAGGGGTTTCAGTCACAGCACGAATGACGGAAGCTAAAGAATAGCCAAGGGTTAAACATTTCGTTAGTGTCGTAGCCATATCAAAAACTGGTCCATTCAACTGATTGTTGCTGTAAATATCCGTGCTAATCGTATCAAATGGGATTTGAGCACGAGCTGCTTCTTCGGCAACCCGAAACGAAAAGCTTTTTGACCCGTGTCCAATGTCTAATGAGACGCCTCGTTTTCTTGCTTCTGTTAACGCAAGGATTGGCTTTCCATCATCGGTAAATAATTGATTGTCTTTGCCGTTATAGCAATGAGTAATAATATCTCGTTCATCCAGTAAATCCAAAATATCTTTTATTAAGGGTGGCGCACTACCGATATGAACCATAAGTGGCTTTTTTAATTTGTGGGTAAACGCCTTCGCAAGACGCAATGGTTCAAGATTGTTGCTCCCTACCACACTCGCACTCATTCGAGCTTTTAAGCCCACAATGAATGCCGGATATTGTTGAACTGCTTTTTTTATTTCACATTCAGAAATGTCGTTTAAGTCTGTTAATTCGTTTGTTTTTTCTAGTCCGCACCGTGCAATGTTTAAGAACGATAACACTCTTGTTTTTCGTTTCATTGATAACTCATAGAGACTGTCAATATGGTCTGCCCCACACGTGCCTGCATCGACTACCGTCGTTACCCCTGTTTTAAACCCGATATCATCAGGGTCTGCACAGTACGGCGGAAATTGTGGAAAAGCATGAGTATGAAGGTCAATCCAACCACTTGAAACATATAAATCTTTAGGAAAATGGATCTCATTTGCATCAGATTGGTTTAATGTGCCCACCTCTTGAATCATGCCGTCTTGAATTGAAAGATCAATACGTTTTCCGGAAGCTACCCTTAGATTTTTAAGTGTCTGCTTCATGATTCACCCCATTATCAATAACGTACAATGTGTATAGTTAGTCAGTATAAATAAAAAATTCCGCAAAGTAAATAACGTTATAATGTTTAAAAAATTCCCCTCTCTCCCAAACGTTCGTCCTTAACAGTAATCGATTCAAAATAAGTAGCTTATTTTGAAATAAAATCGATAATTTCCGAACATTACTATTGCACTAAAGAATGAACTTATGTACAATGACGTTACAAGTTTTCATTTAAAGGTGATTAAATGACTATAGATGTGAACGAAACAAAAAAACTTCTTGCTCAACTTTACAATGATGTTTCAAAAGAATTATTTGGTGTTGGTACAACCCTGTTAAAAACGACCATCGCTTCTAACATGATTACGATTCAGGCAAAACATAAACGTGCTGCTCGCTCAATGGCACTTGAAGGTGAAATCCCGTCATTAAAGCTAGAGGTTGATTTTCACCTCTCTCTTCTTTATAAACGAAAGCTTGCTGAACGTTTAGAATTGCATTTTCCTGACCTAATTGAGGTTGTATTACGAGATTACGATGCTCAAACGCAATGGGCTGTTACCACCATTCTTCTTCACCATAATTTAATAGACTAAATGAACAAATTGGACATGCTCTGGTTTGAGATTTAGCTGCGAAATGACTGCTTTTCTGCGTGTTTACACAAGGAAGATGCGTCTGTAGAACGTGCTTTTTTGCGCTGCTACAGGTGTGTCTTCCTTTTTTAGTTTATAACATTGGAGGAATAAAAATGAAAAAATTAGCGACAATGACCATTTTCTTGGTAAGCATTACATCACTTAGTGCATGCGGCCAATCAGGCAACAACAGTGGAGATGCACCGACGGATCTCGTCGTATCAACTTGGGGGTTTGCAGAGGATTTCTTTAATGAAGAAGTGTACGCTCCGTTTGAAGAAGAACATAACGTCAACATCATTGTTGATGTGGGAAATAATTCTGAGCGATTAAATCGCATCCGTCAAGGAACGGCGGATATTGATGTGATTTACTTATCCGATTATTATGCCCAACAAGGAATCGATGAAAGTCTTTTTGCTTCACTTGACCGAAACAACATCCCGAACATTGATGACCTGTATGAGTTAGCACAAGCTCCCCTCGGAGAAGAGTACGGACCTGCTTATACTGTTGGTCAATTCGGCATTGCTTATAATCCTGATGAAGTTGATGCAGATATTGCAAGCTGGGCTGATTTATGGGATGAGTCCCTTGCTAATAACATCACTTTGCCAAACATTACAGCGACAACAGGACCGATGTTTTTAGACGCTGCATCCACCGTTGCTGGCGAAGAAAGCTTTAACGAAGATGCCGCATTTGCCGAATTAACAGCACTCAAAAGCAATGTGGTCAAAGAATACGACCGCACATCTGATTTCGTTAACATGTTCTCTCAAGGAGAAATTGTTGCTGGTCCATTTATGGAAATGTACTTAAATGATTTAATCGCAGCCGTACCGAACACACAGTTTGTGACGCCAGAAGAAGGTGCTTATGCCGTATTAAACACCGTTAATGTCGTTGAAGACAGCGACAATCAGGAACTAGCAGAAGCGTTCATTAACTGGCATCTCAGTGCAGAAGTTCAGGAAGCATCAGCAAAAGCAAAGATTGATTCTCCTGTAAACCAGACGGTTGAATTATCTGCTGAAGAAGCAGACGGCATTACGTATGGCGAGGAAACAATCAATGACTTAAAGCTGCTTGATATGCAGTTTGTTAATGAACAGTCTGCTCAGTGGATTGACCGCTGGAACCGCGAAATCGCTAATTAAGGAGGTTTTTTTAATGAAACAGAAGCTTCTGCTCGATGTTGATACAGGCATTGATGACGCGCTTGGCATCCTCCTTGCGGCAAACGATTCGAACACCGAATTAGTAGGTATTACGACGGTGAATGGAAATGTGTCACTTAAGCAAGCAACCACAAACACGCTAAACGTTTTGGCATTAACGGATGTCCGTGTGCCTGTTGTTCAAGGAGCGGCAAGACCGCTTCTTCGTGCGCCTCATTTTGAAAAAGCAGTTCACGGAGAAAACGGTCTCGGCGGCGCATTAGCAGATATTGAACCTGCGATGCTTACGACACCAGGATTCGCGCCAGACTTTATTATTTCGCAAGCTTCACGCTTCCCAGGTGAGCTCACCCTTGTCATGACTGGTCCGTTAACAAATCTTGCCTTAGCGTTACAGAAATGCCCTGAGCTCCCACGACTCATTCAGAACGTCGTCTATATGGGTGGAGCAGCCTTCACTTACGGCAACATTACACCGACCGCTGAGTACAACATGTTTGTTGACCCCGAAGCTGCTCGGATCGTACTGCAAGCGGGCTTCGAGTCCTTAACGCAAATCGGACTGGACGTGACGCGCAAAGCGCTGCTTTATAAAGAACATATCGACTCATTAGGGGACTCCCCTGTAAAAGCGTTTATTC
Source organism: Shouchella phoenicis (assembly GCF_047238345.1). Lineage (NCBI taxonomy): Bacteria > Bacillati > Bacillota > Bacilli > Caryophanales > Bacillaceae > Shouchella > Shouchella phoenicis. The sequence continues at coordinate 1,753,970 of NZ_JBDFMQ010000001.1, read as the reverse complement.
AAGAATGCACGGCGCATTATATGACGCGCTACGAGATGCGCAATGGCATAGCAGCATGCGCTTTACATGATCCACTTGCCGTTGCCTATGCGATTCGACCAGAGCTGTGTGAAACGACCTTACTTCACACAGACGTTGAGACAACGAGCCGTTTATGCGATGGTCAAACGATTTGTGACGTGCAAAACCGGTTGGGTGAAGAACCCAATGTCCACGTCGCACTCACGCTCGAGACAGACGCATTTTTATCTTATTTCCTAACAACAATCCAACACGGGTCGCGCTGACCTGTGTTGCAATGAGGTGGCTGTATTGAAACGATCTGGACGTTATTTCTTGCTTCTTCCAGGCTTGCTTTTTTTATCAATCTTTATGATCATCCCACTCGTGCTGACCATTTCTTCAACCTTTCTTGAGGATGGCAGCTTTACGATTGCTGGATACATGAACTTTTTAACGGATGCGTATTTTCTTGATATTTTAACAACAACGCTGTTTGTCGCCTTAACAACGACCTTTTTCTGCATCGTGCTTGCGTTCCCCGTTGCCTACTACATTTCCAAAATCAACGGCTCGAAAAAAGCGCTTTTGCTCATGCTGGCGATCTTTCCTTTACTCGTCAGTCCAATTGTCCGCTCGTTTAGCTGGATGATTATTTTAGGAAGAAACGGTCTGTTGAATGATCTCCTATTATCCATCGGCATCATTCAGGAACCATTAACGATTCTCTACACACCAGTGGCTGTTGCAATTGGTCTTGTTCATTTGTTCCTACCGCTCATGATCGTCACCCTTGTTGGCGTGATGGAAAATATTGATTCTGACTATATTCGCGCGGCAGAGAGCCTCGGAGCATCAAAAACAACAGCTTTCTTAAAAGTAATGTTTCCTCTCTGTATGCCAGGTTTATTAATTGGAAGCACGCTTGTATTTGTCGGCAGCTTTACGGCATATACCACACCGGCTTTACTTGGTGGTCAACAACGTGTGATTTCAACCTTTCTTTACCAAAATGCGATTACACTAAATGACTGGAATACGGCAGCGATGATTGCCACGATCATGATTGTACTGACGTTTGTTGTCACCGGCATATTCCAAAAAATCGCAACGATGTTGAATCCAGGAGGCGCTTAAGATGAATCAGTCAAAGAATCTCGCATTAGGAATCACAACGTTCGCGATCTTTCTCTTTTTGCTCGGTCCACTGGCAATCATTTTTATCGCTTCGTTTGAACCAACAAGCGTGCTCCAGTTTCCACCTACAGGCTTTTCGCTTGAATGGTACCGCAATATCTTCGGCGTCTCCGCCTTTATGGACACGTTTAAACTTTCAATGATTGTCAGTTTGCTAGGTAATTTATGTGCTTTACTTCTTGGCATTCCTGCTGCCTATGCCTTAAGCCGCTTTGATTTTCGCGGTAAAGGACTGTTAAACGCCCTGTTTGTCTCACCGATTTTGATTCCGGGAACGGTGCTTGGTTTCACGTTCTTACGCTACTTAATTGTCAGCTATAGTTTACCGCTTGAGGCCGCGCTTTTTGTTGGCCATACGATTTTGATGCTGCCGTTTATCATTCGTGTCATTGCCTCAAGCATGGCCAACTTTGATTTCTCAATAGAAGAAGCAGCCATGAATTTAGGTTCAAGTCGAATCGGTGCCTTTTTCCGCGTCATTATTCCTAATATCAAGTCGGGAATCATCGCTGGTGTCCTGATCGCTTTCCTTGAATCGTTTAACAACGTGGACATCTCTGTTTTCTTAACCGGACCAGGCCTCAGTACATTACCGATTCAAATGTTAACGTATGTCGAGCATTACTTTGATCCGACGGTCGCGGCCATTTCCGTGCTGCTGATGATTTTCACCGCCTTGTTTATGTTCGTGATTGAACGGCTTGTCGGCTTATCACATTTTACAAAACGCTAAGTATGAACGATGGAGGATCGACAATGACTTTATTATCTTTAGATCAAGTAACCGTTGCTTATCAAAAGCAAGATATCTTAAAAGATTTTCAGCTCAATATCGAAAAAGGCCAGCTTATCTCCTTGCTTGGCCCAAGCGGCTGCGGTAAAACGACGACGCTCCGACTGATTGCTGGCTTTATTGATGCCAAAGCAGGTCGCTTTACCTTTGATGGAAATGATTATACGAAAGTGCCGGTTTCGAAACGGAACTTTGGCTTCGTCTTTCAAAATTACGCGCTTTTTCCGCACTTATCGGTCTATGACAACATCGCATTTGGCTTAAAGCTACGGAAACAATCAAAGGCAGACATTGAAAAACGAGTCAAGCATGTGCTTGAGGTTGTGAATTTAATCGGGTTCGAAAACCGCTATCCGAAAGAGCTTTCAGGTGGTCAACGCCAGCGTGTCGCGATTGCCCGGGCGCTAATCATTGAACCAGATCTGCTGCTGTTTGACGAACCGCTTAGTAACTTAGACGCCAACTTGCGTGAAAGCATGCGCGTAGAGATTCGCCGAATTCAGCAGGAACTGGGCATTACAACGGTTTACGTTTCCCACGACCAAGAAGAATGTTTTTCGATTTCCGATCAGGTAGCCATTATGAACAACGGCGTAATTGAGCAGCTGCACACACCAGCGCATATTTATCGCTATCCAAAAACACGCTTTGTGGCTGAATTTATCGGGTTTAAAAACTTCATCTCTTTCTCAGACCGTCAAGAACAAGGCGATACGTTGCTAATGACGGCAGGTAGCCACACATTCCAAGTTGCAAAACACGAAAACAGCGAATCTGGCATGACGGGGGCGATTCGTCCAGATGATTTACAGCTATTGTTGGAAGCTGGTCAAGGAGAGCGTCCGAATCATGTTTCAGGTACGATCAAAATTTGCACATTTCTCGGTCGCAGCTACCAATGTACGGTTGAAACGGCACTTGGAACGTTTACCGTTAATGCGGCAATTGCTCACCCACTGGCTATTGGAACAGCCGTGACGCTCTTGTTCCCAGAAGACAAAATTGTCGTGGTTCAGTAAGGAGGATTCATATGCAAGTTGAAACGCTACTGACAAATGCTCACGTCTATAACACGTATACGAAGCAGTTTCGCGCGGTCGATGTGGCTATTAATGAAGGCCGCTTTGTCGGAATTGGTACGAAAGAAGAGCTGGCAGGGATAACTGCTAAAGAAACGATTGATGTGGCTGGAAAACAGCTTATTCCAGGCTTAATTGACATCCATCTTCATATTGAAAGCTCGATGGTTACACCGGAAACCTTCTCTTATGCGCTCTTGCAAAATGGCGTTACGACCATTGTGCCAGAACCTCATGAGATGGCGAATGTGTTCGGAATTGAAGGCGTTCGAGCAATGATTTCTGCAAGTGACTTTTGCACCGTTGATATGATGTACGCGATCCCAAGCTCCGTTCCGGCCACTTCGCTTGAAACGACGGGTGGCGAAATCGGCATTAAGGAAATCGATGAGCTGATGGCGACCGAACAAATTCAGTGCCTTGGGGAGATTATGAATTATGTCGATGTCCTCAATGACCCGAACTCGAAAACAAATCAGATCTTAAGTCACTTTCGTGAGACGTATCCAGATACGCCGATTGAAGGCCATGTGCCAAAACTAACCGGTCTGGAGCTCGATCAAATCATGCTAGCGGGCATCGGATCTGATCATACGCACCAGACGGAAGATGGGTTACGCGCCCGGATTGAAGCGGGGATGTTCGTACAAATTCAAGAGAAATCAATGACGGATGAGGTCATGCAGTTCTTAATTCAAAACGACGTCAGCGAGCATTTTTGCTTTGTCACCGACGATATTATGACTGACGTTCTGCTTGAAAAAGGACACTTAAACATTCTAGCGAAAAAAGCCGTTGCGGCTGGTATGCGTTACGAAGACGTCATTTATGCTTGTACAGCTACCCCGGCAAAACGGATGAACATGACTGACCGTGGTGCGATCGCCGTTGGAAAGATCGCTGACTTCTCTATCGTCGAGCAAGATCAGCCCTTCACCTTCCAAGCTGTTTATAAAAACGGCGTCTCGGTGTTTGAACGATCCGTCGATTATGGGCAACAGGTACGACCTGACCAATTCCCAGCGCACTTCTATAAAAGCGTTCACCTGCCGCTTTTAACAGCAGAAGACTTCATGATCCAAACCGAGCAAGCGCAAACCGTGCGCGTTATGAACGTTGCCGACGGCTCGACCTTTACGAAAGAAACGAACGTCACGCTACCAAGTGTTGAAGGCGTACTGAACTGGCAAGGCTCCGACTGCCGTCTTATTGCCACATTTGAACGACACAAGCAAACAGGCAACCGCGCTCATGGGCTCATTTCTGGCGATATCATCACGAGCGGCGCCATCGCAACAACGTATTCTCATGATAATCATAACCTCCTTGTGATCGGGACAAATGTTCAAGACATGGTCAAAGCCGCCAATACGGTAATTGAGTCCAATGGCGGATTCTGCGTTGTTGAGAACGATGACGTGAAAGCTTTCCTGCCCCTTCCTGTCGGCGGTATTCTTTCCGAAGCACCACTTGCAGAAGTTGGACAAGACGTCAAAAAGCTTGTACAAGCAATGAAAGACTTAGGCTATCAGCATTACAACCCGATTATGTCGGTTTCCACCCTTTCCCTTCCCGTTAGTCCGGCTTTAAAGATTACCGATCACGGGTTAGTTGATGTGAATAGGGGTTGTCTTGTTTCTTTGTTTTTATAATTGGTGTATAGAATACGGTCAATGAAATTATTCAATAGATTCAAAAAAGAGCATCCTCAATTTGAATGAGGATGCTCTTTTTATCAGTCTTTATTTTGAAGGGAGTATAACCAGTATAGCCTTTTTAATCTTTCCTGTAAACAATTTTCTTGCCTTAAGGAAACTTTTTATTGATTCGATCGGTTATACACTTCAATTGCGCGATTTGTTCCTTCTGCTGCTTGATCAAGGGCCTCTTTAGGGGCTGTGCCTTGCAACATGTTTTCTAATGCTGTTACGACATGTTGTCTAGATTCTGGAAATACGGAGATAAGCGCTCCTTGTGTTGCTGGAGAAGGGATCGTTTCTTGAAGTTGTTCAATTGGCGCTCTTAGTTGCGGAATGTTTTCATGCTCTTGCTGTACAATTGATTGTTCGTAAGCATCTGGGTGAATAGCAAAATACCCTGTATTCACATGCCACTCCGCTTGAACTTCTGGTGTTTGTAAATATTTCAGAAATTCAAATGCAGCTTCTTGCTCTTCTTCAGAAATGCCATTTGCCATCCAAATTGAACCCCCACCGATCACTACGCCGTTACGCTCTGCTTCGTCTGCATGAGGAATGAACCCCACCCCAACATCAAATGTTGCAGTTTCAACGGTTTCTTTTATTCCAGCTGAGGAGTCTAAGATCATTGCAACTTGTTCTGCTTGAAAAGCAGCACGAATATCATCCCACACTTGTCCAAAATATCCAAACGTTTCTTCATCATGCATATCGTTTATCCATTCAAAGACACGTTGACCCTCTTCCCCATTAAATGTTGCTTCTGTCGCATCACCAGAACGACCGTTATCCATATTGACATAGTCCACACCTTGAGTGGCGAGTAATTGTTCAAAGAACCATCCGTAGCCTAAGATCGAAAACCCATACTGGCCGTCTTTCGTCAGAGCCTCTGCTGCTTCTTTGATTTCAGCTAACGTCTCCGGAGGTTGTTCTGGATCAAGCCCCGCTTCTGTAAATGCATCTTTGTTATAATAAAGAGCTGGTGTCGATGAGTTAAACGGCATCGAATACAGATCATCGTCAACTGTATAATAAGACAAAATGTTTTCTTCAAGTTGTGTAATATCATAGCCGTCACGATCGATCCAATCTTGAATTGGTGTAACATGTCCACTTTCAGCCATGTACTTTGTTCCAATTTCAAATACTTGTACGAGACCCGGTGAATCCTGAGTTCCCCCCACACTACGAAATTTTGTTAAAAGCTCTTCATAAGTCCCTTGAAACTCCGGTACAATAATGACACCCTCTTGTGAATCATTATATTCCTGCACAAGCTCGTCTAACGTTTCCCCTAATCCACCTGCCATTCCATGCCAAAATTCAACTTCAACAGGGCCATCTGTTACTTGAGGAGACGTTCCATCACTCGCCGCTTCATCTGACCCTCCACAAGCGGCTAATAAACTAACACAAAACCCCATAGACACGATCGGCATGATTTTCTTCATTTTCTTTTCCCCCTTCATTCATTTACTTGAGCGCTCCTTGAGTCAATCCTTGCTGCAACTGCTTCTGACCAATAAAAAGAATGAGTAATGTTGGAATGATTACAATTACGACGCCCGCCATTACCACACCCCAATCGGTAGCAACTTCAACAGTTTGCAATTGTTTTAAACCGATCTGCACCGTTCGAACGGAGTCATTTGTTGTCACGAGCATCGGCCATAAATACATATTCCAAGTTGTCAAGAAACTATAAATTCCAAGAGTCACTAGACTTGTTTTTGCATAAGGCAGAACGACTTTATAAAAAAATTGAAACCTTGATAATCCCTCCACTTGCGAAGCCTCATGTAACTCATGGGGGATCGTCTTAAAATGCTGCCTCAAAAGAAAGGTCCCAAACGCTAAAGCAAAGAACGGAATCGTTAAACTTAAGTAAGAATTTAACCATCCTAAGCTTTGTATCGTTAAGAAATTTGGAATAATGGCAGCCTCCCAAGGAATCATTAATGTAGATAAAAAGAGGGCAAAAATGAAACCTCTGCCTTTAAAAGGGATAAAAGCAAACACAAACGCAGCTAGAGAACAGACAATTAATTGCCCAATCATAACAACAAGTGACACGATGAAACTATTCAGTAAATATTGAATTAATGGAACAGTTTGAAAGACACGCACGTAATTGTTCCACTCAAAAGTTGTCGGTATAAAAGAACGATTCATGACGTCGCTACTCCCCATAAAACTAACGAGCACAGCATATATAATTGGGAAGAAAAAGATGAGCGCAGCACATGTGAGCAGGATATATAAACTAAAGTTTTTGGCTAGCTTCATTGGTAATGCACCTTCTTTTCACCAAATCGAAATTGGATAAATGTCAGTACAAACACAAACAAAAATAACAACACGGCTTGTGCGCTCGCCGTTCCGAATTGATAGTTGATAAAGGCATCTTGATAAATTGAATACACAATTAGGTTTGTAGACTCTGCGGGGCCGCCACCTGTTAGTAAATCAACTTGTCCAAACGATTGAAACGAGTTAATAAACGTAATTGTAAAAATGAAAAACAATGTTGGCGACAGCATCGGAATTGTAATGCGTCGTAATTTATAAGTGTACGATGCACCGTCAATTCGTGCACTTTCATAGAGCGATTGATCAATGTTTTGCAGTCCTCCTAATAGAATAAGAAAGGAAAACCCCGTATTCATCCAAATCGTTGTGATGGCAATTGAAATAAGTGCCCATGTAGGATCTAATAGCCACGGAATAGGCGACAATCCGATAGACTGTAAGATCGTGTTTAACATACCGACAGATGGATGAAATAAAAACAACCAGATGACTGCTGATGCTGCGACAGACATCCCTAGCGTTGAAGAAAATATTGTTCGAAATATGCTGATTCCTTTTAATTTCTCATTTGCTAATAACGCTAAACTAAGTGCAATTAGCACACCAATTGGTACCGTGTAAAGAACAAAAAGCAATGTAGAACCTATACTTTTCTGAAATGAAGTTGATTGAAATAGATAAAGATAATTTTCAAACGCGACGAACAATGAGGGCTCGCCTTGCGAATCAGTTAGGAAAAAACTTAAATACAGCGTGCGAATCATTGGATAAAATAAAAACACAGAAAAAAGGAGAAGCGATGGAAATAAGTAGATAAACGCAAAACGAGCGTTCCCCGTACGCTTCCAAAACCCTGTCTTTTGGACAATCTTCCCTTCTCTGATTTTCGTTTCAACACGATGTGTTTCAGCTAAATTCAATCTGCCTCACCTCAGTTTTCAACTCCGTATGTGTGAGTGGAGCTAAGATCGTTTCTTCCGTTTCAGCGTCAAAAAGAAACAGCTGCTCTCTCGGAAATGAGATTGTGATCCGTTCTCCAGGGAGAATGGGCCATTGTCCGCTCCATTTAGCCTTCCATAATGCTTCGCCAACATAGAAAGAAACCATCGTTTCACTACCAAGAAGTTCACTATTTACAAGTGTTGCTTGCAAAGAATACGCCTCTTTTCCTGCACGTCCCATGACTAAGTGCTCTGGACGTACACCAACAAAGACGGCATCTCTAGAAATTTTCCCCATTTCACTCTCTGTAAGTTGAAAGGTATGATTCGCTCCGATATGTAACTGTTGATGAATTCGGTCGACAGAAGCTCGAATAACATTCATAGGTGGAGCACCAATAAATGTTGCAACAAAACGGTTGGCAGGTTGATTATAGATTTCTATCGGGCTACCAATCTGTTGGACAAGACCATCACGCATAACCATCATGCGATCGCCCATTGTCATCGCCTCGACTTGATCATGCGTCACATAAACCAGCGTCATGCCAATCTTTTTTTGGAGTTGACGAATTTCCAATCGCATTTGCCCGCGCAATTTTGCATCTAAATTAGAGAGTGGCTCATCCATTAAGCATAGCTTCGCCTGACTTACAACAGCTCTCGCTAAAGCGACACGCTGACGTTGACCACCAGATAATTCCTTTGGCTTTCTGTCTAAATATGCAGTTAAGCCAAGCATGTTTGCAGCATCAAGACAACGCTTCTTCCGCTCTTCCTTTTTTACTTTTCTAACTTTTAAGCCAAATAAAATATTCTCTTCTACGGTTAGATGCGGATAAAGCGCATAGTTTTGAAACACCATCGATAGTTGCCTTTCATTAGGTAATAAGTGATTAGCTAATTGATTATGGAGCTTTATCTCACCAGCACTAATCTGTTCGAGACCCGCTATCATTCTTAACAATGTGCTTTTTCCACAACCTGAAGGGCCGACCAGAATAAAAAACTCCCCTTCACCTATCGAAACTTGTACGTCTTCGACTGCAAAAAGTTGTCCATCATAACTCTTGCAAACATTTACTAATTCTACATGGCTCATCTTCGTATGTACCTCCTGAAAAAGTCGTTTGCTCTTCACTTTCTCATTTGTTCCTCCTCTATAATTAAGCGTATAAGAGAAACATTAATCCCTTGTAAAGCTTGTTTGGATCGTTTATAAAAAAACCGGGTAATATTTAACAAAAAATTCATACATTTGAATGTCCTCACTCAAAAACGATTCGATAAGAACATTCGTACAAACGTTTGAGCCAATTTACAATACATTTGTGTAAAAAAAAGATCGTCACAATTGACGATCCAAGATGTTATTCTTTTTTAATTTCGATTTCTTCAAGCTGATTGCCGTTTACATGGCGAACAAAAAAACGATATCCGTCAAACGCAATTTCATCTCCTTCAACTAAATCATACTGATGTTCGTACAGCCAGCCTGCAATGGTTTCCGCATCTTTTGATTGTAAGTCTACCGATAGAAATTGATTTACGTCATGAAGCGGTGTTTGACCTTGAACAAGGTAGTGACCCTCGCCCATCTGCTGGATATCATTCCTTTCATCTACATCGTATTCATCACGAATATCGCCGACAATCTCTTCTAGAATATCTTCAAGAGTAACAAGTCCTGCTGTTCCTCCATATTCATCAAACAGAATGGCCATATGTGTGCGTTTTGATTGCATTTCAATTAATATGTCCCGGATTCGAACCGTTTCAAAAACAGTAATAACTGGATTAACAATCTCTTCAAGCTGTTTTCTCTCCTGATTCGTCATATATGAAGTCAATAAATCACGAACGTTTAAAACTCCAACGATCGTATCTTTATTTTCACTAATGACCGGGTATCGAGTGAAAGGATGTTCGTTTATGACAGATAAAATTTGGTCAGTCGTAGATTCAAGTGAAACAGTGACCATCTCAGTTCGGGGCACCATAATTTCTTTCGCAATTCGTTCATCAAAATCAAATACTTTACTTACAAAACGAAATTCCGATTCGTTTATTTCCCCACCTTTTAAACTATCGGACAGAATGAGGCGCAATTCTTCTTCTGAGTGATGGACTTCATGTTCGCCCATAGGCTTAAACCCTAGTGCTTTAATAAGTAAACGTGCGGAACCATTTAACACCCATATGAACGGGTAAAGCAAACGATAAAACCAAACTAATGGTCGAGCGAGTAGCAATGTCACTTGCTCTGCTTTTTGAATGGCAATTGTTTTTGGAGCTAATTCACCTATTACTACGTGTAAAAAGGTTGCAAATGCAAATGAAATGGCAATCGAAAGCGTAGTAACAAAAGCCTCATTGTTTGACAACTCTCCAATTATTGGGTGAAGTAATCGCTCAAAAGTCGGTTCTGCTAAACGTCCGATTCCAAGAGCGGTGATTGTAATCCCTAATTGACAAGCTGACAAATATTCATCTAAATTTGCTGTTACTCGTTTGGCTGCGCTAGCCCGTTTTCCGCCACCCTCAAGATGAGGCTCAAGCTGTGTGCTTCTCACTTTCACAATTGCAAATTCTGAAGCAACAAAAAAAGCAGTCAGCGCAATCAATATGGCGACTCCTAAAAGATTAATAATTGTTGAGATATCCAAAGATTCACCTCTGTTTGCTCGAACTATTCAATCCAAATCTTGCTGGATCGATGTACCAACAGCTTAACCTGGTCGATACACTTTTATCCGTCTATGTACGTACTTATTCAGTGAGGTGCTCAACTTTATACGATTCGTGTTGTGATTTCTTCTGCCAGTATCATTAACGCTTTTTCTAACTTTTCTTTATGACAGTACGAATACGAAATTCTAATATGATGGTAGTCATTCGGTTCATACATATAACCCGGATGAATAAGGATTCCCCGCTTCAACATCGTTAGAAACAATGATTTTGTGACAACAGGTTGCTTGATACGTAACCAAATATAAAACCCTCCCTTTGACGATTCCCAAGTTGCTATGCTAGCAAAACCTCTTAATAAGATCGCCTCGGTAAAAAGAGCGCGTGCTTTTAACTCTTCTCGTAACAATATCTTATGTTTTTCAAACCGTTTTGAAAGGAGCCATTGAGCGACAACTTGTTGGGACAACGTACTACTCCCATAATCCAACTGCATTTTTAAATCAGCTAAATGAGCAATCACTGATTGAGGTCCAACAAGCCACCCCACTCGTAAACCTGGACTTAACACTTTAGAGACACTGCCGATATAAAGTACTTGTCCAGTTCGATCGAAAGACTTTAACGCTGGAGGGGCATCGGCAAAAGTCAATTCATTGTAAACATCGTCCTCTATAATTGGTATGTGGCGATCATGATAAGACTGCAAAATTAATTGACGTTGTTGGCGAGATAGAATGCTACCAGTTGGATTTGATAATGTTGGTATCGTGTAATACATGGAATGCTTCTGCTGCTTCCTATATTCATGATGAACCGAGCGAGTCGGTATGGACGGTAAAGAGTGTAAGTAAGAGGGTGAATCGTGGCCTATGGTTGAGCCTAATTGCAATAAGCCAATTGAAATTAACTGTAATGCTTGAAGACCTCCAGAAACAATAACGATATTTTTCGCACTCGTATTAATGCCTCGCTTCTTCAAATATTCGGTTAATACATTTCGTAAAGTCAGACTTCCTAACGGTTCGGAATAGCCAAATTCCTTATTTGTTATTGTCAATGATTTCATTGATGACAGTAGTGCCTCAGTTGGAATCAGATCTGGAGACAACTCCCCTGTTCCCAATCGAATTATTGCTTCGTCTTGTTCAAACTCGTTTATCTGTTGAACCGTATCAATATTCGCTTTATATGTACTATACCTCATGCGTTTATGCCAATCAGGTACTTGCTGTGAAAGAATATACTCCCATCCTCTTGCTTTTACGTAAATTCCGCTCCCTTGTTTTGCTTCAAGCACGCCATCTGCTTTTAAATCTTCCAACACATGAATAATGGTACTTCGGTTTACATCCAGTTCACTGGCAAGCTTTCGCTGCGAAGGAAGTCGCATCCCGATGGGCCAATGGCCTCCTGTGACCTGCTCGAGCATCCATTCTTTGATTTGAAAAGTTAAAGTCTGCCCTTCCGTACGATTAGGTTTCCACCCCATACCATTCCCTCCTCCATAAAATTGGTTGGTTAAGAATTCAACCAATTGGTTGTTTCCTTACTATACAAGCATCCTTATTCTTAAGTAAAGGAGTGATCTCATGTTCAGTGCGTTTGTGAATGGGTTTGTTTTAGCGACTGCGCTAATCATCCCGTTAGGACCGCAGAATTTACTTATTTTTCATCAAGGTGCGGTTCAACCGACATATAAAAAAAGCATGCCGACCATTGTAACATCAGCTTTAGCGGATACCCTTCTTATTGTTGTTTCCGTATGTGGTATATCATTTGCTTTACAAGCAATTCCATTTTTAGAACCACTTCTTTATCTTGTTGGCAGTGGCTTTTTAGTTGTAATCGGTTGGGCAATTTGGAAAACTGACTCTAAACCGAAGACGTTTCAGCAAAGTCCGTATTCTGGAAAAAAACAAGTATTTCTCGCGTTGTCTGTATCTTTGTTTAACCCCCATGCCATTTTAGATACAATTGCCGTTATTGGTACATATGCCACTCACTACAACACTCGTCTTGAAATGTTAAGCTTTGCCTTTGCATGTATCCTTGTTTCCTGGCTCACTTTTTTCTTGTTAGCCTATTTAGGAAAACATTTAAAACAATGGAAAAAATCAGATTGGTTATTCAATTCTATTCATAAAGTCTCTGCTGTAACGATTTGGTTGTTAACCCTTTATTTTATCTATCAAGCTTTTTTATCGTGATAAAATCTTTTTAACTATTTTAAAAAATTCATTTGTTTCAGTTCCTTTCATAGTACAATGAAACAAGTCTTCTTTTATTAAAATAGACCGAAAGGCAGGGATGACATGACCGCTATTCTAGAACTGCAGCATGTTTCTAAAACAATTCGTGGCAAAAGGATTGTCGACGATGTAAGTTTTACCGTCAACGCTGGAGAGGTATTCGGATTTCTTGGACCAAATGGTGCTGGAAAAACGTCTACCATTCGTATGATGGTTGGTTTATCAGAATTAACGAGTGGGGATCTTTCTATTTCAGGTCACAGTATCAGATCTGCCTATAGTGAAGCCATTAAACAAGTCGGAGTGATTATTGAGAATCCAGAGATGTACAACCATTTAACTGCTAGAAAAAATATGATTCATTTCGCTCGCATGAATGGAGAAGTCAATCATGAACGAATCAATCAATTAATTGACCTTGTCGGTTTATCCAAGGTAATCAATCGAAAAGTAAAAACCTTCTCATTAGGAATGAAGCAACGACTCGGAATTGCTCAAGCACTGATCCATCGACCAAAGCTACTTATTCTTGATGAACCGACCAACGGGTTAGACCCAGAAGGCATTCGCCTAGTTCGTACTTATCTTAGACGTTTAGCAAAAGAAGAGCGATTAGCCGTTCTCGTATCTAGCCATTTAATGAGTGAAATGGAACTAATGTGTGATCGGTTTGCCATTATTCAAGAAGGAAAGATGGTGCATGAAGAAACGCTTATAGATAGTGAAGCGAACAAACGAATGACCTACCGTATTCGTGTGAACCACATTTACGATGATCAAGCTTTTTCCCTGATGAAAACTTATGATGAACAAACGCAAAAAAACGAGGATTCTTTTACACTCTCACTACATAAAGATCAAATTGCCTCTTTTATCCGCCATTTAAGTGCTGAAATAGATGTTCAAGAAGTAAGCATCGTGAAAGATAGCTTAGAAGAACGCTTTCTTCACCTTACAAATAAAGAAGGTGTAAAGCCATGATACGACTTATTCAAAACGAGCTTATGAAACAAAATGGACGGGTTGGCACATGGGTTATGTTAGGATTAATTGTTGCGTTAACCTTTTTAACAGCCACCGTTGTACATAACGCCCCAAACTTTGATATGTTTGAAAGCAACTGGCGGGATAATCTCGAAGCAGACATCCTTTATTACCAAGAGTTTACTGGTGAAGAACCATTCGCTGAAGAACAAATTCTTTTAGCAGAATATCGATTAAACAACGACCTGCCTCCAGCGTATGCGATGCCGAATAGTGCGTGGACTTTTGTCACAAATAGTAACGGGTTACTAATGCTTGTTAGTTTGTTTATCATTGCGATCGCCGCCACTATTGTTTCTTCTGAATTTAAACAGGGGACCATTAAACTTTTACTTGTACGACCACCTTCACGTATTAAGATCCTTTTGTCAAAATACATAACGGTGCTAATCTATATGCTTGTATTTGTCACCACGCTCTGGCTTTCTTCCCTTCTTTTCGGGGCCATGTTCTTCGGCTTTGATGAACAAGCGAGCTTCCTTCATATTGTAGATGGAGACGTTCAAGAACGAGGCTATGGACTCCAATCGATGCTCGTTTTTGTTGCGCACCTGCCGATGACGATGTTACTTGCTACGTTAGCTTTTGCGATTTCTGCCATGTTTTCAAGCGATATCATGGCAATTGCAATCAGCATTGCGAGCCAATTTTTAGGTTTAGTTGCAAATGTGATGCTTCTTGAATTTTATGATTGGGCTATTTTCCTCCCTTTTGTGAATGATTTAAGCCAATATGTAACAGAAGGGGGTCCAATTTCTTCATTAACGAACCCACTTTTTTCTGCGATTGTTTTGTTTGTCTATTGGTTACTGTTTTTAAGTGTTGCATTATATGTATTTAAGAAAAGAGAGATCAAACCTTCATAAAGAAAAACCGCTCAGTAGATGCTGAGCGGTTTTATTAGAATAGAGATGCAAAAATGGCGAGCACATTTAACCCAAAGAGCTGATCAATTAATACAATCGCAATCGCAATTGGGACAAGAAAAACCATCATGCTGTACCACACTACAAACAGCTTTCGCCCAAATCGACTCCCTTGCTTGAATTCATCACGTAAAACAGTCTTTGGCATTTTAATTAAGAGAAATAAGCTAATGAGAAAAGCACCGATCGGCATCAAAACATTTGATACGCTATAATCAATAAGATCAAAAAAGGAAAACTCAAATAGCGACCAATCTGCCAGCACACCAAATGATAAAGCAGATGGGATACCCATTATAAGAACGAGTGCTGCAACGATCCAGCTGCTTTTTTGACGCTTACTGACATCCTTCTTTATAAATGCTGCCACAACAATTTCAAGCAACGAAAACGCTGTACTTAATGCAGCAAAGAAAAAGAGTATAAAGAATAATGGTACGAGTACTTGACCAAATGGAATTTGTGAGAAGATCGTTGGCACAGCCGCAAAAATTAAAGTAGGACCCTCACTCGGTTCTAAGTTAAATGTAAAGACACCTGGAAAGATCATTACTCCTGCAAGGATAGCGACAACAATATTCATCCCACCTAACGTAATAGCAGAAATAGGGAGATCTTGCTTTTTTGATGCATAAGAACTTAATGTAACCATAATTGAAACCCCTAAGGATAGAGCGAAAAAAGACTGACCTAACGCAACTAACACAACATCGTTAGAAACTGTGCCCCAATCTGGTGAAAATAAAAATGCTAACCCTTCCTGTGCGCCATCTAGCGTTAACGAATAACCCGCCAAAATGACAAGCAAAATAAATAAAGTAGGGATCATCCATTTTGACGCTTTTTCAATTCCTTCTTGAACCCCTCTTGACACGATGCCAGCAGCCAAAGCTAAAAAGAATGCTTGCGCGCCAATTGCCAAGTAAGGGTTTGCTATTAATTCGCTGAAATGCGCTGCATATCCGTCTGCATTTAGTTGACCTAATTGTCCTGTTAGAGATGAACCAAGGTAAAGGATGGACCACCCACCTATAACGCTATAAAACGAGAGGATAAGAAAACATGCGATGACGCCCAACCAACCGGTAAACCGAAATAACGAGCGCGGTGCTAACTTTTGAAATGTCGTTACCGCATCAGCTTGAGAGTGACGCCCTAAAATGTATTCACCAATTAAAAGTGGAATCCCTATAAGAAGCGTGAACCCTAAGAAAAGCACAAAAAAAGCGCCTCCTCCACTCGTTCCCGCCATGTATGGAAATTTCCAAATAGCGCCGAGTCCGATCGCACTCCCTGCCGTTGCATATAAAAATCCTATTTTTGAAGACCACTGTTGCGATGTTGACATGTTGTGATGTTTCTCCTTGTCTAGACCCAGATGAAAACATTCGTTAGCGTTCAAAAATTAATGTCCACTGCAAACAGACAAATAAAGACTGTCTGCTTGTTCTGACAATTCACTAGACTAACGTTGTTCAAGTATGTTCATGTTTTCCTAAAAAAGATCAAAGTATTTATAAATATTTTTATATAATAACAAAAACATGTCTATTGAGCAAGAACATTCTATAAGATGAATGGTTTCTTCTGTCACCATACATGTTTGCATATTTCAGCAAAATAAAAAGACTCTTTGAAAGAGTCTTTTTAGCTAAATTGTAATCACCGTCCCTGATGGGCCACTCGCATAACGATGAATGGTCACATGTCCTGCGCTATTCGCTTGGTTAGGTGCATTCGCAAGCGTTACAGCAAATGTTGAAAAATTCGTAATTTGAATCGTATCACCCGCATTATAATTCTGTGCCCGAATGACTAAAGACAAGCCTGCTGTATCTGAACATGCAATTGGTGCACTCGGTGTTGCCACCCCATTTACCGTCAAACCAAAAACTGCTCCTGTAGTCGTTCCAGCTGTCTTGTTCAAGCCAACACTTATATAATACATCCCAGGAGTAACGATGGTAAATAATCCAGTTGCTGCAACAAATGTTAAGCCCGAATATGCACCTGGAGTTAATAATATGACTGGTGCGCCAGCCGCGACTGTTTGAGCTTGAACATTGCTATTGAAAAAGGGTTCAACCGATGAAATTCCAGTAAATCCAGTCGCTCCACTTGCTCCGGTTGCTCCTGTTACTCCCGTTGCTCCAGTTATTCCCGTTGCTCCGGTCGATCCTGTTGATCCTGTCGTTCCGGTTACTCCTGTCACTCCAATTGCTCCTGTGACTCCTGTTGACCCCGTTACTCCTGTGGCTCCTGTGGCTCCGGTTGCTCCGGTGATTCCTGTTGCTCCACTTGCTCCGGTTGCTCCTGTTACTCCCGTTGCTCCAGTTATTCCCGTTGCTCCGGTCGATCCTGTTGATCCGGTCACTCCCGTTGCTCCAGTTATTCCCGTTGCTCCGGTCGATCCTGTTGATCCTGTCGTTCCGGTTACTCCTGTCACTCCAATTGCTCCTGTGACTCCTGTTGACCCCGTTACTCCTGTGGCTCCTGTGGCTCCGGTTGCTCCGGTTATTCCAGTTACTCCTGTTGCTCCGGTTGCTCCGGTTGTTCCCGTTGCTCCAGTTATTCCCGTTGCTCCGGTCGATCCTGTTACTCCCGTGGCTCCAGTTATTCCCGTTGATCCGGTCGATCCTGTTGATCCGGTCACTCCTGTTGCTCCGGTTACTCCTGTTACTCCTGTTACTCCTGTTGATCCGGTCGATCCTGTTGCTCCTGTTATTCCAGTTACTCCTGTTGCTCCTGTTGCTCCGGTTGATCCGGTCGATCCTGTTGCTCCTGTTATTCCAGTTACTCCTGTTGCTCCTGTTGCTCCGGTTGATCCGGTCGATCCTGTTGCTCCTGTTATTCCAGTTACTCCTGTTGCTCCTGTTGCTCCGGTTGTTCCCGTGGCTCCAGTTATTCCCGTTGATCCGGTCGATCCTGTTACTCCCGTGGCTCCAGTTATTCCCGTTGATCCGGTCGATCCTGTTGCTCCTGTTATTCCTGTTGCTCCGGTTACTCCTGTTACTCCAGTTGACCCGGTTACTCCTGTGGCTCCTGTTATTCCTGTTGGTCCGGTCGCTCCACTTGCTCCGGTGATTCCTGTTGTTCCTGTTGACCCTGTTGTTCCTGTTACTCCCGTTGCTCCAGTTATTCCCGTTGATCCGGTCGATCCTGTTACTCCCGTGGCTCCAGTTATTCCCGTTGATCCGGTCGATCCTGTTACTCCCGTGGCTCCAGTTATTCCCGTTGATCCGGTCGATCCTGTTGATCCGGTCACTCCTGTTGCTCCGGTTACTCCTGTTACTCCAGTTGACCCGGTTACTCCTGTGGCTCCTGTTATTCCTGTTGGTCCGGTCGCTCCACTTGCTCCGGTGATTCCTGTTGCTCCGGTCGATCCTGTTACTCCTGTGGCTCCGGTTGCTCCGGTTGCTCCGGTGATTCCTGTTGTTCCTGTTGACCCTGTTGTTCCTGTTACTCCCGTTGCTCCAGTTATTCCCGTTGCTCCGGTCGATCCTGTTGCTCCGGTGGCTCCTGTTGACCCCGTTACTCCTGTGGCTCCTGTGACTCCTGTTGACCCCGTTACTCCTGTGGCTCCGGTTGCTCCGGTTGAGCCCGTTACTCCTGTGGCTCCGGTTGCTCCGGTTGAGCCCGTTACTCCTGTGGCTCCGGTTGCTCCGGTTGAGCCTGTAGTTCCTGTTGCTCCGGTTGCTCCAGTGATTCCTGTTGCTCCAGTGCTTCCCGTGACTCCTGCTGCCCCTGTTGCTCCGGTTGACCCTGTTGAACCAGTTGCTCCGGTAGTTCCGGTAGTTCCCGTTAATCCGGTTGTTCCTGTTGTTCCAGTGACTCCGCTTGCTCCTGTGGCTCCGGTCGATCCCGTCGTTCCAGTGCTTCCTGTCGATCCCGTGATTCCGGTGGCTCCAGTTGATCCAGTGACTCCGCTTGCTCCTGTGGCTCCGGTCGATCCCGTCGTTCCAGTGCTTCCTGTCGATCCCGTGATTCCGGTGGCTCCAGTTGATCCGATGGCTCCTGTGAATCCTGTTGTTCCAGTGATTCCCGTTGCCCCTGTGGCTCCTGTGTTTCCCGTTCCTCCTGTAACTCCTGTTACTCCCGTTCCTCCTGTCGGCCCTGTTGCTCCTGTGACTCCTGTGACTCCTGTTGCCCCGGTGATTCCGGTTGCTCCAGTTGTTCCGGTGACTCCCGTCGATCCTGTCGTCCCAGTGATCCCAGTCGTTCCAGTAATTCCAGTAATTCCAGTAATTCCAGTGATTCCGGTGGCTCCAGTTGATCCTGTTGCTCCGGTTGATCCTGTTGCTCCTGTTGTTCCGGTGACTCCCGTCGATCCCGTCGTCCCAGTGACCCCAGTCGTTCCAGTAATTCCAGTAATTCCAGTGATTCCGGTGGCTCCTGTTGATCCTGTTGCTCCCGTTGCTCCTGTTGTTCCAGTGACTCCGCTTGCTCCTGTTGTTCCAGTGACTCCGCTTGCTCCTGTGGCTCCGCTTGCTCCTGTGGCTCCCGTTACTCCAGTTGCTCCTGTTGTTCCAGTGACTCCGCTTGCTCCTGTGGCTCCGGTCGATCCTGTTGTTCCCGTTGATCCGGTGCTTCCTGTCAGTCCGGTTGTTCCTGATGGCCCGGTTGTTCCGGTTACTCCTGTCACTCCAGTAGGTCCCGTCGATCCGGTTGCTCCCGTTGCTCCTGTTGACCCGGTTGCTCCTGTTGCTCCGTTGGCTCCAGTAGATCCCGTTGCTCCGGTCGATCCTGTTGCTCCGGTCGATCCGGTTGCTCCTGTTATTCCTGTTGACCCGCTAATAGCAAGCAAGGTGTAATCAGGTGAAGTTGATGGCAATCCGAATGGAGGTGCGGTGTTTACGACATACGCACTTCCCTCAAATGTCACAACTTGACCCACCTCATAACCAAGTGCACGAGCAGGATCATAAGGAACCGTACTCTCAAATCCAACCCCTGTTGCTCCTGTCATTCCCGTTGAACCAGTGTTACCGGAAGCTGCAAGAAGCAGATAATCTTCGGACTCGCTGGGCAAGCCGGTTGGTGGTGAGGTTATGACGAGATATGTGGCACCATCATAAGTGACAACTTGCCCTACTTTATAAGTAGGGGCAAGTGTGGCATTATACATAACAATTCCTGTCAATCCAATTCCAGTTGCGCCAGTTGGACCAGTCGGTCCTATTCCTCCACCAGGAGGACCGGTTGGACCGGTTACACCAGTTGCTCCTGTCACGTTGGCAGGGAACGAACCGTTGTACAACTCCCTTCCATTTGTTAATGTTCGCTTGAAGCGCTGAAAATTTGAACACTCTTCGTAGAAATTCAATGTTGCTGCACCCTCTTCATTCGCCCTTTTTTTAGACTATGTATACAAAAAAGAATGTGCGATAACAAATTCACAAATGGTTGTTAAGCATTGCGATTTTTTAGGCGTTCAATAAGGTGAGTCTCCTTACTCATCGTTGCAAGAAAAACATAGAAGCCGATAATAATTATAGAATGCTTAAATTGAGGGGGAACGCGATTCATCAACCGCTATCGGTGCATATGTTTAACATTTCCGCTTAATCGTTTCGAAACGCTCCTTTGTGAGAATCCAAGCCACCGCTTACGATTTTTCTTAAAGTTTATCATCCAGTCATTAGCAAATCTTCTTCCTCTTTTTGAAGACGTTTACGTTTAACAACCCTTTAAGGTCAGGCTACCAACATCAAATATAGCCACTCTCATTTATAAAGCATTTTTTAAGGTTAACGCATCTTTAATAAAAAAAATATTTGAATTGTTTACCCAAACCCCTATTTTTTTCATAGGATATGTGAAAACAACAAGTAGGAGGAAATGATGCATTATTTTCAAAATCAAAATCATTCTTTTTGTGAATGTTGTCGCACTGGTGTAACGCATTTCAAGAAAAATGCTAATCGCTGTACATGCATAGGAATAACTGGGCCGACTGGACCACCAGGACCTGGCAGCCCTTCTGGGATAACTGGCGCAACTGGACCGACTGGGCCTACAGGAGCTACCGGGAATACAGGTGCAACAGGAGCAGGAATATCAGGAGCTACAGGTTTACAAGGCCCAACTGGTCCTCCAGGAAGTGGTGCTAGAGGTTTAACAGGAGCTCGTGGGGAGACAGGTGCAGTTGGACCTACTGGACCGACTGGACCTACAGGTACTACTGGGAATACAGGAATTGGAACAACTGGAGTCACGGGCATCGACGGGGTAACTGGACCAGCAGGAAACACTGGTTCGACTGGCGTAACAGGGAACACTGGTCCTACTGGCCCGCAAGGTATACCTGGTTCTCCGACGGGATCAACAGGCCCCACTGGTCCTACTGGGCCTGGGCCATTAGGACCCCAAGGCCCGACCGGCGCAACTGGACCTACAGGAATAGGTGTAACAGGGAACACCGGTGCAACTGGACCAGCGGGCCTTACTGGCGCAACGGGCTCAATCGGAGCTACCGGAACTGGTGTGACAGGAGCTACAGGCTCAACTGGTATAACAGGGCCAACCGGACCTAGTGGCGGCGGAACATCTGCTATAAACTATGAGACCGTAAAATTAGGTGACATCAATGTTACGATTCCATTTAACGCCGGGGCAGGCAATAATCAAGCGATTGGTGCACTCGTTTTTGGAGATGGTTCAACAATATCGAATCTAGCATCTTACATTGTCCAAGTTGGAAGTGGTACGGGTCTCTATCAAATGGCTGTTGCGTTATCAACATCCAGTACAGAGGCAACAATTGTTGCAACAACCGATATTGTCACAACAATTCCTGGAGGTATTTTTGCACTTCCATTACAACAACCTGTATTTTTAGTTGAGGCAGCCGTCTATTATTTTATTATTTACAATCAAGTAAATGGATCTGCTGTTGCAGGACGTTCAACGGGATTAGGCACGACCCAAGATGGTCCACCTATTAATTTTCGTGCTCAGAATATTCCTAACGGCTTAGTTACAGGGCAAGTCATTAATACGAGTGATGGAAACTTACTGTTATCTCCTTGGATTGCTGGTTATTAGACGAAAAACCCACGATGATCTTCCATCATCGTGGGTTTTTATACATGAACATGGTAGCGCCCTTTTGGTACAACAAGGGGGGTTTTGGAAACTGGATCGTCAATAACATTGCATTCAAGTTCGAATATCTCTTTAACAAGTTCACTCGTGATTACTTCTGAGGGCGACCCTTCTGCAATAAGCTTTCCTTGTCTTAAAGCAAAGATATAGTCCGCATAACGAGCAGTAAGATTTATATCGTGTAACACCATAACAATCGTTGTCCCGTGCTTGCGATTTAAGTCCGTTAATAAATCCAAGATTTCCACTTGATACGTAATATCTAAAAACGTTGTTGGCTCGTCTAAAAACAAAATATCCGTCTGTTGCGTCAGTGCCATCGCAATCCAAACGCGTTGTCTTTGGCCACCAGAAAGTTCATCAATATTCCGATTTGCGAGTTCCGTTATCTTCATCATTTCCATCGCCTCAGTAACGGCCTCATAGTCTTTTTTTGACCAACCTTTAAAAATAGACTGATGCGGGAAGCGCCCACGACCAACTAGATCAGCTACCGTTATCCCCTCTGGCACAATGGGAGATTGTGGCAAGAGACCAAGTACTCTTGCTAACTTTTTAGGTGGAATTTGAGTAATGTCTTTTCCATCTAAGGTAACAGAACCAGACTCAGGCTTGAGTAATCGTGCCATTGTTTTTAAGAGTGTGGATTTTCCACACGCATTTGCACCAATGATGACATTAATCTTATTATTTGGCACAACTAAACTAATATCATTTAAAATAATCGTTCCATCGTAACCTGCTTCAATGTTCTCCGTTTCAAAACGATGAGTCGTTGTCATTATAAACTTCCCTTCCGATTCATTCGTATGAGTAAGTAAAGGAGGAACGGCGCTCCTAATATGCCCGTTATTATCCCAACAGGAAAGCGAATTTCAAAAGCAAATTGTCCGACTAAATCTGCCGCTAAGACTAAATTCACTCCAACGAGACCTGCAGGCAAGACCGTTGATAGTCCAGCTCCAACTAAGCGCTTAGCGATTGGCCCCGCTAAAAATGCTACAAATGCAATCGGTCCTGTGGTGGCAGTGGCTAATGCAATCATACAGACTGATGCAAAGATCAGAAGGACGCGCGTTCGATCCGTATTCAAGCCAAGGGATATTGCCGATTGCTCACCTAGTTCAAGAATACTCAAATGTTTGCTTAATATCATCACAACAGGTGAGCAAACAAGGACCGTTATCATCAGTGGATAGACCGCATCCATTTGTGCTCCGTTCAAACTTCCGCTTAACCAGCGCATTGCTGTAGGAAGATCTTCTTGGGCACCAACCATTAGCAAATAAGAGATTACTGCACTTAACATCGCTTGGACGCCGATACCGACTAAAATTAACCGGCCAACCGAAAAGGTTCGGCCCCTTGATAAGCTATAGATTAAGATAACGGTCAGGAGACCTGCAACAATCGCAACAATTGATACGACGCTATTGCTCGCTTGAAGTACGAGAATACAAAACAATGCAGCTGCGCTAGAACCTGCCGTAATACCGAGTACATCTGGATTTGCCAAAGGATTCCGTAACATTGTCTGAAACGTATTCCCTGCAATGCCAAACGCAAATCCAGCGAATAATCCTGCCAGCATACGTGGAAACCGAATGGTATTTACTGCAAAATTCACGCTACCTAGCTGTTCTCCCAATAGTGCTCGTACTACTTCGTTTGCTGGATAAATGGTATTTCCCAACATGAGCATTGCTGCACAAAGAATGAGTGAGGTAATGAATAACATGCCGTTTACAAACCACCAGCGCCAGAGCCTTTTTTTTCGACCTATTTGGATGTTTTCAATTGAATGTTTCATCATAATGAACGTACCTTCATGCGCATAGCAAATAAAATTAATAAGGGAGCACCTACAAATGCCGTAATAACACCAGCTTCTAATTCCCCCGGACTACCAATCAAGCGCCCTGCGACATCAGAAATTGTTAAAATCACAGCGCCTGCAATCGCAGACAAAGGAATAATGTAGCGTAAATCAGCTCCTAATAAGAGGCGAATCAGGTGTGCTGACAATAACCCAATAAACCCAATCGGGCCTGCAAGTGCTGTAGCCGCTCCACATAAAACAACGCCAGCAAACGCTGCTGTCATACGTAATAAGCCCGTTCGAACGCCTTGTCCTGTTGCAACATCGTCACCTAATGCCAATGCGTTTAACGCAGAAGAAGAAAGAATTCCTAACGTGAGTCCGACGACAAGAAACGGTAAAAACGTCGTAATAGAATCCCAACTTCCTGAGCCTACACTTCCTACTTGCCAGAAACGAAATTGATCCATGACATACGTCCGATTTAACATAATGGCACTAACAAGCGAAGAAAGGGCAGCACTTGTAGCGACGCCTGCTAGGACAAGTTTTAACGGTGTAGCCCCTGCTCTCCCCATGGAACCAATTCCATATACAAAAACAGCTGTTAGCATGGCACCTATGATCGCAAACCATATGTATTGATTGGCTGAACTAATATTAAAAAAAGCTAACCCAGCGACAACGAATAATGCTGCACCAGTATTTACACCTAAAATGCTCGGATCAGCAATCGGATTTCTTGTCACAGCTTGCATGAGTGCACCTGATACACCGAGAGCAGCTCCGCACAAGAGGCTAAAAACCGTTCGTGGCACTCGTTCTCGCACAACGCTTACGCTATAAGAATCTGAGCCAGAGTGAAATATGGCTGAAAGTATTTCGTCTAATGTCACGACTCGAGAGCCAAAAGCAACAGAGGAAAGCACGCTAACAAGTAGCATCGCTAGTAAAAAAACGATTACTGCCGTTGCGTGCTTCGGTGAGTAGCGATTCCTTTTTACAACTGCCTTCACAAGAATTACTCCTCAGCCTGGCTTAATGCTTCTCCAATTAACTCTAAGTACTCGTCAAGCGTATAAGAAATTGACAATGGATTCGGTGTTCCAGCTGCGCCTAATTCAGAACTTCCATTAATAAATGCGACAGATCCTCTTTCAATCGCAGGGATCTGGCCAAGACGTGAATCGTTTTGTAGTGCCTCGAGCAATTCGTCGTCCCCGTAACCAAGAATAACATCAACATCATTTAAAATATCGGCATTTTCTGCGCTTAAGCTTAACGAGAAATCATCTTCATTCGGCAATTCATCCATGATCTCTTGTGGAAATTCCATATTCAGCTCTTCTGTTAAAAAGGCAACACGGGTATCTGCCGGTGCATATAAATGCAAGTCAGACATATCAGTTGCGGAAAAGTTTACCCACGCAACGGTCTTCCCTTCAATTTCTGGATAGTCTGCTAATTTTTCATCAATGAGGGTTTCTGTATCTTCAATTAGCTGTTCGCCATCCTCTTTCATGCCCATACCTTCTGCATTCATGAGAACATGATCTCTCCATGATGTTGTCCAAGGGGAAGTCGGGTAAGCGACAACCGGAGCAATCTCGCTTAACAAATTGTAATCTTCTTCTGTAATACCAGAATAAGCTGCTAAAATAACATCTGGCTGAGAATCTGCAATGGCTTCAAAATCAAGTCCATCTGTATCTTGGAATACATTCGGATCATTTTCACCTAGCTCATCAAGTTTCTCTGCTGTCCAAGGCAATAAACCGCTGTCATCTTGCACGCCAAAATTTGCTGCTGAAAATCCGACTGGCACAACACCTAATGCTAATGCGACGTCTTGATTTCCCCACTGTACTGTCGCAACACGCTCAGGCGCAGATTCAAGGACTGTTTCACCAAACGCGTGCTCAATGACAATTTGCTCCTCTGTACCGCTTCCGTTCTCTCCGTCTGCGCTAGTATCATTTGAAGACGTATCGTCCGAGCTATCTGAACAGCCTGCAAGTGCGGTTACCATCGCCGCAGAAAATAAAAATAGTTTTGATGAATCGGTAAGCTTAATCATAATACGTTCTCCTCTTCCTATGTACATCTCTATATAATTGATAATGATAATCGATATCAATTATAGTAGTGTAGCCCTCTCTAAAAGTCAATGACCTTTTTCGCTATTTTACAGCCTTTTCAATCATTTTGTTCCTTTTGTCAAATACTGGGTTATGAGAAGAGATAAAAATGTCCATCGCTGCTTCTGGCTTCAAATACGTTTTTGCATGGTTAACGGCAACTGCTGCATCCGTAAACGCTCCTGCCAACAAATTAATTTTATTTGCGAATTTCGCACTATCCCCCGCTGCATAAATGCCGTCTATTCCCGTTTCTAATTTATTGTTAACGAGAATATGTCTCTCGTCAGTGTGTAGACCCCAATGCCTAATTTGGCCAATATCCGCTTTCATTCCATGGTTTACAATAACAGCATCAACTTGAACGCGCTCGTTCTTATTTAAAAAGATTCCTTTATTCGTAATTTGATCAATTTCCACAGAATGGATCTTTCTTTCGTCTCCAATTAAATGTTTCAGTGCAAAAGGTCGTTTTACTTGAATGCGACTTGAGAGCATTTTCTTTACATTCTGCTCATGCCCTTTAAATTCATGACGACGATGAACGATCATTACCTCTTTCGCGACTTCACTTAATGCGTTTGCAAAATCAACTGCTGAATCGCCACCACCTGAAATTAAGACACGTTTGCCTTGATAGTGCTTAATATTTTTCACCGTATAATGAAGGTTAGTATTTTCGTATTTATCTGCATCTTTTAAATCTAATTTAACGACATTTTTGGCACCGTAGCCGATTGATAACAGAATCGTTTGAGTAAGATGTTGTTCACCGGTTGAAGATTTAATTAAGAAATCGCCTTCTTTTGTCCGTTCAATTCCTTGGATTTGTTGATTTAATACAATAACCGGATCGAAGGTTTTGGCTTGTTCAATAAGTTGCTTAACTAGTTGCTTTGCTTGAAGTGGCGGCATGCCACCTACATCCCAAATCATCTTGTCTGGATAACTATTCAATTTTCCGCCCAGCATTGGACTTGCTTCTATTAATTTTGTTTTCATTGAACGCATCCCACTATAAAATGCAGCAAAGAGTCCAGCCGGTCCCCCGCCAACAATCGTTATATCAAATCGTTCTAACTTATTTGACAAGACAAACATCTCCTTTTCTTTATAACACTGATAAAGATTCTCATTATCAATCTTTTTTTATTCTTATTTTTAATGACACATCGATAAAGCTTGTCCATTGTTTTTGCAATTGGGAAATACGTAGACTAGCGTATATTTTTAGAAACTCTGGCACACTCCTATTTTTTTGGCATATGTATAGATTAAATAAGAGAAACTCCCACTAGCTTAAAGCTAGTAGAGGAATATAGATTCATTTAAACCGCAGCAAGCGTAGTAATTTCTGTTGTTGCTTCAATGACTTGTGCGTTAAGATCAAGAATTTGCTCAATTAAATTAATCAAGTTTAAATCTTGCAGATTTGTTAAATAGACAACACGAATTGCATTTCCATTTGGACAGAAGACGTTAAATAATGCTGTTGGAGAAACTTCAATAACGGTTTCGCCTGTACCAACAAACTGCTGACATCCTCGTAAACTAACAGAATCTCCCGGTCCTGTTAATATCGAAACATTTCCTAAACCTGGTACTGGAATTGTAAATTGCCATAATACAACACCTAGCCTTTTCATATCGTTTTGCTGAGCTTTACTCAACACTACAATATATGTAAGATGCAGCAATACGTTAGTCTGTCTGCCCGTCCTCTGAATAATTGGTTTTATTATCCAAATTTGGAACTTAGTATATTGTTCATAACCCTAGCCAGAAGAATACCCACTAGCAAAAAGCTAGTGGGATTTTTGGATGTTTTAAACCGCAACAAGTGTGGTAATTTCTGTTGTTGCTTCAATGACTTGTGCGTTAAGATCAAGAATTTGCTCAATTAAGTTGATTAAATTTAAATCTTGAAGATTTGTTAAATAGACAACGCGAATCGCATTTCCATTTGGACAGAACACATTGAATAACGCCGTTGGTGATACTTGAATAACCGTCTCACCTGTTCCAACAAATTGCTGACATCCTCGTAAACTAACAGAATCTCCCGGTCCTGTTAATACAGAAACATTCCCTAAACCTGGTACTGGAATTGTAATTGCCATCGTGCAACACCTAACCTTTTCAACGTATTTTGTTGAGATTCACTCAACCATACAACATACGTAAAGTTGAAAAGTTTGATCGTCGTTATGCCTTGTTCAAAGAAAATTGATTTTTATACCTATTTTTTACATAATCAGATAGATATGTTATCGTTTCTGCTAGATGAAGATATTGTCGCATTTTCTAAGAAAAGGAGAAATTAAATTTATGCCTATGTACATTGGTCTTATCGTCTTAATTCTGTTTATTTATTTCATTTATAAAGAATACCAATTTTCAAAATCAGAAGAATCAAAAGATGAGCGAGGGAAATTCATCTATATACGCGCCGCTAAACATGCCTTTCCTATCTTTCCGATTGGTTGGCTTCTTGTAGAAGTGACACATCGACTCTTTACGCTTACATTCGATGTGTATCGCGATTTAATGTGGGTCTTAATATTGAGCGCGTTTATTGTTTATGGTGCAAGTATTCAAGCCGGCCGTTCTACCCTCTAACAATTTTTAGCCAAGGTCGATCATTCATCCATTCTACATCAACAGGCAGTTTGAATACCTCTGATAATAAAGATGAAGTCAATACCTCTTGCTTTTGCCCTGACGCAGCAACTTTGCCATCTTGCATCATGAGCACGTGTGTGAGAATAGGCGAGATTTCCTCAATATGATGAGTTACATAGATAAGGTGGCAGCCTCTTGCTTTTATTTCTGCCATCAAGCTCAGCATTTCTTCCCTTGTACGCACGTCTAATCCTGTACATGGCTCGTCAAGGATGAGCATATCAGGGCTGCTCATTAATGCTCGTCCAATTAATACCCTTCGTTGTTCTCCTTGAGAGAGCACACCGAACGTTTTCCCCCTTAAATGATGTAACCGTAAAGAGTGTAAAATCTCTTCAGCTGTTTGCCAATCCTGGCCTGATACCTTTTCGTATAAGCCAAACGAAGCGAATTTACCGCTAACAACGACTTCCTCCACCGCTTCTCTCTGCATCATTGGTAAAAAGGAATCTAACGAGCTACTCACATACCCAATCTTTTTTCGCAGTTCTGGAAAATTTGTTTTTCCAGAGACTTTCCCCATAACGGAGATTTCTCCTGATGTAGGAAATACATAGCCATTGATTAAATTAAGAAGTGTTGTTTTCCCAGAACCATTAAGACCAAGAATACACCAATGCTCTCCTTGTTTCATTTCCCAATTAACTTCACTTAACACGCTCTTTCCTTCTCTAACCCACGTAACATTGCTACACTTGACGATCGTTTCCATGCCACTTTTCCTCCCAAATAAACCAAGGCATTTTAGCCTCGGTTTAGTCTGAATACAATGATTTTATCACTTATCGATAATATTTTTTCAAAATAGCACGCATTTCCTTTATTTCGTTATCGACTTGCTTTAATTCTTCTTTCAAAGAGGTTAGCACATCATTTAAATCTTCATAGTCCCGAAGTGCCCCTCTTGTCGAAGCTACAGCAGTATACGTAACGATTTCTTCCATCTCTTCTTCAGATAGTTCGTTTGTGTCTTCAGCCGCCCTCGATATATCTCTGCTTAACTTAACACCAAAGAAGAATAACGTTGCCGCAATGGTTCCTAGTAAGCTTTCGTAATAAATAAGGTCTTGTGATAAGTGTAGTTTTTCTTCCGTTGATTCCCTTGACATCCCCACCACCCTAACATGTTTTCATTTGCTATAACGTATGACAGGTTTGAACGATTGGTACTGTTGCGGTTTTTCTAAACATGTAAAATTGCGCATAAATGAAGTAAAAAAAAGAAACCTATTAATTTTTAAAAGGATATTTATAAAATTAATCGTACTATAGAAGTGGTCTAAACGTACATTTTTTTAACATAAATTTCATATTTTATACGGCAGACTGAATAAAAATACCCGAATGAGGAGTTACAAATCTATGAAAATTTTTACAAATACGTCAGCTGTATATGCGCATCAACAGTTGGGAAGCCATCAAGCGTTAGCAAAAAGATCACAAGAAAAGCTGGCAACAGGCTTGCGTATTAACCGGGCTTCAGATGACGCCGCAGGGCTTGCTATTTCCGAAAAAATGCGATCTCAAATTCGAGGGCTCGATCAAGCAAGCCGCAACACACAAGATGGTCTATCGCTCATTCAAACCGCAGAAGGAGCTTTAAATGAAACCCATCAAATCTTACAGCGGATGCGCGAGCTTGCAGTTCAAGCAGCGAATGACACGTATACGATTAGTGACCGACAAGGTATTCAACAAGAAGTTGACAGCTTAAGTGAAGAAATCAATCGAATTGCTAATTCGACAACCTTCAATAACCATTCGCTTTTAACTGGTCAAAAAGAATTCTCTTTTCAAGTTGGTGCAAATGCAGGTCAAACCATTTCCTTGCATCTTAGCGGCATCTCAACAAAGCAGTTAGGTTTAACAGCAGTTGAATCAACAAACGTTATAGGCATTGCAGGCGAGATTCAAACGAATAAAGTCACCCAAATCGGACGAGCGACAACGCCAAGTGATCCTGGTCATGAAATTGTTGGTTATTATGATGCTGAAGGAAAAAACGGAGCCGGTTATTATATAGGAGATGAGCTTAAATATGCTGCTTCATTACCAGAAAAGAACGGTACGTACCAAGTTTACTGGGAAGGCAAGTCTTATCAGATTACGTTAAGTGATGAGACGGTCACAACGGTTACACCTACTTTAGATGTCATCGACTCTACAGGCAACGTTCTCCAAGCCAGTTGGTTCGAGGCAACAGAAGAGCGTGAAGCAGGGTATTACAAAGAAAACACACTTTTTTTTACCTCTTCAAAGCCTTTAGCAGTTGGTCAATCCATTATCATTGATGAAAACAATGAAATGTCCAAAACTTTATCTGTATTATCAAAAGAAACGGCTAATGATGCCATAACAAAACTCGATCAAGCCATTGTGTACGTATCAGGCCAGCGTTCGCTGCTAGGTGCCACGCAAAATCGGCTGGAACATACGCTTACAAACCTTCATCAGTCGAGCGAAAACTTGCAGGCAGCAGAGTCACGTATACGAGATACAGATGTAGCAAAAGAAATAATAAACGTCACTAAGCAAAACCTGCTTGCAAACGTCGCTCAATCTATGCTAGCACAAGCCAATCAACAGCCGTTGCAAGTGTTAGCCTTGCTAGAATAAAAGAAACGGGTTGGGAAAATAGCGCATTGTGTAGATTATTCGTCGCGCTTGAGGGATAATTTGGACGTATCTTAACAAGGAGGCGTTTTCAATTAAAAAACTAGTTTCTCTTCTCACTCTCGCAACGTTAGCTGCAACACTTTTTCCTTATTCTGCTCAAGCTAGTCATCTATTCTATCAAACTCCATTAGAAGCCTTGCAGGCCTCTTGGTCGTACGAAGGATCAACTGGTCCAGACCATTGGGGAGAACTGGATGAATCGTTTGCGCTCTGTTCAATTGGAGAGCAACAATCGCCTATTGCCCTTTCCTATAACAGTCTTTCATCGGCAAAATGGCCACTTATAAACACATACGAGCAGACTGAATTTACTGTTACAAATAATGGTCACACGATTCAAGCAGATGTGTATGGCACAACGGACAGTTCTCTGCGCTTGTCTGGAACGTTGTATACGCTAGCTCAATTTCACTTTCATACACCTAGTGAACATACGGTCGATGATGAATCATTTGAGATGGAACTTCACTTCGTTCACAAAGATGCGAACGATAATCTAGCTGTGTTAGGTGTTCTAATGGAAGAAGGAGAACATAATGATGTGCTAGAAGACGTTTGGTCCATTATGCCGTCAAATGAAGAAATAGCAGCTGAAACGGTCGAACTTCATCCAAATGATCTTATTCCTGCAGATTTACGTTCGTTTCAATACAATGGTTCGTTAACCACACCACCGTGCGATGAAGGTGTAAAATGGTCTGTTATTGATGAACCCATTGAGCTGTCACGCGAGCAGATTGATCGCTTTCAAGCCATTTATCCGTCAAACTATCGCCCTGTTCAAGATTTAGGAGATCGAGATGTTGGTTATCATTATCATTAAAAAAGTTGGCTTATAAAGCCAACTTTTTTGTTATCGTTGAAGCTCATCAAGAATCCAAGGTGTAGCCTCCTGCAAAGTTTGAAACATTGCATTCGCTCTTACTCTTTTTTGAATTCGCTCTCCTACAAGAACGGTTTTGCACCCTGCGGCTTTGCCAGCTTCAATATCAGGCTCTCGATCCCCAACCATCACGCTATGATTGAGATTGATATTATACGTGTTAGCTAATTCATTAAGCATTTGTGTCCCAGGCTTCCGACACAAGCAACCTGCATTCGGCTTATGTGCACAATAAGCAACATCATCAATCCTCGCACCTATCTCTTTTAATTCACTTATCATCTTGTGATGGATGCGAAGCAACATCTCTTCTTTAAGAAACCCTAATCCAATCCCACCTTGATTTGTTACAACAAATACATAAAATCCTGCATCATTTATTTGCTTAATGGCCTCAGGTACACCTTTCAGTATATAAAAATCAGCTGGCTCATTCACGAACTTCACTCTCTTGGTTAAAATTTCGTTAATCACACCATCACGATCTAAAAAAACGGCTCGATTTATCGTCCTCACATCCTTATGTACGTACATTTATTACTCTGTCTATTCTTTGTCATAATATGTGCGCTCAAAAAAAAGAAGCTGAATGGTTTCAACTTCTTTCTAGAGGTTTCTACTGTAAAGACCATTTCATAAGATACTCTTCCTTGTTTGTATCTACATTGATTTCAGTCCCTTTACAAATGAAATGATTCTCTTTATAAAAGCGAATGGCTGCTTGATTCTCTTTAAACACCCTTAGCTCAATACATGTTCGCCTGTTCTTGATCTATGATAATAACGCTGTCCCGTAGCCCTTTCTTATTGACGCAGGTTCAATAAATAGTGCAGCAAGTTCATTTTCTACCATAGATAAAAAACCTTGTATGCCGGACGCCTGCCGAATGGTATAAGTTTCCAAAAAAGGAAGATAAGCCGTTTTCATTTCTTCTTTTTTCCCTCTCCAAAATGATCGATCGACAAATGGGTGCGCGTAGATGGAGCTACGATACCAAATGTCAGCTAACTCCGCATACTCTAAATCTGTTGCTTTTTGAATATCCATTTACTTGCCTCTTTCTTCTCATAGCAAACTGTAGATAGAAGCTTCCCTTCATTCTGAAGATCGGTCTATCTTGTTAATCCTAAATGTTCACGAAACGTTTTTCCACTATAAGCCATTCGAAAAAGGCCTCTTTTTTGCATCTCAGGAACAACGAACTCAACAAAATCCGTCAAACTACCTGGTAAAGTAGGAGGCATTAAATTAAATCCATCTGCAACGCCTGCATCAAACCACCTTTCCATTTGGTCAACAATATCTTTCGGAGTGCCAATTAATGTAAAATGCCCCCCACCCGCATTCAGATACCCTACTAATTCTCGAACCGTCGGATTCTTATCACGTATCATTTCAAGTATTGTTTCGTAACGCCCAATGGGTCCATCAAATTCTTCTAAAGGCGGCAAAGTAGGGACTTTTTCATCCAGTTCCCATTGAAAACAATCTTGTCTTACAAACATACTCAGCTGTTTCAACGCGTCCTCAATCGGTAATTGCTTATCTAACACTCGCTTTTTTTCAAGCGCTTCTTCATAAGTCTGGCCTACATACGTGACGAGCCCGGGAAACACCTTAATTTGCTTCGCTTCACGTTCATGTTGGATTAATTGGTTCGTTAATTTTTCCCGATACTCTTTCGCTTGCTTGAAATTCCACGAAACTGAATAGACAGCATCCGCATATTTTGCAGCTAATGCAATCCCTTGCGGTGATGCACCTGCCTGCATTGAAACGGGCTTTACTTGTGGGCTACTTGGTGTAGTAGAAGGACCCTTCACCTTAAAGAAATCATCGTTGTGATTAATGGCTTGTATATTCGTTGGGTCAATCAATGTGTGTTCTTCACGACTTGGCTGAAACGTATCTGCGTCCCATGAAAGAAATAATTTGTCCATCAACGCAGCAAATTCATCCGCTTTCTTGTAACGGTCTCCTCGAGCTGGTAACGCCTCCATACTGTGATTAAACGCTTCACCATCTGTCATTGAAGTAACAAGGTTCCAACCTACACGACCGTTAGAAATATGATCTAAACTTAGCAGTTGTCTTGATACTGTGAATGGATTTGCAAATGTGCTTGAAACCGTGGATACGAGCCCAACATAGTTCGTGACTTGAGAAATAGCCGTTAATTTCACAATCGGGTCAAACCAAAAAGCTGGCATATCTGTTGGCTCGGCTCCTCGAAACGCTTGATTGTCAGCAAAAAAGATCGCATCAAAACATCCTTTTTCCGCCAATCGTGCTAGAGTCTGATAGTAAGAGATATTCCCAATGTCCTCTATGTAAGAATCGGGCATAAGCCACGCTGCTTGATGATGTCCACAGCCATAAAGTAAGACACCGAGATGCATCTGGTTTTCGAACGTATGCATTCCCTTCCCCTCCATTGTTTTAGTTCATCGTGAGACCACCATCTACCGTAATCGTTTGTCCGGTTATTCCACTTGCGTTTTCTGAAGCTAGATAAGCGACCATATTCGCAACATCTTGAGTCGTTGTTACCTTCTTTAATGGTGTGGATTGCGCGATTAAATCAAACACCTCTTGCGATGTCACGGCGCTTGCATCAGTCGTTTTTAAAAGCCCTCCTGAAACGACATTTGCGTTAATTCCGTGTACACCTAATTCTGAGGCGAGATTGCGCGTAAAGCCGATCAACCCTGCCTTTGCCGTTGTATATTCATGGTAGGGGACGACAGGGTTTTGAAAAAGGTTCGTTCCAATACTAATAATTGAACCCTGTTTGCGTTCTAAAAATTGAGGAAGCACACTTTGAACAACATGAAACGCTGCCTTTAATGTGCCATCGACTTGTTTCTGATAATCGTCCCAAGAAAGGTTAATAAAAGACTTTTGTTGAGAAGGATCAAATTTAAAATCGACTAGCGCATTGTTTACCACTACATCAATCTGACCGAAATAATTGGTTGCTTGCGCCATCATGGTGTCTACTTCTTCTCGGTTTGTCACATTTGCTTGAATGGCGATACTTTGGTCTTGTCCAATCTCAGACACTAGTTTCTCTGCCGCTTCTTTGCTTTTATAGTAATTGACCACAACTTGATACCCTTGATTGGCTAACGTTTTTACAATTGTTGCACCTAAACCTCTGCTGCCACCTGTTACTAATACGGTTCTTGTCATTTTTTTCGCTCCTATCCTTTTCGTTTTATACACATCTCAACCGCTCAACACTACCAATCTTTACATTTGCCTCACCTTTTTTTCTCACTAATAGAATCAAGACTAAACAAAAAAGTGCCGAGTCTGTTTTAGCCCCGGCACAATGAATGAAAGAAGACGATTCATCATAACTTTCCCACGCTGGTATTGCCCAGATCAGGTCCAAAGAGTCAAAAAGTCTCATCGCGCTTTCCTCTCAGCCCAGCTCATTGGGCTCCCCTAGTTAGTCATATATTGTTTTCAAATTCATTATATTTTTAATAATCCCTTACGTCAATTTTCGACTGCTCTTGTTTTCCTATTTTCTTTTTTCAACTCGACCGTTATAATGAGTAAAAAAACAGAATAACGAGGTGTTTCTGACAACATGATACGAAAAGCAACGAAAGAAGACTTACAAGAGATTCTTACCATTTACAACCATGCGATTCTACATACAACCTCCGTTTATTCGTACGAGCCTCATACACTCGAGATGCGTGAAACGTGGTATAACCAAAAGATCGAAGACAAGTTTCCTATTCTCGTTTTTGAAGAAGACAATCACGTCATTGGGTTCGCGACATATGGTTCGTTCCGAGCGTGGCCTGCTTATCAATACAGTATTGAACATTCCATTTATGTAGATCCCAATCAACGAAAAAAAGGAATTGCTACTCAACTGCTAACCGAAATGATTGCGTTAGCCAAACAAGATGGCTATAAAACGATGATCGCAGGGATTGATGCCACGAACGAACAGAGCATCGGATTGCATAAAAAATTTGGCTTTACACACAATGGAACGATTGAAAAAGTTGGCTATAAGTTTGATCGCTGGCTTGACTTAGCGTTTTACCAACTCATTTTCGAGTAAAAGAAAAGCTAAGACCTCAGCCGGTCTTAGCTTTATTCTTTATACAAGTTTTGTTGTCCAATTTTCACAGTTCCACGTTTCTGTGACAATATCTTGATAAAATTCTGGTTCGTGAGAAATGAGCAGAATACTGCCTTTATATGCTCGCAATGCACGCTTTAATTCTTCCTTCGCATCCACATCAAGGTGATTCGTAGGCTCATCAAGAACCAAGATATTTGACTCGCGATTGATTAGCTTACATAAGCGAACCTTTGATTTTTCTCCCCCGCTCAACACAACCATCTTGCTTTCGATGTGTTTCGTTGTTAATCCACACTTTGCTAGCGCTGAGCGAACTTCTCCTTGGCCAAGAGAAGGGAACTCTTGCCAAATCTCTTCAATACACGTATTATTGGAAACTTTCGCTTCTTGTTCAAAATACCCAATTTCTTGATAATCCCCACGTTCAACAGAGCCAGAAATCGGTGTTTGAATGCCTAATAAACTTTTTAAAAGCGTTGTTTTTCCAATTCCATTTGCGCCAACTAAAGCAATTTTTTGCCCTCGCTCCATTCGTAAGTCTAATGGCCTGGATAAAGGTTCATCATAGCCAATTACAAGCTCCTTTGTTTCAAAAATAAGCTTGCTTGTTGACCGTGCTTCTTTAAAGTTAAACTCTGGCTTTGGCTTGTCTTTTGCCAGTTCAATAACATCCATTTTATCTAGTTTTTTCTGTCTCGACATCGCCATGTTTCGCGTTGAGACACGCGCTTTGTTACGAGCAACAAAGTCTTTTAACTGTGCCATTTCTTGTTGCTGACGCTTGTAAGCCGCCTCTAATTGCTGCTTTTTCATTTCATGTACGTCTAGAAAATGATCATAGTCCCCAACATAGCGATTAAGCTCTTGATTTTCCATGTGGTAAATAATATTAATAACGCTATTAAGAAACGGAATGTCATGCGAAATTAAAATAAAGGCATTTTCATATTCTTGTAAATAACGTTTGAGCCATTCAATATGCTGTTCATCTAAATAGTTTGTCGGCTCATCTAATAGCAAAATGTCTGGTTTCTCTAATAAGAGCTTTGCGAGCAACACTTTCGTTCGTTGTCCACCACTTAAGTCTTCCACATCCTTTTCTAAACCAACATCGTCTAGACCTAGTCCGCGGGCCACTTCTTCTACTTTTGCATCAATCGTATAAAAATCATTATTGGTCAAGGTATCTTGAATGACGCCCACGTCTTCAAGAAGACGTTCCAATTCTTCAGGCGTGACGTCACCCATTTTGTCGTACATTTGATTCATTTCCGCTTCCATGTCGTAAAGATACTGAAAAGCTCCTTTTAACACATCACGCATCGTCATACCTCGCTCAAGAACTGTGTGCTGATCAAGGTAACCGACACGAACCTTCTTTGACCATTCTACTTTTCCTTCATCAGGCATAAGTTTCCCAGTAATAATATTCATGAACGTTGATTTACCTTCACCATTTGCACCGATTAATCCAATGTGTTCTCCTTTCAACAAACGGAACGACACATCTTGAAAAATCGCACGGTCACCGAAGCCGTGACTTAAGTCTTTTACCGTTAATATACTCATCTATTATCAACCCTTTTATTGTAACAAGTTCGTTTTATGATCCAATTAAAGATTGTACCACATTTACGAGGACAGTGTAAGTTTTGAGTCAACTACTCGACTCTTCTTTTGCCACTTTATACAGAATAAAAGGAATTATGGTATATTTTTCTAAAAGGAGGAATTTCATATGGAAAATAACCCAGCTGGCTTTTGGGTACGATTAGGTGCCTTGATCTTGGATGGACTCTTTATTAACCTAATTGCGTGGTTACTTGGTTTTATGTTCATCACGTCTTGGCAAAACGGCATAACTGAAATCATTCAATTTCTTTATTTACTCGTAGTGCCAATCGTCTGGTACGGTTATACAATTGGAAAACGTGCGTTTACTATTCGAATCATTCATATGGATGGCAGCAACGTGCGCCTTTGGACAATGATTAAGCGGAATGTAGTCGGTGGTCTCATTTATGTTCTTCCAATTTTTCTACCAGTCATTTATCTTGCTCTTACTTTAGATACGAGAATTTGGGCCGTTTTCTCTTTTCAGACGGAGGACTTTACAGAAGCAACCCTATCAAATGCTGACGTAACGCTCTTAACGGCAGGCTTACTCTTATCTTTCGCATTATTGCTTGTTAGTGCGTTTATGGTTGGTGTCTCAAAATCTAGGCGTTCACTTCACGATTTAATTGCCGGTACCTACGTCACAAGAGATACACCCAACGAAACAGAAATGGTTTATCGAGAGAAGATCTAGTCAAGTTGACAGTTCCTCCAACCCATGCTAACTTATTCAATGATAAAGGCGACATAACTATGGGCGTTATGTTAGCGAATTGGCAAATGTTTGCTTGAATGCAGGGCCTCCCGATCGATGGGGAGGTCCTGTTTTTTTTGAGGAGGAATGGTTTTTTGGACAAAAGAATTTACTTATTAACAACGTTAACATTTATTGTTGGTCTAGTTGAGTTAATTGTTGGTGGTATTTTGCCATTAATAGCAGGCGATCTCAACATTTCTCTCGGTCAAGCAGGCTTATTAATTTCTGCTTTCTCTCTTAGTTTTGCGATTGCAGGGCCGCTTTTATTGTCATTGACAGCAAAAGTGGAACGGAAAAAGTTAATTATGATTGTTCTCTTACTATTTATTTTTTCAAACGGTATTGCGGTTTTTAGTACTAGCTTAACGGTTTTATTGGTATCCAGGGTTTTATCTGCCTCAGGGGCTGCACTTCTCGTTTCTTTATGTTTAACGATCGCTTCACAGATAAGCTCGGAGGCAAACCGCTCTAGAGCAATTGGAACAGTTTTAATGGGCGTCAGTGCCTCGCTCGTGCTTGGCGTGCCGTTAGGTCTTTTTCTCGGCAATGAATGGGGCTGGCGTGCGCCTTTTATCTTTATTGTCATCGTAACCTTTATTTTAATGATTTTAATCCATTTTACATTAACCAAAATTGAGCCCAGACCATACGTACCCTTAAGAACCCAGCTACGTGCGTTAGGTCAGCCAAAAATATTTTTAGTACATTCCGTCTCCATTCTATTTTTTATTGGACACTTAACCCTTTATGGTTATTTAACACCTTTTCTTCAATCTACTTTACAGATCGAAGGGAATACAATAAGCATAATGTACTTGTTGTTCGGACTTGCAGCCATTTGTGGAAGTTGGTTCGGCGGATTTGCATCCGATCGTTTCGGAAATCGAAAAACGATGATGATTGCGTTGGCATTCTTTTCGCTTGTTCTCTTTTTGATTCCTCTCTTTACACATAATGGTATATGGTTAATCCCGTTATTGATGCTTTGGAATTTCTTAAGCTGGACCATTACACCAGCCATTCAGGGACATTTAGTGGCTTCTGCTCCAAAAACGTCAGACATCCAGCAAAGCATTAACAATTCTGCCACGCACGTTGGGATGGCGATTGGCTCGGTTGTTGGCGGTATCACAATTGATCAGTTTATCGTTGAAATGAATGCGACCATAGGTGGTGCATTCGCCACCCTTGCTTTGATTGTCGTTATTATTGCATTGAAACTAAAATAAAAAGGAGAGGCGATCATCTGACAATATGACCGCCTCTCTCTTTCGATTATTCACTTACTTTTACAAGCTGCTTGCCGATATTTTCTCCTTTGAACAAGCCTAAAAATGCGTCCGGTACTTTTTCAATGCCTTCATGTATGGTTTCTTCGAATTTCAGTTCACCATCTTGTACAAATTGAGATAAATTTACATAGGCTTCTTTGAAATCTTTTTGAAAATCACCAACGAGAAAGCCTTGCATTTTCACTCGAGATTTAACGAGAAAACCTTGTACACGACGGCCAATATCCTCTTCACCTTGTTCTAAATTGTAAGCTGAAATCGCCCCACATACTGGAACACGAGAAAAAGTATTAAGGAGCGGCCAAACTTGATCAGAAATCTCTCCACCAACATTTTCAAAATAGACATCAATACCGTCTGGACAAGCTTTTTCTAAAGCTTCACCCACTTGTTCTTCCTTATAGTTCACTGCTTCATCAAACCCAAGGGAGCGTAAATAGTCGGCTTTTTCTTTCGAACCAACAATTCCGACAACCCGTGCACCTTTACGTTTTGCTAGTTGACCTGCAATTGATCCGACTGCCCCAGCTGCACCGGAAATGACTACGGTCTCTCCTTCTTTCGGTTCACCGATATGGTACATTCCAAAATACGCTGTAAGACCTGGCATCCCAAGTACACCTAAAGCGGTAGACATTGGTGCTCCGTGTAAATTCAATTTACGAACATTGTTAGCAGAGACCGTATTATACTCCTGCCAATCGAGAGAACCGGTTACAACATCACCGATTGCTAAGTCGTTCGACTTTGTTTCAACTACTTCTGCTACAATGCCCCCATTCAGCGGCTCCCCTACTTGAAATGGTTCCACATACGATTTTGCATCGTTCATTCGACCACGCATATAAGGATCCACTGATAAGTAACGCGTTTTCACGACTACTTCTCCGTTATTCGGTTGCTGAACATCAACCTCTTTATAATCAAAGGTTTCTTGGTTTGGCCATCCATCTGGACGTTCGCGTAACTGGATTTGTTGTTGTTTCATGAAAACATTCCTCCCTCAATTTGAACTCACTCGTTCTATTCCTCAATGAGTGGTTGATTAAACGGAAAAATGTTAAAGCTGTTTACAATCAATGGTTCGGTTCACCCTTATGTTGCATTTCCTCTAAATCGGCCTCTCCTTCTGATAAAACAGGAAATACTTGATTAGCAAAAAAGGTTCCACCAGACACATCTTTTACATTACTAACAACGATAAACGCATTGCTGTCAATATCGTTAATCAGCTTACGAAGGTGTATAACACGATGATTATTCACAACTACGTACAAAATCTTTTGCTCTTGACTTGCATACACACCTGAACCATTAATATACGTTGCACTTGATGACAAATCTTGTGTAACCCTTCGTGCGATCTCTTCATTTTGGGTCGAAATGATTTGAAAGGCTTTTTTTGCATTAAACCCGTTTAAGACGTAATCGGTAGCTAGTTTCCCAACAAATAAAGCAATGATTGTGTAGAGCGTATTAAGTACACCAATAATGAAGACACCACTTAGAACAACAATTAAATCTAAAATAAACGTAACGAGCACAACGTCCCAACCAAATATTCGTTTTAAAATGAGCGCAACTGTTGATGAGCCCCCAAAAGACCCTCCGGAATGTAGAATTAAACCAAATGCACTTCCCATAAAAAGACCAAAAAAAATACCCCCAACAAGTGGGTCTCCTAACGGCTGGCCAAGATCTTCTGTTAAAAATGTAAAGAGAGAGAGCAACGGTGTCGCAATCGCTGTCTTAATCACGACTTGCCTTGAAAGATATTTCATGCTGATTAACGTAATGATAATGAAAGAAATAAAAACAACAAGCGAAGGCGGAATATCTAGAGAAAAATATAGTAGGAGCGAAATTCCTACGAAACCACCGTCTGCAATTTCATTCGGCATGGCAAAAAGCGTGATGCTTAATGCCGCTAACATTGTGCCAAGTATTAACAGAACCATGTTTTTCATGCCACTAACCTCCTTATAATTTTGTAGGTCAGGACATTTTGCCATAAATTCTTCTATACGTATACATTTTTTTGACATTATTTATTAATTTATTAAATCTTATGTGGACTTAATATGTTTCAGCCCCTACTGTTTTTTAGTCTGAACAGAAAAAAGAGCTTTTCCATAGGAAGAGCTCTTAGTAGGTTATAGATTCAGTTGACGAGTTCCAATGGCTTTAACCATTTCAGGGTCTCTATGTGAGAAAAACAGACTCTCTTTTCGATCTAATGAAGCAATTTGTTTCATGTCTTCCGTGCTTAATTCAAAGTCGAAAATAGTGAAATTCTCAACGATCCTTTCTTTATGAATCGATTTTGGAATAGCCACAACTCCTCTTTGAATGAGCCAACGTAAAGCGACTTGAGCCGTTGTTTTTTTGTGTTTTTGTGCAATCATCGCTAGTGTTTGATTCTGAAAGAAATGATTTTTTCCTTCCGCAAAAGGTCCCCAAGATTGAATTTGGACTTGGTTTTCACTCATAAAATGAGCAGGATCAACTTGCTGATGAAAGACATGTGTTTCAACTTGATTCACTGTAGGTACGACTTTATTATGAACGATTAAATCGATTAAGCGATCTGATTGAAAATTGCTAACGCCAATCGCTTTAATTTTGCCTTCTATATATAGCTCTTCCATTGCTCGCCAAGAACCATGAACATCGCCAAATGGCTGGTGAATTAAATACAAGTCCAAATAGTCTAATTGAAGTCGTTCAAGAGATCTTGCGAATGCTTGTTTTGTTTTTTCATAACCTGTGTCTTGTACCCATAATTTCGTTGTAATAAAAAGTTCCTCT
The DNA here is from genome assembly GCF_047238345.1 of Shouchella phoenicis. Lineage (NCBI taxonomy): Bacteria > Bacillati > Bacillota > Bacilli > Caryophanales > Bacillaceae > Shouchella > Shouchella phoenicis. The sequence continues at coordinate 1,711,146 of NZ_JBDFMQ010000001.1, read as the reverse complement.
CTTGGTACGTTACTTTGTTTAAGTGCTCGGCCTACTGCTTGTTCATTCAAATAAGAGGCAGCAGTGTCAAACAGTCTATAACCTGTCCGTAATGCATCACGAACAGCTTTTTCACATACATTTTCATCAGTCATTTGGAAAACGCCGAATCCAAGTATTGGCATCTTCACACCATTGTTTAGCGTTATTGTTTTCATACTATTCCCTCCATTATGCTAGTTATATAGAACGAGTATAACGGAAGTGTTCGGAGATTCTTTACCTATTCTTATTGAAATATTGCCTAATTCTCTCAATTTAATTGAATGTGTCAACTTCCCCCTCTTGCATAAACTGCTTTGGTGACTGACCGACATACTTTTTAAAGACTTGGCTGAAATATTTGTAATCACTAAACCCAGTTTGTTCAGCCACTTCGTATATAAGACTCGTTTCATTTTGGAGTTTTTCGACCGCTTTTAAAAGACGATACCTGGTTAACAGCTCGTTAAAACTATAACCTGTCACTTGTTTGATTTTTGCGTTTATGCTAACTGTTGAAAGCCCAATCGCTTCGCTTACCATAGCAAGGGTGACCTTTTGATGATAGTGTTCCTTAATATAGCCAATCGCAGCAGCAGTATAGGTAGCAGGCTGTTCCCATTCTGCTTTTAAATGGAGAACATGAAGCGCCGTTTTTGATCGGTTGACTTGATGTTTTTCATGAATACGCGTCACTAGTTCTTGGAGTGATTGTTCCAGTTCTCCTAGATCAACAGGTTTAAGCATATAATTATGGACGCCTAGTCGGATTGCTTGCTGGGCGTAGGCAAATTCGCTATAACCAGAAAGAATAATCGCTTCATAGTGATAGCTGGATTTCGTCTCTTGCAACATTTCTACTCCATCTTTAAAGGGCATCCGAATATCTGTAATAACAATGTGAGGTTGAGTGTCCCGAATTAATTGACAGCCTTCTTCCCCACTTTCGGCGGTTCCGACCACCACACAATCATTCTTAAACCAGTCCACTCGATAAAGCAGTCCCTTTAATAGAATGGGCTCGTCTTCTACAATAACAACTTTTAACATATCCCTCTCTCCTTAAATGGTAGTGTTATAGACACAGTGGTCCCCTTCTCGAGTGTGGATTCCATATGTAATCCATAAGAGTGTCCGTATAAAAGTGTAATTAATTGATGAACAGTGTGGAGACCTGTTTGCTCTTGTGCTTCATTTTCTCCACTATAAATTGCTCTTATTTCATTAAGCTCATGCGCTGAAATTCCGAGGCCATTGTCAAACAACGTTATGAACAACTTGTTCCCTTTTCTTCTAACCGTAAGTTGGATAAACAGTTTGCTCACTTGATTAATATTGTGTTTCACTGCATTCTCAATTAATGGCTGTAGAAGCAATTTCGGAATACGCGCATCCGTCAATAATTCTTCATTCACATCAATTTGGTAGTCAAGCCGCTTCCCATACCTCATCTTCTGTAAGGAGAAATAATCCTCTAAATAAGTAATGTCTTCTTTAAGTGTCACGATCGTTTGGCCAAAATTTGCGTTGTAGCGCATCAGTTTTGCCGTTTTCACAACCATATCTGAGGCACTTTCTGGATCGGTGTGTATCTCATATTTAATCATCTCGAGCACATTGAACAAAAAGTGGGGATTAAACTTTGCTTCCAGATGCTTCATCTCACTTATTCTCTTCTTTTCCAAAATAGTTTCGTTTTCAACCATAAGTCGTTCTACTTCCGAGACTCGACTTTTGTATTCTTCATAGATGGTTTGGACTTCTTCATATTGATGATCTGCCTGAAAAAATGGCTGATCCTTTTTTGCTTGCATGAATGCCACCAAACGATCAAATGGTTGTAGCGAAGATGTAATAATTTTTGGAGTGACAAACCAAACCATTAATAGAATGACAAAGCTACTGATTAGGATGGAAGCAATCCCATAAAACAATAAAAACCAGTAAATGGTAATAGGCGTTAATGTGATGATTTTAAGACCTAGTTGCGTTAAAACCGTCTCTTTTAGATAGAAATCTTCTCCTTCATGGCGAACCCATTTTCCATTCAACGGCATATTTAGCTTTCCTAAAGAAGTCACGCCAAAATCTTGATTTGTAAACACAACATTCTCATTTGAATCAATGACGTACGTATAAGGTCGATTAGCGAATGATAGTTGTTCTAAAAAGAATAGCGCATAGCCATTAATCTCGTCATTTTCGATGACAGGAGAAGCAATGACATATGACACATGATCATTCTGATTTCTTATTTGTTGATTTAACCGCTGACCAAACATCCCTTGTTCGTTACTTTTTTGAATGAGGTTGTTTAACACGATACTTCGCCTGACTTCGTCTTCCATTCCATCATAGAAACTTGTAGCGACGAGGGTTTCATTCTTATCAAGTAAAACAAACTCTGCATATAGGTCTTCGTTATTCCGAAAATCATACAACTTCTCATATACTTCTCGACTGTAATCGCCGGTTTGAAGGAATGCATGAATCGTGTCGTTCTCCACTAGTTCTGCTACTCCTTGATAATACGACGTAAAGCCGGTATCTAGTTGATCGATAAGCTCTTCATGACTACGATTACTGGGATCCACAATGGAATTTTGAAAACTGACAGCAAGGGATAGCCCGTAAACAATAAAAATGAAGATGAGGACACCGATCGCGTACATGAAAAAAGAGCGCTGGATTTCGTCTTTTAATTTCTTTATTTTCATAGATCGCTCCTTCCCACAGCTAGAATGAAAAGATGACTGCCTTCTGTTGAAAGCAGTCGTTGATTTTACTAAAGATTCATCTCTTTTTTTCCAGTTAATTTAAAGAATAATAGGAGAGACAAGATTGATGTTACCGTTAAAATGGCCGAATAAGCAGATGCATTGCCGAAATTTCCTCGGATCACCTCTGAGTAAATAGATACAGCAAGCGTTTGTGTATTGCTTGAATACAAAATAATGGATGCACTTAATTCACCGAGAATGGTAATCCAGCTCATAATGGCTCCAGCCAGTACACCAGGCATCATCATCGGCACAACCACTTTAAAAAACGTTCGCTTTTCGGAAGCCCCGAGGCTAATCGCTGCTTCTTCCATACTCGGGCTAATTTGGCTAATAATTGCTGTACTTGATCGAATTGTATAAGGCATGCGTCGAATGACAAACGCAAGCACCATAATGAATGCTGTCCCTGTCCAGAAAAACGGCGCATCGTTGAAGGCGAAGACAAGCGCAATTCCGAGAACGGAACCGGGAATGACAAACGGGAGCATCGAAATCGTGTCGAGTGTAGACGTAATCGCATTTCGCTTTCGTACAGTTAAATACGAAATAAAGATGCCAATGATCACAATGATGATGATCGCAAAAAATCCTAGCTTATACGTATTTAGAATCATTGATAGATCCCGATTAAACAGGATCGTTTCGTAGTTTTGGAGCGAGAATCGTCCGGTATATACTTGACCACCTGTTGTTTCAAGAAAGGACGTGTAGATGACAACTAGTTGCGGTAAAATGGACAACAGCGCGATGACATAAACGATGCTGTGGCTTAGAACATGTTTTATTCCAAACGAACGCTTCACTTCCATTGGTTTAAGCGCAGACATGGAATAGGCATACTGCCTTGATATAATCCGTTGCACTAAAAACAAGGCAATGGTGACAATAATGAAAATTGCTGCGATTGCCGCTGCAAACCCAGCATCCCCGCCCACTTCACTCATAAATTGTGTGTAGATTAATACTGGAATCGTTCGGTAGCCTTCACCAATTAACATCGGCGTACCAAAATCTGCAATGACGCGCATAAACACAAGGAGCGCACTCGCTAAAAGCGTTGGCGTAATCAACGGCACCACGATTTTCATCATGCGCTGCATTCCAGAATACCCTAGGCTCTCTGCTGCTTCAATCAGCGAATTGTCCACATTTTTCAAAGCGCCTGAAATATAAATAAAAATTAATGGAAAGGATTGTAGCGTCAATACGAGTACAATTCCTGCGAATCCGTAGATTCCGTCATAATTCATGCCAAATGTATCATTGATAAACGACGTAACGACGCCACCACGACCAAGCAATTGAATCCACGCATAAGCCCCGATAAAAGGCGGTGAAATATACGAGACAATAATTAAAATTTGAATGGCTTTGCTGCCAAAGATCTTCACTCTCCTAAGAATATACGCCAAAGGCAAGCCAATCATAACCGCCAAAAAGGTCGCAACAACCGTAACTTTTATGCTATTCCATAATGTCACCCAGTAAAATTTACGATCGAAGAAATGCGCGAAATACTGGAGAGAAAAGCTACTTGTCTCCGCATCATATACACTTTTATTTAATACAAGAATGACCGGGAATAAGATAAATAAAGCGAAAAATAGTAAAATGAATAACGTGATTAGATTCCAGCCGTTAAAAATTTTGCGAAACATGTTACTCACCTGCCTTTATTAGCGTCTCTTCACTAGACTGATGAAACACATTAATTAGCGCAGGTTTTACTTTTAGCTGCACCGACGTCCCTTCTGGAATAATGGCATGGTCTTCGATATTTTGAACAACTTCAACGGATTCACCAGAATTAAGGGTGACGAAATAATGGGTGTTAATTCCTAAAAACATCGTTTTGTTTACAACTCCAGAGATGCTACTCGTGTCAGTTGTGACAATAAATTCTTGCGGCCGGACAGAAACCAACACTTCTTCCCCATCTATTACTGATTCAACTAGGTTAGGGAGCTTTTCTTTATACGTATCGTTGAATGAAAGAAAGTGGTCATCGCCTTGTTTCGTTATGGTTCCTTTAATAATTGTTGAGGTGCCTATAAATTGAGCGACAAACAATGTCCGTGGTCGCAGATAAATCGCTTCCGGCTTTCCAATTTGCTCAATGACTCCTTTATTCATCACTGCAATTCGATCGGAAATCGCAAGTGCTTCCTCTTGATCATGTGTGACATAGACTGTTGTGATTCCTACTTCTTGCTGAATGTCTTTTATTGCGTTCCGCATTTCCACGCGTAGTTTTGCATCCAGATTCGATAAAGGTTCATCCATCAATAACACTTTCGGATTAATGACTAAAGCTCGTGCGAGGGCAACGCGTTGCTGTTGACCACCTGACAGTTTATCTGGCTTTTTCGCTTGATGTTCTTCAATTCGTACAACTTTCATCATTTCTTTAATCCGCTTGCTCATTGATTGTTTATCTTGGTTTTGCGCTTTTAAACCAAATGCAATATTGTCGGCAACCGTCATATGAGGGAAAATCGCATAGTTTTGAAACACCATGCCCATTTTCCGCTTATTGACGGGAATATGATTAATGACCTCATTATCAAGCTTGATGGAACCGCCTTCAATCGAATTAAATCCAATAATCATCCGCAATAATGTGGTCTTCCCACATCCAGAAGGACCAAGTAATGTAAAAAGTTCTCCTTTCTTTATATCAACGGATAAACCATCTATAACGGTCTGGTTTTCATATTTTTTTACGACTTGATCAATATGAATGGCAACGCTCATTACTTTCATCCCCTTTAATAGAAAAATAGATATGCAGAGCTTCCTTTCCCCTGCATATCTTGTTTGCTAATTCATCGATTGCTCAAGCACATCCACATAGCGAGCTGTAATATCATCGGTGTGCTCAATGATGTATTCTTCGTCGTACTCTTCAAATAAATGAATCTCATCTTGTGGCGTCATATAGTCCGCCACTTCAATTCCTTCCCGGAGCGGTCGAACCGTTAGTTCCATCCCCGTTCGGCTTTGCACTACTTCCGACAACACATAGTCAATGAATTTCTTTGCTCCTTCTAAATTATCGGTCCCTTTAATAATTTGAACCGATTGTCCTGGGTACACCACTCCCTCTGTTGGAAAGACTACATCAACCGCAGCCCCACTTTGCATATAATGAATAACAGGATCTTCCCAGGTAAGTCCGACTGTGTACTCACCATCTGCTACACCTCTATGGACTTGACCAGAACTCCCTTGAACTTTGCCATCTAAGTTTTCTAGAAACGCTTCTACAAATGTCCAAGCCTCTTCAGCCATAGGGTCACCATCCCCAGCTGCGTATAAGATTGCCACTAAAGATTGAAAAGCAGAGCTTGAATTAACTGGATCTCCAAACGCAATTCGCCCTTTTAACTCAGGATTTAGTAGATCTTCAAAACTTTCCATTTGAATATCGCCAATCAAATCTGTATTGACGATAAATACCGTCGGATCTGAAAAAGCAGGGGAGAAAAACCCTGTTGTATTTTTAAAACCTTCCATCATGAATTCATCTTCTGGCGACACATATTCCTCAAAAAGATCGGTTTTATCGTGAAGCATCGTCACATCAGCTGCCCATAAAATATCCCCTTGCGGATTATTCCGTTCCGACTCCACACGAGTCACCACTTCACCCGTTCCTGCCGAGATCGTTTGCACTTTAATACCGGTTTCCTCTTCAAAACTTGGAATAACCGCCTCATTTAAATTTTCACTTCTAGTCGTATAAATGACGAGTTCCCCTTCTCCTGACCCAGAGCTCGAATTGTTACACCCAGCCAATACAGCACACGCGCAAAGAAGTACCCCACTTAATTTAAGCGCTTTCAAAAAATCCCCTCCTCTTATTCCTAGCTCTATCCTATCTCAGCATGAGGCATGCGTTAATCCTAAAATGACTAAAATATATCCAAAATTAATAAGCTTGTCCTTAAAAGAAAAAACAGCTACATCAAAGTAACTGTTTTGATCGTCTTATACAAAATTTCCTTTTACCATCATCTCCGTCGTCATGACTTTTGCAAACTCCCCCTCTAATGTAGCTAGCGATACCTCGTGAACCGTACTTGCGTCATAGTAGCGGTTGGTATGCCCCGTTAGCCCAAAAGCAGCTGTTGCGTCTTCCACCACATATGTATCAAAACCTAGATTCGCACTCATTCTTGCCGTCGTTGATACGCAATACGGAGTTGTTAAACCTGTCACAACAACGGTTGTCACGCCATGCCCTGTCAATAACTTTTCTAAATCCGTTTGAATAAAACTACTATTAACTCGTTTTTCAATATGAAAATCACGAGGATCTTGATGAAGGCTAGATTTTAATTGTTGACTCCTGCTCCCTTTATAGAACAATGAAGTTGGGTTGTCTGACACGTGCGTAATCATCACCACCATATGCCCGTTCGCCCGCCATGTTTTTAACAGTTTATTAATGTTCGCTTCGGCATCTAAATTATTACGCTCTCCCCAATTTGGATCGTTAAAAGCCTCTTGAACATCGATAACGAAAAGTGCCTTTTTGTTTGAACTTCTTTTACAAAGCGATCCGTTACAATTTGGACAAACGCCTTTCATTAAATCTGTACAAACCTTGCAAAACGTGCAGCCGTGAACACAACTACACCATTCGTTCTGGATAAATTTCTTACACTCGAGACATTGATTCATTCCCTTATCCCCCTACCTATTTTGTACTATCTTAATGGAAATTGCGCTATAACCGAATACGTTTTATTCGTCAATTCTGACTTTTTACCTTAAAATAAAAGGATAAAATTTGAGTCACTTTCATAATCTGAAATTGTTGCGAAAAAGATGGTCGATCTATCTAAAGTGGCGAACGCTTTCCCCGGGCACGGTCTCAGCCATTTCCGTGTAAAATCTCGCTCCAATGTCTTCAAACTCGTGCTGTTCCCGAGGGAGTCGTCGCCATTTAATTAGACGAATGTTTAAAACAATATTGCTGTTATTATTCGTAAATATGACTATTACTACCTGTTATGAAATTCAATCGTTTATAAACAATTTAAGTTTGAAGGAGATCTGAAAATGGATGAAATCAATCGCAACATTTTAACGTTACTTCAAGAAGATGGCCGAATGTCCATGACCGAATTAGGGAAAAAAATTTCTTTATCAATACCAGCTGTTACAGAAAGAGTCAAGCGCTTAGAAGAAAGCGGCGTGATTGAAGGCTATGGCGCCAAAATCAATGCGATAAAACTCAACAAATCTGTGAAAGCATTCATGCTAGTAAAAACACATAAATGCAAACAGTTTAGAGCATTTTGCAAAGACACCCCTATCGTGATTGAGTGTCATAGACTCACTGGTGAGTACAGCTACTTAGTCAAAATTGTCACAGAGACCAATGAACAATTAGAACAGCTTATAGATGCTGTCATGGAATACGGCGAGCCTTACACAATGATGAACTTATCATCTCCTGTCTTGAATAAGACGATTTAACATTAAGAATCCCCTTGAACTTAACGTAAACGTCAACAATATGCTTAAATCATGTAGGAGGTAACATCAATTGAATACCATCAGCAAAATTGACGTTCCGTATGCATCGCAGTTTCTACAGATCGTATAAAAATAATTCAAAAACCGTTGTTTTCTTTCATAGATTTCCTCTATAGACCGTATTCCTTTATAAAGGAGAGGATTTAAATGACGGACATGCAAGCTGCAAATGAACAGACAGATGTTGAATTAAAGACGATCGTGCACACTCACATACAAACAGGCTATACACCTTTTTTAAAAACGGACGGCAAGAAATTGCGAAACGAGTTTGGTACTGGTGATGAAGTTATTTTGCGTGGAACGAATGCAGGCGGTTGGCTTGTCATGGAAAATTGGATGTCACCAACAAATGCACCGGATCAAAAAACAGCACTTGATACGCTCACATCTCGGTTTGGAAAAGGAACTGCTTGGGAACTTGTGAACCTTTTTCAAGATTCGTACTGGCAAGAAAGCGATTTTGACCGCATTAAGGATGAAGGTATGAATGTCATTCGCCTTCCCTTTACTTATTTTGAAATGTTGAACGATGACGGGAGTTTAAAAGCAACTGCTTTTGACCGAATAGACTGGTTTGTAAAAGAAGCAGAGTTACGTTCTCTGTACGTCATCTTAGATTTACACGGTGCACCTGGATCCCAAAACGGCAAAGATCATTCTGGCGATACGCGATACCCAGACGTGGGAAATTTATATGGAAACGCCAAGAATATGGAGCGAACGGTCTTTTTATGGGAGCGCATTGCAGAACGGTATAAAGATCACCCCTGGGTCGCAGGATATGACTTGCTTAATGAGCCTGGTGGCGCGAGTGGAAAAGAACAGTTTGATTTTTATGATCGCCTTTATCGAGCGATTCGAAAAAAAGATCCAGATCATATCATCATTATTGAAGCGATTTGGGACCCGATGGACCTTCCTCACCCCGATTTGTACGGGTGGGAAAACGTTGTGTATTCCTACCATTTTTACGGCTGGGACGATATCGACAATCTTGATTATCAAAAGAAGTTTGTGGATTCAAAAGTAACTATGGTGAATGAGATGACAAATTATCCTGTCCCTCTGTTTGTTGGCGAATTTACGTTGTTTAACAATTTACAGAGTTGGGATTATGCACTACGTGTGTATGAAGAGCATGGATGGAGTTATACGACATGGACGTATAAAGTAACAGGTCAAGGAAGTAGCTGGGGCATGTACACTGGAAACCCATCGGAAGTGGATATTTATTCTGACAGTGAAGCAGACATTAGAAGAAAATGGGCTACTGCTGAAACGGAAACAAGTTTCACTCGAAATGATGCGATTGTCGATGTGATTCAAAGCTATACAAAACGTCCATAGGACATAGAAAAGGCAGGGACGAAACGTTGAGTTCTTCTTAAAAGAAAAAGCAGAGTCCATCGCTTTCCATGAACACGGGTTCTCCTTACGTTACTTTAGATGAAAAACGAAAAGACGAACAATCCAGAATTTGGATCTTCGTCTTTTCATTCTAGTCATATCCTTCCGTCCCTGACTTTCTTAATTAGTTTTTACGAATCTTATTCATTTCATCGGCGACAAACTGAACTTGAGTGCCAACGACTACTTGGATATTGTGATCGGACACAACGTTAATGCCTGGTACACCCGTTTGTTTAATTTTTGCTTGATCGACTTTCTCCATATCCTTCACTTCCAGTCGTAAACGTGTGACACAATTATCGATCGTGACGACATTGTCATCACCACCTAAAGCTTGATAAATCGTGCTCGCCATCATTGCCATCTTGTTTGATTCATCCGTTTCTATAGGTTCTTCAGACATGTCCAAGCCCTCTCCTTCAGGCTCACGACCTGGGGTCATTAAATTAAATCTCACAATTAAGAATCGGAATAACACATAGTAGACTGCGCCGAAAATGACACCTTGGACGAGTAGCATGTAAGGCTGATTCGCCATCTCAAGGGGAAAACCTAAGAAGAAATCAAGCAGTCCAGCACTAAAGGAAAATCCTGCTGTCCACTGGAAAAACGCTGCAATGGCGAGAGACAGTCCAGTTAAGACTGCATGAACAACAAACAAGAGCGGTGCAACAAACATAAACGCAAATTCAATTGGCTCTGTTACCCCTGTTAAAAATGCCGCAAAACCTGCCGCTAACATTAGGGAACCAATTTGTTTCTTTTTGCTTGCATGCGCGGTATGGTACATCGCCAAGGCCGCCGCTGGCACACCAAACATCATAATTGGAAAGAAGCCTGCTTGATAACGTCCGGTGATGCCTACTTCTCCCTCTCCATCCCAATAGTTTCCGATATCATTTATTCCTGCGACATCAAACCAAAAGACAGAGTTTAACGCGTGATGGAGTCCTGTCGGAATAAGTAAACGGTTGAAAAAGCCATACAATCCAGCCCCTATAAAGTCGAGCTGACTAATCCACATTCCAAACGTGACAAGACCGTTATACACATAAGGCCAAATGAAAAAGAAGAGTGCTGATAACGCCATCATCATTGCCGCCGTTACAATTGGCACAAGCCGTTTTCCACTAAAAAATGCTAACGCCGCCGGTAGCTGCACGTGACTAAAGCGGTTGTACATAATTGAGGCAACAACACCGGATAAAATCCCAATAAATTGGTTGGTAATGACGTCAAATGCTGGGTTCACATCGTCCACTGCAATCTGCGTCAGTTCTGCGACCGATTCAACAGATAATACCTCCGTAATGACGAGAAAGGCAACGAGCCCACTTAAAGCTGCTGCTCCGTCTTTATCTTTAGACAAACCGAGGGCCACACCGAGCGCAAATAACATGCCCATATTGCCTATAATTGATTCTCCAGCAGCAATCATAAAAGCTGCAACAGCGGTGTCTTCCCCCCAAGGAAATTGGCTAATCCACGCCCCAACACCAAGAAGAACAGCGGCGGCTGGAAGCACAGCAACTGGAAGCATCAACGAACGTCCGAGCCGCTGTAAATAATTCATCATCTTCATTCACTCCTTTGTCCCATTTTTTATAAAAAAAAGACATAAAAAACCCAAACAACAGCTAGCGTTCATCGGAATGAAATCTAGTTGCTATTTGGGTTATGCCTGTTTTACCAGTAACACGCCAAACTCGTTATAAAATTAATCGATTAATATGAAGCGTTAAATAAATTTTTTCATTCTGCGTGATATCCCAACTATAGTGCTTATTTAGGATACGAGCAATCTTATTCGCACATCCAAATGCTTTCTGATACTTTGCTTTAATCATTTCAACAAGGTCATCATCCATATCATTTTGATCTAGTTTCTCCCCATGTATTTGGCGCAATAAAAAGTAGCGCAAGTGGGTGAGAAGGCGCAAATAATTTAGCGACTGTTCATTTAATTCCAGCTCATAATGGTACTCAATGACCGTAATCACTTGGTTAATCGCCTCGGTCATTTTCATTGTTTCTGAAAGCTGTGCAGAACGCCCTTGAGCGTTTACAAAATGATACGTTAAAAAGGTTTCTTCGCTTTTCGGCAAAATGATATCAGATGTATCATACACGACGCGAATGGCTTCAACGGCCGCTTGGTGTTCTTTTGGATAAAGCTTTTGCAGCTCCCAACGATTTGTATGCGGATAGTCTACGTTTTCATGAACCCGCTTGACCGCATGATGGACATGATCTGCCAGTGCTAAAAACAATTGTTGATTCAGTGTTGCACCAATCACCGCTTCAGCTGTTTGAATCATTTTTTCCGTTGTCTCAAAGATTGAGATGGGAATCTCTTCAATCATGTCGACAAAAGGACGTCGTGAAGCAGCAATGAATTTCTTCTTTATTTTTTCTTCATTAATTAAAGATCCTTTTTCTTTGCCAAAGCCTACACCGTTTCCAAGAACGACCCACTCTGTTCCAGAAGCATCTTCAACCAATGCAACATTATTATTAAACGACTTAATGAGGTTCATAGCGCGTCCCCTCCGGAAAATCCAAAACCTAGAACTAATGCCTAATCGCGTTAGTAACACCTTCTAATGAGGTCATTATAGTACATACTACACAGGGCGTAAATGTTTATTTCTAGGTTCATGTAGAAAAAGATCGAACAGATTCATCTTTCATCATTCGATACAACCGTTTTCGGCAGCATGAGAATATTCGGGTTTTGCAGGTCGCGCCATAGATTCGGTCAACATCCCCTGCTCCGTTGCTTCGAATCGGCTGGGGAATGTGGCGGTTTTCATTCGCTTGATTGTCCATAGGTCTCCTCCCTAATCCCTTAAAGATGGTTTCTTCATGTCTATTCAGAAAATGAGAGATTGCATGTGCGGAAAGAATAATGGATGAACAACGCTTCTCTTTTTCACCTTCCATTAAAAAAAGATTTTCAATCGAGCGTTTTTTTGTTATGCTACCTTCTTGTGTATGACTTGGCCATTTTTTCGTCATGCTACAAACTGACAAAAGAATTTGGCTTTTATTTTAAGTTAGAATCTGCCTCAACGATGACGTTGAGCAAGTCTGTTTTTAATTTCTATTTAGGGGTGTGCACGCATCAATGACTAAACCGAATCCATGGGCATTAACCCCCTTTCTCATTTTCTTGAGTTTATTTATCGGGGCAGGAATCGTAACCGGGGATTTTTATGCGTTTCCGGTTATTGTCGCCATTGTAATCGCGAGTGCGTTTGCGCTTGCAATGAACCGACAAGAATCTTTTTCAAAAAAAATTGATCATTTTAGTAAAGGCGCCGGGCATCCAAATGTCATGCTGATGGTGCTGATCTTCTTATTAGCTGGCGCCTTTTCTGGCATAACAAATGCCATGGGTGCCGTGGATTCCACTGTTCAGCTTGCGCTAGCAGTCGTTCCTCAAGACTTACTTGCTGTTGGTTTGTTTGTCATCGCTTGTTTTATTTCGTTAGCGATGGGAACATCGGTCGGGACGATTGTCGCATTAGCACCAATCGGCGTTGGCATTAGCGAGATCACAGATATTCCTACAGCGTTAATCATCGCCGCCATTATTGGAGGAGCCATGTTCGGCGACAACCTTTCGTTCATTTCTGACACCACCATTACAGCAGTTCGTTCCCAAGGTGCACAAATGAAGGACAAGTTTAAAGTGAATTTTTGGATTGTCTTACCAGCTACAATTATTACGTGCATTCTCTTATGGACATTAACTTCCGGCGAAAGCGCGCCAATTGAATACACGAGCTTCAGCTGGTATAAAATCGTGCCATATTTGTTGGTTATTGTTTTTGCGATTGCCGGAATGAACGTCTTTATTGTTCTGGCTCTCGGGATTGTGTTGGCAGGAATTATCGGCTTAGCAGATGGGAGCTTTCAACTGTTGCAACTCTTGCAAAGCATCGGTGAAGGTATGGAAGGCATGTACGAAATGGCGTTCCTCGCTATTCTCATCGCTGGAATGATGGAACTGATTCGGTTAAACGGAGGCATTGAATTTCTACTTCAACTCGTCACAAAACGAGTGAAATCGAGAAAAAGCGCAGAATTTGGGATTGCCGGTCTAGTTGGCCTTACGAATCTCTCAACTGCAAATAACACAATCGCCATTATGATTACTGGGCCACTTGCCAAAAATATTGCCAATCAATATGAGATCGAACCTAGGAAATCCGCAAGTGTACTAGATCTATTTTCATGCACTGTCCAAGGACTGATTCCATATGGCGCTCAGCTCTTAATTGCCGCAGGTGTGGCAGGCATTTCACCAGTTAGCATTGTTCCCTATTCCTTCTATCCAATGCTCATCGCCATATGCGGAAGTGTTGCGATTTTAATTGGTTATCCGAAAAAGAAAGAAAAGAGTAGACCGTAAAGAGCTGCACCCCAGCTGTTAGAGTGAACATCTAGCAGTTTGGGTGTTTTCTTATGGCAAAACATATGGATGAGCTAGCAAAATTCTCCACCAGTTGTTGGTTCACCAAGGGTGAGGATTCTAAATAAAAAAAACACGCAGGATTCAGATCATGTTTGTACACAAGAATCAGCCACAACATCGCATTCTTAACCTTTTAGTGGTTTGGAAATTACCAGACATTAAGAATCGTTATCTCTAAAATTTTTCGTTTGCTTATAAAAAAATTATAAAAAAGATGTCTATTGAAAGCACTCAATAGACACCATTCTTTATCTTGAAACATGCTTAAAGAAAGTCGATCTCTCACAATAAAAACATTACCTATTCATGTAGCTTGAGATAACTCACTTCAACGGAATCCATATCTCCGCATAAGAATCTTCTTTCATCACATCTTCATCTACATAGACTTCAAGCTCAGGAGTGCCCGCGTGCTCGTAGGGATTCGATGGAAACCATTCTGAGAAGATTTCTTTCCACACTTTTTGAATCGCGCTTGGAGCTGGTCCATGTACTTCAAATACGCCCCACGTCGATGCTGGTAAAATAAGCTTCTCGAACTCATCTGATTCACTCGCAGAGGACTCTGCCGCAATCCAATATTCTACCTTTTCTAGACTTGTATTCACTTGATGGTCTACGCATACACCCATCAAGGCTTTGATTTCTCCGTCGTTTAACTGAGCCAAGCTTGCGATCGTTCCATCCTTTGCAGCTTGATCCCACATCTTTGGTATTTCTCTCGTATTCTCATCGTTCTTAAGTGAGAATGTCCTCCTTGTTCCAATTACTTGAAATTCGTCTCGTTCTACTACCCGATAACGCATTGGATTTGCTCCCTTCAATTGTACGTGCACGACAAGCCGATTGTACGCACTTACTTTGCCAAACCCTTTCCGAATAGCACTTGGTGTAACCCCGTGTTGCTTACGGAAGGATTTCGTAAATGCTTCTGGAGTTTCGTACTGGTATTTGTACGCAAGATCAATGATTTTCAGATCTGAACGGACCAATTCTTGTGCCGCCAGTGTTAAGCGCCGTTTGCGTAAGTAATCACCAACAGACATATCCGTTAACACGGCAAACAACCGTTGAAAATGAAACGGAGACACATTGGCTTGTTTCGCTATCTCGCCGATTGTGAGCGGCTCACATAAATGCGTCTCCATATAGTCAATCGTTTCTTGCAATACATCAATCATTGCCATACCCTCAACTCCTTAGCTTTATCTTAAAGGGATTCCTAAACATAATCTGGTCTATTTGTGCGCGGTTGTAACTGACTTTCATACAGATTTATTATACCGTAATGCCATAATAAATCGCTCTAGATTCGAGTCAAATAACGATTACCTTTACAGACACGAGCGAAGTAAATAAGGTGCGGCCTCTTCTTGTTCTTTTTCTCATCAAATTCTAACTTGTCATGCTTCCTTTTTTTGTGTACGCTACGTTCAACAATAGAACTCTTGAAAGGAACGTTGATATGGAGAAAAAGAGCCATATCCTTGTCGTTGAGGATGAGCAACGAATTGCGCGTGTGCTCCAATTAGAGTTAACTCATGAAGGGTATACGACAACCATTGTTCACGATGGATTAGATGCTTGGCAAACGCTCCAAGCCCAATCGTTTGATTTATTGCTTCTCGATGTTATGCTTCCAGGCTTGAGCGGCATCGAATTGTTGCGCCGAGTTCGGAGCCGTGGCGATGCAACGCCTGTTATTATGCTAACAGCAAGAGATGCAACTGTTGATAAGGTGACCGGGCTTGATTTAGGGGCAAATGATTACATGACAAAACCGTTTGAAATTGAAGAATTACTTGCACGCATTCGTGTGTCTCTACGGCAAGCACCCATAGCTAAAAAACACTCATCTCGTTCTCTATTAACCGCTGGCTCTCTTCATGTTGATACCGCATCCCATGATGTACACGTTGAAAACAAGCACGTCGCTCTCACAAATCGTGAATATACACTACTTTGCTATCTGCTTGAACATCCAAATCAAGTGTTGTCACGAGATCAACTATTAGAGAACGTGTGGGGCTATGATTTCTATGGTGAAACAAATGTTGTAGATGTTTACATTCGTTATTTGCGTAACAAGCTAGAAAAACCGTTTGGTTTATCTTTTATTCAAACTGTTCGTGGAGCTGGCTACATGTTCAAGGAGTCAAGCTTATGACGTTATCTTGGCGTATAACGCTGCTTTCGACTGGTCTTATCACGATCTTGCTTCTCGTCGTTAATCTATCTGTGTATGCGCTGTTCAAAGAAAATCTAACAAACAGTGAATTAGAGCGGCTTTCTACTCAAGCGGTCTCGATTGCGACAGGTCTCGACCAGGCAAATGCGAGTCCTGAGTCACGTAACCAATTTATTAACGCATACGCACCAGAAAGCGGGATGTTACGGCTTGTGGATGAAACGGATACGGTAATCGTAACAGCAACGCGAAACGATGATTTGCTTGAATTACCTAGTTCGTTCTCTTCTCAAGAATCAAGTGATCTAGTGAGCATTGACGATGAATCGTATGCAACAGCCTCTACCCCTGTAATTTGGACAGACGGTCGAGTTGTTTCCCTTCAACTTACTCAGCGGCTTGATTATTTGGATGAGACCCTACCTTTATTAGGGATGATTTTACTTCTTGCGTCCCTCATTATTTTGATTCCGACCTTTTTAGCTAGTCGTGCGTTAGGACGCTTTATTTTGAAACCCGTTCGCTCTCTAGCGAAAACAATGAATGACATCCGTCAGCGCGGGGTATTAAAGAAAGTGCCGGACGTCTCAACCAAACAAGATGAATTAGCTGAGTTAAGTCGTTCGTTTAATCATATGATTGACTTGTTACAACGGAACGCAGATCAACAGCAACAGTTTGTTTCTGATGCATCTCATGAATTAAAAACACCCCTAACCGTTGTAGAAAGCTATGCGAAAATGCTTGAACGCTGGGGGAAACATGATTCTTCGATGATCGATGAAGCCGTTAATGCCATTCTGTCTGAATCGTCAAGAATGAAAGGATTGACAGAGCAAATGTTACTGCTCGCAAATGGACAAATGCCAGCACATGAAAGGAAACGTCTACACATAGATAAACTCGTTCAGGAAACATGTGCCAAAATGAGCATTGGCTCCAATCGAGAAATTCACTTTATTAAGCCTGCACATCCTTTATACGTGCAAGGTTCCGAGCATTTAATCAAACAACTTCTTTTCATTTTACTTGATAATGGCATCAAGTATTCAGACGACCCATTAGTTGTAAAAACGATTCAACACGGTGATAACGAATGTGTTATTTCCGTAATCGATTATGGTATTGGCATTAGTCAGAAGGAGCAAGAAGCCATTTTTAAACGGTTTTATCGTGTTGACAAAGCTCGCTCTCGGGAAACGGGTGGAAGTGGACTCGGTCTTTCGATTGCAAAGAAAATTGTTGAAGAACATGGTGGTTCTATGCAGTTGACGAGTGTTGAGAACCAAGGTTCCACCTTCTCTATCACGTTTCCTTTGGTAAGAAAGGAGCATAATGATGACAAGGTTTAAGACAATGCTTCTTATCATTGGCGTTTGCGGTGTTCTCCTCATTAGCTTTATTGTTTATCAGTGGATGCAGCCAGAGCCTTTACCCCATGATGAAGTAACGGTTTTGGTCAACGAGCGTTATGAACCAAGCGAGATTCAATCAAGCACTTATCGAAACGATACAAATGTGTATGAGTTTATGTTTTTAAAGGATACCGGTCAATACCAACTCATTCTTGATGCGACTTCTGGGTCCGTCCAATCCTTACAGCTTGTTGAACAACGAGAAGAGCCTCTTTCTGAGGCTGAAATTGAATCGATTCTGCAAGCATCTTTTCCTGAACAGATCGTCAACATTTCCAATGTAACGTTGCAAGAAAACCGATATGTTGTGGACTATCAAATTGACGATCAGTCTGGAGAAGCTGAGATTGACGCCTACACAGGTAGCATTATTTGGAACAGTCTTGAAGAACAGCAAGCCCTTTTGACGCCCGAAGAAGCTGTTGAGCTTGCCCTTGCAGAAGTACCGGGAACGCTTGACGATATTGAACAAGAAACTCTCAATGACCGACTTGTCTATGAAGTTGAAATTGAAGATACAGGACGGGATGATGACGCGATTGTCATTGTTGATGCCTATTCTGGAGTAATCATTTCGGTGATTTGGGATTAATCGTTTTCTCATTAAACGCTCATTTTCCTTTCATGGTCTCTTCATTTGGAGCCGCTATAGTAAAGCTATCAAACAAATGGAGGTAAGACCTATGAAAAAACAAACTGCTATCGTTACAGGTACTTGTGCACTATTACTTGCTGGAGGCACGACTTGGGGTTTTGCTAGTGCAAAAGAACACACTTCGGTGAAAGAAGTGACAGCTCCATTAACCGCTGTTGCTGAAGCGACTTCTTCAGCCCTTTCTCTTGAGCAAGCCGTTAAGCAAGCGGAAGACTATGTTGGCGGCAAAATGGTAAAAGCAAAACAAGATACAGATGATGACAAAGATGTCTTTGAAATTGATGTTCGGACTAATAAGGAGACATTCGAGTTTACCTTCGATCAACACTCCGGCAACATCACCGAAATTGACGGCAACTTGCTAGTAGCAGAGAGTCAAGCAAAGCCAGCTCTCTCACGAGAAGAAGCTGAAAACCGCGCAAAAGAAGAAAGTGGCTTGACGGATGTGAAAGAGATCGAGTTAGAACTAGAGAATGGGAAACTGATCTATAAAATTGAGTTTACCTTGCACGACGACGACGCGGATATGGTAATAGATGCAGAAACAGGCGACGTTCTAAGTATGGATGAGGAAATTGACATTCCTTCATTAGAGAGCCGTGCAGAATCACAACTCTCACTTGAAGAAGTCAATACGATTCTTCAGTCAGCATTTGGCAACGATGTGAACGTGATTGAGAGTGAGCTTGATTATGATGATAGTGTTGCCGTCTATGAGCTTGAAGCCATCATAAATAACACAGAATATGACATTGATATTCACGCTGAAACAGGAGAGATTTTAAAACAAGAGCGTGACTAATGAATCCATTTAGGCGACCCCAATAACGAAAAAAATCGTTATTGGGGTCGCCTTTTTCTAATTGGATAGCATCAACCTAAGCTACTCTTATATTTTTTAAACCATGTGCTCAATAAGAGTCATTTATGATGATGTAGAAAGGATTCTCTATTTAACTTCAAGTATTTTTTACGGCATTTTCTTTTATCTGAGTAAAGAGCGTAAAGGCCACCTTTTAACACGTTATCGTTTGCCTACTCTCTCCCCTGCAAATCAATCATTCTTTTCACTCTTGCACAGGTACCTCTATTGTAGCTAAATGACCCTCTTCATCGACGATCGAAAAAAGAATTGCTTCTCCATCCATCTCGTCTCTTGACCCACTTAAATCCATTTCAAACTGACCTTCTTCATCGGCTTCAATGGTGGTGTTGAAATTACTCGGATTGAGATTTGTGATTGTGATAGAAGCATGCGGGACCGTTTTACCGACAATGATTGGTTCAGTCGCAACAATTTCATCAATGCTGGTTTCGTCTTTCATCGTATTTATGACGGCCCATTCTTCGTCTGTCCAACCTTGTACGTCTTTTTCTACTAACGTAGTCACACCTTTAGCTACGATGTAAAATGTTAGCGTATCGCCAGCCGTTAACACATTCTCATCAAAGCTTGTTGAAATTGTATTCTCAAGCTCTACATCTGCTGCGGGCAAATTTAAATCTTCGCTAAAACCGATCTCTGGATGTTCAAGATGAACAGCATCTACATCTTCAACCACGTGTTGCACATGATAAAATCGAGTATTTTCGTAAATGTCGTCTAATTCTATTTCTTCCTGAACGGCAGCTTCACGTTCTTCTGTATGTGCTTCACTCGGAATATACGCCATCCCCTCTTCTTCGGGATGGATCGGCAAATCAAATGCTTGCTCCTGCGGCAAGAAGCCTGAAACAATAAATCGAATTTGCTCCATGTCATCTAAATCATAGTCACTAAACGACACCGAGAAATACCCTTCATCGGATACGTGTGCATCTAAGGAATTTTGATAATCAAAACCTGACTCGTGTTCTTCATCTGGAAATACGAAACGAACCGTTTGTCCAGAACTGACTTTTCCATTATAAATGCGTGTATTTTCATGGATCCCTGGCAACTCTAAATGTTCAATCGCTTCAGGTGCCACTTCTCTCGTATCGTCCGTTACTGCTAAAGATTCGTAGTACGCTTCATTACTCTCTTCTTCTGACTCATTGTCTTTTTCATCACTATTATTAATTCCAGATTCCGATTGCGACTCCTCATCTTGATTTTCTTCCATTTCTGAATCTACCTCATGATCCACTGCCTCATTTTCAACATCATGATTTTGATTTGTTTCGTTATTTTCAGTATCATTTCCGCAACCTGCTACGATCGCTACCACCATCACGCTCGCAAAGCTTGCTACAATCGACTTGTTCCTCATTTCACACCTCCACAAAAACTTTATGTATACAGCTTATGTAACCGTTTTACAAAACTCCGAAACAATCTAACTACTGCGCTCATTTTCTTTTCACACAGAAAAAGCCGTCAAAGACGACTTTTTTTTAATAGGTTTATAGTAAGTTAAGTTTAAGCTTTACCTGTCACTTGATGAAAATCATGTTTACCAGCTAGCTGATGGAAATCATGCTTGCCTTTTTGGTGAAAATCATGTTTTCCAGCAGTCTTATGAAAATCATGTTTTCCTAGTTGGTGAAAGTCATGCTTGCCTGCAAGTTGATGAAAGTCATGTTTTCCATCCTGATCCACTGCATCGCCTGTCGCAGTGAGATGACCACCTACTAATGCAAATGATGTGAATACAAACGTAGCTGCTAAAGACATTGTCCATTTTTTCATAATAAATCAACCCCCACATTTGATTGTTTTTTACTCATATGGTTTACTAATCTTGCATACTTAAGAGCGTTTGCTAAATCACCTTTTTGTTCAAAGTGTTGCGAAATTTCATCACACACTTCTGAGCATTCAAAAAATTTCTCATTTACTTTTAGCATGTCCAACCCTTGCTCTACTTCGGAAAAATTATCTTCTAGATACAGCCCTCTGCTTACTTTACATTTTGCTTTAATCTCCATTAGTTTTTGAGCTCTTGCATTAAACTCTAGTTCTTCTAACCCCCCTATGTAAGTTTCATTTCTCAACCTTGCATTAAGCAAATTATATGTTGATTTTAAACCCGTGATGGATTGAGAAAACTCATTAATCGATAACGCTTGCTCGAATAGCTGTACTGCGTCATCAAAACGTTGTTGGGTCATTCTATTTTGACCCAAGTTATGCAAAACAAGCGAATGATAGTAAGGAAAAGGTTTTGAAATTTCAATCATTTCTTTATAGATTTTCTCTGCAGATGCTTGCTCCCCTAATTCTGTATCAATAGCGGCTAAAACCAATTTACAACGAATCTCATTCACAAGATACATCGCATTTTTACCGAAAAACTCAAGCGCTTGATCCATATAAGAAGCAGCAAACGTATACTGATCAATCCGGTAATAACTCATCCCTAATTCTTGATAAAATTCTGCTTTTTCTGCAGGATCATTCACTTTTTCAATTAGACGTTCCGCAACTTTATACATTTGAACAGCCGACTTATAGCGTTCATTCAAAAATTCATTCTGGGCTGAAACGAAATAAAACATAAAGTTGAGGTAATCATCTCTCTCAATTTCAACAGGTGTCGGCAGTGTGGATTCAAATAATTCACCGGTTCCGTATGTTGATAATAATTCATGCTTAAAACTAACAAGCTGATAATAGGCAAGAATTTTGTCATTTGATTCCATTTGTTTAATCAGTTCTTTCGTTTCGTTTCTTAAACGTTGAGCGTGCGTAAAATTTTTCGCAATTAGACAGCTATGCCACTCAACAAGTTTACCTCCAATGATGCTAGCTGATAAAGCGACAATCATTCCACATCCCTCTTTTCCAATTAAATGTTAATTTCTTTTATTATAAATGACTTCGACAAGAACTTATATAGTTTAGACATGTTTCCCAACACGAATTGACAAATTTATTTGAAAAATATATTGAAACAAAAAAACCCTTGTTTCTCATTTGATATTTGAGAAAGAGGGTTTATCATGATTATGCTCTGTTGTATGGAGGATAAATGGAGTTGAAGTGATGATTTGAGTAGTAGGTCCTTTCTGAATGCGAGGGGCGAACATGCCGTTGCTGCTGACAATTTTCAGGAGGACCGATAATGACTGTTTGTTGAATTGGCGAAATGGCTTTTTCCCAACTTGTTTGATCAATGCAATAGCTTTGAGCAATTGCTTGGCTCGGCGTTAACCGTAAGATGTCGGAACCATAAATTGCTTGAGGATAAGGGGCATCAAATATCGCTAACAAATGTGTATTTTCGGAAGTAGCGACTTCATAATGCCAAAACCCTTGAGGAATATTTGCCGTTTGTCCGGCATGAATGTTAATATTTATGACTTCATTATTAAAAGGATTAATAAACGTAACAAGAGCCGTACCACTCACACAATACACAAGTTCCGACGCATTCTGGTGGATGTGAGGCTCAACATAATTACCTGAGCTTAAAAAAATGTCTAATAAAGAAACATTCCCTAACGTATTTAACTGATTTCGTCCCAACCCATTGATGATGTTGTGCTCGTTTTTCTGGAATAAGACATTTTGTTTCACATCATACGAATATTGGTTCTGAGGAGATGAATAATCAATATATAAGATAGCCAAGCAATCACCCCCTTTCCTTTTCCTAACTTTATGCCGTATTTTACCTTCACATTACTTGTAAAGCATTTTTCACTTTACGAGAAAGAACGTCAAACCTTAAATTTAGAAATTGATTGAACTAAACTTAAAAACGTTTTAACGGGTTTAAAGGTCCGATTAAATGGTTTATTTTTACATATAAAACGTCATGTTGGTGATTTACTAGAGTTTAAGTAAATTGATTGAAGATAAACCGTGCCATACGTTGCATTTTCAAGCTTGCGTTATGTCTGTCCATTCATCTCACTTTTGCTTGCATAAACTACCTTGTATAGCGACTTTTTTTGTCGTGAATATTTTTTATTCGTTTAGTCTTTTATAAAGTGAGGAGAGTTGAATGAGAGTAGGAATAATCGGTGCCGGCAAAATGGGAGAAAACCACTTACGCACGTATCTATCATTAACAAGAGAGTGTCAATTAGTCGGCTTATATGACGTTGACAAAACACGTAGGGAAACAATGGCTTCCACTTATCATGTGCAGGCTTTTTCTAGCCTTGATGCACTACTTAAAGAAGTAGATGCTGTAAGTATTACCGTTCCAACTATTTATCATTATGATGTTGCCTTAGCCTGCATAAGCAAAGGGGTTCACATGTTAATCGAAAAACCCATTGCTTCAACCGTAGACGAAGCGACAGACCTAAAAGAACGAGCCGAACGGGCAAACGTACAAATACAGATTGGTCATATTGAATTGTTTAATCCTCTAATGAAAGCGCTGCAGCACGTTTTAAAAAACGAGAGAATCATTGCGATTGAAACACACCGAATGTCAGCCTTCAGTAATCGATTAGAAGGGGTAGATGTTGTACAGGACTTAATGCTTCACGACTTATATATAGTAGGAACACTTCTTAATCATGAACCGTTTAAAGACATTTATACAATTGGACACTTATCAAAACAGATGCCCATCCACGCTGTTGCGATTGGTAAGACTGCTTCAGGAGTCGCTATTCAATTAACTGCAAGCTATCAGTCAAATAAAAATGTACGATCCATCCATTTATTAACTGAAAAAACGTATATGGTCGCGAATCTATTAACGAATGAACTGGCCATTACCCGACCTTCTGATTCTGCTGATCTTTTTCCAAGATCCATCACGGAAACCATACAAGCACCATCATTCCAAAAGCCGCTTTCACTTGAGCTCCAAGCATTTCTCTCTAGTATAAAAGAAAAAACAACGCCTTATGTGACCGCGAATGACGGCATTAAAGCACTTGCCTTAGCAAATCAGATCAGCCACGCTATTTGTTTGAAAAACAAATAGCTAGAAGTTGTTTATTCAAATAAAACCCACCTTTGGAGATGCCAAAGGTGGGTTTATTATGCATTCCTTTTCATTTATGGGAAGCGTACGTAATTAATGGCATCAATGAATACAAATTGGTTTGAGCCTGCTTCATATCCATCTGTTACGTCCACAACGAGCAATTCAGGTGTCACACGAACAATTAAGCCTTCTATTAAATTCGTATCAGTTGTTACTTCTACTCGTGTAGCTATTCTGCTTGTAAGCTCTTGATAAAAAAAGCGTCTAAACAAACGAGTTCCCTCCTCTTCTATTAAGCTAATGAACGAACAGTCTCTATCTTTGCAAAACGCACAAGCACTTGTGTATCTGTTTCATCAAGTAACACAATGTAGTCACGTTTAACAGCTAGTAATGTGCCTGATAAAAACCCAAATGGCGTTGATACTTCAATGTCTTTGCCAGTTAAACACCATAGCAACTCTCGTTCTGAAACTGGTAATTTACAGCATGCCGGAAAAAACAATGATAAGAAAAATGATTTAACTAAAAAAAACAAACGAGTGATGAACATTCTATCCCTCCTTTATAAGTCTCTCTTTAGTTAATGTTTTAATTGAAGGATTGCTTGTTTAATTGCCCTATCTCTTCATGAATTCCATTAATGTCTCCATTTTTAAAACCATTCTTTCGCAAGCACTCTTTACATAAGCTAGTAAAAACAGATCAGGGGGCTTTCAAGTGTCGACTACTGCCATTATCATTGCGCTCCATCATCATCAAACGTTTAAATCTACACTTCAATCTCTTGATTCTATTGCGACGGACATACGTGACCTTTACATCGTTCACTTGCCAACCTATTATGTGCCTCAAACAAAAACAGCGATACAAACGCATTCGATTCCAATTAAGGGAGAAGACCTCGGAACGACGTTAAATGGCTTAATCACACAAATAGATGCGTCACATGTGCTTCTAATTGATTCTCACGCATCCCTGTCCACCAAAGCCATTTTGGCTATGGACGATCACCTTGTTGCAAGTGGCGATCGTAATGGTCTTTTTATTAAAAGAAACGCACTCTTACAATATCCATTTCCAGATAAATGGTTGCTGCCGTTTCCAGAGTCCTTACTCCCTTTTTGGTTTCAAGAGCTACCAAATGAAAAAAAAGAGACGAATACTTTCACAACAGGATTAAAACGAAGGAAACACGCGCAGCAAAAAGCTGTTGAAGATTTTGTACGTAAATATACTCTTAAGGCTTATACACGCACAACTGTACCGATATCTGTTGTCATTGCGAACTACAATCAAGGCGATTATCTTGATAACGCAATTGCGTCTTGTTTAATTGGTTCAACACTTCCAGAAGCAATTTATGTATGGGATGACGGCTCCAGCGATTCGTCTCCATTGCGATTGAGCAGATGGAATCAACCTATCCTCCACTCTTCTATCTCTAAGCAGAATAGAGGCAAGGCTCATGCACTCAATCACCTTCTTTCGTCCATTCAAAGCCCATTTATTCTGGAGCTCGATGCAGATGATTGGCTTGATCCGAATGCCTTTGAGGTTCTGACAGACATGCTTAGAAAGTGGCCAGACAATTCACCACTACTTTATGGCAATTTACGCCGTTGGAAAGAACAACGTTTAGGTCACCTTGTCTACAAAGGAATAGCGAACGGGCGAAAAATAATGACAGCCACCTCTTTGCAGCACTACCGTTACCCTCTTGGTCCTCGCATGTATCGTACAGATTTACTGAAAAAAGCGGGCGGATTCGTCGTTTCCGAATATGAAGAAGGACGCTTATATGAAGATGTTTCAACGATCATGCGCTTATACAAGGAAGGACCGCTCCATTACGAAGACTTCACCATTTACAATGTTCGGGATCACGCTCAAAGCATTACACAAAAAAACCACTCCAAGTGGAATGGTTTTCTTAAACAGCTCGATCGTTAACGATTCGTATCAATAAAATGATTGATATGCGCGATGATCAACTCTTGCTCTTCAATAGATAATTCTGGGGAAATCGGTAAAGCTAGAATGCGATCGGCGGCTGTTTCTGCATTAGGGAAATCTCCTTTTTTCAACCCAAGGTAAGCAAATGCTTCCTGAAGGTGAAGCGGAACAGGGTAATAAACTGCGGATGCAATTCCTTGCTCATCCAAATAGTCCGCGACGGCATCTCGATCATCAAATTCAATGCAATACTGATGAAAGGTATGACTTCTTGTTTTGTTTATAGAAGGTTTTTTGATTGAATCATCTAAGCCTCTAGTATAACGCTTTGCAATGCCATTTCGCTTTAGAAGAAAAAGGTCAAGGAACTTTAATTTCGCAAGTAAAACAGCTGCTTGGATTTCATCAAGACGACTATTTTGTCCAATTGATGCATGTCGGTATTTACTCGTACTTCCATGGTTACGTAATTCCGTCAATTTTTGATGGATCGCTTCAGAATTAGTGACAACCATGCCCGCATCGCCAAAAGCACCTAAACTTTTTGATGGAAAAAAGGAAAAACAGCCTACATCGCCTAAAGCACCTACACGCTGACGCTTCCATTCCGTTCCAATGGCTTGGCATGCATCTTCAACAATATAAAGTTTATGCTCATCGGCAATCGCTCGTAACGCGTTCATATTCGCCGCCTGCCCAAAAAGATGAACAACAAGAATCGCTTTTGTTTGATCTGTCACTTTTTTTGCCACTTCTTCAGGATCAAGGTTGTAGCTGTCTTTTTCAATATCAGCAAAAACAGGCGTAGCGCCAACTTGTGCAATCACTTCCCCTGTTGCAAAAAACGTAAAAGGTGTTGTAATGACTTCATCACCTGGTCCAATATCAAGTGCTTTTAACGCCAAATATAAGGCATCTGTTCCGTTTGCGACTCCACTTGCATAGCTTGCTCCTACGTATTCAGCAATTTGCGCTTCAAGCAATCGACCTTTTTCGCCTAAAATATAGTGACCACTATTAAGAACATCCATAATGCCTTTGAGCAAATGAGGTTTTAACACGACGTACTCTCTTTTCAAATCTACCATTGGGATCAACGGTTCTTTTCCTTGTTTACTCATAGGCCTAATCCTTTATAGCGGATGCCACTTTTAGATAATTTCTTTGAATCAACCGCATTACGCCCATCAAATAAAAGTTTACATGAAGTAAATGAGTCAAATTCAATGGTTTGATACTCATCGTGAAATGCTTGCACAATAATCGCGTCAATCTCTTTAGACGCCTCACTTGTAAAAGAAAACGGTAAAAGCGCTCTTTCTTTCAATTCTTTTTCAGAAAACATTGGATCATGAACAGATACATTTGCTTGTTTTTTCTTTAGTTGATCAAGCAAAAGCCATGTGGTTGATTTCGTTTCTTCTTTCACGTTTTCACGATAAGATAAGCCGAGGATAAGAATGTTTTTGCCATTTAACCCGTCCAACTCTTGTTCTATTTCTTGAATCGAGTAAGCTGCCATGCCATCATTCACGTCTCTCGCTAAATGAGCAAGCCCTTCTGACAAGCCTCTTTTCATAAAAAAGTACGGGTATATAGGAATACAATGGCCACCAACGCCAATTCCTGGTGAGTGAATATGCGAATAAGGTTGGGTATTGCTAGCTTGAATGACTTCACGGATATTCACATGCATCTTACTTGCATATACGGCAAGTTCATTCGCTAGAGCAATATTAACATCCCGATACACGCATTCTGCTACTTTCGCAAACTCTGCGGTTTCAGAAGATTCCACTTCAATAATATCAGCTTGAATGGCTTGCTTATAAAATGCAGAAGCGCGTTTTAAGCTTTCTTCATTCACACCACCAACAATTTTAGGATATTTTTTCAAATCACTTAAAATTTTATTTGAATAGACGCGTTCAGGACTATACGCTAAAAAGAAGTCTGTGCCTGCTTTTAAGCCAGAAACAGCTTCTAATTTGACGCCGAATCGATTTCTCGTGTCTCCAGTTGGCAAAGTCGTTTCAAAAATAACCGTTGTGCCTTCCGTCAATCCAGCAGCAATTTCCTCTACTGCTGCATCCATATACGTGTAATCCACATCGTTGTCATCATATACGAGTACAGGAACAACGACGATCACAATATCTGCTTTTGATACAGCATCCTTCGTATCTAAGGTTGCGCTTAATACTTGACGTTTATGACCTAATTCGACCAGCTCTTTTAAACCAGGTTCATTTTTTACATGAGATTCTCCTAAATTTACAGATTGTATAACGGCAGGATTGACATCTGCTCCAATCACTCGAAAACCGTTGCTTGCGTATATGGCTGCCATCGTTAAACCAATCTTCCCTAACCCGACGACAGCTACTGTTTGTTGCTTCGGATATTCTCCCATTACTTCGCCCCTTCTCTATCAGTTTCAGCTTCATTACATACTGTATGTTCAAGAGAATGAGATGTTATGGACAGCTTTATCAAGAGATTCGTGGAAATTCATGTATTAGACTTGAAAGAGCTGCGCGTATCGTTCGTACAATCGTTGTTCCATTCGATCCCAGCTATACGTAGTTTCAATAGCGTTTCTTCCGTTTTGACCAGCTAGTAAGCGTTTTGAGGGATGCCGATAAAGATCGATTAGTTTCTCTACGTATGCGTCAACAGATCCACTTTTGTCTATGATAAATCCACATTCATATGTGTTGATAAAATCGCTCATATCTTTACTACTAGGGACAATTGGTGGAATGCCACGTTCTAAATAGCTAAAGAACTTATTTGGCATTGAATACATACGGTTTAATGCATTCGATGTGTTCAACTCGATCCAACCAACGTCAATTGTGGCACAAGCCATTGCAATCCGTTCATAGGGCAACCAGCCAGTTGAACGGATGTTCTTACGAATGGTGTCGGGAATAGACTCTGTTTCCATTCGATCGCCAATGATCAGAGCTTGCAAAGGAATTGTTTGGTTTGCACGCTTCACAATCTCAATTAGTTTGCTAGCATCTCCCTTATTTATCGTCAATGTCCCAATGTAACCGAGAACGAGCGGTGAAGAATGATGTTTTTCTACCTGTTCAATAGGCATTAAAAACGGCGAATTATATAGGATGTCAATTGGCTTTGTACAGCCCAATTCTTGATAATAGTTTTTAATAGAAGAAGAGACTGTAAAAATCGTATCTACTTCCAAAAATAGCTCCTTTAAAAGCGTGGTCATTTGTTGAAACACTCTTTGACTATAAGGTTCTAAAGGGTCAGGAACAAGTTCATGACTGTCATAAACAAGTTTCACTTCTTTCCCTTTGGATTTAAGCGCTCGCTTGACCATCACGCCATCATAGCAAGAAACAAACTCGTGCGCATGATACAGATCAGCTTCAACGGAAACAGCAAGATCCATGCAAGGTGAGGGCATTGATTCTAGTTTCCCAGCTTTTAAAAGCGAGACTTGTCGAGCAAGTTGTCGCTTTTGTTTTGGTGGATCATAAGCCAAGAAATGAACGCCTTCATATTCAAATGATTGTTCTAAAAATTGATCCATTAGTAATTGACCGCTTGTGTCAAACAAACGACCTTTTCTTCTTGGGACAATTAACGTTACCTTATAGCCTTGTCGCACCAGACTCTTAGCTTCCTTTTGAAAAATTCGCGCGTCTAAAAAAGGA
Organism: Shouchella phoenicis; assembly: GCF_047238345.1. Classification (NCBI taxonomy): domain Bacteria; kingdom Bacillati; phylum Bacillota; class Bacilli; order Caryophanales; family Bacillaceae; genus Shouchella; species Shouchella phoenicis. Next base: position 1,681,123 of record NZ_JBDFMQ010000001.1, on the reverse strand, counting down.
TGCTCGGCCACTAAAAAACAAATATGTTTCATTCAAATCCTTCTCCCTACTTAGGTTACGTATCTATTTCCCATTGACGCCGTGCCATTCTTCTGTCTTTTTCATACATTTACTAGTATCGAATGAAACAAAAACGAGATTGGTGCACCTAAAGGAGGAAACAATGAAAATCGTTACAATTATTGGGGCACGGCCTCAATTTATTAAAGCTTGTATGGTTTCACGACGTTTAAGCCAAGATTCTTCCATAAAAGAAGTTCTTGTTCATACAGGTCAACATTATAACGCCAACATGTCTGATGTGTTTTTCGAGCAACTAAATATACCAAAACCTAATTATCATCTCGGCATTGGCTCTGGCTCTCACGGTGAACAAACTGGAAAAATGTTGATCGAAATTGAACAAGTTCTTTTAAATGAAAAACCTGATGCCGTCATGGTTTATGGCGACACGAATTCTACCATAGCTGGTAGTCTCGCAGCATCGAAGCTCCATATTCCTATTATTCACGTAGAATCTGGATTACGCTCATTTAACCGAAACATGCCAGAAGAGATTAATCGAATTGTCACCGATCATCTATCAAGCTTACTGTTTTGTCCTTCTCAATCATCCGTTAAGCAACTAGCGTACGAAGGTATTACGAAAGGGGTTCACGCAACTGGGGATATCATGTATGATGCGGTTCTTTACTATCAAGACAAAGCCAAAAGCCACTCCACGATTCTCGACCAACTAAAGCTGTCACCGAAAGATTATTATGTGGCCACAATTCACCGTGCTGAAAATACAGATTCACCCGATCGATTACAGGCCATTATGAAAGGGTTCACTCATTTAGACAAGACCGTCATCCTCCCTCTTCATCCACGTACAAAAAAGCAGCTTGAAAACGGGCAAGGATTAAAAGAGCTCGACGGAAAATCTCTTTTGTTTATTGATCCTCTTGACTATTTTGATATGCTGGCACTCATGAGCCAAGCGCAAACCATTTTAACGGACTCAGGCGGTGTGCAAAAAGAAGCCTACATGCTAGGAATACCGTGCATTACACTCCGTGATGAGACAGAATGGATTGAAACCGTTGATGCCAAATGGAACCAGCTCGTCGATGCAAATGATTCTGCTGCAATTATAAAAGCTGTCCAAACAGCATATAAGCCTTCCAACTACCCAGCTTTATTTGGGGATGGGCAATCTGCAGAACACATCTATCAAATAATAAAAAAGCACTTCTTATTTTAGCTAAAAAAGCGATTATGACTATGCCATAATCGCTTTTTTATGCGCTTAAGTAAAACTTGCGAGCGCCATTACAGCTCTCACAAGTGGTGGTTGTTATTTTTCGATATAGAAAGGCTTGGGTTGATCGTCTAACAGCGCTTCGTACATCTGAATCATGCGTTGCTCCATCTTCTCCCAATTATAGAGTTGTTCCATTGCTTTACGCGCATTTATACTCATTTGCTTTAAAAGATCTCGGTTCTGATGCAAATAGAGAATCGCCTCTGCGTAATCATCTCCTGTAGCTTTTTGTTTATTTAAAACAATGCCACACTGGTGCGTCTGAATGAATTGTTCCATATCATGACATTTATTGACGATAACAGGAATGCCGTTGTTTAAATAACTAAAGAACTTATTCGGTAATGCGTACGATCGATTTAAGGAGTTGCTTAAATCATCAAAATCAATCCAGCCGATATCGATTTCAGCCATTTCATCCGCAATGTTTTCAAATGGTACCCAACCTGTTAACGAAATATTGTTTTTTACGTTTTCCGGAATGTCTAGACTGTGGCCGTGTAACACGCCACCAATGATTTTAAATGTAAAGTCATGAATATGTGACTTCGATCGTTCCGTCATCTGATAGATTTTATCGCTGCTTCCTTTTTTATTGTCGGCAACGTGCCCTTCATAGCCAACCGTTAATTCAGTATCCTTTGGTACTCTCGCTTTAAACTGCTTGTTTAGTGGAGGAGAATTATATAAAATTTCAATTGGTAGTAACGGTTGTTTTGTAATATAGTAGGCTTTAATCGATGGGGAGACCGTAATTAATTGATCAATCTCCTTCAACATATCATCTAGCAATTTACCCATTGCGATAAATTTCGGCTTTTTATCAAACGGATCAGGAATGAGATCATGGCTATCAAAGATTAATTTAATCGGTTTTCCTTCTTTTTCTCGTTGTCGCTTAATACCTATGCCAGCAAATAACGAGGCCACTTCATGAGCGTGATAGACGTCCGCATCTTCTGCCAATCCTAATTTTACAAGTGGATGATTAAACGCTAATGACTTCGCATCAATGTGCTCCTGCATATGCTCAACAGTCGGTTTATACGATTCAAAATCATACGTTACAATTTTAATGCCTTCATACATAAAAGTAGGTTCTAACAATTCATTGTCAAACGGCTCTTTATTCACTTTAAATAATTTCCCTTTTATTCTTGGTACAATCATTACAACATCATAGCCGTGTTTCTGTAACGATTTTGCTTCTTTTTGAAAGATTCTCGTATCCAAAAAAGAATGGGTATGGACAAGCATACATACTTTTGTCATTGTCCTTCCCCCTTCAATGGACGTGCAGGGACGCCAGCCACAACAACATCATCCCCTGTATCTTTCGTCACCACTGCTCCTGCACCAACGATGGTCCCTTTCCCTACACAAACACCTGGAAGCAGCGTGGCATTGTTGCCAATCTTCGCTCCCTCTTTAATAAACGGCCCTTTCATTTCATACGCTTGCGCGCCCATATATTTATCATTCGACATTGACACACATGGCCCAATAAACACATGGTCTTCTATCGTCGTGTCTCCCGTCACATAGGCAGACGTTTGAATCGTACAGCTCTCCCCAATTGTTGTATTTAATTCAACAATGGCAGAACGACCGATGACCGTTCCTTTTCCAACTTTGACAGATTCTCGAATACTGGCATGATCGCCAACAAAAACTTGTTCCCCAAGTTCTGTACCAGCATAAATGGAGACAAGAGAGCCCAACGTTGTGCCTGTTCCAATAATCAATTTACGTTTTGGTCCAGTTGATTTTCTCATCCGCTTGTTCCCACCAACCTGAATGCCTAACACACAGTTAGCGCCAACGACGACGCCGTCTCCAAGTTCCGTGCCTGCTAGAATGACCGTGTTGTCGCCAATAACAACTTCCTCCCCTAACACCACATCATCTTCAATTACAACGTTTCGTCCAATTTTTTTTGTCATACGTTCGGTCCTTTCTTATGAGAGAATGAATTCAATCTGTTTCAATACATCTTCACTCCGTTTTTCCGTTGTATGGTGGCGATGAACAAAAGAAAAACCATTATCTACAATTCTATGCCGCTCTTTTTCGTTATTACGATAATAAGTTGCAGCTTCAGCAAGATTCTCCTCATGAACAGATACAAAATGAGTCCCTGGTATAAACCCGAGAGCCTCTAATTCCGGAAAGCTGGGAGCAAGTAGTAGACTACGGCAAGCGAGTGCTTCATAATACTTTTTTACTGGGTACAAATATGCGGATGGACAAGTAAAAAAGACATGCGCTTTATTAATTTCCATCGCATATCGCGTCCCTACCAACTGCTTCGTTTCTTCATACTGGAACGAATAACCAGGATGAGTTTGGTGATGGAACCCTGGCTGGTTTGCAAAGGTTTCAAGAATAAATTGTCGAAATGGGTAAGCTTGATTTACAGCACCGAGTAATAGAAAGTCATACTCTTTCAGTAAACCATAATCTTGATAAATCGTCGGCTCAACAAAATGAGGCAGCCACCGCATACGTTTTGTATATTCTGGATAAGTTTGCAAGCAGGCATCTCGCGTCACGCTGAAAAGATACGTAGTTGGATTGCGCCTTAAGAATTGACGTCGTCTTTCTGTAAATCGATGCACATCGTTTACAAATAGAGCTGACGGAATGGAGACAGCGCTTAATCCATTGACGTTTGGTTCAAATCGATCCCCAATATCGTTTACAACTAGAATAAAATCTGGCGTGTGTTTAAGTTTCTTGAGAATAGCTTGGATATGCCCAGAGGTTCGCCAAGTGGTCACGGTGACGTGCTTAGCAAGCTCCTTTTCTAGATGAGCATAGTTTCGGTCCGTAAAGAAATTCGTATCTTTTGCAATAATTAACAAATGAGATCGCCGCTTCACACGTGTTCCTCCTATTCCATAAGGCTCATCTTCTTGCCTCTTCCATCCTATGAAAACATTGATTAGACGGCTTCAACGATTGTCCCCGCTAACTTAGACTTGGGTCTTCTCTTTGTGATTTCGTTCAAAAGTTATATGTCTATATGCATAAAAAAGAGCGCTGGAATGCGCTCTTTTAAAAGGGAAACTCTCATTTATGAAAAGAAGAAGCTTAATCCAAACACGACAAGGAAACCGACACCACCGATAATGGTTTCCATTACCGTCCATGATTTCAACGTATCCTTCTCAGACATTTCAAGGAAACGACTAACTAGCCAGAAACCAGAATCGTTTACGTGAGAAAGAACAGTTGCACCACAAGCAATGGCAATCGCAATTAATGCTAAGGATGGCTGTGATAAGTCCACCATGTCGATGATTGGTGAAACGAGTCCAGCTGCAGTAATCATCGCAACCGTTGCCGAACCTTGTGCTACCCTTACAAAAGTTGCAATTAAGAAGGCTAGTAAAACTAGTGGGAAGCCAGACGAAGCCATTAGTTCACCCATTGCATCACCAACACCACTTTGAATCAGGACTTCTTTAAAGACGCCACCTGCTCCAGTGATTAAGATGACAATTCCTGCTGGTTCAAGGGCTTTTGTTGTCATCGTTTGAATTTGTTCCTTCGTTGCTCCACGACGTTTTCCTAAGAAATACATCGCTAGTAACGTCGCCACGATTAAGGCGATAAATGGATGACCTACGAATGTAAGAATTTGATGCGTTGTTGTACCTTCTTCTAAAATGACGTCGCCTGCTGTATTTAACAGAATCATAGCCAGTGGCAATAAAATAATAAAGCAAATGAGCCCGAAACGAGGTAATTCTTTTGTTGACTCTTCTTCTTGTTTCGTTGCTTCAACAATATGTGCCGGTACGCCGACATGGACACGTTTCCCGATCCAACGACCAAACAACGGACCAGCAATGATCATTGCCGGAAGTCCTGCAATAATACCAAACAACATCATCCAGCCTAAGTCTACGCCAAGCACGGACGCAACCGCAATTGGCCCTGGTGTAGGTGGGATAAAGCTATGCGCCACCGCAAGACCTGCTAGTAAAGGAATTGCATAATAAAGGAGTGATTTGCCTGTACGCATCGCTAAACTATAAACGATTGGAAGTAAGATCACGAGCGCCACATCTAAAAATACAGGAATCGCAACAATAAACCCTGTTAACGCTAACGCCCACTGAGCTCGGTTTTCTCCAAACCGGTCAACCAACGTAAAGGCCAAACGTTCTGCCCCTCCAGATGTTCGTAACATTTCACCAAACATCGCACCAAGTCCGACGACGATGGCAATAAAGCCAAGGGTTCCACCCATTCCTTCTTCCATTGTCTCAATTAACGATGTGGGATCCATACCAGTAAAGATCCCAATAAAAATACTAGCAATCAATAGCGCAAGAAACGCTTGCATCTTTGAATGCATAATTAAATATAGAAGTACCGCAATCCCGACAATCGTGACGAGGATTAACCCTAATGAAGACATGTTTGATCCCTCTCCTTCTTTCTATCCGTTACCATTCCGCAATACTGTGATCGTTGTGCCTCCAGATAGGATTTTTCCAATCATGGCCAACCTTTGCCATCTTTCTTACATGGTCTTCATTGATTTCAATACCAAGTCCCGGCTTGTCGGGAATCTCGACGTAACCGTCTTTATATGTAAAGACACTCGCATCCGTAAGATAGTCAAGTAAATCTGATCCTTCATTATAATGAATACCTAAACTTTGTTCTTGAATAAAGGCGTTATGACATGTTGCATCTACTTGTAAGCAAGATGCTAATGCAATCGGTCCTAATGGGCAATGAGGTGCTGCTGCAACATCAAATGCTTCTGCCATTGAGAGAATCTTCTTGTTTTCTGTAATGCCTCCTGCATGAGACAAATCTGGTTGAATAATATCAACATAGCCATCTTTTAAAAGGTTTTTAAAATCCCATTTTGAATACATCCGCTCTCCAGTGGCGATCGGAATAACAGTATGGTTCGCAATTTCTCGCAATGCTTCGTTGTTTTCAGGTAGTACCGGTTCTTCAATGAACATTGGTCGAAATACCTCTAGCTCTTTAGCGAGAATTTTCGCCATTGGCTTATGTACTCTGCCGTGAAAATCAATGCCAATCCCGATGTAAGGGCCTACTGCCTCACGGATGGCGGCAACATTCTCAAGAACACGGTCAATCTTTTCATAAGAGTCGATATACTGGAGTTCATCTGTGCCATTCATTTTGATTGCCTTAAACCCTTTATCGACAACTGCCTTTGCTGCAGCACCAACATCGCTTGGACGATCTCCGCCAATCCACGAATAGACTTTAATCGATTCTCTCGCTTTTCCACCTAATAGCTGATGGACAGGCACACCTAAGTGCTTCCCTTTTATATCCCATAAGGCTTGATCAATTCCTGAGATCGCACTCATTAAAATCGGACCACCGCGGTAGAAACCACCTCGATACATCACATTCCAATGATCTTCTATTTGTAAAGGGTCTTTTCCAATTAAAAACTGCATGAGCTCATCAACAGCTGTTTTTACGGTTGCGGCTTTCCCTTCAATGACCGGTTCACCCCAACCAATAATGCCTTCATCTGTTTCAATTTTTAAGAAAAGCCATCTAGGTGGAACTTGAAAAAGTTCGTAGCTTGTAATCTTCATTCATTCTCATCCTTTCAAATCGTTCGTGCAATCTCAACAAATCGCTTTGCTCTTTTTGTTAATGCTTGTAAAGAATCTGCCGTAACAGCTTCTTTCGTATTTACTAGGGAACTGCCAATCCCGCATGCCACACTTCCAATTTTCAAGAAAGATGCGACATTTTGTTCATTTACACCACCAGTTGGTACAAGGGGAATATGTGGCAAAGGCCCTTGAATATCTTTTATATAGTCCGGTCCCATCCTCGCTGGGAATACTTTTACGAAGTCTGCACCGTTTTCATAGGCAGTAAGAATTTCAGTTGGTGTAAAGGCACCTGGAATACTTACTTTTCCGTACCGCTTCGTCATGCTAATCGTTTCGATATTAACAGTTGGGGAGAGAATAAAATCCGCTCCTGCTTGAATGGCAGCTCGAGCCGATTCAGGATCCAATACCGTTCCAGCACCAATGAAAAGTTCATCGCCAAATTCTTTTTTTAAGTGTGTAATGCCATCAAGAGCCTGATTGGAATTGAGTGTTACTTCAACCAGCTGAATCCCACCTTCTTTCAGTGCTTGTCCAATTTGAACAAGATCATCAGCCTCTGCCCCTCTTATAATGGCAATAATTTTCTCTGATTGAATTGCCTGATACGTTCTCATCATACCCTCTCCTCATCTCGCAACATCGTCAGCAGAATCCGCTTCCATAAACGTTGTTAATTGGTTTCTCGTAGGCAAGCCCTCAATATCCCCGTTTACTTGCGTCACAATTGCTCCAATCGCACAGCCTTGCTTGACCGATTCTTCAATCGACTTTTTTTCTAGCAGTCCAGCTAGCAATCCTGCTGCAAATCCATCCCCTGCTCCGACCGGGTCAACGACACGCGACACCGAAAATGCATGGACGTAACCGCTTTCCATTTTCGTTTGAAAATACGCTCCGTCTTCCCCTAACTTCACTACAACTGTATCTGCCCCAAGCTTCATACACGCTTCGGCTATTTGTTTCTCATCAGTCGTACCGAATAAATAGTCTCCTTCTTGGCGTCCCGGTAGCGCAATATTCGAAGCAGCAATGCAATCCTTCATAAGTTGTTTACCTGTTTCCCCATTTAACAGTTTTTTTCTTATGTTCGGGTCAAATACAACCGGTACATTAGCGGCGATTGCTTTTCTCATTAGTGCATGAACAGCATCCGCACAGGTTTCACTTAAAGCCGGGGTAATACCTGTTAAATAAACGTATTGAAATAGACTGACATCAACGGGTTCCACATCGTTTGTCGACAAAAAACTAGCGGCAGACTGATCGCGATAATACTGCACAGACGTTAATGCCTCTGTCGTTTTTTCTTTAAAAAATAATCCAGTTGAGTGGCGATCGTCTACGGTTACAGCCTCAGTCCCAATCCCTTCCCCTCGAACGGCATGAATTATTTTTTGACCAAATTCATCATCTCCAATTCGGCTAATCCAGCTTGATTTGTATCCTAATTTCGCTAGACCTATTAACGTATTTGTTTCTGCACCTGCAACTTGGGCGTGAAAATCAGTTTCATAGCGTAGTTGACCAGATGAACGAGGTGAAAAGAGAATCATTGTTTCACCCATGCTTAAGACATCCATGTTACCCTCCTCTATAGCCGAGCTTAATTGAAATCATGCTGGCTGTGTTCTTGACGTGTTGCACAATGTACGCTTCATGTTTTAACATTCTCGCCTTTGGTCCTGCAACACTGATGGCGGCTTCCATTTCTCCTGTACTGTTAAAAATAGGGGCAGCTAAGCAATAAAGCCCTTCTTCATTCTCTTCATCATCAATGGCATAGCCTTGATGTTGATAATCCAAAAGCTTTGTTTTTAATTCTTCTTTATCGGTTATCGTGTGATCTGTAATCGGTTCCAATTTAGTATGTTGTATGTAAGTCTCTCGTTTTTCTTGAGGCATACTTGCTAAGTACGCTTTTCCAAGTCCGGTGCAATAAAGAGGTTTTTTCCCTCCTAAAAAGGCGGATGTACGAATGGAACGATTGCTGTCAATTTTTGCGATGTAAATGAGTTCATTATCGACCAATGTAGCCATAAATACGGTTTCTTCCACTTTAAGCATAAGCGCTTTCAAATCTTCTACGCCGAAAGTCGAAAGATTAAATGATTCCATTGCAGCTTGTCCTACTGGAATTAATTTCGGTCCTAAAATAAAATAATTGCTTTCGTTTAATGACAAATAATTTTCATCGAGCAACGTTTTTATAAGTCCTGATGCACTACTTTGAGGGAGATTCAAATAGGTGCAAATTTGTTTATTGCTTAACCCTCCCTTATGTACGCTTAACAATTCAAATATACGTAAGACGCGGACAGCCGATTTTACGGACATGACACCCTCCATCACATATGAGATTGTCGATCATATATGTGTATTATTTGATTGCATTTTAACACGCTTTCATTTACGTGACAATTATAAATGTTATAGAAGATACGAACATTTTAAAGACAACACCAATTATGGCGCTGTCTTTTGCTCTTCCATACTTTTTTTCAGTGGCGTTATGAATAGTCCAACTCCGCCTAGTAACGCAAACAGTAGAAAGCTGATTGGATAGGACGTCCACTCAATTGTTTTCCCTGCAAAGAAAGAGCCAATCGATTGGCCTATACCTAAAGCGAGAAAGGATATACTGACGCCTACTGCAGGAAGCTTATCAAAAAGTTTTGTTGCCCACACAATAAATAAGCCGGTTAAAAAGATGTACCCACCTCCGAACAGACTGGCAGATAAGTAAATGGATAGTCTTGATGACACGATTAGTATCGCAATTGAACTAAGCAGCGCTAGTAAAACGAGGCGATACGACCACTTCATCCCGATCCATTGTATGAAGCCACCGGCTACCCCACCTAAAATACCTGCTATACCCATAATCACCCAAAAAAGCACACTTTCATTCGCCGAAACACCATGCTCCACCGTTAAAAAACTTCTTGAGAATGTCCAATAGATCGATGAGCTGATACCAACAATGATTGAAGCGAATAGAAGCCCTTTCGCTTGATTTAGAACAGAGGTCCAATTGATTGATTGACCTTTTGTTTCTTGCTTGTTTTCCTCATTCGGAATAGACACTCGATTCCATACAAGAACTGCAAAAGCAATTACAGCAAACAATGCATATGATAACCGCCAATGTTCTGTAAAAAGAAGTACAATCGGGCCAGTTATAATCATTCCAAAACTAGTTCCACTGTTTATCCACGTATTGCCGCGATCCAATTGATTTTTCGCCAGCGTTTGCCGTGCAATTTGACTTAAAGCTGGTGAAGCCAACCCACTTCCAAGACCTGCCACGAATACACTACTAGCTAAAAAGATCGCTGATTGGGCTGAAGAGATCCCGAGTAAGCCAATGACTGCCGTTAATCCAGCTAGTACATTCACTTTTCGCTGTCCAAACCACATAATTCCAGCTGAAGAGACAAGCAGAGCAAGAGAATAAGCAATATAGCCTAGTGATCCAATCAAACCGCCATCACTTTCACTTAACTGCAAATCTGATGCAATGTCCGGAAGAAATAAACCAAAACTTAGTCGTGCGAACGCATACGTGACTGCAATCATTGCCAATCCAGGTAATACGATTTTCCACATTTACATCACATCCTTTTTATATAGAACGATCATTATAATTTTTAGCAAAAAAATGCATTGTTTCAACTGCTAAACAATGCTTGAATCGATAAACGTGTTTCTTCTACAACATCATCAAGATCAAACACCTCTGCCATTGCCGTGGCACCTTCAAGAACGAGCACCAACCGCATTGCTTCGCGTTTTGTTAAACCTTGCTCGTTAAAAAGCGTCACCAATCGCTGCTTATGTTGAGTTGCAAAAGTAGTAATCTCTTGATTTTCCGACACACCTGCAGAAAATTCTTCTTTTGCACGTAGGAACATACACCCGTTTGCTCCGTTTTTTTCAATCCAGTTTATGTGATTGTTTACAATCGACAGTACATCAACATTTTCATGTACAAACGCTTGCTTTAACAGTTGCATATAGCGAATTTCTCGTCTTTGTAAAATAGCCAAAATTAGTTTTTCTTTTGAATCAAAATGGTTGTACAGCGTCATTAGAGAAATATCTGCTTCTTTTATCAGTTGTTTAATTCCTACTGCATGAAAGCCATTTGTCTCAAACAAACGTTCCGAACGTTCAAGAAGTTGCTCTCGTTTCTTACTCACTTTGCTCCACCTCCTCATTTGATAGAACGATCACTCTAAATAACTTAACATAGCGTCTTAATCGATGCAACGATTTTGTGTTTGCGGTACACTTAAACTACTATTTTCGTAAAGAGGGGATATGATGATCCGATTAGATGCTAGCTTTTTTGCCAATAGCCTTGATTACACTGGGATTGGTATAGCCATTACTGACCCTAGTTTAGTTGACAATCCAATTATTTTTATTAACCAAGGATTTACAGACATTACGCAGTATCATTTGGAAGAAGTGATGGGCAAGAACTGTCGCTTTTTACAGGGGGAGAATACAAACAAAGAAGATTTAAAAAAGATTAGCGAATCTCTTCAACGATCGGGAAGCTTTAAAGCAGAAATTCTGAATTACAAAAAAGACGGAACCCCTTTTTGGAATGAATTAACGATCGACCCTGCTAAAAACAACAAAGACGACAAAACGTATTTTGTTGGTGTACAAAAAGACATTACAAAACGAAAAATGACTGAATTAGCATATTTAGAAACGATTAAAGGATTTGATTTGTTGGCTCTTCCAGTGGTGCCACTTATGAACGATATTGCGATTATGTCGATTGTAGGTACATTCACAAAAGCAAGAGTGAATAATCAAATGGCGAACATTAAAAAATCGTTAGCAGATCACCATATTTCTACACTTGCCGCTGATGTTTCTAGTTTACATACGTTCACCCAATTTACACTTGAAAATCTTTTAATGTTAAAAGAAGAACTTAATAAGATAGGCACTACATTGGTTCTAACAGGACTCTCAAACCGTGCAATCGTAGCGCCGCTTAATGAACAAATCATTCATTCCAGCGACCTTTCGATACACTCGACGACGCAGATCTTATTAAGCCACTACACTAAAAAGCATTGGTAGATTATCTACCAATGCGCATTTACTCTATGGTGTTACACTTAAATTAATAACAGTAAACGCTTTTGCAACCGCCTTTTTTTAAAGAAAATAGATCAAAATCCCACATTGATGATTAACTTACTTGAATCAATTCTCCTCTCTTTTTTCCTTGAACAAGCTTTCCATTTCGAAAGACAACTTGCCCTTTCACAATTGTGTAAGTTACCCGACAATCAATCGTTCGACCCACATAAGGAGAATATGGATTTTTGTAGTATAAATCTTCCTGTTTTAAAGTGTAAGACACTTGGTCATTTAAGAAAAACAGGTCCGCATCTTTTCCAACAGTTATGTCCCCTTTACTATGCATCCCCATTCTTTTTGCCGGTATGCTTGAAATAAGGTTAGCAAACGCAACCTCTGACATGCCTCTTTTATTGACAGCTTCATCATACATCACATCAATCATATTTTGGCAACCTGTAATCCCGCCCCATGCCGTAAAAAAATTCCCTGCCTTTAAATCAATTGTACAAGGAGAGTGGTCGGATGTTATCCAATCGATTTCTCCACGCAATAAACATGCCCATAATTTTTCGACTTCTTCTTGAGGTCGCAATGGTGGTTGACATTTAGCCAAGGTCCCTAAATGCACTAGTTGTTCTGCGGAAAACACAAAATAATGTGGGCAGGATTCAACCGTAACATCAATTCCTTCCAGTTTAGCTCGTTGAATTGACTCGATCGCTGCGGCTGAAGAAATATGAACAAAATGGATTGAACATCCTGTTTCTCTAGCAGCCGCAATTGCCTTATCTACAGCGAGTACTTCTGCTCTTATAGGACGAGATTCGATATATGCTTGTGCGTCTGCGCTTCCTGCATCACGCTTTTCTTGCTCTAGGGTATCCGTAAGGTCTGCATCTTCTGCGTGTATACATAGAAGCTTGCCTTTTCGAGCTAATATACGCATACCTGCTTGTAAGGTTTGCTCATCTACATTAGAAAAGTCTTCTGGATGATCAGAGCCACAAGTAGATAAAAAACATTTAAAGGCAACGACATCGCTGTCTGCCAGCTCTTCCAACTCCGATAAATTAGAAGACGATAACCCTCCATAGAAGCTATAATTGACGCTGTTTTTTGATTTCGCTAAGTCAAGTTTTAACTGCAAATGCGCACGATTCGTTGTGGCTGGTAGTGCATTAAGCGGCATTTCAATGTACGATGTCACGCCACCTGCTGCCAATGCTTGACTACCTGTTTCAAATCCCTCCCACTCCGTTCGACCAGGTTCTGAGAAGTGAACATGAGTATCAATTCCCCCTGGAAAAACAAGTTGACCGTTTGCATCAATCGTCTCTTTTGCTCCGTCCACTTTTCCTATTTTTACAATGATTCCGTCTTTTATGCCAATGTCTGTTTCAATAACTTGGTCAGGCAATACAATTCGACCGCCACTAATTCGTATATCCATCCTGTCGCTTCCTTTCTATTAACCAGTCCAGCCTGTAACTTGTGCATAGATTAAAAAGATCACGCCAATAAACATATAAATCATAAATAATGGTGTAAAAAATTTTATCCATTTTGTCCAGCTAATCCCTGCAATTACAAGGGCAGCCATAAAATAACCTGAAGTTGGATATAAAATATGGGCAAAGCCATCCCCAAACTGGAAGGCTAGAATAGCTGTTTGACGGGTCACACCTAACATGTCTGCCAGTGGCGCCATAATAGGCATTGTTACTAACGCTTGACCACTTCCTGAAGGAATGAAAAAATTTATAAACAATTGAACCGTCATCATTCCAATAGCGCTTAATGTACTCGGTAATTGCCCGACGAGATTCCCTAAACCATAGACAATCGTATCCATAATTTGTCCTTCTTCAAGAACAACCGCCACAGAGCGTGCAATCCCAATAATAATAGCGCCCATTAACACTTCTCTAAACCCTTCCGTAAATGCTTCACACACTTTTGTAAATGAAAGCCCCGCGATTATTCCGACTAAAATGCCCATAAAAATAAATAAGCCAGACATTTCGAGCATAAACCATCCTAACTGTGTGACTCCGTAAACAAGAACACTAAAGAAAATAGGTAATGTGGCAATGGCCAGCAATTGTCTTTTTGTCGCTTGCTTGGCTGGTTGCTTAAGCGCATCTTTGTATTTTACACGCTTCAATTCATCTTCATCTCGCGTATAGCTTTTAAAGGGATCCTGCTTTACTTTTTTTGCATAGCGCATGATATACAAACTACCAACTAGAATGATGACCATTAGTACAACAACTCGTAAGCCAAAACCAGAATACGTTTCCAATCCTGAAATTTGTTGTGATATTCCGACAGTACCTGGATTCATCACACCAGCAGTAAAACCTAGCGCTGTCGAGATAAGCGCAATACCTGCTGCAGTCATCGAATCATAGCCAAGTGAAATAAATAAAGGTATTAAAACGGGAATATAAACTAAAGAAAGCTCTGGTGTCCCAATGGTTGTTGCAACTACTGCAAAAAGAGTAAGCAAAACGGGGATGACCGCAATACTCTTATGTTCAAATTTTCTGGCTAATCGATCGACACCAATCTCAATAATCTCTGTTCGTCTTAATACCATGAACATGCCACCAATAATAAAGGTAAAAAAGATGATTTCACTTGCGCTAGCCATTCCTACAGGAATAGCTAGCATGAAATCCATAAATGAAACAGGCGGTGCATCAATTGTAGTAAACGAATTCGGATCGATCGATTCACGTCCATTAGGCCCAGGGACTCGTTCAAAAGAGCCGGCTGGTATAACGTATGTAAGTATAGCTGCTAGCCCACTAATGATAAACAGGAGCACATATATATGAGGCATCCGTTCTTTCTTTTGCGGTGGTAAACTTGGTGTACTAGATTTTTGATTTTGCAGTTGTTCCATGTATGAATCCCCTCACTTTATCGCCTCGGTTATTTTCACTATCTTACTAACGCGATAAAGGAAGGTCATTGGTTACAATGCATAAATTAAAACAGATAGACTATTCATGATGCACAATGAGAACGAAAGAGATGCTTCAAGTCTAACCGTATTCGGCTACTAAATCTGCGGTTCAAAACTTTCGTAGCGAATCTGACGATCTTCAACACCACAAGCTTTTAACGACGTATATACATCATGTATAAAAGGTTTGGACCCACCAATCATGATTTCTGGATCACTGAGCGGTGAAATGATTTCTGATACCGCCTCTTGATTAATCTTGCTTTTTCTAGTATATGTATCTGTTTTTAGAGGGCTTGTATAGAAAATATGCTGCTTAACTTCAGGATGTGTTTGCACGATATCTTCAACCTCTTCTTTAAAAACATGCGTTGTGCTATCCGTTGTTCCATAAACAAAATGAACCTCCCGTTTAGGCTGATCCGTTGTGACCGATTTTAGCATTGAAATCATTGGGGTAACACCTGACCCAGCACTTATAAATACCAGCGGTGTTTCAATCTCTTGATGATAACGAACCGTTCCCGCTGGTGCACTTACGTAAAGAGCATCTCCTACATTCACATGATGGTGCATGTACTGAGAAACAATGCCGTTAGGACCATCTGCTGGTTGCTCACGTTTCACACTAATTCGATACGCTCGCTGATCATTTTCATTTGATAGACTGTATTGACGAATGTGATCATAGCCATTTACGTGAACCTTCACGCTAACGTATTGACCAGGCAAAAACGTACGATTTTCAGCCTGTAAATAAAACGACGTCATGTCACTTGTTTCGCGTATGATTTTTGTGACTTTTAAGGGTAGAAAACCTGACCAGTTCGCTTCCTTTTCAAGTGCTGATTCGATCTCAATAAATTGTTGGGAAAGTATGCCATACACGTCTTCCCAAGCACGAATCACTTCTTTGTTCGCCCCTTCCCCGAGAACGTCCTTCATCGCAACGATCAAAAAATGACCAACAATCGGATAGTGCTCAGCTTTCACTCCAATACTACGGTGTTTATGGGCAATTTTCTCCACAGCTGGTGCGATATTTCCTAATTGCTCTATATGGCTTGCCGCTGCATGTAAAGCTTTTGCTAACGCTTCTTGCTGTGTAAAGCGCGCTTGATTAGCATGGTTAAAGACGTTCCATAATTCAGGGTGATTCGAAAATAATAGCTCGTAAAATCTCGTTGTTATGGTTAGGCCATGCTCTTCTAAAACAGGAACGGTCGCCTTAATTGTATTTATCGTTGTTTGACTTAACATGAGTAGCCTCCCTTTCCACTTTATTATAGAAGAAACTCCGGATTCTTCCATCGGACTAAAATCCGTCTTTACATTGTTTGTAAAGTATGCTGAATTCGCAGGGCTAGGCGTAAATGAAGGGTTGTATCTGGATCTTTTAAATTTTTTCCGAGTAGTTCTTCAATTTTCTCCAAACGATAAATAATCGTATTGCGGTGAACATAAAGTCGTTTTGCCGTTTCAGAGATTTGACAATGGGTTTCAAGGTAAACAGCTAAAGTCTGGATAAGACCCATCTCGTTTACGCTCGGTTCTGTTAATTTTTTTAAATTATAATCGCAGAACTCATTCAGGTCTTCTCTCGGAATCATACGCAATAACTTCACTAAATCTTTCGCTTGGTAGGTTTGGACAAATTGTCGATTTCCTGAAAGTCGTCCGGAATGAAGGGCGTTTGTTGCTTCTTGGTGGGCTTCTCGAACATCCCAGAACTGACGACACAGATGACTAACCCCAAATGAAATCGATCGTTTAAAATGGAGAAACACATGGTCTTGGATCATTTCGAGCGCAAAATCTACTGCTTGAAGGGAATCGCCAATCGTATCATCCTTTTCTCCTTCCAATAAAATAAAACAAATGTCTCCTTTTATAAACACATGGGATTGGAAAGGAAATATTGATAACTCTTCTTCAACAAAATCAAATACTTTTTCAATCTCAATATGATTCTCTTTAAATCCTAAACTAATTTCTTCTTGATCAAGCCTACCCGCCACACATTTGTACGGTCGATCGTTATACAGACCAAATTCTTGTGCCCGATTAATTGTCTCTTCTTTTGTCGCATACTGTCCGTTTATGTAATGGAGAAAAAATTCATTTTTTGCTCGGCGCGTATACTGTTTTAAGGCATTTTCTTTCATTAATTCAAACGCAATGACGTTGGTAGCTTGTTCAATGAGTAAATAGGCTTGTCGATCGTGAGACGGTAGCGAATTAAGAATAACGAGGATACTCTTTTTTGCTTTATCTGTGTACACGGGAAATGCTGTTACTGTTTTTGGTTGATTCATTAACAACGTAAAGCACGTATATGGACTTCCTGCCGGAAAAAAAGCATAGCCCATCCGATACAAATACTCCATGCCATTTCCAACGGGATTTGCTGTATTAGAAGCCGATAAAACTTGACAGCGCTCGTTCATAAGTAAAATCGGTGCTCCAACTAGCTGTGCTACATTTTCTAATAGATGTAGCAACCCTTTCCCACTCACAATATGCTCTGAAAATGCTCGGTGAGCGTCAAGAGCAGTCGTTAATTCATGGGTTCTTTGATCAAGAATTGTGCTTAATACTTGATTTGCCACGTAACTTAATCCCAATTGTTCAGGCAAAGCAATAATAGGAAAATCTATTTGTTCAGCATGAGCTAAGACACTTTTGGGGATTTGTCCAAGAAACCGTTCTTGTTTAATTCCTATTCCTGCACATCCTATCCGCTTCATTTCTTTAATCAAATCAAGTAATAGCTCTGGTTTCCCGACATAATGGTAAGCGGTCGTAACGAGTAAATCATCTTGCGTTAAGTAATGAATAATATCCGGTGCGTCCATCATCTTCACATTGCCAATTCGACGATCGATGCCCTTTTCACCAGCAATTATTCGAGCTTCTTTTAAATCTGATAACTGTAGAAATGCTGCAATATCCATCTAACCCCTCCATTTTAGACAATGTGCACAACAATTAAATCAAAAAACAATAAATCATCCAATGAAATCTGAATAGTTTAACCGTACACTTATTTTTACAGTTGTTCAATCAAAACATTTTGACAAAAGTGAGGGTATGACTATGAAAACTCAACAATCCCTAGCACCTATATCGTCCATTATTGAAGAATTAGCGAGTATAGGTAAAACAAAAGATGGTGGTGTCACTAGACTTTTATATACGCCTGTTTGGAATAAAGCCCAACAAACCATCCACAAGCTGTTTAAACAACACGGATTTGCTCCATTTTATGATGATATTGGGAATGTATACGGACGTGTAGAGGGGACAAATAAAGAGGAACCAGTTGTTTTAACAGGTTCACACATTGATACAGTTGTAAACGGCGGGAAATACGATGGTGCATATGGGGTACTCGCTAGTTTACTCGCTGTTTCTGAACTCGTTCACACACACGGTCAACCGAAACGAACCATTGATGTTGTTTCGTTTTGCGAAGAAGAAGGCAGTCGCTTTCCTTTAAATTTTTGGGGATCCGGTAATCTCACTGGCATTCATCAAGACAAGAACTATCGTGAAACAAAAGACACAAACGGCAAGTTTTTTTATGATGAAATGAACGAATTTGGATTCGGACTTGGGCATTATCAAAATCCGTTGCGTCAAGACTTAGGATACTTTGTAGAATTACATATTGAGCAAGGTTCAATCTTAGAGGATGCAGGAGAATCTCTTGGTATTGTAAAAGGGATTGTAGGCCAAAAACGATTTATTTTCACGGTAACAGGTGAAAGCAATCATGCTGGAACAACGCCAATGAATAAACGGCGAGATGCGATGGATACAGCTACAACACTTGTTCAAAAGTTGATTCAAGCTGGTCATTCGATGGATGAATCCTTTGTTGCAACGGTCGGCCAATTTAATGTTTTACCAAACACACCAAATGTCATTCCTGGTCAAATTACCTTTACGTTAGATATCCGCCATCCTCACTCAGAAACATTAAATGTTTATCATGAACGAATTTACTCGTTTGTTGATGAACTCGGCACATCTGACATCGCTGTGTCCGTTGAGCAATATTCAGATGTTGCGCCTGTTTCTATGTCAGAAAACTTGACTTCTCTTGCTTATGATTATGCACAGCAGTCCCAATTAAAGAGCCGCTATATGTATAGTGGCGCAGGGCACGATGCGCAAATTCTTGGCTCTGCTGTTCCTACATGTTTATTATTTGTTCCAAGTGTGAAAGGAATTAGTCATTCTCCATATGAATTTACAGAACAAGAAGATTTGCAAGTAGGTTTAGACGCTTTAAAACATGTTCTTTACCAACTTGCTTATCAATAAGGAGGAATCACTGTGAGCGACTTAGCTAAACGTACAATCATGACTCCCGGTCCTGTTGAGGCAGAGCCACGTGTCCTTCGTGCCATGAGCGCACCTATTTTAGGACAGTTTGATCCTGCTTTTACAGAGATGATGAATGAGACAATGGCGATGCTAAGAGATTTATTTCAAACAAAGAATCAATGGGCATTTCCTATTGATGGTACATCTCGTTCAGGGCTAGAGGCTGTGTTAACGAGCTTAATTGAACCAGGAGATCGCGTGTTTATCCCGATTTACGGTAGATTTGGTCATTTATTAGTAGAAATTTGCGAAAGGCTTGACGCAGACGTTCATTCGATTGAATGCGAATGGGGAACGATTTTTTCTGAAGAAGAAATAATCGCTGAAATCAACGCCGTGAACCCTAAAATTGTTGCGTGTGTGCACGGTGAAACGTCTACTGGCTGCATGATGCCGTTACAAAACATCGGAAAAACGTGTCGTGAGAAGGACATTTTATTTGTAGTAGACGCTGTAGCTACGATTGGCGGTGTCGACGTTAACGTTGATGATTGGTATATTGATGCTGCGATTGGCGGAACGCAAAAATGCTTATCAATTCCAGCTGGAATGGCTCCCATTACGTATAATGAAAGAGCTGAAGCTGTCATTAATCGACGTAAAAAAGTTGAACGTGGCATCGCTACTGAATACGATCAATCTAAACCTTATTCAGGATCCGTTATTCGAAGCAATTATTTTGATTTAAGTCAACTTCAAGATTACTGGAGTCCTAGACGCCTCAACCATCATACAGAAGCAACTTCTATGATTTATGGGTTACATGAAGGGTTGCGCCTTTTACTAGAAGAAGGTCTAGCAGAGCGTTTTAACCGCCACATGTATCATGAAAAGGCACTAATTGCCGGTATTCAAGCAATGGGACTACAATTGTATGCAGACCATGAGAATAAACTGCCTGTTGTTACTTGCATTTCAGTCCCTCCTGGCGTTAATGCTGATGAAATTAGAGCATTTATGTTGACCCATTTTGGTGTTGAAATTGCGAGTTCGTTCGGTCCTTTACACGGTAAAATTTGGCGCATTGGTTCTATGGGCTACAGTTGCCGTAAAGAAAACGTCTTATTTGTGCTTGCCGCACTTGAAGCGGCTTTACTTTACAAAGGCGCATCGGTTCAAACAGGTAGAGCGATTCAAGCAGCACTTGCATACTACGAATCGAAATCGGTTCCCATGGAGATATAGCCACAAAAAGAGCGCTAAATCAGTATTCAATTTACTGTTTAGCGCTCCACTTATTATGGTTATAAGCGGTCTTCTACAATTTCGTTAAAAATTTCCCCTTCCCCATTTTCATTAATTGAAATAATCTTCAAGCGTTCCTCGTCTTTGACGAGCACGGATTTGTATTGAGGACCTTCTTCATTCGTGTAATAAAGAATGACCCGACTGCCACCTCGATCATTTGTCAGTTCGACCCGAGTAATTGAATCCTCGATCTCCTCTAAAACAAGCGGTACTTCTGTCCATGAATCCTTTACCCCATCAATAGAGGCTTCGTTCGAATCATGATTTTCACTACTCGTTTCATCACTCGTTTGACCAGACTCTCCTTCTTCTGCTGGTTCATTCCCACCATTGTTGCATGCTGATAGGAGTATTGTCGTTAGTAAAACTAGACTAAACATTGACCATTTTTTCATACTGTCTCATTCCCTTTCTTCTATGTCCACCTTTACGATACCCAATTATGCTCCCATTAAACATTTACATGCAAGTGATTTTTGAACCTAAAAAGACAAATGAGCCATCAATGGCTCATTTGTCTTTAAGCGTACGAAGCTAATTATTTCTTATTCTCGTCTAACTGTTGTTTGAATTCTTTAAAGCCTTGAGCGACTCTTTCGTCGTTTTTCGTTAGCTTACTTACAACAAAAATCATAATGGTCGCTATAATAAAACCTGGAAGAAGTTCATATACACGTTCATTCATACCAAGCACTTGATAAAGACTTGTGTTGGCCCAAACAATAACAACAATTGCACCAGACAACATTCCGGCAAGTGCGCCCCATCTCGTCATGCCTCTCCAGTACAAGCTGATTAGCATAACTGGACCGAATGCAGCACCAAAACCTGCCCAAGCATAACTAACTAGTTCAAGAATCGAACTATCCGGATTCCAAGACAACGCTAAGGCAATTAGCGCAACAACAAGCACCGCTGCTCGACCTAGAAAAACTAACTCTCGATCTCCAGGTTTACGCTTAAGAAATGTCTTATATAAGTCTTCAGTTAGTGAACTAGATGTTACAAGTAGTTGAGAAGATATTGTACTCATAACAGCCGCCAAAATTGCACTAAAGATAATGCCGATAACGAACGGATGAAATAACATCTCACCTAAAACCACAAATACGGTTTCATGTTGACTGTCGTTATCTGGATTTAAGAAGACCCCTTCGTTACTCAAATATGCTCGGCCAACGAGACCTGTAAACATAGCACCAATTATCGAGATAATCATCCATGCCATCCCAATTCTTCTAGCCGGCTTCGCTTCTCGCGCCGTACGCAGCGCCATAAAACGAACAATAATGTGTGGTTGACCAAAGTAGCCTAGGCCCCATGCTAATGAGCCAATAATCGTTATCACTGTAACTCCGCGAAAAATATCTAATAGCTGTGGGTCAATAGTTCGAATTTGATCAAATGACGAAGACACTCCGCCTACTTCTGCTAAAGCAAAAATCGGCACAATGAGCAATGCAAGCATCATAACGCCACCTTGGACGACGTCTGTCCAGCTTACTGCTAAAAAACCACCAAACAGTGTATAAAGAATGGTAACCCCTGCGACAATTAACAAACTCGTATGATAATCAATGCCTAATAACGAATCAAAAACCCTTCCTCCTGATACCATTCCTGAAGACACATAAATCGTAAAGAAGAAAATAATAATGATCCCAGATAAAATACGTAAAAGTTTAGTCGAATCAATAAAGCGATTTTCTAAAAAGGATGGAATCGTAATAGAGTCATTTGCTGTTTCCGTATACGTTCTTAACCGAGGGGCTAAGAAAATCCAATTTAAATAAGCGCCAATAATAAGTCCGAGCGCTAACCAACCAGCACCGAGTCCTGTTAAATACATAGAACCAGGTAAAGCAAGCATAAGCCATCCACTCATGTCTGATGCTCCAGCACTTAGTGCAGCGACAGTCGGTGAAAGTCCCCTTCCACCAAGAGTGTAGTCAGAGTGACTAGCCGTTTTTTTATAACCATACCAGCCAATCATGACCATAATTAATAAATAAATAATAATGGCTGCAATAATTTGCGTTGACATATGAATTAACATCCTTCCTGTACCAAAAGAAACTACCTAAATCCGGCAAGTTTTTGCGATTTCTTTGTAAATGAGCGAATCAACCTCTAGATTCTACAAAGATTCATTCATGCGGGTCTGTTCATACAATTGTTTTTAGCACTGCATTATCATAGCATTTCTTCTGAATAAAAATCGACCGCAACTATTAAACTTTAAATTGTATAACAATTACTCACTCACCCTTACACCTCCTCAGCTCTTTCATTCTAGTAAAAGATCCCTTTTCCTCTTATTTTCAACTGATTTGAATCCTTTCCATAAGTATTTTAATATGCTTGCTCATGTTAAGAATATTTTTATTATGATACTATGACAGTAAGATCTTTATTTCATAGGCAGTAACTGGTGCAAAAACAATCTTTGGTATTAGAAGAAAGATTACGATCTATTCGGAAAATGAGACTTGTATTAGCAAGTCTGACGCACGCTACATTACTACCACGTCTTACTTACAATAATACTCAATTTCGATCTATATAAAATCCCACCAACTAACAAATAAATCATATTAAAATTTTTAATAAAAATAAGAACCTATCATTACTGAATAGGTTCTTGTTTTATTAAGTCGTTGGCAGATAAGAAGTATTTTGGTCTTTTATTAAAACCAATGCATAATAAACTTACTCACAAGCTGTCTTTGAAACAATAAACTCTTCTCGGCCTTCCTCGTCTTCCAGATTGCTCTTCTCCGACTTGACGAATGACGTTCCCTTTCTCCAACTCAAATAAAATTCGCCGCGCATGTCGCTCGGTTCCTTCCAACCAAATTGCCACGTCTTGTGAAGAAAAATAGGATTGCTTTTGTTGTGCTACTTTTGCGTAAATACGTGCAATGATGGCTGGTCCAACTGCTACATTTGTAGAATGGTCTCCTAAAAAAACTTGGCGATATTGAAATGGTTCTTCATTTCGCTTTGCTTCAGAAACGTTGTTCTCCTCATCCACGAGCACAATCATTTGTTCTCTTGCTTGCTTACTAAAATCGAGCGCACTTTGAACATGTTTGGACGCTGCCAGCGCTGTCCTACCGTAACCAATTCCTAAATAAATAGTCAGATTTGTACTCGTTTTTACGTCATCAATGACTTCATAAGGCCAGCTTTGCGCTTCAATTTCTCCCCTTGTTGTAAAAATTTCAAAATAACCGTTCCCAATTTCTATAAACGATCCTTGTAGCGATTCAGCGTATTCTAATAGCCTCTTTCTAATAACTAGTTCTTGGTGCTTTCGCTTATAGGAATAGACCATCTCTTTCTGTTCCGTTTGTGAGAACGGAATAAGCGCTCCAACAACGCCGATTTGAGCTTTTTTATAATAAAGAGAGTTCATACGATCTTGTATTCGCGCTAAAATATTGCGTGTTACTGGCTCCGCTGGTTGCACACGGTAACAAGGGATCCCAAGTTTTATTAGTGCCTGGTAAACGCCTCTTAAACAAGTTAATGCCAAAGCAGTTTTTCCTGATTGAAATGCTTGTTTGTGAAACGCAATCAGTTTTTCTTCTTCAACGTAATCAGGATAATCAAACAGGTGTATGGTTAAATGGGCTAAGGAAAATTCATTAATAAGCCAGTCGGTATATTGAGGGGAAATCGTATCTAAACTTACATCTAATTTTTTTTGGTCTGTGTGGTAGAATGCCTCTAAAAATGTTCCTAATAGGCTTGAACCCTCAAGAGGAACAAACCAAGATTGATCTTTTGAGACAATACCCATTTCCGTGCAGAGTGAGTACGGAGCTTGACCGGTGAAAAGCCATTGATCAACCTGTTGGGTAGTTTGTTTAATTTTGGAAGGAGCTTGTTCAACATTTTCATAAATAATCGGAATCGCTTTGAATGAAGGATACTCTTCGACCACCTTGGTAAGTGTTCCAACAGAATCTTCCGGTCCAACGACGCCTAAGTTAATCGTCATCATTTCCCTCTTTTCATATGTGAATAACTATCATTTTTACGTGAGTCAATTTGCGTACGCTTTCACACAGGCAAAAGGCGACATCCGTTTGCGCTGCACGATTCCTTGCGCTCATGATATCTTCTTTGCTAGAACACAGCCTCCGCCATTCAGCAAAGAACGCTCCATTGTCTTCGAACACGCACTGTTCCCGCAGAAGTCGTCGCCGTTTAATTGACTTTAGTAAAAAAAGAGCTAGCGTTATGTTTTCTAACACTTGAAGCTCTTTTTTCGAACATAATCTAGTTATGAACAACGATATGTGCAAGTGCGCTTACGGCAACATAAAGCGCGCCTTCTTCAAAATCAAACTGTTTATGATGATGCCCTGCTGCTAACTGGCTACCAAAAATCATATAGCTAGCTAGACCACCTTGGTCTTGGACGTGACGCATCATATAGGTTACGTCTTCAGATCCGTTTAGCGCCATCGTTTCTTTTACAGTTTGAACATAGCGACTCGAACTTGTGACTACTGGAATTTTTTCAATAAAGTAAGGGTCTGTCTCTGCAGCGAGTCCTTCACCAACAATTTGATAGTCTAAAGTCACATCGTGCATATGTGCAGCGCCCTCTAGCCGTCGAATTGCCTCGGTTTTCATGTAGGCATTTTCATTTGTAGACTCGCCTCGGGTTTCTAATTGTAAAATTGCGTCTCCTGGAACAATATTACGACCATTACCCGCTTCAAAACGCCCAACATTTATACGCGTCTCGCCGTCACTATGAGGAGAAATGCCGTGCAAATTTAATACAGCTGTGGAAGCAGCAAGCATTGCATTTTTTCCTTTATGGGGTTCCATTCCAGCATGAGCTGTTGTTCCCGTAAATGTTGCATCTATTTTTGTTGTCGCCAAAATAGTCGTTGCACCAGAAACAAGCGTCCCTACAGGCTGGGACCGAATCCCTAAGTGACCACTAAGAAAATAATCAACACCGTCAAGCCAGCCTTTTTCTACGATCGACTTCGCTCCTCGGCTTCCTTCTTCAGCTGGCTGAAAAATTAACGTGTACGTACCTGATAACTGGTCTTTCCATGTAGCTAAAAAGTGTGCCATTGCCAGACCAATTGCTGTGTGACCATCGTGACCACACGCGTGCATCATGCCATCATGATGGGATCGAAATCCTGCTTTAGCAGGTAGATGGTCTTCCGTTGTGTCCTCTTCTATTGGCAATGCATCAATATCAAACCTCATGGCCGTGTGGCTACCAGGTCTTCCGGTCTCGAGAACAGCTACAACTCCAGTAAAGCCACCTTTCATTTCCTCCATTAATGTATGCGGAACGCCATGTTCGAGCGCCCGTTGTTCGTGTTTTCGTAATTCATCTGCATGAGGAACACCAAACCGTGCCCCATC
This sequence comes from Shouchella phoenicis, assembly GCF_047238345.1. Lineage (NCBI taxonomy): Bacteria > Bacillati > Bacillota > Bacilli > Caryophanales > Bacillaceae > Shouchella > Shouchella phoenicis. Next base: position 1,655,055 of record NZ_JBDFMQ010000001.1, on the reverse strand, counting down.
ATCCATTACCGAACGACCAGTGTGGAGAGTGAAATTAAGAGGTTCGAGTTGTTGGATAATGTAATGCGTTGTTTCATATTCGCAAAATCCCACCTCAGCAATTTGATGCAGCTCGCGACGCCACGCTTGAATTGTCTCTTCTTGTTCTGATATCCAGTCATCAATTTGAGTCTCCATGTTTTAATTCCCCTCTTTATTTACTTGCTGTAATGCCGTCACAGCAGTTGTTGCCATTATGTTGACGCCGTAAACAAGGGCCTCTTCATCAATGCCAAATGTTGAGTCATGTAGTGGACTTTGAACAGGTCGTTCTTTTATGGCGGTTCCTAACCAAAAGTAAGCACCAGGATAGTGTTGTAGAAATCGGCCAAAATCTTCACCAGCTAAACTTGGGTTCACGACAGGAGCCCCGCGCTCTCCAAATAATGTGCGCGCTTGCTGTTTTACATGCTCTGCCCATTTTTCAGTGTTCAGCGTTGCAACATATCCTTTTTGATAATGAACCGTGGCACTTGCACCCATTGCTCCTGCTACTTGATTCGCCAGTTGGATTAAGCGTTTTTCAACCTGCTCCCGTACGTCTAACGAAAACGTTCGTACTGTTCCTTCAAGGGTGACTTCACTTGCGACAACATTGTAGCGGTCTCCTCCTGAAATTTTTCCAACTGTAATGACTGCCGAGTCAAGCGGATCAACGTTACGGCTCACAATGGTTTGTAAACTCGACATCAGTTGATTTGCTACTACAATCGCATCAACTGCTTGGTGAGGCATACTAGCATGGCCTGCTCTTCCATTAACAACGATGGAGAAACGATCGGAATTCCCCATCATTGCCCCTGCTCGAACGCCTATTTGTCCGACTGGTAAGTCTGGCCACACATGTTGACCAAAGACCACATCAGGCTCGTTTTCTAAGAAAGTTGGATCTTCCATCATTGCCTGTGCACCACCAATTGGTGCATCTTCTTCAGCAGGCTGAAATAAAAGCAGAACGGTCCCAGCAATCTCATTTCTTCTTTTCTGAAGCGCAACACCAGCTCCGAGCAGCATCGCTGTATGTGCATCATGACCACATGCATGCATGATTCGTTCTTTCGTTGAACGATAAGGCACGTCATTTTTTTCCTCGATCGGCAACGCATCCATATCTGCGCGTAGAGCAACTATTTTACCTGGCTGCTCCCCCTTAATCATGCCAATGACGCCATAGCTTTTCTGCATCTTTTCATACGCAATGCCTGCTTCATCTAACGTTTCGCATACAAATTGCTGAGTTTGTCGTTCTTCATGACTTAATTCAGGGTTTTGATGAAGATGTCGTCTCCACTTAATGACGTGATCATGATTGCTTGTTGCTTCTTTAAAAAACATGTTACCCTCTCCCTTTTTGTTCCATTAGCCTTTGTAGTCTGTTACGCCAGGTCCAATTGGCAACTCAAATCCTGTCCAGATTAAAAATAAAACAATCCATAATGCTAGAATAACGAGCGTATAGGGGAGCATTATAGAGAACAAGGTGCCAAATCCAGCTCGTGAATCGTATTTTTTCATAAACGCTAAAACCATCGGAACATATGGATTCATTGGTGTAATTACACTTGTTGATGAGTCACCAATCCGGTACGCTAACTGCACGAGCGCAGGATGATAGTCAAGCAACATAAACAACGGTATAAATACTGGAGCCATTAATGCCCACTGGGCAGACCCACTAAAGATAAACAAGTTTAATAGTGTCGTTAAAAAGATAAAAGCGACAATAACACCCATTCCTGTCATGTTCACACTTTCTAAAAACTCTGCACCGCTTACTGCAATCCATACACCGATATTACTCCAGTCAAAGTATGCAATAAATTGCGCAGCCGCAAAGATTAAAACTATATAACCCGCCATACTTTTAATCGCTTCGGCCATCATTTCCGGAACATCGCGGGTTGATTTAATGACACCAGCAGCAACACCGTACGCAATCGATACAGTTAAAAATAAAAATAATATAATTGGTACAATATTACTAATAAATGGAGAAGGAACAATACTCCCACCTTCACCTCGTAAAATTCCACTCTCAGGAACAATAAAAAACGAAATGATGACGAAATACACGAATCCAGCAGCTAAAGAAATAAGTAATGCTTTGCTTTCTTTAGGTCCAACCGTATCCAGTTCTTGCTCCACATACTCTTTCGCACCATATTTAGGGTTAAATTTGCCTAAGCGTGGCTCAATGACTCGTTCCGTAATAACTGTACATATGATAATAAGCATAATAGAAGAGGCAACCATGAAGTAATAGTTGTCGGTCATATGGACAACCATACCAGGTTCCATCGTTTGTACCACTTCTGTCGAAATACCTGAAAGGAGAACATCCGTCCCCGCAGGAATGAAATTCGCTGTGAAACCTGCCCCTACACCTGCAAATCCAGCAGCCATTCCAGCAAGTGGATGACGGCCAAGCGCATAGAAAATCATAGCTCCAAGTGGCGGAATCAGAACGTACGCTGCATCTGACGCAATATTTCCGACGATACCAGTCGTAACAATTGCAATCGTCACTAGCTTTGTTGGCGCTCTCAAAATCGTACTTTTAATAAAGGTTTCAACTAGTCCAACTTGCTGAGCTAAACCAATCCCAAGCATCATCGTTAAGACAAGCCCAAGTGGCGTAAAGCCGATAAAATTGGAAATCATTGAATCAAGTATGTACATAAACCCTTCAGCTGAAACCAAGCTTCGAACGGCTGTCTCTTCGCCAGTGCCTGGATGTGTAAACGAAACGCCTAAACTTGCAATAATGGCTGAGAATACAATTACAGCAATCGCTAAATATAAGAATAACATAAACGGATGCGGTAATTTGTTTCCGACACGTTCCACAGTATCGAGGATCCGTGTACCCATTTTCTTGTTTTGTCTTAAATCATTCATTCTTTCCACCACCATTTTCGGACATGTCTCTTAATATTCCTTAAAATATAAGAATGAAAAGAATATAGCATTTTTTCGTATGCTTGTCTTTAAAAAATGAGAAAATCTATCAAACAAATATAAATAGACTAGCGATTCACATAAAATCGCTAGCCTCACGTCCGTCTATGAAAATTGCATTTCTTTAAAAATATGATGTAGCGCGAGTCTAGCTGCACCAAGAGAAGGTCCTTTTTCTTTCCAATATGATTTCTCTAAACAGATCGAAATCGTTGTTGTTTTTTCTAACTCGTCTAGCACGTGTAACATATATGCAAAAAATGACTGTTGTTCAGCGACCCAACCATTTACCAACACTTTTTCTGGTTTAAGCAATAAAGCATAATTACTTAAGAGAATCACAATGTCTTCAGCCATTCGCTTTGCTTCAGTAAAAAAAGGGTCTTCCTTTTGTTGAAACGCTAGATGAAAAAAACGATTAATAATCGCATAATGATCCGTTACTTCATGAAAGGTTTCTGGATGTCGATCTTTTATCCCTTTTGCAAGGTTGTAAATCGAATACACATTTAATGGATGAAAAACCGTTTGCTCCTGATCGAACGTTCTTGCTGTAATCGAATTCCCTGTATGACCGGTATCATAAATTTCATTTCTTAAGATTACCCCTGTACCAACACCTCGACTAAGCAACGTATATACTAAGCTATGGCTGCCCACTGCATTGCCACTGCACTGCTCTGCAAAAGCAGCAGCATTTACGTCATTAACGAGGTGAATGGGCACTTGAAAAGCTTCTTCTACAAGCGCATGTAATGGATAGTTTCGGACATTTAAATTATAGGAAAAAACAATCTTCTTTCGATCTTCATCAAGAATCCCGGGTAACGAGATCCCAATTCCTTTTACTTCTTCATGAAGAATTTTTTGCTTATTCAAAAAGCTTTTCAATAAATTCGGTAACTCTGATAAATTCACGTCTGTTAATTCGTCCATTTTTTCGGTAACGAGTAACTCCCCACGAAGATTAAGCAACGTTAATTCTGTTGCAAAACTAAGGTCGACGCCAATGACAAACCCACCACGTGCATTAATTTCTAAAAGTGTTGCTTTTCTTCCTACTCCTTCACCGACCGATCCTGTTTCGATTACCACACCATCGTGTAAACTCTCTTCAATTAAAGAAGAGACAGTCGTTGGACTCAGGCCTGTTTTTTGAACCAAATCCGTTCTAGATATCGGCGCATAATGATTAATAAGATTCAATAGCTTGGATTTATTAAACTGCTTTAACAATTTTTGATTGCCCTGTCTTGCTTGCATCTGGAATCCACTCCAATCCCTACCTGCTTAACTGTATTCGAGCGCAAAAGCCTCCATACTCGATTCACCAGTGGAACAGATAAGTAAAACCGTCTGTTCAGCAGGAATCACATCACAATCATATGGATCACGTAGTACGAGCACGATACAGTCTTTATCATTTAACCGACGTACTAACGCTTGTTGCTCTGTGAACAAATGGGCGTTAATGGTACCGATGATCACAACATCTTTATCGTCGACTTGTTGCCTTAATTCCGCTATTTCTTTTTCCGTTGGTTTTAATGATATCGAAAAGGTGTCTACTTGTAAATTGACAAGTTTAGATGCAAGTGGGACTTCCTTTCCATCTGTCGAATCCGCTGGTGTTAAAGCTTCAAGCTTTGGCAAAATAAGCGCATACGACTTTGTTTTATCGAGGGGAAGCAATTGTTTGGGATCACGCTCCAAATGCAAGCATTGCTTGGCAAGGTGTAAAGCGTTTTGCGCCCACTGTCTCTCTGGTATAACCGTAGCATTTGTTCGGTATTGCGTTACGGCTTTTTTTAATTGGGTCAATCGTTTAATTGATTCATCAATTCGGCTTTCAGCTATTCTTCCTGTTTCAACTGCTGTAACAAGTCCGTCAAAAACTTCTTGCTGCAGCTCAGGAGAATGGCAGATTAATAATTGGTCAACCCCTGCCTCCACTGCAAGTACGCCGATTTCTTTCGCTGGAAAATGATCTTTAATGGCACGCATTTCCATATCATCGGTGCAAATTACCCCTTTGAATCCTAATTTTTCACGGAGAATTTCGGTCATCCAGTAATGCGACATCGTTGCTGGGAGTCCGTTAGATTGTTCAACTTGGTCATAAATCACGTGATTCACCATGATCGCATCAACCCCTTCTCGAATTGCACGTTCGAAGGGAGGAATAAGTTTTTCAAAGATCTCGCTTTCACTTAAACTACATGTGACAGAGCCTAAATGTGAGTCTGCTTCTGTTTCTCCATGTCCCGGAAAATGTTTCGCTGTCGCCGCCACACCGGCATCATGCAATCCATGTATGTACTTGGCTCCGTAATCACTAACTAGCGTAGGGTCTTCACCATAACTTCTAACGCCGATGACCGAATTTTTTCGATTGGTGTTTACATCTAATATAGGAGCCCAATCGACCGCTACCCCGTATGTTGCCATCATACTACCAAGCAATTTTCCATTGTCATACGCTAATTGTGGATTATGTTTTAATCCGAGCGCTCGATTACCTGGAACGGAAGGAAAAAAGCGATCAAGCGTTGATAATGTCCCACCCTCTTCATCTAAAGCCATTAGAAAAGGGCTTTCGTAACCTTTCTTTTCGTTAAAATCTTGTACATCTTTAAACAATGAAAGGAGCTGTTCTTTGCTTTCAATATTGTAAGGATAAATGCTCATACCGCCAAACGGTAACGCGGCAAAGCGCTGATGAAACTGATTATCCACAACATTGCTAGGTGCCCCCATTGAAAAAAGCATCCCTACTTTTTCATGAATCGTCAGCTGTTTTTCTACTCTCATTCCCATCGTTCTATCCCTCTTTTCTTTGTGACCTTACGTTTTAATTGCACCTGAAACTAAACCAGATATAATTTGTTTCTGGAAGAAAATAAAGATGATAAACACAGGTAGCAACGACACAACAGACGCTGCCATTAAATGACCCCAGTTGGTATTATTTAGAAAGCTAAACTCTGCCAACCCTAATGGAATTGTCCTCATTTCAGGTGAAGTGGTTAAAATAAGCGGCGATAAAAAATCGTTCCACGAATTTAAAAAGGTCATAATGACAAGAACCGCAACGATTGGTCTAGCTAACGGAAAAATAATTTGCCAGACGATTCGAAACTCTGATGCTCCATCGACTTTTGCTGCGTAAATTAATTCATCCGGCAAGCCCGAAATATATTGCCGCATTAAGAAAATACCAAATGGTGTAACAAGAGTAGGAACAATTAATGCCTGATACGTATCAATCCAACCGATATTTTGCATAAGTTGAAACACGGGAATCATTGTTACTTGGAAAGGAATCATAAAACTCGTCAAGACAAGAATAAAGATCATATTTTTTCCTGGGAAGGTCATTTTTGCAAACGTATAGCCGACCATCGTACAGAAAAAAACATTTCCAATCACAATAGATGTTGATACAAATAAACTATTCCCTAAATACCGAGCAAAATTTCCGTTCGACAGAACCGTAATGTAATTATCAAATGATGGATTTCTTGGAATGATGTCTGTTAACGTCCGCAAGACGACCCCATCGGTTTTGATTGAAATACTCACCATATATAAGAATGGTATGAGCATGACACTTAACGGTATGAGTAAAAGAAAGAATAAACCAATTTCCCGAGGCTTATAATCGAACCATTTTCGTTTCGGCTTCTTATTTGGGCCTAACGGCGTCGCGCTATCGTTCATTAAGAGCGGCGCTTTTGGCTGGTGAGATGGTTGATTCATCAGTCTCCAACCCCCTTATTAATGCCCATGACTTTTAACATCAGCAGCGAGATGCCCATGATAATCACAAACAGAACATATGCAGTTGCAGATGCAGGACCAAACTGAAATTGTTTAAATGCTTCTTCGTACAAATAGAATACGATGGTTGTGGTCGCATTTAACGGTCCCCCACTTGTTAGCGTATATACTTCTGGGAAAACTTGAAACGTATTAATCGTGTTAATAACAATGACAACAATGGCAATTTGGCGAATATGAGGCATCGTCACATGCCAAAATTGTTTAAACCGCGACGCCCCATCGACCGTAGCAGCTTCATATAAATCTTTCGGAATTGATTGTAATCCAGCTAGAAAAATCAACATATAAAACCCACACGACATCCAAACCGATAGGCCCATTAATGAAGCAAGAGCCGTTCTCGTATCCATTAGCCAGTTCATTGTCGGCAAATTAAAGAGGTTTAAGATCATATTTAAAAAACCTGATGGCGAATACATAAAATTAAACATCATTGATACAACAATAATAGACGTTACGGTCGGCAAGAAAAACCCAACTCGAAAGAAATTTTTAAACGGGATCCTTTGATTAACAGCTAACGCTAAAATTAAAGCAATTGACACTGTAAATGGGATCGTGCCCACAACATAGATGAATGTATTGAGTAGCGCTCGTCCAAATACTGGGTCCTGAAACAAACTCGTATAGTTTTCTAGCCCGACAAACTCCATCTCTCCACGTAAAATTTGTACATCATGAAAGCTATAGATAAACGATTGAATCAACGGATATACGCTAAATACAGCAAACAATAAAAACCACGGGAGCAAAAAGATATAAGCCATCTTACTTTGCTTCATCGCTGTCCAAGTCGACACCGTCACACCTCCACATTAAAAAGGATATCCCCCGCTTTCACGAGGGATTTTCACTTGTCGCAAACGTTCATAAGAATGCTGATTTCTACTTAATCTTATTAAAGCTCGTTTTCAATTTTTTCGTGAGCGTCATTTAAAGATTCTGTTGGATCGACCCCATTTAATAACGTACGCTCAACTGCTTCAACTACATGGCGACTTATGCTTTGCCACTCGGTAATGGCAGGAGACGATTTAGCGCTCTCGAGCTGACCAGCAAAAACAGATAGCTGCGGATTTTCATCAAAAAATTCGTGCTCTTCTACGCCAGGGACAGCCGCAAACATCGAACCGACACGCTGCATATGATCGATCGCTTGTTCTTCGGACGCCACATGCTCCATTAACATAAAGGCTTCCTCTTTATTTTCTGATCCTTCTGGAATAACTAAAATTTCACCGCCAGCAAAGCTTGATGCTGTCGCTTGTGCCCCATCTGGGATTGGCGCAACATCAAAGTTTAAATCTGGCGCGTCACGTGGTATAGAAAAGACGCCCCATGCTCCTGAGAAGGACATGCCGATATTTCCTGCACGAAATTCACTATCAATGACTTCACTTTGTGAGACAAGTGAGTATTCACTCATTTCCTTGTAAAATTCTAGCGCTTCAATCATTTCTGGTGAGTTAATGGTACTTGCCGAGTTATCTTCATTTAATACGTCCGCTCCATTACTCCATGCTGTCGCCATAAAATAATGCCATGTTGCTTCCGGCTCACCTGCATGGATACCAAAGCCAGATGCATCTGTATTTTCTTCAATCTGTTTTGCATACTCCAGCATCTCTTCCCAATTTTGCGGCGGACTGTTTGGATCAAGCCCTGCTTCTTCAAAAATATCTGTATTAATATACATCGCTCTAGAAGACATTAACCATGGCATGCCGTATACGTCATCTTCATACGTAACCGTATCCCAATTCACATGATTATCGTAAATTGGTTGAACTTGTTCAGAAACATTCGCAAGAACGCCCTCTTCAACAAAGTTAGCAAACCATGTATCCCCTAATTCAATGACGTCAGGTACTGAGTTTCCTGCAAAGGCTGTTGTAATTTGTTCAAGCCCATTATCCCACGTCAACTGGCGTAAATTTACGTTAATATTCGGGTTTTCTTCAATAAAAGAATCAATAACTGGGTTTATAGTATTTTCAGAATCCGGATCATCTTCACCGGTAAAAAACCAAAAATCAAGTGTTACTTCATCATCTCCTCCAGAAGAACTCCCTTCTTCGCTTCCTCCATTACAAGCTGCAAGCATCATGCTTAATCCGCCAAAAATTGCTGCATACTTAAGATATTTTTTCAAAAGTATGACCCCCTTAATTAATTTTTCCAGTGGACGTATTAATTGTATGTAGGAAGACAAGGTCGTTTGTCCAATAGGAAGATGACGTAATTGTAGATGATCTCTTTTTAATTGTCAATAAAATTTTTATTTTCTAATATCAATCGCTTACATAAATCGTTTTGGTTTTAACATTTACAGAAATTTGCTATACTAGTTTAAACAGTTACTCATTATTCCCTATACTTATCGGTTTACACTTGGATTTCTTAGAGTTTCGCTAGTCTCACTTACATAGAACGTTTTATCAATTACCATTTAGGGTTCTCTCCCTGTTTTACATAGTGTTCACACCTTTACAGACAACCATTTTCTTCAACCCCCTCCAATTCTCCGACAAAAACTTTCTCATTCTAACAAGATAAACCTTTTCAAGTTGTGCAAAATTTATTATAATGATTACATAATAATTATTATCATCTGATATTCGGTTTCAGGTGATTACAATTATTCTATTAATCTTTTAAAAAAGGAGAATGATTATGACTGACAATAACATCATTTCTGAAGCGAATCATTCAGGAGGAAAATGTCCGTTTTTTCACGGTAGTTCAACTAACACAACTGTTTCTGGAACGCCAGAACGTGAATGGTGGCCAAACCAACTAAACTTATCCATTCTTCGTCAACATGACAAAAAATCAAATCCTATGAATGAAGACTTTGATTATACTGAGGCATTCAAGAACTTAGATTATAATGGATTGAAAAAAGATCTACATGCACTTATGACAGACAGCCAAGAATGGTGGCCGGCTGATTATGGTCACTACGGTCCAATGTTTATTCGTATGGCTTGGCATTCTGCTGGTACATATCGTACTGGTGATGGTCGTGGTGGTGGCGCAGCTGGTGCCCAACGTTTTGCTCCATTAAATAGCTGGGCTGACAATGCAAACATCGATAAAGCTCGTCGCTTGCTTTGGCCAATTAAACAAAAGTACGGAAATAAAATTTCTTGGGCAGATTTATTCTTACTAACAGGAAACGTCGCTATTGAATCGATGGGTGGGAAAACATTTGGATTCGGTGGTGGTCGTCCTGACGTGTGGCACCCTGAAGAAGATATTTATTGGGGGAACGAGACAGAAATGCTTGGCGATAACCGCTACTCAGGCGATCGTGAGCTTGAGAACCCTCTTGCTGCCGTGCAAATGGGCCTGATTTACGTTAACCCTGAAGGACCTAACGGAAACCCTGACCCTGTTCAAAGTGGCCGCGATATTCGTGAAACATTTGGACGGATGGGAATGAATGATGAAGAAACGGTTGCACTCGTTGCTGGTGGCCACACATTCGGTAAAGCTCATGGCGCAGGCGAAGCAGACAAGCATGTAGGCGCAGAACCTGAAGCAGCTCCGATTGAAGCACAAGGTCTCGGTTGGTTAAGTACACATGGTAGCGGAAAAGGCCGCGACACCATTACGAGCGGTATTGAAGGTGCTTGGACACAAAACCCTACTCAATGGGATAACGGTTTCTTTGATCTTCTTTTTGGCTATGAATGGGAATTAACAAAAAGCCCTGCCGGTGCTCACCAGTGGACACCAGTCAATGTTGAAGAAAAAGATTTAGCACCTGACGCAGAGGATGACTCTATTCGTGTAAAAACGATTATGACAACGGCTGACATGGCACTTCGCATGGATCCGGCTTACGAAAAAATTTCGCGTCATTTCCATGAAAACCCTGAAGAATTTGCAGATGCTTTTGCACGAGCTTGGTTTAAATTGTTACACCGTGACATGGGTCCACGTGATCGTTATTTAGGACCAGAAGTTCCAAGTGAAGTATTAGTATGGCAAGATCCCATTCCAGCAGGTAATTACGATCTTTCTGAACAAGAAATCGCTACATTAAAAGAGGAAATTCTAAATACGAACCTTCGTGTATCGGATCTTGTAACGACAGCGTGGGCATCTGCAAGCACGTTCCGAGGTTCAGATAACCGTGGCGGAGCAAATGGTGCACGCATTCGTCTTGCCCCGCAAAAAGACTGGGCAATTTTCCAAAATGAGTCAATTACAAACACCCTTACAACCCTTGAAAAATTACATGAAACGACAGAGATTAACGTGAGTCTTGCCGATTTAATCGTTCTTGGTGGGAATGCGGCTATTGAAAAAGCCGCAAAAGATGCAGGCTTTGATGTATCTGTTCCTTTTACTCCAGGACGCGGGGATGCGACACAAGATCAAACCGACATTGAGAACTTTGACGTTTTAGAACCATCATCTGATGGATTCCGTAACTTCCAAAAACAAAAGTTCACTGTGTCAGAAGAAGAATTGCTCGTTGATAAAGCACACCTTCTTAACTTAACTGCGCCGGAAATGACCGTTCTCGTTGGAGGTATGCGCGTCCTAGGTACAAATCACGATGGTAGCAACCACGGTGTCTTTACGAATCAAGTTGGTACGTTAACAAATGATTTCTTCACGAACTTGCTTGATATTGGTATCGAGTGGAAAGTTGTTGATGGCGATGTGTATGAAGGCCGTGATCGTAGCACTGGCGAAGTTGTTCGATCAGCAACACGTGTCGATCTTGTCTTCGGTTCTAATTCCATTCTTCGAGCGATTTCAGAAGTTTACGCTCAAGACGACAATAAAGGAAAATTTGTGAACGACTTTATCTCAGCATGGACGAAAGTAATGAACAACGATCGTTTTGATGTGAAACTAAAAGAATTGGCACTAACAAAATAAAACCATTCTTCATAGCAGAAACAGAAAGATATGAATACCATAAAAGACGGTTCATCCTAAATAGGATGAACCGTCTTTTTGCTTTATTTATCCCTTAATCACGTTTCACTTCGAATAAAATCCATGGAGATGGAATGTCAAACGTAACATCATCTGGCTTTAGACTTTTTTGCGTTTCTGACAAATCGATCCAAAGCTTTCCCTCTGGAAACATCTTATTAAACAACTGAAATTGTTTTCCTACGACTTCCCACAACCCTTCTTCTGTCCAAAGATCATCCCAGAGATACACCATATGTAAATAATCTGTCCCCTTTTGATCGTACTTAAAAATGACGAAGCGATCTTCAGTAGGATGTTTAAACAAACACCAATCATTTACATTCGCTTCCAAAAAGAGAGAATGTGTTGCTGGAAAAGAATAGTAGCATTCATATGGAAACACTCGATGCTTGTCTACAAATTCTTTACTAAGTAAATCCTGTTTTGTTTGAATGTCAATGATCTCTTTCCATGTGATCGACTCATTGAAGCTAGTATTTGGAGCCGTGACTCTTGTTGCATTAAATAATGTTGTTACTTTCCTCATATTTAATCGTGCTAATATTTTTTGAGCAGGAAGGTTGTCGCGCTCCGTGTTTGCGCCAATCCATTGAACATTTGAATCATCTTTCGCTCTTTCAATTACGAAAGCTAGTAAGGTTGTTGAATAGCCATTTCCTTGAAATCGGCGATCGCTGCGTAAACGACCTAACATGGCATAGTAATTAGAGAAGACCGTATAACCAGCCATACTTACAAGTTGATCCTCAATGAACAATCCATATAGCACGTGGTTTCCTTTCGTTAAGGATGGAAAGATTCTTTCGATATAATCATCGTTTATCCCTGTCTCCATCAAGGTAAAAAATACTTGATCTTCTTCAAACAATTGACGAATCATGATGTCACCCCTTCTATCTACAACGAGCATAGCGTATTTTTTTACGTTCGCCAAATCGTATAAATAAAAAAAGCGATGACCCTACTATTTAAAGGTCATTCGCTTTGGATTTTTTATTACGAGTGTGCTGCTTTCTTCCCAACTCCAATACCTAAATAGCCAAAAAGAATTGTTAAAATTGGTGATAAAAATAAGAAAAATGCATACGGAATGTATTCAATAACCGCTACACCCAGTGTAGAAGCGAAAAAAGCGCCACTTACTCCCCAAGGTATAAGAGGATTAACAAGTGTTCCTGCGTCTTCAAGTGTTCTGGAGAGATTCTTTTTCTCTATGTTTAGCCTTTCATAATGCTTCTCAAATGCTTTACCAGGTAATAAAATAGACAGGTATTGTTCGCCCGTTAGTGCGTTGACGCTGATGGAAGATGCAGCCGTTGCGCCAATGACGTTTCCTCTGTTATTGAGAAATGAGCGGAAAAACGTTAGTAGTCGATCAATTAAACCTACCCGCTGAATTAAACTTCCGAGCAATAATGCAATAATAACGAGTGAAATCGACCACATCATCGACTGTAGGCCACCAGCATTAACAATTGCATCGATTGATTCATTTCCAGTTTCTGTTGAGAAGCCATTTTGAATTACAGTAAACCATTCGCTAATTGTCCAGGTACCTTGAATCAATCCAGCTGTTAGAAGTCCTGTACCGATTCCAATAGCAAGAGCTGGAATCGTTGGAAAACGCATAAAAGCAAGCACTACGACCACAAGTGGTGATAGCAGAGTTAATGCGCTAATGGAGAATGACGCATCTAATGTTGCCAGCATTGCCTGAACTCCTTCCGGCTCGCTTGACGAATATGTCCGACCAATAAATAAAAATAAAACCGCCGTAATGAGAAAGCTAGGAATGGTCGTCCACATTAAATGCTTAATATGTGTAAACAAATCTACGCCGATTGCACCAGAAGCAAGGTTCGTTGTATCGGATAAAGGCGACATTTTATCGCCAAAGCACGCACCACAAATGATCGCACCAGCAGCCATAGCCGGATTAACCCCTAGAGCTAACCCAATTCCCATCATCGCTACACCAACAGAGCCAATAGTGGTAAAAGAACTCCCTGTAAAGCTAGATACAATCATGCAGATAAGCAAGGCACTAATCGCAAACCACTCAGGAGAGATGATCGTCAAACCATAAAACAAAATGGTTGGGACAGTCCCACTCATCATCCATACTGCAATAACAATGCCGACTAATGATAAGATCAAAATTGCTTTTGTTCCATCTGTAAGGCCTTTTACCATTGCTTTTTCGAGTTCATGCCATTTGATATTTAAGAAGATCCCGATTATACTAACTAACACAATACAAAATAATAACGGAATATGTGGCTCAGCTTGTAAGAGAGTCATGCTAGTAACGATTAGCGCCATCATCACAATAAGTAAAAGCATTGCCGACCCTAATGAAATCTTTTTTTCTTCCATCATCTATTCTTCCCTTCTCTTTTGCCCCAAACACTTTATCACTTTCACGCTTTTATGCTTTTATGCAATAAAGTTATTAAGGCTTAATCGTAACGAACCTCTCCTAATTCGTCAATAATATTTTTTAATTTATTCATTCTTATTTCACACATTTCCGCAAAAGAACGTAAATCCCTTCTATTTCCTGACCATTTCGTCGTTATTTACCGATTAAAAATAGAGTTCTGAGGGTATGTCAATACATAGCAAATGTCTGGAGGGTCAACTATGGCAAAAAAACCTATTATTGCGATTAGTGGTGCGAGTGGCTATATTGGTAAGAACTTGATGAATCAATTGCAGGACAAGGCCCATATTATCGCATTATCACGTTCCATTGAAAACAAAGAAAATACAGACAATGTAACTTGGCGACAAGCCGATTTATTTTCATTAAGTGATTCAGAAAACGCATTAAAAGATGTTGATTATGCAGTTTACCTTGTGCACTCCATGTTGCCTTCTGCAAAATTAACGCAAGCAAAATTTGAAGATATGGACTTTATTTTAGCTGATAACTTTGCTCAAGCAGCTCAAAAGAATCAAGTGAAACAAATTATCTATTTAAGTGGCATTCTCCCTGATAACGAAAAAGAATTGTCGCGTCATTTAGAAAGTCGTCGAGAAGTTGAGATGGTGCTAAATTCTTACACTGTACCGGTTACAACCGTTCGTGCAGGGCTCATCGTAGGACCAAGTGGTTCCTCCTTCCCAATTGTGAAGAAACTCGTGAAACGATTGCCGATGATGATATTACCAAAATGGACACGACAAAAAACCCAACCTGTTGCTTTACCTGACGTGCTACATGCTCTTGATGGCTCAATTGGAAATAAAGACGTCACCGATAAATCAATTGATGTTGCTGGTCCTGAAGTGATGACCTATCGTGATATTATGCTTGAAACAGCAGATGTTATGGGAAAAAAGCGAAAAATGATTAGTGTGCCATTTATGTCTGTAAAACTGTCCCGATTATGGGTATCAGTTACGACCGGAACGCCGAAAGAAATGGTTTATCCATTAATTGAAAGCTTAATTCACCCAATGGTAGCTGAAGCATCCCGGATGCACCCTGACCTCAGCTATGGACAAACATCGTTCCGAGAAGCCGCTCAAGCAGCTCTTGAAGAAGAAGCAGCAAAAGGCAACAATCAAAAGAAATCACTTCCTGCAAAACCGCAGAAAGTTGCCGACGTTCGTTCGATACAACGCGTGCCACTACCAAAAGAACACAGCGCTGATTGGCTAGGTCGCTATTATCTACAATGGCTAGAAAGCATCGGAAAGCCGTTTCTACACGCAAAAGAAAATGACCATCGATCGTCAATTTACCTTTTCAATAAAAAGATGCTAGAGTTTTCTTATGCAAAAGAACGCAGCCATGAACAACGCGCTCTTTATTATATTACAGGTGGGGCATTCGCGAAGGTTAATCCGGAACCAGGAAGAGGACGCATCGAGTTTAGAAAGATCCCTCATAAAGATGAGTGCATCATTGCCATTCATGAGTACCAACCATCTTTGCCTTGGATTCTTTACACCTTCACTCAAGCAAACATGCATATTTGGGTCATGTTCTTATTCAAAAAACATTTGGAACGAATGATTCGTAAAGATTCGCTCCCTTCATTAAAGTTTGAGCAGTTTTATTTAAATGAATAAAAAACGTTGGTATACTTAATGTAAATGAGTTTCGGAGGTGTCCTTATGCCAACAGAACAAGAAATAAAAGATACGAAAGAACGCGTAATGGGAGAACTTGAAAACGTGATGGACCCAGAACTAGGAATTGATATCGTTAATTTAGGTCTAATCTATGACATTCATTTAGACGACGACTTAAATGCAGAAGTTGAAATGACATTAACAGCCATGGGTTGTCCGCTTGCAGGAACAATCGTTTCAGACGTTAAGAACTCTCTTACTGACCTTCAAGAGTTAGGAGAAATTGGCGAAGTAGATGTTAACATTGTTTGGAGTCCTGCGTGGTCAAAAGATAAAATGTCTCGTTATGCCAAAATTGCACTTGGCGTAACCGACTAGTCCAAACCCTTTTATCATTTAAACATTTGAATGATAAAGCGCATCAGACGGTTTTTTGCACAAAGATCTTCACTAGTTGTTGCAGAAATCACCGTCTGAAGCGCTTTTTTAAAAAAAAGCTCCCTCTAAAGTCTTCACTTTTTAAGTGTCAACTTTGAAAGGAGCATATCTTCTCACTCGGCCTTCACAGTCATTAATTTTTCTAGTTGTTCGCCTAAAAATGTGGCAATTTCTAACATCCCATATTGATTGGCTTTGGCTTCTGCTTCTGAATTGTAGTTCGTATTTGTATTAATATCATACGTATATAAAACCCCGTTTTTGTCTTTAATACATTCTATTCCAGCAATGCCAATTCCATTGTTTTGAAGAACACGTTGATAGTGTTCAATTACTGGCTCAGAAAATGTAGGGTCAATCGTAAATTTTGATGTGGGCTCTTCACCTACTGGACAATACAAATTTTCAATTGAGCAAGCGTCTGCTGGACAAAGTTCAAATCCATCCGAAGTATTGACGCGAACCGCATAGATAAATCGGCCACCGACAAATTCACAGCGCGTAATAAAGGGTTCTTCTGATTCAATATATTGTTGTAGTAACGTTATGCCATCAACAGGTTCTTCAAAAGCATTGCTATCTAAGTATGCGCGTAACGCCTCCCGAGATTGAAACAACTGGACGCCTAGTCCTTTCCCAGCGCGATTGTGCTTCGTAATAAACGCTTCACCTTCAAATGCCTCACTCGCTTTATAAAGCTGCTCTTTCCCCACAGCAGCGATGGTTTTTGGGGTTTTCACACCTTCTTTTTCTAGTTCAGCGTATTGAACAACTTTACTTAGTTCCAATCGTAATGCTCGGGAATCGTTGATAACCGTACGTCCATATCGTTCAAGCCATGCAAGCACGGCACTCGTTAATTCTGGTGCAAATCGATGACCACGAGTATGAGAAGATGCGCTCATACGATTGTAAAATATACCCTCTGGCGGCGCTTCATTTAAATGGATGGCACCAGTCGATAAGTTCCAATTTTCATAAGGCAATTGCAATTGAGTCAAGCGTTCGAAAAGTGGCGCACTCCATTCTTCATTTTCATGGATGACGTAAATTTTCATAGATGATTGTCCCCTTGCTATTAAGGTAGTTATTGTATACATTTATGATAGCAATTTCTCAAAAGAGTGACAATAAGAAGGTGTTGTAATTCAATGGATAAACAAGAAATTCGAGAACTTACGTGGGCGACAATGACAGAAGAAAAGGTGGCTCGTTTCCCGTTTCCGATAAAAGGGCGCATACCCAACTTTAAAGGTGCCGAGGCGGCTGCGGCGATTGTAAGAAAAACCGATCTTTATCAACAAGCCAAAATAATAAAAGTGAACCCTGATTCTCCTCAATTACCACTGCGAGCAGCAATTTTAGCAGATGGGAAAACACTATTTGTGCCAACTCCTCGATTAAAAGATGGCTTTATCCAGGTTAAACCAGAGTGGGTTCCCTCAAATGAGTACCGGAAAGCAGCCAGCTTAACCCACATAAAATCGTATGGGAAAATTATTTCTTTAAAAGACCTTCCGCAAATCGATTTAATGGTTATGGGCTCTGTAACCGTAGATCGTGATGGACGTCGCTTAGGCAAAGGTGCCGGTTATGCCGATCGTGAGTACGCCATTTTAAAAGAGCTTGGTCAAGAAGATATTCCTGTTCTTACTACGATACATTCCTGCCAACTCCGCGAAGAAGAGCTGCCCATGAACCCTTATGACGTCACAATGGA
This sequence comes from Shouchella phoenicis, assembly GCF_047238345.1. Classification (NCBI taxonomy): domain Bacteria; kingdom Bacillati; phylum Bacillota; class Bacilli; order Caryophanales; family Bacillaceae; genus Shouchella; species Shouchella phoenicis. Next base: position 1,637,012 of record NZ_JBDFMQ010000001.1, on the reverse strand, counting down.
CTATATTGCCACTGAAAAAGAACTGATTCAAACGAACAGTACTCATTTAAAACCGAGCGGCATATTTTGGGATCAAGTCTCTCCTGAGGAGCTAGAAGACATGCCCATTTTACAAGAATTAAAAACGCTAACCGCTAGTCGGCGTTAACGCCGGCTAGTTAAGTCTTCATACCATCTTTCTAACACATGATTACTAGGTGCATTTAGGTAAACATCTTGATCTTCAACCTGAACATATAAATAGTCTGATTCATCGCCTTTCGTAAATAAAAGAACAGTCTCATTATCACTAGTTCGTCTGTGATAGCCTTTTGAAACCGTCGGTGTTCCAATACCGTTTATCCGTACCATGGAAGGTCGTTCCTTAATGATTTGTACATCTACAACTTCCTCTATTGGCCATTCTGATCCGTAGGCACCGGTAATTTCAAAAGTATCTTCTTTAACGTGAAGGTCGTGAGCTTGCATGCCCCTCACTGTGAAACTTACAAAAATAACCATTAAAACGAATCCAATTCCTCCATTCAAAAAATAGGAACGTTTTCTTTTTTCTTTGACTTCGTAACGCGAGAGATAAGTCGTTCCTCCAAATAAAACAATGATAAACACAAGCCATTGAAGGATCATCGCATATTGAATCGCTAGTAAAACAGGGATGAGAAAAACGAGAAGCACACTTCCTAGTCCAACCATTAATTTCGCATGTTTTTGTGGCCAGCCATTTTCAAGTAGCTGTCTTTGTTCATCTTGTTTTCGCATACCAAAATTTGAAACAAAATCATAATAGTCATACTTTAACATCAACAGACTTGCAACAATCATACATACACTTATAAATCCGATGATGACTCCATAGATAATAAGCATTATTCCCTCCTCTCTTCCTATTCTACGTCGATCGAAGCGGAGCGTTTCAAAAGAAAAGCTGATCGACGGTGTCGACCAGCTAATCAAGCTTATTCAGTAAACGCAACATTATGATACACTTGCTGCACATCTTCTAAATCATCAAGAGCATCAATAAGTTTCTCAAGTTGTGTTTCGCTTTCTTCATCTAAATGGACTTCTGTTTGAGGCAACATCGAGGTCTCGACTAAATTAAACGATTGAATTCCTGCTTGCTTTAAGGCTTCTTGAACAGGTTGAAGTTGATCCGGATCAGCGTAAATGACAACCAATTCATCTTCTTCAAGGATATCTCTTGCATCGAGATCGGCTTCCATTAACAATTCCAACGTGTCATCCGCAGATTTTCCTTCAAATGCAATCACAGCTGTATGATCAAACATATAGGACACTGATCCACTCACACCCATGTTTCCACCGTTTTTCCCAAAAGCCGCTCTCACATCCGATGCCGTTCGATTTACATTATTCGTTAATGCGTCAACAATAAGCATTGAACCATTCGGCCCAAAACCTTCATAGCGCAAGTGATCGTAGTTTTCGTCCGCCCCACCTTTTGCTTTTTCTAATGCTCTTTCAATAATTGCTTTTGGAACATTGTATGTTTTCGCTCGTTCCAGGACAACTTTCAATGCTTGGTTCGCTTCAGGATCTGGTTCTCCTTGCTTCGCAACCACATAAATTTCGCGACCAAACTTCGCATAAATTTTACTTGTATTCGCATCTTTTGACGCTTTTTTTTCTTTAATATTGTTCCATTTACGCCCCATAACCTGTCACTCTCTTTCTGCTTAGTTTTCACTAATTATTATAACGTAAAAAGGAAAAACTGCGTAGACCGCTTTCTTAATCTCTATTAAACATCTATAATATAGCTTTAAACAACTTATGTATGATCGGAGGCTCACGACGATGAATGAGCAAAATGATCCAACCAACCTTATTATTAAGAGCTACCAACAAGACGAGCAAATGATGATTCTTGTCTTTTCACAATGGTGTATAAACAACGACTTAGATCCTGTTCAATTATATCAAGAGGCCTATCCACAACAAGGAAATAATAGTGAGTTAGCTCAAGCCCTCACCTTAACTGTTCCGAAAGCGGAGTCGAGCCCAATCGCCACAGAAACGGTCATTAGCCTGCTTGGTTTATTTGGAAACGAAGATTTGGCTTTTATTGTCCAACAGCACAGACCTTCAGGAAGCTAGCATTTGCTTCCTGTTGTTAATTCCATTCCTACTGGACAATGATCACTTCCATAGATGTGAGCGTAAATGGTAGCGTCTTCTAACCTCGATTGAAGATTTTGGTCCACTAGAAAATAGTCGATCCGCCAGCCGATATTCCGTTCACGAACCTTCGCCATATAGGACCACCATGTAAAAGATTCATCGTCAGTTGGATAGAAATAGCGAAATGAATCAATAAAACCTGATGTCATCAGACGCTCGAACTTGCCACGTTCTTGATCCGTAAATCCAGCATTTCCAATATTAGCGCGGTCATTTTTAACATCAATCCCTTCTCGAGCGACGTTTAAATCTCCACATAAGATAACAGGTTTTGATTCTTGTAACGATTGAATGTAAGTGCGCACTTCCTGCTCCCACTCCATTCGATACCCAAGTCGACTTAAATCTCGTTTTGCATTTGGTGTATACATCGTCATTAAATAAAATTCCTCGTATTCAAGGGTGATAACCCGACCTTCCAAATCTGGAAAGTCCTCACCTAAACCATAATGGACGTGAAGCGGGGAATGTTTTGTGAATATAGCTGTTCCAGAATACCCTTTTCTTTCTGCATAATTCCAATATTGCTCATATCCAGGTAAGTCTAGTTCTAATTGTCCTTCCTGCATTTTTATTTCTTGTAGACAAAAGAAATCAGCGTCTACTTCTTGAAAAAAATCAAGAAAGCCCTTTTTTACACAAGCACGTATACCATTCACATTCCACGATATAAACTTCATTTCTACTACTCTCCATTCTATGTAAAAAAGACTGCTTACAAGCAGTCGGTTAAGTCGATAACGCAATTTCCAAGTCTTCTGCTAAATCTTCTACATCTTCCAACCCAATAGACAAACGTATAAGTGAATCTTTAATTCCAAGTGCTTCACGTCTTTCTTTAGGAATGGAAGCATGGGTCATTTTTGCCGGAATGGAAATTAAACTCTCCACCGCACCTAAACTTTCTGCCAGCGTAAAGTAATGGGTGCGCTCTACTGTCTGTAGCGCAAGTTCATCACTGATCGTCGTAAAAGATACGATACCGCCAAACCCTCTTGATTGAAGGGCATGTGTCGCATGGCCTGGGTGGTGGAGTAAACCAGGATAATACACATCCTTCACATTCGGGTGACTTTGCAGGAATTTCACGAGCTGTCTCGTGTTTGTTTCGATCTCTTCCATTCGTACAGCCAGTGTTTTAATTCCTCTCATTAATAAATAGGAATCATGCGGGCCTAAAATTGCACCTGTTGCGTTTTGAATATACGCAAGTTGAGCAGCCAACTGATCATCTTTTAAAATGACCGCTCCTGCAATAACATCACTATGGCCACCTAAATATTTCGTCGCACTATGGATCACAATGTCTGCGCCATACCGCAACGGATTTTGAAAATAAGGAGTGGCGAATGTATTATCAATGATAAACAGTAGCTGATGTTCATTTGCTACTTGACCTATTCTACTAAGGTCTGTCACTTTAAGCAAAGGATTTGTTGGCGTTTCAACGAAAAGAGCTTTTGTTTCTGGTAAGATTGCTTCTTCGACTGCTAAAATGTCACTTGTATCAACAAACGAAATGGAAATCTTCTCTTTTTCTAAAAATCTAGTAAAAAAACGATACGTTCCTCCATACACATCATCCGTAATAATGATGTGATCTCCAGGAGAAAGCAGCTTCATAACAGCAGTGATTGCGGCCATACCTGACGCAAACGCAAAGCCGTACTCGCCTTCCTCTATATCAGCTAGTAATTTTTCTACCGCCTCTCGGGTAGGGTTTCCTGTACGACCATATTCATATTTAAATAACCCGATTTGGTCTTGCTTAAATGTGCTAGAGAGTTGAATGGGTTGATTTACCGCACCTGTTGCATGATCAATTCCTTTTCCACCATGAATCAGCTTCGTTTTTTGTCTCAATTCTCATCCTCCTCATAAATCCCCTTACTTAAGTAGCGATCAGATCCGTCTGCAAAAATCATCACAATATTTGTTGGTCGATTTGACCGTTGTGCTTCGTTTAATCCAGCTTTAAAAACTGCACCAGATGAGCTTCCTACTAAGATGCCTTCTTGCTTCGCTAACGCACGTACGTAAGAAAAGGCTTCTAAATCCGTTATCGTATGAATGCGATCAAATAAAGAAGGAATGACGTATGATGGAATAAACTCCATTCCAATCCCTTCTGTCCGATGCGGGCCAATCGTCCCACCATCAAGAATGGACCCTTCAGGCTGAACAACAACCGTTTGAATCGCTTGATTCTGTTCTTTTAAAAAAGCTGCTGTGCCTTGAAACGTACCACAAGATCCTGTTCCTGCTATGAAAACATCAATTTGACCATCCATTTGTTTATACATCTCTGGTCCAAGGGTTTTATAATAAGTTAAAGGATTTTCTGGGTTTTGAAATTGCAACGGACAATAAGCATCTTTCAATGAAGCAGCTAATTCCTTTGCCTTTTCAATCGCACCTTTCATGCCTTTATCGGTAGCAGTATTTACTACCGTTGCGCCTAACCCACGAATGAGCTGCTGTTTCTCTACACTAAAGCTTTCTGGTACAACAGCAATGACTTTAATGTTCGTGCCGATTGCGGCAAGCGCGAGGGCAATTCCTGTATTCCCTGCCGTTGGCTCAATTATGGTTCCTGAAGAAGTGATGCGCTTGTTTTTTAACGCTTCTTTTAGCAGTTGTTGACCTAAACGATCTTTGATACTGCCACCTGGGTTATAACTTTCAAGTTTTGCAAATAACCGTACACCTTCAGGAACTGGAAAGGAACGAATTTCCACGATCGGTGTCTTACCAATGAGTTCGTGAACATGAACATGGACATCCATCTTCTCACCTCATTCATTCTTAATACTGTATCGTATGTATTTTTTTAGGGGATGTGCCTAGTTTTAAAAAGAAGTATGGTAAATGAAATTATTAAAGAACATAAAAAAAACATTTGCCGACTAGACAAATGTTTACAACGAAACGAGTTGTGGATAAATTTCTGACAGCAAACGATAGGAATGAAGACGGTCACGTAATTCAGGCGCATGTGTTAATACCATAAATTCATCTACTTCTAACGTTTTAGCTAGATGATCAAGACGCTTCTTCACGTATTGTTTATCGCCAACAATTGTGCTCGTTTCTTCTTCTTCAATTTTTTGACGGGTGTCTGCATCCATTTGATTTAATACATACTCTGCTTCGCTCTTAGTTGGAATCCAACCCATTGGTTGATTCATGGATTGAAGGACTTGCCACACTCGAACAGAACGATGGAGACGTTCCGCTTCTTCTTGCGTGTCCGCACATAGTACTGAGACACAAGCAAAGGCTTGTCCATTACTAGACTGGCTTCGATACGCACGTAACACGGTCTCACTATCTTCTTCTTTCATAAAGTGCCCGTAGACATAGTTAAGTCCGTGCTTGCTAGCGAGAGCAGCACTTTTTTCTGATGTTCCTAGCATAAAGACTTGAGGTTTTTCAAATGGAATTGGTGCTGCTTTAAGAGAAGAAAAACGATGTGATTCTGGAAAATCACGACGTATAAAATGCATCAGTTCTTCTGTTTTTGCATCCATTTGATTAATTTGCTCAATGAAATTCGTTGACAACGCTTCTGAAGCTTCTGCTGAAGCACCTGGGGATCGACCTAATCCTAAATCCATTCTTCCTGGGAATAAATTTGCCAGCATATTAAACGTTTCAGCCACTTTATACGGTTTATAATGAGGAAGCAAAATCGCCCCTGCCCCTAAACGAATTGAATGTGTTTTTGCTCCTATATAAGCAAGCAAAATTTCTGGCGAAGGCGATAAAAGCGCATCTAAATCATGATGTTCCGCAACCCAATAGCGGTGATAGCCCAGATTTTCAGCAGCCACTGCTAAGTCAGCTGTTTCTTTTAGCGCAATCTCATTTGTTGACTCAGACGATCGCGGTACTTGATCGAGGATACTAAGTTTCATCCAACTGGACCTTCTTTCTAACAGATCTTAGTATATACCCTATCGAAATTAGTCGAATTTAGCAACTAATATCCCCTCACAGCCACCGAATCATACAGAACGCCGGTCTTCTTTTCCTTCTTTTTTCCACTTATTGAATAATTGAATCGCTTCTTTGTTCTTTTTTTGCAGGTTCATTGTAAAAGGAGACGAGAAAAACGCTGGTAAAATGCTCTCTGTTGACTTTTTTGCTGTTTTTTTCACGGTATCACCCACTTAAACAGTTTATATAGTGTAGAATATTCTTCTTTACATGAGTTGGTGAGCCTTGTTCTCATCCTCTTCATTAAAAGAAAGCAAATCATAAATGGCCACTAGAGAAGCAAATAACAGCGCGTCATACTCAATAATTCGTTCTTCAGATGAAAGCTTTATAACATGATGCTCGCCTTGTAAAATAACTGGAATAAAAATTAAGCGATCCTTCTCACCATAATAAACGTCCTGTCTTTCAAGTGTTGCACTTACGACTGTCTTGTTCGAAAAATGAAAAAGAAGATGGTCTTTTTCCGCCTTTGTCATGAAGGGGAACAAGTTCGCTTCAATATCGGTTTTCTCTGCAAATTTCAAAAGAATTTCTCTCACACCTGTAATATATGCATCATGGCCACCATAATAGACGTTAATTGTGTCACTTTTTAAAAGTCGGAAAAAAGCTTTAAGACGTTTTTCCTGAAGCTGCAGTACTTCCTGATTGGTCTCAATAAGCTGTCCAGTATCGATTGTAAAAAGGTTTGAGCCAAATCGTTGTACGTAAGCACTTAAAAAAACAAATGCATCAATAATAACAAACAAACACGCAACGATTAAATAGTAGTGCCAATTTTCAAAGAGACTAGTTGGATAAAGTGTCCATGAAAGTGCAGCACCTGCTGTAAATAACGCGTACCAAATTTTTCTGATAAAAGGAAGTTTTCTCTTCGTCGCATCTTCCCATTTCCAAGAAGCAAATACATAAAATGCTAGTCCACTTACGCTAAGCCACACAAGAATTTGGTAAAGTAACAGCATGCGAACAGCCCCCTTTTCCTTTTCCTGTATGAATATGTCGCATAAGCGAAAAAAAGAGATGGTTTTTATTGGGAAATTAAAAAACACTAGCACAAAAGGCTAGTGTTTTAAAGGGTCTACGCTTTATTGCCATGCATCCATGATCTGTTTGTAAGAATCAATTTGCTTGTCTTCATCGTAAACTGTCGTTTGTATCATTACTTCATTGACACGTAAAGTAGAAGCAAACTCTTTTAACTGTTGCGCTACGGTTTTTCCATCACCAATAAACGATCCACTTAATTGTTCCATTACTAGCTGCTCCTCATGAGGAGACCAGATTTCATCCATATTTTCAACAGCTGGCTGCAGTTTTCCAGGTCGATTTCGAATCATGGATAGAAATTGTTGGTAGAGAGATGTTGCCAGTTGATGTGCTTCCCCTTCACTTTCAGCAGCAATTCCGTTCACCGCAATCATACTGTACGGTTCGCTTAAAACCGAGGACGGTTTAAAGGTATCATAATAAAGATTTAACGCTGGAACAATTTGTTTTGGTGAGAAATGTCCTGCGAAAGCAAATGGTAAACCTAATTCCCCTGCCATTTGCGCACTATAGCCACTCGAGCCTAACAACCAGACTGGTACGTCTTCTCCTTCACCAGGAATGGCACGTACGTGTGGATTTGCCGATAATGGGGTAAAGTAATGACGCAACTCTTCCACCAAACTTGGGAAATCGTGAGCAGATTGTCCATTTCGTCTTAACGCTTGCGCAGTTAATTGATCGGTTCCAGGCGCTCTTCCTAACCCTAAATCAATTCGATTTGGGTGCAAGGCAGCCAGCGTACCAAACTGTTCGGCTATAATTAACGGAGCATGATTTGGAAGCATAATCCCTCCTGAACCAACTCGGATTGTCTTTGTTGCTTGTGCGATTTGGCCAATAAGAACCGCTGTGGCTGAGCTCGCAACACCGTGCATATTGTGGTGCTCTGCAACCCAGAAGCGGTGATAACCATAGTATTCAGCTGCTTGTGCACTTCGAATTGTATGCTGAAGCGCCTCTCTTACGGTTTTTCCTTCTCGTACAGGTGCTAAATTCAATGCTGATACGTTCACTTGTTGTGTCATGTAGATTCCACCTTTCGTGCTACATATAGTTTATCCACTAAATAAGATCGTTTCAAATCAAACGATTTGACTGTGACTAAATGATTTACTAAAATGAATGATAATCAGTCATTTTTAATGAAAGAGGTTGAAAACAAATGAGTCAGAAGCGAAAAGATGACTTAGAACTAAGATTTGTTACAAAGGAGCACTCGCAAGATTCTTTGGATTTACTTAATTATGTTTTCCAAGTAACAAACCAAGATGTTTCTCAAATCGGCGAATCGCAAATGGCACGATGGAAAAAACCAATTTTTGAACAGAGCTCCATCCTTGGATGGTTTTCTAAAAACAAATTAATTTCGCAAATGGTCGTGTATCCCTTCTCCGTTAATATACATGGGCGCGCCTATAAGATGGGTGGCGTAACAGGAGTGGGAACCTATCCAGAATACGCCGGTCTTGGACTGATGAATGATCTTATGAAACAAAGTTTAACGGTCATGAAGGAAAGAGGCCAGACGATTTCCTATCTTTTCCCTTACTCCATTCCCTACTATCGAAAAAAAGGCTGGGAAATTATTTCAGATGTCATCACCTATACCGTTCGTGATACACAAATCCCTAAACCATATGATGTACCTGGGCGAATTGAACGGGTCGCTTTTGATGATAAAGACATTCGCAGTGCATACGATCACTTTTCCAAAAAAGAAAACGGCGCCATGATTCGAAATGAACTTGCTTGGGATGAGCACTTTAAATGGGAACGGGACGATCTCATCGCCTGCGTTTATTACAACGAACAAGAAGAGCCAACTGGCTATATGTATTATAAAGTGGAGAATGAGACGTTTTATGTAAAAGAAATGATTTTCAACAATGAGGAAGCCCGTAGAGGATTATGGAACTTCATCGGCGCACACTTTTCAATGGTTTATTATGTAAAAGGAAAGATTTTCGAAAACGAACCACTCTCTTTCTTTCTCGAAGATGGTGAAATTGAAGAAAAGATCTCGCCTTACTATATGGCACGAATTGTCGACGTAGAAGAGTTTCTCCGTGCATTTCCTTTTAATAGCCAATCGACGCATCCACTTACACTACGTATTCACGATCCGATGCTAGAGTGGAATCAAGATACTTTTACGATTACGTTTGAAAATGGTCAAAAAGTGGAACGGAATAAGAACAACACACATGTTGATGCAACGATGGACATCCAAACACTCGTTACACTTTTATTAAATTACAAGCGCGCAAAAGACTTAAAAGAAATTGGGCGAATTGACGCAAACGAAGACACGATTCGTTATTTAGAGCAGTTGATTCCAGATAATCAACCATGGTTCTCTGACTATTTCTGATCAATTGTTGACAATCATTTTGTCGAATGGTACAGTATAGTTACTGATCAACTTTGACCTTAAAAGTCACGATTTGTTGAAAAAGCAAACTTGATCAGCTATACTGTAATTAGATACAACAGCTATACAAATGATGTTTAGCTGTTTCCTAATCCTTTAATGGTCAAATATAGTCAAAGTCAAAATAAATTTATTGGGGGTACTTACTATGAAATGTCAACACTGTCAAACAAATGATGCAGCAGTATCGTTAAACGTTGTTGTCAATCAGCATAAAAAACACGTGATGTTATGTGAAACTTGTTTTCAAGAGCTCCGACAAACAAACGGTAAAGCTGCCCCATCACAATCATTATTCGGATCTTTTATGGGTGGCCAGCAAGATGAGCAGCCACATTATACTCAAACAAAAGAACAGGAACAAGATGAAGATAGCTTTTTAAATCAATTTGGTCATAACCTATCCCGCGACGCGCACAATGGCGATATTGACCCTGTTATTGGACGTGACCAAGAAGTAGAACGGGTCATTCAGGTGCTTAGTCGTCGAACTAAAAACAACCCTGTTCTAATTGGTGAAGCTGGGGTTGGGAAAACGGCAATTGCGGAAGGCTTGGCTTTACGTATTGCTCAAGGAAACGCACCATCTAAACTACTAGGAAAACAAATCTTCTCACTTGATTTCGCTTCACTTGTAGCAGGTACAAGCTACCGAGGACAGTTTGAAGAACGTATGCAGCAATTAATTGATGAAGTGTCACAGCGCGAAGATGTTCTTCTCTTTATTGACGAATTGCATATGCTTGTTGGCGCAGGTGCATCTGGTGAAGGCAACATGGATGCAAGCAATATCCTTAAACCAGCTTTAGCTAGAGGCAACATGCAGCTAATCGGCGCAACGACACTAAGTGAATACCGTAAAATTGAAAAAGACGCTGCCCTCGAACGTCGTTTCCAACCGGTCACGGTAAAAGAACCGACAGAAGAACAAGCGTATGAAATTTTAAAAGGCTTAAAAGCCGTATATGAAGGCTATCATGGTGTGCACTATACAGACGATGTATTACGTGCAACGGTTACCCTTTCGAACCGCTATATCCAAGATCGATTCCTTCCTGACAAAGCGATTGATCTTCTTGATGAAGTTGGTTCCCGCTTATCGTTAACCATTGAACATGAAGACAAAACATCAATTGAAAAACGATTACAAGATATTCAGTCTCGTAAACATTCAGCTACTAAAAACGAACAATATGAAGAAGCAGCGAAATTGCGAGATGAAGAAAACACATTACGTGAAAAATTAAAGGAAACGGAATCAAGCTTCTCACCTATTGAGGTCACGATTGAAGACATTCAGGCACTTATTGAAAAACAAACTGGCATCCCAGTTCAAAAGCTGCAAAAAGACGAACAGCAAAAAATGCGCGATTTAAATAGTCGTCTTGCAAGCAAAGTAATTGGACAAGAAGATGCGGTTTCTAAAACAGCCAAAGCGGTTAAACGTAGTCGAGCTGGATTGAAACAAGGAAATCGTCCGATTAGTTTCCTCTTTGTTGGTCCTACCGGTGTTGGGAAAACGGAATTAACGAAGCAACTCGCTGAAGAAGTGTATGGCAATAAAGAAAACATGATACGCCTAGATATGAGTGAATTTATGGAGAAACACGCTGTTTCGAAATTGATAGGATCTCCTCCAGGGTATGTTGGACATGAGGAAGGCGGTCAATTAACAGAGCAAGTACGCCGCAATCCTTACAGCATCATTCTGATGGACGAAATTGAGAAAGCTCATCCAGACGTGCAGCATATGTTCCTCCAAATTATGGAAGATGGTCGCTTAACCGATAGTCAAGGACGCGTCGTTTCATTCAAAGATACGATGGTTATTATGACTTCAAACGCTGGCGTTGGCACAACCTCTCGTTCTCTCGGATTCAGCGCAGAACAAAGCAAAACGATCGGCATACTTGAAAGCTTAAATGACTACTTTAAGCCTGAGTTTTTAAACCGATTCGATGCGTTAATTGAATTTAATCAGCTGACAGAAGACAACTTAATTGAGATTGTTGATGTGATGCTTGATGATCTACGCGGACGCCTTACTGATTTAGACATGACTATTCATGTCAGTGATGAAGCAAAACGTGAATTAGCAAAAAAAGGGTATCACCCTACCTTTGGCGCTCGCCCGCTTCGCCGTGTCATACAAGACACGATTGAAGATGATATTACAGAACTATTAATCGACCACGATGCGATTGCTCATATTGATGTGACAATGGAAGATGGTCAGCTTCACGTACAACCTGTACTCGGTTAAACAATCATCTTTTCACAATGAAAAACGCGTCACACGGATCTCCTCCGTTGGCGCGTTTTTATTTGCTCTATTGCGTTTTGATTACTGATCTTTTCTTCTCTACCCCCTGTTCAATTCAGAAGGATTTTGATACTTTTAAGTAGAATGACAAATTTTTTAGTTAGGAAGTGATTTGTTGAACACATCTGTAAGCTATGCGTCTCAACTAGACGAGAATGATCCGTTAGCATCCCTTCGATCCGCTTTTTATTTACAGAAGGATGTTATCTATTTAGATGGAAATTCACTTGGCTTGTTAAGTAAACCAGCTGAACAAGCTGTTTTGCAAATGGTAGAAGATTGGAAGACACATGGCATTGACGGCTGGACAGACGGCACATATCCATGGTTTACATTATCAGAGACATTAAGTGAGAAGATGGCGCCATTAGTTGGTGCTTCAGCTGATGAAGTCATTGTTACAGGTTCAACAACGACAAATTTGCACCAATTGCTTGCTACTTTCTATCAACCTTCATCAAAACGTTTTGCGATACTTAGTGAAGAATTAAGCTTCCCAACGGACCTGTATGCCATTCAGTCTCACTTAGACCTTCATGCTATTTCCCATGAAGATGGCTTGCGCCTTATTGAAAGTAAAAATGGCCATCGCTTAGATGAAGAGGATATTTTAGCTGCGTTAACAGATGACGTTGCTGTCGTGATTTTATCTAGTGTTCTTTACCGAAGTGGACAGCTACTAAATATCAAAGAAATAACAAAAGCTGCTCATGAAAAAGGCATCCTCGTTGGCTTTGACCTATGTCACTCGATCGGATCTGTCCCCCATCAACTTCATGATTGGAATGTGGACTTTGCTTTCTGGTGCACCTATAAACATTTAAATGGTGGCCCTGGAAGCGTCGGCGGGTTATTTGTTCATAGTAAGCATCACAAGCGATTACCTGGTTTAAGAGGTTGGTTTGGCTCAGATAAACAAAAGCAATTCGACATGAGTTCCACGTTTTCAAAAAGTTCACATGCTGGCGCTTATCAATTAGGGACGCCTCACCTGTTGTCAATGGCTCCGTTAATTGGATCGTTAGACTTATTCGCAGATGTCGGTATGGATGCTGTACGAAAAAAATCATTACAGTTAACAACTTATTTACGTGACCTTATTGAACATTTACCAGAGACTCAAGCATTTACAATTTGTACACCTTACGAGGATGAACAGCGTGGTGGCCACCTTTTATTAGAACATCCGGAAGCAGCTCGTATTTGCAAGGCGCTTAAAGATCATGGTGTGATTCCTGATTTTCGAAGTCCAAACGGCATTCGTATTGCACCTGTTGCCTTATATAATTCATTTACTGACGTTCATCAATGCGTCCAAGTTTTAGCAGACTGTATGAAAAATAAAACCTATCTTCAATATGAAAACAAACGAGGAGTGATTGCGTAATGAGCTGGATTGACATCACAATGCCTTTACATAACAGCATCGCGCACTGGCCTGGAGATACCCCCTTCTCCTATAAGTTATCAGCCCCGATGTCTGAGACAGGCTCCGTTAATATCGGTGAGATCACAACAAGTACTCATACTGGCACTCATGCTGATGCTCCGTTTCATTATCGTGAAGACGGCGCAAAAATTGATGCGTTACCCCTTGATCCATTTATTGGACAAGCAACCGTGATTTCAGCAATCGATACTGAAACCATTAGTCGAGCTTTACTAGAAAACTATCATCTTACTGGGGTTGAACGTTTGTTAATTAAAACAAAAAACAAGACAAACCATTCAACATTTCCGGAAATTTACCCCTATGTAACAGAAGATGGTGCGCGCTACTTACATGATGTCGGTGTTAAGTTGTTAGGTGTGGACGTCCCGAGCGTCGATCCAATGACGAGCAAGGATTTAAATGGACACCACAGCCTTGATCAAGCTGGTATTTTCATCATCGAAAACTTATTGCTTGATCATGTTCAAGCTGGTTTATATGAATTTATTGCCTTACCCCTTCGAATTAAGGGTGGAGACGGCAGTCCCGTTCGCGCAGTCATCAAACCATTGGAGGTTTACTCATAATGTCAAAACAAGATGAATCGGTTTACACAGATTTTAAAGATAAAATGACGTATAGCGACTACTTACAGCTGGAGCCCCTTTTAACTAGTCAAAAACGATTGTCTGACCATCATGATGAAATGTTATTTATTATTATTCATCAAGTCAGTGAGCTTTGGATGAAATTAATGCTTCACGAGATACGTGGTGCGATTGAATCTTTGCAACATGATCAGTTTCAACCTGCTTTTAAGCAGCTCGCTCGCGTATCAAAAACCCAAGCTCAGATTATACAAGCTTGGGATGTGCTAGCAACGTTAACACCTAGTGAATATGTAGAATTCCGTGATTCGTTAGGTCAGGCGTCTGGTTTTCAATCGTACCAGCATCGGCAACTAGAATTTCTTTTAGGAAAAAAATCAGCACATATTTTAAAAATTTATGAGAAAGACCCTTCATTGTTAGCTGAAATTGAAGCGGATTATCATAAACCGACACTATATGATGAGGCCATTCATGCGCTTGCACGTGCTGGACTGTTCACAGATGAAAGCGTTCTACATCGAGATGTAACGAAAAGCCATTGTTCTACTACGTCTGTACGAGAAGCCTGGCAGACGGTTTATCAAGATTCAAATCGCTATTGGGACCTTTACCAACTAGCTGAAAAACTTGTTGATTTAGAAGACTGGCACCAGCAATGGCGTTTCCGCCACCTTAAAACCGTTGAACGAATTATTGGGATGAAAGCTGGTACCGGTGGTTCAGCTGGGGTTCACTACTTAAAATCTGTGTTAGATGATTATTTTTTTCCAGAGCTATGGGAGCTTCGGACAACCCTTTAACAAAAAACTGTCCTCACCCTCAAACGTTCACAAACAGGCACAGGTGTCACTTTAGTGCTCCCCTGTGCCTGCTTATTATGTTGCTTTAACAAATCGAAATGGAAAATGCTTTGCTTGACCTGTATTGTCAATACCAATTCGTTTCGTTGCTATTACTGTCGAAGTGGATTGCCCATCATCTGCAACAAAAAGAGGACCAGTTATCAGACTTTGACCATATGCGGTCATGGGTACCCCCATTGCTTTTGTTAATTTACCTGGCCCATTCGAAAACTGTTTATCTCCTGCAGATTTCCCACGCAACCCTTCCATCACTTCTATCCCAAATATAGGTTCAACACCGCGAATTAAAACCGCTTCTGGTTGACCGACTCTTTCCGAAACAATATTTAGCAAGCAATGGGTATGCATCGTATACGTATATACGTGACCCGCCTTGCCGTATAAGATTTCAGTCCGCTTTGTCCGCTTTCTTCCATAGCTATGACAAGCCCGATCCAACACGCCTAAATACGCTTCGGTTTCCGTAATACGGGCAACAAGCTTATTCCCGTTTACCGTATGGACTAACAACTTACCAATAAGTGCTTTTGCTAATGCCAACGTCGATTGTTCGTAAAAAGATTGGCCCATTCTGTTACTTTCCATAGTTCACCCCTTTCCTCCTAACTCAAGCGAATATCCGATGTCGGAAAGACCGGAAACCATTGTCCTAATGAATAGGTGATAACTATTAATCCTACTAATACAAACACAATTTGTCCATCAAGTCGTCGACAACGCATTGTGTAAAAGTACGTTCTATTCTGACCATGCTCTTGAAATTGTTTCGCTTCCATTGCAATCGCTAAACGTTGTGCTCTCCGAATCGCTTGTGTTAAAAGGGGAATCACATAAAAGGAAAACGCGCGGTAAAGTCGGCTTCCTTTTTGTTTTCGTCCCTTCCCTCGAATACGATATGCATAGCGTAACGTTTGATAGTCTTCTACCATCATTGGCAGCATTCTTACAGCGGCCAAAAAAGCATAGGCATAAGTTGGAGGCATGTGTAGTTGTTGCATCAAAGAATAAAATAAATGAACGGGCTTTGTCGTTAAAAGAAACAATAAGCCAAGAGTCGCAAATAATGTTGCCCGTAAGCCAAGGTGAATACCTGTGTAAAAACTTTCTTCTGTAATATGAACAAGTCCCCACTGGAACCACGTTGTCTGCCCTTGACCGAAAAAAATCATGGTGGTGGACGCTGAGACAAATAGGAATAAAAACGAGGCGATGTACAGACTAACATACCGTTTAGGGTGGCCCGAAAAGAACACCGTCATGACAAGAAAACTTGCAAGCATGAACAAAAGAACATTTGGATTATGGATAAACACAACGAGTCCGAAGATGGCGAGTAAGCATAAAAGTTTGACGGAAGGATTCATTTTCATTAGGAACGTTCCATTAACCGAGTAAACCACGTTCTTGCCTCCTTTCCCTACAAACGAGCTGACCATTTTCGATGACCCACTGCTGCGTAGCAAAATGCTCGACTAACGCTTCATCATGGGTGACCATAAGAATTGTTCCTCCTGATTGGCGAAAGCGTTCCATTTCATTAAGGACCGCAAACGTTTGACTAGCATCTTGTCCAAACGTTGGTTCATCTAACAAAAGAAACGCTTTTTGATTTACAAAAGCTGTCGCTACACTTAGCCGTCTTTTTTGCCCAACCGACAAGCGATAAGGATGCATTTGGTGGTGTTCTGCGAGACCAAATTGGTCAAGTATGGATGCCACTGCCTCTTCTTGCGCATCGGTTGTTGCCGAATAAATGAGTTCTTGCTCAACCGATGTTGTGACAAATTGATATTCAGGATTTTGAAAAACAAAATTTATTCGATCCGTTACGTCTTCTTTGTTTGAAACAGCATGACCGTTTAAGTCATATCGCCCAGTGTGAGTCAGTAAATTCATTAAACCGTAGAGAAATGATGATTTCCCTGCACCATTCACACCTGTTATACAAATCCAATCTTTTTGGTAAACCTTCGCTTGTTTAATGGCAACCATGCTTTTCTTTTTACGAATTAGCGTCCAATTTGTCAGGGTCAGCATCGTTTTTTCTTTGTTCGGTAAGGACGTCAATAATTGATTCTGTTGAATATAATCGTGCCAGGCACTCGGATACCAAATACCTGTTGCCTTAATTTCGTTTCGATAGTGATGAAAAAAAGACGATGGTTTCGTATTTGCTATCAGTTGACCTTTTTGATTTAGTAATAAGATCCTATCCATGTAAGGCAATGCTTCTGTCAGTCGATGTTCAACAGCGATGACCGTTTTATCTTTTGTTTGATTTGCAATTTCTTCCCAAAGCTTTTCTGCTCCATCAGGATCTAATAAAGCAGACGGTTCGTCTAAAATCATGCATTCTTCATTCTGAATCATAGCCGATGCAAGGGCTAACCGCTGCTTCATGCCCAATGAGAGCGTTTGAATGGCTGTATGTGGTTGATGATCTGGCAAACCAACTTTGCGCAACATACGCTTGATAATAGGAGACATCTCTGATGTCGGCACAGACTGATTTTCCAGCATAAATCCAAGCTCCTCATCCATATAAGGCATACAAAACTGTGAATCAGGATCTTGAAAGACGTAACTACATGCTGGAAGATGTAGATGCTCCACATCAATGTCTAATTCATTTAAAGAATTACTCAAACCTGCAATTACTTGTAACAGCGTAGATTTCCCTGCTCCGCTCGGACCTAGAATTAACACGTTTTCCCCTGGTTTTACTGCCAACGATACACGCTCTAAGATTGTACGGCTTGTGCTCCTACTTTGAACGGTTAAATTACTTAACTGAATGCTGTATGGTCGACTCATGAGTATGGTTTTCCGTTATGTTCGTTTGGTTGAATGCCATTCAGCACACCTGTTTTTTGTAAAGCTTGCACAAGTTTTGTCGCCAATACGCCTGTTATTAAAATCGCTCCAACCGTTCGGAAAATAATTCGTAACGATAAGACCCAAGCAGATAGCTGACCGATATTTGCATATAAAAAATCTAAACCGAGAGATGCAAAACTTGCAAATACACCACCTAACATTGCCGTCCAAATTGTAAATACTTTATATCTGAATAGAGCGAATGCAAACTCCATTCCAATTCCTTGGGCAATTCCATATATAAGTAAAATACCTCCGTAGGGAGAACCTGCAATGAATTCTCCTGATGCGGCTGCAGTTTCCGCAATAAGTGCAATAAACGGTTTTCGGATGATCAATGCAGCAAGCGTTCCTGCAATAAACCACATTCCATAAATAAGTTGTTCAAGCTGCAAACCAAAGACACCAACTAAATCACTAATAGGACTCCATAAGCGATACACAACAGCAAATACAGTTGCAATCATGACCGTAATTAGAATGTCCACCAACGTTAACTTTTTTCTTTTCATCATTTTTTCTCCAGTCCACCACCAAGAAAACAAAAAAACGCTCCATCTAAACGATGGAACGACGTATGTAAATAAACCGGTTGTGTGTAACACAAACCTACAACTTACATATCGCACTTCCCTTCGCTAGCATTATCTAGATCAGGTAAAGGGTTAAGGACAAGTCCTCTCTCAGCTTTTTGCACCCCTAGTGGCTATTAAATTTTATTCTACAAACTAATTAGATCATACTCTCTATTGATTCGCAAGCGACTGTTTCAAATTTTCTAATTCTAATAAATCTTGTAGTGAATGAATTTCAAAAGTCGGCTTACTATCAGTATTGTTCAGCACTCGGTCTCGGTTTAACCAAACAGATGGTATGTCGCTTGCGTTTGCACCCAATATATCCGTATGTAGATTATCCCCGACCATTAGCGTTTCATTAGGAGCAATCTCCAAACGAGAGAGGGCTTCTTCAAACATACGTACCTTTGGTTTCCCTTGCCCGAAAGCACCGGAAATTAGAATGTGATCAAAGTATGGAACAAGCTCTGGCGTCAGTTCTAATTTTGTATTTTGTAAATCTGGTGAGCCATTTGTAATTAAAACAAGCTGTACGTTGTCTTTTAACGCATTTAAAGTCGAAAAAGTATCATCATAAACAACTGGATGTTTTCGCCTTTCAATCGGAAAGAGATGTGCAAGTTCCAACGCAAAAGCCTCATCATATACACCAAGCTTTTGTAAACCTTCGTACCACGCTTCTCTTTGGTAATGTGGCGCAACTTCTCTTAATGCTGCAAATTCTCTTCCTTCGTCACGAAATTCTCCCCATAACCCTTCAAAAGGATTGATGCCAATATTCACTGTAAATGGGTATATGTCATACCCTTCATACAGCGTTCTTGCTGCCTGGCGAACGAACACTTCTAACTGATTTGGGTCTACGTTTTTTTCAATAGATGCATGGAGACACGTCTGCCGAAATGCAAGCGCAATGCTTTTTTTGTCCCAAAGTAACGTATCATCTAAATCAAAGAATACTGCTTTTATCATTCATTCCTCCGCTATTAACGATTATTCGTGATCAACCTTCACTATCCAGCCCAGACGATCTTCTTCTTCTCCCACATACAACTTCGTTAAATAATCGTAAAGTCGTTGTGCTAACGGGCCTGTATTATTTTCATTAATAACGATTGTTTCATCATTCCATTCCAATTGTCCAACTGGTGAAATGACCGCAGCTGTCCCTGTTCCAAACGCTTCTTCCAAGATGCCGTCTCGAGATGCTTGATAAATCTCTTCAATCGACAGCTTCTTTTCTTGAACCGGAATTCCCCATTCTTTAAGCACTTGAATTACGCTATCCCGTGTAACCCCTGGCAGAATACTGTCATTCAATTTCGGTGTTACAACTTCACCATTCACTTTAAAGAAGACATTCATACTGCCTACTTCTTCAATATACGTCTTTTCACTTGCATCAAGCCACAGAACTTGAGCTTTTTCTTTCGCTGTCGCTCTAGCTTATGCTTTATAAGCTGAACAATAGTTACCAGCTGTTTTCGCCGTACCAGTTCCACCTGGCGCTGCACGTGTATAACGTTCTTCAACTAATATACTAACAGGCGCCATACCTTCTTTGTAATAGGCACCAACAGGCGATAAAATAATCATTAATTTGTAAGATTGTGATGGCGCAACACTTAAATTAGTTTCTGTAGAAATAATAAAAGGGCGAATATAGAGCGAGGTGCCGTCTTTTTTTGGAATCCAATTTTTATCAATCGTTAACAGTTCTTTTAAATATTTCAACACTTGATCCTCATCAATCGCCGGGATATTCAACCGTTCACTCGAACGATTTAATCGCTTAATGTTCATATCTGGTCGGAACAAATGAATCGCATCATCTTTTTTAGAACGATATGCTTTTAACCCTTCAAAAACCGTTTGACCATAATGAAAAACCATTGCAGCAGGATCTAATGTTAAAGGTTGATAAGGAATAATTCGTGGACTGTACCAGCCTTTATCTTCGGAGTAATCCATGATAAACATGTGATCGGTGAAGACCGTCCCAAATAGAAGTGAATCGTCATCAGGTTTTTGCTTTTCGTGAGTACATTTCATAATTTCTAGCGTATGTTCTGTCATAAAAAAGCTTCCTTTCTAACTCCTAATAAAATGTGTACGTGTTGTCCATACTAAAAAAATAAAACTCTTTTATCATTTACGTCCGAACGAGAAAATCATTTTTTCGCACTCATCATTGTTCGGCATTAATGAATCTAATGTAAATGAAAAATTTATTTCTATTACTATAACATGAATTTTTATTTTCAAACAGTTTAAAAATTAGGTGAATGTATGGATGTCAGTATTGTTTTTCGAAAGGGCGTATCACGAACAACAATGAATGGAACCAGATAAAACATTCATGATAACAATCTTTGAAGTTGGTGACGACTGCCCCAGGAACAGTACGTATGTGTGGATGTCGGTGCGATTACCCGAAATAGCTGAGTTTTGAATCGCACCCCATTAATAATGGCGAATGTTAAAAACGATATTGCTGTTATTATTCGTAAAAAAATCATGATCAGCCATTGTGAAATCGACTGATGCATAATGCTTTTATAAATTCCATAAGAGAAAGGAAACGATATGAGACGATACGAAGAATTAAGAAAAGGTGAAAGTGGTGCTTGGCTAAGCATTGGAACGTATCTTTTTTTAGCTAGTTTAAAGTTAGTGATCGGCTATATTTTTCTATCGCAAGCATTAATTGCAGACGGCTATAACAATGCAGCAGACATCATCGTTTCTGTGGCAGTACTCGTAGGGTTACGAATTTCTCAAAAACCACCTGATGATGATCACCCTTACGGACATTTTAGAGCGGAACATATCGCAGCATTATTAGCGTCGTTTATTATGGCAGTTATCGGAATTCAAGTATTAATTAATGCAGGCACCAGCTTATTTAATCGTGAGACTGTTGAAGCTCCTAGTTTAATTACCGCATGGGTTGCTGGCTTTAGTGCGATTGTGATGTTGCTCGTCTATCGTTACAACCGCAAACTAGCCAAAAAAATCAATAGTCAAGCTTTAATGGCTGCTTCACAAGATAATAAAAATGATGCTCTTGTAAGTGTTGGTGTAGTCATAGGGATCATCGGTTCTCATTTTCACTTAGGATGGATTGATTCCCTAACTGCATTTATTATCGGTCTAATCATTTGTTATACAGCGTGGTCTATTTTCAAAGATGCGAGTCATTCGTTAACTGATGGGTTTAATGATGAGGCGTTAAGTCCTTTCATATCAACGGTTCTAGCAATCGAAGGAATCGAAGACGTTCTTGCATTAAAAGCAAGGCAGGTCGGTTCTACCGTTTATGCTGATGTCACCATTGCCGTCCAGCCTTCGATGACGGTCAAAAAAAGCCATGACATTGCCGACTCCATTGAACAAGCTCTTTATGATGAACATGATATTCCGCATACAACCGTTCACATCGAACCTGCTAAACAAGACGCATAAAAAAGCTGGAACAATCGAACGACCGATTGTCCCAGCCTTTTTGTTTTAATCTAATACAGTAACTTGAACTTGTTGACGTCCAAACGTATACGCTTCATCCTTTGTTTGCACAAATAAATCAATTTTATGCCCTTTAATTGCGCCACCTGTATCGCCTGCAATTGCTTCTCCGTAGCCTTCAACATATACTCGACTACCTAACGGAATGACATTTGGATCTACCGCAACTACTTTTTGATTTGGATTTGCTCGTAAATCAATTCCGGTTCTAGTGACACCTGAGCAACCGTTACAATACGCTGTATACGCCGTTGCTTCCATTTTCATTGTTTGACCAGAAGGTTCCGTTGTTGTTGAAACTACTTCTTCCTCTGTTGTTGTTTCTTCTGTAACACTTTCTTCAGTCGTCTGTTGTTGCTGCTCCTCTGTATCACTTGCAGCTTCTTCCGCCTGTTCCGTAGCCTTTGGTTCCTCTACTTTTGGTTCAGCATGAGCTACA
This sequence comes from Shouchella phoenicis, assembly GCF_047238345.1. NCBI lineage: Bacteria > Bacillati > Bacillota > Bacilli > Caryophanales > Bacillaceae > Shouchella > Shouchella phoenicis. The sequence continues at coordinate 1,614,676 of NZ_JBDFMQ010000001.1, read as the reverse complement.
ACCTCTTTTTCCGTGCTCGGCTCACTTTTTGGCTGTTGTTCTTGTGGTTTCACTTCTGTCACAACGTGTGCTACTTTATTTTGATTGTAGTATAGATGTGCGTGGGTTTCTGGGCCAGCTACCCCATCGACAAGAAGTTGATTTGCTTGTTGGAAAGCCGTTACTGCTTGCTTCGTACTTTGACCGTAATGCCCGTCAACAGAATCTTGATAATACTTTAGTTCATACAATCGTGCTTGTAGCGCTTTTACGAGAGAGCCCTCACTTCCCTCTTTTAACACTTCTAACGCACCTAATGTTTGCTTGCCAGGAATTCCATCAACGCTTAAGCCGTGAGCTTTTTGATAAGCAGCCACTGCATCTACGGTATCTTCATCAAAAACTGACGTCCGTTTCTCTTCTTTTAAAAAGCCTTGATCCACTAATTGTTGTTGTAGCCACTCTACTCTTTCACTCTCGTCATTTACTTCAATACTAGTAGCTGCTTGCGCATATGTATGAGTTGGTAGAAAAAACAAAACGCCTAAAAGCAACGTTGCAACAAAACCAAACATATATTTCATATTTACCCTCTCCTTAATTACGTTTTTTGCGTCAGTCCCACAAAATCTTTTATTTTGGTGGCAACCATTCTTTACGAACATCATATAAACAAGAGCGCCTCCTTCTCGTAATCTGTTTCATACCTACTCGTTGTTGTCCTAGGATAATACTAATTACAATCTATTTAATCTTTTTGTAATGAAACCGTAACATTGAGACAGGAATAGTAGGCACATAACGTCAACACGTTCATACGATATAAAAAAATGGGAGGTGGTTTTTATGGAAAAATACACGGATATGCTTGCCACATTCGGAATTGGAAGTGCGCACCCAGGAGGATTCAAAAAATCTACTGAGATGATTATGGGTATGGAGCTTGATGAAGATTCCGTTGTTTTAGATTGTGGGTGTGGTACCGGACAAACCGCCGCTTATATTAAACAATTATATGATTGTCAGGTAACGGCGTTAGAACCACATCCCCTTATGTTTAAAAAAGCACAGGAGCGTTTTGAATCACAATATCTTTCTGTTGATTTACGACAAGCATTGGTTGAAGCCATTCCTTTAAATGATTCAACCACGAATTACGCCTTATCCGAATCGGTACTAAGCTTTGCTTCCATTCAAGAAGGTTTAAGCGAAATTCATCGCGTTTTAAAACAGAACGGCAGCATTTATTTAAACGAATTTGTTTGTTTTTCACCCTTATCGACAAATGAACAAGAAACACTTAAAACACAATATGGGTTTTCAAAGCTTCTTCATGCAAAGGAATGGCAAGAAGCACTGGCAAATGCAGGGTTTCATCATATCGTTGTCATGGAGATGTTCACGGCGGCAACGTTGCAACTTGACGAAACAGATAAAGGAAATGATATGCAACCTTCTTCTAACATCGCTCCCTCCTACTACGAAAAGATGCATCAACACCAGTCATTGATGGCACACTATAAAGATAAAATTGGTCATATTCTCATCAAAGCAATAAAATAGGCAACTTACAATTCTCGGCTTGCTCGAAATCGCTTTCATATGGTATGTTCAAAGCGAATGTTCGAGTGTTCTTTTTTATAAAGACAAAGATGCTTGATGCTTGTAAGCAATAGAGAAAGGACGTACGCAATGACGAAGCAAAATATCGGAATTATTGGTGTTGGGGTTATGGGGAGAAGTTTAGCTCTTAACTTTGAAAGTAAAGGATATAGCGTATCTTTATATGATGTATCTGCAGAGCGAGTGAAACAAATTATTGCTCTTGAAGAAAATAAAAACCTAGTGGGTACGTACTCTTTACAGGAACTGATTGATTCACTAGAGACACCAAGAAAGATTATGTTGATGGTTCAAGCTGGAGAAGTAACCGATTCTGTGATCGATTCACTCCTTCCTCTTCTTGACGAGAAAGATATACTGATTGACGGTGGCAATACGTACTATACCGATACCATTCGTCGTTCCGCGCATGTAGAGGCGCACGGTGTTCACTTTATCGGTGCTGGTGTATCTGGCGGCGAAGAAGGCGCTCTCAAAGGTCCATCGATTATGCCAGGGGGACAAAAAGAAGCGTACGAGCTTGTTCGTCCTTTATTTGAAGATATATCAGCAAAAGTAAATGGTGAACCTTGTACCACTTATATTGGACCTGATGGCGCTGGTCACTATGTCAAAATGGTGCATAACGGGATTGAATATGGCGATATGCAGCTTATTTCTGAATCCTATGCACTATTGAAAGAAATTGTCGGCTTGGACAACGAAGATCTTCATCATACGTTTAAAGAGTGGAATGATGGTGAACTTGATAGTTATCTAATCGAGATTACAGCAGATATTTTCACGAAGCGAGATGAAGAAACTGGACAAGCATTAGTAGACGTCATTCTTGATTCCGCTGGGCAAAAAGGAACAGGAAAGTGGACAAGCAAAAGCGCACTTGACTTAGGTGTCCCTCTTTCTATTATTACAGAGTCCGTGTTCGCCCGCTTTTTATCGGCGATAAAGGATGAAAGAATAGAAGCAAGTAAAGTGTTAACTGGACCAAAACCAGCTTCTTTATCTGAAAATAAAGAAGAGCTCATTGAAGAAATTCGCAAAGCGCTCTTTTTCAGCAAAGTGTTGTCTTATGCACAAGGATTTGCTCAGCTAAAAGCCATGTCCGACGAACAGAACTGGTCGATCCAATACGGTGAAGTTGCGCGTATTTTCCGAGGTGGCTGCATTATTCGTGCCGCGTTCCTTCATAAGATTACGGATGCTTTTGCACAAAACCCAAATCTAAAAAATTTACTGCTTGACCCTTATTTCGAAAACATTGCTTCATCTTATCAACAATCATTACGTAAGATTGTTTCACTCGCAGTGGAACATGGCGTGCCCGTTCCTTGTTTCTCAAGTGCCATCTCATACTACGACAGCTATCGTAGCGAGCGGTTACCTGCAAACCTTTTACAAGCACAGCGCGATTATTTCGGCGCACATACGTACAAGCGTGTAGATAAAGAAGGCATTTTTCATACCAACTGGGTATAAGAGAAAAAAGAGTCGTCCTCTAGGACGACTCTTTTCTTATTCTGTTTGCAACGTTTCGCTAAGTTAATTCCTTACATATGTTCAACTGGCCACCAAGAATGACCATCGATCGCAAGCAGTTTATCTGCTTCTTTTGGTCCCATTGTTCCCGCTTTGTACGTTAACGGTTTTTGGTCTGTTTCTTTCCATGCGTTTGAAATGGCATCAACCAATGACCAAGATAGACTAACTTCGTCCCAATGCGCGAAATTAGTCGCATCCCCCATAATACAATCGTATAATAAGCGTTCATATGCTTCAGGTGTATTAATTCGGTCTTCACTGTCGTGGCGGTATTCCAAATGTACAGGGGTTGTGTCTGCCGATCCAATCTTTTTCCCGTTCAACACAATCGTAATGCCCTCGTCCGGTTGAATATGGATAATAAGAAGGTTCGGACCGGTCGCCTTATGTTCTTTCGCATAAAGGTTTAGTGGCATTTCTTTAAACTCCACCACGACTTTTGTTGATTTCACCGCCATACGCTTTCCTGTGCGAATATAGAACGGAACACCTGCCCAAACATGATTATCAATCATTAGTTTTGCTGCTACATAAGTTTCTGTATTCGAATTTGGGTCTACATTCTCTTCTTGTATATAGCCAGGAACCTCCGTGCGGTTAATCGTTCCTTCATCATATTGAGCACGAACAACAGTATCGTTGACGTTCTGTTGATCAATTAAGCGGAGCGCGCGTAAAACTTTAATTTTTTCGCTACGAATTTCATCGGTTGTTAGCTGTAACGGCACATCCATTGCAAGTAACGAAACCATTTGTAAAATATGATTTTGTACCATATCCCGAAGAGCACCTGACTTTTCATAGTAGCCGCCTCTTCCTTCAACACCTAGTTTCTCACTAGAGGTTACTTGGATGTTTGAGATATGACGATTATTCCATAAAGGTGCAAACATCGCATTCGCAAAACGAATGACCTGAATATTTTGGACCATTTCTTTCCCTAAATAATGGTCAATTCGATAAATCTCATCCTCTGCAAAAGCTTCTCGAATTTCATTATTTAGCACTTTTGCTGTTTGAAGATCTGTACCGAATGGTTTTTCAATAACCAGCCTCGTCCAACCATTCGTTTCTTTCAAACCGTGACTATGTATGGACTGCGCGATTTGTCCGAAAAATTCCGGCGCCATGGCCATGTAAAACACACGGTTTCCGGATAAATGAAACCGCTCTTCCTTGCTCTCCATTTCTTCTTTTAACTCTTCGTAAGAATGCTTATTTGTAACATCAAATGACAGATACGAGAAATGAGCAAGAAATGAATCGATCTGTTCTTCACGGTCCATTTGTTGGCCCGCTTCTGTTATTGCTTCCCGAACAACCGTTTTTAGCTTCTCATCGTCCCATTCTCTTCTCCCTAATCCAATTACCGCAAACTTTTCCGTCAAAGAACCTTTTAAATATAAATTGTAAAGTGAAGGAAACAATTTTCGTTTTGCAAGATCTCCAGTTGACCCAAATATTACAAAAACAGCCTCGGACTGCTTTCTATCATTCATGAGTATACCCTCTTTCTCGTTCACAACTCTTCTCAATTTCTAGCCTTGTACGAAGGTTAGTCGTCTTTCATAATACCAGTTTATCTTTTAATAATCTACATTTAAAGCCTGTAAATCATAGGGTTCACTTGTTTTTCATTGTAACCGCTTTTTGTAATCGTTATCCTGTTTTGCTTCGTTTTTGTTCTTTGTAAAAATACGGTAAATGAAATTATTTGTAAAAAAAGGCGTTTCTACGTGTTCAAATATCCAACCTGAATGATTACGTTTTGAATACTCTAAAGTACACTCTAAATAAAGGTGGTGGTATGTTTGTCTTATTACAAAGAAGATAAAAAACGTAATGATTGTGACTGTGAATGTCAGCGCATTTGTCGTTTCCCCTTTTTCCCAATTCCTAGAGACGCTAGCTGTCAATCACTTGTTTCCCTCGCAAATACAGTGTTAGGGTTACCAGGTAACACGACCATTAGTTTTACAACAACAACGACAACAACAACAGTGAGCGGCACGTACCTTGGCTTTGACACAACAACAGGTTCAGTCATCATTTTTGATGGTGTGCGCACACGTTCGTTTAGACTTTCGGAAATTTGCACAATTGGTGCAGGTGGGCTTTAAATCGTATCAGTCGAGTGGAAAAACCGCTCGACTTTTTTCTTTTCGCATACATATTCGCTTCGTAAGCTGAATACGATGGTTTAAAGGAGTTGATCGAATGTTCGGAAATGGAGAATGGGTGATTTATAAAGCTGGTCGAACAAGTATACTAGGATGGATTAGTGAAGCCAAAGTCATTGCGTCTAACTCTTCAAATGAGCCGATTAAAACCATGTATCAATTCTATACGAAACAACGTGTATTAAATGGAAAACAACCTTTATTAGCAAATGAAAATGACTTGCAAACGAGCAAAGCAAGATTAAAAGAAGCGGACATTCGCGCACTTCAAGAACTAGCGCTGCTCACTAAGGACAAGCAGTGGTTTATGGAGTTGAGTCGATTAGTGGATCACGCTGGTTTTAAGAAAAATGTATCAAACCTATAACCCAGTTTAACCGTTTTCTTCCTTTTATGTATACATGGGTTGCGCATGTGTAACCACGCACACCTCACATACTTATGATACAACCTTTGCCGCTCTAAAATAATTGCACGGTTTTTCAAAAAACATTATGAAGCTTGTCGACTCTATCGCTTGAATGGTCGGCAAGTTTTTTATTTTTATGTTTAGAACGTTTATGAGATGGGTATTGAGATTAGAATTCATTCTTTTATCTTTAGGAGGCTTACCTTTGTCAAACATTGGACTTTATACGTTTCTGAAATCAAAAACAATGGAACTTACGGAAGAATGGTACAAGTCCTTAGACAAGTCCCAAGAAGGGGTCTACAGTAGTACAAACCCTGACCAAATTGAAAAATTAAAACAACAAAATCATTCATTTCACGTTTTATTTTGTGAATTATTTAATCCGGTAAAAAACGGACTACAAGACGAAGTTTTTGCTGAATGGATTGAATCAATTGCAAATGACCACGCTCATATAAGCACACCTTTTAGCAACATCATAAATGAATTTTTTCGAACTCAACAACAATATTTAGATGAAATTTCGACTTATGTAGAATCTGTTGACGACGATACAATTACGATTACTGATTTAACAAAATGGAACAAAATGATTGTACAAGGTGTAAATGAAGTCATTTTAGCTTATTCAAAACAGAATAAAAAACAAGCGGACTACACATTAAATGCACAAAAGCAAATGATCAATGAACTTAGCTCTCCGATTATTCAATTAGCTCCTCACACAGCCTTATTACCAGTAGTTGGAGAAATTGATACGCACCGCGCAAAAATGATGTTTGATCATACGCTCCAACATTGTTCAGAGCAATTCATCGACACATTATTTATCGATTTATCGGGGGTTCCAGTCATTGACACAATGGTTGCCCAACAAATCTTTCAACTAATAAAAGGTCTTCGTCTGATTGGTGTTCAAACTTCTTTATCAGGTTTACGACCAGAAATTGCACAAACAGCTGTACAGCTAGGTATTTCTTTTTCCGATATTCCTATCCACGCAACCCTCGCACGGGCACTTGAACAAAAACAATTGACCTATTAAATCAAATAAAAAAGCGGTCTAAGTAGAACCGCTTTTTTTATGGACGAAATGGAATCCGTTCACTTTTGGAATATTCTTCAGTTTGCTTAAGCGCATCAATTGCCGCTTCAACATATTGATTAAAGCTCGCTTCTTTGTCTTTTTCCAATTGCCCATAAATAACCGGTGGAATTCGTTCAAAGTTATCAATGATTAAATACGTTGTCATCCCGTGTTTTGTCAAGATCCCGTTAAGCCAAATGGCATAATCGATAAAAACTTGTTGATCTTTAATTGCATACGCAGCTTCAAGATGACGAAAATGATGTTCATTGTCTTCTAATGTATGCTTCCAGCCTTTCTCCCCATATCGCTCGTTTAAATTTGGAAAATCTTCATAGATCGATTGCGCGATCGCTTTTACAATTGGCGCGTAATAATCTGGTAATGGTTCATTCACTAATAATCACCTCGAATTGCCGAACAGTCGGAATAATTCCCGCCAGTTCTTGGTCTGGGTATTTTTTCTCCAAATCATGGATCTCTTTAAACTCTTGGCTCCTTACCCAATTCAAATAGGCTTCTTTCGTTTCAAATTGAAGCTCGACTGTTAATTCACCTGCTCGTTTATGGTGTTGTAAGAGTCTAAATGAGACAAACCCCTGTGCTTGGTCTACCTTTTTTGATCGGTTTTGATAGATTTGAATGACTTCATCTGCTTTTTCATCTGGCGCTTTAAATGTAGAATGGACTACATACATAGCGGACACTCCTTTACTCATTTAATAGCGCTGCAGCAGCCACCTCAACAGTCTGATCATCCATCGGTGGATTATGCAAACCGGCACGGACATTGCGATAATACCTTGATAAAGGAGATTGATGAGATAAACTTTGCGCTCCAACGACTTTCATTGCTAAATCAACCATTTGCATGGCTTTCTGAACGACTGCATGTTTTGCCATCATTAGTGGCAACCGCATTAAAGCGCGTTCTTCGTTTGAACTTCCATCCCACTGCTTGGCAATGCCATATAGTACTGTATGACTTTGTTGATAAAGTAAGTATGCTTCACCCAGCTTTTGCCGAACAGCTGGAATGGTAGCGATTGGTTTCCCTAAACTATTCGGTGCGTATTCTTTTGCATAACGTGAAGCTTCTTGAATCGCAGCATAGCCAATTCCAAGATAACATGCCGGGATATGTAAAAGCCAAGCTTGCGGGCTTCCTTTTTCTTGAATTTTAAGCAACGCTTGTTCTGGTACCGTTACGTTTCTTAAGATTAGATCGTGACTGCCTGTCGAACCCATTGAAACCATGTCCCATGTACGATCAATCTCAACTCCAGCAGCCCCCTTTTCAACGAGGAACATACCTGTTGAAGCATCTTCTTCTATTGTTGCAAGAACTAAATAGTAATCAAGTTCTTCCACTAAGGTATAAAATGTTTTTTCCCCATTCAATACCCATTGATGATTCTTTATTTGCGCAGTTGTTTGAAACTGCCCCCCTCTTGTTGGGCTTCCTGTAGCTTTCTCCGTTGCGGCTGTATTAAGAAGAAAGCCTTTTTTTACAACATCATGAAGAATGGTTTCACGATTATCTTCTGACCAGTTTTTTTCAGTACGCTCTTGATACATTGTTCCCATATGCCAACCGATACTTAAAGCAGTTGGACCATCTTCTCTTGCGATTAACTCTTGTAAGGTAAGAAGCTCGTGTAAAGAAATTCCAGCACCGCCATAGGCCTCTCCGACAGCCAATCCAGCATACCCGCTTTTTCTTAATACCTCAATGTTTTCAATTGGAACTGTTTGCGTACGATCGTGACGCCAGCCAACTTCATCAAAATTTGTCACTAAACGTTTTAACATTTGTTCTCGTTCTAAAGGGGTTTCTGCCTGCAATAACTCCACGTTGGTTCACTCCTCTATCGTTCGTTCACTTATGAAAACATAAGAAGGCGCAAGCATAACCAAATCATGCTCACGCCCTCATACATTTACTGTTTATTTATTTTCATTCTTGTCCTTTTTTTCCTCTTTCTTTTCTTTATCTTCTTCAGCAGTCCCTTGTTCGAGAGACTTGTCAAATAGATCTTTTATTTCCTCTTCACCTGTTTTTTTATTTTCTTTCTCACTCATCTTTATGCACCTCTTTTACTTTCGACTTACTTTACTATTCCCGTTCCTTCCTTGTCTTAATCATGTTTCATCTAGACGTCATTCGGCTATTTACAATAAAAAGGAGTGTAACCAAATGAGTTGGAATATGAGTGATTACCCAGCAACTTTCAAAAATTTTGAACCAGCTTTGCGAAAAAAAGCAATCGAAATCGCAAACGCAATGGTCGACGATGGCTATCAAGAATCTGATGCACTTCCAATTGCCACTTCACAAGCAAAAAAATGGTTTAATCAAGCGTCCGAAGCGGAAATCAAGAAATTTTATCAGGATGGCCATATGAAACCGAGTAAAAACCGTGAGAAACAATCCTCCCCTCGCTTAAATGACGCAACACAACTCGTTGTTAAACGAGACGATGGTTGGGCTGTAAAAGCTGAAGGGGCAAAACAAGCAAGCCATGTTTATAAAACGAAAAAAGAAGCAGAAAAACGAGCCAAAGAAATTGCGGACAACAAAGGCTCTGATTTCGTAACCAAACCTTAAATGTCAAGAAAATTCCGGACTTGTTCGATTGGTACAGCAAGTCCTTCGCTTTGCTCATTTAAAGACCGTGCATAAATCACACCGATAACTTCTCCTGAGCGAGAAAGAACGGGAGAACCACTATGACCAGGATAGACGTCATTCGTAATGGTTAAGACTTGATAAGGGTTACGTTCGTCAGACACCTCACCCTCGTTTGCGATAAACGAGTGCGTATGTGGATGACCAATGACAATGACTGATTCATGCAGAGTTGCTGATGATTCAGATAAGGGTAATGAAGAAAAGGTTTCATCATGGTCACTTACATTTAATAATGCTAAATCTTTATCAACATCATGCTTTTCCACATCAGCCATAAATACATCTCCAGCAGATGTAATAATTCTAACATTTGTCTGTCCACTCACCACGTGTTCATTCGTAAGAATTGCTCCATCTTCATGCACAAAAAAACCTGTTCCATGCCCTGATATCGTTTGCACAGCGACAACACTTTCTCGCCAAGCTTCTATTTCCTCTTCTTCAAATAGCTCTTCACTGTCCCGCATAAATTGCAGTGCGTTTAAGTTAAAATGTTCAAATAAAAACGAGCTTGTTTGAAACACAAGTGCACATGCAACGATGATTGAAACAATACGTATGAGTCTTTTACGCCATTTCTTCTCTTTTTTTGGTTCCTCCTCTTCAAAATCACTTAATGGCGGTTCCTCATCATAGTCATCAAACTCTTTACTCACGCTTTTCAAACGTTTCTTTTAAAATTTGCTTAACCGAACTAGCGGTTTGAATTGAATCCATCTCATTTCCTCCTGCTAATACAGATTGAATGGCTAAATCAGGTGCCATTCCACATACAACAAGCTCTGTTCCGATAAGCTTTAGAACATCACGTAATTGGAAAATCCCTGAAACGACAAAGGCATCGTAATCCGTTAAACCTGACAAATCAATCAATAGTTTTTTAGTTGCTAATCGCACCGTTTCTTCCGTAACTTTTTCAAACATTTTATCAAAACGTTCCTTATTCATCTCTCCAATTAATGGGAGGACGGCTAGCCCGTCAATTAAGGGAACGATCGGTGTCGAAATTGATTGAATCCGTTGAACAGAACGCTCATATTCTTTTTTTGCTCTAACTTGTTCAGTGATGTCTTTTTGAACACCTACAAAATAAAGCTTTTTTTGGTCTTCTAAATAAACTGGGTCAACGGTTAGTTCGTTCCAGAAAAGCGTCCCATCTTTTGTATAGTTCGCCACTTCAATCGATACAGGCTCTACTTTTTTGATCGCCTCTCGCAATAAGTCAATTTTTCCCCGTTCTGTTTCTTCCCCTTGTAAAAAGCGGCAATTTGTACCAAGTACTTCTTTTTTTGTGTAGCCCGTCATTTTCGTAAACCCTTCGCTAACATAAACAATCGGATTATCTTCTATATCAGGATCTGTAATTAACACACCCACACGTGTATAATCAAGAACTTTCATAAGTAGTTCTGCTTGTTTTGCGACCTCTTTTAACATATTGCTCCTTGCCTCCTACAAAACATTCATTTACTTATTATATCATTTCATTTAGATTAATTCTCTGTTCACGTATTCGACTCCCACCCTCAAGTCACCTTCATTGATACAAGGCGTGCTTCCCATTATAATAGAAGCTAGCAAAACGCTGTAATTATAATCTGGAGGCAACGTATGGAACCAATTACGAAAGACATTGTTCAACAGCATATCGATGAATTTGCGAATACAGAAGTCTATCTACACTTAGAGACGACAAACGGAGCTTATGCTTCTCATTTTGATGAATCTTTCTTTTCAGCTAGTGCTTATATAAGAAACGCAAACATTACGTATGAAAATGGAAAAATCGCTGGCGATGGCCCCTTTCGAGTCGGCTTAAAGCTTGAGATCGGCTGGGTCTATGGAGAAGGGTTGACACACTTTGAAATAGATGAAGACGGTCGGCTCTTATTAGCTGGTCATGGACAGGATGGAAAACTTGCCATTGCAATGGAAATTTCCAAAACCCCATTTCGGTAAAATTAGTAAGGAGTGAACACGATGAAAAAACAAAAACATGTGTTAGTGATCTTTCCACATCCAGATGATGAAGCATTTGGAGTCTCTGGCACAATCGCCCATTACGTTCAGAATGATGTTCCTGTAACGTATGCTTGTCTTACGCTTGGAGAAATGGGTCGTAATCTCGGGAACCCGCCTTTTACTACTAGAGAAGCTCTACCTGATATTCGGAAACAAGAATTACAACAAGCGGCAATTGAAATGGGAATAAACGACTTGCGAATGCTTGGCTATCGTGATAAAACTATCGAATTTGAAGCGCCTGGTAAACTTAAAAACGAGATTCTTGCGCTCATTGATGAACTTCAACCTTCTCTTGTAATCTCATTTTATCCTGGCTATGCGGTTCATCCAGACCATGATGCAACAGGAGAAGCTGTTGTGACAGCATTAGAATCGTTACCAGTTGAAAACCAACCGGTCTTTCATGCAATTGCTTTTTCTAACGGACATGAAGCAGAAATTGGCGTTGCTGATGTTGTTAATGACGTTTCACCTTATGCTCAGATTAAACTTGATACCTTACGAGCGCACGCGTCTCAACTTGCTTGGACGCTACCAAGTTTAGAGAAAGCCTATCATGAAGGAAATGCAGAAGCAGTTACTCGTTTAACCAATGAACATTTCTGGACGTATCCATTAAAAGCGAGCACAACGAACTAATGGAAAACACTTTATTAATTATTGACGGATTCAATTTATTGAGCCGTTCATATTTTGCAACGAGTTACAATCGTCCAGTTGAATCCCTTGAAAAGAACGAAGACGGTGTGGCTGTAAACGGAATGAATGGCTTTCTAAGAAAGCTCGAACAACTAAAACGGCAATACAACGTAACACATTGTGTGGTTACTTGGGACATTCCGCGAGAAGACACGTTCAGACGACATCTTTATGAGCCCTACAAGCAAACCAGAAATGAGCTACCAGAACTTTTAATTGAGCAGTACGAACTGCTTAAACGCCATTTATCTCATACGAACGTAGCCCAAATCGCGCACCCCCCTTATGAAGCTGATGATCTAATGGGTGCGATCAGCAAGAATTGGGAAAAGGTTTTTCCAGAGGCACCTGCATATATTTATTCCAATGACAAAGATTTGTTTCAATTGTTAAGTGCGCAAACGTCGCAGATTCTTTCTGTTAAGAAAAAAGAAATCGTCATGGGCGCTACACAATTTACAGAAGCTTATCAAATTAGACCCGATCAATGGGTTGATGTAAAAGCACTACTTGGGGACACAAGCGACAATATTCCCGGTTGTCCAGGTGTAGGGGAGAAAACCGCTTTACCTTTAATTCAGATGTATACATCCATTGATTCGTTGTACGACCAACTTGATCAGCTAGACCCGCGCTTTAATCGGGTGAAAAAGAAATTATTAGCAGGAAAAGAATTAACGTACCTCTCCAAAACCCTTTCGGAAATAGAATGTACAATTGACGGTTTACCTGATGTGTCAACGTTTGAACGTTCCTCAACGAATACCGCGTAACCTTGTTCAGACAAGCATGTTTTATCGACTTGCTTGTCTTTTTTTGTATGGAACATTAGGTCGCACGTTCCTTACATTCATTTCCATTGCAAATTGAGCACACTTCTTCTATAATAAGTGGCGGATTTCCTAAGGATGAGAAGGAGTGATCATATGACAACCTCAACTCTACCAAAGGCAGATAGACGTGATCTACAGATGCTTCGAATGCAACAGCAGGTTCGAGAGATAGCAAAAGAAGAAAAAAAAGAAGTAATTGGCATTGAACAAATCGATGATGAAGAATGGGTCATTGTATCAAAAGCACAATCAAATGATACCTTTCAAGTTATGATTAACCAGTGTAGCCACCCCTATCAAGGAACGTGGGATTTCGTACTAGAAGCAGAATATCAAGAGAATCATACTCTTTTTATTGACGATATAAAAGGCGAACCTTGTAGAGGGTTTGGTACTATCTGCATGAACTATTTAAAAGAGATTGCTTGGAAAGAGAATTGTGGCATTGAAGGAAACATTGCCAAACGAGACTGGGGACACGTTGAACGTCTCGCCCATTTTTATAAAAAGCATTCCTTTGACATTAGTCTTGATGTTGAACAACAAAACGGAAGAATTCGATGGTTCGGTCAATAACCTAGCATAATTCTGCTAGGTTTTTGTCGTATTTTTTTTGTTTATAAGTAAATTCATCTGGGTACGAAACAGTTATAGACTATAGATCAAAGAGTGAACTGTAAAAGGAGCGTAAAGAATGATTGAACAACTTTCAGATTCTATATTAATTGAAGCGTACGAAAAAGCGAAAGAAAATCGCCTTGAAAAAGATTTTTTAGCAATCTTGAAAGAGGAATTAGTTAGACGCAACATACATACAAATGAATCTCGTATATGACCAAAACGTAATCATACAACGTATATGGCTCTATTAGTTGTTCCATTGTTAAAGATAAGATGATTCCTTTAAACCTGCTCCTATGAGAGCTTTTACGGTGTATAAACAAAAAAGCGATTGACTGGATTAACCACATCAATCGCTTCGTTTCATTTACAATTCTTCTTCCTCTTCATATAGCTTTGTTTCAATTTCCCCAAGTCGAGCACTTAAATCAATGACATAGATAACGAGAATTGAAAAAGCTGCGACCCCTAACCATGATAAGAAATAAATCGTTTCAAGTCCAGAAAGTAATGAAAAAACGGCTCCAAATACGCTTGTTAAACCGACTAAGATAAATACAAACAAGCCCAATGCATAGATTACTGGATTCAAAATATATCACCTCCATGTTTTTACGTTATGCATCTGCATGAACTTCTTCTTGTTTATACGCCTGACCCTCTTAAAAATAGAGCCGTATCTCGTGTATAAATGATATATTTTTGCAAATAGTAACAAACGAGGTGATGTCTATTGACATGGTTTGAAATGGTTCAACGAAGCGCATCCATTTTCGTTATTGTGTTTCTATTGTTTACGTACTGGAATATATTTAAACAAGACCAGAAAGCAAAAAGAAAAAAAGGCTAAGGCGATCCTTAACACTTGAGCATACGTTTAAGTTCGCTGTAGCGGCGCACTCCAGTTAGTTGCGCGGACTTTTTTTGTTCATGTTTATAGCGAAAGAAACAGCCCCTTGTCATCAAGACAAGGGGCTGTTTTAAACAAGTGTTCCTCTTACACATGCTCGGCAATAGCTGCCTTTTTAATGTTCCAGTGGGATTCTGTCCACTGGACTTTACTGTTGTTTAACACAAACAGTTGTGGCGATTTGTGAACCGTTTTTAAGTCCTCCGCAATTTGATTAGATAGTGGTCTAGATTCAATCACCTTCACAAATGCTGATACATAGTCCGGGTTCTCAGCAGTAAAAGCTTGAAACTCATCAAACGCTTCTGCGCTAATTGGGCATTGCGTGCTGTGTTTAAACACAAGTACAGTTTGATCTTGCGCTTTCTCTTGAATTTGATTCCAATCTTCTTGTGTTGTCATTTCAATCATGTCGTTCGTCACCTCTTTTATGCTTTTCGTTCTAAGTGTATCACAAAGATACAAAATGCCAAAAACGAGTCGCACTTAATCATTTAAATCAACTTGCATCAAACGATCATCTTCTGCTTCCGGGTTGCCTCGACCATCTGTATTGTTCGTGATGAGGTAAAGCTGGTCTTCTTCTACAAGCACATCACGAACTCTTCCATAGTCCATAATATATTCATCCAATTCTTCTGCCTCCGCTGGGTTAAACAGAAACACAGCTTCCCCTCTCAATCCAGCCATGTAAATGAAGTCATTATAAGTAGCAATGCCTGATGGTGCCCACGTATCTTGTCCAGAATGAATTACAGGCGTTTCCATTCCTTCTTCTGTTTCATCTCCTTCGATAACAGGCCAACCATAGTTATTTCCAGCTTCAATCTCATTGATTTCATCATGACCAGTGGCTCCATGTTCAGAACTATACATCGTTCCGTCGCTTAACCACGTTAAGCCTTGCGGATTGCGGTGACCATAAGAATAGACGACAGAATCATCAAATGGATTATCCTCTGGTACCGCACCATCTAAATTCATACGTAAGATTGATCCGGCGAGACTGTCTTCTTCTTGTGCGAGATCAACTTCTTCAGCATCCCCCGTCGTTGCATACAAATAACCATCTGGACCAATTGCCAACCTACCGCCATTATGCGTTGGTGCTCCTGGAATACCTTCTAACAGAATATCATTCTCTGACCATTCGTTTTCGGCTTCATTCCACTCCATGCGAACAATTCGATTTTCAATCGCACTGTCAGCACCTTCATAAGAATGGTAGACATACGCATAGCCATTTGAATCAAAATCAGGGTCGAGCACCATACCGAGCAATCCCGATTCCGCTTCCTGTACAACGTCTTCGTTTAATTGCACCGTTTCCTCTGTAATCTCCTCATCCTCGTCTATCCGATAAATCGTCCCATCCCGTTTTGGAATAAAGAAACGATCTTTATCCTTTACAATCGCCCATGGACTTTCTAGACTTTCTGCTATATCGTTTCATCAACTCCAACAACGGTCTCGCTTGTCTCTTCATCGTCGGTAGCATCTCCTGTAATCTCATCCATTTCTTCGTCATCTACTGTGTTACATGCCACTAAAAGAAAACTGCCTCCTAGTGTCATCATCATTTTTTTCATCTGATCTACCTCCAACTGTTGTATCCGTTGTATAAACGATTTTCCCAAGATTAAAACCTCTTGCTTTTTCAATTTCGCCATTTGTCGTATAATTAAGTCGAATCAAAAAGGAGTGATAAGAGATGAAAATAGTCACGTTAAACAATCAAGTCAAGATGCCACAACTCGGGTTCGGTGTTTGGAAAGTAAAAAATGAAGAAGCACAACCAGCAGTTGCTCACGCACTACAAACAGGCTATACCTCCATTGACACCGCCATGATCTATCAAAATGAAGAAGGTGTTGGTCGAGCAATTCAAGCGTCTGAAATAGACCGCGAAGACCTCTTTATCACCACAAAAGTATGGAATGCCGATCAAGGGTTTGACAAAACGTTAGCAGCTTTTGAGACAAGCATAGAAAAACTTGGTCTTGATTATGTCGATTTATATTTAATCCATTGGCCTACTCCGGATTTTGATCAGTATATTGAGACGTATCAAGCGTTAGAAAAACTTTATAAAGATGGGCGCGTTCGTGCAATCGGCGTATGTAACTTCCACATTGAACATTTAGAACGTTTATTAAATGAGTGTGATGTTCCTCCTGTTCTTAATCAAGTTGAGTGTCACCCGTACCTTGCACAAAATGAATTACGAGCCTTTTGTGAAGAACACAATATTTACTTAGAAGCTTGGAGCCCGCTTGATCAAGGCCAAGAACTTTTGCAAGATGAAGTTATTGTCAAAATTGCAGAAGAACAGCAAAAAACCCCTGCTCAAGTCGTATTGAGATGGCATTTACAGCGAGGAACCATTGTCATTCCTAAGTCAGTAACACCAAGTCGTATTGAAGAAAACTTTAATGTCTTTCATTTTGAACTAACAGACGAGCATATGAACGCGATTAATCAGCTCGATCGAAATCAACGTCGTGGTGCTGACCCAAGTGATATGCACGCACGTTAACTTCTTAAACGCTCGTTCGCACATTTTGCGGACGAGCGTTTTTTCTTAAAATAAAAGCTGAATAGAGAAAAGAATTTACGGTTTTGCCGTTTACACCTATACCGTTTGGAGGTAAACTAGAGGGTGGAGCGAAAAACGGACATTTGTTACTACGCTTAGGAGGTTACGCGATGATTACTGTTTCTAACGTTGGTTTACAGTTTGGCGGACGTAAACTATTTGAAGACGTGAATATACAATTTAACCCTGGAAATTGTTATGGATTAATTGGCGCAAATGGTGCCGGAAAATCAACTTTCTTGAAAATCTTATCTGGTGAAATCGACTCGCAGCAAGGGCATGTCGCAATGAAGCCAGGCTCTCGTATGGCTGTATTAAAACAGAACCATTTTGAGTATGAGAACGAGCAAGTGCTACAAACCGTTATTATGGGGCACTCTCGTCTTTATAAAGTCATGCAAGAAAAAGACGCCATTTATATGAAAGAAGATTTTTCTGATGAAGATGGCATGAAAGCAGCGGAGCTCGAAGGAGAGTTTGCTGAGCTCAATGGTTGGGAAGCTGAATCAGATGCAGCCGTTCTTTTAAAAGGACTAGGTATTGGTGAAGACGCTCACGACAAAACCCTCTCTGAACTATCAGAATCAGAAAAAGTAAAAGTTTTGCTTGCTCAAGCTTTATTCGGTCAACCTGACGTTCTGCTTTTAGATGAGCCGACGAACGGTCTTGACTTAAAAGCGATTCAATGGCTAGAAGACTTTTTAATTAACTTTGAAAATACGGTTATCGTTGTCTCCCATGACCGTCACTTCTTGAACAACGTTTGTACGCACATTGCTGATCTTGATTTTGGTAAAATTCAGCTGTATGTCGGCAACTACGACTTCTGGTATGAGTCTAGCCAACTAGCGTTAAAAATGGCACAAGACCAAAACAAGAAGAAAGAAGAAAAGATTAAAGAGCTTGAAAATTTCGTTGCTCGCTTTAGTGCCAACGCTTCGAAATCAAAGCAAGCTACATCTCGTAAGAAGCAACTAGAGAAAATCACCCTTGACGACATTAAGCCCTCATCACGTAAGTATCCGTACATTCATTTCACACCGGAACGTGAAATCGGAAATGACTTATTGCTTGTAGAAGGATTAACGAAAACCATAGATGGTGAAAAAGTCTTGAACAACGTATCTTTCCGCATGAGTAAAGATGACAAAATTGCGTTAGTTGGGTCCAACGATTTAGCTAAGACGACGTTGTTTAAAATCTTAACTGGCGAAATGGAAGCTGACAGTGGCTCATTTAAGTGGGGAATCACAACGAGTCAATCGTACTTCCCTAAAGATAACGCTGAGTTTTTTGAAGGCTGTGATTTAAACTTAGTTGACTGGCTACGTCAATTTTCTCCAGAAGACGATAGTGAATCATTCCTCCGTGGTTTCCTTGGAAGAATGTTATTCTCAGGTGAAGAAGTATTAAAAAATGCCAGCGTTCTGTCTGGTGGTGAAAAAGTTCGTTGCATGCTATCAAAAATGATGCTTAGCGGAGCGAATGTATTGCTTCTAGATGAACCAACAAATCACTTAGACCTTGAGTCTATTACAGCACTTAATAACGGCTTAATTAACTTTAAAGGCTCAATGATTTTCAGTTCTCATGACCAGCAGTTCATCCGCACAATTGCTACACGCATCATCGAATTAACAGACGACGGCATTATTGATAAAGATTCATATGAAGATTATTTAAAAGTCGCTGTTAAATAAAAAACAGAGTGGTCGCTATGCGATCACTCTGTTTTTGTCTTAATTAAACCAACGTTCCGTTACAACTTTTTTTCTAGTGTAAAACTGAATGCCGTCTTTCCCATTGGTTCCTAAATCGCCGAAGAAAGAAGCTTTATTTCCAGCAAAAGAGAAAAATGCCATCGGTGCTGGTACGTTTACATTGATTCCTACCATGCCTGCATCAATTGAATTTCTAAAATATTGAGCTGCTCGACCACTAGACGTGTAAAGAACGGCCCCATTCGCAAAACGAGATTGATTTGTTAAAGCGATGCCTTCGTCTAAATCTTTCACGCGCACTACACTTAGAACTGGTGCAAATAACTCTTCTTGCCAAATTTTCATATCTGGCGTTACGTGATCGAATAATGTTGCCCCTAGAAAATAGCCATTGTCTTCTACTTCCGGTTCACGACCGTCAACAATCAGATTGGCTCCTTCTTCTACTCCAGAATCAATAAAGCCTACGACGCGATCTTTATGACTTTGTCGAATAAGTGGTCCAACAAAATGCTCGTCATGAATACCGTTACCGGCTGTTAATTTTTTTGTCTCTCGCGTTAACACTTCCATAAATTCATCAGCGCATGATTCTTCAACTGCAACAACGGAACACGCCATGCATCGTTCACCGCTTGAAGCAAAAGCCGCTCCAATGACGCCTTGAACCGTTTTTTCCATCTCACAATCTGCCAAAACAACAGCATGGTTTTTAGCACCTGCCAAAGCCTGCACGCGCTTCCCATTCGCTGTACCTGTTTGATACACATGACGGGCAACAGGTTCTGAACCAACAAAAGAGATTGCTTGGACGTTTGGATGCTCAAGTAAACCATTTACGACATCTTTTCCACCATGCACAAGGTTTAATACTCCTTTGGGCAAGCCTGTTTCATGCATTAGTTCCACAAGTCGCTCCGCTAATAATGGTGTTCGTTCTGAAGTTTTTAACACGAACGAATTTCCTGCGGCGATGGCTAATGGGAACATCCATAGCGGAACCATCATCGGAAAATTAAATGGTGTGATTCCTGCTATGACACCTAACGGATAGCGCCAAATTGAGCCATCAATTCCTCCAGCAATATTAGGGAGCGCATCCCCCATCATCATCGTTGGTGCGGAGGTCGCTAACTCGACACATTCAATTCCACGTTGAACTTCCCCACGTGCATCTTTAATGGTTTTGCCGTTTTCTAATGTAATGAGTTGCGCTAACTCTTCGCGGTGTTCTTTTAATTTTTCGAGATAAACAAACATATAGCGCGCTCGTTCAGGAACAGGTACCACTTTCCACTCTTCATAAGCGTGCTTTGCAGCGACAACCGCATCATGAACATCTGCATCGGTTGACAATGGAACCATTGCTATGGTTTCGCCAGTTGCTGGGTTTGGTACTGTTTCTTGTTCGGTTGTTTTGGATTCAATCCAGCTACCGTTAATCCAGTTCTTTACTGTTTTCACTGATGTTGTCATGCTTTCGACACCCCTTCTGCTTTAAATGAGATCGTTTGCGTCCCAACTCGTTTAAACAAAACTGACATATCTTTGTCACCTAAACCAGATGCTTCTGCATCCTCATACATATCCACAAGTGCTTGACTAATTGGCAGCTGAATTCCATGCTCTTGGGCAAGTTCCATCGCAAAACGAAGATCTTTGTTTAATAGCTTTAAAGCAAAGCCTGGTTCATAATCATCATTTGCCATAAACGATTTGTAGTTTCGTTCATAAATTCGGCTTTGTCCGTAGGAAACATTTAAGACATTAAACAAAAAGTCGAGGTTTAAGCCACTTTTTTCAGCTAACGTTAACGCTTCTGCGACACCTGCTGTATAAAAACCAATCAATAGATTATTAATTAATTTAGCATTCGTGCCGCTGTCGTACTGCTCGCTAATATGAAACACATTGCTGCCTAACACAGCTAAATGTGTGTGAATGCTTTCTAAAAGCTGCTTCGGTCCCCCGACCATAAACGTCAACGTGCGATTTTCCGCGCCAACTACCCCTCCACTTACTGGCGCCGCTAAAAACGAAACCTCTTTTTGTACCGCAGCCTCGCCAATTCTTCGTTCTAATTCAGGAGCCACGGTACTTGTATCAACAAGAACAACGCCTGTTGGCACTTTTTTTATTAATCCGTTATCTCCTAAATAGACCTGTTCACATACTTCCGATGAAGGCAAACTAGTAAACACAAGTTCAGCGTATTCAATAATCTCGTCGGTTGAAGTTGCAGCTATTCCCCCTGCTTCTTCAAGTTTCTTTAAAGCGCTCTCATTAATATCAAAGCCCATAACCTCGTATCCTGATGCTAATAAATTGAGCGCCATCGGTTTCCCCATATTTCCAAGTCCAATAAACCCTATTTTCATCGTGACCCTCCTTTAGAGAAGAGCCTGCACTTTTTGAAAGTACAGGCGTGGTTAGGCAATCCATTATTGATGCTTCGTTAAAATGGTTTTGGCAACAGATTGATCCAGTGCTTCAAAATCATCGTACGAAATTGTCTCATACAACTCACTTCGTTTTTGCATGTTTTCAAGACTTGCTTTCTGTGTGCCATTTTCAAGTATATCTTGGAACACACGTTCATACGCCTTCGCAGCAACACGTAATGACGTAACTGGATAAATGACCATATCGTAGCCCATGTCCTCAAATTCAACAGCTTGATAATAAGGGGTTTTTCCAAATTCCGTCATGTTGGCGAGCATAGGGGCATTAATCGCACGCGCAAATATTCGAAACTCCTCTTCTCCTTGAAGCGCTTCAGGAAAAATGGCGTCTGCACCAGCTTCAACATACGCTTTTGCTCGCTCAATCGCTTCATCTAATCCTTCTACACCTCTCGCATCCGTACGAGCAACGAGAACAAGTGAAGGAGCTGCTTTTTTAAGGGCTGTTATTTTTTGCACCATTTCTTCTGTATTCACGAGCTTCTTACCATTTAGATGCCCGCATTTTTTCGGCAAATCTTGATCCTCTAATTGAACAGCAGCAACGCCTGCCTCAACCATTTCTACAGCTGTGCGCGCCACGTTTAAGACTCCACCGAACCCTGTATCAATGTCAACTAAAAGCGGTAGATTCGTCGCACGAATAATCTCCCTCGCTCGGTCCGCTACTTCTTTTGAGTTTACAATTCCGAGATCTGGTAAACCAAGACTCGCAGTATAGGCAGCTCCGGATAAATAGAGGCTGTTGAATCCAGCTTGCTTTGCCATCAAGCCAGCCATCGCATCATGGGCACCAGGTATTTGTAAAATCCCCTTACTCTGCACATGTTGTAAAAATTGTTCAGCTAATTCTTTTTGAGATTTTGGTTGATCAACAATCCAAGGCATCCGTCATTCTCCTTTCTATTCCTGAGCAAATAAGTCAATAAATGCAGGAACCGTTACGTTTTCTAACTCTTTATAATCAGACGTCATCTTCAAAATCGCTTCGTTTTGTTTGCCTGCATAATGAGTTGCTAAGTTATCTTTGAACTTTTGCTGAATCGCTGGAACTGCTTCCTCTCGTCTAAAGCGATGACCAAGTGGGTATTCCACCGCGATTTGATCAGTTGAAGAACCATCTTTAAAGAAAACTTGAATCGCATTGGCGATTGAGCGCTTGTTCGGATCTAAATAATCCCTTGAATATTGCTCGTTTTCCGTTACAACCATTAAGTCACGTAAGCGATCAACTTGAGGATTACTTGCCATTTCGTCTTCGTAATCATCGGCGACGATATCCCCTTTTAATAAGCCAATGGCAATAATGTATTGCAAGCAATGATCGCGATCAGCTGGGTTATAAAGTGGACCCTTCTTATCAATAATGCGGATAGCCGATTCATGCGTCGTCACTTCAATACGATCAATGTCATCTAAACGATCTTTAATCGTTTCATGCAACGTCACGGCACACTCTGCTGCTGTTTGCGCATGAAACTCAGCTGGATAAGACACTTTAAATAGAATGTTTTCCATGACATACGCGTCAAGTTCTCTTGCTAGCTTTAGCTCTTGCTTTTTAAACAAAACATCTTGAAATCCCCAGCCTGGAGCACTTAACGCTGTTTTGTATCCCATTTCACCTTTTAATGCTGTCATCGCTAAGAACACACCGCGACTTGTCGCATCACCTGCTGCCCAAGATTTTCTAGAACCTGTATTAGGTGCATGTCGGTACGTGCGAAGGGCAGAATTATCAATCCATGCATGCGAAACAGCATTAATAATTTCTTCTCTCGTTCCACCTAACATCCCTGCAACAACAGCTGTTGAAGCAACTTTTACAAGAAGTACATGGTCAAGACCGACGCGGTTAAAGCTATTTTCTAACGCAAGCACACCTTGTATTTCGTGAGCTTTTACCATTGCTACAAGAACGTCTTTAATCGTGAGTGGCGCTTTTCCTTCTGCAAGATTTGTACGGCTTATGTAGTCTGCCGTTGCTAAAATGCCACCTAAATTATCAGATGGGTGTCCCCACTCAGCAGCGAGCCACGTATCGTTATAATCAAGCCATCT
Organism: Shouchella phoenicis; assembly: GCF_047238345.1. Classification (NCBI taxonomy): domain Bacteria; kingdom Bacillati; phylum Bacillota; class Bacilli; order Caryophanales; family Bacillaceae; genus Shouchella; species Shouchella phoenicis. The sequence continues at coordinate 1,591,236 of NZ_JBDFMQ010000001.1, read as the reverse complement.
CACCATCGTACCAATATTAAATGCACCGCGAATTGGATCGAGGACATGAGATGTTCCAGGTACTTTTACTCCGTTCGGAACAGTTGTACCAGGCACGACTGGTCCAAGCATTTTTACACACTCTGGGTAACGTAAAGCTAAAACCCCACAACCTAATGTATCGACTAATACATGGGCAGCAGTCGTCATTGCCTCTTCACTTGTAATCTCTTTGTCTAACACATAATCAGCAATCTCTTCTAACAATTGGTCCGTTTGTCTCGTATCTGTTTTTAACATAAGCGTAACCCTCCAACGTATTCTTATTTGCTTTTGGTTGTATGTCTTGGTCCGGTATATTTCACTCGCGGACGGAATAATTTATTGTTTTCATGTTGTTCAATAACGTGGGCGCTAAGACCAACCGTTCTAGACGACAAGAAGATTGGTGTATACAAACCGATCGGTATGCCTAACATCCAATAAACTGGTGCCGCATAGTAATCTAAGTTCGGATAAAGCCCTTTTTCTTTTGCAATTAATGCTTCTCCAGCTTCACACATTCGCAAAAGTCGATCATCCCCTGCTGCTTCAGACAATTCAGCTAAGGCTTCTTTCATAATTTGGGCACGTGGGTCCATTTTTTTCATGTATACACGATGACCAAAGCCCATGATTTTTTCTTTTTGCTTTAACTTGTTTGCAAGTAGCGTTTCAAATTCTTCTGGAGTATTTGCATCAAGCAACATATACATAACCGCTTCATTAGCGCCACCATGTAAATGTCCTTTTAATGAGGCAACTGCACCTGTCATTGCACCGTACATATCCGATAAGGTCGAGGCAATAACACGAGCTGTAAACGTTGAGTTTGGCATCTCATGCTCAGAATAGAGGACAAGAGACTGATCAAATACACGTTCCTCAAGCTCTGTTGGTTCTTTTCCTGTAATCATGTACAAAAAGTTCGCGCTGTAAGAAAGCTCTTCTTTCGGTCGCATAATTTCTTTGCCTTCTAAAACACGGTAGCTGTTCGCGACAATTGCCGGTAACTTCGCGAGTAGCTGATATCCTCTTTCACGGTTTACTTCTGGATCTCTGTTTAACAAGTCATGGTCGTAGCTTGCGAGAACAGATATCCCTGTACGAAGCGCATCCATTGGATGAGTCGATGCAGGTAATAGTTTAAACACATCGAGAACCACCTCTGGTACGTCATACGATTCACTTAAGCGTTTGGCTAAATCAGTACGCTCCGTTGATGTAGGCAATGTTCCTTGCAAAAGCAAGTGAACAATGTCTAAATAACCGTGTGATTTAGACAATTCAATTAAATCATAACCATGAATGACAATTTCTCCTTGTTCTGTATCAAGGAAAGATAAATCTGTTTCTGCTGCAATAACGCCATCAAGACCAGGGTAGTAGCTTTGTTCAATTGCCATTTTCTTCCCTCCATTGCTCGTAGTGTAAAACATGCATACTAAAGATAAAGCGCTTACAAATTTCAGCATATTTCAACAAGAAAATATACTTTGAATTCACTTCTTTTTTAGATTACCATAATTTCTGAACCTGCGCCAATATTGATTTATTCTGTCTATTGTTTCTTGTTCGATTTGTTAAAAACAGCTACACTTAAAGAACCCCGTTGAAAAAGGATGATAACCATGCGACTAGATGATGATGAATTGATTGTAGCGTTACATGAGGCAGGCACCATTCGCGGTGCTTCAAGACATCTTTATTTATCACAACCTGCTATTAGTCAGCGCCTCAAACAAATAGAAGAAAAATGGGGTGAAACACTCTTTATACGAACCCATAAATCCCTTATTCCAACGCCAATTGGCGAAGAAATTATTCTCTATGCAAAAACACGAATTCAAAACGAAAAAGAGTTTATAAATCGGATGAGCTTATTAACTGGTCAAGTTCGTGGAACGCTATCTCTAGCTGTTTCGTCCGTTATCGCACAATACTATCTTCCTACTCTTTTGAAGATGTATATGGCCCTTTATCCACAGGTGAAAATAGATTTACATACGGGCTTAACTACAGCTATGCACGCAAAGCGCCATGATGTTCACGTTAGTATTTTACGTGGGGATCTTGAGGATGAAGAGTCGAAGCAAAAATTATTCTCTGAAAATTTATATTACGTTTCAAATCAAGAGCATGAGGAAACAAATACATTAATTGAATTTCAAAGTGATCCAACTTTCCACGCTACGTTAGAAAAATGGTTTCAGTCAAAACCATTTCCTCTTCCAAAACAGACAATTAAAGTTGATCAAATTGAAACATGTAAACAACTAATGCTTAATGGAATCGGTGCTTGTATTTTGCCTGAGATTGCAACAAAAGATCTTGAACATACTCGGTGCCGCTTTATAAAATTATATACCAATGGTGAAGATTTAAAACGGGATACATGGACCTACCATAGCGAAAAACATACTGAACTTCCACAAGTTCACGCATTTTTAGATATGCTACATCGCGTAAAGAACGAGTCATTGTCTCTTCCATAAGAATGTTACTTCTCCTATGGAAAACGTTCGCATGTTTCTTGAAAAAGACAAAAAATACGGAGGAAAAACTCCCCCGCATTTCTTCGTAAAGGGGGTTAAATAGCCCCCGCGCCCTTTATTCTTCCCAAACCTTCACTTCTTGCATCACATCGCCTTGGTTAATGCGATAAATGCTGTCCAAGCCTTCCACAACTTGTCCAAATACGGTATGGACGCCATCAAGATGCGGCTGTGGCTCATGTACGATAAAGAATTGGCTTCCGCCAGTGTCTTTTCCAGCGTGTGCCATTGATAAAGTACCGGCTACATGCTTATGCGTGTTTGTAGCTGTTTCACATTTAATTGTATAACCAGGACCACCTGTTCCGTTTCCGTTTGGATCGCCGCCTTGAGCTACGAAACCAGGAATGACACGGTGGAACGTTAAGCCATCATAAAAACCTTTTTTCGCAAGTGTTTCAAAATTCTCTACTGTTCCTGGTGCTTCATCTTCAAAGAAATCGATAACGATTTTCTCGCCATTTTCAAAGGTAATGCTTCCTTTTTTCATTTGAATCCGTCCTCTCAACTTTCAAATTGCGCTTTCGCACTTCATCTATTGTACACACAATGTGCTTATTTCTCAAATGGCACGGTTGCTTTAGCTGTGTAAGGTAAATCCAAGCGTACTAAGTCATCATAGGTTTCCCGTTTTACAACAAGCTGTGCTTCTCCAGCCTCTGCAAACACAATCGCAGGACGAGGAATCCGGTTATAGTTGTTGGCCATGGAATAGCCGTATGCGCCTGTGCAAGAAACAGCTAAAAGATCATTTGCTTCTACGTCTGGCAATGGCAAATCCCATATCAACATATCGCCGCTCTCACAACATTTTCCTGCAACCGAAAATGTTTCTTCTGGTTGTTCATTGGCACGGTTGGCTAGCATTCCTTCATATTTTGCATCATAAAGAGCTGGACGTAAATTGTCGCCCATTCCCCCATCAACAGAAAGATAGCGACGAACATTCGGAATATCTTTTTGCGATCCAATTGTGTAAAGCGTCGTTCCTGCATCACCGACAATCGAACGACCTGGCTCAATCCAAATTTCAGGCATACTCATTTGTAAGGTATTCGTATGCTTGATCGTTTCGTCGACAATCTTGTTCACATATTCGCTCGGATGAAGAGGCGTATCGCCCTCTACATAACGAATGCCAAAGCCTCCACCAAAATTCAACACTTTAGGTTCATAGTCAAATGCTTCTTTCCATTCAGATAAATTCTCAAAAACTTTCTCAATAGCGAGAATAAACCCATCTGTTTCAAAAATTTGCGAGCCGATATGACTATGAACGCCGAGAAGATCGATTTTTTCATCTTTTAGACAAATGTCAATAGCTTTTGTTGCTTGCCCACTCGCTAAATCGAACCCAAATTTTGAATCTTCTTGTCCCGTTGTAATATACTCATGGGTATGCGCCTCTACATTTGGGGTTAATCGCAATAAAACAGGGACAAGCTGCTGACGTTCCGCCGCTAACGTTTGAAGTGTTTGTAATTCAAAGAAATTATCAACAACAATGCAACCGATGTTTTCTTCAAGCGCCATCATTAATTCATCCATACTTTTGTTGTTCCCATGAAAATGAATCTTACTGGCAGGTACTCCTGCTTTTAGTGCTGTAAACAATTCTCCACCAGAAACAACATCAATACTTAAACCAGCTTCATTTGCCAACTGATACATGCCAACTGTACTAAAAGCTTTGCTTGCATACGCTACTTGATACGCGACATTTTTTTCTTTAAACGCGTCTTGGTAAGCGCTCATTCTCTCTTTAATTAGCGCAACATCATACACGAATAGCGGTGTCTGATAAACGTTTGCTAATTCTACCGTATCGACTCCACCGATCTCTAGATGTCCATTCGTATTAATCTCCATTGTGCCATGTAAATACACGCTACTCTCACTCCTTCTATCACAGAAGAAAAGTAGCTTCAGGCAAAGCCATAAAGCTACTCTCCACAATTTCTCCTAGTTTATCAGAGATTAAATCGTTTGACTACTATTCGCTTTTCGGTGCTTGTTTAATCTTATCCACTGGATGAACAATACTCGGACGCCAGCGAACACTTGGTACAGACGTTCGCACAAGAATTTGATACATCGCTGGTGGATCAAATGGTAAAAATGGCCATAAATATGGCTTTGCGAGCGGTGCTAATCTCACAAGTGAAAGGAATAGTAAAAATAACGAAGCAACGAAGCCGACTGGTCCAAATAAAGCGACGGCTAAAATGATGAGATAGCGACTCATTCGTAACGCCACACCAAGTTCATAACTCGGCGTTGCGAACATCCCAACCGCACCGAGCGCAACATACAAAATGACTTCTGTTGTAAAATATCCTACTTCAATCGCCATTTCACCAATAAGTAACGCGGCAACAAGGCCGAGTGCGGTTGCCAATGGCGACGGTGTATGAATAGCAGCCATCCGCAAGAGTTCAATTCCAGCTTCCGCAAAGATAATTTGCACAGCAATATGAATATTATTGTTTTCTTCGACACCTACAAAATCAAGTGCAGGCGGTACAAGCTCTTGATGCGTAGCAAGTAAAAGCCAAAATGGCACGACGAGTAAAGAAAATAAAATCCCAACAAAACGCATCCACCTTAAAAACGTCCCAACAGCAGCAGCTTGTCGATATTCTTCCGCATGCTGAACATGGTGAAATAACGTTGCTGGCGTAATAATAACAGAAGGTGATGTATCAATAATGATAACAATATGTCCTTCAAGAATATGTGTTGCCGCGACGTCAGGCCGCTCCGTGTAACGTACAAGCGGATACGGGTTTACCCCTTGTTTTACAATATATTCTTCTACTACTTTGTCCGACATCGTCAAACCATCAACATTGATATCTTTTAATTCTTTTTTAATAATGTCTACAAGCTTTGGATCTACAACGCCATCAATGTAACACATACAAATATCTGTTTTCGAGCGCACACCAATTTGCATGATCTCTTGACGTAATCGTTCATCTCGAATCCTTCTTCGTGTTAAGCCTGTATTAAAGATAATGTTTTCTGTATACCCGTCACGTGAACCACGGACAACGCGCTCTGTATCAGGCTCTTCTGGTCCTCTACCAGGGTAAGAACGAACGTCCACAATTAAACTGTTTGCTTCCCCTTCAACCACGACACATATTAAGCCAGACAAGACTTGCGTAATGGCGTTATCAATGGAATCAGTCTCTTCTACTTGAATATGAGCTAGATGATTTTTTACAGATTGAAAGGGTTGTTCTGCTCGACGCATTCGACTTTCTGTATCCATTAATTCACGTAATATTTCAATGATGTAAAGATTATCAACAAGTCCTGTTAAATAATAAATGAACACGTCTTTGCCAAATACATTCAGCTTTCGAACACCTACATCAAACGACTTCTCAATGCCTAATCGCTCATTCATGATGCGATCGTTTTCTTCTATACTTTTTTTAAATGTCATCGGTTTCGAAGTCGGGTTCAAGATAGCCACTCCTTTCTAATATGAGTTCAATTGCTTTCTTTGTGATGGGTGCGCCTCTTTTAACATCGTCAAATCGTGCCATTTTGCCAATATCACCAACACCAACAACAATTGGCAACTTTAAATCGTCTAAAATTGAAACGGTATCACCGTTTATTCTGCCAATTTCTAAATCAAATAACCCTTCCTTGTCGACGCCGTATTGCGATAGATGTCCAAAACGATCCACACTAACATCTACATGGGTCCACTCTTTTGCATGAGTTTGAGATGCAACAGCTACAGCTCCGATTACGTTAATTGTTTGTTGCTTCGCAATATATTGCATCGCTTCTTCACCAAAGCCAATATCGCGAATGCCACAGTCATCGAACATAACCAAAATCGGGATTCCGTCTTTTTGTTGATGAATGAGATCGACCAACTGTTGAGGTTCGATTATAGTAGGATTTCCGTAAGAAGCGCTAATGACTTGGCAGTTTAATTCTTTTGCGATGTGTTCAAGCGCCTTTTTACTTGCTAAGTCCCCATCTGTAACAAAGATAACGGTTTTCATTACGTAACCCCCTTTGGTTTAAACACGATTGCAATGACCAAACTGAGCAAAATAGAAAAAACAATTGTTGTTGATGCAAGTTCAAAGACGCCATCGCTAATATAAAACAATCCATTTTCCCCATTTTGCATGGCACTATGAACGAGAGAATATCCTAAGCCTGTGATTGGAACGGTCGCACCAGCTCCAGCAAGTGAAATTAATTTTTCATATAAGCCGAATCCATCTAATATAATGCCAATAATGACTAATGTGACTAACATTTGAATGGATGTTAGCTTCACAATGTCCAGCAAAAATTGTCCGAGCAAACAAATGGCTCCACCAACAATAAATGCCCAAAAGTAAATCATCTAACTCCCCCTTCTTTCAAACACGACAGCGTGAGCAATACAGGGAATGGTCTTTTTTTGCTGAACTGTATTCGAACTATGCAACGCGCCTGTAGCGATGACCAATACACGTGATAACTGCTTGGCTAGTATCTGGTCAAACACATGGCCAAACACGACGCTAGCACAACACCCTGCTCCACTTCCTCCAGCAAACGCTTGTTGATTTGTTCCATAGATCATGACTCCGCAATCATCATAATGATCAACCATCGCAACGCCATGTTCACGCAACAATTTTTTAAAGATCTCACTTCCTGAGCGCGCTAAATCACCCGTAAGAATCAAATCAAAATCAGCTGGCGATTGATTTGTTTGCTGTAAATATTCAAGCAATGTATTCGCTGCCGCTGGTGCCATAGCCGCACCCAGTTCATAAGGATTTTTGATGCCAAAATCGACGACTCTGCCTACAATTCCTTCTGTCATTTGAATCAGTGATTGATGTCTTCCTAAAACCAACGCACCTGAGCCTGTCACAGTGGTTTGCGCAGTATCAGGTTTTTGTTGAGCAAATTCAATCGGAAAACGAAACTGTTTCTCGCACACTCCGAGATGACTACTCGATGCACAAAGTACACGCTTTGCTCCTCCTCCGTTAATCCACATACCAGCGACAAGTAAATTTTCAATTGATGTGGCACAAGCCGAATAACTACCTAAAAAAGGAATGTTTAACTTGGTCGCAATTTGACTAGATACTGTACTTTGATTCGTTAAATCACCTGCAACAAAAAGATCTAAGTGATTATTTTTGATGTTTTCTTTATGTAAACAAAGTGAAATAGCTTTTTCCATCAATTTTGTTTCTGCCGCCTGCCAGTCTTTCTCTCCGCACATTAGATTTGGAAATACATGATCAAAAGAATGACCTAGCGGACCCTTTCCTTCTTTAGGACCTACTGCCGTTCCTCTTGCTTCCACATATACAGGTGTTTTAAATGAAAGAATCCGATTCTTGTTGAACATAACGTGCTCCTCTTTATTTCAGGATCATATGAATGAATAGACGAGAAAAACTTACTACGTAAGCCGCTGTAATCCCGAAGATTAAAATGGGACCCACAATGCGAAATAAATGAACGCCTATTCCAGAGAAAAAACCTTCTGATCGATGATCGAGTGCCGTAGCAACCATGGCATGCGCAAATCCAGTTATGGGAACAAGTAGTCCTGCTCCAAAAAGCTGCGCCCCTTTTTTGTAAACACCAAATCCTGTTGCAAACGCCGATAAGGTAATAAGAATAACAATCATATAGCTCGTAGCCATTTGTGGATTTAATTGAAAGAAAAACCGTAGTCCGTCGTATAAGAATTGACCAAAAACACTTATACAGCCACCAATTAGAAACGCCAAACAACCATGCTTAAAAAATCGCGTTTTTGCTGCAAACAAACGGACGTTTTCTTTGTAGTTGACCTTTTCTTCTGCTTTTAACATACGTCCTCCTTACAAAGCGATTTGGCAATAGTATGCTGCAATCTGATCATTTCCATTCGTTTCTAACCGTACTTCTTCGTTTTTATAAAGGGGAAAGCATAAAAAAAGAACAGACACTCACGCCACACACAAAAAACCCAGATTCCAATAATCTGGGTTTCCCTAAATTTATTCTTATGTTTCTGACATAATTTCTTTCATTTGATCGAGAATCTTTTTCTCTAAACGAGACACTTGCACTTGCGAAATGCCAAGCCGCTCTGCTACTTCAGACTGTGTTTGATCTTTGTAGTAACGTAAGTAAACAATTAAACGTTCTCGTTCTTCTAAATCTCGGATCGCTTCCTTTAACGCAATTTTGTCAAACCACTTTACTTGGCTTTGATCTGCGATTTGGTCCATCAACGTTATCGGATCTCCATCATTCTCATAAACCGTTTCATGAATGGACGTTAAGCTCCGATTAGCGTCTCCAGCAAACACGACTTCTTCTGGTGTAACGCCTAAATGAACAGCAATTTCGTTTACAGTTGGCGTACGACGATATTCTTTTGTTAAGTCGTCCTTGGCTTTACGAATTTTGTTGCTTAACTCTTTAATTGAACGACTGACTTTCACTGTGCCGTCATCTCTTAAAAATCGTTGAATCTCGCCAATAATCATCGGTACCGCATAAGTGGAAAACTTTACATCATAGGATAAATCGAACTTGTCCACTGATTTTATTAGACCGATGCAGCCAATTTGAAAAAGATCTTCTGCTTCATAGCCTCGATTCATAAAACGTTGAACCACAGACCATACGAGACGAGTATTCTTGTTAACAATTAAATCGCGAGCTTCTGTATCACCTTGCTGACTTTTCGCGATTAAATCTTTTAATTCTTGATCAGTCAACATCTTTTTTGTACTTTTTTTTAGCTCAGCGCTCATTAGCAAGACCCCTTATCTGCATATGGCCTTTGATTTTGTTAATTGTTTCTTTAGATACACGGTCGTCCCAAGTAAAGGTTCTGAGACGACTCTCATTTCATGACAAAAATTTTCCATGATCGTAAAACCCATACCCGAGCGCTCAAGTTCAGGTTTTGACGTATACAATGGCTCTCTTGCCTCATCAATATCCATGATGCCGTTGCCTTCATCACGAATGATAATTTCAATTTCGTTGTCTCGTAGTTCAGCTGAAATATAAACAGTTTCGGTCTCATCATTATCATAGCCGTGAATAATGGCATTGGTGACTGCTTCAGAAACAACTGTTTTAATTTCTGTTAACTCTTCCATCGTTGGGTCAAGCTGTGCTAAAAACGCACCGACTGTCACTCTTGCAAATGCTTCGTTCTCACTTTTTGCACTAAATGAAAGGTCCATTTTATTTTCCATTGCTTAAGCCACCCCTAACTTTTGCAAAGCAAAATCTTCATTTTCCTCGAAGCGAATAATTTTGAACATCCCTGACATTTCAAACAAACGCTCAACAGCAGGTGAGATCGCGCAAACGACCATTTCTCCACCAGCTGCCGTGATTTGTTTATACCGTCCTAATATGACACCAAGTCCAGAGCTATCCATAAACGAAAGCCCCTCCAGGTTTAGTAAAATATGTTTTGTTTGCGGTAAGTGGGCTTCAACTTCTGCGCGCAGCGTTTTCGCTGCATGGTGATCCAGTTCACCAGTCAATCTCACAAGCAACACATTGTGTTTTTGTTCCAGTTGAATTTGTAATGTCATGAAAACACCTCCATCTAAACTTTACTCCATGCTATCATTCCATTTTATTCGCTTGAAATCCTTGTTGTTGACAAAAGTAGTGTCTGTTAGTCGAAACTTCTAACCGTTCTTTATTTCCCTGCAAAAGTTGACAACGTTCGTTTAAATAATTGCCACCAGGAAGCCGTATCTACCGACTCTGCTGCAATTAAATCAGTTGATACAACGGTGTCCCCATCAAGCTGTACGGTTAAACTCCCAACAACATCGCCTTTTTCAATTGGTGCAGCCACATGTTCGTCTAGCGCTACTGTCACTTCCGGTTCTTTCGCTTCTTCTCCTTTTTTTAGCAGGATGGATACCTGGTCGTCCGTAATCGCTTCAATCCTTTTTTGATCGCCTTTTACAACTTTTGCTTCACCTAACGTATCCCCTTTTTTAAATAGTGTTTCGGTTGAATACTGGTTAAACGCATGATCGAGCAAAGAGGTCACTTCTGCATTTCGTTCTTTTGACGTTGGTGCACCCATTACAACTGCGATAACGCGCATTCCGTCTTTTTCAGCGGTTGCTGTTAGACCATATTTTGCTTCTTGCGTAAAGCCTGTTTTCAATCCATCTACACCGGGATAAAACCGAACAAGTTTGTTTGTATTAACTAACCAAAATTCTTTATCTGTTCCTTTTCGCAAATAGTCTTCATAAATACTCGTATAATCGGTGATTTTCTCGTATTTCAGTAATTCTTTTGCAATGATCGCTAAATCATGTGCAGAAGAATAATGATTATCAACAGGTAATCCGTTCGTATTTTTAAATGATGTTTGCTCTAAGTTTAGTTCACTTGCTTTTTCATTCATCATTTTCACAAACGCTTCTTCAGAACCAGCAAGATGCTCCGCCATCGCGACTGCCGCATCGTTACCAGACGCTACCGCAATCCCTTTCAGCATATCATTAACGCTCATTTGTTCTCCCGCTTCTAAAAAGATCTGTGATCCCCCCATAGAAGCTGCGTATTCACTAACAGTTACTTGATCTTCATACTTTAGCTTTCCTTCATCAATTGCTTCCATGATAAGCAACATAGTCATGATTTTCGTCATGCTCGCTGGGGGCAAAGACTTATTGCTATTTTTTTCAAAAATAACCTCCCCAGTATCCCGCTCAATCACAATGGCTGATAACGTTTTCTCTCCTAACGGTGCTTTTTTCTCCTCCGCTGCATGAACTGGCAAGCTCACGGCGGTTGACAACATAAGTAAAACAAGAATGCGAATTAAAAGCTTTTTCATACATGTCCCTCCATTATCCTTTATGTAAAAAACTATCAGCTAGTCTTTCCATTCAAAACCTTTCTATACAATGTAAGGAAAAGGACAACAAAAAAAGGCGATTCGCGATAGAGCGAATCACCTTTAAATCATTTTTTAATACGTTCTGATTTCTTGTTGATCATGGTACTCATCGAAAATAATTAGACGGCTTGGCTGATTTTCCTTCGCCAATTTCTCGCCTGCTTCGATCGCTTTTGCTTGCTTGTCATACTCTTCATGAGGCGCAATGTCCTCAATTTTTACAAACCACGTAGTCGCATCTTTATTTGGTGTTACAGTATATTCCTTCATGTCTATCTCTCCTTCAAAAACTGTGTCTACTTCTATTATTACCCGATTGAAGATGAGAGAAAACATCATTTGTTTAAAATGATTAAATGAACTTGAAAATGTTCGGTTGAGCCACTACCTTATTCTACTTTCGAGGGTTTTTCTTAATAAAGAACGCCATGATTAAACTAATAAACGCTACAACGGTAGCAACAATAAATGCATTGTTTACCCCTTGAATCATTGACTCACTTTGTTCAGTTGAAGCGGAAGAGGTCATAACCGACACTAGAATTGCCGTTCCAATCGAGCCAGACACTTGCCTCATTGTGTTATTCATAGCTGTCCCATGAGGAATGAGTTCTCTCGGTAGAACATTTAACCCAGCTGTCGTCACAGGCATTAATACAAGAGACAAACCAAACATTCTTACTGCATAGACAACCGTTAAATACGTTAATGACGTCTCTGCTGAAAGATTGGTATAAAATAACGATGAAACAAAAATGAGTGTCAAGCCAATAATAGCAAGCAGTCTAGCTCCAAATTTATCAAAAATACGTCCTGTAATTGGCGACATAATCCCCATTAGCACCGCACCTGGTAGGATCGTTAATCCAGTTTCAAGCGCAGAATATCCTTGCATATTTTGCATGAAAATCGGTAAGATCGTTGCTGGTCCAACTAACGAGACAAATACGAGCATCCCCATCGCCGTTGTTAATGAAAAGACTGGATAGGTAAACACACGAAATTCTAAAATTGGATGATCGAGCTTTAATTGTCTCGTAATAAAAAAGAATAACGAAGAAACCCCAATAACTAATGGCACGTAAACAAGTGGGCTTCCCCAGCTTGCTTGTCCAGCATTCGAGAACGCAAAGAGTAATCCTCCAAAACCAAACGTTGATAAAAGAATTGAACCAATATCGAGTTTCGGGTGACGCAGTGTTGTGACATTACGCATAATAAAGATCGCCGCAATAATATCAATAATGACAACTGGAAGTAAAATCCAAAATAAAATACTCCAATGATACGATTCAACTAGCCAGCCGGACAATGTTGGGCCAATCGCTGGGGCGAAAGAAATGACAAGCCCTACCATTCCCATCGCCGTTCCGCGCCGTTCTTTTGGGAAGATTAGTAAAAATACCGTTTGCATGAGCGGCATCATGATTCCTGCTCCAGAAGCTTGAACGACACGTCCGACTAGCAACATGCTAAAGTTTGGCGAAATGGCACAAATTAACGTTCCGATTCCAAACAACGTCATAGCCGTTAAGAAAAGTGATCGTGCCTTAAATTTTTCAATTAAAAAAGCCGTTATTGGAATCATAATTCCATTAACAAGCATAAAGATCGTCGTTACCCACTGTGCTGCATTTTCGTTAATATCTAAGTCTGCCATTAAGTGCGGTAAAGCTGTTGTTAAAAGCGTTTGATTTAAGATGGCCACAAAAGCACCGATCAACAATACAGCAACTAAAGGTTTTTTATTAAATTGTGGTATTTCTTCTTTTTCCTCACTCATTCCATAACCTTCTTTTTCTCAAACTAATAGATGTACCTCATTATAGCGACCGCTTTCTTTAAATGTCAAAGTCTTTGCTCGTTCTTTTTAGCTAAAAAAACGCCTCGAAGCATTTACTCCGAGGCGTTTTGGACCATAACTTATACCACTTCTTCGTTTAACTCTTTAACAATTTCATGGGATTTAAGTTTGGCTAAATTTCTTTTTGAAATTTTCGGGTCATGATTTGACAACTGCCTTGCAAATTCACTTGTTTGGTCAGGTGAACCAACTAAGTGCATCGTTGACCAGTTTTTTTGCTTTGATTCTTTTTCAATTTTTTGAGCAATTTTTTTGAACCATCGCTGTTGGTTCGCATCAAATCGATCGGCATATTGTTCTCGGTGAAGCGCAGCTCCTGCTTCAGCTTGCGGCCTTGCACCAACATATTCTTTCCAATCTTCTGATTCAATGTCCCAGCTATACTGCTTTTCTTCGATGACTTCGCCAAGACTGGTTTCCACCGTGTGAACATCGGTTTTTTTAATCATAACAATGCCCGATAACGGAAATTTTTCTTCTAATGCTTCCAATTGGTCAACAACTGGATGTTTTTCCCAGCGAAAATCGTTTTCGACCGGTACTTGCAGCTTTTTTAAATGGACATCTCCTTCTGAAGAACCAATGAACACAATGCTTTTCGGCATATTCGTGGATAATTCCATAATTTGCTGCTCCGCTTGTTTTTTTAATTTTTTAAAGGCTTGTAGTTCGGGTTCATTATCACTAACCTCTAAGTATTCTTCAAGCTTTTTAAGCCCATTCTTCAGGCGAATCTTCCATTCTCCTTTTTGTTGATCGACACTTGTTTTCCCAGTCTGTAAGTAGATCGTTAAACAACCGTTATCACATTGAATTTGCTTTAAGCGTTTTAAATCCTTTGTTAGTGACAATACACACCCTCCTTATTATTGCGCTTTTGCCGTTAGTTTTACTTGAATGTTTCCTCGCGTAGCTTTTGAATATGGACAGAATTCATGTGCTTTTTCAACTAATTCCTCTGCCTCTTCTTGAGACACACCATTAATTTCAACTTCTAATTCGGCTCCGATTTGAAAGCCATTATCAGATGGATCTTTCACTAAAGATACGTGAGCCGTTGTTTTAGACTCAATGTCTTTTTTTGCATTTGATGCCATTAAGTTTAGAGCGCCATCAAAACAAGAAGCATAACCTGCTGCAAACAATTGCTCTGGGTTAGTTCCTTCTTTTTTAGAACCTGGTTTTACTAGATTTAAGTCAAGAAATTGATCGTCGGATTGTACGGTACCTTCACGACCACCTTGAGCTGTTGCTTTTGATGTATAAACGATATCTGCCATGTTTAACACTCCTCTTTAAACTTTGTACACTCTCTATATAGACGAAATCACCTTTTCATAAACATCGAAAATAAAAGATTTTATACATCTTTCGTTTTTCAAGACGAAAAACGCCTTGTGACGTTCGCGTACATATTCAGGTTTTATTTTTCATTTTGAGAGGAATACTATTCATAGCTTAAGAAAAGGAAGTGTTTGGCATGGATGAAAACAAATTGAAAGAACAAGTGTTAGCTGTTATGGAAGATCATAAAATTGGTTCTCTTGCAACGGTGAAGGACAAAAAGCCACATTCACGCTATATGACGTTTTACAATAAGGATTTTACGCTTTTTACACCGACAGACAAAGACACATACAAAGCTGAAGAAATCGATGAAAACCCTAATGTTCATGTGCTTCTAGGTTATACTGGCGAAGGTTATGATGATGCGTTTATTGAATTTCAAGGAAAAGCTACCATTCGAGACGATCAAGAAACAAAGGATGCGTTTTGGCACGATTCATTGAAACACTATTTTGACAGTGCTACTGACCCGTCGTATATCTTGTTAGAGTTAAAGCCAAAAACCATTCGATTAATGAATAAAGGTGATCACACACCTTATGAAATCTCGTTTGATTGAGTTTATTCACGTCACCCAGAAATAGACCATTGTCTTGAAAAAGACCGATGCCTAGGCATCGGTCTTTTCACTTACCCTTGTTCTGGGTAAATCTCTTTATAGATTAACTTCGCTTTTTCTGGTTGTTCCGTTTGTAAATGATAGCTTGCTTGCACAAGCTCTTTAATGTCTTCAACTTCTTCACGGTTAGCAAGTAGTGTTACTAATGTATCACCAATCTCAACTTTATCGCCGATTTTCTTTTTCAATTTCAACCCAACTGCAAGATCAATCTTATCTTCTTTAGTTGCACGTCCTGCACCTAACTGCATTGCCGCTACGCCAATTTTGTCAGTGGCAATTTCATATACGTATCCTTCTTCAATCGCAGGAACATCGATTTCGTAAGTTGCCTGCGGGAAAAGTGAAGGATCGTCAATGACAGCAGGGTCGCCACCTTGGCTCTCGACAAACACTTTCATCATTTCAACTGCTTTTCCGTTCGCAATGACATCTTCTAACTGTTTTCGTGCATCGTCTACACTACTTGCTTTATCTGCTAAATAAACCATATGGCTTCCCAATACTAAGCATAACTCGAGTACATCCTCTGGTCCTTCACCTTTTAGCACGTCAATTGCTTCTTTTATTTCAATTGCGTTTCCAACTCCTACACCAAGTGGTTGATTCATATCGGAGATGACAGCCATCGTTTTTCTTCCAACATTCGCCCCAATATCAACCATTGCTTTTGCTAGAGCAGTAGAATCTTCTAATGATTTCATGAAAGCACCTGAGCCCGTTTTCACATCGAGCACGATGGCGTCTGAGCCAGAAGCAATTTTTTTACTCATAATAGAACTTGCGATTAACGCCATTGAGTTAACTGTTCCAGTTACATCACGCAGTCCATACAGCTGTTTATCAGCTGGCGTCAGGTTCCCGGTTTGACCTGCTACAGCTAAGCCTTTTGTTTGAACTTGTTCTAAGAAATCCTTCGTATCCATATCACAAGAGAAGTTCGGAATCGCTTCCAGTTTATCAATCGTTCCACCTGTATGACCAAGGCCTCTTCCAGACATTTTTGCAACAGGTACACCTGCAGCAGCCACGAGTGGCACAAGCGCGATCGTTGTTTTGTCGCCAACGCCACCAGTTGAATGCTTGTCCACTTTAATCCCTTCGATTGATGACAGGTCAATTTGATCGCCTGATTCTGCCATTGCAATGGTTAATTCAGCTCGTTCGCTTGAGTCCATATCTTGAAAATAAATCGCCATTGCTAACGCTGACACTTGATAATCAGGAATACGATCAGCTGTATATTCCGTAATAAACCAGCGAATTTCTTCTTTTGTTAATTGTAATCCGTCTCTTTTCTTCTCGATAATGTCAACCATTCTCATTGTAGCGCTCCCCTTTTCTATTGCTTATTTGCTTGTAATTCTTTTAAAAAGCTTGTTCCGTAATCTGGCGCTTTCACGTTAAAGTTGTCTGCAATTGTGGCACCTAAGTCTGCAAACGTATCACGATGCCCAAGGTCAACTGCTTTAAGCTCTTTGCCATAAACAAGTAATGGCACAAGTTCTCTCGTATGATCCGTGCCGGTGTGGGCCGGGTCATTTCCGTGATCGGCTGTAATGATGAGTAAGTCGTCTGCTTTTAACTTCGGAAGCAATGCTTGTAATTGTTCATCAAAAACATTAATCGCCTTTCCGTATCCTTCAACATCACGACGGTGTCCGTAAAGAGCATCAAAATCAACGAGATTTAAAAAGCATAACCCCGTAAACGATTCATCTACTTGCTTCATTATTTTCTCCATGCCGTCATCATTAGACTCCGTTCGAATAGAGGTCGTAACTCCTTCACCATCATAGATGTCAGAAATTTTCCCTAACGCAATCGAATCTAAACCAGCGTCTTCAAGCGCATTCATAACCGTTTTTCCGAATGGCTTTAGCGCATAGTCGTGACGATTGGCGGTACGCTTCCACCCTGAGGCATCTCCGACAAACGGGCGAGCGATAATTCGACCTACCATATATTTCGGATCTAACGTTAATTCACGCGCAATTTCACAAATGCGGTAAAGCTCGTCCACAGGTACAACATCTTCGTGTGCAGCGATTTGTAAAACCGAGTCAGCCGATGTATACACAATTAATTTCCCTGTTTCTACATGTTCACTGCCAAGCTCATCAAGAATCTCAGTTCCTGATGCAACTTTATTTCCAATGATACCTCGACCCGTTTTCTCCTCTAGTTCGTGAAGTAATTCATCTGGAAACCCATCAGGGAATACGCTGAATGGTTCATCAATTCTTAGACCCATAATTTCCCAATGCCCTGTCATGGTGTCTTTGCCGACAGAAGCTTCTTGCATAATGCCGTAACTTGCCATAGGGTCTTGTACAGCTTCAATTCCTTTTAAGGGCGCTAGTTTTCCTAGACCTAATTTTTCTAATTGAGGAATGTGAAATGCCTCATACTTCTCAGCAATTGAGCCGAGGGTATTTGTCCCTTTATCACCAAATGCTTCCGCATCAGGCGCTTCCCCAATTCCGACTGAATCCATTACAATTACAAATACGCGATTAAATGTGTGTGTCAATGTGTGTTCCTCCTGTTAGCTAACGCCGTTTTAATTCCATTCCTATTATGCTCTTGGATGATGTTTTAAATAAACATCCTTCATACGTGTTTTGGTCACATGTGTGTAAATTTGCGTTGTAGAAATATCAGAATGTCCGAGCATTTCTTGTACTGAACGCAAATCAGCCCCGTTCTCTAACAAATGTGTCGCAAAAGAATGGCGCAACGTATGCGGACTAAAGTTTTTTTGGATGTTTGCTTGTTTTGCACGTTGCTTTAAGATCTTCCAAAACCCTTGTCGTGTGAGCGGTTTCCCATAATGGTTTACAAATAAATACGAGTGATGATTTCTTTTTAACAGTATGCCTCTTCCCCGGTCCAGGTAATGTGTTAACGCTGTTGACGCTGCTGTTCCAAGGGGGACAATTCGCTCCTTGTTTCCTTTGCCGATGACGCGTAGAAATCCCATCGTCAAATGGACATGATCTAATTGTAAGGACGTTAACTCAGTCACCCTAAGTCCTGAAGCATAGAGAAGCTCAAGCATAGCCGTATTTCGCAGCTCCAATGCTTCACTTCCAAACGTTTGTGGCTGTAAAAGGCTTTCTACCTCATCTGCACTTAAATAGTGAGGAAGTCGCTTTTCTTGCTTTGGTGATTCAATCAATGAAGAAGGATCGCTTTGTGTATAACGTTCCCGGTATAAGAAACCATGTAACGATCGCACCGATGTAAGCACCCTCGCCATTGTCGCCGGTGATTTTCCGCTATGTTTAAGCTCGTACAAAAACGATTGTATAATGTGATGAGTCACGTCTGTAAATGATGCGACGTTTGTGTGCTCTAAGTAACCGACATACTGCTTTAAGTCCCGCTGATAAGAATCTAACGTATTCGTGGACAACCCTTTTTCAACTTTTATAAAATGGACAAATTGATGAACATCCTCTTGTAAACGCATCCTCGTACCCCTTCATTCTTATTCACCGTCTAATAAAAACAGTGTTAGACGCTGAAGCACGTTCATGTCTTCATCAGAAACGGCGATTGACGATGCTTTTAACGCATTCCCTTCCGGTACATCATATCGATGCAACTCGCTTAACTCATCCGTCACCCATAGAATACCATAGTAGAAAACGGCTGTGCATGCAACAAATAAGATTACCGCTTTCATTGTGTTAAATAGAACTCTCATCCTTTTTCCCTCACTTTTCATAGTCTCTGTCTTCTACACTATGCCAAGTTCAAGCAAGTCTATACATGTAAATCAAAACGATTTCGTGCACCTAGGTATGTATACATAAAAATACTACCAGAGATTTTGTTTTTTCAACTCTGGTAGCATCGTTTAGGAAAGTTAATGATAAATCTTTTTCTTTTGGTAGGGAAGCAATTTTCGATTATCTGCCTGTAAAACGTCAAACGGGTGATGACCAAACCATTCAAGTGACACATGAAAGTTACTTACATCATGTTTAGTGAAGAAATGGTGATAATCAATGCATCCTGTAAATAGACTCGTCATCCCTTTTCTGGAATCCGAAGGCTGAAATACACGCTCAGGATGAAACACACTTAATTGGCTGCGGTCCGTCACATTTTTAAGATGAAGATGGGTAATAAACGGATAAAGCTCGATAAAAGCTTGACCAATATCAGCCCCACTCTCCCAAGCATGAAGCACATCAAAATTCACTTTTAATGAAGGGTGGTCAACCTCGGCAAGTAATTGAAGCGTTGAAGGAATGGTATCACATAGCGTCCGAGGGTGAATTTCTACCAATACATTCATTCCATTTCCGGAAACCATTTCACATACCTTTCGGAGTTTTTTAACAAGCCTGTTTCTCTCTACCTGCTCAACGTGATCGCTCCCTTGATTGCCAGCAAAGACTCGAATCTGATTGGTTTCCCAACGCTCAGCTAAAAAAATTAAGCTTTTCGCAGCAGAATATATGGTTGACCACTCTTTTTCAAAGGGTAAATAATCGCTTAACATCGGTACAACCAGCCCATGTGAACGCATCCACTGCCCGTTTAACTCTTTATTAGCCTTTAAATGCCTAGCATGGGTCCCCCACATTTCAATACCATCAAACCCTTGCGCTGCCGTCCATTGTGCAAGCTGTTCGATCGATTGCAGGCTATTTCGAAATGAAATCGTACAGATTGATACGTTCATCGTCTCCTCCTTTTACCTTGTTAACCATCTGGTCCCTTTCCTTCGCCCATTTCTCAAAATAATGGATTAGTTGTTGTTTGATTTTCATCTCGCGCTCAAACTGACTTTTAAGTTGTTCACAAAGCTGATCATAGTCAGCTTGCCTTTTTGTTTTTGCAAGCTTAATCGCGCGATATTGTACTATCTTATAGCCTTTTTCTAATGCCTCAATTTCGTCACACCAGTTGTCAAATTCCGTCTCATCGAATTGTAACTTAAACCAGAAAAACGCAAATGCATGCTCATACGCGTATTTACGAATTGCGAGGACAGGTAATTGTTTTAACGCATCTCCGAGCTCATTTAGTAAATAATCCTCGTCAAACCAAAACATATCCACAATTCGCTGAACCGTTTCTGTTAAAGGATTGGTTTTTTCTTTCATACATGTGCGAAAATACGCATCAACCGTTTCGTCTGTTGGCGGACGAATGTGGTCACCACTAAACACATAGCCACCACCGACGTGAGGGGATTGTACCGCTTTTAAAATATCTTGCTTCTTCATGCACCCTTCCCAACGAAAATCTGGATCAAACATGAACCACTTTTCCGGATTCTCGGTTTTTTCTAACATGACATAGTGAGGGAAAGGGGAATGATGAAATTTATTCTCTCGTTCAGGTAACAAAGCAAGATCGAGCATCACCATGACATGAATATCGTCCCTTTTTTCTTCCACTAGTTGAACAAGCTTTTGTGTGTTCGTGGATTTGCTTTCTAGTGGCTCATACCACTCCTCTAACCTAATTCCGTACAATGTTTCATACCACTCTTTGAAAAACGTATGGTCCACATTATCGGAATGATAGGTTAGCACCCCTTGTTGATCCACAAAGAAATCCGCATCCCAAAGGCCGAAATAATAAGGTCTATGATCAATGCCACGTTTTTTTAAAAGTTCACATACACAACTCACAAAACAATGAACTTTAATCATAGGCTGGCGTCGACTGGTGCTTTCCTTCAATAAAGCGCGCTAAGCTTTCAACGTTATAAAACGTATCCCGATCAAGTTGTTCATCAGGGATTGCAATGCCGTACTCCGTTTCCAGTTGAACTAACAGGTGCAAAATCATGACAGAATCAACCGCCAAATCTTCATTTAATCGCGCTTGTTCATGAAACAAATGCAGTGTATGTACATGTAATTCGTTTTTTAAAATAAAGTGAATTGTCTCTACCGCTTCTTTGTAGGTCATACTTTACTCGCTCCTAACTCTTTTCTGTTTATTTTCCCGTTCGGCCCTTTTGCAATCTCATTCACAAAATGAAATTCTTTCGGTATTTGATGAGGAGCAAGATAAGCTGTGCACCACGCACGTACTGCCTCTTCCTGCCCTGTAGTATTTACTACTTGTACACAAACACGCTCTCCAGACAATGCATCTGTTTTCTTATATACAACCGCGTCTTTCACCTCATGGTGTTGAAGCAGAACGCGTTCAATTTCAAAAGGATACACATTTAAACCAGCAACATTAATCACATCGCCTGAACGTTCAACGTAATAGAGGGTGCCATTCTCATCAAAGTAGCCTAAGTCATCTGTATGGTGGAATGTGTGCGCACCCAAAATCGAAATCGTCGCTGGATCTCCTTTTCTCCCTGCTGTCACATTATGGTGAGCGAGTGGACGGCCTATTTCATCAGGATGATCAATATTGGTTCCGATACTAATACAGCCAATTTCCGAACACCCGTATTGTTGCATCACAAAATGACTCGCAGCTTTTATATCTTTGAGCCATGCCTCTGGTAAACGAGCACCTGAGGTCATGACTCCATTCAAGGTGTGTTTCGCCACTTTTGCAAGTAAATGAAGCAGAGGTGGCGCCGCATAGAGAACATGATTTGGATACTTTTTTGTTTGTGCGAGCACATAGTTTGGATTTTGTGTTGTCAGCACAACAACCGTCTTTCCTTGGTACATGCCTGCTAGTACACCGCTAATTAGTCCGTAGGAATGCGTGACAGGGCAAGCCACAATGATCGTATCCACATGTACAGATGTAAATGCACGTTTATATGCTTCTAATTCATCGTCAATCGAAGTCCATGAACGAACGATTTGCTTTGGCATACCTGTCGTGCCTGAACTAAACTGAACAAGCCCTTTTTCATGGTTCGCTTTAGCATCATGTAGCGTAATGGGTGCTTCCATCGTCTGATAAAATAAATAGTAGCATCCTCCTTCCCTTGCAATTCGTTTTGCAGCTTCAATGGGCGTTGAGGGATGGATCGGTACAATGCTTGCATCTTTTTCTTTTAAATAAGAAACGAGCATGATCCATTTTCCACTATCATTTGGACAAACGGCAATTCGCCATTTCTCTGCCTTTGCCCAAATCGGATGTTCATTCAGTTTGTCTTTATATCGCTTAAACGCCTCTTCTGAAAACGTTTGTTCATCAACGTGTAACAAGATGGGCTTCCTCCATTCGTATACCAGTTTGAATAAGATGTTGAACCGCTCCATGATGTTGCCATTTTTTTCGAAAGAGCGATTCAGTTGCTTGCACTTGAGAGAAAAAATGAAACGAATCAAAACGATCTTTTGAAAGAGCGTTATTTTCTCGATAATTGCCTAAGCACTTAGAGATGATTGTCCAAAAGGATTCTTCTTTAAACCCGTACACAACATCTAACTGCCATGACAGTTCAGATAAGTGATACACAAAAAGTGTATCCACCACTAGTTCTCTTAACGCTTCAACTGACGACATCCAGTAATAATCATTCACTTTTCCAATTTGAAACTGTTTATGCAGGGATGAAAAGTCGGGGATAGCCTCTTTATTCCTTAAATAAGGTTCATAATATTCTAAACTCTCGTGGAAATCTCGCAACATAATCCCTTTAGGCCAGCCATTTTCTTGAATCAGAATGACATTTTGTCCATGTGCCTCTAGAGCAATCCCATATTCCACACATAAATGGATAATGGGCAAAACGCTAACGTTTATAAATTGGGTAAGCCAAGCTTTTTTGCCGTGTGTTTTTAGGCAAGCATCAATGAATAAAAGGCCATCGTTCTCGATCATTGAGAGCGCATTAAACGGAATGGCTTCCTCTCCGTCTTTTAACTGACGTGTAACGCTGTCTCGAAATAGCACATTTAGTTGATCTTTTATTCTTGGATTCTTCCCCGATTCATACGAAGCGCCTGCATATTCTTTTAAGATCCGCACATCGCCATGTTTATAAAAAAATGAATCTTGATCGACAATCGCTTGTAGCCAAAGGGAGATTGGTGCAGCAGCTGCGATGCTTTCAGATTGAATCGATCGCACAGAAGATGTATTCATGACATGCAGAGGCAGCTTAATATGCGCTTTCTGTAAATCGCTGTAATTTAACAGCGTACGTAACGACTGGGAAGCACCATACTCATCACCGTATGTGCCTAAATATAAGATATCTTTTGTTTTCAGTTCATCTTCCAGTACCTCATCTTTCAAATATGACCATTGCCACGGATGAACCGGCATTAATCGATATTCATAAAGCTGACCACCTGCTTGACATAAGGCTTCAACAACTTTCTTCCATGTTTGATGACCAAATTCTTTCTGTAGAAAACTATGTTCTTCTTCCGGATAGTAGGTCACAACATCCTCTTTTTTAACCCCTACCCAAACTAGCTGAAACGTTTCATTGGTTTCGTTGCCATACGCTTGATGATCAACAAGCGTGAAACCTGTTCGTGCTTTAAAACAAGGATGGTACGGATGTCCTTCGATAAGTGCTGCTTCTAGCTGTTCATACGACAATTCTCTTCTAGAACGCAGCGGTACAAGATGTTGTTCATTCCATTCAGATAATAAAGCAGTTTGCTTTAATTCGTGCAGGAGCACTTGTTTTTGCTGGTGTGTTAACGGTGCTTCGCCAATCAAGTCGTCAATCGTCGGGATCGCTTGGCTACCTTTGTCTTTTTTTAACGGCATTCCTTGAAGCCGAACACGATCAAAAGCAGAGCGCTTTCCTAAGCATTGATATGTAGAGATTGGTCCCTGAACAATAAACTGTTTCCATCCTTCATCAAGGTCATATTCTTCATACGGCAACAGTTTTTCAAACAAAATAGCCTCCATACACTGACGAATGATTCGTTGCTCTACTTGATTAGGTAGCTTGGATCGTTTGCTCATGATGAACCTCCGTAGCGTTCTTTTGTAAGAGCGGATTCTTTATATTGACATAAACTGCTTGTTCAAGTGCTTCTGCTAACTCATCCACATCATGAAATCGTGTAAGCAAGTTCGCTTTGAAAGCAAGCGTTTCATTTGTCAACAAACCTTGTACAAACCTTCTCCCTGCCCCTTTATAATTTTGACCACTTTGTTCAAGTCTTGTTCGAAGGATTTGAACCAATTGCCACTCATCCATTAACCCGTCCACACCAAACCGATGGATGATGCCAAATATTTGATTCATAAACAAATAGTATGTAAAGCGATTATTGATCTCTTCATCCTCATAAAACAACCCCTCTGCTTCTTCTAACTCAGGTTCTTGGCTCAATAAACGTCCACGGTAGGATGTCGCTAAATAGTATCCTTGGTTGTCACGATAGTAATAGGTTTTAGGGTAGTCGTTCTTTAGATCAAGTAAACTATTTTGCTGGTGCGCTTCTAACGCAATTCCAAGCTCATCATATAACGAGATTAACGGCATAATGGCATTCTCGAGGTAATGACGAAACCATTTTTCACTAATGACACGAACTGATTGATGTTCTTGCTTCGCTCGACGCTTAATAATCGCTGCTAATTTTGAATCACTCCCTGGGATAGGGTCTTGCACAAGCGCTGCGATCGACGTAATCCCTTCTCCCCCATCTTTAAAAGGATTACAGCGAATAATGGTCTCAAAACCTGATTCTTTTATATTTGGAAACGACACGTTCATGTAGGCTGGATCCGTAATAAACTGACATGTATCGCTCTGCCAAGCACCTGCTTTAATAAGTTTTGCCACAAGAATACCAGCTCGTAATTCATGTTGTTTATTCACTCGTAAGGAATTCGTCACTTTAACAGGTATGGAAAATTTGTACATCCAGCTACTCTTTTCATGGTAAACGGTTCGTAATGACGATGTTGCCGTGAAATGTTCACCTAACGGACCTTTATCTTGGATAAGACCGTCTTTTATTGCTTGTTTTACATGAGGCTGATCACGTAAATAATAGGCTTGCAAAGGATGCATGGGAAACGGAAACCACTTCTCATCTAAATCGCTGCATTCCCCATTTTCATGGACAATGTCCCAGACACGCTCATCAGCAATTGATTCTTGCTGAATTAACGTATGATGAACATAAAAATAATACAGTTGGAACGTTCCTCTTAATTCTGGTGCATATGCGGCGTGCTGCCAAAAAGCCATTCCTTGGCGACTTTTTGGTGTTGGGTGAAGCCAGTGACCAAATAGTAAAGACTGTTCAGCTTCAATAAACGATTGTTTAGGATCATGAATATTCTCGTCAGTTGCTAAGCGCTGTTCGAGATACGTACACATGGTATGATAGCTTTCGAGCATGCGGACTAGACATTCATCAAAGCAAGATTGAACGGCTCCACCTTTTTGTACCGATTCAAAATGAAGTTCCTGTATAAGCGTAATGAATACCAATAGCGTCTCCTGTTCAACCCAACCGGTGTGAGCGTTCCCCTTCAAAACCGTGCCAAACGTGTGACGACCGACAAGGGATTGATACCATACTTCAATTCGCAAACTATCTTGCTGTTTTGGTAGCTGAATCTCTAGAAAAAGCTCTGATTGAAGCAGAGTCGAATGATGATCTTGATTAAGTAAAGAAACAGGTAATATGCTCCCTTCATTTGTTTCACGAATATAACTATTAAGAAAAGCTTGTAAAGACGCATTTTCAGCTATACGTTTAGCAGATTGCTGCATAAAACCTTTCCTTCCTTCTTAAATGATAGTGATTCTCAATTGAACTCAAAAAGAAATGACCGCTTTCGGTCCATATCGTCATTATATTGAAAATGATTCTCATTATCAATATTTTTTTGAAGATCCTTCCAAATACCTATTCAATGAAAATCTATTTATTAAATGGCTCATTTAAGATAAACTCAAAAAAAGCTCTATTTAAGAGCTTTCTTCGCTACAACTTGCAACAATTTAACGGTTTCTTCTGAGTAATTAATCCAGTTATGCGCTTCTGTTGATTCGAAATGGAAACTGTCTCCTTCTTGGAGCTCATACATCGTATCTTTATAGACAAAGGTTAAGGTTCCTTTTAGCACATAGATAAATTCTTGTCCTTCATGTATAAAAGGCGTAATCCTTTCTTTTGTCGGCATTAGCGTAACGATTCTTGGTTCAAA
This sequence comes from Shouchella phoenicis, assembly GCF_047238345.1. NCBI lineage: Bacteria > Bacillati > Bacillota > Bacilli > Caryophanales > Bacillaceae > Shouchella > Shouchella phoenicis. The sequence continues at coordinate 1,564,801 of NZ_JBDFMQ010000001.1, read as the reverse complement.
AATTGGATCCGCCATTGCCCCTAATAACGATTGATAATGAAAAAAGTCCGTAGAGTCTTTAACAATGTTTTGCTTTTTAATAGGTCGATCGTCATGTGCATCATTTGAAAAAAATTGACTAGTACTTATATCGAACGCATCCGAAATTTTATTCAGCGACTCTAACGTCATAGATGATTTCCCACGTTCAATCTGCGACAAAAAACTAATAGAGAGACCTGTTTTTTCAGCTAATTGTTTCAACGTAAACGTTTTTTGTTTTCGTATTCTTTTAATTTCTAACCCAATCGACTGCCGCATGATTCCACTCCAAAAAATAAGTTTTCAAAAAATATTGTACTTTCATTCACTCATATGTATAATAACATCATAAAAATGAAAACGCTCGCTTCAACTCTTTTTTTTGCGACAAAATTGAAGTGACACTGTAATTTCTGATTATTCAGGAGGTAGAGAAGATGAGTTCATCACAAACAGCCTTAGATTCGAATCAACACAAACCAGCGGTGTCCAAGAAAGATGCCCGTAAAGCTCTTATCGCTAGTTTGATCGGTAGTTCAATTGAATGGTTTGATTATTTTCTTTATGGGACCGTTGCCGCAATCGTATTAAATCAGCTATTCTTCCCATCATCAGATCCTGTTGTAGGTGTTATGCTGGCATACATTACGTTTGCCTTACCTTTTTTTATTCGCCCTCTAGGTGGCGTTATCTTTAGTCATATTGGCGATAAAATTGGCCGAAAGCAAACCCTTGTCATTACGCTTTCACTTATGGGTGGGGCAACCGTCCTAATTGGTTTACTTCCAACTTATGAGATGATCGGCGTTTGGGCGCCTATCTTACTGATCACATTACGGTGTATCCAAGGTCTTGGAATTGGCGGCGAATGGGGTGGTGCGCTTCTCTTAGCTGTGGAGTACTCCCCAAAGAAAAAGAGAGGCTTTTTTGGAAGCGTCCCGCAAATGGGTGTCACCATTGGGATGTTAATGGGGACAATCGCTATCTCCATTATGAGCTTATTACCGGATAAACAGTTTATGGCGTGGGGTTGGCGTGTGCCATTTGTATTCAGTGCCGTTCTTGTCTTTTTAGGCTTATGGATTCGAAAGTCATTAGATGAAACGCCATCATTTAAAGAAGCAAAAGAGTCCGGAAATATTGCCAATGTTCCTCTTTTTGATACATTTCGGTATCACTGGCGATCTGTGCTCATTGCGGTCGGCGCAAAAGTCGTGGAAACAGGACCATTCTATATCTTCTCTACCTTTGTGATTGCCTACACGACTACTTATCTAGCGTTTGACCGTTTAACTGCTTTAAACGCTGTAACATTCGGAACCCTTGCAGCAACCTTGATGATTCCGTTAATGGGTTCACTGTCTGATAAGATTGGCCGTAAACCTGTCTTCATTTTTGGCGCCGTTGGCATGATGGCCTTTGCTTTTCCTTATTTTTACCTTTTATCTCTTGGTTCAACGCTCTGGTTAATTGTTGCGACGGTGGTGGCTCTTGCCTTATTTTGGGCACCTGTTACAGCAGTTCTTGGAACAATGTTCTCTGAAATTTTCAGCGCAAACGTCCGTTATACTGGTGTCACAGTTGGTTACCAAATTGGAGCAGCGGTTGCAGGTGGAACAGCACCACTTCTCGCCACTTATTTGCTGAACACCTTTTATAATTCTTCACTCCCAATTTCCATTTACATCGTTCTAGCAGGCGTTATTTCCATTATTGCCGTTGCAGTGACGAAAGAAACGAGAAATCGTGAACTCGATTAGAAAGGGGCTACACTTATTATGCTTATACTTACAAAATCAATGATTGAATCAATCTATACAATGGAAGACTGCCTTGAAGATGTTACAGATGCTTTTTTAGCAAACCGTAATCATACAACCCCTGTTCGAACGGCACTTGATCATCCAGCAACAAATGGCACAAGTCTTTATATGCCCGCCTATAGTGAACATTTAGGGTATAGCGCGATTAAAATGGTAAGTGTTTTTCCTGATAACCCACAACAAGGCAGACCGGCTTTGCGCGGAACCATCCTTTTAACGGATACAACTACTGGTGAGCACGTCGCTTTAATGGACGCTTCTTATTTAACGATTTTACGGACTGGAGCAAGTAGTGGTGTTGCCACACGAGTTTTAGCAAAAAAAACCGCTACGACGTTAAGCATCATTGGAACTGGCGCACAAGCTGTTGGGCAAATTCAAGCTGTGCTTGCTGTACGCCCGATTACGACCATTTCCTTATATAATCGAACCGAAGAAAAAGCACGCTCCTTTGCAGAACAATTACCAGCCCATATTCCGCATTGGCGAGGTGACATTGAGGTTGTAAAGTCTGCTAAAGAAGCTGTTCAAGCAGCAGACATTCTTGTGTGTTCAACGAAATCGACTACACCTGTTTTCAATGGAGACGATCTTTTACCTGGAACACATATTAATGGCATTGGCTCTTTTCAAGCGTCGATGCAAGAAGTAGATGTCACAACGTTAAAACGGAGCCAAAAAGTCATTGTCGACACGCTAGAAGGGGCAAATCATGAAGCCGGTGACCTCCTTATTCCTTCAAAAAAAGGGGAATGGTCATTTGATCATATCTATAGTGAGATTGCGTCAATACTTGCAAATGAAAAACGAGGTCGCGTAACAGATGAGGAGATTACCTTTTATAAATCCGTTGGCGTTGCCTATCTTGATACAGCTGTTGCGGTTGCAGTCTTCCAGAAAGCTGTTCAAGCTGGATTAGGAGAAACGATTGATTTACATCAATAATCGTATAGATTAAAAAGAGGTTATGACAACACTCAAGGTTCTTTTTAAAACACGAACACTGATAACCTGTTATAAGAGAACAAAGAAAAGACGATTAATCCACTGAATTAGTCGTCTTTTCAACAAGTTCATATTGTTTTGTCCAATCGCTTTCTTAGCGCTATTTTGGCCGTGATTATGTTGACGATCGATTAGATGGATTTAAGCGTCGTTCAATTGTCCCTAGAACGAGATCAGCGACGATAGCCATAACCGCTGTTGGAATTGCACCTGCCAGAATAATGGCCGTCCCGTCGGTTGCATTCGTACCTCGGACGATAATTGCCCCGAGTCCACCTGCTCCAACAAATGTTCCAACTGCGACAATACCAATGCCTATGACAAGAGCTGTTCGTATTCCTGCCATAATCACACTTATTGCAAGCGGAAATTCCACCTTACTTAACAATTGAAGTTTCGTCATACCTGAAGCATAGGCAGCTTCTATGACGCTTTTATCCACCCCTCTTATTCCTACATATGTGTTTTGAATAATCGGTAAGAGTGAATAAAAGAACACCGTTGTGATGACAGTCGTTGTTCCTAGACCCATCACAACCATCGTAATCGCCATAAAGCCTAGTACCGGAATCGTTTGAATCACGCTCCCTGCTGATAGTACCCATCCACTTATTCGACCATATTTAGCGATTAAGATTCCTACTGGAATGGCAATAATCGCAGCAAACAACACCCCATAAGCAGCCATTAGGAAATGACGGTAAAACTCTTCCCAAATGTAAAAACCATTTTGAGAAACGTACGTAACCATCTGATCAAAAAATCCCATTACGCACCCTCCTCCTCTTCTACTTGCTTATCTTCAAAGTAATGGTTCTCCTCAAGTAAATCCTGTGCAATTGTAGCAGGACTAACTAATTCTACATCAGCTAAATAATTCATTTGTTGCATGTCTTCTGTCGTTACAATATCACCAAGTTTTGCTAGAATTGTTTCCAACTCTGGATGTTCCTCGATGACTTCATTTCGAATAACCGGCGAAGCGTCATATGGTGGAAAAAAATCATCTTCAAGGACGACTAAATCATAAGCCGCAATTCGACCATCCGATGAATAGGCAAGCACAGCGTCCATATTTCCTGAAGCTGCTGCATCATAGACAAGTCCAACAGACATAGGATAAATATTTCCAAACTCAAAATGTGTTTCCGTAAATGCTTGGTAGCCGTCACCTTGTCGGTTTACCCACGAATTATCCACACCAAAATTCATGTCCGCTGCGAACGGTCTTAAATCTTCTACATGTTCAATGCCTTCTTCTTCAGCAAATTCCGCTGTAATTGAAATCGTATAGCTATTTTCAAATCCGTACGAATCTGCCCAAGTCTGATTAAATTGTTCATCAAACTCCCGTTGCACAGTGTCCATCGCTTCTTCTGGATCCGTAATCTCTGGCATATTTAGCGCACCGGCAATATCCGTTCCCGTATAGCGCGTTGCCGTAATGTCCACTTCTTCTTGCATCATCGCCTGGTGTTGCACAATAGACGAACCTAAATTGGTAATCAGCTCTGTTTCTAAGTCTGTATAATGTTCAATCATTTGCGAGACCACATGGCCCCAAATTTCTGACTCAACTGTATTAATTGTTCCAATGCGAATGGTATTTTCAGAAGGTCCACTTAACCCTGGTAGCGAACAGCCTGAAAAGACGAGCAATGAGGCAAGGAACAAAGAGATTCTATGTTTCTTCATCTTGCTTACTCCTCTCAAGCAGCTTCTTTTTCTCGATAAGCTTTTGGTGTCAATTTTTTCTCTAGCGCGGATAGTCCCCAGCTTGCAAGTAACGCTAAGATAGTTGCTGGAAGCGTTCCTAAAATAATTAATTCTGGTTGATATAAATTTAAACCATCAAAGATGAGATCACCTAGACCACCGCCACCAATAAATGCTGCTAATGTTGCCCAACCAATTAAGTAAACCGTTGCAAACCGGATTCCTGACATGATAACAGGAAGAGCGATTGGTAGTTCAATTTTTTGGATGAGCTCTCGGTTATTCATGCCCATCCCTTTACCTGCTTCAACTAGTTTTGAATCGACTTCTTTAACGCCTGTGTACGTATTTCGTAATATAGGAAGAACAGAGTAAATAAACAAAGCAACAATTGCTGGTGCCGTTCCTACTCCTAAAAAAGGCATAAGGAATGCTAAGATCGCGAGACTTGGAACCGTCTGTAGAATTCCAACAAAAGAAATAATTCGATCCGCAAATTTTGGGATACGCGTCAGGAATATTCCCGCCGGGACGGCAACAATGATGCCTAATAGAATCGCAAAAAACGATATATAAATATGTTCACCTGTTTTCTCTAGTAATTCCCAACCATACGAGGACAGCGTTGATGTAATCGCATCGATCATCGTCTCATCTGCCTCCTTTAATGTACTGACTCTACTGCTTCAATTTCATTAACTTCTAGACCATTTCCTTCACCCCAGATGGTGTCATATACCATATCTGCGAGCGTTGCACGTGTTACGATTCCAACTAGTACCTCTTCTTCCGTTATGACAGGTACATACTTGCTCCCACGGCGAAGCATTCTTCGCATCGTGTCACGTAATAAACTTTCTTTTTTAACAGAATAAACCTCGCGTTCCATCGCTTCATAAATGTAGGTTTTCTTTTTGAAACTTGCATCAATCATCTCAATATCTACGAATCCTTTTAAACGGTACGCATCATCAACAACAAGAACCGAATCCACTCGGGCTTCTCGCATCTTTTGAATCGCATCTTTAATGGTCGTTTGCTCCGTTACTGTAATGGGATTAGCATTCATAATCTGCTCCACTTTTGTCACATCAGGTCGACTTTGTAGCAATCGATCTTTGCCAATAAAGTCTTCAACGAACTCATTTGCAGGATTTCGTAAAATATCGTCCGGGGTACCCACTTGTACAATTTCTCCTTGATTCATAATGACAATTTTGTCTGCAAGCTTAATTGCTTCATCCATGTCGTGGGTAACAAATACAATTGTTTTGTTCATTTCTTTTTGTAACTTCTTAAATTCTTCTTGCAGGGTGTCTCGTGTAATTGGATCAAGGGCACCGAACGGCTCGTCCATTAAAATTAATGGAGGGTCAACGGCTAACGCTCGCAACACACCAATTCGTTGCTGCTGTCCACCACTTAACTCATGCGGATAACGATGTAAAAAACTCTCTGGTAGATCAACAATTTTAATGAGCTCTTTGGCTCGATCGTCACGGCGTTTTTTATCCCATTTAAGTAAAGAGCCGACGAGCGAAATGTTTTCGCCTACTGTCATATGGGGAATTAATCCTATTTGCTGAATTACATAGCCGATGGAGCGTCGTAATTTAACAGGATCTTGATTTAAAACATTCTCCCCATTTACAAAAATTTGTCCTTCTGACGGCTCTTGAAGCCGGTTGACCATTTTCATAGTAGTTGTTTTCCCACAACCACTTGGTCCTATAAAAACAACAAACTCGCCTTTTTCAATGTTTAGATTCATATTTGACACTGCTGGCTTGCCGTTTTCGCTATACTTTTTTACAACGTTTTTAAATTCTAACAAGTCACATACCTCCAAATGTTTCCGCTCTCTTACGCACCCTTAAATTATAGACAAAGCATGATTTAAAAAGAAAATCGCAAAATCATGTGTATTAACGTAAACTTCATGCAATATAAATTGCACAAAGTTTACATAGCGATTTAACTTAAAATTTCGCTCGTTTTCTCCATAATGCTCACCTATTTGTTTTTTTGTCTTTCGCTAAAACTATGGTAAGGTTAGTTCTGATTTGATTGTAGGAGGTTAGGCTGTGACGAAATCAAAAGAAACTCTTCTCGATGACCTACAGGCGTGCGAAGATCTTATCGCTGATCGCGTTGCCAATAATATGGAAACCTTTGGCGTATCATCTACCGTTGGTCGTTTGCTAGGCATTATCTATATGAATCGACAAGCAATGACACTTGATGACCTTGCCGATAAAACGGGTATGAGCAAAACTAGAATGAGCCAAGTTATGCGACAGATGATTTCATTAAATATTGCTGAAAAAGAGTTTGTAAAAGGAAGTAGAAAAGAACACTACAATGTAGAAAGTGATTATGTACAAACCTTTATTTCTCTTTTTACGACGAGTTGGAAGGAAGTCATTACCCGTAATATGGCACTTGAACGTCGCTTGCGCGATAAATTAAAAGACATCGAAGAAGATATGGGTCATGACCCCTCAGCCGACATTCTTAAGAAGCATCAAATGATGACAAAAGAGCTAGATGACTGGACTGCTTATTATAACTGGATTGATCGACTCGTTGATTGTTTTGAATCAGGCGATATTTTTCAATTAGTTCCCGTCCACCCAAAAGACAAGGAGGAACAAAACCATGACATCTAAACGTATTCTTACCGCAGCTTTAACAGGAGCAGGTGATACAACCAAAAAAAGCCCTCATGTTCCCATTACGCCAAAGGACATTGCCTATTCAGCGATTGAATCAGCAAAAGCTGGAGCTGCCATTGCGCATATTCATGTACGCGATCCACAAACAGGAAAATTAAGTCATGATGTGGAGCTTTTTCGTGAAACAGTTGAACGGATTCGTGAAGCAGAAACGGACATAATCATTAACCTTACTGCCGGCGGTGGCGGTGATTTTGTTCCGAATGTAGAAGACCCGACACGTGGTGGACCAGGTACAGACATTCAAACACCTATCCAAAGACACGAGCCAATTGGTGAACTCCTTCCCGAAATTTGTACATTAGATTGTGGAAGCCTTAATTTCGGTGATCACGTTTATCTTGGACCAGCATCATGGCTGCGTGAACACGCAACACTCATTAAAGAAAGCGGTGTAAAGCCTGAACTAGAAGTGTTTGACACAGGCCATATTCGGCTTGCTAATCAACTAATTGCTGAAGGTTTAATTGCGGAGAACCCAATGTACCAATTTTGTTTAGGTATTCCATGGGGAGCAGACGCAGATCGAGAAACGATCGAGTATATGCGCGGGCGAATTGTGGATGGCGCCACGTGGTCCGCATTTGGAATTGGACGTTTACAGCTTCCCATCCTAATCGAAGCTGCTAAATTAGGCGGAAACGTACGTGTTGGTTTAGAAGATAACCTCTATCTTGATAAAGGCGTTCTTGGAACAAATGAACAGCTTGTCGATAAGGCTGTGAATTTACTCCAAAAAGAACAACTGGAACCAGCAACGCCAGAGGAAGCTCGTGAACTCTTAAACTTAAAAAAACCTGTACGCTAAAAGGAGGTTTATTAACATGGAACAAAAAACGATGGCTGTAGTTGGGACAGGCGTAATCGGCAACGGTTGGATTGCTCGTTTTCTTGCAAACGGACACCGAGTCATTGCTTACGACCCTGCCCCTCAAGCAGAAGAAAAAACACGTACAATGTTAACCGAAATTTGGCCAACTTTAGCCCAATACGGACTCCATCCCCAAGCATCATTAAACAATCTCTCATTTGCTGATCAGCTTTCCGATGCAGTCGCATCAGCTGATTTAATTCAAGAAAATGTTCCAGAAAGAGAAGATTTAAAAAAAGACGTAATTGCTTCCATTGATTCTTTTGCAAAACCAGAAGCCATTATCGCCTCATCTACATCCGGCTATATGCCTTCTGTTTTGCAACAAGGTTGTTCCCATCATCCAGAGCGTGTCATTGTTGCACACCCGTTTAATCCCGTTTATCTCATTCCTTTAGTTGAGATTGCAGGTGGAAAACAAACATCTTCGCAAACATTGGAAAAGGCGAACCAGCTTTATGACCAATTAAATATGAAGCCTCTAGTGATGTCTGGAGAAATTGATGGGCACATTGGGGATCGTTTAATGGAAGCACTATGGCGAGAAGCGTTGCACATTGTGAATGATGGCGTAGCGACAACTGAAGAAGTTGATAAAGCCATTGTTTATGGTCCCGGCTTACGTTGGGCGCTTATGGGTCCTTTCCTTACCTTACACCTTGCTGGTGGAAATGACGGAATGAAACACATGTTAGAGCAATTTGGACCAGCTCTAAAACTCCCATGGACACGACTTATTGCCCCTGAATTAACAGACGAATTAAAAAACAAAGTCATTGATGGTACGTCGTTACAGTGTGGCGACATTAGCATCAGTGATATGGAACACCGACGAGACCGCTTTTTGATGAAGCTCATGCAGATACTTGAAGAAGAAGGCTTTTGGCCCTCAGAAAAGGTGCTAGCTTATGAAAGACAGTCATAATCTCTGGAAAGGTCAAGTACTTCCTGAATGGGTTGATTACAACGGCCATATGAATGACGCAGAATACGCTCGTGTATTTAGTTTAGCCCTCGAAGAACTTATGGCCGTCATTGGCCTCGATGAATCAGGTCGTGAGAAGCATCAGTACACGATCTTCACTCTTGAAAATCATATTAAGTATTTGGCTGAAGCTCATCAAGAAGAGGCATTACACGCCTCCGTCCTTATTCTAGACCGGGATTCCAAAAGGATACATGTGTGGGTGGAGTTAAAAAATTGCGATCATCACGTACTTGCCACAAGTGAACAAATGATTATGGGAATGAACCAACCTTCTCATTCTCCAGCTCCTTTTCCTCAAGAAGTTGAAGAAAAGATTGCACAAATCTCTCATGCCAAAAAAAGTGAATGGCCCAAAGCAGCAAATACCGTAATCGGCATTCGAAGAAAATGATTAAGAAGATGCACCCCGAGCGCGCTACAGCGTTCGAGATGCATCTTTTCTATGTTACGATCGAAATCACCCTAGCCTCTTTTACACGTTCGTAAAGTGATCCGTTCTTTTTGCAATTTCTTTTCCAATTTCGAGCGCGGCTGTTGCAGCAGGGGATGGAGCGTTGCATACATGTAAACTACGCCTTCCTGTAACAATGTGAAAATCGTCAACAAGTTCGCCATTAACAGTTAAACCTTGCGCGCGGACACCACTAGGACCTGGAATTAAATCCTCTTCTTGAACCTCTGGAATTAGTTTTTGTAAATTTTTCACAAATAACGTTTTATTATAAGAGCGTCTCATCTCTGTAACACCCTCCTTCATAAACTTCCTTGCAATTCTCCAAAAACCACCATAACTTAAAGTCTCACTCAAGTCCTTCACGCTTATATCCGTTTTTTTATACCCTTCACGTTTGAAAGAAAGAACGGCATTAGGCCCTGCATCAACTTCTCCGTCAATCATTCGCGTAAAATGAACGCCAAGAAAAGGAAAATTTGGATCCGGTACAGGATAAATTAAATGCTTCACGAGGTAGCGTTTCTCAGGCTTTAATTTGTAATATTCACCTCGGAACGGGATGATTTTCATGTCTAAGTGGTATCCAGCCAGCTTAGCAATTCGATCGCTCTGCAAACCAGCGCAGTTGATCAGGTATCTACTTTTATACGTTTTGTAATTTGTTACAACCACAATATCATCCTTATGCTCTTGAATGGTTTGAACTTTTTCAGCTAACGCGATTTGGCCACCCTTTTTTTGGATGAGAGAGGCGAGCTTTTCCGAAACTTGTTTATAATTAACGATACCAGCTGTTGGCACTTGTACTGCTGCAACACCATTCACATGAGGTTCAATGATGAGTAACTCTTCCTTAGTCAACCATTTAACATTAAGGCCATTTTCAAGACCCCGATTATAAAGCTTATGTAATTGTTCGCGTTCATTGTCATCCGTTGCAACGATGACTTTTCCACAAATGTCTAAATCAAGTGAATGTTCCAAGCAGAAAGTACGCATCGATTCACTTCCAGCCTTCGCAAATCGAGCCTTAAAACTACCAGGCTTATAATAAATACCGGAGTGAATAACGCCACTATTGTTTCCAGTTTGATGCTTTGCCACTTCCTTCTCTTTCTCAATTAGCTGAATGGTGGCGTTTGGTTCTTTTTGTTGAATCGCATATGCAACAGATAAACCAACGATACCTCCGCCGATTACGATGTAATCAAACACTCGCAGTCTCCTCCTCTACTGATAGAGCCAATACCTCTACAAGATGCTTTACTTCGATTTGCTTTGACAATTTCGCTCGCTTCACACCAAGCTTCATTTGCAAATGGCATCCAGGATTGGTTGTAATAATGATGTCAGGCTTTACATTTGTGACATGAGGCATTTTCATATCTAAAATGTCCGTTGCTTCTTTGTAATGCAACAAATTATAAATCCCTGCTGATCCGCAGCACATTTCTTGTTTCGGTACTTCTTTATAGGTTAAGCCTGGAATTGATTGAATAAGCGTTAATGGGGCCGTTCTATTTTTCTGAACATGGGTCATATGACATGAAGGTTGGTACACTGCAGTTTGATCTATTGCACGAGTTGATTTGAAGCCACATTTTACTAACAATAATGAAACATCCACATGTTTTATTGAAAAAGCTTCTCCTCGTTTACGCCATGTTTCGTCCTCTCGAAATAGTTCATCATATTCCATTAACATTGCGCCACAGCCACCGATACTTGAAACGATAAAATCAAATTCTCCCTTTTCAAAAGCAAGAATATTTTGTTTTGCCAGTTCTTTGGCCGTATGTAAATCACCTGCATGATGCTGTAACGCACCACAACAACCTTGACCACTTATGACTTCTACTCTACACCCTACCTTTTCAAGCAACATGATAGCTTGATCGTTGATCTCAGCAAACATCGTGTCCATTAAACAGCCTGTAAAATACGCAACTTTGTACATGGGGTTATTGGTTTTCTGCATAATCTTGTTGTTTCTCTGCGCTTTTTTTACTTTCGGCAAAATCATTTCAAATTCTGCTAAACTTTCAGGAAGAAACATTGACAGTAAACGACTTTTCTGCATCATATTTTGCAGGCCACTCTTTTGATAGAAGCGCAAACCAAAACCAGCTGTTCGTAACACTGAATGAGAGGGAAGAACCGCACGAAAAATTAAGGTTTCCACTGTTTTTTTTGCGACCGATTGCTGCTGTTCTTCGGCTAACACTTCTTTCGCTGAGTCTAAAATTCGCCCATACTTTACGTTTGTCGGGCATGCGGATTCACATGCACGACAGCCTAAGCAAAGCTCAATCGGTTCTTTTAATGCACGAGCTTCGATCTTTCCCTCAGCAGCCATTTTCACGAGATTAATACGTCCCCGTGGGGAGTGTGTTTCTTTTCCCATCGTTTGATAAGTTGGACATGCCGGCAAACAATATCCGCATTGAACGCAGTCAAATGTTTCTTCATAAGCCCACTTAGCCATTTGTCAGCACCAACTTTTGGCCCTTATCTGGAAAAATTTTACCTGGATTTAAAATGTTATTTGGATCCCAAGCTTGCTTTACCCGCTTCATTAAATCTAATCCCATTTCCCCCACTTCCATCTCCATAAAAGGTGCTTTCATCGTACCAATTCCATGTTCCCCTGATAATGTTCCACCAAGCGAAATGGCTGCTTTAAAAATAGCTGCTACTGCTTGTTCTACCCTTTCCATCTCTTCACGATCTCGGACATCAGCAATAATGTTTGGATGGAGATTCCCGTCTCCTGCATGGCCGAAGACGACTAGATCAACTTGATACAAATCCTTAATTTCTTTTAACGCTGCAAACATATCCGGAATTTTACTCCTCGGCACTGTGGCATCTTCTGAAATTTTCGTTGGCTTAACGCGTACGATTGCTGGAGAGACCATCTTTCTTGCCCTCCAAAACTCAGCTGCCATCTCCTCGGTTTCAGCAATTTTCACTTCCCGCGCATGCATCGTTTGGCACCAACGTTCCACTTCTAAAATCTCTTCTTCAATAGCAACAGGGTGCCCGTCTAACTCTATTAATAGGAGTGCATCCACATCAAGTGGTAGACCGATTGGTTCATAGGCTTCTACCGCTTGGATGGAGGCCTGGTCCATTAGCTCCATTTTTGCAGGGATAATACCACTTTTTAAAAGAGCGGAAATCGCTTTACCTGAATCAACAATTTCATCAAACAACGCAAGTAGCGTTTTGGTTGCCTTCGGTCTAGGTACTAATTTCAACGTCGCCTCTGTAATGACAGCTAAAGTCCCTTCCGACCCAACAATTAGTTTCGTCAGGTCATAGCCAGTCACATTTTTCACTGTTTTTCCACCAGTACGAACAACCTCTCCTTCTGGTGTGACAATTTCTAACCCCAATACGTAATCTTTTGTGACGCCATATTTTAATCCTCTCGGTCCGCCTGCATTTTCAGCTAAATTGCCTCCAATTGTAGATACGTGAGCACTGCTCGGATCTGGAGGATACATATATCCATATTGTTCAGCCTCTTCGTCAATTTTTGATGTCAGCACACCTGGAGACACAATTGCAATCATATCGTCGGAATTAATGGTCAGCTTGTTGTTCCATTGTGAACAATCAAGAACGAGGCCCCTTTTAACGGGAATAGGCCCCCCGCTTAAACTCGTCCCTTGTCCACGAGGGTAAACAGGGACAAGGTATTTGTTTGCCAGTTTCATCACTGTAACAACCTCGTCAGTAGAGCAAGCTTGAACAACAACATCTGGCGTGCAGGCACCAAATGAAGCATCAAACCCATAGCTGACACAATCTTCAGGCGATGTAAGAATTCGTTCTGAATTAATTGTTTGTTGAAGTTCTTCTAACAACGTCCTTTCTTTGTTTGGTCGCATCGTTTCTCTCCTTTTCATAGAACCTTGGGATCTCCTAATTTTTTGCGAACATTTGTTAAATGAGTATTCATCGCTTCCCTTGCAGCTTCTATATCTCTCGCCACAACGGCCTCATAAATGGCTTGATGTTCTTCATACACGTTACGTCTTTTTTCAACTTTACCGATGTTTAGGCGTAAGGAAAAGTCAATGGCGTCTTTTAACAATTCTTTTGTGTTCTCTAATGTGGCCGTCAAAAAAGGGTTTTTCGCTGCATTTACGAGAACAAAATGAAAATGAGAATCTGCTTCACTTCCTATAACTTGATCAGATGCAACGGTCTCCGAAAAAGCAATTAACGCTTGTTCTAAAGCAAAAAAATCATCTTCATCTGCGCGGAGGGCTGCTAGTGCAGCTGCTTCTGTCTCAATAATATGTCTCATTTCTAACAGTCCGTGTACTTCTTCAACAGAGACCGTACCAAGCTTTACGTGCTCCATCATAGAAATAAGCTGAACGTTTTTTACCCAACGTCCTCCACCTTGCTTTGACTCAATGACATCCATTGCCGTAAGTACGGTTAACGCCTCTCTTATAGGTGCACGGCTCACTTGAAACATGTCAACCAGTTCCATTTCTGAAGGGAGTTTTGCCCCACTTACGTATGGTTCTTGACCAATCATTTCCTTTAAATGATCTAAAACTTGGAGAGAAACTTTCTTTCTTTCGATTAAACCGGCCATTTACACAACCACCTTTCATTTATATTGGAGGAGCGATATTCGCCTGTTCCTTCTTCGCACGAACTGAATGCCAAATGGTCGCAAAAAGGAGAAGGAGGAAACCAATAGCATCGCTAGTTAGACCAGGAGCAATTAAAAACAACGAACCAACAAAGTAAAGAATGCGTTCAGGGATAAGCAAGTGAATGGAAAGAAAGCCGCTTAAAGCAACAGCAATTGCAAAAACCCCAATAATAGATGTGACAAGTGTGACAGCAACAGACATGATCGTAAGTGAATGATCTGCTGTTTCTTGTAAGACCATGACGGGATTATATGCAATCATAAATGGAATAATAAAACCTGGTAATGCTAGCTTGACTGAAGTCCAAGATGTTTTCATTGCATCGGCGCCTGCAATTCCTGCAGCTGTAAATGATGCAAGCGCAACTGGCGGCGTAATATTTGATAAAGCACCAAACCAAAAAACAAAGAAATGAGCAGCAATTGGATTAACGCCTATTTCAACTAGAGCCGGTGCAGCCGTAACGGCTACTACAATATAAAGTGCTGTTGAAGGCAAACCCATGCTAAGCACAATACACGTTGCCATCACAAGAACGAGAGCAATCCACAATACCCCATCTGCAGCATTTAACACGTTATAAGCAATAGCTGACCCAAGACCAGTCATTGTGACAACAGCAATGATTATTCCGATGGAAGCACACGCAAGCCCAACTTGTATGGAACTTTTTGCTCCATTAATAAAGGCAACTTTAACCTTTTTAAATGTAACACGTGTTTCTTTACTTTTTGTTAGCCAGCTTGCAATGATAACGACAATGATGCCAGCAAAACCGGCCAACAAAGGTGTATAGCCCGCAAGTAACGTTCCAATTACGACAAGAATTGGCACTAAAAGCAACCCACGTTCTTTTAAAACCTCCCATACTTGTGGAATGGATTCTTTACTCATTCCTTTTAACCCTTGCTTCTTTGCCTCTAAATCTATGGCAAACACAAGTGCTATAAAATACAAAAAGGTTGGAATTAAAGCAGCAAAAACAATCGTTGAATAGGGGACGCCTAAAAAGCCAGCCATAATAAAAGCAGCCGCACCCATTATTGGTGGCATCATCATTCCACCAGTTGAAGCTGTTGCCTCTACTGCAGCAGCGTAATTCTTTTTTAAGCCTACTTGTTTCATAAGTGGAATCGTAAATGCGCCTGTAGTCGCAACGTTTGCTACTGCACTTCCATTTAAGGAACCTGTAAGTGCACTTGAAAGAACAGCTACTTGAGCAGGTCCACCACGCCTTTGACCTGCAACCGCTATCGCTAAATCGTTAAATAGTTTGGAAGCGCCACTAACACTTAAGAAGGCTCCAAATAAAATGAAAATGACAATGTAAGTAGACGCGATTGAAAGGGTCATCCCAAAAACACCTTCTGTCGTCATATAGACACGATATAACAATCGTTCAATCGAAAAACCTGCGTGACCGAACATCCCAGGAAAATATGGACCAAATACCGCGTAAACCATCGCTAATGCAGCGAGAATAGGGATGAAAATTCCAAGTGAGCGCCTAGTAGCTTCAAGTAATAAAAGAATGGTTAAAGTCGCAAAGACATAGTCCAACGGAACAGCTTGAGACATCCTATCCACATGAATCGTTGTATAAAAGATCAGTAAATACCCTGTTCCGACCACTCCAAACAATGCGAGTATGAGATCAAAAGTTGAAAAACGGTATGCTGGAAGGTTTTTACGAGCTGGATAGAGTAAAAATGCTAGAATCAGTAACATTGTGAGGAACAGGATATTCCGATAAATCTCTTGAATATTCATAAAACTATTAACGTAGATTGAAAATGCTGATAGTAAAACGGCTACAAAAGCCACTACACGGTATTGCCAGCCACTTAATGCGCGACCGATTGCAACATCATTCACTCCCTCATCCACTTTTTGCGTCTGTTTCAGTTTGTCTTCCATATGTACCCATCCCCCTCTATCTTTAATCAAGCTCTGGTGGAATTAATTCATCTGGTATCTCTACACCTTGTTCAATAAAGTACTCATAAGCACCAATATGAAGCGGAACAGATACGCCAACAAGCGCGGATTCTAACGACATCTCGCGAGCTGAATTATGTACATCATACATCGTCTCTAGATTCTCAAATAATGTCTTTGTTAATAAATAAATCTGCTCTGCTTCTTGATGTTTATCAACACCAAGTACATTTGATTGTGCAATGGTATAAATTGGTTCCTCTTGACGAGGATACGTATTGGCTTCTATTTCATAGCGAAAAAAAACCGGATATACCTCATTAATTGCCTCTAGTTGTTCATCCGTAACGTCTAAAACAGTCGCCCGAACGCCACTAGCATACATATCCGTGATGGCAGTAACCGGTACGCCAGCTGGTAAAGAGCCTCCATCCAATCGCCCATCTCGCATAGATGAAATCGTGTCGTCATAGCCAAGGTAATCAGGTGAAAGATCGTCAATACTCAAACCGATTCCATTAATAAGCGCTCGTGTTGATTGTTCGGTCCCACTAGCCTGTGGTCCGATTGAAAATGACGTTCCTTCCACATCTGATATTGTACCGCTTTGAATTTGACCATTCATTAAAACAAAATGTTCAACATTCGACCATAGCATCGATATAGAGCGCAAATCTTCGTAGGGGCTCCCTTCATAAATGCCAATACCGCGATAAGCTTGATCAGCAATTAACCCTTGTAAGATACCAAATTGCGCTTCCTCTTTTCGAAGCAAGTCAATATTTTCGACCGATCCGGCGGAAGATTGTCCTGTTGCTCTTATCCCTAAGTCCATTAACTCCTCCGTCCAAAGATTTCCCATCCCAACCCCAATCGGGTAATACGTACCTCCTGTTGAAGCAGTTGCTATGGAATAATACGTGTTGTCATCATTTGCACAACCAGCAAACATGAACGTAGCGGCACTCAATGTCATACCCATTAACCAACTTTGTTTTTTCATTCCTGTCACCCCCTTAAATGTAAGCGCTTTAAAAAGTTGTAAGGCAAGTATACAATTTGATAAAAACAAAAAGCAAGCATTATTTTCAGTTAAATTAGAATGATTAGAATTTTATTGATTAAAACGTTCATCCGTACAAACAGCCAAATACTTCTTCCTTATTTACCTAGTTTGAGCTATTCTCATTCTCAATTAACGAAAAAAAACCGCCAAAATTGGCGGTTAAACTTGTTTCGCTAACGTTGGGTCCGTTTCTTTTGTTGAAGCGGGCTGGTCATGACATCTATGACAAATGCCATGAAAGGTTAAACGGTGGTCTTTCACTTTAAAACGAAAGTCTCTTTCAACGATCGTTTCGACTTCGCCTAATAAGTCTTCTTGAATTTCATCCACTGCCCCGCACTCAATACAAACAAGGTGGTGGTGCGAATGGTTAACACCTTCTTGGCGTAAATCAAAGCGCGAAACGCCGTCTCCAAAATTAATTTTATCAACAACTTTTAATTCAGTTAATAACTCTAAAGTACGATAAACAGTTGCTAGGCCAATTTCTGGTGCTTTTTCTTTAACGAGTAAGTATACATCTTCAGCACTTAAATGATCTTCTTCATGCTCTAATAAAACCATGACAGTCGCTTCCCGCTGGGGCGTTAGTTTATAGCTTTGAGCATGTAATTGCTTTTTAATTCGCTCTAATCGATTTTCCATAACAGCCTCCTCCGTCCAAGCGATCTAGTTTCTTTATTATAAAATGGGAGAAAACTGTTGTCAATTAATAATTATTATAAATTGAAAATGAATATTAATTACTATTTTAGACTCATTCTAAAATAGTGATAACGTCCATTTTAAAAGGGCTGGCGCAACATATGCTTCAAAAAAAGCCGCGATAAACGTCAATGCAAGTAGACAAACGATTATCAACGTGTATCTTAGAAAATGAGGAAAAATAGGCTCATGCTGTCCTTTGAGAAAGGTATGTTTAAATAATCGCATACAGAAACGAACGCTTAAACAACCTACCGCAATAAAAACAGGAATTAAAATAATATTTTGTGGGAATACGCTCACAAAAGCAATGACAAATCCTTGCGCGCCCATCTGGTTCACCAGAAATCCTACCGTAAATCCTATTACAATACCTTTCATAAATAGCAGCACAAAGATTAAAGGCAACCCAATCATTGAAATGCCTAAAATCCATAACAATCCAATGTACTTGCTGTAATGAATGATGCTAGCAACGAACAATTCGTTTGCCGTTGTATCAATATGACCATTATTCATTTCATGGAAAAACTGACTTAAATATTGAAAAAGATCGTGACGTTGAGTCAGACTAATGCTATTAACGAGAAACGCTCCGAAAATAATTCCCATTAAGAACAGTATACTAACAAATAAATAGACAGATTTCCGTTGTTTGATGTGGGTAATAATTTGATCTACCGTTTCAATTCGTTTCATAGCCTGTCCCTCCTCCCTTCACTATATGTCGAGGAGGGTGAAGCTATGACTTATAAAATCTTTTCTTTAAGCTTTAAATATTGGATCGCATAAAGCGTCTTCGCATCATGAATTCGTTGCTCTTTTATTAGCGTTTCACATTCAGCCAACGTCTTCGTTACAACATGGACAAATTCGCCTTCGTCAAGCTCTTGCTCTCCGAGTGTTAAGCCAGTTGCTTCGTACACATAGACGATTTCATCTGCAAACCCTGGTGAAGTATAAAACGAGGCAATCTCCTCAAGTTGGTTCGCTTCATAGCCTGTTTCCTCTTTTAATTCTCTAAAAGCTGTCTTGCTCGGTTCTTCATTTTTTTCGATTTTCCCCGCTGGAATTTCAATGATCGGTTTTTCTAATGCTTTTCGAAATTGCTCCACAAGAATGATTTCATTTTTCTCTGTGACAGCAATGATCGCAACAGCTCCTGGATGTTTCACAAGTTCGCGCTTTGCTTGTTCTCCATCTTCTCGCTCCACTGTATCAACGAGTACATCAATCACTTTCCCTTTATAAATCTCGTCACGTTTTATCGTTTTCTCTGAAAAAACTGTCATGATTTTCACGCTCCTTGCATGTCCTATGTATATGTGGGTTTTGTTCGACCTAAAATGATGACGAGGTGAACGATCTTGAAAAAACACATTCGATCAAATCAACTACTTTTAACTGGTACGAAAGAAGATATTTTGTTTGAGTTGAAAAAAGCAGCCATGAACTATACTCTTGTCACGGATTGGATTCTCATGGAGCAATCGTACGTTTACAATACGAAGCATCTAAAGCGAATTAAGTAGTTGATCCTGGTATAGCTTCTTCAATTCGTTCTATTAAAAGATCATTCGTTACTTCACCAATTATAATATCTTGAATCGTTAAACTTGAATCAAGAATGTATGTCATTGGTAAGCGTGAAGGTTCTACTTCTTGAATAAATGCACCGTCTGTATCAAACAGTACAGGTAGTGATAACCCAATTTCTTCTATAAATTCAACTGGGTCCGATGTGCGATATTCCTTCGTCAACATATTGACGGTCACGACTTCAATCTTGTCTTGCTCATCATTTAGTTCCATAAGTTCAGGCATTTCTCTTATACACGGTTCACACCACGATGCCCAAACATTTAAAACAAGCACTTCAGAAGTAAAATCGTTTAACGATACGTCTTCTTGGCCATATTGCTCCATCGTCATATTTGGAATTTGATCATGTTCTTGTAGTGGTCCAGACGTGCGATCTATATTTATTAATACGATGATACCTGCCGTTATTGCAAGCAATAAGGCAATCAGTGTCACCATACGCTTTCGATTCACGTGAACACCTCTTTTCGAGTTTATAAAAGTCTGCTAAAATAAGCTAGTATTGCCCAAGCTTACTTTAATTAGAAGGGAATTGTAAAATGACTTTACTAGAAGCCGTTATATTAGGTTTGGTACAAGGGATTACCGAGTTTCTACCAATCTCTAGTTCCGCTCACCTAATACTTGTTCAATCCATGTTTGATATGACGTTTGAAGGGCTTAGCTTTGAAATCTTGTTGCATTTAGCATCGGTTTTAGCAGTGATCCTTTACTACCGAAAAGATATCTATGAAATTATCCGTGGGTTTTTTGCGTATTTCACGAATCGAACACCTCAAAACCGCTCCATGTTCATGTTTGCTATTTATCTTGTTGTGGCAACAGGTATTACAGGTGTTGCAGGCATTTTGTTTGAAGACTACATAGGCGAAACATTTCGAGCACCAATCTTTATTGCGTTAGCGTTAGCCATTACCGGTCTATTCCTTATTATTATAGAACGTTTTGTTAAACTAGGAAACCGTACGGAAAAAGAAATGACTATTTGGGACTCCATTTTTGTTGGATTAGGACAATGTCTTGCTTTAATTCCCGGTTTATCTCGCTCAGGAACAACGTTGATCGTCGGGATGTTTGCAGGTTTATCCAAAGAAACTGCCGTTAGGTATTCTTTCTTATTATCCATACCTGTTATCCTAGGTTCATCTGTCCTTGCGATTCGCGATTTAACATCTGGCGAACTGCTTGAACAAACTACCGTGACGGCTCTCGGACTTTCGTTTCTTGTAACGTTTGTTGCTTCTTGGATTGGAATTGTCTTTTTTATTAATCTTGTACGAAAAAGCAAACTTGTCTATTTTGCAGTATATTGTTTCATTGTTGCCATTCTCGTTTTTATATTCAGAGATGCTCTAGCAACAACGACCATATAAAAAAAGCGGCGAACGCCGCTTTTTTTTACGTTGACTGGATCGCTTTAATAAACGCTTTTCCTCCAGCCTCTACCCCACCTGTATAGCGATGGACGCTTCCACCTAAGTTTATAATGACTTCTTTTCCAAAATCAGCCTTAACTTGATCAATTGAATTAAAATCAATCCCTGCCGATGGAATCGGAAAAGTCGTTTTCATTTCTAACTTCTGCGTTAACTGCTCTTTTACATGTTGCGCTTCTTCCTCATTAATGCCCATTCGGCCATAAGGAGATGGAAATAAGACAGCATCGGCGCCTGCCATACGCATTAGTTTGCCCAGTAGCAACCTAGATGAGATTCCGTGTTGCTTCGAGCGAATCATCATGCCAGCTAAAGAAGAATGGGCAAAAATTGGTACATCGATCTCTTCATCTTCGCGTAAGCCTTGAAGTACATCAATACCGTAAGCAAAGACATTTAGTAAGATAGCCGGAGCACCTAAACCGATTGCTTCTTTTACTCTTTCTTTTAATTCAAATGTTTTTCCTGTTACGTTCACGACGTAAAGAGGGGTGCGACCAGTTTTTTCAGCGGCTTCTGCAATAGCAGCTAATCCAACTGGCACTCGCTGTTCAAGCGGCGTCCAATCATGTTCAAATAATCGCTCATCATCTTGGATAATATCAATTCCTCCATAGCAATGGCTGAGCATCTGCTCGTGGAAGGAATCTACCGATCGTCCAATTGCACCTTTCGCTACACTCATTGCTAATGGTCGATCATGGACATCGACTAAATCACGAATTCCTTCGATGCCTAGTCTCGGCCCTGGGAATAGCTTAAGTAAGTCATTTGAAAACTGTAAATCAATTAGCTTTACATTAGGCTCATACGAAAGCCGTCCATACGTTGTTGTTAAAATGGAAGGAAAATCAGGAACTTCATACGCAACCGGAAACGAGATCGTAACAAAATATCCTGGTCCATATGCAGCGTCTTCTTTTATGGATACAACTTTCCCTTTATAAGCTAAACTTTGTTGCTTTTCAGATTCAGGCATCTCTTGCCAAGGCTTTGCTGTTAAACCTGTCGCCATTCGCTCAGCTTTTAATTCGATATGTTCTTTTTCTTCCGTTACATAATAAATTGCTTCAATATGCGCCAAATCCCTTTTCCTCCTTGTACCAAAGAATTAGCTTTATCATCCAAAAAAATAAACAAACTGTCAAGATTAAACGCTTCCTGAATTTCAGTTGGCTGAATTCTCTGCCTTCTGTTTTCGCTTTAGATAACGTTCACGTCTTCTTTTCATTGCTTTTGTAATATAACCACCTTTAAAGTTTCGTGGTTCAAAAGAAACGATAAAAGCTGCTGGTTCAAAAGAAGAGACAATTTGAATAAATTCTTTTTCTCGATCTCTTCTCGCTGTACAATCAAGTTGACAACGATTTGAATTCATTCCTTCTACATAAGAACTAGAAACACTAAAACCTAATTCACGCAGTCGATCAATAAGAGGTTGATTCTTCTCTGGAATATTCACTTCTATACTTACATAGCCGATCGCTAATTTTTCTTCAATCAAGGCACCTAAATACAAGCCTACACCAAAACCTAACGCATAAGCTGCCATGTTGTAGTAATTCTCTAAATCACTAAAGATAATGGCAATGGCAACAACATATATAACACCTTCTAGCATTCCCATTGCTGCAGCACGATGCTTTAAGCCTTTGACCATCATAATCGTTCGTAACGTTAAAATTGGTACGTAAATCAATTGTGCAAAAAAGATTATTAAAGCAGTCACTAGCAAAGCCCTTCACCCCTAGATTTATATTTTTCGTGCATGCTGTTTAACCGAATCTTTTCGTAGTTTAACAGGTTCATTCCCATTTCGCTATAAAAAAGTGGTGACAAAAAAAGAAAAAAACAGCGCTGAGATGGAGCTACCATCTCAAACGCTGTTATTTCTTCGTTAACTTAAATAATGGGGATTCGTTTGCAACTACATCACCATCAGCAAGCTTCTCAAGAGAGAACTGATCGTGGTTTGTGACAACGATTGGCGTAATGGTATGGGCCGCTCGTTCTTTGACTAAATCTAAGTCAAATTCAATGATGACATCCCCTGCTTTTACTTTGTCACCTTCTTGTACATGTGCGGTAAAACCTTCACCATTCATAGCTACCGTTTCGAGTCCGATATGAACAAGTAGTTCTGCTCCATTATCAGTCTCAATTCCGAAAGCATGTTTTGTTGGAAACACTTGAACCACTTTTCCATCAATAGGTGCGACAACTTTTCCTTCTTTTGGTTCGATTGCAAGGCCATCACCAATCATCTTTTGACCAAATGTTGGATCTGGAACTTCTTCAATGGCAACAGCCGTTCCGTTGATCGGTGCATGTATTATTTCTGGCTCAACATTGTTTTTTCCAAATAATTTTTTAAACATCTTTCCACTCCCTTTGCATAATGAGTCAAATCTACTCATAAAATCGTATTTTACGTTGATTTAATCGCTTGTGTCAAATCATACTATTCCCTGTTTGCACGGTACTAAACAAATGAACGTTAATCGATTGCAGGCGTTTGTATTTCTTGCAGACAGGGAATAAGCTAAAAGGTTCTATTGAATATTGATTGCTGGAGGTAAATTTTGATTGTAGATCGTATCCTTTTTCGTTTTTTTATTGTGTGGTACCTATGCGGCGTTATTTTAGTAGGCTTTGACTTACTCCCCCCTTGGCTAGAGTGGGCAAATGCTGTCTTCTTACTTGCTGCTGGTGCACTTGGAGGCTTTTATTTATATCGCGAATATAAATTATTTGGCCTTGTGTTTAGTTTTTTCATTATCGTTTCAACCATACTCGTTGAATACTTAGGTGTTCAATACGGACTTTTCTTTGGGCATTATTTTTATAATCCTGATTTTGGACTATACATAGCGGATATTCCGTTAACAATTGGAACCGCATGGCTTATGGTCATTGCGACAACGCATGCACTTGTAAAGCCGATGGTACTAGCTATCAAACAACCGATTGTTCAATTGTTGCTCTATAGTTTCGTTGGTGCCATTGCTGCTGTCGTGATGGACTTAATTCTTGATCCTGTTGCAGCCAATGTCAAACAGTATTGGGTGTGGGATGGAGACGGTCTCTATTACGGAATTCCTTTTTCAAATTTTGTTGGCTGGTTTTTTATCGCTTTAACGCTCCACTTCTTACTATGGATTGGCGTTCGTTTCCTTCGTCGCACAAAGGATTTTCACCCATATTGGCAAGACAGAATGATCGTTTTATATGTGTTAATGATTGCGATGTTTAGCATCATTGCCCTTGTAAATGGCATTATTTTCGCGCCTTTACTTACAATAGGATTAATGAGTATTTTATTATTCTTATACAATCGTGCGCGGAGGCAAACATGATAAAGGCTACACGTAAACCTTGGCTTCTACGTTTGTTTCGCTTTTATGTCCAGCAATTTCTTTTCAAACGATCGTTTTCCAAGGTCTTGATTCAAGTGGATGAACCATTCGAACAAAACCGTCCACTTCTCTTTATTGGCAATCATTCAAGCTGGTGGGATGGAATGGTTGCCTTGCTATTAACGAAGCATCAACTTAAACAGCCACTTTTTATGATGATGTCGGAAGAAGGGTTAAAAAAATACGCCTTCTTTCGTCATTTTGGCGCGTTTTCTATTAATCGTGACAAACCGAAAGAGATGATTCAGTCCCTTCGTTATGCTCAAGAAATTCTAACGAACAACAACAGTGTCTGGGTATTTCCACAAGGTGAGGAACAAGCATTGGAGAAACGACCGCTTGGCTTTTTAAAAGGCATTGGCTGGCTGAGTGACAAAGCTCCGCAGCATACAGATGTGGTTCCGATTACCATTTCCTATGCGTTTGCAGACAAACGGAAACCATATCTCCTCATTCATATTGGAAAAGGGCAAGCAACAAACGCGCTGAATGGAGCAATTGAAGAAAAAACGGCTTTTCTCGAACAATTGCTTACCGCTCAGCTTGATCAGCAAAAACAGGCGATTATTAAGCGAGATTATACATCCTATACCGTTCTTACATTGTAAAACGGGACATAGACGAAAAAAAGGCGGATTTATGTTCACACTTATTCTTATCATTGGACTGAGCTTGCTGTTCTTATGGCTCCTCTTCAATTCTCTTTTCATGCCTATTCTGAGAAAAGACTTTTCCACGGTCAAATCAGGCACCGAACCACTCGTGACCATTCTTGTGCCGTTAAGAAATGAAGAGCATAATGTACAACCCTTAATTGAGAGTTTACGTACGTTGACCTACTCCAAGCTTGAGTTTATTTTCTTAAATGACCAATCAACGGATGAAACCCAGTTATTGTTGGAGAGACATACACGAGGACTCCCCAACGCACGAATAATTCAAGGTGAAAAGCTCCCAGCGCATTGGGTTGGCAAAGTGTTTGCTTGCCATCAATTAAGCAAGCATGCACAAGGTCGATATTTGTTTTTCCTTGATGCAGACATGCACATTCAACCGAGTACCATCGAAGCCTTACTTCATGTTGCGAAGAAAAAAAATCTTGGCTTAATTTCCGGATTTCCACAGTTCCCAGTAAAAGGGACTTCTTGGTTATGTCAACTCCTTGTCCCTATGCAACATTTGATTATTTACTTGCACTTACCTTTATACTTTGCAAATCAAACGCAAATGCCGCTTGCTTCAGCAGCCCACGGCTCGTTCATGTTTTTTTCAAAATCGTGCTACGACCAAATTGGAGGTCACGAAGCCATTTATCGCTCTTTAACAGAAGATATTCAACTAATGCGTAATAGCAAACAAGCTGGATTTGCAACGCAACTTGTAAACAACACTGCGTTTGCTTCTTGTAAAATGTACGACACAACAAATGAAGTTTGGCATGGTTTCGCAAAGAATAGCTTTCCGGGCATTGGGCGCTCCTATTTATTATCCGTGCTGCTAATGCTCTTCTATGCGTTCGTATTTGTTGCGCCACTCTTTGTTGCCTTGTACGGAGTCGTTTCGCTCCAGCTTTATTACATAATCCCATATGTGTTAACTGTTCTTATGATGGCATGGGTCAATTTTTTGTCAAAACAAAGACTAGTATTAAGCTTTTTTATTCCTTTTTCTTCAGCAAGCTTAATTAGTATACTTGTTTACTCCATGTTTCTATCTAAACGTACAGGCTACACGTGGAAAGGAAGAGTCTATAAATGAAATCCATTGCCATTATCGGTGCTGGCTTAGGGGGATTAGCCGCCTCCATTCTTCTTGCTTCAGCAGGCTACCGTGTTGATGTGTATGAAAAAAATCACTACGCCGGTGGAAAAATGAAACGGTATACGGTCGGAGGAGCTCGGTTTGATTTTGGTCCGAACACAATTACGATGCCAAATGCATTTAAAGACATTTTACGTTTAAGTGGCGTAAATCCAGATGAGTATATCGAATTTAGAAAATTAAACACCCACACAATGAATTATTTTTCGGACGGTTCAACATTACTCGCTTCAAGTGACCGAGCGACCATGCTTGAACAACTTCAATCATTTGATGTTCGTCCTGAACAATTTGATCGTTATACACATTCAATTAAGCAACTTTATACCCATGCTGTAAACGAATTTTTCCCACGTACGTTTTCGAGCATACAAGAATTTGCATCACTACGATTGCTTCGTGCCTTTTCAGCTGTTAAGCCGTTTACAACTATGCACCAGTATCACCGTTCCTTTTTTGAAGACCAACGAATTGTTCAAATGTTGGATCGTTACGCAACATACATTGGCTCTTCTCCTTATTTAGCACCGGCAACCTTTTCAATGATCGGCTATTTAGAGTTTTTAGATGGAGTATACTACGTGCCCGGAGGAAATCCAACGATTGCTGAAGCTTTTCAAAGACGAGCGGAAGAACTAGGTGTAACATTTCACTTCAATGAAGAGGTCAGCGAGCTACATGTTAATGACAATAAGACCGTCACGTCCTTGTCAACAAAGTCTGTTTCCAAAAAAGCTTATGATGCCTACTTGTTAAATGGTGACTTTTTAACGGTATATCCAAAACTCGTTGACAAAAAGCACCGCCCTTCTTTTACTGAAAATACAAAAGTGAAGGAACCAACAAGTTCAGCTTTTGTGATTTTGTGCGCGACCAATCAAAAGACAAGTGCTCGCCATTATCACCAAGTTTATTTTAGTAAGGACTACGAGAAAGAATTCCAACAACTATTTTCACAAAAAGCGTATCCATCTGATCCGACTATTTATATTAGCAATTCATCCACATATGATCAAAGCGCTATTTCCAACCAAACGAAAGAAGGAGACAATTTGTTTATTCTTGTGAACGCTCCTTCCTTAACACTTGAAAACCGTGACCTTGACCCAAATCAATTAAAAAACTGGGTGTATGATCAACTAGAGCAGCGCGGGGTCTCTATTAGAGATTTCATTATCGACGATCTAATCATTACACCAAAACAGCTTGAAGAAGAGTTTCATTCGTATTTCGGAGGTCTCTATGGTTATACCTCTCATACACTTATGCAAGCCTTTAATCGACCTTCTACAAAAGGGAAAGACCTCACTAATTTATTTTTTGCTGGAGGGTCAACCCACCCCGGTGGTGGTTCCCCTATGGTCGTTCAAAGTGGAAGAAACGCAGCTAACCTCATAAAAAAAAGCCTAAGATCAACAACATGATCTCAGGCTTTTAGTTCATTAAGAATGAGTTCTTTTTCTGTTTTCGGAACATAGGATTTTTGCGAAAAGACATTGTAGTTATTTACCCGAACTGCTTTTAAAATCGCACGATACATCATGCCCGCACCGTGTACAGGTAACCTTGCATCTAGTGGATACAAGTGCATATCTTTAAACGCCTCTTGATACAACGCTTCTGCTCTTGTGGCAATATGCTCCCACATCTGAATAAACGAATCATCTCGTTTCCCATTTGCTAATTGCTCTTCTGTTACCCCATATTCTCGCATAATCGACTGTGGTACATAAATCCGATCTCGGTTTAAATCTTCACCAATATCTCGTAAAATATTCGTGAGCTGCATCGCTTTACCGAGTGCGACGCCACTACTATATAGCTGCTTATGATTTTTCGGAGCAAGCACCGGTAGCAACATTAAACCAACTGTACTCGCAACATGATAGGAATACTGCTCTACCTCTTCCAACGTCTGATACCTCTTTAAGTACAAGTCCATTCGCTGTCCTTTTATCATATGAAAGAAAGGGGTCGGATCCATCTCAAACTTCTGGAACACATCATCAAGCGCTATCCATTTAGGATCTGTTAATGGCAACTCATTTTTTGTAAAGCGAATAAATGCTTCTTCAAATTTCTCTAATTCAAGTGAAGGTGATTGCCCCTCATCTACAATATCATCAACGGTTCGACAAAAAGCATAAATTGCCCATACCGCTTGTCTTTTTTTAGGTGGTAACGTACTGAAAGCTTTCGCAAACGTCTTAGAATGCTGCTTAATAATGGTATGGCATATTTCGTAAGCGTCTTGTGTATTCATTTCATCCCCTCCATCTTTGGTTCCTTATCCTCGTACCGCAGCTGCCTGCTGTAATTCTTTGACGAATAGCTTAACACCTTGCATAACAATTGGAATGCCTCCTCCAGGATGTGTCGATGCCCCAACCGCATAGATATTTTTCGCTTTAAACGGTTGATATTGCGGTCGAAACACGGCTGATTGCGTTACAGTTGGTGCAAGTCCAAAGCTGCCCCCCTCATATAACCCTTGTGCTTCTGCATCTTTTGGGGTTCGCACATCAAGCCATTCAATATGGGTTTGTAAGTCCGGAAATGCTCGCTTTTCAAGCTGTTCAAGTACCGTTTCCACAAGTTTATGACAATCATCTGTTTTCATTTTAGCCGGAATCGGAATGAGTGCATATAGTACACCCTTCCCTTCAGGCGCTAACGATGGATCAATTACTGATGGATGAAACGCATATATCGACGGAAGTGTCGACAAATCCCGTGCTTCAAAAACATCTTTCATATGTTGGTCGAAATCGTCCGACATTAGAAATTGATGAATAGGGCTTTCTTCATAAACTTTATCTAATCCTGCATATACCAATAAACAACCTGAAGAAGGTACGTACTTTTTCTTTACTTCTTTTTGTTCGACAAGAGCTTCAGCTAACGGGAAATCCAAATTCATCACGAATCGGTCCCCTTCAAAAATCATATTGTCGACTTTAACAGCTGTTCCGACGTTCCCTTTATAGAGGATCTCGTTCACTTCTGCGTTTTTTATTAATTGAACGCCTCGCCCTTTAAGTTCTTCTACAATTTTTTCAACTAAATGTGCATAGCCTCCTTTTAAATACCAAATACCATGCGCATGTTCACTATAGGAAACGAGTGAATAAAGTGCAGATGAATTTGTCGGATTCCCTCCGATATAGAGAGACTGGAGTTTATACGCATTTTGGAGCCGTTCATGTGAAAAGTAGCTACGTATCATCTTATCTACAGATTGATACGCCTTTAACTCGTACAATGTTTTCAAGTTAGAAACCGTAAAAAAATTCCTTTTTTGATTAAAGCTTTTATCTAAAAACGCAGCTTTTCCCTTAATAAAATTCTGTTCCATCGCCTTCATAAATTGAGGAAACTGATCCTCTTCACCTGGGAAAACCTTTGAAATCTCTTCACGCTGCTTATCCATATCCCTATACTTCCAAAATGACGCTCCGTCCGGAAAACTCATTTTGTAAAGAGGATCAATTTGAACAAAATCTAACGAACTTACATTCATTCCAGATTCTTCTAAAATGGACGTAATCATTTCTGGTAGTAATACAATAGTTGGGCCTTGATCAATTTTGTATTCCCCATGTCGATGATAGGCTAAACGACCACCAAAGTAGTCATTTTTTTCTAATACGGTGACTTCATCACCACTGTTACTTAAGTATAATGCTGTTACGAGCCCACCAATCCCACTTCCGACGACAATCGATTTCATTTTATGAGAATTCCTTTCTTGTCCGCTTTAAAAATGCCGTTAGCTGTAATTGAGGCTGACGCTAAAATGGTTGGTAGTCCACTTCCTGGATGAGTTCCTCCACCAGTTAACCAGCAATTTTTCAGTTCCTCAAATTGATTATGAGGTCTGAAATACATCATTTGTCCAAGGTTATGAGCGAGATTGAATGTAGCGCCTTTATAAACATTAAACTGATGTTCCCAATCGGTTGGCGTAACAACTGAGTAAGATGAAATGTGGCTCCTTAAATCTTTGAAATTTGATTTGCGTTCAATCTGATCGAAAATTAGTTCTGCAAACGTCTCTTTATGTTCTTCCCAATCTAAATGACTAAAGTTGTTCGGGACTGGTGCTAACAAATATAAAGGGGATTTCCCTTTTGGTGCGAGCGTATCATCTGTCACAATTGGATTATGAATATAGATTGATGGATCAACAGATAATGTTTTTGAACCAGTAATCTCTTCAACATTCTTTTTATAGTCTTCTGAGAAAACGACCGTATGATGATGCTCGTTGTACACTTTTTCCACATTTGCGTAAATCATAAACGTTGAACAAGAATATTTTTTATTTTTCAATTTGGTACGCTTGTATTTCTTTAAATGCTGATCGTCGACTAAGTTACTCATTGCATGAGCAAAGTCTACATTAATAACGAGCTCGTCCGTTTCTTCTTGCTCCCCATCTTCATACGCTAAACCTTTAGCACGACCATTTTTCACAATAATCTTCTTCACAGCACGATTTAATTCAATCTCTCCACCTAATTCTTGAAAGGCTGTTGCCAAAGCTTTTGTAATTTGGTTCACTCCACCGACAGGATGAAAAATACCATACTCATGTTCCATAAAGGATAAAATACTAAAAGCTCCTGGACACTCCCATGGGGACATCCCTAAATATTTTGATTGAAACGTGAACGATAGCTTTAGTCGCTCATCCGTAAAATATTTACTTAACTCATCATAGAGTGTTTTTCCTAATGATAAACTTGGTAAAGCTTTTAAGGCTCGTAATCTCGTGTAATCAAGGAGAGAATCATGCTTGTTTTGCAAAAGTGGCATTAATGCATTCATTTTCTCTCTTGTTTCAGTCATAAATCGTAAGTACCCTTCCCCGTTTCCAGGAAACAAGCGCTCGATTTCGCTATAGGTTTGCTGTTCATTTCGATTTGGCGCAAACGATAAACCATCGAATTGCAATTTATAAAGCGGGTCCACTTCTTTTAGCGTTAAATAGTCTGATAAGTTACGCCCAACTTCAGCAAAAATCTCTTCCAGTAGATGAGGCATGCTAAAAAATGTTGGACCACGATCAAATACAAAGCCATTTTGATTAAAACTAGAAGTCCGCCCACCAACGTATGCTTGTTTTTCCACAACTTTCACTCGATACCCTTTACCAGCTAATAATAGTGCTGTTGCCAGCCCGCCTGGTCCAGCACCAATTACAATAATTTTCTTCATTTATCCACCCTAATTCTTAAACAAATTTCTCTTTTTTAATACCCTTATTTAGCGACCTTAAACTAATGGACCCATCCAGCTATGTTCCTTCATTTTCACTCGACCATTTTCCTCAAATTGAACACCTTCTTCTTTTAGCAATTCTTTTTGTGAATACAAGTGGTTGAATACAAGATGTTCGTTTAACGACCCATCTTTTTTTAAGACTCGATGGGCCGGTACATCGTCAGGTGCCTGCTGCATCGCCCAGCCAACCACTCTTGCACTACGTGGTGCTTCGAGAATCGTTGCAATTTGTCCATATGATGCCACTTCTCCTACAGGAATCTGCCGGACTACTTCATAGATATTGTCAAAAATTAAACCCATCATTTATCCCTCCTCTCTTTGTATGTTTGCTAAAATAAGAGTTTACGACCATATGTATGAGGTGAATTATGAAAAAAAAGCTCGTCGTGTTTCTCTTCTTTTTAGGTTTAGGGATTTTAGTCTATCGTTTTCAAGACGATTTTCTACATTTTATCGAAACGCTTGGTGACCAATCAATCGTATTGACTACAACGATTGCAACATTATTCTCTTTATTCCCGATCATTCCTTATCCAATCATTGGAGGTTTAATTGGCGCAGCATACGGACCATATCTCGGGAGCTTCGTCACTTGGATGGGCTCATCTTTGGCATCCATTATCTTTTTTGCGTTTATTCGGTACGCCTACCAAGATATTGGCTTGAAGCTGATTCACCGCTTTCAAGTTACTTCAAAGGTCACAATGTTATTTGAAAAAAATGCGTTCATGACTATATTTATTACGAGACTGATCCCAATAGTCCCTTCTATTCTTGTAAATGCGTATTCTGCTTTAAGTCGTGTTTCTACCACTCACTATATTGTCGCATCGTCTCTAGGAAAAATGCCCTCGATGATCTTATTTGCCTCCGTCGGACATACCATTATCCATAATCCTAGCGGTTTAATCATTGTCGCGTTCTTTTATGCTCTATTTTTAGCGCTTGTTTATCTATCCTACCGAATTTGGACTAAGCGACAACCTAAATGAGACCAGGGAAACAAATTCCTGGTCGTCATTTTTATGAGTCTTCAATTTTTATGTGATAATGCTTAAGCCAGAAATCCATTTGAACGAAATGAGCAAGTAGTTGCGGCCCTGCCATCAACTGACCAAAATACGGTTTACCTGTATCAAAACCACCTGTATCTGCAAGGTCTTTTAATTGTTTGCGCTCGATAAAATCAAACAGGGGCGAATCACTTTGCTGAGCAATCGCCTGAATTTCTTTTGTAACGGCATTTGTATAGTCAGGATGATGGGTTTTCGGATAAGGGCTTTTCTTACGATACAAAACATCATCAGGAAGTAACCCTTCAAGGGCTTTTCGTAAAATCCCTTTTTCACGTCCACCATGCACTTTCATTTCCCATGGAACATTCCAAACATACTCAATAAGTCGATGATCAGAAAACGGTACCCGCACTTCAAGGGATGCGCCCATACTCATGCGATCTTTACGGTCAAGCAAGTTTGTCATAAACCAAATCATATTTAAATAGGAGATCTCTCGTCTCCTTGCTTCTTCCTTCGAGTCCAGCGCAAATGTTGGTACGTCCTTAATGGTCTCCGTATAACGGTCATAAACATAATTTTTTAGATCAAGTTTCTTTCGCCATTCAGGCTTTAATAATGCATTGCGCTCATCAATTGATCTCATCCATGGAAAACCATCGATATTCATCACTTCTGGCTTATGAAACCATGGATACCCTCCAAAGATTTCGTCAGCACATTCGCCTGATAGTCCAACCGTCACATCTTGTTTTATTTCTTTACAGAACCATAACAAGGATGAATCGACATCTGCCATTCCTGGCGTATCTCGCACAAGGACCGCTTCTTTTAACAATTCTGCTAGCTGAATGTTTTGGATCACACAGTTTTTGTGGTCGGTCTGACAATGCTTAGAGACCTTTTTAATCCATTCACCATCAGCATTTGGCTGAAAGGCACTCGCTTTAAAATATTTATCGTTTTCTTCATAGTCAACAGAATAAGAGGAAATGATTCCTTTTCCTTCTTTTTTATAATGATTTGCCGCTAACGCCGTAAGTGCACTTGAATCAATACCACCAGATAAAAACATGCCGACAGGGACATCTGCAAATAACTGTCTTGCTACAATGTCTTCTAAAAGCAGTCGGATATGATTGGCGGTCTCATCAACCGAATGCGTATGTGCTTCGCTTTTTAACTGCCAGTATCTACGTAAACGGAGCTCCTCATTTTTATACGTTAAAAAATGAGCAGGTTTTAATTCATGAATGTTTTTGAAGATTCCATGGCCTGGCGTTCTTGATGGAGCTAAGCCCATCACATCTGCCAATCCAAGCCTATCAACAACTGGATCTATATCTCGGTGAGCCAACAAACTTTTTAACTCTGAGCCAAATAGTAAAAACCCGTCACGAACGGTATAAAATAATGGTTTCACACCTACTCGA
This sequence comes from Shouchella phoenicis, assembly GCF_047238345.1. NCBI lineage: Bacteria > Bacillati > Bacillota > Bacilli > Caryophanales > Bacillaceae > Shouchella > Shouchella phoenicis. The sequence continues at coordinate 1,530,784 of NZ_JBDFMQ010000001.1, read as the reverse complement.
TCTCTTGCCATAAATAATGACTTTGTTTCATGTTCCCAGATCGCAAATGCGAAAATACCATTAAATTTTTCTACACAGGCCTCTTTCCATTGAATATAGGATTTCAACAGGACTTCTGTATCGGAATGTCCAGAAAAAGTGTGCGCATCGTTCATTAACTCTTTCCGAATCTCTTCCGTATTGTACAATTCACCATTATAAACAATCGTATAGGTCTTTCCATCAACTGTTTTCGTCATTGGCTGAATTCCGCCTTCAGGATCAACCACGATTAACCTTGCATGACCAAACGCTACGTGCTGATCAGTCCACGTTTCTAATGCATCAGGTCCTCTTCGGTTTAGCGTCTGTGCCATTTGCTCAATTTCTTTTTTTTCATTCCTTAAGTCTCGTCGCCAATCAATCCACCCTGTAATCCCGCACATCTCATTACCAGCTCCTTCTGGAATGTAACGGTCCTGATGCAACCTTACATTTCCTCACTCCTAACCTATGCTATTCAAGGAAAAAGCCAAAAGTGCTTCTTTTTAAAGGAACTGGACGTTTTAAGATTGGTTTGAAAAAGAATCAAATGACGTATAAGTAGTGGTCGTTATTTTTTATAAAAAAACGGCTTTCCAATTCCTTCAATAAAATGTGGAGCTAGTTGATATAGCTTCCCTAAAATCCCCAAAGATCGGGGAAGGTTTACTTCACGTTTCTTTGTTTTTAAAGTCTGAACAACTCGCTCAGCTACTTGATCTGGCTGTAGCAAATGAGCACCCATGTTGTCACTGTAAGAGCCCGTTTTATCTGCCGCTTGTAAGAAAGGTGTATCGATTGGGCCTGGGTTAATAACAGACACGCTTACATGGAACGGTTTTAATTCTAATCTCAACCCGTTTGAATAGCCAAGTAAGGCATGTTTGGTTCCGGCGTATACACTTGCTTTAGCGGTAGCCACTTTTCCCGCTAAAGAAGCAAGTTGGATAATATGCCCTGATTGATTCTTTTTCATATGTGGCACCACACGATTCGTAAGCTGAATCACACCAATCATGTTTAATTGAAACATCATCTGAACGTCTTCGTCAGAAAGATCCCATGATGATGCAAAACGACCGATCCCAGCATTATTAATTAGTACATCTGGCTGTAAATTTGCGGAGTATAATTGGTTTACAGACGAATGAATGGAATCGACATCGGTCATATCAATTGCACATGTATACGTCTGACCGTCTACCTTTTTCAACGTTCCATATCTTCTTGCTAGTTTAACAACTTGAACATCACGTTCTTTAAGTTGTTTACAAATTTCTTCTCCGACACCACTTGATGCACCTGTCACCCATATTGTTTTCATTCATTCTTCATATCCTTTTCCATAACTTTTCAACTCTTGTATTAGCCTTAGGGTACAATGGTTTATCCTTTCCCTTCAACTTTTTTCTTGCTATGATAACGGAAGAGAATTGAGGGGAGAAGGCAGGTTTGAAAAAACAGCTTTACCAAATTGTTAACCATAAGGCGTTTCAAATAACTGTTATTATTTTAATCGTTTTAAACGCCATTTTAGTCGGAGTGGAGACATACGACCATATTTATCAAGACCATCAAACTTTTTTTCATTACGCTGATCGCGTTTTGCTCTGGATTTTCACAATCGAGATTGTCATGCGCTTTTTTTCAACCTCAGTACGTTCCTTTTTTAAGAGTGGCTGGAACTGGTTCGATACACTTATCATTTTAGCTGGACATTTATTTACTGGCGGACATTTCGTTACCGTTTTACGTGTGTTGCGTGTCCTTCGTGTCTTAAGAGCGATTTCAGTTATTCCTTCTTTAAGGCGGTTAGTGGATGCCCTAGTCATGACCATCCCATCCCTTGGGAATATTTTGTTTTTAATGGGAATCTTTTTATACATATTTGCTGTGATTGGAACCATGCTTTTTAGCGATTTTGCACCTGAGTATTTTGGGAATTTGCAACGAACCATTTTAACTTTATTCCAAATTGTTACGTTAGATTCGTGGTCAAGTGGCATTATGCGTCCTCTAATGGAATATAACGAGTGGATCTGGATTTATTTTGTTTCCTTTGTGCTAGTAGGGACCTTTATTATTTTCAACTTATTTATTGGTGTAATTGTCAATAATGTTGAAAAAGCAAATGACTCTGAGGATGAAGAGGACCCGGCAAATAGACAGGTATCGGTTTCAGTCAGTGAGTTAAAACGCATTGAACAGCAGCTTGAATCAATCCAAGCTGAGTTAAAGAAACAAAACCATTCTTAACAGCCAATGATCCGGCGTAAGCTATTAAAAAAACCTTTATGAATGAGCCACCCTCATTCATAAAGGTTTTCTTTTAATCATTATACAGGTACGCGACTACCAAAAAACTCATGATACAGTTCTTGCACGGCAACATCCGCATCTTTTTGATGAATGCCAAACACCAAGCTCGTCTCAGAAGATCCTTGGTTAATCATTTCAATATTAACCCCTTTTCGAGATAGCGCAGCCGATGCTCTAGCAATCACACCAATGGAATTGTGCATTCCTTCTCCCACTAACATGACCATGGCAAACCCTCTCTCGATGTGTACGTCATCAACAGTGAGTTCTGTTTTAATACGTGCTAAGATTTGTTCTTCCACACCATCTGTCAACTGACTTTCGCGAATAATGACACTTGTATCATCAATGCCCGATGGAATATGTTCATAGGAAATCGATTGATCTTCTAAAATTTCGAGCAGTCTACGACCAAAGCCTACTTCTCTGTTCATTAAATACTTGCGTACATAAATGGTCGCAAATCCTTCATCTGCTGCAATCCCAATAACCGGATCATCAAAAGGCTCACGCTCAGCAACAATAAGCGTGCCTTCGCTTTTTGGATTGTTTGTATTTTTCACACAAACTGGAATGCCGTTTCGAAATGCTGGAATGAGTGCTTCATCATGAAACACACTAAAACCTGCATAAGAAAGTTCTCGCATTTCGCGGTACGTCATTTTTTTTATTTCAAAAGGATCCTCAACAATTGTTGGATTGGCTGCATAAACAGAATCAACGTCTGTAAAGTTTTCATAAAGATCCGCCTGTACTGCAGCTGCTAAAATCGCACCTGTTATATCTGAACCACCACGTGGAAAGGTTACAAGCGTTCCTGTTTCTGAAAATCCAAAGAAACCAGGAAACACAATAACTCCTTCTTGTTGCCGCAATTCATTTAAACGTTCATAAGCTACTGGCAATACCTGAGCGTTACCTGGTTCATCGCTCACAAGTAGACCAGCATCTTTTGGGTTTATGTAACTCGCATTCATGCCAATTGATTTAAAATAAGCAGCGATTAACTTCGCATTATTATCTTCCCCACTCGCTTTTAAAGCGTCCATCATCTGATGTTCGTTTGCATAATACGCGTTCATACGTACCTTTAAATCATGATAAATTTCTTCTTTAATATCTTCTTGCAAACCTAAATCAGAAACCATTTCTGCATAACGGTTTACTACTTTGTTTAACGTTTGTTCTTTTGCTTGATCATTGTTCCCAATGCAATATTGTGCCAATTCAATTAATAAATCTGTTGTTTTCACATCTGCCTTTGTTCTTTTTCCTGGTGCGGATACAACGACGATTTTTCTAGATGGATCTGCCTGAATAATTGCGGCTACTTTGCGGATCTGTTCAGCATTTGCAACAGAGGAGCCGCCAAACTTTGCTACTTTCACGTTACGTTCCCCACTCTCCATTTTACTTCTCTATTTTAATTATTCATAATATCATAATCCTTTTTTATAAGCCACCGCTCTAGCATCTTTCTACAAAAAAAAGCGTCCGTTTTCTTTATATAAAAGAAGAAAACAGTCGCTTTTAACAGGAGTTATGGTTTATGAACATCTTCTGTATCGGATGTATGTTTTGTTTCCTTTTTCTTACGCTCTTCCTTTTTCTCTTTTTTTATTTCATCTAACGGCAGCTCGTCATAAGGGGATTCCTTTAAGTCTCGATCTTGAATGGCTTTCCAATCTTTTTTTGTCATGTTCGAAACCTCCATATAAAGCTATTACCGTTCAGTCACATCATTAAACCCCTTACATAAACCACGCAAACCATAAAGGACCCCTTGATGTTTGAAATTCCATTGCTGTACAAGTGGACTCTGGTAGAAATTCACTACCATCTTCTACATCCCCGTAAGTCATCTCGCTAATATTATTTGTGAAACCGGCTTCATCAAAACATTCAGGAGCACTGTATAAGTTTAACGTATAATCAACGATTACCCGTTCGGAGTCTTCAGCCCCGTATTCAACTTGAATGACAAAACCTAAAATAACAATTAGTAAACTAACCGCCACTCCAATTAACCATCTATGCTTTCTCAACGTTCTTCCTCCTAATATGTACTACCAACAGTCTACACATTCTGAAAAGGTTCGGCAATTAAAAAATAAAAATCACCTTTGTTAGATAATCTAACAAATTTATTCACACTCATTCCCAAGCTATGATATATTATTACACAACAATCATGCGTAAACTCAATTGTGAGGTGGAGAGGGTTGTCTTATAAAGATAAAAAAGTGATTACTATAGGAATGGTTAGCGAGCTAACCGGTTTAACAGAAAGAAAAATTCGCTATTACGAAGAACGAAAGCTCCTTTTTCCTGAACGTTCAAAAGGTGGCACAAGAAAATACTCATTTTTAGACGTTGAACGATTAGTTGATATCGCCAATAAGATGGAAGACGGTATGCAAACGTTCGAAATTCGTAAAATGGAACAAAAAGCGATTCGAAAACAAGAAGTACGCGAAAAAATGTTGCGCGGTCAATTAAATGCTGCCTTTAACATTCGAAAATAAAATTTTTCACTAGAAAAACAGAAGATAAAGAATATTGATAACAAATCCTTTTAATATCGTCCCTTTAAATAGTGACCACATTAAAGGGATTTTTTGTTTTATCTTTTTTTCCTAATACTTCCTAACATGAAATGTATGCCTTTTGCCGAAAACTATTAAGTAAAAAGGAGCTTATCTAACTATGCTGAAAAAGCTTTTGTGGTTTCACTTAGCATTTATTCTATGTTTTACTGCTTTTCCTTTTTCCGCATTTGCGGAGGAAAAGACAGCAGCCATTATTATTGATGATTTTGGTGGTGATGTTAATGGAGCAGATCAATTTCTTCAAGGTGACATTCCTGTAACAGTTGCCATTATGCCTTTTCTTAAACAGGCCAAGTTGCAAGATACAAAAGCTCATCAAAACGGTTTAGAAGTCATTATTCACTTACCGCTTGAACCTAAAACTGGTAAGAAATCATGGTTAGGTCCTAATGCCATCACATCTGACTTAAGTGATGAGGAAATTAAACGTCGCTTAAATACCGCTATTAAAAACGTCCCTCATGCTAAGGGGTTAAACAACCATATGGGCTCAAAAGGAATGGAAGACGAGCGAATTGTTACGCATATTGTACAGTTTGCGAAGGAACATCAGCTCTATTTAATTGATAGCGGCACAACAGCAAAGTCACTTATGCCTGAACTTGCAGAACGTTATCAAGTGCCATGCCTAAAAAGAACATTGTTTATTGATGATTCAACTTCTTCTTATTCATATGTTCGAAATCAATTAGACACGTTTATAAAGACTGCACACAATCATGATTACCCACTTGCCATTGGTCATGTCGGCATTAAAGGAAATGATACGTATAAAGCGATTGTGCAAGCAGGCGAACAATTTAAAAAAGAAAACGTAACACTTGTTTTCCCATCACAATGGCTTTACCCACAAATTGACACACACTTAAACAAACTATAAAAACCAAAGGAGATTCGTTATGTTACGTCGCTCAGAAAAATGGGCTATTGCCTTAGCAAGTGTACTTATTATTAGCATGGTGATCATAAAACCAAGCCCCACCATGCATCGATCAATGGTTCAACAACAGCAACCCCCTTCAGTCGCTCATGAAGCGATTGATCATCTACAAGCAGAAGACATCGCTCTTTCAACCAATTTAATGCTTCACTCTTTTATGGCGAGTTTAGAAAACTGGACTACAAAAGACCAACTTGATCATAAACTAGAAGATGAAATCAACAACCATCCTTATATTCGAAGTATTGCTGTTTTAAATGAAGAAGGACAGGTTTTAGAAAGCGCCGGCCAAACAATGGATGTATCAAGCTTGCCCACGTTTTCTACAACATACAATACCCTTCAATACTCACATCCTTACCAAGAAAACAACGATGCCTATGTGATGGTAAAAAAGACGTTAGATCAAAACAAAACGATGGTTGGAGAAATCAATCTAGGGTTTATTCAATCCTATTTATCTGAACATGCTATGATTGCCGACAGCGAAGGAACGTTATTTATGTCAGGTGGCGAGGCGTCGGTTGATTTTAATAAAGAAACCCAGTTACCAGACGGCCAACAAGCAATAACAGTACCTGGTTTAAATTGGAGCATCTACGTGAATTCTAAAACAAAAAGTCAGTCGAATCCAATTGTTTCGCAAGAGGTTATCGTGAAACTTGACCCGAGTGTAGAACCTACAGAATGGGCTACTACACACCAACATACGATTCTGAAAGAGAATGATCCTTACCTTGTCTTAAAAACACCAGGTGATGAAGATGACTATATTCAAACGTTGCGACGTGATCGCGATGTCATTTTTGCGGAGCATAACTATTCTTTTGTGAACAAAGCCCTTATTAGCCAAGCAAAAGTAGAGCCTAATGATGAATTTTTTAAGCCTTATCAATGGAATCTGGAACAAATTGATCTTGAAGAAGGATGGAATTATGCAAACGGCGAAGATACGATCATTGCAATTATTGACTCGGGTGTAGACCCTGAGCACCCCGACCTCCAAAATAAGCTCGTTGAAGGCTACAACGCGATCGATGACTCATCTAATTATAAGGATGATAATGGTCACGGTACACATGTTGCAGGGATCGCAGCAGCTTTAACAAATAATGTTGAAGGAATTGCAGGGGTATCCTGGCAAAGCAAAATCATGCCAATAAAAGTACTTGATACAAATGGCGAGGGCTCCTCTTTTTCCGTTGCGAGAGGTATTTATTGGGCAGTTGAAAATGGTGCAGATGTTATCAACATGAGTTTAGGGGATTATTATCACTCTGATGTGTTATACGATGCTGTTGAACATGCTTACAATCAAGGGGTAACGCTAATAAGTGCGTCTGGTAATGAAAACACAGATGAACAGATGTATCCCGCTGCTTATCCTCAAGTTGTCACAGTAGCGTCTGTAAATCAAGATAAAAACCGGTCCTTTTTCTCCAATTACGGAGAGTATGTCGATGTTACTGCACCTGGTGAACATATTCCGAGCACTTATTTAGAAAATCAATACATTATGTTGTCAGGAACGTCCATGGCAGCGCCTCATGTAGCTGGTTTAGCGGCGCTAATTCATTCAATCAACCCGTCATTAACAAATGAAGATATTGGAAATCTAATTTTAGGAAATGCCAACCAACTTGGTGATGGTGATTATAACGTGTATTATGGTTACGGAGAGATAGACGTCAATGATACGTTATCAGCAATTGATTAAGTGCATGACAATGTAAGGGGACTTACATTTACGAAAAGCACAAGTGCAACTGATTACATGTAGCGTTGCGCTTGTGCTTTCTTTTATCCTTTATAGAGGATTACTGGCCTCAAGATCTTTTTTGAAACAAGAGTATTTCCGCTGAAACTTTTTTTACATATTCACAAAGGAATCCTTCTTTTTCTCGTTTTAAAAAGGTATTTTTTCTAATTGGCCTAGGCGATGACCACGCGACAGATTGAAGATTGCTCCATTTATCATGAGTAATGTATTCCTTTTTGAAAAAATATTCTTGACCCGAAGAATATTGCTCACAAATATATTTAACCGTTTGCTTAGAGTGCATAGCGTAACGCTCTCCTTTTTTCTTACTATTGTTACCAAACGGTTCTCACTGCATTCACTGACACCAATCTTGACGGACATCGTAAGAGCGTTTACGATAATAGAGAGCACATGAAAATCTAACACAAAGAAGTGATACATGTATGCAAACATTACGAAATCGATTGTTAACTGATAATGAAATTTCACCTTTAATCATTTCTGCCGACAAGGTTGCGCATGTTCAAATGAATAACCCGCTCCAACATGCCTTACTTGTTTTAATTAAGTCCGGATATACAGCGATTCCTGTACTAAATTCATCGTTTCACTTACAAGGTATGATTAGCAAGTCACTCATTTTAGATTCATTGTTAGGCGAACATGATTTTGAAATTGATCGACTTTCAACATTGACAGTTGGTGAATGTATGAACAAAGACGTTCCTTGTATCCGTCCTGAAGCTACGTTTTCTAAAGCGTTATCGCTATCTATTAACCACCCATTTTTATGTGTGGTAGATGATCAAAAAGCCTTCACTGGCATTTTAACACGCCGTTCAATTTTGAAATTAATTAGTAAATACTTGCATCAACACTAATCTACATGTTAATCCGTTTACGCAAGGCGTGCGCTCTGCTCGAAAACATCATTTGCAAAATTTTCGCAGCCATACTAGCAGGAACTTTCGCTCGGAAACGTACTTGATCAATCATAACAGTTCCGTCTTTTCCTTTAACAAATTCATGTTTATGCTCCCAATAAGTAAAAGGAAACGGCGGATTAACCATTTTATCAATAAAGAAATGTGGCGGAACCTCCGACATAATCTCCGTTGTAAATTGACCTACCTTTCCTGTATAAGGGATACGCACATGAACATTGTGCCCGTCTTTGTCCACTTGAACTGGCGGAAATTTATTCACTTTCTCTAAGTTTTTCGGGTCAGAAAAAAACGACCATGTTTCTTCTAATGAATGGCGTAATTTCGTCTCATATGTAAAGATATAATCGTCCATTTCTTCCTCCATTTATTAAATATAGATTTCTAACAACAGTCCTTCTAACTTCCCTACCCTTTTTAGCAAATCAATACTCGTCTTTTGTGTATCCACTATTTCTTTTGCCAATTCATCCATCTCTTGATTCACAACCTGAACGAGCTGATGTTGTTTAAACTGACCAAATTGACTACTCGTTGTTCTTGTTAATTGATAACTATCCTTTAAGACATGTTTTAAACATGCTTCTAAAGAATGGCGAAATAAAGATAACGCTTCGTATGAACGATGTTCAACTAGTTTATTTCCCTGTACCCGTAAGTCTTCAACTTTTCCCATCATTGATTGGAGAGCTTGTTGCTTCAACTGATCTTGAAAGCTTGGTTTTTGTATTGGTGCGCGATCCCCTCTTGTTGATTGGTTACGTGCTTGAAAATGCGGTGCGCTTTTATCTACGTGCTTTAACACGATCATTCCTCCTTATTGCCGTTCGCAAACGTTTACACAAATGGGGCAATATGATATAATTGAATATTCATTCGCATTGCCTCCATCACTGGAGGTGTAAAATGTTTTCTCACATTCGTTTAGCTACTAAACTCCATTATGAGGAAAATATGAGTAAAATCAATGACTATTTGTTTGAATTTCGACAATATGATCACGTTTCTCCATCAATTCAACAGCTATCTTTTGCGATTGGACTGACTGAAGAAGAAATATTAGAAAGCATGGAGTATGCGGATGATGCCCAGTATACAATAAAAGCCGTTCACATGTGAACGGCTTATTTTCTATGCTTTTGCTGTTTCTTTAATAATCGCAACGACTACATCCGCTACCTTTGTTAGCGCATTAATTGCAATACGTTCATTCGTCGTATGAATTTGCTCATAGCCAACAGACAAGTTAATCGTCGGAATCCCAAATCCAGAAATAACGTTACCGTCACTCCCACCACCACTGGCTCTCATAGTCGGGTTTAGACCTAACGAAGTAATGGCTTCACTTGCAATACGCACCACTTCAGCACTTGCTTCTTCTTTATAGCCAGGATACGAGTAGCTTACATCGACTTCGCACGACGTACCCATGTTTTCTGCAGCTTTTTCGAACGCTTTTTTCATTGCCTCAACTTGGGTATCTAGCTTATTCTTCTCTAAGGAACGTGCCTCCGCTGTAATTTCAACATAGTCACATACGATATTTGTTTGTGTACCGCCTTCAAAGCGACCGATATTCGCAGTTGTCTCGTTATCAATCCTGCCAAGAGGCATTTGTGCTACTGCCTTTGAGGCAACAGAAATCGCCGATATGCCTTTTTCTGGCTCTACTCCAGCGTGAGCTGTTTTGCCGTAAACTTTTGTCGTAATCTTCGCTTGGGAAGGCGCAGCTGTAATCATGCCTCCAACTTCTCCGTCGCTATCAAGGGCATACCCATAAGAAGCATGAATGAGGCTTTGATCAAGTGCTTTCGCCCCGACTAAACCTGACTCTTCTCCAACCGTAATAATAAATTGAATTGGACCGTGCTCGATTTGCTGTTCTTTTAATACAACAATAGCTTCAAGCATCGCTGCAATACCGGCTTTATCATCCGCACCTAAAATTGTTGTTCCATCTGTTCTTATGTAACCCTCTTCAAGGATCGGCTCGATGTTTTTACCTGGAACGACTGTATCCATATGAGAGGTGAAGTAAATCGTTTTTACTTCTTTCTCACTTGTTCCTGGTAATGTACAAATTAAATTATTTGCACCGTGTCCAGTAATCTCTTGTGCCTGATCTTCTTCAACAGTCAACCCTAGGTTCGTGAATTTTTCTTTTAATACTTTTGCAATTTCAGCCTCATGTTTCGTCTCAGAGCTAACTTTTACTAGCTCAATAAACTCATTAACAACACGTTCTGCCACAATTTATCCACTCCATTATTTAATAATCTCTTTCATCATAACGAATGCTGTAACATTTTTCATGTTTCTTGCTCACACAATTCAATTAGTACACCATTTGTAGAATTAGGTTTAAGGAAATTAATTCTTTTTTTATTACTTCCTTGTCTACTTTCCGGATATAAAAATTGATACCCGATGCTTTCAAAAAAGGCTTGTCCACAGCTTAAATCTTTACAACTCAACGCTAAATGGTGAAAGCAAGGAGATGGGTGCTTTAAAAGAAAGCGCTGTAACCCGTGGTTATCTTCCATAGGTACTAAAAGTTCTATTGAAAAAAGAGGCATGTCAAGATGATAAACGATTACTAGCTGATCATTGACCGGTTCTCGTGTCGGTTTCTCTACAGAAAATAGCTCGACAAATCGATCAATCTCCGCCTCAGACTGTAGGGCATATGCAATATGGTCTATTTTTAGTTCTAGCATAAAAACTCCTCTTGTTGCTTTTGTAGCAATCAGGTAAACTAGCATTAGTAAAGCTTAGGTGGAGGGATGACAATGCCACGAAAATTCCAACGTTTAATTGTATATATTATGATTGGGACTCTTGTACTCGGAGGCGTATTTGGTGCAGCCGCTGGTTTAGGCATGTTTTAATATGGCATACAAACGTATGAATTTCACGAGACGTATGCTCTCGTGAAATTTGCTTTAATCCTCGGCTCACTTTAATAGTCCGTATGCTTTGCCTAATGCATTAAAACTCCGTTGATCATTAACAACAACCACTTTACTCCCAATTTCTACTCGTTCAAATACATATTCAACAGCTGAATTTTCCATGCGAATACACCCTAACGACGCATGATAGCCAATTGAATGGGGTTGGTTCGTTCCGTGCACACCATAGGTACGGCCACTTGTCCCATTTGCATCAAATCCAATCCACCTACTCCCTAACGGATTCCGTTCATCCCCACCAGGAATATCTTTTTTACGGTAATAAGGCTGCTTTGCTTTTACAAGCACTTGGAACTCACCTTCAGGCGTTTCTTCCCCTTTTTTTCCGCTTGCAATTGGAAAGACTTCACTAATATGATTGGCTTCAATGAGTGCTAATTCATTCGTTTTAATATTCACAATAATATCTGCTTGTTCAATTAAAAATTGATTTGGAAATAGTGCAGAAAAAAACACGTAGATAGACAGAAAAAAAGACCACTTCACGTTTGTACACCCCTCGTATCGAATACGTTTAGGGTTTACGCAATGGTCTTTTTTTATCCGATTTTCGAGCCCACAACTCGTCTTTTGTCTTCAAATACTGTTCAAATTCAAACACAATTAACAAAAGAGACGAGCGACTCTCGAACTCTTCTCTTGTTTTCGGCAGCGGCATATTTCTAAATTCCGTACGCATCTCTTCTAATTGAAGCAAAAAATAAGCAACAGAATTCGTTGGGCTTACTGCACGGGACAATTCATCTAAAAAATTTGCTACTTTCTCTTGCTGTGGAACCGAACCATTAATGCGAGTTAGGTGTGGCATAAGCCGCTCAATGATTTCTAGCTGCTTTTCTCTCATTGCGAAATAATGGTAATAATGGTTCTCTTCTGCCAGGAGATGGTTTTGCATTGAAACAAATGCTGTCTTTTTACTCTCCTTTAACACCCAATCTAATTGGGACAATTCTTTCCCATCCCAACTACTTTCTCCAGCGCGAATATATGTAGATAGCTGATTTAACGTTGTTTTTAACAATGCTTCAACTTTTTTCCGCTGTTCGCGCATTTCCTTATCTTTAGAGGGCATATAAAGGTTCATTAATAGAGCTGTACCAATCCCAATAAAAATTAGCTGAAGTTCGTTCCAATAAAAGCCAACCGATACTTCTTCTACAACGTACAAATGCATAACTATAACAGAGCTTGTCACAATACCATCACTTGCTTTTACAAGCAAAACAACAGGGATAAATAACAAGATAAAGAGTGCGGCTGCAAATGGATTATAGCCAATCAACTCGAATAGAATAGAACTCATGACAAGACCAATCATACACGCAACAAACCGCGCCCACGAAACAAGAAGCGAATTTTTTCTTGTCACGGATATACATAATATCGTAATGATGGCTGCTGATGAAGCAAAATTCAATTCCAGAAATTGCGCAATTGAAAGTGAAATGAATACACCGATTGCGGTTTTTAGTGTTCGATAGCCAATTCTAAATCTCATGATATCCCTTTTTCTTTAAGTAATATGCTTAGTTTAGCACGTCAATCGATCAAAAATCTATTTTGAATCGTTTTTTGCTTTAAATGGGCATTTTCCTGTTATCGGTACACAATCATCACCAATAAAAAACTGTTTCCATTCTCTATGTTCGACATCGCCATAATGACTAATATCAGGATGTTTCGGTATTTGATCCCACGCCTCTACTCGTTTTCTAACAGCTTCACGTGAATTATGACCTTTTGGCTCAGTTCCTTCTAACCCTTGAAAAATTTCCCTTGGCTGAAATCCTATAACCATACTTTGCCCTAAATCTCGTGTAATTCGTTGCTTGTACGCAGGTGTATTTGCGAATGCGAACATCGACTGCCCATTAAAACAAAACGACCATAAATGATGTTCTGGATTGCTAGGCGTATGTTCAGGCCAAATACTTTCGTCTTTATCATTTAAGTATTGAAGCATATCCCAAAAATAACGACGATAATAATCAAGCGTTTGCTCTTGGTCTTCAGGCTCCACAAATACAAAAAGCCCTCGCCTAACAAGTGGACGTTGCTCCATTAAAGATTGAAACATTTTTAGTGTATGTGGCAATGAGGACCAATCTGCATGCGATAAATACGAATAGCGCAACTCCCCTTTTCGCTCTCCTTTTTGACCAAAAAAACACGGGAACGTTGTATCCGTAACGACTTTACTATATTCCTGATAACTTTGATTCACCCAACTTGGGACTTCAGTGGAAAGCATTTCTGCTGTTGTTAATAACCGAGATTGATTCATTTTCAATCCTCCTTTACATTCTTTCCCATCATATGAAGCTTGATTCGAATCTAGTCACGAAATTACAAATAAAGCACGTCTAAATCCCCATTACTGATCATTTACTAATTAGTGAGGCATGTCTAAGAAATAGGAGGTTTTTATGCCTGATATTCTTTCAGCATTTATTCTTGGTTTATCCTTAGCAGTTCCTGTCGGTCCCATTTGTCTTGCAATTGTAAAAAAGGGCATATCAAACGGCTTTTTTCCCGCTCTTTTTGTCGGCATTGGCGCCATTCTAGCGGATGTATGTTTTATGATTATTATTTATTTTGGTTTAACGCAGATTATATTCATGACGCCCGTGCAAATTAGTCTTTATTTGTTTGGGTCGACTCTACTTATTTATCTTGGTATCGAGTCCATTAACAAGCGAAAGACTGCTCTCTCTCGCTCAAGCAGTCTCTCTACTTCTGTCTTCGCTTCTTTTTGGACAGGTTTATCTATCGCGTTATTTAATCCAATTAATTTAATGTTTTGGTTTGGCATTTTCGGATCAACCTTAGCCGAGCTCACGAGCGAACAGTCTAGCTCTTTTCTTATCTATGCCATTTTTCTTTTTCTTGGCATTCTCGTTTGGAACATTAGCTTATCGTTTTTAGCTTCTTTTTTCGGTCAATTTTTGAGCCGCTCTCTTTTACCTATTTTGAATGTGATCGCTGGTTTATGTTTGTTAGCATTCGGGTTTCACTTTGTCCTAAAACTTGCTGAAATCCTTTTTTAACACGTTTTACGTCACGGTTTTCTGATACCGCTTTTAATGGCAAATAAACTTGGACGATCGTTCCTGTACCAGCTTTCGTTTTAATTTCCATCCGGCCGCCGTGCAATTCAACGATCTTATGACAGATCATTAAACCTAATCCTGTTCCTTTCTCTTTTGACGAGAAAAAAGGTTGACCTAACAAATAAAGTCGATTAGGCGGGATCCCTGTTCCTTTATCAATGACTTGCACACACAGTTGATTGTAGTCAGTCGTTACCCTTATCTCGATCGACGTTGCTGACTGACTGGCATCGACTGCATTTCCTATTAAATTAAAAAATAAAATATCTAATTCTTGTGCATAGCCGTGGATGTAATACGTGTCAGAAACAGAAAGTAGTAAAGGATTGTCTTTAACAAGTTCTTTCATTTCTTCTTTTCTAGCCAATGCTCTTACATAACTGTTTATTTCAATCGTTTTTTTGTTTTCAACCATGCCTTTTTGCTTAGCAAGAAATACATAATCATCAATGATCTTTTCCATTTGCGTTAATTCCGCATTAATAGTCTTGACCTGACTTTCAGGGATCGCTTTTGTCTCTGCATAAAGCTGCATAAACCCTTTAATCGTTGTTAATGGGTTTCTTAATTCATGGGCCATACTAGCTGATAAACGAGACGCAACTTTCATCGCCTCTTCTCTTCGCTTAGACGTTTGATGAGGTTGCTTTAAAACAGAAACAAATAGCTTCTTTCCATCAATATGAACAGGAAGAATGGCACACATTGTATACAGTAAACTGCCATCCCCATTAATGAGTTTGATTGGGCGATACATGATTTCTTCTTGTTGCGCCTGCATAGCTTCCTTCACCAGCTTTAATTCTCGTTCCTGAATATGATGACGCACTGGCTTTCCTATAAGACTCGTGTGATTCATACCTAAATAACGATGCGTCGCTTTGTTTGCGTAATGAATGGTCATGGAATCATGAAGAATGTAACATTCATTTGACAAGTCTAAAATATTTATTAACTCATTCCTTGTAATCAGTTGCTCCACTCGTTGTTCCGCACGAACCACATCAAATAACATGTAGCCGCTATATGTAATCACTCTTACCTCATATTCAATTTGCTGATATAAAAAAGTAAGAACCTGTTTTTTATCGTTAGGGTTATATAATTCTTTTGGCACAAACGTCCAAACGGAATCTTGAATCGTCAAAAACGCTCTCCCGACTTCGCTACCTTCAATAATTTTACCCGCCTCATCGGTTAACCAGCGTAATTTTTTCGATTGGTCATTTGAAACAATATTCAACCGAACATCTTCTTTTTTCGTTTTTCCAGCAAATGTATAGAGCATATACTCTTGATCTAGCACAGCATGTGAAATATCTAACTGCACGTTCATACCATTAGTCTCAACGACCCATTTTTCCATGGATTGGTAGCTTAAAATAGTTGCCAAAGGAATGTTAAGATCTGGCTTCTTTTCAAGACCTAACAATTTATTAAAAGCATCGTTTCTTATAATGATTTCGTCATCATAAATCACACATTGCGGAACATTAGACTGATTCAGTAATTCAGTAACCATCGCTTTCATACGCACTTGTTCGGTGTTTCAACTACACCGACTTAACCCCCCTTTTGTAAATGAAACTGACATTTTCCAACAATTGATTCGTTTTTTCTTTTAAAAATCCTCCTAAACAACAGAATTCTTCGTTAAAAATAATTTGACAGTATAAGAAAAGGGTCGACATGCCGCCGCCCTTTTTCGCTATAAATCTTTTCGGTTTTCTTTTTTTAGCTGTTTTTTGACATCTTCTTTTAAATCTTCTTTTAATTCCTTGTACACGTCTTCACGAAGTTCTTCTTTTAATTCTTGATAAGCCTGATCTTTGAAATCATCTTTTATTTCTTCTGAAACCTCATCTTTCCACTCTTCGTAAAAATCTTCTCGGATCTCATCTTTTAACGAAGCTGAGCGGGTTGCCAATACTTGTCTTCTGTAGTATCGATAATCCCTTGTAAGTAAGATCGTTAAACAGACGACCATCCCAATTAAAATGAAAGCAATTGGTAAACCACCTGTTATAGCAGCTGTTTGCAAAGCACTTAGTCCATCATCGCCCCCACTTAATAAGAGTACCGCCGCCACGGCCCCAATTAAAATTCCCCATAATAGCTTAAGTTTTGTCGGTGGATTTTGCATGCCATTTGATGTCATTGAGCCAAGAATAAAGGTTGCAGAATCAGCTGACGTAATAAAAAAGATAAAAATTAACAGTAACGCAACAATACTTGTTAGCAAACTTAACGGGAGCTGTTCGAGCAAGACAAACATGGCCAGTTCTTCATTCGTTTGTGAAACGCTCGTAATTGTTGAAATTCCTTGGCTGACTTCATAATAAAGCGACGAGCCACCAAACGAAGAAAACCATATTAACGCTAATGCTGCGGGTACAAACAACACGCCTGCAATAAATTCGCGAATGGATCGCCCTTTTGAAATACGCGCAACAAATAATCCAATAAATGGTGCCCAAGACATATGCCAGCCCCAAAAGAAAATCGTGTTCCCTGCAATCCAGTTTGATCCTGCATAAGGTTCAAGAGTTAACGACATTTGCACAACGTTTCCAACATAAGAACCAAGGGTTGTAACCATACTTTCAAAAATGAAAATCGTTGGACCAAATGAAATAACGAAGATAAGCAAAATTCCCGCAAATGCAATATTAATATTCGTCAATCGCTTAATCCCTTTATCAATTCCAGATAACGCTGAAAAGATAAAACAAATGGTAACAATAATAATGAGAGTGATTTGTGTCCAAACTGTATTTGGTATAGGAGTTATGTAAGACAGCCCACCGGATATTTGTAAAGCACTCAATCCAAATGTAGTGGCAACACCGGCACAGGTTGCCAGAATTGCAAAAATATCAATTGATTTCCCAATCACTCCATCCGTTTTATTGCGTAATAACGGATAAAAAGCAGAGCTGATGAGAGCAGGTTTATTTTTACGATACATGACATAAGACATAATTAAGCCGACAATTAAAGAAGCAATCCAGCAATGCAGCCCCCAATGATAGACCGCATACCGGAGTCCTACAGCAGCAGCAGCTTCTGGATTTTGAACCGCTTCATTCGGTGGCGGATCTAAGTAATTCAACACTGGTTCAGCTACACCAAAAAAGACAAAACCAACGCCAATACCAGCAGAAAAAAGCATCCCAATCCACGTAATAAACTTGTATTGTGGCTCATCATCATCTTTCCCTAAGCGCATTCGTCCAAACGGACTCACCATTACAATAAGTGCAAATACAATAAAAACGCTTAACACAAGCATGTAGAACCAACCAAAATACTCCGTAACCCATTGAAGGGCATCATCTGCCACTGCGCCAAGAGATATCGGTGAAATGACTCCCCATAAAACAAACGCAATCATAATCGCGGCGCTAATCATAAGTACACGATTTCCTATTTTTTTAGTTTTCATTCATTCTCAATACTGACAATATAAGCCAGCTCTCCTCTCCTTTATGATCTGTTTACATGTATACCAGCAGCCGTCGCAACATAGAACGGTTAGCTAAGTAATACCGGTATAGATTCCCTTTTTTAAAAACATTGAAACGTTTTCATATAAGCAGATATAACATTAGCAGTGAAGTGGTATGTTATACTAGAACCATACAATGAATTGGGGTGAGAATGATGAATCAGGTAGAAAAAGCAACATTTGCTGGCGGCTGTTTTTGGTGCATGGTCAAGCCGTTTGATCAATTTGACGGCGTTGAATCGGTCATTTCTGGCTATACAGGCGGTCATACCGAAAACCCCACATACAAAGAAGTATGTAGTGAAACCACCGGTCATTTTGAGGCGGTACAAATCACGTTTGATCCTACACTCATGTCATACGAAACCATTTTATCTTTGTTCTGGCAACAAATTGATCCGACCGACCCTGGTGGACAATTTCATGATCGAGGCGATTCTTATCGAACGGCGATCTTTTATCATAACGAGGAACAAAAAGCATTAGCTGAAAAAGCCAAAGCAGATCTTCAATCTAGCGGAAAATTCACAAAGCCGATTGCTACACTCATTCTTCCTGCAAAACCTTTTTATCGTGCAGAAGAATACCATCAAGATTATTATCAAAAAAACGCCTTCCATTATCAACTTTACCGTAAAGGATCTGGAAGACAAGATTTTATTGAAACACATTGGAAAGGAGATCAATCATGACAAAAAAATCACCTGAAGAGTTAAAGAAAACCTTAACACCAATGCAATACCATGTTACCCAAGAAAATGGGACAGAGCCACCTTTTAAAAACGACTATTACGATCATGAAGAAGATGGCATTTATGTGGACATTGTCTCTGGTAAACCCTTGTTCTCTTCAAATGATAAGTACGATGCTGGCTGCGGTTGGCCGAGCTTTACTAAACCAATTGAAGATCAAGAAATCCTCGAAAAAGAAGATCGAAGCCATTTTATGGTTCGAACAGAAGTACGAAGCAAAGAAGCGAACGCCCATCTAGGACATGTGTTTCCAGATGGACCTGGTCCAAATGGTCTTCGCTACTGTATTAATTCAGCAGCGCTACGCTTCGTTCCAAAAGAACAACTAGATGACGAAGGATACAGTGTCTATAAAAAATTATTCTCATAAACCCTTAGTCGTCAGCGTAAATCATACGTTGGCGACTTTTTTATGGATGGTTTCAATTAGACGGCTGTTCGGTTTGTTCATTCGACAAATTCAATTCTTTTTTTGTATTTTCGTTAAGTTTCATGTTGTTTTTTGGTATGATAGATATGCGTCATGAAATTAGGGATAAAGGGATGATTAAAAATGAAAACGCGTACAGAAAGAGATACAATCGGAGAAATTCAAGTTCCTGCTGATAAGTACTGGGGAGCACAAACGCAGCGTAGTTTAGAGAACTTTAAGATTGGTACTGAGAAGATTCCATTTGAAGTCGTCCGAGCTTTTGCAGAATTAAAGAAAGCTGCTGCGATCGTTAATGGTAAATTGAAAGGTCTAGACGCTAAGAAAGTCGAAGCGATTACATACGCAGCAGATCAAATTATTGCTGGTGGCTTAGAGGACCACTTCCCCCTTGTTGTGTGGCAGACCGGCAGCGGCACTCAATCAAATATGAATATGAATGAAGTAATTGCTTATTTAGCAAATGAATACTTAACTGAAAAAGGGGAGACAAGCGTAACCGTTCATCCAAATGATGATGTGAACCACTCTCAAAGTTCCAATGATACATTTCCTACAGCCATGCATGTGGCAACCGTTATCTTTGCAGAAAATGAACTAATTCCTGCTGTAAAACAATTTAAAGAAACGTTGGCTGCAAAAGAACAAGAGTTTGCAGACGTTGTTAAAATCGGACGTACACATTTACAAGATGCTACTCCGTTAACGTTTGGACAAGAAATTAGCGGCTGGAAGCATATGCTTGCTACGTGTTCAACAATGATTGAACAGTCTCTTGACCACGTACGTTCATTAACGATTGGCGGCACAGCGGTTGGAACTGGGTTAAATGCGCCGATCGGTTTTAGCGAAGAAGTATCCGCTCAACTAAGCCAACAAATTGGGTTAACATTTAAAGCATCTGAAAATCATTTTCATGGTTTAACAAGTCATGACGAACTAGTCTATTTCCACGGCGCTTTAAAAGCCCTTGCAGCAGACGCTTTTAAAATTGCCAACGACATTCGTTTATTGGCTAGTGGTCCACGTTGTGGCATTGGCGAAGTCATTATTCCAGCAAACGAACCAGGTAGCTCGATCATGCCAGGAAAAGTTAACCCTACTCAAAGCGAGGCGTTAACAATGGTTGCCGCACAAGTACTTGGAAATGATGCAGCGGTAGGGTTTGCTTCAAGTCAAGGTCATTTCCAGCTAAACGTGTTTAAACCAG
This sequence comes from Shouchella phoenicis, assembly GCF_047238345.1. Taxonomy (NCBI): domain Bacteria; kingdom Bacillati; phylum Bacillota; class Bacilli; order Caryophanales; family Bacillaceae; genus Shouchella; species Shouchella phoenicis. The sequence continues at coordinate 1,510,206 of NZ_JBDFMQ010000001.1, read as the reverse complement.
TTATTATTTATAATGTTTTACAATCAATGCGCCTACTATCAGACGGTTTGAATAATTTCCACGATAAGTGTCTTATCGGTTTGGAAGCAGATAAAGGTAAAATGGATCAACTGCTAAACGAATCACTTATGCTCGTCACAGCATTAAATCCGCATATCGGCTATGAAAACGCAGCGAAAATTGCGAAAAAAGCTCATGCTGAAAATACAACATTAAAGGCCGCTGCAATTAGTAGTGGGTTATTAACAGAAGAACAATTTAATGAATATGTTGTACCCGCAAATATGATCTCACCTAAATAAGGCTCAATCTTGACTCCCTCTAACATGATTAGGGGGAGTTTTTTGCTTGATTAGTAATCCCATATCGTTTTATAACGAGTTGCTTCAAATAGATCATCTAATGAAACATTGAAAAATTGAGCAATTTTATTTGAAATCATCGCATTAACTTGTCGTTTTCCTGATTCAATTTGTGATAAATAGCCTGCAGATATGCCTACTTGCTTTGAAACTTCCTCTAGGCTAAAGCCTTTTTGAATTCGCAGCATTCTTAGTCGACTCTCACTCATTCTTCCTTTCGCCTTCCTTTCGCTGTTTAAATCACTTCATCATAGGTGTAACGGACAATATACTTATTTGTTTTCAATCGCTTCACTTCCACGAGAGGACCAATTTCATAGCCATTTTGCCAGTTATCTTCTAGTTTTGCTTGAATGCATTTAGCTTGGAATTTTGAGCGAAATACTTCCCGATAGTAAATCCAATGAGGTTTTCTAGATCTCATAATATACTCCTCCATTAGCCGTCTACTCATTTTATTTAGGTGAGTCAATGTTACAGGTTAGTAAAGATAGCTTTATAAATCATAACCGTCAGATCATTCGCAACATTCGTCTTAATAATTGGCGGCGACCCCTGTGGGAATAGCACTGATGCGTTTTTAAAACATGACTGTGGACTTGTCCGAAGAAAACGTACGCCATACTAAATACGTGTTTGTTTTTTTGAATTCTGACATTCATTCAGGTAACTTTAGTTTATCCTTAATCATTCATTTTATCATAAAATCAGCAAAAAAATGGGTACTCCCTGCTATTCATCGAAATATGGTAAACTAATGAGAGAAAAGAAGGTAGAAAGGAAGTTATCAATGGCTAACATCGAAGGCAGTTTAGCAGAAATGACAATTGAAAGTGAATATTTAAAAGATAGCATTTCATTATCGATTTACTTACCAGCTAACTACACACCCTTAAAATCATATCGTTTAATGATTTGTCAAGACGGACAAGACTTTTTTCGACTTGGACGTATCCACCGACACGTTGATACGCTTATTAACGATATGGAAATTGAAGAAGTAATCGTTGTTGGCGTCCCTTATCCAAGTGTATCAATGAGAAGAACTTGGTATCACCCAGATAACGAGACTCATATTGCTTATACTCGATTTCTCGCCTGTGAGTTACTACCTAGAATTGAAGAGAGCTATAGTGTTGAACCGTTGGCCGCGGCTCGGATTCTTGCAGGAGATTCATTGGCAGCAACAATTTCATTGCTAACTGCACTAGAATATCCTACACTATTTAAAAACCTAGTATTGTTTTCACCTTACGTCAATAAAACTGTGCAGGAAAAAGTTAGCCAATTTAACAAAACAGAAGCATTATCGATTTACCACATCATTGGAACGAAAGAAAATGTTGTGAAAATGACAGACGGAGACACGGCTGATTTTCTAAAACCAAACCGCGAGTTAAGTGAACAATTACGTGCAAAACCTTTTCATTACACGTACAGTGAATTTGAAGGTGATCACACATGGACGCACTGGCAAAAATATTTATCACCTAGTATGAAAACGTTACTGCCATTATAAAGGAGGCTTTCCTATGTTGAATTATGGAATTGTTCTATTCCCATCTAAACCTTTTCAAGACGTCGCCAATGGCTACAGAAGACGTTACGATGCTCATTATGCAAATATTCCACCTCATATCACGGTAAAAGAGCGTTTTTCTTTAACGGATGAAGCGTTACCGACTGCTATTTCAGCTTTAAGAGAAATTGCTAATCAATGCCCTCCTATTAAAATTGATGTCTATAAAGTTGATACATTTTTTCCACAATCCACAACGATCTATTACAAATTAAAAGAAAATGCTCATTTAACTTGGCTTAATGAGAGACTTTACGAAGAACCATTTTCAACGGATCGTGCGCACTCTGTGTTCATTCCACACATTACGATTGCACAAAAACTTCAACAAGCTGAACACGATGACATCGTCGGGCAGTTAAAAATGAGTGAGGTTTCTCATCAAGAAACCATTGATCGAATTCAACTCCTTTATCAGCTTGATAATGAATCGTGGACGGTCTACGAAACATTTATTCTTCAAGGTAAACAAGCATGATTGATACTATTACGGTTCAAGTTGCAACAAAACAAAGCGACATCGACCAGTGTTTCTCCATACGAGAGCATGTTTTCATTGACGAACAAGGCGTATCAAAAGACTTGGAGCGTGATTTTCACGACAACTCTGCTATTCATCTTTTACTTAAGTCCAACCATGAGCCGATTGGTGCTGCTCGAATGCGCATTCTTGATCAAAAAGGAAAAATTGAACGAGTCTGCGTGCTCACACCTTTTCGAAACAAAGGCTTTGGTGAACAATTCATGCGTAAAGTAGAAGAAATCGGCTCTGAAAAAGGCATCTGTGAACTCGTTTTAAATGCCCAAGAACCAGCTCTCGATTTTTATTTACGCTTAGGTTATCAAAAAGAGTCTGAGCGCTTTTATGAGGCAGGAATCCCTCACTTTGCGATGAAAAAGAGGCTTAGATAAATTGTTACGCCCTTACTTAACAATCTTTACTTTCGTGAAAAGCGAACAAAAAAAGACGGTTCATCCAAATGGCTGAACCGTCTTTTTTTGTTCTTTTTCAACACTCGTTATTTTTTCATTTTCGCTTGAACAGCATCAATCTTACTTTGGAAGCTTGCTTTTTGGTCACGACGATCATCAATTCGTATATTCGTTGCGACTCGCTCAATTCCGTTCTCAAAAGGAACTTCATGGATACGTTTGACAACATCTAGTAATGTTGAAACTTCGCCTTCAATTAATGTACTCATCGGTGTTAATTGAGATTGAATGTCGTATGTTTGTGCTAACTCTTCTAAAAGTTCTTGGATGTTGGCCACATAACGACTCACACTTGGACCATTCGTTCCAATTGGGATAATTGTTACATCTACGATTGCCATTCTTCTTCCCTCTTTTCAATTCTCTGTAGATACAAAGCTGGTGAAAATTCAACCTTTGCAAGGTGAACATACGATTCTATGGCGCTTTCAAGATGCTCTTTTTTCGGTGTCTTCGTCGTTACATTTTCTTGGAGCCAGTAAGAAACCGGCAATACGACTCTGTCGATTGTTTTGCTTATGACATGGTTGCGATTGTAAACATAGAAGAGCACGACTAGTAAAGAGAGGTACGATGCACTAGCTAGGCTTAACGTAAACGACAGAACAAACATTGCTAAAGCGGTTAAAACGATGGTACTAAAAAAATAGAGAACAACCAAACCTGTTGAACAACCTCGATTACGAACAGAAGCTCTTGCTACTTGTTTCCGAGTCTTGTGATTCACTCTCCCTACCGTACTAAAGACCTTATGCTCTGCGGCATGATAGCGTTTCAGTTCGGTTGGAAAGAAAAAATGTGTTCCAAATAGCAAATAAAAGAAACTGTAGAACGGCAAACCAGCCCACTCAATTGGTAAAAGTTTTGGCCCAATTATTAAGAGAACCATCCCCACGCAAATCGCTTGAAACCATAAAGGCGCCGTCTTCCAAACCAATTGACCTGCCTTCAAAAATGTTTTAGCACTTCGAGGTTTTGCCCAAGCATGCAGCGTACCTTTTTTGTCATGGTATGCACAAGCTATGGTTTGATTTGCCATAAAAAATATCCCTTTTTGAAATGACATTCCGCTAATTCTCAACGATTTCATTCCATTCATATGTTCGTACCCAATGCAAAACATTGGTCGCATCGCCAAACTGAGGTTGAGCGAACGTGGCATCTTCCAACGTAAGTTCTTCATGATTTGTCCATGTGTGTAAAAGAGAAATTTCAATGTCTTCAACGTTCACGTTTTCTGGTAACACTTGTATAATCGTTCCTCTAGTGCCAACACCTTGATGGTCTTGCATCTCAGTTGGAAATGGAAAAACAATACCGTTTTCAACCACGGTTCCCTGAAACGTTTGCTCTGGCTCAACCGGCAATGTCACCATGCCTGGTTCAATCGAACCAAAGTCTCCATCAAACGATAGTCCAATATAGTCGGTTCCAAAGATCCCTTCTGTCGGCATCTGCGGCCATTCCCACTCAATGCGTACAGTCTCCTCGTCCATTAAAGATGCCGTTAAATCGATCTCTTGTCGAAGTTCTTCATTGCTTACTGTTTCATCTTGATCCAAATAAATAAAGCCTCCAACCGCAATAAATACCATTAAAATAGCTGGTAATACGAATACAACCCAGTGCCTTCTCACCTTCATACCCCTTATCTATGCTGATTATATGCGGCGTGATTCGTCGGTCCTTTGCCTGAGCCAATTTTCAACCCGTGACGAATTGCCTCTGTTATAAATGCTTTGCCAAGTTTCACTGCTTCTAACGCCGTCTTCCCTTTTGCTAATTCAGCAGCGATAGCCGAAGCAAATGTACAGCCCGTTCCATGGGTGTCATTTGAATTAATTCGTTCATGGCTAAGGAGTTCAAATATCGCTCCATCATAATAAACGTCAATCGCATCGCCTTCAAAATGTCCACCTTTTAACACGACGACTGAAGGACCAAGCTGATGTAATTGTACCGCGATTTCCTTTAAATCTGCAATTGTTTTAGGTGTTTCGCCATTTATTATCAATAAAGCTTCGGGAATGTTTGGGGTAAAAATTGTCGTACGAGGTAGAAGTGTTTGTGTGAGTTGCTGCATACCGGAATCATTTAAAAGACCAGAACCACTTGTTGATGCCATAACGGGATCCACTACTACCTGCTTCACTTTATACTTATCAATGACTTCACACACCACACGAATATGCTCACCACTTACAAGCATGCCTGTTTTTATGACATCTGTACCAATGTCGGCAAGGACAGCATGGAGCTGTTGCGCTAAAAAACTTGGCGGAACCGGATAAACGTCTTCCACTCCTAATGTGTTTTGAGCTGTTAAAGCGGTGATTGCCGTTGTTGTATAAACACCTAGCTCTTGTCCTGTTTTAATATCCGCTTGAATGCCAGCTCCCCCGCCTGAGTCTGAGCCAGCAATCGATAACACTTTAGCCGTTTGCATAATTCCCTCCTACGAAAAACGTTCTGGATGAAAAGCTTCTAGCGGAAACGAAACGTCTCGTCCTAATAAATCTTCCGTTACAACCTTTGCCGTAATCGCGCTTAACAAGATGCCATTTCGATAGTGCCCGCATGCGAAATAAACCTTTGGATGCTCGGTTAATCGACCAATATAAGGAAAACCATCTTGTGTAGCTGGTCGTAAGCCGGCCCACTCATGAATAGACGTTTCATCTTGAAGGGCAGGCAGTATTTTTTTATTCCAGCGCTTTAAGCGATCTATTCCTTTTGCTGTAACCGATGTTTCAAATCCTGCAATATCTTCTGAAGCTCCATTGACAATTGTACCATTTGCTTTTGGAACGAGATAGCCCTGACTCGTATAGACAATATGATTAAGTAACTGCTCATTCGGACGATACGCACATATTTGACCCCGTATTGGGTAGATTGGCAGGTTAAGTCCTAATGTCTCTGCTTGCTTCTGTGCCCAAGCCCCTGTTGTAACAACGACTTGGTCTGCTTCAAACACTTGATCACTCGCTCTTACTTGCACATCATTAGGGGATGAGGACAGGATCTCTACTTCTCCTAAATGTTCACGAACGTCAACGGACGAACGGTTACACGCCTCAAGTAACGCTTTTACAAAATCAGGTGCATAAATGTGTGCTTCATTTGGGTAGTATATTGCTCCTTTTATTTCTTCTGATAAGTGTGGCTCAAGCGCAAGCACTTCTTCTTGGTTCAAAATTTGCACGTCTTTATTATAGACTTTCTGCCAAGACGATCTCGTGTAAAGAGGAAGTAAATCAGCTTCATGATAGACACAATGAAGGCTGCCTGATTTTGAATATTCAAAATCGACACCCGACGTTTTTCTTACATACGCTTGCCATTCCGGATATAAAGTTAAACTCGCCAAACTAAAATCAAAAAAAACATCTTGATCTTCTCCAATCTCAGAAAAAGGAGCGAGCATTCCTGCTGCCGCTCCTGACGCTTGGCCACCACACGAATCTTTTTCTAAAATCGTTACATGTACGTCTTCACTGGCTAGTCGTAATGCAATGGATAATCCAATGATACCGCCACCAATGACGATTATTTTTTCCATCGTGAGCCTCTCCTATTTCATATACTGTGTTGTTGGGCTACTTGCACTCGCATATGGTTTTTTCGGAATTCTCCCTGCTTCATACGACAGTTCTCCTGCTTCAATCGCCAAACGCATCGCTTTTGCCATTTTAACAGGGTCTTTTGCTTTGGCTACAGGAGTATTCATTAAGATTCCATCCACACCCAGTTCCATTGCCTTTGCAACATCGCTCGGCGTACCTAATCCTGCATCAATAATAATGGGGACAGTTGCTTCCTCTACAATTAAACCAAGATTGTATTCATTTAAGATTCCAAGCCCTGTACCAATCGGCGCAGCTCCTGGCATGACAGCATGTGCCCCTGCCTCCTCTAAACGTTTACACAAAATGGGATCGTCAGACGTATAGGGTAAAACGGTAAATCCTTCTGATACAAGGATTTCGGTCGCTTTTAACGTCTCAATCGGATCAGGCAGCAACGTTTTTTCAGAAGCACTTATTTCAATCTTAATCCAATCACTTAAGCCAGACGCTTTTGCTAAACGGGCAATGCGAATGGCTTCTTCCGCTGTGGAAGCACCCGATGTATTCGGCAAATACTGAAAAGCTTCCCCGTTTAGATGTTGTAAAATCGCATCTTCGGCTGGCGCTTCCAAGTTCACTCGCCGCAAGGCAAATGTTAATACTTCAGCACCAGATGCTTTAATCGCTTCATTTTGAACAAAAGGATTTGGGTAGCGACCAGTCCCTAAAAAGAAGCGTGACTGTAATGTTTTTCCGTTTATGCATAAAGGCTTTTTATTCATACCTCAACCACCTCCAACAAAGTGAACAAGTTCAATTGACTTATTTTCAGATAAGGGTGTATCGCTCCATTTTTCACGTGAAATGATGTCACCAGCCATTTCGACGACGAGGAGATGTCCATTTAATTCTAGTTCCGCAATCAATTGTTCAATGGTTTCACTTTTTACAGTTCGCCGCTCACCATTTATTAAAAGGTTCATGCTTTCGCCTCGTTTATCGCCTTCGTCATTGTCTCTGCCGCTGCTTGCACATCTTTAGCAGCGACCACTTCCGTGATGACACATACCGCGTCTGCTCCTGCTTCAATGACTTCACGGACATTATGAGTTTTGATGCCACCGATCGCAACAAATGGAATCGAGACATGCGCTTTAATTTCTTTTATATACGAGGTGGTAACTGGGTCAACCACGTCTTCTTTACTGTTTGTTGGAAATATAGGGCCGACACCGATATAGTCTGCCCCACCTTTTTCCGCTTCAAGGGCTTCGTCTAATTTATGCGTTGATACACCAATGATTTTATCTTTACCGACAAGTTTACGGACTTCAGCCAATGGCATGTCATCTTGTCCTACGTGAACCCCGTCTGCATCAACTGCCATGGCAATATCAATGTAGTCATTCACAATAAACGGCACGTTATACGCTTTACAGAGATCATTTAAACGCTTTGCTTTTTCAAAAACTTCTTTCCGACTGCTTGTTTTATCTCTTAGCTGAATAAAGTCTGCTCCACCTTTAATCGCTTCTTCCATTACATGGAGAAGCTCTCTGCCTTCATGAAACGCTTCTCCTGTTATGACATAAAGTTGAAAATTTTTCATCTTTGTTTACACTCCTTCACGCAAAAAAACCGTAACCAAAGGGGTTACGGTTTACACGCTCAATGATATGATACGTATGCCGACTTCCCTCCGCTGGTATAAACCAGATCAGGTTAAAGAGTAAAAGAAATCCGTTCTTTTTCTCAGCCCAACTTCATCGGGCACCCCTAGTCTTTGCTATTTTCTTTTAGTATGACATATGTGGTTCTATTTTTAAAGTGGTAAGAAACGCGATCCTGCTATACCCGGTTTGGTCATTTCTTTTGGATCAAGAATTTCGTTTAACTCTTCTTCGGACAAAATGCCACGCTCCAAACAAATTTCCCGCACAGGTCGCTCCGTTTCTAACGCTTCTTTGGCAATGCGAGTGGCCACTTCATAACCGACATGAGGGTTAATTGCCGTGACAATACCTACACTATTTTCAACAAGCTCTCGACAGCGCTCGATATTAGCAGTAATACCAGCAATCGCATATTCACGGAATACGCGCATACCATTTTCAAGAACGGTTAAAGATTGTAGTAGATTAAACACAAGCACAGGTTCCATCACATTTAACTCAAGCTGTCCTGCTTCAGACGCTAAGCTAATGGTATGATCATTTCCAATTACTTGGAAAGAGAGCTGATTAATCACTTCGCACATGACTGGATTTACTTTTCCTGGCATAATGGAAGATCCAGGCTGTCGTGCAGGTAAGTTGATTTCATTTAGGCCAGTACGCGGTCCCGAACTCATTAAACGTAAGTCATTGGCTATTTTGGATAAATTAATGGCTAATATTTTTAGGGAACTAGATAGTTCTGTATAAGCGTCCGTATTTTGCGTAGCATCTACAAGGTCTTCAGCTGTTTTAAAAGGAAGATTTGTAACCGTCGCAAGATGTGTTGCTACTTTTTCAATATACTCCGGTTTCGCGTTTAAGCCTGTCCCGACAGCTGTGGCACCCATATTTACTTCATGTAAATGATTGGCAGAGCGGCTAATTCGTTTTAAATCACGGACTAACACTTTTCGATAAGAACCAAATTCTTGTCCAAGTCGAATCGGCACTGCATCTTGTAAGTGCGTACGCCCCATCTTAAGCACATCGTCAAACTCTTCCGCTTTTCCTTCCATTTCCGCAATCAGTTTTCGTAACTCATCGGTTAACCCCTGCGTCATATGAAGGGCAGCGATATGAATGGCTGTAGGAAAGGCATCATTAGTTGATTGGGCCATGTTCACATGGGTGTTTGGGCTCACTTTTAAATAGTCGCCTTTTTCTCCACCTAAAATTTCAATGGCACGATTGGCAATGACTTCATTCGCGTTCATATTAAAAGATGTGCCTGCACCACCTTGTATAGAATCTACAATGAAATGTTCATCTAATTCGCCGTTAATCACATCATCACTTGCTTTTACAATTGCATCGGCAATATGGGGACGCAAAACACCCACGTCTCGATTTGCCATGGCTGCAGCTTTTTTCACATAGCCAAATGCTCGAATCAGTTCTGGATGAGGCGGGTAGCCTGTGATTGGAAAATTATCTTTTGCTCGCAACGATTGAATGCCGTAATATGCATCCTTTGGTACTTGTTTTTCCCCTAGTAAATCTCGTTCTGTACGGTAATCCATCATTTGATGTAGACCTCAACTTTCAATACGTAATCGCTTTTATTTCTGTTTATTCTCTACTGCCTGAATCGCTAACCAAACGGCACCATAAATGCCTGCATCGTTCCCTAAATGCGCAAGCTTAATTTCTGCTTGCTCCGCAACTCGAGGCAATGCATATTGTTTAAAAACATGTCGAAGTGGTGTTAAAAGATCTTCTCCTGCCTTTGAGACGCCCCCACCAATGACAATTTTAGCTGGATTTAAGGTATTGGCTAGGTTTGCAATTGCATAGCCTAAATGATCAATGGCTTCTGTTATCACTTCTTTTGCAACCGTATCTCCTTTTTTAGCCGCTTCAAAGATGTCTTTTGTTGTTAAACTTTCAGAAAGAATTGAGTCTACGGTAGAATCGCGTCCCTCTTTTAGCTTTTCGTTCATTAATCGAACCATTCCCGTTGCTGACGATACCGTTTCCAAGCAACCGTGTTTGCCACAATTGCACAATGAACCGCCTTCTTTTACAGAAGTAATATGGCCAATTTCACCACCCATACCACCGACACCATGAAGAATTTGGCCTCTCGTAATGATACCACCACCAACACCTGTTCCTAGAGTAACAAACAATTCCTCATTTGTGCCATCACCAGCACCTTTCCATTTTTCACCTAGAGCGGCCAAGTTGGCATCGTTATCAATTCTAACTACAACACCAAGCGCTTTTTCTAATTCATCTTTTAACGGGTAGTCTCTCCATCCAATATTAACGGCATGATAAATGAACCCGGTTTCCATTTCAATAAAACCTGGAGCACCGACTCCCGCTCCCATTAACGTATCGCTTTCATTCTTATTCGTTTTTATACTTTCAGCAATATCGTTTACAATATTCGCTCCGTTATGACGGACATCAGTAGGAATTTCCCACTTCGCTAAAATCTCACCTTGCTCTGTAATAAACGCAAGCTTGACGGAGGTTCCGCCTATATCAATTCCTGTATAAACTTCATTCCCCACTATTATCCCCCATTTCGATGTTTCGTCTCCTCTTGACGTAAAAGTAGCATCGCCGCTTGATACGTATCACTTGTAATCATACCAAAGTGATACAAATCTTTAATTTCTTTACGCATTAACTGCAAATCCAGCTCTCGATCCCTTGTATAAATAAACGAACCATATTGCTTTAATAGTTGTCTAATGTCGACCATCGTTTCCATGTGTACACCTCACCCATTATTATAACAGCTTTATCACCGTAACTAAAAGAAATGAGGCAAGCGGAATAAATGCAGCAACATACGCATTTTTAATCCATAACAACATAGAATTATACAGCAAAATGCCTACAAAAACCGCAACCGTAAAGAAAAAAGTCATACTGATGGTGAAAAAAGTTCCGTAACCAAGACTTCCCCATTGTAAACCCATGAAAAAAAACAATAGTGCTAATATCCAGGCAATTGGTTTATAAAAAAGTTGATACCCAAATGCTGGATGATACGAGCGTAGCATTGCGATGATAAACACAAATGAACAAATGACAATTAGCGTATTAAAAAGGTGAAAGCCAAACCAGGACAAGCTTACAAGTGCAACAAACATTCCGATGTACGTAAAAAGCAAAAAATAAAAACTGAGCACACAGAGCACAATAATTGGAGGAATCCCGCGCATAAATGTGGATAACCCTCCTAGTGTTAAACCAGTCGCGATAACAAAGAACACAATAACAAACCACGCCAACATATTATCAACCCCTATGTCGAATTTCCCTTTATACAGTCTATGTTTTCATTTGAGATTTAAGGACAGGTTTGCGATGATAGAGGAGATTGATTTAGATAAGAGGTGAAAGAAATGGCAAGAGATGTAAACGAAGTATTAGAACACGCCATTAGAGGCGGATTGGAAACAAAGCCTGCGGAAAGACGAATTTTTTTAACGACAATCGCAGAAAGACTTCATCTAGCGTTAACGATAAATCAAGTTCGTTCAACCATCATTTATAAAGAAGTCGAACAAAACATGAAAGCAAAGCCGAACATTCAAATGTTCATTAACGGACAGTTAACGTACTCTGATTACAATGAATACGTAAAACTTGCTACCGTCCACAACATCCCATATACGGTCGTAACAGGCACTACGGAAACCCCGTTTGGACTTGTGATTGCAAATAAAGACATGCCTGTTGAAACGTCTCAACCGTATATTGAAGATGATATTCACAAACAAGATATCGAAGGATATTAAAAAGGTAGACCTGCTACCTATCCGGATCTTGCGGATGGTTGATAGCAGGTCTACGATTTTTTAACGGCATTGGAATACGTAAAAATACATCTCTTAACGCTTTCACATTAAACGGAATGAATGGCCACATATAAGGGACATGAAGCCCACGTAAACGAACCAAAAAGATGAGCCACAGTGTTGCGCTTATTATAAAGCCAGCTAAACCAAAAATGGCCGTTGCAATTAAAAAGAGGATGCGCATAAATCGATTCGCTAATGACAATTCATAGCTTGGTGTCGCAAATGTACCGACGGCAGCGATGGCTAAGTATAAAATCACTTCAGGCGAGAACATTCCTACTTCAATCGCAATATCACCGATTAATAAAGCCGCTACGAGCCCAAGGGCTTCTGCTACAGCATTTGGCGTATGAATGGACGCCATCCTCAACATCTCAATCCCTGCTTCCGCAATTAGAAACTGAACAAATAGCGGTATACTTCCATCCTCTTGCGTTCCGATAAAGGAGTATGCTTCAGGCAATAACTCTTGATTAGTCGCTAGCATATACCAAATCGGCAATAAAAAAAGCGATACAAAGACAGCAGAAAACCGGACGATTCGCAACAACGCCCCAATAATCGGCTTTTGTCGATATTCTTCAGCGTGCTGAAGCAAATTCCAAAACGTAATCGGCGTAATCATGGCGCTCGGTGAACCATCTACAAGAAGAATCACATGCCCTTCATAAAGATGGGTGGCACAAACGTCTGGACGTTCACTATAGCGAACTAAAGGATATGGATTCCCGCCTTCTTTAAAAACAAATTCTTCAATTGTTTTGTCTGCCATTGGTAAACCGTCTGTATCAATCGCCTTCATACTTTCACGAATTTGTTCGACATATTCAGGATCAGCAATATCTGCAATATATAGGAGCGCCGTATCTGTTTTTGAACGCCGCCCTATTTGTAAATACTCAACCCGAAACGTTCGATCTCTTATTCTACGACGAATTAACGCAGCGCTCATCACAAGTGTTTCAACGAGACCATCCCGTGAACCTCGGACAACTTTTTCCGTATCTGGTTCTTCAGGACCTCGGACTGGGTACTCCCTCGTATCAATGATAATGCAATATTCAAGACCTTCTACAAGAAGGACGGATGGACCAGAAAGAACTTGATCAATTGCGACATCTAAATCTTCTTCCTGCTCCACTTCCGCATATGGAATACGACTTTTAATAAGCGCATCATACGCTTCATCCAATTCTTCAGCACGTGTATGTGATAATTCTCGTTGAATTTGTGTCAGCGCCACATCTTTTCCAAACCCGTCTACTAAAAACAACGCCATTTTGCGGTCAGCGTGTACCATCTCTAAACAAATTAAATCAAAATTTTGATCAACTGCAAGTTCCTCTTTTAAATATGCAAGCTTGTCTTCATAGGATGATTGGCTTGTTATTTGATTCTCGTCCTTGCTCATCTCAAACCCCCTATTCTATTGTCATAGGGTGCTCGCTAACGCTTAAATCTATGTAATGTCTTTTGTAAAGATCACCAAAAAACATGGCGGCAACCTGTACGAGTTCCACCATGCTTTCCTTAATCCATTTCAGCCAAGATCTGTTCTTCTATTTCATAATACTGATCCATAGTTTCTATTTGTAACGCTTCTCCATAGTCAATTGCTTCTGAGATGGTTTCTTGCGCTCGCTCATACTCTTCGTTTTCAAGATGAATAAGCGTCAGATTAAACCAAGCTTCAGGGAATTCTTCTTGCTCTTCTAAGGCTAACTCTAAGTTCATTTGCGCCTCATCAAGATTTTCATCTTGCACGTCAACGTAGGCTTGCATAAATAAGAGCTGTGGTTGACGATCATTCTCTTGAAGACCAGCACAAATATAAGCCTGCGCTTCCTCATAGTTTTCTTCTTCAAACAAACGTTGTGCTTCTAAGACAGCAAGCTCTGGTGAAGTCGATGTACTTTGTTGTCCAAAATAAAGGAGCGCGAGCGCGGCGATTCCATAAACAATAAAAGCAGTAATGGAATAAATGATTGGTGTCGGCTTTTTTTCTTTCGGCATTCTTACAAAGGCTGCAATGAAGAAACCGCCAAGTAACCCACCAATATGTGCGCCGTTATCAATTCCAGGTACAATAAATCCAAGTACTAAGTTAAAGCCTAATAAAAAAAGAATGTTTTTCCCTAATGTCCGAAAAAACAGCGTCGGATGTTTCATCCCGAAATATAGCAGCGCTCCAAAACAGCCAAATAATGCACCTGATGCACCTGCTGACACATAATCATTAAAGGCAAAACTAACAATAGATCCGAATATCCCTGCTAAGAAGTAAATGACAACAAAGCGAAAGGTGCCAAATAATTGTTCAACAGCCGTTCCAAGAAAAAATAAGGCCATGGCATTAAAAAACAAGTGAAGAAGACCGATATGCAAGAACATCGATGTTACGAGTCGCCACCATTCTCCTTCCATAATTAACGGATTATATTTCGCCCCGTACTCAATTAACACTTGAATGTTTGTACTGCCTCCATTGGTTTCTAAAATGAAGAACATGACTACGAACGAGAACAGTAGCGCATAGATAAAACGTGGCTTGCCATAAAATAACGTGTTTTCTTCTTTCTTTCGCCGATTCCCATTTTCCTGTTTTACCTTTTTACGAATTTGGTCGATTTCTGCTTCCATTTCTTCATCCGTGGATAAGACAGTGATTGCTGGAATCTGGTCATTAGATAACACTTCGTCAATCGTTGACTGATACTGCGCTGTATTTGTATGTAAAGCTAGATTTTGGATCGTTCCTTTATTCTTTCTAACTTGAAAAGGTACAAGGGCGTCTTCCCAAGAATCTATAGGAGGTTGGCTCATGACATAAATATTTTCACCTTGTATTTTCCACACACCTAATTGTTTAAAAATAGAATCAAACTGTTGTTGCGCATGAGAAATATCACGCTTTAAACGATTGGACCAGTCAACTTCTGTTAGCACTAGTCGAATGACTCGCCTTGGTTTAACCGCATCGTCTTCAACCCATGCTTGGGTATCATGCAAAGCAAGTAGACGAAATCCTTTTGTTAGCACATAATGTTCAATTAACTTCCAATATAAGTAACGATGTTCCGTTTGGTTCATGCCCATCCCCCTTTCTGACTGTCATTATAGCAAGATTTTATGAAATAAGATGGAATTTTGCTTACAAAAGAAAGCCCTGAAAAAATCAGAGCTTTTCTGTCGTATGCGGGAAAGAAAATAAAGATCCCATTAGCTTCTGCCTCACATAAGGCACTCGAAGGGCAAATCGAATAAGAACTCTTCTTAATCCTGGTTGTCTCATCATAAGATTGAGCAATTTATAACGGTATTTATAAATGCTAAACCCTACAATAATAACGGAAAGAATAGAACATGCTTGTTTCATGTAGACACCTCCACAATTAGGATGTGACACAGATCTACATTTCATCCTATAAAAACGAAGCATCGCCTAGCATTAGTTTCCAATATACTTGCTGTAAAGAGTTTTCGCTCGCGTCATATCATCCGTTCCTTGAATTAATACTCGTCCATCAGGAAAAACGACGATCGTCTCTAATTCACTTACCATTGCTCGAATTAAAAAAGGCGTTTCTTTAACTTGAGCCACCTGCTGCAGCTTTTTGCTCATTTGTTTTAAATCAAAAGGTGCCGAAGCCGTAATTTGAATAGACTGGCGCCCACATAACGTAGTCTCTGATTTAGAACGTTCATGTAGTGCTGGAAATTCTTCTTTTATACAGGTTGGACAATCTGCACGCTTACCTGCAAAATTTATCTTTTGCTGCGTATTTGACCAGATGTCAAAGGATTCTAATGTTTTTCGCTGTTTGTCTTTCGCACCTACAAGATACTTCATTGCCTCGATTACTTGTAAAGAAGCAACAATATCAATAATTGGAGCTAACACGCCAACGGTATCACACGTATCACCTGTAGCGCTTCCGCTCTCAATGAAGCAGCGGAGGCAAGGCGTTTCTCCTGGAATAAAGAACGCACCCATCCCTCTCGTCTGTACGGCGCCCCCATAGCTAAACGGTATTCCCGCTTTAAAACATGCATCATTTAACAAAAAACGTGTTTCAAAGTTATCCGTTCCATCTAAAACAACATCAACATCTTTCATTAATCGATCAATATTATCGACAGACACGTTCTCAACAATTGCTTCTAATTCAATGTCAGAATTGACTTTTTCTAACGCTTTTTTAGCAGCAACTGCTTTTGGCACAAGTTGCTTTGCATCTTCTTCCGTAAATAACATCTGCCGCTGTAAATTACTCATCTCCACAAAATCGCGGTCTACTAATCGTAAAGAGCCCACACCTGCACGAGCCAAGTGGTTGGCAATCACCGTTCCAAGTGCACCTAAACCAACTATTAATACGTTGCTATGTAAAAGTTTCGCTTGACCTTCTTCACCGATTCCATTAAACAGTAACTGTCTTGAATAACGTTCCATGAATCTCGTTCTCCTTTAAAAAAAGATAACGGCACCTATCATTCCCATTAGCGCACCTGCTCCTGTACAGCATAAATTAACAACATCGTTTGTGACAAATGAAAACCCTCTGATCTTAACCGTTTTCACACAATGATGCAATTTTTCTGTGTGGATTCCACAGTTAGGACATTGATATAATCCTTGTACCGTTGATCCTAAGATGCTATCCAGTAAGTTCGCAACAAAACCGACGAAAATAAAAAAGAACAACCATAAGTAACTCACACTTGTTTCGTTCCACCAAATTAGAATTGCCACACCCGCTAATACAAAGCTCCCTGCAAATGCAGCAGCCATACCAAGCCCGGTTACACCACCTGATACGCCCTTTTCCACTTTCTTTCGCGTCAGAACATCAATTGGTTTATCTTGACTTAACTTTCCGATCTCCGAAGCCCACGTATCAGCAATAGCCGCTGCCAAACTGCCTACAAAACCTGCTACGAGAATCGTTGCTAATGATGGAAAGAAGACAAGAAGGACTGAACACAGACCCGCATAGCCCCCGTTTGCAAACACTTGAAAAGCATCGCGTTTTCCATGCTTTTCAACGACCTCTTCGTCTACAGCTGCACCTTTTACTTTCCCTAATAGAATTGAGCTACCAAAAAAAACCGCAAAAAGGAGTAAACCAGCAGGACCAACTCCTACTACGGTTGCCCCTCCAATAATAAAAGCAGTAACGGATCCTGCAAACGTTAATTTTTGCAGCAAATACAGCAGTATACATATGATTATTAGAAAAACAACCCATACAATCATCATGAGGTTTCCTCACTAATAACAACATCAACAGGTCGATCATGAGGTTCTATTGAAAGAGAGTGAACAAGCTGCTCCTTAAAACATAAAGAAACAGTTGCACCTTTCACTTGAGGCAAATAACGATCATAAAAGCCTCCACCCATTCCTAAACGATAGCCATCTGTCGTAAAGGCTACACCAGGAACTAACAATAAGTCCAGTTCATCCGGTGAAACATATGAATAGTCATCTATTTTAGGCTCGTACAAACCGTATGACCGAAGTTCTAACGCATTAAAGTCTTCTATCGTATAAAATGCCATCGTTCGGTCACCCATTGTCGTTCTTGGTAAAGCCACGCGTTTACCTATCATTAACGCGTGCGCAATAATCGACAGCGTATCCACCTCTGGAAAGCGAGAATAGGTTAATCCAATTCGATCTGCCTTTTGCCAAGCTTGCGTGTTAAACAGACGATTTGCAAGATTTGCCGATCGTTCTAAATACTCAGTTTTCTCCATTTGCTTAAGACGTTCCAAAATATATTGACGTTCATCTTTTTTTGACACACGATCCCCTCACTCTAAAAAATGCAATAAAAAAGAAGCAGCGGTAAATCCGACTGCTTACTTTGTTTCACGATGAAGTGTATGGCGCTTTAAACGCGGATTATATTTCTTAAGTTCAATACGCTCTGGGTTTGTGCGCTTGTTTTTAGTCGTAATATAACTACGGTCACCGTTTTCTGTGCAAGCTAAAGTAACTTGAACACGCATATGCTATCCCTCCAAACTCGTCTTACATACTTACATAGAATAGCAAAAGCCAACACGAAAATCAAGACTTATTTAAACACTTTGCTGCAGAAGATGGTTCGATCGTTTTAAATGCCCCATATTGTCACTACTCATTTGAACAATGGAAGCTCCAATTGTTTCATTTGCTGGCAGTGAGCATGTACAGACAATCACACTCTCCGTTTTTGTTGCCGAAAAAGGAGAGAAAAATAACTTTCCTAGTGGGTCATTCCAAATTTGATTCATAGCCCCTACGCCATAATGGATCGATTGCGCCTTGCTCATTTGTATAGAAAATAAAGAATATTTCTCATCTGAATAATGAATGAGTGCGCGTTCAGCTGGAGAATAGAATGATAAACCATCTTGGGTACACGTAACTTGTTGCGAAAGCAGCTTAAAGTCTCTTGACTGATGACTTTCATTTTTAATTGTAATAGACCGCTTAACTCCTAATTCACTTTGTAATGACTCATCACGAATCGTAATTTTAAGATTTAACCCTCTATGATAGGCTTGGCTCACAATAACTTCGTTTGTTCTTGAGAAGGCCGCATTAACAATCCAACCTTCATCCCCTACCCACGTTGTCTTACCGTCATACCATAACCCAATTTTAGATAAGTGCTGAGAATGAAGTGTAGTCCGCAATCGTAAATGAATATCTACAGTGAAAATGGGCTTTGTCCCAATTGAATAGAAAATGTTTGATATATGTTTGCTCGTTTGCATACAACCGCCCCTTCAGTAAATTAAATAGCCAAATCTGTTTTATGCCATCTTTCTTTGTCTATTAAGCATACTGTGTTAAGCTCCTTTCCACAATGAGTGCAAATTGTATGTTTTTGTAAACCGCTTTTCGTCAGTATTAGCAAGTGTTCTCACCTCCTCAATTAATAGAAAGATCTGTATGAAAGAGATTATGACTAAAGGTGTCAAAAAATGACGCACGAATGGATAATTTTTATTTATCTTAATGAAACCGTCTTAAAATCATGTATAATGGAGGGTGCGAGAACAATCCGTAGGAGGGAACAAATATTATGGAATGGATGTTAGCGCTCTTGCTTGGAACAGCCATTGTGCTACTTATTGTTTCTTTTGTTAAAGAAGACAAAGGTTCAAAGATAGAAGATCAAATTGAGCATTTATCAATTTCCTTTATGCAAGAGCTCCATCAAATAAAAAATCAAGTACGAAATATGGAATTGGATGCTGAAATTGCAGCTAAAGATGCGACTCAACAAAATCGCTCGAATTCACACCAACAGTTACTAAGGGAAATTTTAGATTTGCATAAGCGTGGCTATTCAACAGAAGGAATTGCAATTGAAACAGCTTTAGAGCCTCATGAAGTAGATCGACTCTTAGCCCCTTACCTTGATTCATTATCAGAAGAAAGGACGAAAGTAGCTAATGACGCGTAAAACCATTCGTAGTTTTGCTGGAGGGTTGCTTGTAGCTTCTGGGGTATTAGGTGTCACATATCTTATCGGAAGCGATACAGAAGTCTCATCTAGTACGGATTTTACCGAAGAAGAGATGGCCAATTATTTACAGGAAAATGGATATGCCGTTGAAACGCAAGAAACGTGGGATGAATTAGAAGCACAACTTGCTACGGCTCAAACAGAAGACGAATCGTCAAATGAAGAGCAAAGTGAAAACGATGAGCAAATTGCCTATCGTACCATTCTTCATGTCGTACCTGGTATGACGAGCATTGACGTTGGTGAAATGCTTGAAGATGCAGGGATCGTGGACAGTGCATATGACTTCTATGAAGAAGTAGATAATCGCGGGTTATCAAACGATTTACGCCCTCAAGTTACAGGGGAATTAACAAGTGAAATGAGCTTGTCTGAAGTCGTAGACGAATTCTTTTAACATGTGTTTAGAATAAACTATTCGACACATACAGAGATAATCCTTCTTATTTATACAACTTTCTACATGTAAACGTAGAAAAGCTGTGAGCTAAGTTATTTAGCTCACAGCTTTTATTTTACCTTTTATTGTTCTTCAAACAGATCCACTTCTTCAACGACAGAATCGACTTCTTCTGGACCGTTTCGCTCGTCTTGAAGGTCAAAATAAGCATTAACTAAATCCGCACTAATTTGTTGTGATATTCTACTTGAATTAGTTTGAGCGATCGTTGTATCAGGCGTCATTACCGCAAACGCAATTTCCGGATCATCATAAGGTGCATATCCAACAAAGCTTAAATTGTTAGTATCTGCTATCTTTTGTCCGTCTTCATAAATCGATGTTTGCGCGGTACCTGTTTTTGCGGCTACAGGAACGTCAAAATCTATTTCATTATTAGCCGTTCCTCTTGGATGACTTACTACACCTCTGAGTGTTTCTTGTACATACGAAATATCACTTTGACTCATATCTAACGTATTTAACACTTCTGGGTTATTCGCACGCACGACCGTACTTTCACCATTTCCATTTGGATTTGGCTCCATAATTTCCGTTACTAGACGAGGACGCATCCGTACGCCATCATTGGCAATTGTACTAATGTATTGAGCCAGCTGCAGTGTTGTGTACGTATCGTACTGCCCAATCATAAAGTCAAGTAAATTACCTGGATCTCTAGCTTCATCAGAGACAATTCCTGTTGATTCTCTAGGTAAATCAATTCCAGTTTCAACACCAAGTCCAAACTGATTGAAATAATATTTGACATCGTCTAATACTTCTGTAGCTTTAGAACTTCCAAATATATTTGCTCGATCACCTGGTTGGTTATCGTAATCGTAATCAGCCATTCTCATCGCAATATAGAACATATAAACGTTAGAAGAACGGGCCATTGCCTCGCGGGTATCTACCGGTCCCATTGTGCTTATCGACCCTTTATCTGCGGTTCCAGCAAACCGGAGCGTACGGTCGTTTATAACTGAACCTTGATTTATAACCCCTTCATGAAGACCAGTTAAAACAGAAGCCCCCTTAATAACTGACCCTACTTCATAACCACTTTGAAATGCTGGAAGAGGATTAATACTTCCCTCTTCTCCAGGTCGCTTCTCAAAACCACTCATACCTAATATGTCACCTGTTTTTGGATCCATAACTACAACATAGGAAGACGCATTTTCTCTGAAGATCCCTGTATTACTCATGACGCGTGATTCGACAATGTCATCGAGCTTTTGCTGGAATTCCATATCAATACTTAGCACTAAGTCATTGCCACGGCTTCCTTCTGTCTCTTCAATGACTTGCTCCATTGGGCCACTACCTTCACGGGTTTGGGTGCGAACGACTTCCGCTTTTTGCCCACGCAAGACGTCTTCATACTGGCTCTCTAGAAAACTCGTTCCGACTAAGTCAGAGCGCATATAGCCATTTGCCAAATAGTTCTCAACCGATTCCGATTGAATCGGTCCAACACTTCCATAAATACTTTTCAGCGTGTCGCCATATACGTATTCTCGCACAGAATCGCGCTGAATATTTATGTTTGGCAGACGATCAAGGTGCTCAGCGAGTTTAGGCGCTTCTTCATCTGTTAAGCCTTGCTTGATTCGCTGCGGTGAACCGCTTGATCCTCTCAACATGTGTGAGAAAATTGCGATGACTTGCTCTTCTTCTTCAGAATAGCCTGCAATCATGTCATCGCTAATCGCATCAATCATCCGTTGGTATTCACTTGTTTCATCATCTTCATCATAATCAATATCCGCTATTAACTCTCTACGCTCTTCCGGCTCTAAAGAGGTGTAGTAGTACTCCCTTTTATCTCGGTCACGTAAATTTTCTGTATCCACTTCAATAAACTGCACTAAATCTTCAGCTATTTCAATCATTTCACTTCCGTTTTGGTCACCGGGATTCGTGTATGTAACCGAAAGTTCTAAGCTGTTATCAACAAGTGGATGACCATAGCGGTCAGTAAATATCCCTCGTGGTGCATCTATTAAAGCCGTTTGATTTGATACATGCGTCAACTCTTCCTCATACTCTTCCCCATTTACAATTTGGACAAGCCCTAATCGCAATATTAAGGCAGAAAAGAGCAAGAACACAGCAAGAAACAAAATATTTAGCCGTAGTGACACATGATGCTTCTTTTTATTCTTCGCTTCTCCCATCTGACAACCTCCCTGATCTATTACAGGTAAAAAGACACCCGTACTCCGGATGCCTTCAATTTAAGTAGTCATACCCGCTTGTGCCGTTGCAAATGAATGCTTTACGAACCTACATTGGTAGGTGGGTGTTCGCAGTTAGAGTTTCGCTGTCTAGTACAAGCTAGCTTAGCGTTGCTCTACTCATGTAAAACTCCCTTTTAACATTCAAGGTTCAAAGCATAAAAAGCTTACGGACACGGCAGGTAATACAATACTCATTATAAGATAGAAAGAGAATCCTGTCAAAGAATGTAGAGATTTTACACAGTTTTATCAGGACTGTTTTCCCCTTCCGATTGACTTACATTCGGTAGAGGATCTGGTGGCTTTGTATGTTGCTTAATGTGTTTCACAAAAAAGTAAATCCACATATGACCAGATCCTACTACAAGAAGGATATACGGAATTGATTGTTCTTCAGGAAAGATCGATATCACTGCGATAAATAACAAGATTGAGGCAATTCTACCGATGTTTAAAAACCATTCTCTAACAATGATGTACTCTACTCTTAAGTCCGCTGCACGGTGCGCCTTTCCAATTACATCATACGTTAACGATACGTACGGAATGAGTAAAAGCGGGTAAGCAATTGAAATAATTATGCCATACACAATTAGTTTTGGGAACGTTAAGTTAAACAATAAAAGGAAAATCGCTCCGTAAAGCATAAGTCCACCAATGAGAATTGCTTTCTTTCGATAAGCCACTTTGAGCAACCGAGCTGTTAAGTAGTAAAAAATAAATTGTGTCCCCGATGTAACTAAGCCATATGTGCCTAGCGCAAGTTCGTTATTAGTCACAATATATACCCAAACAACAATGACAAACACAAAAGTACCTTCTCTTAATCCCTGTGTCACATGTGCCCAAGTAATTTTACGCCAGTCCTTATTCTCTTTCCTCTCCTTTAGCACTTGTTTAATTTCAAATTTCCCTTTTGCATGACGTTTCCCTAACCATATCGTCAAAATAACCGCAAGCAAAAAAAGCGTTAGCGAAATACCGAAGATTAAAAAGTAACCTTGAAAGCCATTAAGCTTTGTAATCATTATCCCTGCTGTTAAAGGACCTGTCATTCCAGCGAATGATGTTAACAATCCTAAAAAGCCATTAAAAAAATCTCTTGTATCTGGTTCTGTCACTTCAAATGTTAATACATTAAACGCCAGCCAATAAAATCCTGTTCCTAGACCAAGTAAAGAACCTAACAGCAATAAATATTGAGCCGCATTTTCCCCTACCACTAATACGGAAATGTAAAACAACGACATCAAACTAACACCGATACGCAGTACATAAACACGGTCAATGTGTTTTGATAACTTGCCAGCGATTAAGAACGCTAGCGGTTGAAAGATGACCGACATTAAATTATACAATGCAAGATCGATAAATTGACCAGATTGTTTCCATAAAAAAACATTTACAAACGTATTGGATAAAGCCACGCTCAATGCATAAAGTCCACCAATGGATAATAATAATTTTAGATCTTTTGAAGCAACAACGTGTCCAAATATACTGTCCATCCACTTTTTTGGCATGACCTCACCACCTTAACAGTAGTTTGTCTGTTTCATTTTTGCCTATGCATGGATTTTGGCAATAAAGAAGAAAGGTAAATGATGACATTCACCTTTCTTCTTTGTGTATCAGTTAAAGCTGTTCGCGGTTTGCATTCGTGTATTCATCTAACGTTTCTCCATGTGCTGACTCGTTCTTAAATTGGCTTAATCGTCCCGTTCTTTTTTCGCCATGATTTTTATTTTCTTTAAACTGGTTGTTTTTCTTTTTATCTTGATTACTCATTTTCATTCCCTCCCATCTTAGAAGGTAGTATGTCACTACTTAACTCGATCATATACAAAAAACCACAAGGATGAGCCTTGTGGTTTTGTTTGTTTCATTTATTTTGCTGCTTCGTAACGCTTTGCAACTTCATCCCAGTTTACTACATTCCAGAACGCTGCAATGTAGTCAGGACGACGGTTTTGGTAATTTAAGTAGTAAGCGTGCTCCCAAACGTCTAATCCAAGAACAGGAGTTTTTCCTTCTGTAAGTGGAGAATCTTGGTTTGGTGTGCTCATAATTTCAAGTTTGCCGTTATTTACAACTAGCCAAGCCCAACCTGAACCAAAACGACCTTTTGCCGCATCCGCAAATTTCGTTTTAAATTCATCTAAGCTACCAAAAGTAGAATCAATATCGTTCGCTAATGAACCAGTTGGAGCACCGCCACCATTCGGGCTTAGTAACTGCCAGAATAATGCGTGGTTAGCATGTCCACCACCATTATTACGAACTGCTGTGCGAATGTTTTCTGGTACAGAATCTAAGTTCGCAACAAGATCTTCAATCTCTTTGTTCGCAAGATCTTCATGACCTTCTAACGCAGCGTTTAAGTTTGTTACGTACGTGTTGTGGTGTTTCCCGTGATGAATGTTCATTGTTTGCTCGTCAATGTGTGGTTCCAATGCATTTGCTGCATAAGGTAATTCTGGTAATTTGTAAGCCATAACTAAAAAACTCCTCCCAAAACTAAACTGATTTTGTTTCTCAATTAGATTACCATTTAAACATATAAACGGCAACGAATATGCTCATATCCGCTTTCTACTTATACTATTCCCGTGCAGCATTCAATTAAACATAAAAAAACCTTGATACAAGAAGTCTTGTATCAAGGTTCGCTGACGGAGGAAGAGGGATTCGAACCCCCGCGGGCTTTGACACCCCTGTCGGTTTTCAAGACCGATCCCTTCAGCCGGACTTGGGTATTCCCCCGAGTGGTGGACCCTGTAGGACTCGAACCTACGACCAATCGGTTATGAGCCGAGTGCTCTAACCAACTGAGCTAAGGGTCCATAGAAGAAAAAATGGGGCGACCGATGGGAATCGAACCCACGAATGCCGGAACCACAATCCGGTGCGTTAACCACTTCGCCACGATCGCCAAGGTTAGATAAATATGTAATGGTAGCGGCGGAGGGGATCGAACCCCCGACCTCACGGGTATGAACCGTACGCTCTAGCCAGCTGAGCTACACCGCCAAATGGCTCCACAGGCAGGATTCGAACCTGCGACCGATCGGTTAACAGCCGATAGCTCTACCACTGAGCTACTGTGGAATAATATCCCTGCCCTTTGTTAAGGACAAGAGTTATATTATCATGTATTTTTGCATTGTGCAATACTTTTTTAAAAAAAGATCGGGCTAAGGCCCGATCTTTTCCTACTGCTCATCAATAACCGCTTCTGCAATGTTTACAGAGTGATCACCAATTCGCTCAAGGTTTGAAATAATATCTACGAAGATAATACCTGCTGCACCTGAGCATTCTCCGTCATTCATACGTTTAATATGTTGTTTTCGGAGCTTTCGTTCCATTTTATCAATTAATTCTTCGTGTTTTAACACATCATTTGCTTTATCAATATCATCTTGTTCAAGAGAATCCATTGCTTCTTCCAATGTTGAATACGTTAAATTAAACATTTCATTTAAATCTTTCAACGCAATATCAGACAACGCTACTTTATTTGCTTTTTGATAATCTTTTAGTTCAACGATGTTTTCCATATGATCACCAATACGCTCTATATCACGAACAGCATTTAATAACGTTGAATGTAGGTTTGAATCTGATGCAGAAAGAGAACGAGATGATACTTTTACAAGGTAATCTGTAATCTCTTTGTCCAGATTATTAATCGCAAGTTCGTATTGAAGCGCAAGATCTGCATCTTTCTTCTCGCCAGTCTCCATATACTTAATTGCTTGTTTTAACCCTTTTTTCGAGTAATCGGCCATGTGAATCACTTCTTGCTTGGCTTGTCCAAGCGCAATAGCCGGTGAGCTTCCAATGAAAACAGGATCTAAATGTTTTGGTTTGTAATCCAAATCAAGCTCTTGACCTGGAACAAGCTTTGTTACAACGTAAGCCAGTACACCAATCAATGGGAATTGAATAATCACATTCGCAACATTGTACACACCGTGTGCGGCGGCAATTTCAAGGGTATTACTCAAGTTGAATTGGTCTCCTAAGAAGTCTATAAACGTTACGAAGAACGGAAAGACAGACATAATCAATATGGCGCCGAACAAGTTAAACACAACATGTGTTAGCGCTGCTCGCCGTGCCGCAACCGTTGCACCAATTGCTACTAGAACGGCTGTTAATGTCGTACCAATATTATCACCAATTAAGACTGGTAAAGCGGCTGCTAGATCCATTGCTCCTTGTTCATACAATTGCTGGACTAACCCTATGGCAGCTGTAGAACTTTGCAACGCAACAGCTAAAATGACACCGACAACAACACCTAAAAGTGGGTTATCACTCATTCGTGCTGTGAAATCGACGAACGGTTCCCAGCTACTTAAAGGGCGTAAACTTTGCCCCATCAGCGCAAGACCATAAAACAAACCACCGAAGCCAAAGATAACTTGACCAATCGCATTTACACGTTTTTTCTTAAAGAAGAATAGTAAAAAGGCTCCTACCGCCATAATTGGTAAGGCGTAATCACGAATTGGTAAACCAATTATAAATGCGGTTGTTGTTGTACCAATATTCGCACCCATAATAACACCAATTGCTTGTCTTAACGTCATAAACCCTGCGTTTACAAGACCAATTGTTAATACGGTTGTTGCCGTACTACTTTGAAGTAAAATCGTTACAACAATACCTGAAAGTAGACCCATAAAAGGATTGGTTGTGTATTTATCTAATAACCCTCTTAATCCGTCTCCTGCTGTTTTTTGCAACCCGTCTCCCATATACTTTACGGAAAACAGGAAGATTCCGATCCCCCCTAGGAACGTAAACAGCAATACTTGAAACTCGCTCACTCATCTCATCCCTTCATAAAAAAACTCATGTAGGTTTTCGTTTCGACAAACCTCAACAATGATGTTCCGAATCTATTATTAAACGATCACAAAGAATTTGTAAACAAGCTTTTAAATATCTTTACACTTTTTTTACAAAGCAACCCTTTAAACTTCCATTACTTTCCCACAAAAGGTAAAATAAATTCTCAGTTCATTAAAAAACGTTCACATCGCTCTTATCAAATCTTTTTTGAAACACAAAAAGTCAGCTTGCTTTGAGCAAGCTGACTTTAGTTTTCTTCTTCTACTTCTGCTTGATTTTGCTCTTTTTTCTCTGCACGTCTAACTAAAATTCTTGTTCCATCAACGGACACCACATCTACTTCTGTCTCCGCTTCGATCCATATGCTTCCGCTAGTTGCGCTATACGGTTCACCATCAATTTCCACTGTACCAGTTGGTCGAAATGCCGTTAATGCTTTACCCTTTTTCCCAACTAGTTCTTTATACCCTTCATTAATCGAATTGTAGCCAGCTTCGGAAGAAAGAGATTCTTTCAACGTCATTTTTGACCACATATTTCTGTGTGGGAATACTTTTAAGAAGAACAGTGATGCAAATGCGCCGATTACTGTGCCCATACCAACAAGGATGCTGTATACCATGTCTGGAGCTGGTACAGCTAATCCGATAATCATAAACAGTACACCTATCGCTGCAATGGTACCGTCTGATGTCACATTCCCATCAAAAATAATGAGCGCGAGTCCAATTAAATAGAAGATAATGACCCACGTACTCGCATCTCCATTTAAATGGTGCAAGAAATATACACTTATTAGCCCGAGCCCGAGTAAGCCAAAAAGACCTCTAGCTCGAACGAGGAGTTCTCCTATTAAAAACAATGTCCCGATTGTTACAACAAGAAATCCAACAGTTGCTGAATCTAACCAGTCAATCAAGGTAGTGACCTCCATTCTTATGATTTAGCTATTCTTCCCCTTTTTACGTCTCTTCCCTAAAAAAAGTTTCAAAAAACAAAAATAGGGGGTTATCCCCCTATTATGAACTAAAAAAGCTGCGAATGGAATTGAAAAAGCTTTTTCCCGCTTCCATCAATCTGTCGAAAAATGAGCGTGCTTCTTCACTTTCTAAAAAGCCGCTAAGGTTTTCACGAACTTTATCAATTTGGCTTGAAACAGCATCCCAGTCAATATTTAATTCTTTCATTTTCATGAACAACGCCGATAAGTCATTCACTTGTGTTTCCGTAAGCGTTACATTAATTTCTTCTGCTAGTTGGATAATAATTGTTTTCATTTCTTCTTCGGATTCAATTGATGTTGTCGCAATTTCTTCTTTGATTAAGGTTATAAGCTCTGCCGCTTCTTCTTCCCCAATGGAATCTCCTAGCTCTGCCGTTCGAATCATTTCTTCATTCGCAACATTTTTTTGCTCTTCAGGAATCACTTGGTCAGTTGCAGATTCATACGCTTTAATTAATCCAGTTAATGCCGCCGTACCTGAGACATCGAACGGAGCCGTCACATATACTTCAGCATCTTTTATCCCTGCTGTAATTAAAGAATTTGCATACATCTCATTGGTAACCCATGTAATGCGGTCAGAGGATACGTGAATTCCTGTATCTGTTTCACCTAACGTTATTTTTGAAGAGGATAAAGCACGACTCCCTATTGTTTGTGCGCTAATATAGTCACCTAAATATTTATGTTCTTCTTCATTTGTTACATAAAGAGTTTGAACATTTTCATCCACATTCATTCGATTCCGAATATCGTTTGCTTGCTCATCCGATAAATCTTGACCTAATGTCACAACCACATCTCCAGGAGCAGAATCTGCGTTTGCTACATTTACACTAAAATGAGAAACAAGGATTAACGTCATAAGAATGCTAAATACTTTTAAAACTCGATTCAATTAGGATTCCACCTTTCATGCTTACCTATAACAAACGTTACCTTTTTACCAGCATTCAGAAAAGCTACGAAAGTCCTAGTTTACTGTTTAATACTGTGTATGTTTTGTTTTAACTATGTATAAATGAAGGAAACTTTACGAGCTAGGATGGTGCAGGAATATTAGCATGAGTCTTGAATACATATGAATAGCTGAAGAAACATAAGATGATGTTTTTATGAAGGAGTGTGACGACTGTTGAAGCGCCTTGTTTATCTTGCTATCGCGATTATCGTCATTTTAGGTATCCAAAACGATTTAACAGGCTCAACATTGTCAGACTTAGTTCAAAAGGATGACAAAACATCAGAAGCACAAACGAATCAAACAGAAGAAGATCCGCCTCCCATCCCCTCTCAAGAAGTTATTATTGAAAGCGGGCAAACGGTACTGTCCATTGTCGAGCGACTCCATAATGGACAAGTCGATGAATCCATTCAAGAAATACTTGCGGATTTTTCAGTGTTAAATGATGGAATTAATCCAAATGAGATTCAAATTGGGCAGACCTATCGTTTTCCACTTTATACGAAACAATAAGTGAATTTCCTTGCCAGATTGCACAAGTGATTGATAAAATAAGCATGTGTCTTCACTAAAGTGGAGAAAAAGACGGGCACGATGCCCCGCAAAGGAGCGATATGGTCTATGACCGAAAGAGTTCATCGAAAAAATACTCGTCCCGTTAAAGTGGGAAATTTAACGATTGGCGGTAATGATGAAGTAATCATCCAAAGTATGACAACAACAAAGACTCATGATGTTGATGCTACCGTTGCGGAAATTGAAAGACTTGAGGAAGCAGGCTGCCAAGTTGTTCGGGTTGCTTGTCCAGATATGCGTGCTGCAGAAGCCATAGCCGAAATCAAAAAAAGAATCAATATTCCTTTAGTAGTAGACATCCACTTCAATTATAAATTCGCCTTAAAAGCTATAGAAGGTGGAGCGGATAAAATTCGTATCAACCCAGGTAACATCGGAAAACGCGAAAATGTTGAAGCGGTTGTTAAAGCTGCCAAAGAAAAAGGCATTCCAATTCGTATCGGTGTAAATGCTGGCTCACTCGAGCGACATCTTTTAGAGAAATATGGTTATCCAACAGCAGACGCAATGGTTGAAAGCGCACTTCACCATATTAAAATTCTTGAAGATCTCGATTTCCATGACATCATTGTTTCAATGAAAGCATCTGATGTGCATTTAGCTGTTGAAGCGTACGATAAAGCAAGCCAAGCTTTTGATTATCCACTTCACTTAGGAATTACAGAGTCTGGTACACTTTTTGCTGGAACAGTTAAAAGTGCTGCCGGTATCGGGATCTTACTTAATATGGGAATTGGAAATACATTACGTATTTCTCTTTCTGCAGATCCTGTTGAAGAAGTAAAAGTAGCCCGAGAGTTGCTTAAATCCTTTGGTCTAGCTGCTAACGCTGCTACACTTATTTCTTGTCCTACATGTGGTCGAATTGAAATTGACCTCATTAGTATAGCAAATGAAGTGGAAGAATATATCGCCAGTGTAAAAGCACCGATTAAAGTTGCCGTCCTCGGATGTGCAGTGAACGGACCTGGTGAAGCTCGTGAAGCAGACATTGGGATTGCAGGCGCACGCGGAGAAGGACTTCTCTTTATGAAAGGTGAGATTGTCCGTAAAGTTCCAGAAGAAACCATGGTCGAAGAACTTAAAAAAGAAATTGATAAAATGGCAGAAGCGCACTACGCAAAACAACGAGAAGAACAACTTAATTAAAGTAAAACCGACTCTTGTGAGAGTCGGTTTTTCCTTTTATAAAAAAGGAGTGATAATCAATGTGGACAACACAGAAATGGCGCCAATTACGATCGCCCATATCCCCAATGATTTCCGCCCTTTTACAATCGCGATAATGCCTGATATAATCCCAATTGGACCTAATAGTAGCGGTACTAAAAATAATGAAGTGATGGCAAACACAATGCCCATCGTTCCAATTCCTTTGCCAGCACTACGGTCGCCATATTCCTCGCGCTCATTTAAATCATCAGGCGTGAATTCATTGGCGTATTCTTCATGATAATCCTGTTTTTCTTTGGCATCATAAACATATTCGGACCCTTTTTCACCGTCGTGTCCATCAACATGTGTGTTTAAAAATGTTAATGAAGGATCATCTTTGTCAACCAATGTTAATGGTTGTTTATTCTCTTTCTTTTGCTGATCACTCATTATAGATCCCCCTTTCTTAGGTATAGTATTTCTCTTTCTGACGCAAACATTCTTATGAAATCGTACGAGGTGCAAACAATGAAAAGACGATTAGGTTTTGATATTGATGGAACCATTACAGATCCTGCAACGTTTATTCCCTATATTAACCAGGATTTTAATACAAACTTTACACTAGATGACATTTCTGATTATGACCTTTCCAATTTATTAAAGATGGAGGAAGCAGATTTTTGGAAATGGATGTTAAAAAACGAACCGACTATATACAGTAACGCGCCTCTTATTAAAAAAGTTGATCATATCCTTAATAAGTGGAACGTCAATCACGACCTTATTTTTATTACAGCCCGCAAAAAGCAATATGAAACCATCACACTTGATTGGTTAAAGAAGAACGACATTCCTTATCAGCACGTTGAGCTCATTGGTCATCACAATAAAATTGAAGCTGTTAAAGAACAAGACATTGAAATCTTTTTTGAAGATAAACATGACAATGCGGTCATGATCGCGGAAGAATGCAGGATTCCCGTTATTTTGTTTGATACGCCATATAATCGATTACCCGTACCTGAACAAGTCATTCGTGTGACAAATTGGACAGAAGCCGAATCTTGGGTTGAAGAGTGGATAAAAAATAAAACTCTCTAGTGCGAGGACTAGAGAGTTTTTCCATTATTCCTTAGGTTCAAACGTGTGACAACATGTTTCTTCACTCTTTTTCACTTCGCTTAACTCACCTGTTCCTAATTCTTTACTCGTTTCCATGTTATAGGTAGATTCTAATTTATCCGTTTGGACTAAAATCTTATCCGCACCACAGTGGTTATCTTCTTTCCAATGAAGGCAGCTTGATACGTTACACATTACAACTGGTGACATCTAATCCCCCCTTGTGTTAAATAGGTTCTCCAAACCATTCAATCTCATCACGCGTAAAAGATGGGAATTGTGCGCACCAAAAAAAGCAACGATGCCATGGCAATCGCTGCTTTTTTGTGGTTATTGCTGACAAGCCTGACACATTCCATAAATTTCAAACTTATGACCTGTGACTTGAAAATTAGGAAACCGATTAAATAACTCCTCGTCCATCGGGCAATTATGGAAGTGCTCTGTTTTCCCACAATCTAAACAAATTAAGTGATGATGGTGTTCCGACGTTCGACAACTAAATCGAAATCGTTTTTCACCCTCAAGCTCCGTTGTTTCTAATAAATCTAAGTCAGCGAACAACGACAAATTTCGGTAAATCGTATCAAAACTTAATGAAGGGTATTGGTCATGCATATTTTCCAATACATCTTTAGCCGTCATGTAGCGAGAATCATTTGCGAATAAGCGCAGCATATCTTCTCGTTTATCTGTATACTTGTACCCTTTTTCTTTTAAGCGATTAAGTGCATGTGAAACATCCATTCAATCAACCCTCTTCTTTGACTTCTTGCTTTTTAGTGTAACGAATTTTATTCAGATTGGCTAGTAGGTTGCGTTCTTTTTTTTAACGGAAAGCGCCCTTGTTTTGCACGATTTCGACCAAATAAGATGGAAAATAATAAGATCAATACTGCCAGAAGTACAATCACTCCGCCTGGAGCTAAATTCAGCTGAAACGCGAGCATAAGGCCACCAATCACCGCAATTTCCCCAAAAATAACTGCGTAAACGAACAATTGTTTAAACCCTTTGGCAAATCGCATTGCGCTTGCAACAGGTAGAGTCATTAAAGCGGAGACGAGTAGAATTCCCACTACTCGCATTGAAGCCGCGATAACAAGCGCAACCATAACCATAAATACTAAATGAACTAAGCGTCGATTAATGCCTGATACACGTGCTTGCTCCTCGTCAAACGATAGAAAGAATAGTTCTTTATAAAACATCATCAAAATAAATAATACAACAACGGTGATAACTGTAATTGTAATAAAATCACTGCGGTTAACAGCAATTACAGACCCAAATAAATAATTTAATAAATCTGTATTAAAGCCGTTAGCCATTGAAATAAATACTACACCTAACCCTATACCGGCCGACATGATAATCGGAATAGCGATCTCTTTATAATGAACATACACTTGTCGTAATTTCTCCATAAAGAGTGAGCCACTCACTGAAAAGACCATTCCCATATAAAGCGGATTGACCCCTTGCATAAACGGAATATAGCTTCCAAGCAAGAGACTAAAAGCAATACCTGATAAGGTGATGTGCGATAATGCATCTGCAATTAAAGACATTCTTCTCACAACTAAAAAGACTCCTAATAAAGGAGCGAGTAATCCAATCATTACACCAGTCAATAACGCATATTGCAGGAAATCATAAGTTAAAAAAGCATTAAGCATGGTTTACTCCTTCATGACTGTGGGTTAACAAATGAACGTCATGTCCATAAAAATCCAGCTTGTCTTTTTTCGCAGCAAATTCTTCGGTTTTTCCGTGAAAATGGATCGTCCGATTTAAGCAAGCTACTTTGTTTACATGATCCGTCATCGCTCCGATATCATGAGAAATTAATAAAAGGGTTTTTCCTAAATCTCGATTTAATTCGTGGAGCAAGCCATAAAACGATGCAACGCTTTTCGCATCAATTCCTACTGTCGGTTCATCAAGAATGAGCAAATCTGGATCGCTCACGAGCGCTCGCGCAATAAAGACACGCTGCTGTTGACCACCAGAAAGTTCCCCTATATTTTCATACAAGTACTCCGTCATATCTACTTGCTCGACAGCACGAAACACCATTTCTTTATGCTTTTTCTTCATGAAACGAAAAAGCCCTACTTTTCCAAACAAGCCCATTGATACTACTTCGTAAACAGTAGCAGGAAAGCCACTACTGAAGCTATTTGCTTTTTGTGACACATAGCCGATGCGATCCCATTGATGAAACTGTTCAATCGAGTCATCAAATACTTTGACCGTACCTTCAGTTGGCCGCAATAAGCCAAGCATCATTTTAATTAATGTTGACTTCCCAGAGCCGTTCGGGCCAACCAATCCAAGGAAATCACCTTTTTTTATTGTTAATGAAACGTCACTGAGTACCGGACGTCGCCCGTAAGCAAATGTAATATTCTCTAAGGTAACATAGTTTTCGCGAATCATTTCCATCCCCCTATTCAGAATGATTCCGATTTATCTTCAACCTATTATACTCTCTTTTTCTCATTTGTCCAGCCATGATTCTTCATTTTTAACAAAAACAAAAACGGCACGTCGGCCGTTTTTTAAAAGAGGTCATGGGTTTTTGCTTGTTTTTGAATCATAACCGCATACTCGCTTTTCGCATGTCCATTTTCCGCAATATAGGCTTGCATCCCGCCCATTCCTCGATGATATGCAGTTAATGCTTGATCCCAATTGTCATATTGGTCATGCAAGAACGACAAGTATTGTACCGATAAATGAATCGCGTAATACGGATTAAACAAATAGTCTTTTTCATAGTCTAAACTCGCCATATCTGCAATCCACGGTGCGGTATTCGTCATAAATTGAGCCATACCATAGGCATGTCCATACTTAGTCTCTGGCCCGATCGCATTCTCATCAAACGTGTCGCCACTTTCAACTTTTAGAAGTTCATAAACTAAAAATGGGTCAACATCTTCTTGTTCTGCGATAAGTCCGAGGTACATGCCCCAACGCTCTTCAAAGTGTCCTTCACTTTCTTCGTGAAGAAAGTCGCCAATCTGTTCAGCATCTTCCCATGCATGTTTGTTATCTTCATATGAAGGAAAAGAGTCCAACGACCCATCATGGAACATTGCAATCTCTTCTTTAATATGCTCATAATCTTCTTCTAACGGGTCGTAGGAATTGCCGTAAGCACGTTCCTCCAGTTGTCCATTTGTAAGATGATTTGTATATAAAAATAGGCCAATAACAGGTCCTAATAGACATAATGAAATAAGCTTCTTTCGGTTTCGTTCCATACAAACGTCCTCCTCCTTTAGCTCCAAAGTAGAATAGACGATATAGATACGTACGTCAAGCGCTAAGATCTTCCAACAAACAAAAAGCCTATTATAAGGCTACATACAAAAAGTCATGTTAGACAAGCAAAGGAAACGTAATCACAACCTTCGTCCCTACATCACGTTCACTTGAAACATAAAAATGACCACCGTGGTCCTCAACGATTTTTTTGCATAATGGAATACCAACGCCCGTTCCTTTTTCTTTAGTCGTGAAAAAAGGTTTCCCAAGTTGTTCAACAACTTCTTTTGGCATGCCTTTGCCATTGTCAATTAATTCAATATGTACAAACTCCCCCACTTCCTTACTTGATACTTTTAAATACTTGTAGGAAGCTCCGTCGTCAAACGCTTCAATCGCGTTTCTAAGTAAATTGAGCATCACTTGTTTAAACATCGATTCGTTCACATGGCATAGCGCAAAGGACTTATCAAAATTCACCTGTAGCTCCACACTGTGTAAAAGACACTCCGCTTTCATTAATTCCACTAATGATTGGATGAGGTTAGAGGGGGATTGCCATTTTCGGTTTGATTTTTTTCGAGAAACAGATAAAAAGTCCTCAATGATAATATTCATACGATTAAGCTCAGAGATGATGGTGTTGTAATATTTTTGAAAATCACATGTTAAGTGCGATAACTGTAAAAAGCCTTTGATAACAGAAAGCGGGTTACGTAACTCGTGTGCAACGCTAGCTGCAATATGAGATACCGCTTGCATTTGATGTTGAAACGTCAATAGTTCCTCATATTTCGTTTGCAAAGATAAATCTTCTAGCATAATAAAATAACACACATGCTCATTTTCTACTTCTGGAATAAAGGTAATATTAAGTACACTTCCTTCATTCTCATAAATATTTTTCGTAATTTGCACATATTTAGAGCTGAGTTCAATTTGATTAAGAAAAAACTCTGCAATTTCATGACTGATCGCTAACTCTTTGAGTGAAGAATGTTGAAGTTCTTCTTTTTTGATGTCTGTCAAAAAACTAAACATCTCATTCCAAGATACAACTTTCAACGTTTGATCTACTTTTAAATAAGGTAAATTTAATTCTTCAATAAGCGTAAACATCGTTTGATTACGATAGTCTTGTTTTCCAATTATCTCTTTGTGCAACATATCAGTACTCCTATTAGGGCCATTTTTGTATAGCTGGTTTTGGTTCATAGATCTTCTGGCCCCCCTTATCATTAATCAGAATAACAAATAATAAAACACTTTTCCGAATCTCCTATATTTTACTCTTATTCGTGAAAAGAGACGTTAACTCCTTTTTTTGTTCTGTTTTTTCTTTCACAACATAAAGTAAGAGAGACTTACTATTTTAAGGAGCGGTGCCATCATGAACTTCATCATGCAACAGCTCGTGAACCAAAAAATTAATTCGATTAGTAAAGAAGAATTTATGCAACTTGCCGAGAAACAAGGTTACCCATTATCAAGCGAACAGGCGGATAGCGTCCTTCGCATTTTACGGCAACACACCATTAACGTTGGAAATAAAAAACAAGTGGAATCCATTATTTATCAATTAACCAAAGAAACTGATTCCTATGTTTCTTCAACAGTTTCCCAGTTATTCCAGAAATACAGCCATATGCTTTAAATGGTTTCTTGCCATTATTTTACCATTAGATAATAAAAAGAGCACCTCGTTTTTTCAAACTAGAGGTGCTCTTTTTATTATTTTTCAATAAGATCGGTCCGCTCTCTTCTTAATAGCGCAATTTCATGCTCATAAGGTGGTTTACGGTCTTTTTTGTCAACCCCGATAAACGGTGTTTCTAAAATTTTTGGTACATCTTTAAATTGATCATGATGAACAATATAATCAAGCGCCTTCAAGCCAATATATCCATGTCCAATATTTTCATGTCGATCTTTTTGTGCATGTCGTTCATTTTTTGAATCATTAACGTGAACAACTTTTATTCGATCTGCACCAATGATTTTGTCAAAGGACTCTAATACGCCGTCAAAGTCTTCAACAATATTGTAGCCAGCGTCATGTGTGTGGCATGTATCAAAACAGACAGATAACCGTTCGTTATGGGTGACGCCCGAAATGATCTTAGCTAGTTCTTCAAATGTTCGACCACATTCAGAACCTTTACCGGCCATTGTTTCAAGTGCAATTTGCACATCTCTTTTTTCTGTTAATACTTCATTTAAACCTTCGATAATCTTCTCGATTCCAGCTTCGGGACCAGCACCGACATGCGCCCCTGGATGTAAGACAATTTGTTTCGCACCAAGAGCTTCTGTGCGTTCAATCTCCGAACGTAAGAAGTCGACACCTAGTTTAAACGTTTCAGGCTTCTGCGTGTTGGCAATATTAATAATGTAAGGTGCGTGAACGACAATGTCACGAATACCATGCTCTTCCATATGCTGCTTTCCAGCTTCGATATTCAAATCTTCAATTGCTTTACGTCGCGTATTTTGCGGTGCACCTGTGTAAATCATAAACGTGTTCGCACCATAAGCAGCCGCTTCTTCACTGGATTGAAGCAACATCTTTTTTCCACTCATCGATACATGCGATCCTAATAACAAAGACATTATCTAAACTCTCCTTTACTTACTTTTACGGGAACGCGCTTTATTATCTCTCCGATGTTTCTTTTCCTGCGCAACACGCGCTTTTCGTTTATATGCAGGCTTAACCTTTTTCGCTTTGGCTTTCGCTTTTCCACCGGTTCTTTCTTGTGGTTGTGAAGTTGAGCTTGAAGTCGACTGTCTTTTATCATTTGTAGCTGGTTTCTTTTGTGAAAAGCCACCACTCCCAATAGGCCCTTTAACTTGTTGCCATTCTCCATCTTTGAACTCAACAAACGTAAATTGAATCCCTTTGCTCGCAAGTTTGCCACATGCATACTCGTCTGTCTTTTCAAATAGAGACATCGCAAGGCCATCTGCACCAGCACGAGCCGTACGCCCTACTCGATGAACATAAAAATCTAAATCTGCAGGAAATTCGTAGTTAATGACATGAGTGACACCCTTAATATCCATACCTCTAGCTGCAAGATCAGAAGCAACTAGGTACTGTACACTTGCATCATCTACTTTTTTCATCACTTTTCTACGTTCGCGTGAAGGAAGTCCACCATGAAGTCGTTCAATATTCAATCCTTCTTTTGCTAATTCATCTGCTACAAGGTCCGCTTGCTCTTTTGTGTTCACAAATACAATTGCTAAATAAGGGTTGATGTTACGTACGACTTCTTTTAACACGGTCAGCTTTTCTTTGTGACGAACAGGGACTAGCTGGTGTTTGACTGCCTTCGCAGCCAAGGCTTCAGGCTGTACATGTACGTGGCGTGGCTGCGTCATATATTTCTTTAAAAACGGTTGAAGCTTTTCTGGAATGGTTGCTGAAAATACAAGCATCTGTAGCTGCTCCGCCATTTTACCTGCAACTTTGTCAACATCTTCAATAAATCCCATATCAAGCATTTGATCTGCCTCATCAACCACAAGTGTTGTAGCCGTATATGCAAGTAGCGCATTATGCTGAATTAAATCATTAATTCTACCTGGTGTTCCAACAACGATATGTGGTTGTTTTGTTTTCAAGCGATCCAGCTGTTTTTGTCGGTCCGTACCTCCAACATAAAGTTGAGCAGAGACTTCACCTTCAAACGGCTTAATAAGTTTTGCTACCTCATTATATAATTGGTTTGCAAGTTCTCTTGTTGGAGCCGTTATAATGGCCTGAACCTGCTCTTGATCCAGTTTTAACTTCTCAACAATTGGTAATAAGAAAGCGAACGTTTTTCCAGTTCCTGTTTGCGATTGTCCAATAACATCTTTACCGTTTAAGATCGCCGGTATAAGGCGTTCTTGTATTTCAGTTGGTTTAGCTATATTGGAATCAACAAGCGCTTGCTGCAATTTATCCGTAATTCCTAGTCTTAAAAAATTTTCTGCATTCATTATTCATTTCCTCTTTTCCAGTTCCTTCATGCAATAGTTCATTTTATCATAATTCATGAGCAAGTCCAAGGTCAAAATACGCACAATACGCCCGTTTTTCGCATAGTCTACATTATTAGATCATTGTAGGAGGACATTGTCATGCAGCCATATTACGGACCACCTGCCAGCTCTATTCCTATGCAACCATTATCAAGTGGTTCAAGTCGATTATTAGGAACAGCTACACACTTTATGCAGCCGACAGCATCAATGGCATCCGCACCCATTCAACAGGCTGTTACAGGCGCTTCCCGTGGCGGCGGAATTTTAGCTCGCTTACTCGGAGGCGGTCGGCTTACTAGTCAAGCACTAGGAAGTGCATCTGGAGGACTTAACTTTGCTACCATTTTAGAAAATACACAACGGGTCATGGGGATTACCCAGCAAGTCGCCCCTATGGTTCAACAATACGGACCTTTCATTAAAAATGTTCCCACTCTCTGGAGAATGATGCGCTCTATGAAACAGCCGTCGTCTGATCAACAGATGCAGACGAGTGGTCAATCGACTGCAGCTAGTTCAGATCAAGCTTATAATCAGCAAGCAGTTGCTATTCCAGATCAAGCACCGGTGATTGAGCGTCCATCAAATCAA
This sequence comes from Shouchella phoenicis, assembly GCF_047238345.1. Lineage (NCBI taxonomy): Bacteria > Bacillati > Bacillota > Bacilli > Caryophanales > Bacillaceae > Shouchella > Shouchella phoenicis. Next base: position 1,470,371 of record NZ_JBDFMQ010000001.1, on the reverse strand, counting down.
CCAATTGCGAACGCAACTACGGCTACTAAAAAAAAGCAACAACCTTCCGGGGAATCGCTTCCAAAACTTTATATATAAATCAAATTTTAGTTGTTGACAAGCTTCCTATAACGATAGTATAATTTGATATTTGCCTTCAATTGTGCTATACTGACATGTATAAATCGATTGGAGGAATGTCCATGTTTAAAGTCGGAGACAACGTTGTTTACCCTTATCATGGGGCCGGAAAGATCCAAGAAATTGAAGAGAAAAGTGTTTTAGGAGAAACACAGTCATATTATATTTTGCATTTTCCACTCGTTGATGTAACACTTATGCTTCAAGAATCGCGGATTGATGAATCCGGACTTAGAAAGGTCATCTCCTCCTCTGAAGTCACTCAAGTAGCAGATGCATTAAAAACAGGTCCTGAAATCCCCCTTTCTTCGAGTCAGTTTTCTCGTGACACAGAAAATTTACTCAAAACAGGAAGTATCATTGATGCAGCTCACCTTGTATCTTCGCTTTCGAAAAAGCAAACTGAGCGTTCGAACGGTCTCCATATTCAAGACCGCCACCATTTACAGAAAGCTAGACAGATGGTAGCAAGTGAACTTGCAGTTGTGCAAAAATATTCCGAAGAGCAAGCATATGAATTTATCGACACAAATTTACTAGAAGAAGCAAATTAATAACGCGTCTTGATTGTCACCTGCGCGTATCTCCTTTACAATAGAAGATGAATCAAAACACGGCTTTCTTTTTTTATGGAAGCCTGTTTTTAATAGGAGGCCATGGATTTTTATGGACGTATTAAAAATTTCACCTAGAGGCTATTGTTATGGCGTTGTAGACGCGATGGTTATGGCACGTCAAGCTGCTCAAAATTTGGACTTGCCGAGACCTCTTTATATACTTGGGCAAATTGTCCACAACCAACATGTGACGGATGCATTTGAAGAAGATGGCATTATTTCTTTAGATGGACCAAACCGGTTAGAAATTCTTAAAGAAGTGACCCACGGTACCGTGATTTTCACAGCTCACGGTGTATCTCCAGAAGTGCGTCGACTTGCTAAGGAAAAAGGTCTAACGTGCATCGATGCTACATGTCCAGATGTAACAAGAACACACGATTTAATTCGTGAAAAAGCAGAAGAAGGTCATCAGTTCATTTATGTTGGTAAACAAGGACACCCTGAACCAGAAGGCGCAGTAGGCGTTGCACCAGATGCTGTTCACCTTGTTGAAACAATGGATGATCTTGAAGCATTAACGTTAGATGATCGTGATATTATTATCACAAACCAAACAACGATGAGTCAGTGGGACGTTTCCGACATTATGAAACGTGCTATGGAGCTGTACCCTAAAGCTGAAGTGCACAATGAAATTTGTTTAGCAACTCAAGTTCGTCAAGAAGCAGTTGCAGAACAAGCGTCTCAATGTGATGTTGTCATTGTTGTTGGTGATCCAAAAAGCAATAACTCCAACCGTTTAGCACAAGTTTCACAACAGATTGCAGGTACACCTGCATACCGTATTGGTGATTTATCACAGCTAGACTTGGATTGGATTAAGGATGCAAAAAAAGTTGGTGTCACTTCAGGTGCTTCAACACCAACACCGATCACAAAAGAAGTCATCACATTTATTGAAAACTATGAACCTGAAAATGAAACAACGTGGGATACGACGAAAAAAGTACCGATTGAAAAAATCCTACCAAAAGTACGTGTAAAAAAATAATTATTAAAAAGCGCTAATGTAGATAAATGACATTAGCGCTTTTTTCTTTTACGTTTTTACATGAATTGAAAAGGGTCTGTACTATTTTTTGAAGCAAAAATCTTCAGCGCTTTCCCCTCAAATCGTTTCTCTAATTCTTCGGCAACACCTTTTTTCATAATGGCTTCAATATGATGACCTGCATCAATAATCGTCATACCATCCATTTTCGCATCTTGCGCAACATGATAATAAAGGTCACCGGTCACAAGTACATCCGCACCTTTGCGCAATGCTTGATTGACATACTTATTTCCGTCTCCGCCTAATACCGCTACTTTGTTAATTTTCTTATCTAAATTTCCGACAACACGAACATTCTCGACACCAAGTGCTTTTTTCACTACATCCACATACTCGCGTAACGTTTGAGCTTGAGGAATTTTGCCTACTCTACCTAATCCGAGCATTACAGAAGGTTCTTGAAGTGGATAAAGATCATACACAGGTTCTTCATACGGATGTGCTGAAACAAATGCTTCAATCACGGATGCGATTAAATGATTCGGCACAATCGTTTCAATCCGTTCTTCCTCTACGACTTCTTGTTTGTTGTTTTCTCCTAAATAAGGGTTGGCCCGTTCAGTTGGACGAAACGTGCCCTTACCAATTGACGAAAAAGAACAATGACTGTATTCTCCAATAAAGCCCGCACCCGCTTCTCCTAACGATTCTCGGATCGCATCTCCATGAGCTTTCGGTACAAAAGCCACAAACTTGAACATATCTTCTTTATAGGTTGGCACAAGCACCTCTGGCGATTGAATATTCAGCGCATCCGCTAATAAATCGTTCACACCACCAGAAGCAACATCAAGATTTGTATGTGCGGCATAGATCGTTATTTCATTTCGAATTGCTTTTTGAACAATTCTACCCATTGCCGTATCCAAATTTATTTGTTTCAAAGGTCTAAATAGTAAAGGGTGATGGGCAATGATTAAGTCAACCTCTTGCTCGATTGCCTCGTCCATCGTTTCTTCAAGTACATCAAGGGCGATCATCACATGCTGAACTGGCTTATTTAATGTACCAACCATTAATCCATTTCGATCGCCTTCAACAGCATACGCTTTCGGTGAAAACCGCTCAAATTCGTTTATGACGTCTCTCCCTGTAAGTGTCACACAAATACCTCCTCAACCATGTCAATCTTACGTTTCAAAGCTTCTTTTTTATTTGCAAGCTCTATCGTTTCCGTTCCCTGCTTTAATTGTTTTAACACACGTTCCCAACTATTTTTTTCTTGCGTCCATTTCTTTTTAAATACCTCTGTTTGATTTTGAATTAACAAAGGACCCATCAACAACTCTACCTCTGTATACGTTACAAGTGAGTGACTTTTTTCAGCGACGACAATCTCATAAATTTTATCATCTTCTTCAATAATCTCTTCAGCAAGGATGCTGAATTGATGGGACATCAGCCATTCACGTACAGCTTGAGAAGCTACATTAGGCTGTAAAACCAATCGCTTACTACTTGTTAGCTTTTCCAATCCAAGTTCTAAAATAGAAGCTATAAGCGGCCCTCCCATACCTGCGACCGTAATTACGTCAACATGTTCATCAACGTTTATAACGTCTAAGCCGCTTCCTTTCCTTACTTCAATCTGCTCTTCTAAATTCGACAGTTGCACTTGTTTGCGTGCAGACTGATATGGACCTTCATTTATTTCTCCGGCAATGGCATGAAGCCCAGGATCTCGCAAACATAAATAACATGGTAAGTAGGCATGGTCTGAGCCAATATCCGCTAATGTTTGGTATCCTTTCGCATAGTGCGCCACACGTTCAAGTCTTCGAGATAATTGATTTGTATTCAAAACGATTGTTTCTCCTTCCAAAAGAAAAAAGCAAGGGTTATCCCCCCGCTCTCCTATTCCGATAATGATAATAAGTAATCGGCAACTGCATCAATTTCTTCCGGTTGTAGTGAAGAGCCAAATGCAGGCATGTTTCCTTGACCGTTCGTCACAATGTCAACGATTTCATCGTGAGATAATTCTCCCTCTAAATCGTTAATCGCTGGTGCACTAGCGGTACCACCTAAATCATTTGCATGACAACTTATACACGAACTCTCAACTATACCTTGTCCATATTCAACCGGATCCCCGATTTCTACCGGTTCTTCCTCTTCTTCATCCATACTAGCACGTTGATCTACGCCAATAGCAGACATTGCAACCATAAGTACAATCCCAAGCAGTGCGATAATAGCAAACGGGATTAACGGACGACCTTTCATATAGGTGCTCTCCTTTCTCGTTAGAACGAACCCTTAATTTATGTATAAAAAGCACGAATCTACTATAGTTTACTCCAAATTCTCCATTATGAAAAGGCTTCATCTTACTTTTCCCAAAAATAGCGAAAAAAATTCGAGTTGATTTATAAGAAAATTCTTAACAACGATTTGCATTCCGTTTTAAGAAGAAGTAAAATAGAAATAAGGAAGGCACACGAACCCAGTTTAGCTGAATCCGTGTGCACACCAATTGTTAGTCTAGGAAATCTTTCAATCGTTTACTTCTACTTGGATGGCGCAATTTGCGTAAGGCTTTCGCTTCAATTTGTCTAATTCGCTCACGCGTTACACCGAACACTTTACCGACTTCTTCGAGCGTACGCGTACGACCATCATCAAGACCAAAGCGAAGGCGAAGTACATTTTCTTCTCGATCTGTGAGGGTATCCAATACGTCTTCTAGTTGTTCTTTTAATAGTTCATACGCAGCTGCATCTGACGGTGCTAAAGCTTCTTGGTCTTCAATAAAGTCACCTAAGTGAGAATCATCTTCTTCACCAATTGGTGTTTCTAATGAAACAGGTTCTTGAGCAATCTTAAGGATTTCTCGAACTTTTTCAGGCGTTAATTCCATTTCTTTTCCGACTTCTTCTGGCGTCGGTTCTCTGCCAAAGTCTTGAAGAAGCTGACGCTGTACACGAATTAATTTGTTAATGGTTTCAACCATGTGCACTGGAATACGAATGGTTCTAGCTTGGTCTGCAATGGCACGAGTAATCGCTTGACGAATCCACCATGTGGCGTACGTACTAAACTTAAAGCCTTTGTCATAATCAAACTTCTCAACCGCTTTAATCAGACCCATGTTACCTTCTTGAATAAGATCAAGAAACAGCATGCCTCTTCCTACATAACGCTTAGCGATGGAAACAACAAGACGCAAGTTCGCCTCTGCTAAACGCTTTTTCGCTTCTTCATCACCCTGCTCAATTCGTTTTGCTAAATTGATTTCCTCTTCAGCAGAAAGAAGCGGCACACGACCAATTTCTTTAAGGTACATGCGAACTGGATCGTTTATTTTAATACCAGGAGGGACACTAAGGTCATTTAGATCAAATTCGTCTTCATTCTTTTCGACTTGTTGCATGGATGGTACTTCATCGTCCGTTTCATTTAAGAGTTCCACACCTTGCTCTCCAAGGTATTCATAAAATTCATCCATTTGGTCAGCATCTTGTTCAAACGAAGCCATTTTCTCTGTAATCTCGGCATACGTTAATGTACCACGCTTTTTACCAACCTCTACTAATTGTTCTTTTACTTGATCGATGGATAGATCACCTTCAGTTACTGGACGTAACGGTTTATCAGCCACTCGATCCCCTCCTTCCAAAATTAACGACGAATTACTTTCCTAGCAATTCCCTTTTTTCGCGTATGAGTTCCATTTGCTTTTGCGCAGCAAGAATTGGATCTTGCTCTAAACGCGCCGCTTGTTGCTTTTCTTTAATTTGTAATAGTTTCGGATATTGTTCAATCTTCTTAATGTAATCGTGTAGTTCATCATCTGTACAGTCCATTTTTATATCTTGCATAAGCAGGTAAGCAGCTAACTTAGCAAGGTTTTGATCTTCGAGACTCTCTATAAAATCATTTATTCCCTTTTCTGGATGTTGCGAAACAAAGGATAACAAATATGCATAAAGAGCTCCATGTTCGTCTATATTGAAACCACTTTCTAGACGCTCCGCAACTCTCCAAATCATCTCTTCATCTTGAAGCATATAGGCAAGGAGCATCCGTTCTGCCTTAATATGTGCAGCCATAGGCCTAGATGTTTGGAAATGATGATGTGGTTTAATCGTTTCTTTCCGTTGTTCGGAAGGTTGTTCTTGTTTTGAATGTCCCTGCTTTTTTTCCTTCCGCTCCATTTCTTGTTGCAGAACGTGTAAAGACAGGTTAAATTCGTTTGATAACTGCCTTAAATAGTGCTCTTGCTCAATCGATTGATCTAAACTTGCAATTTCCTCAAGCATGTCTTCAATATACTTAAGACGTTCTCCTTCATTTTCTAAGTTTTTTGTTTGCTTAGCATCATGCATCTTAAAAGCCATAACAGACAAAAGCTCTTCTTCTAAATGAAGTTTAAACGCATCTGAACCAAACTCTTTCACAAAATCATCTGGATCATACCCATCTGGTAACAAACAAATTTGGATTCGACAACCGACTTTTTCTAAATAAGGAATTGTTTTTCGAATCGCCTCTCGACCTGCTTTATCCCCGTCAAAACATACAACAATTTCTTCTGCATTACGGCGAAGAAGTTTCGCATGATCGGGGCTTAGAGCCGTTCCGAGTGTCGCAACCGCATTTTCAACTCCTGACTTCCATGCCGCCATCACATCGAATGCACCTTCAAAAAGATAAGCACGGTCTTTCTTTCGAATGATTGGTCGCGCTTCATACATGTGAAATAACGTTTTTGCTTTTTGATAAATAGGTGTCTCTGGACTATTTAAATACTTTGGTTGACCTTCACCAATCATTCTTCCACCGAAACCAACAATGTCTCCATTATTATCTGAAATCGGGAAAATTAAACGATGGCGGAATAAATCATAAAATCCGCTTGTTTTACGCTTTGCAACTAATCCAGCTTCTTCCATGATCTCTAAGTCGAACTCATTTTGTTCAAGCACCTTTGAAATGGTTTCCCATTCATCTAGTGCATAGCCAATCTTAAAATGATCAATTTGAGCTTGAGAAAACCAACGTTCCTCCGCATATACGCGACCTGGAGATCCCTCTTCCGTAAACATAAAAATACTATGATACGTAGAAGCAGCTAGCTGATGCGCTTTCTTCATCGCTTCTATTTTAGATGTATCTTCGCGCGAATCATCTTCCGAAAGCTGCGTGATTTGAGGTAGAGAGATCTTATTTTTATCAGCTAGATGGGTGACCGTTTTTGTAAACGACCAGCCTTCTAATTCTTGCAGGAATGTAAACACATTCCCACCAGCTCCACAACCAAAACAATGGTAAACCTGTTTTTCTTCAGAGACAGAAAAAGACGGCGTTTTTTCATCATGAAAAGGACATAACCCACCATATTGGCGCCCATTTTTCTTTAGTTGAACATATTCACCGATGACATCAACGATATCGCTCGCATTCCTTATTTCTGATAGTTTCTCATCAGGAATTTTCACGGACATAACGCTATCACCTATTCTTTTTCATTCCTATCGTTGTCACGTTTTAGTTCAGATTCAAGCGACTGTGTAAATTGCTCACGATCTTCTACCGTAAATTTCCGAGGACCTTTTGTCTTTTTTCCAGCTCTTCTAGCTTTTTGAGAAGCATAACGAGACTGTAACATGCTCGACATTTCCTCTTCTTTATATACATGACCGCGTGGTGAAAGCACAATCGCCCCTTTCATAATCAATAATGAAGCTAAGGCATGATCTTGAGATATGCATACGTCACCTCGTCTTACCGCTTGGAGTAAATAAAGATCTGCTGCTTCTTTATCTACATCAACTTGTACGGTTTTGACATGTTGGGGCAAGACCATATTATGTGCATACGAAAAAACAAAGACCAATTCTTTTTTATATTGATCACAAAGGGTAATAATTTCTTCTTTAACAGGACAAGAATCTGCATCAACATATACAGTTGAACTCATACGTAACCATTCAACATTTATGACTTGATCTCCTTCTTATTTGACGAAAAAAACAAGAAACTGTCGAAAACCCTAATTTGATCCGTCTTCTTTACTATCATTACCAAAAAAACAAGAAAAAGTCTTGACTTTTTAAATTTATTTGATCTCTAGCCTTTTTATACATCAGATCTGCAAATTTAGAGTCCCAATTGGCAATTATACTTTAAAACAAGCTTTTTGAACAGTAAACAGTTTCCAATTAATGCTTTTGGAACATATTGGAGATTAAATTCGCTGTTTCTTCAACAGCTTTATTTGAAACATCGATAACCGGACAGTTTACCCGCTCCATCACTTCTTGCGCATAATCTAATTCTTGTTTAATGCGATTAATATTTGCGTAGTTGGCTTCAGATTTCAACCCTAATGCTTTTAAACGCTCGGTTCGTATGCTATTAAGCTTTTCAGGACTAATACGTAGGCCAATACATTTTTTAGATGAGATTTTGAATAACTCTTCCGGCGGTTCCACTTCCGGCACAAGAGGTACGTTCGCCACTTTTAATCGTTTGTGAGCTAAATATTGCGAGAGGGGCGTCTTTGACGTTCTTGATACACCGATCAGTACAACATCTGCCAAAATAATCCCTCTAGGGTCCCGGCCATCATCATATTTTACAGCAAATTCAATTGCTTCAACTTTCCTGAAATAATCTTCGTCCAATCGATAAATTAAACCCGGTTCATACCGTGGTTGTTCATTCGTTAATTGATTGATCTTCCCTAATACAGGACCAATAATATCAACGGTTTCAACATTTGCTTCTTTCGCTGTTTGCAGCAAATAATCTTTAATCTCTGGAACAACAAGCGTAAATGCAATTAACGCCTTCGCTTTTTTCGCGATTTGTACGACTTCTTGAATCGTTCCTTTATCCTCGACATAAGGAATGCGGCGAATCTCTACATTCGACCCATTAAATTGACTAACTGCCGCTTTCACAACTAGTTCAGCAGTTTCACCAACTGAATCTGACACAATGTAAACAATTAAGCGTTCCGTTTGACTCATGAAGAACAGCCCTCCTTATGTTCCTTCATTCTTAGCTAAATCTACTAACAAAGAAGTCATATTCGTTTTTGTGATTCGCCCAATGACTTCAAACCCAGAGCCGACATCAACTTTTTTCACAATCGGAATTCCATCGATTTGCCTTGAAATGAGTTTATGAGCAACTTCAATAATCGAGTCCTCTTTTTCACAGACTGTAATATTGGGCATTCGTGTCATAATGATACTAACTGGAATGGTTTCTATTGCTTGTCCACCCATACTTGCTCGTAGCAAATCTTTTCGGGAGACAACCCCTACTAATGTTGTGTGCTTATCAACGATAAACAATGTCCCGCAATCTTCAAGAAACATTGTACAAATCGCTTCATAAACAGTAGTTGATTGTTCGACAATAACAGGTCTTGATTGATAATGATGGACTTTAATTTTTTGGATTTCATCTGAAAGAACAGGAGAATCTGTTTTCCCTGTATAAAAATAGCCAACTCGTGGTCTAGCGTCAAGAAAGCCAGACATGGTTAGAATGGCTAAATCAGGGCGGAGTGTTGCCCTTGTTAAAGACAAACGCTCCGCAATATGCTCTCCTGTTATTGGTCCATTTTCTTTGACAATATCAATGATTTGTTGCTGTCTATTTGAAAGTTCGATTGGGACTCACCTCTCTAACCTGAACACTAGTTACGAAGAAAAGACAATTTGCTGAAAATCAGCATATGAATGAATCGAACGAGCTAACCTTTTTAATAATGCTAGACGATTGGATCGAATTGCTGGGTCGTCTACCATAACCATTGTGTGTTCAAAGAATGCATGGATTGGCTCTTGGCAAGCCGCTAAAAGGTGATAGGCTGCAAACGCGTCGTGTTGTGTCCACGCTTGTGCTAAACTCATTTCTACTTCAACGGTTGCTGCCAACAGCTTTGCTTCAACTTCATTTTCAAACAGCTCTTCATCAATGATTGTGTCTGATTCTGCCTTTTGAGCAAGGTTTGTTACTCGACTTAATGCTTCGACAGTTTTTTTGAACTCAGGTTGATTAAGCTGTTGTCCAATCGCTTCTGCTTTTGCAAACATTGAATATACATCAACGAGAGGGGCAGCTAATACTGCATCTACAACATCATATCGATAGCCAGCCTCATTCATTAAATGTTTAAAACGGCTTAAAAAGAATTGTACAACTTCTTCTTTAGTAGATTCGACATCAGCCGTCATAAATCCTTTTTGACTCAACGTATTCACCCAATAATCAATGATGGCATCTATTGAAATGGACGATTTTCTATCGAGTAAAATTTGAACGACCCCATTCGCTTGCCTTCTCAATGCATATGGATCTTGGGAGCCTGTAGGAATAAGACCAATGGCAAAACACGATAACACCGTATCAATTTTATCTGCTAAAGACAAAATGCCACCGATCGTTGAACTTGGTAACGTATCATGTGAAAATCGTGGTAGATATTGCTCACGAATCGCGAGCGCGACACGATGGTCTTCGTTTGCTTTTTCCGCATAATCTTGACCCATTCGACCTTGCAACTCCGGAAATTCCCCTACCATGTTTGTAACAAGATCAAATTTAGAGATTAATGCTGCTCGCTTTACAAACTCTATTTGTTCTGTTGGGACATGCTCTTGTTTCGCTAACCAAACAGCAAGTTCTTGCGTCCGGCTCACTTTTTCAGCAATCGTACCAATCGACTCATGGAACACAACATTCGTCAGCTTTTCGTTCCACTGATCAATCGAAAGCTTTTGATCTTCCTCATAGAAGAATGCGGCATCTGCCAAGCGACCACGTAACACCTTTTCGTTTCCTTTAGAAACATTTTCAAGGTGTTCTTCATTTCCATTTCGCACTGTAACGAAATAAGGTAATAATTCACCTGCTTTTGATTCGACTGGAAAATAGCGCTGATGCTCGCGCATGGTTGTAATCAACACTTCTTTTGGTAGCGTTAAATAGGTTTCTTCAAATCCACCACTGAGGGCAGTCGGGTATTCAAGTAAATTATTCACTTCTTCCAGAAGTTCTTCATTTACCGGGATAACCCACTCATTCGTCACTTCCATTTCCGCTAGCTGTGAGCGAATGGCGCTTTTTCGTTTTTCCGCATCTACCACAACATAGTGCTCAAGCATTTGATTTTCATAGTTGGTAGGTGATGAAATGTCAATACTAGACTCACCAAGAAAACGATGCCCTCTTGTTGTACGACCTGATGTCACGTCAGTTATTGTAAACGGAACAACTGTTTCTCCAAATAATGAAACGACCCATCGAATTGGACGAGCATATCGTAAATCGTACGTATGCCATTTCATTCTTTTTGGGAAATTTAAACTTGTTATTAACGACTCCATTTGCGGGAGGATGTCAACGGTTTGCTTTCCTTCTGAAAAAGATGTTGCGTATACATATTCAACACCGTTATACGCTTCGATTGTTAACGCACCTGGCTCAATTTTTTGCGATTTAGCGAAGCCTAGCGCTGCTTTTGTCCAGTTGCCGTCTTCATCTTGCGCAATTTTCTTAGCTGGGCCTTTTGCTTTTACGACTGAATCCTCTTGCTTATCAGCCAAACCGTGAACCATAATGGCTAATCGTCGCGGAGTCGAAAAACGTTCTGTTCGCTCGTAAGTAAGTTTCTGATCAGCTAACCAATGTTGCACCTTCTCTTCAAGTTGAACAACAGCTTCTGTCACGAACCTTGCTGGCAATTCTTCTAATCCTATTTCCAGGAGAAATGGTGTTGTCCCCATTAGTTTACCTCCTTTTTCTTCAACATTGGAAATCCAAGTTTTTCACGTTCTTCGTAATATTGTTTTGCTGCTTTTCGCGCTAATGTTCGCACACGTCCAATATAACCAGTTCGTTCCGTTACAGAAATTGCACCACGAGCATCTAGTAAATTAAACACGTGCGAGCATTTCAAAATATAGTCATATGAAGGAAACACTAAGTTACGCTCTAAAGCCCTCGTCGCTTCTTTTTCGTACGTATTAAACAAGTTAAATAGCATGTCGCTATCTGACACTTCGAACGTGTACGTGGAATGTTCGAATTCCGGCTGTAAGAAAATATCGCCATACGTAAATCCGTCTACCCATTCAAGATCAAACACATTTTCTTTTTCCTGGATATACGTGGCTAAACGTTCGATTCCATACGTGATTTCTGCAGACACAGGAGAAGCTTCCATACCGCCAACTTGCTGAAAATACGTAAATTGCGTAATTTCCATTCCATCTAGCCAAACTTCCCAACCAAGTCCAGCGCATCCCAGTGTCGGGTTTTCCCAATTATCTTCTACAAAACGAATATCGTGTTCAAGCGGGTTAATTCCAAGTGCCTTTAGACTCTCGAGATACAGTTCTTGAATGTTATTCGGCGATGGCTTCATAATGACTTGAAACTGATGGTGTTGATAAAGACGATTCGGATTTTCTCCATAGCGTCCATCTGCTGGTCGTCTCGAAGGCTCTACATAAGCAACGTTCCACGGCTCAGGTCCGATGGTTCTCAATAACGTATGTGGACTCATCGTACCAGCACCTTTTTCCGTGTCGTAGGCGTTCATAATAATACAATTTTGTTTCGCCCAATATGACTGCAATGTTAAAATCATATTTTGAATATTCATCCTATACCTCCTATTTTTCAGAAAACAAAAAACCCTCAATCCACATGCCATTACGGCATAGGGACGAGAGTTACCCGCGGTTCCACCCTATTTATTAAACACAAGCGTGTTTAATCACTTTATACGGTCTTATGCTAAAGAGTGCCTCGCACATTCTTGGTTCTTCAGCTCACACCATTCTGAAGTCGCTAGAAACCAATGTCTGAATATGCTTTTTCTCCTATCACTGCATTTTAGTCATGTTCCATTATTTTACCTTTATTCTTTCGTACCGTCAACCTTAAAATGATCGGGGTCCACTTTCTTTAATTGGTCAATAAACCGCTGCGACTTTAATGTGACGCCAACATATTCTTGGTAGTAGGAAGAAATGATTTGAGCTAAACGCGCTTTTGTTTCTCGCTTAATTGAAATCGCACCGACTTTATTTAAATCCACGTAATAAAGGGTTCGAATCAACTTTACCATTGACAACGTAAGGGGAAACGCACGTTCATCACGAGGAGCGCAAACTCTGCATAAGAAACCAGCAAATGTTAAAGAAAATACGACTGGATCTCTCTCAACTGATCGACAACTTGCACAGCCATCAATATTTGGCTTTGCACCTGCTATTGAAAGCATTTTCAAATCAATAATTCTCGCAATGATTTCTGGATCTTGCCCTTTGTCAATCTGTTCGATCGAAAGATATAGCCAATCAAATAAAAATAAATACGGTTTGCGTTCTTCCGTTAATTTATCCATTAACTCTGTTATATAAGCAGCATAGGCCGCCTTAAATAGATCAAAATGCACATGCTTAAACGATTTTATGATCTCGCCTTGGCTAATGGTCGGTAAACCATTACCTTTAAAATAGACAAATGAACCATGAACAAAGGGTTGCATAACGGCAGCATAACGACTATTTGGCTTTTTTGCTCCTTTAGCCATCAGTGTTATTTTGCCGTGATCTTTCGTAAGTACGGTTGCAATTTTGTTCGATTCACCATAATCAATTGTTTTTAAGATAATTCCTTCTTCTTTTATTAACATATTAAATCCTTACAGCAAGTCTCTGCTTTTAAGAAAGAGTAGGGTCCACCTGGTCATCTGAGGGTACTACTTCCCCCTCCTCCATGTCATTATCTCGCTCCAATTCTTTGTGGAGTAAATAAGTTTCAATGTTTCCCGTCTGTGAAAAAACTTTCCAAGATAGAACAAGCACTGTTTTACAACTCCTCTCAATCGTTCTTATGAAGTATGATGACCTAAACTTACTATACTCATCCGATGGAAATATTGTTAATTAGCAGAGCTTGACTTTTTTATTTTTTACGATTCTCGTCTGTCATTATCATATCTTTTTGTATAACAAAAAACAATGGTCCAACACCCAGTTTGAACCATTGTTTCCATTTAATATTCTAATATTCGTCTTCGTTAAATCCGTAATCTCGAAGCTGAGAGGGGCGATTGCGCCAGTCTTTTTGAACTTTTACCCACAGCTCTAAAAAGACACCTGAGCCAAGTAATGCCTCGATATCCACCCTTGCTTTTTGGCCAATATCTTTCAACATTGAGCCATGTTTGCCAATAATAATCCCTTTTTGTGAAGACCGCTCCACAATAATGGTTGCACCGACGTACACTTTCCCATTGTCTCTTCTCTTCATTTGTTCAATAACGACCGCTAGGGAATGCGGAATCTCTTCCTTCGTTACGTGTAATGCTTTTTCCCGAATAAGCTCCGCAACAATAAAGCGTTCTGGATGATCCGTTACTTGGTCGCTCGGATAGTATTGCGGCCCTTCTTCAAGATGACCCATAATTTGATTCATCATTGTCCCAACGTTGTCACCTTCTAATGCAGAAACTGGTACAACTTCTTCAAATTCATAACGCTCACGATAGGCATCTATGATTTCGAGAAGAGCGTCTTTCGTTACTTTATCAATTTTATTAACGATCAAAAAGACAGGTGTTTTTGTATCTTTTAAACGATCAATAATATATTGTTCTCCAGGTCCGAACTTAGCATCTGCATCAATAACATATAAAATTAGATCGACTTCTCGTAATGTATTTGTCGCTACTTTCATCATAAAATCGCCAAGGCGATGTTTTGGCTTGTGAATGCCTGGTGTATCAATAAAGACGACTTGTGCGTCATTTGTTGTAAGAACACCTTGAACTTTATTTCTTGTTGTTTGAGGCTTGTCCGACATAATGGCAATTTTTTGCCCAATTACTCTGTTTAACAACGTAGATTTCCCAACGTTCGGTCTGCCGATAATAGAGACAAAACCCGACTTAAATGTTTCTTCTTGATTCATTCATATCCTCCGCTTTAAAAAAACCTGGTAATAGTGCTTCAATTGTTGTTTCTTGCCAATCCCCATTAAGATTACTTAAATATACAGGCATTGTTGGTTCACATAATTCGGCCAATACTTGTCTACATGCACCGCACGGCGATACTGGATTTGGTGTATCAGCCGCAACCGCTAATGCTTGAAACGGAGCATGACCTGGCTCATATGCTTTAAATAGCGCCGTTCTCTCTGCACAATTCGCTAAACTATAGGCTGCATTTTCGATATTTGCGCCTTTTATGACTGTGCCATCGGCTAATAACAAGGCGGCCCCTACTTTAAATGAGGAGTAAGGAACATATGCCTGTTCTCTTGCTTCAATTGCTTGTTCAATAAGTGCTGCTTTTTCCATTTAAACTCCTCCTTAACGAAACATTGATAGTAAATAAGGCACAAAGATAATTAATCCTATTATAACCGCTATCATACAAAAGATAAAAACACTTGCTGCACCAATATCTTTCGCTCGTTTTGCAAAAGGATGGTACTCTTCTGTCACTAGATCTACTGTTCGTTCAATCGCCGTATTTAACGTTTCTGCAGTTAATACGCCTCCCATGACAAGTAAAAGAACCACCCATTCCATGGCTGTCACGGAAAAAAACCAAGCCATTCCGCAAATGACTATTGTGCTTATTAAATGAATCTGCATGTTTTGTTCATTTTTTATTACATATCCAAGACCCGAAATTGCAAAGTTGAATGAACGAATTAAACGTTTGACCCCTCTACGGTTTCGATCTTCCCATGCCATAGGATTCTAGAATCTCCTCTTGTTTAGTAAACATTTCCCTTTCTTCATCTGATGATTGATGATCATAGCCGAGCAGATGTAAAAAGCCATGGACAACTAAAAATGCGAGCTCACGTTCAAACGAGTGATCATATTCTTCGGCTTGGCGATGAATATGAGAGACCGAAACAATAATATCTCCTAACAAATTCGGCATACCTTCCATCTGTTCATATTCTTGTTCGCCATCATTTAATGCAAATGACAATACATCTGTTGATCGGTCAATGCCACGATGCTCCAAATTCAATTCGTGAATCGCCGCTTCCGTCACGAACGTAACGGAGAGTTCAGAATCTGCTTGGACGTGCTCTTTTTTTCCGGCAGCCAAAAGAATCTCGTGAACAAGCTTTGTTTGTTCTTCTGTTAAGGTTTCTGTCTCATCGACTATGTCAATCTCAATCATCATTTTACTCCTTTTTAATCATCATCAGGATATTCAATTCGCTGATGAAATGTGCCATTTAATGTCTCACACATGGATAATTTAATTTGATTTAACTCTTTTAACGTTAAATCTGATTCATCAAATTGCCCATCCTCTAACTTATCTTTAATAATTTTATCAACTAATTGCTCCACTTTATCCGGCGTCGGCTTTTGCATGGAACGAACTGCCGCTTCTACACTATCAGCAATGGAAATAATTGACGTCACTTTCGTTTGTGGTTTTGGTCCTGGGTACCGAAACTGTATTTCCGGAATATGCTGTTTGTCATCATCTTGCTTTGCTTTGTAATAAAAAAACTTCAACAAGCTTGTACCATGATGTTGCTCAGCAATATCAACAATTTCTCGCGGCATTTTGTGCTGCTTTAACAATTCTGCACCATCATAAGGGTGAGAGATAATAATGGTTTTACTTAACTGTGGTGAAATTTTATCATGAGGATTATCCCCTTTTAATTGATTCTCTATAAAAAATCGCGGCCGTCGCGTTTTTCCAAGATCATGATAATAGGCGCCAACCCTTGCAAGCAAGCCGTTCTCCCCTAAGGTTTCGCACGCTGCTTCTGCTAAATTTCCAACAACGACGCTATGATGATAGGTTCCAGGTGCCTCTGTTAAAATTTTTCGCAGTAGTGGATGATTTGGATTAGACAATTCAATTAATCGAGCCGTTGACAACACGCCAAAGCCGGTCTCAATAAATGGTAACAATCCAATCGTTAAAACAGATGCGACAAAAGCGGCTAAAAATGCGGCTAAAAAGTAAAAACCTAGTTCGACCCAGTTTAAGTAAATGCTTTTCATTAAAAGCAAAGCAACAACTGTCAAACTGTTTGCACATAAAACAAAGAAGCCGGCTTTTAAAATGCGCGTTGCTTTATTCGATTGATTTAAGAAATAGATCCCTGTCAGCGATCCCACTAAAATATAAAAACCATAAACGAAAGCAAATGTACTTGATGAATCATGATTATAGAAGACACTACCGATGATCGCAAATAAAAAGCTGGTTACGATCGCTATTTTTGGATGAAGCAGTAGCGTTAACAGCATCGCCCCTGCTGCGGCTGGTACGGCATATCCAATTCCTGGTACAGATATAACGGTTTCAAGATAACTATACAATTTCATTAGCACCAAAATAACGGTGAAGACGATTGAAAACATCAGTAAATGCGAATTGTTTGTTGCAACAGAGGTATTTGAATCATTTAAGAAAAACGTCAACATACCGACTAAAAGCACGACAAACAAAGCAAGTCCAATGTAGGGAAAGATAATCGTGGCTTCGTCAAGTAATCCAACTAAACGAAGTTGTTCATACATTTCATATGTAACTAAGTCGCCTTCTTTAACAATTAACTCTCCTTCACGTATTAAAACAGGGTCAACTGAATCAGCCGCTTCTTGCCTTAACCGTTGAGTCGCTTCTGAATCGTACGTCACATTAAACACAATCGCTAAATCAACCACGTCAATAATTGAATCACGAACTTCTTGCGATAGACTTGTGACTTCAAGGATTTGCTCTTCAGCCTCTTGCTTTGATTCCTGTAAATCGCCAACTTTTATCGGCTGGCTCATTATTTCGTGTACAGTGTTGACTGCCGCTTCATGCGCAGACTGAAACTGAAAATCAGATGCCGTTACTAATATTTCAAGCGCTTCATCTGGTAAATCCGCGTTTGTAGAAGCTGACAAATCGGCGCGTATGTCTTCAATTTGATCAGAGACTGATGCAGCTTCGTCCTCATCTTCTGAAGCATCTTGTTCACGAACGAGGCGAATAATCGTAAAAATATCATTCACTTGCTGAACGCGATCTTCTTCATAATTTTGATTATGACGCATCTGGCTTTCTACAGAACTTACAGCTTCTGTGCGCCTTTGTTCTGTTGCCACTCGATTCTCAACAGTCATAGGTGCTCGAATATCTTGTTCAGCAGGCTCAGACAAGTTTACTTCTAATTGCTCAGGTATAATGTTGTCCAACATTAAGCCGTACATAATAAAGCCAAGTATTGTAAAAATGACTGTACGTATATACGGCTGTTGTTTTATTTTTTGCCACCACTTTCTCGGGGCCGACACTTTAGGCTTATCCTCTTCCACATATAGTCACCTCACTAGGCTCTACACACTCACTTTTCGTCAGCTTGCTCTTCCTTTTCGTACGCATAAAGGATGCGCTGAACGAGCACATGACGAACGACATCAGAAGCTTGAAGGTATACAAACCCGATACCCTTTACTGATTTCAATTTGCGAAGCGCCACTTGTAATCCGGATCTTTTTCCTTTAGGTAAATCAATCTGTGTAATATCTCCATTAATGACCATTTTTGAACCGAACCCTAGTCTGGTAATAAACATTTTGATTTGCTCTTCTGTTGTGTTTTGGGCTTCATCGAGAATAACAAATGAATCATCGAGTGTTCTGCCGCGCATATAAGCTAAAGGAGCAACTTCAATCGTTCCTCTTTCCATTAGTCTAGTCGTATGTTCAACTCCTAGAACATCGTGGAGTGCATCGTAAATCGGTCGTAAATACGGATCAACTTTTTCTTTAAGATCTCCTGGTAAGAACCCTAAACTTTCTCCTGCTTCTACAGCCGGTCGAGTTAAAACAATCCGGTTTACTTTGCCATCCTTCAATGCTGAAACCGCCGAAACAACCGCTAAGTATGTTTTGCCTGTTCCTGCAGGACCTACGCCAAACACCATATCATGTTTTTTTATCATGGAAACATAGTGTCGCTGACCCAATGTTTTCGCACGGATGGCTTTTCCTTTGACAGTCGTAGCAATATTCTCGTCATACAAGTCATTTAATTCATCTAGCTTTCCTTCTTTTTCAAGTTGGATCGCATAAAACACATCTTGTTCTGACAACCGCGTATATTGTTCCACAATTGTAATAAGCGTTTCAATAATTGCTGCTGCTCGTTCAATTTGTTTTTTCTCACCTGTAATGAGAATATCTTCACCCCGAGTAACAAGCTCAATGGATAATTCTTCTTCAATTCTTTTTAAATGTAAATCATTCGGTCCATATAGTGCTTGTGCTAATTGGGCATCTTTTAAGTTTAGTTGAATCAATGATGTTTCTGACAATCGCCTCAGTCTCCTTGAATAATTGGTTTTTCTTGAGTGATCTCTTCTAGAACTTGGTAATGAATCGTTAATGAAACTTTATCACTTTCAACTGTTTCATGCAAAACTTGTTCGCCAATAATTTGTGCATCATCAGGCAAGTCCTGTTTTAAATCAAATTTGGCTTGGTTTTTTAAAACTTCAATCGCTTCTGCTTTTTCATAGGTTTTCTCGAATTGTAGCGTTTCACGTTGTTCGTCAACCGTGATTTGAAACGGAAGACGATATCCCAAAATAGAATAATCACTTTCTCTCCTGAACGTTTGATGTGCATCATATTTTGGTGCTGTGAAATTCCAAAATGGAATCGAAACATTTCCAACCGTCAAATGGTATTTGTTTTTTTGCTCCCCTGTTAATGAACGATACGTTTGCGTTAAGGGCATGCTTACAGTTGAAGTATACCATATTTCACCTTTTACTGATGCCTTTGCAGGAATTGTTTGTTCATTCCCTTCAACACCAATAAAACCTGACACAAGCAAGTCCCCTTTTTCCACAACATCATTCGTATGTTTTATTGCTGTTCCATCCTCTACAAACATGGAACGAATAACGGCTTTTTTCGACGCAACAAGGTGTCTCGGACTTAAAATTTCTGGCTCTACTTGTCGCACTTGCTCCACGACTTCAAACTCATAGTTCGTCCCTTTTCGACGCACACCAATCCAAGTTGCTTCATCCACTCGATCGGTCACATACGCTTGAATAACGTTCGGCTTTGGGAGATGGAAAATAAATTCCCCTCGTTTCACTCCTAATTCTTCAATTGCCTCTTCCAACTTTTGTTCTACTTGGGGAGAAGCCCCTTGAATGGAATACCCCCACACGATGTTTGAAAGGAGTATAAACCCAACTATAAATGCAACAATCCCTGTGACAAACCCAGCGCGCACGCGCATTTTTTTCAGCAAGAATGGCAGCCCTTCTCGCTCTTTAAAACGCAAAGTGAGATCGGTTTTCCTGAAAAATTTCCGCATGCGATGTACGTGTTTTAATTGCAGTTTAAATTGAACGCTCCCCGTTTCCGAAACGGTTACATCCCAAATATGAATTCCCTGCTTAATACAACGGTTTAACATTTGTTCAGGATAAGGTCCTGTTAACTCCGCTGTCACAACACCACCTAAAAGATTGACAAACCCATTGCGCATTCCCCTTCACTCCTTTTTACTCCTCTTTCTGAATAAACGTTACTTTATCAATTCGTCCTTCTAACAATAGTTCTTCAGGCAAAATCGTTTTCAAAACAAATTGATCCCCTGTCACAAGCAGTTGACCTTCTTTTAAAAGCAACCGTAATTCGTTCGTTGAAAATTGCAAAACCCCACGGTGGTTTTCAATATATATATGTAGCTGTCCAATCATCGTAATTCGAGGTAAGTCCATCATGACGTCAGCCGGAAGCTGCATTTGAGCAGTTACCCATTTTTTTATACGGTTCGTTAAACGATTCATAAAGCAGCCCTCCTCCTATAAATTGTATGACCAGAACCCTTGCCTTAGCACAAAAAATGAAGCGAATCGCCTGTTAAAAGGTGCTTCTTTTAAACAAAAAAAGCGTAGCACCATCGAAGGCACTACGCTTAACATACTTATATAATTTGTCTTGCACTTAACGAGACATGCGCCCTCTCGGACCACGGTTCCTACTTTTAGGAGGACCGAGCACCTCAGACCAGACAACAGCTTCCATCATTTTCTTTCTAGAGACGTTTTTGAAATCCATATTCAAATCGCCATTTGATTGTGACTGATTGGTTTCTGTTGCAATGGCAACGACTGGAGCAGCTTGATCTTTAAGCTCTTTCACCTTACGACGCGCTTCACGATGCCGTTCATACAATTCTTGCTGCGAACGGGATGAGCTAGACTCATCCGTTTGGCTTTGTGATTCACGAACAGGCTCATACGCTTGCTCAGGAGGTGCAGATTCATTAGGGAAATAATCTTCCCACCGAACTTCTTTTTGTCGTCGCTCAACTGGTTGTTGCCTTTGAGGTTGCGATTGGGGTTGCTGTCTCTGCTGAGGTTGTTGCCCCTGCTGACGCTCGTTCCCTTGACGCTCCTCTTGTTGCTGACTTGATTGCCCTAATTTTGATAAGGAACTAACCAATATACCAACAATAATAATTAAGATAAGAGGATTCGCCAAAATAAATTGAATAAACTCTGACATCCAGTATCCCCTCCTTTTAAATGGTCAAGCCAAAAATCATACGCTAAGAGGTTCTCTTAATTATTGTTGTTTCTTGGATCGTTTTCTGGGAACATATCGCTGTCACCTTTAGATGATTTACTGATAGAGTCTCTCATATCAGTGTCAGCCATGACATTTTGGTAGTTCATGTAGTCCATAACGCCCATATGTCCATTTCGTAAAGCTTCAGAAAGCGCCATCGGAACTTCCGCTTCTGCTTCCACAACTTTCGCGCGCATTTCTTCAACACGAGCTCTCATTTCTTGCTCTTGCGCTACTGCCATTGCACGACGTTCTTCCGCTTTTGCTTGAGCAATTTTCTTATCTGCTTCAGCTTGGTCGGTTTGTAGTTCTGCACCGATGTTCTTGCCGATATCGATGTCTGCAATATCAATTGATAAGATCTCAAAAGCAGTACCTGAATCTAAACCTTTTGTTAAAACGGTTTGAGAAATCATATCTGGATTTTCAAGAACTTTCTTGTGATCTTGTTGAGAACCGATTGTTGAGACAATCCCTTCACCAACTCGAGCAATAATTGTATCTTCACCAGCACCACCGACTAATCGGTCAATGTTTGCACGAACAGTAATTCTTGCTTTTGCTTTCACTTCAATCCCGTCCATCGCTACACCAGCAATAAACGGCGTTTCAATTACTTTAGGGTTTACACTCATTTGAACAGCTTCTAGCACGTCACGACCAGCAAGGTCAATCGCTGCCGCTCTTTCAAATGAA
Source organism: Shouchella phoenicis (assembly GCF_047238345.1). NCBI lineage: Bacteria > Bacillati > Bacillota > Bacilli > Caryophanales > Bacillaceae > Shouchella > Shouchella phoenicis. The sequence continues at coordinate 1,448,260 of NZ_JBDFMQ010000001.1, read as the reverse complement.
AGTTCAATATTCGCTCGTTGTGCTGCGATTAACGCATTTACAACTCGGTCAACATTACCACCTGCTAAGTAATGTCCTTCCAATCTTGAAGAATCAAGGTCAATTCCCGCTTTCACCGCTTTAATGAGCGGGTTCACAACGCGAGCTGGAACGACTCGTCTTAACCTCATCCCTACTAGCTCAAAAATACCAATTTTAACACCTGCTGCAATTGCTGAAATCCATAGTGCTACTGGCACAAATGTGAATAAAATTGCCAATAGGATAATGGCAGCCGCAACAATAATGAGTGTGATAATCATTCCGTCATCCATTTTTTATTTCCTCCCTTTTTTCTTTAATCATTTTGCTCAATTTCTCTAACAACAATTCTCGCGCCTGATGTATAGACAACTTTGAGCATACTCCCTCGTCCAATATAGCTTCCTTCAGACACAACGTCAAGGCGTTCGTCGTTAATTAACGCAATCCCTGCCGGACGTAAATCACTTAATGCCTTTCCGGTTGATCCAACAAGGTCGTGATTCGTTTCTTTAGACAAATAACCTTCTTCCGTCCTCGTCTGCGCTTGAAGCACAAGTTTTTTCCAAGGTCCTCGATCGCCAAAGAACACAAATAAAATGATGGCCGCAGCAATCGAAACGAAGAGCGCAATTGCTATAGAAATAACCATAACAGTTGCTGAAAATGAAGCCATAAACAAGCCACCAATGACTAAACCAATACCGAGTATTCCAAATATACCGAAGCCTGGTGCAAGCATTTCAACACCAATAAGTACCGCCCCAACAATAACTAAAATCAGTGATTCCCATCCTGCAAATCCCGCTACCATATGACCAAAAAAGAATAAAAGTAGCGAAGAAATCCCCATAATTCCAGGTATTCCAAACCCTGGTGAAAACAACTCCATAATTAAACCAAGGCTACCAATTGTTAATAGAATAGGAATAACTACAGGGTTTGTCACAAAACGAGCAATCTGTTCTGCGAAACTAACTTCTGAATGAACCAATTCAACATCATCTGAGTCATAGCCAAGAAAGTCTACAACACCTTCTAGATTTTGTTCAATGGCGTCTGCATATCCGACCTCTAATGCTTGATCAGCATTTAATGTCAAATACCCAGACGGAAACCCTTCAACGTCAAAATCAGCATTTGACATCGCTTCAGCATAAGCAGGGTCACGCCCACCATCAGGTCCGTTTTCTTCCGCTGCTGTTTTCATTCTACTGACCCATAGAGATTGCGCTTTTTCATTCGCAGCATTACCAGAACCATCAATTACTCCAGCGGATCCGATTTGTCCATTCGGAACCATAACAATATGATCTGCGTTTAGCGCTATATAAGCACCGGCTGAAATCGCCTCACTATTAATATAAGCGGTTACGGGAATATCTGTACTGTTGATGATATTCGCAATGTGACCAGCTGCATCAACTGCGCCGCCTGGGGTATCAATATCGAGGATAATATGATCTGCATTTTCTTCCTCAGCTTCTTCGAATGACCGCTCTAAAAATGCTTCAAGCCCTCTTTCAACAGTTTGTTCAACTGGAATTACGTATAGTTTTGTATCACTAGCGGTATCAGCTTCGACAATCATTTGTAATGGCATTAGCAAAAAAGCAAGCAAATACGCAACAAATGCGACCTTTAACCACTTGTTCACGTTTGTTTCATCCCTCCATCCTCTTCTACACGCTTCTACGATCTAAGAGCGTAAAAAGTTTCATCTTACCTAAATTTTATCATGAGTATTTTCCAAATCCAAATTAAACGCTAAAAAACCTCTGTTTTTTTAAAAAACAGAGGTTTATCAAACAAAAGTTAAGTTAACCGCTTTGCTACAAGTCGATTGACAGAACCACCGTCAGCTTTCCCTTTTACTTTTGGCATAATGGCACTCATCACTTTGCCCATATCGGCTTTAGAAGAAGCACCTACCTCAGTAATCGTTTCGCTCACAATCGTTTCCAAATCTTCATCTGATAATTGTTTAGGCATATATCGTTGGAGCAAAGCAAGTTCTTCTTCTTGCTTCAACGCTAAATCTTCACGATTCGCTTGTTTAAATTCATGGAGGGATTCTTTACGCTGCTTCACTTCTCGATTAAGCACAGTCATGCTTTCATCGTCAGTAAGCTCACGTCCGAGCTTAATTTGCTCATTTTGCAACGAGGACTTCACCATGCGAATTACGGAAAGTGTTTCTTTTTCCTTATTTTTCATCGCTGTCTTCATGTCCAGGTTTAACCTCTCAAGAAGAGTCAAGTGAAATCACCCTCTCCTAATAAAAACTAGAACTTACGTTTTCTAGCTGCTTCTGATTTCTTTTTACGCTTCACACTTGGCTTTTCGAAGTGTTTACGTTTCTTAACCTCAGCTAACGTTCCTTCTTTAGAGAGCGATCTCTTAAAGCGACGAAGTGCAGCATCAATCGATTCGTTTTTGCGAACACGAGTTTCTGCCATTCTATTTCCCTCCCTCCGAAAACAACCAAACTCAATACGTGCTTATGACACGTCTCCTATAAGTATAATACAGTAGGCGTTTTCGGTCAACTAAAAAGTCACAATATCCATTGCTGCCTATAGAAAATAGACATGCTCCCATCACTGAACCCATATAGTGTTAAAGACAAGGTGGTGACAAGCTTGGTAAAGGAATTTCTCTCATTATTAATCGTATTCATAGCTTTATTTCTATTTGGCATCTACATCTTACGTTCCGGGCTTTTACAAGTAGGAACAACCAAGATAAAGACCATACTATTAAAGACTACTGATTCACCTTTTAAAGGGCTCATTGTTGGTATTCTTATTACAATGCTCTTTCAAAGTAGTTCTGTTGTGACCGTTTTATTAGTTGGCCTCGTTGCCGCAAGCTTAATGAAATTTAAACATTCCATTGGCGTCATTCTCGGAGCAAATATTGGTTCGTGCTTCACGTTAGAATTGATCGCTTATAATGCAACTGACTTTGCGCTTCCTCTTATTGCAATAGGATTTATTTGCTTACTTTTCACCAGGTCCTCCCTCTACATAATTGGGTGCGTCACATTTGGAATTGGTTGCATATTTTTATCAATGAATGGATTGGAAACACTTGCTGAGCCTTTGCGATCGCTCCCCGTAACAGAGTACTTTTTTCAATGGACGAATGATCATTACTTAGCGGGCATTTCTGTCGGGGCTATCGTTACGACAATTATTCAATCAAGTACTGCTACAATTGGAATTGCAATGAGCTTCATTGAAGGATTGAGTTTAACGAGTGAATCAGGTGTTGCAATTATGCTAGGCGCAAATATTGGCACATGCTTCACTGCCTACATCGCCAGCATCGGCGCTGGAAAAACAGCTAGGCTTGTTGCTCATGCACATATATGGTTAAATTTGCTCGGGGCTGTGCTTTTTTATCCTTTTATTGAATTTCTCGCCCACTTCTCTTCTTTATTAAGCGAAAGTCCTAGTGTACAACTAGCCCATGCAAGTACGATTTATAATGTTGTTTGTTCGCTTCTTGTTCTTCCATTTGCTGGATCGTTTGCACGCTTTGTTCAATTTTTTGCACGATTAGAAAAAGACCGTTAAACTAGAAGAGTACGCACTAGATCTATAAGGAGGAAGTTCAAAATGAGTACACAAGAATTAGGAAACTCAGGGATAAAGGTATTCCCTATTGGTTTAGGTGCAAATGCAGTTGGTGGACATAACTTATATCCGGACCTTGACGAAGAAAAAGGGAAAGATCTTGTACGCCAAGGAATTAAAAACGGGGTTAATTTCATTGATACCGCATTTATTTACGGCGAAGGACGTTCTGAAGAACTTATCGGTGAAGTACTCCAAGAATTTAAGCGTGAAGATGTTGTCATTGCCACAAAAGCAGCTCACAAAAAAAACGGAGACGACTACGTATTTGATAATTCTCCGGCGTTTCTTAAAGAATCGGTTGATTCAGCATTAAAACGGTTGAACACGTCTTATATTGATTTGTTTTATATTCACTTTCCAGACGAAGACACTTCGAAGCGTGAAGCGGTAGCAGCATTGCAAGAATTAAAGCAAGCAGGAAAAATTCGTTCCATTGGTGTTTCTAACTTTTCAATTGAACAATTAAAAGATGCGAATGCTGATGGGTATGTAGATGTTTTTCAAGGTGAATACAATTTATTAAATCGTGAAGCTGAAAAAGAATTGTTTCCTTATATGAGAGACCATCACATTTCTTTCATTCCATACTTCCCACTTGTTTCGGGCTTATTAGCTGGAAAATATACGGTGGATACGGTATTCCCAGAAGGTGATTTACGAAACCATCAAGGTCATTTCCAAGGAACGAAATTCAAACAAAACATTGAAAAAGTAAATCAGCTAAGCCCAATCGCTAAAAAACATAACGTAGATACAGCACATATTGTTCTTGCTTGGTACTTGTCAAGACCGGAAATTGATATTATTATTCCGGGAGCAAAACGAGCTGAGCAGTTATTGGATAATGCTAAAAGTGTCGATGTATCATTATCTGAAGATGAAAAGACGTTTATTGATACATTATTTTAAAACAAAAAAGCTGGGGAATCCCCAGCTTTTTAATAGTTTGCTTGTCCTTCCAAGCCCTTAACAATCTCAACGCCTGAACTTGCGCCAATGCGCGTGGCCCCTGCTTCAACCATCGCTTCTAAATCTTTAAGATTCCTTACGCCTCCAGAAGCTTTGACACCAACTTGATCCCCAACGGTTTGACGCATAAGTTTCACATCTTCAATCGTTGCTCCACCAGTCGAAAAACCAGTCGATGTTTTAACAAAATCCGCTCCAGCCTTTACAGATCGCTCACATGCTACTGTTTTCTCTTCATCTGTCAGCAAACACGTTTCAATAATCACTTTTACGAGGGCTTTTCCTTTTGCCGCTTCAACAACGGCTTCAATATCGTTTTGGACTACGTCATAGTTTCCATCTTTTAAAGCACCTATGTTAATGACCATGTCAATTTCTTCAGCACCGTGTTTAATCGCTAATTCTGTTTCAAATTTCTTTGTTTCGGTTGCTGACTGTCCTAGTGGAAATCCAATTACTGTACAAACTTTTACATTCTCTTCTGCTTGTAAAGCTTTCGCAGCTTCTTGAACCCAATATGGATTGATACAAACAGACGCGAATTGATATTCCTTTGCTTCTTGACAAAGTTGAATAATTTGCTCCTGTTTTACATCTGCTTTTAATAAAGTATGGTCAATGTAGCTCGCTATATCTTTAGTCATATTCTATCATCCTTTCTCGTTCATTATCATAACATGAAATGCGCGTATGTTTCATTCAGAAAAAAGAGGGCGCTAATGGTTAATAGCTACCCTCTTTTTCAAACGTTCGTTAATTCGCTTGCGACATCAATTGCTCTTCTTCCGTTACTACTCGCACAAACTGACCTTTGTTGTATGGATAGCCAGCTTCTGTAATTTTCACACGAACAATTTCACCGACCATTTTTTCATCAACTGGTACTTTTACTTTTAAATAATTGTCTGTATAACCAATGAACAAACCACTTTCTAGATTGTCTTTATCACGTTCTTCTGGAATGACTTCTAGCACTTCGTTTTCAAATGACGAGGCATATTCTTTTGCTAACTGATTTGATAGCTCAATTAAGCGATGAACGCGATTATTTTTAACACCTTCTTCAACTTGATCGGTCATGCGTGCAGCTGGCGTGCCGGTTCTCATTGAATAAGGGAATACATGAAGTTCGCTAAACTTATGCTCAGCGATAAAATCATAGGTTTCTTGGAATTCTTCTTCTGTTTCACCAGGGAACCCTACAATGACGTCAGAAGTAATTGCTAGGCGTGGCAAAACCGCTTTTAATTTTGTAATACGTTCTGCAAAGGCAGCCATAGTGTACTTACGACGCATGCGTTTCAATACCGTGTCAGAACCTGATTGAAGCGGAACATGCATATGACGTACAATTTTATTTGACTTGCCAATCACCGCAATCACTTCATCTGTTAACTGACTTGCTTCGATGGACGAAATTCGAATACGTTTAAGACCTTTCACTGTTTCTAAATCTTCAAGCAGCCGCGCAAGACTATAATCTTTTAAATCTTCGCCGTATCCACCTGTGTGAATGCCTGTTAAGACAATTTCCTTGTATCCAGCATCAACAAGCTGTTGTGCTTGACGAACCACTTCTTCTGGGTCACGAGATCGCATTAAGCCTCTAGCCCAAGGAATAATACAAAAAGTACAGAAATTGTTACACCCTTCTTGAATTTTCAAAGAAGCTCGTGTGCGATCAGTGAATGAAGGGACATCTAACTCTTCATACACTCTCGTTTTCATGATATTGCCAACACCGTTAATTGGCTGGCGCTCTTGTTTAAATTGCTCGATGTATCCAAGCATTTTTGGACGATCTTGTGTACCAACAACAACATCTACGCCAGGAATGGCCATAATCTCCGCTGGTGATGTTTGCGCGTAACAACCTGTTACACAAATAACCGCGTCAGGGTTTTTTCGAATAGCTCGGCGAATGACTTGTCGGCTTTTCTTATCACCTGTATTTGTAACCGTACAGGTATTTATAACGTAAACATCTGCTGTTTCTTCGTACTCCACTTTTTCGTACCCATTTTGTTTAAACAGTTGCCAAATAGCTTCTGTTTCATAATGATTCACTTTACAACCTAATGTATGAAAGGCAACGGTTGACATTTATTTCACCTCATAATTCTACTTGATAAGAGAGTGCAGCTAAGATATACAGACTCGCCGTTTCAGTCCTTAAAATTCTTGGACCTAAGCTACACGTTCGTGCTTGTGCACCTGTTAATTCCCTAACTTCAGAGCGAGATAATCCACCCTCAGGGCCAACAATAATTAATAAACGTGTACCTGGTTTTAACGTTTCAAGCATTTGCTTTAGCTGACTCTTTTCGCCTTGCTTTGCTTCTTCTTCATCACAAACCAAGCAAGCATCGTACAGATTTACACGGCTGACGAGCGCTTGTCCATCTAATGGCGCTTCAATCTGTGGGATGGAAGAGCGGTGCGATTGCTCAGAAGCTTCTTTTGCAATCTTTTCAAAGCGAGTGAGCTTTTTTTGAATTTTTTTCTCATCCCATTTTACAATAGACCGTTCTGCAAGAAAAGGTATGATTGCGTGAACGCCTAATTCCGTTGCTTTTTGAATAATGTATTCAAATTTATCGCCTTTTGGCAAGCCTTGCGCAAGGGTCACTTGAACAGGCATATCGGTTTGTTTATCTTCGTCGTAAAGAATCTCTCCATCTACGCTCGCTTCTGAAACTGCTGTTAGTTTCACTACCACTGAGCGACTGCGAGTATTTACACATACGATGTGATCGCCTACAGACATACGCATGACTTTTCTAATATGTTGGGCATCTTCACCTGTTACCGATATATTCGTATCGCTCATTTGCTCATCTGCTATAAAATAGCGCTGCATACGTCACCTCATTCACTAGGCTTTTTTGCTATGATGGCAATCCAACCTTCTTGACGTTGAATGGAATCAATCATAAAGCCAGCTTGTTCAATCGATTCTTTTACAAGTTGTTCCTTGCGCTCAATAATACCAGATGTAATAAACGTTCCTCCAGGTTTCACGACACGATATGCGTCCTCTGTAAACGTCACAATCACTTCCGCTAAAATATTCGCAACAACGAGATCGGCTGTATGTGCCTGAATCCCTGTCAACAAATCATTTTGCGCAATGTTTATTGCGGACTCAGCGTTATTTAATTTAAAGTTCTCTCGGGCACTTGTCACAGCCACATCATCTAAGTCATACGCATGAATCGTGTGTGCACCAAGCTTCCACGCAGCAAGAGCTAAAACACCGGAACCAGTACCAACATCAATGACTGCATCACCTTTTTTTACGATCTTTTCAATCGCTTGTAAAGAGAGAATGGTTGTTGGATGCGTACCTGTTCCAAATGCCATCCCAGGATCAAGCTCGATAATCATTTCATGTTCTTTTTTTTCATAGTCTTCCCAAGTTGGTACAATGACAATCTGATCCGTGACGTTTACCGGGTGATAATACTTTTTCCATGCATTCGCCCAGTCATCATCGTTAACTTCAACATAACCAGTTGTACCATTGCCAATATTAATGTCAAACGTGACGAGGCCTTGAATTTTATCTTCTACTTCCGCAATCGTCTTATGGAACTGATCATTCATTGGAAAGTAGGCTTTTACCATTACACCCTCTTCCGGATAATCGTCTGGATTCAATTCATAGACTTCACCAAACTTAACGCTCCATTCCGTTACTAAATCTTTTGGGTCTTCAATCGCAACACCTGCTGCACCTGCTTCATGAAGAATGTTTGATACTGGCTCGACTGCTTCTTGCGTTGTATGTACGAAGAATTCTGCCCATTTCATTGTTTTGTCCACCTTTTCTTATGCACTCGTAAAAGAAGTGAAGTAAAGGAATTGGCCCTTCACTTCACTACTCATCTCATTAATCACCTTTAAAAGCTCGACGCAACTTATCAAAAAAGCCATCATTTTGCTCTTCTGGTCGCCCACCACTCATACCAGCGAATTCTCTCATTAATTCTTTTTCATTTTCGTTAAGATTTTTAGGTGTAACAACGCGCACTTGTACGTGTTGGTCTCCTTGGCCACGACCATGAACATTTGGCACGCCTTTTCCTTTTAATCTAAAGTTTGTTCCAGTTTGTGTACCAGCTGGGATTTTTAGTTTAATCTTGCCCGTTAACGTCGGCACTTCAATTTCATCCCCTAATGCAACTTGAGGGAATGTTAGAGGGACTTCACAATACACATCCTCTCCATCTCGTTCAAAGAACTCGTGCTCTCTCACTTGGAAAACAACATAAAGATCCCCGGCTGGACCACCGTTTGTGCCGGCTTCTCCTTGACCAGATACACGAAGCTGTTGGCCATTATCAATCCCTGCAGGTACTTTTACATTTATCGTTTTCTTCTTACGAACTTTTCCTTTACCGTGACACGTATTACATTTATCTTTAATGATTTTTCCTGAACCTTCACAATGGTTACACACACGACGGTTCACAACACGGCCAAATGGCGTGTTTTGTTCAACGTTTAATTGACCTGAGCCTTTACAGTGCGAACATGTTTCTGGTTTCGTTCCCGGCTTTGCCCCGGATCCATCACAGGTTTCACAGTTTTCGTCTCTCGGTATCTCAATTTCCGTTTCTTTTCCGAAGACAGCTTCTTTAAAGTCCAACGTCATCGTATATTGGAGATCGTTTCCTTGTCTTGGTGCGTTTGGATTTCTTCTTCCGCCACCTTGACCACCGAAGAACATGTCAAAAATATCGCTAAAGCCACCAAAATCACCAGCACCTGCTCCACCAAAGCCTTGGTTTGGATCAGTGTGACCAAATTGATCATAATGTGCTTTCTTTTGTGGGTCGCTTAACGTATCATACGCTTCTTTTACTTCTTTAAATTTTGATTCGGCACCCTCTTCTTTATTAACATCAGGGTGGTATTTGCGAGCTAATTTTCGATATGCCTTTTTCACTTCGTCTTCAGAAGCATTCTCGCTTACACCTAATACTTCATAAAAATCTCGTTTACTCACGGTTTTCCTCCCGACTACAAAGCAACCATGCTGCTTTACCTATTCTCACATAACGTTCATCTTATCATCAGTCAATCCCATTGCGCAACTTGGATAGAGACGTTCTTAAAAAAAAGTCAAAGCCCTTGAAACTGACTTTGACTTTTCCATAAACCTTATTTCTTTTCGTCGTCGTTTACTTCTTCATAGTCCGCATCGACAACATTCTCATCTTGCTGGCTACCTTCGCCTTCAGCACCTTGTTGTGCTTGCGCAGCTTGAGCCGCTTGCTCATACATTTTCGTCGTTAATGCTGTAACGATTTCTTGTAGCTCATCTTTAGCAGTCTTGATTTCTTCTTCGTTATCTGTTTCAAGCGCTGCTTTTAATTTGTCTTTCGCAGCTTCTGCTTTATCTTTTTCTTCTTGTTCAACGTTGTCACCAAGGTCAGTTAGTGTTTTTTCAGTTGTGAACACAAGCTGATCGGCTTCGTTGCGAAGTTCAACTTGCTCACGACGCTTTTTATCTGCTTCTGCATTTTCTTCAGCGTCTTGAACCATTTTTTCGATTTCTTCGTCAGAAAGACCAGAAGAAGATGTAATCGTAATGGACTGTTCTTTGTTTGTACCTAGGTCTTTCGCTTTAACATTCACGATACCGTTCGCATCAATATCAAAGGTTACTTCAATTTGTGGAACCCCACGTGGTGCTGGTGGAATATCGTTTAATTGGAAACGGCCAAGCGTTTTGTTATCTGCTGCCATTTCGCGCTCACCTTGTAAAACATGGATATCAACAGAAGGCTGATTATCTGCAGCGGTTGAGAACGTCTGTGATTTAGATGTTGGGATCGTTGTATTACGTTCAATTAGCTTCGTGAAGACAGATCCCATTGTTTCGATACCAAGTGATAGAGGTGTCACATCTAGTAATACAACGTCTTTCACATCACCAGTTAAGACACCAGCTTGAATTGCAGCACCTAATGCTACTACTTCATCTGGGTTTACACCTTTATGAGAATCTTTGCCTGTTAAACGCTTGATTGCTTCTTGTACAGCTGGAATACGTGTAGAACCACCAACAAGAACTACTTTATCGATCTCAGAAGCTGAAAGACCTGAATCAGAAAGCGCACGGCGAGTTGGCGCTAGTGTACGCTCAACTAAATCAGTCGTTAACTCATCAAATTTCGCACGAGTTAAGTTCATTTCTAAGTGCTTCGGTCCCGTAGAATCTGCTGTAATAAACGGTAAAGAAATTTGAGTCTGCATGACACCTGAAAGATCTTTTTTCGCTTTTTCAGCTGCATCTTTTAAACGCTGCATCGCCATTTTATCTTGTGATAAATCAATGCCGTTTTCTTTTTTAAACTCTGCTACTAGGTGATCCATGACAACATCATCAAAGTCATCTCCACCTAATTTATTGTCGCCAGAAGTCGCCTTAACTTCAAAGAAGCCGTCGCCAAGTTCAAGAATTGACACGTCAAATGTACCGCCACCAAGGTCATAAACAAGAATGGTTTGGTCTTCTTCTTTTTCTAAACCATAAGCAAGTGCTGCTGCTGTTGGCTCGTTTACAATACGGTCTACTTCAAGTCCAGCAATTTTACCAGCATCTTTTGTTGCTTGACGTTGAGAGTCATTAAAGTATGCAGGAACGGTAATAACCGCTTTCGTTACCGTCTCACCTAAGTATGCCTCAGCATCAGACTTAAGTTTTTGAAGGATGATCGCAGAAATTTCTTGAGGAGAGTAGCTTTTTCCTTCTACTTCTACTTTATAATCTGTACCAATGTGACGCTTAATTGAAATAACAGTGTTAGGATTTGTAATGGCTTGACGTTTTGCTACTTCACCTACTAAGCGCTCGCCATCTTTAAATGCCACAACAGACGGAGTTGTACGGTTGCCTTCCGGGTTAGGAATAACCGTTGCTTCTCCACCTTCCATTACTGCTACACATGAATTCGTTGTACCTAAATCAATTCCAATAATTTTACTCATTTTTTTCTTCCTCCTAAGCCTATGAATTCACTTTAACCATTGAATGGCGAATAACTCGATCTTTTAACTGATACCCTTTTTGCAGTTCATCAACAATTTGATTGCTTTCAAAACCTTCTTCTTCAACCTGCATAACAGCTTGATGGTAATGAGGATCAAACGTTTCTCCCTTTGTAGGGATAACTGTCACGCCCTCATTTTGAAGCGCATCTTCAATTTGGCGATGCACCATTTCCATCCCTTGAAGAAGCTGTTTCGCTTCCTCGTTTTCTGGATTTACTGCTAGTGCACGCTCAAAGTTATCGAGAGCAGGTAGTAACGTCTCAATCAATGCTTGTGATTTATATTTAAGCTGAGCTTCACGCTCTTCTTTCGTCCTTCTTCTGAAGTTATCATAGTCAGCTCTTGTTCGCGCTAAACGATCATTTGCTTCTTTTAATTCTGCTTCAAGAGGATGAACGACTTCAGCTTCTTCTTGAACCGTTTCGTCAACATCCGTTTGTTCTTCTGAACGGTTGTCCACTACTTCTTCTTCAGTGCCATGCTCTTGCTGTTCTGCATCATTTTTCTTTTCCTCTGGCATTTTGTTCACCTCCTGCTATAATCAATCCATTTCACATTTTTGTTATACCTTCGTCAGGATAGCAAAAAATCTTCACAAGACGCAAACAATGTTGCTCTTGATTTTTATGTATGTAAAGCAGCAGTCAAATAAACCGCCACCCACATCAATCTCTTAGTGGTCTGTTAGTAGCTTTGACATATTTTTCGAAAGCGAATCAACGACTTTTATCATCCGTCGATATTCCATCCGTGTTGGACCAATGACACCTAACGTACCAACATGTTGACCATTAATAGCAAATGAGGCTGTAACAATACTGCACTCATCAAAAGCAGCTAGTTGATTTTCGTTTCCAATGGAGACGTTCAATCCATTGAAATGCTGGGTTTTCAACCAATCGTAAAGAACAGATTCTTCTTCAAGGGTCCGATAAACCATTCGCATCTTTTCCATGTCTTGAAATTCAGGCTGTTCCATTAGATTCGAGCGTCCCGAAAAGAATAGTTTCTCCGCAATATCAGGCGATAATGTCGGCTGAAGCATCGCCAATACGTGTTTGTAATTTTTAATATGCGCTTTAAACAAGTGATTCAACTCGAATTGAATCTTTTGTTGAAGCTGAGAAAACGGTACGCCTCTTAAACGTTCGTTCAATAGATTAACCGTTCGTTCTAAATCTTCAGCTGTTACGTGTTCATCAAGCTGCACAATATGGTTCTCAATATGTCCTGTTTCACTAATAAGAATGACAATAGCTTTCATGCCTTCCAGTGGAACGATCTGGATTTTTTGCAGTCGTTCATTTAGTAATTCTGGCCCGAGAACAATTGACACATAGCTTGTCATTTCCGACAGAATGCGAGCGGATTCTTGGAATACTTCTTCAATCGCCTGCAGTTTAGCAGATGCAAGCGTCGATAATCTTGAACGCTCTGCCACGGTTAAACGATGAGGAGACAATAAATGGTCAACATAATAGCGATATCCTTTTTGGGAAGGAACACGTCCAGCAGAGCTATGAGGCTTATCAAGAAAGCCAAGCTCTTCCAAATCAGCCATCTCGTTCCGAATCGTTGCTGAGCTAAATTGAACATCAGCACGCTTAGAGATGCTTCTTGAACCAACTGGCTCAGCGGAACGAACATAATCGTCAACGATTGCATGTAAGATCAAGAGTTGTCTTTCAGTCAACATTCCAAGCACCCCCTGTTAGCACTCGCTATCGTTGAGTGCTAATGCTATAGTTACACTATCAAAAGGCATCCTTTTTGTCAATTAAAAAAACAGGTTCTAATAGGAAAAAGCTGATTCATCTAAAGCCGCTACAAACAATTCAAATGCTTCGTTAGCGAGCAACAACCCTTCTTTCGTTAAGGAAAGATATTCGTCACTATTATGAAGTAAGCCCTTTTGCACACCCGTGGCAATTTCTTCTTTAAACAACTCGTCAAGCTTATGTCCATAGGTGTCATAAAATGACTGCTTCTGAACACCCTCTCGTTTCCTTAATCCTAAGAATACAGCTTCTTCAAGATACTCCGCTTTTGAAACGTCGTGCTTTTTATATGTCGCTTCTCCACGCTCCAAAATCGCATCAATGTATTTCTGGATTGGGTTGATATTTTGATAACGGCAGCGGTCTTCATAGCCTGAAGCACCTGCTCCAAAACCTGCATAGGAACGGTTATCCCAATAGACTAAATTATGTTTACTCTCATAACCTGGCTTCCCAAAATTACTTAACTCATATTGTTTGAGCCCATGCGCCTTTGTTCGTTCAGTTAAGATGTCATACATCGCTACATCATCTTCTTCAGGGGGCAAGGACAGTGTGCCTTTCTTTTTACGATTATAGAAGACAGTCTGCTTTTCAACTTTCAACATATACGCAGAAATATGTTCGACGCCTAAGCGCAACGCTTCGTCTAAGGATTGCTCAAATTCAGCTACTGATTGATTTGGAAGACCTAGCATCAAATCAACCGAAAGATTCGTAAACCCTGCATCTCTCGCCTTTTTAATCGCATCGTGTACACCTTCAGGTGAATGAGTTCGGCCAATCTCTGTTAATATTGGCTGAGAAAACGTCTGCACCCCTAAACTTAAGCGAGTGACGCCGTATTTCTTCATGACGTTCAAACGGTCCGTAGTCCCACTGTCAGGATTCACTTCAACAGACCACTCTTTTAACTCCGATAGGTTCAACAAGCGGTGTATCGATTGAAACAAACGTTCCAACTGAGTCGCCGTAAGCGCAGTCGGTGTGCCTCCACCAATGTAAATGGTTTCAATCGGCATTTGATTGCGCGCTTGTTGCGATCCTTCTATCTCTTTAATCAGTGCATCGATATACGCTTCCACTGGCTGATTTTCTAAAAAGACTTTATTAAAATCGCAGTAATGGCAAATATGTTCACAAAATGGGATGTGTATATAAATGGAATGTCCCATTGCTTCGTCCTCCTCACAAAGAAAAAAAGCCAACTCAAACGTAGCTGGCTTTTTCCATTCTTAATCTTCGTCCATTCGCAGTACAGCCATAAACGCTTCTTGGGGAACTTCTACATTCCCAACTGCTTTCATTCGTTTCTTACCTTCTTTTTGTTTTTCCAGAAGCTTACGTTTACGCGAAATATCTCCACCATAACATTTGGAAAGAACGTTTTTACGCATTGCTTTAATCGTCGAGCGCGCAATGACTTTTGTACCAATGCTCGCCTGTATAGGCACTTCAAATTGCTGTCTTGGAATGAGTTGCTTAAGCTTCTCAACAATAATTTTTCCTCGCTCATAGGCAGAATCTCTATGCACAATAACAGATAACGCATCGACTTTTTCGCCATTTAGCAAAATATCCATTTTTACAAGCTTTGACTCACGGTAGCCTACAAGCTCATAATCAAAGGATGCATATCCTTTTGTATTAGACTTAAGTTGGTCAAAGAAATCATAGACAATTTCTGAAAGCGGGATCTCATAGACAATCTGAACTCGAACCTCATCCAAGTACTGCATGTCCATAAACACGCCGCGCTTTCCTTGACACAACTCCATAACGGCGCCAACAAAATCATTCGGGACCATAATGGTTGCTTTTACATAAGGCTCTTCAACATGATCTACTTTTTGTGCATCAGGCATATTGGATGGATTATCAATGTTGATCACTTCTTGGTCCGTCATGGTTACTGTATAAATAACAGATGGTGCTGTTGTAATTAACGTAATACCAAATTCTCGTTCAATTCGCTCTTGGATAATTTCCATGTGCAGCAAACCTAAAAATCCACAACGAAACCCGAACCCTAAAGCTTGAGACGTTTCTGCTTCATATTGAAGCGAAGAGTCATTTAACTCAAGTCGTTCTAATGCTTCACGAAGATCATTGTATTCACCAGTATCGATTGGGTATAAACCACAATATACCATTGGATTCATCCGACGATAACCTGGAAGTGCCTTTTCTGCAGGTGTAACAGCACTCGTAATTGTATCCCCTACACGGGAGTCGCCCACGTTTTTAATAGCCGCTGTTAAGAATCCTACATCTCCAACAGTAAGCTCATCGCACTTCACCGTTTTCGGTGTAAAGACACCTACTTCGTTCACTTCAAATTCTTTCCCTGTTTGCATCATCCGAATCTTTTGTCCTGGCTTTACCGTTCCTTCTACAATTCGAATATATGCAATAACACCTCGGTAAGGGTCATAGAGAGAATCAAAGATCAATGCTTTTAATGGCGCATCAGGATCTCCAGCAGGTGCTGGTACTTTCTCAACCACTTGCTCCAGTATTTCTTCAATACCAATTCCATTTTTTGCAGATGCAAGAACGGCGTCAGAAGCATCCAATCCAATAACATCTTCTACTTCTTTTTTCACTCGGTCCGGCTCTGCACTTGGTAAGTCAATTTTATTAATGACTGGGAGTATTTCTAGATCATTATCCAGTGCTAAATAAACATTCGCTAACGTCTGCGCTTCGATCCCTTGCGCACTATCGACAATTAACAGGGCGCCTTCACAAGCTGCCAAGCTTCGCGATACTTCATATGTAAAATCGACATGACCTGGGGTATCAATCAAATGAAAAATGTATTCTTCTCCATCTTTTGCTGTATATTTTAACTGCACTGCATTTAATTTAATGGTAATGCCACGTTCTCTTTCAAGATCCATTGCATCTAGCGTTTGAGCTTTCATTTCTCTATCAGTTAATGCGCCGGTGCGTTCTAAAATCCGGTCAGCCAACGTTGATTTACCGTGGTCAATGTGAGCGATAATCGAGAAATTACGTATTCTAGATTGGCGCTCTAGTTTTTGATCCTTCTTCATTCGTCTGCCTTCACCCCTAAAAAAACCTACATTTACACTATCCCTTATTATAGCAAGGTTAAGGCACACCAGCAATAAAAGCTTTTTATTCCCTCTCTTCTTTGTTTACATTGTCTTGTACAAGAGAGACAACTTTTTCAAGCCCGGAGCGTGTCGCGCCCTCTGTTTGATTGGCTAACGTCGAGCCTAAATCAGAAAATAAGTTTGAAAGACCCTTTTCTTCACGATTTGTTGTAATTGGCTGACGCTTCTCTTCCTTTTCTTCTGGTGGTACGCTCACTGCTTGCATGGATTCAGCGCCTTCATCTTCTGTCGTTGTTTCTATATTTAACGGTTTTGGTTCATTTAAACCTGCGTATTCACTCATCATTTGTACACCCATCATTAAGCCAAACAGCACGCTAAAAAACAATAAGAAAAATCGACGTTTTGCCGTCTTCATTTTCCTCATCCTTTCTACCAAGCTTGGAGAGCTTGTCCTTTTTTACACTATATGTATCAAAGAAAAAAAAAGACCAAGCTTTTTTTCGAAAACCAAACCGTATCGAAAAAGCGCCCTAAAAGGACGCCTTTACGTGCTAGTTCGGGTGCGGGTATTTTCTTGCAAATCGTTGTGGCTTATTTTGTATAAGCACCCACGTTTTCTTGATTCACTCTACCATGCAAGGCAGCGTTTAGACCTCCAGCAATGACGTGAGCCATATCTTCAATAAACACATCAATTTCTTTTGGGGTTACCATTAAATTATGACCTAACGGGGCAAGAACTTCTTGAATTAAGCTTCGTTTTTCTTCCATTTCCAAACCTCCGACCATGCCTAATATCGCTTTTCTTCCAGCTTCGTCAGGTAAATCCTTTTCCGTCAATTCTCGCCGTTCTCCAAACGTCATTCCAGCTGGTGCTAATCGTTTTGATGGTTTGTCGCCTTCTCTCATTTCTTTCCCCATATGCTTTAACACAAAATCAATTGCATCGGAAGTAATCGTGACTGCATCAACAACAGTAGGAATCCCAATGGCAATAACAGGGATACCTAACGTTTCTTGATTCATTGCTTTACGGTTATTCCCTACACCACTACCAGGATGAATCCCCGTATCGGCAATTTGAATCGTCGTGTTCACACGTTCGATTGAACGAGAGGCTAACGCATCAATGACAATCAGAAAATCTGGCTTCGTTTTCTCAACAACACCAAATACAACGTCACTTGTCTCAATTCCTGTTACCCCCATAACCCCAGGTGTAATGGCACTAACAGAGCGATAGCCATCTTGAATTTCCTCCGGCGCTAGTTTAAACAAGTGCTTGGTGACTAAAATTTCTTCTACTGTTAATGGACCTAGGGCATCTGGGGTAACATTCCAATTTCCTAAACCAACAATTAAACATGTGGCGTCTTCTTTAATGTTCGATCGCTTTAAGAAAGCAGAAAATTCTTTTGCAAAAACTCGCTCAAGGTCTGCTTGTAAATCTGTATCCTTTTGTCTAATTCCTTGGGCTTCAAAGGTTAAGTAATTTCCTGCTTTTTTTCCTAATCGTTCGGCTCCCTCTTTACCAATTTTCACTTTCGTCACTTTTACATTTGAGACCGTTTCTTCTACAACGAGCACATCGTCAACTTTATTTGGCTCTTTTACATTTTGTTGCTCTTGTTCTTCCACGACCATTTCATGCGCTTCAAGAGCCAGATCCGTTCGAATCACAAATGGTTCCATGTTCAATTTACCCATAACGTTATCTCTTCTCCTTCGTCAATGTGATACAATTAATATGACCGAGTCGAAAAGAAAACATTCAGAAGATAGAAGACTTCAACACTTTGTATTGCAATCATTGAGTATGTTTGATAAAATGCAGAGTGTTGTACTGCTGAAACAGTGATCTAGAGAGGCCTTCGCATAGGCCATTTTATGACGGAGGTGAAATAAATGCCAAATATTAAATCTGCTATTAAACGTGTTAAAACAAACGATAAACGCCGCGCGCAAAACGCAGCTCAAAAATCTGCTTTACGTTCTGCAGTAAAGAACTTTGATACTGCTGCTTCTAACGGCAATGCAGAAGAAGCAAAAGTTGCTTTTGCTGAAGCGACGAAGAAGATTGATAAAGCTGCAACAAAAGGACTTATCCATAAAAATGCTGCAGCACGTCAAAAGTCTCGTCTTGCAAAAAGATTAAACGGACTTTCTGCATAAGACAAGCCGTTTAGACGACAAAAAACGATTCACCTTGTGTGAATCGTTTTTTTATGTTCGTGTACTTAATTTCAGTAATAGCAATTCTACCGAGCGTTCTTTTTCCCCTTTTCCTGTTTTAATCGCATAATCAGTGTCTGCACATGCGATTATCGCTTTTCGAAGATCGCTTTTTGCATGACGATTTGTCTGTTGCATCGTAAGTTTTATTACATACGGATGTAGATTAAGCTGGCCAGCAATTTCTTTTTGATTGTATCCTTTTTCTTGTCGAATCTTTACATAAAGCAGGTTGCGAAATTGTCGTGTTAATAGAGCAAGCATGGCCAAAGGTTCTTCTTTTTGTCGTAATAACTTGTGATACGTTCTGAGCGCTTGCTCCGTTTTCCCACTTGCCACACTTTCGACAACTGAAAAAATACTCTCATCCACCGTCTCTGCAACAAGCGTTTCCACATCCTGCTCTACGATATGCTTTTTATCTGCCGTAAACAGCATACACTTCTCGAGTTCTTTTTCTATTAACATTAAATTAGAACCAACGCGGGCAAACAACAGCTGTGCAGCAGTCTTATCAATTGTAAAGCCTTGTTCGCCAACAGCATTAACCATCCACTGTTTTACTTGTTCTTCATTCAGTGGATTTGATTCAAGCGCTGCCGTTTGTTTTTTTAATTGTTTCGTTAGCTTTTTACGCTCGTCCACTTTTTCATATGGCGCAATGATGATAAAAACGGTTGAATCCGACGGCGATTGGATATACTGTTCAAGCGCAGAAAGATCGTGCTCTACCTTCGCTTTTACTTTTTGAGTGGAGACAAAATAAAAATCTTGAATGACGACTAGTTTTCGATTCGAAAAAAACGGAATTGTTGCAGCTTCCTCAACGATCTCTTGAATCGGCGTGTCTACAACTTGAAATCGGCTATCATTCATTGAATCATCTGCTTCGGTAAATAATAAAGACCGTACTTTATTTACAAAAGCATCTATTAAATACGTTTCAGACCCGTATAAAAAATATACATGCTGCAACGAGTCTCCCTTTAGTTTTTGGATGGTTCCTAAAATGCTCATATGTATAACTCCTCACTCATGCTCATTTTTATAGTGTATTCATTTTTACATGAATGAGCAAGAGGGGAAATCTCTTCCCCCTCAATCTATAATGAACGCTTTTAACGAAGACCCTAGGACTTCCCGTTAAAAGCGGGCCACCACTGTATACAACAACATATGCAAGCAATGAAAGTTCGGTGCTGTATTCAAGATGGTTTTCTTTAATGTTCAGTAAAAAGCAATGTCGCATAGTTGAACAAATCTTTTCATTTTCAAAAAAATCACGTATACTTACGGAAGAGGAGGTGCATAAAATGAATCACTTTGAAAAAGATGTCCAAGATAAAGCAAATGATATTGTCCCATCGATTGTTGGCTTTGTTGCCTCTTTTGGGTTTTTTGCATTAATATTTATCATCGCAAATATTGTGGATGTGGCTACATTCTAGAAACAAAAAAACAGCTCTCATTTTTATCGACTAAAAAGAAACCGTTTCCGTCAAAGATGGTCGTTTGCACCTCATGCTACATACGTAAACACCTATCCATCTTTTATTGAAAAATTTTTCAGTCATAATGTGGGCTGTTTTTTATTGTGACTGTGTTGGAAAAACGTCGATCCTGTTCTCATTAATCACAATTTCGACTGTGGCATGAAGATTTGTTTGATAGACATCAACACCTGAAGCATGTAAACGATCTAATACATCAGGATGAGGATGACCGAAGCGGTTGTTCACACCTGCTGATATAAAAGCAAGCTGCGGCGATAATTGCTCAAGAAAATGCGGTTGCGTTGAAGTCTGACTTCCGTGATGCCCTACTTTTAACAAATCCACACTCAATTGCGGATAACGCTGTTTTAAATCATCTTCTCCTTCCTTTTCTAAATCACCGGTTAATAAAAGAGACGTATCATAAAATGAAGTATAGAGAACGATTGATTTATCATTTCCACTCCACGACTTATCCGCCGTTGGATGAAGAACGTAAAATTGATCGGAAATGGTATCCCCCGCATGCACAAACGTTAATTTCGCATCATCAATAATCTCCACTAAGTGATAGTCAATCTCTTTTTCTAGTTCGCCGTATGGAAGATACACTTGTTCTACTTGCAGTTCATTTAATACCGCCTCCGCTCCACCTACATGATCATAATCACCGTGAGTCAATATGAGCCCATCGATTTTCTTAATTCCTTTCGCCTTCATATAGGGCACAACGATATCTTTTCCAGTATCAAAGGTTTTCTTTTTTTGCTGCCAGTCTTCTGTCGCAAACGACACAACTCCACCTGTATCAATAATATAAACTTCCTTCCGGTAAGGCGTTTCAATAATCATACTATCTCCCTGTCCGACATCGAGCATGGTAACGACCGCTTGATCATTCCATTTCGGCAGTTGCGATGGAAGGATTAAGCATACAGAAAACAAACCTAGCGATAGATACAGCCAACGTGAGCGCCTTTCCCATAATAGGCCACTTAAAATGAGTAAACTATATAAACAAAGAACGATTAGCACATGGGGACGACCAATAACAAATACATAGACATAGTCTGCTAACGCCACAATCCATTTATGAAGCCACTCCATCACAATGGCTGGAAAAAATGCGAGTAGTTGTACAGCATGAATAGAAAAGCCGTTTATGAAGACAAGTAAAAAGCTATATGGAAGCAAAAACAACGAGACAAACGGAATATAGATTAAATTAATTATAAGGCTAAATGGAGACCATTCATAAAAATGAAATGCAATTAAAGGCAAACCTATCAGCTGTGCAATCGTCGTCACATAGAATAAACGTCCCATATAGGAATGAACCCGGTTCATAATTGTTTTTTGAACTAAGAGAAGCGTAAATGACACAAGAAAGGATAGTTGAAACCCGAGTTGAAAGAGAGCATAAGGTTGGAAAAATAAGTAGAGGAGAAAAATTGCCGAAAATCCGTAGAATGGGTGAATGGGAACACGTAAGAAAAGAAGTAAAAAGTAAATCATCGTCATAACGGCTGCTCGAACAACAGGTGGAGAAGCGCCCGTCAAGAAAATAAAAAAAGGGAGAAGAACGAAGATACTAAGAATGACGAGCTCTCTCGGAACACCGATTCGAATCATTACATAAAAGTAGGTCCCTGTAACAATGCCAACATGCAAACCAGAAATAGCGAGTAAATGAATCACCCCTAATTTTGAATAGGCATCACTTACAAGAGGGTCCATATAATAGCGCTCACCTAATGTCAAAGCAATAACGACCCCGCTAATGGATGGAGGGAGCCGTTCTCGCAAAAGTGACATCACATGATGACGATATTGATTTAATTGATAAAGAAAAGAGACGTCTGTATTTGTTGTGCATTCTATGAACTGGAGTTGTTTGACGTCAAATAAATAGTGAATACGCTGATAATATAAAAACTGTTGGTAATCAAATGCATAATGATTTCTTGCTTCCATCGGCCTTTTTAAATCGCCTTTCGCCTGACAAATATCCCCAGCTTTAGCTGTCCAACTGGTTAACGCCTCTTCAGTTTGGCTGTAAGCCGTTAACATTAGTTTTTCATTATCTGCTGTTTGAATCGTTGTTTTCAATTGATTTCCATCAATATACACTCCATCAAGTAACTGGAATGTAAGCTCAGTAGGCCCAGGCGTCAATGTTGAAGCATTTTTTTGGTGAATATAAGAGGTGGATAAGAAATAAAGAATGAACGGAATGAGGAGGTACCAAATGGTTGTCCTTTCCCCTTTTAAAAAGTGAAAAGAAGAAAGAACGAAACCACTGATAAAAAAAACAAAAGCGAGGATCAAACTGCTTTGTAAGACAAACAAGATTGCAGACATAACAGCTAGAAAAGAAATGAATGCTTTATTCACTTGTTTTAGAGAAATAAAGGGATTGTGTTTTAGTGGCTAATTCTTCTAATCGCTCATCTGAAACACCTAGCTGTTCAACTTCTTGCAATAGCTCTGTTGTTAATGCTAGTTTATCGTGAAAAAACTCATCAAGTACGGATGGATCTAATTCAACTTCTATACAATCAATTCCGGCTTCAGCAAAAAGCTGCTCGGCATATGGTTGATTTTTATAGTCTTTGGCATAGTGAACTTTGGAAATGCCTGCTTGAATTAATGACTTCGCACAATGTACACACGGAAAATGCGTTATATAGATTTCCGCACCCTTCGTTGGGACACCGAATTTAGCACATTGCAACAGCGCATTTACTTCGGCGTGAACGGTACGTATACAATGACCATCTACGACATAGCAACCCTGATCAAGACAGTGATCTGAACCTGATACAGACCCGTTATAGCCCCCTGCAATAATTCGTTTTTCTCGTACAATCGTAGCGCCTACCTTCAATCTCGGACACGTACTCCGCAAAGATAGCAATTGACTTTGTGACATAAAATATAAATCCCATGAGATGCGTTCCATGATCGTGCTCCTTTTTTCATGCATAGTAAGAGTTTAAAGTGATTTGCAGCTTCCGTCAATCTATGCTCACTTAACACTAATAGCGTCTTTTAGTGATTCATACGATTTTTCGCCAATTCCACTTACATTTTTAATGTCTTCAACGGTTTGAAACAACCCATTCTCCTCTCGATACTGTACAATTGTAGCTGCTTTCGAAGGGCCAATTCCTGGTAATGCCTGAAGTTCCTCCACAGAGGCTGTATTAAGATTGACTTTCCCTTCTTCATCCTGCCCCCCACTTCCTCCTGCACCAATCGCTACCTGAACAGGCTCTTCTCCGATTTCTGGAACGTATATTACTTGTTCATCGATTAATTTTTGCGCTAAATTCACTTGGTTAACCTCAGCCGTTTCTGTAAATCCCCCGGCCCGGTCAATCGCATCATCCACACGGTCTCCTTCTATAAATGAATAGACCCCAGGTTGTTCAATTGCGCCTTTCACATCGACGATAATCGGTAAAGCCGTGCGATCATCGGCTTCTTCTTCAACCGCCTCATTTGTTAGAAATGCAGGTTCAGAAAACGCGCTATCGTCAGCCTCTTCCCCGTTAAGTCCCTGTAAGAACAAAAAAAGAAGGATCAATACACTTAGCCCCAATGCCCCAATTGCTGTATAGCCATTTTTAACAAATTGTATGATACGGTTTTTCACACTCTACCTCCTCATCAATCTTGGAATGATAACCAAGCAGTCTTGCATAACATGAGTAAAGCTACGTCTTAAGGGAGGTTTTTACATGAAAGTCGGATTTATTGGAGTAGGCAGTATGGGTAGTATGTTAATAGATACATTATTAGAAGCGAAGTCGATAGAAGAAAAAGACATTGTCGTTATTAATCGAACGGTTTTAAAAGCAAAAGCCGTTCAAGAAAAGTACCCTGGTGTCATGATTGCTCCTTCTATTAAAGAATTAGCGGAAACGTGTAAATGGATTTTTCTTTGCGTTAAACCAAAAGATATACCAGTACTTACACCAACTATCACACCTTTTCTTACAAACGAACATGTAATGATTTCGATTACTAGCCCGGTTTCAGTTGAACATTTAGAGGAGCTGTTTCCATGTAAGGTGGGAAGGATTATTCCTAGCATACTAAATCGCGCACAGTCTGGCTCCACTCTTGTAAGCTTTAGTAATCGCTGCACCCAAGAAGATGAACAGGAAATCCTTGCGTTCATTTCAACCATTTCAAGTCCTTTGTTTATTGACGAAAATGTAACGCGAGTATCATCTGATATCGTTAGTTGTGGACCAGCGTTTTTTGCGTTTATGGCACAGCGATTTATTGAAGGAGCTGTCTCGGAAACACCATTAGGAGAAAAAGAAGCAACTGAATTAACAACATCGATGTTGATCGGTTTAGGAAAGCTACTAGAGGAAGGGTATTACACATTACCAACGTTACAAGAACGTGTATGTGTGCCTGGAGGCATAACAGGTGTTGGGATTGCACATTTGGATCAATTAGTAGGGGATGGTTTCGGATCGTTGTTTCGATTAACAGAAGAAAAATTTTCATCAGAAAAACAAAAGCTCGTACAAGAGTTCCAGTTAAAATAAGTTAGGACTTCCTAACTTATTTTAACTTATTCGCTCTTTCTTACGATGTTCCTGCTTCTTTTTTTGCGGAAAAGAAAAATCTCTCTGTTTTAGCATGTGGAGGTTCATCACAAAAGTCACTGGTAACTTGAATAGCGTTGAACCCAGATTCTTTCAACCATTTCGTGTATGTTTTTTCATCAAATGTTCGTTCTTGATGAAGCTCTTCTACACGTTCATAAAGTCCATTCTCTTGCTCAATAAAAAACGTTAGTTCGTGCTCAACACTATTCGGTGCGTCTCCTGTAAAGGAATGCCAAATATACGCTACCCCGTCGCCATCATCTGCATATGTCGCTTGATCAAACTGCGTCATCTTAAAAGGAGAATGGACATCAAATAACAATAAACCTCCATCATTTAATGCATCGTAGCAGCGTAAAAACACTTGTTTAAAAGCCTCTTCTTCTTTTATATAATTTAACGAATCGCAAAAAATCGTAATAACATCGTAACGACCTAGTCCTGAAAACTGGCTCATATCTTCATGAAAAATTTGAGCAGGATAACCAGCACTTTGTAATTTTTGATGCGCGACCGTTAACATATCTTCAGACAAATCCAGACCAGCAACCGTATAGCCAGCCTGATTCATTCGCAGCATGAATTCTCCTGTACCACAACCAATATCTAAAATGGTCGTCGCTCGAATGCCCCTTTCTTTTAAGGCTTTCTCCATATACGTTAGCCAGCGATCATAATCAACGTGCTCCATAAGGTCATCATAGATATTAGCAAACTGTAAATAAGGTTTCATCTCATTCAACTCCGATCACTTTACCTTATGTGTAAACCCATCTTGTTGAACAATTAGCTTTTGCTTCAATAACTTTCCTAAAGCCCGTTTAAAGGCTGCTTTGCTCATACCTAGAGCACGCTCAATATCTTCAGGGGTCGATTTATCCGTTAAAGGCATCGCATGATTTTGGCGTGCTTCCAGATACGTTAACACTTTTTTAGCATCGATATCTTGCTGATCTGTCCGTTTTAACCGCTGGGATACATTCACGCGACCATCTTCACGTACAAATTGAACCCTTGCAGTAATGGTTTGTCCGAGCCTCGGTATTCCATCCGCTTCATCTTGATGTAAGAAGGCAATGGGACCGTCTTTAATTCGTATCGCAGCCCCTTCATCTAGAAAGTGATAGATGATTCCCGACACATCGCGATTAAGCCAGTCTTGATCCGCTTTAATCGCTGCATCCGTAATGGGTCCACCCTTTACGAGCCGTCCCATTAATCGCCCCTTTTTATCCCACGTTAACGAACAGCATAAGTGATCCCCTTTTTGCGGCCACTCCATGCGATCTTGAGGCAGTTCGTCCATCGATACAAATAAATCACGTGAAATGCCGTTGTACACAAACACCCCATGAGTCGGACGTACCTGTACAACTTCAAGCCAGCCAATTTCCTCGTTTTTAATGATGGGTTGTTTCATGGTAGCACTTAAGCGGTTTTGGTGATCATGATAAAGGAACACATCTAAGCGATCATCAATTGAGACCGACTCTGTTAAGTCATTTTTGTGTAGCAATACATCTTCGTTGCCATCCGTGAGAAAAAAGCCAAAAGAAGCTTCTCTTATCACGGTAAGAGTAGCTAATTCTCCTGGTTTCATCATTGGCTAATAACCTCTTGTAACGGGACGGTAGGCGCGTCTCCCCATAGCTTTTCTAAATTGTAATAAACGCGCTCTTCTTTGTGAAAAATATGAATAACGACATCGCCAATATCAAGCAACACCCAGCGTGCTTTATCATATCCTTCAAGCCTTTTAATATCTTGTCCTTGTTCTTGAAAGACTTTTTTAAGCTCGTGGGCAATCGCTTGAACTTGTTTTTCAGAATTACCATGGCAAATAACAAAGTAATCAGCAATTGGTGAAATTCCTTTCATATCCAAGGCGGTAATATTATGACCTCGCTTATCGTCAATCGTATGAACGGCTAATTTTAAAAATGGATTCAATCTCTTGTTCCCCTTTCAACGTATAATAATTGTATGCTTCAATTGTGTACGGATGAATCGGCAAATCTTTTGATAGAAGGTAATTCATCGTATTATTTAAACTAAACTGACAGGCTCGATCTAAATGAATGTCTGCTAGCTCCCGAGCTTTTTCCACACCCTGAAATGAACGATTTGGTTCAATATAGTCTGCCACAAAGAGTACTTGCTCTAACCTAGACATGTTCGCGCGTCCTGTTGTATGGGATCGAACAGCTTGTAAAATGTCGCCATCTTCAATCTGTAGCTCATTTTTACTATACAGTGCACCATAAGGAGCATGAAGCAACTCTCGACCAAATACGGCCCAATGTGTTTCGCCTTTAGCAGCTAAATGGTTCGCCATCTCATCTGTATCATGGTACTTACATATGTCATGAACAATCGCCGCTAATTCCGCCTTCTCCTCATCTACATGATACTGTCTAGCCAATCGAATTGCAGTCTCTGTCACACCGATTGTATGCTGAAATCGCTTTTCAGTGAGGTGATGGCGAACAATTTCCCAAGCCCCTTTAGCTGTAATTGCCATATAAAGAACGCTCCTTTATGAGTTCCCGCACTGATTCTGGTACAAAATAACGAATCGGTTTGCCTTCCTGGACTCGTTTTCGGATGAGCGAAGATGAAATCTCTACTTCTAAAAACGGAATATGTTCGACTTCTTTATGAGCAGAAATGTGCGAACCAGGGCGATCAAACGCCGCAAACGTCACCATCTTTTTTAGTTGATCAATTTTGTACCATTTCTCCAATTGCTCGACCATATCTGCGCCGATGAGAAAGTAGAAATGGTCTTCTGGAAATTGATTTGTCAACTGTTCTACTGTATCAAACGTATACGATTTACCTTTTCGTTCGATTTCCAGATCCAGTACTTTAAACGTAGATTGCGAAGCCACTGCCGCTTGTGTTAATGCCAAGCGATCCGAACCTGATGTTAATTCGTTACGTACTTTATGTGGGGGATCTGACACTGGAATAAACCAAACTTCATCAAGTTGTAATGCTAGCTGGGCTTCTTGGGCAATTAGTAAATGCCCGTGATGCGGTGGATCAAACGTTCCACCAAACAAGCCGATTCGTCGCATTGTCTTCCTCCTGACTAATTCGGCAATTGCAAGGTAGGATTGTTTACCGATTTTTTGTAAAGAATGATTGTGCTCCCAATTAATTGCACTACATCCGCACCAGTTCCGTTAACTATTTCAGTTGCAACTGAATCATTCTCTTCCATGTTGTTTTGCAAGATGGAAACCTTTATTAGTTCTCTTACCTCAAGGGCCTCGTTGATTTGTGTAATCATATTCTCATTCACACCCGCTTTACCAACTTGAAAGATTGGCTGAATGGTGTGTGACTTTCCTCGTAAAAAACGCTTTTGTTTATTTGTTAACATGTTGTTCCTCCGTTATCACTTTGCTTCATTTAATAATGTTGTTTCCATAATTCCTCGATCTGGTTTTTGTCCTGTCCATAGCTCAATGGCTAACGCAGCTTGGTTAACGAGCATCCCGACACCATTCAACGTTTTATTGCCCTTCATTCTCGCTTCTTTTAGCAACACCGTTTCTAATGGGTTATAAATAAGGTCACAGACTAACGTTTCACGATGTAAAAAAGTCAACTGAAGCGGCAATTCGTCGTTTGCTAAAGACATCCCGACAGATGTTGTATTAATGACGATATCAAATTGTTCCAATGTCTTCTCCGCATCAGCTTTCGTTATTACGTTAACGTCAAAAGGGGACATACCAGCCAACGTTTCTGCTTTTTGATGGGTACGGTTGGTCAGTGAAAGAATCGCACCGTCTTTTGCAAGTATATGAACGATCGCCCGCGCAGCCCCACCTGCTCCAATCACCAGTATTTTCTTTTGCTTTACGGAAGCCGCCTTTAATTTATCAAGTAACGACTCTTTAAAGCCTTCTGCATCTGTATTATACCCAATCACACGATTTCCGACTTTTTTAATCGTGTTTACGGCTCCAATGGCTTTAGCGTCTTCATCAATTTCATCTAAAAATGCCATGACTGCAACCTTATGAGGAATCGTTACGTTAAGACCAGCAATTTCATCCGCTCGAATACGATCAATAATCTCTTTCACTTGATCCTCAGCTGTTTCCATTGACTGATAACTTGCTTGTATATCCATCTGTTCATATGCAGCTTGATGAATACTCGCACTTTTGCTATGACCAAGTGGTTTCCCTATTAAAGCAAACTTCTTCACTTCACAACCCTCCTAAACGTTCTTAAGACAAAATGGATGCGCGTTTTGAGATCGCTACTTCTTGCGGAGCATGTGCATTAACTGTAACACCAGCACCTTTTACCGTTACCCAGCCAAGACCAGAAAAAACAATATCCGTTTCTTCTTCGTGTAATTTAAACGTCTGGCTTTTTAAATTAAACACCGCTTCATCATCTTCACTAGTAGGTGGCTGTAATAAATCGCCGACATGTGTCTCGTATAGCTGGTCGGCCTTTTCCAACTTTGTGCGGTGGATTGATACTTGATTTGACACATAAACGACAAACGATGTGCGCTCTCCCTTAATAAAATCTAATCGCGCCAATGCCCCAATAAATAAAGTTTGTCCTGGATTTAACTGAAACACCATCGGTTTAATTTCTTTTGTTGGCGTAATTTGTTTTAAACTTTTCGGACTTAAATAATGAGACAACTGGTGTCGGTTAATAATTCCTGGCGTATCGTATAACGCTCTATGTTCATCAAAAGGAATTTGAATCATATTCAGCGTTGTACCTGGAAAATGAGAGGTTGTAATAAATGGATCACTTTCATGCCCGTGTCGCTTTAATAATTGGTTAATAAAAGAGGACTTGCCAACATTTGCACTTCCCACAACATAAACATCTTTATCGTTTCTCGCTTCATCAATAACAGAAATGATTTCGTCAATGCCTTCCCCAGTCACTGTGCTAATAATCATGGTTTCCACAGGTTTTAAGCCTTGATCACTTGCTTCTTTTTTCAACCAATGCTGCAATTTATTTCGATTCATCGACTTAGGCATTAGATCAATTTTATTAGCGACAAGAAGAAGTTTGTTTTTGCCTATTAAACGGTTTATACTCGAGAGCCAACTACCATATAAATCAACAACATCGACAATTTTCACAATCAACGCATCTTTGTCACTAAGAGTATGAAGCAAGTCTAAAAACTCTTGATCGGAAATGCCACTTGGCTGTATTTCATTATAGTGCGTTAGTCGAAAGCATCTTTTGCATACGACCTGTTCCCTTGATAATGCAGAAGCAGGCGCATAGCCAATCTTTTTCGGTTCAGTTGTTTGGATTTTCACACCACACCCAGAACAAAAAAATTCTTCTTCGTAATTACTCATTGCTTTTGTTATCCTCCCACTTAATAAGCCCTCTTTTTTTCATATTCCTTAAAACATAGCGCTCCATTTTTCGATTTGCTTTTGTCATCCAATCGTCTGTTTGCGTGACAGGTACAACGAGAATTGTATGAATCCCAGCACGATTTCCACCAAGTACGTCTGTAAAAATTTGATCGCCTATCACAACGGTCTCTTCCGTTCTAACGCCCATTCGTTCACAGGCCTGTCTAAAAGCTTTTCGTCTAGGCTTTTTCGCACTATGAATAAACACCCGTTTTTCCGGATCACAAAACGCCCGAACTCTTCTTTCATTATTATTGGAGACAATCGTCACCTTCAATCCGAATTCATCTAACCGCTTAAACCACTCTTGTACTTCAGGTGTCGCGTCAGCACGATTCCACTCTACTAACGTATTATCTAAGTCTGTAATAACGGCTTTTATTCCTTTATCTTTTAAAAGTGAGAAATCTATTTCATATATACTCTTCACGTATTGATCTGGCGTTAGGCGATTAAGCACACGCACACCTCTTTTCTCTTTCAATCAAAAACTATTAGTCAAACATCAACTATACCTGCTACACACGTTTATTTCAAATAAAACATTGATCCTAACGTGGAATAGAGAAAAATCGATAAAATCTTTCGACAAAAATATACAATCACCGAACCTGTGGATAACGTTATACACGTTATAAACATTAGTACATTAAGATAATTAGAACATTGCCCACAATTAACCCACAAGTTATCAACCGCTAATTGTGGATAAAACGAACAGTTGTTCTGCACGATTGATCATGGTAGGATACAAGAAATCAAACTAATTATGGTCGTATGTATGTATGCACAGGAGGTGAACCTGCTTGAAAGCAGGGACTAAAAATGGAAAACTTGTCAGACGAATTGCTAATTGAAACCTATCGAAAAGCATTGGAACTGAAATTAAATCAAGACTTTATTGACTTGATTTATAAAGAATTGTACAAGCGTTCATTGCACGATCGAGTCAAGTTAACATCTTAACTGTCTGTCATTTCTACCTACGACCTACTTCACATACGAAACAACAATAAAGAGGAAGCATTTATCTTGCTTCCTCTCCTTCTAACTGTTCTTTTTTGGGGATTAATTTAATGTATTGTCGTGGTGCAAATAATTCATCATCTTGTTGCAACGATTGAATTCCTTCACGATCCGTAACCGTCTTAGAGTACAGATCATTTATATCGCAAAAATACCAACTTGCGCTGAACATACAGAGGAATATTGCCGATGACACATATACTTTCGACCGTGTGCGAATAATAAAACGCCTCCTTTTTTATAAAGGTGGCGTTTTTATTAAGATCTTATACATTTTTTCTTATTTTTGTTGAGTTTCATCCTATTTAAAAGGAATGGTTAATCACAAAAAAGTCAAGTATAAAAATGTGCAAGTTTAAATTTTTTACGCTATAATGGCTGAGATTCATGTAATTTTGCTCATTACTAAAAGGAGGTTAAACATGTCAAGCCTACATCTTGCTATCCTGCTGCCATTTATTGCAGCAATTGTCATCCCATTGATTTATCCACTTACCAAACGTCTACATACTGGTTGGATAACCATTCTTATTCCAGCAGCTTTGTTTGCGTACTTTGTGTCGAGACTTCAAGACACGGCTAACGGTGGGTCAGTCTTAGAGGAAATGGCTTGGGTTCCATCTTTAGACATTAACTTCGATGCATATCTTGATGGGCTGGGCCTGCTGTTTGCCTTGTTAATAACAGGTATTGGTGTTTTGGTTGTCCTTTATTCCATTTTCTACCTAGATAAAACAAAAGAACAGCTTGCTAATTTTTACGTGTATCTTCTCATGTTTATGGGGGCCATGCTTGGAATTGTCTTATCAGACAACCTAATGGTGCTTTATATTTTCTGGGAGATTACGAGTCTTTCTTCAGCGTTACTAATTAGTTATTGGTTTACAAACAAAGGTTCCATTTTTGGTGCTAGAAAGTCCATGCTTATTACCGTATTTGGTGGATTTGCGATGATGGCCGGCTTTATTCTCCTTTATATGGAGACAGGTACATTTAGTATTCAAGCTTTAATTGATCAACGCGATATTATTATGGCAAGTCCATACTTCATCCCCGCTATGATCTTAGTTTTACTAGGTGCATTTACAAAATCAGCACAATTCCCATTCCACTTTTGGTTACCAGATGCAATGGAAGCCCCTACTCCTGTTAGTGCATATCTACACTCTGCCACGATGGTTAAAGCAGGAATTTATTTAGTCGCTCGGATGACGCCTATTTTTGCAGGTGCACCAGAGTGGTTCTGGATTATTGTCATTACTGGATTGGTCACATTAACCTGGGGTTCGATCTCAGCGGTTCGACAAAAAGATTTAAAAGGCATTCTTGCGTTTTCAACGATTAGCCAATTAGGGCTTCTCATGATTCTATTAGGACTCGGTTCCGCATCCTTTACAGGAGATACAATTGATGAAAACCTAGTGTACTCTGCTGCAATTTTCACCGCAGTTCTTCATTTGTTTAATCACGCAACCTTTAAAGGTAGCTTGTTTATGGCTGTTGGGATCATTGACCATGAATCAGGCACAAGAAACATTGAAAAACTTGGTGGTCTTCTGACTATCATGCCGGTAACGTTTACCATATCGTTAGTAGGACTAGCCTCTATGGCAGGAATCCCGCCGTTTAATGGCTTTATTAGTAAAGAGATGTTTTTTACTGAGCTTCTACAAATAACGTCGATGAATTTTTCTGGTGTAGAAACGTGGGGATTTGTCATTTTAGTGATTGCTTGGATTGCAAGTATCTTTACATTTTTATACTGCGCCATTTTATTCTTTAAAACGTTCTTTGGTAAATTTCAGAAAGAAAACTTTTCAAAAGAAGTACATGAAGCACCACTTGGCATGCTTATTAGCCCTGTCATATTAGGTGGGCTTGTGATCGTTCTAGGATTATTTCCAAATTTATTAATTCCTACAGTAATTGAGCCAGCTGTTGCCAGCATCTTGCCGCACTTACCAGCTGATCAGCTAGCTTTAGACTTAAGTCTATGGCACGGAGTTAATACTGAATTACTTATGTCACTCGGAGTTATCGGGTTTGGTACAACCCTTTACATGACCTACCCAAAATGGAAGAAACTTTCGATTATGCAACAGGATCGTGATCCGTTTAACAGCGTTTATGACAAAACGCTTTCTGGTCTTTCAACTGGATCCGAATGGGTAACAAATGTACAAATGACAGGACGGTTAAAAGATTATTTCACATACATGATTCTGTTCATTGTTTCAATCCTAACCTATAGCTTTATTCGGTCAGGTAGTTTCACCTTGTCCTTTACACCAACAGAAGAAGCACCGCTATTCCTATATGGCATTATCTTCTTACTTGTTATCAGTACACTTTCTCTTTTCTTTATAAAAGAGCGAGTGAAACTAATTATTACCGTTGGTGTAGTTGGTTTCTTAATGGCCCTACTCTTTGCGGTATTTAGTGCACAAGATTTGGCCATGACACAGCTACTCATCGAAACCGTGACCGTTGTTTTATTGCTTCTTGCATTCAGACACTTACCAGAAGTCACACAAGAAACCGGCTCAAGAGTTCGGAAATCACTACATGTGGTGCTTTCAGTTGGGGTTGGCTTACTCGTTTTCTTAATTGGTACAGCATCTTTTGCATTACGAAACGATGCAAATTTCACGCCAATAGCGGAATACTTTATCGAGAATTCTTACGATAAAGCAGGCGGACAGAACATGGTTAACGTTATCCTTGTTGACTTCCGTGGACTTGATACGATTCTTGAAGTACTCGTTCTAGCCATTGTTGCCCTTGCAATCCTTATGATGGTGAAACTTCGATTTAAAGGAGGCGAAGACGTGTGAAGTATTCAAAATCCCATGACGTCATGCAACGGATCCTAATTACCATTACCATTTATTTTCTCGTTGCGTTTTCCTTCTATTTATTCTTTGCTGGTCATAATAACCCCGGTGGCGGTTTCATTGGGGGACTAATGACAGCAAGTGCGTTCATATTGATTTATGTCATTTTTGATAGACGGGTTGCAAACCGGATCATTCGCTTTTCATACCCCGGTATTTTAGCTACAGGGTTGTTTGTTTCCCTTTTTGTTGGGCTAATTGGTCCCGTCTTCGGCGATCCGATGTTCACTCAATACTTCGATTACTTTGATCTGCCGTTTTTTGGCGAAGTTGAGTTAACAACAGCGGTTCCGTTTGACTTTGGTATCTACCTCGTCGTTGTAGGTATGGCAATGGCGGCTACAGTAACAATTGCGGAGGATGAATAAAAATGGAGATTCTAATGTTTTTTGCCATCGGCGTTCTTTTTGCAGTTGGGACATACTTTATCCTTTGTAGAAGCTTATTAAAGGTTATTATCGGTATCATGCTCATCTCACACGGGGCGCACATGCTGCTTTTAACAATGGCTGGATTAAGGCAAGGGGCACCACCGCTCGTTGACATTTCAGGTAGTGAAGCAACAGATCCTTTGCCACAAGCTATGATTCTAACCGCTATCGTCATTAGTTTTGGGATTACGGCATTTCTCGTTGTCCTTGCCTATAGAACCTATAAAGTCAACAAAACTGAAGATCTTGATAAGTTGAGGGGTTCTGAAGATGAATAATATTGTGATGCTGCCGATTATTGTCCCTTTTATAATGGGAACGTTGTTAATTTTATTTGTAAAGAAACATATGGTGCAACGAATCATTAGTTCAATTACAGCCGTTGCACTTGTAGGTATTTCTTTATACATTGCTTGGCTTGTTTATACAGAAGGTCCGATGTCCATCGGCTTAGGTGGATGGGATGCGCCATTCGGAATCGCTATTGTTGCTGACAACTTAGCAGCTTTCATGGTCGTATTAACAAGCATTGTTGGTGCAACTTGTTTATTCTTTGCATTCTCAACAATTGACAAACGAAGAGAACGTTATTTCTTTTATCCTCTATTCTTTTTCTTATTAACAGGAGTAAATGGAGCGTTCTTAACAGGGGATTTATTTAACCTGTTTGTCTTTTTTGAAGTCATGCTACTCGCTTCTTATGCATTAATGGTAACAGGGAGCACAAAGTTTCAACTTAGAGAGACCTTTAAATATGCCGTTATAAACGCATTTTCGTCTATGTTGTTTCTAGTAGCAATTGCTTATGTTTATGGAGTCTTAGGAACCGTAAACTTCGCACATATGGCAGAACGTGTAGCGGAAGTGGAACAAACTGGCGCACTTCAAGTGATCGCCGTTCTCCTTTTCTTAGTTTTTGCTACAAAAGGAGCGCTATTCCCGCTTTACTTCTGGTTGCCACATTCTTATGTCGGCCCTCCAACAGCTGTTACAGCATTGTTTGGTGGACTCCTCACAAAAGTTGGTGTCTATTGCATTATCCGAATGTATACCCTCGTGTTTACATTCGATGTGAGTTTTACTCATCAAACGATTATGTTAGTTCTTGGTGGTTTAACAATGTTGCTCGGAGTACTAGGTGCCGTCGCACAATTTGATTACAAACGAATTTTATCGTTCCACATTATTAGCCAGATTGGCTATATGATTATGGGAATTGGGTTAAATACTGCTCTCGCACTTGCAGGAGCTGTTTACTTCCTCGCCCATAACATGATTGTTAAGACAGGCTTAATTTTAATGTCTGGCGCGACTCAAAAGGTAACAGGAACAACGGATCTTAAGAAGATGGGTGGATTACTGAAGACACACCCTACCCTTGCGTGGTCGTTTTTAATACTTGGCTTATCTATCGCTGGAATTCCTCCGCTTAGCGGCTTTTTCGGTAAATTCCCGTTAATTGTAGCTGCTGCAGAAGAATCAAGCTATTTCTTAGTCTTTCTTTCACTATTTGTTGGGATGCTGACACTGTTCTCCATGATTAAAATCTTCATGAATGTGTATTGGGGAGCGCCACAACATACGAAAGAACAAGCAAATACATCCATCGCGCCAACATTATTAGCCATTTCACCACTTGTTCTTTTAACGATTATTCTAGGTATTTTTGCAGAACCATTTTTTGCATACACTGAAATAATTGCGAATGAACTTCTTGATCCAGCAGTATATATCGAATCGGTTCTGAAGGAGTAGATACAGTATGGCTTTTCAATTACTAATTAACGTCGTTCTTGCCATTGTTTGGATGCTGTTTCAGAATAGCTTCACGATCGTCGATTTTGTCGTAGGGTATACGATTGGTTTTTTCGTTGTTCTTGTACTAATTCGGTTTAAAGGATACGAATTTTACTTTGCTCGAGTATGGTCACTTATTAAGTTGATTTTAATTTTTATGAAAGAACTGGCCATCGCAAATGTGAGTGTAATGAAAACCGCATTAAGTCCGAAAATGGACGTTGCACCAGGCATCGTAGCGGTCCCTACTCGATTGGAAACAGAAACAGAAAAAACAATGTTCGCCGTCATGATGACATTGACACCAGGAACATTATCAATTGAATTTTCTCTTGATTCAAATGTGATATTCGTGCATGCCCTTGACGCACGGAATAGAGATGAGATCATTCATTCTGTTCAAAATACATTTGAACGTGGAATACTGGAGGTGACACGGAGATAATGTTTGAAACAATTCTCTCCTGGCTCTTATTGATAAAATGTGGAGCAGCTTTATTATGCATCATCCGTGTTTTTATCGGGCCAACACATTCAGATCGAATCGCCGCTCTTGATACACTTGGTTTAATGTTAATTGGGTTTGTTGGGATTTTAATGATTCTTCAAGATACAATGGCCTATACAGAAGTTGTGCTTGTAGTAGCAATTCTTGCATTTATTGGTTCTGTTGCGCTTGCTAAGTTTCTAGAAAGGGGGAATTTATTTGACCGCGACTGAATGGGTAATCATCATTTTGCTATCTGTAGGAACGTTTTTTAGTCTCTCTGCGGGTATAGGTCTCATTCGTTTTCCGGATGTCTATTCTCGCCTTCATGCAACTGGAAAAAATGCAACAGCAAGCGTTATTTTAATCATGACGTCAACCTTTGTCTATTTTCTGTATGAGCATGATCTCTTTATCGGCAAATTACTCCTCACGATTTTATTCGTCTTTTTGACAACTCCTGTTGCGGCGCTACTGATTTCTAGATCAGCTTACCGGATAGGGATCCCTATGTCGAAAAAGTCGGTGAGAGATGAAATGAAGCCTTATTATGATAATGAAAAAGCCTCACCTGCAAAAAATGAATAGGACCACGCACAGTAGCGGACATAAATCATGATTTATGTCCGCTTTTTTAAATAAACATCCGCTTAGTTCGATAAAAAAAGCCTCATGAATGAAGGAACTCACTCATAAAGCTTTACGGACGTTCGTTTTCTCGAGAGAATGGCTATTATTTGGTTGCAACGTCCCAATCTTTTCGCCTACTTTTACATTTTTATCATGTAGCGCTAGTGAAAATGCATTTTTCTCAAACAATAAAATAACCGTAGAACCAAAAGAAAAATACCCGACTTCTTCGCCTTTCTCCCATACACTCCCTGCTTTCGTTCGAACAATTGAATTTATATTCATTGCCCCGACTTCAATCATCGCATATTGAATTGCACCTTGATACAAGTCATTGACGATACGATAATTGTGCGACAGAGGTTTTCTTCCATACTTTAACCCAGGCTCATTCACAGGATAGGAGCGGCTTCCTAGCGTGGTTGATTCGGACAAGTGACAATTCATTGGACTATGAACTCGATGATAATCACTTGGGCTTAGATAGAGAATGACATACGTACCGCCCTCAAATTGCTTGGCTTTTGCTTCAGACTGCAGCATATCTTCCAGGCGGTAGCTTTGCCCCTTGACAACAAACGTTGCATCTTGTTTAATTTCTCCCGCCTCTTCACATCTTCCGTCAACTGGTGAAACAACACTCTTCTCTTCTTGATTAATCGGCCGATTTTCCATGTTGATTTGCCTCGTAAAAAACGAATGTAAACTCCCATGTTCTTTATATGGCAAAATTGCTTCTTCATGCTTAATCTTATATGTTTTAATAAACATTGGTATAAACGGTTTACTGAGCTTTGATTTCGTAAATTGTTTTAACAGATTGGAACTCCACTGACGATTTGTTAGTTCTATACTCATTTGAAAAAATTTCCTTTTCATCTCATCACCTTTAACGCTTTTTTGCATCATTGCCCGCTTTTTTATGGTATACTTTGGTATTATAGCACGTAAATAAACTCGAAAAGAGGTGAAATGTACGTGTTCTTATTAAATCAATTAGTCTCGACTCGCAAAAAAATTAAAGGTCAAATTGCGAATGGATTAACGCTAATTAATTTAGGCCTTGGGATAACCGCAATTATGTTTATTTTACAAGGAAGTATTTGGTACGGATTTTTATTTATCGCTCTCGCGGCTTTATTTGATCGCTTTGATGGAATGGTAGCTAGACGATTAAAAATTGAATCAGAACTCGGAAAACAACTTGATTCCTTAAGTGATCTCGTGTCATTTGGTGTAGCCCCTGCTCTACTCGTTCAGCAAGCCACATTAATGCCATTGAGCTTTGTAGGTGGACTTGCCGTTGTTCTATTTATTTTATGTGGTGCTTTAAGACTTGCACGCTTTAACATTACAGATTCTCCCAATGAATTTATTGGATTACCGATTACTGGCGCAGGATGTATCCTAGCTTTTTCAACACTCTTTAATGACCAATTACCCGAAACATTTTTTGTTATTTTTATGATTTGTTTATCTGGTTTAATGATTAGCAACATTAGGGTAAAGAAAGTGTAACGCTTCATTCAACATGAATCGCCAAAAATTGATTCATAAGTCTATTTTTATTGCTTAACTGGCTAAAATTACTGCTTTTAGCTTGACAGTAGCAGGATTCATGAGTAAATTAAGGGCAGGCAGTAACGTCTGCCCGCTTTAAAAGCGGATTTCAAGTATACATATTATTCTCGTGTAAAAGAATAATACGTTATTCTATGTAAAGAAAAGGAGTTTTTACAGATGAACAAAACAGATCTGATTAATGCAGTTTCCGAGCAAGCAGAAATTTCTAAAAAGGACGCGTCAAAAGCAGTTGACGCTGTATTTGAAGGTATTACGGATTCTCTAGTAAACGGAGGGAAAGTTCAACTTGTTGGATTTGGTAGCTTCGAAGTTAGAGAACGTTCAGCAAGAAAAGGACGCAACCCGCAAACAGGAGAAGAAATCGAAATTCCAGCAACTAAAAACCCTGCGTTCAAGCCTGGTAAGCAATTAAAAGACGCAGTCAACTCATAAGATTCGCACAAACTGTATAAAATAAATTCCACTAGGGGTGCATGAATGCTGAGAAAAGGGAAACCTTTAACTCTTCAACCTGATCTAGGTAAAACTAGCGTAGGGAAGTGGGAAAGCAATGACTATTGCTCAAAAAAACGGCCGCCTCTTTCTATGCGGTCGTTTTTTTGTTTTGAAAGGATGGAATATATAATGGAATCAGTACGTCGTGCACTGACAATAGCCGGTACAGACCCAACAGGTGGAGCGGGAATTCAAGCTGACATTAAGACGTTTCAAGAACTAGAGGTTTACGGCATGTCTGTCTTGACATCGATTGTGGCACAAAACACAACTGGTGTTAGAGGCATTCATCACCTTCCAATTGAGATGATTGAAATGCAGTTAGATGCAGTGCTGGAGGATATTTGTCCTCACGCCATTAAGACAGGCATGATTGCGCAAAAAGACATGATGACGCTTTTAAGTAATAAACTGGCTAAG
Organism: Shouchella phoenicis; assembly: GCF_047238345.1. Lineage (NCBI taxonomy): Bacteria > Bacillati > Bacillota > Bacilli > Caryophanales > Bacillaceae > Shouchella > Shouchella phoenicis. The sequence continues at coordinate 1,408,151 of NZ_JBDFMQ010000001.1, read as the reverse complement.
CTTACGAACGTTCCATACATTTGCGATCCAGTTATGATGGCTAAGAATGGCGATTCCCTACTTGAAAAAGATGTACGTTCGTTTTTGCGAGATACGCTAGTTCCTCTAGCCACCATCGTTACACCAAATATTGCGGAAGCAGAAGATTTAGTTGAATTCAAGATAGCATCCATTGACGATATGAAGAAAGCAGCCAAACGAATTGTTCATGAACTTGGCGCTACTTGCACGGTTGTCAAAGGGGGGAGCCTCCAAGGAGATGCCATAGATGTATTCTATAGCGCGAGCGATGGCTATCATACTCTTGACGCACCACGAACGGATACAAAGCACACACATGGAACAGGATGTACGTTTTCTGCCGCCATTAGCGCAGAATTAGCAAAAGAGACTTCTGTTTTTAAAGCTGTTCAGAAAGCAAAGCACTATACATCTTCTGCCATTGCCTATTCGTTAAATATAGGACACGGATATGGCCCGACAAACCATTGGGCACACCGCCTCCACTCCAATACAACTCCCCTTTAAAACCACCTTTAATAAGTAGAAAAAAGCCTACCACTTATTCGGTAAGCCTTTTTTCTACCATTATGCGATTCGTACAATTCTTAATGCTGCACCTTGGCCATCCACTAAAACAGCGGCACCTAACAATCCAAATAACTCAAGCTCAATTAAATCACCAGCTGCTAAATCTGCTACAACATTCCCTGGTATATTCGTAACAGCCACACCCGGAGATACTTCCGAAGAAGCAAGTGGTGTTCCGTTAACAGTAAGTCGTAATCCTAACAACAGTCCAGCTGTAAGATTTACATTATAAGAAATACTATACGTTCCTGCTGTGTCAATTGTAAATCCATCTCCTGTTGCCGTAATTCCTGCGGCTAGCTGATTATCAGGAACCGGAACCGTCGTACCTCCAAGAATAACTGCAATTGTTGATCCGCCATTCGTACCGAATGCATACGTAGACGTTAGCGCTTCACCTGTAGGGCTTGCCGGACCTGTTGGACCTGCTGGGCCTGTTGGACCCGTGACTCCAAGGCCAGGAAGGACTAATTCAAAGTCAGCTGATGCACCTGGTGTTCCTGTTGGAGCATCCACTAAGACGCGGTAAACAGAACCTTCAAATGACACTAACTGTCCCGCCGTCAATGCTGGAGCAGTTGCTGGATCAAAAACGGTCACACCATCCAGGCCTAGTCCCGTTACACCAGTCGGACCGATTGGACCGGTTGGGCCTGTAATCCCATCTAATCCGGTCGGGCCTGTTGGACCTATGGGACCTGTTATTCCATCTAATCCGGTCGGGCCTGTTGGACCTATGGGACCTGTTATTCCATCTAATCCGGTTGGGCCTGTTGGACCTACGGGACCTGTGACTCCATCTAATCCCGTTGGACCGATTGGACCTGTTGGACCTGTGACTCCATCTAATCCCGTTGGACCGATTGGACCTGTTGGACCTGTTGGACCTGTGACTCCATCTAATCCCGTTGGACCTACTGGACCTGTTGGGCCTGTGACTCCATCTAATCCCGTTGGGCCTGTTGGACCTATGGGACCTGTAATGCCTGTAATCCCAGTTGCTCCCCCATCACCAATAATGAGTTCATATTCAGGTGATGTTCCTGGAACACCTGCAGGTGCGTTCACTAGCACTTGATAGACGCTTCCGTTAAATGAGGTGAACTGACCTGCTACTAAACTAGGTCGCACAAGTTCATTAAATGGAATAATATTATCTAATCCGATACCTGTTACCCCAGTGATACCAGGCGCTCCCGTTGGACCAGTCGGTCCTGTTGGACCCGTTGGACCTGTTATTGCCGTTATCCCAGTTCCTCCACCAGGAGGTCCTGTTGGGCCTACCGGGCCGGTCGGTCCTGTTGGGCCTGATCCAGGGAGAAAACCTCCTCCATTACGAGGAGTTCTCGAAAAACGTTGAATGTTATCACAATTAAAATAATCCATATATTTATAGCTCCTCCTATTTTATTGCTGTATATGAACAGCTTATAAATCGTATGCTGCGTGCACATACTTTGATTGTGTGGTCGACATGCATGTACTGAGATAAAAGACCCAATTTTCTTCGTGTATGGATTTACTATAAGCAGAACCCAACATTTTTTTACGTTCTTACCACAAAAAATCCATACAACATTCACAAAATAATACGTCTTTTCATTTTTTTGTCTAGATTCTCTTTAAAAAATAGACATACAAGCAATTGATCTTTATAATCTGCTTATGCCCATTTAATACATATTTAGGTAAGGAGACATTTCATTGGAGAATAAACCTGTCGGTAAACTGACAAATGTTTTTTATTGGACACTGGGAATTTTAATCATCTTTGTTGCAATTGGTATTATTTTTCCTTCTCAGCTAGAATCTGTAACCGCAACCGTCCGAAATTTTATCGCCGATGTTTTTGGCTGGTATTATTTGATTGTCGTTACGATCTTTTTATTAGTCTGTTTGTTTTTTGTTGTAAGTCCTTTTGGAAAACTGCGCTTAGGAAAAGAAGATGATCGACCTGAGTACGGCTATTTAACGTGGTTCGCCTTTTTGTTTAGTGCCGGTCTCGGAGTTGGACTTTTGTTTTTCGGTGCAGCTGAGCCAATTGCCCATTACGCAATTGAAGCACCTACAGCAGATGAGAATACAGGTCAAGCGGCGTTAGAATCGTTAAAATATGTCTTCTTGCATTGGGGTTTTCATGGTTGGGCAATTTATGCCATTGTAGCGATCTGCCTCGCTTATTTTAACTTTCGCAAGGATATGCCAGGCTTAATAAGTGCCACTCTTTCTCCACTCATTAACCCTAAAGGATTCTGGGGACAAATGATTGATGTTATTGCCATTGTTGCAACTTTATCAGGAATTGCAACAACGTTAGGATTTGGTGCGGCACAAATGAACGGTGGAATTTCTTTTTTAACAGAATTCCCAAACAGTTTTGGATTACAGCTCGTCATTATTATCGTTATCACTGTATTGTTTTTACTTTCCGCGAGTACCGGTTTAGATAAAGGAATTCGAGTATTGAGTAGCATGAATATGGTCTTAGTTATGCTCATGTTATTGTTCTTCATGATTTTCGGCGCTTCTCTATACTCACTTAATTTGTTTACAAATACACTCGGACAATACATACAATCATTACCTGAGTTAAGTTTTAATATTGCACCAAATAGCTCTGAGCATCGTGAATGGATTAACGCATGGACACTTTTCTATTGGGCATGGTGGATGGCTTGGTCTCCATATGTCGGAACATTTATTGCTCGTGTATCACGAGGGCGAACGTTAAGAGAGTTTGTTATTGGTGTATTACTTGTTCCTCCTATCGTAGGGTTTATCTGGTTCTCATTTTTAGGCGGCACAGCAATCTCAATTGAATCACAAGGGTTAGCTGCGATTTCATCCTTAGCAGAGGAAGAAGCTCTCTTCGGAGTATTGGAAACCATGCCGTTTAGTACCATTTCTTCCTATATAACGATCTTCTTAATCGCTGTCTTTTTTATTACTTCTGCCGATTCGGCTACACATGTTTTAGGTAGCCAATCGACTAATGGTTCCCTTAATCCGCCAACGAAAATAAAAATTCTGTGGGGCATTCTGATGTCAACAACCGCAGCAGTTTTGTTATATAGTGGCGGTTTACAAGGGTTGCAAAATACAATGATTGTCGTCGCATTTCCATTTTCTATTATTATGTTGCTAATGGTCGTTTCCTTATTTAAAGCATTGCGCCATGAACATTTAAAAAAAGAAGTCAATCAGAGACGCTTATTAAGAGAAATTGCTGAGCTACGCCAATTTAAAAGTAAACAAGAACGAGCGGAAAAAAGACGATTAAAAGAAGAACGAAAAAAGAAAAAAAGTGAAGAACGTCCAAAGAAATTAAATGAAAAAAAAGCGAAAAAGAAGACATACAAAACAAATAAACCACCTAAAGAAGATTAAAAAAAGCTTGTTGTCTAAAGTAGACAACAAGCTTTTCATCTATATTGCTCTATATACTTCCCTAAATGGATGACCATTGCGCCCATTCGCTCTTTTTCTGGAAAGACGACTCTTGAAACACCAGACTCTGTTAGTGCCTCTGCGGTCACTTTGCCAACCGCCGTTGCAATGACATCTGTTTCAAAACAGCTCTTCAAATCTTCTTCATGCTCCTGTCTCTTAGCATATGCAAACAATGCTTTTACTTGTAACGCAGAAGTAAAACAAATTGCCTGATACCGCTTCTCTTCTATCACCTCATTCAAAAGTTGATCCACTACGCTATCATCAGGCGCATGGTGGTGATAGGGCAACCAAGTTGTAAGCATAGCCTTCTTCTTTTCAAAAAATGCTTCCATTTCCGGTGAAGCAATGCCATACAGTTGAACGATCACCTTTTGCTGGTTGAAATCGATAGAATCTAATTTATGTAGTAAACCTTGAGTTGTACCATCCTCTGACGCAACCTCATAAGCAATTCGTTCTTTCTTTAATGCAGCAATAGCTTTATACCCTCTTACAGCTATGCGTGCATGTTTCAATTTATTTATAAAAGCCTCTTTTACACCTAGCTGCTCAGCATGAGTGAAAAAGGTTTGCAGTCCAATTCCAGTAGTGAACACAATCCAATCATGATGAGTCTGCAAACTGTCGAAGATCATCTCTTTGATAATCGCTCCATCCTCTGTTACCGTTCCTTGCATCGAACGAACCTCGCTCGTTCCCCCTTGTTTTCTTATTAATTCCTGCATCTCCTCCACTTTACGAGAAGCCGTTAATGCCACATGACAATCAGATAGTAATTCCATTGATCTTCCCCCACCTATTTATGTCTATGAATAATCGTACCATTGTTTCATTGTTCAAAAAAGATGTACTCGTTCAACCTATCAAATTTAAACGCTGGAAGCAATTATTAGTCTTCCTTCATAGGCGGTTCCCCTAATCCGTGTATTTTTTATGTACAGACACAAACATGCCTAAGGCTGCATAGGTATATGGAGGAGGTGAACATATGTCGGGAATTTTAGCCGCCATTTCTTTTTTTATGAAAGAGGTCGTCGTTTTTGTATCTTATGTTAAAAACAACGCTTTTCCTCAACCTTTGAACAAAGATGATGAAAAAAAATACTTACTACTTGCTGCCCAAGGAGATCAAGAAGCAAGAAACCTTCTAATCGAGCATAATTTACGACTCGTCGCACATATCGTCAAAAAATTTGAAAATACACGGGAAGATTCAGAAGACCTTATTTCCATTGGGACAATTGGGTTAATTAAAGCAATTGAAAGTTACTCTGATGGTAAAGGCACAAAATTAGCCACGTATGCAGCACGTTGTATAGAAAATGAGATTCTAATGCACTTAAGGGCACTTAAGAAAGTAAAGAAAGACGTATCCCTTCATGATCCAATTGGTACTGATAAGGAAGGAAATGAAATTAGTCTCATAGATATTTTACAAGAAGATGCTGATGATATCGTCGACATTTTGCAAGCAGAGATGGAAAAAAAGCAGATCTACGAGTACATTCATGTTCTTGATGAGCGTGAAAAAGAAGTGGTCATTGGACGGTTCGGCTTAAATATGGAAGAAGAACGGACGCAGCGAGAAATAGCTAAAGAGCTAAACATCTCGAGGAGCTATGTATCACGGATTGAGAAACGTGCATTAATGAAGCTTTTTCATGAATTTTACAAGCACAGTCGCGGCAAAGGGAATTAAATTTCCTTTGTCTTTTTTGAATTCATTTAGAGCAACGACCTGGAATCTAATAGCTAAAACCGAATTACTCGATTTACTTGTATAAAATGAGTATACTAAGAGGTGTACAAGTAGTGAAAGGAGTTTCTATAATGAAGTTTATCGACAATGCGAATATAACCGACCCACGAATAAATTTAGCCATTGAGGAATGGGCGCTAAAAAACCTCGATGCAAATGAAACGTACCTATTATTTTATATTAATGAACCATCCATTATTATTGGAAAAAATCAAAATACATTTGAAGAAATTAACCTCGATTATGTGAACGATAACAACCTTCACGTCGTTCGCCGTCTCTCTGGTGGCGGTGCCGTCTATCATGATTTAGGAAATTTGAACTTCAGCTTTATAACGAAAGATGATGGGGATTCCTTTCATAATTTTAAAAAGTTTACCGAACCTGTTGTACAAGCGTTAAAACAACTTGGTGTAGACGCTGAGCTAAGTGGACGTAATGACATTCAAGTTGGCGAAAGAAAAATTTCCGGCAATGCTCAATTTACAACAAAAGGAAGAATGTTTTCCCATGGAACATTGATGCTTCAATCTGAAATTGAAAATGTTGTTTCCGCTCTTCGCGTCAAGGATGACAAAATTAAATCAAAAGGCATTAAATCCATTCGTAGCCGTGTCGCAAACATAACAGAATTTCTTGAACACCCTGTTACCATGGACGAATTTAAAAAAATCCTTCTTCAATATATCTTTGATACAAAAGACGAGGTACCTGAGCATAAGTTAACGAAAGCTGAGTGGGAAGAGATTGATGCTTTATCAGCAGAGCGCTATCGTAACTGGGATTGGAACTATGGAAAGTCTCCTTCTTTCGATATACAGCGTTCTAAGCGATTTCCAATCGGTACGATTGATTTGCGCTTAAATGTAAAAAAAGGCGTCATTAGCGACTGTAAAATATTTGGTGATTTCTTTGGGGTTGCGGATGTCAGTAGCTTAGAAGCAAAATTGATTGGAAAACGTTATGACGCAACTGAACTAAGCAACGTTCTTGATGCTGACGATTTAAAAGCGTATTTTGGATCGATAAGTAAAGAAGAGTTTCTCTCATTAATCTACTAAAAAAATGGCGACCATGAACATCATGGTCGCCCAATTGGGGAGAGAGACAAGAAAGAACAATTAGAAAGCAAGGGTTATATCCTTTCCTTACTTCATACTATAAGGCATGCGCCTTTTCGTTTCAGTAAGATTGTAATATGATCTAACAGTATTTTTAATGGAGGCGTTTGTTCGTGAATCTAGAGGAAATTAAACAAAAGCTGCACACTCCAAACAACCGAAAACCAGCTCGAGATGCGGCGGTTTTACTGCCTCTTGTGTCAATAAAAGGCGACATTCATGTGCTATTTCAAGTTCGTGCACTCACGTTAAATGCTCAACCTGGAGAAACTTGTTTTCCAGGCGGGAGAATTGATCAAAGTGACGAGCATGCGCAAGCGGCGGCCCTAAGAGAATTCTATGAAGAATTCGGCATACCTGAAAAAGATGTGAACGTCCTTGCTCCTATGAGTAAGATTGAGTCACCAAGGCGTGGGCTTATTCATCCTTTTATTGCGTACATACACTCTATTGATCACATTCAGCCAAATAAAGATGAAGTTGACGACTGGTTTACGATCCCTGTTTCTCATTTACTGTCTCACGAACCTGAAGTGGGCTATGTAGATGTGACCATTTCCCCTGGCGCAAACTTCCCGATCGATCGAATTCCAAATGCACGTGCCTATCGCGAAAAACAATATAGCACTGCAGAATATTTTTATCGCTATGAGGATCACATGGTTTGGGGTCTAACTGCTCGCATTTTGCAAGAATTTATTAGTCTCATGAAACGATAAAAACGACCTTTCCCCAATCTGGTAAGGCCGTTTTTTATTACTCATTATTTAATCGCTGCAACTTTACATTGGCTAACCACGATAAGCCGTAACAACAGCTTGAAGAAAACAAGCATATGCCTAAAATAATCGCAAGAGGAACCGACGTTTCTACACGATGTGGCTCTGGAAGCCATAAACCAACTGTTAAAAAGAAACCAATTCCTAAAAAGACGAGACAAAAGGCATGATAGTCTTTATGCGCATAACGAAGTTTATCTTTTTGATCCACACCGTTTCCCCCTTTTTGTTTATCATACCAGATAAGCAAAAGAAACGATTGTTAAAACCATTCCCTCCATTGGAAATAACTGTTAACTTAACGCATCAATCATAAACAGAACTTGTTTAGCAGAGTTCACAGCTGATTTCTCTAAGAAGGTATCGTATGACATTTTTGCGTCTTGCCCAGCCACATCGGATAACGCACGAATAATAACAAAAGGTGTTTGGTATTGATGACATACTTGGGCAATCGCAGCTGCTTCCATTTCCGCACAAAAAGCTGTTGGAAATAACGCTTTAACCGCATTCACTCTTCCTTCATCATCCATAAATGAATCACCCGTCACAACTAATCCTTCTTCCGTATGAAACCCTACTTTTTCAGCTGCTTTTTTAGCAACCGCGATTAGCGCTGGATCTGGTAAATAAGCAGGCACCATACCTGGAACTTGACCATGTTCATAACCAAAAACAGTTGCATCAACATCATGATGACGCACTTCTGTTGAAATGACTAAGTCTCCTACAGCCATTGATGCGTTCAGTCCGCCTGCAACACCTGTATTAATGATAGAATCAGGCTGATAGCGATCGTTTAATAAAGACGTTGCTAAAGCCGCATTCACTTTGCCAATGCCACATTTTGTTAAAATGACGTTTGTCCCGTTTATGATGCCGTCTGTAAATTCACAGTTTGCGACAACAGTTACGGTTGCCTGCATCATTTGTTTGCGTAGATGCTCGACCTCTTCCTCCATTGCACCGATAATTCCAATTTTCATTTTGTTCATCCTTTCTACAACAAATAGCTTCCTCAACTAGTATACACATTGCATCAACGTGTTTCATTAAAAATGTACGCTTAAAACAAAAAAACCTAGCGGTGTTCGTAAAGATAATGCCGCTAGGCTTTCATGATTATTACGTTGGATCGGATTCAAACTGCTCAACCGATTCAATTTGCCACCCTTGTTCAGGTTCTTCTACCCACTGCAATCGAACTTGGTGATAGAGCCCTGTGCCATTATCGAGTAACGTGACGACAGCACTTGATGTCGAACCACCATTTCCAATCCAAATGGTGTCGCTGCTACTGCTTGTCAAACCAGTTGCGTTAAAAGCAGCTTGTTCCATTTCATTCCAGTTTTGACCACCAAAGTTATTTGGCGTTGGGTTTGTTTGTTCAGTTGGCAAGACATCCCCAACAGTTGCGGCTTGTTCACTTTCATCTTCTTCGGTTGCCTCATCATCTTCCGTTGCGTCGTCTTCCTCTGTGCCCTCTTCTTCATTTGTGCTATCTGCTGTATCATTTTCATCTTCTTCTGAATTTGTTTCTTCGTCATTGCTTTCATCGTACGTGTCTGAGTCTGGCTCTACACTTTCATTACTTTCTTCAGTAGCAGTCTCAGGTTGATTAAGCATATTGAACACTAGTGTGCCTCCGAAAAAGAGGATAAGGACGGCAACAATGGTAATTGCGACATTTAGTATGCGATTTTTGCGTTTATCTTTTCGGTTTTCATAACGTTGTCCCATGACTCTGCATTCCTCCTAACTCTAACTCCATTATAGCTCGTTCTCATTAAACCGCAACATGAATCACACATCAAGTGAAAAAAGTCTCCTTCTATTTACAAAAAGGAGACTTTTTTACTATTAGCGGATCTCTAGAATTTCAACTTCCATTTCACCGGCTGGCGTATTCACTGTTACTTTATCATTCACCGTTTTACCAATTAAACTTTGTGCCATAGGCGAATCATTTGAAATTTTTCCTTCAATTGGATCTGACTCAGCCGAGCCTACGATCGTGTACTCTTCTTCATCACCATCTGGTAATTCAATAAGGCGAACAGTCTTTCCTAATGAGACAACATTGCTATCCGTTTTTTCATTTTCAATCATAACAGCATTACGAATCATTTTCTCTAATTGCGCAATACGACCTTCAACAAATGCTTGATCTTCTTTCGCTGAATCGTACTCGGAGTTCTCAGATAAATCTCCGAAACTGCGCGCGACTTTTATACGCTCCACCACTTCTTTTCGGCGTGTCGTAATTAAATGTTGAAGCTCATCTTCTAATTTCTTTTTTCCCTCTTCTGTCATATAATGCTTTTTCTCTTCTGCCATTGTTTGTTCACTCCTCATAGTTAATAAACCATATCGTTATTGTGTAGGATCTTGTTTTTGTTGAATAACGGTTCTAATTTTTGTCGCCATTAAATCAATCGCGACTTTATTTTCCCCACCTTCAGGAATAATGACATCCGCATAACGCTTTGTCGGTTCAATGAACTGCAGATGCATAGGTCGAACAACAGTTGTGTACTGATCAATAACTGATTCAATGGTACGACCTCTTTCTTTTGTATCACGCAAAAGCCGTCTCATAATACGAATGTCCGCATCTGTGTCTACGAATACTTTTATATCCATCATGCTACGCAAGCGTTCATCTTCAAGGATCAAAATTCCTTCCAAAATAATAACGTCTTTCGGCTCAATTTTCACTACTTCTTGCGCACGGGTATGCTGAGCATAATCATAAGAAGGTTTAAAAATTGGTGAACGATCCACAAGCTGCATCAAGTGGGCATAAAGCAACTCATTGTCAAACGCAAATGGATGATCATAGTTGGTTTGGAGACGTTCCTCAAACTCTAAATGATCTTGGTTTTTATAGTAAGCGTCTTGTTCGATTAACACAATGGACGATTGGTTAAATTGACTAAAAATTTCTTTGGCAACGGTCGTTTTCCCAGACCCTGTTCCACCAGCTACCCCAATAATAACGGGCCTATTTTGATTGAGTGTCATGTTCTTCCCTCTTTATTCTCGTACTACATGCTATGCCGTCCCCGACTGGTACAATAGACGTATGAAAATTCGGATGATGGCTAAGCCATTCATTGTATCGTTTTATTTTCTCAACTAGCTTTTGAATTCGCTTTGGTTCCTTCGTAATGTCTGCTCTTGCTACGAGACCTCTGAATAAAATATTGTCACTAATCATTACCCCATCTTCACTCAAAAAAGGCTCATATTGCTCAAAAAACAATTGATATTTTCCTTTTGCTGCATCAATAAACATGCTATCAAACGAACCATGCTTAGAAACAAGGTCCACTGCATGCTCTGCATCAACTAGATAAGGAATAATTCGTTCTGATAAATTAGCTCGTTCAATAAATGCTTTTGCCTGCTCATAGCGATCCTCATCGCGTTCAAGTGTAACAATCGTCGTGGAGGGAAGCGCTTCCGCTAATCGAATAGCAGAATATCCAATTGCGGTGCCAATTTCAAGTATTTGCTTCGGCTGCTTGACACGTAAGATGGCAAGCATTGTATTTAATGAAAGTCCATCCATAATTGGTACGTGCTCACGTATCGCTAGTTGTTCCATTTCCAGCAGTAGTGAATGTTTAGGAGGGGCTAATGATTCTACATATGCGCTAATTTCTTCATTAATCATTTAATTTCATAACATCCTTTTATGAAAAAAGCATGGGAGCAAGATACTCCCTATGCTCACTTTATTCAGTATCTTCAGCTGCTTCTTGCCATTCATGACGATACGTATCTCTCGCCTCCAAGTGATCATCATAGTCTTCATTATAAATAATCTCGCCGTTGTAACGGGCATAGAAATAAAGATAATCTGTACTATTAGGATCGGCTGAAGCAACTAGTGATTCTTCGCGAACAGTAGAGATTGGACCTGGCGGCAAGCCTGTATGCTGATACGTATTATAAGGTGAATCTACCTCTAAGTCATCATAAGTGGTCATATAAATATGTTCCCCTTGCGCGTAGGCAACCGTAGGATCTACTTGTAGCATCATACCTTCATTTAAGCGATTATGCAAGACTCCAGCAATCGTAAAACGATCCTCTCTTTCTCTCGCTTCACGTTCGACAATTGAACCCATCGTTAATAGTTCATGAAACGTATAGTCACTCCCATTCACGATCCCTTGTCGTTGATCGTAAACAACCTGCATTTGATCAAGCATTGTTCGAACGACTTGTTCAATACTCGGTTGTTCTTCTTCGAACTGATAGCTTGCTGGAAAAAGATAGCCCTCTAATGGATGATGAATATCCTCGTCCAATATTTCGTCAGTTAGCATCTCATACTCATCGATTAGAGATTGAACAAATGCTTCATCATCAATAAAGGAAAAAATATCATCTTGGCTTTCTCCAGTAAATTCACTTAACCGCTCAGTAAGCGTGTTTAACGTCAACCCTTCTGGAATCACAATCGTAGAAGCAGCCTCCGCGACAACATGACCATCTTTTAATTCCTCAATGATTTCGTCTGTATCCATCGCTGTATGAAGTGAATACGTTCCAGCTTGAAATCCTGATTCATTTTTGTATCTTGTATAGTAGCGGAAAAACGTTGCGTTGCGGATAACTCCTTCATCTTCAAGAATCTCGGCAATTTGCGAAGTTGATGTATTCACAGGTATGTTCACATCAATTTCACGACCTTCATCTTCTGAATCAACAGGCTTTAGCGCATTCGCGACATAAGTATATCCGCCTATTATAACGGCAATCAGAACGACAAAAAAAGCCGATAAGCTAATTAAGACAATTTTCCGAACTGTCTTTGCTTGCGATGCACGTTCTTGATATTCGTCATTAGCGTTATAATTCTTATCTTTTGCCATTAATTGCCTCCTCACCTGTCCCATTATACAATATATGCTTTGTTTGTTGTATAAAAAATGGGCAATGTTCAGCATAAAATACATAGTAACCCGTGCAGATCATTGCACGGGTTATCAGCCATTTACTCGTCTTCTTCCTCAGTAAATGTATTTAGCATTTCTTCAATCATTTCCCATTCTTCATCCGTTTCAACTGGGAAAAAAGCAATATCATTTTCCTCGTCTTCACGGTCTTCATAGCGGAAAGCAAAGACTTCAATTTCATCTTCGTCTTCCTCTTCTTCTCCTACAGGTACTAATACCATGTATGATTTACTCGTCTCATCTACAGTAAAACGGAAGAGTTCGTCAAATAAATGCTCTGTACCTTCTTCATCTGGAATAACAAAACGCTCTTTTTCTTCTTGTGCCATTCTAAATCCCTACCTTTTTAATTTGAATGCGAACGACGATCCAAGTAGCCTTGCAAAATTAGACTTGCGGCCATTTGATCAATCACTTTTTTTCGCTTCTTACGGCTGACATCCGCATCAACTAAAACACGCTCTGCCGCCATTGTTGTTAAACGTTCATCCCAAAGATCAATCTTTATTGAGACATGTTGTGACAGTTGTTCAACAAACTGTTCGCTTCGTTCTCCGCTAGCGCCAATTGTGCCGTCCATATTTTTAGGATAGCCAACAACAACCGTTTCCACCGCATGTTCTTCTATTAAAGAAGTAATTTGCTTAAAATCGTCTACTTCGTTGGTCTCGCTTCTTCGTATCGTTTTTAAACCTTGGGCTGTCCAACCAAAGGCATCGCTAATCGCTACACCAATCGTTTTTGTGCCAACATCGAGTCCAAGTATTTTCATTTGATCGCTTTTCCTTGCTCCTTAAGATAAGACTTTACTAATGTCTCAATTAGCTCATCTCGTTCAAGTTTACGAATTAACGTACGCGCATCTTTGTGTCGTGGAATATATGCTGGATCACCAGATAAGAGGTAACCAACAATCTGGTTAATTGGATTATACCCTTTTTCCTCTAGTGCATCATAAACAGATAAGAGCACCTCTCGCACATCTTTATCAAAGGAGTCGTCATTAAAGTTAAACTGCATTGTATTATCCATTGAACTCAATTGCTCTCACCCCTTTTAATTATTCATAGAAGGTTTATTAAAAACGTTAACGCCTTTATTGTACAACAGATTGGTTCAATTAGGAAATTAAATTCACATGTTCCGTTACATACGCAAGAGCTTCGTTCAATTTCGCTGGGTCTTTGCCTCCTGCTTGAGCCATATCAGGTCGACCGCCGCCACCGCCACCGGTACGGCTTGCTACTTCCTTAATAAGCTTACCAGCGTGTAATCCTTCGTTCATCGCTAATTTTGTTACGCCCGCTACAAAAGATAGTTTATCTCCTGTTTTTGCACCTAAAACAATCACTGCTTTTTGATCTTCTTTTTTCAGTGAGTCAACCATCGCGCGAAGAGATTCCATGTCTTTTGCTTGTACAACTTCTGCTAGAACGTGAATACCATTTATATCGACAGCCTTATCCATCAACTGGCCAGCTTCTTTTTGCGCTAGTTTAGCTGTTAATGATTCATTTTCTCGATTTGCTTCACGAAGTTCTTGCTGAAGTGTTTCAATTCGTGCAGGCACATCTCGCAGTTGCTTTACTTTTAAGCGTTCTTGCGATTGAGACAGGAGCGCAAGTTGATTGTTAATGAACTCATATGCGCCTTTTGACGTTACTGCTTCAATTCGACGAACACCGGCGCCAATACCTGATTCACTCATAACCTTAAATAAACCAATTTCGGCTGAATTACGCACATGGATACCGCCACATAGCTCAAGGCTGTAATCACCAATCTGAACAACACGGACTTCATCGCCATATTTTTCACCGAAGAGAGCCATTGCACCCATTTCTTTCGCCTGAGCCAATGATTTTAGCGAAATATCGACAGGAAGTGCTTGCCAAATTTTCTCATTCACAAGTTGCTCAATTTGAACGAGTTCATTTGGTGTTACTTGTCCAAAGTGTGAAAAATCAAAGCGGAGTCGCTCACGATTTACAAGAGAGCCTGCTTGATTCACGTGCTCGCCTAGAACATCTTTTAACGCTTGATGAAGTAGGTGCGTTGCCGTATGATTCTTAACAATGTCTAAACGTTCACGCACTTCAATTCTTGCTTGAACATGATCACCTACTTCTAACGTCCCTGATTCAATTTCAACCGTATGGAGATGTTGTCCATTAGGAGCTTTCTTCACATCTTGAACACGCCCTTGGCCGTTATCAGTATAGATAACCCCTTGATCGGCGACTTGTCCACCACTTTCAGCGTAAAATGGCGTTTCTGCAAGGATAATGGAAACCGTATCCCCTTCTTTAGCCTGATCAACAGAATCTTTTTCCTTTACAATGACGTTAATGGTTGCACTTGTTTCTGTATGCTCATAGCCAACAAAAATACTTGGCGTTTTTAAATCACCGAATATGTCTTCTTGCACACCCATAGAAGCTGTTTCTTGTCTAGCTGCGCGAGCACGATTTCTCTGAGCTTCCATCTCTTTTTCGAATTCTTCGCGATGGATCGTTAAGCCTTCTTCTTCTACATATTCTTCCGTCAAATCAACCGGAAAACCATACGTATCGTAAAGTCGAAACACATCCGAACCAGCGATTACTTGTTCATCGTTTGCCTTTGCTTTTTTCATGATGTCGTTTAAAATTGTTAAGCCTTCATGTAGCGTTTCATGAAAACGCTCTTCTTCTGTACGAATCACTCGCTGGATGAAGTCTTTTTTCTGGGTAACCTCGGGGTAAAAATCTTCCATAATCTGGCCGACAATAGGTACGAGATTAAACATAAATGGCTTTTCAATCCCAATCGTTTTCGCAAATCGTACCGCACGTCTTAATAAACGACGCAAAACGTATCCTCTTCCTTCATTTGAAGGTAGGGCGCCATCTCCAATGGCAAACGCTACTGTACGAATATGGTCGACAACAACTTTAAAGGCTGTATCTGCTGCTTCATTTCCAGTATTGTACGTTGCATTAGCAATTTTTTCAGTTTCTTTTATGATTGGTAAAAAGAGATCTGTATCAAAATTTGTTTTTGCATCTTGGATAACCGATACCATCCGCTCTAAGCCCATTCCAGTATCAATATTTTTCTTTGGGAGGGGCGTATAGGTGTCGTCTGCATTGTGATTAAATTGAGAGAAAACCAAGTTCCAAATTTCCAAATAACGTTCATTTTCGCCACCTGGATACAATTCTGGATCTTTTGGATCATTGCCGTAATCAGGACCACGATCATAAAAAATTTCAGAGTTTGGACCACTTGGACCTTCACCAATATCCCAGAAATTCCCTTCCAAACGAATAATGCGCTCTTCCGGTACGCCTACTTTTTCAATCCATAAATCGTACGCTTCATGATCTTCTGGATGAACCGTAACAGATAGCTTTTCTTCATCAAAGCCAATCCATTTTTCGCTCGTTAAAAACTCCCAGCTCCATACAATCGCATCTTCTTTAAAATATTCGCCAATGGAAAAATTTCCAAGCATTTCAAAAAATGTATGATGGCGAGCCGTTTTTCCTACGATCTCAATATCATTTGTCCGAATCGACTTTTGCGCAATGACAATCCGAGGATTATCCGGGATTACGCGACCATCAAAGTATTTTTTTAATGTTGCCACACCACTGTTGATCCACAATAAACTTGGATCCTCAAATGGGACTAGAGATGCACTTGGCTCAACAGAATGGCCTTTCTCTTTAAAGAAATCAATAAACATTTGTCGAACTTCAGCCGATGTTAAGTGCTTCATTGGACTTATCCTCCTTATGTATAGAAAACAAATAAAAAAACCCCTTCCCAATAAAGGGACGAGATTGTCTTTTTCACGCGGTACCACCCTTAATTATAACAAACGTAACTGTTATCACTTAAGCCCCTTAACGCAGGATACGGCGATTAGCTCGCTACTCCAGAATAGCATTCCGCATCTCTTCGTTAATGCTTTTCTCAGCCTAGAAAGCATCTCTCTATAAACGGGCTTATGCGTACTCGTTCTTTCATTGTATTTCATCATGTACATATACGTTTCTTTATTCACGAAAATTATAGCGCGCAAGCCTTTAAAAGTCAATTCATCTCCACTTCACCTTTAATGTAATTTCGAATATGAAGAATGGTTACTTTTGCAATCGCTGTAATGGGAACAGCGACTAAAAGTCCTATGACGCCTCCAACTTCAACTCCGACTAACAGAGCTAAAATAATTAAAATCGGATGCAAGTGGACTGTTTTTCCAACAATTAAAGGTGATAGCACATTGCCTTCAATTTGTTGTATCACAAAGATACTAATTGCAGTGAAGAGAGCTAATTGAGGCGAATCCAGTAAGGCTGAACCTACAGCCGGAATAGCACCGATAAAGGCTCCAAAATATGGGATCAAATCGGTCGCTCCAATAAATAAACCTAATAGCAGTGCGTAAGGTACACCTAAAACCCAAAGTGCTATGGTTGATAATCCGCCTACACAAACCGCAACGAGTAACTGTCCTCGTAAATAAGAGCCAAATGTTTTATCAACGTCTTTAAGATAAAGCCGCATCTTTTCACGCCATTTTTTTGGAGTAATGTAAAAACCAACGCGCTGCAAGAGCGCAAAATCTTTTAATAAGTAAAAAACAAGAAAAGGCACAACAATCCATAAAATGCTCATTTGAATGACTTTAATTATGACACTTTCTACTTGATCTAAACTTGCTTCTACAAACTGCTCCATTTTTGAAGACCAGTCCGTAACATGATCTTGCAATGGATCGGGCAACCTTTCCGTTTGTTCTTGAAATTCAAATACCATCCCTTTAATGGTGGCTAGATGTTCAGGCAACACTTGAACAGCTTCTTGAATTTGTCGAGATATAATTGGAATACCAATAAATAATAAGGTGGCCATGCTAACAAGAAACAACAAAAATAACAATACTGTAGCCAATGTTCGATTTACGCCTAAGTGGACAGCTTTCTCAACTAAAGGATGCAATAAATAAGCGAGTAATATCGCAACAAGGATTGGCCAAATTAACGGTTGAATGATTTGGAATAACGGTGCCAAATAACTAAGCGCATATAAGAGCAATAGAACAAACACTAACATCACAAGCCATTTTGACCACTTCACTAAATCGATTATGTACATATCTCGCTTCATCTTCTCTCACACCCCTTTTTGTAGCGTGTGCATTTAACCCGTAATTAATCAAAAAAAAACATGGATGTCGTTCATCCATGTTAACGTTACGCATTTGACCTTTTCCACAGCCATCGTAGGTAAAGATATTAATGAAACATTTTCTTTACTTTTTTCTTCGTTTTTTTCCACGTTTTCGCGTTCATTAATTTTTTATCAGCTTCCATAATCGGTTCAAAGAAATTGTAGACTTTCTTTTTGGTCTTTTTGTCATTCATTGAGTACCAAGCAGCTCCAAGACCAATCACCATTAATGGTGCAATGGATTTACGCATGATCGATTCACCTCGATTCTTTATAAATCTATTCGTCTTTCTTCTTCTTCAAACAAATCATCAAGTGAGCTTAATGATCCATCTTCCTCTACTTGGTGAAGCATCAATGTTCCTTTAACGAGACTCATTTCAATAAAGCAATTCCAGCAATAATACTGGTTGGTTCCAATTTTTCCTATGTCTTTTAAATTACAATTTGGACATTGCAAGATAGGTGCCTCCTCTACAGAGACAAGATCGCCCTTTCCTTACAAAGAAGGAGGTCATGACCTTTCACGACTTTACGTCCTTCTTTAATATCGGATAACCAGCCATCTGTCACTTCGTACCCTACGATGGTGCCCACTTCCATAGAAAAATATACATCTTCTGCCAAACCGAGCATATCGCCTTCAGAGGATAAAACAGGTTTACCTCTAAACTTTTTTCGACTTGTCCAAATTGGATCATAGTGTTTGTGTTCTTCTAGAAGCTTCTCTACTTTTGAGTGATCTTTTACCATGATCGCTTGCTCACCGATATGCTGAATCGACTCAAATGGCAGAAATCCATGATGGTGTAAGAGGGCGTGATTTTTTTTCACCACAAACCCAATCACTCGACCGTCTTTCATATACCCATCACTAATTTGACCGATTTCATAACCAGTCTCTACGGACACAAGCGGAAGTCCAATGATCGCCTGCATCGTTCGCAAAAGCTGCACCACCTCTCCGAACAGTTATAATGTATGTATAATCCATTATCCTATCCCCGGAGATGGTTACCAGCTAGTGCACACGTTCCTGCAAACGTTCTTTTAGCATCGACTGTCGTCCATCGTTATGCTTATGAATGGCGTGTTCGAATGTTTTCAAATCCCCGCACAAAAGTAGAAATTGCTTTGCTCTTGTAATGCCTGTATAAAGTAAATTTCTTCTTAACATACGTTGATAATTTCCTACAACTGGCATGACAACGATTGGAAATTCACTGCCTTGTGCTTTGTGAATCGATGAACAATATGCATGTGTCAACTGGCCAAAATCTTTTTTCTCATAGGTCACTTCTAAACCGTCAAATGAAACAACAAGCTGATCCTTTTTTTCTGTCGTCTCTTTTGCGTAAAGGATTGCGACAATTTCTCCTCTATCTCCATTAAAAACATTTTCTTCTGTGTTGTTAACGAGCTGAAGCACCATATCCCCTTTTCGAAAAATGACGTCCCCAAAGGGAATTTCACGACGTTCTTCTTTTGCAGGGTTAAATAACGTTTGAAGCATCGTATTTAGTTCAATAATTCCAGCACCACCACGATAGATCGGTGCTAACACTTGTATTTCTCGGGAGCTATACCCTTTGTTTAATGCATTCTCACAAATTTGCCAAACGGCTTGCTTAACCTGGTTCGTATGACAAGAAAAAAATCGCAAGTCAGGCTTTTTAGCTGTGAGATCGTGGGGAAGATGACCGTCTTTCATGGAGTGAGCCAGCTCAATAATCGAGGACCCTTCCGCTTGTCGATAAATTTCATTCAGTTGAACTGTTGGTATGACGTCTGCATCCAGTAAGTCTTTTAACACTTGACCAGGTCCCACAGACGGCAATTGGTTTTCATCTCCCACAAGAATAACTTGCATGCCTTTAGGAATAGCCTTAAACAGCTGATTCGCTACCCACGCGTCCACCATCGACATTTCATCGACAATCAAAAGTTCGCCTTCTAATTGATCGTGGTCGCCTTTTTCAAACCCCGTGGCGCTTCCTTTCCAACCAAGCAAACTGTGAATCGTACCAGCAGGCAGCTCAGTCGCTTCTGCCATACGCTTTGCCGCACGACCTGTTGGTGCGGCCAACTTAAGCGGAGCCGTACGCGCATCTTTTTCTCCACCAGTTTGAGAATCAAGATTTAATCCATGCAAGCGAGCATAGGCTTCAACTATTCCTTTTATAACAGTTGTTTTCCCTGTACCTGGTCCACCTGTCAACAGCATAATAGGTGAATGTAAAGCGGTCTCGATCGCTTCTTTTTGCAAGACTGAGTACGTTACGTTGTGATCTTCTTCCAGCTTCCCTAACGTTTTTTCCATATCAGCTTGTGTAAATTCTGATTTCAGTTCATACGATTTAATTCTCATTATATTCTGCGCAATACCCCGTTCTGCATAAAAAAGCGACTTCATATAAACGCGGTCTTGTTCTGTAATAACAAGCCCTTCTTCATTCATTTGAACGAGTCCCTCTTGCACGGCCTCAGGACTGACCGGATCATTTGGGGTTGTTAACAGTTTACTTACTTCCTCTACAAACGGGGCATAATATAAATACAAATGCCCGTCTTGAACACTTAATTCATTTATAAGATAGAGAATACCCGCTCGTATTCTTTCCGGGTGGTCGCCTTTTAAACCAATTGCTGCTCCTAACTGATCTGCACGCCTGAAACCTACACCTTCTACATCTTTAATTAGTAAATAGGGATTGGTGCGAATAATATCTAAAGCTTGAAGCTTGTAGGCACGGTAAACATTCATGGATAACTCTGTTCCAAATCCATATTGCGACAATTGTATAATGACTTGTTCTGCACCTTGATGTTCAAGTAAGCGTTGGTGCAGAATTTCAGCGTGGTCTTTTTTCAACTTAGGCACATGCTCAAGAACATTACGATCGTTAATAATTAACGAGATCGCCCGCTCTCCTAATTGATTTACAATTGACTCTGCCGTCTTCACGCCGATCCCAGGAAAACGATCACTGGATAAAAATTTTATAATGCCATTTTTTGTTTTCGGCATTTCTCTTTTAAATGTTTCGACTTTATATTGTGTGCCAAATCTAGGGTGTTCAGTAACTTGACCGAAGAATGAATACGTTTCTTCTAACTCCAGCTCTGGTAAATGTCCGACAATGGTTGTTTTTTTTGCTTCAATTTGTTCATTTGTCTTCTCAATTTTCACCGTTGCTACGGTATAGTCGTTTTCTTCATTTCGAAACAAGACATGAGTGACTTGTCCTTTCATGTATCTTTCGGTTTCTTCAACATCCATAAACGCACACTCACCCTTTGTTTAATGCATCTTCAATGACTCGTTTTGCATTTCCTGCTAATAAGTGATCTTCCTGATTTTTAAGCGCTAAATCAAAACATTTTAGTGCCTCATCGATCGCTTCATTTGAGACATAAATCACACCTAAATTATAATATGCATCGGCGTGGGTAGCATCCTGCTTAAGCACGTCAATAAATAGTTGCTTTGCCGCCTCCAGTTGCTCTTGTTGGGCCAAACAAAGGCCGTATTGGAAAGCAATCTCAACGTCTGCTTTGTTTAATTCGTGGGCATGACTCAAGTTTGCTTGTGCATGGGCAAACGATTGGAGCTGATAATGGCTCATGCCTAGCATATAGAACAGATCTGCATCATGTAATCCCTTTTGTTGAGCGGTTAAAAACCATTCAATCGCTTTTTGAAATTGATCTTCATGGTATGCAAGAACACCTAACCCGTAGTATGGGGCACTTGAATCTGGATCAAGTTCAATTGCACGCTCATTAAATAAGGTCGCACGGTCACGATCTCCCAGAATGCTAAGCAAGTTCGCCATATTGATATAGCCTTCTGGCTCTGTTGGGTTGCGTTCAATGTAATCAGAGAATACTTTCGCTGCGTCCTCATAATTCGATTCTTTCATTAAAGTAATACCTGTTTTTAAATCCATATTGTAACCTCCTAGAAAAAAGGAAAACGCCTTTAGACGTTTTCCCGTATGACTTCATCAATTGTACCCCCACCAAGGCAACGGTCTTGATCATATAAAACGACCGCTTGTCCAGGTGTAATCGCTCGTTGTTTTTCGTGAAATTGAATCTCTGCTCGCCCATTTTCTCTTGGGGTAACCGTAACCAGCTGATCGTCTTGTCGGTAGCGGAATTTTGCTTTACAAGTAAAGGCTTCAGACGGTTGATTGAGTATCCAGTTCATTCCTTCAGCTTTCAAACCTGAAGAATAAAGCCCTTCATGATGAAATCCCTGCCCAACAATAAGCACGTTTCGCTCTAAGTCTTTATCAACCACAAACCAGGGCTCTCCTGCACCACCAATGCCAAGACCTTGTCTTTGACCAAGTGTATAATACATTAATCCATCATGATTTCCTTTCACTTCACCATCAACCGTTTCCATCTTTCCTGGTTGGGCTGGAATAAACGTTTGAAGAAATTCCTTAAAGTCTCGTTCCCCAATAAAACATATGCCTGTACTGTCTTTTTTCTTAGCCGTAGCAAGTCCAGCTTCTTCCGCTTTCTTGCGCACTTCCGCTTTCTGCATATGACCAAGTGGGAACATTACTTTTGACAACTGCTTTTGACTTAACGCATTTAAAAAATACGTTTGATCTTTGTTCGTATCTACACCTTTTATAAGTTGATACTCATCGTCTTTATAGTGAATTTGTGCATAGTGTCCTGTTGCAACAAAGTCTGCTCCTAATGATACAGCATGGTTTAAAAATGCTTTAAACTTGATTTCCTTGTTACACATCACATCAGGATTTGGCGTACGGCCCGACTTATACTCATCTAAGAAGTACGTGAACACCTTGTCCCAATATTCTTTTTCAAAATTAACCGCATAATAAGGAATACCGAGTTGCTCTGCAACCCGCTCTACGTCCTCATAATCTTCTGTTGCCGAGCAAAAGCCCGAGTCATTCGTATCATCCCAATTTTTCATAAAGATTCCAATGACATCATAGCCTTGCTCTTTTAATACAAGTGCCGTTACAGAAGAATCAACGCCACCTGACATGCCAACGACAACGCGGGTCTCTTCTGGTTTTTTCATACATTTCCCTCACTTATCTATTCTACTCAATAAATTGATCACGATTTTGTTCGGCTAGAACAATCCGAGCTATTTCTTGAAAAGCTTCAGTGGTTTCTGATTCTATGTTGGTAAAACCAAAGCTAAATCGAATGGCTTCTGACACTCTTGGGCTCTCAGGACCGTACATTGCCTCAATAACATGTGACGGAACAAGGGTTCCTGCTGTGCAGGCTGATCCACCTGATGCCACAATCCCAATTAAGTCCAGTTTCATTAATAACGTCTCTGTTTTTACACCCTTAAAACTAACGTTAAGAATATGTGGAAGACCATCGTCTGATCCATTTATTACATACTCTACACCATGCGCATCCATGATTTCTATAAAAGTGTCTCGGAAATATTTGTATTTCCTACGGTTTTCTGTTCGCTGATCATTCGCCAGTTCAATTGCTTTGGCAAACCCGACAATCCCTGCGACATTTTCCGTTCCGGCACGACGCTTTCTTTCTTGTTCTCCCCCATAGCTTAAAGGAGCAATCGTCACGTTTTTAGACACAAATAAACAGCCCACTCCTTTTGGACCATTCACTTTATGGCTAGCTAGCGAAAACAGATCCACACCTAAGTCCGCACAATCAATAGTCTCTAAGCCTGCAGCTTGGACAGCGTCTGTATGGAAAGCAGCTTGATGGTTTTGCAAAAGAGCCCCAATTTCTTTAATTGGTTGCAACGTACCTACCTCATTGTTTCCATACATAATGGAAACTAAGATCGTTTCATCTGTTAACGCTGATCGCAGCTTTTCCGTTGAAACTTTACCAGCTTGGTCTACATCAAGATAGGTAACAGTAAAGCCCTCTGCTTCTAATTTTTTAACGGTATGCAAAACGGCATGATGCTCTGTTTTAGATGTAATAATATGCTTGCCCTTAAAACGATTTGCACGAGCATAGCCCAATAATGCAAGGTTATTTGCTTCTGTGCCCCCACTTGTAAAAATAAATTCATCTGCGGAAGCATTAAATTGAACTGCCAAACGCTCTCTAGCATTTCTAAGCGCGGCTTTTGCCCGGCGCCCAAACCGATGGGTGCTAGAGGGGTTTCCATACACTTCCGTAAAGTAAGGAATCATTGCATCAAGAACGTGTGGATGAACCGATGAGGTCGCTGCATGATCAAAGTAATGTTCGTTCATTTCCTTCACCTTTTCTTAAATGTAGAACATATAATAGTCTTGTTCGCCTTCTTCTTTGAAATTCGCTAAATCTGCTAAAGTTGTTGTATCCAAAACGCCCTTCACAGCATCTCTAATTTTTATCCACAGGTCACGCTTTGCAGGCTCTTCATCATCAAGCACTTCTACTGGGCTAATCGGTCCTTCTAAAACACGAATAATATCCCCAGCCGTAATATCTTCTGGCTGCTTGGCTAATTTATAGCCACCATAAGCCCCGCGTACACTTTTAACAAGTGTCGCATTACGAAGTGGCGCGATCAATTGCTCTAAATAATGCTCTGAAAGATTATATTCCTGCGCAATAGACTTTAAGGAAGTCGGACCTTCGCCTTCTTTTTTTGCTAGTGCCATCATAATTGTTAGTCCGTAACGCCCTTTTGTCGATATTTTCATAATGAGTAGCTCCTTTAATTCTTATCCTATCTCGTTCCTATTATCAACCGCTCATCTCTACGTCTTCCTTTATTATTATAGCACGATTTCCTATTTGATTAATAGGACAAGTCCTTTCCTATTGCTCTAAAAATCACTCATACGCTACACTATGGAAAGACGAACACCATTCAGGAGGTCATGTATGAAAAAAAAACCACTAGCTTTTCGAATGAGGCCAACATCCATTGATGAAGTTATCGGTCAAGAGCGTTTACTCGGTCAAGGAAAGCTACTTAGACGGATGGTTGAGGCGGATCAATTGTCTTCCATGGTCTTATATGGTCCCCCCGGAACTGGAAAAACCTCCATTGCTAGTGCGATTGCTGGTTCAAGCGGACAACAGTATCGCCTTCTTAACGCAACGGTTCATAATAAGAAAGATATGGAAACGGTTGTTGCTGAAGCAAAAATGTATGGTTCTCTTATCTTAATACTAGATGAAGTCCATCGCCTTGATAAAGCCAAACAAGACTTTTTACTACCTCATTTGGAAAGTGGACTCATTCTTTTAATTGGTGCAACAACGGCAAACCCGTATCACTCCATTAATCCAGCGATTCGAAGTCGCTGTCATATTTTTGAATTGGAGCAACTTGCGCCAGCTGAAATTGAACAAGCTCTTTATCGTGCGTTAGAAGATAAAGAGAATGGCTTAGGTGAAGAACAGATCGACATTGATTCAAAAGCGATTGCACACTTGTCACTTGCGTGTGGAGGAGATGTCCGTTCAGGCTTAAACGCCCTCGAACTTGCGGTTCTGTCTACTGCTAAAGACGAGCAAGGAATTCGTCATATTAAACTTGAAACGGCTGAACAAAGCATCCAGAAAAAAAGTATTCAACACGATAAAGATGGAGACGGACATTACGATGTTTTATCGGCGTTTCAAAAATCAATCCGAGGCAGTGACGTTCACGCTAGTCTCCACTACCTTGCACGTTTACTTGAAGCAGGAGACTTAGTAAGCATCCATCGACGACTACTAGTCATTGCTTATGAGGATATTGGACTTGCCAACCCGCAAGCAGGCTCTAGAACGCTAACTGCTATTGAAGCTTCGGAACGCATCGGCTTACCGGAAGCACGAATTCCGTTGGCGAATGCTGTGGTCGAACTCGCCCTTTCTCCAAAAAGCAACAGTGCGTATAAAGGAATCGACGCGGCTCTTGCTGCTATTCAAGAAGGAGGCAATGCCACAATTCCATTACATCTAAAAGACGCACATTATCAAGGTGCTAAAAATCTCGGTCGCGGTACAGAATATAAGTATCCACATGATTATGAAGGTGGATGGGTAAAGCAACAATATTTACCAGATGCCTTTAAAGCTCATTCTTACTATGAACCAAATCGTGACAATAAATTTGAAAACGCCCTTGCCTCCCTTTACGATAAGCGTAAATAACCACACTGTTGAATCTGCTAGAATCTTTTTCTCTCTTGTTTATTACTAGCCTAGTATAAAAAAAGCCATGCATGGCTAAAGTAATAGCAAAGACATTAGGCAGGAGCTGAAAAGATGAAAGTGAGACAAGATGCATGGTCGCATGAAGATGACGTTTTATTAGCAGATACTGTGCTAAATCATATAAAAGAAGGCAGCACACAATTAAAAGCATTTGATGAAGTAGGAGATGCCCTAAATCGAACCTCAGCGGCATGTGGTTTTCGGTGGAACGCAGTCGTACGTCAAAAACATTTACGCACAATTGAAGAAGCAAAACGCGAGCGAAAAATGCGCAAACGAATGGTATCAACTCAATTTTTCCCGAGCTATCAAAAGCCTGTCCAAACAACAGTTGAACCTCTTTATTCATATGTTGAAGAAGATGAAAAAGTCGAACCATCAATTGAAGCGATTATTTCCCAATTAAAAAAGTTTGACTCCAATGCTTCATCTTCATTAAAAGAAGAAAACGCAACGTTACGTCAACAGCTTCAGCTAGCTAAAGCTCAAATAGCGGAGATGGAAAAACAACTTTCCCGTAATAAACAGGAACATAGTATGATTGAAGAAGACTATCAATCCCTTATTTCCATTATGAATCGAGCGCGTCGAATGGCCATTTTAGAAGAGGACGCTGAGGAACACCCTATGTTTCGAATGGAAACAAACGGGAACCTTGAAAAAATTGATTAACGACAAAAAACGGATTCGGAAAACCCCGAGATCCGTTTTTTTGTTCACCTACTATTATTTCCAGTCAAGTCCACATTTCTGTGAAAAATCACGATACACTGCTTTTATACTTTGATTAGGTCTGTCTAAAAGCGGTCATCTTTTATCCAAAAATGGGAACGTTCAATTGAATTTGTATTCATCACTTATCGCGCTGATGGACGCTTTCACCACAGGCACAAGCGCGACATCCGTTTGCGCTACGTTATCACTTGCGCTCACGGTGTCTTCTTTGCCGCAGGCAACGCCTCAACCCCTTCAATAACATCACTCTTGCATTTTCTGACTGTTGCTTTTCCCGCTGGAGTCGCCATCAGCGATAATGAATGTGACATGAGAGAAATAAGATTTACATACACCCTAGTTCCATTCACTATATTTCCTAGTAGAACCAAGCCGGCTGTAACGTGTTGCAAATTCAAACTGACTGCAAAAAACGCGGTTAGTCTTGGCGATTGATTTCAATCCCATCCAACAGCTTTGTAATGACATGTCCAGCCATAATTAAACCAGACACAGATGGAACAAACGCATTTGATGATGGTGGAAGCTTCGCTTTACGAATCTTCCCTTGCTCCGCACTTTCTGGAACAATTTCTTGGCGAATATCCTCACGAATTTGTATTGGTTTTTCATCAGAAAAGACAACTGTTACGCCTTTATGAATTCCATCTTTTCTTAATCGCGTCCGAATCACTTTTGCAATCGGATCATAACTGGTTTTGGATATGTCTTCAATACGAAGACGGGTCGGATCTAGTTTATTGGCGACACCCATACTCGAAATTAATGGAATGTTTCTCTTTCGACACTCTTTAATTAAGTGAATTTTATATGAGATTGTATCGCTTGCGTCAATAACAAAGTCTAATTTATGAGAAAAGAAATCTTCGTATGTCTCTTCTGTATAAAACATTTTAAGCGCAACAACTTTGCAGTCAGGGTTTATGTCTTTTATTCTCTCCGCCATTAAATCCACTTTAGGCTGGCCAACCGTTGATAGCAATGCGTGAATTTGCCTATTCACATTTGTAATATCAACATCGTCTTTGTCAACAAGGACGATTTTACCGACACCAGAACGGGCAAGCGCTTCTGCTGAAAATGAGCCTACTCCACCAACACCGAGCACCGCAACTGTACTTCCTTTTAATCGACTTAAACCGTCATGACCAATGGCCAGTTCATTTCTTGAAAACTGGTGTAACACGTCCATCATACTCCTTTATTCATTCCATTTTGCTGTTGTGATCATATCATATTCTCCTCTAAAAGCACACTACAAAAAGCATTTCCTATACAGAAAATGCTTCGTGTTATCCCGATCTTGCCGTAGGAAGTCGATGCTTTGAACCTGCCAGGCAGGTGGGTGCTTTGTACCATTCATTTTAAGTCCTCAGCTACCGAGGCATGTAAGCAAAATAGCAACAGCAAGCTCCCTTTTTTAAAGTGTTGGCTCAAAGAATAAAGCCCTTACGAACAGATCAGGATATGTAATTATCGTTATCATATCAGGTTTTTCACCATTAAGCAATCATTTTTCAAAAAATTGCGACTAAAGGCATATGCTTGTTGTTTGTCCTTATATACCCAACATTTTTCACAAGCAAACCTTGCATATTAATCGAGTTTTCACGAAAAATATGATACATTCTCTTTAAAAGGAGGCAACGATGATGAGCGCCATTGTAATACAGCGATGCATTGAAGTAACGCAGGAGATTGCTTTACTAGAAAAAAGAGTCGTTGAAAGTTCCTTCGAATTAGCTTTGTATAGCGACCGCATTGAAACAAATACCGATCACTTTCCAATTGATAGTGTGTTTGATATCTCGTATCGATTTCCAAGCGACACACCACATTCATTAGGTTTTTTATACCTACACACTAGTAGAGGGGTAACGACGTACAAAATTAAAACGTCGCCAGAGCCCTTTATTAAAGAATTTAAAAAGCTTGTTCCTGAAACAAAATACCATCTATAATTTACTTTCCACTGTTGCATGTTCTTGATCTACTTCTGTCAGCAGTGGGAATGTAAAGAATGGTGTTGCTGACGAAAGTGGCGTCACAATAAACACTTTTCCTCCTTTTACTTCTTTTTCCTTCCAAACCTTTGTTTTTTCTAAATATGGCTTGACCTCACTTAGCTGTTCGTTTTTACAAAACCATACTTCTTGCGCTGTTAATTTTTCTGAAATGCCTTCCTCGATTTTCGTTAAACGATACGTAAAACGTGGCAATACGTCTCGCTGTTGTTCATGGAAAATAAAATCTTCTACCACGCTGTTTGCTGTTGTTTCTTTTCCGGCACCAGGACCGGCAAAAATAAGTCGTTCCATATCTTTCCCTTCAAGGGTAACAGCATTTAAAACGCCACGAATTGGCGCTAAAGAATGTTCTTGATCAATTAAAGCAGGCTTGACGAACCCTTTTAGGGACGTTGAATCTACTTCTAATTTCGCAATTAATTTAAAGGATAAGTGGAGCGCTTTTGCCGCTTGAATGTGCCACTGGTCAATATGACTTATTCCAACACGTTCAATATCATTTGGGGAAATCCATTGATCATAACATTGTCTTGCCAATAAGCAGAGTTTATAAACAGCATCCCACCCTTCTACATCAGAAGTAGGATCCTCCTCTGCATAACCTAATGATTGAGCTTGTTCCAACGCATCTTCATAGGTTCTTCCTTCCTCCATTTTTGTGAGAATATAATTACTTGTCCCGTTGAGGATACCTGCAATCGACTGGATATTCGTTGTAACTAACACACTTTTGAAAACATTCACTATAGGGATTGCCCCACATACTGCCGCATCCCAACCGTAATAAGCACCGTGATCATAAGCAAGTTGCTCAAGTTCTTCCCCGTGCAGTGCCACAAGCTTTTTGTTAGCAGAAATAACGGACGTCCCTTGCTTTAACAATGACTCCGTAAATGATTTTGGAAGGTCTGTTCCGTTTATTGCTTCAAAAACAAGATCGTATTGTTCCTGTTCAAAAAAAGACTCCCATGAAGATGTAAAAAGATTTCGGTGAACAGCCTCATGTTTCTTCACATCTTTCACTAAAATACGAATGATTTCGAATTTTTCTCCGATAATAGTTTCAATCTGTTCTCTGGAACGAATTAATCGTTCATATACGCCGCTTCCAACCGTACCGTATCCAATTAGACCAATTTTCATCTCTGTCACCCTCTCCTTCATTAAAAAAAGCCCCTCTTCTTGGATAAGAAAAGGGGCTTTTTGCCTTTGCTTATCTCTCAGAACCACTGTTCTGCTGAATGTAGCACCTTAACCTCACATAGGTTGGTTGCCGGGCTTCATCGGGTCAGTCCCTCCGCCACTCTCGATAAGTTCGTATGGATTTTAAACTTGATAGTATCCGTAATTATAGAGGGATGTGTTTCTTCTGTCAACCACGCTTCCCAAGGACAGAAAGATTTAAATCAATTAACTGTTCCACACTGACTGCACCTGGTGCATGTGTCATTAAATCACTAGCACTTGCCGTTTTCGGGAAGGCAATGACTTCACGTAAATTTGTTTTTTGTGCCAGTAACATGACAATTCGGTCTAAGCCTAGCGCAATTCCACCATGTGGAGGAGTGCCATATTCAAATGCTTCAAGCAAAAAGCCAAACTCTTCATTGGCTTGTTCCTTTGAAAATCCAAGCGTTTGGAACATTTTTTCTTGAAGCTCACGCTCGTAAATACGTTGAGAACCGCCTCCAAGCTCGTAGCCATTCAAGACGAGGTCATACGCTTCTGCTCGCACATCATCAGGATTCGACTCAAGTAAATGTTCATCTTCTTTTTTCGGACGTGTGAATGGGTGGTGGAGAGCCACATAACGTCTTGCCTGCTCATCATACTCAACGAGCGGAAAGTCAACAACCCAAAGGAAATTGAATTTACTTGTATCAATTAGGTCAAAATCCTTTCCGAATTTCAAACGTAGTGCACCTAATGAATCAAAGACAATTTGCTTCTTATCTGCACCGAAGAATAATAAGTCACCTGGCTTTGCTTGCATGCTTTCAAGCAACGCTTCTGTTTGTTCAGGATTAAAGAATTTTGCAATCGGTCCTTTTAACCCTTCTTCTTCAACCTTCAGCCAAGCTAAACCTTTTGCTCCATATGGCTTAACAAAATCCGTAAGTGCATCAATCTCTTTACGAGAAAGTTTGTCAGCACCACCATTGAGGTTGATCCCTTTTACAATACCATTTGAATCAATTGCTTGTCTAAATACTTTAAACTCCGTATCTTCTAAGACTGTAGTCAAATCAACTAGTTCCATCCCAAATCGGGTATCAGGTTTGTCAGAGCCGTAGCGATTCATTGCATCTTCATATGTCATCCGCTCAAAGGACCCCTCAAACTTCAGACCGTGGGTATCAAGCATTAACTTCTTCATTAGTGTTTCTGTCATTCCAAGGATATCTTCTGTATCAAGAAAACTTGCTTCAATATCTATTTGTGTAAACTCAGGCTGGCGATCCGCTCGTAAATCTTCATCTCTAAAACATCGCACAATCTGAAAATATTTTTCAAATCCAGATACCATCAGCAATTGTTTGAAAATCTGCGGTGATTGTGGAAGTGCATAAAATTCACCATGGTGCACACGGCTTGGCACTAGGTAATCTCTTGCTCCTTCAGGTGTACTTTTTGTTAACATCGGTGTTTCAATTTCTAAGAATCCATCATGATCAAGAAAATCCCGAACGGTCTTCGTTACTTTATGTCTTAATTTAAATGCTTCTTGCATGTCGGGACGACGCAAGTCTAAGTATCGATATTTCAAACGAACATCTTCAGAAGCATCTGTATTTGCTTCGATTTGAAACGGAAGCGGTTTTGAAGCATTTAACAGTTCAAATGAATGAACATGAATTTCAATTTCACCTGTTGTAATTTTCTTATTAACCGCTTTTTCATCACGTTCAACAACGATTCCTTTAACAGAAATCATGTATTCATTTCGTACACGGTCAGCTGTTTTCAACGCTTGTTCATTGATGTCTGGGCTACAAACAACTTGAATAACACCGGATCGGTCCCGAACATCTAAGAAAATGACTTGCCCTAAATCTCTTCTTCGTTGTACCCAGCCAACTAAACTTACCTCTTCCCCTGTCTGATGCTTGGAAAGATCTCCACAATGATGCGTTCGTTTACTCACAATCCTGCTCCTCCTTTAATACTCTCTCTTAATTCGACTGCAACAGATTCAAGAGAAACGGTTTTTTGTTCGCCTGAACCCATATGACGAATAACCGCTTGTTCATTAGCTAGCTCATCTTCACCAATAATAATTGTGCATGCTGCGCCATTTCGGTCTGCTGTTTTAAATTGAGCTTTCATTTTCTTCCCCATATAATCTTTGTCAACACGATACCCATCTTTACGCAATTCATGCAGAAGAACAGCTGCTCGTTGATTGGCTTCTTCTCCTAAAGCAACGACGTAAGCATCCAGCTGTGGCCGTTCAGGTAATGCAACACCTTCTGCTTTCATCGCTAAAATGAATCGCTCAATACTAAAGGCAAAACCAATTCCAGGCGTTTCCGGTCCGCCAAACTCTTGGACAAGACCGTTGTAACGTCCACCCCCACATAACGTGGTAATGGCTCCAAAACCTGGTGCCGTACTCATCAGTTCAAACGCCGTATGGTTGTAATAATCCAAGCCTCTTACTAGCGTCGCATCGACTTCATAAGAAATCCCTAGTTGATCTAATGTGTGTTTCAGATTTTCAAAATAACCCATAGACTCTTCATTTAGAAAATCTAAAATGGCAGGAGCTGTCTCCATTAACGGGTGGTCGCGATCTTTTTTACAATCAAGAATGCGCAATGGGTTTTTATCCAAGCGTGTTTGACAATCAGAACAGAATTCGTTTATTGATGGGGTGAAGTGATCAATTAATGCTTGACGGTGACGATCACGACTTTCTTTGTCCCCTAATGAATTAATAACAAGCTTTAAGTTGACTAGCCCCAGTCGATTACAAATATCAATTATTAATGCCAGCACTTCTGCATCTAAATGTGGGTTCGCACTTCCTAATGCTTCTACCCCGAATTGAACAAATTGGCGCATTCTCCCTGCCTGTGGGCGTTCATAACGAAACATCGGTCCAGTATAAAATAATTTCGTTAGCGCATTCGCTTCTCCATAAAGTTTATGTTCAACGTACGAACGAACAACGCTTGCTGTTCCCTCAGGTCGTAAGGTTAAACTTCGGTCGCCTCGATCTTTAAACGTATACATCTCTTTTTGGACGATATCCGTTGTATCTCCTACACCTCTTGTAAATACTTCTGTATGTTCAAAAATTGGCGTTCGAATTTCTTCGAAGTGATAGGATTGACATACGTCTTTCGCAACTTTTTCGATATGTTGCCAAACAACTGCATCTTCAGGTAATATGTCTTGCGTTCCTCTTGGCAAACGAATGGACATCAGCTTTCTCTCCTTTTTAAAACAAAAAAACTCTCGCCTCAGATGAATAATCATCTGGGACGAGAGTTGAACCCGTGGTGCCACCCAAATTTGAGACTGCGTCTCCTCTTTGACCTGTTAACGCCAGCTACGTTTCTCCCTACTTTTGTGTTCAGGAGAAAATCCTCAAAGGTGTTCATTCGCTTCGGTAGATGAGGCTACTCCCAGCCAATGGCAGCCTTCTCTTTGCATCTATACTCCTCAACTACTATTCCTCGTCAATGGTTCATTTTGCCGTTTTTAATTAGTTGCTTCTTACTATACGAAATGATTGCACACACGTCAATAGTTAATTTCGCGAGAGCGCTTTCTTAATAAAAATAATATCATTAGGCGCTGTGCCGCATTCTAACCTTGAGAAAATGGTATTCGCATCATTTAATTGGATTCGATCAATTGAGTCCTGTAGCGCTTTTTGGTGCTCTTGTTTCCCATGGACACGCATTGGCAATCGCTCCTATAATCGACTTCTCTATAGGATAGCCAACCTCAACGATTTATAAACCCTTATTTAGCAAAAAAGCTTGTTCTTTTGAGAAACTTTTTTTAGCCAGCTCACTTAGTCGCTTTGTATATGCGTTCAATAACATCTGTTACTTTTTGCGCTTCACTCGCTTTCACAAGCGGATCTTCTTTACCTAAACAAGCTTGGACAAAATTTTGCGCTTGAGCAAACCCTTCATCGCTTTCCCCTGCTACCCAATCTGCATGTGTGGTTGTCATCATTCCAGCAGATGCTTTATTAACCGATAAAGGAAACACATTTAATCCGCCAGCCGTTCCTGAAATGCTTACGGCTTCTTTATCACTTGGAATATTTGCTGCCCAAGAGGTTTCAAAAAGCATGGTTGCACCATTTTTAAACGTTATATAGGCAGTAGCATGATCCTCAACATCAATTGTTGTAGCATCGTAAATACCCCACTCATTTACTTGATCTTCATGCCGACTAATCATTTCGTACGTTTGCCCAGTCACACGTTCAATTTCCGGAAAGTCGACGAGCCAAAGTGCCAAATCTAGAAGGTGGCAGCCATAATCCATTAAGCACCCGCCACCTTGGAGTTCTTTGTTCGTAAACACACCCCAACCAGGAACTTTTCTACGTCTCATGCCTTCTACACGAATGACAAGGGGATCACCAATCTCACCAGCTTGAATTAGCTTTTTGGCAGCAAGAGCTTCTTTTTTAAATCGATAATGGTAGCCAATTTGCAACACTTTGTTCGCTTTTTTAGCTGCATGCTCCATTTCTGCCGCCTCTAAGCTCGTAATCGCCATTGGTTTCTCGCAAAAAACATGCTTTCCGGCATCAAGCGCTCGAATGACTGATTCGTGATGGAACTTATTCGGTGTACAAATAATAACTGCATCTACTTTTTCATGTAGCTCGTTCTCAGACTTTGCAATGAATGGAATTGAAAACGTTGCTGCCACTTCAGTTGCTCGTACTTGATTGACATCGAAAACACCATAGATTTCAACGTCCGTCAGTTTCTGTAGAGCTGGAATATGTCGATTAGTCGCTATTCCACCTACCCCTATGATTCCAAATTTCATATGCTTACTCCGACTGCCCAGGAACAGGTTCTAACGGTTGAGCATTTCCGTATGTTGGGTAGGAACGCTTTGTAGGAGTTGCCCACTTCACCGCATTTTTTATAACCGTTTGCACATTTTTGTTTTCGTAAGTTGGGAACGTCTCATGTCCTGGTCGGAAATAAAAGATTTTTCCGTTGCCGCGGTTAAATGTACACCCGCTACGGAATACTTCCCCACCTTGGAACCAGCTCATGAAGACTACTTCATCAGGATTTGGAATATCAAAGTGTTCTCCATACATTTCTTCTTTCTCTAACTCAAAATATTCATCAATACCTTCTGCTATCGGATGACTTGGACTAACAACCCACAGTCTTTCTTTTTCATCTGCTTCACGCCATTTTAGATCGCAGCTTGTGCCCATCAACGTTTTAAAGATTTTTGAAAAGTGACCTGAGTGAAGGACGATTAGACCCATTCCTTCTAACACACGCTTTTGCACACGAGCCACCACCTCGTCACTTACTTCATCATGGGCAATATGTCCCCACCAGAGTAACACATCTGTTTCGTTTAGAACTTCTTGTGATAAACCGTGTTCACTTTCATCTAAAGTTGCTGTTTTCACAGAATGATCATCCGACAAGAATGATGCAATCGCTCCATGAATGCCGTCAGGATAAATGCTTGCTACCTTTTCGTTTTGTTTTTCATGACGATATTCATTCCAAATCGTTACGTTTGTCATAGTCGTCTCTCCTCTTTTTAAGTTGACTCTCTTATTTGTAAAGGTGCTTTTAAGTATACAGTAGACGCTCGCATTTCAGATGGATTTATGAGTACATTCATCATAATTTCCATCGCCGTCTTCCCCATTTCAAACGTAGGTTGATGAATGGTTGTTAATTGCGGCTCTAGTAAAGTTGCTGCAGGTTGATTATCAAAACCAACGATGGCTAGGTCGCTAGGAATAGCAATGTTTTGGCTTTTCGCTTCGGCGATCATCCCAGAGGCAATTTCATCACTCCCCGTAATCACTGCATCAGGCCGATTATCCAGACGTAGAATATCTTGTAAAATACGCTTTCCATCTTCAACAGAGTGACCTGAAAAACGCCAATTCGATTGCACCGATTTTCCTGCCTTCTTCATCGTCTCAACATAACCCATGTATCGATCCTCGGCTAACGGAGAGTGAATTCCTCCTGGCATCCGACTGACATCATAGACATTGCAGTAAGCAATGGACGAATAGCCTTTTTCAAGCAAATGTTCTGTGATCGTCACCATTGCCTCTTTTTGATTAATCGTTACGTTAGGTGCCCCTGTAAGGTCTCTAGGATACTCATTACATAACACAATCGGCCCATACTGCAAATAGGGTTGAATGGTATCCCATTCGTTTACGATTGATGCAAGAATGACACCATCTACTTGTTTTGTACGAAGCAATTCTAAAAAATGAAGTTCTTGATCCGCTCGCCCCCTGGTATTACATAAAATCATTCGATAAGAATGGGCTGCGGCTACTTCATCCATTGCATCAACAATGGCACTAAAAAACGGATTAACGATCCTCGATACAAGGACAGCAATCGTCTTTGTTTCTGTTCCACGCAAACGCTGTGCAGATGAATTAGGGCTATATCCTAGTTCTGTGATTGCCTCTTGTACAGCTTTTCGTTTCTTCTCATCTACATATGGATGATCATTTAAGACACGAGAAACAGTCGACCTTGACACTCCTGCTTTTAATGCAACATCTTTAATTGTTGGCATCATTCGATCTCCTTTTTATGAAATCGATCTCATAGACCTATTCTACCGAAATTCATTTGAAAGTCAACCCATAAATAAAACGGTTTCATTCCGTCGTTATTTCTTACAATTGAAGGATATGACTCTTATCAACCTTTATAACGCCTAAAAAAAAAGACATAAAGAATTGTCTTTATGCCTTCTTTGAGAAGATGAGGAGAAATAGAATGAGGCGCAAGGCACCATCCGTTTTCACAACATTGCACGCATCTGCTTATTTGTGAAAAAGACTAACTTATAACGGATTTTCAATAATTAGCGTGACAGGTCCGTCGTTTAACAGCTGAACATCCATATGTTCCCCAAATTGGCCCGTTTCAACGTTTAGCCCAGCTTGCCGTAACTGATCGTTAAACTGATTGTAAAGCGTTTCTGCATGATCAGGTTTCGCGGCTGCCATAAAGTTTGGTCTACGCCCTTTTTTGGTTTCGCCATAAAGCGTAAATTGAGAAATTGATAAAATCGCTCCGCCCACGTCTTTTACAGAGAGGTTCATTTTCCCTTGCTCATCGCTAAAAATACGCAAGTTGGCAATTTTGTCAACACAGTAAGAAATATCTTGTTCTCGATCTTCATGCGTCACACCTACAAGCAAAAGAAGACCATGATCGATTGAACCGACCACGTCTTCATTCACTGTAACAGAGGCACGCTTGACTCTTTGTAGCACAATCCGCATGTCTCTCACCTCGATTTAATGTGTAACTCTTCGTACAGAATAAATATCTTTTAATTGTTTAATGCGCTCGACAATTTTTTGCAAATGTTGTTTGTCTGTAATTGAGATACTCATTTCAACTGTTGCAATCTTATGCTTGTGATCCGATCGACCAGAAACCGAATTAATTTGCGTTCTTGTTTCGGTCATCGTGTGCAGCACTTCATTGAGGAAGCCATTGCGGTCAAATGCTGTAATTTCAATATCGACATTGTACGACTTAGAGGAATGGCGGTCCCCTTCCCATTCAACTTCAAGCAATCGTGAGCTAGAACTCTCATCATTAATGACGTTTGGACAATCGGTGCGATGAATCGAAACCCCCCGACCTTTTGTGATATAGCCGACAATATCATCACCAGGAACAGGCGTACAGCAACGAGCTAAACGAATGAGCAAGTTATCAACACCTTTTACAAGCACACCGATTGAATTTGATTTTTTCTTCATCGTAAACGACTGAATGTCATTTAGAGCATCGTCTAACGATTGATTGTCTTGTTCCTGCTCTTTAGCTTTGCGCTGTTTTTCCGTCATGCGGTTAACGATTTGTTTCGGGCTAATCCCACCGTAGCCAACCGCAGCGTACATGTCTTCCTCACCAGCGAAGCTAAATTTCGTAGTCGCTTCTGTTAAATTGTCATGAGTAAGAATAACTTTTGGATCAAAATCCAATGCTTTGATTTCTTTCTCAATTAATTCTTTTCCTTTAGCAACGTTTTCTTCTCGTTTTTCTTTTTTGAACCATTGCTTAATTTTATTTTTAGCATGGGAAGATTTCGTTAACTTCAGCCAATCTTGACTTGGTCCATAAGAGTGCTTTGATGTCATTACTTCAATAATATCGCCTGTTTTCAATTCATGATCAAGCGGAACCATTTTGCTATTTACTTTTGCTCCAATACAACGATTCCCGATTTCACTATGAATTCTGTATGCGAAATCTAGCGGAACCGATCCTCTAGGTAGCTCCACTACATCTCCTTTTGGAGTGAACACAAAGACCATGTCAGAAAACAAATCCATTTTCATGGATTCCATAAATTCTTGTGCATCATTTGTATCTGTCTGAGATTCAATGACATCTCTTAGCCAGCTAAGCTTGTCCTCAAATGAATATCGTTTGCTTGATAACGTTTTGCCTTCTTTGTATGCCCAGTGAGCCGCTACACCAAATTCTGCTACACGATGCATGTCGTCCGTACGAATTTGTACCTCAAGGGGATCTCCATTCGGCCCTACTACTGTCGTATGCAAAGATTGATACATGTTTGCTTTCGGCATGGCAATATAATCTTTAAAACGACCAGGCATTGGACGCCAGCACGTATGAATAATACCAAGAACCGCGTAGCAATCTTTAATATTTTTTACAATGATACGAACCGCTAATAAATCATAAATCTCATTAAATTGCTTTTTTTGGATGACCATTTTTCGATAAATGCTATAAATATGTTTTGGTCGACCAGACAGTTCTGCGCTTACGTTCACATCATCAAGCTGATCATTAATTGTTTCAATTACATCAGACAAGTAGTTTTCACGCTCAGCACGCTTACGTTTCATTAAATTTACAATTCGATAGTACTGTTGTGGGTCTAAATAACGCAATGCTGTATCTTCTAATTCCCATTTAATTGCAGAGATCCCTAATCGATGCGCTAAAGGTGCAAAAATCTCAAGCGTTTCGTTAGACGTCACTCGCTGCTTATGAGGAGGCATAAATTTAAGTGTTCGCATATTGTGAAGGCGATCAGCCAATTTTATCAAAAGTACACGAATGTCTTTTGCCATCGCCATCAACATTTTTCGATGGTTTTCGGCTTGCTGTTCTTCTTTAGATTTATACTTGAATTTCTTTAGCTTTGTTACACCATCTACAAGCATAGCTACTTCTTTATTAAAGTATTCTTGTAGCTCCTCCACGGTTGCATCTGTATCTTCAACAACATCATGGAGAAATGCTGCGGCAATGGTGTTTGGATCAAGCTCTAATCCAACAATTATATCCGCAACTTGGACAGGGTGAAGAATATAGGGCTCACCAGATTTACGATACTGTCCACTGTGAGCTTGCTCAGCGAACGTATAAGCTTTCGTCAAAAAATCAATATCGTCTGGTTGCAAATAGGCGCTTGCTTTTTCTAGCACCTGATCGATCGTCATGGAATCACCTTACTCATTCGACAAGTTTTCTTTCTATTATCCTTTACTACAACACTCTTGTAAAGAGGCGTTCACTTTTAGATTTCGAAAAAAACGGCTGTATCGTGAACAGCCGCTTTTAATCTTTATTATTCGTACGTTGTTAATGAGAAAATATCGTACGTTTCTAGCTTTTTTCTTCCATCAATGTATGCGAGTTCTATTAGAAAAGCAAGGCCGACAACTTCTCCACCAAGTTGCTCCACAAGTTTTGTTGTTGCTTCAATGGTTCCACCAGTTGCGAGCAGATCATCTGTTATCACAACACGTTGACCTGGTTGGATACTATCTTTATGGATAGTCAAGCAATCTTTACCATACTCCAAGCCGTAATCACATTCAATTACTTCTCTAGGAAGCTTTCCTTTTTTTCGAACTGGTACAAAACCAAGCTCTAACTCTGTAGCAATAGGACAGCCAACTACAAACCCTCTCGCTTCAGGTCCAACAATGACATCAGCTTGTTGCTTTTTCGCATATTCTGTAAGCTCCATAATTGCTTTTTTATAAGCAGGGCCATTTTGCATGAGGGTTGTAATATCTTTAAAGCGAATCCCCTCTTGCGGCCAATCCTCAACAATTGTAATATGCTTTTTATAATCCATGTACCATCGTCTCCTTCTTTTCTGAAGCATCGCTTCCAATTCGTTTTGTAAATAATTCTCTTAGCTGTCCGTAGGAAGCATATACAAGTTCGTTTTCTAACCAAGCTTGTTCTTGCTTAGCTTGGTAAGCTTCGGATTCATCTAATGCTTTCTTTTCCGGGCTTTTCACAATCTTTATACGCTCGTTATCAATCTCAATAAACCCTAATTCAGCAAACACTTGATTCATAAATGAGGTGGTGTCAGATGACCAACCTTTATGTGCCTCTAATTTCTTTAAATCATTAATCGGAAAATGTTCGCGTTTTTTAAGAAACGCATAATACCATTTAAATTGATCTCGATTTGGATTCGTCTTAAAAAATGACTCCTCCTCTTCCGAAAAGACGACATAAATTCTGTTAGGCTTCTCATTTTCCGAAAACATTCCATATAGATCTTCGCGATGAGAAGGGACGTCCAGTATAACAATGAATTTCCCTTCAAAAGGAGGTAAAGGATCATGGACATGATGAGCAGTGATATTAAGCTCTTTACAGCGTTTAACAGTCTTCTCTTGAAAAGCAACGACAATGGTTTCATTTGCTGGCAATTCATTTAATCTAGATGCCAATCGATTTAGCTGCAAACTCCGCCAATCAAACAACTGCCAGTGTTTAATCGCAACATCATCAACAATTAGCTGCGGCTTTACTCTTCCGTTCCATTCGTTAATCGAAAGGGTCCCAACAGCTGAGACATTTGCTTGAGGGGTAATTTGTTCGTACAAATCCCCTTTTCGAAACGCAATGCCGTCCAACGTCGTTTCTTCCCCTGCAAATTGGAATTTCAAGTGACTGGAATCACTACCGATTCGCTTAATATCTGCAAGTTTCACTTCGTCTATTAACACTTTCGGCTTTGTATTTTCCACTCCAAAAGGAGCGAGTGTTTCAATTTCTTTCAGCACCTCTACCGATACCTCATCAATTGCAACTGCTAAATCGATTGTAGTAACTGGCTTAAAGGCTTCAGGGGCCAATCCTGTTTTCGCTTGCTCAATTAAACGCTCTTGCAAAAGCGAAATATTGCCAGATTCTAGCGTCATACCAGCTGCCATTGGATGCCCACCAAAGTGCGGCAGGATGTCACGACTTTTGGAAAGTTCCGCAAACATGTCAAATCCTTCAATACTCCGTGCTGATCCTTTTGCAAGACCTGTTTCTGGATCAATGGTCATCACAATCGTTGGGCGATAAAATTTTTCAACGAGCCTCGACGCAACGATTCCTATGACGCCAGCGTTCCAGCCTTCTTTTGCAACGATAAGCGCTTCAGGAATTTCCTCCATTTGTTGAACCGATTCAATCGCTTCTTTGGACATGTCGGTTACGATTTTTTGTCGCTCTTTATTTAAACCGTCAATTTCTAACGCCAGCGCCTTTGCTTCGTCCTCGTCTTCTGCTAATAAAAGCTCAACTGCAGGAACTGCAGAATCAAGTCGACCAGCAGCATTCAGTCTAGGTCCAACCGCAAAACCAATGTGGTCTGCCTCTACTTCAGCAGCAGTCATTCCGCACACATCTTTTAACGCTTGGATGCCTTTTTTGTCCGATGTTTGAAACGCACGAAGTCCCTTTTTTGCCAGTAAACGATTCTCTCCAACGAGTGGGACAAGGTCAGCAATGGTGCCAATCACGGCATAATCTAGGAGCTCATAAGGAACTCGATCTAGTAACGCATGCGCAACTTTAAATGCAACGCCAACCCCAGCTAATTCTTTAAAAGGATAGTCACAGCCTGGTTGCTTCGGATTGATCGTAGCGTAGCTGTTTGGCAAAACAGGCGGTGGTTCATGGTGATCTGTAATAATAAAATCTAAACCAATGTTTTTTGCAAACTCAGCTTGCTCAACAGCGGAAATTCCTGTATCCACTGTAATGACAAGAGTAAATCCTTGCTCCTTCGCCCACTCAAGCGCTGGATTGTTCGGACCATACCCTTCCGTGAACCGATTCGGAATATAGTAGTCACAATCCGCTCCTTGTCGTTTTAATGCGGTCAACAAGACAGAAGTAGAACTCACGCCATCCGCATCATAATCTCCAAAGACTAAAATACGTTCGTTTGCTTCTATTGCAACTTTTATTCGTGAAACAGCTGCTTCCATACCTTTCATTAAAAAAGGGTCGATAAACGCAGGCTCTTCTGTCATTAAAAATTCGCTTGCCGCAGTAGAATCGGTAAATCCTCTATTAACCAAAAGCCTTGCGGCGACTTGGGAAAGGTTTAATTCATTTGCTAATTCATTTACGATCGTTGTATCTTGCTCTAAAATGCGCCACCTTGCATGTGGTTGCAACATATGTAAAACACCCCTCGACCATCCTATTATACAGGACGATGCGAGGGGTAGCAATGATAGGAATTTAGTCTTTTTTATGATCTTTTTTCATGCGGCTAGGTGGCGTATTGACTTCTTCACTCTCATCTATTTGAGCGCTTTTTTGCTCTTTCAGCTTTTTCATTTCAAGCTTGAGCTGGTGCATTCTAATCCCTGAAAGCGCAAATGCAACAATGGCTCCAAGTAAAACCGAGAATAAAATAATTAAAATAAGTGGCCAGTCAGTTTGCACAAACAACAAGTTTACCGGAACACTTTCAACATTTAATACGGAAAAAACTGCAATTAAGATTGCTGCAATGACACCAACAATAAAAAACGTCTGGCCTTTCATTCCAATCACCGACCTATCTTTTATACATAGTCTTCTTCTACTTTTTTCGGTTTATTCTTTAAACGCACTAATCGCTTCCATTCCCACACAAGCCACATTTGTGCACATAAGAACATCGATGAATACGTTCCTGCTGCAAGACCAATGACGAGTGCAAGCGAGAATGAGCGAATTGCTTCCCCTCCGAAGATGAATAAAGCAAGTGCTGCAAACATCACGGTAAGAACCGTGTTAATCGATCGCGTGATTACTTGGAGCAAGCTCTTATTTACTACTTGCGCCAAATGCTGGAAACTTTCGATTTCCTTTTCTTTCTTGACATTTTCCCGCATTCGATCAAATGTCACAATCGTATCATTGATCGAATAACCGACGACCGTTAAAATGGCGGCAATAAACGGAACGTTAATCTCTACTTGCAACAAGCTGAAGAGCGCGATAACGATAAACGCATCATGCAATAACCCAATAATCGCCGATACGCCATATAAGAACTGAAAGCGAAGCGCAATGTAAATGACAATCCCCACGGAAGCGATTAGGACTGAAATGACTGCGTTTCTCGCTAATTCTTCCCCTACTAAAGGCGAGACCGTACTAATATTTGGGGTACTACCGTACTCCTCATTAAAGTAGTTTTGAATCGTCGCGATCTCTTGCTGATTAAACTCATCTACAAATCGAGCACTAGCATTTTGGTTTCGATCCCCGCCAAGCGTCACGCTTGGCACGTAATCATTACTAATATCAATCGCTTCAAAATCAGCAAGAATCTGCTCTTCTGTTAAACTTTCTTCTGTCTGAATTTCTACATTAGAACCACTTTCAAAATCAACACCTAAGTTAAAGCCCATTGTAAATAAGAGGATGACTCCGATAATGATGGACAACCCAGATGCAACAAAAAACTTATTCCGATGTTTTGTTAAATCAACATTCCAGTTTTCAGGACTAAACCTCATCAATCTCACCTCGCTTAACTCCAAACCAACCTGGGCGCTTATTTAGAAACTTACTATTCACCCATAATCCTAGCAATAAGCGAGACCCCCATACTGCCGTTAAGAAACTCACGAGTATACTAATAATAAGCATAACGGCAAATCCTTGAACAGAACTTGTCCCGAAATAAAACATGACGCCAGCAGCAATAAGAGTCGTGATATTCGCATCA
This sequence comes from Shouchella phoenicis, assembly GCF_047238345.1. NCBI lineage: Bacteria > Bacillati > Bacillota > Bacilli > Caryophanales > Bacillaceae > Shouchella > Shouchella phoenicis. The sequence continues at coordinate 1,364,048 of NZ_JBDFMQ010000001.1, read as the reverse complement.
AAAATTGTTGCAAATGATCGTCTTCCTCCTACGCGAAACGCCGACATAATGGATTTTCCTGTTTTAATTTCTTCTCGCACCCGTTCGTACGTAATGATATTGGCATCAACAGCCATACCAATTCCTAAAATTAATGCCGCAATCCCTGGCAACGTTAAAACAGCATTTAACGCGTTAAACACAATTAATACTAGAAATGTATAAACGCTCAATGTAATAATCGCAATGACACCTGGAAAACGATAATAAAGCACCATGTAGGCGAAAATAAGCGCCACACCGATTAAACCTGCATTAATTGTTTGGTTCATTGATTGCTCACCTAAAGAAGCACCAACAGATGTTGAATAAATTTCATTTAACTCAACAGGTAAAGCACCAGCATTTAAAATTTCTGCTAAGAAGCGCGTTTCTTCTGTTGTAAACTGCCCTTCAATCTGCACATTTCTTGTTTGCAGCGTTTGGTTGACAGAGGCAGCAGATAAGAATTTTGGATCAGCTTTCACAGCTTCTTCTTCGTAGCTATCACCTTCTTCAAAGTCAAGCCACATAACAAGCAAGTTCTCACCCTGAGGCTGTTGTGCAAGTTCTCGTGTAATATCGCCAAATTGATCAGCGTCTTCTAACGTTAACGTGACGATTGGCTGATTCGTATCTGCATTCAAGGTTGCATTTGCGCCATTTTGCGTTAAGTCACTACCGTCTAAAAGAATATTGTCTTCTACATCACGAATTGTTAACTCGCCACCTGTAGACAAAATATCACGGGCAGATTCCTGATCATCTACACCTGCAAGCTGAACACGAATTCGGTTATCCCCTTCAATCTGAATTGTCGGTTCAGATACACCAATCGTGTTTACACGTTCGTTAATAGCTGTTGTTGTTGATAAAAGGGCTTCTTCATCAATGACGTCCCCTTCATGCATCGCCTCAACTTCATACAGGACTTCAAAACCTCCCTGCAAATCAAGGCCTAAATTTACATCTTGAAGTACAGGTCGCGCAAAATAACTAATCCCTGCTGCTAATACAGCAACAATCGCAAAAAAGAGCGCAATCCGGCCTTTTTTAATTTTCATTAGGTTGATCCTCCATTCTAGCTGCCTGTCCCTTTTGTCTCTGTTGCTGCTTCGAACTCTTTAAACCAATCAATGGGTTCTTTATATGTATTTACCGTTAGCCAAGTCATATAATCTTGGGGTTTGATTGACAATAACGCATCAACAAAGGCATAAAAAGGCATAAACGTTTTGCGCTTTTTTTGTTTATCAATGACATACATCCATAAATCTTCTTTCGTGACACGGTTATAGCCAAGCTCATGAAATTCTTCTTTTTTTATCGACAAAACCGGTGCGACGTCTTCTCGCCACACGTCGAATTGCTGTTTTTCCCCCATGCTTTACCCTCATTTCTTAGAAAAAACTGTCGTCATACATATACTAACAAAATTCAAGAATTCCTGCTATTACTATTCATTTCCCAAGTTTGGTTTTATCCTCTTCTATACGCTTGTCATGTCCTGTCCTTCTCTGCATAGAAATAAAAGTAGGAGACGTATAAAAAAGGCAGGAACGCTATGACTAAACAATCATTTCTAAAAGGAACTATTATTTTAATCGTGGCTGGATTTTTCACAAAATTGCTTGGTTTTATAAATCGAATCGTCATGGCGCGGATTCTTGGTCCTGAAGGGGTAGGCCTTTATATGATGGCGATCCCAACCATGTTGCTTCTGCTAACATTAACACAAATGGGTCTGCCTGTTGCGATTGCAAAACTAGTAGCGGAAGCAGAAGCACGAAATGAATCTCACCGAATAAAAAAGATTCTCGCTGTTTCGCTTGCGATGACCGCCGTTCTCTCTGTAATTTTCACGATTTCTCTAGTACTACTAGCACCTATAATTGCCACAACATTACTAACTGATACACGAGCCATTTATGCACTTTATGCGGTTATTCCAATTGTACCGATTATTGCGGTTTCTTCCGTTTTACGCGGCTATTTTCAAGGGTTGCAAAACATGAAACCAACCGCATACGGTCAAGTAATCGAGCAAATCGTCCGAATCACCTTAGTTGCTGTTTTAAGCCTTGCTTTCTTACCCCTTGGTATTGAATATGCAGCTGCCGGCGCAATGCTATCTGCGATTTGCGGTGAATTAGCTTCATTACTTTATTTAGTTTTTTTGTTTAAATCGAAAAAATCATTTCGCTTTCGTAGAAACTTTTTTTCAACGATTAAAGGAGAAAAGAAGACCTTTTCTGATTTACTTACCATTGCGCTACCCACAACAGGAAGTCGTTTAATTGGCACAACCGCTTTATTCTTTGAACCGATTGTTGTTGCACAAAGCCTTGCTCTTGCTGGCACTGCAACAGCGATCGCCACCCAGCAATACGGCCTCTTAGTTGGCTATGTCGTTCCTTTACTAACGTTACCAACCTTTATTACGTACTCTTTATCAGTCTCATTGCTTCCAAATTTAAGTGAAGCTGTGGCTCAGCAAAAACATACACTTGTTCACCATAGGCTTGAACAAGCGATTCGCATCAGCCTCTTATCAGGGGGGATCTGTGTTGTTGTTCTTTATGTGTTTGCTAGTGAATTAATGACGATTATGTACCATGCACCAGAAGCAGCTGCTATGCTTAAAATTATGGCACCATTTGCGCTCTTTTTGTATTTACAAGGACCGTTACAAGCTGCATTACAAGCGTTGAATTATGCCCGAGTTTCTATGATGAACAGTTTGATTGGTGCCATTATTAAAACGGGGGCAATTTTTGCACTTGCTTCCAATCCTAGCTTCGGTATTATTGGAGCAGCGCTTGCCATTGTGGTTGGTTTTGTACTTGTCACAATGCTTCATTTTGCGTCCATTGCCAAGACAACTGGTTTCTTTTTTCACATACGTCCCATTTTCAAACTATTTCTGCTCATTGTTCTTACGTGTTTGTCGGCTCAATTTTTTAATGATTCCCTCTTCCACTCCTTATCGTACACCATTCGTACTGGTTTAAACATTAGTTTAACTGCTTGTATATATATTGCTGGCATGTTCGCTTTGCGTTTGTTTACAAAAGAAGAGCTACGCTTATTCATGCGAAAAAAATAAAGAGGTCGCTTAATAGCAACCTCTTCTTATTTATTAACACGTCATTTTACCAGAAAAATAATCCAGCTAATGCAATCCCTGCGATTGCACCAAGAGCGATTGGATACCCAATTCCATATCCCCAGCCATAGCCATATCCGTAACCAAATCCTCTATTTCCTAAAGGTTGAATAAAAACGTTGTTTTGATCGACTTTCGTGATTCTGCCGTAGTGACGTTTGCCACAGCGCTCAGTAATATACACACATTTACCCATGTGATCTTGACACATTCTGTAGTTATCGTTCAACGGTAACCCTCCTCCCATAGTTATACATCATATCCTATGTAAATAAAGAGGAGCCCGTCTCGTCACTTACCCTCATCCATACACCCAATCTTTAGTAAGGGTCAATAAAGAAACGATCTTTTGCTTTAATCGAGCAGTAAGAAATTTGTTTAATGTCTCTAAAGCCAAATGAGCGCATACGCTGTCGTAACCATAACTCTGTTTTTTCAAGTTGAATTAGGCCTTTATCGTAGATTTCACCGTCAACGATAAGTGGAATCGCGACTCTTTGTTTAAACTCCTCGCACTTTTCATGTTTAGAAAAAGCGTCCGGATAAAGGATTCGTCGATTTATCTGCTCGACAACCGTCATCTGTTGAATGAAATCTTTACGACGAGGTAAACATCTTTTTAACAAGCACATCATTCCTGCAATCATCCTATACACATAAGCAGCCAACCCAATCCCTCCAGTCTTTTTGCTACTATGCCCTGGTAAGAAAGTTTTATCCTTGAGAGCATGTTCTCCTTGTACAAACATATATTTAGGAAGAGATCAACAAATTAAGGAAGGTGATGAAATGGCTCATCGTTTTTTTCCAGCAGTCTTTATTGGCTTAAGCTTCACATTAGGCATTGCGCTAGTAGCAGCGGCCATTATTGCAACGCTTCTTTCCATGACCACTCTTACTGAGCAATCCATTGGCTGGGTCATGATTGCGATTGCATTTTTAGCGCTTTTCGTTGGGGGCTTCATTGCTGGCGGTAAAGCCAAAACAAAAGGCTGGCTAGCAGGTTGTTTATGCGCTGCGATGTTTTGCTTACTCGCTTCTGCTATTAGTTATTTAGGATACAACGAAGCATTAACACTTAAGCAAGTCATCCTGTTCGCCTCTTATTGTGGGATTGCAGCATTAGGTGGCGTAATTGGGGTAAACTTATCGAGCGAGACATAAAAAAGCAAGGAGGGTTACATCGCCTCCTTGCTTTTCCTATTAATCTGATTGAACAACTTCACGAATCGCAGAACGATCGTAAGTTAGTTTACGATTGTCATTAACTAAAAGCACGACAACAGTCTCATCAATTGAGTCAATTACCCCGTGCAAACCACCAATTGTGATGATTTTATCTCCACGTTGTAAAGCCGCATGCATTTCGCGAATTTTCTTCTGTTGCTTTTGCTGTGGACGAATAAGCAAGAAGTAAAATAATACGATAATCCCGATAAACGGTAGCATCGTTAGTAATAAACTAGCGCCTTCATTCATTTAGAACTCCTCCTTCCTTGATAAAGAAAACGATTCATCAAAAGTTCTTTGCGTTTTCTTTATTAAATCCATAGCTCTCAAAAAATTCATCACGAAAATCTTGAAGGCGATCTTCCATAATAGCTTGTCTCACTTTTTTCATAAGCTGTAGCAAGAAATAAAGATTGTGATACGTGGTGAGTCGAAAACCAAATGTCTCTTCACATTTAATCAAGTGCCTGATATATGCGCGACTATAGGTGCGACAAACGTGGCAATCACAATTCTCATCAAGCGGGCGAAAATCTCGAGCAAACTTTGCGTTACGGACGACTAATCTTCCTTCACTTGTCATACAAGTACCATTTCGTGCAATACGGGTAGGCAAGACACAATCAAACATGTCAATTCCTCTTATAACCCCGTCAATTAGTGAATCAGGTGATCCAACCCCCATTAAATACCGTGGTTTATCTTCAGGCATTAGAGGTGTTGTAAATTCCAACACACGATTCATGACGTCTTTCGGCTCTCCGACAGACAATCCACCTACAGCATAACCGGGGAAATCCAGTGATGTCAAATCTTTCGCGCTCTGTTTACGAAGTTCTTCATATTCGCCACCTTGAATGATACCAAACAACCCTTGAAGCGAAGATTTTCCAGAATTATGGTGTTCCGTTAAACAGCGTTCCGCCCAGCGGCTTGTCCGTTCTACCGACTGTCTCATATAACTATAGTCCGCTGGATAAGGCGGACATTCATCAAACGCCATCATAATGTCTGAACCGAGAGCATGTTGAATTTGCATGGCTTTTTCAGGTGACAAAAATAGCTTTTCACCACTTAGATGGTTGCGAAAATGAACCCCTTCTTCTTCAATTTTACGCAAATCACTTAAACTAAATACCTGAAATCCACCAGAATCCGTTAAAATTGGTTTATCCCAGTTCATAAACTGGTGCAAGCCACCAGCTTCTTGGATAATATCCTCTCCAGGTCGTAGCCATAAATGATAGGTGTTGCTCAAAATAATCTGCGCATCCATAGCTTTCAGATCTTCTGGGCTCATGGTTTTAACGGTAGCCATCGTACCTACAGGCATGAACATTGGCGTTTCAAATGTACCATGCGGTGTATGCACCCTCCCTAATCTAGCTCCGGTCTGCTTACATGTTTTAATGTGTTCATACGTAATCGGCACTGTCAATTTCTAGATTCTCCTTTATTTATGAGGGCGAACAAACATTGCGTCCCCAAAGCTAAAAAACCGATAATGGCTCTTTACAGCGTGCGAGTATGCATGTAGTAAGAACTCTCTCCCTGTCATTGCACTAACAAGCATAACAAGTGTTGACTTCGGCAAGTGGAAGTTCGTCAGCAGTCCATCAATCCCTTTAAACGTGTAGCCAGGATAAATAAAAATCGACGTCCAGCCAGTTTCAGCAATGAAGTCACCATTCTTTTCCACAATCGTTTCGAGCGTCCGCGCTGACGTTGTTCCTACAGCTATAATGTTGTTCCCATTTGTTTTGGTTTGTTGCAAAATCGTCGCTGCTTCTTCAGACAGCTCATAATACTCCGCATGCATCTTATGATCCAATACATCATCTGCACTTACTGGGCGAAACGTTCCTAGTCCAACATGCAAGGTTAAATAAACAATTGAAACCCCTTTAGCCTTGATTGCATCAAGTAACTCTGTTGTAAAGTGAAGCCCTGCAGTAGGTGCAGCAGCTGACCCAAGTTGCTTTGCGTAGACCGTTTGATAACGATCGCGATCTTCCAATCTTTCCTTTATATACGGAGGGAGAGGCATTGAGCCTAATTGTTCAAGAAGTTCATAGAACACTCCTTCATATGAGAACTCAACAATTCTGCCACCGTCTGCTTTCTCTTCAATACACGTTGCTTTCAATTGCCCATTACCAAATGTGATAACAGTCCCTACTTTTACTCTCTTGGCGGGCTTTACAAGCGTTTCCCAACAATCGCCAACCGTTTGCTTTAAGAGCAAAAACTCAATAACGGCTCCGGTTTCTTGTTTTTCCCCGATCAATCGAGCAGGTAATACTTTTGTATCATTTAGCACCAAGCAATCACCAGCAGAAAACTCATTTACGATATCTGCAAACGTTTGATCGAACAAACGATCATGATCACGATCAAGCACGAGAAGCCTTGATTGACTCCGTGATTCTAGTGGTGTTTGCGCGATGAGTTCTTCAGGTAAATAAAAATCAAATTCGTTTACGTCCAACCCAATCACCTTTTTATTTATACTCTAACTGTAGTCAAAACTTCTACTAGCATACCGTTGTATGCGTAAAACTGCAACCTTCTTATCTTCGAATTAATGAAAGAATAAGAGAAAGCACAATACTTATTATGATACAGGTCACAATTGGGAAGTAAATAGTCATATTTCCGTTTTTAAAAAGGAAGTCACCTGGCAATCTTCCCAGTGGTATAAAGCGCCCTGCCACTTCCCAGATCAGCCCAATAACTAAGATAATGGCGCCAACGATCATAAGCGTTTTACCCATCACTCGGCTCCAATCCAAAGTGCGTATAGCTACTCGGTGTCGCAATTCGTCCCCGAGGGGTCCGTTGAATAAATCCGATTTGCAACAAATATGGCTCGTAAACTTCTTCAAGGGTATCTGCTTCTTCACCAATAGAAGCTGCAATCGTTTCAATCCCTACAGGACCTCCGTTAAAGCGATGAATGATTCCTTTAATTAATTTTTCATCGATATGATCGAGTCCAAGCGGGTCAACCTGCAAACGCTCTAACGCGTGTTGCGCAATATCTAAAGAAATATTGTCTAGCCCCTCTACTTGAGCAAAATCTCTTACTCGCTTTAATAACCGATTGGCAATTCGAGGTGTGCCTCTTGATCTTCTTGCAATCTCAACTTCAGCCTCTTGCGTTAATTCAACATCAAATACAGTGGCAGACCTGTTAATAATCTTCGCTAAATCGTCAGGCTTATAATAATCCAACCTTGAAAGAACACCAAAGCGGTCTCGTAATGGTGCAGAAATCATTCCTGCTTTTGTTGTTGCACCTACTAATGTAAATGGCGGTAAATCAAGACGTACAGACCTCGCAGTTGGCCCCTTTCCTATAACAATATCAATGCAAAAGTCTTCCATTGCGGGATACAAGATCTCTTCAATCACACGATTTAATCGATGGATTTCATCTATAAATAACACGTCACCTGGTTCTAACGACGTAAGAATAGCTGCTAAATCACCAGCCCTTTCAATAGCCGGCCCAGCTGTCGTTTTTATTTGTCCACCCATTTCATGAGCAATAATGGCAGCAAGTGTTGTTTTCCCGAGCCCAGGTGGACCATATAAGAGAACATGATCTAGCGCTTCTTGCCTTAATTTTGCTGCCTTCATAAAGATAGATAGATTGTCTTTCACTTCATCTTGACCAATATACTCTTCTAAAAGAGCTGGCCGAAGCTGTTGCTCTGTTTGCTCTTCTAACTCTGTTGTTTCCGCTGAAACGACTCGCTCATCCATACCCGTTCCCCCAATCTATGTACGAAGCATTAATGCAAGCGCTCGTTTAATGTATTCATCTGTCTCGAGGTCTTCTTCCACAAGCTTTTTCTTCACTTTATTTAGTTCTTTATCTACATAACCAAGTGCTCTTAACGCTTCCAAGGCATCAGCTAGATTATCGGATTCTTGCTTGACTGTTTTGATATCAGCTTCGAACAATGATGTAGACGTAAAATCATCTAACTTCCCTTTCAAGTCTAGAATAATTTGCCGCGCTGTTTTCTTACCGATTCCTGGGAATCGTGTCAACAATGCCTCATCTTCTCGTTCAATCGCTTCAACAATTTGATCCGTTTGACCAGCCGCTAAAACAGCTAACGCCCCTTTTGGGCCAATTCCAGATACACTTAACAATTTTTCAAATAGACTACGCTCTTTTTTATCTTTAAAGCCATACAAACGCTCAAAATCTTCACGTACATAATGATGCGTGACAACTTTAATTGTCTGATCTTTATCACCTGAAAAACGGTATGGATTTGCACACAGTAATTGATAGCCAATTCCATTTGCTTCAACGACTAAATGTGAAGGTTCAATTTCGATCAACACACCTTTAACATAATCAATCATTTATTCTCCTCCAAAAAAAAACCGAACATTTATTTCTATAGTAGCACACTCATTTTAAGACATAAAGACGGATATCCCGCAACTTTTATTGAATTCTATGTCCGCCTTGAGCAAAACGTAAGGGAGAGGAAAAAAGCTTATCGACAAGTCGACAAGCCTTACTAACAAATCTTTCATTACAATATCGGCTATGGTTATGAGCCAATAACAGCTTGCAGTGCTTCTAAAGACGACACTTTCAATCCGGTCGTTAAAGTGGCTCTTTCTGATTCCGTTAACTCATACGTATCAATTTGGTTATAGGTTTGCACAATTTCTCTCGCTTCCGGTTGACCTGTATATAAAATCAGCTGATTCTCTTCTGATATACCTAAATAGCCGTTTTGTTTCACTTCAGGGGACAGATCTAAAATTTCTTGCTTAAAATGAACAAATCCTTTTTGCTGATCAATCATTTGCCAATCACCATATTCATACCAAAAGTCACTCATTGAATCAACGGTTTCTTTTTTTATTTCTTCACGGCTAACACCATCCACAAAAACCGTTTCGAGTAGAAGTTCAACTTCGTTCTCGATTTGTTCAGATGCCACATTCGGTGGCTGTTGCGCAGGTTTGCTCTCATTCCAAATAATAAATGTACTATAGAACAAAATAACTGAAAAAGCTCCTAGCGTAAATGGAATCCAGTGCTTGGTAATGATGTGTTTATACATATGTGTTGTGCTCCTATCTTTTCCTGATGCCATCCATTCTTACCATTCTTCTTTAGTTCTATTCGAACAAACCGACACAAGGTTTTCATATTTCTACCAGAAACAATGAAAAGAACCATGTAAAATGGAACTATAGAAACGAGGAGTGATAGAATGAAAAAAATCAGTTTGCACTTATTGACCTTATTGTTCATTGTAGTCCTTGCGGCATGTGGAAGTGACAACACAACAGAACCCGAAAATGAAAGCGCAACAACAGACGAAACATTAACGATCCAAGCGTTAAATTGGCAGTTTGACCAAGAGGAATACGTTGTCCCATCAGGAGAGACAACGATTGAATTAATAAATGCAAGTGGAAATCACGGCATTATTATTCAAGAAGCAGATAGTGGAGAGGATGTCGTCTTAAATCGAGCTGGCACGACAGTTGCATCCCTAGAACCCGGTGAATATCAAATTATCTGTTCTATTCCATGCGGAAGTGGTCATACAGAAATGGTTGCTTCATTAGTCGTAACCTAAAAAGAAGAAGGCAGCTGCCTTCTTCTTTTTAGCGATTTTTCTCAAATGGACGTTTTGCTGCGTGACCTAAATCTTTCATCATTGCCGCAAACGTGCTCTCCACTTCCTTAAAAGCGGAACCCGTACGTAGTTGATCATCCATTTTAGACATTGATTCATGCATATCATGATCGGCCGTAATGGTTACATGTTTCCCTTTCCCCATAACCTTTTGAACGTGACGATTCATTTTACTTTCAACGTCATGGGGTTTGCCTTCCGCTTGGTACCCAATGACAACATCGTTATCTCTTACCATAACGCGAGGCTCTTTTACACCATCAATTTTTTCAAGCTCAGTCGTCAGCATTCCAACATGCTTTCCATCGTAATCCTTATGATAATGAGCTTTTGTTGATTTCGATTGCATGGACGGTTGCTTTGAAGAATGTTTGAATTGCATTCCTCTTCCACTCATCGTATCGTTCGTACGGTTAATCATGCCGTTCTCATCTACCATCCCAGGTCGTCCGTTTCCAGTCATACCTCGTCCGTTAGACATTTTGCGGTTTTGATTGTAATTCGCTTTTGGATTATTCATGCGATCGTTCTTTTGTGAGAACCGATTGTTTTGATAATATTCTTTACCGCCAACACCATTTCCATAATAAGGATAGTCGGCTGTATAATCATACCCACCGTAATCATAACCCATTTGTGCTTCACTTCCACGGTACATATTCCCATGTGTTTGAGATTGATCTGCACCATTACAAGCTGTTAATCCAGTGGCAACGATTGTTGCACATAAAAAAGAAGTTACGGTTTTTTTCATATTTAAAATCCCCCTTCTAGTGATAGTGTCCACTAAAAGAGGGATTCTAATCTGTTAGTTGTTGGATAGTAATTTAGCTTTCTTGGTCGTCAGTTTCATCATAATTGTTTAGTTGCTCTTTTGGCTCATAAGGCGCATACGCAGTTTGGGATGCTTGCATCGTTTCCCACTGTGGCGCTTGATTATGCGGCATCGCTTGTCGGTATCCATTATAATTTTCGTATTGCGTATGAGGCTGGATCTGTTGCTCCATTTGCGGGTAAAACCAACTCGTGTTCGCCGTATTCCATTGGCCGTCTTTCTTTACGAATGTTGGTTGTTCATGTTCACTACCCATTCCTTGCATCGGCGCGTGATGGTTTCCGTTCATTCCTCCCATTCCTTGCATCGGTGCGTGATGGTTTCCGTTCATTCCTCCCATTCCTTGCATCGGTGCGTGATGATTTCCATTCATTCCACCCATTCCTTGCATTGGTGCGTGATGATTTCCATTCATTCCACCCATTCCTTGCATTGGTGCGTGATGATTTCCATTCATTCCACCCATTCCTTGCATCGGCGAGTGATGATTTCCGCCCATTCCTTGCATCGGTGCGTGATGATTTCCGTTCATTCCGCCCATTCCTTGCATTGGTGCGTTGTGATTTCCGTTCATTCCGCCCATTCCTTGCATTCCCATATGATGGTTTCCATTCATTCCGCCCATTCCTTGCATTGGCGAATGATGGTTTCCGTTCATTCCGCCCATTCCTTGCATCGGCATATGATGGTTTCCGTTCATTTCGTTCATTCCTTGCATGGGCATATGATGGTTTCCATTCATTCCGCCCATTCCTTGCATTCCCATATGATGGTTTCCGTTCATTTCGCCCATTCCTTGCATCGGCATATGATGGTTTCCATTCATTCCGCCCATTCCTTGCATTGGCATGTGATGGTTTCCGTTCATTTCGTTCATTCCTTGCATCGGCATATGATGGTTTCCGTTCATTTCGTTCATTCCTTGCATCGGCATATGATGGTTTCCGTTCATGCTCTCGGTTTGGGGAGCATAAGTATTTTGCATTGAACCTTGGGAAGAGTTCCATTGATTCATCATATGCTCTACGTTATTATTTTGAGGCTGTGTGGACGGATTACTTTGGTTTTGCGTTGGCATATACTGATTGGATTGATTTCCACATGAAGAACATGGAGGCTTTGGCGGAAGTGGTTTCGGCTCTGATTGATATTTTTTTTCCGTTTTCGGTGGCGCCTCTAGTGTTTTTGGTACTTCAAACGTTTGGATTTCACTCGCGTTTGTTTTAGGACTTTTTAAAGGTTGAACCTTTTCTTTTTTGCTTGTTACAGGTTTTTCCTCTTTTTTCACTGTCTTTTCTTTACGGACAGCAACAGTTGGCGAAGGGATTTTCACTTTCATTCCAGGCATCAACATCTCGGGATTTGTAATCGTATTGTTTGCTTGCTTAATTTGCTTAGCTGATAAATCATATTTATCCGCAAGCTTCCCTACAGTTTCTCCCTTTTGTACAATATGAATTCTCATCGGGTCATTCCCCCTGTTATAGGCATTCGTACACTATATGCGTACAATCTCCATAATGTTCTCTTAAAAAAATCATATGAACATGAAGGATCGCATATGCCGAAGAGGTTGTAATTTTTTATTTCACTGAAAGTAACATTCGATCTAGCGCAATCATTGCATACTTGGAAATGTCAGGTGGTACACTAATTTGGAATTGATATGTTCCATTTTTTAAAGAATCAAGTGACCAGCAAAGGTGCTCAATGTCAATTCGATTCATTGTTAAACAAGGACACATATAAGGATTAAGTGACTCAATTGCCTTATCAGTATGCTTCATTGCCAAACGATTCACTAAATTCATTTCCGTTCCTACTGCCCATTTACTTCCTGATTCTGCTTTTTCAATGGCTTGAATAATATGATGGGTACTCCCTGCTTCATCTGCAGCTTGAACGACCTCATGGCTACATTCTGGATGAACGATAATGTTGGTTTGTGGGTCTTTGCTTCGTATCTCTTGTATGTGGTTCACAGTGAATTTTTCATGAACGGAACAATGGCCTTTCCAAAGAATGATTCGCACATTCTCTCTAATTGCATGATCTGTAAACTCCAATTCATTTTTTATCGGACACCAGACGGCCATTTCCGAAAGCGGTATCCCTAGGTCAAATGCAGTGTTTCGCCCTAAATGTTGATCTGGCAAAAATAAAATCCGTTGCTTTTTATTTAATGCCCATTGAACCATTTCTTTAGCATTTGAAGAAGTTAAACAAGCCCCCTCATTTTCACCACAAAATGCTTTAATTTCTGCCGTAGAATTTACGTAGGTAAGAGGCACCAATGAGTCTCCATATATACCGGTTAATGTTTTCCAAGCCCTTCTCGTCTGTGAGAGCGTTGCCATATCTGCCATTGAACAGCCTGCCGCTAAGTCTGGTAATAAAACTCGTTGCGTTGAATCCGTTAAGATGTCTGCCGTTTCCGCCATAAAATGGACTCCACAAAACACAATAAATTCTGCGTTACTTTCAGCACATTTTTTCGCAAGCTGCAGTGAATCTCCTGTAAAATCAGCAAATTGAATTACATCTTCTCTCTGATAATGATGTCCTGGAATGAATAAACGTTCTCCGAAAAATGCTTTCGCAGCTTTGATTCTGTTTATTTTTTCTTCCATCGATAGAGCGCGATACTCATCGGGAAGAGATACTGTTTTTGTTATCGCCAACGTCTTTCATCCTTTCTCAAGTGAGTCACTTTTCCAACGACATACGTTTTTATCTGATCACATTCATTTAAGCAACATGCTTAAATCCAATGCTTTTACAGAATGTGTAATGAACCCTAATGAAATATAATGAACACCTGTACCTGCAAATGTATGAATATTGTTCAGATCGATATTTCCAGAAACTTCCGTTATCATTGATTTAGGAACGAATTGCTGATAATGTCGGACTTGATCGGCTGTAGCATGATCAAACATGATTACATCTACTCCAGACGCGACGGCCTCTTCCACTTCAGGTTGATTTGTTGTTTCAACTTCAATCTTCACCATTGGCCCTAAAGTGCTTTTAACCCGTTGAACAGCTTCTTTAATTGATCCACATGCAGCAATATGATTTTCTTTTAACATCACCCCGTCATCGAGTCCAAACCGATGGTTGTAACCACCACCAGCACGGCATGCCGCTTTATCAAACATTCTCAATCCTGGCAACGTCTTTCTAGTATCACAAATACGAATGCTTGAATCGTCTAAATATTTGTTTGCCTGATGTACAATGGAAGCAATTCCACACATCCGTTGTATGATATTCAATAACACGCGTTCCCCTTGTAGAATGGTTCTTGCACTACCTGTAAATTCTGCGATGACATCGCCCTTTTCAACGATTTCGCCCTCTTTCTTTTTACATCTCGTTTCAATCCCCTCGTTTAACTGGTTATAAAAAAGACGAATCACTTCACTTCCTGAAAAAACACCATGATCTTTTGCAATCATTTGAGCTGTTACAATCGGTATAGAATCACTAAATATGGATTCTGCCGTTTTATCACCATAGCCAATATCTTCGACTAAAAAATCCCGTATTAATTGTTGTAGTTTAATGGAATTCACGTTAACCTCCCCGTTTGCAAATCGACATCATTCCATGTTGGAATGCAATGGATTGATTTTCCCAGCTTGATGATTCGTTCGGAAAATCATCTCTACGATGTGTGCCTCTTGACTCTTCTCTTTCTATAGCTGCATTTGTGATCATAGTAGCTAGTTCAAACATCGCTTTTTCCTCTAGTGGTATTCTCTGTAAAGTAGGAAACTGACGATAAGACTCTAGCCACGCCTTCATTTCAACTAAACATTTTGTTGTTCGTTTAATGCCTACATGACTCATCATTCTTTGCTGTAGTGCTTGACGAGATGGCAGCGCATGGGCTTGACTAGACTGTTGTTCCGAGCCATATCCATGTTTCTTCTGTTCAACGTTAGACAAAATATCTGTTGCACACTTTTTCGCGAAATAAACAGCTTCAAGTAACGAATTACTCGCTAATCGATTCGATCCGTGAACTCCTGAGCAAGCAACCTCACCGATAGCATACAGGCGTTCAACAGCTGTTTTCCCATGTTTATCTACTTCAACTCCTCCACAAATAAAATGAGCACCTGGCATCACAGGAAGAGGTTCTTCCATTGGATCAAACCCTTCCTCTTTACATGCTCGATCGATAAACGGAAATCGTTCGCTAAACCTCTTTATCATGCGTACATCTAAGTAAATTTGTTCACCATTTAGTAATGCTTCATGAAGAACAGCTGCTACTACATCCCTTCCTTCTAAGTCCATCTTCGGATAGTGACGCAAGACTCTCTCACCTTGACTATTTATTAACTGTCCTCCCTCTCCTCGAACAGCTTCACTTATTAATACAGCCTGTGGACTTTTTAAAATAGTTGGATGGAATTGGATGTATTCCATGTCTTTTAAAACCGCACCGGCACAGTAGGCTAAATACATTCCTTCACCCGTTGCGGTTCGTGCATTTGAATTAAATGCATACAGCTGCCCAACTCCACCAGTCGCTAAAATAACCGCATCTGCTGCCCACACCCCATTAGGCGTTTGCACCCCTGTTACCTCTTTCCCATTTACGTTCAACGCTGTTACACTCACACGTTCATAGACTTTGACACGATTCTTGACTTGATTCCAGAGAGCCATCATGATTGCGTCACCTGTTTGATCGTTATTCGCAAAAAGAATTCGATGATGCTGATGAGCGCCTTCTTGACCAAGTGCATATTCACCTTCCATTTTCTCAAAAGCAACACCTGCATCTTCCAGTTCATGAATAAGACCTACCGCTTCCTTCGTCATCATTTCAACGAGGCCTTTATCGTTAACGCCTTTTCCCGCTTGCATCGTATCGTGAAAATGGTTTCTGGGATGGTCGTTAGAAGCCACGGCAGCTGCAATACCACCTTGAGCCCGAGCAGAGTTGCTATCTTTATAACTTGACTTTGTGAAGATTATCACATTACATTCGTCAGCAAGATGATGAGCTGCCATTAAACCAGCTATACCTGAACCTATAATAATGACTGTTTTCAAACCTTCCCTCCTCGCATGTAATTTACACTTGTCTTGTCACCTATATTTACATAGAATAAAAGAAAATACAACTACATTTTTAAGGAGCAGTTATGCGGTATTTTGATTACAGTTCTACTTCACCTATGTCAGAAGAAGCACTTCAAGCCTACACAACCTGTGCCAAAGAGTCCTATGCAAACCCTCTTAGCGTACATAGACTGGGGGTTTATGCTGATTGGCACTTACACGATTACCGACAACGTATCGCGACACAACTAGGCGTACAAGATGACGAAATTTATTTCACTGGATCTGGCTCAGAAGCAAATTTCCTGGCGATTGTTTCACTAGCAAATGCCTTTTCTCATCAAGGCACTCACTTATTAACGATTAAAACAGAACATCCGTCCATTTTGTCCACCTATCAATATTTGGAGTCGCAAGGATTTGAAGTTGATTATGTTGATGTTGACCAACAAGGTAGCGTTTGTTTAACGTCTTTGTTGTCTCAAATTCGAACAGACACGATAATCTGTTCCATTGGCATGGCTTCGAGTGAGATTGGCACTCTGCAAAACATCGACATTCTTAGTGAGATTCTAGATCGGCATGGTATACTATTTCATAGCGACTGTGTACAAGCGCTAGGAAAAATCCCGATCGATCTAACACAGGTTGACGCGGCTAGTTTTTCTGCGCACAAACTTTATGCACCAAAAGGGTTAGGGATTATGTATGTATCGAGAGAGCATCATTTTAAACCTTTTTTATCTCACGTTAGTCATGAATATGGCATGCGCCCTGGCACCGTTGATACTCCTGCAGTTGCCGCCTTTACTATTGCTCTAGAACACGCGATGACCGTCCAAGGCAAATTAATAAATCGACATCAACGCTTTCAGACTCAGCTTTTATCTGAACTAACTGACCGTGTTACGCTTGTAGGATGTGGTGTTCAAGAACGATTACCGTTTCATCTAGGATTATTTATCAATGGTTGGAGTGGTCAGCAATTTATGCTAGAGTGTGATCGAATCGGCGCATGCATCGCAGTAGGTTCTGCCTGTCGAGCTGGTCAATCTGGGCCACCAGAATCTTTACGCGCGCTAGGGTATTCAAAAGACTTTGCCGATCAATATGTAAGAGTTACTTTTGGTGAACCAACAACTGATGAAGATCTTTCTTTTTTAATCGAAACATTTAAGACTCTCTTAATAAGGTGATAGCATTGAAAAATCAATCAAAGAAACTAATTTCAACAGAAAGACGTTCCGCTATTCTAGATTGGTTAATGGAAGAAGGGACACCGATAACTGGTAGTGATTTAGCGAGGCGTTCAGGTGTTAGTCGACAAGTTATTGTACAAGACATGTCGATTTTAAAAGCAAAAGGCGAACCGATTTTCTCTACAGCTCAAGGATATTTATATTTGCAACAAAAACAAGAAAAACGAATTCAACGATTAGTCCCTGTTCAACATTCTCCTAGCGATACGAAAGAAGAGCTGAATATCTTTGTCGATAGCGGATTAACCGTTGTAGATGTAACGATTGAACACGCGATTTACGGCGAAATAACCGGTACGCTACGTTTATCAAATCGACAAGACGTTTCTGATTTTTGTGAGCGCTTGGAAACGCACAAAGCGAATTTATTATCACAATTAACGAATGGCGTTCATTTGCACCTTGTTGAAGCAAAAACGGAGGCACAGATTGAGTTTGCCTTAAAACAACTTGAAGAAAAAGGGTTTTTACTTAAAGAGGATTAAGCAGACGCTAAAAAAAGTCTTTCGTTAGAAAACGAAAGACTTTTTGCTATCAACTTTTTTCAAGCTGGACGAGTTGATCGCTATAGGCGCAATAACTTCCAAGTACATCAACCTTACATCCAAGCGCACTTAATTCAGCAATAGCTCCAGGTAAGAGAACATCATCCATTAATTGTTCCACATCAATAATAAAAAAGTAATTACCTAAACCCGTTTTTGTTGGCCTCGATTCAATCTTAGAAAGGTTTAACTTTCGCCAAGCGAATGCGGATAACACTTGATGAAGTGCGCCGGTAAAATCTGACGGCAACGTAATCATCAATGTAGTTACTTCACCAGTCTGAGCACTTGGCGGTACGAATGGTGTTGCATCGGCGTGTGCAGATACAACAAGAAATCGGGTTTGATTTTCACGGTAATCATGAATATCTTCAGCAGCAATTTTTAATCCGTAAAGATTCGCCGCTTCCCGATTTGCAATGACACATACATCCTCATCCTGATTTTTGGCGAGAGCTGCGGCTGCTTGGGCAGTTGAATCCGCATGCTCAATCGTCACATCTGGAAAATGTTGTTGAATAAAACGATGACACTGTGCCAAAGCTTGCGGGTGTGAGATGATCTTCTTAGGCGCTAGTGAGGCAAAGTCTTTTCTAGAAGCTGTCAGCAAATGATGCGCAATACCAATTGAAACAGACGCGACGATAGGCATTGGTTTTTGATGAATTAAATAATCTAAAGTGACATTCACTGTTCCTTCAATGGCATTTTCAATCGGGACAACCGCATAATCCGTTCCTTTGTTAAAAGCGAGATCAATTGTTTTCGGTATCGTTTTTAACGGAATTCTCTCATCTTGCGGAAACATAAATTTTGCCGCCATTTCAGTAAATGTTCCTCTCGGTCCTAAAAAACCAATTTTCTTCATCAAATCTCCACTCCTTTTCTCTCTATGAGCCAGAACCAACCATTTCTACTCGTTCGACTGCTTCAAGCGATTTCATTTTTGCAAATAATTCATGCAGCCCCATAGTGATGGGGGCTGTGTCGACTGATAAGGTAATACTAGCACGTCCTTGAAGGGGGATCGTTTGGTTTATAGTTAAAATATTTGCACCTGTACTCGCCACAATTTGTAACAACTCCGATAGCGTACCAGACCGGTCTTCAAGGTTAATCATTAGCGTAATAATTCTCTCTTTGTTCACGGAATGGAATGGGAAAATACCATCCTTATATTTGTAAAATGCACTCCTACTAAGGCCTACAAGTTGAACGGCTTCGTTGATTTTTGCTGCTTTTCCAGTTGAAAGCAAGGCTTTCGCTTCTAACGTTCGCTGCATCGCATCCGTTAACATGTCTTCTCTAACAAGAAAAAACTGGTTCTCACTCACCTTTGGTATCCCCCTATTCACATTCACTATCTAGTTCTATTCAATAAACTCAAATTCAAATTTCATAATTCGGACCATATCTCCGTCTTTGGCACCTTTTTCTCGTAAAGAAGCATCAACGCCCATTCTTCTCAACTTACGAGCAAAACGACGAACGGACTCGTCTCTAGAGAAATCTGTCATTTTAAATACTCGTTCTAGCTCGGCACCTGCAACTTCAAACACACCATCATCTGCGCGCGTAATAATAAACGGTTCAATAGGTGTTTCATGGCGATAGACCACTCTCGCCTCTTCATCTGTTTCTTTATCGTGTAGCGGAAACTCCGGCGCATGTTCAAGTTCATCTGCTATTGTTAAAAGAAGTTCTCGTACCCCTTCTCTCGTAATCGCCGACATAGAATGAATCTTAACTTCTTCATCCATCTCTTGCTTAAACCGTTCTAAGTTTTCAGCCGCACCTGGCATGTCCATTTTATTAGCAACAACAATTTGTGGTCGCTCAGTTAAGCGATAATTGTACTGCTCAAGTTCTGTTGTGATTTTCTTGTAATCATCAATCGGATCTCTACCCTCTAGAGCTGACATATCAATTAAATGAACAATAACACGCGTTCGTTCAATATGTCTCAAAAATTGATGACCTAGGCCAACACCTTCATGTGCCCCTTCAATTAATCCTGGTAAATCAGCCATGACAAAACTACGATTGTCCGCTGTATCAACAACACCTAAGTTAGGCGTTATTGTTGTAAAATGATAGTCTGCAATTTTAGGTTTTGCCGCTGAAACAATTGAAAGTAATGTTGATTTCCCTACAGAAGGAAACCCGACGAGACCAACATCTGCAAGCACTTTAAGTTCAAGAATAATGTCTCGTTCTATTCCAGGTTCACCATTTTCCGCGTGATCTGGAGCCGGATTAACAGGTGTGGCAAAACGAATATTCCCACGACCGCCACGGCCTCCTTTTGCGACAATAGCGGTTTGACCATTTTCAGTTAAATCCGCAATTAGCGCACCTGTTGCCTCATCCGTCACCGTGGTTCCAGGTGGCACAGAAACAATTAAATCCTTTGCATTTTTCCCGTGCATACTTTTAGACATCCCGTGTTCACCACGTTTTGCTTTAAAATGACGGTTATATCGAAAATCCATTAGTGTCCGTAGGCCTTCATCCACTTTTAAGACCACGTTAGCACCACGGCCGCCATCACCACCTGCAGGCCCACCATCTGGAACATATTTTTCACGACGATAAGCAGCCATGCCGTTTCCGCCGTCGCCACCCTTTGCGTATACTTTCACTTTATCTATAAACATATTATTTTCCACCTCTAAAACGTTCCGGACAGCTACACTTCAATAAGTACTGTCACGCCGAACGTATCACTATTTACAGTTTCTATTTTAACCACATCGTTTAACGAGTCTAAACTTCTATATAACACTTCTTCATTATTTAAATCATGGTCAGAGCTGATTTCAATTAAACAAGAAGAATCAAAAAAAGTGAAGACAATGTGCAGATGACTTGTGTCATTTTTCAGTAGCGTATCATATGATAAAAAGAACTGCGAAAATGCGTGTGCTAGCTGTTCATCATATTTAGCTAACGAAAAAAGAACACCATCAACTTCAATATCCAAAACGTGGTTCATTTGCGAATATTTTTTCTCTAAGATTGTTACTGCGGTTTTCGGTAGATCGAGACTACACAACCGACTCTCATTAGCAGTTTGAAAAACAGCGTCATCGATAATCGTATCCACACGGTCATAATACCCTAATGCAACATTTCCTTTAATGAGCTGCATTACATTCAACCAATCATGTCGGATTGAACTTAGAACTTTGATTATCTCTTTATCGCCTTTCATCGTCAACTCCCCTTTGGATGGACTCGAAATCGGAATCCAGCACATCTTTCCTATTATAGCACAAACAAATTAAGACAAACAGAGACGAAATCATCGGGGAAATTTAAAAATAATTAAAAGATTTCATTAAAAAAATATTTACAAATTTGTGAACATCGTTTATGATTTACTTTATATTAACGAAAAGGAGATGAACAAGATGATGATCACATTAAAACTTAAAACAACAATTCAATATGACTCGTTTTGTTCACGCCATTTACGTTAATCACCATTCTCATTAAATCGGATACGTATGTGAACAGGTAAACGATGGGCAAAAAGTGCCTTTTCAATGAACCTGTATTTTTTATGTCTATTTAATGGAAAATTTTAGAAAAGGAGTGTAAAAAATGACAATTATGCACTACCCACAACAAACGTATTTATTAATGATGATCGATGAGGTGCCAGGCTTTACCTAAAGCAGCACCTCCTTTGAAAGGAGGTATGTAAACGTATGACTTTTTCCATTTTGTTCTTTTCCATTCAGATTAAAAAACGAACGTATTCAAAGAAAGAGCTTGAAACCATCGTTTATAACAATAAAGCGATTGAGCGTCTCGAAGAAATTCGTTCAAATTATTATATGCATTAAATCGTCTTATTCATTAAGAGTCGTTCAAAAAACCGAGTAATCATCTTCTATCATTCGTTTATCGACCTTTGTGACTGGACTAAAAAAAGTGACGTGAGAAGCTCACGTCACTTTACTGTTTCTGCTATTTGCTTGGCAATTTCATTTCCTTGTCGGACACAATCAGAAACACCTACACCATCAAATGCAGCACCCGCCAAATGCAAACCTTGCATCGTTTCTGCAACATACTGTCTCATCTTCGCAACTCGTTCAACATGACCAAGTTTATATTGAGGCATTGCTTCAATCCAACGAGTGATGTTGACAATCTCTGGTTCGGCCTTCAGATTCATAATTGTTTTTAAATCAGCAATAACCGTTTGTAGTATGGTTTCATCACTTTCTTGTACAATCTCTGGTTGGTCAGGCTTTCCCACATACGCTCTCATTAAGGTTTTTCCTTGCTTGCCTGTATGTGGCCATTTCACGTCTGTCCAAGTACAAGCCGTAATCGACTCTTCCCCATCTCTTGCAACAACAAAACCAGTTCCCTCATGAGAGTTGTCAATTGCTTCCTCAGGAAATGTCAGCGCAACCGTTGCACAACTTGTCGCGTTTAAACCGTCAAGGTGTTCACGTAAATTCGTATCGCGTATAAAAGAGGTCGCTTTTTTAGGAGGCACCGTAACCAAAACAGCGGCATACGGACCTTTTTGCTCACCATCCGCTAGTTGAATCATATAGCTGCCATTTTCTAGCTTAACGAGTTCTTCAACTTCTGTTTGAAAATGAACGCTGTCCACTTGTAATTCTTTTACAACCGCTTCAAACACCGATTGGAGGCCTGTTTTAACGGTTAGAAACATTCCCTGTTTTTTCGTATTAGCGTTTGGCTGTTGTTTCTGCGCCAATGCGCGCAACAAACTACCCTCTTCTTCTTCCATTTTAAGAAAATGAGGAAATGTCGCCTTCATACTAAGTTGATAGATGTTGCCACCATATATCCCGCCTAATAAAGGTTCAATCAGGGAACGTACCATTTCTTTTCCTAAGCGAAATTCGAAAAAATCCCCTAGTGAGATATCACCATTTGTTCTTGGCGCTTGCGGTTTTTCATATTCTTTCAGGACTTCTTCCTTTCCCTCAGGTGAAAGAAGATCGGTTTTCATAAACTCTTCGATGTCTGTTGGAATACCTAAAACGGTTCTTTTCGGATTAGGATGTAGCGTACCATTTTTTAAAATGAACGCTTGTCCGACTTCATTACGAATCAGTTCGTCTTGTAAACCAACTCGTTCGATGAGCTCCGTCATCGCCGTTTTTCGTTCCAAATAAGAATCAGCGCCACCTTCCATAATGAATCCATCTTTAATCGAAGTGACGACTTTTCCGCCAGCTTCTTGCTTTTGTTCAAAGATGTCATACGTAAGTGAAGTATGGTCTTCCAACCATAGCGCTGCTGATAAACCTGTTGCGCCAGCACCGATAATGGCTACATCACGACTCATATTGATCCGCCGTAACAAATTGTTTTTCAATCGCATCTGCCATTGCGTCTAAGAACTGTGGATGATCATTCGGCATTGGTGGTCTAAGATACGTAGCACCGATTTCATCTGTGACAACTTTACATTCATAATCATTATCATAGAGTACTTCTAAATGCTCTGCTACAAATCCTACAGGACAATACATAAATGCTTTGTACCCATGCTCAGCATGCAAATGGCGCGTCAAGTCTTGCACATCTGGACCTAACCATGGATCGGGCGTATTCCCTTCACTCTGCCAACCGATTTCGTAATGCGGGATGTTTGCGGCTTCTGCTAGCAGTGTTGCTGTTTCTTCAAGCTGCTGAGGATATGGGTCTCCTGCTGCAATGATTTTTTCCGGTAAACTATGTGCAGAGAAAATGACACAGAGATCCTCTTTTGATTGAACCTTCTTCATTTCTTCTTGAATTTTTTCCGTCCAATAGGCTAAAAATTTAGGTTCTGTGTACCAGCTTTCAACCGATTTAATCGTCAATCCGCCTAACGATTCTGCTTCCTTTTGTGCTCGGCCGTTATAGGACTTCACACTAAAAGTAGAAAAATGAGGAGCAAGTACAATGGAAACCGCTTCTTCAATTCCATCTTGATGCATTTGCTGCACAGCATCCTCAATAAATGGTGCAATATGCTTTAATCCTAAGTAAGGAATAAATTCAAATTGATCATAGCGCTTGTTAAGTGTGTCCGCTAAGCCATTTGCTTGTTGTTCGGTAATATGCGCAAGTGGGCTAATCCCACCAATGGCTTCATAGCGATCCGTTAAATCTTGTAACGCTTCCTCAGAAGGCGGGCGCCCGTGGCGTATATGCGTATAATAAGGCTCGATCTCCTCTTTTTTACGAGGCGTACCGTAAGCCATCACAAGTAAGCCAATTTTCTTCTTCATTCTTACTACCCCTTTTGCTTGAATTCTGCTGAGTATTCATGAATAAATGCAGTTAACCGTCGTAACGTATCTGGAGAAACTTCTGGAAAAACACCTTGACCTAAATTAAAAATAAAATGATTGCTTTTTAAGCCTTGATCTAAAATTGCTTTTGCTTCTTGCTCAATGACATTCCAAGGAGCGAGTAAAATAGACGGGTCTAAATTTCCTTGTACCGTTTTATTTATCCCTAGCTCTCTCGCTTCATCAATCGTTGTTCGCCAGTCTAAACCAATGACATCAGCAGGCATGTCTTTCCACGTTTTCATTAAATGAGGCGTCCCTACGCCGTGTAAAATAAGTGGAATGCCATCCATTTTCACTTCCGTCAAAATTCGATCCATGACCGGTTTAATAAACCGATTATAATCACTAACACTTAAAGCGCCGACCCAAGAATCAAATAACTGAATGGCTTGTGAACCAGCTGCTACTTGTGCTTTTACATAAGCAATCGTCATGGAACCAAGTTTATCCATTAATAGATGCCAAGCCGTTGGGTTAGAATGCATAAACGCTTTTGTTTTATGATAGTTTTTTGAAGGTCCTCCTTCAATCATATAGCTTGCTAGTGTAAATGGTGCTCCTGCAAAACTTATCAAAGGAACGTTGAGTTGCTTTCGCAAGATTTTAATGGTTTCTAGTACGTGGGCAACATCTTTTTCAGGGTTTAATTCCCCTAGCTGCTCCACGTCTTTCTCTGATGTAATAGGGTTATAAATAACCGGACCTATGCCAGACTTAATCTCTACATCTACCCCGATAAAAGGTAGCGGTGTCATAATGTCTTTATAAAGAATGGCTGCATCATTGTTATATTGATCAACAGGTAGCTTTGTCACATATGCACAAAGCTCTGGATCATGTGTGATCTCAAACAAACTATGCGTTTCTTTAATTTTTCTGTATTCAGGCTGCGAACGTCCTGCTTGTCTCATATACCAAACAGGTACATGATCGTGGGCTTCCCCTCTACATGCTTTCAAAAATGTGTCATTAAACGCCATACTCAATGTAATCCACCTCTCTAAACGAACAAATCTCACAATGTCTATCTTACTTGAAAAAAAACAGAAAATCATCGTTTCTGCTTACTTCGTTCGATCTTTTATCTCCTTAACTATAATAACCTTCTAAAGACTTGTATACACACTCAAATCAATTGTCATGATTTTGATGGATTTTGTCAAAAAAAGATGTATAATTTTGAGATTTTTATGGCATTTGAATGATTGGCATCGTGGATTTGAGTGATTTAGGCGGTTGCGTCATGCTAGCTGTAGTATGTAGTATGCCCAAATTGGTAAATTTTATTAATACGATAAAAAAGAGACTCGTTCCAGAAAGGCGCTATGAATCACCTTTGGAACAGTCCCCTTTTATTGACTTAAGGATAAAGAAAATTCGAAGCTAGGTTTTTGAACAGCCGATTCCGACCCTTCTACCTCTGTAATCGGGTCGAACGCAACAACTTGATAGCTTGGAATATTAAACGGATTGTAACGCCCCTCGGTATAAATAGGTTCCTTTAAATTTGAAGCAACTCTACTTCGTTCATCACCTTGGATTTCATAGACGTGATATTCCATTCGGTCATCTTGAAAATCATCCCATGATAATTGAACACTTAAGAGCCCATCTCCTCCAAGTGAATAGCTAGCTTCAAAGCCATTTATCTCTTCCATAGCAATGGGTGGCTCTAAATCTTTTACGCCTTCTGGCTTGGCAAAAGCAGTTGCCTGACTCGAAGCTGGTAATTCATTCACCATCGCTTGAAATAAACGTGTCGGATGTTGACTTCCACCAGTAAAATACTGCTCGTCCGTTGTTGTATCATATCCCATCCAAACCGTACCAACCACTTCAGGCGTATAGCCAACAAACCATGCATCCTGAACAGCACCTGCCACATTCGGATAGCCTTGTGTACCAGTTTTCCCAGCTATAGGCGAAGTCATTTGCTCACCAGTCGCTCCTGTACCTTCATTCATTACTTGTTCCAGCATCCGTGTCATCGACCAAGCCGTTTGTTCGGAAATCACTTCCGTCTCTACTTGATTTGCCCCGCCAACACGTTTTCCATTTCGATCGTATAGATCCTTAATCACATGAGGCTCAATCAACTGTCCTTCATGAGCAAATGGCCGATACGAACGGGTCATTTCATAAGGAGAAACCCCTTCATATAACCCACCTAGAGCAAGCGACAGCTGTCTATCTGGCACTTGTAAGCCAAATTTCCGCAGTTGATTTACAGAATCGCTTACGCCCATTTCATTTAACAACCAAACAGCAGGGGCATTTGCAGACTCCACTAGGGAATCATACAACGTTAGTTCTCCTTGGTATTCACCTGTAACATTTCTCGGTGTGTAGCCATTTTCCGTTTCGTCTTCATAAAGAAGCAACTCATCTTTTAACATTGAGTACGGATGATACACACCACTTTCTAAAGCAGGTGCATAAACAGCTAATGGCTTAAATGTAGAGGCTGGAGACCGATTAACATGCAGACGGTTTAACCCCTTCCGAACATACTCTTTTCCTCCTTGAGCCGCTAAAACGCCACCCGTATTGACATCCATAAACATCATGGCGCCCTGTGCATCTGAACTTCCTTCTGGATAATACCGTTCATCATGCAAGGCATCGTACGTTTGATGCTGGAACTCAAGATTAATCGGACTAACAATTCGATAGCCACCTGTTAATAGCTCATTATTACTAATATTATATCGTTCACTCGCCTCGTCCATCACCATATCAATATACGTAAATAACGCTTCATCTAACTCATGGTCTTGACGATCCGTTTTGATCGGCACTTCCTGATATGTCTCCGCCTCTTCACTTGATAAATAAGATTGCTGAGCCATTACCGTTAACACTAAATCACGGCGTTCTTTATTACGATCCGGCTCATTAAAGAGAGAAAACGTACTTGGCGCGTTGACCACTGCTACTAATGAAGCACCTTCATTAACGGTTAATTCAGAAGCTGGTTTATTAAAATAAAGATTCGATGCTGCCTCAATCCCGTATGCACCATGCCCAAAGTAAATTTGATTTAAGTACATTTCTAGAATTTCTTCTTTACTATATTGACGTTCCAAATTCATCGCAATTAAAACTTCATTCGTTTTTCTTAACCACGCCTTCTCATTTGACAGAAATAAATTTTTCGCCAACTGCTGGGTGATCGTACTCCCACCCTCGACTTTTGCGCCAGCCAAAATATCTCGGTATAACGCTCTTCCAATTGCTCTAAAATCAATTCCTTGATGCTCGTAAAAACGTGAATCTTCCATTGCAACAAATCCATGCTGAACATGCTCAGGTATTTGATCAATCGTAACAAATTCACGATTTTCCATGTATAAGTTTGTAATCACATCTCCATTTGTATCAACAAGTACACTAGAGCGATTCATCATTAATTTTTCTTCATCTAATTGAAAAGAGCCTGCCAGCATAAAGCCAACAAAAATCATAAAGGATAGTGCCATCATACCAATAACAGCACTTACGACAATACTCCATTTTTTAAACACATGCTCGACCCCCCTATAGGTCTTCTGAACAAAAAAACAGACTCACTACAAGTCTATCTTACTTATCATACAAAAAAAAGACAGGATTCGCAGGGATTTCCGCTTAATTTACAAGGTATTTAGGTGGTCTTTGACAATTCTCACGTAATGTTCAAAAAAGCCATACAATCGCATTCGCTTTCATTTGTTTAAACATGTTACACTTAGGAAGGTCATAGACTAGTACATAACATTTTATCTTCGTTTTAAGGGGCTGATTTAAATGGAAGTTACGTTAAGCATTGCTTTCTTCGCAGGCTTAGTTTCTTTCTTTTCACCTTGTATCTTTCCATTAATGCCTGCTTACTTGTCACAATTAACAGGCACAACCGTCACAAACGGCGCAATTGCTGCACCTAGAAGAGTAATCTTATCAAGAAGTTTCGGCTTTATTGCTGGCTTCACCCTTGTGTTTATGCTCTTTGGATTAGCTAGTACGATGCTTGGACAACTCTTTATTAGCAACCAATTATTATTAGAGCGTTTAGGTGGAATCGTCATTATTTTGTTCGGACTACAGATGACTGGATTGATATCTATACGAGCATTGTTCACAGACAAACGTATGGAACCTTCCCAAAATTCTGCGGCGAGTTTCTCTAAATCTCTTTTATTTGGCTTTTTATTTGCAGCTGGTTGGACTCCATGTATTGGCCTTGTTTTAGCAGCCATTTTAACGTTAGCTAGCACCTCGGCAACCATTTGGAACGGCGTTTTCTTACTACTCGTTTATTCAATTGGGCTAGGGATTCCCTTTTTACTCATTGGGCTACTATGGGCGCGTTCGCTACATAAAATTAAACGCATCAACCGCTATTTACCGATTATCCAAAAAACAAGCGGCGTAGTCATGATTATTCTCGGAATTCTACTATTTACTGGTTTTTTCTCAACTCTAGCCGCAATGATGGCACAATATACGCCAAACTGGATGCAATAAAAAAGAGCGTGTACGTTTTCTGTACACGCCTTCGCTTATCGACATTGTGTCGCTAAGCTTTTTTTATACAATCGTTAGGGTCTTCTTATATTCCGCTAGCCATCTAAGGCGACAAAGCTGAATCGTATTTTCCTCTAGTTTTGTCAGCAAATAATAATTGGCCGTTCCGCCGAAAAGCGCGCCGACAACAGGTAAAAGCTGCAACGTTTTAGGTAGGTCGATTGTGTCTCGGTATTGAAGTTGGAATTTCTCCCAGTCCGTTTGTTGAATGTCTTCATCTTGAACATAGGCTTCTATTTGCGCCAACACCTTTAATCGTTCTTCACGATCTCCATAATTGAATTGGAATAACAATAAAATAAACATGCGATCATGGATTGTCTTAGTCGAAAATCCATAAGCGTGCACACTATCGAATAATGCTTTTAGCTTTAACGACAACAGGAGCGGAAAGTCCATTGCTCCAGCAATAAAACCACCCGCTCCTGTGCCAATTCCTTCAGCCAAAGCCATTCTTCGATAGAAACGAAAAACGTCAGCGGCTTTTTTGTCTGCTTCTTCTAATGTAGAAGAAGCCACTTTCTTTTTTAGCAATTGATTGTTTTTATTAATGCCATAAATAATCGCTTCCGCAGTTGTTTTTACACATTGTGTTGCGATTTGATGGTAGACTTTTGGCATTTTCATATTCCATGTACTTTGCCAGTGACTAACTTTTTTCTTCACAAATGATTCAGGTTTCAGCTGCTTTCGCTTCCAGATGATGAGTTCTTCTTCGACACTATTTACAGCCATCACAAAAGCCCCCTTCGCTACATTGTATTAGCGGACTCTGCGATACTTTCCTTTTTTTCGATGAACAAGGGTTTGACTCCCATAAACACCTAGTAGTGCACTGGCCATTAACACAATACCTCCATAAAGAATATCGCTTGTCACTAAGGCGATCCCACCATAGATGACCGAAAGCAAAAATAACAGGCGCATTGTTAGATACGTAAGTGCCTGCCTCTTCTCTTCAGGCTTTAACGGGTATAAATCCAGCCAAATACTTGCAGAATGATGGAAGGATAATGTCGAAAGCTGCATCATCGTAATGTGCGTAAAGAGTAATGCCATTGCCAGCTTCATCCAACCGAGTGGCAAGATATAAATAAATAACCCACCGACAATAGCCAGACGTACATACGTCCCTAAATAATCATTAGCTCGAATAAATGTACGAGCGTATAGGTAATGGTAAACAGCATTCTTTTTCCCACCTAAAGCACCTACAGCCCACTGTAAATACGTACGCTCTCGAACTTTATTGCGTAATTGTGGCACGTCGGCAAAGGCATTGGCAATACGGTAAAAAAACATGACCATATGGTTTTCAACTTCAATTAATCGATCCCATTTTAAACTGTGCTTTTTCGCAAACCCTTTCCAATAACTTGCATAAAGCACGATCATAAGAATTAGCACAGCGAACGTTAACCAGATTGGCGCTTGAGAGAACAGTAAATAAGCAGCTACTCCGTTCACAAGCAAACGCAGCAGCACGTTTGAATATCGTTCTCCTTTAGCGACTAGCCTCTGCTCTTCCCACACGCACAGTAAGTTCCACACTTTAATCAAAAGCAGGAAAATGAGCGTTAACCAAAAGACAATGCCCGTGCCAATTCGCTCTGTAAACATTGGTCCAACAGCCATAAATAAAAGCAAAATATAGCTGGACTGCCATAAAGCGGAATACTTAATCGCTTGCTTAAAATATGGCGCCAATTTCGTTTCATAAGGTAGTAAAAAAACAATATCTGCTGGCTTAACGAAGGTTCGGATTGAACCCGCTGTTAGTCGCCATGTAAACAATACTGTTAATAGTGTTACTAGAGGAAAATCTGCTGGCATCTGTTCGACAAACTGCTGGTAATAGACCGTAAGAAAAATGAATAGAAAATAGACGGAAATGACAAATCCGCTGTTAAGAATTAATTTTAAGTACCCTCTCGCTTCTGACCAATATTGATGACGCCTTGATTCCCATAACTCATTGGCATGTCTCATTCTTGCTCGTCCTTCGTCATTTCGATATAGATGTCATCTAACGTTGCATCACTCTTTCCGATCGCGCTTCGCATCTCATCAAGGGTACCAGTCAATACGACTTGACCTTGATGTAAAATGACAAAGCGATCGCAGTAACGTTCTGCTGTGGCAAGAATATGTGTTGACATTAAAATACCAGCACCTTGCTTCTTCATTTCAGAGATCCAATTTAAAAATGACTGAATCCCTACAGGGTCAAGGCCAACAATTGGTTCGTCTACGACATATAACTCAGGCTCCGCCAAAAACGCACTCATAATCATGACCTTTTGCCTCATACCTTTGGAGAAATGATTTGGGTACCATTTCTTCATTTTCATCATATTAAATTCTTTAAGCAACGTATCTGCACGCTTTTCAAATTCCTTTTTTTCAATTCCATAAGCAACGCTCGTTAATTCAAGATGCTCCCACAACGTGAGCTCATCATATAGCAACGGCGTCTCTGGTATGTACGCAAATGATTTTCGATATTGATCAGCATCATCTGAGAACTTTAGATTATTAATTTTCACTTCACCAGACTGTGGATCCATTAGACCAAGCACATGTTTAATCGTCGTACTTTTCCCTGCCCCATTTAAACCAATGAGTCCTACAATTTCTTGCTTTTTCACGCCAAACGAAACATTATGTAAAACAGGTTTCTTCGGTGTATAACCACCTGTTAGCTCTTTAATTTCTAACATATCAGGCATCGTGTCATCACTCCCTCTTGTAGTTTAGCAAAAAAAAAACAGAAAAGCACTTCCCGAAGCTCTTTACCTATTCACCAAAGACTTCACAAATTCCTGTTCTCATCTTGATTGCTTCTTACAGATTTTATGAGTACACTTTTAGAAGAAGATGAAACAAAGGAGGTTCTTTTATGACAGACTGTATTTTCTGTGCGATAAAAGATGGAAAAATGCCCGCAACAAAACTTTATGAGGATGAACACATTTTAGCTTTTTATAACATCCAACAAGTGACAAAAGGTCATACCTTGATTATTCCAAAACACCACCATGAAGCAGTTTACGACTTGCCTTCCGAAACCGCAGCTCACTTGTTCTCCGTTGTTCCTAAGCTTGCAACAGCGTTAAAAGAAGCGTTCGCATGCGACGGGGTCAATGTTTTAAATAACAACGGCCAAGCTGCTGGACAGAGTGTTTTTCACTATCATTTACATCTTCTTCCCCGCTACGGTGAGGAAGACATCTATAGTGATCTTTGGAAAAAAGACGCAAGTCCAGAAAATCTTAAAGGCTTAGAATCCTTTACAAAGCGCTTTACAGAGCTTCTTAACGACTAATTTTGACAAAAGTCGCCTTTGGGCGACTTTTTTTGCCATTTATTATTCTCAAATAAAAATAATTTAAGATTTTATCGCCCAAAAAGTCAAAATTATGATATCATTTCTAAAAACACACGTTAAAGGAATAAAGGGAGTCATGTGAAATGAAAACTATCCATAACTTTAGTGCTGGACCTGCCGCTTTGCCTCAAGAAGCACTAAAAAAAGCACAAGCAGAATTACTCAATTTTGATGACTCTAACGTATCGATTATGGAAATGAGTCATCGATCAAAAGCGTATGAAAAGGTTCACTTTAGTGCGGTTTCAAGGCTGAAGTCGTTGATGAATTTAGAGGAAGATACACATGTTTTGTTTTTTCAAGGGGGAGCAAATCTTCAATTTTCAATGGTCCCGATGAATTTTCTAAATAATCAATCCAGTTATGTGTTAACAGGGGTTTGGTCAGAAAAAGCAGCGAAGGAAGCGCAACGTTTCGGGACTATAGACATACAATCTCAGGCTAAAGAAACGAGCTATTCAACCATTCCTTCACCAGATGAGCTATCGTACAATGAGGAAAATTCCTATTTACATATAACATCAAACAATACGATATACGGGACACAGTGGAACACGTTCCCACATCAAAAACTCCCCCTTGTTTGTGATATGTCGAGCGATATTCTTTCTCGTTCCATTGACTATAATGCATTTGATTTAATTTATGCCGGTGCGCAGAAAAACCTTGGACCAGCAGGTGTTACCATTGCCATTGTTAAAGATTCTTTCTTAAAACAAGCTCATGGAGACCTTTCGCCTATGCTGTCTTATCAAACTTTTGCAGACAGTCAATCAATGTATAACACACCTCCTGTCTTCTCGATTTATATGCTCAACCTCGTACTTGAATGGATTGAAAACGAAGGTGGCCTATCTGTTATTGAAGCACGGAACCAAGCGAAAGCTTCCGTCCTTTACGATGCAATTGACCAAAGCAACGAATTCTATAGTGGACACGCTCAACCTGAAGCGCGGTCAACCATGAATGTCACGTTTAACCTTGCTACTCCAGAGTTAGAAAAAACCTTTTTACAAGAAGCTGAACAAGCAGGATTTATTGGCTTAGGAGGCCATCGTTTAGTTGGTGGCATTCGTGCATCCATCTATAATGCAGTACCGTTAGCATCTTGCAATGCCCTTGCAGCATTTATGGATTCCTTCAGAAAAAAACATATGTAACACCTGTATATAACCTTACACTACTAATCGATGGAGGAATGGATATGGACCCTCATGCTAAACATTCAATGTATTATAGCTACAAGCTTGCGGTATTGAGTAAAGCGATGTGGAAATCAGTTGAAAAAGACTGGCAAAATTGGATTAAACCATTTCATTTAAACTTAAATGAACATCATATCTTATGGATCGCCGATCAGTTTGACGGTGCTTCCATATCAGATATTGCCTCCTACGGTGCCATGCATGTATCAACCGCTTTTAACTTTTCCAAAAAGTTAGAAAAACGAGGTCTCCTCTCGTTTTCTAAAAAACAAGAGGATAAACGCAATACCTATGTTTGTTTAACAAAAGAAGGCCAAGCGTTGTTGCATGAAACGATGCGTGTCTTTAACGAACAAACGTTTAACGTCTATCAAGGCTCTTTACCAATTAAAGAGATCTATGGCCGATTCCCAGAATTTTCAGAGCTGGTATCCATCGTGCGTCACTTGTATGATGATGATTTTATTCGCCAGTTTCATGAAGAGCCAAGCTACAACAAACAATTGGAATCGACCAAATGACAACGAAATCTTATCAACCTAAAAAATCTTTATGAAAGAGGTGTCTCCTTCATAAAGATTTTTCGTCTTTATTGGCGCACGAGCGATACATTAATTTCACTAGCCGCTAAGTTAAGTTCATTAAACCGTAGGCCGAATGGCTCTAATTCTTCAATCTCTCGTAAATCAATGATGATGTGCTCTTCTTCTGGGTAAAGATAAATCCAATTTGGTAAGTCAGCTAATTGATTAAACATTCGCAGTGCGTTTTCCGGGGAAACGGAAAGAAATCCGGCTGAGAGACTATTCGCTTCAAGCATAAGGCTACCGTCCTCTTGAACACTTGGATCAAATCGCATCGATAAATCAATTGTTGAAAGTACAGCATCAACTTCCCCCTCTAAATACACACCGTCCTCAGCAAGATAAAAATCAAACGGTACATCATCATCCGCAAGCATGTCGTTCAGTAAGACATTGGCTTGTTCGATATCCATTTGAAAGCTGACGATCTCCTCGTTTGCACTATCTGTGCCTGCTCGCTCTGGTGCTTGTCTGTCTACATCTCCAAATAGCCTCACTGCACCAAAAATAAGCAATCCAATTAAGGCAAGGAGTAGACCAAGTACAAGAAAGAATCCTATTTTATAAAAACGTCTATTTTTTGTTAAACGACTCATGGAACTCCACCCACTTCTATGTATAAGTTTACTTCTCTTTCTATACCCCGTTTCTTTTCTTTTCAACTGTTTCTGTTTTTATTTTCTCAAAAAAATTGTACAGAAACAAATAGAAAAAGCTCACCGACATAGTCGGCAAGCTAAGGTCCGATGAATTGGACCATTTCTTCACTTGTTGTTGGCTACACCTCTAGTGATTAGCAGATCCAAGAAGCCCCGATAATCACCAATAAAATGAATAAAACCACAATTAATGCAAACCCACTATTGTATCCTCCGCCTGCGTAACTCATGTAACGTTTCCTCCTTTGAAGATTTCACATTTTTTTATAGAAAGCACATCAAGTGTGGCATTCTTCTTATTTCAGGACCTCGAAGCAATGCTCACAACTCGCTCAACCCTTACGCCCTAAGGCTTTAGAGCTTTCTTTGTGCTTTGTTACCATATCCTATGCAAAAACCAATTATGGGTACTGGGCGGATGACCTAATTTCCTTAGAAATCATGCAATTGTTGTGTGTTTTTTTTTATGATATAGTAAGTTTTGTGCAAGAAAAAACTGGGTAATCTAACTAGTTGACCTTGTGTATAAGATATGCTAATGATAATAGATCTCTTCAAGGAGTGTTAAAATGAAAAAATATTTACTCGCTGGGTTCGGAGCTATTGCGCTGACTACACTAGCAGCGTGCAATAACGATGATGGAAATGGAACGACCATTGCATCAATTGAAGGCGGAGAAAACATTACGCAAGAAGAGTTATTTGACGATCTGAAAATGAATCAGCAAGCATCAGGCGCTTTACAAAACGCCTTCTTCTCGAACTTAACGGAGCAATTATTAGCAATGGCAGGAGAAGACATGGAGTTTTCAGAAGAACAAATTGAAACAATGATTGCGACCCTGCAAGAAGAATTTGGCGTTACCTCTGAAGAAGAGCTTGTAGAATTAGTAACAACAAACCTTGGTCTTGAGGATCGCGATGATATGGTTGATAATTTAATTATCCCAGAACTCACGTTAATCGAACTTCAATCACAAGATCTCGACTATGGCGAAGAAGATCTAGTTGCTTATTTTGAAGACAATCGTGATTTATACGAGCAAGTAGAAGCACGCCATATCATTGTGGAAGAAGAAGACCTTGCAAATGAGATTATTGATGAATTAAATGACGGTGCTGACTTTGCCGAACTAGCTGAAGAACATGGTACAGACGGAACAGCCGCTACAGGTGGTGACCTTGGTTTCTTTACACGCGCAGACATGGATGAAGCGTTCGCAGAAGCCGCATTTGATTTAGAAGTTGGCGAAACGACAAGCGAGCCTGTTGAATCTGGTTTTGGCTACCATATCATTGAAAAAACGGACGAAGCAATGGAATATGAAGAATTACCAGAAGCTGCGAACATGGCTGTAGAGCGTGCCTATATCGAAGAAAATGGACGAGACTTCTTGACAGTTATTGTTGATCTTCTTGATGAAAATGAAATTACGATTGAAGACGAATTCTTCCAAGACTTTATTGAGCAGATTCGAGCTCAAGCCAATCAACCTGCACCAGAAGAACAGCCGGTTGAGGAAGATGGACAAGAGACTGACGAAGAAACAGATGAACCTACAGATTCTGAAGAAGAATCAACCGACGAAGAAAGCAACGAATAATAAAAAAAAGACAGCTAACTTGATGTTAGCTGTCTTTTTACTTTCAAAAATGAAAATCAAGTGCTCTTGCACGAAATCGCTCCGTAAATCCTACTAACGTCTTTATTATTGATTGGATACTAATAAGATTGGTACGAATTTCTTGTTAAATGGCGACGACTCCTGCGGGAACAGCACGTGTCCGAAGACAATGAAGCGAGATTTTGCGCGTAATGGCTGAGGCCGTGCCCGTGGCAAAGAAGACACCGTAAGGGCAAGTGATAACGTAGCGCAAACGGATGTCGCGCTTGTGCCTGTGGTGAAAGCGTTCGCCATCCTACATAATCGTACGTCATAATCATATCAATGAATATGGTTTACACATTCCCCCTATCATAACGTATGCACGTCCCTTGTTTAAAAAGGACTAAAAAACCCTTCAGAACGTTCGTCACGTTTCTCTGAAGGGTCTGCCATCACCTTTATTTAGCTATCTTTTTGTTCCTTTAATTTCTTTGCTTCTTGAATGCGTTCCATGTATACATTTCCCTCTTGCTCAATCCATTCATCATCCATCACTTTATCTTCTCTCATCGTTCTGATCCATTGATACCCACTAAATAAGATTCCAAGCATGAGCAGATACGTCCACCATGGGCTTGCTACAATAAGTTCACCAACAGAGGTTTGCGTTAAAAGAAAGGCAATGACTAATATAGCTACGGCTCCAAGTGCAAGATATTGGCTTGTCTCTTTTGATTTCATTAGATAAATTCACCCTTTCTACTTTCTACTAAGCGTTCCTTTTCTAATGATATGCATGGCCAAATCTTTCTAGAACACGTTTATAAATCTAACGGTTTTTTATGGAAGCTAGGCTTATAAAAACTACGATTTTCTAAAGCCATCACTCGTTCAGAAAATTCGCCTGGCTCTACTCGTTCAAGCGCTCGATCCATCATATTTATTTTTGCATCTACATTATCAATCATATGAAGCACTTCTGCTTCACGTATATAAGGAGGTTTAGGGCTGCCCCATTCTCCTTTGCCGTGATGACTAAGCATTAAATGCTGAAGAACAATCAGTTCTTCACCTTCAATTTTTAACTCCTGTGCAGCTTCGTGAATTTCCATTGCACCAATTGAAATGTGTCCTAATAATTTTCCTTCAAGTGTATACGTTGTATCAATGGCACCGGAAAGCTCCTTCACTTTCCCAATATCATGAAGAATAACGCCAGCATAAAGGAGGTCTGTATCCAAATTTGTGTATTGTGCAGCAATGTTTTTGGCTAGCCGAAGCATAGATACAACGTGAAAAGCTAGACCGCCCATAAATTCGTGATGGTTTTTCGTTGCAGCTGGGGATTCAACAAATTCCGCTTGATGCTTCTTTACAATAAAGCGCGTAATACGTTGGATGTTCGGATTTTGGATATCAAAAATAAACTGGTTTACTTCATCAAGCATATCCTCAGCCGATATTGGCGCTGATCGCACAAAATCATTAATTTCAACACCATCCATTGGACTTGTTGGTCGTATGCTCGCAATTTTAAGCTGGGTGCGCCCTCTATAATCAATCACATCTCCTTGTATGTGAACAATCGTTTTGTTAATAAATGTTCCTTCATCTTCTGGTGAAACGCCCCATAATTTCGCTTCAATCTCTCCTGTATGATCACCTAAGATTAATGTTAAAAAGGGTTTAGAGTTACTCGCTATTTGTTTTGTCGCAGTCTTTATTAACAAGTAACGATTTACCGCTTCTCCCACTTGGTGATATTTAATTCCTTTTTCCACAACCGTCACCTCAATCTACTGTTTTCTCTATTTTTAGTATAGCACAGACAGCTTCCAACGTATTAGCGCTTATTTCCTATCAATAAAAAAAGCTTAATCCCCTCATGATTCTTTTGAAAGGATTAAGCGAAGTAAGCCTCAAAATCATCACTTATGACGTTGGGCGTTTCTTGTCTTTTTTCTTTGATTTAGATTCTAAAGCCTCTGCTTGATACGGTTTTGGTAAACCAATCGTAAAACGAACACCTTTATCAATGTTTTCTACTTTTGCAAAACCGTGATGCAATTCAGCGATTTGCTTAACGATCGCTAGTCCGAGACCAAATTTGCCTTTGTTTCCTTTATAAAATGGACTAAACAATTTACTTAAATCCGCATCAATCGGGTCGCCTTCATTTTCTACAATTACATAGGAGTATCGCTCATCTTCCTCCGCTTTAATTGTTAACTCACGCTGCGCATACCTCAGCCCATTTTCAACTAAGTTTTCTAGAAGAACCTCGCACTGTTCAATATCGGCTTTCATCATTTTTTCCGCACCTTGAACAAGAATGGTCACATCATCTCTTTGATAGCGGAACCGCTCTTCGATTTGGTAAGCTAATTTTCCAAAAGGGAACGCTTCTACTTTTAACTGTTCCTTTTGCATTTGATCGAGTTTTGTATAATAAAGCATATCAATTACGCGGCGTTCCATTCGATTGGCTTCTTCCGTAATGACATCCATTGTTTTCCCGAGGTTTTCTTTTGGTAAGATGCCGTCTTTTACAGACTGGGCATAGCTTTTGATAACCATAATCGGCGTTTTTAATTCGTGAGAAGCGTGCTGAATAAACGTTTTCTGTGCGCGATCATAACTATTTAAGTTCTGTCTCATTCGTTCAAATTGATACGATAGTCGCTCAAAATCTTCGTCGCCCTCCCACTTAAGTGGTTCTTGCCAGTTGCGATTTGCAATTTGCTCTAAATGATTCTCTAATATCGCCAATGGTTGACGCAAATAGTGCTTTAACCATATGGCTGGCAACAAACTTAAAGCACTTGTTAACAAGAGCAAATAAAGCAATCGTTCCCATAAATTTTGAACCATTTCATCTCGATATGTATCCCACATATACGTTATAAGGTACAAGTCCGAACCCTCTGCTGGACTGGCCAAATCGTTAATCGTATAAAATAATGTCTGTCCACCAAATGTTGTTTCATACCGACCTGTCTGATTATTTTGTTCAATAGCATTGTAGCGCATCTCTTCATGTACAGGTGGGTCTGGCACAACATCAATCGGCGTATTATAAATGGCGTAGGTTGAACCAGTAATTTCAATTAAAAAAGAAACCGTGGCTCGTTGTTCTTGTCTAGATTGATAAAATCCAGGTTGTTGACTCAAAAACGTTTCCCAATTGGCATCTTCTTGCGTTAACTGATCGCGAACACTGTTATCAATAATTTGATAGGTTTCTTCTGTTAATGCGCCTCGAATGGAAATAGGATACACAATAATGATTGAAAGCGCAACAAGCACAATTAACGAAACGAATGCAAGCCAAATTCGTCTCGTTAAATTTATTTTTATCATGAGGATAGAATCCGATAGCCGTAGCCATATAGCGTTTCTAGATGAATGCGCGGCATTTTCTTACGTACACGGCGGACCACGTCATCAACTGCTCTTTCTGAGCCAAAATAGTTGTCTCCCCACACATGTTCAATAATTTTTTCTCGTGAAAAAGCTTTTCCAATTTCTGCGGATAGTAACAACATTAAATCCATTTCTTTCGTTGTTAAATCGACCGCTTCGTTATTTTCTTCTGTGTCAATAATTGTCCGACCAATTGGATCAATGGTATAAGCATTTAATTCTACTTTTTGTACATCAGATGTGTTTGAACCATACACCCGATTTAAGATTTTTTTCACGCGAATAATTAATTCTTGTGGCAAGAACGGCTTTGATAAATAGTCGTCACTTCCCATTTCCAACCCAAGTACACGATCAAGATCTTGATCTCGTGCAGAAATAAAAATAACTGGCGTATCTTCTTCATTTTTTATCGCTTTTAACACTTGATAGCCATCCGTCCCCGGCAGCATAATATCTAAAACCCAAAGGTGTGGCTTGTCCGAAACAGCTTCAACAGCTGCATCTCCATTATCAAAAACAGTCACATTCCAACCTTCTTTTTGCATATATGCTTTCAAAACTTCTGATAAATTTTCTTCGTCTTCAACTAAATAAATATCGTACATTTCCATTAGTAACATCCTCTCTTTCAGTTCACTTGTAGTTACATTTTACATAATTTCGAGCGTAAACGCCATTTATGTCCTTAAATTACGTAATCTCACGCATTTTTTCGTTGATTTTTCCACGATTATGTAATAAAAGGCTAACTCAATAGAGTAGCCTAAAGTAATGCAATGGCAGCAAGTGCAGTCAATGGTAACACCCAGCGTCTCCATCCGTAAGGGCGAAAGCCTCCATATCCGTAAGGTGGGTACCCGTAACCATAGCGATGAGCTTCATTTTCATTCATTGATTGAAATCCTTCTAATTGCGTAATTTGCATCGGATATTCACTTTGGTCAACTGGATAAAGAACATGAAGATTTTCCTGGTCTACATATTCAATGACTGATTCAAACTCTTCACCGTTCGCTAAGGATACTTTGACAGGATAATTCGTATAACGCTGACAAAGCGACATCATGTTTTCATTACTCATGTTGTATTCCCCCTTTTGCTTTAGTCTATTCATCTCATTAAAAATAGGTGAATACACATGTTATTCATGATAAACTAAATGAAAACGCTAACAGGAGGGACATGATGACTTACTTTTTAACGGCTTTTAATAAAGATAGCTCCGTTGTGTTAAACGAACGAATTGAAGCGGATACAGAAGAACACGCGATTTCAGAAGCGAAGACAAAACTGCAAGAGGTCAATGCTGAAGGGTTAACGCATCGTTTAACGCTTAACGGCAAAATGATCTTATTTGCTCGATAAGGCTGTCTCACATTGGATGTGGATACAGCCAAAAACCCAGCTGGAATTAAACCGGCTGGGTTTCGCTTTATTCTTTCATTTGTATGTTTAATTGTTTTCGAAATACTTCGTGGACCATATATGCTAAACCATCTTGTTCGGTCGTTCTGGTCACCCAATTCGCTTTTTCTTGAACTGTTTGCGGGGCATCGCCCATTGCTACACCGAGACCTGCCATTGCCACCATTTCTGCATCTTCATTGCCGGCACCAACAACAACAATTTGGTCGAGCGACAATTGATCTTTGTTCACTAGCCATTGTAGCGCCCTTTCTTTTTCAGCCCCTGCGCCAACGACGAAAC
The DNA here is from genome assembly GCF_047238345.1 of Shouchella phoenicis. Lineage (NCBI taxonomy): Bacteria > Bacillati > Bacillota > Bacilli > Caryophanales > Bacillaceae > Shouchella > Shouchella phoenicis. The sequence goes on along the minus strand of NZ_JBDFMQ010000001.1, from coordinate 1,322,752 downwards.
ATTCGCCTTTATTCGTAAACGTAACAGTCAAATCAGGAATCTCTTCCTTTAATGTCTCACAAATATAGGCTAAATCTTTTTCTTCTTCACATTTTAAACCCACATTTAAAGGGCCTTTTCCTTCTTTAAGGACATGTTCATAGAGCGAATCCACATAGGTGAGTGGATAAAGGATTTGTTCTCCTGGTGAATTAAACGACATTCTTGCTAACAACGTTTGTTTATGTTGCGGTCGAATGGACGCACAGTAGTCTCCATACTGTAGTTTCACTTCACAATCAAAACGCTCCAGTACGTGACATAGATCAAGCGTCGATTCTAAACTTAATGGTCGATTGTACCATTCATTTTGATTTGTATCCGATATAAGGGCGCCACCATGCGCAATCATCATGCTATCTACCTTTAGATTGCGAGCGATCTTTTTTGCAAATGAAAAAGACTGGTTTGTCACTAAGACGACTGACACTTGCTTTTTCGCTAAGTAGGACATTGCAGACTTTGTCTTTTTGCTTGCTTTCATATCCCCTTCTAGAAACATTTTATCAATGTTCATAACTAACAAATTATAGGTTTTCAAGCGTGTTCCTCCTCCGAGAAATTCATGTTGTAAAACAAGACCCATCTTGTTTAAGACTTATGCAAATATAGCCGAAGTAGAACTTTAAACCATAGAAAAAACCACCACATTCAATGAAAGTGGTGGTTTGATACTTACTGTTCTTGAGAAGGATCGCCGTAAATCTTCTCTAATGGTTCCGTGATGATTTTGTTTAACTCTGTAATAATCACGCTAAGCTGCTGCTCTGCTTCCATTAGTTTTGAAATAAGCTCATGCTGTTGAACAAGTTCAAATTGCTGTTGCGCTTGTTGCGCTTCCTCTTCAGAAATTTGAATGCCTTGCATTTGCTTTTGTTGAAGATCTAGTTGAAGCTTACGGAAGTTCTCAAGCATTTTTTTTGCAATCTCATCCGCTTCAATTTGTTCATGTAGCTCATGAAGGGACTTGAACTCTTCACTTTGCTCAAGTGCATCCTTTAATTCATGTGCTTTATCATATGTCATACTCATGTTTATCACTCCCTACCAACCGACTATAACACGTCAGTCCATAGAATTCACGTCATATGATAGATCCTAATAAAAAAAGTGGACAATGACCGCTTGAATGAGACCGACAATGCCTCCAATCAGTCCACCTAGCAACGTAATTAAACGCAGTTCTTTTCGCGTAATCGTCATAATAAGATCTTCTAAAGTAGCCATTGAAAACGAAGCAACTTGCTGCTCAATGACTTCATTTAAACGCAAGCTTGCCAAAATTGACGCTAAATGTACTTGAATATAGCCGGTAGTTACCTTTACTACTTGCGGTGCCCAATTTTCTACAATACGCTCAACGTAAGGCGTGGTCCATGTATGCAGTGGTGCATCATACCAATTTAGAAGTGGAATTTTATCTTCAATTCCATCTGTAGCTTTATCAATAACATCATCAATATAAGTCTCTGCGTTGAACGAGGATAACGGCTTCTCTAAAAGCTGATTCCATTCTCGAGCGAGCAGCCCATGTAGCATATCTTTTGTTTTTTCATCGTTAAGAAACTTAATAATCTCCGGATAAAGCATATCAACGACTTTTTCACTCGATAAAAACATTGATAGCATTCCACCAAGCTTCCCTTTTGACGACAGAAAGTTCGAAGCCATAGCGACCATCTTTTCTTGTCCATCTGCACTTTCTACATAGGATTTTGCTTTTTCAATCATTTTTTCTGACAGTTTCGGCAGATAGGTTAGTACGGTTGTCTGCATTTCTAATGGAACAAACTGCTTCGCTGAAACGTCTTGATTGTTTGCGATATATCGTTTTATTCGTTCTTTTATCCACGATTTCGATTTTACAACAAACGCTTCTTTTCCATCTTCCACCGTTAAAATTGACTTTAATAAGGATTCAATTGTTTGTTCACTCATTAACCATTTCTTTAGGCGTTCACTTACCCAAGTTGTTAATTCGTTCGAGAATACTTCACTACTAATTTTTTTGCCGAGTCCTTCAGCTGTAAGCAAATGATTTGAGACGATGTTCCCCATTTGCTTTGCGAGTTCTTGTTGCCTTCTTGGTAATAAACCAGGTGTAAATGGCAGTTGCCACTTTCCTAAATGATAAGCGCGATGAGGTCGAAACAACATCCGAATAGCTAACGCATTTGTCGCCGCTCCAACGATCGCACCAACAACTGCGAGAACGAAAACTAATAAAACCCATTGCACATTTAACGCTTACTGCTTATCTGCAGCAAACTGCCTCCCTTGTATCTAAATTCATTGTGTCCACTACAAGTATAGCTTATTTTTCTCCACACAGAAAACGAACATTATGATAGACTAATTTATGTAACCCTTTTCAATAAAAATATGGAGTGATTCTAATGCTCGTTCACTTTCAGTATAAGCCATTACAGCATAAACAACGAAATCAAAGTTGGCTCTTTTCTTTTTATTTTCAAGGACAGTTTACATCAGGTACGTATTACTATGATGGAACAATTGAATGGGACAGCCCACCTAAACAATTAGACAACGAAGAAGATTTAAAACATGCCATTCATGATTTGATGCTTTATCATGTTTATGAGGATGAACATCAGCCTCAAGAATAAAAGATGAGCAATTTGCCATTCTAAACAGTAGGAGGGATGGCAAATGGATGAACGTAAAGACATTGACAGCCGCAAGGAATATGAACTCGATATTGACCGCTATGTGAATGAAGGATTAAATGGAGGTCGCGTTGACCCGGATTCTGGTGGAAAAATCGAAGAAGACATTCCCCTTTCAAAAGAAAAACAATGAGAAAGAAGCTCAATTTTGAGCTTCTTTTTTGTTATACTACAAACAAGTTCTACATATAGAAAGGTTTGTTCTTTCATGAATGCAATTATAAAAGAAACTTTTTCTCATGCTTTATGGCAACCAACAGATGAGTTAGCGTACCGTTTAGCCTTTCAATCCCAACAAGAAATGATTTATATGCATCGTCTTAAATTAACTGAACGGGAAAAAACATTATTGTCTCTGTTGCTATCGGAGTCGGATGATATCCCAAAACCACTAACAAAACATGAACAAGAATGGTATACCTACATTTATCGAGATGGGCCACAGCCCCAATTGGATCGCTCCCTTACCGGGCTTCACTTTTATGTAGAACAACCGATCATAGAAATTGAAGCATTTAGAGAAGCCGTTCTTTCTTTTTTTCCATCTCAGACTCTTTTGCTATGGGAAAGTGAACGAACCGGGGTTCTGTTATTTTATTCTGATTACGCCGATTATGATTTAGACGCGATTATTGAACTAATTGAATCTGATTTTTATACAACCATTCGTACGTTTTTAGGTGTCCCGTTGAGAGAGAACCATATGCGCTCTTCTCTATCGTTTGAAAGAGATTTGTTTACGAAGCGAATTGAACTTAAAAAAGGGCCACATACATTTGATGTCGCTACCTCAAGTCTAATTGAGATTAAGAATCATATTGATCCTGATCGCTTTCAGCAACTGCGTTCTCACTTTTTCTCAAATGAGCTACTGCAAGATAGCGAATTAATTTATACGGTGACAACTTTTCTTAAAGAGAATCTTAATACATCAAAAACCGCAAAGGCACTCCACCTTCATCGCAATAGCCTTCAATATCGACTAGATAAATTTAGCGCACAAACAGGTTTAGACTTAAGACTATTTACACACGCTACACTAACCTTTCTTCTATTGAAACAACCACATTAATGTACAGGTTGCACAAAGACTCACGTTTAATCTTTGTGCAATCTGTACATAGCTTTCTTTTTATGTAAGGGGTTACAATAAAGGCAGTTAAAGATCACGAGGGGGAAGAAAAATGGCTTCTATTCAATTAAACAATGTCTACAAAGTATATGATGGGGATGTTACAGCGGTTTCCGATTTTAATCTTGATATTCAGGATAAAGAGTTTATCGTATTTGTTGGACCTTCTGGTTGTGGAAAATCAACAACACTACGAATGATCGCAGGTCTGGAAGAGATTTCTAAAGGTGACTTAGTTATCGGTGACAAGCGGATGAACGACGTTGCGCCTAAAGATCGAGACATTGCCATGGTTTTCCAAAACTATGCTCTTTATCCGCATATGAACGTTTATGACAATATGGCGTTTGGCCTAAAACTAAGAAAGTTTAAGAAGGAAGAAATTAAAAAACGTGTGGATAATGCTGCAAAGATTTTAGGATTAGAAGAAATGCTTGACCGTAAACCGAAAGCGATGTCAGGTGGTCAGCGTCAGCGTGTTGCACTCGGTCGTGCGATTGTTCGTGACCCTCAAGTTTTCTTGATGGATGAACCTCTCTCAAACTTAGATGCTAAGCTTCGTGTACAAATGCGTGCAGAAATAACAAAACTTCATAAACGTCTACAAACGACAACGATTTATGTTACACATGATCAAACAGAAGCTATGACAATGGCAACAAGAATTGTCATTATGAAAGATGGTTTAATTCAACAAATTGGCACACCGAAAGATGTTTACGATAACCCAGAGAATATTTTTGTTGGTGGCTTTATTGGTTCTCCATCAATGAACTTCTTATCTGGTAAGTTAGATGGCAATGAATTCGTTATTAATAACCAGCGCATTCAAGTGCCAGAAGGAAAACTTTCCATTCTGCGTGAACAAGGCTTTGCCGATAAAGAACTTATTTTAGGCATTCGTCCTGAAGATATCCATGATGAGCCTGTCTTTATTTCTTCATCTGAAGGGTCTAAAATTGATGCATTGATTGATGTAGCAGAATTAACAGGTGCAGAAACGGTCCTCTACTCTTCTATTGAAGGCCAAGAATTTGTTGCCCGCGTCGACTCTCGTACAACTGCACAAAGCGGAGATACGATTGAGCTCGCGTTAAACATGAACAAAGCTCACTTCTTCAACCCTGAAAATGAACAGCGCATTCGCTAATAAAAAAGAGACGAGTCACTCGTCTCTTTTTCTAATTCCATTTTATTTAATTATTTTTGGTAACCGCCACTCATTTGTTGTTCAGCCATTTGAACTAAACGTTTAGTGATTTCCCCACCAACTGAACCGTTTGCACGTGCCGTTGTATCAGGACCAAGGTTAACACCAAATTCTGAAGCAATCTCGTACTTCATTTGATCAAGTGCTTGTTGTACACCAGGTACAACTAGGTTGTTTGAACTTCTGTTATCTGCCATTATTGTTTCACCTCCCTGTGTAACTATAGAATGTCTCCTTGTCTCTTTTTCTATGTATGCTTTTATAAAAAATTTTTTCAGGAAAAGTTATCCAATCCTCTCCTTTAAACGACAAAGAGCCTTCCCAAATTGGATACTCTCCACTCCGGTAGGCTCTTTCCTGTCAATTCCTCTTCTCACACATACTAAACTGGATAAACTGGGTGTTTTCGATCCGTAAAGACGACATCCTTTGTTGCATAAAGCGCAAATCGTTTTGTTAATTCATCACGCAAGTCATTTCCGTTCACAACCCCATCTATTACGAGTTCAGATGCCAAGCGATACACATCAATGTTCTGTTTATATTCATCTCTTTTTTCAGCAATAAACGCATTGCGTTCCCCTGGCTCTAGTTCAGCAATCTTATTTGCATAGACCGCATTTACCGCAGCTTCTGGGCCCATCACTGCAATCTGCGCTTGTGGTAGCGCTAAACAACAATCGGGATCAAATGCAGGGCCTGCCATTGCATAAAGACCAGCACCATACGCTTTACGCACGATGACAGAAATTTTTGGTACGGTTGCTTGCGCCATCGCCGAGATCATTTTTGCGCCATGGCGAATAATTCCAGCACGTTCCACTTTTGTCCCAATCATAAAGCCGGGAATATCTGCGAGGAATAATAGCGGAATATGATAGGCATCACATAAGGTGATAAATCGAGCAGCTTTATCAGCCGAGTCATGGAATAAGACGCCACCTTTTGCCTTAGGTTGATTGGCAATAATACCAATTGTTCTTCCATTTAATCGTGCAAAACCTGTAATCAATTCTGGCGCAAACAATTTTTTTATTTCAAAAAAACTATTGTCGTCGATGAGTCGATCCAACAAGTCATACATATTAAACGGTGTATTTTGATTTTCAGGAATAATATCTTCAATGGTTTTCGGTAAATCTTTTGGCAATACCGGCTCAGCCATCGATACTTGTTCTTTATAACTCTGTGGAACGTATGAAATGTACTCTCTTGCGTGGTCGATCGCTTCAAGCTCATCTTTTGCAAGAATATCACCACAACCCGAAACACTACAGTGCATGGAAGCTCCACCCATTTCTTCTAGGCTCACATTTTCACCGATAACCATTTGAGCCATGCGCGGAGAGCCCAGATACATAGAAGCGTTTCCTTCCACCATGATAACAAGATCGCAAAATGCAGGGATATACGCACCACCAGCTGCTGAAGGACCGAATAAAATACACACTTGAGGAATTTTCCCTGACAACTTAACTTGGTTATGAAAAATCCTTCCTGCGCCTCTTCGACCTGGAAACATCTCAACTTGATCCGTTATACGAGCCCCTGCTGAGTCAACTAAATACAGCATTGGAACGGCTAATTTCTCCGCAGTTTCTTGGATACGAATAATCTTTTCTACAGTTCGTGCTCCCCAAGAACCAGCCTTTACTGTTGAATCGTTCGCCATGACACAAACTGTTTTTCCATTTATCTTGCCTGTTCCGCAAACGACACCATCTGCCGGTAAACCTTCCGCCTCTGAATTGGCAAATAACCCATCTTCGGTTTCAAGCCCATCATCAAGTAATAAAGATAAACGCTGTCGTACGAATCGTTTTCCTTTTGCTTCATTCTGGTCATGGTATTTCTCTTGTCCACCTTGATAAATTGTGTCGACTTTTTCCTTATACCGCTGTTCAATCGTCATCGTTTCACCTCTAGTGCCCTTGGTAGTCGGGCTTTCTTTTTTCTTTAAAAGCCTTCAAACCTTCCATTCGATCGTCCGTCTGTATCGTTTGCTGATAGGCGCCATTCTCAATTTTTAATCCTTCTTCAATCGAAAGGTGTGCACCTGCATCAATTGCCTGCTTGGCAGCCTTAATCGCGACTGGTCCATTCTTGGCAATTTGAGCTGCAAGATCATTTGCCTTATTCAACACATCTTCAAACGGAACCGCATATTCACATAAGCCAATGTCTAGCGCTTCTTTTCCAGTAATCCGTTGCGCTGTGTAAATTAATTCTTTCGCTTTTCCTACGCCGACAATGCTGGGTAATCGCTGTGTGCCTCCTGCGCCAGGAATAATAGCAAGTGATGTTTCCGTTAATCCATAGAGGGCGTCTTCAGAAAAGACTCGCAAGTCACTTGCTAAAGCAAGTTCAAGCCCTCCACCCAGTGCTAATCCGTTTGCTGCGCAAATAACAGGTTGAGGAAGCTTAGATACTTCATGGATCGTCTCACCTATTAACCGAACCGCTTCCTGTACCTCTTCTTCATTCATCGTAATTCGCTCTTTTAAATCTGCCCCTGCACAAAAAGCTTTTTCACCAGCAGAAGTCAAAATAATGACTCGTGCATCATTGTCATTTTGAAGTGTCTCCATATGAGCTCTAAGTTCTTTTAACAATTGTGTCGATAACGCATTCGCAGCTTTCGGTCGATTGAGTGTTAACGTTACAACTTGTGTACCTTCTTTTGAAATCAGTTCACTAGTCAAGTTCAATTAAATGATCTCCTTCATTTACAAATTCTCCTTCGGGTTTTACAATCGCTTTTACTGTTCCTGCCACTTCAGCTTCAATTGGAATCTCCATCTTCATTGATTCTAAGATCGCTACCTCTTGCCCTTTTTCAATCGTATCGCCTACTGATACTACGATTTTCCATACATTTCCTGCCATTGATGCTTGAATAAAACTCATGATAGAACCTCCTGAATTCGTTTTGTTAACTCGCCTTGATGCTGTTCCATAAAAGCAGTAGTTGCTTCTCCAGCTTGAAAAACGTTGTGACTTACGATCGCTTTAATGGTCGGGATATTCGTTTTAATTCCTGTGAGCGTATACGTATTGATTGCCTCGTCTAAACGACGAATGGCTTCTTCTCGATCACGGCCAACTACAATCAATTTCGCAATCATTGGATCATAAAAATGACTCACGACACTGCCAGCTTCAATTGGGCACTCATGACGAATATGCGCTGCATTCGGTAATGACAATTCTTGAATTGTTCCAGGTGACGGAAAGAAGCGGATAGGGTCTTCCGCATAAATTCTCGCTTCGATTGCATGACCTGAAAAATGGATATCTTCTTGTTTCCACGGCAATGTTTCTCCAGATGCAATGCGAATTTGCCACTCAACGAGATCAATGTTAAAAATTTCTTCCGTTACGGGGTGCTCTACTTGAAGTCGCGTATTCATTTCTAAAAAATAGAACATTCCGTCTTCATCAACTAAGCACTCAATCGTACCTGCATTTTTATAATGAATGGCTTTTCCAGCTTGAATCGCCATTTCGATCATCGCTTTTCGAAGAGTTTCAGTTAAAAATGGTGATGGCGCTTCTTCAATAATTTTTTGATGACGCCGCTGTATGGAGCATTCTCTTTCTCCAAAAACAAGAATATTTCCCGCTTCGTCCGAGAGCAATTGCAGCTCAATATGCCTTGGGTTGGCAATATACTTCTCCACATAGAGTGAACCGTCTCCAAAAAACATTGAAGCCTGCTTCTTATTTTTTTCAAAAGCTTTTTCACAATCTTGATCATTTCGGCAGATCGTTATGCCGATTCCTCCACCTCCGGATGCCGCCTTTAACATAACAGGATAACCGATTTGATTTGCCTCTTTAAGTGTATCTTCGATGGTTTCTACTGCATCTGTACCTGGAATAACAGGAACCCCAGCTGCAATCATTGTTTTTCGTGCTTGTAATTTATCACCCATTAAAGAAATCGCTTTAGCGTCAGGTCCGATAAAAATAAATCCATGATCTCGACAATTCGTCGCGAAGGAAGCTTGCTCGGATAATAATCCATATCCAGGGTGAATCGCATCCACCTTTGCTTCTGTCGCAATGGTTAAAATACGGTTTTGATTTAAATAGCTTTCCTGAACGTTTGATTTACCTACGTAATAGGCTTCGTCTGCCAGCTTTGTATGCTGTGCTTGTTCGTCCGCTTCAGAATAAATTGCAACTGTGCGAATGCCCATCTTTTTACACGTTCGGATAATACGAGATGCGATTTCACCTCGGTTAGCGATTAAAATAGATGTAATCAAACCGCTCTCCCCTCCTTTATTTGCCTAAGCCTAAGTGTCTAGCAATAACGAGACGTTGGATTTCAGACGTACCTTCTCCAATTTCAAGTAACTTGGCATCTCGCAACATCCGCTCGACCTCATATTCGCGCATATAACCATAACCGCCATGAATTTGTATCGCTTCGTTACACGTGCGTGTAGCCATTTCTGAAGCAAAAAGTTTTGCATAAGCCGCTTCTTTTCCAAACGGTTTGCCACTATCTTTTAGCTGTGCCGCTGTATGCACCATATTCCTTGCAAGTTCAATTTCCATCGCCATATCAGCGAGCTTAAATTGAATCGCTTGAAACGAACTAATTGACTTCCCAAACTGTTTTCGTTCCTTAGAATAGGCTAACGCGCGATCAAATGCCGCTTGTGCAATGCCTACAGCGAGAGCAGCTATCGAGATTCGTCCCCCATCAAGTGTATAAAGAAACTGACTAAAACCCTTTTCCGGGTCTCCTAATAAGTTCTCTTTTGGCACTCGAACATCCTCTAAAACAAGCTCGCACGTATTCGAAGCGCGCACACCCATCTTGTCGTAATTAGAAGAAATTTTAAATCCTGGTGAATCTGTTGGCACAATAAACGCGGAAATAATCTTTTTCCCATTTTCCTTTTGACCGACTACGGCTGTGACAATCACCGTTCGCGAATATTCTGCATTTGTTATCCAGCACTTTTCTCCATTGATGATGTATTCGTCACCTTCTAAGCGAGCTTTCGTTTGTGTGCCGCCTGCATCTGAACCTGCATTAGGCTCTGTTAAACCAAACGCTCCTAGCGATTGTCCAGATGCTAGAGGTGTAAGATGCGTCTTCTTTTGCTCTTCTGTTCCATAATAATAAATTGGGCTTGCACCGAGAGAAACAGCTGCAGCGTAGCTTAATCCTGTTCCTCCGCACGCGTACCCAATTTCTTCAACTGCTAGTGCATACGAAACAGTATCACCACCTGAACCGCCATACTCTTCCGGGAAAGGAATACCTAAAACACCTAATTCACCTAACTTTTTGAAAATATCATTTGCAAAACGCGATTCTTTATCAAGCTGAATAGCTAATGGAGCAATTTCTTTTCGAGCAAATTGTCTTACCATGTCACGAATCATAAGTTGATCTTTCGTTAATGTCATGTGTGTGTTCTCCTCTACGTTCTTAATATTGAGCGGTCGTTCAGAATCTTGCCAATCAGATGCCTCTTGATGTAAGCGCTATCAAAATCCTAACGCACTCTTATATGGAAGTCAAATCATTTCTCTTTACTCTATGGCAAAATGATTGACTCATGCCTTTTCTTTTTGTTTCCTTTATTTTGTGATAGTATTTTTTTAGAAGTGAAGGAACCTATTCGTATAAACTTACGTAAAGAAAGAAACGGATAATGGGAGGTACGAGCGTGACGATAATTATACTTATTGGCATCGTAGCGGTAATTGCACTTGTGTGGATCGTTAGTTACAATTCACTTGTGAAACACCGCAATTGGGTTGAAGAATCATGGGCCCAAATTGATGTGCAGTTAAAACGCCGCTATGATTTAATTCCAAACTTAGTGGAAACGGTAAAAGGGTATGCAAAACACGAACAAGAAACACTTACGCAAGTTATTGAAAAACGAAACAAAATAGCAGAGCCTAACGCTAGTCGAAATGAACGGATTGAAGAAGATGCAGAATTAAACGGTCTATTACGTCAACTTTTTGCACTTAGTGAGTCTTACCCTGAACTAAAAGCAAACGAAAATTTCTTGCACCTACAAGAAGAGCTAAGTGGCACGGAGAACAAAATTGCCTACGCAAGACAGGCATACAATTCTATGGTCATGCGTTATAACACAAAGATTGAATCCTTTCCGCAGAATATCATCGCGTCGGTTCACTCCTTTACAAGAAATGACATGCTTGATATCCCTGATGAGGAAAAAGAGCCTGTACAAGTTCGTTTTTAAAGGGGGAATAAGCGATTGTTTTACTCTCAAATTGCTCGAAACAAACGAAATACAGTATTTTTAGTCGTTTTATTCATTGTTATCGTACTTGGAATTGGCTCGGCAATTACGTACGTTCGTGCAGGTGATTTTATAAGTGGTGCTGTATTTGCTGCCATCATTGCAACGGTATATACCATTTTTATGATTTCTACAAGCACAAATGTTGTAATGCGGATGAACCACGCTCGTGAAATCACGTCTTCAAAAGATCAAGCTTTTCTTTGGCACACAGTGGAAGGGCTTTCCATAGCAGCGCGTATTCCAATGCCACGTGTGTTCATCATTGATGACCCAAGTCCTAATGCTTTTGCAACTGGTATTTCTCCAAAGTCAGGAGCTGTCGCAGTAACCACGGGATTAATGAACAGGCTTAATCGAGAGGAAGTAGAAGGCGTTTTAGCACATGAGGTTGCCCATATTCGTAACTATGATATTCGCCTTTCTACCATAGCAGTAGCACTTGTTTCTGCTATAGCAATATTAAGTGACTTAGGAATGCGCTTTTTTATTTTTTCAGGAGGGCGTAACAGCAATAATAAAAATCCGCTTATTATGATTATTGCGCTTGTCCTTATTTTATTGGCACCAATTATTGCGATCGTCATGCAGCTTGCCATTTCCCGTAATCGCGAATATTTAGCTGACGCTAGTGCGGTGGAGCTTACTAGAAATCCTGAAGCACTCGCAAAAGCTTTAGAAGCGATTACAGACACCGATACACCGGTGGAAGAAGCTTCGACTTCAACTGCATCCCTTTACTTTGCTGACCCACTAAAAAAGAAAGCAGCAAACTTATTCTCCACTCACCCGCCAGCTGAAGAGCGTATTAGTCGGTTGAGACAAATGTAAAGATGCTCCCTTGTGATAGCCAGATTGATCTTTATCTAACTATCCCTAGGGAGCTTTTCTTTTATAAACTTTTTAATTGTGTACGCTCCACATCCACTTCTTCCAACATACGAATTAGAATATCCATCCCTATTTTGATCTGATTGTCTGTAGCATGTGTAAAGTTTAAGCGTAACGTATTTAATTTTGGTGCTTCGGCGTAAAAAGGTGCTCCAGGCACGTACGCCATCCCTTTTTCCACAGCACGAGGGAGCAGCGCTTCAGCATTTACTTGTTCTTGTAGCTCTAACCATAAGAACATCCCGCCTTTAGGCTCAACAAATTTAATTAATCCTTCCCGCTGCGCTTTTTGCAAATGATAAACCATTATATCTTTTCGTTCCCCGTATACACTGCTAATCTTTTTAATATGGCCGTCAAGATCAAAATTCCTACATAGTTCATAGAGCGCTTGATGAGCTAAAGAATTTGAGTGTAGATCATTCGCTTGTTTTGCTTGAGCCATCATTCGAATTATTTGATATGGCCCTACAATCCAACCTGTTCGAAGAGCCGGTACAGCTGTCTTTGAGAACGTGCTTGTATAAAGCACATGCGAGCCATTATCTAAAGCCGCAATTGGCGTATATGATTCATTCGTAAATTGAATATCTCCATAAGGATCATCTTCAAATACTAGAACATTCTGTTTTTTTACAATCCGTATTAGTTCTTTTCTTCTCTCTAAACTCCATACTCTCCCAGAAGGATTTGAAAACGTTGGCACAACATAAAGCATCTTCGGATGGTATTGTTTAATTTTCTCTTTAAGATCATCCATAATCATTCCATTTTCATCACATTGAACAGGGATAATTTGAGCTTCATAAGATTGAAAAACTTGAAGCGCAGCCAGATAAGTTGGTTCTTCTGTTAATAAAACATCCCCTGGGCTGATCATGACCCGAGCTAATAAGTCAATTGCCTGCTGGGAGCCAGTTGTAAGCAAGACATTATCTGCATCGTATCCTTGAATGCCTTTGTGACCCATACGCTCCAAAATTACTTCGCGAAGCGGCCGATAGCCTTCTGTCTCTCCATACTGAAATGCTTTATTTCCTTTTTCAAAAGCGCTCGTAAACGCATCTTTAATGGCTTCAGTTGGAAATAAACCATCATCTGGAAGACCGCCTGCAAAAGAGATTACGTTTCCTTGATTAACAATTTTTAAGATATCTCGTACCACTGACGACTGTAAATGTCGAACCCTTTTTGCAAATGCGTATTTCATCTCTACTCCCTCGATTCTATATCTATTTTTTATCAAAGAGTGCTTCTATTTTACCCCATTTAACTAAAAAGTCAATCAATTCAAGCATGAAAGTCAGTTCGTTCTGTTTAAATGCTCAAAGCTAAAAAAATCTCCATTGATACACATGTATCATGGAGATTCCTTTTACAACTATCAGACTACTCTTTAATGGCTGCATATTGTGATTTTACAAGGTTGTAGTAAATTCCTTTTTCCGTCATTAAATGAGTATGCGTCCCTTGTTCCATCACGTTTCCTTGTTCAAGCACAATAATGTTATCAGAATCGCGAATCGTGGACAATCTGTGCGCAATCATAATCGCAGTACGGCCAGCAAGTAACGTCTTTAACCCATCTTGAATCTTCAACTCTGTTTCCGTGTCAATGCTCGCTGTTGCCTCATCGAGTATTAAGATTTTCGGATCAGCCAGTAACGCTCGGGCAAAAGACAATAGCTGTCTTTCTCCTACGGACAACACGCTACCTTGTTCTTCTACCTCTGTCTCATAGCCTTTTTCAAGCTTATCAATAAAGGTGTGGGCGCCAATTGCTTTTGCTGCATGAATGACTTGTTCATCAGTCGCACGCGGGTTTCCGAATCGAATGTTTTCCATAATGGTCCCAGCAAAAATAAACGTATCTTGAAGGACATAGCTTACATGGCTTCGTAAGTCGTCTAACTTAATATCCTTTAAGTTGACATCATCAAGAAACACATTTCCTTTCGTCGGATCGTAAAAACGGCTCATTAAATTAACGATCGTTGATTTTCCTGAACCAGTATGCCCAACTAATGCGACTGTTGTACCAGCTTCAAATGTTAAGTTAATCCCTTTTAATGCCATTCTTCTATCATCATAAGAAAATTCCACATTCTCAAAAACCATTTTTCCTTTTACATCGGTAAGTGGTTTCGCATCTTCCTTGCTTTCAACATTCGGCTTTTCATCTAAGAATTCAAAAATTCTTTCGCTCGATGCCATTCCTACTAGCAATTGATTGTAGACTTGACCTAATCTTGAAATAGGTTCCCAAAACATGCCGATATAAAAAGCAAATGAAACAAAGACACCTAATGTTAAGCCACTAAAGTCACTTTGAATTAAAAATGCACCATACCAAATGAGAATCGCTCCACCAATAGCACTTGCCATTTCTACGAAAGGACGGAACATGGCATTTTGCTTTGTCGCTTCCCGCCAGCTCTCATAGTTTTGCGTGTTCACATCATCAAAAAAGTCCATATTTTCATGCTCTTGCGCATAGGCTTGCGTTACACGAACACCTTGAATGCTCTCATTCAGGTGAGAATTAAGTCTTGATTGACGTAAGCGAACCGTCTGCCAAGCGCGACGAATTTTTCTACGTAGCTTCGTTGAAATGAAGAACATGATTGGTAAAATAATTAAAATGACAACCGCTAGTTCTGGACTTAAATAAAACAAGATCGCAACAATTCCTAACAACATGACGATGTCCATCAGTAGATTAATGACACCATTTGTAAACAAATCTTGTAAAGAGTTCACATCATTAATTACACGTACAAGGATCGAACCAGCTGATCGCTTATCAAAAAATCGATGCGATAAATGCTGAATATGATCAAAAAGCTTTTTTCGGATATCAAAAATGACGAACTGACCTAGTTGATTCATCCAGCGAATTCTAAAATAGTTTGCAACGTAGGACACTACATAAAGCCCTAAGACAATGGCTGCGTAAATGAACATATCTTGTGTTGTTGCAACCCCTTGTTCTAGCTGACCCACTGCAAAGACGCCAATAAAGATCGGAACTGCCAAGCGAACAGCTGTAGCAAAAAGCATCATTAAGATCGTCTTTGGCAGTAGTGTTTTTGCATAGGGTTTTAAGAAATTAAATAACCGCATCATTTGTTTCCAGTTGAACGGCTTTTCAATAATTTGTTCAACAGGGTAATGAAACCTCGTTTTCTTCTTAACTTCTTCCATCTACAATCACTTCCTTAAGCCTGTTGAAGCACATATTGTTGATCTTGATTTTGAATATCGTAAATTCTTCGATAAATGCCTTTTTCTTGTAGTAATTCTTCGTGAGTCCCACGTTCAGTAATTTCACCTTCATCTAAGACAAAAATTTGATCACAATGTTTTACAGAAGAAATTCTATGGGCAATAATAAATGTGGTTCTTCCTTTCATGATCTCGCGCATTGCTTTTTGAATTTTCACTTCGGTCTGCATATCTACTGCACTTGTTGAATCATCGAGTATAAGAATACTTGGGTTCATAATCATTGCCCGGGCAATAGCGATTCGCTGCTTTTGTCCTCCAGATAAACCGAGGCCACGCTCACCTAAGATCGTATCGTACCCTTCAGGTAGTTGTTCAATAAACTCATGAGCATCTGCACGCTTGGCAGCTGCAATAATGTCTTCCATCGATGCTTCTGGATTTCCATACGCTAAATTATCACGAATGGAAGAAGAAAATAAAAAGGTTTGTTGTAAAACAATTCCAACATTTTGCCTTAATTCTTTTACATCATAGTCTTCGATTGGTTTCCCATCGATAAGTAATTCACCTGAAGTCTTTTCGTAAAAGCGCATAAGTAATTGAATAATACTCGATTTACCAGAGCCAGTCGCACCAACTAAACCAATTGTTGAACCTTTTGGAGCGGAAAAAGTTAAGTGCGAAAGCGCATTTTTCGCTTTATTTTGGTAACGTAAACTTACGTTGTTAAAGCTTACTTCACCTTTTAACTTCGCATAAGGTAATGGTTTCTCTGGACCATTGTGTCGCTCTTCTTCATCTAAAATTTCTAACAATCTTTCGCCCGATGCCTTTGACTGTGAAAATTGGTTAATGACAAAACCAAGGTTCATTATTGGGCCGATTATAAACCAAACAAGACTAAAGAAAGCGGTTAATTCTCCTGCTGTTAACTGGTTTTGAACAGCTAAATATCCACCGAATCCTAACAATAAGACCGCCGAGATATTTCCGATAAACTCCATTAACGGAAAATATGTACTCCATACATTCGAGATTGCAATGTTTTTCGTACGGTAATCGTCATTTGTATCGCCAAAACGATCTTTTTCCGTTGTTTCTTGAGAAAGTGCTTTCACCGTATGCATACCACTTACATTCTCTTGAACTTTCGTATTTAAACGAGCGAGAGAACGACGCACTTTACGAAAACCAGGATGGACTCGTTTATCAAATTTATAAACAGCGACTGCTAGAAATGGAAGCGTAACCATTGTTACTAAGGTAAGAGGAACGGAATAATAAAACATGACAATCATTGCGAAACCAACGAGTAAGACGAAGTTTACTAATTGTGCAAAACCAAATGAGAGGAAAAATCGAAATGCCTCTACATCAGCTGTAAGTCGAGACATTAAATCACCAGTTTTTGCATTGTCATAATAACGAAAAGGAAGAAATTGCAGTTTCTTGTAGAGATCTTTTCTTAAACGATAAACCGATCGAACGCCGAATAGATCGCCAAAATATTGATTGACATAAGTTGCGATCCCTTTAATGCTCATGATACCAATTAACCCGATTGCTAGATAAGGGATGATTTCATACTGACCGCCCGTTATCCCAACATCAATAGCTACTTGTAAAAAGACTGGATAGATGACCGTTATACCTGTAACAAACACCAGTGCAATAAGGGACCAAATAAAATATTTTTTATCTGGTAAATAAAACTTTGCTAGACGTTTAAATGTCTCCATGACACACCACCTCTTTAAACCTAATTCCTTAGACTACCGAAATATAATTTTAGTCACAAAATTTATCTTACTCTGAAAACATGACTTCGTCAATGAATTTGACGGTTTTTTTTGAAAATTTATTCATTCGATTGAACTCCTTATAAATGGTCCAGTAATGGTGAATTTATCATTATAGCTGAGTGAAATTAGACACGCTATGTACGGGTGGAACGTAGCGCACTTAATCGCTTTCAGATGGCCATCCCGTAGCATATTAAAATTCATTCAACTATTTTATAAAATGTCGGAAGCTTGTTCAACCAACAGGATAAACGGAAAAACACTATAGACCGGTGCTTATGAGTCTAAACACCTGCCTATAGTACAAAAAATGTGACTTCCTTACACATACTTGCGATGAACTTTGTTTCCATCGTAGATAAATGTCACTGCTTTTCCGTTGACACTAGTCTCTAGGTGAACCGTACGGCCCCATAGTTCGTAGACATAGGGAACCACCTTTTCTAAGTAACTGACATCGAGTTCTGTTCCTTCAAACGCATGCTTAATATAGAGCTCACCGTTCTTTAAATAATCTCCATCTGCGACAACAAGATAAGGAAATCCTCCATTCACCCGAGAGTGAGTCAGTTGATCTCGGACACCTTCCCACGCTTTTTCCGTTATTTTATAATCACTGCCTTGCTTTTGAAATAAATAAAGGTCTTCCTCTTCAACAAATTCTCTTGTCAAATAATTTCTAAGAAATGATGTATCGGACTCTATTTCTCGAACTTCAAAGATCTTCTCTCTACCGCTGCCTTTCTTTACCCCTTGTAAACGGATCATCTCTTCGCTCGGGTTATCATAGCGTCGTTCAATGTCTTCAAATAATTTAATACCTAAATAATACGGATTAATGGACGTTTGCGACGGCTGTACAACACCTGCATTTAACTTTGCAAATTCAATCACTTCATCACTCGTTAAATCCATCTCTCTTAGAATTTTTGCATGCCAATACGACGCCCATCCTTCATTCATAATTTTCGTTTCTAATTGAGGCCAGAAATAAAGCATTTCTTCTCGCATCATTGTTAGGATGTCTCGTTGCCACGGTTCGAGGTGACGGCTATTTTCTTCTATAAATAAAAGAATGTCTTTTTCTGGTTGCAGCGGGAATGAATGTTTTACCACCTTCTCTACTTTTGGCTCTTTTTCTTCAAGCGCCCATAAATCGTCATATTCGGTTGCTTTTTTTGCGAGTCCTTCAGACGTTCCTTTTTTCCGCGGTTTCACAAGTGTAGGATCGACATGCTCTTGAATCGCAAGGACTGCATCAAGAAAGCTTTCAACTGCCTCTTTCCCGTGTTCATGTTCATATTTTGCAATTCGTTCAGCTGTAGCACTCATGCTTTCAACCATATCTTTTCTCGTATTTGAGAATCGAATATTGTTTTTAAAGAAATCGCAATGAGCTAGAACATGGGCTACAATTAGTTTGTTTTGAATTAGCGTGTTGCTATCAAGCAAAAAAGCGTAACAAGGATCTGAATTAATAACAAGTTCATAAATCTTACTCAACCCAAGATCATATTGTAATTTCATTCGGTGATACTGCTTCCCATAAGACCAATGATTATAGCGAGTTGGCATCCCGTACGCGCCAAACGTATAGATAATATCTGCAGGACAAATTTCATAGCGCATTTCATAAAAATCTAGTCCAAAGCCGGTGGCAATCTCTGTAATCTCAGCAATCGATCGCTCAAGCTCACTCCAATTAGTTGACACTGTCGTCCCCCCTCTTTTCATTCATTCTATGAAGGGTGACTTCAGAAAATGAACCAAAAAGACGCGGACCCAACGTCATTACAATTGTCGGGTGTCTTATAACTCGCTTTCTCCCCTAATCGTCGTGCCTAATAGTTATTTTGAACAACTCTCCAACGATTAAATGGCAAAACTAAATGTGGAAACATTTATTCGTAAAATGACCGCAAAAAACCTTCATAAATGATGGTTATTCACTCATGAAGGTTTTGATTTAACGTGATTCTGTTATTTTTTCTTCTAGCTATTCGTTTGTATACTGCTTCATATAAGACATGACGGCCTCTTTTAACTGTTGCAGCGATTCTGCACTATCCTCTGAAGATTCTCCCTTAACCCCAAAGTAAAACTTCACTTTTGGCTCGGTTCCAGAAGGTCTTACACAGAACCACGCCTCGCCTTGCAAGAAATACTTTAAGACATTTGATGACGGAAGATCAATTGCTATTTCTTTTTGTTCCAATGGAGAGAAACGTTTTCCAGACTCATAGTCTTCAATACTCTCTATCAATCTTCCGGCGATCTTAGTTGGCGGATTATTGCGCAAAGAAGTCATAATTGAAGCGATTTTTTCTACGCCTGCTTTTCCTTTAAGCGTTAATGACTTTAAATCTTCTTTGTAATACCCGTATTTTTCAAATACTTGCTGAAGCGCTTCATAAACGGAGAGCCCTTTTTGTTTATAGTGTAATGCGAGCTCTGCTGCAAATAAACAAGCTTGAACAGCATCTTTATCGCGGACAAAATCCCCAACTAAATAGCCATAGCTTTCTTCATAGCCAAACAAAAATTGATATTCACCTGTCCGCTCATATTCTCCAATTTTTTCACCAATAAATTTAAAGCCAGTTAACGTATCTAAAGATGTTAATTGATAACGTTCTGCAATAGCTCGTCCAATTTCTGAAGTTACAATGGTTTTTAATACAATTCCGTTCTCAGGTAACGTCCCTTGTTCTTCTTTAACAGAAATTAAGTAATCTAGCATTAATGCACCTGTTTGGTTCCCTGTTAACACAACATAATCACCTGAATCATTTTTCACAGCGAGACCAACACGGTCTGCATCTGGATCAGTTGCTAATAAAATATCTGCATCTTCTTGCTCTCCGTAGCGGATAGCCTCTTTAAATGCGGCATGTTCTTCGGGATTCGGCGATTGTACCGTTGAAAAGTTTGGATCAGGTAACTCTTGCTCTTGTACGACTGTTACTTGACTAAATCCTACGTCTTCTAGAACTTTACGTACTGGAATATTTGCTGTTCCGTGTAAAGGAGTGAAAACAATTTTCAGCTGATCACCAGCTTCTTTAATGAGATCTTTCTGCAACAAAATGCTTTTAAGCTCTTCATTATACGCATCATCTACTTCTGAGGAGATGACTTCATACAATTGTGTCGCCTTCAATTGGCTCTCATCACCGACTTCAATTGTTAGCTCATCTTCTATCTCATTCACACAATCAACAAGCTCATCAGCAAGAGCAGGCGGAAATTGTCCACCATCTGAGCCGTAAACTTTAAACCCATTATATTCTGGCGGATTGTGAGAAGCAGTAATGACGATCCCCGCTTCAGCTTGCAAATAACGGACTGCATAAGAAAGCTCTGGTGTCGGACGTAAATCATGAAAGACATACGCTTTTATTCCTTGTGCACCAAGGGTTAAAGCAGCTTCATGAGCAAATTTTGCGGATTTATGTCTTGAATCATATGCAATGACAACACCTCTTGACTTTGCGCCTTCTCCTCGTTTTGCAATAAATTCCGCTAAACCTCTCGTTGCTTTTCGAACCGTATACGTATTCATTCGATTTGGACCAGGTCCTATCATGCCCCTCATGCCACCAGTTCCAAATGCTAATGTCGTATAAAACGCGTCCTCTAAAGCTTTTTCATCATCTCGAATTTCATTCAGCGCTTCTCTTAAATCTGGTTCTAAGGCTGAAAAACTTTCCCATTTTGTCGCGATCTCTTTATAATTCACTTGTTCTCCTCCAAAAATTACGTCTTTTCTAAACATCATAACCTTAAGTCATCGCGTACAGGAACTTCTCTCGAAATCGCTGTTCTTGTTCTTCCGTCCAATTCAGTCGATCTCGCATGTATCGAAAAATTGGCTCTTTCATTGCGCCTACGAAATCTTTATTAACAACAAGGTAGCCTGTTCGCTGAATAAAAAAGTCAACTGGGCTAAGAATGCCTTCTTCTTCAATACAATAAACAAGTTCTGCAAAAAGAGAAGGACTCATACCAAACATTTTTGCTTGTTTCCCATTTGTACGAATTCGCGCATAAATCTGTCCAATATTTGATCCATAGCGATCAATTAATTCATTTGCTTGCTCAATCGTCAGCCCGTACTGTTTTCCCTCTTCGGCACGCTTCTCTTTATACAGTTGAAAATCATCCATACCACCAACATATCCGCCTGAAATTGTCACCGTATCTGTTTCACAAACTTTTCTTTCATTTGGTTTCAGCTGTTTGCACACTCGATTCACAACATGCTCGGCTATTGACCGATAAAATGTATGTTGGCTGCAAGTGACAGATAAAAGTCCTGATGACGATTCAATGCATTCAAATCGTTTAAATTCGTGATGCTTTTTCTTTTTATCAATTGGGAAAGGACGTTTAACGACCCAGCTTCCTTCCAATTGCTCCTGTGACAAATGAATCTTCTCAAACGTACGATTCACAGCATCGATGAGAAAAGGAATGATTGTTTGTCGTTCCTCTTTTTTCACAGGAGTCCCGATGATTACCGTTCCTCGGTACGGAACAAAACTGATTAACTGGTTCTTGTCTGTTTCAACATAGATCGCATGGTGAATCGGTAAATATTCTCGTTTAACGCTAATAAAGTGATCTTCAACGTAGTCAATTACGAGATGATCCAATGAACGGTCTTGCACTCGAAGTTGGTCAACTAATGAACCGGTTGCATTCACCACTTGTTTTGTTAACACTTTATGTACAACATTTTTATTTTGATCAACAATAAGAGCCCCGCTTATTTTATCATTCTCATAGATAAAACTCTCCACCTTCATATAGTTAAGCGCTAAAAGTCCTCTTTTTACAGCTTCTTTTACGAGGTCAATCGCTAATCGTGACTCATCTAGAAGAAATTCTTTATAAAGTAACGCATGTTTCCCCTGTTTAAAAGAAAGCATCGGCTCCCGTTTGATTAATTCTTTTTTTGTTAGGTGCTTGCGTTTTTCTTTGAAGGCCATTTCGGTTAAACGATCCAGCATTTTTGTACGAAACGATTTTGTAAAAAGCCCTGTTTTATATGTAGGTAGAATAAGTTCAATTTGTTTCACCAAATGCGGGGCGTTTTCTTTTAAAATCGCTCTCTGTTTAAACATATCGTTATATGCCTTCATATCTAAATGGTTCATATGTTGAATTTCAGTATGAAAAAGATTTGACCAATTTCTTGATGCGCCTGACGCGAAATCTTCCTGATCAACTAAAAGCGTCTTTAGTCCACGAATTGAGGCATCAAGCGCAATTCCTGCTCCTGTAATTCCGCCACCAATAACGAGTAAATCAAACGGCCCTTCCGTCATTTTCATTACGTTCTCATGTCTATATTCATTAGAAAAAGTACGAATCATGTGCCCTCTCCATTCGTTGCTGCTCCTATGTTTCACTATACCATTGTTCAAATAATAAATCAGATGAAAAAGGGAATTTCTTTCTCAATTGAAATCTTAGTTGTTGAAATCGAGCTGGTTACTGCGACGATCTTAACACCTTCTTCGTGTGCTTTTTCTAATGCGTGGTTAAAATCAGGGTCAATTACTTTTTCGCTCGAAATGGACGTAATATCCGCTCTTTGTGCAACAAACAGTATTCCTGTTTTATACGTACCTGTTTGTACAAGCTTCGTTAATTCATGTACATGTTTTGTCCCTCGAGCAGTTGGCGCATCAGGAAAAAGCCCTTTTCCATCTCTTGCCAAGGTGACACTTTTCACTTCAAGCAAAAGCTGTTCTTTTGTCGCATTTTCGAGTAAAAAATCAAAGCGCGAGGAACCAACTTGATATTCTCTTCTTACTAGTCCCCATTCACTAAACGAATCAATCGCTTTCGATCGAATTGCTGATTCAACAAGTCGATTGGCAACGGTTGTTTGAAGTGAAACGTATAGCCCTTCTTCTGGTTCACACAAAACAGCTGTCCATTTCGTTTTTCGGCTGCTTTTATCACTATATGTGACCCAAACCGTTGCATCTTTTACTAATAGTTCCTTTAACCTACCAGGGTCAGGCAAATGTGCACGAATCAACTCTTTTGTATCTTTACGTTCTAAGACCAAAATAAATCGGTTTGGCCGTTCAATAAATGTTGCTGTTATTAATGGGGGAAAAACGACCAATACACTCTCTCCTTAAGCATTCACTCTATTGTTTCACGTCTATTATCATATCAATTTTTGCTTCAGTTGAGAATGTTTTTGCTTCAATTTCACCAGTCCATTGTCCAGGGATAACAAATAAGCCCTCCCCTTCATACAAGCCATTATCAATATGGTGAAAAAGGACATCGACTTCTTGTTCATGTAAAAGATAATGACCGACCACATTCGCTGTTGTGACTGCTTCCCCATTATAATCTTGAACAAACACTTGTAAATCGGCTGTCTTTTCTGCCTGAACCATGAGAGGAATTTCTTCTATGAACAATTGCTGAACTCCATCATAGGAACGAATGGAATAAATGAAAAAC
This sequence comes from Shouchella phoenicis, assembly GCF_047238345.1. Lineage (NCBI taxonomy): Bacteria > Bacillati > Bacillota > Bacilli > Caryophanales > Bacillaceae > Shouchella > Shouchella phoenicis. The sequence continues at coordinate 1,298,966 of NZ_JBDFMQ010000001.1, read as the reverse complement.
ACAGCAGCGGCAATGAGAATAAGCAAACTAATTTGTTTGATTATAACAGGTGCAAAAGAGGTATTCATTACGTTTCAACTCCTTTTAGCACCTATTGTTGCCATTGTTCCAAATCATAAACGAAGACGCCCATAAGTTTTTGGACGTCTTCCATTCATTATTGTTTATACACAACGTGATAAATATCGTCTCGACGATCACGCAATTGATTTACACTGCCTGAGCGACGATTTCTTCTAAGAATTTCTAAGTCCACATCTCCGACAACAACGGTTTCCACATTCGGACTACATTCCCCGACAATGCCGTCTCGCGGAAACTCAAAGTCAGATGGTGTGAAGATGCCTGATTGCGCGTACTGAATGTCCATGTTCGCAACATCAGACAAGTTTCCTACTGTCCCAGAAATCACGGTGTACACTTGGTTTTCAATTGCTCTTGCTTGCGAGCAATAGCGAACGCGTAAATACCCTTGACGGTCATCCGTACAGAATGGAGAAAAAATAATGTTCGCTCCTTTATCTGTTGCGATTCGTCCAATTTCAGGGAACTCAACGTCATAGCAAATTTGAATAGCAATTTTTCCACAGTCCGTATCAAATACCTTTACTTCATCGCCACCAGAAATTCCCCAGAATACGCGCTCATTCGGTGTAACATGAAGCTTATATTGCTTTTCGATTGTTCCATCGCGACGGAAAAGGTAGCTAATGTTATAAATCTTCCCTTCTTCTTCCACATAATGGGAACCGCCGATAATATTGACATTGTATTTTACTGCTAAATTCGTAAATAACTCAATATAGTCTTCTGTAAATTCCGTTAAGCGTCTTATCGCGCGACTAGGACTCTTTTCAGGTAAAAATGACAAGAGTTGTAGCGTAAAAATCTCAGGGAAAACTGCAAAGTCTGATTTATAACTTGCCGCAACGTCTGTATAGTACTCACATTGAATCGCGAAGTCATCAAATGAAGATATTTTCTTCATTTCATATTGAATCGTCGTGATTCGAACAGGAAAGGATGTCTTAAACCTTCTTTTAGGCGTTGAGGGTTGATAATCAATATTATTCCATTCCATCAGCGTCGCATAGCGCATACTCGCTCGATCATCATCAAGATAGTTGGCATTCACACGTTTTAACGAAAAGCCATTAATCACCTGAAATGTTAACACTGGATCATAAATGTTGTGCATCATCACTTCGTCTACATACTCTCTTGGTGTGAATCGATCCGCGTATTTATAGTAATTAGGAATGCGCCCGCCGATAATAATGCTCTTTAAATTCAATTCACGGCATAACTCTTTTCGCGCTTCATACAGACGTCTACCAATTTTCATTCGACGATAGTCTGGATGAACCATGACTTCAATGCCGTAAAGGTTAAACCCGTCTGAATCATGATTCGTAATATAGCCTTCATCCGTAATTTCATCCCACGTATGTTGATCGTCATACTCATCAAAATTTATAATTAAACTTGAACATGAACCAATAATCTCACCATCATATTCAACACAGAACTGACCCTCAGGGAAAACAGAAATGTGACTCTTTAATTCGTCGTAACGCCACGGTTCCATATTTTTAAAACATTGCTTTGATAACTTAATAATGTCATCAAAATCTTTTTCTTCGATGTTACGGATAATAATTTTCTTTTCAAATCTAGAAACATCAATTTCTTTCATTTGGCTCTTCACCCCTTTGGAAACGTCAATCATAAATCCACTACGTAGTGTACCTTTTTTTCGATAAGTTGAATAGTACTTTACCCTATTTTACTATGTCCATTCATTTGCTTAAGGCACTGAATACGAGAGGAACGGATAAAGTATACTCTTTTCTTTATAGGAAGAGAAGAGAACCGTTTTAATTGATAGGGTGAACGCGACCTAATCGTCAGCGACTTACCGTAAATGAACCTTTTTCTTCACCATTAAAAAAAAGTTTAAACTCGTCATTCACACTTAATTTCCCGACACCTTTTGGCGTGCCTGTAAATAGCAAGTCTCCTTTTTTCAACCCAAACTCTTGTTGAACTTCATCAAAGAGATTACTTAAACTAAAGATCATGTCCTTTGAATATCCTTTTTGCATAACCTCGCCATTTTTTTGTAATTCAAACGGGATGGTTTGACAGCTCTTTTCACCAACGAATGAAAAGAAAGGAGTAAGGATCGCAGCGTTCGGAAATCCTTTTGCTCTTAGCCAAGGATGGCCTTTCTGCTTAAGTTTTGATTGAATGTCCCTTAACGTTAAATCCAAACCTAACGCCACTTCCTGAACCACGTCTTCTAATCGATCTTCACTTGATACATCCTTGCTAATTTTTAAGACGAGCTCGATTTCATAATGAATACTTCCTTTATTAGTAGGAAAAGAGAGCGAATCCCCATTAGCTAGTGCGAGAGAACTTCTCGGTTTAGTAAATAACAGAGGTTGCTCAGGCACTTCATTCCCTAGTTCATGTGCATGCTCCGCATAATTTCGACCTACACAATAAATATCTCCAATGTCCGCAAATCGTGAAGTCATCCCTTAGTCTTCCTCCTTTATTGGCTGTAAAAATCCCTTTTCTTGCAGGAACTCGTCCATATGCGGACGTTTGCGAACGCTCGTATAGTTTGCCATTAGTTCCGTCCATGAAGAACTGCGTTTCCCTTTGGTCCGCTCTGTATAGTACTCACTCATAAGTTGATCATACGCATCTATTGAATCACCTTGATTTTGGTTGTACGTTTCTTTATGAACAACAGCACCTTCAGGGAGCCGAGGCTTTTGTGCTATCTCTTGGCCAGGTGCACCGATTGCTAATCCCATAATTGGAACAACGTATGTAGGAAGCTGAAGAAGGTCACTCACTTCACGAGGTTGATTGCGGATTCCGCCAATCATCACGCCACCTAAGCCGAGTGATTCAGCTGCAAGTAACATATTCTGTGCAACAAGTGCTACATCAACAGCACTAACTAACAGCTGCTCAGCACCGCCAACGTCAAATGAGGCATTGTGCTTCTCACTCGCATATTTTTGTCTTGTGTAGTCTGCACACACAACAAAAAATACTGGACATGCTTGTACCCATTGCTGGCCACCTGTTAATTCTGATAAGCTTTGCTTTGTTTGTTCGTTTTGAATGGTAATAATTGAATAAGCTTGCACATGATTAGAAGTGGACGCCCACCTAGCTGCATTTGTAATCGCTGATAGTTGCTCTTGCGATACGTGCTGTTCTTCATAGGCACGAACGGAACGGTGCGCGCTCATTTGCTTAATAATTTCATTCATTATAATCACTCCTCTACGATCTTCTCTTTCTTAGTCTACTTTAAAATAACGAAAATACAAATAAATCGAATTCACTTTTCAATTAAGGAGGAACATGGGATAATCAAAACGTCGACTAATCGACATTGTACATAGAATGGAGGAATGATGATTAAGAATGAGCGGCTCAATTCAACAAAACGAACGAATACTATCGCTTGATGTCATTCGAGGCTTTGCACTATTAGGCATCTTGATTGCCAATAGCATTGTGTTTCAATTTGGCATGCTAGGTAGTATCACGAATGTTCAAGGCATGTATCAAAACGGTGCTCTCGATGAATGGACCCACTTCTTTATTCGTTTACTCGTAGACGGAAGTTTTATTACGCTATTTTCATTCTTATTTGGCTATGGAACGGCATTACAACGCTCGAGATTTCTTGCGAAACAAGCATCCTTTACACCTGTTTTTTGGCGCCGCACCTGTTTATTATTTATTTTTGGCTTTTTACATATTATTTTTTTATGGCGCGGAGATATTCTTCTGACATATTCTCTTACAGCGATGCTTTTACTAGCGTTTCTTCCATTAAAAAAACGTGGCTTGTTCATTAGTGCCATAATCTGGTTTACTCTCATGGCTTCAACCGCTCTCCTTCCAGATGTGGGCGCTACACCTGTGCCTGCGTATTACGAAAACGAGCAAGCAATTATTGCAAACGGCACATATGCCGATCACGTGCAATTTCGTGGAAGCACGGATATGATTGGATTATCATCAGGTGGCAGTCCAATTGTGTTTCTTTTTGGGGAAATCTTCTTTCAACTGTCAGCCGTCTTAACCGTAATGCCAATGTTTTTATTCGGTGCTTTCGTAGCGAAAAGTAAATGGCTAGAGGCATTTCATCTTTATCGAAAAAAAGCCTTTCTCTTCTTACCAATCTTTTTACTTGTCGGTCTAGCCGCCAAGCTGCCAAATGCACTTGCTAGTGGAGGCAATACACAGTATGAGCTCTTATCCGTCTATATTGGCGCTCCATTTTTAGCCTTGTTCTACGGAACATCAGTGGCTCTTATCGTGTCATATCGATCTAAATGGATGACCCCATTTGCTACAGTCGGAAAGATGGCTTTCACTAATTACATCTTGCAGTCAGTCATTTTCACTTTTCTCTTTTACGGCTACGGACTTGGGCTGTACGGTCAGCTAGGCATTTTTTACGGCGTATTGCTTTGTTTCGTTGTGTACGTACTCCAAGTATTATTCAGTATCGTCTGGCTGAATTTTTTCAGGATTGGACCTTTAGAGTATATTTGGCGTAGCGGTACTTATTTAAGAATGCAGAAGTTAACGAGAACAAAAAGAGATACGGATTAGTGCGTCCGTATCTCTTTTTTATGCGCCATTTGCCGTCACATGTTGAGAATAATCTCCAGCTGCATCTGCATCGACAATCACTGTTACATTTGGATGATCTGTTAAAATGGATGCTGGAAAATTGGGATCTCGGTCCCCTTCCAGTAATGTGGAAAAAGCGCGCTTCTTATCTTCTCCTGAGATCAGTAGCAAAATCGTTTTTGCCGCCATAATGGTTGCAAGCCCCATTGTGATCGCTTGTTTCGGAACATCATCCTTTGAGTTGAAATACCGCGCATTTGCCGCTCTTGTTTCGTCGGCTAACTCAATGATATGCGTTGTTTCTTGAAAATCCGTGCCAGGTTCATTGAAACCGATATGTCCGTTGCTCCCTATCCCGAGCAGTTGAACGTCTATCCCACCCTCAGCCGCAATACGCTGCTCATATTGATCAGCTTCCTCTCGTAAGGAGGGTGCTAAACCATTTGGTATAAATGTATGCTCACGCTTAATATCAATAGCATGGAAAAGCTGACTTCTCATGTATTCATGGTAGCTATTTTTATTATCATGAGAAAGGCCTACATATTCATCTAGATTAAATGTTTTTACCCGCGCAAATGAAAACTGAGCTTCCTTTGCTTTATTAATGAGCTTGCTGTAGGTCCCCTTAGGTGTTCCACCAGTCGCAAGTCCCATGTTCATAGATGGCTTAGCCTGTAAGTGTTCCAGTAAAAAAGATGAGGCCATGTCACTTAGCTCCTCATAATTTCTTACATAAATAATATTCATCGAATCCTTCCTTTCTTATAAACATTCATGCCCTTTACAAAAAGTTTGTATAACTTTTCCGTCTTCCCAAATAACAAAGTCGGCATCCTTCCCAACTTCAATCGAACCTTTGCGGTTTAAAACATCGAGCTTTTTGGCAGGATTATACGTTGCCATTTGGACCGCTTCTGCAAATGTACAGCCCGAAAAACGCAACATATTCATAATCGCGTCATTCATCGGCAAGATTGAGCCAGCTAAACTACCATCTGCTAAAGTCGCTTGCCCATCCTTTACTTCAACATCTTGACCACCTAAATCATACGTTCCCTCTGCGAGCCCTTTTGCCCGCATCGAATCAGTAATTAATAAGCAACGATCGGTTCCTTTTACGTTCCATGCAAACTGCACCATTTTCGGGTGGATGTGGATCCCATCAGCAATTAATTCAACATCTATACCGTCCATTAACAATGCCGTACCAACTACACCAGGTTCTCGGTGATGCAATGGGCGCATTCCATTAAATAAATGCGTTGCTTGATTTAAACCTTTTTCTAATGCCGCTTCAATCTCTACAAAAGTGGCATCTGAATGTCCAATTGAAGGGGTAATGTTATGACTAGATAAGTAATCTGTTAGTGCCAACCCATTAGGTTTTTCTGGCGCATACGTTACTTGCTTAATGGTTCCTTTTGAAAGTCGATTCCAACGCTCCATTTGGTTTACAGAAGGATCCAAAATAAAAGTAGCTGGTTGTGCACCCTTACGCACCTCATTGATAAAGGGACCTTCTATATGCAAGCCAAGAATCTCTGATCCATTCTGATTTGAGTAGTTTGCTACTTGCTCAATCACTCGTTCGATCGATTCTGTTGACTGCGTAATTGTCGTTGCGAGAAATGATGTTGTCCCTTCTTTTGGTAAGGACGTTTTTAAATGATGTAACCCTTTATCTGAATGATCCATAACATCTACTCCATACCCACCGTGAATATGGATATCGATAAACCCAGGGATGAGCTGCTGGTTCTTCTCGAGCGTGACGACTCTTGTCTTCTCAGTTTGAAGATGCGGCGGAACTGTGCGACCTACTTCTGTTATCTTTCCTTGATTAACCGCTACATAAAACGAGTCATAGCTTGTTTGATTTGGAAGACCTGGTAGCATTCGATTTCCTTTTAAAATAAGTTCAGTCATCTTTCTCTTCACTCCCTTTGTGCTTTTATTATATTCTCTAGACGTTTAGTTGTCTATACCAATTTAAAGAAGCTAACTTGTGCTATACTTATTGTCAAGATGACGTAGCGCGGAGGAACAATAATGATTGATAAATATTCCCCAATTCCTATCTATTATCAAATAGAAGAATTGATCCAAAAACAAATTAAAGCGGGTCTATTAAAGCCAGGCGACGCTCTCCCCTCTGAAAGAGAGTTTGCTGACAAGTATCAAATTAGTCGAATGACCGTTAGACAAGGGATGAACAATCTTGTTCAAAAAAGGCAACTAATTCGTGAAAAAGGCAAAGGGACATTCGTTGCATCATCACAAAACATCGAACAGCTTTTAACAAAAACGACGAGCTTTAGTGAAGACATGCTTAATCGAAACATGGTACCCGAGTCAAAACTGCTTTCTTTTAAGCGCGAACAAATAGATGAAAAAACGGCTCAACTGCTTCAAGTTGAAAGTGGAACAGACGTTTTTCATGTAAATCGTGTTCGATTGGCTAACAAAAGCCCTATCGCTTTAGAACAAGCGTTTATAGCTGTTGATTTAGCTCCTAACCTTACAGAAAACATTTTGCATTCCTCTCTGTATACGTATTTTGAAGAAGAACTAGGTCACCAGATCGACCATTCTGAACAAACCATTCGATCCGTTTTGGCAAACGAAGAAGATGCCACATTACTTGAGATTGAAAAAGGAGACCCTCTCTTAGCGATACGTCGACAAGCATTTACAACAGAAAGACGTGTATTAGAACTTGTTTACACCCGCTATCGAGGGGATCGCTACCATTTTGCTACGAGAATGTCGCGCTAGCAAACGGCTCAAAAAATAAAAAAATCGTTATGGATGATCGTTTCTCATCCATAACGATTCTTTTTTATTATGATGCCGGTCTCTTATTTTCTATGAACTAATATAGTCGCCACCATTAATATGAATTGCTTGTCCTGTCATGTAAGAAGAATCTTCTGATGCAAGCAAAACATATGCACCTACAAGTTCACTTGGTTGACCAGGTCTACCCATTAATGTGTTTTGACCAAACTGCGACACCTTCTCTTCATCAAATGAAGCTGGAATTAACGGTGTCCATATCGGACCAGGCGCAATACTGTTTACACGAATTTTTTTCTCAGCAAGGGATTGTGCCATGGAGCGTGTAAATGCGGTAATGGCTCCTTTTGTACTTGTATAGTCAATCAACGAAATGTTCCCCCGGTAAGCGTTAATTGAAGAAGTGTTAATGATCGCACTTCCCTCTTGTAAATAATCAAGAGCTGCTTTTGTGAAGTAGACGTACGAGTAAAAGTTCGTAGCAAATGTACGTTTTAGCTGTTCGTCACTGAGCTCACGAAGATCATTAACTGGGTGTTGCTCAGCAGCATTATTTACGAGTATATCTAAGCCACCTAATTCTGCTACACAACGTTCAACGGAAGAAATGCAAAACGCTTCATCTGTAATATCGCCTGAAATGGTAATGCAATTACCGCCGTAAGCTTCAACTTTTTCTTTTGTAAATTCGGCGTCTTCATGTTCATCTAAATAGACAATCGCAATATGGGCTCCTTCTTTTGCATAGCCAACTGCAACAGCACGTCCTATACCAGAGTCTCCCCCAGTAATTAACGCCACTTTGCCTTTTAATTTATCAGAACCTTTATACCCATCACTTTCAAAAATCGGCTCAGGATTCATTTCTGATTCTATCCCAGGTTGCTTTTGCTGCATTTGCTTTGGAATTCCATTGGAAAGGTCTTGATTCTTGTCCATTGTTATAGCCTCCTCTTTATCACACTATCTTTTTTTCCTTAAATGATGGTCAGTAAACATCGTTTAAAGAAGAAGCAGTAAGTTTTTTATTGTGTATAACGAAAAGCTCTTGGACAGTATTTGGAAAAGCAGGTATACTAAAAGGCAGATTCGAGGTGAAAATTGTGAAGAAAATCCATGTTTCACGTAAATTGCTATCGAAATACAAAACGATTAGACAGGCGCTTTTAGATGCTCATGATGGCGACACAATTGAAATTGAACCAGGTCTTTATCATGAATCCGTTCAATTATCAAAATCCGTTACACTAATTGGTCTATCGGATCAGCCTGAGGATGTTCGCATAGCCGGGAGATTTAAAGTGACGAAAAATGCCTCTGTACACATTAAAAACCTATCTTTCTTTAATACAGATAAAGGGTTGTTAATTGAACAAGGACATGCAAATGTCATCCATTGTCAATTCCACGAAATTAAAAAATATGCCATTCAAATAAAAGAGCAAGGCCATCTATCCCTGACAGATGCCACTATTCGCCATAATACAATTGGCATACACAATCGTGGCCGCGCACGAATTGAATATTGCGCGCTTTATGCACAACAAGGAAGCCAAGTGTATACAGGTTCCAATGGTCGCTTAATTATGAAGCATTCGCATATCTATAATGGCGATACGACGGCATTTTATTTTGATCAAAACAGTCGATCGTACGTTGAAAACTGCCAAATCTATGGTCATCATTCAGAGCAAAGACAAATAAAAGCGCAAGAACAAAGCGAAGCGGTCCTTCAAGACTGTCAGATTTACGAAAGCCAATCAGGTGGTATTCTTCTACAAGATCAAGCAAAACTAACGTTGCGCTCTAGTAAACTGACAGAGAATACACCTACACAAATTGAAGGACAAGGCGGCGAACTGTTTTTAAAGAACAGCTCCATTGAGCGCGGCCAATCAGGGATTTCCCTAAACCAAAGAAGTAAAGCAGAGATTGAACAATGTACAATAAAAGACCATTCATATGATCAAATCTCCGTTCACGAAGCATCGGCTTACATCTTTCATTGTAAAATTCATGCTGGCGAACGCGCTGGTATTACCCAGTTAGCAAAGAGCTATGTGTATATTGAAGCAACAGATATTTTTGATCATCACATGCCGCAAATCGCGCTTAGTGAAGATGCGCGCTTAAGCATGAATCATAGTTCTGTCTTCGAAGGTTCTCACTACGGCGTCTGGTTAACTGAACGTTCCAGTGCAACCATTGCCCATAGTCGCTTTTTCGACAATGACTTGAATCAACTAATGGTGGCTGATTTTAGTGAAGCAACCTTAGACGATGTCGATGTGTTTGATGGGCGTCAAAGTGGTCTCTATATTACTGATCATAGCCATGTTCAATTAACAAATAGCTCATTTTATCATCACCATGACTTATATCCGCAAGTCTATGTATTAAATCAGTCTAGCGTCACAATGAAAGAAACGCGTATTATTGATAGTTATGAAAGCGGCATTCGCTTTGAAAATCAATCAACAGGACTAATCGAGCACTGTCAGATCAATGGACATTATGAAGCGCAGATTGACGTACGAGACAGCCAACCGACTATCCGAGAAACGTTTATTCAAGATGGGGGCACTTGTGCAATACGACTCCTTCACGCCGGTGGTTTAATTGAAAATTGCTTCTTTACTGGACATGAACATAACATTGCGATTGGCGGGACGTGTGAGACTGATATTATCGGACAAGAAGCTGACGCGCTCCGACAATATGAAGAAGCGGTAAGCGAAACAAAAGAAATGGAATTAGGGATTTCACAGCAAGATATTCAACAAGCGCTTAAGAAAGCACAAGAAGAAGCTGACCGAGAGGCACGAACTGCAGAAATTGTAGGTTTAGTTGAACAATTAGAAGAAAGACTAGGGAAGAAGTAGTTGGCGCTTGCCACCACTGCTTCTTTTCATTTGTAGAAAGGAATGATGAATCTTGAGAGACTATTTCTATATGGCGATTGGAACCTTCCTCTTCAGCCTATCGATTACACTGTTTGCGATGCCGAACAACCTTGCTGAGGGCGGCATTGTCGGGTTATCACTCTTGCTATATTTTCAATTTGATTTATCACCAGCTCTCGTTACGTTTGTGTTTAACGCTGTTCTTTTATTAATAGGGTTTAAATTATTACCGAGACATATGGTCTATAAGTCGATTATTAATGTGCCGCTCTTATCATTATTTATCTTTTTTACTGAACGACTTGGACAACCAATTGAAGATACATTATTAGCTGCGGTTTTCGCCGGTATTATAACTGGGGTTGGGTTTGGTTTCATTTTCCGTGCAGGTTCTTCAACTGGCGGAACCTCCATTATTGCGAGAATGCTTAACCATCGTTTTGGCTGGGAATTAACCGGTACCAACTTTGTTTTAGATGCGGTTATTGTTATCTCCGGCGTGTTTATCATTGGACCAATTTACACGATGTATACAATTATTGCGCTTTATATAGGAAAAAAAGTAACAGACTATGTGCTCGAAGGGTTCGATGCAAAAAAAGCGGTCAATATCATTTCACCAGAAGCGCAAGCCATTTCTGAGAAAGTGTTAAAACAAATGGCATCGAGCGCGACGATTTTTAACGGTTATGGTGGCTATTCAAAAAAAGAACGCGAAGTCATTTACATTGTTGTTCGTTCATACCGCCTCTTCTACTTAAAAAAGCTTATACATGAAGTCGATCCAAACGCCTTTATCGTCGTTCATAATGTAAAAGATGTATCAGGCGGCACCTTTTTCGCTGCCACACACGATCATCCACTTGATCCGACAACTATGCCAGATTTTGAAGAATCCCCGCCACAACCTGAACTCGGAAAATAAAACAAACGTACTTGCTGAATGCGCTTATCAGCAAGTACGTTTTTATGTACACAGCTACTGAAATATCTCTTACCAACCAAGTTCTTTTAGCTCCAACTTTCATACAAAAAAGACAAGCTTCTTCACTTGTCTTCTCGTTTTCACTTGATTTGCCCGGTACCTTTAACTGTATATTTGTAGGTCGTAAGGGCTTGTAAACCCATCGGTCCTCTTGCATGTAATTTCTGCGTACTAATGCCAATTTCAGCGCCAAAACCAAATTCAAACCCGTCTGTAAATCGCGTTGAGGCATTATGATACACGACTGCAGCATCGACAGCCTGGAAGAAGTAATCTCTTTCTGAATCCTTTTCCGTGACGATCGCTTCTGAGTGTTTTGTTCCATATTCATTAATGTGATCAATCGCTTCTTCCAAATTTGCCACACATCGAATGGCGAGGGTTAAATCTAGATACTCGGTACGCCAGTCTTCTTCATCTGCTTGTAACATATGAGGAAAAATCGCTCGGGCGTTTTCATCACCTTTTAACGTGACGCCTTTTTCTATTAAGGTTTCCGCAATCTTTTGCAAGTGACGGTCCGCAAACCCTTGATCAAGTAGCAACGTTTCGCTTGCGTTGCAAACAGAAGGACGTTGGGTTTTCGCATTCACGATAATTGATGTAGCTAGCTCCAAATCTGCGTGTTTTGATAAATACACATGACAATTTCCTACGCCTGTTTCAATGACGGGTATCGTGGCTTCGTTGACTACTGTTTGGATGAGCGATGCACCCCCTCTTGGAATCAAAACATCAATGTCGCCTTTTAATTTCATAAAGCGGTTCGCTTCTTCTCGGGATGGATCGTCAATCAACTGAATACAAGCCGTATTAATCGTGGTATTCGTCAACGCTTGTTTTAATACAGTGACAATGGCTTTATTTGAGTGCATTGCACTGGCACTGCCTCGCAGCACAACTGCATTTCCTGTTTTGATAGCAAGGGCGCAAGCATCAACCGTTACATTGGGACGAGCCTCGTAGATCATGCCAAACACACCGAACGGAACAACTCGCTTTTCCATGGTTAATCCATTTGGACGTTCAATCGTTTCAAGGGTTTGATTAATTGGATCTGGTAATTGAACAAGCTGCCACATCCCTTCCGCCATGTCTGCAATTCGCTCTTCTGTTAATAACAAACGATCAATTAATGGTTTTGGTGTTCCCTTTTGTTCCGCCTCGTCAATATCTTTTTGATTTTCCGTAAGCAAAAAGCGTTTTTCATCTATCAATGCGTCAGCCATTTTGGTTAACGCTTCGTTTCGTTCAGTTATCGTCGCAAGGGCAATACTTGGCGCTGCTTTCTTTGCTTTCTTGGCAATCTGTTCGACTTTTTCCATCCTTCTATCCCCTTTACATTGCCACCCAAAAGTTACGATGAATGACAGCTTTTTTTGACCGGCTTGTTGCTTTTATAACCTCAGCACTATTTTTCCCTTTTAATAAATCAAGCTCTTCGTTTGTAAAATTCACTTTGCCTTTTCCGATAACCTCGTTATTCTCTCTACGCACATCAACAATTTCACCGATGTTAAACGAGCCGTTCACATCAACAATTCCTGCTGGAAGTAAACTGCGGTGTTGCTTTAACAGCGCATTCGCCGCTCCATCATCAATAAAAATCGTGCCCCTTGGACTACTATGATATAAAATGTATTGTTTGGTCATCGACATTGTATTTTTCGCAAAAGAGCCAAGATACGTGCCATCTCCTTTGCCTACTAATACATCAGCAAACTTCTCTTCCCCTTCTCCGGTTCCAATAAAAACGTTTGCCCCAAGTTCGATTGCTGTTTTTGCTGCTGACAGTTTCGAGAACATCCCACCTGTACCAACATCAGAAGTGGTTTGATCCATTGCATCCAAAAGGGTTTCAGGTACTTCTGAGAGATAATGATATTTTTTTGCGTTCGGATAGGAAAATGGATTTTGATCATAAACGCCATTCACATCAGTAAACAAGCAAAGCATATCCGCATGTACAATCCCACTAACGAGTGCGGATAAGCGATCGTTGTCCCCAAAGGTTAACTCTTCTATTGATGTTGAGTCATTCTCATTAATAATGGGAATCGCTCCTCGTTTGACTAATTCTCCAATCGTTTGGGAGATATTAGAAAACCGTTGTTGATCAGCAAAATCAGCTCGTGTGATTAACAGCTGTGCCGCAATATAATCATGATGTTTAAACGCATCCATGTATGCTTGCATGAGCAAGCTTTGTCCAACTGCTGCTGAGGCTTGTTTTTGCGCAATCCCTTTTGGCTTTCGTTTAAATCCTAAGCTTGAGAATCCTGCTGCTACTGCGCCTGATGTCACAAGCACGATGCGGTATCCTTGTTTCATCAAGAATACCATTGCCTCAACATGACTATTAAGCTGTTGTGCATCTAGTTGTCCTGTAACGGTTGTTAAGCTACTGCTTCCGATTTTTATGACAATCGTTCCCTGCATTTTTTCTCCCCCTTCACGAAAAAGAGCCCTCCCATCCTTGAAATAAGGACGGAAGAGCTCCGCGGTACCACCTTTGTTAGCATCCTACGATGCCCACTTAACATTGATAACGTCAATGAGACGATTGGTTTTGCCAATTGCTCCCGGAATAGGGTTCAACAAAAGAAGGAATGGTTGGTTCTTTCAGCCGATGAAACCAACTCTCTTTACATATTCTTTCGCCTACTTGTTCCGATCTACGCATTACGAACAAATGAAGTTAGAGGTGATTATACACGAGTCCTTTCACAGAAGTCAATTGTTTTTTTGTAACAATAATTACCGTCCACTTATCAATGTTTTCTGACTAAAAACAAGAGTCATTTATGCATTTACTTGCTGATCCTCTTTCTGAAAGAAATGTTTAAGAGCGTGATAGACGTCGCCTTTTTCTTTAAGAATATAGTGCATAAATCGTGGATCGTTTACATTTTTGTAAGCGCCCATTAATGTCGAGTTACGAGAATATTGATTAATCTCGCCATAGCCAAATAAATTGGAGCGGTCCATCAACTGTTTAACTAATTTTAAGCAACGTGCATTATCCGACGTTAAATTATCTCCATCCGAGAAGTGAAACGGATAAATGTTGTAAGCGGATGGATTGTATTTTTCATCAATGAGTTCAAGGGCTTTCCGATAAGCAGAAGAACATATTGTTCCACCGCTTTCACCTTTTGAGAAAAAATCTTCTTCGTTTACTACTTTTGCTTCTGTATGATGAGCAATAAATTCAATATCTACTTTTTCGTATTTCGTTCGTAAAAAACGAGTCATCCAAAAAAAGAAACTTCGGGCAACATATTTCTCAAACCGACCCATGGAACCGCTTGTGTCCATCATTGCAATTACAACCGCTTTGGATTCAGGTTTAATCGTTTCATTCCACGTCTTAAAACGAAGATCTTCATTATAAATTGGCATGATCCCTGCTTTTCCAGCGAGTGAGTTCCGCTTTATTGCTGCAAGGATCGTTCGCCTTTTATCTACATTGCCCATCAGGCCTTTTTTACGTATATCGTTAAACTCAATATTTTCAATAACAATTTCTTGTTCTTCTTTTTTCTGAAGATGGGGCAATTCCATTTCTGCGAACATCATTTCTTCTAGCTCAGCAATGGAAACCTCTGCTTCATTGTAGCCTTCCCCTGCTTGATCACCAGCGCCTTGACCTTTTCCAGCCCCAGCTTGTTTATCACCATTTGGATCGCGAGCAACAACATCGCCTACTTTACTATCGCCTTTTCCTTGGCCAACATGTTTGTTCTTATCATAATTATAGCGGATTTTATATTCATCAAGGGAGCGGATTGGAATGCGAATCACGTCTTTCCCGTTTGAAAGAACAATATTTTCCTCACTGACAAGGTCAGGTAGATTTTTCTTTATTGCATCTTGAACTTTTTCTTGATGTCGACGTTGGTCCTGAAACCCTTTTCGATGGAGGGACCAGTTTTCCTCAGAGACAATGTACTGGTTCTTATTGTTTTTTTCCATTCTTGCCCTCCTACCATTAACATTTTTGCACACGTAGATGCCCTTGCACATAGTATAGGATTGGATTGATTTCTTTGCCTTAACTTATCCTATGTTTCACTTGCGCGAGAGTTGCTAATTAATTGTATGAGGACGAGCTAAACCTTTTTCACTCACTTAAGATTTCACTTAAATAGCTTGGATAAGCTCCACTCGATTTCCAAAAGGATCACGGAATTCAAACCGCTCAAATCCCGGAATCGGTACTCCTTCTAAAATCTCAATTCCTATTTGAGTGAGTTTTTGCCTCCAAAATAGCAGGTCCTCTACTTGATAGGCAAGGTGTGCTTTTGTTTGCAAACGATCAACGTCCTTTTCTGTCCCAACATGAATATCAACATCTCCAAGCGTTAGCCAGAATCCTCCTCTTCCAGCAAGACTTACAGGTTTGTCAATCTGTTTTAATCCTAAAAAGGTATGATAAAAAGCGAATGCTTGTTTCTCTTCTCCTATCGGAATGGTTATTTGTACATGATGTAAACCTATGACCATCAGAACGCCTCCTCTTGTGATACGTCTATTATATGAAGAAATCCAAATGATTCATAATACATAAATGCTTTCATCAATGATTCGTTTTTCAGATCAATTATCCTCGCAAGTCCCACGACCAAAACAAAAAAAGCGCTCTATGAGCACTTTTTGCTTTCATTTCAATTATTCCATAAAACCAAATTCTGATAACGGCCAAAAACGCAAACCCACTCTACCAATGATTTCGTCTTCATGCACTGCACCAAAAACGCGGCTATCATGACTATTTGGGCGATTGTCGCCTACCACAAACACGTGATCTTCTGGAACAACTTCATCATATTCAAAGTCATTTGTATACTGTTGTCCACTGTAAGACGCTTGGATGTCGTCTAAAAAAGGCTCATCCACTTGTTCGTCGTTAATAAACAGTTGATCTTCTTCAAAACGAACCGTATCCCCAGGTAACCCAATGACTCGTTTAATATAGCTATCTTCTTCTGTTGCATGGAACACAATTAAATCAAAACGATCAGGCTCACCGAACTGATACGCTAATCGATTCACAATGAATCGTTCGCCATCTTCGGCAGTTGGTACCATGGACTCACCACGAACTTCAAAGCTTGTTACAATAAACGTCCGGACTACAAATGCAATAATTAATGCAATTGCAATGGCCTTTACCCATCCCCAAGCCTCTGATTTCACACTATTTTCAGCCAAAAACGCTCCTCACTTTCTTAAATGCCAACATTCTATTCATAAATTACCACTAAATGCAAAAAAGAACAAGAAGACCCTCTTGACACAGTGAGGGTCTTTTTGTTCTATTATCGGTTTAAAAGGGAGCCGACATACCTTAATAATTCATTTGCTGAAACCGAGTTATAGCCATGTTCATCAATCAATCGCGCGATTACGTCGTTCATTTTTTTCAACTGTGATTCGTCTGGCGTTTTCACGGATGTTGTTATTTTTACAATATCTTTTAAATCCGCAAATAGCTTTTTCTGAATCGCTTCACGAAGGCGTTCATGAGAATTATATTCAAAACGTTTTCCTTTACGCGCATAAGCAGAGATGCGAATTAAAATTTCCTCTCGGAATGCTTTTTTCGCATTTTCAGAAATCCCAATTTGCTCCTCAATCGAGCGCATTAATTTTTCGTCAGGTGACATTTCATCACCAGTAAGCGGATCTCTTAACTTATTTTTATTGCAAAACGCTTCTACATTATCTAAATAATTGTCCATCAGCGTTTTCGCCGACTCTTCATACGAATACACAAACGCTTTTTGGACTTCTTCTTTGGCAATTAGATCATACTCTTTACGTGCAATCGTAATATAGTCTGTGTAACGTTCCTTGTCTTCTTTCGAAATGGAAGCATGTTGATCTAATCCTTCTTTAATGGAACGCAACACATCCAGTGCTGAAATGGACGTCAGTTGTTTACGAATAATTGCAGAAGAAATACGGTTGATGACGTACCTTGGATCAATCCCGCTCATGCCCTCATCATTAAATTCCGACTGTAGTTCTTTTACATCTTGTTGATTAAATCCTTCTACAGATTCACCATCATACAATTTCATCTTTTTAACGAGGTCAATACCCGCTTTGTGTGACGCTTTTAAACGAGTCAATATCGTAAAAATAGACGCAACTTTGAGTGCATGGGGTGCAATGTGGACATGTGAAAGATCACTATCGGCAATCATTTTTTTGTATATTCTTTCTTCTTCAGACACTTTTAAGTTATATGGAATTTTCATGACAATGATTCGGGAATGGAGCGCCTCATTTTTCTTATTCGAAATAAACGATTTGTACTCTGATTCGTTTGTATGGGCGAGAATCAGTTCATCGGCCGAAATAAGTGCGAATCGCCCTGCTTTAAAGTTCCCCTCTTGCGTCAAGGATAGTAGATGCCATAGGAATTTTTCATCACATTTGAGCATCTCTTGAAACTCCATCATGCCACGGTTTGCTTTATTTAGTTCGCCGTCAAATCGATAGGCGCGGGGGTCGGATTCAGATCCATATTCTGCAATCGTCGAAAAGTCAATGCTACCTGTTAAATCTGCAATGTCTTGGGATTTTGGATCGGATGGTGAGAACGTTCCAATTCCCGTTCGTTTATCTTCGGAAAAGAAGACACGTTCAACGACTACATCTTCAATCCGTCCCTCATACTCTTGTTCCAATCGCATCATATTTAAAGGAGACAGATTCCCTTCAATTTTAATGCCAAATTCTTTTTGGAAGTCTTCTCGTAGATGGAGTGGAATAAGGTGGAGCGGATCTTCATTCATCGGGCACCCTTTTATCGCATATACAGCACCATTTTCTGTTCGGGAATAGTCTTCCAATCCTCTTTTTAAGAGCGTAACGAGGGTAGATTTCCCTCCACTCACAGGACCCATAAGTAATAAAATTCGCTTTCGTACATCCAACCGTTTCGCTGCAGAATGAAAGTATTCTTCTACTAACTTTTCTAACGATTCTTCTAGACCATAAATTGAGTCTTTAAAAAACGAGTATTCTTTTTTTCCATCTTTCTCTTCCACGCCAGCGTCTTTTATCATATTGTACACACGAGAGTGAGCGGTCTGTGCAACCCACGGCTTTTCTTTGATTAGGTCTAAGTATTCAGCAAACGTTCCTTCCCAGCGTAAGCGTTCCTCATTGTCACGGTACTGTTCAATTTTGTTTAAGATATTCAACTCGTATACCTCCATCCTCGTGTAAGCGAGATTAATTAACGATATGCATTGAATCAAATGAACATGCTTCTTTTCTGAAAAGGCGAGACTGTCCGCACCATGAAAAGAATGATATACTTACTTATACGTTGGATAGAAAGTGAGTATGGCAATGAAAACTTTTTTAGGCTGGTTTTTTATTGGATTGTTTGCTCTAAGTAGTGTATTTCTTTTCCGCTCCACTTCTGCAGAGGTAGGCAATGTCCAAACAATTGGTCAAGTGGTTGGCACACATATTGATGATGAGATTCTTTATCTTTCTTCTAATAGCTCCATCGTTGCAAGCAACGGACAGGTCGTCGCAGAAATTGCTTCAGAGGGCGGCGTAAACCGAAACTATTTGCCTTATGAACACATGCCTGAGTTTGCACTTCAATCTTTTGTAGCTACAGAAGATCGACGCTTTTTTCAGCATCCAGGATTCGATGCGTCCGGCATTGCTCGTGCAGTTATTACCAATGTAAGTAGTGGTGAAATTGATCAAGGAGCTAGCACGATTACCCAACAAATGGTCCGCAATATTTTCTTAGATCATTC
Organism: Shouchella phoenicis; assembly: GCF_047238345.1. NCBI lineage: Bacteria > Bacillati > Bacillota > Bacilli > Caryophanales > Bacillaceae > Shouchella > Shouchella phoenicis. The sequence continues at coordinate 1,279,809 of NZ_JBDFMQ010000001.1, read as the reverse complement.
GCAAACCTATGAACGAAAAGTAAGCGAAATTCTGTATGCCCATGAACTTGAGCAGCGCTACGCAAAAGAAGAAATATTAGAATTGTACTTGAATTCGATTTATTTCGGTAACCATGCTTACGGTATTGAAGCTGCAAGTCAGCTGTACTTTAGCGAGAACGCTGAACAACTGTCTTTAGCACAAATTGCTTTCTTAACAGCGATTCCTAATAATCCGACGATCTATGATCCCTTTAACGCAATTGATAATACGAACAAGCGTAAAGAATGGGTTTTGCTTAAAATGAAAGAGGAAGAATTTATTAGTGAAGAGGAGTATGAGGAAGCGAAAGCGGAGACGATTGAACTTCGACGTTCAAATCTACGAAACTTGTATCCCGATTATACCGATTATGTTGAGAAAGAACTTGTCGCTTTAATTCAAGCTGTAGATGGCTTAGGCGAAGAAGAAGCGAAAGACCGACGTGCTGATTTGCTTAAACAAGGAATTAAAATTGAAACAGCACTTGAACCAGATCGGCAAACTGCATTAAAAGAGAGTTTTTATCATGAGCTCCCTTCAGATGTAGAAGGTGCAGGGATGGTGATTCGAAACGATGATCAATCGATTGTCGCCATGAGCCACGGTCGCGAATATGAAAGAGGCAATTTTATGCTTGCATTAGATTCCTACCGCTCACACGGTTCTGCATTTAAACCTCTAATCGACTTTGCTCCCTATTTTGAAGAGACACATGATTCCATTGATAAAGTCGTCAACGGAAACCCAAGAGACAATTGCACGGAACAAGAGAAAACAAACCGCTCGTTAGGCTGTATTTCAAATTACAATGATGTAAAGCCAGGAAACGTCACACTAAGAGAAGCATTTAAACATTCCTACAACATTCCTGCACAATACCTTTTAGATTCAATTGGGATTCAAACAGGCATAAGTTATCTTGAACCGTTTCATTTTAAACAATTAAATGCAGAAGAACGAGACATTTCGATTGCGCTAGGAACTGTTGATGTGTCTGTTTATGAAATGGTCCAAGCATACCAAACCTTTGCCCACGATGGAGAATTCACTCCTGCAAAAGCAATAAAAGGGGTATATGATGAACATAATGACATCATATATGAGTGGCCAGCGCAGAAGCCACAACAAATATGGAGTAAAGAAACAAATGATAAACTTCGCACATTAATGAACGAAGTTGTGCAATCCGGAACAGGTCGAGACATCATGCTCGCTACGAATGGCTATGTAGGCGGGAAAACAGGGACGTCCAATGAGTATCGAGATTTAACTTTCTCAGGACTCACGGATTCCTACACAGCTTCAGTTTGGGTTGGTAGAGATCGTGGTCATGTAGAGGATTTGTCGTCAAGTCGACCAGCAATGAAAATATGGGAAGCGGCGGTTCGGTAAAACTAAAAAAACCGGTTTCCCGGTTTTCTTGGTCTTTATCGTTTGTGAGGGTTTTCCTCGTAACCTCCAGCAAAAATGGAGACTAAAAAGACGACACAGACACTCATCATTAGAAACGTTCTCATAAAAAGTCCTCCTTGCAAGGGGCGTAAACGCTCTCTTTTATTATAGCCAAGTTCTATCAGATTGAAAAGTCATTCTCTTACAAAAAACACGAAATCTTGATAAAAAAAGGAGCAAATCAAACATGTACATCGTTATGAACGAACTCAACGTTACACCTGAAAAGAAAAAAATGTTGCAGGAGCGCTTTGGAAAGGCATCTGACAACATGGCAAAGGTAGACGGTTGCTTAGAATTTATGTTTTTATCAAATCAAGACGATGAGAAAAAAGAAGTCGTTTTCACGAAATGGGCTTCAAAGCAAGACTATGAAAATTGGCTAGCAAGTGAATCTTTTGCAAAAGCCCACAAAAATGCAGACAAATCTACTGATCAAAAGCCAGCTGCCAGTGCAAATGAACTACATGCCTATGAAGTTATCCACCATTATAAAGGTGAATAAACGAGTTAGCGCTTGTCTTATTTTCCGGACAAGCGCTTCAATGATTTGTTATTCGTACATATAGGAGATTAATATGAACCGATACTTAACTGGACATTTACCCTTAATAAGCATTTTTTTATTTAGTTTGTCGTTTGCCTTGTACGGTCAAGGGCTTGTGATTGATTGGCTAGAACAAAACGGGATCTTAGACGGTATGGCAGATCTTCTCTCCATAAACGAAATTCGTATCGGCCTTATTCTCGTGCTGATGTTGCTGTTTTTCATGATCTTTTCAGCACTAAAATTAATTGCGGATACCGTCAATTCTCTTTCGTTTTTATTCTTTTCCAGCAAAACTGACGAAAGCAATAGTTGGAGCAAGACAGAAGGAAGCCAATGGATTTATTTTATTGGAAGCATCCTTGCTCTCGTTCTTCATCCCTTTATAATCGTCGTTCTCTTAGCATTTCTAATTGCTTCATTTGCCTACATTGTTTTTGTTGTTTATCGTATTGCTGAATCCTTAACTATCCCAGGGTTAATCGGATTTATTTGCTTTCACTTATTTTTTTGGGCGGCGTTTTTGTTTACTATTTTGTTTGTGTTATTTCGTTTATACAATACGTTTATTGCAAGCCTACCTCTTTAAAAAAGATTTACTTCAGCGTCGGGAAATTCTGTTGTCTTAACGCTTCATAAATGACAATTGCAGCTGTATTTGATAAATTGAGCGAGCGGATCACATCAGTTTGCGGAATGCGAAAGCACCGCTCCTTCCGCTCTTCCACTAATTTTTGCGGCAATCCTGTCGTTTCTTTACCAAATACAAAAAAGTACTCCGCCTTAGTATCGGTATAATCAAAATCGCTATAATGATGTTCCCCTATCGTTTCAATAAAAAAGAACTCTCCTTGACTATAGCGTTGGAACAATTCGTCAATTGAATCATAGTAATGAATCTTTACATTTGGCCAATAATCACAACCTGCACGCTTCAACATTTTGTCATCTGTTGAAAAGCCCAGTGGTCGAATTAAGTGTAACGTTGTGTTTGTGCCAGCACATGTCCGTGCAATATTCCCCGTATTAGCTGGTATTTCTGGTTGATAAAGTACAATATGCAATCCCATTTTTCGTGCACCTCTATTTACTTTTTGCTTTTTATATAAAAGATTGTGGAACTTAATACACAAACAATAATTCCTATCAATAACATACCGTTTTGATCTACAAATACTGCAGCAAAAGCTAGGAATAGTGCAATCATCCATAGAGCTTGTGCGTACATTCTCCATTTCATATGCATTCACCCTTTATGAATGGTTTACGTTCCCTCTCTATATTACACATGAAACGGGATGCTGACAAACATTGAAAAAACAGAGTCACTAGACCCTGTTTAAATGGTGATATGAAAAAATTTATATTGAATGTTCTCTGTATAAGCAGGTGAATTTTGATACGTCCAATATCGATAGCGACTATTGATCGTTTGGGCATTAACAAGCGGTTCATTATTCGCATCTTTGGCAATAACAATGGCACAATGGTTCCATTTTCCATTTCCATTAAAGTCGTAGCAAATCACATCACCTGGAAGAAGATCGCTAGCCATCTTTTTTTCTTCTCCTCTTAACCCTGATGTTGCACCACTTAAATGCCATCTAAACGAATGTGCAACAGACCAGCTTAAACTCATTCTTTTTTCATTTTCGTACCACCAGCCTCGTTGTTTTGCTGTTTTACCCGTCATCGGTGCACCACCTGCATATAAACATTGTGAGACATAGTTTGTGCAATTATCTTCAAAGCGCACAAAAGCAGGGTTGTAATCATTCCACCATTGTTCTGCATAACGAACAGCATTCCTACGGTTGTAGCCAGACTGTTCATCCCGAACAATATTCCCAGTCCGCTTCTCGCCACGTTCTTGCAAAGATAATGGGTAAGTCGTTTGACATTGATCCTCTACAAGAACACTGCCTTCAAAAAAAGCGCGTCTTCGCATCGTTCGTTCTTCCATATACGTTCGCTCTCCTTGTTTAATTAAACGGTCAACGACTATAAAATAATCGACTTGTGTTAATGAATCAAAGGTTACAGCACTTAATACGTCGCCTTTTATTTTTGCACTAACGACTTCCGCGCCTCGTGCATTTATTTCATCTGCATCTTTAACAAACGCCACTCGATCTTTTTCTGGCAAATCTTTTTCTACATGTCCATTTAGAAAAGCTGTGTTTAGTTGTTTAACTCTCGCATGTAAAGGGACAAGCCATTTTTTCTTCATTTCATCTATCACCTCAAAAAAGAATTGAATAAAAATTAATAAAGATGTATAATTATGATTATCTTATATCGAAATGGAGCGAATGATCTTGATACGCAAAGCCGTTATGACTGATTGTCAATCAATTCACCGCTTAATTCAAACGTCTTTTCAAATTTACAGACATGACCCTGTTACTGCATCTGCCTTACATGAAACTAGACTTTCCATCGCTTTGCGTCTGTCAAGGAATGAAGAAGCATTTGTCTGTATGAAAGACAATCGGATTGTTGGGTGCATCTTTTACGAGCAAAATCAGCATGTTTGTACGTTTTTTCGATTAAGCGTTGATCCTGCGTATCAAGGTCAAGGCATTAGTAAGCTTCTGCTTAAAACCGTCGAGCAAGAAGCGTTAAATCGTTCATGTCGCGAGCTGTTGTGTGAAACAAGATCATCGAACATTCCGTTTTATGCGAAGCAAGGCTATGAAGAACTGTCCTTTAACACCAGCTCTTCCTTATATGTATTTAAAAAGTCTTTGAACATGTCAAAAAAAACATGGCAGTGCGCGTGACTGCCATGTTTTTTTTATGAAATTTTCATTTTTGATTCTAATGATAACAACCGTTCTTTATTTGTTAAACCTCCACCATAGCCAACCATGGCACCATTTGAACCAATTACTCTATGACACGGAATAATAATCGGAAGGGGATTTTGATTGTTCGCACCCCCTACTGCGCGAACAGCTTTTGGTGCTCCAATCATCTCCGCAATCTCTTTATAGCTTTTTGTTTCACCATAAGTAATTGTATTTAATGCAGACCATACTTTTTTTTGAAAAGGTGTGCCGATTAAGTCGATCGATACATCAAATTCCTGTCGCTCTCCGTTAAAGTATTCCATTAATTGTTCAGCAGCCAGTAATGACTCATCTTCTCCCAATTCAAACCATTCGGGTTTCTTTCCAAATCGAGCTAATCGAGCTGCCAGATTCGCTTTATTTAAAGGACCAAAACTAAGGTGCGTTAATCCTTTATCTGAGGAAACGATCGTCAAAAGCCCTATTGGACTTTGAACCTCTTTCACATAAAAACTTGTCATGACGTGCATGCCACTCCCCCGTTTCTCTATTCGCCTTTCTGCTTTAAAAACGCAAGACCCTTTTCGATTTCATTTTTTACATCTTCATCTTGCTCATTCAGTTTCGCATCCTCTAATGCCTTTTTTTCGGTTTTACTTTCACTGATTTTTCCAATTGCCCAAGCAGACGTTCCCCGAATGACAGGTCTTGGATCCTCAGTTAAAAGATGAAGCAACGTAGGAAGCGCAGATGTTTCTCTATAATGGGCTAAAGCAATAATCGCATTCCGTTGAATGGGCTTCTTTCCTCGCCAAGATCCTGCCATATGACCAAATTCTTTTTTAAATGCCTTATTACTCATCGTCAGTAAAGGAATAAGCAAAGGCTTTATCTTCTCTGGATCGGGTTCCATTTCAACGTGCTGATGATGGTCCTGATCTCTATTATATGGGCAAACAAGCTGACAGGTGTCCCATCCATACAAGTAATTTCCGATTTTTGAACGATACTCTTCAGGCATAAACCCTTTAGTCTGAGTTTGATACGATAAACAGGCTTGAGCATTTAAAACACCAGGCTCTACTAGCGCACCAGTTGGACAAGCATCAATGCATTTTTGACAAGAGCCACATAAATCTTCGATCGGCTCATCAACAGGAAAAGGGATTGTGGTTAATAAATTCCCTAGAAAAACATAGCTGCCTAGCTCTGGCGCAATAATAAATGTATTTTTTGCACTCCAGCCAATACCAGCTCTTTCTGCGACTGCTCGATCCGATAAAGCACCTGTATCAACCATACGGACCGTTTCAATTGATCCACACTCTTGCATCAGAAAATCTTCAATCTTTTTTAGTCGATCATTTAAGACATCATGATAGTCTATACCCCAAGACGAGCGGGAGAAAAACCCTCTTCTTTCTCCTTTTACTCTTTTTGGTGAATCTGAAAGTTTGGACGGATATGCCACGGCAATCGAAATAATTGTTCGAACTTCTTTTAAACTTAAGCTCGGATCAATTCGTTCTTCAAGGTGAGGGTGTTCAAATCCCGATGCATATCCTTTTTCTTGATGGGCGATGAGGCGGTCTTTTAACGACAAAAAAGGATCTGCCGTCGTGATCCTTACTTTATCAATACCGATCGTTTTACTGTATTCGAGTAATTTATGCTTTAGTAACTCAACATTCATATGATTTCTTCCTTTTTCATCAAAACGTTTGATTTCTTCTAGCATACAGAATCATAATAGGAAAGTAAATGTCAGTGGAGAATTTGGAGGAACAACCGTGGAAATAGGAATTATTCATTACCAACATATACAAATAAGTGAGTCATCAACGATGTTAAAAGGAAGACTGCAATTCCATCAAGAGCTTCTTCATATGGAAGTACTCGATAAAGATTTATCGACGAATCCACCCTTTCCTCATCATAAAAAGGTTTTTCAAGCTGTACAAGAAGCTAATTTTTTCAAACCTGTACAATCAGCCATTGATTTAAATCGCTTTTTTATGTTGGAGTATCAATTACCCATCACGTTGCACGATTCGCATTCACTCGTAAAACCCTTGTATAAACAAGGATATTCTCTTTATGATCAAAATAAAGAAGTCGCCTCACCTTTCTATGTTGATACGACCACGACTACACATACAGATACAACAGAAGCTGTTCAGTTTTTTTTCTTCTCTCACGCATCCATTGCACAAAACGCGGAGAAACTTCTACAAGCTGCTGGAACGATGTTTACCCATATTCACGGCGGAACGTTCCATTATGAATTGCTTTAACCCGTTGTTTAGAATTTTGTACAGGGGGAATAGTATCTGTACACAACGTTAGTAGGAGGATTTTATAATGGCACAAGAGAAAATTCAATCTGTTTTAAACAAACAAGTAGCAAACTGGAGTGTTCTTTATGTTAAACTCCACAATTATCATTGGTATGTGAAAGGGCCTCATTTTTTCACATTACATGAGAAATTTGAAGAGCTTTACAATGAAGCAGGCGCTACGGTTGATGAGTTAGCTGAGCGATTACTTGCTATTAAAGGGTACCCTGTTGCAACAATGGAGGAATACTTAAAGCTGTCGTCTATTGACGAAGGGAATAAAAATTTACAAGCAGATGAGATGGTTGCAGACTTAGTTAGTGACTATGAAAAGCTTGCAGATGAGTTGAAATCAGGGATTGATGTATGTGGCTCTCTAGATGATGATGCTACAGAAGATATGTTAATTGGCTTAAAAGAAACTATCGAAAAACATGCCTGGATGTTACGTGCGTATACAAAACAAACATCGGATGTTCGTTCATAAGAAAAGCTGCCCGCTTGGGCAGCTTTTTTAATGCTTCATTGATGTTGTAATGTACGCATATAAAAGGTTGTACGTCGCTTCAAGCGATTGTTCGTGGGTTCGCTCCATTGCATGAGAGCCTTCAATGCCTGGTCCAATGAGCCCATGGACAATATCATGACCTGAACGAATCGCAGCTGATGCATCTGACCCATAATACGGATAAATGTCTAACTTGTACGGGATCTCGTTATTCTTACATAGCTGAACAAAGTGATTTCTTAAGCCATAATGGTAAGGACCACTTGAATCTTTCACACATATGGAAACAGTATACTCATCAGACTGTTGACCATCTCCAATCGCTCCCATATCAACCGCTACATACTCCACAACCTCAGTTGGAATTGACGCATTCCCTCCATAGCCAATCTCCTCATTATTTGAAATGAGGACATGCGTCGTATAAGGCAGCTTCGTTTGACTTGCTTTTAATTCTTTCATCAACATTAGCACTAAGCTTACACTTGCCTTATCATCCAGATGCCTTGATTTAATAAATCCTGTCTCTGTTTGCTCAAAGCGTGGTGCAAAACTCACAAAATCCCCCACGTCAATGCCAAGCTGACGTAAGCCCTCTATGTCCTCCACTTTCGCATCAATACGAACTTCCATATTCTTTTGCGTTCGTTCAATCGTTCGGGAATCTTTATAAACGTGAACGGAGGACTGGTGCACCACAACCGTCCCAGAAACCGTGCTTCCATCGCTTTTATGGATTGTCACGTATTCCCCTTCAATAGACTGATAAGCAAATCCACCGACTAAATCTACTTTTAATCGCCCATTCGGCTTTAACTCTTTAACGATTGCTCCTAGCGTATCAATATGAGCCGTGACCATTCGGTGAGAAGTGGTATCTTCTCCCTCAATCGTTGCAACTAAAGCGCCTTTGTTTGATTTCCGATAAGAAATTTTGTGCGTTTTTAAAAATGCTTCAACAAACGCAATCGCATCTTCAGTGTAGCCAGACGGGCTTGGAATGTGAACTAACTCTTTTAATAGCTTAATCGTTTCAGTTTTCTTGAACTTCATTACACATACACTTCACTTTCAATGTTAGATCCTTTTATTTTATCGGTACGAATGCCTCATTTCAATCTTTTATAGCTCAATCTTCTTCTTAAGGAACAACACAATAAGTGAATAGAGGAGAATGAGCAAGCCAAGGTCCCACACAATTTGTGCAGAAGTTACAGATTCAAAAGTAGTCGTAATAAGCGGAACTGATTCATCTACATTCTCGCTGAATTTAAATGTTAGATAGGGATAGAGCAAGATAGCCATTAATCCATATGGAATGAGGACGAGATACTTCGTCCATGTCTTCACACCAAAAAAAATAAATGCTGGAAAAAGCACCGAAACGAGTGAAAGAAATTGAACAATAAAAGCCATCCAAAATGCTTGAAGTGGATACTTTACGATTGATTCAATATCCTCAAAGAATTCCACAATCATGCCTTCTGTTGCTGCAAATTGAATAAACGTTAACAAAACAATTGCCACAAACAAGAACTGAACGTTCAACCACATATAAGTGGATACCATTTTGGAAAATAATTTCACATGAACGGATCCTGGTGCAAGATACCACTGTATTTGCGTCCCTTTCCGCCATTCTCTCCAGACAGACTCAGCAATAATTAATATGGAGGCTAAGAAAAAATAATACACTAAAAGGACAAAAACTAACGTCATATCTACAGCATCAAACGGTTGTCCAAAACGCATGCGAATGACACTCGCCGCTACCATCATGACAAAAAATATGATTGCTGCTATCACATTAACCGGCAAAAGCAAGCGCAAATCTCTTTTTAGAAAAAAAACAAATTCCTTCATTCTCTCCCCACCCTTGCAAATAAATCTCGGAGTGAAGCGCTGTGTTCGGTCCGCCACGCCTCTAAATCTGGAATGGTTCTAACACCGTTTCCCTCTATAAAAATGGCTCCGTCAGCAAGCATCTCCACATCTTCATACGCATGCGTAGCCATCACAATGGTCCGACCGCCTTCAAGCAAGAAATCTGTTAATATTTGTTGCATCGCTTCTTTTTTGGTGGTGTCGAGATTCGCAAGCAGCTCATCAATAAATAAAAACGGCTTTTGTGTTGAAATGGCTATAATTAAGGATAAAAGATGACGTTGCCCCGTAGAAAGTGAAGCCCAATTGGTTTGAATTGGAACGTTCATGTCTTCACAATAACGTAACGCTTGATCTTTATTGAAATCAGAATACAATTTTTTTTGTTGATCAATGATCACTTCCGCCGATTGATAGATTGGGAAACCTGCTTGTTCTGCTACGTAACTAGCTTGTTGCGCTCGACCGATCCGCTCCTTTTGATCATTTAATTGAATGGATCCTTTTGAAAATGGTGCTAATCCGGCACACATCTTAAGCAAAGTTGATTTACCAGAGCCATTCGCACCTATCAAAACGATAAAATGATTATGATCAAAACGAAAAGATAAATCGTTAAATACCTGTTTACGTCCATATTTTTTATGTACATTTTTGACTTCAACCCTCATCAATCTCTCACCTCCTTTACTGTTTTCGTAAGAGCCTCTATCATGGTTTCATCGGTGTAACCCAGTTTGCGCATATACTTCACAAGCTCATTTAATTGTTTTTGCGCAAGCGCTTCTTTTAATGATCGGATTCTTGCTAAATCTTCTGTTACAAATGTCCCTTGTCCACGTTTCGAAAATGTTACTTCTTCCCGATCCATCTCTTGATAAGCTCGAGACACCGTATTGGGATTTACTTTTAACGTTTGTGCCGTTTCACGGACAGAAGGAAGTTTATTACCAGGCGCTAGCTCAGCGCTACAAATCTGTTGGTAAAAGGAATCAACAATCTGGGCATAAATGGCTTTGTTCGGATCAAACTGTATAGACAAACGCCATCGCCCCCTTTCTAAAGCAATAAGCCAGGCGTCTAGAAACGCCTGACTCTTCCATTAAAGCACATCTCGTTTTTTAAATACAAGATGAGCAACTAGTAAAATAACCACGATATGTGCAAGTAAAAATGCTAGCGAAGCCCACATACTCTCAAAAGGTGGTGCCCCAAACGCCATGTCCGTTGAATAATAATTCCCAAAAAACTCAACATGCGATACGATGATCCATTTTGACCACTCATACTGTGAAATAAACAGCTGGACTAAACTGCTAAAGAACATCGGAGCGAACGTAATAATGATCGTTAATGCGGTACTTTTTGTTAGAACAGCGATGAGTGTCGCTAGCGCAATATAAAATACAACAGTTGGCAACTGATAAAGCGCCATTTCAAAAACGTTAGAAAACATCTCTGTAATCGATAACCCTTCGGTACTGAAAATGAATAAGCCTGTCACAATAGAAACAATGACAATCGCAAAAAACATAAAGAGGGAGAAAAGTAAGTTCCCAAACCATTTACCAAACAGTAAGGCATGTCGTGAAGTCGGTCTAATTAACAATTGTTTGATTGTGCCATTTGCAAATTCTCCTGCAATTGCTCCGGCAATAAGCACAACGCCAAATAACATCACAAATGTAGGAAACATGAACACGCTTATTTCTGCAAATTCTGCGGCATTCATGGGATCTCCCAAGTTAGCCTGAGTTAAAAGGGAAAGCCCCACTGCACCTGCAAGAAATACGCCCATCACGATGATAAATACCCAGACTTTTCGTCCGTACCAAGACTTTAACCACTCATTGTATAAAATGCCCATCATGATACTTCCTCCTCTCGTTCTTCGGTGAGCGTAAAGTACGCATCTTCTAAACGATTTTGATACGTTACGCCATAAACGTGAACCTGTTCTTTAATAAGTGCTGCTACAATGTCTGGAATCTCTTCATACGATTGTTTTTCTAATTCAACCGCTGTTCCATTTTGTTTAACCGTCCCGTATGTTGATAAAATTTCAAACGCTTTTGTTGCTGGTTTTGCTTCAATTTTCACCGTTAAGGTTTGCTCGGTGCGTTCATCCTCATTCATTGAAATTTCGTCTACCACTTCACCTTTTTTGATAACAATGGCTCGGTCACATAGCGTTTCAATTTCACTTAGCTGATGACTGGATACAAGTAATGTCACACCATCTTCCTTGGCTAACCGTTGTAAATACGACCTGAGATCTCGAATGCCTTTCGGATCAAGTCCATTGGTTGGTTCATCTAAGATCAATACAGAAGGACGATGCAAAAGCGATACCGCAATTCCTAACCGTTGCTTCATTCCCAATGAATAGGACTTTACTTTTTTCTTCATTGCCCCTTCAAGTTCAACTAAAGAAACCACTTCTTTAATACGCTCTTTTGAAATGGACTGATGACTCAATCTAGCAAAATGCTCAAGGTTTTGCTGACCAGTTAAATAGCCATACAAATCCGGATCTTCAACGATCGCACCTATTTGCGCCAAGGCTTCTTTTCGACTTGTTCGAACATTTTTCCCTTCAATAATGACATCCCCGGAGTCTGGAGCAATAAGGGAGACGATCATTCGAATCGTCGTTGTCTTTCCAGATCCATTCGGACCTAAAAACCCATAAATTTGACCTCGTTTTAATTGAAAATTCATGTCTTTGATAATATGATTTTTTCCGAATGACTTATTAAGACCCTTAATTTGTAACGGAAAATCTGTCATGTTTGTTTGTTCCCCCTATCCATGTATTAGTGTTCTACTTAAATAGTACACTAATATTGTTTTGTGCACAACCACTTTTTTCATAAAAAACACACCTAGGATTCAATTACCCTAGGTGTGTTTTTGCTACATCTTAAACGATACGTATTTGATTTCTAGATATTCGTCCATTCCTTGACGGCCACCTTCACGTCCAATTCCACTTTGCTTAAAACCTCCAAATGGCGCTTGTGCAGCCGATGGGCCACCGTCGTTTAGCCCAACAATTCCGTATTCAAGCGCTTCGGTTACGCGTATCGCTTGATTGATATCTTTGGTGAATACATAAGCGGCTAATCCGAAAATTGTATCATTAGCTCGCTCAATTGCTTCCTCTTCTTGCTTAAACGTTGCAATTGGCGCTACCGGACCAAATGTTTCTTCAATCATACACGCCATATCATCGGTCACATTTGCCAACACGGTAGGCTCCATGAAAAGACCATTGGTATTTGTACCGCCTGTCACAACGGTAGCTCCTTTTTCCTTTGCATCTGCTATATGCGACAAGACTTTGTCAACAGCATCTTGATCAACAAGTGGACCTATATCAATATGTTCATCTAGACCATTACCGACTGTTAATTTCTCCACTTCTGCCTTCATTTTCTTCGTAAACTCATCAGCAATTGACTCCTCGACGTAGATGCGATTCGCACACACACATGTTTGTCCACCATTACGAAATTTAGAAGCAACGGTATCTTGTACTGCTCGATCAAGGTCCGCATCCTTAAAAACAATCACCGGCGCGTGACCACCTAACTCTAAAGAAATCTTCTTCATCGTTTCTGCCGAATCTTTCATTAGTGTTCTTCCTACTTCAGTTGAACCTGTAAACGTAAGCTTCCGAACTCGGTGATCTTCTTGCCAGACTTTTGATATGTCACTAGAAGCGCCCACAACGACATTAATGACGCCAGCAGGAATACCCGCTTTTTCAGCAAGCTCTGCTAACTTTAATGCTGTTAACGGAGTTTGCGAAGCAGGCTTGATCACAGCTGTACAGCCGACTGCTAATGCAGGTGCAATCTTTCTCGTAATCATTGCTGCTGGGAAGTTCCATGGCGTAATGGCTGCTACGACACCGACTGGTTGCTTAATCGTAAACAATCGCTTGTCGTCTGTGGAAGCAGGTATCGTTTCTCCGTAATTCCGTTTTCCTTCTTCTGCATACCATTTAATAAATGAATTCGCATATCCAATCTCACCACGAGACTCTTTCATGGCTTTTCCTTGCTCTTTTGTCATTAAGGTTGCTAACTCTTCAGTTTGTTCTTCAATGTATTGGTGCCACAATTCTAATTTCTCACTACGTTCATACGTGGAAAGTTTTGACCATGTTTTAAATGCTTCAGCAGCTGCATCTGCTGCCGACTTCGCTTCCTCTGTGCCACCTTTTGGCACTTGATCAACAACTTCTCCATTAGCTGGATTTGTAATATCGACTTGCTCTAAGTTTTCCCCAACCCATTCACCATTAATATATAGTTTCATTATAATACCCCTTCCAAAGACTATTTTCTTGTTCTGTTCCCTACTGACTTTTTTTAAAACTTTTGCAATGTACATCTACGGCGCAACATATTCAACAAAAAATTAAATTGACTGAAAGTATTGAACTTTTATAAGATCGTCCTTATAATAAGAATCACTCACTTATAATCAAGTTTTAGTAGGAGGTGTTAATTACGAAGGCGGAACGGTTTATAAATCAACTAGAAAATACGCTAAAACATCAATTTGACGTTTACGCAAATGACAAACTAGAAAACCTCCCACTGCGGTTTAGCGCACATTATTACCGAAGAGACGATCGGTACATGTTCACAAAAAACGTAACCGTTTGGAGTGTTGAGAACAATCAACACATTTTTTTATATGAAGCACACGAAGGTACAACAGAAGAATTCGAACAATTCAAACAAGAATTAGATTGCTATATCCAACAACATAAAAGTGACCGCACAAGCCATATGTCTTCCATTTATATTGGCATCTTCTTGTTGCATACAACACCAAGTATAACACTAGAGAAAAAAGCAAAAAGAACGAGAAAAGTTTCGTTTATTCAATGGGGAAAATCAGGCTGGTATGAACGTTATCTTGGCGTACTATCCATACCTGAACAGAGACTAATTATAAACAAGAAAGGCAATCCATTTATTCAGCCATTTATTGAGGCAATAACGGAATAATGAGAAGGCGGGGGTAACAATATGAATTTTGTCACACTTATGTTAATTTGTGGTGCCATCTTAATTGTCGCTTATTTTACATACGGAAAATATTTAGAAAAACGATTAAAAATAGACAGTAGCCGTAAAACACCTGCGCATACGTTATACGATGGGAAAGAATACATCCCAACTAAAACTCCTGTATTAATCGGCCACCACTTTACAACCATTGCTGGTGGAGGTCCTATTACTGGTCCAATTGCCGCGATCGTGTTTGGCTGGCTACCTGCCGTAATCTGGATTATTGTCGGTAGTATTTTTGTTGGTGGAACTCACGATTATGCATCACTCCAAGCGTCTGTTCGCCATAAAGCAAAATCGATTGGGGAAGTCATTAAAGAATACATGGGACGACGAGGGCAGCTCATGTTTCTCTCTTTCGCTATTGCGACACTAATTTTAATTGTTGGCGTGTTTGTCATATTAGTTGCCAACACTTTTGTTTCTTTCCCCGGTGCTGCAACGGCTTCATTACTCTTTATCGCTGTTGCTATGGTGTTTGGTGTTCTTGTTAACCAGGTAAGAATGAATCTCATAACAGCAACGATTCTTGGGACGATTGCCATGGTTGGAGCCATTTGGTTAGGTCTTACCTTTCCGCTTGAATTAAGTGCAACCGCTTGGTCCTTTATTTTAATTATCTATGCTTACTTTGCATCTGTTTTACCTGTTTGGCTCTTGCTCCAGCCACGTGATTATTTAAATTCTTACATGCTCTATTTCTTAATTGGTGGTGCCTTTTTAGGACTACTCATTGCTCGACCGACAATTCAAATGC
Organism: Shouchella phoenicis; assembly: GCF_047238345.1. Classification (NCBI taxonomy): domain Bacteria; kingdom Bacillati; phylum Bacillota; class Bacilli; order Caryophanales; family Bacillaceae; genus Shouchella; species Shouchella phoenicis. The sequence goes on along the minus strand of NZ_JBDFMQ010000001.1, from coordinate 1,264,421 downwards.
CTGCATTTACTGGGTTTTATAACGATCAACTTGGATTTTTATTTCCAATATTATTCATTACCATTGCTTGTGGTGCTATCTCTGGTTTCCACTCCCTCGTCTCTTCTGGTACGACTTCTAAGCAATTGGACAATGAAAAAAATGGGCGCTTTGTTACGTATGGTTCGATGCTTTTAGAGGCGTTCGTGGCTATTATTGCCATTGGTTCGGTTGCTTACTTAACGATGGGGGAATTTTCAGCGCTTATGGCGCAATACAACGATCCAATTAGTGTGTTTTCTTTAGGAATTGGTGAGTTTATGAGCACGTGGGGCTTACCTGTTCAAGCTGGAATTACGTTTACCGCACTAGCAGCATCGGCTTTTCTAATGACTACACTAGACTCTGCCACACGGCTAATGCGGTACACCATGACTGAACTTGGAGATAGTATTCAAGTAAAAGCTCTGACGAACAAACATTTCGCGACAATTGCCGGTTTGATTGGCGCAACAGCGTTAGCCTTAACCGGAACATGGCAAACGGTTTGGCCGTTATTCGGAGCCGCAAACCAGATGCTTGGAGCCTTAGCTCTTTTAGCTGTCACAATGTGGCTTGTTAAAACAAAGTCAAAAGCCTTGTTCGTCATTATTCCCATGATTTTCATGTTCATTGTTACTACGAGCGCCCTGCTCGTTATGCTCTACTCGAACTTCATGGCGCAAAACTACTTGCTTTCTGTGATCTGTTTTATCCTTTTCGTGATGTGTGTGTTCCTCGGAATTGAAGGCGCAAGAAGTGCTGGTAAGAAAGATAAGCCAACCGATTCAACAAACTTAAATGCATAAAAAAGATGTACGCTTGCGATCAAGAAGACCTCGAGCGTACATCTCACGCTTATCATTAAATTGATAAGCTTTCTTTGTTTGTTTACTGAACGAGTTGAGATCGTTTCGCTTTCGCTGCTTTAACCATCGCTTTAAGTGCTTCTACAGTTTCAGCTTCTTTTCTTGTTTTTAACCCACAGTCTGGATTAACCCAGAAAATGCGTTGATCAAGAACTTGCAGGGCGCGATTAATACTTGTTTCCATTTCTTCTTCTGTTGGTACACGTGGACTATGAATATCATAGACCCCTAGCCCAATTCCTTTGCTATACGTATAGTCTTCAAACGCTGTAATGAGTTCTCCATGACTTCGTGACATCTCAATTGAAATAACGTCTGCATCAAGTCCGTCTATCGCTTGAATAATATCTTGGAAGTCAGAGTAGCACATATGCGTATGAATTTGCGTTTGTGGCTCAACCGATTTCACAGAGAGCTGGAATGCTTTAACAGATTGATTTAAATAGGCTTTCCACTTCTCTCTCTTTAATGGTAACCCTTCTCTTAATGCAGGTTCATCTACTTGAATGACTGTGATTCCTGCTTTTTCTAAAGCGAGCACTTCTTGTTCCAATGCAAGGGCAATTTGATTCACCACATCTTCTGCTTGTAAATCAGTCCGTGGAAACGACCAGTTGTAAATCGTGACAGGTCCTGTTAACATCCCTTTGACCGGTTTCGACGTTTTCGATTGTGCGACTAATGTTTCTTTGACAGTCATATCATTTTGGAAAAAGACGTCTCCGAAAATAACAGGCGGTTTCACGCATCTTGACCCGTATGATTGAACCCATCCATTAGATGTGAATTCAAAACCACCTAGCTTCTCGCCAAAAAATTCGACCATATCAGTACGCTCAAACTCACCATGCACGAGTACATCTAACCCAATCTCTTCTTGGATCTCAATCCAACGCTCAATTTCAGCATTGATAAAGGACTCATAGGCTTCATTCGTAATTTCCCCTCTTCGCCATTGCAACCTCGTTTTTCGAACGTCTGCTGATTGCGGAAAACTACCAATTGTTGTAGTCGGTAATGGTGGGAGTTGGAAGACCTCTTGCTGAAGTTCCATACGTTTATTCGCAGGAACCGCTCTTTTAGAATCTTCTGTTTTACTGAGATCTAAAGCGGTACGGACTTCTTGGTTTGTGCGACTTGCAGATTGGTTTAACGTATCAATCGCCCGTTTTCCTACTTGCAGCTGTTTCAGCTCTTGCTGCTGATTTAAGACTGCTTTAAGATCATTCAACTCTGCTAATTTTTCTTCTGCAAATGATAAGGCAGCTTTTAAATTTTCAGGTAGCTTTTGTTCATGTTTCAGCGTTACTGGCACGTGAAGCAAGCTACAAGAAGGTTGAAGGATTAATTGTTCTTGCCCAACTATTTTTGAAAGTTCTTCCACCATGGCATGTGTCTTCGTTAAGTCTGTACGCCAAATGTTTCGACCATCAATTAGTCCAGCTGCTAATGTTTTTTCTTTCGGAAACCCATGTTGCTTTATTTTTTGTAAGCTATCACTATAAATAAAGTCGAGCCCAATACCAGCAACAGATAGTTTCGTAAAACGACTAAAATCATCGACTCCTTCAAAGTAGGTTTGTAGAAGAAGATTGGCTTTTGGTGCTGACTCTGAGAACCACGTATACACTTCATCTAAAATCGCCCACTCTTCTTCAGTCACATCCCCAACTAAAATAGGCTCATCCACTTGAATCCAGTCTACACCAGCCTCTGCCAGCTGATTTAGCACGGTTGTATATAAAGGCAATAAACTTCGCACATGATCAACAAATGAACGACTGCCATAATGTTTTGATAGTTTAACAAATGTTACAGGGCCCAAGATCACAGGCTTTCCGGTAACCCCTAGCTCTTGCTTCGCTTCCTCAATTAAATCTAACCAGCGATTGTTTACGAGCTCCGGTTCTCTACCATCAAGTTCAGGTACGATATAGTGATAATTTGTGTCAAACCATTTCGTCATTTCAGCAGCAACCGCATGCTCACTGCCTCTGGCAATCGCAAAATACGAATCTAAATCAACGGTTCCACCTTCATAGTCAAAGCGATCAGGTACTAAACCAAATGCTGTTGCTGTATCGAGTACCTGGTCATAGTGAGAAAAATCGCCAACAGGGATATAGTCAAGCCCTGCATCCTTTTGCTTTTGTAAATGATTCAGACGTAATTCTTTTTGTTTTTTTACGTAGTCCTCTTGCGATAGTTTTTGATTCCAATAGGCTTCTAGATTTTTTTTCCACTCTCGTTGCTCCCCGATTCTTGGAAAACCTAAGCTTGAACTTCTAACTCCACTCATTTTTTCTGCCTCCTTAAATAGTTGTACTCACCATAAAAAAATCCCTTTCAAGAGAAAGGGATAGGAAATATACCAGAAAGTCACTAGCGAATGAACATGAACAACTAGTTTAAAAGGCATGATTTCCACTCTTCTCTAGATCCGCGTAGAGCTAAGCAGAACGATTCGGCAGGCAATCTGACTTCGCACATAGGTGCGTCACAGTGGCGGGACCGTCTTGGATTTTCACCAAGTTCCCCTATTAAGTAGTTGGACACTACACCGTTTCGTTTCACATATGAAATTAAAAAAAACCTTTTCAATGAAAAGGGTTTATGCGATCACATCGCATCCCCCTTATCTGCCAAAGTTCCCTTTGCTGGAATTAGCACCTTTTCCAATTGGAAAGGTTGCTGAAGCTTCGTCGGGCCAGTCCCTCCACTTCTCAATATAAAGAGTGTTTTCTTATGTATGAGTATTCAATTAATTTAGCATAAAGACTGAAAACTGTCAAAAGATAATTCATACAAAAGATCCATTTTCATTTACTTATCGACTCAACCACAAAATTAACGGCTGTAAACCCTGCTTTTATCGCGGAAATCTGTTAAACTAAGAAAGTTGACGTAAGGAGGAACATCTATGATAAAGAGAAACGATCCTTGTCTATGTGGCAGTGGGAAAAAATATAAAAAATGTTGCATGCAAAAAACAGAATCAAAAGCAATTGTCTCTCAAGAGCTTCATCAATTAGAAACGGAAATGCTTTATACTGCATTTACCCGCTACCAAAAGGAATTAACAAACTGGGTGCAAAGTTACCACCATGTTTACCCAGACGTCGAAGAAAATGTAACCGAGACCCTTTCAAGTATGCTGCTTGTATGGCTCATTTTTCACAAGCCAATTGAAGCAGATGGGCAAACCATATACGATACATTCCTTGAAAGCAAGTTGAGAAAAATTAAACGTCCACAAACAGCTACCATTATAGAAAGCTGGAAAGGGACAAAACCTGCTGTTCTTGAAGTAGTATCGGTACATGAAGATCAATGTGAAAGCATCCATTTATTCACAAATGAACGCTTAACACACATCATTCCGTCTGAACATAAAGACACAGTCGAGCCTGGCTCAACAATTATTGGTTTTCCTGCCAATGGTGAAAACGCTATGAGCTTTGTCGGTCCAGTTATTAGTCATGTACCTGCTAAAACTGCAGACATTAAAAACAAAATTGACGCATTCCGTTCAGATTCTGAAGGAGACAGCTTCACCTCTAAATGGCCACAACTTCTTTCATCGTTACTTGCGGAGAATACGCCTATCGTAAAGGCTGCTGATGATTTTGAATGGTCATCTGAACAAGTAAAAGAAACTGCCGATATTCTTTTGAGCGGCTTGAAAAAAGATCAACATCCACCGGAAATTGAACAACTTGCATTAGAAAAATGGCATGCGTTTACCTCAGCTAAAAAAGTCAATATTCGTAAGCCTGAAGCATTTGCAGCTGCAATGGAATATGCGCTACAAGAATTTGCGCCGCTTTCCGTTACACAAAAAGCATTAGCTGAAAAATATAACGTTAGTGCATCAACTATTTCGAGTCGTTCGATTGAAATTACAAACGAATTGCGTCTAGCAGAATAATTTTTGAACAAAAGAAGGTCTGATTTATGCGGAAACCATCCCTTCATACAGTGTTAGGAGTTGCTTTGCTCCTACTTGTTGTACTTGGATTTATATTCGTCCTGTACTATTTTGGCATGATTAGTCTGTTTTACCTTTTGGGAATTGAATATCGATCGCTTTGGTCTTTAGCCTGGTTCGTCATTCTATTTCTTGTAAGTGGCTTGATCATTGAAATGATAACGAAAAGCCTCATTTATACCGTTGTACCTAAGGTAAAGCGCTATTCTTTACAAAAAGTATGCGAAATTACAATCCAGTTTGTGTTCATTTTTCCGCTTATTCATTTTCTTGAACGATTGTTTACATCGATAACGATTCCAGTTGTTACACAAGCTGCACTGGCATTCTTAATAGTTACGATTGAAACACTCATAGAAAACAAAGATTATACAAAGCGAAATAAACCCATTTGAGAATACTCAAATGGGTTTTTCGTTACGCAACGTTTTCTATTTTTTGATCAACCTCTATAATTACCTTCTTTGATTCTCGATATCCAATGTATACAAAGAAAAGACCGATTAACAGATAGCCGATTGTATAATCAAATGCAGCATTTACTGCTAACGAAGGTGCATTCATAAAGCCGAAAAAGGAAAGAAGCGCACCAATTGCTGAAAAGATCCCTGCTTTATAGAAGTCTTTGTCAATTAAAAAGACGGTGATAGCTCCTAAAATAATGGCTGTAAACATGGCACCTTGTCCAAGTGGGACGATCCCTTCAGAGATGCCCGCAACAACATCAGGTGCTGGATTGTTAAAGCGTGTCATCATGTAGTTCGCAATATAAGGAAGAATGGCTAAGGCAATGGCTGGATAGTAACGCTTTGCATTATTTGCAAACGTACTTCCGATCATTGACATCCCTACAAAGACTAGAATTGGGGCAACCGCAGCCATTGGAATTAATGCCGAAAAGGCACCAATAAGTCCCGTAATGGAAGCAAGAGCGAAAACCCCAGCATTTAAAATGCTATAGCCACGGCCAGCACCAAGCTGTTTAGCTCCCACAGTTGCAATATAAACCGTTGTTGGAAACATGCCGCCAAAACAAGCACCGAGCATAGCACCTATTCCATCTACTGCCTGACACTCTCGAACATCATAAGAATCTCCAGCAGCTGACATCGCATCAACATTATTCATCGTTTCAATCGCATTATAAATCGTAATCGGAATTAAGATTCCTAATAACCCGATCAGTGCACCAAAGAGATACGTCATCCCTTCAAACGCAGCAAGGGTTGGTAAAAAGGGATAAAAGCCGACGTTGCTTAACGCCGCTGTTACATCACTACTTGTTTGGTAACCAAGGACAAAGGCCAAAGCGACACCAACAATAATCGCAAATAAAGAGGCTGGAATGTTAAACGGCAACGCGACTTTCGCCACAAACCCTAGTAAAATCACCGCCATGGCTACAAGACCAATAATCGGAATTTCAAAGACAGAAAACAACATTTCTCCAGCAACAAAGGTAAACGCGACCCCAGCCAAAGCTCCTAATAGCGCAGGTCTTGGCGTATGTTTTCGAACCCAGTTTCCAAAGAATGCGACAAGTGCCTCTACAAGACCTGATAAAAATGCAGCAGCGACCGCAATTTTCCATGCTAATTCATGATCGTTTGTTAACGCTAAAGCTGGCGCTGTCACACCAAACAAAAAGACAAACATAACAGGTGTTGATACACCATAGGATAAGGCTGTCACATCTGTACGATTTTCCTTCTGCGCTAACCGCTTTGCCATATGAGCGTAGTAGACGTTTCCTGCAATGACGGCAACTGCAACACCAGGTATGATTCGACCGAAGACCAGATCGGTTGAAAAGCCCATCGCTAAAAGAGACACGGTGATGACAACAAAGTTTGCTAAATTGTTTTGAAAGAGTGCAAAAAACGCATCGATATCTTGTCTTTTAAATAATGGATAATGTACTTGATTCACGTTGTCTCTCACCCTTCGTTAGTTGTTTTGTGCAACTGGCTCTTCTACGAACGTCACAGTAGACTGTTCAAGCGAAGCAATACGTGCGAGAGATTCAATCCGTAGTCCTCTTTCTTCAAGCTTTTTCCGTCCATTTTGGAACGATTTTTCTATCACAATACCGACACCAACAACTGAAGCGCCAGCTTGTTCAACAATATTGATTAGTCCTGATGCTGCTTCTCCATTTGCGAGAAAATCGTCAATTAATAAGACCCGGTCTCCTTCTTTAATTAAATCTTTGGAAACTGTCACCTCAGAATATTCCTGTTTTGTAAAAGAATATACGCGACTGGAATAAACATTGGCTTGATTCATTGTGACCGATTTTTTCTTACGTGCGAAAATTAATGGTGTTTGTAGCTGATGCGCACACATAAAACTAGGCGCAATTCCAGAAGACTCGATCGTAATGACCTTTGTTACCTTCTCATCTCGGAATAAACGAGCAAATTCAAACCCAATTTCAGTCATTAAGTGGGTGTCGACTTGGTGATTAAGAAATTGATCAACTTTAAGGACCCCTGTAGATAGTACAGTTCCTCGTTCAATAATAGCATCTTGTAATTGCTTCATATTTAACCCTCCTAAAATATAAAAAAGCCGAAAGATAAACGGTTTACCCGAGTGATCTTTCGGCTTCTCAACATTAAAAAAAGAGCGCAAAAAATGATCACTCGTAGTCAGACCGTTAAATGGCAGTCTGGTAGAGACTCGCGGACCGTATTACCGCTATTATACGAGTAGTATATATTATTCGTATTTCCTAATTCCTAATGGGTACATTATAAAGAAGAAATACGTAAATAGAAAGGCTTTTTTTGCAGAAAATGTTTCTAAAAAAAGAAAAACCGGTTACATTCACCGATTTTTCATTTCTTCCATTTAATTGCAGTTGGTTTTAAACAACGGCGACACTCAAAATCGACTGTTAAAGTATGGATGGTTGACGTCGCTTCACAATGTGGACAAGTGACCGTTTGAACACGTAGTAAAGAAATTCCTAAACTCAAAATCGAGACCATTAAAATTAAGAATGCTTGTACCATGCTTCCAGATTGAGTGGCTGCAACCATAATCCCAATGACGACACCCGTTAAACCGATGAGCGCCATTACTATTTTGCCTAAACGTAGAAAAACAGGCAATTTTTTTCGTTGGATAACCATATCTGTATGTTCCATGTCTTCTCCTACTTTCTAAAAATAAAGCGATTTCTTCTATTACTAGCATAGCACAATAGGAAGTTTTTCCAAACCACTAATCTGCAAGCGTATTTCATTGTGAAATGAATCGCTAAAGTGTATAGTCTACATTGGACTGCTTAGCGGTCTGTTCGTTGGAGGTGAACACTATACAAACCCTTAAGTTTTGGTTAAAAGCTGCTAGAGCACGCGTACTACCTGTTATGATTTTACCTGTCGTAATTGGTTCTGTTGCGGCATTTGCCTGGGAGCAAACCTTTTATCCGTTCTATTTTATCCTTACATTAGTCGGCGCACTGGCTGCGCATTTATTTTCGAATATGATTAATGATTTGTGGGATTTCCGTAATGGCGTTGATGAAAAAGCGGAGCAATCAGACGAGTCAATCTCTACAAATTCTCGCTTGCTGGCAAACAAAAAAGTCTCTATTTCGACATTTGCATTTGTCACATGGAGCTTGTTCGCAATCGCTTTCGCTTCCGGTATCCTTTTAGCTCTATTCCGTGGGTGGGAGTTGCTTTTATTTGCATTAGCTGGCGGATTGATTGCCTACTTCTACGTTGCGCCTCCTTTAAAATTTGGTTATCGCGGAAAAGGCTACAGCGAAATCGCCATTTTTCTCGCTTTTGGTGTGCTGCCCATAACAGGAAGTTACTTTGTTATGACGCAATCATTGCCAATCGACGCGTTTTTAGTCTCTATTCCAATTGGACTATTAACAACACTTATTTTATTTAACCATCATTTTCTACATTGGCGCGCAGATCAAGCGGCAGGCAAGAAAACATTGGTCGTTGTATGGGGAGAAAAAGGTGGAATCCGCTTCTCAAAAATGTTGGCCGTTCTCGCATTTATCTCAATCCCGATTTTAAGTCTTGTGGGTATACTGCCTTGGTATGCAAACCTGGCCTTAATCGCAGCCATTCCATTTGCAAAAACGTATCAATCGTTAGCAGAAACAAACCCAAGTCCTGTGTACGGTCAACTAATGGGCGCTTCCTTGAAAGCAACAATTCGTACTGGCTTAATCATTATTGCATCTCTACTACTTAACGGATTTATTTAACGATATAGGAGTGTGACATGAAATGAAAAAAATATTAGGTAACTTCGACACCATCTTATCAAGTGAAGAAACATGGAAAATTGGCGGGTTCCCACTTCCAGACGGCTCATTTTGGAGCTATAGAGAACCAGAAGCAGTCGTTATTGTTCGCAACGGAATTCTTTACGTTCGTGCACCTTTATCGAACCAGCATGACTCGATTCAAATTTTAGACAACGCCAAGCACATGTATTACTCTGCTGAACCTGTTATAATCCCAGAGGAAGGTCAAATTGAAATAGAGCTTGACATTAAAGCTCGTACAAAGGAAACAACGCCAGGGGACCTTTATGATGGCTACGTTTCGTTTAACCTTCTTGATTTCACAACTGGGGCTGCATTGGATTTCTTTGCTACTGACGATCAATATTCATCTGTTTATGGAATTCTACCTTTCCCAGGTGTTAATGTTCCAGATACAGGTAAAACGAAATACTTTTGCTTATTTAAAGAAGCGCAGGAACACTTTAAACCACAGGACTTCAATCGTTATAAAATTATCTATGACCGAAAAAATGATGAAGCAATTTTCTATGTAAATGGCCATGAAGTGCGACGAGAGACACAAATCCCTGTAAAATTAAATCAGTTTACCGTTGCATTAGGAATTATGACGGAAAAAGACCTTACGAGTGAAGGAAGTGTTTCCGTTCATGGTCAAACCGTTATTGGCGAATACTCTCCAGTAACCGTCACGTATCACGATGAACATTCATCACGAAGCGAATCGTGATTCGAAACAAACGGTGAGGTTGCTTTAAACGCCTCCTCATTAAATAAGACGATTGATCTTTTATAGAATCAATCGTCTTTTTATATCTTATTGTCTTAGTTTTGAGCTTTACATATCATCGGATTCATCGATGTCAAAGTCACCAAATTCTTCCCCAATATCAACGGAGTTCTCGATAACGTCATCAGGAATATCAATGGAATCAATTTCATTATACATGGAATAGGTCCCATCTATATCCATTGTAAAATTCATTGACTCGCCATCTTCTTCCATCATCATATCTACATTCATCGTTACTGATTGTTGATGGAAAGTCTCTTCGTCGATAACTAGACGATAACTCATATTCTCAATCTCCATATTTTCCATCATCATCTCAAAATCTTCTTGAGGAAGGGCCATCTCATTTTGACCACCCATATCCATATACCAATAGATAAGCTCTTGGGCGTCTCCATTGTTTCCTTCCATTGAAATCACGTAGGTGTTGTCTTCTTCAGTCATCTCAATTTGATCCATCATGTCGCGTAACATTTGTAGTTGCTCTTGCTCATCAACTTGAAGTTCCTCTTCCATCTCCATCTCATCGCTAATATCCATACGTAGCCAGTCTCCACCTAATGGACTTTGCATATAAAAGTTTCCATCGACAAAATACTGATCCATTCCTATATCAACGCCAAGCTCTGAGGCAGATATCGTTGTACTCATTTCAAACGCAAGAGGATCGGCAATCGCATCGATCATCGTATTTAATCCAAACTGCATCGATTCATTTCCTTCTTCACCGTCAGCCTCTACATCATACGTCATTCCCATTTCAGTTCTAAAACTATCCACATCATTCATTGCGTCCTCAGTCTGTTGCAACACTTCTTCAACTGAAAGGGGTTCGTTTTCTTGAATCTCCTCATTCGTATTTGCGTCTTCCGTTCCAGCTTCTCCACCAGTTTCGTCTCCGCCACATGCCACAAGCATAAGTGTGCTAGCTGGCGCAACGAGTAACCACGTCATTTTTTTCAATGTATAGCCCTCCACAACATACTTTTGTCTATAGTACTTCCTACCCGGACTTTGGTTCTTTTAAACGAATGCTGCTCCTTTATCAAGCGCTTTGATTGTGACTGAAACGTGCTCATAACGTAAGCATCTTTTTATTTGTCTAGCTTTTGATAGATGATACACAGCCAATTGCACCTTCTCTTGGCCACATCTTTTTGCAAAACGTTTGGAAAAAAAGCGATAATTCATCGTAAGTGAACCGATTTGATTTCGCTTCATTCTTGAAAAAATTGCCGTTGTCGGTCGACGTTGTATATAGCCTAATTGAACGTCTGAACACAATTCTCGTACGAAATCAATTTTCTCCAGATCAAACGAAATAAGTTGTGCTTCTTTCATCATGCCTGCTTTTTTTATACTTTCTAAAACATTCTTTTCTAAATTTCGATTAGTCGATAGCCCTTTTAATTCAATAATTGGTTTCGCTCTACCTTTTAAGAGCAAGAGCGTTTCTTGCAACGTTGGAATTTTTTCAGACTCAAACACGTACAGCTCTTTTAATGCTTTTACACTTAAATCTTTTACATAACCAGACCCATTCGTCACTCGATTTACTTTCTCATCATGTATAACGACGGGGATATAGTCAGAACTTAAGTGCACGTCAAATTCTATCATTTGACATCCACATTTTATCGCTTCTTCAAATGCCTTCAGCGTATTTTCTGGATAAAGACTAGAAAATCCGCGATGTGCAATGACTCTTTCCAATTGTTACACCTCCTATGGAAATGAATCGAGCTTATCCCTTCACAAATAAGAACGATTACGATATAATGCAGTGGATTACACAAAACGTAATTCTTACGGTTAGGAGTTTAAGATGAAGAAAACAATTTTACTAACAGTTGGTCTATCGGCTACAGCAATGCTTGCTGCTTGTGGCGATGATCAAGGAACTGATGACAATACAGAGCAATTATTTATTAAAACATCTATTTTCCCCTATCAAGATTGGACAACTGCGATTGGTGGAGATTATGTGGATGTTGAAAACATTGTTCCTGCAGGAGCAGACGCTCACACATATGAACCAACACCACAAGAGATGATTGAAGTCGCTGATGCCGACCTCTTTATTTATAACGGTGCAGAACTTGAACCTTTTGCTGATAGCATTTTATCTGCTATCGAAAACCAAGATGTTCATATTTTAGAGGGTAGTGCACAAACCCACTTAATCGCGAGTGATCATGACCACGATCATGGCGATGAGCATGACCATTCTCCACTTATTAATGAAGGAGATTTACAAGTAAATGGGATTCAAGATCATTATCATAGCGACGATAGCGCTACACTATCTGTCGATGATGAAGGGGATTGGCATTGGTACACAAGTACGGATAACGAAAATTGGGATCGAGTGACAGAAGAGCCTACTAATGAGTATTCTTTCACAACCAATCATAATGGTCTACATGTTCAAGCAGTCCAATATGATGAAAACGAAGAAGTAATTGCAACAAGTGATACTGTTCAAATTATCATTGACGATCATGATGAGCATGACCATAATCATGGCGATTATGACCCCCATGTCTGGTTAGACCCTATTCGTTCTATTGAAATCGCCCAAAGTATAAGAGACACACTTACTGAGCTAATGCCTGAACAAGAAGACTATTTTAATGAAAATTTTCAAGCACTTGAAGCGCAATTCCATGAATTAGATGAAGCCTTCGTTGATACAGTTGAAACAGCTACACACGATACGTTTATTGTCTCACATGCCGGCTATGGGTATTGGGAGCAGCGCTATGGGTTAAACCAAATCGGTATTGCCGGAATTTCACCAACAAGTGAACCATCGCAAACAGAGCTTATTCAAACGGTTGAAAAAGCGCAAGAACTTGGCTTACACTACGTCTTATTTGAACCAAACATTACACCACGGGTATCTGAAATTGTTCAAGATCATTTAGACGCTGAAGCACTGCAAATCCATCCGCTTGAATCGCTAACAGAAGAAGATAAGGAGAACGATGAAGACTATTTCTCCTTGATGAGAAGCAATGTCGAGACATTAGAACAAGCTCTGAATGAGTAATACTGCCTAATCACAAGTGCAACAGCGAACGTCGTTGTTGCACGTTTTTCATTCCCCTAATTCACTTATTTTTAACAACACTTTCCCTGTATGGTTTCGACTTTTTACATACGCATAAGCTTCTTGAGCATCTGCTAATAAAAAGGTTCTATCTGTCGCTAGCACTAACTCTCTCTTTTCTAGTAAATTTAGTACATCAGCGGCGATTTCTTCCACTACATTTGGTCGATACTTACGGGTCGTTCCGAAGCTGAACCCTTTTATTGTCCGACAGCTCTTATGTACATCCTCATTTGTAAATACGCTTCGTTGGCCGCTCGCATTGCCAAATTGAATCATTGTTCCAAAACGAGCGAGAACATCCAGACTATCCTTCGTTACTTGACCAGCAACACTATCAAAAACAACTGAAACGCCAACATTATTCGTCACATGTAGGGTCTCTTCTTTAAACCCATTATACGTAAATACATGAGTCGCTCCTGCTTTATAAACAGCATCTGCTTTGGCAAGATTTCCTACTGTACCAATAATTGTTTCTACGCCTAATTTTTTTGCTAATTGAATGATCGTCGTCCCCACCCCGCCTGAAGCAGCATGAACAATTATTGTATCTTCCGGGAGAAGCTTATGAATTTTGTGCGTTAAAAAATAACTAAGAAAGGATACAATCGGTGCGGCTGCAGCCTGTTCCCACCCAATCTCAGCTGAAATCGGAAACACAAGAGCCTCCGTTGCAAGCGCAAACTCTGCATGTACGCTTGTAAAAGGAAATGCCAGTACGCGATCCCCAACGCTTACATTCGATACACCTTGCCCCAATTTTTCAACAATACCGACTAAATCTAAACCAAGTACAGCTTCCGTCCCTAGATTCAATTGTTTCAGATCAGCAAAATTCAAGCTCGACATCACGACTCTTATCCTTACTTCCCTCGTTCCAGGCTCAGGCTTTATAACCTTTGAGACATTGACTTCACCATTTTTTCCTAACGTAACAGCACGCATTCAAATCGCCTCCTATGAAGTAAGTATAGCGAAAGATACGTCATAGGTAACGATCAAAAAAATGAGTGCAATTGATTTGTTTTACTTATCATCTATGTAGCTTAGTTGCTATTTTTATTTTGGTGATGAACCATATCGAGAACAATCATCAGTGCAATACTAATCGTTTCATGCTTTGGATCTTGAACATGAAGATGATACGTATCCCCCCAACTTAACCATTGCTTCTCAACCGACATAATTTCGTTGTTTCCGTCTTTGACAGCATAATGATGATCAAACAAACTTCCTTCAATCGACCAATTAAGTGGTTCAATTTGATAACGTGCTCGAAAAAAACTCATCTTTTTCGCCACTACACATAATTCTTTTTCTTCGTTTGCAATCGCATAACGAGGCATAAACGACATCACCTGTTGTTTAATCTGCAAGACTGGCGTTCCTTCTGTTGTTGTAATCGCCAATTGATTTCCAATTGAAAAAAACTTCCCGTCTACTTTATAGATCGGGCTCTTTTCAGCATCGAAAACAGTAAACTGATCCCGTAAAGAAAAGATTCGTTGTTTAATATAAAAGTCCATTTCAACCCCTCCGTATTTTCTATTTTACGAAACGGCATAAAAAAAGATTCAAAAAAAACCCCAGATCAAGCAGGCGCTCGGTCTGGGGGTCATTACTCTCTCTATATAAAGTGGATTTACGAAACGCCTTTAGAAATAAAACGTAATAAGAATCGGTAAAATCAAGCTGACGACCGTTAAGGCGGTCCCCACGAACCACCGCCTGTCTATTTTTCGTTCGTTTTGTGTACGCAGCGTTTCTTCCCGTGTCTGCTTAATTTCCTTCAATGCTTGCCGTGCTTTCTGATAAGCTAGTTCAGCCTTTTCTTCAGCAGCGTCGGCTTTTTCTCTTGTCACCAAAAGCTCCTTACGAACTTCCTCGAGCACATTTGTTTGATTTTCTAATTGTTGCGTTACCTTTGCAAGCGTAATTTCTACTTCAGTTAATTTTCGGAGGAGATCGTATGCAGATGGCTCGGTCATCGTTGCCAGTCACCCCTTTTTTGCCAAAATAAAAAAGCCCAATGGCTTAGTTCGATGTCTCCTCATCCTTTTTGGGCTGAAGTCGTGCAATTACCTTTTCTCGTGCCAAAAGAGCTAAAGAAACCAAGCGAGGGTCCTGAACATATTCATCCATCGTTACCGCTACTCGGCCATTTGCATTTATATCACCTGTCGGATCCGTTACGTTAAAACGAAGACGTACTTCGTCAGCCTCTTCCTCAAAGTTATATGTGAAATCAACCCCAGATACGCGTACATCTAATTGTTCTACTTGTTCCATTATTCATCGTCTCCTTTTTGGTTATTTTCATCTTGAATCTGTGCATCTTTTACCTGTTCAAATGCTTCAACAATCATAAAATGTGTTTCAGCATCTTCATTAGATAACTTTTTATCAAGATGCAAGACAACCGTTTCTACTGTTTCAAGTGCTTGCTTAAAGTTAGGACTATCAAGTACAAATGGCTCATTTAAAAGCCTCTCTTGAAGCGTTCTAAATTTTGCTGCAGATGCTTGGTCTTTTAACTGAAAACCACCTCCTTCACTACGAACAAGTTCACCTTCAGCGTCTAATTCGGCATAAGCTTTTAGCAGTTCAACCTCTTCAGTAACCATTTCTTCGTGTTGCTTTTTCAAGACATTAACAACACGCATGCGATGGATATTTTCCACTCCAGTCAACTCAATGCTCACTAAAAATTTTGCAACTCTATCCAGTTCTTTTTTTAAAATTGTAATCATAACATTCTCTCCTCTAATTGCATGATCTTTTGCTTTAACAATTGGTTTTCAAGTTCTAAAAAAGACACACGGTCCACGGTGTCTTCTAGTTTTATATTCAGTTCTTGTGTTGCTTTGAGTGTGACGTAATTCAGTTTACTACTGTTGATACCTAAACCATCTTCTGTGTTCACATATGGACTATCTTCGGCAATTAGACCTACCATGAGAGAAGGATTTTTGACACCTGCTTCAATGTCCGCTTTCATATAATAAGTCATAAGTTTCAATTCATTAATATGATTCAAAACTTTATCACCATAAGGCTTTATATCAGTCTTATATTCTCTTGAAGAAGCTTCGTGTAGTCGTAAAACACGGATATCTCTATAGTTAGGACTGCCACTATTAAAGAATGCCGCTGATGTAACTCTGACTTCACTGTCCGGACCAGGCGCAAGATAAAGATTGTTACCACCATTAACACGCATTGTATTAGCCCGAATGTCTCTGCAAGCTAAATCTCGATAATTGTTAGTAGTCATCGATGCTGTAATTCGAACCTCTCCATTTCCTGCCGGTCTTACATACATATGAACTCCAGAGGAACCACCCGTATTAGTATTAATAAAATTACCAATGAATCCGTCTGCACGTATAGGAAGATAACGATAACTAGCCATCGCACCATCACCTGGAATATCTCTCCGGTCTACTACACGAGCTTCATTTGTTGATGCAAGATATACATTTTCAAACGTAGTACTAAGAGCAGAGGAAGAGACTACAGTTCTATTGGCTTCAAATCGTACTCTACCATTTGATTCATAAGAAATTATGTTTGTTGGACTAAACCTTACATAATCGCCTGTATTATTAGTTAATTGTATATAGCCACCATTTACAGTCACTCTATCATTTCCATTGTCAGAACGGATAGTTGAACCAAAAATATTTGTGCCTCGTATGTTGATACCAGTTATAGTACCTGCATTTATCTTATCTGCGGAGATATTAGCAATTTTAGCATTTTGAATGGTCCCATCTTGAATATGCGCATTTTGGATAATGGCGTTTTGTAATTTGGCTCTTGAAATTGCTGCATCAGCTATAGCTAAAGAACCAACTGCTCCATTTTCAATATTAGCGCGCTTTATTACAGCACTGTCTATTAAGGTTTGTCCCGTAATACGTATAATACTGCCACTAATTCTAACTGACTCTGGCGAAATATTAATGGCTGAGATAATGCCATCTTTCTCAACTCTTAAATTAATGCGGTCCGACATCGTTCTGATGCTACTTTCAGCATTTGAAACACGACCAGTAAGATTATCTACACTTGTTCGAGTTGCACGAAGACGAATTTCGCTAGCGTTTTGTTCAATGGCTGTTTGTTGTGATATCAATTGGGCTTCAAGTGCTTTTTTATCAGTGATATCAATTACTTGTATATCATCAATCATGACCCAACCACGAGTATGGTTCGTCGTCATACTTACTAATACTTCGGTTATATTAGCAGGCACGACCCACTCTCTTTGGATTTGTGTCCAATTTGTTCTTGGACCATCCCATCCTGTTGACGTTACATGACTCCCGTCTAAACCGCCAAACCTAAGTTTTTGATTATTACTTGTTCCATTCGCATCACTACTTGTTTTGTACCAATAGGAGATGAGTAGTGTACTATGTGGCTTAACAATTATTGGAGATTCTACATTAAAAGCAGAAATACCGCTACTAGCTGCGTAACGCAAGGCATTTCTGCCACTTTTACTATCGTTGGTGACGATCGTGACAGAGCTTCCACTTTTTCGCCAACCAACTCCACCTGATTCAAAACTTCCATCTGGCAATAAATTTGTACCGCTAGAAGGAGCTTTATTTAGATGACTAATTTCTGTTCTAAATTCATTCTCCGATAACTCAAGCTTTCCAACTCTAGACGTAACGGAACCTAAGCCATTTTCAGTTGACGAAACCCGCCCACTAATGCTTCCTAGCGTTGCATCTAAAGAAGTTTGCCGCTGATTGTAAGCCGAAGTGTTTACTTTATTATCTAAGCTTTTTCTGATTTCTCCTACAGACGTCGAAAATCCATTTAAATCCTGTCTAAATCCACTCACCGCGTTCGTTAATGTTCCTAAATCACTAGTCGTCGCTTCCATTTTTCCGGTAATCTCGCCTAACGCAACATTAAGAGAGGTTTGGCGTTGTTCATAGATCGAAGTGTCTACTTTGTTATCTAAATTTTTTCTAACCTCACTTATAGAGGTAGAGAAGCCTTCTAAATCTTGTCTAAACTGACCGACAGTGTTAGTGAGTGTTCCAACATCGTTCGTCGTTTCTTCTACTTTTCCAGTAATCCCTTCTAATGTAGAATCCAAAGAGGTTTGTCTTTCCGTGTAGGATTCCGCATCAATAAGATCTTCAAAAGCTGGCGACCACCCAGCAGCTCGTTTGCCTTCTGTAACCATTAATTCTGATATTTCAACAGTACCTGAAGCAATAAAATCTGCTCTCAATTGAAGTCGTATACTTGTTGTATCCGGGTTTACTTGTCTCGTTTGAATAACGTCAATCTCTCTGTTTTCACTTAAGTTCGTAATCGAGTGGACTGTATGCCAAGCGTTTGGATTGTTTTCAAACCACTGTAACATGAGCCTTGGTGAACCGTTACTACCAGCCTTTATATCCTTCACCTTTATTTTGCAAGAGATCGTCACTTCTTTTTCGAGAACTCGATCTGATACATCATACACTCTTACAACTTGGTTACTAATATTCGTCCAGTTCGAGCGTACGAACGTCTTATACGTACCAATCGCAAAATTCGTTGATGGACGTTTTTCGTTTTGTAACTGGCGAATAGAAGTAGTGAAGCCTTCAGTACTTAAGCTTAACTCTGAACTAATATCTCGTAAATCCGCCACTTCACCAGTCAATTGATCAACTTGACCGCTTGTTTCACC
This sequence comes from Shouchella phoenicis, assembly GCF_047238345.1. Classification (NCBI taxonomy): domain Bacteria; kingdom Bacillati; phylum Bacillota; class Bacilli; order Caryophanales; family Bacillaceae; genus Shouchella; species Shouchella phoenicis. Next base: position 1,245,652 of record NZ_JBDFMQ010000001.1, on the reverse strand, counting down.
TACATTGATTTCAATGCCTTCAAGTGACGCATTAATTGATGTCATTTTTTGATTGTACGTTGTGTAATCGACTTTATCAGTCAATAATTCGTCTACTTCGCCTTTTGAAAGCGTAGCAGATAGCCGTCCATCAACTTTCTCAAACTCCGTTGTCACATGCTCCTCAATTTTCGTTAACTCTTCGCCTACTTTGCCGATGTCTTCTTTGAGCTGATTCTCTTTTTCAGCAAGCTCTTTTTGGTTCGCCTCAATGTCGCTGTTAATGCGCTCCATCTCACGAGTAAAGTCCGCATGGTCAACTCGTTTTTCTAGTTCTTCAGAAAGAATTGAATAAACGTCTGCAATTTCCTGGTCACTATAGTCCTTTGCCCTTTTCTGTATAAGCTCTAGTGCATCATTTGCAATTTGCTCAAACTGTATTCCGTCGTTGCCAATGATAGTAGCTTCTTTATTCAATTCTCGTAATTTTTTAGCCAGGTCAGGGCCAAAGAGAATATCTTCTGTTACAATTCGGGCGGTCGAACCTTCTACTTCTGCTGAGTAATTCGAAGCACGCCCATGATAGTTAACGGCGCGGACTCGAAAGTAATACGTCTTGTTTGTTTCTCCGATCAAGTTAAAACCATTTAACGAACCTCGGTAAACAAGTGTCTCAGGCGAAGGAAGAAAACCTTTCACTTCACTAGCAAACAGTTCATACGCTTGGACATAAAAAGCTTCGATGTTAAAAGCCCAGTAAATCTGTACGGTCTGAAATCCACCAGTTGCCTCTACATTTGCAGGCACATCCGGTAAAATATCAGGATAGCGATCAGGTGAGATCGGTTTATTTCCTTGACTCCACTTTCCTCGGTTATCATTAATCTCGCGAATGACTTGGTCTAACCGGTCGTCATAGCTGTGTGCAGACAGAAATTGCCCCATCTCAACTGTTGCAGACCGATTGACGTCCATTAAATCATACTCAATCGCAATGACACGTGCTTGAATTTCTATTGGTCTGGTAAATATTCGATCAAAGGCTAGTGCCGTATCCCCAAGACTTACCTTTTCATGTTCATAGCCACTAAGTTGTTCCAGTAATTGAACGGTAAGCTGATAATGAACTTCCGGCTGTTTTGCGATTTGCAATTGTTCCCAAGTTGCGCGAAGCAATTCTTTAGGATTATCAATGTCGCTGTTCGAAAAAACCCCTTCTCGATGAAGTAATTCTCCATTATGCAATCGTCCATATTTTTCGAGCGCATCACGATCTCCGACCCAAGATTGTCCTCTAGGCTTATCTACAGGATCTCCGTTCTTTAATTCCCACACCACTTCAGTAAAATCAGTTTGTTCATCATCCGACGATGCTCCTTGTCCATAAAGAGCTGTTACAGGATACGAGAGCACCGTTCGCTGGATTTCTTGAATGTCATGATTGACCTCAAACCGTTTTCCACTATACTGTCCACGACGTGGAAGGATTTTAATGATGCGCTCAGTAACTCGATTGTCCGAGAAGGTAACAACGTCCTTAATTTCACCACCCCAAAATCGTAGGATATCCCAAACTGCATCAACTGAGGTTACTAAAGAAAGGTTCATGGATCGATTCCCTAATTCAATTTCAACTTTCCCTCTCCATCGTGTTCCAGTCAATACATGATTTAAAACAGATTGAGCATTAGCATTTGTAAACGATTTTTCCTTAACAACATGCTCTTTTAACTCCATAAAAGCTGGTTCACATATGGCGTAAGTTTGCCGATCCTGCCCGCTAAAAAGGTCATCAACCTCTTTAATCACGTAGAGTCTTAGTTCGCCCTCTTTATCACGAAATGCAATTTGATTTTCTTCTTTTACAAACTGCGTAACCTCACTGGTTGATTGGACAGTGAGGCGTAATGGCTCATTAGGTAGTTGATTTAATTCTTCGCGAAAAACGGCGGAAATCAAACCACTTTCTTCTCCAATTGCTGCCACTAAGTAATCATGCTGATTTAACAGATAAATCTCATTCATGTTCTCACCTCCTTTTTCTATAAATATATATTTTGATAGGATAGTGTTGATGGTTGAGTCACATACATTGTGTTGACACCCGGTTTTAATGAAAACCATCGACTTTCAAACGCCAGCAAAGACATTCGAGATTCACGATTTAAAGAGATGACTCGCTTTCGAGTGTCGATCTGAATGACATCATTTTCTTGAAACTGATGATACAGAATTAATTTCTCTTCAGCTTGGTTTATGACTTCAAACTTGTTTGTTTTCGCTTCAATACGACATTGCAATGTCCAGTAGACAGGGATTTGTCCCATAACCTCAATGTCTGCTTGGTTAGGAATCGGCACAATCATTTCTGCAGCGTATTGATATGGAGTCGGACATAGAAATTGAATGACTCCTTTTGAAAAATGCTCATACTCTTCAAATTCCATCGACAAAAACCTAGCCATGTAGTATCGGCTAGGTTTATCGGAGAAGACAAGCTTTTGCTCGTCTTCACTATATAACCACGTAGACAGTTCAAGTTTTAATTCTTGTAAACGTTTCCCACGATGATAGACAACAACAGGAACATCCAAAATAATTGTATCGAGCTTCATACCCGTTACTCGTTCTCCTGCTCCTGTTCTTTCAGCAGTTGTATATGAGATTGTTGGTAATATGGGGCGTCTCAAGTCACTCAATACGGAGATATAACTTTTTCTAATCCCATTGTACGTAAATTGCAAATCCATTCACCTCCACCTTACGCATAAAACCTGTTTTTGCGCATAGATTTTCTTTCTTGTGCATTTGTTATATGAGGTTCAACGAGTGATCCAACAACCGTAGAATCCATTTGAACCGTCATTTGTTTCTGGTCTCTTAATGTCTCTACTACTTCTGTTAATAAGTTCTCAACTGAGCGACCGTTGTTCTTTTTTTCAAAGAAACGCACTTGATTGGAGTAAGATTGGCTCAGATTTGGATGAACGGGCTCTAGCGGCGTCATATGCGGTGGATCAATTTCAGACGGTACGAGAGACGTCATCGCATTCATCGCCCGATTGACTGACCCTAGATCTCCTTCTATTCCAACCGCTAAACCTTGCGGAAGAAAACGACCGATCTCGTCTCTGAACAATTTTGACGGTGATTTAATACCAAAGAAAGATTTTAGACTTCCAACAACACTGTCCATAAACCCACTAATCTTTCCAATAATCCAATCTTTAACGTCATTCATTCCTCGCCAAAGCCCTCGAATCAAATCAGAACCAACTGTCACGATGCGATTAACTGCTTTTGAAATACTCCCAGCCAAACGTGTGACAAGCTCTCCACCCAACTGCATGATACGCGGAAACCCCTTTATTATGGCGGTAAACACGCTCGCGAGGATCGTTCCAATTGCGCTAACTACCATCGGCATTGCTGTCATTAAACCACCAATTAAGGACCCTATAAGAGAAATACCAGTTTGGATAATCATTGGAAAATTAGATACAAGTGTCGTGACGACGGAAGCAATAATTTGCATGATTGATTGCAATAAAGCAGGCACACTGTCCATGATTCCTTTGATGAGGCTTTCTAATAAGGTGATACCTGCATCAATAATAAGTGGCAGCTGCTGAATTAAGCTTTCGAGAAGTAGCGCAATTACATCAATTGCCGTCTTAATAATCATTGGTAAAATAGTCAAAATGCCTTCTATTAAACTTTCAAGCAATTGAATTCCCATCTGAATAATGAGTGGAAGCTGCTGTGTAAGAGTAGTTAAAATCATATTAATAATTTCGACAGCGGTCTCTACCAGCATTGGCAAGATCGAAATTACACCATTAATTAACGTCATCAACATTTCAATACCCATTGTTAAGAGTAATGGAAGTTGTTCAGCTATTGTCGTAATCAATGTCTGTACAAGATTTAAGGCAGTATCAATGATCATCGGAATCATTGTCATAATTCCTTCAACTAAGCTCATCAATAAATTAATGCCCATCTCAATGAGTAGGGGCAGTTGTTGTGTAAGGGTCTCTATGAGAAGAGAAATAACGCCTAAAGCCACTTCAATAATCATCGGCAGTAAGGATAAAATGCCCTCAACCAAACTGGTCAATAATTGAATCCCTAGTTCCAGTATCAATGGCAGTTGCTCAACAATTGTGGTAACAAACAGTGTGACAATCCCAATGACTGTTTCAAGAAGCATCGGTAAGAAACTCATAATACCTTCAATTAAAGTCATTAATAATTGAATACCGATCTCCATAATCATTGGTAATTGTTCAACGAGCACTGTAATGAGTGTTTGAACCAATAGGAGAACAGTCTCAACTAGCATAGGAATGACGGTAACAATGCCAGTGATTAAGCTTGTTAAAATGTCAATACCTGCTTGCAATAGCAAAGGAAGTTGCTCAACTAGAATACTTACAAATGAAGTCACAATCTCAATGACTGTGTTCGCAATCATTGGTAAAAGCAGCATAATCCCTTCAATAAGTGTACTTAGAAGCTGCATTCCCATTTCTAAAAGAATTGGCAGTTGTTCCATAAGTGTGGAAACGAGCATTGTAACAAGCGTCACAGCCGTTTCTAGCAATACAGGTACAAAGGAAACAATTCCTTCAACTAATTTCATCAACACTTGTATACCAAGTTCAATCAGCAACGGTAATTGTGTTGTAATCGCCTCTACTAGCTGTGACACCGTTTGAACGACCACCTCAACCAGTGTACCGATCATAGAAGTCATTCCATCTAGTAAACTTGTTAAGATCTCAATCCCCAAAGAAAGGATAAGTGGCAAATTTTTAGACGCACTGCTAATAAACAAAGAGATTAATTGCACGCCTGTCTCCATTAATACCGGCAATGCAGTCGTTATGCCTTCGACCATCTTTCCAATGACTTGAATGGCTGTTTCTGCAAGAGCAGGCAGCATCGTCGTTATGCCTTCAACCAGTTTTTGTAAAAATGACGCCCCAGATTGAACCAACTCTGGTAACTTAGCTACGATCCCATTCATAAAGCCATCAAAAATTGAAGACGCCACGGAGAAAACAGAGCTTGCCATAGAGGAAATCGATTCCCAAACACTTTGCAACGTTGCGCTTAACGAACCATTTGCATTTAAAAGGTATACGAAACCAACTGTTAATGCCGCAATTAGCCCAATAACAATACCAATGGGGGATTTAAGAAAGCCAAATACACCAGCTAAAGGTTTAATCTTCATTAAATGGGAACTTACATCTGAAACACTTGATTTTAATGAGGTAAAAGTACCTACCAACTGATTAATTGTTGAAACCGATGATGTCACGGATTGGAGCGTACTACTTGCCATTTGCGCTGCACCATTTGTAAGTTCTGAAAATGAATTCGAAAGTGTCTCAGAAAATGGAATTGACATCTTTGTCGCATGATCAAGGACATTGGCAACACTTGTTACCTTCGCCTCTATATCGTCAAGTGGACCTGCATCAGCCCAAAGGCCATTGCTTAATTGATTCACCTCTGAAAAAAGATCACCGACACTGCTTGAGACCACTCCCCCACTCTGTTCAATCTTCGCAGAGGTATCTCCAAATGCTGTACCTATATCGGATACAGATTGAGCAAACGTGGTAATTGACCCTTCAATCGACGAAATCTTATTAACAAAACCAGCAACCTCTTTATTCATCGACTGTATTACATTATTTAAATCATTCATGACTCTCCCTCCTTTCTTTAAATGTAAATTGCTGTAGCCAACTTTTAGCTTTTTCAGCTTTTTTTACTGATTCCTGAACGGTGTCTTCATTTTGACTTGCTGAAATTGGTCGTTTGTACAAATCCGATACTTTAGGACGCTTGCTACGACTTGCTTGTTCATGCATCAGAGCAATTTGTGCTTCCCGTTCCATTTTATCGTGAATGGATTCAAGTTCTGCTTCCATTAATAAGACGAACTCCCGCGGTGTCAATGTATAAAAAACATGGGGCTCTAAACGCAAATAACGCCAACAATTTATTAGCTGGCGTTCTACGTAAGAAAGATCATTTAAATGTGTTAAGCTCTTAACATCTCCAGTGCTTTCGCTGCTTCCGGATTGTCCGCTACTAGCTTCTTGGCTTGATTGCGAAAGAAAAAACTCTCCGTCACAACCTTATTACTAATCTTGTAGATTACATCAGAGTCTAGCTGTTCATTCATCATCGCTTGCTCGATCTCAGCTTCAACATCCTTTAAAGAAAATTCTTTTTCACAGTGAAACAAGCCAGCATGTACGATTTGTGGAAACGCTTCTAAATCGCCCATCATCGCCTTACCAATAATCCCCATTGGGCCACCTTGAATGACACGATTTAAATATTTAACACTTTCCATTGTAAGCTTGAGTTCATATTCTTTTCCTTGCAGTACGATTGTTGACATACTTTCATCTCCCTTTTTTCTTAGTTAAGAAGGTACCTCTACTAGATACCTTCTACCGTTCCTAACTTTGACTTTGAACCTTTACTCTTGTTCGTCTTCAGCTGGCGCCTCTGTCTCTACCATATCTTCGTTCTTTAATTTTCCATTTAGCTTAGCGCTTAACGTATACGTTGCATGTTCTCCATTGCTGTAGCTTTGCTCCCATGATGTAATCATATAAAGACCTGATTTAGCGGTTTTCTTGCGGCTATTCACACGATAAATTTCGATAAATGCTTTGTTATCCAGTTTTTCATCCATATAATCAATAAATGGATCTCCTTCGGTCACTACACCTTCCAATGATACTTCAACCGATTCTTTTCCATAATCGCTTCCAGTTTTATCTTTCGTGTCTAATTCAATCTCATCAAAAGACCGATTAAATGAACCACCAGTCTGATTAAAAGGACGTAATAATCCTTGACCATCCTTTACTGCAAAAATAAATTCTTCCCCTTTGTATTCTTTCGCAAAAAATTGTAGGTTAAATGGTAAACGTTGTTCTGACATTGAAATCTCCCCTTTTTGTAATGTTTGAGTTTGTACGTTCTTTCGATTCACTAGTACGCCTCCTCTCTTTTCCTTTAAGGAAGTATTGCCTTCCTCACTTATTAGGCGTGAAACTTAACAAAAAACACGATCGTATGTTCTTATTTTGATAAAAAATTTTTTTCACTCTATATAGAAGACATGTTTTCCTTTGGTATGGATGTTGTCTTCGCTCACATACGATACCGTACGGCTACCTGTAATTGGAGCATTTCTAAATTCGATGTTCTGATAAACCTTTTCTCGCTTCATTCTCCTCATGTGTTGATGATCAGTCAATATGGGGAAATTCTCATGCTTCATTTTATAACTATTTTGGTTGCTAAGTTCCTCAAGCAAACATAGAGATGAAAATTTCTCGAGCAAGTAACGAGGTGGCAATTCATCGTTCTTGACATAATACGCATCAATTAAATTCTCAATCTCTTTGAACCTTTTCTCTCGGGTTTCTACTCCTGATACTGCCCTTTTTTTCAACAGTTCCATATTCTCTAGAAGCAGCTCTTCCGTCACTTTAATAACCTCCTCTATACCCTAAATCATGTTGAGTCCAATAGTAAAAGATTTCTGCAATTCGTTCTGTAGAACGTTTTATTAACTCTCTAATGTTTTGCTGAGCCACTCCCATTTTCTCTGCAGCTTCAACTTGCGTATAATCACAGATATACACATAATAAAGAGCATCTCGTTGTCGTTTTGTCAGACTTGCTTTCTCGATCGCCTCATTTAAATCAATAAAAATATCACAAGCAGTAAAATCATCGTTTAGCACACGTGATTGAAGTACGTGTACATCCTTTAACAAGAATTGAATTTGCCTAGCTGTTGAAAGTGTTCCGTATCGTTCTTCAAACCGAATTTTTTCTGTTTCTCGACTTCTATTTGACATGCGACACTCCCCTTTCCTCTACTGGAAAATGAGATACACTGTTGGGATAGCCGTTACAAGCCAAATAATATAAAAGGCGATTTTGTTTTCTAATTTATTTACCAATGCACCTAGTGTGATGAAAAAGAATAATGTAATCTGGCAAATTAAAGCAAGTAAGTAGAACATGTTGTTCCCTCCATAACATCTTTTTTTTAATTAACATGAACAACGGTTTAAAGAGGAAACCATCTAAAAAAAACAAAAACCACTGCACATTTATTTGTGCAGTGGTTTAATCTCTATCTCACGTATGGCTCAATCGTTTAAGTGAGTGCGTTGTTTGTAAAATGCGAATGCTTTTATGAACGCCATCCACCATAAACGTTTCCGTAAGCAGTTGATCATTTTCAGCTGGCTTGACGCCGTTTACCAGTAACCCATCCGTGACCCCTGTTGCCACGAAGAAACAGTCATCTGAAGCCACTAAATCATTAAGCCGTAAAAGTTGCGTCGGATTCTCAAGCCCCATTCGTTTACAGCGATTAAACGCTTCATTGCTTTCTGGGATAAGACGCCCTTGAAAATCTCCACCTAAGGAACGAATGGCAGCTGCCGCAACGACGCCTTCGGGTGCACCGCCTGTACCAATAAATAAGTCCACATGTAATCGCGGCAGACATGGTGCTAAAGCAGCCGTAACATCGACTTCATGAAACAATTTGACCTTTGCACCAACTGCTCGCACTCGCTCAACCAATTCAGAATGTCGATGTCGATCCTGGACAATAACAGTTACATCATGGAGTGATTTCTGTTTGGCGTTGGCAACGGCTCTAATGTTGTCTTCAATTGGAGCATCTAAATGGATTTGTCCTTTTGCTTCTGGACCGACAGCGATTTTTTCCATATACATATCAGGAGCATGAAGCATTTTTCCACTCGGGGCACCAGCAAGTACCGCTATACAGTCGCCTTGCCCTTTTGAAAAAGGAGTCGTGCCATCTAATGGATCAACAGCAAGATCAATGCGTTCCCCTTGACCAGTTCCTACTTTTTCACCAATAAATAACATCGGCGCTTGATCCATTTCCCCTTCTCCGATTGCGATACGCCCATTAAAGGAGATTTGGTTCAACGCCTGACGCATCGCTTCCGTGCTAGCTCGATCAGCTTCTATCTTATTCCCTTTTCCAATCCAAGGATATGACGATACAGCAGCCAGTTCTGTTACATTGGCCATCGAAAAAACAAGGTCTCTCATTTCATCACACCTTTATACTTTTTCTAATGCACGAATTGACTCACAGAATGTCTCGAATAAAAAGAAAGCAGAAGCAGCACCGGGATCAATTGCCCCAACTGAACGATCACCTAAACGGCTAGAACGACCTACGTTTGAATGCATCTGCTTCGTCGACTCCATTCCTTCTCTTGCAGCGGCAAGGGCACCATCCATATCAAATTCTTTCTCCGAATTTCGTAAAAATGCTGCTAGGGGGGCTAATGTATCCACCATCGTTTTATCCCCAATTTTTGCACCACCACGATATTCAATCCCTTCAGAGAAAGCAATCCAGAACGATTTTACATCTGTTAGGGAAAGCTCCTCTACTCCCTTTAAACCTTTTCCAGCCTGTAAGAAGCCCGTTGCGTACAAAGGTCCAACAGATGAACCTACCGCATTAAGGAACGTCATTGCCACTTCTTTACAAATAACGCTCACGTCAGTCTCATTAGATAATTCAACCACTTGCTTTCCAATCGCCTTCCAACCTATGGCCATTGTGACACCGTGGTCACCATCCCCTAACTGTCGGTCAAGTTCACATAAATAATCGCGTTCGTGTACCATTCGTTCTTGCATAGCAGTGAGCGCATTTTTAAAATCAATCGCTTTCATTTCTCATCACTCCTTTAGTTAAACTTGAGCATACATCGGGCAATCTGCTGGTGCCTGTATACATTCTTTTAACTCGTCATCTACTTTCATAATCGTAATGGAACTCCCACCCATTTCAAGTGACGTACTATAATTCCCGACATAACTTTTAAAGATGTGAATCCCAATCTCACTCAAACGTTGCTCCACACGACGGAACATAATATACAATTCCATATGCGTCGTTGAACCTAACCCGTTTACTAGGACCGCTACTTCGTCGTTGTTCTTTAATTCCACATCCGCTAAAATATCGTTGACAAGACGGTCAGTCACTTCATCAGCTGTCGCTAAAGGGCCTTTTTCAATCCCCGGTTCACCGTGATGACCTAAGCCAATCTCCATTTCATTGTCTTCTAAATGAAAACTAGGTTGCCCAGTCTGTGGCAACGAACATGGCGATAAACCAACACCCATACTCCGAACCCATTCATTTGCTTTTGTTGTTTTGCGAACGACTTCTTCTACAGAATCTCCCTTTGCAGAAGCAGCGCCAGCTACTTTTGTAATAAAAAATTCTCCGGCAATTCCTCTGCGCTTATGCTTTTCACTTGCAGGTGCGGATGCCACATCGTCGCGCACAACAATAGAGTGTACATGAATATCATGCTCAAGGTCGGCTAAATCAGATGCCATTCCAAAGTTCATAATATCTCCAGCATAATTCCCATAGATATAAATCATTCCTACGTCTTTATTAACTGCTTCTGTTGCTTCCAAAATTGGTTGTGGCGGTGGAGAAGCAAAAATATTTCCAACGGCTACACCGTCAGCCATCCCTTCACCAATATAGCCCATAAAAGCAGGCTCATGGCCTGAACCCCCGCCTATAACGACGCCAACTTTCCCTTCCTTATCTAGCGCTGCTTGTGATACAAGCGCTCTGCCGCTTTTTCCTACACGGGCAATCTGCTGTGGGAAAGCTTTTACATAACCTTCTATCATTTCATCGACAACATAATCTGGATCGTTTACAAGTTTTTTCATCTCTATGACCTGCTTTCTTGCTGTATATAGATGTCTTCTTGATCGGTAATCTGTTTAATTTTTCGCGCTGAGGCGCCGCCTTCAAACTGAACGTTTAAATATGCCTCTAACACTTTTTTTGCTACTTCAGGTCCAATAATTTTTGCGCCCATGGTAATAATCTGCGCATTATTACTTAATTGTGCTCTTTCTGCAGAGTAGGTGTCATGACAAAGAGCTGCACGAATTCCCGGAACTTTTCCTGCTGCGATTGCGACACCAATCCCTGTTCCACATACAAGCACACCTCTATCAGCCTTCCCGCTTTTAATATCATCAGCAACTCGAAAAGACACATCAGGATAATCAACCGCTTCACATGAATAACAGCCATAATCCTCAACATCAAATCCATTATTTATCATAAATTGTTTTAATTCTTCTTTTAAATCAAATGCGTTATGGTCTGAGCCAATTGCAATCTTCATACATTGTAACCCCTTTCAAATTCTTGGGTTCATTTTCACACAATTGCGCTCAGTTTGTCAATCGTTTACTTTTGTTTATTTTCGTTTATGATCATTTAACATTGATAATGTCTACCTTTTCGCGTTCTAAAACCGTTTTCAATTCACCTGTAATGTCTTTATTTGTGATGATTGAAGAGATATTCCTTATCTCCGCAAACGTTGAGATGGATGTTTTCCCTATTTTTGTTGCATCGATAAGCGCAACGACTTTGTGAACTTTTTCGACCATTTTCTTTTTCAGCTCCACTTCATACACGTTAAAATCCGTTAATCCAGCGTGTAGTGAGAATCCATTTGCTGATGTGAAAAAGTAATCCACATTGATCTGGTCTAAAATGGAAACACCCAGTACCCCTTCAAGTGAGCTAGAATTTTTTCGTAACACGCCTCCTAATAAGATTACCGTTATGGAATCATGATCACGTAGCTCTAAAGCCGTATAGATACCACTTGTAACAACAGTTAATCGTAACGACATCTTGTTTAAGATCTTCGCAAGTTCTAAGGCGGTTGAGCTCGCGTCTAATAATATACAGTCACCATCACTTAAAAGTTTGCTCGCTTCTTCAGCAAGTAGCGTTTTCTCTTCCGTATTTTGCGCTTGGCGATACACAAAGCTCGTCTCCACTTCACTTACTGGAGGTAGATCTTCTAATAAGATTGCTCCTCCATGCGTACGCTCTAACTTCCCTAGCTTTTCTAATTCATTCAAATCCGCTCGTAACGTTGCTTCAGATACTTTTAGTTCGGTAGATAATTCTTTCACTGTGATTCGTTTTTTATCTTTTAATGCAGTCATTATTGAATCTCTTCGTTCAGTCATAAACATTTTATTCATCATGTGACCCACCTTTATCTACATTGCACGCCTTACATTAGTTTACTATATTTGCGAAACCTATGCTTATTGTATATGAAAAAGACAATATATGAAAATAATCAAAAGTAAACAATAAAAATTATTGACATCCACCGTGATGGTGTTATGATTTAAGGAACAAATGAATGAAAACGCTTACTGTAATTTTGTTTTACTTTCATTTGTTATTATTCTTTATTTTTAACAAAAATGCGATTCACACATACATGCTTTTTGTTATAAAGACATTCTCACTTAAAATGGAGGAATACAATTATGTGTAACCAAATTCCAGAAAAAATGAAAGCCGTTGTTGCTTACGGTCCAAAAGACTATCGCTTAGAAGAAGTCGATGTTCCGACCTTAGAAAACGATAAAGAAATTATTGTGAAAGTCGAAGCAACCGGAATTTGTGCAGGTGATATTAAAGCATTTGAAGGCGCTCCAAGTTTTTGGGGAGATGAAACACAGCCTGCTTATATAAAAGCACCGATGATACCCGGACATGAGTTTATTGGACACGTTGTAGCCAAAGGAGACGCTGTCACAGATTACGAAATTGGTGATCGAATTATCTCTGAGCAAATTGTTCCCTGTTGGGCATGTCGGTTCTGCAATCGCGGACAATACTGGATGTGCGAAAAACACGATTTATATGGCTTCCAAAACAATGTAAACGGTTCAATGGCTGAATATATGAAGTTTACAAAAGAAGCGATCAACTACAAAGTACCTGATGAACTTCCGATTGAAAAAGCAATCTTAATTGAGCCTTATGCATGCAGTATGCACGCTGTTAACCGCGGTAGAATTGAGCTTGGTGACACCGTCGTCCTTTCAGGAGCAGGAACATTAGGCCTAGGAATGATTGGTGCAGCTAAAAAATCTGGAGCAAAAACACTGGTAGTTCTTGACTTAATCGACGAGAGGCTTGAACTGGCGAAGAAATTTGGGGCTGATATCGTTCTTAACCCTGCGAAAGATGATGTGGTTAGCATCATTAAAGACATGACAGAAGGATATGGATGTGACGTTTACATTGAAGCAACCGGGCATCCTAAGTCTGTAGAACAAGGATTGAGTATGATTCGTAAACTCGGTCGCTTTGTGGAATTCAGCGTGTTTAAAGATCCAGTAACCGTTGATTGGAGTATTATCAGTGACCGTAAAGAACTGGATGTTCTTGGTTCGCACTTGGGACCGTATTGTTACCAATTAGTCATTGATGGTATTTCAAATGGGGATTTGCCTACAGAAGGCGTAGTGACGCATCAACTAGCTTTGGATGATTTTGCAGAAGGCTTTGAACTTATGAAGAACGGTTCTAAATCTTTAAAGATTATTTTAAAACCTTAACGCACAGTCCACTCCAAAGGAGGAGCACACATGTCAAATTTCGTAAACAAAATCGGCTTACCATCCCACCTTGTGTGGGGGTATGTCGGTGTCATGTTATTTATGGTTGGAGACGGATTAGAAATCGGCTGGCTTAGTCCCTATCTTGTTGAACAAGGATTGACTGTCCAACAATCAGCCTACCTCTTTACAGCCTATGGAGTGACCATTGCCATCTCCTCATGGTTTTCTGGCACCCTTTTTGAAGCACTAGGTGCAAAGAAGACGATGTTTCTCGGTGTATTATTATATGTAATCGGTACAATTGGCTTTGTAGGATTCGCAATCGAAAATTTAAACTATCCGTTAATGCTCGTTACATACGCTTTACGTGGTTTTGGTTATCCATTATTCGCATATGGCTTCCTCGTCTGGATTGCTTACCGGACACCACAAAAACAACTTGGTGCAGCTGTAGGCTGGTTTTGGTTTGTCTTTACAGGCGGACTAAATGTCATTGGCGCATATTACTCCATTTGGGCGATTGAGAACCTTGGTCACATTAATACACTATGGAGTGCATTACTCTTTATTGCATTAGGTGCATTCTTTGCTCTTGTCATTAACCGAGACAAGATTATACGTCCTGAGAAAAAAGAAAATGAGTCAAAGTTAAAGGAACTATTGAAAGGGATTACAATTATAAAGAAAGAACCAAAAGTCGGTATTGCTGGGATTGTTAGGATTATCAATCAAACAGGTCAATATGCCTTTCCAGTCTTTATTCCTACATACTTTGCAATTGAGTATGGCATTAGTACCTCTGCATGGCTTAGTTTATGGGGGACAATTTTCCTTTCAAACATTGCTGTAAACTTGTTATCTGGAATGATCGGAGACCGGTTTGGCTGGCGGAATACGGTTATGTGGTTCGGCGGGGTCGGTTGTGCTGTGTTTACCGTCTTATTCTTTTACACACCTGCACTAACTGGCGGTAATTTAGTTGCCATGCAAATTGTAGGCATCTTATGGGGCGCTTGTATCGCAGGCTATGTGCCACTTTCTGCACTAGTCCCGTCACTCGTAAAAGAAGACAAAGGCGCGGCTATGGCGATCTTAAACTTAGGAGCAGGCTTATGTGTGTTCGTTGGTCCACTTCTCGTTGGCATCTTTTTCGATGTAATTGGCGTTGCTGGTTTAATTTGGTTAATTGCTGGACTTCACTTAGTAGGGGCATTCTTGACCAAATTTATCACCTTGCCAAATAATGCAAAGACATCGACAGTCGATGAAGATGTTGTTGCATCATAAAACAAAGCATAATCTGGGTTAGCCAGGTTATGCTTTTTCTCTTAAAAGTGTTCTTCGTTATACGCTTCCACTTCTGATGGGGTTAATAAACGAGTCGCTTCACCAACTGTTCCTCCCCATAACTTCCAAATAAAATTATGGTCTTCTACAGCATGGCTAAAGTCGCCTTCGTTCCACCTGCTTAATAGTTCAACGTAACGATCTCCGTGCGTGAATTCAGACTCTCTCTCTGTTGCTAAATCAAATAACCATTCAATTCGTTCTTCCGTCAGCTGAACCTTCCCCCACTTTTTCTCGGCTTCCACAAGTCCATGGGTCATAAAATGAATCGCTTCCTGCATATCACGCTCTGACATCGTTTTAGGAAACAAATCATGTAATTCCTCATCAACGGAAGCTGTCAGCACAATTTCATTGGAATCATCATCTTCACCGTTCATTTCAGATGACACCGATGTACTCGCTTCCTCTCCGCTTGCTTCATCTGAGCCCGAAAAACGTTCTAAAGCACTTTGTCCAAAATAAAATCCAGCGACACCTACGATACCTATTATTGCAAAGATAGATAGAATAATCATACCTTTTCTCACTAAATATCCCCCTAATCAGCTTGCTTTACTAACGTGTATAACTTCTTACAACTAGCAGTCTATCATAGTTCATTCATCATATGTAAGCGGATTGTTTAAATTTTTCGATATATTCGAACAAAATTTCTTTTTTAACGTTTGAAAGCTGTTCTGTCGGGTAGGTATTCTTAGAGGTGAAGACATGAAAACGAAAAATCCATTTGTTTACGGACTCCTTTATGCCCTTGCACCAACAACAGCACTTATTCTTCTCTTTTTAATTTTTGACGACATAGCATCAGGCTGGCCATTAGTCGTGGCGATTGCAGTTGCTACATTTTTAGCCGCAACAATGCGTGCTATTTACAAGCGGGATAAAAGCAAAGAAGATTCATCCTAACGAGCCCGTTTTATTGGCTGCACTCGATAAAACCCCCTGCAAAATTCAGAACCCCTAGGCTTAAACGCGATCAATACAGAATTAAAAAGATCAGACGCCGATACGATTGCATTAAACCAACTTACAAATAGGAAAATCCCCCTCAGATCTCCAGGTACAAAAAAAGAAACACTAAGAGGTAAAGCCGTTAACAGAATAAAAGGCAACGTCATGAACAACCAAAAATTAGACTTTGAAAGCGTCGCATTCGTATGGAGCCAGAAAAAGAATTGGCCATATGTAAGACTAATATCACCTTTCTTATATACAACAAGAATGTGAATGATTTCATGGACAATAAAAACACTGACGGCAATGACTATGAGATAAATAGTTGGAATTGAAAGACTAAGGAAATAGCTACTAAGAAAAAGGATAATCTGAAGCGTATAGACAAACTTCATATAATGTGTACGAAACCAATTATTTCTTATCACTGGTTTCCACTCAGCGGCATCCATTTTCATTTCAGGTAAATGTTTAAACCAAACGATCATCTTGTTCCCCACATTCTATGTAAGTATCATTCATGTAAACGACCCATTATCGCAAAAGGATGCCCCTTCCACGTTTCATATGGTACAAGATTCCTAGCATTCAAATTCATACAGTCAATGATTCGAGACCGCATAGGTGGGCGCGTTATAAGTTGATGAATCGTATCATTCGTGAGCGTAACAAACGCTGCTTCTTGTATCTTCACTATCTTTCATTGAGAACATTAGCAAACACAGCGATAATATGTTTTGATGTTAAGTTCATCTCTATCCCTCCATAGTTTATTAGAATCATTCATTCTTGAAAAAGAAGCTGAAGACCTTCTTTTTTGACAAACAGCTCAATAATATATTGATAAATCTATATATATTATGAATATAGTTTAAGGCTCTACATTGGAAAAATAATAAGCGATGCTATTCTTATCGTTACGTGAGTCTTCCTTTATTGTACGCGGTATATCATATTTCATATTTGAAATTCTTCTCAGCCGACAAAGCAGCGAATAACTCCCTTACAGCTCTACTGAATAGATACTCTATCAGATCTCTAATAACCCCTTTATCAACATTTGATGCATTCCCTTGTACGTAGGACCGTTTTACAGATCAGCGGTACCGTTGCGCTTTAAAAACTTAACGAACAGTGGAATTACTAATAAAATCGATAAATAAAGTACAATTAGATCAGGAACCAGCTGAACGAGTGTGCCATTAACAACGTATAACGCTATAGCTAAAACAAAAAAAGTTAGGTGTACCAAATCCCTTGTTTTATTCTTAAAGAGAGATACTCCACTTTCTTTAGTAGCAATTGTTATAAATACGCCAATCATGAGGATTAAAAACGCCACAACGTACACTCCTTTTAGACCAAGACATTATTGTGGAAATGCACTAGTCAATCTGTTGCAGTAATATGACCTTTATGAAACAAGTTATGTCCTCTAATCTGCTTGTTTAGATAAACTCAATAAGTCATCCCTTTTAATTAGGATTGTAACTCCCTTAACATTTTTAAGCAATCTTAAATCCAAATCTGGTTAAAAAGAATACGTCATTTTATTTATTTAGCAACGTACGATTTTTGAAGGTTTAATAATGTGCATCACAAAAAAATCAGCACCTAGACTATGCTAGAAATGCTGATTGAACAGGTATATAAACCTACGTTTTACGATACCGGTGGCCGGGGTCGAACCGGCACTCCAGAGGAACACGATTTTGAGTCGTGCGCGTCTGCCAATTCCGCCACACCGGCATAAACAACTTATCGACAAATAATAATATACCATTCATCGTTAGTTCCGTCAATAGTTTTTCATAATTTAATACCTATACAGCTTACGTGCATAAATGCTTTAGTAAACAGGAATTCAGGGTATAAAAAAGAGATTAATTTCAATTTACAATAGAAAGGTGATTGTTATGCACAAATTTATTCTTACATGTTTATTAACGTTAAGCTTTTTGTTTCTATCTGGCTGCAGTAATGATGTACAAGATGACCTTGTTCAATATCTAAACTCTAATGAGATGGATAATCTCTATCAAACTGAATTGGACATTATGGCAAATTTTGAAGAGATCCAAGGTGGTTTAGAGGATTATGACGCTGTAAACTTTTTAAATGAGAACATTATTGCACCTTATCGTGATTTTTTAACCGATCTAGAAGCTATTAATCCAGGCACAACAGAGGTAACGAATGTGCATAATCAATATATTGAAGGTGCTACCATTCGATTAGAGGGTTATGAACAGACAGGTCAATTTATAGAGTCAGGGGAATTTGCTGATATGGAAGAAGCAAATGAACTTTTAGATGAGGCCAGATCAATCGTACTTCAATATAGAGAAGAATTAGATTTGTTAGCCGAGGAACTTAATGTAGAAATTGAATAAAAAACATTAAAAAGAAGAAGCGTCTAAGCCTCTTCTTTTTAATTATAGCTGTTATTTTATAAAACAAAGTGCAATACCATATCCTTTATCTTCCTGATAAGGCTTAGTAATTTTCATAACAGTTATGTTGCCAAATCTCTCATTACTTGGATACCCAACCCCACCTTTTGCTGTTAATTTATCCCCTAACTGAACTTCTTCATTAATTCTTACATGCACTTGTCCTGTTAAACCAACAACATTCCATTCATCTCGGTCTTTTCTTGCTGAATATCGCATGTTGCTATCATATTTAGGGTCTTCTAACGGTAACAATACACGTTCTTCTTTATAGCTTGCTAATGTGTTACCATCATCATCAATATCGTACGTTCGTACCAACTGTGGCTCATAGATATATGCGCCAAAATCATTTTTCAAGTAACGTCCTTTCCAATGAAATGAAGCTTCTCCCAGTAGGACACCAGCGGTTTGTGATATTACTCCAATAATATCATCGTCTTGATTAGCTAATCGAACTTTATCTCCTTCTAGTGCGACTAACATCCCAGTTTGTATCGCTCTTCCATCCATGCTCTCGAAATACTCAGCAAAATCAGCAAAAGTTTCTGACCCTGTAATTCTACCTGACGCCTTTATTGTTCCATTTCTGCTATCAAGCTCCCACTTACGGTTTGAACTACTAGAATTTCCTGTAGCACCATACCCTCCTACGACAGAATAACTATTGGGGTTACTCGTTAAGTTACTAGCAACCACCATTGAACCAAAACCGCCATTTGGCTGACCAGCAATTGCTGCACTTGAACTAATAATGCTACTTCTCGGTCCGCGAGCTCTTGAATTTCCTGCACTTCCTAAAATAAAAGATCCTTCTCCTTCTGCATGAGAATTTGAAGAAGCGCCTACCATTGTTTTTGAGTTAGTTGCTGTGGGAGATGCAGTACTCGAAATAATTATAGATTGATCATGATTTGGCTCACCGGTACTGGACGCAATTCTAGCGCCTCCAGAAACCACTGTTATCGGGTTAACATAGGAAACCCCACCACTTTTTATAGCTGTTTGATAACCAGTAGCTGTAACGTTACTAATATTTACTGAATTTGTGGCTGTTTCGACCGCGTTATTTCTTATAGCATTTGAAGAGATTGCATTTACGCTATTAATAGAAACATTACTATGGCCACCACCTACAAAAACCCCATTAGTATCACCAGAATTATGAATATTAATATTACTTAGTGAAATATGGTCTCCTCTATTATTGCCACCAAATACAAGAATAGCATCACTTGCTCGGTTAAATCGACTGATATTCATCCCATTTAATATTACATTTCTTGCTTTATATTGAACAGCAACAACCGGACCGTTTCTAAAGTCATACTCTTCGTCCCCAATTGCTGTAAAGTTTGTGATACTCACATTCGTGTATGCACTCACGACTAACGCTCGAGGATCGATATTATTTTGAAATCCTTTTTTATTATTGGGATGCAGAGACACAAGATTGGTTGCTGTTAAATGAAAAGCAGATTTGGAATCAGGATCCTCTCCAGTATGGTGGCCAATATGCCTGAAGTTGTAACTACGAGCGTCTTCTCTAGAGATATGACCCATAATGTGCACATTGTTAGCTGCGCTAGAGTTATCATGTGCTTTTACTTCAATCCCACCATAACAACCTGATGTATAATTGTTTGACAACAAAATATGACGACTTCCATCATCAATTTCTATACCGTTTTGATTTCCGCGTGTAAAGGGATCATAGGCATAACAATTTGATATAGTAATATACTCACTATGATGTGTTGTAAATCCATCATCAACCCAATCAGTTGCTTTACACGACTCAATCCAAACATATTGAGATGGTCCACTATCAACAGTTCCATCTCCACCGTAATGATAATCTAATCCCGTTGAAGTTACATCAAAACCATGTAAAGAACTATTATATGCAAAAACATGATCAATCCATGCATACTTTACGCCATGTAGCGTTAAACAACTTGACCGACTTCCTCCAACAGGTTCTGAGCCTCTTCTTCTATTTCCGTCTAAACTAAGGTTTTTAACAACAATGTATTCTTCACCTTGCTCTTTGTCTCGTAATGAAATTGTCCATTCCGAAGAAGGTGCGGTATCAGGTGTTTGAATTGTCGTCAGTTCCATACCTTGACCTTCTATAACTGTTCGACTAGGCAATTTTATTGTTGCGTAATAACGCTTCGGTCCCAAAATCAATTTTACGTTACCGTTCCCCATAGCTTCTTCAAAATAAGAAGTTTGATCACTCTCTGCAGCATGTTCTGGTATAAAGTCATCAACATAAACAACGCGTGCATTTTGAATTTCCACCATCGTATCTGATAATTGTTTAAACGACTCTTTTAGTTGTTTTTCCAATTTCGTTCACATCCTTTTCTATAATTAAACTACTAAAAAGTAACTACTTATTATAGAGAAGCATTAATTAAAAAAACAAAAAACCAGCTTAATTTAAGCTGGTTTTTAAAAGCGCGCCCGAGAGGAGTCGAACCCCTAACCTTCTGATCCGTAGTCAGACGCTCTATCCAATTGAGCTACGGGCGCTTGTACAAAGAAATGGTGCCGAGGGCCGGACTTGAACCGGCACGATTGTCACCAATCGCAGGATTTTAAGTCCTGTGTGTCTGCCAATTCCACCACCCCGGCATGTATGTAAGGACCATCTCATTCTATGAAACTATTGGAGGCGGTAACCGGATTTGAACCGGTGATAAGGGTTTTGCAGACCCCTGCCTTACCACTTGGCTATACCGCCTTGGCAAAATAAAGAGCGGAAGACGAGATTCGAACTCGCGACCCCCACCTTGGCAAGGTGGTGTTCTACCACTGAACTACTTCCGCATATAAATGGCTGGGCTACCTGGGATCGAACCAGGGAATGACGGAATCAAAATCCGTTGCCTTACCGCTTGGCTATAGCCCAATAATGGGGCGACCGATGGGAATCGAACCCACGAATGCCGGAACCACAATCCGGTGCGTTAACCACTTCGCCACGATCGCCATATTTGTTTAATTGGCAGGGGTAGTAGGAATCGAACCCACATCAAAGGTTTTGGAGACCTTCGTTTTACCATTAAACTATACCCCTTAAAAATGGTGGAGGGGGACGGATTCGAACCGCCGAACCCGGAGGGAGCGGATTTACAGTCCGCCGCGTTTAGCCACTTCGCTACCCCTCCACTTTGAAAAGACAATACTTATCTTACCTAAAACCGTTGGTTTTGTCAACAACTTTTTCAGTGGTGCCGGCCAGAGGACTTGAACCCCCAACCTACTGATTACAAGTCAGTTGCTCTACCAATTGAGCTAGACCGGCAAAAGTAAGTGGTGGCTCAGGACGGAATCGAACCGCCGACACACGGATTTTCAGTCCGTTGCTCTACCAACTGAGCTACTGAGCCATAAACATATGTATGGCTTTTTTAAAAAATGGCGGTCCGGACGGGACTCGAACCCGCGACCTCCTGCGTGACAGGCAGGCATTCTAACCAACTGAACTACCGGACCATTTTTTTGGTTGCGGGGGGCGGATTTGAACCACCGACCTTCGGGTTATGAGCCCGACGAGCTACCAGACTGCTCCACCCCGCGACGTTACATAGTTACCGATGATGTATATCTATGAAGAAATACATCTTCCTGATTGAAAAAACTTAATGGTGGAGGATGACGGGATCGAACCGCCGACCCCCTGCTTGTAAGGCAGGTGCTCTCCCAGCTGAGCTAATCCTCCAATATAATATGCAAGTTCATTAAAAATGGTGACCCGTACGGGATTCGAACCCGTGTTACCGCCGTGAAAGGGCGGTGTCTTAACCGCTTGACCAACGGGCCAGTGAAAATTTAGTACATGTATGTATTCATAAGAATAAGATCTGGCGGAGAGCGAGGGATTCGAACCCTCGAGACGGTTTTACACCGCCTACACGATTTCCAATCGTGCTCCTTCGGCCAGCTCGGACAGCTCTCCAGCTATGGCTCCACAGGCAGGATTCGAACCTGCGACCGATCGGTTAACAGCCGATAGCTCTACCACTGAGCTACTGTGGAAAATTTAGTTAAGTAAGCCTGGCAACGTCCTACTCTCACAGGGGGAAGCCCCCAACTACCATCGGCGCAAAAGAGCTTAACGACCGTGTTCGGCATGGGAACGGGTGTGACCTCTTTGCTATTGCCACCAGACTATGAAAAGAATCGTTGATTCTTTCAAAACTAAATCTAGAAATCAAACTCAAGTCAAGAAAAAAATTAGGATAAGCCCTCGACCGATTAGTATCAGTCCGCTCCATGTGTCGCCACACTTCCACTTCTGACCTATCAACCTCATCATCTCTAAGGGGTCTTACTGGCTTACGCCATGGGAAATCTCATCTTGAGGGGGGCTTCATGCTTAGATGCTTTCAGCACTTATCCCGTCCATACGTAGCTACCCAGCGATGCTCCTGGCGGAACAACTGGTACACCAGCGGTATGTCCATCCCGGTCCTCTCGTACTAAGGACAGCTCCTCTCAAATTTCCTACGCCCGCGACGGATAGGGACCGAACTGTCTCACGACGTTCTGAACCCAGCTCGCGTGCCGCTTTAATGGGCGAACAGCCCAACCCTTGGGACCTACTTCAGCCCCAGGATGCGACGAGCCGACATCGAGGTGCCAAACCTCCCCGTCGATGTGGACTCTTGGGGGAGATAAGCCTGTTATCCCCAGGGTAGCTTTTATCCGTTGAGCGACGGCCCTTCCATACGGCACCGCCGGATCACTAAGCCCGACTTTCGTCCCTGCTCGACTTGTAGGTCTCGCAGTCAAGCTCCCTTATGCCTTTGCACTCTACGAATGATTTCCAACCATTCTGAGGGAACCTTTGGGCGCCTCCGTTACTGTTTAGGAGGCGACCGCCCCAGTCAAACTGCCCACCTGACAATGTCCCTGACCCGGATCACGGGTCGAGGTTAGAATGTCAGCACCATCAGGGTAGTATCCCACCGACGCCTCCACCGAAGCTAGCGCTCCGGTTTCCTAGGCTCCTACCTATCCTGTACAAATGGTACCAACACTCACTATCAAGCTACAGTAAAGCTCCATGGGGTCTTTCCGTCCTGTCGCGGGTAACCTGCATCTTCACAGGTACTATAATTTCACCGGGTCTCTCGTTGAGACAGTATCCAAGTCGTTGCACCATTCGTGCGGGTCGGAACTTACCCGACAAGGAATTTCGCTACCTTAGGACCGTTATAGTTACGGCCGCCGTTTACTGGGGCTTCAATTCAGAGCTTCTCCCTTACGGGATAACCCCTCCTCTTAACCTTCCAGCACCGGGCAGGTGTCAGCCCCTATACTTCGCCTTGCGGCTTGGCAGAGACCTGTGTTTTTGCTAAACAGTCGCTTGGATCTATTCACTGCGGCTCTCTCAGGCTATTCACCTTAATAGAGCACCCCTTCTCCCGAAGTTACGGGGTCATTTTGCCGAGTTCCTTAACGAGAGTTCTCCCGAGCGTCTTAGAATTCTCTTCTCGCCTACCTGTGTCGGTTTGCGGTACGGGCACCTGTATTCTAACTAGAGGCTTTTCTCGGCAGCGGAGGATCAGGGATTTCGGACCCTTGGGTCCTTCACGGTCACAGCTCAGCCTTCACGGAACACGGATTTGCCTATGTTCCAGCCTTGCATGCTTCGACGCGCACAGCCAGCGGCGCGCTCACCCTACCTTTCTGCGTCCCCCCATCGTTCAAACAAATACGAGGTGGTACAGGAATATCAACCTGTTGTCCATCGCCTACGCTTTTCAGCCTCGGCTTAGGTCCCGACTAACCCTGAGCGGACGAGCCTTCCTCAGGAAACCTTGGGCTTTCGACGGAGGGGATTCTCACCCCTCTTTTCGCTACTCATACCGGCATTCTCACTTCCAAGCACTCCACTAGTCCTCACGATCTAGCTTCACAGTCCTTGGAACGCTCCCCTACCCAATCCCTACTGGGATTGCCATAGCTTCGGTGATACGTTTAGCCCCGGTACATTTTCGGCGCAGAGTCACTCGACCAGTGAGCTATTACGCACTCTTTCAATGATGGCTGCTTCTAAGCCAACATCCTGGTTGTCTAAGCAACTCCACATCCTTTTCCACTTAACGTATACTTGGGGACCTTAGCTGATGGTCTGGGCTGTTTCCCTCTTGACTACGGATCTTAGCACTCGCAGTCTGACTCCCGAGTTAAAGTTTTTGGCATTCGGAGTTTGACTGAATTCGGTAATCCTGTGGGGACCCCTCGTCCAATCAGTGCTCTACCTCCAAAACTCATCACTCGAGGCTAGCCCTAAAGCTATTTCGGGGAGAACCAGCTATTTCCGAGTTCGATTGGCATTTCACCCCTACCCACACCTCATCCCCGCATTTTTCAACATGCGTGGGTTCGGGCCTCCAGTCGGTGTTACCCGACCTTCACCCTGGACATGGGTAGATCACCCGGTTTCGGGTCTACGACAACGTACTCACTCGCCCTATTCAGACTCGCTTTCGCTGCGGCTCCGCCTCATCAGCTTAACCTTGCACGTTATCGTAACTCGCCGGTTCATTCTACAAAAGGCACGCCATCACCCATTAACGGGCTCTGACTAGTTGTAGGCACACGGTTTCAGGATCTCTTTCACTCCCCTTCCGGGGTGCTTTTCACCTTTCCCTCACGGTACTGGTTCACTATCGGTCACTAGGGAGTATTTAGCCTTGGGAGATGGTCCTCCCGGATTCCGACGGGGTTTCACGTGTCCCGCCGTACTCAGGATCCACTCTGGAGGAAACGAAGTTTCAGCTACAGGGCTGTTACCTTCTTCGGCCTGTCTTTCCAGACAGTTCACCTACTCCGTTTCTTTGTAACTCCGTATAGAGTGTCCTACAACCCCAAGAGGCAAGCCTCTTGGTTTGGGCTGATTCCGTTTCGCTCGCCGCTACTCAGGAAATCGCATTTGCTTTCTCTTCCTCCGGGTACTTAGATGTTTCAGTTCCCCGGGTCTGCCTCTACCTACCCTATGTGTTCAGGTAGGAGTACCATCCCATTACGGATGGTGGGTTCCCCCATTCGGAAATCTCCGGATCAAAGCTTACTTACAGCTCCCCGAAGCATATCGCTGTTCGTCGCGTCCTTCATCGGCTCCTAGTGCCAAGGCATTCACCGTGCGCCCTTTCTAACTTATCCATTTTTACATCAGATTCCCTTCGCATCTCTTCGTCTGGTTCATGTCTTTCTGTCAGTCACGTAGACAACTACGCTCCTTCCATCAAGCATTTCCCATCCTTGATCTACTCGGGTCTCTTTATAAAACAGTTAACCTAAAAGGTTTATGAATTCTTGACGTCTCGTTCAAACAGTTTAAAACCGATGAACAAAACTTTATTTGAGTTGATTTTAGATTTAGTTTTCAAAGAACCTGCCTACATGAAGGTCGGTACCACGCATTTAGCTTGGTTCCATACCCTATTAGGCTATAGATGAATGAATTTGAGTTCATTCAAAACTGAACAAAAGATCCGAAGCGTTATATGACCAACGGTCATATATCGACTAGAGTAAATACTCCATAGAAAGGAGGTGATCCAGCCGCACCTTCCGATACGGCTACCTTGTTACGACTTCACCCCAATCATTTGTCCCACCTTAGGCGGCTGGCTCCAAAAGGTTACCTCACCGACTTCGGGTGTTACAAACTCTCGTGGTGTGACGGGCGGTGTGTACAAGACCCGGGAACGTATTCACCGCGGCATGCTGATCCGCGATTACTAGCAATTCCGGCTTCATGCAGGCGAGTTGCAGCCTGCAATCCGAACTGAGAATGGCTTTATGGGATTGGCTCCACCTCACGGCTTCGCTGCCCTTTGTACCATCCATTGTAGCACGTGTGTAGCCCAGGTCATAAGGGGCATGATGATTTGACGTCGTCCCCACCTTCCTCCGGTTTGTCACCGGCAGTCACCTTAGAGTGCCCAACTAAATGCTGGCAACTAAAATCAAGGGTTGCGCTCGTTGCGGGACTTAACCCAACATCTCACGACACGAGCTGACGACAACCATGCACCACCTGTCACTTTGCCCCCGAAGGGGAAGCTCTGTCTCCAGAGTGGTCAAAGGATGTCAAGACCTGGTAAGGTTCTTCGCGTTGCTTCGAATTAAACCACATGCTCCACTGCTTGTGCGGGTCCCCGTCAATTCCTTTGAGTTTCAGCCTTGCGGCCGTACTCCCCAGGCGGAGTGCTTAATGTGTTTACTTCGGCACTACGGGCATCGAAACCCCTAACACCTAGCACTCATCGTTTACGGCGTGGACTACCAGGGTATCTAATCCTGTTTGCTCCCCACGCTTTCGCGCCTCAGCGTCAGTTACAGACCAGAGAGTCGCCTTCGCCACTGGTGTTCCTCCACATATCTACGCATTTCACCGCTACACGTGGAATTCCACTCTCCTCTTCTGCACTCAAGCTCCCCAGTTTCCAATGGCCGCTCGGGGTTGAGCCCCGAGATTTCACATCAGACTTAAGAAGCCGCCTACGCGCGCTTTACGCCCAATAATTCCGGACAACGCTTGCCACCTACGTATTACCGCGGCTGCTGGCACGTGGTTAGCCGTGGCTTTCTGGTGAGGTACCGTCAAGGTGCCGGTAGTTACGCCGGCACTTGTTCTTCCCTCACAACAGAGCTTTACGACCCGAAGGCCTTCCTCACTCACGCGGCGTTGCTCCGTCAGACTTTCGTCCATTGCGGAAGATTCCCTACTGCTGCCTCCCGTAGGAGTCTGGGCCGTGTCTCAGTCCCAGTGTGGCCGATCACCCTCTCAGGTCGGCTACGCATCGTCGCCTTGGTAAGCCGTTACCTTACCAACTAGCTAATGCGCCGCAGGTCCATCCCTTAGTGACAGCCGAAACCGTCTTTCAAAAGAAAATCAGGCGATTCTCTTTATTATCCCGTATTAGCTCCGGTTTCCCGGAGTTATCCCAGTCTAAGGGGCAGGTTACCTACGTGTTACTCACCCGTCCGCCGCTAACTTCCGGGAGCAAGCTCCCTTCTGTCCGCTCGACTTGCATGTATTAGGCACGCCGCCAGCGTTCGTCCTGAGCCAGGATCAAACTCTCCGTTAAAAGTGTTTTCTTACACACGGATGTGTTGACTTCGACGTCGCAACACGATGTTGCGGTCTTAGTCGAAGATCCTAAGCTGTTGCACATTTTAAAGCTGTGTCTAACTTCATTGACGAGATACCTTGTATCTCTTTTACGCTTGGCTTTTGTTCAGTTTTCAAAGAACTCGTTTTGCGACTTCATGATCTTACCATATTAGCAATCATTTGGTCAACATCTTATTTTTTATCATCGTCGTTAGCGTGTTGCCCCGGCGACATGTAATAATATATCACGGCAACAACATAGCGTCAACACTTTTTAAAAACTTTTTTCAAAAACTATATTTTTTTGCTAATGACCCTTATTTTATACTGAGCGATAAAGACATTTTAATTTGCGTAGAAATAGATACAAATAGGTTAAACATTGCGCAAATACATAGGAACGATCTAACTTCCTACTTATTCTATGTTATACTATAAACAAGTTTTTCAATAGAATAAACCTTCTAGATTATATTGGAGGAAAAGAAGATGGGTTTAAAGTATTCGAACAAAATAAATAAAATTCGTACCTTTGCTTTGAGTCTTGTTTTTATCGGCATATTAATTATGTATGTTGGGATATTCTTTAGAGATTATCCAGTTGTGATGGTTATTGCCATGATTCTTGGCTTACTTGCAGTTATCGGTAGTACTGTTGTTTATTTCTTTATCGGTATGCTTTCTACAAGAGCCGTTCCTGTTGTTTGTCCTTCGTGCGAAAAACCAACAAAAGTATTAGGCAGAGTCGATGCTTGCATGCATTGCGATCAGCCTTTAACTATGGATCGTTCTTTAGAAGGACAAGACTTTGATGAATCTTATAATTCTAAGAAAGCTAGTCACCATGAAGCATAAACGAAAAAATGTCACTTCAATATTGAAGTGACATTTTTTAATGAGATGGTTTGCACGTCGTGCACGTTCCGTAAATTTCCATCCTGTGATTTTCAATTTCAAATCCAGTTACATGCTCAGCTAACGTTTCAACTTCATCTAAACCTGGATAATGGAAATCAACGATCTTTCCACAGTTCTTGCAAATAACATGATAATGATTTGTTGTCACGCAATCAAAACGGCTCGATGAATCACCATAGGATAACTCTTTAACAATGCCGACTTCCTTAAAAACTCGTAAATTATTATAAACAGTCGCTACACTCATATTCGGGAATCGACCTTCTAAAGCTTTATAAATTTCATCTGCAGTGGGATGCGCTTTTGTTTCATATAAAAATTCAAGTATTGCATGACGCTGTGGTGTCATACGCACACGAGTGCTTTTTAGCGCATCAATTGCTTCAACTAAGCTTTGACTAGCCATAGACTGCACCCTCACTTTCAATAAAAACTATTCTTTCTTAAGACTTATTATAAGTTGTAACAGTTATTTTAGCAAGCGACGATTATTCGAGATCGCAATTAAAAAGCTACTCTTCATTAAGAGTAGCTCCATCATTATCACAGTTGATCTTGTAGTAAAAGTGGCGTTGCGTTTGCAGCTGGTAACAGGAATGATGTGAAGCGATGCGTTTTTTTGTCTTTACGTTGCTTACGCTTTTCCACCTCTAAACAGGCGTCTTTTAAAGATTGTTGAAGCTGCTCAACATCGGTTTCATGAACACCAAAGAGAAATGTTGTACTTCCCTTCTTCAGAAATCCGCCTGAACTAGATAATTCCGTCATCCGATATCCTTGGTCTCTTAATTCTTTCTCAACGTGGTCTGCATAAAAATCTTCTATAATACAAACGAGTAACTTCATCTTCGCTCCTCCTTCAATACCCTTTTTCTATATGTACTTCATTAACATAGTTCTCTTTTCCTTCTATATATAAAGAAAGATTTTCTTCAAAGATCTTAAGTGCCCTGTGCATATAGAAAGAAGTTGATGCTGAGATGTGGGGTGTTATGGTTATTGCTTCATGATTCCACAAAGGGGATTCCTCGGGCAAAGGTTCTTCTTGGAATACATCTAAATATGCGTGCTCTAGATCTTCTGATTCTAACGCATTTACTAAGTCTTTTTCAATAACCGCATTCCCTCTGCCTAAATTAATTAATACAGCTCCCGATTTCAAAGTATTAAAAGCATTTTGATTTAAAATGCCTTCTGTACTCGACGTAGCAGGCAAGACGTTTATTAAAAAGTCAGCCTGACGTAGCGCTTTCTCCCATTCCTTCATCGGATAAACATGATCAAAATGATCAACAGATCTTCCATCTGTATTTACACCGATCCTTTTCATCCCAAAAATACCTGCCCGTTCAGCAATTTTACTTGCGATTGCACCAGTTCCTAGCAACACCACGGTTAAGTCTGTTAGTTCAGTCGGCTTGATTTTCCTTGCCCACTCTCGCTCTACTTGTGCTTTCTGATATGTTTTTGCTTGTTTCACATAATCAAGCATCATCCATACGGCATGCTCAGACATCGGAATAGCATGAATCCCACGGCTATTGGTTACGATTATTCCCATCTCTTCAATTTGTTCAAAAGGCAGCCTCTCCACTCCAGCGGATAACACATGAATCCACTTCAATTGTGGTGCTTGCTTTAGAATAGTGCTTGTCACATCTTCACCAAACGTTACTAAAACCGTCATGTCTTTAAAAGAATCTACCTCTTCTATAGAAGAAAAAAATGAAAAAGACGTGTCTTGATAAGTCTCTCTTAACTTTTTTTGGCGTTCTTCCTTCTGTTTGACGACAAATACGACATGTTCACTCATGAAGACATCTCTTTCACATACCCTAACACTTCACTAACATGATCTTTCACTCGGACACCACGCCACTCTTTTACAACATTAAATTGCTCATCAATAACAAACGTTGAACGAACAATACCCATATATTCTTTTCCAAAATTCTTTTTCAATTGCCACACACCATATGCGTTTGCAGCTTTTAACTCTTCATCAGCAAGTAAAGGAAACGATAAACCATGTTTCTCGGTAAATTTCTCGTGTCGATGTACTGGATCTGGACTGATTCCAATTACAACGGCATTGTGTTCTTTAAATTGTTCTGCTTGGTCTCTAAAATCACAAGCTTGCGTTGTACAACCTGGTGTCATATCTTTTGGATAAAAATATAAAACAATCTTTGATCCTTTATAATCAGATAATGTAATCGTTTGATCCTCAGAAATCGGTAACGTAAAATCTGGTGCTTGTTTTTTTACTAAGTCCATCTCATAAACCCCGCTTTATATTTTTTATTAGCGTAGCCGATTTTTACGCTTTCTTCAATAAAGAACCCCTGCTACATTTCATCTGACTAAATCTCGAACATATGCTATCATAGTTGAGTACAAAATATGTGCGAACCACAATGGAGGGTTATATGAATCGCGACACATCCGAAATACACTATAAAGAAGCACAGAACTTAATCGTAGGAGGTGTGAACAGCCCATCCCGAGCATATAAAGGGGTCGGAGGCGGAACACCAGTGTTCATGGAGCGTGGAGAAGGCGCCCATCTTTATGATGTTGATGGAAACAAATATATTGATTATTTAGCTGCATATGGGCCGATTATTACAGGGCATGCTCATCAAGAAATTACACAAGCTATTCAAGATCAAGCTGCCAAAGGCGTTCTTTACGGTGCCCCTACAAGACTTGAAAATGAATTTGCGCACCTTTTGACTGAAGCCATGCCTTCTTTAGAGAAAGTGCGCTTTGTCAATTCAGGTACTGAAGCCGTTATGACAACGATTCGAGTAGCTCGTGCTTATACAGGTAGAGAAAAGATTATTAAATTTGCTGGTTGTTACCATGGACATTCAGATCTTGTCCTTGTTGCTGCCGGTTCCGGACCGTCCACATTAGGGACACCTGATTCAGCAGGTGTAACACAAGGAACGGCAAAAGAAGTGATTACGGTTCCGTTTAACAATAGTGACGCCCTTAAAGAAGCCTTAAATAAATGGGGCGATGAAACAGCAGCGGTTCTCGTGGAACCGATTGTTGGGAACTTCGGAATCGTTGAACCAGAGCCAGGTTTTTTAGAAAAAGTTAATGAATTAACTCATGCTGCTGGTGCGCTTGTCATTTATGATGAAGTCATTACCGCTTTCCGCTTTATGTTTGGAGGCGCGCAAGACCTATTACATGTTAAACCAGATATGACGGCACTCGGAAAAATCATTGGCGGTGGTCTTCCGATTGGCGCTTACGGTGGCCGAATGGATATTATGGAAACCGTCGCACCACTCGGACCTGCCTATCAAGCTGGAACGATGGCTGGAAACCCCGCATCTATGACTGCTGGGATTGCTTGCTTAAATATCCTAAAAAGAGAAGGCACGTATGATAAACTTGATGAGTTGGGCATGGAGTTAGAAGAAGGGCTACACCTTGCAGCCGCTAGAACGAATGTACCAATTACGATTAATCGTCTAAAAGGTGCGTTAACAGTCTTTTTTACGGAAGATCCCATCATTGATTATGAGGGAGCCTCCAATACAAATGGCGAGCAATTCAGTATGTTTTTTAAAGCGATGCTTGATCAAGGTGTTCACTTAGCGCCTTCAAAGTATGAGGCTTGGTTCCTCACTACTGCTCATACAAAGAAAGATATTGAAGAAACCATTGTTGCAGCTGAAAAAGCATTTAGTATCGTTGCCGACTCTTTTTATAATTAAATTGTTTTTTTGTGCGTAAAAGGTCATCGTTTTGCATAAGAGTAAAGAATACGTCTAAAAAGGATGACTAAAAGAAAGGAAACATCCGTACATGAGACTTGGAGCACGGATATTAAAAACAGGCTTAGCTGTTGTACTAGCTCTTTATTTAGCAAGATGGCTTGGCATAAACCCACCAACGTTTGCGGCCATTGCGGCTGCTTTCGCAATTCAACCATCGTTATTTCGGACTTTAAGAACGTTTAGTCACCAAGTTCAAGCGAACCTAATCGGAGCAACGATCGGTGTCTTATTCGTAATGACATTTGGCCACGAGCCGTTTGTTGTCGGGGTTGTTGTCACACTTTCGATCGCGATCTTTATTAAGCTTAAATTAGAAGCTGCGATTATTCCGACAGCGATTGTAACGATTATTATCATTATGGAAAGTCCTTCAGATAATTTTCTTCAATTTGCATTAGAGCGATTTTCTGCTGTATTAATTGGAATTATCGCTGCTTTCCTTGTTAATTTGGCTTTCATTCCACCAAGATATGAAAAGAAGGTATTTGACAAGGTGACTACAGTGACGGACTCCATTCAAGAATGGCTGACGTTACTTGCCCGACATGACGCAGACACAATCGCATTACGTGAAGACATTAAAAACCAACGCACTGAACTTGATAAAGCAAATCAACTTTTTTCTCTTTATCGAGAGGAGCGAAACTATTTTCGGGCAAAAACGTTTACCCAAAGAAGAAAAGTCGTTGTCTTTAGGCAAATGATTCAAGCAACTGAAAAAGCATACCAAGCACTTGAAGCGATTGAAAAACGCTCTGAAGACTATTTACAACTGCCTGATAATGTCCAAAGCCGAATTGAAGAACAAATTCTAACCTTAACCGATTACCATCATCGGATTATTCTTCGGTATAATGGGAAAGTCAATACCCATGCTACTGACGAGTATGTTGACGAGATTGAAAAAGGCCAATCAACGATGACAAATTTATTTGTAACGTTGTATGAAGAAGAACAATTTGATTTATCTCAATGGCACAGCTTCTTGCCAGCAATCTCTGCATTAATTGAGTATCAACAAGAGCTTGAACATCTAGATACACTCGTAGAAAATCATCATACTCATGCACCAGATGACGAAAATGATTAAAAATCCAGGAGGAATCCCTCCTGGATTTTTACATTTCTTGAACGCTATAAAGTTTATAATACGCTCCCTGTTTTTTCATTAATTCTTGATGTGTCCCTTGTTCTTTTACGGTTCCTTCTTCAATTACAACAATTTGGTCTGCACTTGTAATTGTTGATAAACGGTGTGCGACAATGAAGGTTGTCCGATCTCTTGCTAAATCTTCTAAAGCCTCTTGGATATAGTGCTCACTCTCAAGATCTAGCGCAGAAGTCGCTTCATCAAAAACAAGAATTGGTGGATTTTTTAAAAATACACGCGCAATTGCGATTCGCTGTTTTTGACCACCTGAGAGCTTAACGCCTCTCTCCCCTACTTCCGTATCGTAGCCATCTTCAAGCCCCATAATAAATTCGTGCGCATTTGCTGCTTTTGCCGCAGCCATCACTTCTTCATCGGTGGCATCAGGTTTTCCAATCTTAATATTCATTTTCACACTATCACTAAATAGAATATTGTCTTGTAGAACCATACCAATATTGTCACGCAACGTTCTTACTTGAAGATCACGAATATCTTTCCCATCAAGTAAAATCCGACCTGATGTCACATCATAAAACCTCGGTATTAAGCTAACTAACGTACTTTTTCCACCCCCGCTCATTCCAACGAATGCTACGGTTTGTCCAGCTGGTATGTCTAAACGAATATCTTTAAGGATCGCATGGTCATCGGTACTATAGGAAAATGAGACACGGTCAAACGTTACTTTTCCATCGACTTGAGTCAATGGTGCAGCGTTTGGTTTATCCGTTATATCATATTTCTCATCAATGAACTCAAACACTCGGTCCATTGATGCGATTGATTGAGTTAACGTTGTAGATGAGTTTACCAAACGTCTTAATGGACCATATAAGCGCTCCATATAAAGAACAAACGCACTCATTACACCAATTTCTAGGTTACCTTGCAGCACAAATAAAGCCGAAACAAATAAAACCAACAGTGGTGCAACATCCGTTACCGTATTAACAACTGCGAACGTTTTCGCGTTCCACTTCGTATGATCCAATGCTTTTGTTAAAAAGTTTTTATTTCGATGCGAAAATTGATCTTGCTCATAGTCTTCATTTGCGAAACTACGAATGACGTTCATCCCTTGCACGCGCTCATGCAAATGCCCTTGAACATCCGCCAGTGCCTGTGAGCGCACTCGAGTGAGTTTTCGTAGGTGTTGATAAAAATATTTAATGGAAAACCCATAAAACGGAAACATGGAAATTGCTACAAGGGTTAGCCAGACGTTCAAATTCAACATAATAATAATGGCAATAATAATCGTCGCTAAATCTAACCACACATTCATTAAACCAGTGATAACAAAGTTCTTCGTTTGCTCCACATCATGAATGACACGGGAAATGATTTCGCCTACTTTACGATTTGAGTAAAAGCGCAAGCTTAATTTCTGTATGTGTGTAAACAAATGGTCGCGAATGTCGAATAAAATTTTATTCCCAATCCATTGTGCGAAATATTGTCGGTAATATTCAATCGGCGGACGTAATACGATGAAAAGAATAGCCATTCCACCAATAATCCAATAAATTTGTGAATATTGATCACTTGTGGCCATTTCTTCATTCAGTAAAATATCGTCAATAATATACATCATTGCTAATGGGAAAAGCAATGGAATACCAAATTTCATAATGCCGATGATGATTGTAAAACCAATTTGTTTTTTGTAAGGTTTTACAAAGAACATATAGCGTTTAATCGTATCCAACATAAACCTCTTTTCTAAGAAAAAGGAAGCTCGTTCTCACAAGCTTCTTTTACCGATATTGCAAGTACCGCTCATACCAATTCTCAACAAATTGGGGCGCAAACGGACCTTTACGTTGATGAATCCAGGATATTAATTCATCCACACTTCTTCTAAGTATGCCATCTAACTCTGGCGGATAATGCATCAATTTACTGTGTAATTCATATTCATCTTCGTCTAGCAGCTTCATCGTCATATCAGGATACACTTTAATATCCAAGTCATAATCAATGTATTTAAGTGCCTCTTCATCCCACGTAAACGGTGTGCCAATATTACAATAGTAATAAATGCCATCCGCACGAATCATTCCAATCGTGTTAAACCATTGATCTGCATCAAAATAGCAAATTGCTGGTTCCCGTGTTCGCCAATGTCTACCGTCTGATTCTCGGACAATGATTCGGTCATTTCCCGCAATCACAACTTTTGAAGAACCTTTCAGAATCGTGGTATCTTCCCAGATCCGATGAAGTGTACCGTTATGTTTATAACTTTGTATTTGGATGGTGCTGCCTTCCTTAGGAAAGCTCATACGAAACTCCTTTCGTCTTTATTTTTTACCAAAATGATTCCTATCCAACTCTACTCTACATATACATTATACAATGTTCATTCTTTATTTAAAACGTAAACACTCTATAACGCAAATATAGAAGAAATATGACATAAAAAAACACCTTTTTTCCGAATGGAAAAAGGTGTTCTTTTGCGCTAAAAACGCTACAACAATTACTGTTGGTTTTTCTTAGAAGCAGATTGAGCGTTTTGCTCTTTTACTTCTTGTACATCAGTTTCAGATGCGAATTCAGTGTTGTACCCTTGTTCAGAAGCTTGGTTTTGCTTCTTCACTTGGTTTTTGTTTGTTTTAGATGCTTTGTTGTTCATGGTTATCACCTCCACGCTAATTAAGATGTCCCGTAGAGGTGGTGTTTATACAAACTTTTTTTAAGCTAAAAGAGAAATCCCGCCATCGACTATGATGGTTTGTCCACGAATCATGCTGGAATCATCTGATAACAAAAACATAACGGCTTTTGCTAAATCATCTGCTTCAACCATTCTACCCGCAGGCGTACGCTCCGCAGCATCTTTTAACAATTGTTCACGATTTGGAAAATGAGTTAAAGCGTCCGTATCAACAGCTCCACCAGAAACCGCATTAACAATAATACCTTTTGGCGCTAGTTCAACCGCAAGATAACGTGTTAGCGATTCGACCGCTGCTTTTGACACACCAACTGTCGTGTAATTTTCTAAATAACGAATCGAGCCGAGTGAACTTAAACTAACAATTTTTCCTCCACCTGTCACTTCCATGCGCTTGGCTGCTTCTTGCGCACAGAAAAGAAGAGCTTTTGCATTAATATCCATTGTCCAGTTCCAATGACTTTCTTCAAGTTCCATTAAAGGACGTAATACGCCAGATGCCGCATTATTTACAAACACATCTAGACGGCCAAAATGTTCATCAATTTGCATAAACATCTCTTTGATTTTATCTTGTTTCCCAACATTCGCTTTAATCGTTAATACGTCTACACCAAGTGCCCGAATTTCTTCCGCTGTTTCTTCTGCTTGCGAGCGACTTCTTGCAAAATTAATGACGATGTTATGACCTTGCTTAGCAAGTTTAATGGCAATTTTCTTTCCAATTCCTCGGCTACTTCCCGTAACTAATGCTACTTTTCTTTCCATATGTAGTCCTCCCAGTATTTGCTGTCTATTCAGCTCATTATAACGTATAGCAAAAGTTTAGAACAGCCAATCTAAGAAGAACAGGAGGGATCATTCATGTACGTAGGTCGTGACTTAAGTGAATTAGAAAACATTCAACCATCTGACTGGACGGACAAAGAATTAGCGTTCTTCCATCATGGTATGCAACAAATGACCGCTTATTTAAATGTTCAAGGAAACTCGAAACACCGAGCAATTATTGAAGAAATAGAAAATCGTGGTGGGTTACACCATAAAGCATCATGGACAAGCGGGACGGAAGTTCACTACGATTAAGGAGAAAAATGATGGATAATCAAAAACAGCTTTATTATGTTAACTTAAACCCAATCAGTATGGACAATGTAAGTTTAACGGAAGTGGATGATGGGCAATTAATTGAATATGAAATTTCAGCAACAGAAGCAGAAAAAGAGCAGCTTGAACGCTTAATTCGAGAAGTCCATAAGCATGATGTGGAGCTTGGGAATTTGTTAAGCTTTAAACATTTTGATGATTTAACAGCAGATGCAGATAAAGATGAGTATCAAACAGGTATGAATGATATCTATGAGGAAATCTTTCGACTTGGAACAGAAGAAACAAAGCAAAAGGTGTCTGAAATACATCTACAAAATGAAGATGACAATACTCCGGGTTTATAAGCTAAAAAAATCGACGGTTGCTACTAGCGCCGTCGATTTATTCGGTTCTACATATTCATTTTTGATTGGCCACCGTCTACTTGTAAACTTGCCCCCGTCACCCAGCTTGCTTTTGAAGAGGCCATAAACACGACAACATCGGCGATCTCTTCAGGCGTACCGAATCGGCCGGCCGGAATATTTGCTTCAACAAAATCATTGATCTTCTCAGGATTCTCGTCCAATCGTTTTTGCCAATTTCCAGTTGGGTGGAGAATACTTCCTGGAGCCACACTATTTACACGAATGCCTTCCTTCATTACTTCATCAGCGAGCGCTTTTGTAAAGCTAATTAACGCTGCTTTTGCATTGTTGTAAGTCGCCTTTCCTCCAGATTCCCGACCAAAAATAGAGCTCACTTGGATGATTGCTCCTTCTTGGTTCGCTTTCATTCCTGGAAGAACCAGCTTTGAAAAATGGACTGCAGAAAAATAATTTAATTCAAAGGCTTGATGAAAATCATCAAGCGTCGTTTTTTCGATTTCTGCTCCGTTGCTTCCACCTGCGTTATTAATTAAAATATCAATTGGTCCAATCCTAGCCGTTACTTCTTTAAAGATTCGTTCCCGTTCTTCAAATTTAGTAATATCACCTAAGATAATAGGAATGTTTTCAGAAAAATTATCAACTTCATGTCTTGCACATACGGCAACTTTACAGCCTTCTGCTGCAAAAGCCTCTGCAATTGCTTTTCCAATTCCTTTCGTGCCACCAGTGACAAAAACCGCTTTTCCATTCAATTGTAAATTCATAGTAACCCCTCCTCTAGACAATAACTCAATAGTTTTTGCTGTGACACTGGAAATGCAAACTGCTCAAGTTCGTCTTTCGATACCGCTTTCCACTCGTGCGGCATATTAGCTTGGTTCACACACCCAATATACAAATCAATTTCCCAAATAATATGGCTGAAAACATGTTTCACATGAAAGTCTAACGTCTTAAGGTTTGAATTCACTCGATATGTGTTTAAAATAGCAGCTTGTCCGTCTTCAGTTGATTGAGATTTAGGCAACATTGGCAGCTGCCACAAACCAGCTAATAATCCTTCTGCAGGACGTTTTTCAATGTATAGTTGCTTGTTTTCGTCTAGTAAGACAAAGGCATCTAAATCGACCGCTTTCGCTTTTTTCTTTTTGCTTTTGACTGGAAGATCCGCTTGAATGCCTAAATAAAATGCATCACACTGTTCTCGTACTGGACACAGCAAACAACCCGGTGATGTCGGCGTACATACAAGTGCACCTAACTCCATTAATCCTTGATTAAAACTAGATGGATCATCAGCATAGATAGCTTCATAAAGAATCGCTTCATGCTTTTTCCTTGTGCTCGGTTTGGCAATATCATCGTTCAAATTAAAGACTCGAGACAGTACACGCATCACATTGCCATCTACAGCCGGTTCTGGTAAATCATAAGCAATACTTAGTACCGCTCCTGCCGTGTAAGGGCCGACCCCTTTTAACGATTCAATTTCTTTTCGATTTTTTGGAACTTCACCACCATAGTGTTCAACCACTTCTCGCACGCCTTTTTGAAGGTTGCGGACCCGTGAGTAATACCCTAAACCTTCCCATACTTTTAATATCTCTTCCTCCGAAGCATATGCTAGGTCTTCCATTGCCGGAAACAATCGCATAAAACGTTCATAATATGGGATGACTGTATCGACTCTTGTTTGTTGTAGCATCACTTCTGATACCCAGACTCGATACGGATCTTGCGAGGTTCTCCATGGTAAATCTCGTTTATGTTCATTGTACCAACCAACTAGATTGGTTTGAAACGCATTTATTTTAGCTTGATTAAGCTCTTGCAAAGAATCACCTGCTTATCTTGACTTGTTGCTTTGTTACGTTCATCATGAAAAGATGCTTAGTTTACTTCATGACGGGTATAACTATAGCATAACTAAAATGAATCTGTAACAAACAATGCGACGGTTTTGTTTTTAACTTTTAAAGGAGGATGTTATAGAGAATGGATACATCCACACATATTGTTATGGGTGTAGGATTGGCTGGACTGGCGACGTTAGATCCAAACGTCTCATCATCTCCTTATATGGCAACGGCCGTTTTAGCTACCACTTTAGTGGCTTCAAACGCTCCAGATTTTGATACGATACTTAAATTACGAAACAACGCTGTTTACATTCGCCATCATCGAGGACTCACCCATTCCTTACCCGCTTTATTGCTTTGGCCCTTTATTGTATCGGGAGGATTAATGCTTTTCTTCCAAGATGCGTATTGGCCAACATTGCTTTTATGGGCAGCAATTTCCGTCTTTCTGCATGTGTTTGTCGATATTTTTAACGCATACGGCACACAGGCTTTAAGACCCGTCACCAATAGGTGGATTGCTCTTGGCGTAATTAACATATTTGACCCGGTAATATTCGGAGCTCATATTGCAGGTATTCTGTTATGGATATTTGGCGTACCACCTGGTCCTACATTCGCTGTCATTTACTTCTTGCTTATCTTTTACTACCTGTGGAGGTATTCTCAAAAGCAACAGGTCGTGCGTCAAGCGAGAAACATTCACCCAACAGCTTCACATATCTTTGTTTTACCTACGATTCGTTGGCACAAATGGCATCTCGTTATTCGTACACCTGACATGCTTTACGTAGCGCAATCAAAAAATCGCGTAATTCACTTTTTTGAAAGCTATACATTTGACCCAATCCCAAATGATCCTGTGATGCAAGCAGCTCGATCTGACAAAAACCTTGCTGCCTTTCTTTCCTTCTCTCCAACGTATCGATGGGAGATGGAAGCTACAGATGAAGGTGGTTATGAAGTTCGTTTCGTTGACTTGCGCTATCGCAGTAACGGTTATTACCCATTTGTCGCCATCGTTAAAATGGATGCACAAATGAACATTGTTACTTCCTATACTGGTTGGGTTTATAGTGAAGAAACTTTAAGAAAAAAATTAAAGATTATCACGTAGCAGCATGGGTAATTTTCCCTTCAATAACTTTAACGCTAATTGGTCATATTAGTAGTAAGCCGATATGGTGAAGGGGGTTTCACGAGTGCGAAATAAAGCGAATAACTTTCCAAATCCGATTTCGTTTGATGGCAATAAAGCCAACAACGCTGATGCAAACGCATCAAAGCGTCCGGATGGATCAATTAACGACCGTCCAAAAGAACGAATGAGTTCGTCCAACCACTTTAAAACGTTTTAATACTGGGAGGAATGATTCATGGGTAAGGAACAAAATAAATCGCATTTAAACAGTTTGTACCGAGATCCGTTCATGTCACCGCGTGCCAATTCTAAGCATGCTTTCCACCAAGTGAATGGTGAAACTCAACAAAGCCAACACAATATCGTGCTTGAAGCGCAGATGCGTAAGCGTACCTAGCGCTAAAAAAGAGGCTTTCTAAGAAAGCCTCTTTTTCTATGCATCCATCGTAATTTTATCTGCTAACAATGAGATTGGCACGCCTGCTAGCTCTCGCTCACCTGAACGATAGCCCCAGGCAAAGCGGCCATTCATGTATGAGACTTCAAAAATCGTGACCCCGTCTGTCATACGATATGCGTGTCCAGGCTCAATTGAATCTGGATTTATTAAATATGATTGCGCTAATGTTTTTCTTCTTTCATAAACTGCAAATTCATTCATATTCCCTAGCTGTTCCGCTTTTTTTGCTTTTTCATTTAACATTGAGATCTCTAGCTTTAATTCATATTCATCCATATCGCTAAAACGCTTTTCCATTACTCTGACATCCCCTTTAATTTATCATCGACAAAAGCTTTTGCATCTTCAAATGAAAATCCTTTACGGTAAAGCGCTTGAATCATTTTTTGTTTTAATTCAAAGGAATCACTGTATTTTCTTTCATACGTTCGAAATAACTTTTCCCCTTGATAATCAAGCGCTGCTCGCTCTTCTTCTATATCCTTTTCGTCATCCAATGACTTCAGAAACTGAGTAATCGCTTCAAGCGTAAACCCTTTTGAGATTAATTGCGTTTTCCATTTGTTGATCTGTTGTTGCTTAGAAAACTTAGCTTGTCCACTCTTTCGATCTTGCTTTTCCTTCCATAATAGAAGTTGTTCCACTTCCCACGAAACACCGTATTCACTTACTGCCTCATCACTATGCTGCTCACTAACACCTTTTAGGTAAAGCTGTTGCCTTAATTTTGTTGGACCGATAAACCCTTGATTTGCTTTAGAACGAACAAAAGCGTGCGCAAAAGCAAAATCATCAATGAGTCGCTCTTCTTTCAAACGTAAAACAGCTTGTTTTATATGTTGTTCTTCGCGTTCTTTTGACCTTAAGTAGTCAGTAATCTCTTTTTCCGAACGCATTCGATATGATAAGTAATGAACCGCTAAATGAAACGTCTTTTTTGCTTCGTCCGCATCAACAATTGTTTTCATAAACGCTTCATCAAGTTCAATCCCTTTACGGAGCCCATATTTAATTAAAACAGCCTCATCAACACTAAAGGAATAACGCTCTACTTCGTTCTCTAAAACAAAAATATTGTAGCGCTGCTTTGCTTTTTTTTGCACAGTGATTTTAGAAATAGTCGTCAAACGCTCACCCCCTCTTTTTAAAAAGCATCCTGATATCACGTGTATTTGTTCCTATATAGGGTATAAGTAGTAATAAATGAACATCAAAGGAGCCGTAAAATGAACATTGCT
The DNA here is from genome assembly GCF_047238345.1 of Shouchella phoenicis. Lineage (NCBI taxonomy): Bacteria > Bacillati > Bacillota > Bacilli > Caryophanales > Bacillaceae > Shouchella > Shouchella phoenicis. Next base: position 1,203,502 of record NZ_JBDFMQ010000001.1, on the reverse strand, counting down.
ATTACTGGAGGTACGGGATTAGTCGGTCAAAAATTAACGAACTTCTTAGTCGAACAAGGACATTCCGTCACTATTTTAACTCGAAATGTGTCAAATAAGCAAAACAAAGAAAACGTAAACTATGTCGAATGGTTAAATCCCAACGCTTCTCCTGTAGATCAGTTAGAAGGAATCGATGCCGTCGTCAATTTAGCTGGTGAATCCATTATGGGGAGATGGACCAAGCTAAAAAAAGAACGAATTTTATCTAGTCGATTAGAAGCAACAACGGAATTGCTTTCAATTATTAAACATTTAAAGAAAAAACCAAAAGTCTTAGTGAATGGATCCGCCATGGGCTATTATGGACATTCAGATTCTAGGCAGTTTACCGAGGAAGATCGGCCGGCAAATACTCCTTTCTTAGGCGACGTTACACAAAAATGGGAAAAAGCCGCTTCACAAGCTACAGAGCTGGGCATTCGTACCGTTTATGCAAGAATTGGCATTGTGCTAGATGCAGATGGAGGAGCCCTTCCGAAAATGCTGCTTCCGTACAAGCTCTACGCAGGTGGAAAAGTAGGTACAGGAAAGCAGTGGATGTCGTGGATTCATATCGATGACTTAATTCGACTGTTTTCATTTGCAATCGAAAATGAACAGCTTTCAGGACCACTAAACTTAACGGCTCCCCACCCTGTTCGCATGCAACAACTAAATCGAACCATCGCAAAAGTCATGGGCCGTCCACACTGGATCCCAGCTCCCTCTTTTGCAATTAAGACAGCACTTGGTCAAATGAGCACGCTTATCCTTGATGGCGCCTATATCTTTCCGCGAAAAGCCATCCAACACGGGTTTGAATTTCGCTATGACGATCCGGAAAAAGCACTTCAACAGTTGTTAAATTAAACAAAAAAAGCATGGAATCAGGATTGTGCTGAGACCATGCTTTTTTTTAATGAAGAAGCACTTTCTGAAACTTAATACTTTGTTCTTCAATCCCTAATTTTTTCAGAAATTGTTCCGCTTGTTTTAACGTATCAAGAGGGTACTGCGTTTCACAAAGTTGCGTTGCTCGGCGAAGACTTTCTTGAAATTGTTTATTTAACGCTAAGTCGCGTTTCACGTTATAAATCGCTTTCAAAACCTTTTCATCGCGCTCAAAACTAACAAATCCCTCTGATTGATTGTAGTAAACAATTAAAGGCACATGGGTATGGGGATGAATAATATGTGTCTTAAATAACTGCATGGCTCCTCACACTCCGTGGTCATTTTCTTTTATCTTATGTAACGATTGTACCACGGTTAAAGCAAATGCCTAGGTTAAACAATTTTTTACTGTACCCCACTTTCAATGAATGAAAAGCGTTGATTAATCGGATCAAGAGTGGCTCGCACGCCAATTGGCATGACACATTTTGGTTCGTTATGACCAAAACTAGCATTATATAGAACCGGTAAGGTTTCTAAGTTCGCTTCCTTTAGCACTTTTAAAATCGGCGTCTTGTACTCTTCGTAATATGTTTCGCCTTTAGGCTTTGCGATTACTAATCCATTAAGGCGCTGCAAAATGCCTCTTATAGCATAATTTCGAAAAATATCCTCTATTAACCATGGTGGCGCTTTTACTTCTGATGTTTCTAAGAACAAGATTGCGTCATCAAAACACTCGTCTTCCGGAAATAAACTCGTACCTCTCGCAATTTCTAACACATCGAGACAGCCACCAATTAGTGGACCAGTTATAGCTTGGTCTCCTTGCAAAAACTCATAAGGTTTATTTGATCCTAACGTTCGGGTTTGATCCTTAAGGGTAAGATCAAACCAATCCAGCATTTCTGATGTCCAATGGGAAGAAGGCTTCACTTCACAAACTGGCTCATTTGAGAACAAACTCTGTTCAACACTTTCTTTTGTATACGTCAGTAACCCACCTGTCTCCGCAAAATCCGTTAATATTGCAGGACCATAGAAGCTACCGATACCAGCTTTCAAGCAAATCAAATGCGTAATTGTTGAATCAGAAAAGCCGATAAAAATCTTAGGGTTTTTCTTAATGACCTCATAATCAATATAAGGAAGCATCCGAATACTATCGTTTCCACCGATATTACTAAAAATTGCTTTAATTTTTGGGTCAGAGAAAGCGTCCATTAAATCTTGTGCTCTTTTTTCTGGATGCTCATACACTTCATCTGGAGAAGCAAGCGTATGCGGCATTTCCACAACCTCTAACCCGAAAACTGACTCTAAAACATGTTTCCCTCTTTCATATCGATAGGCAAGTCCAGGTTCACCTGCACCACCCCAACTCAAACTAACTGTTGCAACACGATCTCCCCTTTTTAACGCAGGAGGTTTTATTAAATTTAACATGACTATCCCCTTCCCTTTATTAGATAACCGATAGAGATTGGATGATCGCTTGAAGTCCGAACACACTAGTAATAAAACCGAAAATCACGAGTCAGTCGTCGCCAATTAAAACCATTATGACAATGACTCATGTAACTAAAATATTATCGGCAAACGCAAAAAATGGCCATAAAAGTCTTGTTTTCATTTTAATCATCACCCTCTACTAAAACGGAATCGTTTCTTTCCATACTTCCGTCAAACAGGTAAAATAAGTGTAATGTATAACTTATTGAACATTCTTTAATTAGGTAGGTACTCTTGATGAATCGAAAAGACTTTATGATGTTCGTTCTTTTTCTTATTGGCCCGACCATAGCTTTATCCTCTGTGTTCCTTCCGATTGAATGGATCGCAAGAACGTGTTCAAGTTTAGGAAACACTATGTTTATATTGACCATTATTTTCTATGCAGATATTCGAACTGCACTGCATAAAAAGCTCAAACAAAAACAATAGCTGCCTTCACGTTTGCTCTCACTCGAAGCGCTTTACGAGCGTCAGAATCCCGTACACGATTGCCAGTATAAAGAGAATACTTAACAAAATTGTGATGGGATGAGACATCCATGATAAAGCTGGAATCTGTACATCGAATCGATCCATTATTCCCCTCCAACATTTGTCTTTTATTTCAGCCTATTATAAACAGAAAAGTAGATCAATGGCGTAATAACAATTCTTTTTTAAGCGATTAGAGTTTACACCACTCTAATGCTGTAAACTCAAGAATGTCGTACTTAATAGAACTGAAAAAAACAAGAAATTATACGAAAAATCAAACAAAAATTTATTTCCGTCTAATTTTGTCGAAACTATTTTCCTTCCCCTAATAGTACTATTATAATAGATCTATATTACATAAAAAGGGGTTATATCTATGAAGAAATTTTTATTAACAAGTGCTTTAGTTAGTGTGTTCGTGTTAAGTGCATGCGGAGACACAAATGAAGAGTCAAACAGTAGTGATTCGGAAGAAGGTGCAACTGCCGAAGAAAATACCGATAGCACGAATGACTCAGAAGAAAGTTCAGAAGATGTAGACGATCAGAATGATAGCGCAGCCGTTAGTGATACGACACTTGATACCGGCGATTATGTATATGAAATTAAAGAAATTGAACAATTAGAAAGTCAATATGATGAAAATACGAAAATCTTAGCAATTGAAGTATCATTTACGAATAATTCAGAAGACCCAACTAGCCCCTGGATGGCTCAAGGATTCATGGCTGAACAAGAAACAGATACAACTGTTGAGACCTTAATGGGATCTAACGGACTCTATCCTGAAGATTATAAACCTGAACTAGTCGACATGGGCGATACTGACATTAAACCAGGCGCTACTGTGGATGCAGTCATAGGTTATGAAATTATGTATCCTGGAGAGCCCGTTACACTAAAGGAATTTAGCTTTACTGACGATGTTTCGTTTGAGCGTGTTGTGGAAACAACCGAGTAAATGATTGTAAACTTCCACTCGTGTAAGTGGAAGTTTTTTTATTGCAAAAATCAATTTTCTAAGGTTGTTAGCAGTGTGGTCAATCACGCGATAAAAAGAGCAAAAACCCTGTATTTACAGGGTTAGCTCGGTTACACTTTCAACTTGTGCTGTCCAAGGAAACATGTCCACAGGCTGAATGTTTTTGATCTTGTATCCTTTTTTCATAAGGTCCTGTACATCTTTCGCAAGGGTAGACGGGTTACAAGAAACATATACAATTCGCTTTGGTTTTGCTTTTAGTATGGATTGGATGAGCTTTTGATCACAACCGCTACGTGGAGGGTCAACGATTACCACATCTGGTTTAAAGCCCTCTTTTAACCAGATTGGCATCCATTTTTCAGCTGTTCCGACTTCATAGGTTGCGTTAAGATCATGCTGCTGAGCATTTTTCCGTGCATCTGTGATCGCTTCCTTTGTCGTATCCATTCCTCTTATTTCTTTTGCGTTATTGCCGACCCATTGTCCAATGGTCCCTACTCCACAGTACGCATCAATTACCTTTTCTTTACCTGTTAATCGCGCCGCTTTTTTTGCTTCATTATACAGATTTACTGTTTGAGTAGGATTTAACTGGAAGAATGCGCGTGCGGATAAATCAAATGCAAATTCTCCTAATCGCTCATTAATTGTCTCTTCACCATCTAAATGAATCGTTTGCTCACCAAAAATGAGAGATGTCCGTTCATGGTTAATGTTTTGCATAAACGACGTTACCTGCGGCAGCTTTTCACGTACTTGTTTAACGAGTAACTCTTTTTTGGCTAACTCTTTTGTGCGTGTTACGAGTACAAGCTGCACTTGTCCAGTTTCAAATCCAACTCTTGTTACGATTGTTCGAACTTGACCAGCATGTTTCTTCTCTTCATAAATCGGGATATTTAAATCTTGTAAGATGGTTTTCACGACTTGAGTGACTTGATTTAATTCTTTATGCTGAACGAGACACTCAGATAAATCGATTAATTCGTGTGTACCTTCTTTGTACAATCCAGCAGCTACGTTCCCGTTCATTTTTCTCGTCTGCAGCTGACTCTTGTTCCGGTAGTACCAAGGATTCTCCATGCCAATTGTTTCTTTTAACGGTAACTGATCATCGGAAATTTTTGTGTAGCGATAAAAAGCTTGCGCCATAATGTCTTTCTTTCCTTTTAATGACGCCTGATAATCCATATGTTGGAGCTGACACCCACCGCATTCATTGTAAATCGGACAAGGAGGCGTTTGGCGATCTTTCGAAGGCACTCTTAACTTACGAATTTTTGCTTCTGTAAATCGTTCATTTGCTTTTGTCACTTCTACAACGGCTTCTTCTCCTGGTAAAGCGCCTTTAACAAACACAACTTTTTTCTTGAAATAGCCAACACCTTCCCCGTTAATGCCTAATCGTTTAATTGTAAGTGGGAAGCGTTGACCTGGCTTTATTTGAATACTGCTTGTCTTCTTTTCATTCATAAATATTAAAATTTTTCCTCCTATTTAAAAACCCTAATGTATTGCGCTTTTCTTTTATCTAGTATAACAAATTTTTGTCGCCTTCCTAAACTTTCTAATTCATGTTGTGCGAACTTCTGATAGAATGAAGAAGTAATTGTGTTCGGAGGTGGTGATAAGTTGTCTATTCCTACGGATATAGCTTCTCTTAAAATAATGGCTCATGTATACAAAAAACAAGACACAGATTATGTATTTGAAAAAACGGTTGAAAGTTTAGTTGACACTGTTCCTTACATTGATTGGGTTGGCATTTATATGTATGATGATTTAAACCATAATCTTGTAGCTGCATCTTGCTTTGAGAATGATTTACGCTGGGAATGTAATGGTGAATTAAAGTTTCCAGTAAAGAACGCTTCTAGCACGGAAATTGGCATGATGGTTGTGCGCACAAAAGAAACAATTGCATTTGATGTGACCGACCTATCAACACTTGAAACGATTGCAAGCGCAATTGCTTACGATAGCCAAATGAATTAAAAGGAGTTGCGATTTCTCGCAGCTCCTTTTTTTAAAATAATGTCTGATGCATAGCTAAATCATCTAAGCTTTTAAACGTGTACCCCTGCTCCTCACAAGCATCGATAATATCCCCTAAGGCGGCTGCATTATCAGGTGAAACAGAGTGAATAAGCATGATCGCACCAGGATGAATCCGTTTCATCACTTGTTCAAAGGCGTAATTCTTTCCTTTTGGCTTGTCTACTTCCCAATCTTTGTAAGCAAGGGACCAAAAAACATTTGTATAGCCAAGTTCTTTTGATAACATGAGCGTCCGTTCACTAAATTCTCCTCTAGGAGGACGTAAATAGTGCATGTATTCTTCGCCTGTGATCTCCGTAAACATTGCTTTAACCGATTCAAGTTCTTCTTTTAATTTATTGTCATTAGTCGACGGTAAACTCGGATGATGATACGAATGATTTCCAACGATGTGTCCTTCTTCTACCATGCGTTTTACTAAGTGATCAGCTGTTTTTAAATAATGACCTGTAACAAAAAAGGCACCTGGGACGTTTTTTTCTTTTAATACATCTAATACGGTTTCGGTATATCCATTCTCATAGCCGTTATCAAATGTTAAATATAATGTCTTTTCGGTCGTATTCCCGATGAAATAGCCTTCTGACTGTTGTAATAATGCTTTATAATTCTCTTCAGTGTCAGCAGGTGTATGTGTCGGTGCTGGTTTGTAACTCCAGTTGAATGTTTTGTTATCGTATGCAAATGCAGGCGAAACGGCAGTTACAATGATTGCCACAACGATAAACAATAACGCCATTTTATGTTTCATCTATGTCTCTCCTTCAATTGAGATTCCTTTTTACTTAGTATGAGATGGCGAAGGAAAATCTATGCGATTTACATATCTTTCGTTTTTTTTCGACTTGCAAGTTAAGTTGGGCTATGGTTTGATTGAATGTGGTGTATGATTTGATATTGGAGGCACATGAATGTTTAAATGGACAAATTTTTTTCGCGGCTTTGCCATGGGGATTACTGAAACGGTACCTGGCGTAAGTGCGAGTACAATTGCGATGTTAATGGGTATTTATGAACGATTGCTTAGCTCATTAAGTGATTTAACGAAAGGAAATATTAAGCGTGCTCTAGGCTTCTTAATCCCATTAGGAATTGGCATGGTATTAGCTCTTCTTATTACCGCAAATATTATTGAATTTTTACTGAGTGAACACCCCATTCCAACAATGTTTTTATTTGTAGGACTTGTCATGGGCATTCTTCCTTTTTTATGGCGATCAGCTCACTCAGAGACAAACAAATCGTTTAAACCATACCATTACGGCTTAATTATAGTTGCTTTTATATTAATTGGTTTAACAAGCTTCATTGGTGAACCTGTAGAAACGGTTATTACAAATTTCAATGCAACAACTTATGCTTACTTGTTTTTCTCAGGCGTTATCGCCAGCATGGCACTCGTTTTACCTGGCATCAGTGGTGCATTAGTGTTAATGATTCTTGGGGCTTATCATACGGCAATTGCTGCGCTCGGGTCATTCAATCTACCGGTTATTGCAGCAATCGGTCTCGGTGTTGTTGTGGGTGTTTTATTTACGAGTAGAATCATTCGTTATTTCTTAAAAACGTACACCCAAGCTACTTATTCCATTATGCTTGGCTTAGTTGCTGGGTCACTTCTCGTCATTGCGCCATCAGCGTTACCAGATACCTTTATGTATGGACTTGTTTCTTTCTTTACATTTTTAGCTGGACTCGTCACCGCTTTAACATTCGGACGAGCTGAACGGACATAGGATGAAATAACTGATTCTATAAAACTTTTTTGAATTGTTAATCATTTTCAACAAATTGTTTGACGACATTATGATCTTGCCATAAAATATAAGTACTTAATGATGAGAGCGGGGTGATTCGATGGTGGAGAGTACAAAGTAGATAGAAAAACGGTTAGAGCGTGCAACAACCGTTTGGAACTTCTCGTTTGCTTTCCTATCGAGTCAGGCTTCCGCTATTCTTGCGAAACCATCTACTGCACATAATCACACTGTCATTGTACGCACTTCGTAACCGTTATCAGTATAGAATACGCGAAAGCCTGTGGTTCCAAACTAGGAAAATGATACACAATCCTATTTTTTGAACAATACAGGAGGTGACTCCCTCTTAACGAGGGGAATATTTGGACATACAACAGGGACTTAGCCTTATCGCCGTGGCGATATTAATTGGATTAACCGCTTTTTTTGTAGCATCAGAATTTGCAATTGTAAAGATTCGCAGTACGCAACTTGAACCTCATTTGGAAGCTGGAAAAGCATCAGCAAAGCATGCAAAAAAAGTAACGACTCATTTAGATGAGTATTTATCTGCTTGTCAACTAGGAATCACCATTACAGCATTAGGAATTGGACGTTTAGCTGAACCGACATTTGAACAAATGCTGCACCCGTTCTTTGAAGGTGTTGTACCACCAGCCATGGTAACAACAATGGCTGTTATTGTTTCTTTTAGCTTTGCGACCTTTTTACACGTTGTTATTGGTGAGTTAGCTCCTAAGACGATTGCCATTCAGCGAGCAGAACAAGTTACCCTTTTAATTGCACGTCCACTTGTTTGGTTTTACCGTTTACTGTATCCTTTTATCTGGGTTCTAAACGGTTCAGCTCGAATCCTAATTAAACTTTTAGGGTTTAAACCTATGTCAGAGCATGAAGTAACCCACTCTGAAGAGGAATTGCGTTTGATTATTTCTGATAGCTACAAAGGTGGCGAAATTAATCAGTCTGAGTTTAAGTATGTTAGCAAAATATTTGACTTTGATAACAGGTTGGCAAAAGAAATTATGGTTCCGCGAACGGAAATTTCAGCCATTTCCATTGAAGATACATTAGACGATAGCCTTGCAATTATGCGTGAAGAGAAATTCACACGCTACCCTGTCGTAAATGGTGACAAAGATAATATTTTAGGTATCGTTAACGTTCGAGAAGTGTTAACCGATATTGTGTCGCCTGAAGTAACAAAAGAAGTGAAATTAGAAAATTACATTCGTCCGGTTATTAGCGTTATTGAATCCATTCCGGTGAATGATCTGCTCGTTGAAATGCAAAAGAAGCAGACGCATATGGCCATTTTGTTTGATGAGTACGGCGGTACAGCTGGATTAATTACAGCTGAAGACATTATTGAAGAAATCGTTGGAGAGATCCGTGATGAATTTGATGTGGAAGAAGATCCACTTATCCGTACCATCGATGAAGACCATTACTTGTTAGACGGAAAGACGTTGATTTCTGATGTGAATAAGTTGCTACATGTTGAATTAAATGAAGATGAAGTTGATACAATTGGTGGTTGGGTCTTAACGGAAAAGTACGATATCGAGGTTGGAGAAACGATGATATTTGACGATTATGCTTTTACGGTTAAAGCATTCGACGGTCACCAAATCAAGCTCGTTGAAGTCTTAAAACATTCTGATGATGAAGATGTAGAAGACCAATACCAAGCGTACGGCACATCCTAAAACTACTAAATGAAAAGGACGTTCATCAAATGGTGAGCGTCCTTTTTCTTTTAAAGAATCCCTTTTTTTGCTTGATGATCGGCTTTTATCGTCTCAAGGTGTGCAGTACGATTTGTGTATTCAATATAAAAACGATCTGCCTCCACATCCCACTCAACAAGCGTGACACTTGTGTTTCCAATCACAAACGGACGTTTAACATCTCCCCAACTTGCCCCAGCAATAAGATACGTAAGCAGCGTGCTTATAAATCCTCCGTGAGAGACAAGTAAGATCGTTTCGTCTTGTTGGTGTTGCTCCTTTAACATGTTCAAAAGCTGTTCACAGCGACGACTTAGCGCTTCTATTGTTTCAGCACCTTCTGCATCAGAACCAACGAGAGGTTTTCCTTTCAAATGAGGGTATTGCTCAAAAATATCTTCTCTTGTTTTTCCTTGTAAAACGCCTAAATGTACCTCTCGTAATAAATCCGTTTGGGTTAAACGATAATTTGAGGGATTTGCAATGGTTTCAGCTGTATGAAGCGCCCTTGTTAAATCAGATGTGTAAACGTCCTTTATAGGAAGGGTTTGACAAAATTCTGCTACTGCTTTTGCTTGAATTTCCCCTAGTTCACTTAAAGGAAAATCCATACTTCCTTGAATTTTCCCTTGTTTATTGCCTTCTGATTCCCCGTGACGAATAAAATATAGTTTCATCGTTCCTATTCTCCTTTAGGCGTTTGGCCAATCTCTACGAAACTGCTTAACCTTCACTTCAATATCATCAATCATTTTTAAAATGGAGTCCAATTCTTCCACATTTGCAGACTCTGCATCCATTCCATCAATAACGGAAGCGAGAAGCTCGAATCGTTTCTGCAAATAATCAAGTTGTTCATTCTTTGTTGATATAGTTCCGCCCATTTTATCTCTCCTCTGTTTAACTAGCAATGGCTTAAGTGTAACAAAGTATGCATATACTCTCAAACAGTCTTTTGTTTCTTCGCAAGATACGATAAGATAGACGATGTAGTAAAGGAGCATGATTGTTATGAGCATAAAATATTCTACAACGATTACACCAGCAAATGATCCATGGGAAGCTTACCATGATATGCACGAAACCGGTGAGCTCTCTCTAACCAATATAGAAATTACCACCACAACGCTATGCAACATGAGGTGTGAGCATTGCGCTGTTGGCTATACGCTTTCGCCAAAAGACCCTGATCCTCTGCCGTTAGAATTAGTTATTAAACGTCTTGATGAAATTCCAGATCTTCGAGCGTTTAGCATCACAGGTGGAGAACCGATGATGTCAATGAAATCTGTTCGGGAATACGTCGTTCCACTCCTCAAATATGCCCATGAAAGAGGAGCAAAGACGCAAATTAATTCTAATTTAACAATGCCTTTAGAACGCTATGACTACATTATCCCCTATTTAGATGTGCTACATATTTCTCATAACTATGGAAGTATTGATGATTTTCACTTGATTGGCTTTGCTCACGCTGAGCGTAAACCAGGAGAGAAACAACGTGAAGCAATGTTTCAACGTATGATTGATAATGCGAAGGCGCTAACAGCTAGAGGTGTTTTAGTGTCAGCAGAAACCATGATTAATCGTCGTACCTTGCCCCACCTCGAGGCAATCCATAAACAAATTATAGAGATGGGCTGTCAACGACATGAAATCCATCCAATGTACCCAAGTGACTTTGCTTCCGCTTTAGAAACAGCTTCTCTTGAAGACATTCGCACTGGGATTCATCGTCTGTTAGATGTTCGTGATCCTGATGTTTGGATGTTATTTGGTACGTTACCGTTCTACCCCTGTATAGATAATCAAGACGATTTAGCTTTACAGAAACGTTTATATGCAGAAAAAAATGTGACCGTTCGAAATGATCCTGATGGACGCTCTAGACTTAATATTAATTTGTTTTCTGGCGATATCATTGTAACGGACTTCGGCGATGCTCCTGACCTTGGAAATATTCAAACCTCGTCTTTACCAGACGCTTATTTGAAATGGAAAACGTCCTCATTAAACGCTGAAATTTCCTGTCATTGTCCTGCTGTAAAATGTCTTGGACCGAACTTACTCGTTCGAGATGCTTATTATCAAGACATTGATTTCACTATAAGACAGTCAAAAATATGATGGTCACATTCGATTAGCTCAACAAAAAGAATCTTCATGGCTATACATGAAGATTCTTTCTTCCTTTTATCTTGGTTTTGTAGAAGCCATAAACGTAAACGAAATATTATCTTGGACCGGAATCCAAGCACCTATTCCCTGTTCAGTAACGTTCTTCACTTCCAGCTTTGGCTTTCCTCCACGTAATGTTAAAAATACTTCTCCGTACGTGACGTCTCCTTTTTCATGGACAGCTGGAACATACCCATATAGATAACCGACTTGATTTGATGGCACATTGTATTGATTATTTTTCGTCGTACTTTGCCCAACGACTGTATCAAACGCTAAAGGAAGGTTTGTTTTTTCAGCGGCAGAGATCATCATCATCTTCTCAACGGCTTCTGCATTAGGAATCTTCGCTGTTAACCCTCCGGTAATCTTCTTCTGCTGTTCTTGGAAATAAGACATGGTTTTTGGCGCATTTCCACCACGATTATCAATATAATTTGTATTTACTTTTTGGTATTCCCAATTTACTTCAGTGCCTCTTGATTGATAAGCTAGTGGCCATTCACCTAAATAAATGGAAGCCTTCATCGCGAATCCAAGTTTTGCAAACTGGATCGTTGATTCATTCATAATTCGAATAAGATCTGGATTTTCAATGTTTTCATTCGTTGACTCTAGCAATTGTTCAGCAAGTTCACTTGGCTGTAAATAAGGAAGATCTTGAGTTGCATTTTTATACGTATTTTCTTTTGAAATTGATAGAACGGATTGCGGAATCATAAATGTATGTTCTTCTTTATTTTCTTCTTTCTGATCTTCCGCAAAAGCTTGTGCAGGATTTAATAACAAAAAGAGTAAGGCCACGATAAAGATTTTTTTCATTATATGTTCTCCTTTATTAAATTTATGTCCTTATTCTTTAACAACAATTATGCTTTTATCCAGATCGTGTATGGAAATTTTTATAAAAATGCACAAAAAACAACAGCAGCGCTGGGCTGCTGTTGTTGCCTTAATCATATGCTTCTAGGGCAGAGTCGATCTTTGTCTTTTGGAAACACCTTCCTTCATCATGTATGGTCTTACATGATTAAAAAGACATTTACATTGCTCAACGCAACCACCTCTTCTAATAGAAAACGTGTGACAATCAAAACTCTTACGAATGCAATTGATTTAAGGAAGAACTGTAGCATCGCTACCGTCCTTACCTATAGCATGGTCCAATTTCTTTTAGTTTATTCAAGTTCTCGCTGTTTTTTTAATGCTTTTATTTCATCAGCAGCTTCTTTTGCAGCATGAATCGCTTCTTCAGAAGTATTACGAATGTGCGCAGCCTTTTCTGTTATTGCACGCACATCATTTGATACATCTTTCCAAAGAAGATTGACGCCTTCAATGGTTTCTTTTGCTTGGGCAACCATTTCTTCACGATTGTCACGTAAAAAGATGTACGCGTCTTCTGCTTGCTTTTTTGCTAACTGCGCTTCCACACATACTCGCTCACGCCATTCTTTCTTTGAAGCTACTGCAACAACGACTGCTGCCGCAAGTACAAAACCCCATTTACGCTTTCCCATTTCTTCATCCTCCTAAGCACTAACTCGTTCTATCTTTTATTTTAGTACAATTTTCGACGTTTTTGCAAAGAAGAATGAAAAAACTGCCAACAAATCTTGTCGGCAGTCTTAATTATATGTCTGTACAAGTGATTGATCTGTTTCTAATTGCTCAAATTCGTTGTATGATTTTTGTTTTAGTTCATCAACTTCTTTTGAAAGAGCATTGATTTTTGCTTCTAAATTTTCCATTTTACGTCGATCTTTTTCTGTCATTTGGCTTCCCTCCATTTTGTATATCTTTCTCTGTACAACGTTTATATATGCAGAATATTTTATCAATGTTCTCCTTCGGTGTAAAGTGTATTTCTGAAAAAAACAAATAAAATTTTTAGTGACTTTTTTCGACATAAATCTTCTTTATCAAAAATTTGTAACAAATTAACCTTGCATATACAAATATAGGTGATATACTAATGTTAGGAAATATTCAGAAAAAGGTGATGGATTTGCGCAGAAGACATTCTGTACGTTATGAAGATTTAATGGCTCGAAATCGAGATGAGCTAATGAAAGATGATGAAGCACTGTCAAAAATAGACGATAAGTTATATGAACGTGCCGTTAAGAAAAATAAACGTTCTATAGATGATACAACTTCAAAGACTCGGCGCTTTTAACTATAGACTCTCTTTAACCTGATCACGATAAAACGTGAATAGGGTTGAAGGGAGTTTTTTTGTATAATTTTGTTTTACTTGCACAAATTACCTCTTAAACAATATGAAAAGAGGATTTGCATGGATAATGTACTACTATCAAGAATGCTTTTTGGTACTTCAATGGCTTTTCACATCATCTTTGCTACCTTAACCGTTGGGATTTCCCTTATGATTTTCTTTGGTGAAATTATGCGTGTGATCCGCAAAGATAACGATTATGCGGTTCTAGCAAAACGGCTGACAAAAGGGTTAGCTATTTTACTTGGTGTTGCGATTCCAACTGGAACAATCGTAGCAGTCATGCTCTCCCTGCTATGGCCAGGTTTCATGGAAATCGTTGGTCAGGTTATCGCACTACCGTTTCAAATTGAGATATTTGCTTTCTTTTTGGAGTCACTTTTTCTCGCTATTTACGTGTATGCGGCTGATCGTTTAACCACGACAATGCGAATTATTAGCTCTTTCTTTATCGCTTTTGGAGCTGTCGCTTCAGCCGTGCTCATTACAAGCGCCCATGCATGGATGAACACACCTGAAGGTTTTGACATTGTTAACGGGTCAATTACAAATGTTAATCCGCTTTCTGCTGCCTTATCAACGAGCTTTTGGGCAACCTCTCTACACGTAATCAGTACAGCTTATATGACTGGTGCATTTGTTTTAGTTGCGGTTGCGGCTTACAAGTTAATGAAACCTTCTATTACAGAAGCTGAACGTCGCTACCATCATAAAGGTATGCTGATGGCACTTATTTTTGGATTGGGCATGTCTTTATGGACAGGCTTAACGGGTCACGATACCACCGTCATGCTCTATGAGGAAATTCCGATTAAACTCGCTGCTGCAGAAGGACTATTTGAAACACAATCAAACGCACCTTTAACACTCTTTGGCGTTCCAAGTCCCGAAGAAAATGAAGTGATCGGTGGTTTAGAAATTCCTGGTTTGTTAAGTTGGCTTGCCACATACTCTACTGACGGCGTTATTCAAGGGCTAAACGATTTTCCACAAGAAAATTGGCCACCACTTATTGTACATACGCTGTTTAATGTCATGGTCTTTATTGGGGGTGGTTTAATTGCCATTTCAGGTGGAGGTTTGCTTTATTGGTTTATTAAAAGAAAGAAAGAAAACTTCGCCTTTCCAAAATGGATTTTAGCTGCATTTGTTGCCTCCGGTCCACTTGCTATGATCGGTATTGAAACTGGCTGGATCTTTAGCTGCACAGGCAGACAGCCTTGGACGATTTTTGATATTCAACGCACGTCTGAAGCAGCAACGACATCAGGAAATTTAGGGATTATCTTTTTCTTCTTTGCCGTGCTGTATGCCGTGTTACTCGTCATTACAAGTCTTGTGCTGTACTTTTATTTCAAACGAAATCCACTTACGCAAGATATGAATGCAATTGGATCATAAGGAGGGAGAAAGATGGAACCCGTCTATTTAGCCATTTTGTTAATATGGATCATGTTATTCATTTATGCTGTTGCAGGCTCAATTGACTTTGGAACAGGTTTTTGGGCCATGTATTATGAGCGCAGAAATAACGTACAAGCTTCACGGATTGCGAACAACTTTCTATCTCCTGCATGGAAGGTAACAAACGTATTTTTAGTTTTATTGGTTGTCGCTTTTGTTGCTTTATTTCCAGGTGCTGCGCCTACACTCGGTACATTAATGATTGTCCCGTTCTGTTTAGTCCTATTGCTGCTAACAATTCGAAGTGCCTTTATGGTCTATGCATTCAGTACAGAAAAATACTCTCGTGTGCTCACTCTCGTATCTGGTACGTGCGGATTAATTATTCCAGCGATTCTAATCAGTATCCTTCCAGCTGCCATTGGCGGATTTGTAACAGTAGCGGATGAACGTCAATACATTCTGTTAGACGGACTTTTGCAGAGTCCTGCATTTTATACCCATATTAGTTTCGGTTTAATGACAGAGTTGTTTATCTCGTCACTATTTATGGCAGATTACTCAAAAGAAGCTGGGGATATGAGTACGGCCCATACGTACCGAAGAAACGCGCTCATTCTCGGTCCAATTACACTTGTGGTTGCCATTGCGGCGATCTTCACATTAATTCCAGAGGCCCCTTGGATGTTCGAAAACTTTATGGACCTATGGGGATGGTACACAGCTTCTCTCCTTGCGTTTGGCATTGGCTATAGCGCATTGTGGTGGCCTTCTAAGAATAAAGAATTAGGGCAGCCGCGGGTGGCATTAATTTTCACCGTCATCCAATTCGGTCTCGCCAGTTTAGCTTACGGCATGGCTCATTTGCCTTATCTTCTATACCCTGACGTCACAATTTATGATGCATTTACAAATGAAACCATGTTTCGTTATCTAATGATAGGCTTCATTATCGGTTTAGCTGTGCTCATTCCTGTATTTATTTGGTTTTGGCGGTTATTTTTTAAAGATAAAGCTTACTTACAAAGTGATGGACACGATTACTAGAGAAAAAAAGAAGCTTCCTTTTATGGAAAAGCTTCTTTTTTCTTATCGTTCATCAATAATCGAATATTGACTAACATGACTAATTTGAAAATCAGCTTCTGTTAATTCAGTTTCTGAGTCAAACATCGTTAAGCGTGAAACCGTACCATCGTAGCCAGCAAAAAACTGATTCTGTCTAACTTGAATACCAGTCTCTGTGTCAAACCACAGATTAATTTCCGTATTTTCATTATCGGATACGGCAAATAAATGATGTGCTTTAAAACCTTCTGTTTCAAAAATGCCTCTATATTCTAGATCATAAACAGACTGATCGCCGATAAATTCATTTAACTTAACTTGAGAGATCGTTGGTACCTGTTCATCATCTGCACGAAGCAAGGTGACATGATCGTCTCCTTCTGTATACATTGTTTTAGCTTCAGGTGTTTGCGCTTCATAGACTGTTGTCCCTTCATCTTCTGCTAACTCGGTACCAGAAGTCTCACGATAGTAGTAATCAGGACCATTTGGATTCGCCATGTATTTTAGCACGGTATACCCTTTTGCTTCCATTACGGCACCATCTTCTGCCACATCATGATGCTGCCATTCAAGTGAATACTGTTCAAACTGTTCTTCTGCGGCAATCGCATTGGCAATGATTTCTTCAGGATTTACTGAAGCTTCACCATCGCTGCTCTGCTCGTCTTCAGTAGATCCATTCGTCTCAGCGGGGATTTCTTCACTTGACTGTGATTCGTCATCTTCGCGGTCCTCCGTCGTCGCATCGCCAGATTCTTCATTACTACGCTCTTCTGTATCATCAGCCTCATTGTCTTCATCTGTAGTTTCGGCATGGTCTTCACTAGTGGTCCCATTCACTTCAGGTGATTCAGCACGCTCTTCATCTGGGGAGCATGCACCCAACATCAATGCACTGCAAAAAAGTATACATGTTGCTCTTTTCATCTTCACCTCTCCTTAATCGGTAATTAAAGACATGCGTATTTCGCATTCATTCCGTTAATTAGGCTATTTCTATTATTTTATCATTATTCTATTTTACTCATAAAGGAATTTGCAAAAAGAAGGTTTAAGCGCATACAAATTGGCATAAGAAAAGGAAGCGTCCCTTAAAACACTTCTTAACTTTATTTGAGTCAATGAATTAGAATCACCTCTATAAGATACAACGAAATCCTTCATGCTGTCCTATGTTCTAGCCTTTTTAGATTGTTTTACAAAACCCTTCCACATTTATACGCTTCTGTCTGGATTGTTTTCAGAAAAACACTTTAACAGATGATGCGTGGATTGACTGACTGTACGATTTATTAATAAAAAAAACATAGCTTATTGGTTGCCCAACAAACTATGCGTCCACGAACGTATTAAAATTGTCGAATGTCTTCTAAAATAACATCGATCGCTTCTTGCCAAAAATCTGGCTTCGTTAAATCAACGTCTAAATGTTTTTTTGCTAAAGCTTCAGCGGACATCCGACCGCTATCCTGCAACAATGCAATATACGCATCTTCAAAAGAAGATTCGGACTTTAACGCTCTTGCATAAATTCCCATACTAAACAAGTAGCCGAAGGTATACGGGAAGTTATAGAATGGTTGTCCTGTAATGTGAAAATGTAGCTTTGATGCCCAGAAATACGGATCATACGATGAAACTTTTTCACCATATGCTTCTTTCTGTGCTTCAATCATCAGCTCATTCAATCGTTCTGTAGGAACCATCCCTTGTTTGCGCTCTTCGTAAAAACGTGTTTCAAACAAGAAACGCGAATGAATGTTCATAAAAAATGCAAGAGAACGAGACAGTTTATTTTCGATCAGCATCTTTCTCACATCTTCACTTTCTGCTTCGTCAACTAACGCATCTGCTACAATCATCTCTGCAAACGTGGAAGCTGTCTCCGCGATGCTCATTGGGTATTGCTTTTGTGATTGAACGTCATTGTCTTTTAAACACCAGCTATGATAAGCATGACCTAATTCATGTGCAAGAGTCGCAACGTTTGACATAGAACCATCATACGTCATAAAAATTCGAGATTCTTGCTCCATTGGGAAGCCTGTACAGAATCCACCGGGACGTTTACCAGACCGATTTTCTGCTTCTACCCATCCTTCTCGCAATGCCATTTCTGCAAAATCTGCCATTTTAGGGCTAAACCGTTTAAAATGTTTGATAATGAGCTGGCATGCATCTTCGTATGAGATCGAATTCTTTGACTCATCTTCTAAAGGTAACGGTGCTCCTACATCGTGTAATGCTAATGTTTCGACCCCTAGTAGAGCTGCTTTTTTGTCCATATAAGCATAAAATTCAGGCTTGTTTTTTGTAATCGTATCCCACATTGTTGTGAGTGTTTCTTCCGTCATTAAATTTAATTCTAGAGGTTCTTCCAACACATTTTCCCAACCGCGCTCTTCATAGAGCTTTAATCGAAATCCAGCCAAGCGATTCAATGATTGGGTAAATAATGGAGCTTGCTCTTCCCACGCATTTAATGATGCTACCGAGGCACGCTCTCTCACCTCACGATTTGTACTTCCTAAACGATTATGTAATTGTCCCGCTGACAGCATTTTTGTTTCGCCATCTTCTTCAAAAGGAATCACCATTCTGCCAACAGCTTCGTTATACACGGACCCCCAGGCATGATAACCATCTTTAGCAAGCTTTGAAGCGAGTTCTTCTTTCTCTGAACTCATTTTATCCATTGCACGACTACGCGTTTTCTCAAGTAAAAAGGCAGATGGCGCTATTTTTTCATTTGAAAGAAGCTCACGGAACGCCTCTTCCGATAAATCTCGTAGTTCATCTTCTAGACGAAGCATTAGTTTCTGCGTTTTCACTTGTTGTTCTTGGACGTTTTCAAGTAAGAGAAGCGCCTTTTTATCTTTCACATCTTGAGCCGACAAACACGATACAAATGCTCCAGTTTGGCGAAGTCTCGGTGTAATCGTCTCTATAGATTGGACCAAGTCCTCTACGTTAAGATCTTGTTTTGCTAACAAAACATCTAATTGCTTGTCCGTTTCGTTGAAGAATTCTGTAAATTCTTTTGAATCACTTCCACCTTTAAAGATCGAATCCAAATCCCATGTAATCGGAAAATTCACTGTTTCGTTCATATGTATCCTCCTCAAAGAACGGCTTATTTCGAAACCCGTAATAATCGTATCATTTATTTTGAAGATTTGCACGTTAAATGTTAGAAAATCAAGCTTGAAACCATAAATAGCACTGTGCAAAAACTGCATCCTAACAATATCTTTTCTTCTTTTTTATAGCTCGTCCATTGTCTATACATTCAAAACGCCCCCTCTGATCTCATTTAAACCTATGAAATCAGACAGGAGCTTATGCTTAAATTAATGCATTTAGTTTGGAAAACACATGTAGGGCAGTATCGTGGAAAAACGCTTGGTGATGTTTTTCCGGTATAATTCCCGCAAGCCATTCCATGTATGGTTTTACGCCAACCAGTGGCCAGTCCGTTCCAAACATGTAGCGATCATACGCATCACCATAAATTAACGCATGTTTAAAATGATCAAAATAAGGGTTATCCTTATCTTTATGACGATTCACTTTCTCGTCTGTACCTACGATAAGACCTGATAAATCGGCATACACATTGCGATTTTTATACATCACTTCAGCAGCAGTTAGACACCATGGATCACCTAAATGTGCCATAACGAACGTGACATCCCGATGCTTTACAGCTACTTCGTCAATTGTTAATGGATGTGCATACTTTAAAATGGCTGTTTCCGCATAGGTATCGCCTGTATGAAACACTACAGGAACTTGATGTTTTTTTGCTATCGCATAAACAGGTTGGTACACATCATCAAAAGCATAGTAAGGATAATAACCTAAGTAAATTTTGATCCCAACATACTCTTTATGTTCTAATAACGCATCCAGCCGTTCAATTGAATGTGATGTTAGTAAAAAGGGATTAATCCCAATACAAATTCCCATTGAGTGAGGCCGGTTCGGTAAATCCAGACCCATTAAATCTGGAGCCGACTGATCTGGAAAAGCACCTAGTTTGCTTTCTTCCACACCCATTCCAACCGATGCGATTACATTGGCGTCTTTGAATTCACGCTCAATTCCCTCATGATCATAATGAAGCAAACTATCGTTCGTTGCGGTTTCTTGAAATGTGTGAATCCTAGAAAAGTGAACATGTGCATCAATAATTTTCAACGTCGTTCTATTCCTCCTTAAATTGCAGTGAACGTAACCATTCCCAACCTGTACCCTTTGATAAACCTGAAGTGAAAATAAAGGAATGAGGACGAGAGTGTACAATTCCATCACCTGGAAGTCGTTCAATTGCTTCCCTTGTCATGTAGGAAAAAACATCTTTATTCTCATAAAACTCTGAATCATGCTGCTGATCTGGTCGAACAACAAGAAGGGTTTCGTCTACCTCTTTTTTATATAGTCTAGCGGCTTGTGCTAATTTTGATCCTCCAAACGATTGTGAGCCTCCAGATAAAACAAACGCAAGGTCGTCTGTTTCAGTAGGATAAAAAACACTACCTTTTCGATTAAAAAAGGCTCTTGTCAAAAAGGATTGATCCAATACAACATTCGGTCCATCTTCTAACTCGGTATAATGGACTAACAGACCTGTGTGTGGAAGTGTTAAAAAGTACTGATGCACAGTCGCATCTTGCCATTGCTTATGATCGTTAAATGTAAATGAAGTTTTTATTCCTGTCCAGACCTGTCCCCATTGATCTGTACGAGTAACAAAAGTGGTTTTTCTTTTTTGTTCGGCGATTGTCCGTAGCTGCAAGCCTACAGGAATTGTCATGATTCCCCCACCCCATGGATTCCACCAACTTTTTGCACCTGACTGCGGAAAAGAATGATCAAACCATTCTTCTTCTCTGTAGACAGAATAAACTGCTGGATAGTAATCATTTGCGACTTTAAAAGTGAGCACTCCGTTATGAATAACATGGACGTCTAGGCCTTCTATTTTCTCAACCTTTGAGACAACTGGCTCACTGCCTACACGAAATGCCTGCAGCATACTTATTGCTTGCATCGATTTTCCCTTATATTGAATCATTAATGGTGTAACCCCATCCTCTTCATTTGCCAGAACAGTATGATTAAGATCAGTCTGTCCATCTTGCGTATCAAAGCTATAAGAGGTCGCTTGTTGATCACTAACGATAATATCCCCTTGATCCGCTTGTTGGATACCTGTATTGATTTGTAGTTTAAGCGCTTGATTATCGCAATAAAACCCATGTTCTCTAAATGACACAAGCGCATGTTTTTCAAGAGTTTGTGTTGCTTTTTTTCTTTTCATGAACAGGTCAATATTACCGTCTACATTTGGAAACAAAGTTACTTTCATAGATGCAGATGTTTCTCCAGCTTGAAGAGGATTAAGCGCCCATCGAAAACATAAATCATCATCGATTTCTAAACACTGTGCGCTGGTATCTGCTTCAAGACCAAGAGTCCCTTCCTCCCATTTTAAAAACACCCACTCAATGTCCTTCTCTTCCAACGGAACGTCGTCAATCCAATATTGTTGAACTTGTGAGATTTGCTTAATCTCATGATTAGTAGAGAGATAGACATCATTCGGTTTAAAATAAAACGGCACGATCATTTGCTTTAAATCGATTGATTGACTACTTTTATTGGTTATGACATACTCAGCCTCAAGAATGTGATGATGCGTCCATTTATATTGAATGGTACACTCTGCTTTCCCTTGATTGAGGAGATAGGTTACCTTAATTGTTTGAAAACGATCTTTCGTTTCTGAATGAATAGATTGCCAGCCAACGTTTGCCAACTCATTCGTTAACGGATCATTAAAACTCGGGTGAAGCATGGACCATGGCTGCTCAATACCTGCTTGAATAAACGTAGTTAAGGCTGAATCTTGATGGAAAACAAGCTGTTGCTTTCCATTTACAGCTACAAACATTTGATCTTGTTGAAAGGATCCAACGCTACCCTCACCATCAATATAGAACGGAACACGCTCTTCATAAAAAGAAGTAGACTGCTCCCTCTTATCTTGTAGAGAAATCGTAAAATCAATAGGTTCTACGCCTACTTGCTTTTGTTTACACGAAAACGAGACGGTTTTTGTTTGATTTGGCGCAACTTCAATCGTTCCTTCCCTATCTATCCATTCAAGTAAAGGATGTTCTTTCCCATAAAGCTTCACTACTTGACTTGTTGGTAGCTGATTTCGAACGTGTAAAAATAATTGCTCCCGTTTATGACTCGTAAAATCGCTAGCGCTTAAATGTAACGGTTTTTTTACTACATATCCGCATGATAGAGGAACACTTACGTCATGAATGTGAACAGATAAAGTTGTAAATGGGTATGTCTTCCATTCAGAAATGGCTTCATCTTCCTCTTCCACTTCATTAACATGAAATGGAAACGTATAGATTCTCTGTTCTTTCGCAGGCACTTCGTCCTCAACCTTCACATGCAAATTCAAACGATCATCTTCATCATTTATACGTATAGGCATAGACTGATTACGTTTGTTTTCAAATTTAAGTGAGGCTTTATATGAAATAGTTGGAAAGAGTTGTTTATGCGGAAGAAGCCATTCAAGATTGAAATTATTTGTCTCAATTTTAAAAATTCTCCTGCTTGAATGCTCTATTCCAACCGTAATAAGCTCACCGTCTAATTCAAACTTGTATGTAAAGATTGTGAATTCTCCCTTTTTTTCACGGTCAGGCTCAACAGTCAAATCCCGCTTTAATGCAGCATACCAGTTGGATTCATTCAGATATTTTTTTAAAAATGGGTGCTGTAAGACTAACGGGATAAAATTCATTAAATGAGTCGTTTCTTCTCGGTCCTCCCAAAAGAATCCACAGCGCTTATAAAGTGGAACAGCTTTCGTATTTCCTGGCCACGTATGCAAATCAAGTCGAGGCCAACCTGCTTTTGTTGTGCGTTGAATGGCTTCAAGGACGAGAGCTTTTCCAATCCCTTTTCCAATATACTGTGGGTGGGCATTTAATAATGGAATATAAAGAGCATCTCGATCCGCATGGAATTCAGCAAGTCCACAGTACCCAATAACCTCGTCCTCTTTTATCGCTAGCATAGTGGCGATATTACCTGAATTTCGCTCTTCTTTCTCACGATCTTCTGCGGTTTCAACCGTATCACCACCGCCAAAATTTTCACGACTTTCATTCCACATTTTTGCTGTAGCATTTGCGTATTCTTTTTCATAATCTATAATTTTCATAACTTTCCCCCTTTTTATAATCATAAAGAAGAACCTGATCAAGCGCAAATAATTGTTTATCCCTTAAAACCTTAAGTTCTCATAAAAAAGAAAGACAAACCACCCAATTGGATCGTTTGTCTTCTCATTATCATTTATAACCAATTCACCAACAGCTCTTATTTCTTAGCCTGCTGGACATACTCAGAAATATCAAGATTTAATTGATCTGCTAATCTCTGCCCTAATGATTCATCGGCGCGGTAGAAATTACAAACCGCACGCAAAGCCGTTTCTTGTTTTACTTGCTCTAAATCGCCAACAATGTTTTTTACGAGTGCTTGTTTCACACTCTCCTCGTAATTACGATAAATCTTACCAGCTTGTCCAAAATGATTTTTCTTTTCAATCGCTATTCGACCGATCGTTCCTTGAATAGGCGCTCGATAATCTTCAAATTCTTCTGCTTCGTCTGGCGTTTCTTGATAACGATTTGGCTCGTAATTAATTGAATTTGTTTGCTGACCTACAGGCATCGCTCCATCACGTTGAAAATTGGCTTTTTGCGCAAATGGACAATTTACAGGTAGGTTCAAATAGTTTGCACCAACACGGTAACGCTGTGTATCGGAATATGAGAAAATTCGTCCTTGTAACATTTTATCTTCAGAAGGCTCGATTCCTGGAATCAAATTACCTGGGTTAAATCCAACTTGTTCCGTTTCTGCAAACACATTTTCAGGATTGCGATTTAACGTCATCGTACCTACATGTTGATACGGAATGTCCTCTTCTAACCAATCTTTCGTTGCATCAAGAGGATGAAAGTCAAAGTTGTCTAAATCAGCCGGGTCAAGGATTTGTACATAAAGATCCCACTCAGGAAACTCTCCCTTTTCAATTGACTCATAGAAATCTCTTGTTGCATGGTTAAAGTCTTGTCCTTGGATCTCTGCCGCTTCTTCTCCAGACAAGTTACGAATTCCTTTCTTTGGAACCCAACGAAGCTTCGCATAAACCATATTGCCATGCTCGTTCACAAATTTAAATGCATGGACACTTGAGCCACGCATTTCACGGTAGGAAGCCGGAATGCCTTCATCTGTAAACAAGTGCATCAGCATATTTGTTGTTTCAGGTGAAAGCGACATAAAGTCCCAATAGCGATCTGGGTCTTGAATATTTGTGCGAGGATCAGGCTTTAAAGAATGAATCACGTCTGGAAATTTAATCGCATCTCGAATAAAGAAAACAGGTAAGTTGTTTCCAACAAAATCGTAGTTTCCTTCTTCCGTATAAAATTTGACTGAAAATCCACGTGGATCTCTTAACGTTTCTGGTGACGTACCACCGTGAATAACGGTTGAAAATCGTACAAATAACGGTGTTTCTTTTCCATCTTCAGCAAATAGAGCCGCTTTTGTGTAACGTTTCAAATTATTTTTCACTTTAAATACACCGTATGCGCCTACACCTCTAGCATGCACCACACGCTCAGGAATTCGTTCTCTATCAAAGTGGGCTAATTTTTCTACTAGATGATAATCTTCCAACATCGTTGGCCCATGCTGACCAGCCGTTCTTGAATTTTGATTATCATAAATTGGGTGCCCTTGATTATCTGTTAACCGGGTCATATGTAGTTCCTCCTCAAGAAAAACAAATTTAAAAGATTTCATTCTTGTATCGTAGAAAAACTATTCCCCACCCTAAAATCTTTCAAACCTAAATCAACAAGAATTCTTTTTTAAGAATTATTCTTATTGGTTAATCTTTGAGGACGCCGATCTTACGCTTTATTAGAGAATTGTTGAAACACAGGTCCTGGGCTTTCTTTGTACACCTTCTGATTGGCTAATTCATTAATAATCCGAACATTGCGCTCAACCGATAAGCCTAAATTCGTTGCGCTCGTTCCTAATGCATGCTCTAAATTTGTGAGCGTAAATACACGATTTTTACGTTGATCCTTAAAAATCAATTCCGCATTACGGGTTACAGCAAATTCTGACTCAGACTCCATCTCCACATCTTTCATCATTGCGGTTAACCAATCTGGGATATGCGGCTTATAGCCTGTTGCGAAAATGATCTTTTCAGACCGGTGTGTAAAAGACTGATCTTCTTGCCACTGCTTACCGGATAAAAGATAGTCGCCGGATTTAGAGGTTTCCACTTGATTGATTTCAATGGCAGCTTGAATAAGTGCTGGCGATTGGTTCGTTTCAATACTTCGATGGTAGAGTTTATCGTATATCTTATGCAATGTTTTTTGCTGCACACCGTTTCTTAAATTTCCAAGTAACGGGAGCGCTTCTTCTCTTTGTTCGTAGGTCAGATTATGAAAATAATCTATATAAGTTGGTGAAAACAACTCTTGTCCCAGCTTTGAGTCTTCAAGTTGAAAAAAACCTGGCGAACGCGTGAACCAGCTTAGTTCGTACTCCTCTTCTAGTTGATCATCCAATAATTTGTAAAAGATCTCCGCTGCGCTTTGACCTGATCCAATGACCGTAACGGATTGTGCTTTTTTGATTTCTTTTTCATAAAATCCATAAGAACTTGAATGGATGATATCTTCATTTAAACCGCCCTCAATATCTGCAGGGACAATTGGTTCACTTCCAGTTCCCACAACAAGATGTTTGCAGTAAAAATGCTCTGTCTTATCACGATCTTCTACTGTCACTTGATAACAAGCATCGCTTTTTACATATTGAACGTCCACGACTTTCTTGCCAAAATGACAGTTATTTAACTGTGTTACGACCCAGTGACAATATGCATTGTATTCTTTTCTAGGCACATCAAATCGATTAAAAAAGAAAAATGACATCAAACGATCGTGAACATGGGCGTAATTTAAAAACGAATATTGACTCATTGGATTTGCAAATGAGACTAAATCCGCCAGAAAAGGGACCTGTAAATCGGTCCCATCTAACAGCATGCCAGGATGCCATTGAAATACGTTTGTTTCATCAAAGAACGCACTCTTTAACGTTGTTTTTTCTTCCATTAGTGCAGCCAACCCTAAATTGAACGGGCCTATCCCTACACCAATCACATCTAATGTTTCTCTCATAGTTACTCTCCTATTTGAACACACTTCGAATTATTTTATTTGCCATTTTTCCACTTTTATACCGTAATGGCATATCAAAAGACGTTGTTTGCTTTAGCATGCCCTTCTGATGGGAAAATGTGCGAAAACTTTCATAACCGTGATATGCTCCTATGCCACTAGGTCCTTTGCCTCCAAAAGGAAGATGAGGATTTGCAACATGCATGATGGTATCGTTGATGCAGCCGCCTCCAAAAGAAAGCTGTTCCGAATAAAGTGTTTGCGTTTGTTCTTCTTCAGAAAACACATAAAGTGCTAAAGGATTTGGTAAAGACCGAACGCGCACCATGACTTCTGTTGGTGACTTATACGTGAAAACGGGTAATATCGGACCAAAAATTTCATCCTTCATAATTGGCGCATCCCAATCAACGTTTGTTAGGATCGTTGGTGAAATCAAACGATGTTCTTTTGAATGCTGGCCCCCTAAAACAGTCTCTCCGTTGTCAAGGTAAGCGGCTAACCGATCAAAATGTTTTTCGTTAACGATTTGCGTATACGTGCCTTCTTTCGTTCTTTTTGAGAATAAGTTGTACGTATGTTTCTTAAGTTTTTTTAGAAATGATTCGTAGACATCTTCATGAACCATTACATAATCAGGCGCAATACACGTTTGTCCTGCATTGGTGAATTTTCCCCAACTGATACGTTTTGCTGCTAAATCAAGCTTGGCGTCTTCAGCAACAATTGCAGGGCTCTTTCCACCTAATTCCAAGGTATGAGGCGTCAAATGTTCGGCAGCATGCTTCATTACAATTTTGCCTACAGCCACACTACCTGTAAAGAAAATATAGTCAAACCCTTGCTCTAGCAAAGCTTCTGATGTTTTGGCATCCCCTTCTACAACAGCTACAATTTCTTGTGCAAACGTAGAACGGACCGCTGCTGCGATTGCACTTGATGTGTGAGGCGTTAATTCAGATGGCTTAATAACCGCACTATTCCCTGCAGCCAGTGCACCAACGAGAGGTGAGAAGGTTAATTGAATTGGGTAATTCCATGGCGCAATAATTAAGACACTTCCGTATGCCTCATTCACTACATAGCTAGTAGAACCAGCGTGAGTCACAGGTGATTTCACCTTAACAGGCTCCATCCACTCTTCTAACGTTTCCAATGTATGATTAATTTCTAAGTGAACGGTACCTAGCTCCATCATAAAGGCTTCCGCTTCTTGTTTATTTAAATCTTTATTTACAGCAGCTAGCAGTTCGCTTTCGTGATTTTGTAGCATGTCTTTAAGCTTCAATAATTGCTGCTTTCGTGCTTGAAACGTTTTTAAAGCTCCAGAAAATACGTATTCTTGTTGGACACCTTTTAGTGTTTCGTACATAATCATCACTTCCTTTTCAGAGATTCCTAATGATGGTTTACCCTAAATAGGCTACTTTCACTCTTCTTAGCTTTTACGCCCGTAATCTGCCTTTATTTCTCCATGCTGCTCGGTATTCCATTTTAGGACTTGATGATGATTTGGGTTCTCTTTTAACCATTGTTCTGCTCGGTTGACAAGGTCCCAAATTTCGCGCGTTTTATCATTGCGTACTAAAGTTGAATTCGCTTTTTTCTTTTTCACCCAACTAATCGCTGTTCTTGAGTCCGAATAGACTGGCTTCATTAATTGATTCTCTTGTAGATAAGCGAGTCCGTGTACAATTGCTAAAAATTCGCCCATATTATTGGTACCTAATTGTATTGGCTCTTTTTCAAATAAAATGGCTCCAGTTTTCGTATCAACACCTTTATATTCTACTTTTCCTGGGTTCCCGTGGCTTCCAACATCAACACTAATACTATCCCATATAACGTCTTCAGCTGTATTCGCGCTAACCTGCTTCACAGATTTAGTCGCCTTTTTGGCTCCAGTTGAAGTTGGCTTCCCTTCATAAGCACGTTCTGCTTCAGTTTGTGATTCATACGATTTAAATCTAGCTCCTTTGTATCCTTTAACTTGCTTTTCACAGTCTGCCCACGTACGGTATATACCAGGCTTTCTACCTGCCCAAACCACATAAAATTTTTGCTTCGCCATCCTGCTTTCCATCATTCCTTTCGCTTCCGAATCTACTACTCTTGTATCATAGTACCGTTTAACCTTTAAAAACGAAAGCAGTATTCTTACTAAATGATAACGAGTTGAATAGAATTCTCCATTATTGACCATGATGATAAAAAGAGGAGGATCATAGATGGAAATTAATGTGGAGCGAAAACGTTCTGTAGAGGAAATCGGGAATTTTGTTTGCACTGAAAATGAACATATTTATGTTGTCATTCTTGATAAAGGCGAAAAGTACCCTTATCTCCTACTTTCGTTACAAACTTTTCACATCATTCAAAACTATGATAGTATGCCAACTCGCAACGAGCTTGAAGAAGATATCGGCGAAAAAATAAAAGAGATTTATAACCAAAACAACGCTTCTATTACGTTGAATTAAATCAACCATGAATCAGATCAAGTCACTCCATTCAACGTTGATATCGGGTTATGCAATGAAAAAACGCCTCAGAAAATCTGAGGCGTTTTTGCTTATCGTTTATTGCGCAGAATCTGCGGTTGACTGTTCATACCAGTTATCCAATACTTTTGCATCAAGAATGCGCTTTTTAATGTATATGGTTTGTTTTTTTAAAAATAATTCTTCCCAGTTCACTTCAAAGTCTGAAGCCATTTGGACAAGTGTCAAAAGCTCTTGCCACGCAACATAACGTTTATACCAGAAAAATTGCGGTTGCTCTGAGATGTAAGGATACAAATCATCAAACTCTGTATGCTTGCAATCAATTGTACGTTCAAATTGGACTTTTGCCTTTTCTAACTTCGCTTTGAGATATGGTTGCAATTCAGATTGTTCCACGATGATGCCCCCTCATGCTTTTTGTAATTATAGCACAATTCTCAGTTTTTTTCACGCCCCAAATCTTAATAAAACGCTCAAACATTATGTTAAAAAGCGGCTTCGTTCTTCTTTTGATGGTAATCGACACGACTCTTTTTTTCCAAATAAGCGATACCGATTATGCGCAATCCAATCATATACTTTATTACGAATGGGCCGGGGAACAATGTTCAGCACTCGAAAAAGTGGCCAGAAACCTTTTAATTTCGGGAAGACCCTTAGTGCTGCATCACTTTTTGTGTACGCTTGTTGGTTTTCAATTACGACCATAGTATGTAGATCAAGACGTAATCCATGTTCTTTCAAAAGTGCCTTACCTTTTTCAGATTGAAGAGAAGCAAATTGATAACGACCTTTTATATCTCTTTTTATCACAAAGTCTACTAAATGGTTGCATAAATTACATACACCATCAAATAAAATGATTCCACTCATACCGCTCTCTCCTCTCATACAAAAAGAGTAGCACAAAATATATTTTAAAAAAAGTTTACGTAAGACAAAAAAGGGTATAAAGATATCAAGAGGGTGATTTCACTAAACGATCGTGTTAGTAAAGTCCCAAATTCTTTCATACCCTCCCCCCACCTTTTGAGGCACCTAAATTTAGGTGCTTCTTTACATTTGAGTGACAAACCAGGAACTCCGACTTATTTCTTACAATCTAAATGCAAACTTTTTTCCATCCTTTTTCACTTTATCTCTCTCCACACAATTGTTACACTATCTTGTAGTCAAAGAATAAGGAAGAAATGTGGTGACTTATTATGTTTTCAACAGCTCAAATTGGAATTGATTTAGGAACAGCGAACATACTTGTCTATAGCAAGGAAAAAGGTATTATTTTAAATGAACCATCTGTTGTTGCACTTAATATAGATACGAGAGATGTACTTGCGATCGGAATCGAAGCGAAAAAAATGGTTGGTAAAACCCCTTCCCATATTGTCGCAGTTCGTCCGTTACGTGATGGTGTCATTGCCGATTTTGATGTGACGGCCAGTTTACTTAAAGAAATTATGCGGAAAGCCAGTAAAAATATGGGTCTTGCGATGCGTAAACCTAACGTTGTTGTATGTGCGCCAACAGGGTCTACTTCTGTAGAACGTCGAGCTATTTTAGACGCTGTTCGAAGCTGCGGTGCAAAAAATGTTCACATAATTGAAGAACCGGTTGCTGCCGCAATAGGTGCAGACCTACCTGTTGAAGAACCAACAGCAAATGTCGTTGTTGATATCGGCGGAGGCACAACTGAAGTAGCCATTATTTCTTACGGTGGCGTGGTGTCTTCAAACTCTGTACGAGTTGGTGGGGACAAACTGGACGAAGCCATTATTCAATATGTACGTAAAACCTATAACATTCTGATCGGTGAACGTACAGCAGAGCAAATCAAAATGGAAATTGGCTATGCACCGATTGAACACGAAAAATTAACATTAGAAATACGTGGTCGTGACTTGGTGAATGGACTTCCAAAAACGATTGAGCTGCATTCGTATGAAATCCAAGAAGCGATGAGCGAGCTATTGCTTCAACTTTTAGAAGCGCTAAGAGCAACATTAGAAGATTGTCCACCGGAATTAAGTGGAGATATTGTCGACCAAGGCGTGCTTTTAACTGGCGGTGGTGCACTCTTAAACGGACTTCAAGAGTGGATTTCAGATGAGATCTTCGTACCCGTTCACATTGCACCAAACCCACTTGAATCAGTGGCAATTGGAACAGGTCGTTCTCTATCCTTTATTGATAAACTTCAAAAAGCGTCTGTTTAAAGAAGAGACGAGCACGCTATTCAGCGTGCTCGTTTTTTACTATTAGAATGCACGTTTTCGATTATCATAATATTCCTGAAGCCCTAGTTCTTCGTTCATGATCCATTCCATTTCTTTTAAATCTTCACGTATGACCATCGGATCGATCTCTGACCATTGAATCGAATAGATAAAGTAGTAACGGCCTACCATTCGAAACGTAACGATCGATGAAGGAAAGCGACTAAATACAGCCTTTATTTGATTCCTCTTCCAATATGAGTATGAAATCATTTCCATTCGTTTCCTCCACCTTCTTTCTTTTACTGTAGATGTTCACTTAAAGAAAGGTTTTGATCGGTTTGCACGATATGACCTTTACGTTTATTTTCATTCACCCGCTGAAAATAAAACGGTACTGGATAGTCTGGTCTCTTTGCATAAACGGCCGCAACCAATTTTTCCACTGGTATGGGCTCTTCAAACTGACGAAGTGCTTCTAATACTTCTGCGTCAAAAAAGTGCTCATCTCGTTCTTTATAGGCAAACAAACTCTCGCGCTCGATCAATTTGTGTTTTTCAATGCTTGAAAATGCTGGGATTAACTCCATCCACTCTTCCTTTTTTAATGCTAGTTGCTGCTCAAGTTCTTGAAATAGCTCAGGAGCACGCTCATGAATATGCAAAGGACCCGGCACAATTCGCACGTACAAGTTTTCCGTTTGATCAAACTGCTCGGCAATCTCCAAAAAGGCTAATTCTTCTGCAGCCGATGGACCTACCCAAGCGACGACGCTCCCTTTAATTAACGCTGTTTGAATGGCCTCTCGCTGCTGACGCTGTTGCTTTAAGATTTTCAGACGCTCCATTTCAAGGTGCTGTACCCCTAGTAGCCGCTCTAATCGTTTCATACGTTCTTCTTCATTTGTCACAATGCCCATTTGCCAGAAAGGCTCGTATATGAGTAATTCTTCCTTGCTATGTGGTGCGGTTACGTTACTTGAAAAGAATAATTGTTTGCACATTCAATCACCTAGCTTTTCATATTTACATGTGGATAGTTCTTCTTCCTATCGTCGTGAAAGGATTGTTCTTTCGCAAGGTACCACTCTTCTGAGTAATCCTTTTGGGATTGCTCTGCTTTTGCTATCAATGCTTCTGGTCTATGCCATTTGCCACCTTTCACGATCCAGTCAATCGTCAGTGTAGCTTCAACTGTTTGGAGAGGGTTTTCCTTCACAATGAGTAGATCCGCATGTTCACCCGGCTCACAATTGCTTGTAATGCCAAATAATTCACCTGGGATCGACGTTGCTGATTGGATCGCTTCAAAAGGAGTTAATCCGCACTCCACCAACAACTGTAGCTCACGGTGCAGCAACTGACCTGGGTACATATCTACGCCTGCAGGAGTATCAGTTCCTGCTAAAATCGTACCGCCCATCTGGTGATAAGCCTCCGTAATCTGTTTTGTCGCTTGGAATAACCGCTTTTGTTTCCGTGACTGTATATGCGGCCTAACTTGCTTCCACTGTTCCTCTAAGCTTAACATAGCATTTGTTTCGAAAGGTAGAGAAGGTGTCCAATGATGATCATTCGTAGATTGCGCAAATAGACTCAAGGTTGGTGTTAAGATGACACCAGCTGACTTCAGCTCTTCACAGACTTTCGCGAGTGTTTCTTTCTCTAATCCTCCATCTAAGTGTTCCTTATCGTCTGCTTCATCTAGTAATGAGTGCCAGCTCGGGATCAGAGATTGAATGATTCCCGAATTATGCTCAAGAAAGCGCACCCCTATTTTTGCAGCTGTCAATGCATCTACGTCTGTCGATGCTAACAGATCAGCAGCGACGTCGAGACGGTGACGCTCTGATTCATTCACTACAGCTTCCATGACCTCTCTCTTTAAGCGACCATACACTTTAATAAATGAAGCACCTTGTTCAGCCTGCCGCTGAACCTCTTCACGTGCTTCCTGCTTTGATGTCGTTGTGAATGAACCACTGCTTGTCCCTCCCCATAAACCTGGCACCCCATCAATCATGCGGTCTGCCCAATAAACGTGTGGTGTAAAGGGAGTTGGATCATTTTTGATTAGGGGTGCAAGCATATATGCATTCCCAGCAGTGTTGCGTACACTTGTCACGCCTGCAGCTGTAAAAAGCGGCGCATAACCAGGCATGATATGGCAATGGCTATCAATGAAACCTGGCAGTGCGTAAGTAGTCAAGTGTTCATTTGGTGCATCGATTTTCTCTGTAATACGGCCGTTTTCAACAGTTACCGTTTTTCCTTCAAAGGTTGCAGTGTTCATATTTAATAGATTGATTGTTTCTGTTTGTTTCATTCCCTGTCCCCCTGCAACCTACATTGATTTCTTCTTTTCCTATACCCGCTTTTCTGGAATTCAAAAAAGCCCGCTTTTTTCAGCGGACTTCATTTCATCTTATTTTTCAATTGGACGCTTCATGATTCCGTACAAGATTCCCGTTACGATCGCTCCTGTAAGGATGGCGACAGCATAAAGTCCCATGTAGGACAGGGTTGAATCATTGACAAGCAACATTGTAAAGATTCCACCGTGTGGAGCTGGTAACGAAATTTGGAATAAACCCGTTAACCCTCCAGCAATCGCTGCTCCAACAACACTTGCAGAGATGACGCGAATTGGATCGGCTGCCGCAAATGGAATTGCACCTTCTGTAATAAAGGATGCGCCGAGCACATAGTTTGTTCGACCAGATTCACGTTGTTGTTTGGTAAATTTATATTTCCAAAACGTCGTTGCGATCGCGATACCGAGTGGCGGAACCATTCCCGCCGCCATAACCGCTGCTTGTGGGCCCAAGTTTCCGGCGTCAAGCATCGCAATCCCAAATGTGTAAGCCGCTTTATTGATCGGACCACCCATATCAATTGCCATCATCGCTCCAAGCACAATTCCAAGAATGACCATATTACCTGTACCTAAATCGCCAAGCCAATTTTGTAAGCCTGTATTCACAGATGCTAGTGGCGCAATCAAGAAATACATAATCACACCGGTAAATAGGATATTTAAAACTGGTGTAAATAAAATTGTTTTAAGTCCATCTAACGACTGCGGCATACCTGAAAGGATTTTCTTCACGCCAAGTGCCATGTAACCAGCGAGAAAACCTGCTAACAAACCACCCAGAAACCCTGCATCACCGTTGTATGCCATATACCCGGCAATTAAACCAGGAGCAAAACCTGGACGATCTGCAATACTCATGGCAATAAACGCAGCTAGAACAGGAATGAATAGTGCGAATGCGTTATCGCCACCAATTGTACCTAAAATATTTGTTACAACGTTGTCTTCACCAAGCAAGCCTTCAATTTCAAATAAGAAACTAATGGCAAGCAGAATCCCCCCACCGATTACAAATGGCAGCATGTTTGAAACACCATTCATTAAGTGCTTGTAAATGCTTTTTCCAAATCCACCTGATGAGACAGACTCGTCATTGTCGTTCTTCGCACCACCTTGGGCAGAATAAACCGCTTCCTTTCCAGCTAATGAACGTTCAATTAATTGGGAAGGTTTTCTTACACCATCAGCCACAGGTGCGATGACGATTCGTTTACCATCAAATCGATCCATTTCCACTTTCGTATCAGCTGCCACAATGATCCCGTCAGCACGGTCAATATCTTCCTTCGTAAGGCGATTTTTTACGCCACCTGAACCATTGGTTTCCACTTTAATGGAGTAGCCTCGTTCTTGCGCTTCTTTCTTTAACGCATCTGCCGCCATATACGTATGAGCAATACCTGTAGGACATCCAGTAACGCCAATGATGTACGTATCTTCTTCTGCTGTAGGTTGAACATCCTCTTCTTCTTCGTCAGCTTCTTCTGCTTCTTTCGTATCAATAATTGAAATAACCTCATAAATTGATTGAGCAGCGAGAAGTTGGTCGCGAAAAGCTGTATCCATTAGAAAAGTTGAAAGCTTCGAGAGCGTTGCTAAATGTTCATTATTCGCCCCTTCAGATGCCGCAATCATAAAGAACAACTGACTCGGTTGACCATCTAACGCTTCATAATCAATACCTGAAATCGAACGTCCAAATGCTATTGCAGGAGTCTTGACAGCCGCTGTTTTTGCATGTGGAATGGCAATCCCTTCACCTAGTCCTGTTGTACTTTGTGCTTCTCTCGCAAGAATTGCTTCTTTATATTTTTCTTTATCGTCTAGTCGACCCGCTTCATCTAGCTTAGCCACAAGTTCATCAATGACTGTCGCTTTTGACGAAGCTTGTAGATCTAAAATAATGGTATCTTTTTTTAGTAAATCAGAGATCTTCATCTCAAGTCCCCCTTATATGGAATGCACGCTAATTTCTTTCGTT
The DNA here is from genome assembly GCF_047238345.1 of Shouchella phoenicis. Lineage (NCBI taxonomy): Bacteria > Bacillati > Bacillota > Bacilli > Caryophanales > Bacillaceae > Shouchella > Shouchella phoenicis. The sequence goes on along the minus strand of NZ_JBDFMQ010000001.1, from coordinate 1,167,776 downwards.
AAGCGCTCAACTTCAGCTAGCTCACCAAAACTTAGAGAAAATGCTGTAGCACTTCCAGATGCCATGCCGTATTGAAATGCATCTATTAATTCTGCTCCACTGTGATACGCGTGAAGGAATCCTGCAACTGTTGCGTCCCCTGCTCCTACTGAATTCAGCAAATTCCCCTTAGGCGCATTAGCGAAAAGTATGCTTTCCTTCGTAGCAAGCAGCGCTCCGTCACCAGCAAATGTAACGAGGACATGCTCTACCCCTTGTTCGACTAGCGCTTTTGCATGTGGAATCGCATCTTCTTTCGTTTCTATGACCGAGTTCGTAAGTTCTGCCAATTCATGTTGATTCGGTTTAATAAAGAATGGCTTTACAGGAATGATTTGCTCAAGTGCTTTTCCACTCGTATCTACAAACACCTTCACGCCTTGGTTATTTAATCGCTCGACCCACGTTGCGTAAAGGTTCGACGGTAAGGACGGCGGAATACTACCGGCTAACACAACTGTATCTTCAGCTGTTAACTGATTCAATTGCTCTTCTAAAGTACGAAGATCCACATCATTAATTTCAGGAGAACAGCCATTTATTTCGGATTCATCTTCTGCTTTCACTTTTACATTAATGCGAGTATCTCCATTAATTCTTACAAAGTTTGACTGAATGCCTTCCTCAGTGACCGTTGCATGAATATAATCGCCGGTAAAACCACCAATAAACCCTAGTGCTGTTGATTGCGTCCCGTATGCTTTTAATACTCTTGAGACGTTTATCCCTTTTCCACCAGCTGCTTTTCGATCATTTGTTGAACGATTTACATGACCAATTTCTAAAGTTGGTAACGAGACGTAATAGTCCATCGCCGGGTTTAAGGTCACTGTATAAATCATAATTTAACCACCTCTATTGCCGTACTTTTCACTAACTCTTGATAGAGTTGCTCTTTTTCTTCTTTTACATACGAACTCGTCAATATATGAACGTCTTCTATTGAAGCAAATGGAGAAAACGTTACATCCTCAAATTTCGTATGATCGGCCAATACAATCGCTTGCTGGGCATATTGAATGGCTTTTGTCTTAATATAGGCTTCTTCCGGATCAGGTGTCGTACAACCATCTTTGACAGTAATGCCGTTTGCTCCAAGAAACGCTTTATCAAATCGAAATCTAGCTATCGACTCAATTGCACCTCTGCCTACAAATGCATAGGTTCCTTTTTTCACATGGCCACCTAGTGAATGTGTGTCGATATCAGCTTCGACTAACGCTTGTATATTCATTACACCGTTTGTTACAACTTCAATGTTCTTTCCCTTTAAATGAGAAATCATTTCAAACGTTGTGCTTCCAGCATCTAAGAAAATACAATCACCCTCTTGAACGAGCTCCGCAGCTCGTTGCGCAATTTTCTTTTTCTCATGACTGTTTTTGGATGATTTTTGTGCCATCGTTGGTTCTTCTCGCATCGTTTGAAGAAGCGTAGCGCCTCCATGTATGCGCTTTAATTTCTTTCCTTGTTCAAGCTCTGTTAAATCTCTTCTAATTGTCGATTCTGAAGCCCTAGTTGCTTCAATTAAATCCTGAATTTTTACAACTTCATTTTGTTGAACAAGCTGAATAATGATCTCTTGTCTTTCAACGGTTAACATGTGCACACCTCTTTACTGTCGAGACTCTTTTATTATACAACCAAAATCAATCACAATCAATCATTTTCATTCAAAAATACATTTACAAGTTATTCCTCTTCACTTTTATGTAACAAAGAAAAAAGACGGGTTTCCCCGCCTTTTACCCGTGAATACTTAAAAGCTCTACTCACTTAATTGCTCGACCTTCTCTGCTAGCTCTGCCCAGCGTTCAAGCAACTGATCCAATTCTGCATCTACTGCTTCCTTTTCTTTCATCGTATCTGCAATTTTTCCATAATCGCTTCCTGCTTCTTGAATTCCCACTTCTAATGTAGCTTGTTTTTCTTCAAGGGACGCAATCTTGTCATCGATTTGATCCCATTCACGTTGTTCGTTATACGACAGCTTTTTTGGCGCTTTTTTCTTTTCAACAATCGGCGATTTGACCGTTTTTGGTGCTTTCTCAATTGTTTGCTCTCCCAAGTAATCTGTATAATCCCCTTGGTAACGCTTAATCGCACCGTTCTCAAAAATGAGCATCGTTTCAACTACTCGATCGAGAAAATAACGGTCGTGGGAAACAGTCACAACCGTTCCAGGAAACGTATCAATATAGTCTTCAAGCACGGCCAACGTCTCCACATCAAGATCATTCGTAGGCTCGTCTAAAAAAAGAACGTTTGGCTCTCCCATTAGGATGCGCAGCAAATAAAGACGACGTTTCTCCCCGCCAGATAGACGACGAATGTACGTCCATTGCTGTGAACGCGGGAACAGAAACCGTTCAAGCATTTGTTCAGCAGTAATTTGGTCTCCTTTGTTTGTATAAACCACTTCAGCGATTTGCTTTATATATTCAATAACAGTCAGCGCGCCATCTAGTTCAGCATCTTCTTGGGTGTAATAACCGATTTTAACCGTTTCCCCGACTGTACAAGTTCCTTCATCAGGCTCCAGTCTGTTGGCCATAATGTTTAGCAACGTCGTTTTCCCACTACCATTCGCGCCAATAATGCCTAACCGCTCTTGGTTCGTCAGTAAATAGGAGAGATTCGAAAAGAGCTCTTTTCCATTTAGCGATTTCCTTACATTCTCTAGCTCAATGACTTGCTTTCCAAGTCGTTTCGACCCAATTGCCACATCTAAATGCTCTTTTGCTTTGACACCTTGCTGATTGTTTAATGCTTCTACCCGCTGAATGCGCGCTTTTTGTTTCGTTGTACGTGCTTTTGCGCCTCTTTTTAACCAAGCCATTTCTCGTCTGAGTAAATTCTGACGTTTTGCTTCTGCTTGTTCAAGTTGCTCTTCACGTTCAGCACGCTTTTCTAAATAGGTTTCAAAATTCCCTTCATAGCGGTAAAGCTGACCGTTCGTTAATTCAAATATAGTCGTCGCGACTCGATTCAAGAAATAGCGATCATGGGTGATCACAATAAGTGCCCCTCGATATTGCTTTAAGTAACCCTCGAGCCATTCAACCGTTTCATGATCAAGATGGTTGGTCGGTTCGTCGAGTAAAAGCAAATCAACAGGCTGAATTAAAGATCGCGCAATTGCCACCCTCTTTTTTTGTCCCCCTGATAGTGTACGTAAATGAGCAGTAACGTCAAAAACGCCTAATTTACTAAGGATTGTTTTTGCCTGTGTACTAGCTTCCCAACCGTCCACCTTATCCATTTCTGCTTGCAGCTTTAACAATGTTGCTTGATACTGTTCATTCATAGGGTCTTGTTCGAGCTTAGCGAGCCCGCCCTCATAGCGAGCAACTGTTCGTAATAGCTCTGAATCACTTTTAAAAATATAGTCAAGAACGGTTTCATTTTCTGGTAAATCCGGTTGTTGCGCCAAATATTCAATCGTGAAATCATTGGCGTGATAAAGACTTCCTGCTTCTTTTCCTTCTATTCCTGCTATGGTTTTTAAAAGCGTTGATTTCCCTGTTCCGTTCACGCCCAATAGTCCGATCCGATTTCCTGTTTCAATTGAAAAATCAATCGATTGAAACAGTGCTTTTTCTCCAAACGTCTTACTTAGTCCTTCGACTCTTAATACACTCATGAACATCTTCCTTTTTCCGATAAAGATTCGTTATTTATGCAGTATAGCATAATGACTTATTTATAAGGACTGTCCTCATAAAAGAAGTTCGGTGTTTTCATTTCATCATGAAAGGATTGATGAAAGATCTTCGTTTGCGCTGGCGACATCGGGGGAATGAGCCACGTCCAGTCCCCTGTAACAGATCGATTTTGCTTTTCTTCATTTTTCATAAATTGTTGAAACTGCTTTGCCGCTGTATGGTGATCAACAATACTCACACCAGCTTGTTGAAAAGAATGAAGAACGGCACGATTTAGCTCTACTAATGCCTCGTCTCGCCACAATGATGATTCCTTTGATCGATTAATACCAAGCCGATCCGCCACTTGTTCCAATCGATTATAGCGAAAATCGTCCGCTAAATTTCTCGCGCCTATTTCTGTACCCATGTACCAACCATTAAACGGGGCTGCATAGAAGGAAAGCCCACCAATTTCTAAGCGCATATCTGCAATAATCGGTACCGCGTACCACCTTAGGTCTAGTTCTTTAAATGATTCAACGGTCGGATGCTCAAGCTCAACTTCTTTCACTAAATCATCAGGAATCGGGTAGAAAACCGGACTATTTTCGTCAATGGAAAAGACAAAAGGCAACAGATCAAAATCACCCTCAGCTCCCGCCCATCCCAAGGATTGACAATACCTTGTAAATTCAAGTGATGCAGGGTCGCCGATGATGCGTCCGTTTTTTTCATAACCAGCATATCGAATAAGCTGGTGGTTCCAAATACGCACACGTTCCCCCTCAGGAAAAACCGTAATCGTTGGAATGATTTTCCCTTCATTCGTTGCATAAGAGAGATGGTGGCATAGTGCCATAAATACATCATCTTCTGTTTTGGTTTCTCTTGCATCAATGACATGCATTCGCTCCCAAAACAATCGGCCGATACAGCGATTGCTATTTCGCCACGCTAGCTTTGCACCATAGGTCAACTCTTCTTTTGTTAACGTATACGTACCTGTATCATTGATTTCAGCGAGAATAGCGGTCATGCGTGTCTCCGCGTTTGGTTGTTCTGTTTCCTCATAAAATTGCATGATAAACGCACGCGCTTGTTGCGCAAGTTCGGTTTCCATAAGCGATTGTAATCCTCCTAAAAAAACTGCGTAGCCGATTGCTACACAGTTTTTTGGCTATTGCTTTTTTTCAATTTCTGCTTTTATATCGTCTTCAATTTGGCTAGGTTTCGTTTGCGGCGCATATCGTTTAACGACAGCTCCGTCACGATCAACAAGGAACTTTGTGAAATTCCATTTGATTTCATCCCCCATTGTTCCCTTTTTTTCACTTTTTAAATGCTTAAATAACGGATTGGCATCTTTTCCTTTTACATTCGTTTTCGCAAAAAGTGGAAACGTCACACCAAAATTAATTTTACAAACATCTTCCATCTCATCATCAGATGTCGGTTCTTGATTCATGAATTGATTACTCGGAAATCCTAGAACACGTAAGCCATTATCTTGATAGTTCTGATGAAGCTCTTCCAAACCATCAAATTGTGATGCAAAGCCACATTTAGTCGCTGTATTGACGATCAGAAGAACATCCCCTTCATAGTTTGATAATGAAAAATCTTCTCCCTTACTTGTTTTTACCGTGTAGTCGAATACAGACATAAATGCCTCTCCTCCATCAATCGTTTCCACCAAGTATATAGCTTCCTCTTTCACATGAAAACAAATATGCTCACGTTTTATACCTTCTTGCAAATTCCACAAACCGAAAGCGGTCAGGGCGGTGACGTGACTCTGTTATTTGTAGAAGCGTTGCATCTTCTAAATACGTCAAGCTGCGAACAACAACAATTTGACTTCCTTGGTCAACGTCTAGTAGCTGAAGCTCTTCATCTGTTGCAAGCTCTACAACAATTTCTTTTTTAGCAAAACTAATCGTTAAGCCCAGAGTCTTTTCAATGTAATCATAGATACTACCAGAACTAATGTCTGCTGTTAAGCCTGGTACAAGGTTTTTTGGAAACCAGTCTTTATCTAGGATAATTCGTTCTCCATCGATTAATCGTACCCGAGCTATCTCTAATACAATCGAATCGTCGGGGAGTTGAAATTGCTTCGCTTGCTTAGGAGTCGCACGACATTCTTTAAACGTTACCACTTCTGTTTCTGCCTTCATCCCCAGTTGTTGATTTAACTCTTGAAAGCTGGTTACACCTGAAACCGGAAAATCCAAGCGCTGCAAATCTAGTACAACGGATCCTTTTCCTTGTATCTTTTGAATGTACCCATGTTCTGATAGCTGTTTTAGTGCTTTTCGAATCGTTTCTCTTGATGCTTGAAAAAACTCTGTAAGCTCATGCTCCGATGGGAGTGTATCACCAGCTTGATACTTTCCATTTTGCATATCTTTTATAAGATGTTGATAGATCGATTGAAATTTACTTTTCAAACATATCGCCCTACTTTTTCTATATTCATTCTGTTTTTAATCCATTTTTGAGTGAGTCAATTTCATCATTCGAGTTCGATGCGAAAATGACTATTACTACTTATTATGACATGCATTCGAGTGATAACATTCACTTCATTAACAAATTATTCCTTCTAACAATACCACAAACGATTCATTTTTGACCATGCTTGGTCAAGATCATATGTTCAAAAAAGAGCTGCACAGGGCAGCTCTTTTCATTATTCATGTAGACTCTTTGGATTTCTAATCTTCCCATAAAGTAGGGTTGCCACAAATGGAAGTGCAATAACGATTGCCATTCCGATCGCAAAGGCAAGCCAGCCACCAGACTGAATAACGAAAATACCTGGTACTCCACCAACACCAACGCTGTGCGCAAGTACATTTTGCATAGAAATGAACATGCCTGCAAGACCAGAGCTAATAATCGCCGCAAAGAATGGGAAGCGGAAACGTAGATTAACACCGAATAGTGCTGGTTCTGTAATCCCTAACCACGCAGACAATCCTGATGTGCCTGCTAATCCTTTTAAGTTCTTGTTCTTTAAGACAAAATACATCGCAAATGCAGCAGAACCTTGTGCAATGTTTGATAATGCTAAAATCGGCCATAAGAATGTGCCGCCGCCTTCACTACCTGTTAACTGTAAGTCAACCGCTAGGAAGGTATGGTGCATCCCTGTAATCACGAGTGGTCCATAAATAATACCATACAAGAATCCTGCAATCGCTGGGATTGTATCAAACAACCAAATGAATCCATCTGCAATGCCATTACCGATTGCAAACGTGATTGGACCAACCGCAATAAACGTAATGAAACTCGTTACCAATAGAGCAATTGGGGCTACTGTTAACAAATGGAATGAATCGGAAATTCGCTTACGTAAAAATACTTCTATTTTGGCTAAAATAATTGATGCAACGAACACTGGTAGAACCTGTCCTTGATAACCGAGTTGCTGAATTTCTAAACCAAACAAGTTCCAAGTAGGAATTTGGCCAGCTTCACGAGCAGCTCCGTAATCCCAAGCACTTAATAACGCTGGATTAACAAGAATTAAGCCTAACACAATACCAAGCAGTGGGCTTCCACCAAATCGCTTTACTGCTGACCAACCAATTAACGCCGGTAAGAAGGTAAAGGCGGTACTTGCAATTACATTAATAATGTCAGCAAAATCAGCCCATTGCGGATGAACATCAATGATGGACGCACCATCATAAAAAATATCTGCTCCGGTTAAGATATTGTTTAAACCCATTAACAAACCAGCTGTCACAATCGCTGGTAAAATTGGAATAAACACGTCTGCTAAGACTTTAATCCCTCTTTGTAAGGGGTTTCCTTTTTTAGCAGCGTTTTCTTTCACATCATCTTTTGACTCTTCTTCACGGCCCGTTAACGCCATCATTTCTTTATAAACTTTATCGACAACACCGTTACCTAATATGATTTGAAACTGCCCGTTTGCAGAAAATGTTCCTTTTACTACATCAAGCGCTTCCAGTTTTTTCGTATCTACTTGACTTTCATCTTGTAAAACAAGTCGAAGTCTCGTTACGCAGTGTGTAGCTGAAGAAATGTTCTCTTCCCCACCAATGGCCTCTAAAATCTGTTCAGCAGATTTTTTGTAATTTACAGCCATCCTCGTTCCTCCTTTGCTAACGTTTTCAAAAACGTCGCTTTAGTGCATTTAAAATTTGTATATACAAATAATTGATTGCTTTGATCATACCTTGTATATACAAATTAGTCAACAAAAAAAGACATCTTTTTTATTTCTATCTATTTCCACATGTTTGACATGTTACACTAATAAAAAAAGGAGGTTGAAGAATTGAACTTTGATCCACACAATCACCCGTACCCTTCAAAACGAATGCCCGCTTATGCAAAGAATGGAATGGTGGCAACATCACAACCACTGGCGGCACAAGCAGGTAGAGACATTCTTAATCAAGGAGGCAACGCCGTTGATGCTGCGATTGCAACAGCAGCATGCTTAACGGTTGTAGAACCTTGTTCAAATGGAATTGGCGGCGATGCCTTTGCTATTGTTTGGCTCGATGGTGACATATATGGACTAAATGGTAGTGGTCCATCTCCAGCCTCAATGACTATTGATGCGGTAAAGCAACGTGGGTATGACACAATGCCTACAACTGGACTCATTCCTGTGACAGTGCCAGGAGCGCCTGCTTCATGGGCAAGCTTGTCTAAACGATTCGGAAAATTATCTTTATTGGATGTCCTTCAACCTGCTATTACACTTGCTGAGGAAGGTTTCGCGGTAACGCCTACTATTTCTAGACAATGGAAAACGAGCTATAAACGTTTTCAAGATACTCATACAGGAGACGAATTTTCAGCTTGGTTTGAGACATTTTCTTTGAATCAACGCGCACCGGAACCTGGTGAGATTTGGCGTTCTCCAAATCATGCACATACGTTACGGTTAATTGGCGAAACAAACGGAAAAGCATTTTATTCCGGAGAATTAGCACACCAAATTGACGCTTTTTTCAAAAAGCATCATGGTTTTTTACGTAAAGAAGATCTTGCTGCTTTCGAACCTGAATGGGTCAATCCGATTCACACGAACTATAAAGGCTATGACGTATGGGAAATTCCTCCAAACGGACAAGGCTTAATTGCTTTAATGGCGTTGAATATTCTCGAAAACGTGGAGATTAATGAAAAAGAACATGTAGAAACGTATCATAAGCAAATCGAAGCACTAAAACTTGCATTTGCTGATGGGCAAGCGTACATTACAGACGAAAATCATATGAGCGTTCCGACCCAGTCGCTTCTCGATAAATCTTATGCGGCAAAACGAGCGCAAGAAATTGGCGAAACGACACAATTACCAACTGTCGGAAAACCTACAGCAAGTGGTACCGTTTATCTTTGTACAGCTGACAGTGAAGGCAATATGGTATCGTTTATCCAGTCAAACTACATGGGCTTCGGCTCTGGTTTAGTCGTTCCGGGGACAGGCATCTCCCTACAAAATCGCGGCCATTCCTTTTCACTCGATCACAATCACGACAATGCACTTGCACCAAACAAACGCCCCTACCATACAATCATTCCTGGATTCCTCACGAAAGATCAACAAGCAGTTGGGCCGTTCGGCGTCATGGGTGGATTTATGCAGCCACAGGGGCATGTACAAGTAGTCATGAATACAGTCGACTTTCTTCTGCATCCACAAGCAGCACTAGATTCTCCACGCTGGCAGTGGATAGAAGGAAACAAAATATTATTGGAGCCATCCTTTCCCCGTCATATTGCAGAAGCGCTCGCACGCAAAGGTCATGAAGTGACGATTGCAAATGATGTCATGTCTTTCGGAAGAGGCCAAATTATTTGGAAAGACGATGAGAAAGGGAGTTATGTTGGCGGTACAGAATCAAGAACAGATAGTCATATCGCTACGTTATAACAAAAAACGTGCATCGGAGCATCTACTCCTGTGCACGTTTTTATTCACCTGAACAACCAACTCTCCCCTGGCCGCATCAACATATTCAATTTTAATTTTTTGCAAATTGTAATGTAGTGAAGAACCGTTAACAAAACCGCACTCATATTCATTCCGATAATAATGCCGTTCATTTGTAAACTTGGCATAGATCCAAGGGCGATCATTAAGCAAAAGGATACCACTGTTGCATAAAACGAATGCAAAAACGCATCTTTTACTAACCCAATTCCAATTAAATACGCTTGCAGTGGCGTTGCACAATAATGGAACAAAAAATACGGAATTAAGAGCTTCAAGTACTCTGCCGCTGGTGACGGTCCAAAAAATAAAGTAGTAATAGGTTCAGCAAAAAAGTAAAACATCAGTACAATCGGCAGCCCATAAGCAAACGTAACAAGGAGCGATAAACGCAAATAGTAGTGAAGCGTATCGTATTGTCGCTTTGCATAACTTTCTGAAACAATAGGGATTAACACAATCAGCAAAGCATGCGCCACAAAGGCCGGAAAAAAACCAATCGTAAATGCAATACCCGCTAGTTTACCATATTGCACAAGTGCAACACTTTCTAGTACACCTGCATTCGTAAGAGCCAAGGTGATTAAAAACGGTTTAACAGCAAATGTGATTGAATGAAAAATACGTAACCCGGTTGTAGGAATAGACACGGCTAATAATTTTTTCTGGATTTCTTTTTGGTTTACTTTTTTCTGCGGATGATCTTTTTTCGTTTGATAAATTTTACGAATAAACACCACTACTAAATAAAATAACACTAAGAGTTCGCTTAATTTCAGCGCTAATAAAGCCATAAAAATAGCAAGGTCACTTGTGAAAGAAAATAAGTAAAAAACAATTAATAAGCCACCTAGCTGTGCAGTTCGCTTCAAAATATTCGCCACGGCTATTTTAGACGTTTGTTGAGCCCCCATTAAATACCCTTTTGCAACAGAGGAAAAGGTGATAACAGGAACGAGCAAAAATAGCATCCACTGTACCCCAACGTGGTAATTGTTTAACACACTTAATTGAGGTAAAATCACAAGTGCCGCAACCATCACTGTTACCGCACAAACTGTAGCCAGTTTTAATGCTTGTAACAACACACCCCAATGATAGTTCGGTTCTTTTTCTGCAATTAGTTTTGAGATCGAGACAGGTAGTTCTACACTTGCGAGCACCACTACAAATAGCATCGTTGGTAAGATCGCCATGTATAAACCAAATGCTTCATCCCCTAGCTCTCTAGCCAAAACAATATTAATAATAAACTCCAAGCATTCTCCTATAAAGGCAGCTCCACTTAAAACTAGCACACCGCGGAAAAACGTACTCAACACTCATCTCTCCTTTTTCTCTCTTTATAAAGGTATGAGACAAGTTGCTAAATTAAAACAAAAAAAACAAGCGATTACGCTTGTTTTTAATCATCCCATGTATCAGCATTTTTTAAGCCAGGTATGTTCTTACTTTTAAAAACTGGATCTTTCCCGGCTTTCCGTTGTAAAACGTAGTCATTAATAACCGCGATGGCAATCTTTCCAATTAAGACAATCGCAATTAAGTTGACGATGGTGGTAAACGCCATAAAGACATCTGCCATATCCCATACAAGAGCCATACTTGCCATAGAACCGAATACAATCATCGCCATTACAGCAAGGCGGTACACTTGTAACCAAATGGTCCCTTCTTTAATAAAGGCAAGATTTGTTTCCCCATAGTAGTAATTCCCAATCATAGATGAGAACGAAAAGAAGAAAATTGCAATGGCGATAAACGGTACAGCCCAATCACCAACAAGAATGCCTAAAGATTGTTGAGTCAACGCTACTCCATTAATACCATCCGGAGCAAATGTATAAACATCTGTTAACAAAATAACAAACGCAGTCGCTGAACAAATAATAATCGTATCAAAAAATACACCTAAAGATTGAACCAACCCTTGTTTTGCCGGGTGTGAAACGTCAGCAGTTGCGGCAGCATTTGGCACACTACCCATACCGGCTTCGTTCGAGAACAATCCACGCTGAGCTCCAACAAGTAAGCCGACAAATATTCCAACTGTCGCTTCTTGGAATCCAAACGCATTTCCAACAATTAATGAAAATACCGCTGGAACAGCTTCAAAATTTGTGACCACAACAAATCCCACGACCCCAAGGTACAAGACTGCCATGATCGGCACGACAATACTAGAGAAAACCGAAATCGAGCGAATCCCTCCAAAGATAATGACCCCTACTGCAAGCGCAATCACAATACCTACTGTTAATGGATTAAGATTAAAAGCGGTATCAAACGCCGCTGTTATTGTATTGGCTTGTAAGGAATTGAAGATAAAGCCAAATGTAATTGCAATTAATAATGCAAAGACAATTCCAAGCCACCGCTGTCCCAATGCCCGATCAATGTAATAAGCAGGGCCACCACGAAATTGGCCATCTTTTCGCACTTTATACACTTGTGCGAGCATACTTTCAATGAATCCTGTTGCCATCCCGATAATAGCAATGACCCACATCCAAAAAATGGCTCCAGGACCACCAGTTGTAATCGCAATCGCAACACCTGAGATGTTCGCTGCGCCTACTCGAGACGCCGCACTGATACAAAACGCTTGAAATGCAGACACTTCGCCTTTTTTTGATTTCTTTTCTGTAATTGCTCGAAACATTTCAGGAAAAAGACGAAATTGAACAAACTTAGTCCGAAACGTAAAATAAATACCTACACTTATTAGTGCAGCTACAAGTATGTATGACGTAACCCCATTAATACTTGTAATCATATTGTGAAAAATTTCCATCTAATTCCTCCGTTAACCAACATAAAAAACCAAAACAATCTCATCATTATACCAAAATAAAGATTGATTGCAATAAAAAACGACTTGCTAGACAATTTGTCCAGCAAGTCGTCTTGTTCATCTTTAATTTAAATGTGCGAGTGTCAGGTAATGCAGCTGTTTTTCCAACTCAGTTTGATGATTGGCTTTCTCGTTTTCGCTCCACTCTAATAGCGATCCCATTGCATCAATGACTTGATCCTTGAAAGTCGTTACTGTTTGGACATCGAAAAGCAAATCTGACGTCCGTCTTAAGAAGAAATCAACAGGGGTTAATGCCATTTCGTGATGAATGCCATAAAGCAATGATGCCCAAACATCTTTTGGTAATTGATACGTTTCCGCACGAGGATCATCTAAATAAGCAAAAACTTGTGGCACGTTGGATCCATAACGCTCGACAAGTTTCCGAGCCATTTCTTCATTCAATCCAAGTTTCACACCTGCTTCAATATGAACCTTCTGGAAATGGGCTAAGCGATCAGAACCACCAACCTTCCCCCCACTTAAAACAAGGTGCTTCGTTTTTGACTGAGGGTATGTATCCATTCCCTCTGCTTCCAGGGTTTCACAAACGCGATCAACAATATCTGCTGCCATTTTTCGATAGCCTGTTAACTTCCCGCCAGCAATTGTAATTAATCCACTTTCAGAAAGAAAAATCTCATCTTTTCGCGAGATATCTGATGGATCCTTTCCCTCTTCGTGAATAAGTGGTCGCAAACCAGCCCAGCTTGATTCGATATCTTTTTTCGTAAGTTGAAAGTCTGGAAACCGTGCGTTGATCGCCCCAACAATATACTCAATATCTTCTTGTGTAACGCCGGGTTCGTTCATTGAGCCTTTGTAATTTGTATCTGTTGTTCCAACATATACTTTCTCTCCACGAGGAATCGCGAACATCATTCGTCCATCATCATAAGGGGTATCAAAATAGAGCGCTTGATTTAACGGAAGATGTCGTTTTGAGAAAACAAAGTGCACCCCTTTTGTTAAATGAATGGTTTTCCCTTTTTTGGAGCGATCTTGTTCTCTTAATGTATCTACCCATGGTCCTGTTGCATTGACAATATTTTTAGCATGAAGGACAACCGCATCCCCCGTCTGTAAATCTCTTGCAACAACGCCATTCACTTGGTTGTTTTCATATGTGAACGATTCAGCTTTTACATAATTCGCCAAGTGCGCACCATAGAGAGAAGCTGTCTTGGCAACTTCCATCGTTAAGCGAGCATCATCTGTTCGATATTCTACATACATGCCTGCACCTTTTAAGTCTTCAGGTGCTAAAATAGGCTCTCGTTTTATAGCTTGCTTTGAACGCATCATCGTCCGTCTTTCTTCTTTCTTTACACCAGCTAATTTATCATAAACCCGTAAGCCAATTGATGTTGTGAACGAATTAAATGTGCCCCCTTTATAAAAAGGCAACATCATTCTTAACGGTGTTGTTACGTGCGGAGCATTTTCATAGACAATTTCTCGTTCCTTACCAACTTCAGCCACAAGTTTAATTTCAAATTGCTTTAAATAGCGAAGACCACCGTGAATTAGTTTCGTTGAACGACTAGAGGTTCCTGCAGCAAAATCTTGCATGTCAATTAACCCAACCTTTAATCCTCTAGTAGCCGCATCAAGGGCTGTACCAACGCCAGTAATTCCACCGCCAATAATCAATAAGTCTAATTCGCTGTTCTGCATCTCTTGAATTGATGTTTTACGCGTTTTTGACGAAAAGGTCATTCAATCATTCCTCCATCGTATATACACATTCATATTCTCCATTGTATTATTCCACGTAATTCATCTTTCAAACACACATTCATTGCGGTCCAAATTCTTTCAAGGTACACTTTTCTACAAAAGGAGGCATTGTTATGAAAATTGCGATTGTCGTTGGCGTTTCGAAGGGATTAGGTTCTGCAGTTGTTGAGCAACTTCTCGAACAAGAGTATGAGGTATTTGGTTTATCAAGAAATGAACCAAAAACGTCGCTTCAACAGCACCCTTCCTTCACATACATTTATTATGATGCAGGTGCTACCCACGAACGAGGGGAAAGATTTCAGAATGTATTAAAGGAAATAAACGTTCAACCTCTATCTGACATTGTATTTATTTACAATGCTGCTATTCTTGATCCAGTTGGCAAAATAGGGACATTAAAAGATGCGAAGTTCAGCAATCATATGGAGGTTAACTTTGTTGCTCCATTAGAATTAAGTAATCAATTCTTAGGGTTTTCCCAAGATATTCAAGCATATAAAAGGATGGTATTTATTACCTCAGGAGCAGCCTCTAGCCCCGTGCCTGCATGGACGAGTTATTCAAGCTCCAAAGCAGCCCTTGATATGATGGTAAAGTCCATTGCAGCTGAACAACAAGATACAACGTCCCCTGTCTCTATTATAGGATTTAATCCAGGCATCATGGACACAGATATGCAGGCGACGATTAGAAGCTACGATGAAAATCAATTTCCTGCTGTCTCCCAGTTTAAACAGTATCATTCTTCTGGAAAGTTACGTTCAGCTCAGGTCGTTGCAACGGCTTTATTACAAATTGTTGAAGACACATCTTTACGCTCTGGAGACATTGTATCTGTAGAGAACTATGTTTAAACTGAATAAAAATAAAGCAGATCCTTTAAATAGGGTCTGCTTTATTATAATGGATATCGATGTAGCCCAACCTCATTTTGTCGGGAGGTAAATAACCACTTTTGTTCCCTTGCCTAATTTACTTTTAAACGTAACAATCCCATTCATCATCTCAACCATGCGAATGGATACCATCGTGCCAATTCCATTTCCATCCTCTTTTGTCGTAAAATAAGCCGTCCCAAGTTGCTTTAACTGTTGTCTAGTCATACCGACGCCGTCGTCAATAATTTCAATAACAGCTCGTCCTTTATGCTGCATTAAATAGACGACGACAGCACCATTTGAATTCGATGCTTCAATGGCATTTTTTATAAAATTTATTAAGGCCTGCTTCAATTTATTCTCATTCCCCATCACTTCTGCGTTTACTTCCGTACGTGCAGAGAGAGAGATGGAGCGTTCGTCAGCATACGGGGTTAACAACGCGACGACTTCAGATACTGTATTCTCTAGCTGAAAAGAAGCGTGTTGTTGTGGTTTAGTTGAATGCAAATAATCATGAATAATGGCTTCGGCTCGATCTAGTTCACTCAAAATAAGTTTGTGATATTCAGCATGTTGTTTATCTTCTGACAATAATTGCACAAAACCTTTTACAACGGTTAATGGATTTCGAACTTCATGAGCAATTGAAGCAGCTAATTCTCCTTTTGAATGATCTTTTTCTGTTGCAACTAATTCCGCAACAATGCGCTCTCTTTCCAATAGAGTCTCAAAGAAATGCCCAATTAAAACGACTGTTGCTACAAGGAAGGCAATATACTCAAAACCAACGATCCATAGGCCAAAATCTCCGCTGGAATAATTGTAAATAAACAGAATCGTAATAAACGTTTGCAACGAAGCAGGAAATAGCAAAAGCATGGCTGCATACTTTACTCTGGACCATTTTGGCGGTAACGTAAAAAAACGACTAACAAATACACCGAAAAACAAAGCTGTTAATAAGATAAGACCTACGCCTAATAACGCTAAGTCCCCCCCTTGTATAAGTCTCACAACAACTGCTACAGCAGTTACGCCCCATCCTGCTCGTTTGCCACCATATAAAAAAGCTAGTAAAACAGGTATATAACGTAAGTCCCATTGGACCCCATCAAATTCAACTGAAAACAGCATGCAAAAAATAACCGCAACGCTCATAAACAAAAACATTGTTAACGAGCGTTGAATCTTCCAACTTCCTTCAGCACGCAAGCTATAGATAAGCACGGGGATTACAATGGCAAATACATTGATAATGAGTTTTTCGATAACCATGTCACGAAGCATCCCCTTTATTCACTTTGCTTAATACATTTCGACACCCTTTGCATCATTCCTCTACAGTTTAAAGAATTGCATCCATATTTTTTGTGCGCTGAAGGTCGTAATAAAATCCTTGTTTCTTCATTAGCTTTTCATGAGAACCCATTTCTGTTAGTTCGCCGTCTTGTAAAACAAGTATATTATCTGCTGCTTCAATCGTATTTAAGCGGTGTGCAATCACAAAACTCGTTCTTCCTTTCATTAATCGCTTTAGCGCCTCTTGAATCTTCATTTCAGTAACCGTGTCAATACTTGATGTTGCTTCGTCTAGGATTAAAATTTTCGGATCAGCTAATAGAGCTCGTGCAATCGACAACAACTGTCTCTGTCCTTGACTGATCCCTCCGCCATCTTGGGTTAATTTCGTCTTATATCCTTGAGGTAATCGATCGATAAAGCCGTGAGCATTCGCTAACGATGCTGCTTCAAACACTTCTTCATCGGTGGCAGTCAGTCGTCCGTAACGAATATTTTCCATAATCGTCCCTTGAAACAGAAAGGAATCTTGCAACACAACGCCCATCTGATTTCTTAAGTCGGCTCGCTTTACTTTTCTTAAATCAACCCCGTCCACTTCAATTGAACCCTCATTCACATCATAAAATCGAGTGAGTAAATTAATAATCGTTGTTTTCCCTGCTCCGGTTGGTCCTACAAACGCAACGGTTTCACCTGGATTCACATTAAAGGAGACATTTTTTAAAATGGGGGACGCCTCATACGCAAAACTCACATGCTTAAATGAAACAGACCCGTTCAAATTTTTTAAGGAAACCGACGAATCCGGATCTTCCTCTGGGTCCTCATCCATAATATCAAAAACCCTCTCAGCCCCTGCCAAAGCAGAAAGAAGTGTATTAAACTGATTTGCTAAATCGTTTAACGGTCGCGTGAACTGCCGCGCATACTCCACGAAAATGACAATCATCCCCACCGTAATCCCTGCAACTTGGTTAACCGCCATGACACCACCAACAAATGCAATCACAGCAAAGCTTAAATTGTTCAATACATTCATGACTTTGGGAATGAAGCCAGAATAGGTTTGTGCCCAAAATCCTGCCCCTCTTAGAGCTTGATTCTTTTCAGTGAAGCCTTCAATGACAGCCCCTTCTCTTGAGAAAGTCTTTACCATTTGTTGACCAGCGATGGTTTCTTCGGAATAGCCATTTAGTTGACCAAGGGTTCGCTGTTGTTCTTTAAAGAAAATTTGCGTTCGTTTTGTAATCCACTTTAACCCATAAAACATAAGCGGGATAACCGTCATCGTAATGATTGTCAAAATAGGCGATAGCCATAGCATCGCTGCCAAAATCCCAACAAACGTCACGACACTTGAAAGAATCTGCACAATAGAAGAATTTAACGTTGCCGATATATTTTCAATATCATTTGTCACTCGACTCATAATGTCTCCATGCTGTCTTTTATCAAAAAAGCGAATGGGCAAACGCTGGATATGTTGAAATAAGTCTTCCCTCATTTCAAATACGGTTGCTTGAGCAACTCGGACCATAATGAAGTTTTGAAAAAATGTAGCAATCGACAACGCGATATAGGACGCAAGCAAGCCAATTAAAATGACACCTAAGCCATCAAAATTAACTGGAATGATATGGTTATCAATGGCGTAGCCAATTAAGAAAGGGCCTACTAGCGTGAGCAAGGAACTTAAAACAACGAGAATCATGACAAGATAAATGGACCCTTTACGTTTACTTAAGTAGGCAAGAATTCTTCTAGTAGCTTGTTTCCAATCTCTCGCTTTTTGAGCCTTCCCAGCTCGAGCAGCATGAGGGTGAACCGCTTTGCCAGGCTCACTTTGCTTTTGACTAGATGTGTAACCTCGCCAATCGATCCTCTTGTATTGAAAAGGCTCTTTTAAAATCGATTTTAACGACATGTTATCCCTCCTTTCCGTATTGAGAATGGTAAATTTTGCGGTAAAACGTAGATTTCTCCATTAAATGTTCATGGCTTCCGTAGCCTTCAATTTGTCCATACTCCAGCAGCAAAATTTTATCGGCTTGTCTCGCAGTTGATAATTTTTGTGTAATGATCAGTGTTGTACAGGAATACTGTTCAAGCGCTTTTAAAAACCGTTCTTCTGTTTTTGTATCAAGGGCGCTAGTGCTGTCATCTAAAAGCAAGATTTTCGGTTCTCGAAGTAAAGCTCTTGCAATGGAAATCCGCTGCTTCTGCCCTCCTGATAAATTAACACCTTGTTGACCAACTTTTGTGTCATAACCATCAGGAAGTTTTTCGATTGTTTCATGAATCTGCGCTGCTTTCGCTGCCAAATGAACATCTTCTATCGGAGCATCTGGAACACCCCAAGCAATATTCTCTCGTATTGTGCCGGAGAATAAACGAATGGATTGTGGGACATAACCAAGCTGCTTTCGTACCATCTGAATATTCCATTCTTTGATTGAGGTGTTGTCAATTTTAATTTCACCTTTATCTGCTTCATATAATTTAGGAATAAGCTGAAAAAGCGATGTTTTACCTGATCCCGTTTCTCCTAAAACGGCAACAGTTTCCCCAGGTTTAACATTGAACGAAATCTCTTTTAGCACGTCGGTTTTCTGACCTTCATACGAAAACGAAACAGATTCAAATGTCAATTCACCTTTAAGGGTAGGAGGTGCAGGCTGGTTCACACTTTCACTAAGCTCATCATCAGGTTCAAGTAGAACCTCTTCAATTCGCAATGCAGAAGCACGAGCGCGGGAAAACACCATAATAATCATCGCAAATACACCTAAAGCAGACGTAATTCTCGTTGCGTAATTAACAATTGCCACAACATCGCCCACCTGAGCAGTCTCGTTCTCAATTTGAAAACTACCAAACCATAAAACGAGTAAAATTGAGCTGTTCATTAATAGTAAGAGAACTGGCATGGTTAATTCCATTAAGCGAAACGCTTGCACCATACGATGCCTTAATGCATCGCTTTCAGCAAAAAAGCGTTCAATTTCGTGCCAACGTCTTACAAATACCCGAACTAAACGGATGCCGGTTAAGTTCTCACGGACAACATGATTTACGCGATCAACCTGATTTTGCACTAAGCTAAAAATATGTACACCTTTTTTTAAGATCCAAAGAAGAAATAGAATTAAAATTGGAATTGTAATAATGAGAAAAAAAGCAAGGCGCGCATTGATGATAAAAGCCATAATCGCACCACCGATCACAAGTAATGGTGCACGGGCCATAATGCGTAAACCCATAAAAATCGTGTTTTGTATTTGCGTAATATCATTCGTTAACCGTGTCATTAATGAAGATGTTGCAAATGGCTGGAGTTTATCCAAACTCGAACGCTGGATATTTTTAAACATGGCGTTTCGTAGATCAAAACCCGTACTTTGACCTGCATGACCTGCATAAAATGAATTTAAAATCCCCGCTATAAAAGCAAGTAATGATAAACCAATCATGATACTTCCCCAGACCACAACCGTTGTTAAATCTTCTTGAAGAATGCCGTCATCTATAATTCGAGCCAATAAAAGCGGTTGAATTAATTCAACGGTCAGCTCTAACAACATGAAAATAAATGCAATCCCTGCAGCCCACTTATAAGGCAACAAATATGAAAATACTGTCCTCAAATGAATCGACCCCTTCTACATCGTACACAACCCAAAAGATCTCTCTCTATCATAGCTTATTTTTAAAGTGCAAACACTAGAATGATTGTCATCATCCATAAACAATCTAACGATTTACTCGTAATCCAATAAAAAAATTCTAAGTTCGACTTAGAATTTTTGTAACGTATTCATAAAATTATAAATGTATTGTGGACCGTTTTCATCATATCTATTTAAATTTGTCCTGTAACAGCTAAAACAATCACACCAGCAACACAAACAAAAAAAGTAGCAGAAATTAATTTTACAAAGCGCGGGTTCACGTTCGATCCTCCTTTTCGAATGAACTGAAATTAAAGTTATTAACTATCGTTCGTTACTTGCCCTTTTAAAAGCTATTATGAAATGATCTTATTCCATAAAATATCCTTAATTGTCACTTATGAAAGTTATTCAACTATTAATAGTATACAACGTTCGCGCCTAATGTACTATGTAAAACATACAGAAAAATATATAAATCTAGTTAGAAGTACCTTAATAATGATGGGTTAATATGGTTTCTGCTATAAAGGAAGAAAGTTTAATACGATTGGCCCAATTTACAACAGGATCCTCTTCTACTGCGCGATTTTGTTCACGGTAACATAGTCCATTTACAAACTTAGCTTGAATGACTGCTCCTTTTCGGAACGTTTTAAATCCATTTCTTTTCGCTTATGATTATATACATTCTGTTGTAAATGGAGGACACCCGCTTCAAGTAGGTTTTCATTGCTGATAAAAGCGCCCCGTCTTGATCATGTACAATTGTAATCAAATGGACAATCACCGCCTCCTCTCTTTCTCACGATTGAACTAATTCACAGATTTAAGCATAAATCCTTTTTTTGCTGCCTCTTCCGCCATTAACCGATAACCTTTGTCATTTGGATGAACATGGTCTCGACGATAGAGAAGAGCACGCTCGTTTCCTTTAAAGACGCGGTAAACGTCAACTACTTGTACATTTGGATAGCGGGTAATAGATTGTAATGCGCGATTAAATTCAGAAATAAACCGATTCGCAATGGGGATTGACCCAAGTGGGTTATAGCTGTTGAAAACGAAAATTCGATATGGGACGTTTGTCTGCTTTTTTATCTTTGTAATGTACCCAACCGTTTGTTGTAAATAATAGATTGCATCTTTTATAGCATGATCCATAAGTGCTGGCGTAACTGAATTTATTCCACCCTGCAATACTCCTAATAAATCGTTCCCACCACCAGTGATCGTAATGAGATTCGCTTCGGCAATAGAGTTAGGTGACTGACTACGCACAACACCATAAATTTGCTTTGCAGTAAAACCATCTACCCCGATATTCATCGTGCGTACACGAGTGTTTAATGCTTGTTCAGCAAAGCTTTTATAAACAGGGACAAAGCCACCTTGGTGATAGGATGAGCCGTAACCGACTGTTAATGAGTCACCAATGGCTAAGTATTTAACTACGCTTTCTCTCACCATAAATCCTCCTTTTTTTCTACATTATTCTCATAAAAAAGAAAGAGGAACGGCGTTCGTTCCTCTTTCTACTGATCGTCTTGTATAATTTCTGAAGCTGTTGTTGGATATGATAACGTTAAAGAATGAAGTGCTCTTGTGCAGCCAACATAAAGTAATTTGCAGTGCTGATCATCGTTGGGGTAAAGCTCTGGCGTTACGTTTATAATGTGGACAGCATCAAATTCAAACCCTTTTGAAAGATAAATCGGCAAAATCGATACGCCTCCTTTATACGTTTTATCGTTTGCACGAATTAACGTAACTTCGATAGGAGTGTCTACTAGTTGCTGATAGATTTTTTCGCTTTCGGCAATTGATCGACATAAGATCGCGACCGATTCGTAACCTTGAACACGTTCGAGCCATTCAAAAAGTAAATCTGACGTTTCCCTCATCACTTGAACAGGCTCTCCGCTACGAAATACAGGTTTCGCCGTTGGAGGATGATTGCTCACTTTTTGCAAAATGTTATTGCTATAGTCAATAATCTCCAGTGTAGAACGGTAACTTTTCTCCATTTGCACATATGCAACTTTGTGGTCTAATACTTCCACAAAGGAATCCCAGGTTAAAATTCCCTCTTCTCCATGAATGCCTTGAGCAAGGTCACCAAGAATTGTCAATCCACCTGCTCGCGTATTGTCTCTTAAAATGGATAGCGTGAAAGGTGATAAGTCTTGCGCCTCATCTAATACGAGGTGATCAAAACGACTTTCTTTCTCAATCCCGTGCAATTCTTGATGAATAAAAAGAATTGGTGCCAAATCTTCATAGGCTAACAAGCCGCTTTGCAAATCTTTTGATTTGTTCAGTCCTTGCTGTTTGAGAAAACTTTCGTAAATCTTTAACACATTCGGTTTCTTCCACCCATTCATATACGCACGAACTGCTTTAAGACCTTCTGCCTTATAGCTTTTTCGTTCTTTTTCATCTTCATAAGCTTTCACTTCAATTTCAACCCATCGTTTTAATCGAGCTTGTAAACGCTCACGTTGTTTTATTGGTGCTGAATTCGAAAAATCTTCTTGAATCCACTTTAAAATGGTCTTCTCCGAAACCCTTTTTGTGGACCAAGGAATAAATTCTTTATTCGGCAAGTTTCCTTCCAATACGTGATCGAGATGTGTTTTCAATTGACGTCGAAATGAAAGAGACCCTTTTACTATGATCTCTTTTTGCTTTTCCTGAGATTCTGAACCTTCAAAACGAGTCAACATTCGATCCGTTGTGGATTCAACGCTAAACGTATCGTTTAGTATCGTCATCCCCCAACTTACATAAGTAGATTGACGTATATTCCCGACGCCAAGTTCTGGTAAGACTTGGGCGATATAATCAAGAAACATCGCATTTGGAGCAAAGATCATCATCCGATCCGCTCGCAGCTTCTCACGATATTCATAAAGTAAAAAAGCAAGACGATGAAGGGCTACCGTTGTCTTTCCACTCCCTGCCGCGCCCTGGATGACTAAAGCTTTTCGAACGTCTGCACGTATAATTGTATTTTGTTCTGTTTGAATCGTGGAGACGATATCCTTTAATTTATTATCTTTTTGCTCTCCTAATTTATAAAGAAGGAATTCATCTCCTCCACTGGCCTCTTGCCCTTCTACATAGCTATCAACCACTCGTTTTAATTCCCTTGAACGAATAACCACATTACGTTTTAACTTAATTTCACCTTCAACAATTCCTTCTGGAGAATCATAATACACATCCTCTTCACTTCCATTAAAACTATAAAAAAGAGAGGCTACTGGAGCACGCCAATCAATCACAAGTGGTTCATCTTCTTCCTCATCGTGAATACCAACTTTGCCAATGTACAGTACTTTTTTAATAGGGTCCTCAAAATCAAGAAAGTCTAATCTCGCAAAATAAGGTTCTATTTTTGCGGTTTTTAAAGATTCCCTCAAAGAATGACGCTGACCTTCAAGTACTTGTTGAGTAAAATCATCGCCTCGGTATATCGGAACGTTCGATAAACGCTCATACATAGAGTCAATTTTAGTAAGTGCGTGATGCAACACACGCTCCTCTTCATGTTCTCGGCTCATACACATCCCATCCTTTCTTTGTACGTACTCTTTATTTTGCAGAAAAAAGTGAAAAAATAATAGACTTTTTCTTTTCAATTTGGTAAGCTTTATATAGTTTAATTGCCTAAAATAATTTTACCATATAATGGATTTTTCAAATAAAGAAGACTTACGCTTAAGCTACACTGCGTAAGTCTTTTTAATCGATAAAAGGAGTGAAACATTATGCCATCCATTTTATTTATTGGCGCTGGAAGAATGGCTGAAGCTGTATTTAAAGGTGTACTATCGCAACCAGAACCCGCTTTCTCTCCAGTCTACGTAAGTAACCACACGAATAAGGATCATCTGCACAAGCTAACGCAATCCTATCAAATTGAAATTGTCGAAAACTGGACTGACGTCGTTGCTAACGTCGATGTAATTTTAATTGCGGCTCCACCTTCTGCCCATACCAGCATCTTAGAAACATTACATCCGCTTGTGAATCAACAACTGGTATTAACCGTAGCTGCTGGATTCGGTGCTTCTGACCTTGAAGCCCAATTACCTGAGGGTTCAGCAACTGCATGGATTATGCCTAATACTGCGGCGCAAGCTGGCGCATCGATTAGTCTTTATACATACGGTTCCCATGTATCAGATATTCAAAAAGGTTATGTTGAAACTCTTGTTTCTTCCATCGGAGCGGGCGCTCAACTAAGCGAATCACTTATCCATGAACTAACTGCAATTACAGGTAGTGCTCCAGCTTTTGTATATGAATTTGTCATTCAACTTGAAAAGATCGCTCAATCCTTTCAACTGGAACAAGCACAAGCCCGCGAACTTGTAGTGCAGATGCTAGCTGGAAGTGCCGAAATGCTTAAGGCAGGCTTTACGCCAACAGACTTACGTAACCAAGTGACAACCCCAGGTGGCGCCACTGAAGCTGGGCTTAAGTCATTGCACCGAGATGATTTTGAAGGATCAGTAGCCCGAGCAGTTCAAGCCGTTACAGATCATGCAAAAAAGAAGCATAATTAATCGTGAAAAGAACCTTTATGAGAACGATCGCTCATTAAGGTTCTTTTTTTCATCTGTTCGTTTTAAAGTAATTTGGTAAAGACAAAAGGTATACACCCAAGAGGAGTAAAAACCTTTCAACTTTAAAACATTCGCCTTTCTCCAAATCGAATTTTGCTTCTTTTTAAGTAGATAATAATCAAACATAGTACAGCCAGTTCAGCTAATGGAATCGCCAGCCAAATTGCCTGAACACCGAATAGAAACGGAAGTGTAAGGAGAAAGACTAACATTAAAACAATTTGCCTTCCTGCTGTAATCCACGTTGCAACCTTTACTTCTCCAATAGATTGGAAATACGTCATCAACACAAAGTTCACACCCATAACGAGATAAGCAACAAAAAATAAGCGAATCCCTGTTACCGCTAAATCTTTCACCTCTTCTGGAAAATCGCCAAATATATTTACGATCGGTACCGCTGCCACTTGACCAATTACAAAACAAACTGCTCCGACAATAAACCCTGTTCGAATCGCTAAACGCATGAGCTGCCTTTTCTTCTCATGTTCATTTGCTCCTTGAAAATAACTAACAATTGGCTGGACAGCTGCCCCCATACCAAGAAACATGAGCAGCATAACTCCGTGCACATAGTTTAAAACAGAGAAAGCAGCCACGCCAACAGTTCCAGCTAAACGGGCAAACATAATATTATGTGAGACCGTAAAGACGGAAATACCTACTTCTGCCAAGAAACTCGGAAAACCAAATGTTAACGCTTGTTTTGCTAGTGGGACATCGAGTTTTACTCTCACAAACTTTAACTGACTTCGTTTTGTAAAAAAGTGAGAAGATAAAACGAGCAATCCTAAAAAGGCAGCAATGATTGTACCGAACGCAATTTCACGTACACCTAAATCAAAGACATATAAAATCATATAGTTGATCCCTACATTTGAAAATGCTGTTGTAACAAGTGCCGCCATTGCTAATGTCGGATTCCCATCGTTTCTAACAAAAATACTTGCCGCATTCTCTAAAGTAAACACAAATCCAAACAGCAAAAAAACGTTCATGTACGCCGCTGCAAACGGCGCTGTCTCTTCATTTGCTCCTAATGCATAAACTAATGGTTCATGGAAAAATAGTGCAAGTCCGCCAATAGCTAGAGTCCCTAATCCGATTAATAAAATGGAATGGGTAAAGATAAATTGCGCCCGCTTCTTCTCTTTCCGTCCCATTGCTTGCGAATAAAGTGTCGCTCCACCTATACCAAGCCATAGCGATAGCCCCACAAAGATTGTATAGACCGGACCCGCGATGTTCACTCCTGCTAGCGCTACAGGACCCAGTCGATTTCCTACCATAATCCCATCAACTGCTAAATTAACAGCCATTAAAAGCATTCCAACTAACGATGGAATTAAGTATCGTAAAAATAATTTGCTGATTTTCTCGGTTTCTAAAGGGTTCGCCAATTCTTCTTTGCCCATTTTTCCACCTTCTCTTTTTCCTTAATCAATGAAACCTTACGTATTATAACAAATCTTTTGTGCGAATCGTTACACTTTTTTATTTCTGTTAAAAAATCTCTTATTCTTCTTAATTGGAAATTTTTGTTTCGTTTCTTTTGAAAACAGGTATAATGAAGTAGTCTTTTACACCTAAAGAAAGTGTGGTCATTTAAACAATGAATCAAAACAAAAACAGAATAATGCTTGGTTTTAGTACTCTAGTCGTTCTCTTCTCTATCTTTGTCTATTTTTTACACGTACATGTAGGTTGGTTTGACACATATTTACTTCTTTCAACGATTCACACAACTGAGCAACCTTACGAGACGCTTCGTACGATTCTCTTTGCGCTACCTATTCTCCTCCTGCTCCTATCCATCTACTTAATTATGAAAAAACCTGCTTCAACCATCATTCCATATTTACTCATGTTGACATTGACGTTAGGCAGTATTTCCATTATTGCAATGGGGGACGGATTAGTGGAATATCATTTTTCCATATTCATGGTACTTGCAAGCTTAGCGTACTTTAGCATGCCAATCCTTATCTATATAAGTACTGCCATTTTTGCTGCTCAACATTTTCTTGGTTATTTTGCTTTTCCCGAGCTCATTTGCGGAACCGATAATTATCCATTTACACTTCTTCTCATCCATGCCTTTTTCTTAATCGCCACTAGTTCCATTATTCTCGTTCAACTATATGAACGAAATCGAGTGACAATGCAAGCAGAAAAAGAGCGTGAAAACCATGAAAAACTCGTCTCAAATTTATTTACTCGTGTCCAAAAAACGTCAACGGACGTACTACAAAGTTCGAATCAATTAGAAGATGATGTCCGTGATGCACAACAAGCCACATCCACATTAACTGAAACGGTTACGTATGTATCCAATTCAGCAAAACAGTATCAACAAGCAACAGACGACAACCGCAATATGCTCGTGACATTGCAATCAAAATTAACTGAAATTCTGGCTCAAACAAAGCAAACATTTGCGATTGCGGAAGAAAATCAGCAATCCATTGTTCAAGGTAAAGAAAGCGTTGAACATGCCATGACCAAAATGAATCAAATTCAACATAACGCTACCCAGCTCGAAGCATCTTTTTTCGAAGTGAATGCTCAAAATAGCAAGATTTCAGAAGCACTTAGTCATATTCAAACCGTCGCGCAACAAACACATTTGCTCGCTTTAAATGCATCAATTGAAGCGGCTCGCGCTGGTGATGCGGGAAAAGGGTTTTCGGTTATCGCTGACGAAATTCGAAAATTATCAATGCAAACAACGGATTATGCAAAGCGAATTGAATCGATGACAGAATCCATTAATAATCGTACTACACAAGTGGACAAGGAATTAAAGCGAAACTCAAGCGCTGTAAAAGAAGGCTCTACACAAATGATTGAGCTGAACGGTATCTTTAAACAAATGAACGAATACACAACAACAACCCATGTAGAAAGTGGAAAATCAGCGCAGCTGTCGACAGAAATTTCTAGT
Source organism: Shouchella phoenicis (assembly GCF_047238345.1). NCBI lineage: Bacteria > Bacillati > Bacillota > Bacilli > Caryophanales > Bacillaceae > Shouchella > Shouchella phoenicis. Next base: position 1,140,075 of record NZ_JBDFMQ010000001.1, on the reverse strand, counting down.
TACGGCACAACTTTTGAGCAGTCGCTTAATGAACTCGCTTCAATTGTGCATTTATTAAATGAGCGAACCAGCTCAGTGTCTCTTGCTGTAGCCAAGCAAGATCAAACTTGGGAGACGCTTAATCAAATCTCTTCTAGACTGCAACGGGCAACGAGGCATTTAACAGAAGACCTGGAAGAGTTGACAACAATTAAAACGGCTTAACTGTTCCAATCCACTTTTTCTATCGTGCTAGAACTGAGATATAGATGATACACGTCTGGATTTTTCATTTGCTTCCAATGTTCGTAACCATCTATTAGCGCGATCGATTGGAAGCATAGTGCTAATAGATTTCCATGACTAACAATAACCGTATGGTCTGTCATGCCGTTTATGACAGACAGAATACGTGATTGAGCTTCTAAGGAAGATTCTCCACCTTTAAGCTTATAAGAATAGTCTTTAAAACCTCTTTCTAGATGGGTCAGCCAATCTTCCATTGGGGTCGGACTCAAACATCGTTCTATTAACCTCTCATCCTCTTTAATCGGCAAACTTAACGTTTCTGCTGTTGGTTTAATCGTCGAGACAGCTCTTGAATAAGGGCTGGATATAATTCTTTTGATGTTCTTGTTGTGAAAATAATTTGCTAAAGCCCGAGCATCCTCATGTCCTTTTTTCGTCAATTGTGCATGACGTTCTTGACCAGTCGCTTGAGCATGTCGAACAAAATAGATTGATAAACACATCGCCTTTGCTCCTTCCAGTTTTGTTTACGTCGCAAACGTTAAACGGACATGAACCAAGTCCATGTCCGTTTTCATATCGTTTTATCCTTGATCTTTCATTTTCGGATCGAGCGCGTCTCTTAACCCGTCTCCTAACATATTGAAACCTAATACAACAAGCATAATTGATAACCCTGGAAATAAAACGGTCCAATAGGCACTTTGAATATAACCTCTTGAATCAGCGAGCATTCTACCCCATTCTGGTGTTGGTGGACTAGCCCCCATGCCTAAAAAACCTAAGGCGGCTGCTTCAATAATTGCGATACCAAAGCCAAGTGTCGCTTGCACAATAATCGGTGCCATACTGTTCGGTAAGATGTGATGGAACATAATACGACCGTTTTTCATTCCTTGCGCTTTCGCAGCAAGAACAAACTCTTCTGCTCGTAAGCTAATGACTTTCGAACGAACGATCCGACCAAATATAGGCACGTTAATAATCGCAATAGCAAGCATGGCATTTTGCAAGGACGGCCCTAAGATCGCCACTATGGCAATCGCAAGCAAAATGCTTGGAAATGCTAACATAATATCAAAAATTCTTGAGATGAGCATGTCAATCCAACGTCCATAAAATCCGGCAATTAACCCAAGACTTGTCCCAATAAGTAATGCGCCACTTATTGAAAACAAACCAATTAACAACGAAATTCTTGCTCCATGGGCTACACGAGTGAAAACGTCTCGACCTAAATCATCAGTCCCCATCCAATGATCAGAAGAAGGCGGCATTAAGCGCATTGCTGGTTCTGTCTTATCAATCGTATACGGAGTTAAAACGGGCGCAAAAATCGCCAGTAAAATAAAGATAAATAAAATAATCGCTCCTACAAGCGCTAACTTATTCTTAAATAAATGGTACAGTGCATCTCCCCAAAGCGACCTTGTTTTTTCTTCTTTTGAAGGAGGACGCTGATGTGGCTGAGTCGCCATTGGTCTTGATTCCATCTCTTGTTCCTCCTTAGTATTTAATTCTTGGGTCGATAGCCGAATAGAGGAGATCGACAATGAGATTAATAAACACAAAAATCGTGGCAACAATTAAGATGCCGGACTGAATTACTGGATAATCGCGATAAGAGATTCCCTCATAGATGTAACGCCCAACACCTGGCCAACTAAAGATAGTTTCAGTTAAGATAGCCCCACCAAGGAGGGCACCTGCTTGTAATCCAACAACGGTTAATACAGGGATAAACGCATTTTTAAGCGCGTGTTTGTAAATCACAACCCCTTGACCAGATCCTTTTGCTTGAACAGTGCGAATGTAGTCAGATCGCAATACTTCAAGCATACTTGAACGAGTCATCCGCGCAATAATTGCCATTGGAATGGTTCCAAGCGCAATAACCGGCAACACTAGGTGGCGTATTGCAGTTAACGTTTGATCAAAATTACCTTGTATAAGCGTATCAACAATATAAAAATGAGTAATTGGTTCAATTGGGTTACGTGGATCACTTCGTCCTACTGTCGGCAACCAGTTTAACTCTTGAGCAAAAATCCATTGCTCCATTAAAGCAAGCCAAAAAACAGGCATTGATACGCCAACTAACGCAATTAGCATACATGCATAATCAAAAAACGAATTCTGTTTCCAAGCGCTTACGATCCCTGCGTTTACACCAATAATGATGGCGAACAGCATGGCAAAAAAGGTAAGTTCCATCGTCGCCGCTAAGTAAGGCCAAATTTCCGAGATAATCTCATTATTTGTTCGCATTGAAACGCCTAAATCGCCTGTAAGTAAATCTCCTATGTACGTTCCATATTGCACCCAAAAAGGGTTATTTAGTCCAAGCTGCTCTTCCAATTCTGCAATCGCTTGTGGAGAAGCTTGTTCTCCTAGAATCGTTTGTGCTGGATTTCCTGGAATAAGCCAAATAATTGAAAACGTAACGACTGTCATTCCAATTAATACTGGAATTAATAGTGCGACCCTTCTTAACATATAGGAAAACACCGTTTCACCTCTCTTCTTTTGATAGAGAAGGCAGCAGCATAATTGCTGCCGCCTCCTATCGATGTTATTCGTTTGTAAGCGAAACGTGTTTTAAGTTTTCACTTGTTGATGGGTGAGGGACATAGCCCGAAATCGAGCTAGATCCAGCTAATACAGGCTTAGAGTGAACAAGAGGAACCATTGGTGCATCTTCATGAATAAGTACTTGAGCTTCCTCATACAACGAAGCACGCTCATCTGGGTCAACCGTTCGTTTTGCCTCGTCTAACAGTGCATCTACTTCTTCATTGCTATAAAACGTTTGGTTACTTCCTGGAATACCATCTGTATGAAGGATCGTTCCTAAGAAGTAATCAGCATCACCATTTACGCCGGACCAGCCAAGCATAAACACATCATGGTAGCCAAGCTCAATTTCTTCTAAATACACAGCCCACTCTTTTTCAACAATGTTTGCTGTAATCCCTAACTCACTTAATTCAGCTTGAATGAGTTCTGCAGCACGCATTGGATTTGGCATATATGGTCGAGGAACAGGCATCGTCCAAAGATCAAATTCAAACCCGTCTTCAAGACCCGCTTCCGCTAATAATTCTTGCGCTAATTCCAAATCATACTCATAGTCTTCTATCTCATCATTATGACCGAGGTAATCTTCTGGAATCGCATTTACTGCTGTTGTCGCTTGTCCACCATAAACAGCTGTAATTAAGTCTTCTTTATTGATCGCATGATTAAACGCTTGACGAACGAGCGGATCATCGAATGGCTCTACTTCCGTGTTAAATCCGAGGTACCCGATATTGTTTGGCACACGCTCAAACACTTCATACCCGTCTGCACCTTCGATTTGAGAAATATCATCCGGCGAAAGACCATCCATGATATCAATGTCTCCTGACAAAAGTGAAGAAAGTCGAGCTGAGTTATCGCCAATAACTGAGAACGTCACGCCATCTAAGTGAGGGAGTCCTTCTTCCCAATAGTCTTCATTTTTTTCAAGAACAATACTTGAATCTCGTTGCCAGCTCACGAATTCAAAAGGACCTGTGCCAACTGGATTCTCATCAATATTCGATCCATGTTCTTCTAAAGCTGCTGGGGAAATAATTCCAAAATAACTAGCCGCAACATTTTGTAGAAAGGCTCCAAGTGGTTCATTAAGAACGAACTCAATTTCGTAATCGTTTATGACGTTAATCTCGTCAATAACATGTTCATCACCTAGTCCAAATAATGTACCGTAGACACTATATGTATAGCCGTCTTCTCTGAACGCATACTCATGATTCTCATCAGCCCAACGTTCAAAGTTAAGCTTTACAGCATCAGCGTTAAACGGGGTTCCATCGTGAAACGTTACACCTTCTCTTAAAGTAAATACGTAATTTAATCCATCTTCACTTGGCTCCCAACTTGTGGCAAGCCCTTCTGTTAGTTCGAAGGAATCTTCATCAAACTCAATCAATGTTTCATAGATTTGTTTCGTTACGCGCGACGATTCACCATCTGTGACTGCACCTGGATCAAGACCTTGAGAGTCACCTCCTCGTGCAAAAATTAACGTGCCTCCGTCTGCCTGTTCTGTTCCATTTCCATTATCATTTGTATCTGAGTTTCCATCACTTGATGTGTCTTCATCTCCTCCACATGCAGCTAAAAGTAGTAGCCCTAAGCAAGACACTGAAACTAAATTCATCTTCGTTTTTTTCATTGAATACGCTCCTCTTTTGTTGAATCGTTAAATAAATGACATGCGACATGATGATCTGTAGCTACCTCTCTCCATGCCGGAATATCTGATTTACATACATCCATTACATAAGGACATCTTGTGTGAAATGTACACCCACTTGGTGGATTCGAAGGACTTGGTACATCTCCCTTTAAAATCATTCGTTCAGATTTCTGATCAGGATCAGGAATTGGTACAGACGATAACAGTGCTTTTGTATAAGGGTGCATAGGCGTTTCGTACAGCGCATCACTGGATGCGAGCTCAACCATTTTCCCTAAATACATCACTCCGACTCTGTCACTAATATGTTTTACAACGCTTAAATCATGGGCAATAAATACATACGTTAATTTAAATTCGTCTTTTAAGGATTCCATAAGATTAAGGATTTGCGATTGTACGGAAACATCTAGTGCCGATACCGGTTCATCACAGATAATGAGTTTAGGGTGAACCGAAAGGGCTCTTGCAATACCAATTCGCTGGCGCTGTCCGCCGCTGAATTGATGTGGATAACGATTGGCGTGCTCCTTACGCAAGCCCACTTTTTCAAGCAACTCTTCGACTCTTTTTTTTCGTTCTGCTTTATTTCCAATACCGTGTATTAACATTGGTTCGCCGATAATTTTCCCAACTTTGTGACGTGGGTTTAGCGATGCATACGGATCTTGAAATATAATTTGCATGTCTCTTCTGATTTTTCTAACTTTTTCTCCAGATAGTTCTAGAATATTTTCACCATTAAAACGCACTTTACCTGAAGTCGGTTCGATTAAACGTAGAATTGATTTTCCTGTTGTGGATTTTCCGCAACCAGACTCCCCCACAATCCCGACAATCTCTCCTTCTTGTACTGAAAACGATACGCCATCGACGGCTTTCACTTCGCCTACTTTTTTCGATAAAGCACCGCCTTTAATATCAAAATACGTCTTCAAATTCTCTACTTCGAGTAATGGTTTAACCGACACTTTCTTGTTCCTCCTTGTATAACAAACAGCGACAAGCGCGGCCCTCTTCTAGATCGAATAAGGCTGGATCTTCGAAGAAACAAGCGTCAAAAGCAAATTCACACCGATCAGCAAACCGACACCCTTGTGTAACAGAACCTGGCTGTGGCACGGTTCCTGGTATAGAATAAAGCGTCTGCTGCTTTTCTGCCATGTTGGGCAACGATCGTATTAACCCCTTTGTGTATGGATGCTTGGGGTCTTTTAAAATCATACGAGCAGTACCTTCTTCAACGACTTGTCCAGCGTACATGACGACAACACGATGGCAAATATCTGCGACCACTCCCAAATCATGTGTAATGAAAAGAATAGCTGTTCCTTTTTTTTCATTTAAGTCTCTCATTAAATCCAAGATCTGTGCTTGAATCGTAACATCAAGAGCTGTAGTAGGTTCGTCTGCAATTAATACTTCAGGATCACAGGACATGGCCATCGCTATCATAATCCGCTGTCGCATCCCGCCTGATAATTGGTGAGGGTAACTATTCACAATTTCTCTTGGTCGAGGAATTCCTACCATATCGACTAGACCAATCGCTTTTTCCAACGCTTCTTTTTTTGACATCGTATGATGATTTCGAATCGCTTCAACAAGCTGATTTCCAATTGTAAATAATGGATTTAATGAAGTCATTGGTTCCTGAAAAATCATTGAAATCTCTTTTCCTCTTACTTGCTTCATTCGTTTATTCGAAGCTTTCACAAGATTTTCACCGTTAAATAGAATTTCACCCCTACTTATTTTCCCAGGTGGACTCGGAATAAGCCGCATAATGGATAAAGATGTCACGCTTTTCCCACATCCGGATTCGCCTACAATCCCTACAACTTCTCCCTTATTTAGATGAATACTGACACCATCAACAGCGGGTACTGATTTTCTACCAGATTGGAAAGTCGTTTGTAAATTTTTTATCTGAAGAACAGGATTATCCATTTCGACCCCCCTTTTATGTAAAATTAAAAAAGCTATGTACAACGATACAAAAAATCAAATCCTAACACAATAATTATTTAATTCTTTAAATGATTTCATGTATTGGGAAATATTCATAGCTTCTTCTATAGTTCTCTAAAGAAAACCACTTTCCCTTTAAATTAGTAAGATTATTTTTAATCGTTTTTTAATAAAGTTCAAGAACATTCAAATCAATTCCAGGTATCTGTGTAAAATCACGATACACTGCTTTTATCATTTGAGTAGGTCTGTCTAAAAACGGTCACCTGTTATCCAAAAATGTCACGATCAATTCAAATGATATTCATCACTTATCGTGCGGTATGGACGCTTTCACCACAGGAACAAGCGCGACATCAGCGCTAATGAGTAAGACATAAGAGAAAAATAAGGTCTACATACACCCTGATTTCATTCAATATATTTTCTAGTAGAGTCAAGCCAGTTTTCGTGAATGTCCATGAGCACTGCATCGATTAACAAACTGGCACTTCCTTATTTGGAAAAATGCGAATGACTGTTTCTCGGCGTCTTACTTCTTCATTTAAACATTATCAGGCTAGTCATAGGCATTCTTCACAAAATTATATGGACTCTATCAACTTTCACAAAAAAAACAAAAACACGCCATGCGGCGCGTTTCTGTTCGACCATTTTATTCTTCTGACGTTTCTGCTTCAGTTTCTTCACTTGATTCTTCTTCCGTTTCATCTTCTAGCTCAAACTCTTCAATTTCACCAAATTCATCATCGATCGTTACATTCTCAAACTCTAAGACAGGTAAGACACTTTCACCTGTATCGTTGACCGTTGCTTCAATCTCATCCCCAGGTTGAATGAAGACCGCAGCTGCATTACCAGTGATATCAAACTCTAAGACACGACTTTCACCATCAAGCAGCACTTGGATGTAGCGGGCATTAGACGCTTGACTAACACGATAGACCGTACCTTCCATCTCTAATTCTTCTAAAAGATTTGTCGGAATATAATCATCTGTTCCTAAATCATTTGCTAACATCTGGCGATAGTGATGGAACGCTTCCTCTCTTGATGTTCCTGTTGCTACACTTGAAGTCTCTGCATGAACCATTGCAATTTCCCTCATCAATCCGCTTTGGTCGACAACAGGTACAACCCACGTGTAATTGTCATAGATGGAATATAGAACAGGCTGTGTCCCTTCCCATTGCTCACGCTGGAACGAGCGATTCACTGCATCTCTAGCACCTCTAGCGTTAGTCATACCAGATGTTCCTGCATAATAAGTTGCTTCACCAGTTTGGGCATTAACCATGGTAAAACCAACCATGGCATTACTCTCCTGATTCGGCCTCATATGATCAATCATCCAATACATATTGCCATCTGGTCCAATAACACCAATCATTTCTTCTTCACTCGTCGGTTGATGCACACCCTCTTTTGCAAATATCGAGTTTAGTAGACCGTTACTATATGTACCAAACCAATAAGCATAGTCAAGAGCGAGTGAGTAATGAATCGCATTGTCTATAAATTCAGGTTGCTCTCCTAAATCATACTTCTCCATCTCACCAGATACCGGATCAACTAAAATCACTCCATCGGCTTTTGGTGCACTTCGATAATGATCATAGTATGCGTACGAATAGGCATAGTAAGGATTTCCCTCATCATCTGGTTCAAACGAATAATCAATTAATATGACATCACCATAGACACTTCGAATGTGGCGCTCTAAATTGTCTCCTAAAAACGCACTTGGAACATACGTCATTTCATAGTCATCCACAAGTACAGCTTCAGCATTTGGATTTTCTGCACTGACCATTACATAACCAGGCGCACTGTCGGCTCTAATCCATCTCCAAACACTTGAATATTCAATTGGCGAAACCCAGAAGAGTTCTCCATCAATCCGCTGAATGGCTGACTCTCCTAACTCATAGAACGAGTAGTTTTCAATGTTTCCGAAAACAATCTCAGACTTATACCGTGCGTATGAATGAGGAACCGATCGAACGCTTTCCTCCGTAACGGAATCAATCGAATCGGTGGATACTTCAATTTCACCTAAGTTCGCTAAATCTTGCGTAATCGTAAGTGGATACACGACATTCATAATAATTAAGCCAATAAAAAGGGCAATTCCAATGCCGGCTTGCGCCATAGGAATGTTTGCTTTTTTTAACTTCTGTACTTTTTTCTTTTTTGTCGCTGTTGACAGTCCTTTTGTCGCTTGAAAAAAGCCTGAAACAATTAAATTGATCGCTATGATAAATCCGAACGTATTTAAAAACCCAGTTAACGAACGATCCACAAGAAAAATATAAATAATAATAAAACTGAGTACAAGCCCAATCCCATATCGAAGAACTTGGCTTATTAACCATTGTTTTGGCATCTGTTTTAGTCCACGAATCCATTCTCGTGGGTTTAAATTCAAGCAAGACAGCGCCATAATTAAAATCCAAAAAAACATCAACTCTCCCCTTCCTACTCAAGTATACTACGAAAGCTTTTTAATTTGGTTTCAAAAACGTGCAATTTTAGGTTAGATATGAGAGAAATAAGGAAATACCTAGTAAGAGAACATAGTGAGGTGTAAAAAATGAAACGTGCGATGATTATCATTAATCCAAGTTCAGGAAAAGAAGACGCCCTTTCCTACACGGAACAAGCGGCAGAATTGTTAAAAGAACACGATTATACGGTTGAAGTACGCGAAACAAAAAAAGAGTTTGATGCAACAACTTATTGTATCGAGGCATGCGAAGAGAAATACGACCTTGTTGTTTCAGCTGGCGGGGACGGTACACTACATGAAACGATAAATGGGTTTATGTCGAGTACTCATAAACCTAAGCTCGCTGTTATTCCATTAGGAACCGTGAATGATTTCGCTCGAGCACTCCATATTCCTCTCCAACCTGAAAAAGCCATTCAAAGTTTACAATCTAGTACAACTCGCATGGCGGATCTAGGGAAAGTATATGACCAGTTATTTGTCAACGTCGTTGCAGCAGGTCGTTTAGCTTCTTCTTTATCAGAAGTGCCGTCAAAAGAGAAATCCAAATTAGGATTTTTTGCATATGTGAAAGAAGGATTTAAAACCATTACTGGCGATGCAGCTAGCACGATACACATTAAGTATGACGACCAATCATGGGAAGGAAGTGCACTCCTATTTATAGCTGCATTAACGAATTCAGTTGGTGGCTTTGAACAACTTGCCCCTTCAGCGGAAATTGACGATGGCTACTTACACTGCTTTATTATTCAAGATACAAATTTAGTGAATACGGCTGCAGTAGGTACTTCTCTTCTAACGGGGAATTTAGAGAATAGCAAGCATGTTCATGCGTTTAAAGCGAAGCACCTTTCTATATCAGCAGAAGCTCCTCTTAGTACAAACATTGATGGAGAAACTGGCATTTCTTTACCTGTTACAATTGACATATTACCTAGTTTTATAGAAGTCTTAGTACCAGAAACAGCATAAAAACAGGAGCCGTTTTATCGGTTCCTGTTTTTATGTGCATGTCCATTTGCTTATGTATGTGACAGCATTACTAGTTGAACCCACCTTCTTCTTTCATTGAAACCATCGCTATAGTCCACTAACTAATTGCCAAACAAGAAAAACGACTGCTGCAACGGCCGCTAAACTAAATACAATTCGTAAAATTGCCTTAGTAACCCCAGCTAATATCGCAAACACCACAATCGCAATAATAATCCAGATAACTGTCTCCAATTTTCATCATCCTTTCTCTTTTTTTTATGAAAGCTACTAAAGAATTCGTGATTCCGACTTTCCTCCATTAATTTAATGCACTTTCTACAAAAACTAACAAAACCTACGCATTTTTTCAGAAAATTAGTAATGAATTTCTTAATTTGATATGTCATACTAACAAGTAAGAACAAGAGGAAAGGAGCCATTTACATGTACGCAGTTACCCGCATTGTTGATGGTCAAACGCAATCATTAAAAAACACTTCCACACCTTTTGACAAACTATTCTCCTCTTATGAACATGCAGATCTTTTTGCTTCAAAACTAAACTCTAATACATTTCCTGAAATGCATTGGCATGTAAATAAAGTCTATCGTTCTTAATTATCCTCGTCGTTTGGCGAGTTTTTTATTGTATTCCCAAACTCCTTCTTTAAAAAACCTATCTATGCATAAATGATGATTCCTATGAAACAATATGATATGGTAGAAATTGCGTCTATTTTAGAAGGAGGACTTACAAACATGAAGAAACTGCAACTTTTCGCGATTCCTCTAGCTGCTGTAACGGTTTTAAGCGCTTGTGGAAGCGATAACAACGATGGTGAATCTTCTGGTTCAATCAAGATCGGTTATAATTTGTATGCTGAAGCCATTGCATTCTCCCACGTTTGGGAACAACTATTAGAAGAACAGGGCTACGATGTTGAATTAGCCTCTGTTGAAAAAGCATTTTTATTTAGTGGTACAGAACAAGGTGATTTTGATATTGGCTTTAATGCATGGCTACCTTTCACCGATCAAAATTATATTGATGAGGAAACAGAAGATATTGATGTGCAAGAAGATGGTGTTCTGTATGAGGGTGCGACATTAGGACTTGCTGTTCCTACATATATGGAAGACGTGAACTCAATAGAGGACTTACCCGATGCATATGATGACGTAAATGGTGAAATTATGGGGATTGATCCGGGTTCTGCTTTAATGAGCGTGACGGAAGATGACATCATTCCTCATTATGGCTTGGAAGACTTTACACTTGCAGCATCTTCTGAACAAGCAATGGTTGCTGAACTTGAAAGTGCCTATCAAAATGAAGAGCCTATTGTCGTTACACTTTGGAGCCCACACTGGACACTAGGTGAGTACGATATGAAATTTCTTGACGATCCAGATGGTATCTATGGCGAACCAGACGATATTTACTACATTGCTCGTGATGGATTAGCTGAAGAACATGCCGATATCATTACGTGGTTAAATAATGCCCAGTTCGATGATGACAATCTTGGTGAACTTCTTCAATTACAATCGGAACTTGATGATGACGAGGAAGCCGCTAGACAATGGATTGAAGACAATCGCGAGCTTGTTGACAGCTGGTTAGAAAATTAATCGATATACCAAGGCCACCTGCCTTGGTATTTTTTTTACTAAATCATGAATGGTTTTTGACTAATAACAAATCTTATTGATAACGAGTCACATGATAAAAAGATGAGACAATCCTGTACAGGAAGTTTTTGTCTTGACACACTCGTTTGTTTTGTCTAAGATTAAAAAATCCTTTTCGGATAAATTTAATAGGGTAAGGTGATGAAGTGGCTACTGTTGCACAACAAGAAGAAACAAAACCTTTAAATCCACCACAACGTCTTTTAGTGATCATTGGTATACTTGTTTCTGTCATTTTAACGGTCTTTTTAGCGATTACTCAACATATTGTTCAACCCTTGTTAGCCGTTATCGGCATTGGGCTTGGCTTCACATTATTTCATGCACGTTTTGGTTTTACGTCAGCTTTTAGAAGATTAGCATCTGTCGGGAATGGACAATCTCTTCGCGCTCATATGCTTATGCTTGCAGTTGCATGCTTGCTATTTGCACCGATCCTTGCGGTTGGGACAACGTTCTTTGGTGCAGATGCAAATGGCTATGTATCTCCTGTCGGCGTTAGTTTACTTGTAGGTGCTTTTATATTTGGTATCGGCATGCAGCTTGGTGGCGGCTGTGCTTCGGGCACGCTTTACGCAGTTGGTGGCGGTCGTTCCGTCATGTTTATTACGTTGCTATTCTTTATTATCGGTTCCACAATTGGCGCCGCTCATTTTAACTTTTGGATGGAAGATATGCCGGCTGCAGAACCTTTTTCATTAGCCACATCCACAGGACTTGGCTATGGCGGTGCACTCATTGTATCTCTTCTTATTTTTGCGGTTATTGCATGGATTACGATTCTGATTGAAAAGAAAAAGAACCCACCAAAAATGGCTGCAGTTCCTTCAGCAGTTGGTTGGAAACGTATTTTCAGAGGCTCATGGCCTTTATTTACTGCAGCGATTGTCCTTGCTGTACTTAATGCGTTAACGTTACTTACTCGTGGAACACCATGGGGCGTCACGTCAGCATTTACGTTATGGGGTTCAAAAGCAGCTGATGCAATTGGCTTTGACGTAGAGAGTTGGGGTTACTGGCAAGGAAGCACGGAAGCGTTGCATGCATCTATTTTTGCAGATACCACGACCGTTTTAAACTTTGGCGTTATTTTAGGCGCGTTTATTGCATCTGCGGCTGGTGGATTGTTTACTCTTACTAAAATTACAGCTAAAAATGCTGCGGCCTCTGTAATCGGAGGATTACTAATGGGCTATGGCGCACGACTTGCTTTTGGTTGTAACGTTGGCGCGTATTTTGGTGGTATAGCATCGTTTAGTGCTCATGGGTACATATGGGGCGTTATGGCAATTGCCGGGACGTTTTTAGCTCTCAAACTTCGACCCATGTTTGGACTATCGGTTCCAAAACCACGAGACAGTTTCTGTTAGCAAACTTTAAGCAGTAGACAAACGTCTACTGCTTCTTTTTATTGAGAATAAGTAAGTCTTGGTAAGTTGTATACGTTGTTCGCCCACACCAGCTTCCGAGCTTTAACTCCTTGATTTCTAGATTCGTTTGGTTAATTAACCCTTCCATTTTAGGAAGATCATATCCTACTGCCGCATTCGGATATGTTTCATTCTCAATGTATGCTTCCCCTACCTGAAACGGAAATTGAATGGTACTCTTGCCGGCTTGAATGCATTCTTGTGCTTCTTTATTGACGATAAACATTGTAAATAAACAGGTACCATCCTCTTTTAGAACGCGATCAATTTCGCTTAAATAATGCGCAATTTCCTCTTCCATTAAATGCGTAAAAATTGATGTTAAAAAAACAAAGTTAAATGACTGATCCGAATATGGGAACGTAAAACTTGTTGATGTTAAGGTTCCATTCGGATTGTACAAATGATTGTAAATATCAACATGATCAAATTGAAAATTGTTATGCGTTGCTGCAATATTATTTTTTGCCCATTCTACTCCTTCTTTCGATATATCAAACCCTTTATACGACCCTTCGTCTGATAAATAAGTTGAAAGCGGTAGCGCCATCCTTCCTACACCACTTCCAACGTCTAAAACATGTTCATTTGGCTTTAAGTGACCATATTGTTGAAAAAGCTGTAAAAACTCTTTTCCCACACTTTCAAAATTGCCACCGACAAATTGCTGCAAATGCTCTGGTGGTAGTTGATTACTCATTGCATTTCCCCTCTCTATGTTCGCTTAGTTGTAAAAAGTCGACAAAAATTGACAGACTTCTTCAAATGCGGTTGTCTTTCTGCTTAAGAGCAGGTACTCTTATTTCGATAGGTTGGATAAAGGTGGACACTGGGATGAAATCAAAAAGAAAAATTATTACTTTATTTGTTGTTGTTAGTCTTATTTGGGTTATTGGAACTGACTACTTATTACTAAGATGGGAACCTGAATTATATTCCTTTTATCAAAAAATAAAAGGCATCGTATTTATCATTGCGACAAGTGTGTTTATCTATTTTTTATTGAACAAATCAGAAAAAATTAACATTTTAACCGAGGAAAAAGAAAAAGTTGAAACCCTCATAAACTCGATTCCAGATTTCATTACATTTAAGGATGCTGACGGCCGCTGGATTCAATCAAATCAATTTGCTCTTCAGCTCTATCAATTGCATCAGATTGACTATGTGGGCAAAACCAATAGCCAATTAGCCGAAGAACAGCCTCTTTATGAAAACGAACTTCTTGCCGCTAATGAATCAGATGAACGAACGTGGGAACGGGGACATACTACAAGAAGCGAAGAGACGATCCCTCTCCAAAATGGAAAAACAAAAGTGTTTGATACGATTAAAACACCTTTATTTACTGAAGCAGGTGATCGGAAAGCCCTGATCGTTGTAGGAAGAGACATTACAGAGCGCATTACAGCTAAACAAAAATTAGCTGAAAGTGAATTACGATATAAAGCATTGTTTGAACATAGCCCCGAGCTTGTCTATATGATTGACCTTTCTGGTAAAATCACAAATTTGAACAAACATTTTAAGCATGTTACTGGTTATAATGAAGAAGATGGAATCGGTAAGCCATTGATAGATTTTGTTGATGAAAAAGATCACGTTCGCCTTAAATTAAAATTTCACCGTGTTATAACGAATCGTGAAGTCGTCCAGTGTAGTGAAATTAAAATCAAGCATCGAACAGGAAAAAAAGTAATTGTAAATTGCGCCTCTGTTCCTATTATCATTAACGATGAACTTGTAGGTATAACAGGGTATGCTAATAATATCACTCCAATTATTGAAGCAGAAGAGAAACTACGAACTACAGAAAAACTTGCTGTTGTTGGTGAACTCGCAGCCGGAATTGCACACGAAATACGCAATCCACTTACTTCACTACGAGGGTTTGTCCAACTGTTTCAATCACAAAGTAAAGAAGAAAATCCAATCCACAGAATTATGCTGGATGAATTAGAACGGATTAATATGATTGCAAGCGAGCTGCTTGTTCTTTCGCGCCCACAGGAGATTATTTTTACACAAACCAATGTTTCACAAGTCTTGTCTGATGTTGTACAGCTCCTTTCTTCTGAAGCGAGAGCACATGGGGCGACCCTTCACTTTACGGAACCAATACCGCTGTATGTATATGGAGATAAAAATCAGCTTAAGCAGTTATTTATTAACGTTATTAAAAATGCTACAGAAGCGAGTGCCTGTCAAATCTCTGCTTCGATCGATCTTGATGAAACCAATCAATCGATTACCATAAACATTGCAGATGATGGTCATGGAATGACAGAAGAACGGGTCCAACGTTTAGGAGAGCCTTTCTTTTCTCAAAAAGAAAAAGGCACTGGATTAGGGTTAACCGTTAGTCATAAAATCATTGAACAGCACAACGGTACGATTCATTATGATAGTGCGTTAGGAAAAGGGACGTTTGTACACGTTACCTTTCCTATATACAAAGAGCACCAGGGGCATTAGGCCTAGGTGCTCCTTTTACATACGCCAGTCTTTTCGGTAGATCGTTCTTATTCCTATAATCATAAAGAAACTAATAAATATCATGGTGACAAGAATGGGTTTTATTGAGAATTCGTTTTTAAGTAGTATGTCTTCAACTAGAACGATTAGTCCTGCTGGTGTCCACATCGCTCCCTCTCCAAATAGAACGGGGAAAAACATCACGATAAAGGCACTTAAAATACTTACAACACTCACTACAGCAGTACTTTTTACAAAGGTTCCAATCATTAGTGTTCCTGTCACAATAAACGTTACCCATAAACTGTAGATCATCATAATGAATCCCAATGTTGAGTAAGAAATAGCATCAAATAAAAGAAAAATGTAATAGTTCGCTGTAATGAACCCTACAACAAAGCTTAGATTGACCAACATGATTGCAATGATCCATTTTGATAACCAATAGGACCATAGTGGTATTGGCTTAACGAGAACGAGCATTGCTTCTCCTGATTTTCGCTCATAGGCAAACACCCCCATTACAGACAACACAACAGCTATCATACCTATTTGAGAGAATTGATTGAGCGTATCGATTAAAACTTGCTCTCCAGTTAGGTTAGGAAATGAAAAAAGTGCTCCTTCTGGCAAACCTCCAAGTAAGGTTAATAAATCTTCCATATAGTAATAAGTGAGAGGTTGCATCGCACCTAGGATGATAAATAATGCCGGTAGCCATAACAACTTATAGTGACGCCATGCCTCTAATCCTTCCTTACTCATTAATGCCCACAAATGATTCATCCTCTCACCGCTTCCCGAAATAAATCGGCCAACGTTTTTTTCCGTTTACGAATTGCTGAGAACTGATAGTGACCGTTTGTTAAGAGCTCTAATATAGCTATATCAGCACGTTCTTTTTCATTCTTTGTTTTTATTTCAAGAAAATTTAATTTATTACGAACAATCCAGTGAGGATAGCATTGCGTAATACGTTTACTTAGGCGCTCATGGTCGATTGTTTCAATTTCTAAAATAGTCTCGCTCTGATTATTGAATGAAGTCATGGTGTCGGCAGTTATCAATTCGCCTTTATGCATCAGCACATACGCATCACTAATTTGTTCGGCATCATGAAGAACATGGGTCGAGTAGAGGATAGAGCGACCTGTTTTCAGCTGTAAAAGTAGCTCCATCACCTCTGTTCTTCCAATTGGGTCTAGAGCCGATACAGGCTCATCTAGCAATAAAATGCCTGGGTCTCCAATTAACGCTTGGGCAATACCTAATCGTTGTTTCATTCCTCCAGAATACGTTTCAATACGCTGTCTGTCTTTTGCGTTTAAATGAACAAGCTGTAACAATGTCAAAGCCTGTTCATGAGCTTGATTTTTTGCTAAACCAAATAACCTTCCAATATGAGTCAAATACTCAAGTCCAGTCATCCAAAGGTGAAAGGCAGGAAATTGTGGAAGAAAGCCAATCGTAGAACGAATATCTCTTTCCCGGTATCCGCTAAACTGAACGCTACCCGATGAGGGGTGTAAATTCCCAGCAATTAAATGTAACAACGTTGTCTTTCCTGCACCATTTTCTCCAATCAGTGCCGTAATTTCGTTTGTAGCAATTTGAAACGTCACGTCTTTCATTCTCCCCTCTTTCGTAAGGGCATTTACTTCAATCGTCACGTTTTTTCTCCCTCCCAAATAAAAAATAAAGAATAGGACCAAATAAATTAATAAACGCAATGATGAGAACCCAAATCCATTTTGGACCTCTCGTGTGTGCACGGCGATACAAATCAATAAAAGCCACAATCATTAGTAATCCTTGTACAAGAATAAGCGGTAAAAACAATTGGATGATTTCAATGACTTCATTCATGTCTTGTGCCCCCTCGTTGTTTGAATTTAGACTTTAACCAATAGGTCCAAATAAAATAGGTGACCAATGGCATCGGGAAGTGTGTCACACCCCAGATCCCCCAAAACCATTTCCACTGTCCATGTTGTCGACTTTTAAAAAATAAATAGATGCTTTGCGATAAAAGGACGACCCCAAGGATGATCCATGCCCATATCGGTATTTCTGACAATTGCTCAATATCATTGTTCATGTTTTTCCCTCCAACCACCTATAATTGCTAATATGCCGATAGCTGGAATGATTGCCAGCATCGCGATATTAATGCTTAAAAAGACAATCGGCACGTTTGCCAGTAAAAAGACCACCCCATTTACTAATAAGAGCGTTACGACAATGAATAGTAAGGCTTCTCGTCGCTGCTTACGTTTCGTTTCCTTAACAAGGTGCAGCATCTCAGCCGTTGATGGTTCCTCATAGGAAATACGGTTTAATTGATCTAGACCGTCTTTAAATCGTTTATCCTCTTGGCTCATTACCTGATAACTCCTTTCTTACGAGTTCGAGACCACTATTCACTCTCGACTTCGCTGTTCCAACACGGATTTGACAAATTTGACTAATCTCTTCGTAACTATATCCATAATAATGCTTTAACAGTAGTGGAATCCGCTTCTTTTCATCTAATTTTGCTAAGACGTGTTGAACATCAATCCAGTCGTCTTTTGACTCTTGCTTCATTGACCATTGCAGCTTTTGCATTTGCACGTATTGGTCTTCATGCTTTTTCTTTCGTTTTTTATCTAAAAAAAGATTTGTAGCAATTTGAAACAGCCACGTTGAAAACTTTGCTTTTTTTCTATTGTAACTTTGGATGCCTACAATGGCTTTTGTCATCGTATCCTGAGTTAAGTCTTGGGCATACTCAGGATTAAGCGTAATTTTCACTAAAAAGCGATAGACGCTTTCATAATGCGTCTTTAATAATAAGGCCAAAGCGTCATCATCACCCTTTTGCGCTTTCTTGATCGTGCTCTCTTGCGATTCTTCCATGACACCACCCCTACAAGTTCTACATTTGTTATACGTTTGAACGACGAAATCGTTCATTTTTTTCTTGAGCAGTTAAATTTGGTTTTTAAAGCTTCTATGTTATAGTGCTCTACAGTGAAAACGAAAGGAAGTCATTTCTTATGAAATTAAGCATTCTTGATCAAGCGCCTATCCCAAAAGGCTCAACTTCAACAGACGCCTTACAGTTCACAAAAGATCTAGCAAAACTAGGTGATGAGCTAGGTTACCACCGTTTATGGATGGCAGAACATCATAGTGCAACATCTCTTTCCAGTTCAGCACCTGAAGTGACGATCGCCCACCTCGCTGCGCTTACCAACCGCATCCGACTTGGCACAGGTGGTGTCATGATGATGCACTATTCCCCTTTGAAAATGGCGGAGGTTTTTAAAACATTAAGTGCTCTTGCACCAGATCGAATTGACTTTGGCGTTGGTCGTGCACCTGGCGGCGACCATCTTTCTATACAAGCATTAGCACAAGGTCGTGCCTCTATACCAGACGATCAATATGATAAATTAGCAACGACTCTTCAATTGCTAAACGATCAAAAAACAAATGATCCACTATACAATCAAGTCATTGCTACACCTCATGAAGTCAAGCTACCTGAAGCTTGGTTGTTAGGTTCAAGCGGAAATAGTGCTAGACAGGCTGGGAAACAAGGGGTTGGCTACTCATTTGCGCAGTTTTTTAATGGGGAGATGTCGAAAGAAATATTTGATACGTATCGTCATTACTTTGAACCGTCTTACTTTATGCCGAAGCCAGAGATCAATGTTTCCTATGCTGTAACCGTTGCAGAAACAAAAGATGAAGCAGAGTATCTCGCTTTGCCCATTGATTTATCACGTTTATTTTTAATGCGTGGGCAAATGCCACAGACATTTAGTCCTGAAGACGCCCAAGCCTATCCACTAACAGAAATGGATAAAGCGATCTTAGAAAAAAACCGAGCGCTCCACCTTGTCGGCACACCAAAAGAGGTAAGTGAACAACTTCTTAAAGAAAAGGAAGAATTTGGTTTTGATGAAGTCATGGTTAATAGCAACCAGTATTCATTTGAAGCTCGCTTAAATGTGTATCGTTTACTTGCAAAAGAACTTTTATCATGACGTTTAACCAGAGATTGTTCAACTGAACAATGCTCTGGTTATTTAATTTTATCCTATCCAATCATTTCCCAAGAAATAATAATCGGCCATTTTAGCTTTTTTGCATAACATACGCATCGTGCCATTTTCCTTCATGCCACTCATTTTTTTCTAGTCGCTGTATGATTGTAAACCCACACTTTTTATAACAAGCAATAGCCCTCTCATTTTCAATTCTTGGATCGACCGTTACAATCGTTTCAGGACTTTTTCCTTTTATGTCTTCTGTTAGCATGTTGACTAGATCAGTCCCGTAACCGTTGTTCCAGAAAGACACTTCTCCGATAAATAAATCCATACCTATTGCTGATATAGAAGGTGAATAACCGTATTTTTTCTTATCGTTCGTTGTTAATCGATAGGATTGAAGATAGGCCATTGGTGCTCCATCCACTTCCCCTATCCAGCGATCTCTTTCCTTTTCATTAAAAAACTTTTTTTCGATCTTTTCCATTGTAAATGATTGATCTCTTCCCTCATAAAAAGCAAGAACATCTGCTGTCGTCAACCATTTTAACAGAAACTGACGATCTGTATACTGAATTGGGCGAATGGTCACGTTTTCTTTCCTCATATCAAACCTCCATTTATTCATTATTCAGATATTAAATAAAGAAAAAGTACGCCGCCTTATTCGACGACGCATTTTAGTTACACGTATGATTATAGAATGGTTTTACCGTACATATATTTTTGCAAAGCTTTTGGTACTTTAATCGATCCATCCTCTTGCTGGTGGTTTTCAAGCAATGGAATAAGGATTCGAGGTGTTGCAACAGCTGTGTTATTTAACGTATAGCAATATTGCAGCTTTCCATCTTCATCACGGTAACGGATGTTTGAACGTCTTGCTTGAAAATCTGTTACGTTCGAAGATGAATGGGTTTCACTGTAGCTTTCGCGACTTGGCATCCACGTTTCAATATCAAACTGTTTATGGTTTTTCTGCGACATATCGCCCGTACATACTGCAACAACTCGATATGGCAACTCTAATAAATTTAAAATTTCTTTGGCGATCTCCGTAATTTCCGATAACAGACGATCGGCTAATTCAGGATCATTTTTACAAATAATGACTTGCTCGACTTTCGCAAACTGATGGACACGATATAAGCCACGAACATCTCTACCTGCAGATCCCGCTTCACGACGGAAACAGTTTGATACTGCGCCTAACTTAATCGGTTCTTCAACATCGACAATTTCATTGCCATAAAAACCAACGAGCGGGACTTCTGCTGTTCCGACTAAATATTTATTATCTTTTTCAAGATGATAGGTTTGTTCTTTTCCATCTGGGAAGAAACCTGTACTATATAGCACTTCTTCATTAGCCATTAAAGGCACATCCATAATGGAGAAACCACGTTCATGTAGCAAATCAACAGCTAATTGCTGAACCGCTCTATGTAAAAATAAGCCTTGATTCTTCAGCACATAATTACGGGTACCAGCAATTTTCACACCGCGCTCAACATCAAACATTTCGTGTGCTTGTCCGAGCTCTATATGGTCTTTTGGAGTGAAAGAAAATTGGGGAATTTCACCAATCTTTTCTAACTCTACATTGTCTTCATCTGAATTACCTACAGGCGTGTCGTCTGAAACAACGTTTGGAATAAGATTCATAATGTGTAAATAAGACGCTTCAACCTCTTGATATTCAGCTTCAAGATCTTTAATGGATTGGTTTAGAAGACGGACCTCTTCTTTTTTCGCATCCATTTCATCTTTCTTTTTCTCTCTTGCTAATTCACCAATCGCTTTTGTTTGTTGATTACGCTCTGTACGAAATCCTTCAATCTTTTGAATAAGCTCACGGCGCTTTTGATCAACATCAATAAGTTCATCTACTGGGACGTTTAATTTTTTTTGCTGTGCTGTTTGTTTAATTTTCTCAGCATGTTCCCTAATAAATTGAATATCTAACATGTGTAAGTAAACCTCTTTCATTCTAATTTCTCACTTCGTATACATTGTAAACGACTAGTAATCATTATGTACATTTTAGCACACCCCTATAGCTTACACACGTAAAAAAATGCTTTTTCCATACAGAAGAAGCCTTATAGCACGATATGTTTAATTTCCTCTAAAAAAGGGTATAGGGTTGTTCTTTACACTGTGTTAAGGTATCAACTAACCTAGGTTAATAGATTAATTCCTTGTTTTAGAAAGGATGTTTTGATGGAAATTCGCTATTTAGAAGCTTTTCTAACGATTGCAGAGGAAGGCAGTATTTCAAAAGCTGCGACTCGCCTTCACCTTACCCAACCTGCCGTCAGTCGCCAATTAAAGCAAATGGAGACCTCCTTACAAATTCGATTGTTTATTCGTTCCCATGAAGGAATGACCCTTACTGATAAAGGGCAAAGGTTGTATGCTGACGTTAGACCACTATGGAGTTCTCTTCGCAGTAGGCTACTTTCTTACATGCCTTCACCTGTTGTCCGACTAGGTCTTACACCTTTTTTATCGCCTTTATATTTACCAGACACGATTACATACGCTACATCAACAGTTGCTGTTGAGTGTCATCAAACCCGATTAAACTGCCTTGAATTTATACCAATGCTCGAAAAAGGGGAAATTGACGCAGCAGTAATTGAAGATCATCCACATCACCAAGGCTTATACTCCACTTTAATCAAGCACGACCATTATAAAGTAGCCATGTCGGATGATCACCCCCTTGCTACTTATGATGAACTTTCGCTTGAACAATGTATCGACTACCCGCAAATTGTTCCACCGAAAAAAAGTCGCTTTTATCAATTTTGGGTTACGTTACGTAATCAAAACAATTGGACAAAGCATGACGTCTTTAGCGTTCCGTATCAATCCTTACTATACTCTGTCAAACAAAAGAACGGGGTTGCCTTTATTCCACAGTTAATGCTAGAACCAGTTTGGCACAGCGGAATTGTATATAAACCGATTACAGATCCCAATTTTGCTCGTCATTTATATCTTTACACATCAGACAAACATTATTTAGAACCTTTACAGCAAAGCTTTACGAATGTGATTCAATAATGTAACCAAAAAGAATCCTTATGAATGATTATTTCTCACTCATAAAGATTCTTTTTTTATAAAATTACCGTTTTGTAGAAGGGAACATGCGATGAACCATTTCCATAAACTCATCTGCAAAACCACTAACTGGTTCACCATTCTCAATTCGATCTCCATACCCATTCATTCGCTCTACGAAATCCGGGTTCGAAGACACATGTACGTTATTAAGGTTATGATCAACTTCCATTGCTTTATCAGCTACTTTTTGTTTCATATCATCAGATATATCATGAGATTCATCGTCCATTGTGACTGCTACATATGCTTGCCCACCCATGACAATCGCAGCAGCGTGGTTTACGCCATCTAATTCACGAACACTGTCTGCTACTTCGCCAGAAACAGTCATATGGTTTTCGTCTCCATGTTCATCCATACCGTAGTGCTGGTTTTCAACGTTCCCTTCGCCTGGCTCATTCATCTCCATGTCATCTTCAGGTGGGTTCATATCATTATTATTATCGTTTCCACCACAAGCAACTAGAGCTGTAGCAACAAAAGTTAAGGCTAAAGAATGTAGAAGATATTTCTTCATAATTATTCAACTCCATTACGTATATTTTTGTTTCATTCATTAGCTTGGTTCATTCATAAAATAATTATGTATATCTTGGAGATTTTTCTAATTTTTTTTGATTTTGTTTCTTACGCTCCACTTTAATGGAAAAAGAACACTTTTCTCTTCAGTCATTCATAGAATAAAGTAGACAAGTATTCTTTCTAGGGATTCTTGTCAATGAGAAAGGAGGATGTTTATGAAAATCGATGCGGTTTTTGAAGGAGGAGGGATTCGCGGAGTTGCCTTTGCAGGCGCAATAACTGCGATGGAAGAACATGGTGTCGAGTGGCAAAAACTAGCCGGAACATCTGTAGGTTCCATTCTTGCAGCCTTACTTGCTGCTGGCTATACAAGCACTGAAATTAACGACCATTTGCAAGAACTCAATTTCAAAGATTTAAGAGGGAAGAATTGGATCAACCATATCCCTTTTGCAGGAAATCTGGTTAACATCCTTCTACATTTAGGGATGTACAAAAATGATTATATTGAAAAATGGCTCGGAAGCTTACTACAAAAAAAGCAGATCCGAACGTTTGCGGATCTACCTGACGATAAACTGAAGATTATTGCATCTGATATTAGCAGTGGGCAAATGATTATCTTCCCTGACGACCTTAATCGCTACGGAATGAAACCCAGTGATGTAACAATAGCCCAAGCTGTTCGTATGAGCACGTCTATCCCTTTTTTCTATCGACCAGCTCGATGGAAATTAGCTAATAAAAGTAAAGCCTATATTGTTGATGGGGGCTTGCTTAGTAATTTTCCAATTTGGCTGTTTGATGTGGAAAATCCGCGACACCCAACGTTTGGCTTTCGTTTTCTAAAAGATACGATTGAAGCGGATGCCGTGATCCCAACACCGATACACTTAGCGCAAAATATTATTAAAACGATGATGCAAGCTCACGATATGCGCCATCTAAGCGACGAGACACGAGATCGAACGATTCAAATCTATACGGACTCTATCACAGCAACAGACTTTTTGTTAACAGAAGAACAAAGCAATTTTTTATTTGAATCAGGTTACCAAGCTGCCCAACTGTTTTTATCGACATGGGACTTTGAAGCCCATAAACGACTGCGAAATTCCAAAAATACAACCAAATAAGTGGACAAGTACCTCACTTGCTTATCGACAACCTGACTCGATAAGCTTTTTTATGTTGATTGCAACGCTTTTCCTTTTTCATAATCTCCGCGCATAATCGCATCCGGTACCATACTTCCCCCGGTTGCCCACGCCAGATGGATACCGTTTCTGTTCACTGTTTTTGCTTTCACTGGCCCAACTAAGCTTGTCACTGCTGATGGTTCTAACGCGATGCCCTCTTTATCAATAAGTGTCGCGAGGAGTTGATACATGGTATCATCGCTTACTGTATAAATGCCGCTAAGAATTGGCTCCATCACCTTCCCTACAAATCCTGATGGGCGACCTACTGCCAAGCCATCAGCAATCGTCCGGTTGTCAATACCTAGATCTTGCACATGAATATGATCATGTAGTCTTGTCATCATTCCAACGAGCATACAAGGTGCGTGTGTTGGTTCTGCGAAATAGCAATGCACATGTGGCCCAAACACTTGATGAAGTCCGTAGGCAATGCCACCAGGCCCACCACCAACACCACACGGTAAATAGACAGAAAGAGGTTGGTTTTCATTAATGCTTATTCCAGCTTGATCCAACTGTTTTTTTAACCTTAAAGCCGCTACTGCATATCCTAAAAACAACGTTTTCGATTGTTCATCATCAATAAAAAAGCTCATTTCGTCTTGCTCCGCCTGCTTGCGACCTTCTTCCACAGCAAGACTATAGTCTTGCTTATGCTCAACAACGACCGCACCTTTTTGTCTAAGCAAATCCTTTTTCCAAGGTTTTGCATCATTTGACATGTGCACAACAACATGAAATCCTAATTTTTTCCCCATGACCCCAATGCTTAACCCTAAATTTCCAGTCGAACCAACAACAATGGTATACAAGGACAATAAATCTTGGATGCTCTGTTCAGCAATTTTTTCATAGTTCTCATCGATTTTCAGTACTTCATGTTTGAGTAAAATTGACTCAGCCAGAGATAAAACTTCATAGATCCCTCCCCTTGCTTTAATGGATCCTGAAATAGGTAATACATGATCACATTTCAAGAAAAGCTTTCCAACTATCTGTACATTATAGACATGTTCCAGTTCCTCTTTAAAATCATCAATACGCTTAAGTGGTGATTCTAATAATCCATTTGTTGCTTCTGTCTCAGGAAAAGCATTTTTTAAGTACGGTGCAAATCGTTGCAAGCGCGCTTCTGCCGCCTCAATCGCTTGCATATTGATGTCATCATCTTTTAGTATCGCCTGGTCATTTTTTAATGGATTTTTCCAGAACGTTTCTTTTAAACTGACAACCTCATATAACGCTGGAAACGTTTCAATTAATTCATGCCTATTCATTGGACTGCTCCTTCTGCAATGAAGACGTTAACGCCTTGATTCATTCTTTGTGCGGTTTGTTTATGAATGTCTCGAACGTGCATGGACAGTTTTGATGCTGGTAAAAGATCATTATTAATACTCACAATTGGATCAATGTAGCGATGTTTAATGGTGACATGCTTCTCAATCCATCTGTACGCTTCTTTATCAATCGGATTATTAAAAACTGCTAGCAATGTATCAATAGTCGGATCTTCACTTTGCCTCAACTGTTTCATTACTTCATGATCAGTCTTCATTAAATCTTCTAGTGACAAAACGTTTCGCTTTAAACTAATTGAAATAAGATGCGCTACCTGCTGATTGGCGTACACATTTGTTGGATGATGGAAAAATTCCACCGTTTCTTTGTAAAAGAGCTGTACGAACCACTCGGCCCATCTTAATTCGGTACATACAATTTGCTGATCGACCACAGCGAGTTGATCCAAAAATGCATGCGCTTCATGTAACGGGATCTTGCCATATTCATACATATCACGCAACGTGTAATCAATTCGATCGCCACAAAGATGCGGCAACGATTTCTCTAACAAGGAACCATTCTGCTTATTTGATAATATCTCTTTCCACGCGTACCCTTCCTTTTCCAGTATAGCTGGGATATCTGAGCATTCCATCAACGTCTCATAAATCGTTTCATGATAATTTTCTTCTTTGTTGTCCAATACATAATCAATGAGATGAGAAAAGGCAGTATGGGACACATCATGAAGCAATGCAACAATCTGCTCTTCAAGAGAACCGCCAAGTTTGCGAACGAAAAGCATCGTGCCGATCGAATGGTCATAACGGGTAACATTCCAACTAGGTTGAACAAGGAAGCATGCCCCTGCTTGATGCACCCCTTTTAACCGTTGTACATTGGCGCTACGCACTAACTTTTCTAGAACGGGCTCTACTTTCGCTGATCCATAAAGTACATCTTCTATTAGCATGCTAGACCTCCCTTTATTCGGTTTCTCCTACCATTATGGCATAAAAAAAGAAAGTCCTATGACTTTCTTTATAACAGATTAAGACCGTCTACTGAATAAAGCATCCACATAACTTGAAACGTTTAAATCGCCATCCACCCATTTTCCGATTAAGAATCCAATCGTCACAAATATACCAATCGCAACGGTATACCAGAAACCAATTGTTAAAAAGAGAACACTAAAAATGAGAGCGGCAAGTAAGCCAATAATTCGTCCACGATACCGTTTTACTGTTTCTTGTTTCACCTTAGCACCTCCTTACACAACTCGTTGCTTCTTGCTCGATGATGTTGTTTGTGGTCTTACAAACACACGAACTTCTGCGACATGGACTTCAAGCCAAGACTCTAAGTCATGTTTCACAACATCTTGCAATGCGGTTGCATTTTTTTGTACAGGCTTTGATCCAAATGGAGAGTAGGTTAGATCAACGAGAACGCTCTTGCCATCGTTCTTCATTCGAGAATGGACTTCGAGAGATCGAATTCCATCAAACTTTCGTGCACTTTTTAAAATGGTGGCTTCAATAGTCTCTTGAGAGATGGCGATCTCCCCAAGTTCAGTTGCCGACCGAAACAAACCAACGCGACCTCGACTTATGACACTCGCAACGAATAAAATGAATGACAATAAAATTAAAAACGAAAAAACGCCAATTAGTACCCAGAAAAAATCCTGTCCTTGAGCGATAATTTCTTCAAATACTGGATATGTGTTTGTAATTGTTAGGATTGCCCCCGTCGAAACGAGAAGAGTCACAATCGCAAAAACTCCCATAAAAAATCGTAATAAACCATTCATGTGTCATGATCCAATAAATTGATGCCTCACGCAACAATTTACGTGTAGCGCCAACCTTTGGAAGTCACCTCCTTATAAATTTCATCCTGTATATCTCTTTATACCCATGAAAGAGGGTTTTGAAAAGTTCTTTTCATTTGGAACCACATTTTAAAATCAACTTGCCTTCTTTAAGTTCTGGATTGTACAATGAATTCAAAATAATTTAGTCACTTAGCTAGATTGGAGTAAGACTCATGATCATTCGTGAAATACAAAAACAAGACAACCCTGATGTAGAACAGTTAATTCGAACATGCTTAATTGAGTTTGGCGCAAACAAACCTGGAACTGCTTGGTCCGATCCGGATTTAGGCCAGTTTTATGAGCTCTACCAAAAAGAAAAAACAAACTACTGGGTCGCAATTGAAGACAATAAGCTTGTAGCAGGTTGCGGGATCGGTGATATACCGGGTCGTCCAGATGTGTGTGAATTGCAAAAGATGTACGCCGCTCCATCTGCAAGAGGAAGCGGTGTTGCGGAACGCTTGCTACAAACGAGCCTTGCTTTTGCGAAACAACACTATAACGCATGTTACTTAGAGACCATTCACACCATGCACGCTGCGAATCGTTTTTATCAAAAACATGGTTTTAAAAAACTAGAAGCGCCGTTACTTGAAACAGAGCATTTCTCTTGCGATGCTTGGTATATTAAAACATTATAGGAAGAATAACGTTCTTGCCCAACGGATTCTCGCTTACCGTGCTTGTATTTGTGCGCACGTCAGAAATTTCAGTTATTCAAAGATAGAGAGAAAGAAAAGAGAGGAATACAGGTGTCATGTTAAAAATCAATCAGTTACACGGTGGCTACGTAAACCAAAAAATCATTCACGATATCACATTTAATGTAAATCAAGGTGAAATTGTTGGCCTTTTAGGCTTGAACGGTGCTGGTAAAAGCACAACACTCCAACATATTATTGGCTCTTTAAAACCAATGAATGGCGTGATCACGATAAATGGGGAATCGCTAGTAACTGAACGCCATTTACTAAGTTATATTCCAGACACACCAAACCTTTACCCGCACCTCACAGTCCAAGAACACTTTTCATTTATTACTGCTTTATATAAAGAACAATCGTTAGCCTATCAACAAGAGCTGATTACGCGTTATGAACTAACAGAGCATTTACATAAATACCCGTTCGCCCTTTCAAAGGGAAACAAACAAAAAGTATCAATCGTTAATGCTCTCCTAGCTAAGCCAAACTATTTAATTATCGATGAGCCTTTTATGGGGCTAGATCCAATTGGTTTATCACGTTTTCTAAACGATTTAAAACAACTACGTGCAAATCAAACAGCCATTTTACTCTCGACTCACCTATTAACCATTGCAGAGTCATTATGTGATCGAGTGGTCGTGATTCATAAGGGAAATCAAGTGACACCAACAGAAGGAAAAGTAATTTCAGCCGAAAAACAAGGCACATTAGAAGATTTCTTTTTTACCTTAGTTGGTGCTCACGATGAATAACTTGTTTAAAACGCGCTTACAGACCTACCATCAATTACGTAAAAAGCAGTTAGGAAAAGTGTTTCAAAATAGCGGGGTCCTATTACTCGTACCACTTATCATGGTCGTGTTATTTTTCTTGCTTCATTATTTAAACAACTCTGCTCCACCTGTCGTTCAAGCATTTTTGTTAAGTCTTTTGTACATTATGTTTGGGGTAAAATCAAGGTTAACCACCTTACTAACAGAGCCAGATACGCTTTATTTGTCTCCACATAAAAAGGTTGTTCAAACCTATTTCAATCAAGCATTTCGCTATAATGTTGGAGTGCAAGCGGTTCACACAAGCTTGTTTATCCTGTTTCTCTCACAAATTCAGAATCTATCAGTATTAAAATTATTGTATCTATCGTTGCTACTGTTTTTACTTTCCATCTTACATCTGTCTTTAACGTATCTGCTTACAACGATGAGGTCCATAAATCGGTTAAGGATCGTGGAATGGCTATGGATGCTCATCATGGTTTTCTTTCTGTTTATGGAATCAATGATTTTCGTCTTCATGATGATAGCAACTGTGGTAACTTATGTTTTATTTGTCTATACGTTCAAAAATTTTTCGGTACATACATGGTTTGCCTTTATCAAAATGGATATGGTTTCTGAACGCTACTGGCAAGTATTTTTAAGCCAATTTATTCAAGTTCCAATTCATGACAGGTTTGTTCAAAATCGATTCTCAATTCTAACGATGTTAAAAAGGAGATCTGACTCTGTTCAAGTAGACTTTCTCTTAAAAAGAGCACATCGAACCCAAGAACAAGCAAATCTGTTCCAAAGAGTTGTTATTCTCACTATTGGACTGATCCTATTCTCTCCATCCTACGTTTTCTCAATGGCCGTTGCACTACTGTCGATAGGAATCAATACAAAACAGCTCAAATCAGCAGTTCATTTACCAAAAAAATATTTCTCAGCACATTACCCGATTGACCACAATGAATTTCAGATTGCCTCTCATTCGATTATCAAAAGAGCAATGCTGCTTCAAGCTAGCACGTATGGATTCTTTCTTTTACTCTCTAGCTTTTAATGAATAAAAACAGCATGCCGCAGCATGCTGTTATAAAAAAATCCATATGAATACAGGTATTAAAAATGAAGCCACAATCGCACTTAATGTCATCGCAATAGAGCTCATTGACAAAGGAACATTGCCATATTCAGCGGCTTTTGAAATACCTAAAGCGTGTGAGGCTCCCCCCAAAGCGATGCTTTTTCCATGAAGACTCTTAATCCCGACTTTTTTCATTAGAAAAGGACCAAAGAGAATACCGCTAAATCCAGCAACAAGAACAAATGCCGCAGTTAATGTCGGTAACCCGTGTAGAGCGGCCGAGATTTCAACAGCAACCGGCGCTGTTATAGATTTTGGTAATAAGGAGGCAGTAAGAATGTCATCAAATCCAAATAAAACTGCAAAACCATAGACTGTACTAAACCCTAAAAACACGCCTATTAATACAGCACCACCAATCATGGCACTGAAGCGAAGGACGAGTACACGCTGTTTATATAAAGGAAAGGCTAATGCCACGATCGCTGGTCCCATCAAGCGACTTAACCATTCGCCTCCAATTAAATAGTCTTCATATGAAACATTAAACAACAGCAATAGGATTAAAATGAATGCGGTTGTTGTCACAACTGGCAAAAGAAACGGATAAGGATACTTTAAGTAAAGCAGTCGAAAGAGAAAATAGAAGGTTACGGTTCCAGCGACAATACCAATAGCTAATAATGCATGAATCATTGTTCGAAGTCACCTCGCTTTCGCTCATACCATTGGCAAAAGTGACCGATGCCGACCATTGATAAAAGCGTACTGACTGAAACAGAAAGCAGTAAGAGTACTCCTGTAGTGGATAAAAGTTCTGGGTATTGCATGACCCCTAAATTAAAAGGAATGAATAATAGTGGGAGCACAAATAATAGAGCGGTTGCTCCCTTTTCCACCCATTTTTCTGGAATGATTTTGGTACTTAGCAGTAAGAGTAACAATAGAAATCCAATAATCGATCCAGGAATCGGCAAGTGTAACCAAATCGATAAAAAATCTCCAAAAACGGAAAGGCCATATAAAAATAGAACCTGCAGTAGTAGTTGTATTACATTCATAGCGCCCTGTTCGTTTGACAGGTTCCCTCCTTAAATTAGCAAAAACTATATGGTAAGCTTTATTATAATCAATCTCTTCATGACATTGGTGTTTTTTAAAGAAAAGGAGCTTAACATCATGGTTAACGTTTTACTTATTGCGGCAATTATTTGTATAGGCGGCCTCATTGTAACGATCATCGCAATGAGTGGTTCTGATACAAAATACAGTAGTGATCGTAGCATAAAAACATTCTCTTGGCTTTATTTTTTACTCGTGCCAATTGCTTTAGCTTTTGTTGTCATCATCGCTTTTCTTTTGTAATGGCTAGTGTTATCGCGTAACCATAACCAAAGTTAAAATGTGAAAGCGAGAATGTCTGTTGACATTCCCGCTCCTGTTTAATGGTTGGATGCTTTTGGTAGTTGGCTAACTGAATCAAGTAGCTGACTGCTTTCTTTGTTGACCCCTACAATTTGTACATCTACTTTATTCGTTACGAATTTCGCTTCTACTCGATCTAACACCCCAACAGCAGAATCGTCCCAGACATGTGAGTGCGATAAATCAAACACAACACGATCCAGCTTTTCCTCTGTATCAATTTTTGCTAAGAAGTCTGTTACTGATGCAAAAAACAACGGGCCGACAATGGTATATGTCCGTTTATTTTCTGCCTTGTCGAAGTGCGAATCAACATGAATTTTCGATAGTTTTGCTGCAAAGAACACCATACTTAGCAATACACCTGCAAGGACACCATAAGCCAGATTATGTGTCAGTAAAACGATTGCAACCGTCACAACTAACACAATGGCGTCCGTCCGCGGTAAGCGGTGTAACGTCCGAACTGATTGCCAATCAAATGTACTGATTGATACCATGATCATGACGCCAGCTAAGGCAGCCATCGGAATTTGGACAACGACATTTCCGAGTACTAAAATAAGAAACATTAAGAATAAGCCCGCAACGAGTGTTGATAGTCGACCTCTTCCTCCTGATTTTACATTAATTACCGATTGCCCAATCATAGCACAGCCTGCCATTCCGCCAAAAAAACCAGTAACAATATTGGCAATTCCTTGTCCACGACTCTCCCGATCTTTATTACTCTTCGTATCCGTCATATCATCAACAATATTTGCTGTCAAAAGGGATTCTAGTAAGCCGACAATCGCAAGTGCCAATGCATAAGGCAAGATAATCCATAACGTTTCAAGATTAAACGGAATGTTTGGCAGCGCAAATACTGGTAACGTCTGACTTAATTCACCCATATCCCCTACGTTCCTTACACCGATATTCATTGTCAGTACAATTGCCGTCACAACAATAATTGCAACTAACGTCGAAGGAATCGCTTTTGTCACATAGGGAAAAAGATAGATGATGGCAAGTGTTAGCGCAACAAGTGCGTACATGATCCACGTTTCTCCAACAAAATGTTCAATCTGTGTCAAAAAGATTAAAATGGCTAATGAATTAACAAATCCTGTCATGACTGTACGTGGTACAAACTTCATATACCGAGCAAGCTTAAAGACCCCAAAAAGAATCTGAATAATTCCTGTTAAAATCGTTGCCGCAAGTAAATATTGCAACCCGTGATTTGCCACAAGCGTCACCATAACCAGCGCCATTGCTCCTGTTGCTGCGGAAATCATTCCGGGACATCCACCAACAAAAGCAATCACAATCGCTATACAAAATGAAGCATACAGACCAACCATAGGGTCTACACCAGCAATAATTGAAAACGCAATTGCTTCTGGAATTAAAGCAAGTGCAACAACAATCCCCGCCAGAACATCTCCTCGAATGTTTCCAAACCACTGTTCTTTTACTGTTTCCATTCTTTACCCTCTCTCTTATTAATCAAAAGTGATGACCCCCGAGTCTCACGAAAGTCACTCTTTTTTTAAAGGAGAGTTCGCTCAATAAAATCCTCTACTAGGTTAAAGGAATTTCCTAATGATTACAACAAGTATTTTTCGCCTCCAATCGACTTAACTAAAAAAAGACAGAAGGATTTCTCACCTTCTGTCTATATACTCTTGTTAACCCTGAGGCGGCCGATACCAGCGATTCAGCTGTTCTTGCATTCTCTTCATCTCACTATGGACACGATTTAGTTCGCCTTGCATTTGCCTCATTTGCGTATACAAATACATGGAGTATTCTTGCTGATTATCAACTGGACCACGTACACCTCCAGTTTCTGTTACTTCTGCTGAGAAGAAAGTAGCAGCCGTTTCTGCTTCTGACTCCACATCCGTTGATGCTTCTCGTTGTCGTGAAATATCACGGGCAATCGTCACGCCGATAAATCCAAGCGCAGACGAAATGGTGCTTAAGATGGTACCAAGGTAAATCATATCTTCAGAGAATTCTAGCAAATCCTCTAAATATTGTTGATGGGGATCTTGGTGTTTGTTTTTTCCTGTCCCCTTATTTTTTGGCATGACACACCCCTCCCATTAAGAGTGTTGTATCACTATCCTATGTATCAATTTGAAAAAAATTGCTTAGGATGTCTAGTTATTCTGTTCCTTTTAACGATACACACCTACTCTGCCATCGATAAAATCTTGAAGACAGTCTTGGTGCTGTTGATTAAACAGACTAGGGACTTCATTTGGGTGCATGTACTTGAGTGCCAATGTTTCTTCTCCATCTGCATTCAACTCTCCACCAATAGGATGTCCCTTAAAAAAGTGTAAAACCGTTTGTGCTTGATCACCATTTGGATAGACATCAAAATACTTGGAATACACACCAACAAGATGGTCAATTGACACTTCTATTCCTGTTTCTTCAAACACTTCCCTTTTCGCACATGCTTCGACCGATTCCCCTAGCTCTAGTGCTCCTCCCGGAAACCCCCATTGGTTGCGATCTCCTCTTTTTTGTAACAAGATAAGCCCTTCCGAATTTACAACACATACTCCCGCAAAGTTTAGAATGATTTGTTCCGTTCCTACTTTTTTTCAAATGGTCTGAATGTAGTCCATGAATTCCGCTCCTCTCAACTCGTCCCTTCTTCCGCAGGCGTCACCGCCAATTTTAACTGTTCATTTAATTCATTTCATTAATACTTCAGCTTCAACAACATGTCTCTTACTTCATCATCGTTCATGATTAAATCATGGTGACGCTGTGTGATTTTTGTTAAGACCACATCATGATAGAAGAACTCTGTAAAAAATGTAACAAGAGGTTTCGAATGTGTTCGAATGGCTTGCCATCCATGCTCCTCAATGCCAGCAAAGATCATTTCTTTTTCATCAACAATTAAAATTCGACTTCGTTCCAACGTATCATGACCTTGAGTTGGAATAAGAACGGACGTTTCAGGAATGCTCGTCTTAATTTCACCAATGGCATGTAAATGAATGTGTTTCCCTTTTTGATGCAGCTCCTCAAGTAATGGAAGGAACGACGTCATTTCATCGGCCCAAAGCGAAAGATGGATGGACTTCCTTGCACCGACCATTAACTCTTTCATAATCGATTTGATCGATTGATTGTCACGCATTGTCCATACCCGATCATCGACTTCCATCTCTTCAACTTCAATTTTCTTTAGCTCTTCAATATTCGCTTCAAAGTTTGACGTGAGTTTTTCGACTAACGCCTCCATCGGTAATGCTGTATACTGACGTTTTTTTTCTATAAACGATTCCAGTACAATTCCTTTTTCAATTAATTTTGTAATGACTTCATATACTTTTGAACGGGGTACACCAGAACGTTTAACAATCGCCGTCGCATCTAACGGCTGATTAATCGTGATTAGCGATGTATACACTTGGCTCTCGTATTGGGTAAATCCAAATTGTTGTAGCACATGATCCACCTTTCTCTCAATATCCTTCCTTTAGGATAGACCAACTCCCGTAAAAATTTCCACTTGTAGCTTTATTTTATTTTATGTTACTCTTCTAGTGGTAACAAAATAAAAAGAGGTGTTTTATGGATAAACGAGTTTACTTATTAACCATCGTCTCTTTTGTCGTTGGTCTTGTTGAACTTATCTTAGGTGGTATTTTGCACTTAGTTGCAGCCGATTTAAACGTAACATTAGGACAAGTCGGCATGTTGATTTCAATTTTTTCTTTTGTATTTGCATTGTCTGGTCCGATTCTATTGTCAGTGACAGCAAAAGTCGAACGGAAAAAGTTAACCTTACTTACACTGGTTGTCTTCTTTTTCGCGAATGTTCTTGCTGTCTTCAGTCCAGGCTATGCGGTTTTATTAATCGCTCGTATCATTTCTGCGATGAGTGCCGCACTGTTAATTTCACTCTGTGTGACAATCGCATCAAATATTGTGAGTGAACCTTATCGTGCTCGTGCGATTGGGATTGTCTTTATGGGTGTAAGTGCTTCTCTTGTTCTGGGTGTGCCTGTTGGTTTAATGCTCGGTAACGCCTTTGGTTGGCGTGCACCATTCGTCCTTATCGTTCTATTAACGGGTCTGTCTATTTTATTCGTTTCTATCTTTATGGAAAGAATTGCACCAAAACCAGGGATATCTTTACTACAGCAATTAAAGTCATTAAGAAACATTAAGATTGTCTTGATTCAAATGACATCGTTCTTATTCCTTGCAGGGCACTTAACGTTGTATGCGTATTTAACGCCTTTCCTCCAATCGACAATGGGGATTGAAGGAAATTGGATTAGCGTCATGTATTTAATTTTCGGCGTTGCCGCCATAATTGGTGGGGGGGTTGGTGGACTCCTTTCTGATCGCTTCGGTCCGAAAAAAACCATCATCGGGGTCATATCTGTATTTGTCGTCTCCATTTTCGCCATACCGTTCACCACTTCATTCATGCCACTCTTTATCGTTGTTATGATGATTTGGAGCTTGCTCAGCTGGGCTATTACACCAGCCATGCAAAGCTATTTAATTGCGTCAGCTCCTGAAACATCTGACATTCAACAGAGTCTTAATAACTCTGCTTTACACTTCGGTATTGCGTTTGGTTCCATGGTTGGCGGCGTTGTGATTGAACGGAGTACGGTTGAAATGAATGCGCTCGTTGGTAGTTTACTAGCGCTACTCGCTCTTATTGTCGTAGCCCTTTCGATGAAAAAATCACTGCAGCCAAAAGAAGAGATTTCTCCATTAAAAAAAGCCAATTGATCATCAATTGGCTTTTTGTCTATTCTGTCATTTCACGCCGGTTTCTCTATCATGTCTGCTTTCTTCAGACTTAATTCAGGATGAGCCGTAACCATCACTTTTTTTCGTAGTAGGTAGAGGGAAGCAACTAATAACAATAGACTTGATGGCAAAAGTGTTCCAATTGGGCCAATGAACTCATAAATAAATCCGTAGATTACAAGGCTTAGCGGCATCAAAGCGGAAGCACCGGTTTCTAAAATGCCAAATACTCTGCCTTTATATTGATCGCTCACCCGCTTTTGTAGCAGAACGCCGATCGGTGTATTCACATAAGTGAGAGAAAATCCAATTAGCATCATCACAACGCCGTAAAAACCGACGATCGCATTATACGGAAAAACCACCATTACAGGCACTGTGAAAAGTGTCATTAAAACCGATATTCCGAACAAACCGTGCTTAACATTCATTAAGGGAAACATCACATCTTTTTTGAGTGAAAAATACAACCCGCCGAGCAGCGCACCTCCAGCAAAAATGCCTTCAATGATACCAAAATGATGCGCTTCAACTTGTAGGATTTCAACAATGATAAATGGCATGCCGACAATAAGCGCACCCATAAACACATTCACAACTAACGCCATTCCAATAATCGTACGGATTACAGGCTGCTGCTGGATAAATGAGATACCAGCCTTCATCCCTTGCCACATTGTTTCTTCTTTCTCTTCTTCTGTTCGTTCAACTCCATATAATTTAAAATTCATTGTTGCTTCCACACAAACCGCCATACTAAACGCAGTGATAAAAATGATTAAAAATGTTTCAATTGGTGCAAATGCGAATAACATCCCGCCAATGATTGGGCCACCAATTGTTGAAAACGAGACCACCAT
This sequence comes from Shouchella phoenicis, assembly GCF_047238345.1. NCBI lineage: Bacteria > Bacillati > Bacillota > Bacilli > Caryophanales > Bacillaceae > Shouchella > Shouchella phoenicis. The sequence goes on along the minus strand of NZ_JBDFMQ010000001.1, from coordinate 1,102,850 downwards.
TTGATTGATCGCCGTTGCTTTTTGAATGCGCGTTTCATCAACTAAGCGTGTAATAGAAGAAGTAAACGCAACGCCTGTAACCATTTGTGAGATCGTCAGCAATGTTGTTGTCACATAAATAGCGAGAACCGATAAGCCGCTATTTGCGGTGTACACTAGTAAGCCAGACACAATGAAAAGAGAAACAATTTGCGATGAAAGCACAACCACTTTTTTTGGAAATCGATCGGCTACATAGCCAGCAAGAGGAGCTAGAAGCGTTCTCGGTAAAATGTTGCAGATCATATTAATCGCAAAATTCATCGCAGATCCGGTCATCGTTAAGATAAACAAACTCATAGCAAACGCATAAATACTATTACCAAAAGATGAAATAAACTTACTTACAGCAAATGTCCATAAATGATACGTTGCTCGCCTTACTCTTACATCCATTTCAAACACCTCAACATTTGTTTAATTTAATTAAACTTATTATAGACAGAGTTATCGGACAATGACAACCCTAAAGTTTAATTTTATTAAACTTTTATTTTTTCGTACATTCTCTTATAATAAACATAAGACATATAAAGAAAGGCGAGACGGTATGAGTACACTAGGAGAACGAATTCGCCAATTGCGCAAACAACGCGGAAAAACCCTCGCTGAAGTAGCTAAAGGCCGATTAACAAAGGGTATGTTAAGTTTAATTGAAAATAATAAGGCTCAACCTTCCGTGGAAAGCCTCACCCATATTGCTGAATCTCTTGGCACAGACATGCAATCCCTGTTAGCAGATGTGAACGTGATTACCCAAGATGAGCTTAGACAATTAGCCGAACAATTAAAAGCATTATTAAAAGAATACCGATATGAAGATCTTTCCCCTTTACTTACACCTTTTGCGGGCATGACCTTACCGAAAACCTATGAAGCAGCGCGCTTCGTCCGAGATTTAGGAGAGGCACACTATTTTCTTAGTCAATCATTCCAACGTACGGAGACATCCATATTACTAAGTAAAAAAGAGAATAATACGACTGAAGATCATGAAAACTGGCGCAGTTATTTTGAAAATGCTGAAGAAAGGTTTACACAACTTTCCTTTCTTGACGAAGCTGCCAACACAGCCCTTGACTATATTCAATACCTCACGTATGAGTTAGAGTACGAAGAGGCACTTGCTTTATTTAATGAAAAACAAGCGACTTACTCAGAACAACTAAAAGACCTTGATCCCTTCACCTTAGCAAAATGGAATTTTCAAGAAGTGGCATTGCTTATGATAACGGGACAAAAACAAATCGGGTCCGCTCGTTTAAAAAAAGCACTTTCCTTTGCCATTGAGAAACGACAATTTTACAAAGTGGATGAATATTACCGTTTTGCCATACATTTTGCGATGATCGATAAAAATGAACAAGACGTGGCGCACTATTTACACAAACATCAACTTCTAAGCGAGTTGCTAGAAGATCATTACTTAAAAAGTGTTCATGCTATTAATAAAGCAGAAGTAGCCATTTGGTTCGAAAATGACCCCGCTAAAGCGATTGACGTCATTAATGAAAGCGAAATGTATGTGTCAAAAGATAGTCCTGTAATGATTTTATTTCACTATATTCGAGGACAAGCTTTATATGAGTTAAATCGTTTTAAAGAAGCACTTACGTATTTGCCCTCTATGGAAGATATTTCTTTTCGCGTTCATGCACCAGATTTGTCAATGATCACAACAACAAACGCTTATAAAGCGCTATGCTATAAACATTTAGGTGATGAGAAGAAAGCGAAATTGTACGTGCAAACAGCGAAGGAAAGCATTCTGTCACAACCTTATGCGATTGACTACCACAAAACCTTTATTTTGCAGGCGTATGCAGACATTTTCAAGGAAACGTAAACTGGGAACATCGAACTTGTTAACGACTAGTTGCTTTTTGTAACCAGTCGTTTCTTTCTTCTTACATTCAACAAGATTATCCTTAGAGAGAGGTGACCGATATGACAACACTTGGTGAAAAAATGAAACAACTGCGGCAACAGCAGCAAATGTCGCAAGAGGAGCTAGCGCAACAACTACATGTCACGAGACAGGCTGTTTGGAAATGGGAACACAATCAATCAATGCCAGACCTTGATAATCTTGTCCGACTGAGCGAACTATTTGATGTGACAACAGATTATTTGTTAAAAGATGAACCGATACCTGCTGTCGTAGAACCAGTCGATTACGTGAGCCAAACAAACAATGAAAGAAGCAAATTGTTTGATCCTGGTTTCTATATTGGATTATTGTTCATCCTTATTGGCATCTTCTTTTTTGATGGCAGTGCCTCGGCTGGTTTCATTATGATTGGACTTGTTCTTATGTTCTTTATTGATGAAGGGATGCAATTCGTTCGCTCAAGCATCTCTTCCAAAAGTAAGCGATAAAAAAGAAGCCTAGCTTGATACGACTAGGCTTCCAACTCGGCATATTCTTCTACCATTTGGATAAACAACTGATGCATGCTTGGGTCGTCCGTTAGTTCCGGGTGAAACGAGCAGGCAAGAAACGGTCCTTGCCGTACAGCCACGATTTCATCATCGTACACACTAACAACGTCAACCTCTTCTCCCACTTCTTGCACAAGCGGGGCGCGAATAAATATGGCTTCCACATATTCTGGGATGCCCATCACAGACAAATGCGCTTCAAAACTTTCTCTTTGTCTGCCGAATGCATTTCGTTCCACGACCATATTCATAAACCCAAGGTGGCCTTCTTTTTTGTCCGTTAAAGCGCCTGCCATAAGAATCATACCCGCACACGTTCCAAAAACAGGTTTCCCTGCTTGGCCAAATGCTTTTAACGGTTCAAAGAAATGATATTTATCAATGAGGCGGCGCATCGTCGTTGACTCACCGCCTGGGATAATCAAGCCATCAATCGCATCAAGCTGATCCGTTCGCTTTATTGTAAGTCCTTTTGCTCCGTTGTCTTCAATCATCTTAATATGCTCACTGACCGCTCCTTGAAGAGCAAGTACACCAATCGTCACCATCTTTTATTACCAGCCTCGGTCCTGCATACGCTCTTCTGGTGCAATTGTGGAAATGTCTAATCCTTTCATCGCTGTACCCAAATTCTTTGAAAGTTTGGCGATAAGTTCGTAATCTTTGTAATGCGTGGTTGCTTCCACGATTGCACGGGCAAATTTTTCTGGTGATTCGGATTTAAAGATGCCTGATCCAACAAACACACCATCTGCACCAAGCTCCATCATTAATGCTGCATCAGCAGGTGTTGCTACGCCACCAGCGGCAAAGTTAACGACCGGGAAATTCCCTGCTTCTTTGATTTGCAATAAGATTTCGTAAGGAGCGCCAATATTTTTCGCTTCTGTCATAAGCTCGTCCGTTGACATATGAATCACTTGCTTCACTTGTGCTTGCATTTTACGCATATGGCGAACGGCCTCTACAATGTTCCCTGTGCCAGGCTCACCTTTTGTACGAATCATAGATGCTCCTTCACCAATTCGGCGCGCCGCTTCACCTAAGTCACGAGCTCCACATACAAACGGTACCGTGAAATCACGTTTGTTTAAGTGATACACTTCATCTGCTGGTGTTAACACTTCACTCTCATCAATATAATCCACACCCATTGCTTCAAGAACACGTGCTTCCACAATGTGGCCAATTCTTGCTTTTGCCATAACAGGAATGGAGACAGCTTTCAAAACATCCTCTGTAATCGTTGGGTCTGCCATTCGCGCTACGCCACCGGCCGCACGAATATCTGAAGGCACGCGCTCAAGCGCCATAACAGCTACTGCTCCTGCTTCTTCTGCAATTTTAGCTTGCTCTGCATTCACAACGTCCATAATGACGCCACCTTTTTGCATTTGCGCCATTCCTTGCTTCACTCGGTCCGTTCCTAACATTCTTTCCATCTTCGCCACTCCTTTTTGATTGCATTTTTCAGATTTATTTCATAGTATAAAAAGAAACTGACTGTATTGTAAGTGTCAGTTTTCACAAAAATAATGGGTTCAGAATAAAAAAGGATTGGTGTTATGGATTTATTATGGGTTCACTTAGATCGAGAGGCACAGTCCCCTCTCTATGAACAACTTTACACGCATTTAAAAAATGACATTATCGCTGGACGTATTTCTTTTGGCACGAAACTTCCCTCAAAGCGCAAGCTAGCAGATTTTTTAAAAGTCAGTCAAAATACAGTAGAAGCGACATACAACCAGCTCGTTGCAGAAGGTTATGTGGAAGTGTTACCGAGAAAAGGGTTCTTTGTTCAAGCTTATGAACAGCTTGATTACGTGCCAACCACATCTCAACTATCGACTAAAAATCAAGAAAAAAAACCAGACATTCGCTTTAATTTTCACCCTACCCATATAGATACAAGTCACTTCCCGTTTGAGAAGTGGCGCAAATATGTTAGACAAGTGGTCGATGAAAGCAATCAAGAGTTGTTGCTCTTAGGTCATTCCATGGGGGATGAAGCATTTCGAAAAGAAATTGCCCATTATCTGTATCACTCTCGTGGCGTTCATTGTACGTGGGAACAAATCGTTGTTGGAGCAGGTATGGAAACGTTGCTACAGCAGCTGTTTCTTCTTTTAGGAAAAGACAGCATTTATGGGATTGAAGATCCAGGCTATCAACTCATGCGAAAGTTGCTACATCACCATCCCCATGATTATTACCCGTTTCAAGTTGATGACGAAGGAGTTGACGTTCAAGCCATTACTCAATCACCTGTAAATGTGATGTATACAACGCCCTCTCATCATTTTCCGTACGGGGCAGTTTTATCCGTTAACCGTCGACAACAATTATTAAAATGGGCAGAGGCTCAACCAGAACGGTTTATCATTGAAGATGATTACGATAGTGAATTTCGCTATACTGGAAAAACCATTCCATCCTTACAAAGTATGGATCAACACCACAAAGTCATTTATGTAGGCAGTTTTTCAAAATCGTTAATGCCGTCTGCACGACTAAGCTTCATGGTATTGCCGAAAACACTTGTCCCTCGTTTTCACGACATGTTTTCCTTTTATCATTCAACTGTTTCCCGTATTGATCAACATGTGCTTACCTCTTTTATGCGATCGGGTGATTTTGAAAAGCATGTCAATCGGATGCGAAAAATTTATCGCCGAAAGCGCGACATCGTCTTACCGTTAATGAGACCATTTGAAAATCAATTGCGGATTATTGGGGAACGCTCTGGCTTACACATTGTAGTAGTCGTTAAAAACGGGATGAGTGAGGAAGAACTTGTGAAAGCTGCTGCAAAGGCTCAAACAAAAGTATATCCCCTTTCCCAATATGCTATTGAAAACAATCCTCAGGACTATCCCCGTATCGTTCTAGGTTTTGCAAGTATCCCTGAAGAACAATTAGAACAGGCTGTCCGAACGGTTCTCCAAGCATGGGGATATGAGGAAAAATGACCCTATCTAAAAAAGCAAATCGGCAACCGCTAAGCAGTTGCCGATGTATCGTTTTCTATGCGAAAGAAGCAAGCTCCTCTTTAAAATCCATACGCGTCCTCAGCTTCTTCTCGTATCGCTTTAAACGTCTTTGTTAAAAGATGAGTATCTTCCACTAATCGCCCAACGCGAAAGAGCACATCGTCATTAACAATTTTTTTCTGATGAAAATCTTTTTCTTCCGCGAAGACAAATGTCTGCACGAGCTGAGCTTTCATGTAGTTTAATATAGGCTTTAGCTGCTGTTCAGCAACAAGATAATGCTTTGGACTCCCTGCCGTCACAACGATACTTACTACCTTATTTTCAAACGCGTTCACTGGTAGAAGATCAAATACATTCTTTAATGTCCCCGGAATTGATGCTTGAAAAATAGGTGTACCAATTATAAGCGCATCTGCATCCATGATTGTTTGTGCGACATAACCCGTATCGCCCGCGTACTCAAAAAATTGTCGACCATCGCTAAATTGTACATCTTGTTCCGCAAGATCGATCACGGTTACGTTCGTCTGTTCATCATAATCATTAATTTGCTTCACAACTTCATTCATCATCATTTTTGTTTTTGAACCAACAATGGAGCCAGATAAGACGACTACGTTCACTTTACATCCTCCTTCGTATATTTTCGAATCGCTGGAAGAATTTCTGTAGCGATTAATTCTATATTTTTCTTTAACTCATCAAACGGCACACCGCCAAAGTCTAATTGCGCAATGTAACGCTGATGCCCAAATAGCTCGTATTGATAAAGTATTTTCTCAATGATTTGCTGTGGGCTCCCGACATTTAACACATCACGTACGTCTTCCCCTTGCGCAAATGCTCGTTTTGAGAAACCAGATCCATTTGTTAATTTAATCCCTTCGTTTACACAAGGGTAATACGCTTGTTGCGCCGCTTGCGTTGTGTCAGCCGCATAGAAGAGCCCTGCCGTTGCAATCGGAAAATCAGCTGGGTCATATCCACTTTCTGTTAGCGCTCCTCGGTAGGCATCGATGGACCGTTTAAACGCTTCCGTCGGCCCTGCCAAATGAGCTAAGAACATTGGCACGCCAGCTATTCCAGCTTTTATTGCACTTGCTGGTGTTCCTCCTACCGCACGCCAAATCGGCATATGCCCTTCCACTGGTCGAGGGAGTACTTCTGCATCTCTTAAAGGGGCACGAAACTCACCTGACCAATTTACACGCTCCTCTTCATTTATTTTTCTTAGCAAATCAAATTTTTCTTCAAATAATTCCTCATAATTTCGTAAATCATATCCAAGTAATTCATATAATCCAACACGAGAGGCACGTCCCGCAATGATTTCTGCACGACCATTAGAAATTAAATCAATCGTTGAAAAGTCTTCATAGACGCGAACAGGGTCTGACGTACTAATAATGGTAGAGGAACTCCCAATCTTAATGTTCTTGGTCGCTTGTGCAATAGCAGATAAAACAACCGCATGTGCTTGAGTGGCAAAGAATGGTTGGTGGCTTTCTCCAACACTAAAAAAATCTAGACCGGCTTCATCTGCCAGCTTCGCAAATTCGATAATTTCGTGGACACGTTCCTGCGCCGAAATTCGTTTTCCTGTATGTGGATTAGGAAGGTGGTCTCCTAATGTATAAATTCCAAATTCTAACCCATTTTCTTTCTTCATTCGATTCATCCGAATCCCTCCTAAAAACCTTTAAGTCACAATCATTGTATCTTCTTATATTTTGCCTTATGATGAACACATTTAATAGTACGTACCTTAAAGATAGATGGTATACAAAAGTATACTAAAGGAGTGAAGATTATGAAGATCGTACCCGATCAATGCCAAGTAAGTCAGGCATTGGATATTATCGTCGGCAAGTGGAAACTACTTATTTTACTGCACTTGTTAGCGAATGGTACGACTCGTTTTGGTGAATTCCAACGCGCCATCCCTAGTATTACCCCTAAAGTCTTGACGCAACAATTAAGGGAACTAGAGGAAGAGGAAATTATTGAACGCCACATATACCCGCAAATCCCACCAAAAGTGGAATACACGATAAGCACTTATGGCAAAACGTTAGAACCTATTTTAAATGCGATGCATACGTGGGGTCAAAATCACTTGGATCATAAACAATCAAAGCATGAAGGTTTAGCGGGTAGATAAACGAGCTCTAGACATAATAAAAGAATCTTTATGACCGCTCTTTCATTCGCCATAAAGATTCTTTTTTGTTTTCACCTGTTACAAACTCGCTTTATTGTTGACTAGCCTCAATAACATTCAGTACTTTTTCTACCTCAGCAATTTCAATTTGACCTGGTGCAGATGCAGACTGACCAACTGCAAAACTTACAGCTGATCCGAAGGCACCACCCATTAATCGTGAAAGTGCTCCTTTTGGCCCCATGGACATTGTAATAATAGGAATTGTTAATGTACGATTCGCTTCTTCTGTTACCTGTGCAACTGTTAAGACATCTTCGAGAGATTGTGGCATTAATGCAATTTTGCCTACATCAGCGCCTTCTTTTTGCGCTTGTTCCAAAATAGACAAAAGCTCTTTTTTCTTCGGTGTTTCTTTAAAGTTATGAAAGGACATCACAGTTTGGACCTGTTTTTCTTTTGCTAGCTTTATGATGCTCTGTTTCGCTTCAGCAGGACAACTTAATTCAACATCAACTGCATCGACGACATCCGCTTTTAGTATTTCCATATACAAATCTGTTACTTCTGCTTCTGTTAAAGAGATGGTCTCCCCGCCTTCACGTATGGAGCGTCTGGTGAACAAAATGGGTATGCCATCAGCGTGTTCTTTTATCCATTTCCCTATTTCAATCACTTCATTTGTCTGATCCAACTGCTCAAAAAAGTCAACCCGCCACTCAATCAACCCTGGTTTCTTTTGAACAATGGCTCGAAGTTCCTCTTTAAGCGCATGACTTGTTCTTCCTACAAGAGGTGTGCAAACCATTGGACGTTCAATCTCATTTACTTTCATTTTCTTAATCACTGTTCTCATACACGTCACCCGCTTTTACCAATTATTGAAAACGCTTACGCTAATGAAGCTTTTTTTCACCGTTCACTTGTCTAAGTGCATTCGTTAGGATTTGTTGATAATCAGAAAGTTTTTCGTCAGAAAATCGCTGCATAAGACCTGATAATGAAATACAGTGAGTCACACTACCATCTTCATTAAATACAGCAGCAGCAATTGCTGCTAATCCAAGTTCTCGTTCTTCTCTACTAACCGCTATTCCTGTCTTTCTAATTTGCTCCAATTCTTTGATTCGCTCTTCTAAAATAGAAGGATCAAGCTCCGCCAGGACTTTATCTTGTATATGCTCGGGCTGGTAAGCAAGTAGTAACTTTCCACCTGCTCCACTAGAAATGGGCAACATTTCACCAATTCGTACCGCATGACGAAGTGGCTGGTATCCTTCAAATTGATGAATACATATTCGCTTTCCTTGATCAAGTGTATACAAGTTCACCGTTTCGAGTGTCTCATCACGAAGTTTTTCCATTAGCTTTGACACCCTATCTTTAAGTGGATACGAATCTTTTGCAATCTGCCCTAAAGATATGAGTTTGACTCCAAGCTTATATTTTCCTGTTTGTTCATCTCGATGGATTAAACGTTCCGTTTCTAAACTCGACAACAACCGTGTCGTCGTTGATTTTGCCAAATCAATTTGATTGGCAATTTGAGTTAACGAAAGTTCTTGTTGCTGAACTGAAAAACAATCAAGTATGGATAATGCTCGTCGAACGGTTCGCAATGAATCACGTTTTTCCATTACTAGTCGTACCACCTTTTTAACTTCAGCTAATTAAACCATGTCGCTAAAAAGAGTGTACCATACCCAGTTCGTCATACGAATGTTCTTTCACAACACTTCATTAAAACACTAGTATACAAGTTAAGTCGTTAAGGGATTCTTTTTACACTGTTCAACAAATGCTCTCGCTGATTCTAGACACTGCTTTATATAACCGTAAGTTCCTAACTCTTTCGTTCGCTGTAAATGAGGCATTTCTAAAGAAAATACGATATCATCTGGTAGATAACTGATCATTTCTGTTAATGGCAATCCTCCTTCACCAATGTAAAGCCTTTCCTCGCGTAAAATTCTTGTCATTTCTGCCTGATCTTGAGGAATTTGTCCTTGTGCATCACATAAATGAAAATAATTTAACCATTCTTTTGGAATTGATTGAATTTCCTCTGGTCGATCGTGTGCTCGATGAAAATGGTGAGCGTCAATCATTAGACCTGCATTTGGTTTATTAACATCTTCCAATACGTGTACCGCACCTTTTAATGTTTTTACTGACGCAATTGGAACGGACTCTAAATTAATTGTTAAGCCGTACGGTTTTGCGACGTCGCATAGTTTAGCGAATTTTTCACGACCACGTTCTGTATGATCGGTCCAGATACTGCTAAGTACGTGCTTTGCTCCTAATTCTGCTGCAACCTCAAAAGCTGGTTCGTACATTGTTGGATTAATCTCATCATTAATACGAGCTAATTCAATATCAAACACCTTTAACCCAGTAGTTTCTAATGCCTGCTTTGTTTCTTTAAACATAGCCTTGTTGTTTGCTAAATCGTAATTCGGTTCGTTTGGAAGTCCCATATAAATAGGACGTATGCTTACAAAATCATAACCAGCTTGTGCCGCTAAATAAGTCAGTTCTGGTGGCGCACACTCTAATGCTGTCAAATGAGCTAATGAAAATTGATGTTTCATTGTTACTCCTCCTTTTGTATACGCTTTATATTTATTTTATACTAGTATACAAGATATTCACTTAAAATAGTATCGATACCACTAAAGGTTTGTCAACCACTTCCTTCTTTCTTAAATAACGAGTCCACTTCTATCCATCTATTTCTTCCTGCCAACAACGTCTCGAAAAACTAGTTCTTATAAAATTGATTCATTTAAATAATTTTTGCATAATTTTTAAAAAAGAATGACAAGCGAATTAAGGTTTGCTACAATTCAGTTATATTTCCATTAAACAAGATTCAAGTTCCACTAAACGGAACTTTTTGAAACCGCTTTCTAAATGATTTGGAGTTGATTAACCAATGAAGAAACGTTTACTTTTATTTGTTTCCAGCTGCCTTTTTCTTTCGTCATGTACTTCTGCAACATCGGGCGAACTTGGTCATGATTATCCAACCCGTTCCATAACAGGTGTTATTCCTTTTGGACCTGGTGGCGGCGCGGACTCAATTGCTCGGGTCGTCAGTCAATATACTGAACCGGTTCTTGATGAAACAATTATTTTACAAAACGTTGAAGGTGGTGCTGGCTCGATTGCCACTCACGATGTTTATACCGACCCGGCTAATGGCTACAAAATTTTATTTGGTGCTGAGAATCCAAACTTATATCGAACAACAGGCATTTCCGACTTAAGTTACCATGATTTTGAACCGTTGATGCTTTTTGCAAGAACCGTCCCTGTAATTATTGTTCATCCTGACTCTCGGTTTGAAACGCTGGATCAGTTCCTTACCCATGCGGAAGATCACCCTGGCGATACTTTGATGGCAACAACTGGGCCAGTGGGCACATCTGGTGTTGTCTCGAGCATGCTCGGCCTTGATTTTGCCATGGTTCCCTATAAAGGAGAGGGCGCCTCCATTACTGGGTTAATGGGGAAACAAATTCATGCATCCATTGTCTCCCTCCCATCTGCTTACAACTACATTGTTGCAGAAGAAGTTCGGGTTCTTGGAATTGTAAACGACACACGTCTTGAAGAATTTGGTGAATGGCCAGCACTTGGTGAAGTGGCACCTGAATACCTAGATTATCTCCCATGGGGCGCTTATTACGGAGCTTATGTGACAAAAGGGACACCTGAGCCTGTTATTGATACATTAGTCGAAAGTTTTGAGTACGCTTTCGAAGACGCTGATTTTCAACAATTTTTAGAGAACAATCGTATGATTCCCTTAGGATTAACAGGATCAGAGGCACTTGATTATCAGGCTGAATGGGAATCACGCACTAACTGGTTTCTCTATCAATCCGGTTTTGCAGAACATCCAGAAAACTATGATATTCCTGTTCCTAACTTTTAACTTTCACGAGAAAGGACGAAACCCATTGATTAAGTCCCCTGCTTTTTATTTTTATATTGGCTTGATTACAATTAGTGTCATCTTTGTTACCCAAGCATTAAGGATTCCTGTTTATGATGAATTTTTATCCTCAGGACGTTTCCTCCCTCTCGTCCTGTCTTTTTTCATGATTTTATTCTCTTGTATACTAGCGTATCAGCAGTTCCGGACTTCTGAAAAAGCAACCCACAAAATTGAACATCGTTTTCATTTTTTGGGCTTTCTTTTTCTCGTTGTTGTTTACGTCGCTCTTATTCCTGTCTTTCCTTTTAGTCTCATAACTTTATTTTTTTTACTCACTAGTTTTTTATTTTTTCGGACGCTCTCCTTTTGGAAAAGTATTTTATTAGCCGTCATACTTGTTGTTGTCATCGTGTTTATTTTTCAAACTATTTTTCAAATTGTATTCCCTTAACATGAATTCGTTTAGAAATGAGGAGCGTTATGGAACAATTTCTTATGCCATTATTAGACTACCAATTGCTTCTTCTCGTAGCGTTAGGGACGTTCGCAGGCATCTATGTCGGTGCGATTCCTGGTCTTTCGGTGACAATGGCGACCGTATTATTGCTATCGTTAACCTACTCGTGGGACACGCTTTCTGCTCTGGCACTGATCGTTGGTGTCTATGTAGGCGGCGTCTATGGTGGCGCTAGACCTGCGATTTTATTAAATATGCCTGGTGGGCCCGCTCAGATTGCCACATCTTTTGACGGGTACCCTCTCGCTCAAAAAGGGGAAGCCGGCTTAGCAATTGGACTTTCTACTATTTTATCGATTGTTGGAGGCATGGTCGGTCTTCTTCTCCTTGTTTTTGCTACACCTGTTTTATCCGATATCGCTTTATTTTTTGCTCATCGCGATTACTTGCTTTTAGCATTACTTGGCTTACTATTAGTCGGCACGATGAGCAGTGGCGCTTTTATTAAATCGATGTTTCTTGCGTGTTTCGGCGTTGTCATTGGTTTAATTGGCCTTGATATGATTTCGGCAGCACCGCGATTAACCTTTGGTGTGCTCGAGTTGCAAAGTGGTATTAACGTTATCATTGCGATCTTAGGCTTGTTTGGTTTTGCAGAAGTGCTTTTTCAGCTCTCACAAAAAGCGCAAAGCCATAAAGATAGTGTTGTGGGCAAAATCATCCCGCCACTTGCTATGTTAATAAAATTTTTGCCATTAACGCTTCGTACATCGGTCATTGGGGCATTAGCTGGTGTCTTACCTGGTGTAGGAGGAGAGATTGCTGCCTTACTTGGATACGATCATGCAAAACGAAGTACAAAAAAACCAAGTCGTCCGTTTGGTGAAGGGGCATATGAAGGGGTTATTGCTCCCGAAACAGCGAATAATGCTGCAATCGGTGGTGCTTTTGTGCCGATGTTAACCTTAGGAATACCAGGTGACGCCGTTACGGCTGTAATAATCGGGGCACTCATTGTTCATGGACTGGACCCTGGTCCATTACTCATTGTCAATTCGCCTGACCTTTTTTGGGTCATTTGCGGTTCATTATTTTTAGCCAACCTTTTTTTATTACTCTTTGGGATGAGCGGCATCCATTTGTTTAAAAAAGTCATCTCCATACCAAAAGGAGTTTTAATGCCCATCATTCTTGTATTAATTGTTGTCGGTGCCTATTCCATTAATAATACAATGATTGATGTATATTGGATGATTGGTTTCGGTGTATTGGGGTTCATCTTGCGCTTATTCGGCTTTCCTTTGGCTCCCCTCGTTTTAGGTATTGTTCTTGGACCATTAATCGATCAGTCTTTTCGAGCTGCTATGATTACGGCTCATCATGACATTGGTGACTTCTTCCTCGGATACGTCACCTCACCTATAAGCCTCGTGTTAAGTCTATTGTTTATCGTGATGCTCATCTCCACTGTCAAAGGATTCCGTAAACAATCCTAGTCATGTACATAGCAAATAAGCCGATAGAGCGTCGGCTTATTTTATCTTTTTTTATAGGAACGAATCGCTTCCTTGATTAATTCAATTTGACTATCAATTTCGTCTTGAAAACAAGCATAGAGTTGAGGGTTTTGTCTTTGGTTCTTTAATGTAGTCAGCTCTCGTTCGAATAGATCGATCTCCCTTACGTTCATTGTAAAACCTTCTTTCTCACTCTCTACTACTCCTTAATACCTGCCTTCGATTCTCTTTAAACCTTATTTACGAAAAATGCATCGACAGTCGCACCATATCCAATGCTTGTATACCATCTTCCCAGATTTCTTCATCATAGTGTCGTAAAAAGAATCCACGATCAATGTAGTCCATTCGAAACCCGTATTTTTGATAAAACGCTAGTTGGTTAATGCTTGAATTTGATGTCCCAATTTCAATCGTTTGATAACCAGCTTCTTTACTTTTTTCTATCGCATGAGCGAGTAACGCCTTTCCGTAACCTCGTCCATGCATCTGTTTCGTAACAGCAATATTAATAATTTCGATCGTCTGCGGGCGCGTCTTTAGCAACACATAACACCCTACGATTTGCTTGTTTATTTCAAGAACATAGCAATTACCTTGATTCAAATATGCATCAACGAGCGCTTGATTAGGGTCTGCTAGTAGTAAAAGATCGTAAGGCACATCTTCATTTTTTTGTAGCTGTCGAATTTCCATCATATGTTGCTCCTATCTCCTTCATTCATCCCTTAATCATTCACTGGTTTGGTCAATTTTTTCTTTAGAAAAATTGCTAAAAACAAGATTCCAACGCCAGGTAACAGGAGCCACTCCATTCCACCAGCGATAAACCCCTCCATTAATAAGAATAGTGCAAGTAAATAAAGACTATTTCCAATCAACGTTGATAAAAAGAAACTTGTCAGTGTGATTTGACTACTTCCTGCTGCTAAATTGATTAAACTAGACGGCATGACAGGGATAAGCCGGCTTGTTAGTACAACCCAAAATCCATTCCGTTCAATAGCCTGTACCCAATCTTTTCGTATCTTCTGTTGAAACAACTGTTGCAACCAATAGCGATAAAGATAGAATGCAAGCACGCTAGCAAATAAACTTGTGCCAAGACTCCACGCGTAACCTGACCAAAAACCTAGTAATATGTAATTAAAGATTAAAATTAGAGCCAATGGAACAACAGTTAATATACTTTGTACAATTAATAAGACCAACGACAACAACAGTAAAAAGGGAAGAGATTGTTGAAACAACTCACTTGCTTCCCCTGTCTCACCTATTCTTAATTCCGTGACCCAGTCAGACTGGGCTACAAGTAAGATCGCAACAATTACAAGGACGGCGCTGGCAACTTTTACAATCATCGCTTTCTCTACTCTCTTTCAAAATTTCATTTCTTTCATTGACTTCATAACTCAATAACAGTTCTGATGATGTTTTATAAAATTAAACTAAACATCGTTGCGACACCTACAATAAATAGTAAATAACTAAATGCAAACACTAAATTCTTTTGAATAATGGCGTATGGGTTCGCTTGAAGCTGCATCGCTAAAATTGTTGGTGTAATGTTAAACGGACCAATCATAACCGTACTTAACCCTACACCGATTAATAATACACTGACCCCATAAGGATGAGCAATCATTGCATCGGCTAAAAAAGGGGAAAAGATCGCAATTGAGATTAATGGATGAAAGCCAATTAAAGCAAAGCTAAAAATACATACCGCAATTAATAAATAGAACAAAAGAATCGGTGCGCTCTCATAGACATAGGAGAAAAATGTGTCCATATGGCCAAATAATGTCGTATATGGAAACACTTCCACAAAAAAACCGGCTGCTAAAAATAAAAAGAATAAGCCATGTAGCTGCGTTGTATTTCCTTTCACATAAGCTGTACTTAAAATTAAAAAACGTTTTCCTTTTTTAATAAAGAAAGCCCACATAAACGTAAATGGAATAATGAGCACAGTGACTGAAAACAAGAATGACTGTGGTATGAACGCATTTAGACTTAAAAGCAACACGATAAAACAAGTAATCGCAAAACCTAGCTCCAATAGTTTCTTTCTTAGTTGTACCGGGTTATGGGTCACTTCAACAGCAGCCTTCAAATCAACCTGCTTTAATTGTCGATTATGTATAAACCAATCTAGTGAAATAAATAAAACACTAATCGCAAATAGTGTTGGAAATAAAAGCAAATAGCTTGTGCCTGTCATATCAATCGTTGAAGCGACAAGGACTTCAGTAGGACTCCATAGTAAGACAAGTCCATACGCTCTCAATATGCTATGTGCAAAAAATCGTTGAATAAATGCATCTTTTAATTGCGAAACTTGTGCTTTTACAGTAGATACTACGACTGGTACCGTTGCCACATTCAAAAACAACGTCAACATGTACGTCATCATCGAGGTACGTCGGTAAAGCCGAACCATTGTTAACTGTGGAGGTTTGCGAATCATTTGACCAAGGGCTCGATCATATTTACCAACCGCAATAATCGTGCTCATATATGGCAATACAAACAGCAGTGCTAATAAACTTGTCATTGAACCGAATAGTGATAAGAATGGTCTTTCAGTCGGCACGTAAAGAAACGTGCAAACAAGCCCTACAATAAAAAAAGCTGTACCCGCCCAAAAATACAGACGTTTCACTTTAAAGAAGTTAATGCTAATGATGATAAGCGCCAAAACGCCCATTGCACTTTGAATGCTTATATGGTTAACAAATTCACTTGCGATATAGAGTAAGATCAAACTTAAATATAAATAAAAAATGGCACTCTCCTACTTTCGCTAGATGAATTTACGTAAAAGTATACCATTTTTCAAGCATATATACGGAACATTTGCTTATTTATACAGAAGGATGAATGATTAAAATAAACAAAAGAAGAGAATGGGTGCAGTCATCCTCCTCTCATACATAGGGTTTCTACATAGATGATCAAAATCCTTTTTTGTTTACCATTCAGCCTACTTGAACGTTTGCGAGCTTCAAATGATCCCCTTGTAGAACACGAATGGCACCAGTTGCTTTACTATATTGAATCGTTTTTTGAAATCGTTTCTTCTTTATTTTTTGATAAATCGAAAAATATATCGCATGGGTATCATCTTTCAAATATTCCACACCGTGCGGATAGCGTTTTAACAGGGATAGAATTAACTGAGACCATTTCGTTTCATCAACATTTAGTGACAATAATACAACCAGACGACCTTGGCAATAAGCGGCTCCATCTAATTTACGAATGCGATACTGTTTAAGGTATTCCGTTTGAAACACCCAATCAGCTTCAGTCTCCTCCACCAGCATTGTTTTCACCTGTAAATACCCTTCCAAACTTTGCTGTGCTTCGTAGGTTAATTGAACGTTCACGACCCACATCACCCCTTTAACATATGCTTCTATCAAGCATATTCCATTTGAAACGGGAATCTCCTTCTCGGTCGACGAAACCTCTAATAACCAGTCACCATTCTCTATTTTTTACGCTTATCCATTCATCAATATTAGGCTAAACGTAACCGCTAAAAAAACTGTCACTACTAAAATACATGCCGACAGAACCCAAATCACATACAGATTGCGGTACGTTTCTTTCTTATACGTGTAGACGAGTGCTAGCCAACCTCCTAAAAGAGGCACGGTGATGAGTAAAGGCGTAAAAAAAAGCGTTGACATGAACAAAGCAAATACGACCCCTACGCCTGTTACGCATAATAAACTACGGTTGATCACATCCATTTTTATCCTCCTTTATTAAGGCGCTAAAAACAACCACGTTGGAATTGCCACAACCACACACAGTAAACTAACATATTGAATGGAGCGGTCTTTTGTAAACAAAAACGTCATATAACCAACGACCCATATTACACTAAACCCTAAAACGTTAAAAACTGTCGATAGCGTAATACCAAACTCTCCTGCAAAACCTGCACCAAATAAGACGAAAAAAGACAAAAAACACGACAAGACTAGTACGATAAAATAACCGATATGTAGTGCAATGTGCATTCGCATACACCCTTTCCATTTATGAAATGACTACTTTTTTTCTAAACCATGTTTTACATACGTCTATTCTGTGTATGTAGAAACTATACGGTTTTCTAAGAGGAGGTTTGTTATGTATGTGAAAACAAAATCAAAAAGCGAGCAATGGTGGCGTATAGAGGTTTTAGCCTGGATTCCTTTCTTGGTGATGGTCATCGTCTTATTTCTCATTACCCAAAATTTAAGTCAACCCTACTCTTATGCCAGCGTGATAAGCCTACTTTTACATGGAACCCTCATACTTGCATTCATTCCTAAAGCGATTAAATGTCATTATCTCGGTTTAAAACGTTCGTTTTTTTATGGTGGACTCTGTTTGCTTCTTATCATTAATTTGATCGTGATTGCTATCGTATGAATGCCTGCACACTGGACTAGGATGGGACGATTGACATTTCATAAAAAGCGACACACAACAATACGTTATGTGCCGCAATACGTGATGTAAGGTTTTACGCTTGTTGAAACGGTTGTAAATTCTTTTCCTTCATCTGTTTCTGTAAATGGATTGCTCAGCGCAGACAAAAATTTCTTCAGCAAGGTGTCATCATTTTTTTCTACGGCAGCGTTAAGCACGCGCTCCATATGTTCATTTCTTGGAATAACATAAGGGTTCGTTGCTAACATGGTTTGTACCGCTTCTTCTCGCTTAAAGGGTTGTTCGTCCAAACGTCGCTGCCACTCTTTCTTCCACTCTTGATAGTCTACATCGTCTTCTACAGTTGAAGCTAGCCTCTCTCCAGTACTTAACTGTCTAAATGTATTCGTGTAGTCAAGTTTATACTCGCTCATAATAGCAAGGAGTTGGTTAACAAACGTTTCGTCCTCTTCTCCCTCTTGTAACAATCCTAATTTTTTTCTCATTCCTTCTAGCCAGTACTGTTTATAAAGCGGCGTAAATGCCTCAATCGCTCGTTGGGCTAGCGCTACAGCTTGCTCTTGCTCTTCTGACAGCAAAGGTAAGAGTGCTTCAGCAAATCGTGCTACATTCCAGTTCGCACTATATGGTTGATTGCCATATGCATAGCGTCCTTGCGTGTCGATCGAACTAAATACCGCAGATGGATCATACGTATCTAAAAACGCACACGGACCGTAATCAATTGTTTCACCACTAATTGCCATGTTATCTGTATTCATGACACCATGAACAAAACCAATGAGCTGCCACTGCGCGATTAATTGTGCTTGTTTTTCGATCACTCGATAAAGGAACGACAGATATTTGTTCTGATCCTCCTTCGCATCTGGTTCGTGGCGCTCAATTGCATAATCTGCTAAAGCTTTAAGATCATCTACTTCTCCTCGTGCTGCTGCAAATTGAAACGTCCCAACGCGAATGTGACTTTTTGCAATACGTGTTAAAACAGCACCAGGTAAACGTTCCTCTCGCCTCACATATTGGCCTGTTTTTATAACAGCTAGGCTTCTTGTAGTGGGAATACCTAACCCATGCATGCCTTCACTCATAATATATTCTCTAAGCATTGGACCAAGTGCGGCTCTTCCATCACCACCACGTGAAAACACCGTTCGTCCTGACCCTTTTAATTGAATGTCCACACGCTCTCCTTGTGGCGTTACGTGTTCACCTAAAAGAAGCGCTCTCCCATCGCCAAGCATCGTAAAATGTCCGAATTGATGACCTGCATAAGCTTGCGCCAGTCCTTCTCGTCCATCCTGCAACTGATTCCCTGCTAGCAGTTCATGACCTTCTTTTGTTTTTAGAAAATCCAAAGGCATTACTAAACGCTCTGCTAAGGGATCATTTAACATAACAACTTCTGGGTTTGGCACTTCATTAAATGATTGTTTACTATAAAAAACTTTCGGTAATTGTTCATAACTATTAGTTAAATTCCAACTCGTTTCGTTATTTGAACCGTTCATTTCTTTCCTCACCTCAATCGAAATGTCCTTATTTGCCATCTAATCATATCGTGAGAAGCAACGCAAGGAATCATGGTCCAATCCCTAGTAGGATAATTAATTCTCTTTCCCACTTCCTACTATTTTCAAACATCTTTTAAAAAAAAGTGATCCAAACGAACGTTTGATACGTTTAGTAAGAGAGCGAACCACTTACCTTTTTATTTGGCTTTTCTCGACAAATACATGTAAAATCAGCAGAGAGCTATTATTCCGATTTTTTATGTCCATAAATCGAGATCAGGTTAAAAAGGAGATTATGATGCCCGAACATGATGTAGAGCTCTATAAAAAGCTCAGGGGTGGAGAAAAAGAGGCGCTCGAACAAATGTATGATAAATACAGTAAGCTGCTCTTTTCTTTCACCTTTAAGATGACGGAAGAGAAACAATTGGCCGAAGAAATTGTTCAAGAAGTCTTTATAAAAGTGTGGACACAAAAAAGTTCTTATGATGAAACAAAAGGGAAATTTTCTAGCTGGCTGTTAACGATGACACGAAACACCGTTATTGACCATATTCGTAAGAAACGGGAAACCGCTTCTGAAATTGCTACAAAAGAAATGACGGAAGACCCTGATCCGAGCGTAGAAGATCAGGTGGAATGGAAAGAAAAAAGGGCTGTTGTTAGAAGAGCGATTAGCCAGTTAAAACCGGAACAACAAAAGGTCATCACCTTATTTTATTATCAAGGCTTGTCGCAGCAAAAGATTGCTGATTCGTGCGACCTACCCTTAGGTACGGTTAAAGGAAGGATTCGACTTGCATTAAAACATCTAAAAGAAACAATCCAAGACATTGAACAGAATGGAGGGATCATTCATGAGTGAACGTTGTGACCATTTAATTGACTACATTAACGGACAATTGACCGACACGGAACGAAAAGAATTTGAAGCGCATCTAGAAACTTGTTCGACATGCCAAGAAGAATTAAATGAAATCAAAGAGCTTACGGATGACTTAGGGTTTGATGTTGATCCAGTTGAACCTCCTTCAGCAATGAAAGACCGAGTTCTTGCAGCTGCGTTTGCTGAAAAAGCACCGGTAGATTCTCCATCTACTGATGAACAAGATAAAACTGTTGTCACTATAAAAGAAAAACAAGAATTACCAAAACGTAAGAAAAACAGAAATTGGCTCATTCCTACAATGGCAGCCGCCTTATTTCTTTCGCTAATTGGAAATATCTATACCGTCAACCAATTAAGCGGTCCAGGAGATACGGTTGTGGAACCTGGCATTTCTGTAGATTCACTTGTGCAACGGTTAAGTTTACAGCCAGCTGCAGAAACCATTCCATTTGAAGCGACGGCCTCTTTTGTAAATAAAGATCAATACCAACAGTTAATCGTTGAAGCAGACCAACTATCACAAACGGAAGATACGCAAGTATATCAAGTATGGTTGTTAAAAGACGGCGACCCATACCGAGCGGGTACATTCACACCTGCTGAAGACGGAAGTGGCATGTCTACATTCGACATCGACCCATCAATGGGCTTCGACACCATTGCGATTACGATTGAACCTGACGAAACAAGTGAAACACCAGAAGGCGAGATTGTGTTATTGGAAGAACTTTAAACACATTGCTGTACGACACAAAGAACTGCGCTCATTGAGTGCGGTTCTTTTTCTTTGTGATAGACGCTCTTACACATTCTTTATCACGTATATCACCGCCCTCTCTAAATCAATCCTCTTGCTCCACCATAAATGTTTTTAAAAAAACTTTTATAAAAAGTGATCCATTCTGACATCCTTTGCGTTAGCTTAGTGAAATCAAAACACAAAGGAGTGTTTCAAAATGAAAATGAGAAAAGCATTAATTCCAGTATTAGGTGCTTCACTAATTGCACCATCATTTATTCAAGGCGCTCAAGCACAAGAAGGTA
Source organism: Shouchella phoenicis (assembly GCF_047238345.1). NCBI lineage: Bacteria > Bacillati > Bacillota > Bacilli > Caryophanales > Bacillaceae > Shouchella > Shouchella phoenicis. Next base: position 1,081,393 of record NZ_JBDFMQ010000001.1, on the reverse strand, counting down.
TGTCGCAAGTAACGACTCCAGCAGTTGAACTTAGAGGAACACTCGATCACCTTTTATCAGAACACTTTGCATTAGCTGTTCTATCTATGCAAAAACAATATGATGGCGATGAAGGTGCAGAAGCTGCACAAGAAGCACTTATGCAAAATGCTGAAGATATGAAACCGGCCATTGCATCACTTTATGGCGATGAAGGTGCAGAAGAATTTGACCGTATCTTCTCTGGACATAATGAGTACACAGCTGACTACGTTCAAGCTGTAAAAGATGAAGACATGGAAGCACAAGAAGAAGCATCTGATATGCTTGATGCCTTCTACGTAGAGTTTGGAGAATTTCTTGAAGGTGCAACAGAAGGTGCTCTTCCAAGCGACGCTGCAATTGAAGTACTAGATATCCATGAACAACAAGTAGAAGATGCCTTTAATGCTTATGTAGATGGCGACTATGAGACAGCTTACATGACGTATCGTGAAGGACTTTCACATATGTTTGATATTAGTGCCGCTCTATCAAATGCAATCGTTGAGCAAAATCCAGATATGTTTGAAGGAACAACGCCTCTAACAGATGCTGGTAACTTAAGATCAGACCTAAGCAACCTTGTTGCCGAACACTTTGCTTTAGCAACACTATCTATGTCAAAAGAATTCAAAGATAGCGAAGACTTTGATTTTGTTAGCTGGGCAGAAGATGAAAATACAGCTGACTTAAAAGCAACCATTGCCTCTGTATACGGTGAAGAAGGCGGAGAACAATTTGAGCAGATTTGGCAAGGCAATCACATCTTAGCACAAAGTGAATATGTCAATGCTGTTAAAAATGAAGATAATGAAGCGAAAGACGCTGCAAAAAGTAAATTAAGTACATTTGCTGATGAGTTTGGAATGTTCTTAGACACAGCAACAGAGGGCATTTTGCCAGCTGCTGACGCTACTGAACTTGTGAACGTACACGAAGACCAAGTGTTTACAACATTTGATCGTTACATGGAAGGCGACTATACTGGTTCATTCGAAACGTTTAGAGAAGGATATGCCTTCACATTCGATATTGGTTCAGGTTTAGCTGGTGCGATTGTCGAGCAAAATCCAGAAATGTTTGAAGAGGAAGCAGCAATGCCTGACATGCCACAAACTGGTATGGGAGGAAGTCAACAAGGTATCTCTCTTCAATGGATGGCATGGATTCTTGCTGGTGCCACAGTAACTTTCGCTGGATATTTCGGCGTACGTAAATTCCGCACAAACGCGTAAGAAAAACAACGCATTGATTGATCTATTCAGTAGTCAATCGTTCAATGCGACATGAAGTGCATCAGACGGTCACTCCTGCAGGGTCTTGCAAAAGCTTAAGTTAGCTGAGACATTACTCACGGAGAGTGTCCGTCGATGGCACTTTTTTATCATTCCAAAGGAGGTAGATCTGTTGTGCAAATAAGACCACTGGCTGTACTCTTCCTTTCGCTTTTAACGCTCATTGGATGCAGTACGTCTGCAGAAGAACCATCCTCCTCCCAACAACCCACAGCCCAAGATGAAATTGAGCCTCCTGTTGAAATTGAAGCGGAACAAACCATTGCGGAGGAATTTTCGATCGACCAGGAGACATTGGATACCGCATATGCTGAGCTAAACAAACAAAGCGAACTGTTTCCTTCTGAATTAAGAATTCCCGCACTCGATGTTGCAGCGCCAATTACTGAAGTAGGTTTGCTCGAGAATGGACAAATGGGTGTCCCCGATAACGGAACCGATGTTGGTTGGTATGAACCAGGAACAAAACCTGGTGGTCGTGGAAATGCTGTTTTAGCAGGACACGTCGATGACAACAATGGCCCCGCAGTGTTCTTTTATTTAGGTGATTTAGAAGAAGATCAATCCATTTTCGTGACCGATGAAGATGGGGAAGAATTAGAATTTACGGTTGATAAAATTGAAAGTTATCCGTATGATGATGCACCTCTAACAGAGATTTTTGGTTCAACAGATGACAAGCAACTCAATTTAATTACGTGTACGGGCACATTTGACCGTCAAACAGGCAATCACGATGAACGCCTAGTTGTCTATACTTCACTAGTTGAGGATACAGATAGCGAAGGAATTCCTACCGAGCCTACGGAACTAGCCATACAAGGAAATCTATTATCATGGTATGCCGTTCGTGATGACTACATTGCAGGCTACCGGATATATGAAGTAAGTGAAAACGGAAAAGAAACGTATGTAGCTAGTGTATCTCAGCAAGAGAGAAAATCTTATCTCATTGAAAATGACGATGTTGACTATACAGTAAAAACCGTTGATTATTTTGGAAATGAATCCAAGCAAGCACAAGAAAAAGGAGAGGCTTAAAACCATCTCCTTTTTTGCTATTTAGAACGCAGCTCGTTCTTCCTCTGTAAATACTCTTGATCGAGTTAAAAATCGTTTTCCCTCTGGCCCTTCAATGGAAAACATCCCTCCACGTCCATCCACGACATCAACAATAATTTGTGTATGCTTCCAATATTCATATTGAACTTTGCTCATGTAAAAAGGAGTGTCTGCAATGGTTCCCAATAGAATATCACTGTCTCCAACAAGAAATTCTCCAGCTTGATAACACATGGGAGAGCTTCCATCACAACATCCACCTGATTGATGGAACATAAGCGGTCCATGTTTATCTTTTAATGTTTCTAAAAAGGCGATCGCTGTTTCTGTTGCTGTTACTTTCTCAACCACACGCTCATCTCCTCTTTAATTTACTAATTAGAAAAGCCCCATCGGACTTGTGCCATAGCTGACTAATAAATTCTTTGTCTGTTGATAATGATCCAACATCATTTTATGATTTTCCCGACCAATTCCTGAGTTTTTATAGCCACCAAATGCAGCATGAGCTGGATACGCATGGTAGCAATTCGTCCACACTCGACCTGCTTCAATGCTGCGACCGAAGCGATAGGCTTGATTCATATTACGAGTCCAAACCCCGGCACCTAAGCCGTATAGTGTATCATTGGCAATTTCTAGCGCTTCGTCTGCCGTTTTAAATGTCGTAACAGAGACAACAGGCCCAAAAATTTCTTCTTGGAAAATTCGCATCTGATTTGTTCCTTTAAAGACAGTTGGCTGAATATAATAGCCATTTTCGTTCCCTTCGATCTTGCTTTGCTCTCCGCCAGTCAGAATTTCGGCACCTTCTTGTTTCCCTATGTCTATATAAGAGAGGATTTTTTCCATTTGTTCAGAAGATGCTTGCGCCCCCATCATGGTTTCTGTATCAAGTGGATTGCCGATCTTTATTTCCTTCACTCGTTTAAGTGCCCGTTCCATAAATGCATCATAGATGGACTCATCAATTAATGCTCTAGATGGACATGTGCAAACTTCGCCTTGGTTAAGCGCAAACATTACAAACCCTTCTACAGCTTTATCTAAGAAATCATCGTCTTCGTCCATAATATCTTTAAAAAAGATATTCGGTGATTTACCACCTAATTCGAGTGTGACCGGGATAATATTCTGTGATGCATACTGCATAATCAATCTTCCTGTCGTCGTTTCCCCAGTGAACGCAATCTTTGCAATTCTTGGGTTCGAAGCAAGCGGCTTTCCTGCTTCTACACCATAACCGTTTACGACATTGATAATGCCTTTTGGTAACAGGTCTTCAATTAACTCAAGCAACACCATAATCGATGCTGGCGTTTGTTCCGCTGGTTTTAAGACCACACAATTACCAGCAGCTAACGCTGGTGCAAGCTTCCAGGTCGCCATTAACAACGGAAAATTCCACGGGATAATTTGTCCGACAACGCCTAATGGTTCATGAAAATGATAAGCCACCGTATCCTCATCTAGCTGACTTAAACTACCTTCTTGTGCACGAATCGTCGCAGCAAAATAGCGGAAGTGATCGACCATTAACGGTACATCTGCCGCTAACGTTTCTCGAACTGCTTTTCCATTGTCCCAAGTCTCTGCTACAGCAAGCATTTCGCTATTGTCTTCAATTCGATCTGCTATTCTGTTTAAAAGATTGGCACGATCCGCTGGAGATGTTTTTCCCCAACTCACCTTTGCCTCATGTGCAGCATCTAGCGCTAATTCAATATCCTCTGACGTTGAGCGGGCTAGTTCACAAAACACTTCCCCCGTAACAGGCGAGATGTTTTCAAAGTATTGACCTTTAACAGGCTCCGTCCATTCACCATTAATATAGTTATCATATTTCTGTTTAAATGAAACGAGTGAGCCTTCTTGATTCGGATTTGCATAAATCATGTTCATTCCTCCTCTTTTAAGTTAAAGTAAGCGCTTACAATATATGTTGATTTTATTCTAACGCTTCTAATAAAAGGAGTCAAAGAATTTGAAAGGAGAAATGAAAGATGAACAGAATACACTAACAAGGGGCATATCTATAAACGGAGGGGTTCTTTGAAAATATTGTGGGTCATCATTGCCATCTTCCCTGGTTCATTCTTCTTTCACTTTTATGAAACAACCATGCATAATCAAGAAGCTGATATTAATTATTCGTTCATCTACGGAGCTCTCATTACTTGGTCCATTGTGGCTGGCGCTTTATCAATGCAAGTTCGGTTTTCTCAATTTCTACTAATCAATGCGTTTATGATTCTCTTATCAATTTTATTGGCGGAGCTGTTTATAACGCCTCCAAACCCAAGCTGGTTTAACCCCTTTACCATGAATGTTGTCATCGTACTATCTGGCTTGCTTATTGTGATTGGCCAATCAATGGCTAGACTACTAACCAAAGCCATTCTTAATTCTATAAAAAAAGAGGCTAATACATAAATTTTGCATCGATTACATGATTTTTGCATATACGTAACTACGCTAAAGCAGTATAATAGATGTATCCTAATCATTTGAGGAGGAACGCTCATGTATCATCTTAAAAGGCTCGTAGATGGGCAGACTTTCATTTTGAAAAATATCCATTCTGTAACTGACCGTGTATTTATTGAGTTTGAAAACGCACTAGAGTATGCGAAAAAGCTCAACACGCTCAATCCAAAAAACCCTTGGTCGGTCGCAAAAATTAACGAACAATAAAAAACCGCTATGTTTCATACATACGTTAACTTTCAACTAGAATGAAATTCATTCTAGTTTTTTCTTTCCTTCTTGAAACACATGAGCTCTGCCAAGAACCTCTATCTTCTGTCCATCGTAGAATAGACTCGACCCATTAAAGCACTATACCCAATAGCGCCATGAAAAGATTGAATGGTATTTATTAAACTCTTTTTCTCCAATAGGTCAATGAGATTTTCCGGTCTTTCACCAGTAAGATATAACCAATCCGCTTGATTTATTTTTCTATCTATGAAATAAACAAAGCCAGCTTATTTACGTCCACTATCTAGATAAGACATAACCCGTTCTGCTAGTAACGTAGGTGTGTGGCGAAAGGCATCGATCGTGCTCCCTGCTAAATGGGCCGTTAAAGTGACATTATTTAGTGAGAGAAAACGACTATCCTTCTTTAAAGGTTCATAGTCGAACGTATCTAGCGCTGCGCCAGCTATTATGTTTTCTTGCAAAGCTCTAACTAACGCTTCTTCTTTTACTAGACCTGACCGAGCGGTATTAATCAGAATCGCCGTTCGTTTCATTTTTCGAAATTGCTCATCTCCTAACATTCCTTTTGTTTCAGCTGTTAACCGCCCATGTAAACTCACGACATCAGAAGCGTGCAACAACTCATCTAACTCGACCTGAGTACATACTGTCTCCCCTTGAAAATATGGATCGTAAAAGAGAATGTTCGTTCCAAACACACCTAGATATTTTGCAACAAGCTGACCAATATGACCATATCCAATTAAGCCAACTGTCTGCCGCCCTAACTCTGGAATATGGTCTTGATTGGCAAAGTCTTTTTGCCAATGCCCATTCATGATAGAAGCATGAGAACGCCCTATGTTTCGCATCTCTGCAATCATCATTCCAACTGTGTATTCAGCTACGCTTCGTGCATTTCGACCTGGCGTATTTATGACTTTAATCCCTCTTGCGTCAGCTTCTTCCACGTCAATATTCTCTATTCCTCCACGGAGCACACCGATGATGGATACGTTGCGCGCTGCCGCCAGAACAGCACGATTTAAAGGCGCAAACTGAGTCATAATAAGGTCATATTGATCGATGTCACGGGTAAGGGTTTCAGGTAACATCACCGCATCTGCACCATCTTGTTCAATGCGTAAATTATCCTTTTGTAAATCTTCCACATGCTCATGGCGCCATTCTCGAATCGTTACTTCAATCCCTTTTTCTTCAAGAGTTGCAAGTCCTTGTTTCAACATATCTTGAGAGATTAATAAATCAGCGATCGCCAAACATTTCATATCCCCACTCCTTAGACAGTTTTAACGCATTAACATCCCACCTGTTGCGTCAAAGGTAGAACCAGTCAAATAGTTTGCTTTTTCAGATACTAAAAACGTTGCGATTTCCGCCATCTCTTTAGGTTGTGCTACACGCCCAAGAGGAATTCGACTCAAGTAATAATCTTCTTTCTCTTGCAACGACGACCGGATCATATCCGTTTCCACAATGCCTAAAGCAAGATTATTGACTGTAATCCCGTCTGACGCATGTTCTCTAGCGAGTGATCGTGCAAAGCCTAAAATCCCTGCTTTGCTTGCAGCATAGTGAGCGTGACCTGTGGTTGCGCCGTGAAAAGCTGCCTGCGATGTGATATTTAAGATCTTCCCTCCTTTTTGATGATCCAGACACTGTTGAACAAATAACTGACTTAAGAGGAAAACACTCGTTAAATTTTTATTGATCGTATCCGTCCAGTCTGAAAGTGTCAGATCTTTTATGTATCCTTTAGGCCATACCCCCGCATTATTAATAAGAATATCAGCAGCACCTACCTGTGCATTTGCTTGCTGAAATAATGCCTGCATACTCGTTGAATCGGCAAGATCCATCTTCACAGCATGCGCATTTCTCCCTGTTGCTTGAATTTCTCCTACAACTTCCTCTGCCTTTTCACGCTGTCCTTGATACGTTAGCGTAACATGAACCCCTTCTGCCGCTAACGATAAAGCGATCTCTTTGCCTACTCCCCTAGATCCCCCTGTCACAATCGCATGCTTTCCACTTAATCCTAAGTCCATTGCTTCGCTCCTAACGCCCATACTTGTTCCATTTTTTCGACAGTCTGCTGATAAAGCTTGAATTTTTGCTGATAGACCTTCGCTTTTCCTAGATTCGGTTCAATTCGTCGTGCCACGTTAACCATTGAAGTAGATGCCTCTTCTATTGACTTATATGTTCCTGCCATCACAGCTGCACACATCGCAGTCCCTAACGTTCCATGTTCCTGTATATCAACAATTTCTAATGGAAGCTGTAACGCATCCGCAAACATTTGCACCCAAACATCTGACTTTGTCACACCACCTGCGATCCGAACTGAAGTTGGCGCTTTTCGATAGTGCAACAGTTGTTTGACATGAGCTAAGTGGCTAAACACAACACCCTCATAGATTGCACGCAAGACATAGGCTCTTGTATGCCAGCTTGAAAGACCGATAAAGCACGAACTCGCATTCCTCACTGTGTTTGATCCGAAAAGGAACGGTAAAAACAATAACTGACTGTCTTCAGCCTTTGTTTTCGCCACAAGCTCGTTACACTCGTCATAGATAGAACGTCCTTGCCGCTCTGCCTCAACCTTTTCTTGCTTCATCCATTCGTCAATGTACCACTCCAAATTACTCGCTGACGTTGGACTTGCTTCAGTTGTTAGCCAGTATCCTTCCATACAGTAAATGGATGTCATAAATAAATGTTTATCAATAACGGGTTTTGTTGTGATGTATTCATTAATACTCCATGTACCAGCTACAATGCACAATTGATCTTCTCGTACTATGCCTGAAGCAATGGCTGATGCGGAAATGTCAAAAATACCTCCTGCCACCGGCGTACCTTCTTTTAAACCAGTTAATTGTGCGACTGTTTCCGTGATATGGCCACAACATTCGGTTGACCTTTTTAATGGGGGAAGTTTTTCGTATACATCCTCAATGCCAAAGAATGATAGCAATTCACGATCATAACAGCGGTCTCGTACATTAAGCAAACATGTCCCGGATGCATCCGTTTCCTCGACATACGCTTCTCCTGTTAACTTAAATCGAACATAATCTTTCACCATAAAAATATAGGTCGTTTTATTGAGTACATCCGGTTCGTTGTCTTTTAACCAGGCGAGTAATGACACTGGTTGCCCAGCCCAAACCGATTGCATGGTTTTCGGCAAAATTTCTCCTTCAAATCGTCCATCTTGCTTCCACTGTTCCACGTATGTCGTTGCTCTCTGATCAGTAGAAATGATTCCGTTGTATGTCGGTTCTCCTCGTTCGTTTGCCATATACAAACCGTTTCCATGCCCTGTGATGGAAATACCAATAATGTCCTCTGCATTGATGTTCGCTGAAGCTAAGACTTCACGAATAACCATGAGGTTTGCTTGCCATAACTCTTCGCAATCTCGTTCTGTATGATAAGGCTGTGTGGTGATCATTCGCGTCTTTTTCATTGCGATTTGAATTTCTTTCCCTGATAAATCGTAGAGAGCTGCTTTTGTCAACGTTCCACCATTATCAATCCCTAACACATAGCGCATCATCATCCTCCTCGATTACTGGCCTTTAATGATTTCTATACAACTGGTACGCGTAGTCAATCTCTCCATTTTCATGAATTAAGCAATTCAATGCAGCAACGAGCCCTGCTGGATTTTCGCTTTGAATAATATTTCGACCAACAGCAACCCCTTTTGCGCCACAATCCATACAGTGCTTCACAAACGATAAGTAGGCCTTCACATCTTTTGTCTTTGGACCACCTAATGCTAAAACAGGGACTTGCGCTTGTTCGGCAATAACCCAATCATCCACCCCACCAGAATAACGAGTTTTCACAACATCAGCCCCTAGCTCAACCGCAATTCGGGCAGCAGACGCAATTACGTAAGGGTCATTTGAATCCTTGTCAGTAATGGCATAGCCATTTGGTAAAGATTCACAAATGAAAGGAAAGTTCCACCGCTCTGCATCCTTAGCTAATGCCCATGCTGCTTGATGTGTGTCTGCTTCATTAGGAGCACCTGGAAACGTCATGGCTATGATGCCATCTGCGCCAAGTCGCAACGCATCCTCTACCGTTAGTAGAGAGGCTGTGTTTGGAACGGATAAATCATAAACACTTGTTGATATGTCTGCACGAACCACCAATCCAACCTCATGAAACCACTCCGAATAACGTTTTGCGAGCCCATAAGTGACTAAAACCGCATCCAATCCATTATCAATAAGTTGGGGCATTTGCTTGATCACTGTATCAATACCGTTTGTATTTGTTGAAAAATAATAGCCATCCAGAGCTAGGGTTAACGACTTGCCATCTTTTGCGAAGAGTTGATGTAACCGACGCGTTTTTGTCATTGTAGCCTCCATTTGTCAAAATACTGAGAATTCTATTCGTGTTGTGACGATCATAATCAAACGGACAAGACAGTGTCAAGTTTTGATTATAAACACGGTTCTATGCATTCTTGGAATAAAAAAAGAGGTTTACCCATTTATAGAGCAACCCCCCCTCATATGTATTAAACGTCCTGTCTATATGACACGCCTTCCTCTTTACGCGATTCTCGTGATGCTGTTCTTATTTGTTCCCTGACCGTGTGAGGATCTTTTATCTTTTTCAGCATCAACTTCGGGTGACTAGAATCAGAACTAATGATCTCAATATCCCCAAGATTCATTGCTTTATCTTTAAACTTCTGAATAACGTTAATATCCTTAATTTTATAAAGATCAATATCTGTTTTTGTAGACGTCATCATACCTTGCTTAGATACTTTTAAACGTTCATTCGTAAGTGTGTAATACTCCTTAGGAATTTTAAGAACGCCCTTTTGATTCCCTTTGATTCCAAACAAATGCGTTTCAAATTCGACTATAATTGTTTCTTCCATACAAATATCCCCCTGTTATTTATTTACTTTAACTTATACACTAAACTTTAAAAAAAGTCCTGCGAAATTTGTCGATTAATATAGATAAAACGGAATAAGCTTAATTCAAATCGTCCATTATGAAATATTATACAAATAGACGGTCTTAAAAACCTAACTATTTCAGCAACCTGCTTAAATTTTCGTTTACGATTTTTTTATAACAATGCTTATATTTGGTTAAGAGCTCTTCTTTTCAACAAAGCGCCTAACAATGTGTTAATCAGGGTTACCACGCTCTTTCATCTTTTTTTAATAGGCTTTTTTAATCCTCAATAGATTAGTTGTACCCCTTTTTCAACTCTCACAATTCCTTCTACTTTTAATCATATCCAGCTTTATATCTCGCTTCTCATCTACATACATCCCTCTCCCTAATTTAGTTAATAAAAAGTTAAAGCTACTTATTTTTCATCGTGTTAAAATTAAATCATCTATTACTAAGCGAAAGAGAGCGTAAAATATCTTGTTACAAAAATACGCATTAGCGTTAGCTCTAGTCTTAAATCGAATTTCAATTATGGCTAGCATTAATTTTTACTATCATTATCAACAGACAAATAATAATGAGAAGCAATTAAAGTCTTTACGTAGTCTCGAGGAAGCAATGAATGATCTAAAAACAATAACAGTCAATCGTCAATTAGCAGGACACCATCTCAAAACTAAAAAGCAACGAGAATTAGCCCAGATTGGGATGAAATACGAACAGCTTTTAGCAAACGAAGAAAATACATTAGCTCTAGCTAAAGAATGGGCAAATACACTTTATAAACAAGTAGAGATATCATTATTTTTTTTATTTTCACTACTTCCGGTATTAGGTTTTGGAGCAATTTATTCAAATCTGCCGACACTTTTTATGATTTTAGCTTTATTTAATGTAGTAATTATTCTTATGCTCATCCACTCTTCAAAAAAACCAAGCCTATTAAAAAAAGTAGTGGTAATTGCATTGATTGTATTAATATATTTTTTTCGCGTGATTCAGTAACGCACAAATAGAGAACCTCCTCATAAGGGTGTCTTCTTTTTTAGCTTTGTTCGCCCGCTCGTCAGATGACATGCAAAGCCGCTTTACTTTCTAATGATAAGGAAGGGTGCGCTAATAATTAATTTATTCGACTATCCTCTGCTCACCATAATTGTAGCTATTATACTTGTTACATTAGTATCTATACATACAAGAAGATTAGTGAATAAAGATAAAGGTTCAATTAAAAATAATGGTCCTAAGAAACGCAAAATGACCAATACAGAAAAATACATTATCTTACCCACGAGTTTATTTGTAATTTTCGCAGTAGCGATATTTAATCACATTTATCGACCAATATTAATGGATGGTCCTTTTACTGACTGGATACAGTCACTATTTAGTCTATGAACAGTTCATACAGCCATACAACAAAAAAACACTGCTCAATCTATCAAAAGATTTGAGCAGTGTAACCACTTATTAACTTAGTCATTTACTTCTAAAACCGCTACACATTCCACATGATTTGTTTGTGGGAACATATCTACAGGCGTTACTTCTTTTGTGCGGTAACCGCCATCCTCTAAGACACGCAAGTCTCGAGCAAGGGTGGCCGGGTTACACGACACATACACGATTCGTTTTGGCTTCATTTGCAGCATCGTCTTCAGAAGTGCTTCATCGCACCCTTTTCTTGGTGGGTCGACGACAATGACGTCAGCCGAAATTCCCTGTGCGTGCCACCATGGAATGACTTTTTCTGCTTCTCCAACGGCAAAGGTTGCGTTGTCAATGTGATTCAGTTTCGCATTTCGCTTTGCGTCAGTAATCGCTTCTGGAACAATTTCAACACCGTATACATGCTTCGCTTTTTGCGCCAGAAAAAGCGAAATGGTCCCAATTCCACAGTACGCATCAATAACGGTCTCATCCCCCGTTAGCTCCGCATAATCTAGCGCTTTTTGATAAAGACGATTGGTCTGGTCAGGGTTTACTTGATAAAAGGATCGCGCTGAAATCGCAAATCGAATGCCGTTAATCTCATCGTATAAATACGTTTCTCCCCACAAGACATCTGTTTGCTTTCCAAAAATCACATTTGTTCGTTCATTGTTGATGTTATGGACAATTGAGACAATCCCAGGGATTGCTTCTTGAATACCTGCAATGAGCGCTTCTTTCCCCGGGAGTTTTTTCCCTTTTGTGACTAGGACAACCATTACTTGACCTGTGGTTTTTCCGTAACGAGCGACAATATGTCGGAGAACGCCGTTATGTTTTTCTTCATCGTAAGCTGGGATTCGTAGCTCTTTCGCTAATCGTTTAACAGTTTGTACAACATGGTCATTCTCTTTGTGCTGGATGATGCATTCATCCATATCGACGATGTGATGGCTTCGTTTTGCATAAAAACCTGCCACGAGCTCACCACGCTGAAAGGCGACTGGTACTTGCGACTTGTTCCGATAGCGCCATGGTTCGTCCATCCCAACAACCGGATGAACAGGAACACCTGGTAACTTTCCGATTCGCTCCATTACATCTTTCACTTGTTTTTGCTTCATATGCAGTTGTGCGTCATAATCCATATGTTGAATTTGGCACCCCCCACATTGATGAAAAATCGGGCATGGTGGCTCCACACGATGTGGACTCTCTTCAACAAGATTCATTAAACGTCCAAATCCGTAACCTTTTTTCGTTTTTACGACTTTTACTTCGGCCTTTTCACCTGGAAGGGCTTGAGGGATAAATAAGGCATAGCCATCAACTTTGGCAACGCCTGAACCATCGTGAGTTAAATCTTCAATCGTAACAGTAAGGGTTTCATTTTTTTGCACAGGTGCTTGTTGTTTCATCTTTAGATACGTCCTTTATTCGCAAATGTCATCCATCCATTGTATCACGGAGGCGTTCGATAAAAAAGCGCGTCTTCCGCAAAAAAAGAGGCCTGTACACGTGTACAGCACCTCTAGTTGAATTAATATTTTCCTTTTTGATAGAAGTTCTCAAAATAATCGTTTGTTTCTGCTACAACAACTTTCCATAATAGCAGCAACGCAATTAAGTTCGGAATCATCATCAATGCATTGGCTACGTCGGCAAAAGCCCATACCGTCGCGAGACTTGCAACTGTACCGATAAAACATGCGAAAACATAAATTAAGCGATAGAATGTGATCCCTTTAGTACCAACAAGGTATTCGAAACATTTCTCACCGTATACATACCAACCAACAATAGTTGAGAAACCGAAGAAAATAACTGAGAGAGAAACGATATATTCACCAACAACACCAAGAACCGAACCAAATGCTGCGGTTGTTAAAGCTCCTCCTTCTAACGATGCATCATGGGCAACACCAGAAATCAATCCACCTGTTTGATCCCAGAAACCTGTAATAAGTAAGACGAGCCCTGTCATTGTACAAACAATGATTGTGACAATGAACGTACCAGTCATAGCAACGAGTGCTTGCTTAACTGGGTGATCCGCACGTGCACTTCCGGCAATTAGCGCTGCCGTTCCAAGACCTGCTTCGTTTGAGAAGATCCCTCGTGCCACTCCATTACGGATCGCTTCAGCAACAACGATTCCGACAAAACCACCGACAGCAGCGACTGGATTAAACGCATAATAGAAAATCATTTCGAATGCTGGAATAATTAAGTTGTAGTTTAAAATTAAAATTAAAATCGCGCCGCCCATATACAAGATCGCCATAATTGGCACAAAGAAACTTGCAACGGAACTAATGCGTTGGATTCCTCCAAATATAATAAAACTTACAAGTATGACCAGAATAACACCTGTTACCCAACCTGGAACACCAAAACTAGTTGATGCAACGTCGGCAATGGTGTTTGATTGTACACTATTTCCAATCCCTAACGCGGCAATCGCTCCAAATAAAGCAAACCCAATCGCTAAGAACTTAAATTTCTTTCCTAATCCTTTTTCAATATAATACATTGGTCCACTTGAATATTCACCGCGGTCATTTTTGACGCGAAATTTTACTGCAAGTAATGCCTCTGCATATTTTGTTGCCATTCCTAATAGACCCACAACCCACATCCAAAAGATTGCACCGGGTCCACCGAGGGTGACCGCTGTCGCTACACCTGCAATGTTACCGATTCCAATTGTAGCTGATAACGTTGTCATTAAAGTTTTAAAATGGCTGATATCGCCTTCAGCAGTGGAGTCTGACTTGTCTTCCTTGCCGAAACCTAATTTAAAGGCATGACCGAGACGACGGAATTGTAAACCCTTTAAGGCTATCGTTAAAAATAAACCTGTACCGAATAATAATATTAGACTGGGTGGTCCCCATAAAATATCGCTGATACTCTCGAGTATATCTTTTATACTCATGTTGTTCACTCCTCAGGACACACTATTGTATGATAGTATTAGTAGTCGATAGTTATTCTATCATGCACGTTCATACTTGTATTTGTGAAACCATACAATCTGAAAACGTTTCCTTTGTGTTTTCATACAATTACTTTTCTTAAAAAATAAGGAGCTCTAGCTATGTCTAATGAAATATACAAGCTTTTTAATCAGTCATTCGACTCTTTAGAAGCTTTTGCCGATACGATTAGCGAACATCTTAAGTGCCCGGTTACGATTGAAGACGCCAATCACCACCTTCTTGCCTACAGCTCTCATGATGACGAAACCGACCAAGCACGTGTTTCGACCATTATTGGGCGTCGTGTGCCAGAACGTGTCATTAACCGATTTTGGAAAGATGGGGTTATCCCAAAGTTAAACCACAGTGATGAGCCACTAGTCATCCCAACGATTGATGAAATTGGCTTACGTAATCGAGTTGCCATTTCCATAAGAAAAAATGAAGAAGTTCTCGGTTACATTTGGGTTGTGGATGTAAACGGAACGCTAACAACCGAACACTTAGATCTTTTGAAATTGGCAGCACAAAAAGCGCGCAATCAGCTTTTACAACTAAATCTGCAAAACAAGAAAAAAGAACGCAACGAACAAGAATTCTTGTGGCAAATGATTACAGGTGATGTCGTTAATCACGATTCGATTGAGAAAGAATTAGTACGCATCGGGCTAAAAAAAGGCCAACCTGTTGCCATCCTTGTCTTTTCTTTTAAACAAATGTCTAAAGAACTTTATAATCAACTCACATACATTTCAAAAACAACACAAAAGATGAAAATCCTTATTCACACACTAGATGAAAACCATTGGATTACGTTAGTTGCACCTAAAAATAGTACCACTTTTATTGAGGAAACTGAACAATTTATTCAATCTTTTTGTGAGCAGATTAAAGAACGGTTTGAAACGAGGGTTGAAGCGGTTGGCTGTGGCTACCCAAAAGAAACGTTTCCTATTATAAGTGAAAGCTATAATGAAGCGAATGCAGTGCTTCGACTGAAGAAGTTGTTTCCACGTGAATTGGAAACCGTTCACTTCTACCATGAGCTTGGTGCTTTTCGCTATATTGATTTATTAAAACGAACACCCGAACTACAAAAGCTCACTTCTAACCCAGCTTTGGAAAAACTAGCCGCTTATGACAAAGATAACCAAACCAATTTAATGGAAACATTGGAAACAGTGCTGGACTATGAAGATCGTCTAACCGAAGCCGCAAAGAAGCTTCATTGTCATATTAATACATTGAATTACCGCTTAAAACGAATTAAGGAAATTACGATGATTGACATTAAAGATCCTGTCCAAAAAATTGGCCTTTATTTTGACATTAAGCTCTTTAGGAAGTCCGTCTAAGACCGTTTGTTGATTTTCACAAATAACCGCTTCCATTTTGTTTTTTTGTAACAATGCGTTCCTCCATTTGTGGATTTATACTAAACGTATCACATTCACACTACCCTGTTTGGAGGAATTATAGATGATTATTGGTATCCCTAGAGAAATTAAAAATAACGAAAATCGTGTAGCGATCACGCCAGCTGGTGTTGTTGCGTTAACAGAAGCTGGTCACCAAATTCTTGTAGAACAAAATGCTGGTATTGGCTCAAGTTTTGAAGATGTTGATTACACAGCTGCTGGTGCGACAATTATTCCAGAAGCCAAAGACGTGTGGGCTCAATCAGACATGATTATGAAAGTAAAAGAGCCATTATCAAGCGAGTATGGCTACTTCCGTGAAGGATTAATTCTCTTCACATACCTTCACCTGGCAGCTGAAGCAGAACTTGCTCAAGCATTAGTTGATAGCGGCGTGATTGCGATTGCTTACGAAACGGTTGAAGTAAACCGCACACTTCCACTTCTTACACCAATGAGTGAAGTTGCTGGTCGTATGGCTTCTCAGATTGGTGCTCAATTCCTTGAGAAATTAAAAGGTGGAAAAGGCATTCTCCTTTCAGGCGTACCAGGCGTAAAACGCGGAAAAGTAACAGTTATTGGTGGCGGAGTTGTTGGAACGAACGCAGCGAAAATTGCGGTTGGTCTAGGTGCTGACGTGACGTTGATCGACTTAAGTGCGGATCGTCTTCGTCAAATCGATGACCAGTTCGGAAATGACATTCAAACATTAATGTCCAATCCTTTAAATATTGCTGAAGCAGTAAAAGATTCGGATCTTGTGATTGGTGCTGTTTTAATTCCAGGAGCAAAAGCCCCTAAACTTGTAACAGAAGAAATGATTATGTCAATGAATCCAGGATCTGTTGTTGTTGACGTTGCTATTGACCAAGGTGGTATCATTGAAACTGTAGATAAGATTACAACTCATGATAACCCAACATACACGAAGCATGGTGTAGTTCATTACGCTGTAGCGAACATGCCTGGTGCTGTGCCTCGTACATCAACACTTGGACTTACCAACGTAACGATTCCTTATGCGCTTCAAATCGCAAACAAAGGAGTCCAACAAGCATTAGCAGACAACCCAGCTCTTGCTCTTGGACTAAACGTTGCAAACGGTGATGTGACGTATAGTGCTGTTGCACGTGACCTTGGATATGAGCTTGTTTCCGTAGCAAATGCATTAGCAAAAACTCCGGTAAAAGCATAAATCCTCTATAGCACGCTAAAGCCCCTGCATCGTATGATGAGGGGCTTTCTTGTATACGAAAGGAAGATCGAGAATGAAACCATCAAGCTACCGTGACACCTACGCTGAAATCAATCTTGAAGCCATAGCGCACAACACACGAACATTTAAGCAAACACTATCTGAAGATTGTCAGTTTATGGCCGTTGTGAAAGGAAATGGCTACGGCCACGGTGCTGTTCCTGTCGCAAACAAGGCACTTGAAAACGGGGCAACGTATCTTGGTGTCGCCATCATTGATGAAGCATTTGAATTACGCGAAGCTGGAATTAAAGCACCCATACTCGTGCTTGGTTACACGCCACCTCAAGCGTTTCAACAAGCAATTCTTGAAGACATTACCATCACTTTATTTGA
The DNA here is from genome assembly GCF_047238345.1 of Shouchella phoenicis. Lineage (NCBI taxonomy): Bacteria > Bacillati > Bacillota > Bacilli > Caryophanales > Bacillaceae > Shouchella > Shouchella phoenicis. Next base: position 1,063,921 of record NZ_JBDFMQ010000001.1, on the reverse strand, counting down.
CGAGCAGCTCGTTCAAGCGTTGGCAAAAACTGCGTCAGACATTCAGAAGCAAGTGAAGGTTCATGTCAAAATAGACACAGGAATGGGCCGAATTGGCATTCAAACGACAGCTGAACTCATTGATACGATCCAAGCCATTCAAGCACAGCCTTTTGTGGAAGTAGAAGGGATATTTACTCATTTTGCAGAAGCAGACAACTTAGAATCAACGTACACAGATGAGCAATTTCAACGGTTCCGCACGTCTATCGATGCGCTACAATCAGCAGGAATTACCATTCCGATTACTCATTGTTGCAATAGCGCTGGTACGCTTTATCATCCAGATAAACATATGGATATGGTGCGTGTTGGGATTAGTTTGTATGGTCTTAGACCAGATACTGCCCTTCAATTTCCGATCCCGCTTCAACAAGCAATGCGTTTATATGCTACAGTCGCATCTGTTCGGTCTGTAAAAAAAGGCGAGAGCATTAGCTACGGTCGCACGCACATGCTTCAGCAGGACCGAAACGTAGCGACGCTCGCGATTGGCTATGCTGATGGCTTGTCCCGTGCCCTATCTAATAAAGGATACGCGTTTTATGCCGATAAACAAGCTCCTATCCTCGGCCGCGTATGTATGGATCAAACAATGATTGACGTAACCGACATTGAAGGCGTTCAACGTGGCGACGTTGTAGAATTCCCAATCGATTATATGGCGGATATCACAAACACGATCAATTATGAAATCGTTTGTGCTTTAACAAAACGAATTCCTCGTTATTATATAGAAAACGCCCAATAATGGTTGGGCGTTTTTTCTACTTCATACGAAAAGAAACAGTCCGACGAACAAGATGACCCAAAACAAGGCAAGTACTAAGAAGGCTTTCAAACTTTTCCCTTTCAACTTAAAGCCGATAGGCTCCCCTTCTTCACCACGATCCATTTTTCTAGCCGTCACGATGTACACAATATTCCCAAACACGATAAGAGCAAAGAAAAAAAGTAGATACATACGAAGCTCATTTCTCATTAAAGCCATTGGTGGTTGATTAAACGGTGGTGTATGCTTGACGATGAGTATCAGCCCGATAAAAAGAAAAAAGATTAACAGCACAACCCTCGGCCATTCATGTTCTTCTTTCTCCGCTTTGTAAGCCATTAACTCCTTATGCCACTTCCAAAACGACCACTTTTTCTTTTGCACAAAAAATCCTAAAGTAGCTAGAAAATAAGGACAAAACCTAAGCTAAAGTTAATGGCATCGACATAAAGATTCGTTGATAAGAGCCATCCGGCTGAAAAAATTATTACAAAAAGAGCGCCGTTCAATAATACAAGTTCTCTAATTCGATATTGTTCCAACTTATCAAGAAGCATCTTACCCTCCTTCCATTAATTGAACGTTAGAAGCGCATAACCAACTGCAAAAATCACAATCCATGCACACACGATGGCAATGAAAATTTTTAATGAATCACCCTTAAATTCAAACCCTCTCTCTGTCTCAAAATTCCATGTATCAATCGTTCTTCCTTTTGAGATGACGCTAAAATTTATAAGAGGTACGAGAACGACAATACTAAGAATAAATGCACCATGAATGATTGTTTCATTCACGATGAACGAAGTCGTTGTCACCAAAAAGAGTAAAGCAGCTGCGCCTATTAAGAGAAAAACACCGTCGGTTCTCTGCTTGCTACCCCACGCCGCATCCCCATACTGTTTTCTTTCATGATTCATTAACGTCTGCTGCCATTGCACTGGCAAAAGAGGTTTTTTAACAGCGAAAACCTTCCATAACCCGGTAGCAGTATTCATTACCAGCCCTAGCCATAATAGCCATGACAATGGAAGATTTATTAGCGACATTAACATTAGTAATACAACTAAGATTGCTACATACATATTATTCCAAATCACTTCTTGTTGCCGTGCTTTGCGTATTTCTTCAGTCAAATCCAAATCATTCCTTTACATTCTTTATATACAACGTTAAAAAAGATAAAAGACCACTAACCAAAAGAGTGTCCAAAACAGAATAATACCAAAGAAAACAATAAGCGTCTTTCCTTTTAATTCAAACCCTTTTACGCTCTTGCCATAAAAGGAGTCCATCCATTTTGATCGGACGATATAGCCAGTATTGGCTGCGATGGAAATAAGAAGAAATTGCAAATTAAACGGTGTTTCTACTTCCGCTTGTGACAGTGTGCTTTCAGATTGAGTAAGAATATGAGAAACGATAAAGTTCCCTAACACAAGAATGACTATAATTAATAAAACACTTGCTATACGATTTCTCTTCCGCCAATCCTCATAGCCATAAAAATGGATCTCATGATCCCGTAACGTTCTCTTCCATTTAAATAGAGGCTTGGGGTATCCAGGCTTAACCACATTCATAATAGAAAAGATAAGTAAACTTGTTAGCAAAACCATAAAAACGATTTCTAAAAACCTAAAATAGAAACTAACGTACATTAAAAGGAATAAGCCCAAAATGAGTGCATTATTAAAGAGCCATTCAGCTCTACGTTCCTTACGTATATCTAGCAAGCAGACACCTCCTCCTTGGTCCTTATAACTAAACTATAACAAATTTTACCTGTTCATATGAAATGGATTTATAAAGAAAAGACCCTAGTTCGATTATGAATTTGTGCCTTTGAAAATTGGCGGAACGCGACAATTCCCTAAACGCTAAATTTTTTCAATTAACCCGAACAAAAAAAGAGCTTCTTCAGCTCTTGAATATTAGATAATAAACCAATCTACTATGGTTAAAAGACCACTGTAGGTTCCTAAATAGATGAAAACGATAATAATCGGAATGATCATAACAAGTAAAAGGGGGACTGTGGTATTTCCTCTCCCTAGCTGACGGTTGATTGATTGGAATTCTAGAAACATAACGACATTAACAAGAACAGCCCATAACATTGTAGAAAAGGGAAAAGAAAACACATAGATTATGCTTAGACGCGGTGAATCAACAAATAGAGGAAAACTATAGTACAATAAAGCGCTAATACCAATGATCGCCATCAATAATCCTTGAACCATAAGCCACTGCATCCATCTCCTGCCAAGCACTTGTACATTAAATTCGTGAAGCTTTTGAAGAAAGGGAAATAAATGGAGCACATGTTTTCGCTTTACAAGCGTCAACAAACCTGCACTGAGCAGCACCAAACTTCCTAAACAATAGATAAAAATAAAATAAGAGCCGTCTACAGAGGCTAAGCTTAGAACAGTAAGAACATACACCAAGTAAATACTTCCATTCATCAAAAGCCAATGGATTAAACTAAGCTTCTTCCTTTCTTTACTCATCATAAGCGACCTCCTTATCATTGAAATCGTTCACCATCTCTTCCTTATATATACGCTACAGCTTACAAAAAAGAGCCATTCTATTAGAAGAGCTCTTTAACCGTTTTATTTAGCTAAGAGAGAGAGAATTTCGTCACATGTCTTTTTCACATCTATACCAGATAAGAATGACAACCCATGAAGAGTAGGTACACCGTATGCATGATATGGATGTGTTGTTGTGATAATGAGGTCAGCTTGGTGTTGTTTTTCATCCACTTCACTAAGACGACATTCTGATATGACGGCACTAATGTTATGATCCTTTAAGAGGGTATCCACTTTTCGCGCTACAACCATCGAAGTAGCTAAGGCTCCGGAACAAGCAACGATAACAGTTTTCATTGTAACTCCTCCTCATGTTCTACTAAACACTTGCTTAACAATTGAATCGCTTCTTTTGATGACGAAAGCGAACAAATTGCTAATAGAAATGCATGGTCTTGTAATTTTATTAGTAACTGATAAACAGCTTCTTTTGCTAATCGTTCATTTTTTATTCCCAGCAAACAGACAATTGATACGGGTATACCTTTATTTGTCGCGCCCATTTGTTTAAAAGGGACTGGATTCGTTAAAGTCAGTACGCCAATTTTGCTCGTCGTAACATACGCGTCATGGATATGTGGAAGAGCTACGCCAATTGAATGAATCCGCAAAGCTGTTGGAGCTATTTGTTCCCTCGTTAGTAATTCGTCTGTATAACCAGCCTCTGCACATTGGAAAGTCTCCATACAGGAGCCAAGCTTCAAAATGATCTCTTCTTTGTCTTTATAGGTTTGATTTAAAAAGACAAATCGTTCATCAAATAAAGAGCTTGTCATCACCTTTTACACTTCACTTGTTGCGACAAACACGTTTTTGGTTTTTGTCTTAATCGTCTCAAGCATCGCTGGGTCTGCTTTCTCATCTGTAACTAACCATTCAATCTCTTCGGTCTTACTAATACGATTCATGTGCACCGTTCCGTATTTCGAGTAATCAACCATCATAATTTGCTTTTGTGAATGATTTAGCATTAATCGTGAAACCTCGGCTTCCCCTAGATGAATACTCGTATAACCGTGATCAGGATGTACGGCACCAGCACTAAAAAAGCCAATATCAACAAAGAGCTCATTCATTGTTCGTGTTGCAATTGGCCCAAATGTTGAGCGTTCGTTCCTTCTAACATGACCCCCGATCATAATTAATTCAAATTCAGATCCATCGACTACTTCATTGGCAATGGCTAAAGAATTTGTTACGATCGTCAGTTTTTTGTGGAGAAGAATGAGTTCTTGGGTAAGATAAAGAGCCGTCGTCCCATAGTCAATATAAACGATATCATTTTCTTCAACAAACGTAGCGGCTTTTCTGGCAATGGCTCGTTTTTCAGGTTCATTTACCGCTTTTCGACTAACATATTTGGTCTCAAAATTTGCTTTATTTAACACAGCTCCACCGTGAACTTTTCGAATAACATTCTTTTTTTCAAGGTCATATAAATCTTTACGAATTGTTTCTCTTGTCACTTGTAAACGTTCAATAAGGTCAGCAATTTTTACAGATTGATGCTCATATAATTGTTGCATAATCCGTTTTTGTCGTTCCTCAGCAAGCATCCAACCACTCCCTTCGCCTTAACTATAATTCATAAAAGCAAAAAAAGCAAACATATTAATTATCTTTTCTTTGCATTTATATCAATTAATTGTGTTAATAGAATCAAAAGCAAAAAAAAAGCAACACTTATTGCAAAAAAAAGAGATGAGACATGCCCTCGCATTTGACTCAATCTCACATTGCTTATTCCATTTTCATCTATCGACGTTTGCGATTTTTTGGCATTAGCAAGTTAAAATGATGATACATATTCACAAACTCCGCAGGAAGTACGCCACCGCGTTCACCATCAAGGTTTAGCTGCATTTCATGATCTTCAAGTAATTCAACCTTAATTCGATTCGCTTTTACATACAAAAGCTTTGAATGATTAATATGCTCACCTCTTAACGCGAGAGAAGCTAAATGAACAAACTCCGGGAACGATGTCTTTTTCACGACGAGAAAATCAAACATGCCATCCTGTAATGATGCACTCGGCGCCAATTTTTCAAATCCACCAACGGAATTTGTGTTTGCCACCAAAAACATCATAATCTCGCCTTCAAAAAGTTTGCCATCGTATTCAATGCGTACGGCTGTTGGCTTTACTTGTGGGAGCTTTTCAATACCTTTTATGTAGTAAGCCATTTGACCGACCATCGTTTTTAATTTTGCCGGCACTTCATACGTTAATTCTGTTAGTGTCCCCGCTGCTGCAATGTTCGTAAAGTACTTATTATTCATCCGCCCAATATCAATGGGCTCGTGATGACCGTTACAAATCACGTCCATAGCTTGTTCAATATCCCGAGAAATCTCAAGCGCTCGGGCAAAATCATTTGTTGTACCAGCTGGAATGATGCCGAGCATCGGTCGTTGTTGTAAATCAGCAAGACCATTTACTACTTCAAAGATTGTTCCATCGCCACCAGCAGCAATCACTAAATCAAACCCACGCTCACCTGCTTGTTTTGCTGCGCGTGTCGCACAACCTTCTTCAGGTGTAGTAGCGTGAGTCGATGCCTCGTACCCGGCGTGCTCAAGTCGATTTAGTATGTATGCCAAATTCTTTTTTAATTGCTCTCTGCCAGAGCTCGGATTATAAATTAATCGTGCTCGTTTCATTGCAATCCCTACTTTTCCATATCACTTTATCTCATCTTCATTGTACTTTATTTTCTGTACAGCACGTATGCAAGAATGACTGAAAAGATGTAAAAACAAGTAAACATCTTCCTTATTTTCCCCTAATGGTTCATAGGATAAACGTATTCGTTATAAAAAACAAGAGAACGCGTGCGCTCTCTTGTTTTCAAAGCGTTTTTTATCGCTTATCCATTTCTTCAATCAATAATTTATTTACCATTGGTGGATTGGCTTTTCCTTTTGACGCCTTCATAATTTGACCGACAAGGAAACCAAGTGCACGGTCTTTTCCATTTTTGTAATCAACAATGGACTGTTCATTTGCATCAAGGACATCGGTTACCATTTTTCTAAGTTCACTTTCGTCAGAAATTTGCACAAGCCCTTTATCTTTCACAATTTGTTCTGCATCGCCACCGTTTTCAATTAGTTCCTTAAAAACTTTCTTAGCAATTTTAGAAGAAATCGTGCCTTCAGAGATTAATTTAATCATTCCTGCAAGACCTGCTGGTGTTAACGCAACATCATTTAGCTCTTTTTGCTCTGAATTGAGATAAGCCAAAACGTCTCCCATTAGATAGTTCGAAGTAGGCTTCGCATCTGCACCTTGTTTTAATGTCTCTTCAAAGAAATCGGACATTTCTTTTGTAAGTGTTAAAACGTGGGCGTCGTAAGCTGGTAAACCAAGATCTCTTACATAACGTTCTTTTCGAGCATCTGGTAGCTCAGGAATTTCTGCACGCACACGTTCTTTCCACGTTTCATCAATATACAAGTTAAGTAAATCCGGTTCTGGGAAGTAACGATAGTCGTCTGAGCCTTCCTTTACACGCATAAGAATCGTCTTATTTCCAGCTTCATCAAAGCGTCTTGTCTCTTGTTCAATTATGCCACCAGATAACAACACTTGCTCTTGACGCTTCTCTTCGTACTCTAAACCTTTACGAACAAAGTTAAACGAGTTTAAGTTTTTTAGTTCTGCTTTCGTTCCGAATTCTTCTTGCCCAATCGGACGAAGAGAGATGTTCGCGTCACATCGTAAGGAACCTTCTTCCATTTTGCAATCAGAGACGCCTGTATATTGAATAATCGCTTTTAGTTTTTCCAAATATGCGTAAGCTTCTTCAGGCGTACGAATATCGGGCTCAGAAACGATCTCCACAAGCGGAGTACCTTGACGATTAAAGTCTACAAGAGAATAACCGTCTTCTCCGTGGGTCAGCTTACCTGCATCCTCTTCCATATGAAGACGAGTGATGCCAATTTTTTTCTTTTTGCCATCTACTTCGATTTCAATCCAACCATTTTCTCCAATAGGCTTGTCGAACTGAGAGATCTGATACGCTTTTGGATTATCTGGGTAAAAATAGTTTTTTCGATCGAACTTTGTATTCGTAGCAATATCACAGTTTAGTGCCAACGCTGCTTTCATAGCGAAATCAACGGCACGTTCGTTTAATACTGGTAAAACGCCTGGATAACCTAAGTCAATAACGCTTGTATTTGTATTTGGATCAGCACCGAAGTGGTTAGGGCTCGGAGAGAAAATTTTAGAGTCAGTCTTCAATTCAACGTGCACTTCTAATCCAATAATTGTTTCAAAATTCATCACGATTTCCCTCCCTTACAATGCTGGTTTTTCTTTAGAAAATGTTGTTGCTTTTTCATAAGCATCTGCAACCCGATAAATAGTTGCTTCATCAAAATGTTTTCCGATGATCTGTAGGCCAAGTGGTAATCCATTTTTGAATCCACAAGGAACCGATAGAGCTGGCACCCCAGATAGGTTCACTGGAATCGTGAGAATATCATTCGCATACATCGTCATCGGATCATCTAATTGATCACCAATTTTAAATGCTGGTGTTGGTGTAGTTGGTCCAATCACAACATCATAAGAAGCAAACACATCATCAAAATCTTTCTTGATAAGCGTTCGAACTTGCTGTGCTTTTTTGTAATACGCATCATAGTAACCAGAGCTTAGGGCAAATGTTCCTAGCATGATACGACGTTTCACTTCATCACCAAAGCCTTCAGAACGGGTTTTCTTATAAAGATCGAGTAAATCTTTTGCTCCTTCTGCTCGGTAACCATAGCGAACACCGTCAAAACGTGCAAGGTTAGCCGATGCCTCAGAGGATGCAATGACATAATAAGCAGCAAGGGCATACTTCGAGTGTGGAAGCGACACTTCTTCCCATACCGCACCTTGTTTTTCTAGAACAGCAAGTGCATCGAGCACCGATTGGCGAACTTCTGGATCGACACCTTCACCTAAGTACTCTGAAGGCACCGCGATACGTAATCCCTTTATTTCTCCAGTCAATGATTCCCGGAAAGGTGGAACCGGTAATTGCGCTGACGTGGAATCTGATGGGCAATGACCAGCAATCGCTTCAAACAGATACGCATTGTCTTCAACAGAACGGGTTATCGGTCCAATTTGATCTAAGGACGAAGCAAATGCCACGAGTCCAAAACGGGAAACTCGTCCATATGTAGGTTTTAAGCCAACAACGCCACAATAAGCAGCCGGTTGACGAATGGAACCACCAGTATCTGAACCTAAAGAGAATGGTACTTCTCCAGCAGCAACAGCCGCAGCCGAACCACCACTAGAACCTCCAGGTACATAGTCTGTATTCCATGGATTCGTCGTCGTTTGGAATGCAGAGTTTTCATTTGATGAACCCATGGCAAATTCATCCATGTTAATTTTTCCAATTGTAACCGTCTCTGCCGCTCTTAATTTATTCATAACTGTAGCGTCATAAATTGGGCTAAAGTTTTCTAAAATCTTACTTGAGCATGTTGTACGAAGATCCTTAGTGACAATATTATCTTTAATCCCAATTGGCATTCCGAATAAGACATCTTTCGCAGATGCATCTACTTCATCTAATTGCTTCGCTAAAGTGCGTGCTCGTTCTTCATCGAGCGTTAAAAACGCCTTTACTTTATGATCCACCTCACCGATACGTTTGTAAGACGCGTCAACAAGATCGCTAACATTGATTTCTTTTGCTGCGAGCTTTTGGTGTAGCTCTTTTATTGAATGGTCAAATAATGACATGCTTGTCCTCCTCGTAAACAACCATTAAAATACAGATGGAACACGAATTTGTCCGCCTTCGTGATCGGGTGCATTTTTTAACACTTTTTCTACTTTCAACCCTTCAACAGGTTTATCTTCGCGCATCACATTTTGCATCGTTAATACGTGGGTCGTTGGAATGACACCTTCCGTATTTACCTCATTTAATTGTTCTGCAGACGTAATAATTTCTTCTAGCTGTCCACGAAAACGCTCCGCTTCTTCATCCGTAATAGAAAGACGAGCGAGATGAGCGACGTGCTTTACTTGATCCTGTGAAATTCTTGACATTGTTGCACCTCCAGTACGTTTGACAATATCACTAATGATACCAAATTCACTCCACGCAAGCAACAAACCACCTTTCTGCTCGAATCAATTACAAAGAAAGATGGTAGAAAAAATAGATATCTTTTTGCATGAATATTTGAGATACTTTTTTTATAAAACCTTAAAGGGGACTAAACCATGTATCGATTAGAGCGAACATCAAACGGTGTCGTCACGATTCTCCTAAAATCTAGCAGTCAACAGCCTCTCATTTTTGACTCCTATGAAACAGCAAAAGCGTTTGCCTCTAAGATGAATTCACATCTACTTAAGAACTCATCACGTTGGGAAGTCATGCCATATCATTAATCATGTTGGTCAAATCTCTTCTTCCAATCTTCAAGGGTAACTCGTGTGTTTACCTGAATGACCTTTTCGCGATAGGGCACAAGCAAGTCGTTGATTTTCTCTCGATCTGTTTGTTCATAGTGGCGATTCCAGCGGTACATGTTCCTTAATAGTGCTAGATTGGGCTTGTAGTTTGCTTTCTCCATGTGTAGAACTTGCTTTATATATCGAATTGAAATCGCCTTGACCCGAGTATGATAAGATAAATCTAACCAAATAATTGTCTCCGCTTTACCTAGACTAGCTTCAACAAAGCGATGCACCCCTTCCATAATCCACTCATCTTGATGCACCACTTGTTGAAACAGTTGATCTCTAGCTTCTTTCGTTCGCCTGCGATCCCCTAATTTATTTCGTTCCCAGACAATATTATCGACTTCGTAGTATGGCAAATTATAAGCACTTCCTAATTGACGAGCTAATGTTGTTTTCCCACATCCTACTGGGCCGATAATATGAATTCGTTTCACGCTTCAAGCCCTCTTCCAATGACATTTGCAGAAATTGGCTCTAGTTGAAGTGCACGTGCCCATACAGACAGCTGCCCAATATGATGAATTTCATGAGCAACGAGATGCCGCATCACAATGCCCCACGTATCATAAGGAGGTTGACCTTCTTTATATACATCATTCTCATAAGATGGTTGCCATCTATCAACAAAATACTCTACTTCTTTGTGGTAGGAACAATTTAGCTTTCGTAAATCTGCTAGTGATTGAATAGATGAAAAAGGAAGCTCCTGATCACTTTTTCCTTGTAACCTTCTAATCCAGCTCCACTCTACGTCAATAATATGATGGAGTGTTTTAGCGATACTTCCAACCCCTCCTACTCGTTCTTCAAATAGCGCTTGATGAGTTAATTGCTCACACCAATCAAACCACTGCTGCCGCACCTGCCAGTTATAACGAAAAAATATTTGCATCGAACTCCCCCTATTTTTTTGTTTTGGCATAAATTGCTGTATCCGTTAATATCGTCCCATCCACGGACCACTCGTCATGTTTCAAAATTCCTTCAAGCTGAAATCCTGCTCGTTCAGCAACTAAACTACTTTTCAAATTCATTGGGTCACAGCGGATATACACTCTTTTTGCTTTTATGTGCTCAAATGCATAACCTGCAATCCCATTTACGGCTTCTGTTATGTACCCTTGTCCACTTTTTCGTGAATCAATCCAATAACCGATTTCGCATTTCGGTACAGCCCAATCTAATTGGTGCAAACCCGAAGCACCAACAAATTCTCCGCTACTTTTCTCAAAAAGAAGCAACCGAATATCTTCCCGTAATAAAAATTTTGCGTAAGACTCTCGTAAATCTTGTTCAACCTCTTCTACCGTTCTTTCTTTACGAGCAAACGGAAGCCACGCTTTTAGTTCTTGTCTTGAAGCTTCAACTGCTTGATGTACGAATTCGCCATCTCCAAACCGTGGAACGCGTATTTGCAGTCTTGCAGTTTCAAATTGTTCCGGTAAATCTACCAATATCGGATTCATCTGCACTCCTCCAAGATATAGAAATTCATAATTTATCCTATTATGACATTCATTCAGTTAATAGAAATATTCTGATTATATCCTGTAAAACAAAAGCCAGATGAAACTGGCTTTTGTCTAATCGGTTATATAAATAAATGGATCTGCATCTGGGTGATGGGAGACAATCCCTTCAATCACACCTGACATCGAAGCAATTTCTATGTCCACAGGCACATCTTCAAAATATTCTTCTGCTTTTGAAGCAGCATACTGAGTTAATGCGACAACCTCAGCTTGCCCTTTATATTGAATATTGATATCGACCACAACTTTCGCTAACTGATTGTCTTCATAGCGAGCTCGTCCAACAACCCCAACATGATTTTCAAAAAAATCTTGGATGTCTGATTGAAATTGTGAAAACCGATCGGCATCGTATTGATGTTCGTTATTTGCTTCAGAAGAAGGAAAATGAACATGTTTTTGATCAATGTCTGACCAATTTCCACCTTGTCCAGGTTCAAAAACACCCTTCATAAAGAAATGACCAGCATTTAATTCATTGCTCGGTTTATCGCTGAACAATGCTACAATTATCGGTACATCGCTTAAGTCTTCATCAAGCGCACTTGCGCCATTACGAATTCGTTCCACGATTTGTTCAGCAGCATCTACACCGATCGACTCTTGTTGATTGGCAGATATCTCTTGAGAGGCTGGATTGCCTTCATACGTAAAGGAATAAACGCTGTTTAACGCTAACCCAATGACAATTCCCTCTGTCTCATACGTACCATTATCACTCGCCTGCATGTAGTTATGCTCTAAAATGTTCCGTAGGACAATCGGATTGTCTTTTCTCGCATCAATGGACTCTTGTAACTCTGCATCGTCGTCATTAATTCCTAAAGCTGGATTAAAACCATCAGGATTCTGTTCTTCGTCGTAACGATTAATCCAGCTCCCTACCGTTCCTCTTGTTAAGTGTTGCCCTTCTTGAAAATAGTAGGATTCAGGATCAAACGTATCCTTTGCTACTTCTTCTAACCCTAATTCAAACCAATCTAAATTGCTTCGATTCATGCCAGTGTCAACACCGTACCCTCTAGTCTCTCCATGAAGATAGGTTCCATCTTTTAATACACTTGAATAATGATTTTCTTCAGAAGGAACAGAAGGTATCACGCTAAGAGACTCATCCGTTATCTCAACTTCTGGCGTTTCTTCTGACTCATCATTCCCTCCAAATAGATTACACCCTGCTAACAACATGGTGCTTAGCCCAATGATCCCCCAACGTTTCATTGAACGTACCCCTCTCTCAATCTAAATCTTCCATCGTCTGAACAAACTGCTCTTCTGTCCAAATATCAATGCCAAGACTCTCCGCCTTTTTCTGCTTGGAGCCAGCATCTTCACCTGCAATAACTAAGTCTGTTTTTTTACTAACACTTCCCGTAACCGTTCCACCGAGTGCTTCAATCTTCTCTTGTGCTTCTTTACGATTCCAATGATGGAGTTTTCCTGTTAATACGACCGTCTTTCCGGCAAATGGAGAATCCACATTTACATCGTTTCCAGCAGGCTTAACACCCGTATAATGCATGTTTACGTTCGCTTTTTCCAGCTTCCCTAAAAGCTCATCAACTTCTGGCTTTTCAAAATAGGATGCGATTGAATCAGCCATTTTTTCACCAATCTCATTCACATTTATTAATTCTTCAGCTGAAGCTTGGCGCAACTTGTCCATTGTATCAAATTCGATTGCCAATGTCTTTGCGGCTTTTGCCCCAACAAAACGAATGCCTAAACCGAATAACAAGCGCTCAAGAGAGTTTTCCTTTGATGTATGGATCGCATCAAGCAAATTGTCGACGGACTTTTCACCCATGCGTTCTAATTCGAGCAGTTCATTCCGGTCCAATGTGTATAAATCAGCAACATCTGCTATTAATTCATGGCTAAACAGCTGACTAATGACTTTTTCACCTAATCCATCAATATTCATGGCGTTACGCGAGACAAAATGAATTAATCCCTCACGAATCTGCGCTGGGCATTGCGGATTCAAACAGCGAAGCGCCACTTCTCCCTCAATTCGATCGAGCTTACTTGAACACTCAGGGCACTCTGTAGGCATATGAAAATCAATTTCGTCACCGGTTCGTTTTTCAGTCAGAACACCAACAACTTCAGGAATAATATCGCCTGCTTTTTTCACAATGACGGTATCACCTAACTTCACATCTTTTTCTCGAATTAAGTCTTCATTGTGTAGAGATGCGCGCTTTACTGTTGTTCCTGCTACAACAACAGGCTCAAGAATTGCGGTTGGTGTGACTACACCCGTACGACCTACATTTAGTTCTATGTCGTGTAAAGTTGTCACCACTTCTTCAGCAGGAAATTTAAATGCCGTCGCCCAACGTGGACTTTTTGCTGTAAACCCTAGTGTATCGTGCTGTTCTAGGCTGTTTACTTTAATGACGATCCCATCTATTTCATAAGGAAGCTCATGACGGTTTTCGACCCATTTTTCGGTAAATGAAATGACTTCGTCGATCGTTTGACATGTTGTGGCTTCCTTACTTACTTTAAAACCCAGTTCATCTAAAAAAGATAGGCCTTGGTAATGGGTCGTAATCGTTTTCCCACTTAATTCACCAATTGAATAAGCGAACATTGCTAGGTTTCGTTTCGCAGCGATTTTTGGATCAAGCTGTCTTAATGAACCAGCAGCGGCATTTCGCGGATTAGCAAACTTTTCCTCACCCACTTCTTCTCGCGCTTCATTTAGCTTTTCAAATGATTGTTTCGGCATATATGCCTCTCCACGAACTTCAATTGAAACAGGCTTTTTTAGTCGAAGTGGAATCGAAGGAACAGTGCGGAGGTTACCGGTAATCTCTTCACCTGTTGTTCCGTCCCCTCTCGTTGCGCCACGGACAAACAGCCCGTTTTCATACGTTAAAGAAACGGCTAGTCCATCAAACTTTAATTCGCACACATAAGAAACATCATCACCGACTGCCTGACGTACGCGTCGATCAAAACTTCTCAAATCGTCAGCTGAGAAGGCATTAGACAAGCTCATCATCGGAACACGATGGGCAACTTTTTTAAATGCCGAAGCAGGAGCTCCACCAATACGCATGGTTGGAGAATCATCTGATGCGAGTTCAGGAAATTGTTCTTCGAGTTCGACAAGGTCCTGAAGTAATCGATCGTATTCTGCATCCGGTACCTTCGGTTGATCAAGGACGTAATAATGGTACCCATAATCCTCTAACTGCTGTTTCAATTCATTGATCTTGTCCTCAGCTTGTTGCTTGTCCATTCATGTATCTCCTTTACCTTATCTTAGACTTTAGAAATAGGAGCAAATTTCGCAAACAGTCGTTTAATACCTGTTGGTGGCGTAAATGCAATATCGAGCTCAACTGAATCGCCTTCCCCTTTTATACTAACAACTGTCCCGACGCCCCATTTTTTGTGCGATGCTTTGTCGCCAACTGACCATTCAAAGCCTTCTCCGCCTGTGTTCGTCATTCTCGATGACATTGGGCTTGTACTCGTTCGTTTTGCAGCTAAAGAAGCCGCACTACCCGCTGACGATGCTCTTTGCGAGCCCCAAGCAGGTACACCATGCTCAATCGCACAATCATCTGGGATTTCGGCAATAAAACGCGATGGAGCATTTGTATTCGTTCTTCCATATAACGTTCGCATCTTTGCACTTGTTAAATACAATTCTTTTTCGGCTCTTGTAATGCCTACGTATGCTAATCGTCGTTCTTCTTCCATTTCATCATCATCAAATAATGAGCGATTATGTGGAAAAATACCTTCTTCCATTCCAATTAAAAAGACATAAGGAAATTCTAATCCTTTTGCAGAATGAAGGGTCATTAGCGTAATCGCATCCTTTGGTGCTTCTGCTTGATCGTCATCAAGTTGATCAATGTCGGCAACAAGAGCAAGATCTGTGAGAAACGAGACTAAATCTTTTTCTTCACTTCTTTTTTCAAACTCTTGTGTAACCGATATAAATTCATCAATATTTTCTAGTCGAGACTGGGCTTCAATGGATTGCTCCGCTTTTAACATTTCACGATAGCCAACTTTTTCTAGCAGTTCCTCAACTAATTCCGTCACGGATAAATAATCTTGCTGTTGAACCCAGTTACTTACTTGATCACGGAATTCCACAAGCTTTGTTTTTGCTCTTGCCGTTACCCCGATATGGTCGATTTCTGATAGTGCTCGATACATAGAAAGACCGTTTTGCGTTGCATAAGCAGCAATTTTATCTACTGTTGTTGCGCCAATCCCGCGTTTGGGAACATTGACGATTCGAGCTAAACTAATGTCATCTTCAGGATTAGACACGAGGCGCAAGTAAGCAAGAACATCTTTAATTTCTTTTCGATCATAGAACTTTGTTCCACCAACGATATTATATTCCAAATTAGATTTCACGAAAAATTCCTCAATAATACGGGATTGTGCATTTGTTCGATACAAAACCGCCACATCAGAATAAGAGAAACTTGAGTCCTTTGCTGCTGTCTCTTTAATTTTTTCAACAACAAACTGCGCTTCTGCATGCTCTGACGCCGCTTCGTATACAGCAATTTTTTCGCCTTGATCATTTTCCGTCCATAGATTTTTAGGTTTACGGTTGCCGTTATTGCCAATAACTTGATTCGCAGCCTGTAAGATCGTCTTTGTTGACCGATAGTTTTGCTCAAGCATAATTACGGTTGCATCAGGGTAATCTTTTTCAAACGAGAGGATATTTTGGATATCTGCGCCACGCCATTTGTAAATAGACTGATCTGAATCTCCTACTACACAAATGTTTTGAAGACGATCTCCCATCAACTTAATCAATTTATATTGCGCTTTGTTCGTGTCTTGATACTCATCGACATGAATGTATTGGAATTTACGCTGGTAAAATTCGAGGACTTCCGGCACATCACTAAATAATTCAATTGTCTTCATAATTAAATCATCAAAGTCTAACGCATTGTTTACTTTTAACCGTTTTTCAAATTCCATGTATACGTCGGCTGCGACTTGATCAAACATTCCTTCAGCCGTCTTCGCAAATGCCTTTGCTGACTTCAATTCGTTTTTGGCGCTTGAAATAATGCCAAGAATGGCTTTTGGATCAAACTTTTTCGAATCAATGTTTTGTGCTTTCAAGATTTGTTTAATTACAGATAACTGATCACCTGAATCAAGAATTGAAAAATTTCGACTGTACCCTATACGATCAATATCTCGACGTAAGATACGCACACACATAGAGTGGAACGTTGATATCCAGATATCTTCAGCGATTGGTCCGACTAACTGAGCAACTCTGTCTTTCATTTCTCGAGCGGCTTTGTTTGTAAATGTGAGTGCAAGAACGGCCCAAGGAGGCGTTTGATTGTGCCGTAATAAATAACTAATACGGTGGGTCAACACTCGGGTTTTTCCACTCCCAGCTCCTGCCATAAGTAAGAGTGGACCATCTGTATGAACAACCGCTTTTCGCTGTTCCGGATTTAATCCTTCTAACATTCGTTCAATAATCGTGTCTTGCATCTATGACGCACCACCTTTTACTGCTTCTACTGTTTTCAATGCTTCTTTAAAATGAGTATATATGGCATTCCCAATGACTACCACGTCTGCATAGGTTGCGTATTCTTTTGCCTCTTGAGCCGTTTGAATCCCACCACCATAAATAAGTTTCGTGGAAGATAAGACCCTGTTCACTTCTTTTACCACATCAAGCGGACCTTTTGTCCCGCTGTACTCTAAATAAAAGAAAGGTAAGTGTAACATCTTTTCAGCCAATCTTGCATAGGCACTTATATCATCAATCGACAGCGATGTTTTTGCGTTTGTAAGCTCGGCCACTTTTGCTTCCGCATTTAATACGCAATACCCTTCAGGAATAAAGGTGTCCCAGTCTATAAGTTCTCCATATTCTTTCATCGCTTGATGATGCTGCCCAACTACCCATTCTGTCTGTTGACTGTTTAACACCGTTGGAATGAGGTAATAATCAAAGCCCGGTGTAATCGATTCAAGGTTTGACACTTCAAGAGCCACTGTAATGGGAAAGCGCCTAATTTGTACTAAGAGCGCTAATGTATTATCTAACGTCACACCATCTGTTCCACCAATAATAACCGCATCAGTCCCTGATTCACATAAACGTTCCAGTTCCTCAGCAGTTAAATCTTTATTTGGATCAATCTTAAATACATGCGACCATTCATTTATATTTTTCATCATCGTTGCTTACGTGTGCCTCCCTTTAACGAGCACGAATACGCACGTTCGTTCTGCAAATTATTATAACAAAGTTCGCCACACATGTCGTGTATCCTTTGCGTGAAATTAACGGAAATCATTACAAAAAAAAGCTCTATCCTTTTTGCAGTTGCATAAGTAGAGCCATTCATCTCTTTATACGATTATGATCCACAATTATTCCTTTTGTTCGCCGTAGATCACGCTTTGCAAAAGTTCAATTTGTTCACTAATAAATGTTTTATATTTTTCGTTTAATTGTGCACTTTGTTTTTCTTTTTCCAATTGCTCAAGTTCCCGTTCAAATATGTATCGTTCGTCTTCTGTAATCATAGATAAGTGGCTCCTTTTTGTTTACCTACTTTTAGGATTTCCAACTTATCCATTGTCCATGTACAGAAACAAAAAACCCCTACATAGGCAGTGTAGGGGTCCAAAAGGGGTCTAATAACTAGACGTGTATGTGTCACGTTCTTTCTAAATGATAACGAATATCATTCTCATTGTCAACAACATTCTTACAACTATTACGTTATTAATAAAAAAAGGCTCGTCTATCAGGTCGACGAGCCTTTACGTGTTTATGCATATGCAGGAATTCGTTCGCTCTCTTCCTGTCGAAGTAAATCGTATGTTAAGCAAACCGGCTTTCCTGTTCGTGGATCCGTTACGATGCTCGCGTCAATTTGAAAGACGTCGCGTAACACTTCTGCATTCATCACATCTTCAGGAGCACCTTCTTTTACAATTTTGCCTGACCGAATACTTACCATATAATCAGCAAAACGTGCAGCATGGTTTAAATCATGGATGACCATCACAATGGTTCGCTTCTGTTCTTGGTTCAAGCGCTCGAGCACTTGCAACACTTCTAGCTGATGGGCGAGATCCAAATAAGTCGTTGGTTCATCTAGCAGTAAAATATCCGTTTCTTGTGCTAATGCCATCGCAATCCATACTCGTTGACGTTGCCCTCCGGAAAGAGCGTCAATGGATCGATCAGCAAATTCAGCCATATTCGTTTGTTCTAATGCCCACTGGATAATTTCCCGATCATAACCGGTTAACTGACCAAATCCCTTTTGGTGTGGATATCGACCATAGGCAACCAATTCTTCAACGGTTAACCCACTTGGCGCTTCAGGAGACTGAGGCAAAACAGCCATCTTTTTTGCAATTTCCTTAGTCGATTGTTTGTGAATTGATTTTCCATCTAAATACACTGCGCCTTTTGAAGCTTGTAAGATCCGTGCAATGGTCTTCAGAATTGTGGACTTCCCGCATCCATTGGGTCCAATAATGGTTGTAATTTGACCATCTGGTATATGAAGATGTAAATCATGAACAATCTCTCTTTTTTCGTAACCAATGGATAGCTGCTTTGTTGATAAACGTGACAAGAGCTTTTCCCTCCTACGGTGTTCTCATTAATAAATACAAGAAATAAGGTGCACCTAATATGGCAATGACAATCCCAACCGGAATTTCGGATGGTGCGAATATATTTCGCCCAACCATATCTGCTGCTAACATAATACATGCACCGACGAGCGTTGCTGTTGGAATCATCACTTGATGTTTCGGCCCAACTAGTCTTCGAGCAATATGCGGAGCAACTAACCCTAAAAAGGCAATACCGCCAGCCACTGCCACCGAAATAGCAGCTAGTGCTACAGCAAGAACGAGAAGTACGCGTCTTTCTTTTTCCATTGCTACGCCTAAAGAGATTGAAGACTCCGTACCAATCTGCATGACATTTAGCGTTCGTGCCTTATACAAGGCGAGCGGAACAAGAATAAGCACCCAAGGTAAAATTGTTAACACGTAAGCCCACGTTGTTCCCCATATGTTTCCTGTTAACCAAATCGTTGCCTGCATAAAATCATTCGGCTCCATTCGAAGCTGAACCACGATTAACAATGCACTGAAGGCAGCGTTAACAGCAATCCCAACTAAAATGAGTCGAACAGGCGTAACCCCTTTCTTCCACGCAAATAGATAAATTAAAAACGCTGCAAATGCCGCACCGATAAAGGCAAAGACAGGCATGATAAAAATCGATAATTGACTTACGCCAGTTAAAGAACCTTGGAAAAAATAAATAAATACAACGACAGCTAATCCAGCTCCTGTATTTATACCTAGAATACCAGGGTCCGCCAGCTCATTTTGAGAGATACTTTGTAAAATCGCCCCTGACACAGCCAGCGCTGCTCCTACAAGCAGAGCGATTACCATACGCGGTAAACGAAATTCAAATAATACTAACGCATCTCGCTCTGACCCTGCCCCGAATAACGTTCGCAGCACATCTAGAGGTTGAATTTGAATCGTTCCCGTTTGTAAACTTGCTAAAAACGTAAAACCAATGATAATTAGTAAAAGAATCATTATAGAAGAAGGTTTTTTCATAATTGATTTCATTATAGCTTCCTCCCATCACGTCGAGCGAGATAAAGGAAGAATGGTACACCAATTAATGCTGTCATTGCACCTACAGGCGTTTCAAATGGTGCATTTACGAGTCTAGCAGCTAAATCTGCTAAAACTAAAAGTAATGCGCCAAGTACTGCTGAGCAAGGGATAATATATCGATAGTCGACTCCAACAAGTCCTCTTGTTATATGCGGAATCACTAAGCCGACAAAACCGATCGCACCTGCCACCGCTACACCAGCCCCTGTTAACAAGAGCACAACGATAATGCCTAAAATTTTTATTAAAAGTATGCGCTGTCCTAATCCTTTGGCAACGTCTTCACCTAGACTTAAAACGGTAACAGATCTCGAAAGGATAAAAGCTAATAACAAACCACCTACTGCCACAGGAAGAATCATTTGAATGTTCGTCCATGACATACCAGCTAATCCACCTGCGAACCAAAAGCTAATATCTTGCGCCACATTAAAATGGATCGCTATACCTGAAGAGATCGCACTTAAAAATGCGCCAACTGTAACGCCAGCTAAAGCAAGTTTTGCAGGAGTTAAACCGCCTCTTGCAAAGGAACCAATTAAAAAAACAAAGGAAGCTCCTACACCAGCTCCAATAAAAGCCGCTGTCATTAATCCAGTTCCAGACACACTCGCGCTAAAAGCAAATGTAATCGCAATGGCGAGGGCAGCTCCATCCATGACCCCCATTATAGACGGTTCACCTAGCGGGTTTCGCGTCATCCCCTGCATAATTGCACCAGCGACTGCTAAAAAACTGCCAACAATTGCAGCGCCTAGCGCTCTTGGGATTCGAATATCATGAATAATCTGGTGTTCTGTTATCGTTGGATCAAACTCTGTAATCGCTGACCAAATTGTCCCAATCTCGATTTGAGCAGCCCCAAAAGAAACGGATAGAATCAGTGCAGCAGTTAGAACAACAAGACCAATACCTAGCACTAAAAAAGCGTAAACTGGCTTTGATCGTACTTTTGCTTTCTCTAAAGTTGTTGCCGCTGATTGTCTCCCCATAAAGTCATTTTCCTTTTCCACTTGCATAATACTATTGATAATCATTATCATACAACATTATGAGAAAAGGGTAAACAAAAAACAAGGAATCTCGTTTTTGTTTACCCTTTACGGTATGATAAAGTTAGATTTTTCCCAAGTAGCAAAGTCGTCCATTATCCTAACGAAAGAAAAAGCTTGTAACTGAAGTAAGCAACCCCCATCCATATTGGCAAACTAATGAGCAAAGCCCATAATGCACCAACGACTAAGTTTTCGCCTGTTTCATTTTGCATTTTTTCTTCCATTGTTTAACCCTCCCTTACTTTTTCTACTTTTAGTATATGAGGCAAACGTGTTGTTCATTTTAAAAAAAGATTAAGATTTTGTAAGGATTCCTAATGGCTTCAAGTGAATCAATTTCATCATTCGAATTAGATGCGAAAATGACGTAAAATCTATTTAAAATGGCGAACGCTTTCCCCGGGCACGGCCTCAGCCATTTCCGCAAAAAAACGCTCCATTGCCTTCGGACGCGTGCTGTTCCCGCGGGAGTCGTCGCCATTTAATAAGAAGGATGTTACAAATAATATCGCTGTTATCATTCGTTAAAATGACTACTGCGACTTATTATAAAATTCATTCAAGTGCAAACATTAAAAGAAATCAAATTGAAAACCAAGTCAACACTCAGTTAGTGTATAACTAAACATCTTCTTCCCCGCCCCGCTACTTATTTGTGTAATAAAAGTAGGCATTAATGGGGGAGCATATGCTACACTTGAGTCATAAGTAAGAGCCAAGTATTCGCACTCGCTTTCACTATATTTTCGCTCTAGGTCTTGCGTTATCCTTTATCTGTTTTCTATTTAATAGGGTTTCGCGAAAGCGGAATCGCTTTTGAAATAGGTGTACGTTTTACTAATTGTATGACCGGTTTGAAAAGTGGCGTTTAGTAAATTATTTGAAACATATGAAACAAAGGAGAATTTTCATGACTAAGAAACAAAAGAAAGAAAGACCTTCTTTAATTATTATGGTTTATATGTGGTTATTTATCGTTGTCGCTCTCGTTAACCTCGTAGGGATTGCTTCTCAGAATTTGTACCAAAGCATCTTCCCTTTCTTTATCGTGTCTGTCTTAAATATGGTGCTCGCGGCTTTACTCATTCTGCACACGTTAAAAACAGCTGATGCGCGAGAACGTCGTTTAGCGATTATTTATTTAATAGGTGTTGCGCTTATAGCAGCTGTTACTTTTTTTCGCTACTTATCTTTGCAAGCGTAAGTATTTACACAAGGTTTCGCTGCAGGCGGGTGTTTTCCGTCTGTAGCGTCACTTAAAAATGAATAAGGAGCTGATTGCTTTGATACATATTGTCGAAGTTGGTGCACGAGACGGGTTGCAAAACGAAAAAACAGACATTTCAACAGAGCAGAAGATTCAGATGTTAGAAGGTTTTGTTGAAGCTGGATTGACAAAATTGGAAGCGGTTTCTTTCGTGCATCCAAAACTTGTTCCCGCCATGGCCGACGCTGAAGATATTTTAATCCACTGGAAGCGTCCAACTACAATTGAGGTAGCTGGCCTCGCGCTTAATCGTCGAGGTGTTGATCGCGCCATGCAGACATCGATTACGCATTTACACCTATCAATGGCGGTTAGTGACGCTTTTAACTTAAAAAACGCAAAACGCTCTGTTCAAGATGGATTAGCCGACTTACTTCCTAGTGTACGAGAAGCACAATCGATTAAACCTGTTTCAGCAATCTTAGCAACTTCGTTTGGTTGTCCATTTAGTGGATCCGTTTCAGAATTAGAGGTCATGAGGATGGTTGATGCTTTTTTACAAGCTGGGGCATCAAAAATTGTTTTAGGAGACACAACTGGAATGGCTCACCCATCTCTAGTAAAAGAGCGGGTCTCTGCATTATTTACTGAGTTTGGCAAAGATTTGGAACTCGGCCTTCACTTTCATAATACAAGAGGACTAGCATTAGCCAACACGTTAGCCGGTTATGAGTCCGGCGTACGGCATTTTGATGCTTCTATCGCTGGCTTAGGTGGATGCCCTTACGCGCCACTTGCTGTCGGAAACGTCTGTACGGAAGATATGGTTCATATGTTTGAAGAAATGGGCATTAAAACTGGCGTTGAGCTTGATTCATTAATTGGATTAGCCCAAACCATTCAAGAATGGTTCCCTAAACCGTTAGCAGGAATGGTTATGAAAGCTGGAAAAGCGAATGAATTGACTAAACAAAGCGAATAAAAAATGGATTAGGTCAAAGTCAACACTGTTGCACCTTGACCTAACCCGCTACAAAATCTCTTCATCCTAGAAACTGTTTCTGTGCTTCTTTTTCGATTTTTTGTGAACAATCGGGACACATTGTTCTCTCATTCGGGTGTTCCTTATACCATCTGTATAAAGCAGTTCCTTCTGCCGCTTTGTAAAGCTGTTTACACGTGATGCACTCAATTTCGTAGTAAATCATCCAACCAGCTCCTCTCGTCTCTATACTATTCAATAAGAGAAGCTCCAATCCTCGCAATACCTGTTACAATTTTCAGAACTTTATTGTGTAACCGCCTGTAAAATGTTCACCTACAGCAAGTTTTTGAATTCCTTTTTTCTCTTCTAATGAACCGCTCGCATCGGTTGTATCTGCTAACCCGTACCAAGGTTCAATACAGATAAAAGCTAGCTCGTCCTCACCTTCTTTATAAGGAGACCAAACCCCAACGTATGGCGCATCTTGTACATCTAGTTCTATCATAGTCGACTGATCAATAATAACTGAGACTTTATCAACATGTTTATATACAAGGGCATCCTGTTTAAACCGTTCAGGCGAAAGCGAAAAAGTTGAGGAAATCGCTTGGTCCTTCACTTCTTCTAACAGATTGTCCACTAACTGATATTGCTTTAGCTGCTGGTTTGACTGGAACTTAATGACGTGATCAGCCGTTTTTCTTCCTTCTATCATAGGTAGAGCGAAGCCACGATGTCCACCGATGGAAAAATACATGGATCCGTCTGTATTATTTTGTACTTCCCATGTCACATGTAACGTTCGCTCAACTATTTCATAGTTCACATAGATCGTAAATTCGAATGGATACACATCTTTAAACTGACCGGAAGATTCAAAATGAAAGCGAACCTTTGATTTTTCTAAATGGTTGGTCACAAACATTTGATCTCTAAGAAATCCATGTCGGGGAAGTGTATACGTGTGGTTTTCATATCGATACGTTCCTCCCTTTAAAGCGCCAACAATCGGAAATAATACTGGTGAAATCCTTCCCCAGTATTCTGGATCCCCACTCCACATCTTATTTTTCCCTGTATGTGTATCAGTCACTTTTTGAACCTCTGCACCAATATTCGTTAGTTCTACTTGAAGATGGTCATTTTCAATAATAATCATGCGTATCCCTTCCTTTTCAAGCATATCGTATCTTTAGTATGCATGAGTGTATAAAAAACGCAATTGATTTGCAGGAGAATGTTTATCCTTTTCGAATACTAAATTCGAAAGCGTTTTCTTTTTGAAGGGGAGGATTATATGGAAACAGCTAAATTAAAACAGAAAAAACGTGTTCCGTGGAAAAAAATTCTTTTTATTTCATTCGGCATCTTCATCCTTTTAATAATAAGTATTGGCATTTGGGCTTACCTACAAATTCAAAAGCCAATGCCACAAGTTCGTGGGGAGTTAGAGGTTGAAGGGTTAGCTGATGAAGTGTCCGTTTACCGAGATGAGCAAGGTGTTCCTCATATTGAAGCAGAAAATGATGTAGATCTTTATTTTGCACAAGGGTTTGTGACAGCCCAGGATCGTTTATTTCAAATGGACTTAAGTCGGCGACAAGCTTCAGGTCAACTAGCTGAAGTAATTGGTGAAGGCATGCTGGACCAAGATCGTTTTTTTCGAACATTTGGATTACGTCGTGCCGCTGAAGCATCCGAAGCCGCTTATGACGAAGAAACGTACGGATACTTAGAAGCGTATGCGGAAGGTGTTAATGCCTTTATGGCACAAGCCATTGAAAATGGAGAGCTGCCGATTGAATTTCGGCTTGCCGGCTATGAACCAACACCATGGGAGCCTTTAGATTCATTGACGATTGGAAAATACATGGCCTATGATTTAAATGGAAATTGGCAGGGCCAAGCGTTTCGTCACTGGCTTGCTCAACACGTTACAGAAGAAGAAGCTCTTGATTTAATGCCTGTTTATCCAGAAGATGGTCCCGTTATTTTAGAATTAGCTCAAAACATTCCAGTCGATATTAAAAGCGCTTTCTCAAAGACTGCTGACTATTTGCCACATCCCTTCGCCGGTAGCAATAACTGGGTTCTTTCAGGAGAGCGGACAGCATCAGGTGAACCATTGCTTGCTGATGATCCTCATCTCGGGCTAGCTACACCAAGTATATGGTATGAAACCCATTTAACTTCCCCTACTGTCAACGTAACAGGGGTCATTTTTGCAGGGGTTCCCGGGATCATTTTAGGATCAAATGAAGAAATTGCTTGGGGCGTAACAAACGTAGGGCCTGATGTTCAACAGCTTTATTTTGAGCAGCGTCACCCTGAAGATCCATCAACCTTTTTATACGATGATGAGTGGTACGAAGCTGAAGTGCTTACAGAAGAAATTCTTGTTGCAGACCAAGAGCCTTATGAACATGAGATTACGCTAACGAGAAACGGTCCTCTTTTATCAGAATATGCGTCCTTTGATGAACAAGCTGAATATGCCCTTTCTATGCGCTGGACAGCTCATGAAGCCACAACAGAGCTCCAAGCTGTGCTAGACTTTAACCGCGCAGATGACTGGGATTCCTTTTCTGAAGCGTTAACGTCTTTTCAAGCACCAGCGCAAAATTTTGTGTTTGCAAGCCAAGATGGCACGATTGCATATCGCGCTAATGGATTAATTCCCATTCGCCCAGAAGAGGATGACGCTCTGCTTCCTGTCCCTGGTTGGGATCCAGCTTATCAATGGGAAGGCTACATTCCTTGGGATGAGCTACCTACAATTATAAATCCAGATTCAGGGATCATTTCAACTGCGAATAATCAAATCGTTGATGATGAATACCCTTACCATATTACACACACTTGGGCACAACCTTATCGTCATCAGCGCATCATCGATGTTCTCTATGCAGCATCGGATCACACTGCCGAAGACATGATGAACTTACAAATGGACGTGGTCAATTTACAGGCAGAAGAGTTTGTGCCGATTCTTACACGTGCACTACGTGATCGTGAACAGTCGGATATTGAAGAACAAGCACTGACGATGCTACAAGACTGGCAATACGAGGACTTGCGGGATGAACCTGGTCCATTATTGTTTCATTTATGGATGGATGAGATCTCATCACAACTGTTTAAAGAAGCACTTCCTAAAGAAATTTATGACTTGTTTGAAGGGAGAGCCAATATTGTTGATGAGATGCTGCGGGATGCAGATGAGGGGAAAACCGGTCCTTGGATTGAAAAAGCAGGTGGCTTTGAAGTACTCGTTTCTACTAGTTTTCAACAAGCGGTTGCTCGGGCAACCGAGTTACAAGGAGAAAATCCCAACGATTGGAAATGGGGGGCGTTTCACCAAGTTGTTTTCAATCATCCTCTTGCAGCGATTACACCGTTGAACTATTTGTTTAATGGCTCTCCATTGCCTGCTGACGGAAGTCGTATTACTGTAAAAGCCGCCAGTTATCAAACAGAAACGGGAATCGTCACAAATGGCGCTGGTTGGCGTGGCGTGATGGATTTATCCGACCTTAAAAATACGCATCACCTTGTGGGGCCAGGACAATCGGGTCATGTTTTTAGCGACACTTACCATAGCCAGCGAGAGGCTTGGGTCAATGGTGACTATCACATTACCTCTCTTCAACCAGAACAGTATCAACCTATAAGCGACCATCTTCAGCTAATACCGAAGTAAAAGCTACAAAAGTGAGATACACGTTCGAGCACCTGTACTAATTATTTTTAAGAGTTAGACTCGTGAAGCGAGGCACAAAGAGTATGCCACCTGCAAAGTCAGAGCGACTTGCGAATGTCGTGCTACTTACAGGAACCCGTAAAGCAAAAAGCTGTGGTAAAATCCTTTGATAGATTTTGCCACAGCTCTCTTTTTTACTGCTCGATAAATGAAAATGCTTCAACATCAAATAGTCCTTTTGACGTTAATTTAATAGAAGGGATCACTGGTAGCGCTAGAAAAGCGAGGGTTAAAAACGGATCCACATGTTCGTCATAACCAAGTTCTTTTAGTGCGTTTTGTAGTTGATTTAATTGACGTTTCACTTGATCGATCGAGTGTACAGACATTAAGCCGCCAATCGTTAGGGGGAGCGTCGCCAATACGTTAGGGCCATCGACAACGGCCATTCCACCACCACACTCAGCAATATGCTTAATCGCGTACTCAATGCTTTCATCATCTGTACCACATGCGATAATATTGTGCGAATCGTGTGCCACTGTTGACACAATTGCACCTCGTTTAATCGGAATTCCTTTACATATCCCGACACCAATATGACCTTTTTTATGATGACGCTCCATTACAACAAGCTTTAAATGATTGCTGCTTGGCTTAAAGCACCCATCTTCTGTTTCAACCGCCTCTGTTCCTTTCTTCGTTACAATTGACGTCAAAGAAGCTTCAATTATTGTCGCGCTTTGGCTGTTCTTTAACGGTAGCTTTAAATCCTCTTTTGTAAAAGGCTTTATGTGGACACTTTCTAGAAGACGAGACGGCACATCAACATAAGCACGAAATGATGAAAGCAACCTTCCTTGTTCCGCTACTTTTTTTCCTTTCACAAATACATCCTCGACTTTAAATGTGTCCAGATCGCTCAAAATTAAAAAGGTTGCTTCTTTTCCAGGCGCGATGGCTCCTTTAGTATGAAGCTGAAAACATTCTGCAGCGTTTAAGCTACCCAGTTGAATCGCTTGTAAAGGATCAATACCAAGCCTAATGGCTTTGCGAATGTGAAAATCAATACTTCCCTCTTCTACTAAGTCATCTAAATGCTTATCGTCTGTAGCAAAGGCAAACCGCCTGCTGTTGTGAGAAGTTACAACTGGAAGAATCGCTTCCATATCTCTTGTTGCCGTGCCTTCTCGCATTAAAACGTAAAAACCTTTCCTTACCCTTTCTAATGCTTCTTCCGCTTTAATGGCTTCATGATCATTCTCAATTCCTACCACTCTATAGGCATTAAGCGCTTTTTCTTCCAAGCCTGAACCGTGACCGTCAATGGTTTGTCCGTACTTTTTCGCTAGCTCGATCTTTTCAAGCATGTCATCATCACCAGAGACTACCGCAGGAAAATCCATGACTTCACCTAAACCATGCATCTCGCCTTCTTGAAAAAGAGCTTCTATGTCCTTGCTTGTAAGAGAAGCACCATTTTCTTCAAATGAAGCTGCTGGAACGCTTGAGGGTGCCATCATTTTAATATCCAGCGGGATGTCTTTCGCAGCTTCAATCATATAGCGAACCGCATCAGCCCCACCAACGTTTGCAATTTCATGTGGATCTGCAACAATTGTCGTTACTCCTCTAGGAAGGAGAACTTGTGCTAAATCCTCTGGACGAACCATCGCAGATTCAATATGTACGTGCCCATCGACCAAGCCAGGGCAAATCCATTTCCCTTCTAAGTCAATCGTTTGGTCTCCCTCTTTGTAATCACCAATACCCACAATTATTCCATCAGTTATCGCAATCGTACTTTTGTACGTGGAACATGTATAAACATCTATAATCGTTGCGTTTGTTAGTAAAAGGTCGCATGATTCTTCACCGCTAGCTGCTCGCAGCTGTTTCTTTATTGATGTTCGCTCGGTCATAAACGGGCTCCTTTTGTTTTTAACGTTTATTGTAGCGAATCTTGCCCGCTAGTACCATTCTTTTCCGAAAATCTTATTAGCAAGAATATTCATGTAAAGTTTACCTTACTCCCTCCCCAGTTTCATGATAAACGTTAAAAAAGCTCGCAGAAAATTTCCACGAGCCTTTCATCTTTCCTTATGCATCTTGTGTTTTTTCAAGCTCTTGTGCATCAATGCGGTC
Source organism: Shouchella phoenicis (assembly GCF_047238345.1). NCBI lineage: Bacteria > Bacillati > Bacillota > Bacilli > Caryophanales > Bacillaceae > Shouchella > Shouchella phoenicis. The sequence goes on along the minus strand of NZ_JBDFMQ010000001.1, from coordinate 1,034,684 downwards.
TAGCGTCATCCGATAGCCATCATTGCCGTAATTCAAACAACGCTTCACACGAGAAATCGTTGCTGTACTTGCACCTGTCTCGGTTTCAATCTTATGATACGTATAGCCATCACGTAACATTCGAGCAACTTCAAGGCGCTGAGCAAGAGACTGAATCTCGTTAATCGTGCATAAATCATCAAAGAATTCATAGGCTTCTTCAACATCTTTTAAGGAAAGGATCGCTTGGAACAGCTGATCCAATTCTTTCCCTCTTAATTTATTTATTTGCAACACATGTCACACCTTTCGAGTTAAGTGCTTCTCTTATGATGCGCTTATTTTTTAAAGTGGTAAAGCACCAAAGTAATTTTATTTTACCTCATTATTGCTGGAAATAAAATTCTTTTCTTGCGAACATCATAGATCCCTTTTTGCGTAACACGAATATAAGGAAGGTGAGTAGACGAAAAGAATTGCAAACTATACATAGGATCCTCGTGCTGATAACCTCGATCTCTTAACTTCTTCGTAAAACTGCGTTCCTGCTCCATAATGACTTCCATCGGTTCATCAGACATCATCCCGAGCAGTGGTAGCTCGATGCGGTCAATCACTTCTTCATCTTCAATGAGAATTAATCCGCCACCTTGCTTCTTTAACTCATTAAACGCTTGCACCATTGCCTTTAATGATTTTCCGATTAATATGACGTCCCCTGTGTATGAATAGGAACTGGCTAAGCCCATCACAGAAGTTGCAAACCCTTTAAGAGTTGTGGTAACGAGCCATTTTCCTTTTTTATCAATCATTGCAAAAAACGATTCGTCGTGGTCTGTTGATAAATCCGTTGCAGACGTTTCAAGCATGGTTTGATAAGGTTTTAGAATCACCGCATTCGTCATTTCAATCCCCATTGGCATGGAAAAATGAAGCTCATCCTCAGACAATTCCCAATTAAATTCGATTGGATTTATTCCGTAATCAGACCAATTAAACGTTTGTTCCTGCCTAATGTCCTTTCCATCGCGTCGAACCCACTGTCCTTTGGCAAGAACACTTACTGGCGTAGGAGCATCTTTCGCTGATAAGAAATTCAAATGAGCAATTCGACCAGGCCCAATCATACCTAGCTTATGATCAACATTGTAATAACGAGCTACATAGTACGTTGCCATACCATAAGCATCGATTGGGTTAATCCCTGCATCAATGGCAATTTGAATACATGTATTCATAATGCCTTCTTCATAAAAAGATGGTGGCGAGCCGTCCGTTGTCATCAAGCAGCGGCCGAAATAGTCTACACCTAGTTCTTTTAACTCCTCAAATAATCGCGGCAAATCTGGTCGAATGGAAGAATGACGCAAAGAAGCCGTATATCCTACGTCCAACCTACGAATGACTTCTTCACCTGTTATCGCTTCGTGGTCGCAAGTAACACCTAACAACGCCATCTGAGATAACGTCTTCTCCGATGCACCCGGCATATGCCCTTCAATTGGCTTACGAAGTCGTGTCGTTTCTTGCATCCAGTGCAAGATTGTATCGTCACCTTGTAACACTTTCGGCCAAGATGTTAATTCCCCACCTTGAACGACAAGATGATGCTCAAGCCAAGATTTAATTTTGGAATTAGAGAACATCTCATCCTTTAATAATTCTGATTGCGAATCGTATCTCGTCCACCAATACATCGTCGTCGGCAATTCTTCAAGCTTTTCTATCAAAGAAAGCGCTTTCTTTTTTTCTAAGTTTAAAAAATAAACTAGATTGTCATTGATCAACGTTGTTGTACCTCGTTCAGATGCATATTGAGCTAAACTATGGGGATTATATAATTGAAATGGATGAGCGTGATGTTCAATGTAACCTGGAACAATAAATTGTCCGGTACAGTCAACCACTTCAGCATCTCCTAACATCTCAGGTAAATCTTGACCAACGTAGACGATTTGATCATCTGCTATCCATATATTGGCTTCAACCCATTTTCTTCTTGCAAAATTCAAGTAAGTGGCATGTTTGAGAACTAAGGTAGGCGGGCGTTCTCCTCGAATAACACTTAAATGTTCCCTTAGTCTCGTCTTGGTCCATCGCTGTATTCGCTCAGTCGTCATTTTATCACTCATTTCATCTGTTCAATCTTTCACCCATCTTATCATAGATCAGGGTGAGAATGATGTTGAATTGTGACATTTCATCACAACTTTTTTTTGGAGGGATCACCATGATTAAACGCATAGATAACCCTTTTGTTATCCTGTCATTTGTTTTAACAGTTGTGTTTTATTTATTATCGGCAAAACCCATCAAACAATTAACAATTATTCAATATATCCTTGTTTTCTTCGGTACGATTAAATGGCTTGAATTATGCTTAGAGAAAAAACAAAAACAAACGCATCAACAGCCACATGTCATCAATCCATCATGACTTTACTGTACCAAAGAAAATGTAATAATACAAATAAAAATACTCGGAAAAATATCTTCTTGTACCTATTTTAAAAGCGTAACAACATGCAGCAAACCACGATTGTTGTGTCTTTTAAAAAACGGACATTTTCCTCAATTGCCTAACATTTTCATCACAGCACAAGCGCGACATCCGTTTGCGCTGCGTGCTCACGGTGTCTTCTTTTCCATGGGCAAGGCCTCAGCCATTTTCGCACCAATGTCTTACACCAAATAACATTTGTTCGACTCTCTTCTTTCATAAGCAATTATGAAATTGAACTAATCCACAAATATGCGCCTCAAAAACTTTACTACCATTGAAATAAATCATCCAACAGACGATACGCCAAAAAGAATAACAAATAGCCACCTGATACCAAAAAAAATGGTTCAAGAAACACGGCATGGATCGAGGTCATAAACACTGTTTGGTTATCTAAAATTTGGTATACAGCCGACATGGTTATTGACCCGAAAGTAAACAAACTTATCACGGCAACAAGTGAAAATATTTTTTCAATAAAAAAAGATTGTCTTGCTAATAACATGAAAATTGTTGGAACGATTAGAAACAATACAATGAAAATAAACATAATATCTTCCCTCTGCTTTTTCTTCAGTCTCATCCATTATTTTCTGCATATAAACAGTTTGTTATACCGTCTATTTACTCAAAAGCCAATTTGTCGAAAATAATTGTAAGACTTTTTCAAAAAAGCATTGACGTTCTCTCACCCTCTGTAATAGTATAGTTATTAAATAAATTAATTGTTATATAACAGTTAGAGGAGAGATGAAAATGAATCGTGTAAAAGCAGCTGAACAATTACAACAACAATGGGAAACAGAAACAAGATGGGAAGGCGTTACCCGAGGTTATTCCGCGGCAGATGTAATCGGTTTAAGAGGATCTATGGCAATCAACTATACGTTTGCTGAAAAAGGAGCTGAACGCTTGTGGGATCTTATTCATACTGACCCATTTGTTCGCGCCCTTGGAGCACTAACAGGAAACCAAGCGGTTCAACAAGTAAAGGCTGGTTTAAAAGCCATCTACCTCAGTGGCTGGCAAGTAGCTGCAGACGCTAATTTATCAGGGCAGATGTATCCTGATCAAAGCTTATACCCTGCTAATAGTGTTCCTAAAATTGTAAAAAATATTAATCAAGCTCTTCAACGTGCTGATCAGATTGAATTTGCTGAGGGAGACTCGTCTACACACTGGTTCGCTCCAATTGTTGCAGATGGAGAAGCAGGTTTTGGTGGACGTTTAAATGTATACGAATTAACAAAGTCAATGATAGAAGCAGGTGCTGCTGGTGTTCACTTTGAAGATCAACTTGCATCTGAAAAGAAATGTGGCCATTTAGGTGGAAAGGTACTTATCCCTACACGTACTGCCGTACAAAACTTAATTGCCGCTCGACTAGCTGCTGATGTTTTAGGTGTTCCAACACTCATTATCGCTCGTACAGATGCGAATGCAGCCGACTTGCTTACGAGCGACATTGATCCATACGACCATCACTTTATCGCTAGTCAAAACCGGACAGAAGAAGGATTTTTTCGTACAAATGCTGGCTTAGATCAAGCCATTGCTCGAGGACTTGCTTATGCCCCTTACGCCGATTTAATTTGGTGTGAAACATCCGAACCTAATTTAGACGAGGCACAAGCGTTTGCTGATGCCATTCATGAGAAATTCCCTGGAAAACTACTTGCTTATAACTGCTCTCCGTCATTTAACTGGAAAGCAAAATTATCGGACGACGAAATTGAAACATTCCAAGAACGCCTGGGTGAAATGGGCTATAAGTTCCAGTTTGTTACGCTAGCTGGCTTCCATGCTTTAAATAACAGCATGTTCGAACTTGCAAACGGTTACTCGACTCGAGGAATGGGGGCTTACTCAGAACTTCAGCAACAAGAATTTTCAAACGAACAAAAAGGGTACACTGCGACAAGGCATCAACGCGAAGTCGGTACAGGTTATTTTGATGAAGTGGTTTCCGTTATTTCAGGAGGGACCTCTTCTACCAGAGCAATGAGCGGCTCCACTGAGACTGAACAATTCTCGTAAACTGGAATTTTGACTAATTAAGAAAGGAGTGGTCAACGTGCAGGAAACAACAACGGTTTGTACGGATTGTGGAAAGAAGATTTCAATGAAAGAACCAAGCTTTACTCAATGCGACTACTGCTTAAGCAAAACAGAAGAATAAGTTTTTAGCAAAGAGACCGGAACACAACCCAAGGTTCTTTTTAAAAGACGAACAATGATAATCTGTTATAAGAGAACCCCCCCTCGCTTTTACAACAGGAGTCTCGGGTTCCTATCACAACATAATAGAGAACAAAGAAAAGGCTACTAATTCGGTGAATTAGTAGCCTTTTTAAAATACTCATAGTTTCCCTTTTTGTTGCATCAAAAAAGGGCGATCTTTATGCAATCGCCCTCTTCCGTTCTACGCTTTTAATGTTATCTGTTTCGCTTCTTGTCGACGACTATGCAAGATTGGTTCTGTGTAGCCAGAAGGTTGAATTTTCCCTGAATAAACGAGCTCTTTTGCTGCTTGGAATGCGACCGATTCATCCCTTAATAACGATTGATAAAGAGAATCGTGCTCATTTTGTTTATCCACAATCCTGGCCATTTTTTTAAATGATTGTTCGAGTTGTTCCTTCGTACAAACGCCATGATACAGCCAATTAGCTAATAACTGACTTGAAATTCGAAGTGTTGCTCGATCTTCCATTAGCGCCATATGATGAATATCTGGGACTTTTGAACAACCAATCCCTTGATCAATCCACCTAACCACGTATCCTAAGATACTTTGAATATTATTATCGAGCTCTTCTTCAATTTCTTCCTGTTCATATGGACGACTGGCAAGGGGAATCTCTAATAAATCATTCCGGTAATCAACATAACTGACGTTTAACTGCGTTTGCGTATCAATTACATTGATTTGATGATAGTGTAATGCATGAAGTGTCGCTGCTGTTGGTGATGGAACCCAGGCCGTAGAAGCTCCTGCCTTGAGCTGGTTTCCTTTTTCTTTAACTAATGCAGCCATTTCATCAGGCATTGCCCACATGCCTTTGCCAATTTGTGCTCTTCCTTGAAATTGCGCATTTAAGCCAGTTTGAACATTTGCTTTTTCATAAGACTGAATCCACTTCGTTTCCTTCATTTCATGCTTTCGAACAACAGGACCTGCTTCCATTGACGTATGGATTTCATCTCCTGTACGGTCTAAGAAACCTGTATTAATAAAAAAGATGCGCTCTTTTACTTCATAAATACAAGCCGATAAATTTAAAGTAGTACGACGTTCTTCATCCATCACACCAATTTTTATTGTGTAACGTTCTAACCCAAGTAAGTCTTCAATTTTGTTAAACAGTGTATGTGCAAAAGCAACTTCTTTCGCACCATGCATTTTTGGTTTTACGATATATATGGTTTGCTTTGATGAATTTTGGATTGATGAATGCCCTACTAAATCATGCATCGCAATAAGCGCTGTGATCACGCCATCCATTATTCCTTCTGGTATAGAACGACCGAATGCATCTTTAATCGCATCTGTTTTCATTAGATGGCCAACATTTCGAATTAACATTAACGAGCGACCTTTAACAAGTAGTGGAGCTCCTGTTGGTGAACGGTAATAATCGTCTTCATTTAATGAACGCTGCGTCTTCTGACCATTTTTCATAAACGAGGCAATACTTTTGCCAGTCATAAGTTGGAACCAGTTTCGATAGACATCTACTTTATCTTCTGCATCGACTGCTGTAACAGAATCTTCGCAGTCCATAATGGTTGTGAGAGCCGATTCGAGTACAATGTCTTTAATACCAGCACGATCAATCCTTCCTATTGCATGTGAACGGTCAATTTGCAAAACAATTCGCATGTTGTGATGCTCAAATAAGATGGCTGTTGGTGCTTGTTCATCTCCTTGAAAACCAATAAAAAATCTTTCATTTGCTAAACCAGTTTCTGCTCCATCCTTTACTGTTGCTATAAGTTTCTTATTAACAACTTTATATTCGTCCACGTTCTGATGGGAACCTTTTGCTAAAGGGATCGTTTCATCTAGAAATTGTTTGGCATACCGAATGACTTCATTTCCTCTACCTTCATCATACCCATCTACCTTCGTTGCTTCGACCTTAATGACATCGCTTCCATAAAGTGCATCATATAAGCTTCCCCACCTCGCATTGGCTGCGTTTATGGCGAATCTGCTATTATTTATTGGAACAACTAACTGCGGGCCCGCCTGTGTAGAAATTTCATCATCAATCCCACTCGTGGTAACCGTGAAAGGCTCTGGCTCCGGCTGCAAATAACCAATTTTTATTAAAAACTGCTGGTAATCTTCTTTTTTAAATGAGTGAGTCTGATGCCACTTATTAATCTCCTCTTGAAACCACTCTCGCTCCTCGAGTAACTGTTGATTGACAGGGGCAAGATCATGAATAATTTGTTCAAATCCGTTCCAAAACAAAGCCGATTTTACGTTAATCCCTTCTAATACCTCTTGTTCAATAAATTCATGGAGTGTAGTTGCGACTTGAAGGTTTCCAATTTGTTTATAAGCCATCCTTTCAACACCTTTCTTTCAATCGTTCATCCAATTGTACTATAACAGATAATCTTTAACAATAACTGTTATATATTATAATAAAGAAAATTTTCGACAAAAAAAAGCGGTTGAACGCATACATGCCTTCAACCACTTTTTACGCTTATTCTGCTGTCGGTAATTGATCAATTGAATCAATATCCATATATTCAGGCACAACTAAACCAATCACAGCACCTTCAAGATTTGGTCCAAGATCTTCAAGGTCATCCTCGAACTGATCCATAAAGTTTACATGCGTCAATGGCAACCAAGCTGCAACACTTGCGTCAGTTGATCCATCCGCTAGTGATTGCCACATATATGGAGCTTCTACTTCAAATAACTCTGGCTCAAAGCCCATATCTTCAAGAACCGCAGCAATGACGTTTGTTGATGCAACTTCGGTATCCCAGTTAACAAGGGCTAGATCAATTTGCTGACCATCCACTTCCTCAACACCCGCTGTCCACTCATCAACGGTGTCTTGGTTATCGTTAATCCAGTTTCTTGCTGCTTCTTGTTCATCTGTTCCTTCTTCAATGTCTAACATAACGGTTTCCATATCTTCAGGTGTCCAGAAAAAGTTATCCATAATTTGATACGCTTCTGGCATATCATCTTCTAACCCAAGACGTGCAATTGTGTGAATATTATCGCCGTCACCATAAACATTTTCTGGATCATCTAAATATTTCAGGTCAAATGATTCAAACTTCCAGTGTGGCGACCAGCCAGTCACAACCACTGGTTCATGGTTTTCTATTCTTGTTGCTAATTCTTGTGTCATAAATGCACTACTTAGTTCGTCTAGTTCAAGATCAATGTTATACACGTCAATCGCTTCTCTTGTTGCATCCATAACGCCTGCACCAGGTTCAATCCCTGTTATAACCGATAGGTTTTCTGCAATATCTTCTTGAGACATCATATCTGCTTCATCTTCTACAGATCCAGTACTCCCCCCGTTATCATCACCATTTCCACATGCCGCTAGTGTTACCACAAGGGCTAAACCTGACGTTGTACCAATATGTTTCCAATTCATACGTAATTGACCTCCTATATGTTTTCTTTGTTTATTTTTAAAGGGGGGATATCCCCCTTATTTCTATGCGTTACGCTTCTTGCTTTTTGTTGAAACTTTGTGTTAAACGATCAAGGATAATTGCAAGGATAACGATCGCTATTCCTGATTCAAAACCTGCACCAATATCATTTTGCCCAACTGCTCGATACACATCACGACCAATACCAGATGCACCGATCATTGCGGCAATAACGACCATTGACAGGGCAAGCATAACGGTTTGGTTAATACCAGCCATCATGGTTCCTTTAGCTAAAGGTAATTGCACTTTAAATAATTTCTGTGAACCGGTTGAACCAAATGCTTCTGACGCCTCAATCAGTTCTGTTGATACTTGACGTATTCCTAAATTGGTCATTCGAACCGTTGGCGGCATTGCAAAGATTACAGATGCAACAACACCAGGAACCATACCGACACCAAAAAATGTCACGGCTGGGATTAAATAAACGAACGCAGGCATCGTCTGCATGAAGTCAAGAACAGGCTTGAAGAATGCCTCGACGCCATCTTTTTTTGCCATCCAAATGCCAAGTGGTACACCAAAAATGACGGAAATAATTCCAGCTGCAAGGACGATTGATAATGTATCAAGCATACCGTTCCAGAAATTCAAACTATCAATAAAGACTAAACCTATCGCAACAAAGGCAACTAAACCCCATTTACCACGATTTAACATATACGTGCCTACTGCTACTAGAATAATAAACAGCCAGCTGGGTGGCAATGAAATAACCCAATAAATACCATCAATTAAAGAGCCAATCATAAACACAATGGCATCAAAGAACCATTCAGCATTCTTCAACCATTCAGAAAAGGTTTCGACCCACTCACCTACTTCCAGACGGGGTAGAAAATCCATTAAAATCAACCTCACTTCCTGATAACGCACCTAAGACTGCGCTACGAACAATAATTCCTTGTAACTTATTCTCTTTTTTAACGACTAGCGGTACCGAACTGACTGCTAATCGGTCCATTAACTCATTTAAAGGCGTATCTTTTTCTACACTTGGTACATCTTCAATAATAATGGATTCTACACTGTTTATATTTTGCTTAATAAGCTCAGAAACATCTGTAGCGTGAATAATTCCTACAAGCTCACGATTTCGTTTCGTGACATAAATACTTGAAATTCCTGCATCCTTCATGCGCTGTAATGCTACTCGCGGACCATCTTTTTCTAAATTAATGGTTTCTGGACGAATCATTACATTTTCAGCTGTAAAGACTTTTGAGCGATCAACGTCTTCAACGAATCGTTCAACATATTCGTTTTCTGGCTGCGTCAAAATTTCTTCTGGTGTTCCAATCTGAACGACCGAACCGTCTTTCATAATCATAATTCGATCTCCGATTCTCAGCGCCTCATCCAAATCATGCGTAATAAAAATAATCGTACGATTCATTTTTTCCTGTAAATCAAGCAATTCATCTTGCATATCTTTACGAATAAGTGGATCAAGTGCCGAGAACGCTTCATCCATTAAAAGAATATCAGGATCATTAGCAAGCGCTCGCGCTAAACCAACACGCTGCTGCATGCCACCAGATAGTTGATCAGGATAACTTGTTTCATATCCTTTTAAACCAACAAGTTCTAATGATGTTTGAGCCGTTTCTCTTCTTTTCTCACGTGGGATTCCTTGAATTTCAAGGCCATACTCAACATTATTTAAAATGGTACGGTTTGGGAATAATCCAAACTTCTGAAACACCATACTCATTTTCTTACGACGCACTTCACGCAAATCTTTCTGATCCATTTTTGCTAAATCTTCACCATCAACCATTACACTTCCAGCAGTAGGGTTGATTAAACGATTTAATAAACGGACGAGTGTTGATTTTCCACTACCTGAAAGCCCCATAATTACGAATATTTCGCCATCTTGAACTTCAAAATTTGCACGATCAACACCAACGGTTAACCCCGTCTTCTCTAAGATCTCGGGCTTCTTCTTACCCTCTTTCAACATATCTAAGGCTCGTTTAGGTTTTTTGCCAAACACTTTAGTTAAGCCTTCAACCTTGATTTTCGACAAGTCTTCCACCTCTTTATACATTTCCTGCTTATTTTCGACAATTCCTGTGTCTTTGTGACTATGTAACTATACCTTATAAACGAAAAATCAATCAAACAGGATATATCATTCTCTCCGTTTATATTGTTTGTACAGTTTTTATTAAACAAATTTAACGATATGTTTCCTCCAAAATGCTCCCTAATCCTAATGATTGCTCGTATTTCTCTCAGTGTCCACTTATTTGGGATTTTGTTACACTTTATTTATTAAAGATTTGGAGGAATATTATGGAGACTACCAACTATGATTCACCTTCTGATATGGAACGACTCCAGAAAGTACGGGAGACATTCATTCACGAACTATCGACCAATCTTCATTTATATGGAATGAATGAATCCACTGGGCGCCTTTACGGGGCATTATTATTTGAAGAAGAACCATTAACACTTGACCAAATGAGTGAGCAATTAGGGATGAGCAAAACGAGTATGAGCACTAGTATCCGTCAGTTAACGGAAGCCAATATGGCACGGAAAGTATGGCAGAAGGGAGTAAGAAAAGACCTGTATTCATCCGAAGATGATTGGTACAGTTCATTTATCGCCATCTTTACAAAGCAATGGCGTACAGCAATCGAACGAAATCGAAAAGCAAGTGATGAGATGAAAGAAGAATTGTTTGCGATGCAAGAAGATGCGCCACATCTAGCCGATAAAATTAGTGTTGATTTAACAAAGTTAAGTCATGCAAATGGTTATTATGACTGGCTCGATGAATTTGTAGCCTTACTAGAATCTGGAGACATTTTTGATACGTTACCAAAAAAATAAACCGCACACACGTGAGGCGAATACATGATCCAGTCTAAAACCGTGTCTTCGCCTCGCTTTGTGTGCATCATGATCATGAGGAGGTATTTAAGAATGAAGATAGAACCTTCCCCGTCCGTTTTGGCTCATTGGGCACGTACTTATATTCCGCATAGAGATTATTTTTTTCTTAAAAATGAAGATCTTTCCCGCGTTACTTCCCAATTAAATGAGACAATTATAATGAATCGAAAAAGCTTTTTTAGACATACGACCTATACACAAGTAGGTCTCACAAGTGCATTAGAAACATGGCAGCTGTCGAAAGAAGTCGACACCGTTATCATCGCTGAACCAAACTGGCTTGAACAGATGTGTGAAATAGAGCGGGAATGGATAATAAAGCTGCAAATCCGCTATAATCGTGGGGGGATCTTACCTTCTCATTACTTTTCTGAACCAAGAGTTAAATCATCTTATTTAAACGGATCTAAAGTTGTGGTCCAATCGAGAATGTGGTATACCCTTCCACTCGATCAAAGAAAGAGAATTTTGACTCACTATGCTCAAGATTGGGATTCTTGGACAACTGAGCCATCGTCTACCTATTTACCTCGCCACATTGAAACAACCGTCAATCAGTTTCCAGCTTCAAGTGGGCCGAACTGTCTTTCTGCGACGCTTTATGCCATTACAGCTATAGATTGGCATAAAAATGAATGGCTACATGAAGAGCCATTTCAAACGGCCTTAACCTTGAATCAATATAAAGAACACCTTAACAGTGACATAAAACAGAATGATGTGCTCATATGGAAAAATGAAGAAGGGACTATTATTCACGCTACTTATTGTGTGGATCATCAACTCTTTTTTAATAAAAATGGGCAAACTTTATTTCACCCTTGGAAACTCGTCTCGCTTTCTACATTAGAAAAACTCTGGGAACGACATTATGTCGTATATCGTCAAGACAACCTTTAAAAGATTGCCTCCTCCAGCGTATCACTTGAAAAAAGGAAACACTGCAGAAGGCTTTTTTCTCTAAACTCGTTTCAAAAAATCTACGGTTTCTTTAAACCGCCTTTCTCTCCATTAAGCGAATCCCAATACCTGTAAATGCCAAACCCATAAAGATTAAAATCGCACTTGGTAGTAAGAAGTCAGCGAGATTCCATCCTCCATAAGTAGCGCCTGCCATCATTTCAAGACCATAGCGTAATGGACTCATATGCGACAGTGCGAGCATGATATCTGATTCTACAACGTCTAATGGCCAAAACGTTCCTCCAAGCATGGCAAAACTTGTGGCAAAGAGCGGAATAACAGCAGATAACTGTTGAGAAGACGTGACGATACCACTCATAAAAATACCAAACGCCATGGTCGCAAATAAATAGGGCACAATGACAAGATACAAATTCCAGAAACCACCATAGAAGTCAACGTCAAAGAAGAGCGCAAAGATCGAAAGCACAATGGCAATTTGGGTAAAGGAAAGGACAAATGCCACGAGCAAATTACTAACATACAATTGGGTTTTTGATGTAGGCGTTAACAGAAGTCGATTCCATACACCATTTTCTTTTAATTCAATGATGGTTAAAATCGTAAACCCCATTGTAAAAAAGGAAAAGAATAGCGTAAATCCAAATAAGCTGTGTAGATTATAATCCACCCCTTGCTCCTCTTCCATTGCAGACGATTCAAATGCAAATAACTCTTGATTGACTGCCTCACGATCTCCTCTTTCCTCTACTTGAGTTATCATATAGTGAGAGCGAATAGCAGGCTCAATCATATAAACAATTGGCGCTTCTTCATACGCAGCATGAATCGTGTACGTATCGTCCTCTAATTGAACAATTGCTTCTTCTTGTTGTGACGCTAAACGTCGCTCGGCCTCAGTTTTGTCTATAACTGCAAATGAAAAACGTGAATGTTCATCATGCAGTTCGGTTACTTTTTCGTTTACCTGTTCGTCAGATAGTTCAGTAGAGTAAACACTAACTTCCACTTCAGAGGTGTTTGAACTACTCATAATGATGGAAAACAAGATGGTCATGCCAATCATTAATAAGAGCGTCAACGGTGAGCGAATGATTTCTTTCGCATACTGATAGAATATGGCATTCATTTCACTGTCCCTCCTTTACTAGGAAACACGATCCAAGCAATCACAAAAAATACGACCGCAAAACCTGATAAATAGAAAAGCGATCCTGTTACATCTCCTATCGTTGCACCTTGACCCGATTGAATAAGTGCTTGTAAAGCATGGCCATTAGGTGTAAAACGACCAATCTCAGCGAGTGCTGGTGACAAATCCGACGTTGGAAAGAAACTTCCACCTAGAAAAGCGAGAACCGAAACGATCAAAAGCATAAATACGTTTGCTGCCTTTTCAGAATTCGCTCTAAATGTAACGGCCACCAGAAGTGAAGCCACACTAGCAACAGATAAACACAAGACACCAATGACCGCTAAAAAACTTCCCCACTGACTAACGGTAAGTTGGAAAACTAGCATGGACAGAGCAAATAACACCATTAATTGTAAAAGGACGATGAAAAAAGACGTTACAAATTTTGCGAATAAATAACTGACTGGCTGAATATTGGCTAAAAGCAATCGACCATATACCTTTGCCTTCTTTTCAGAGAATGCAAAGTTCGCCATTAAGCCTGCTGTAAAAAACACATACACTACGCCCATTCCATACGTGTAGTATTCAAATGACGTAATCGGAGACTCGCCCTGAACAACGACCTCACCAATATTCTGAGGTAGTTCCTCCTCTCCTCCAAGAACCGTGTATCCATAAACTTGATCTAAATAACTGTTTAGCATGGTTTCAACAATGATTGCTTCTTGAGGTTGCTCCGGATTCAACAAAAGGTGAAACGGTTCAGTCTCTCGATCGCTTTCAACACCAAATTGCTCAAGCCATACGTTATATCTATAATCAGCAGGAATGGCAACTACCGCTGTATAATCTTCCTCTATAAAATCATCACCATCTGAAAAATAATCAACAACCATCTCTTCATCTAAGTTGACGAAAAGAGAATCCGGTACAGCGGTTTGCTGCAACAGTTCTTCCCCTACTGAAAGCGCATCGTTTGCCATGGAGATGTCTTCATCTAATCCACTCGATTCAACGATTGCAATCGACACACTGTCTAATTCAGCTTGCGACCCAAAAGCGTTTGCCAACGCAAATCCTAAAATCATCGTTGAAATAAATGGCAGCAGTAGCGTGGTTAACAAGGCAGCTTTATCATTGAGGAGTTGTTTTAATTCTTTTCTCAAGATACTCATGTCATCACCTCGTTAATCGCGCAAAGAACGACCAGTTAAATGTAAAAATACATCTTCTAAAGTCGGCTCTTCTACTTTGATCCCTTGAACTTCAACCCCTGCCGACTCTGTTACTTGCAAGAGTGAACGGAATAGACCTTCATCTTGTGAAACAACCCGGTAGCCTCGCTCCAGCTGATTCACAGATTTTACTGCTTCTATTGAATGAAGCTCATCTTCTAATTGCTCATTCTTTTCATTTACCAAAAGCTCATAGGTCCATTCCTGGTTTAAAATATGTTTGATTTCTTCGTTTGTCCCTGAAGCAATGATTGAACCTCGGTCCAGAATGTAAATGCGATCACAGAGGTATTCAACTTCTTCCATATAGTGACTTGTATACAGAATGGTTTTCCCTTCTTCACGTTGCAGTGTTCGAATTAAATCGAGCAAATACCTCCTTGAATGAGGATCAATACCAACAGTTGGTTCATCTAGTATTAGAAAGTCTGGTTTGTGAATTAACGCAATCGCCAAATTCAATCGCCGCTTCATTCCACCTGAGTACGTCTTTACTTGATCATTTTTACGTTCTTCTAACTCAACCATTTTTAATAGTTCGCTAACACGATCATGCAAGAGCGCCCCATTTAATTTATACGCTTTTCCAAAAAATAGTAAGTTTTCTCTTGCAGTTAATTCTTCATACAATGCAAGATCTTGGGGGACGACACCGATTTTTTCTCGGAACGCTTTTAATTGAGAGAAGATCGGTTTCCCATTAAAGAAAATACTTCCTTTTGTAGGCTTGCTTAAGCTCGATAACATGTCAATTAGTGTAGATTTACCAGCTCCGTTTGGTCCGAGCAACCCAACAGACTCACCACTTTTTAAATAAAGACCTACATCTTTTACCGCCTGTACAGATTTGAATGATTTACTCACTTGTTCAGTCTCAATCAAACCACTCACCTCCATTTGTATAGTTTCTAGTGTAATGGACTTAGTAGGCTGTGAGGATTTACTTAAGTCACTCGTTTCTTGTTTTTATATGACTTAAGTCATATCTGGTTTTTAATAGAATAAATCGCTAACTGTGTTCGATCGCGAACATGTAGTTTTAAAAACAGCTGGCTAATATAGTTTTTCACTGTCCCAACTGTTAAAAACAGTGCCTCTGCAATCTCTGCGTTGCTTAATCCCTCTCCAACCATACGAACAATGTCTCTTTCTCGCTCTGTTAAATTCGGGGTCGCTCTCTGCTCCACCTGATTTTGTTCAAGTAATGTAGGAATGATTTTCGACGCGACTTGTCCATCTAGAATCATCTCGCCATCTAGTGCTTTTTTTATTGAAAGCATTAAACTGTCTCGGTCGGCATCCTTTAATATGTATCCGTTTGCTCCTAGCTTTAACGATTGAAGTGCATAATCTTCATCCGCAAACGTTGTCAGCATCACGATTTTCACTTGTTTCTTTAGTCTCCGAATTTCTTTCACTGCATGGATACCGTCCATATTCGGCATGCGCACATCCATTAAAATTAAATCCAGGTGGTGTGAAAGTGCGATTTTCACCGCTTCTAAACCATCACTTGCTTCCTGCACGTCGTACTCTCCACCGAATTCAATCATCATTTTTAGCCCCTGTCTAACAATCGGTTGATCTTCAACGATCAGGATTTGTTTTTGGCTCAAGTGGAAACACCCCTTTCATATAAAAATCCTTCTCTTTAAATCGAGCAAAAAATTGTCCCTCTAAAGCCTCGAATCGATTCCGGAGTTGCGAAAGTCCAAATCCCTCTTTAAACGTTGTTGGTGTGGCTTCGTTTTTAACAATTGCAACATATGTTGTTTCTGCATATACCGAAAGTGTCACGTCCACTTTTTTGGCATACGCATGCCGCATCGCGTTTGTTAACCCTTCTTGTACAAAACGGTAGAGAGCAATACTTTGCTCATTGGATAATTGCTTGGAAAGTGCGCCATTTTCAGTTTTTAACGTCACGCGAACATGGCTTTCTACCTCTAATTTGCGAATTAATCGAACGATCATGGCAACACCGCGAACTTCTTCTTTTTCAAGTGCCTGTACAGCATTTCTCATTTCGTCTAATGCTTGACGAGCTGTTTGTCTGGCCCCCATAAGATAGTGATTTTCTTCTTTTTCATGTAGTTCAGCCATTTGCAACTGCATACCAAGAGCGGTTAACTGATGTCCGACAGTATCATGCACATCCCGAGCAATTCGAGTACGTTCTGCTTGCTTTACCAAGTCTTCTTCCTCTAACAACTGTCTTTTAAGTAAACGATTTTCATAGACCAGTGTTTCACTTTTAACTTCGCTCTCATTGGTCAGCTGTCGCTGCTGATTTGCAGACCACGCACAATAGAGACTGATGGAGGATATGAATAATGCGAGCAACATGGCTGCCCCATTCGAAGTTGTACCCGCGATAGCGCACAGAAGGAAGATCAGTAATAGGAAAGAATAGCTCCTTTTATCGATTCGTGTATAAAAAGCAAGGAAAACCAAGCTCCATATGATCAGCCAACCCTGATCAACACGATAGAAAATTAAGAAAATCGTCACGATAAAAATTAGTATGTTGTAGAGATAAATCGGTTTTGACCAAAGAGGTTCAGAACAAATACCCGCTATCATCAAACCGAGAATGATCCAAAAAAAAGGGTTTTCCATTAATTCTGGAGTTGAAACAGCTACAATGCCGTTCGCCAATCCGATGAATAGCAAATTTAGCCAGATGTTCATAAAGAGCCAACTTGTTTGTAGTAGAAATTCGTCGCCTCGATCTTATGAGATAAAGCAGATTGGGCATAATGTGGGATCGACCCTGCAAATGTGTAACCTAACTGCTGATACAGTGCATTTGCAGACGAACCCTTTTCGGTATCTAAAGTTAGCAATTGAATGCCTTTTGACACTGCTAGTTGTTCTGCTTGGTTCATTAATTGTGATGCGAGTCCTTTTTTCCTGAAATTTGGATGGATCATTAATTTAGCGATTTCTGCACGGTGCCGTCCATTTTCCTTTTCACTACAAAGTAGCTGAACCGTGCCAACAGCCTTCCCCTCATCTATCGCGATTAAGCAACTATGTGTGTCTGAAAGCACAACAGAATCCCAATAGTCATGTGCTTTTTTGAGCGTCAAAGGGGCTAAAAAATTTATTGAAGCGCCATCATTCACACAGTCGACTAATAAATGGCTTAATGAATGGTTCCAGTCATGGGTACAACTAATTTGTTTAATCATTCCGTCTCCTTTTCAACGTCCCATAGCCCTTTTGCAAGTTGGACAACGTTTCCGCCAACAAATATTTTTGTCTCGACTTTAGATTTTTCACCTCTTAAATAAAGCAAAGAGGGTCTCCCCATTTCAACTCCTTGCTCTGAAAGAAGAGAAACACCTTCTCCATTTTCTTTTCTCATAATCGCTGCTAGAATTGCTCCATTTGATGAACCTGTTGCCGCATCTTCTTGTATCCCATAAAACGGGGCAAAATCTCGTACATAGATATCCGAGCGATCTCCCTCCATTGCAAATACACAGATGCCTTTTGCCTCTACTCGATCAATTAACTCTTGGTAAGCTGAGAGGTTTAACTTTACGTGTTTCACAGCTTCCATTGTCTTTACTGGAGCGACTATAACAGGAAGCCCGGTAGAGATTTCTTGAACAGGCCATGATGGGTCGAATTTCTTCACATCTAATCCTAAGACTTTAGCGGCTTCACTTGCTAAGATGACTTCTCGATAGTCAGGTGATTGTTGCTGCATCCAATAAATCATTCGCTTTTCCTCATAAGAAATAGGTATTAGTCCAGCCTTGGTATAAAATGTTAAATGATTTCCTGTAGACTGATGGTGGCGACTCCATACATATGCCGCTCCAATTAACGGATGACCAGCAAACGGAATTTCTTCTTCAGGTGTATGAATCCACACATCAATTAAACTATCTTTACGCTTTTTAATAAAAATACTCTCTGAAAAGTGAAGTTCTTTTGCTATCTTTTGCCTTACTGTAGGTGAAAGATTCTCTTCCACTATGAAAACCGCAAGTTGGTTTCCTGAATAAGCACGCTCGGCAAACACATCAACTATGTAAAACGGGAGTTGTACCACTTATCCAAACACCGCGTCTCTTGTAAGCAGGTGTTTCATGACGTTAACAAGAAGGTTTGATCGTTCTTCTAAAGAAGGAACGAATAAAAACTCTTCAACACTGTGAAACCCTCCTCCTATTGGACCCATCCCATCAATGGTTGGTACACCTAATGCGGATGTATAGGAAGCATCGGAACCGCCTCCTGATGCGGTCTCTTTTACCTCAATCCCTAATTGCGCTCCACAAGCTTTGACCAGGTGATAGAGTTGGATCGTTTCTTCTGTACGAACCATTGGTGGTCTCGTAATACCACCTTCTACTGTTGTTTTTGTTTGTGACACATAATTTTCTTTAGCAATGTCATGTATTACATGTTCAAGTTCACTAGCTTGCTCTATCGTAGAAATTCGAATATCAATATCTGCTTCTGCATAATCGGCCACGGTATTGACAGAGGTCCCACCTTTTATTACGCCCACATTTACATGTATTCCAGCTTCTTGATCAGACAACCGGTGAAGTGCAATAATTTTATGCGCCAATTCTTCAATAGCACTTGCTCCTTTTTCTGGGTCGTTCCCGGAATGAGCGGCAATCCCCTCTACTTTCATTGTGTAACGGCCGCCGCCACGTCGAAACGTCACAACCGAACCGTCTTTTCGAGCTGGTTCCATGACTAAGACCGCTTTTTTTCCTTGTGCATGTTGTTCGATGTAAGGACGAGCTGAGACTGCGCCAATTTCCTCATCACTCGTTAACAGCACGTCAATATGCCGCAATAAATCTGGATGCGTTTCATAGAGTTCTCTTAGCGCAAAAAACGTTGTCACATGACTACCTTTCATATCTGCTACTCCTGGTCCATGTGCATAATCGCCATCAATCGTGAACGGACGAGAAATAGCTGTGCCAGCAGGAAAAACTGTATCCATATGCGCTAACAGTAGAATGCTAGACTCTTGACTGTTCGTTTTTTGACGTAATAAAATATGATCGCCATAGACATCTTGCTTATAAACGGTTTCTTCATAACCAATGGAACGATAGGTATTAATTAAAAGGGAACCTAATCGATCTACTCCTGATTTATCATAGGAGCCACTATCCATCATCACGAAGGTTTCTAACATTTGAATCATTTGCTCTTTTTTCGTCATTTGACATTCCTTCTTTCCTTGCACGTAATTGAAAACTTGTAAGTGGCAAATTTTTACCACTTACAAACATTATTGCATCAGCAACAATACACCTATGGCTAACGCTGCAAATAGAATCGCGAAAGGTAAATTGGTTAGCATGATGCGGTAAGGATTTTGCTCTGTATGACGAGCTGTCATTGTCACCACAATGCCGTATGGCGAAATGGTAAAGGTTGCGAGTGCGCTCACGATGTACATAACCGTTAATGCGATTGGCATCGTCGGTAGTAAGATCGGACCAATGACTTCATGCACAAGTACCATCGTGGCAATGGGATGAATCCCTACCATCGCTAACAGATAAAAACTTATCGGAATAATCGCAAGTAGAATGGCTGGCTGTTCACCTAATTGGAAGAGCGGCTCCTGCACATAGCTTAATAGCTCTGTTTGATTCAAAATGCCTGTAAACCAACCTAATGAAACAAACAAGACAATAAAAGGGTGAATACCTGTACGTAGCTGTTTATCTAGTGAGGACAGGCCATTTTTTATGAATACATTTCCTTTTCCAAAAAAGGTTGTCCAGATAAAAGAAAACAATGGAATTAATAGCACAACGGTTAAAATAAAGGATAAATTCAACCATTCTCCAATACCAATGACAAGGAGCAGAAAAATGATAATAGCAAAAACGAGAGACCACTTTGAACGACCTACAGTTTCTTCGTAGTGAACGGATAGCGAATCCGTTTGCCAGAGTCTATTTTTTCCGATTTCAATAACTGTCATCAGAATCGATAAAAACAATAAATAAGGAACAAGTGATACATAGCTTTGCCCTGTTAAGCCGATTGCTGTTACCACCATAATTTCCATCGGCATCCAAACAAGCGCAAGCGCATAACCACGCAACGTTGTTTTGCTTATCAGCGCATTAAGATCTTTCTTGTTTACGTTCGTTACATGTTGATGGAGCGTATTTTGTAAAAGTGGCAAGACGGATAGGTTCATAAACGGTACAAACCCGTATGTGGTAACGAGCGATTTTGTCTGAAGTTTCCCTGTTGAATGCGCACCTTTGAACAACCACGTTTGCACTTGTTTATCATAGTGTAACGTCTCGATCGCCGCCTGCATCAACGGCACAATCGCTACAAAAACAACAAGTGTTAAGTTGTTTGAGAAGAGTGGTGGTAGTCCTTGTATCGTCACTTCGCTGAACGGTAGTAAAATTGCACCTCCCATTAAAAAAGCAATTCCCATGCTTTTAAACAAGCGGTTTGATTTAGTGAATGAATAGATGAGCATCGGTAGCGTTAATAGCCCACCTATCCACAATATGGTATAGGCATCAAACGCCAGCCCAATAAAAACAAGCAGTAACGTAAAACCATAGTAAACACGTTGCACGGACATTCCTCCGATAATTATAAATCAGACATAACAATTCTATTTATTTTACCAGATTCGTTCGGCAGAGAACATATCCCCAGCTCTTATTTTACCGCTCCTCGATTATTTACTGGAACACTTATGCTTCTGTCTGTTCTAATAACTAAGCAAAGGAACGTTCTAGTTATCGTAAAAAACCAAGACAACCCATCCCCTGGTCGCCTTGGTTTTAATTTAAATTGACTGTAATGCTTTCCTTGCAATATCTTTCCGATAAAACAACCCATCACTTCTAATCTGGCTACTCATTTGATAAGCCTGCTCTTGCGCGGCTTCAATGGTACTTCCTGTTCCTACAACTAACAGGACTCTGCCACCATTGGTTTGCCACTCTGTTGCTTTCTTCGTTCCTGCATGGAAGATTAGATGATCTTGTGTAGCTTCTTCAATGCCGTGAATCGGTACACCTTTTGCATACGCTTCTGGATAACCGACGCTGGCATGAACCACACCTACAACCGCCTCTTCTTTCCATTTCAATTCTACTGGTTCACCGTTTAGCACATTGAGTATGACTTGAATAAGATCAGTCTCAAGGCGTGGCAAAACGACTTGTGTTTCAGGATCACCAAAGCGCGCATTATATTCGATTACTTTTGGGCCATGAGTCGTCATCATTAAGCCTGCATAAAGGACCCCAGTAAAAGAACGTCCTTCCTCCACCATCGCATTTGCTGTTGGTTGTAGAATCGTTCTTACAGCTTCTTCAACATCATCGTCAGAAAACTGAGGCACTGGTGAATATGCGCCCATGCCACCTGTGTTTGGCCCTTTGTCTCCATCATATGCGCGCTTATGATCTTGCGCCGGAACCATCGGAACGACTGTTGTTCCATTAACGAATGCCATTAATGATAGTTCTTCCCCTTCAAGGTATTCTTCAATGACGACTTTGGCACCAGCTTCGCCAAACCCATGATCGACTAAAATATGTTGAAGTGCACCGATGGCTTCCTCTTCAGTTAATGCAACCGTTACACCTTTCCCAGCCGCAAGACCATCTGCTTTAATGACAATTGGAGCACCCTCTGCTCTTACATAGTTCGCTGCAGCTTCAAAGTCAGTAAATGTTTTTGATGCTGCTGTGGGTATACCGTACTGGTGCATTAATTCTTTTGCAAACGACTTAGAGCCTTCAAGTATGGCCGCCTCTTTTCTTGGACCGAATACAGGTATCTCTTCAAATTCAAATCGGTCAACTAACCCTTCTAATAAAGGAATCTCAGGTCCAACAATGACTAAACCAATGTCACTTTGTATGGCAAACTGCACAAGTGCATCGTGATCGGAAGCTTCCAACCCAAGACAGATACCAAGGTCTGCCATGCCATCATTACCTGGCGCTATATAGACTGTCTCAACCAGCTTGCTGTTTGAGGCACTCCAGGCAATCGCATGCTCTCTTCCACCGTTTCCAATGATTAATACATTCATGAATCGTGTCCCCCTTAATGTTTAAAATGACGTAATCCAGTAAACACCATCGCAATGCCATATTCATCTGCCTTTTGGATCGATTCATCATCTCGAACAGATCCTCCAGGTTGAATGATCGCCGTTACTCCTGCTTTAGCTGCTGTTTCTACTGTATCACCGTAAGGGAAAAACGCATCAGATGCAAGCACCGCCCCTTTTGCTCGCTCGCCTGCTTGTTCAATCGCGATTGCCGCTGAACCAACACGATTCATTTGTCCTGCGCCAACACCGACTGTCATCTCACCATTTGCTAGAACGATGGCATTTGATTTGACATGCTTAACGACTTTCCAACCTAAAGATAACGCTGTCCACTCTTCTTCAGTCGGCTCGCGCTTTGTCACAACTTGGCGATCCGCATCATCCAGTCCTAGCGTATCTTCTTCTTGTAATAATAAGCCACCGTGAATTGAGGTCAGCTTGTCTTCTGTTTCACCTTTATCCACTGCTACTTCTAGTAAGCGAATATTCTTTTTCTTCGTCAAAATTTCTTTCGCTTCCGGGCTAAAATGTGGAGCAAGGATAACTTCTAAGAAAATCTCGCTCATTGTCTGTGCGGTTTCTTTATCCACTTCACGATTAAGGGCAACAATGCCACCAAATATTGATTTTGAATCGGCTTCATAGGCGCGATTAAAAGCGGTAGCAATTGATTCGCCTGTTCCTACACCACATGGATTCATATGCTTGATCGCAACAGCAGCTGGTTCGATGAATTCTTTAATCACTTCAAGTGCCGCGTTGGCATCATTAATATTATTGTAAGAAAGCTCTTTTCCATGTAGCTGTTTCGCTTTTGCGATAGAAGAAGCTGATCCGTTGCTTTTCTCGTAAAATGCAGCTTTTTGATGAGGATTTTCACCGTAACGTAATGCTTGCTTATGCGTATATGTAACCGTTAATGTTTCAGGATGGCGCTCATCTACTGCTTCTGTTAAATAAGAAGCAATGAGTGCATCGTAAGCCGCGGTATGACGAAATACTTTAGCGGCTAGCTTTTTACGAAGAGACCGTTGGTGATCATCACTTTGTTCTAAACTAGCAAGGACTGCCTCGTAATCATTCGGATCAACGACAACGGTTACGTCTGCATGATTTTTCGCTGCAGAACGGAGCATACTTGGTCCACCAATATCAATGTTTTCAATGGCATCTTCGAAAGAAGCATCTGGCTTTGCAATCGTTTCAGCAAACGGGTAAAGATTTACGACGACAAAGTCAATTGGCGTAATGTCTAATTCTGCAATTTGGTTCATGTGGTCAGCTTTATCTCGTCTCGCGAGTAATCCACCATGAATGGCTGGATGAAGGGTTTTGACCCGACCATCTAAAATTTCTGGAAACGCCGTCACATCTGAAACATTTTTCACCGGGATCCCTGCTTCTTCTAATGAGCGCTTCGTTCCGCCCGTAGAAAGAATCTCGATACCCTGTTCTACTAGTTCATTAACAAATGGAATGAGTCCATCTTTATTTGATACGCTTACGAGTGCACGTTTCTTCATTCATTTTCTCCCCTAGTCTTTTCTGCCACAATCTGATTGACAACCTGTGGATAAAGTTGATGTTCGACTGCTTGAATTTTCGTTGTTAATGAAGCATGATCATCATCTAGTGCAATGGCTACTTTTTCCTGCGCAATCACCGGACCTGTATCCATACCTGCATCGACGTAGTGGATGGTGACACCTGTTTCCTTCGCCTTGGCTTCAAGTGCTTGGCCAACTGCATCAAGACCTGGAAAAAGCGGCAGCATTGAAGGATGAATGTTTACAATTCTCCCTTCAAACGCTTCTAAAAGCGTTGTTCCAATTAAACGCATATAGCCAGCCAGCAGGATCAACTCCACTTTAGCTGCATGTAATCGATCAATCAGATGTGTTTCATAAGCTCGTTTATCTACAAAGTTGCTTGGCAAAACTTCAGCAGTCTCTACATCTAATTCGCTTGCTTTTTTAAGAACGGGTGCCTGTCGTTTATCACTGACAACGAGTACAACATTTCCTTTTGCTGATCCATTTTGCGTTCTTTGAATCAAATTCTCCGCATTTGTACCAGAGCCAGAGGCAAAGATCGCTAGCCTCATGGTTGAATACTTCCAATTGTAATACCTGATTGGCCCGTCACTCTACCAATAATATAAGCTGTCTCTCCAGCGTCTTCTAAACAACGGATGGCTACATGCAAGTGTTCCTCACTTACTGTCAGCACCATACCAATTCCCATGTTAAACGTTGAAAATAGATCTTTGTCAGACAAATCTCCTTGTTCCTTAAGCAAAGAGAATATAGCTGGAATCGGCCATGATCCATAATCAATTTCTGCGCCTAACCCTTCTGGAAGCATTCTTGGGATGTTTTCATAAAACCCACCACCTGTAATATGCGCAGCCCCTTTTACAAGCTGTGAGCGGACAGCTTTAAGAACGGGTTTGACGTAAATTTTAGTCGGAGTCAGCAGTTCCTCTCCAAGCGGCTTCCCTAACGCTTTAGGAACACTGTCCAACGAAAGACCAGCCTGTTCAAGCAATAACTTACGAACAAGCGAAAAACCGTTTGAATGGAGTCCACTTGAAGCCAAGCCAATCAGTACGTCACCAGCTTCAATTGTCGCTCCAGTAATCATTTTGCTTTTCTCAACAGCGCCTACAGAAAACCCGGCTAAATCATATTCTTCATCACTATACATACCGGGCATTTCCGCTGTTTCCCCGCCAATAAGCGCACATCCTGCTAGCTCGCAACCGTCTGCAACACCCTTAACAATCGCTTCAATCTTTGCTGGATCCGCTTTTCCGAGTGCTAAGTAATCTAAGAAATACAACGGCTCTGCTCCTTGCACAACAATGTCGTTTACACACATTGCAACGGCATCTTGCCCGATTGTATCATGTTGATCCGCCATAAAAGCAAGCATCAGCTTCGTTCCCACACCGTCTGTCCCTGAAACAAGTACCGGCTCGTTTAAACCTAATTGCGAAAGATCAAAGTTGCCCCCAAACCCACCTAAGCTTCCAAGCACACCTTGTCGTTTCGTTCGCTCGACATGCGTTTTCATCCGTTTCACTGCTTCGTATCCTGCTTCTATATCGACCCCTGCTTGCTTATATGCTTGTGACATGACAAGTTCCTCCGCTTCATCTTAAAGTTTTGCGTGTGGATGGAGCGTATCCGCATAGATTTCTGTTGGGTATTCTCCAGTAAAACATGCTAAACATTGACCGCAATTGTGCATCGCATCTGACCGACCAATTCCAGCTTTTAGCCCCTCTGTTGATAAAAATGCCAGGCTATCCGCTCCCATCATCTCTCTCATTTCTTCTATTGAATGGGAGGAAGCGATGAGCTCTTCCGTTGTAGAAGTATCGATGCCATAAAAGCACGGATTCTTTATCGGTGGTGATGAAATGCGTACATGCACTTCAACTGCTCCTGCCTCTCGTAACATGTTCACAATTCGTCTACTCGTTGTGCCACGAACGATTGAATCATCAATCATGACAACACGCTTCCCTTCAACCACGCCACGAACAGGAGAAAGTTTCATCTTTACACCTTGTTCTCTTAACTCTTGGGATGGCTGAATGAACGTTCTTCCGACATACCGATTCTTAATCATGCCAAGTTCATAAGGAATGCCGGCTTGTTCTGCATAGCCAATCGCTGCTGAAATACTTGAATCCGGTACACCCGTTACAACGTCAGCTTCCACTGGATATTCCATTGCAAGCTGCTTCCCTAAACTTTTTCGTGCTGTATGGACATTAATAAGGTCTACATTTGAGTCGGGTCTTGCAAAATACACATACTCCATGCTACAAATTGCGCGGTTTCCAGGAGAGACAAATCGCTCACTTCGCATGCCCGTATCATCAATGATCAACAGTTCACCGGGCATCACTTCACGTTCAAATGTTGCACCGATAATATCAAACGCACACGTTTCCGAGGCCACGACATAGGCATCCCCTAAACGACCAATCGATAACGGACGCAAGCCATTCGGATCAAGGGCTACCATTAATTGACGTTCATTTAAAACAGCAAACGCATAGGCACCTTTTAAAGAAGAAAGGGCATTTTTCATTTGATCTTCTAAACTGTAGTAGCCACTACGTTTTATTAAATGAGCGAGAACTTCTGTATCTGACGTTGATTGAAAAATCGACCCTTGCGCTTCAAGCTGGTGCTTAAGATGATTGGCGTTAACCAAATTTCCGTTATGAGCAATTGCGAGTCCACCTTTTTGTGAGTTAAAGAACAGTGGCTGAACGTTGGCGTAACCACCTCCACCTGCTGTTGCATAGCGCACGTGTCCAATTGCAGCTTTTCCGTGTAAACCCGCTAAAATATCTGGATTAAAGACATCATTTACAAGTCCAAGTCCTTTATGAGCCGATAACTTCTCGCCGTCAGACACGACGATCCCAGCGCCCTCCTGCCCACGATGCTGTAAGCTATGCAAACCATAGTACGTTATTTGCGCAGCGTCTTTATGGCCAAATACGGCAAACACGCCACACTCTTCATTTAACCCTTTGATTTCAGCAAACATGGAATTGCCCCTTTCCAAGCTGACTCAAGTTCTTCCGATTGAACAGATAAGATCGTTTCTCCATCTTTTTCTATTTCAAGAATGGGTTCGTTTGTCACTGTACCAATTGCCATCGCATCTTGTACAAGCCCCTCGAAAAGCTGTTTATTCTCTTCTTTCACGGTCACAATAAAGCGGGACTGACTTTCAGCAAACAAGTCTACCGCGTCATTCGACCAGTTTACTTGCGCTCCTAATGATGTTCCAAATAATTTCTCAGCAAGAGCGACAGCAAACCCACCTTCAGCCACATCATGGGCAGAAGATACGATTCCAGCTTGGATTGCAGACAAAAGTTGCTGTTGACGGTTTTTTTCCACACCTAAATCAATGGTTGGTGCTTGACCAGAAAGCTCGCCCTGCAACAATTTTTGAATTTCGCTTCCGCTAAACTCTGGTTTTGTTTCACCAATCACGTAAAGATGATCTCCAGCTTCTTTTACCGTTTGCGTTGTAATCCAATCCACATTCTCAATTAAGCCGACCATCCCAATAACCGGTGTTGGATAAACAGCACCACCAGAGCGTTCATTATAGAGCGAGACATTTCCTCCGATTACTGGTGTGTTCAGTACTCTGCACGCTTCGCTTAAACCGTCTGTTGATTTTTCGAGCTGCCAAAAAATTTCTGGTCGTTCTGGATTTCCATAGTTTAAACAATCGGTTACGCCAAGTGGGGTCGCCCCTGAACAGACGAGGTTTCTCGCTGCCTCGGCAATCGCAATTTTCCCACCGACTTCTGGATCTAAATATAAGTAACGAGAATTACAATCCGTTGTCATCGCTAAGGCTTTTTTTGTTCCTCGGATTCGGACAACTGCTGCATCTGAACCAGGTGCTAAAACCGTATTGGTTTGCACCATGTGATCATACTGTTGATACACCCACTCTTTGCTTGCTATTGTCGGTTGAGAAAGTAGATTTACGACCATTTCCTTTATATCTCTTACAACCGGTACAAATGGCGCTTCTGTCTGGAATTTTTCATAATACGTCGGTACTGCAGACGGTTTATGATAAACAGGCGCATCTTCCGCCAGGGCATCTACAGGTACGTCTGCTACAATGTCGCCATTATGTAGGAGCCGCAAACGATGGTCATCTGTCACAACCCCAACTTCGACAGCGTGTAAGTTCCAGTGTTCAAAAATCGCTTTAATTTCGTCTTCTCGTCCTTTTTCAACGACTAACAACATACGCTCTTGTGATTCTGACAGCATCATTTCATACGGCGTCATGCCTAATTCACGCTGAGGAACCAAGTCCAAATTCATCTCAATTCCAGATCCTGCTTTACTCGCCATCTCTGCAGAAGAAGACGTTAATCCAGCTGCTCCCATGTCTTGTATTCCAATTAATGCATCAGATTTCACTACTTCAAGGCATGCTTCAAGCAGCAGCTTTTCCATAAAAGGATCACCTACTTGCACAGCCGGTCGCTTTTCATCGGACGCGTCACTTAATTCCTCTGATGCAAACGTTGCGCCATGGATGCCATCACGACCTGTGCTTGCGCCCACATACATGACCGTATTTCCGACTCCCTTTGCTTGCCCTTTTTGAATATCTTTGTGATCAATTAAGCCGACACACATCGCATTCACAAGCGGATTTGCTTCATAACAAGGATCAAACTGTACTTCTCCACCGATTGTTGGTACACCGATACAGTTCCCATAACCGGCAATGCCCGCTACTACTTCTTCAAACAAGTACTTCACTTTTGGTGATTGTAATTCGCCAAAGCGTAAAGAGTTTAAGAGTGCAATTGGACGAGCACCCATTGAAAACACGTCTCGCAAAATTCCTCCTACACCTGTTGCCGCACCTTGATACGGCTCAATTGCAGATGGGTGATTGTGGCTCTCAATTTTAAAAACAACCGCTTGCTCGTCTTCAATATCAATAATGCCAGCACCTTCTCCTGGTCCTTGTAGCACTTTTTCACCATCAACAGGAAATTTTTTTAATAACACTTTTGAATTTTTGTAGCTACAATGTTCTGACCACATAACAGAGAACAAACCTGTCTCTGTAAAATTGAGCGGACGACCGACAATCGTTTCGGCTAATGTAAATTCTGCGTCTGTTAAACCCATTTCTTGATAAAGTTTTTTCTCTTTAATCGCTTCTGCACTTGGCTCAAGAAGTAGTGACATAAGATTCCCTCCAGTTGGATAAAATCGATGTAAATAGCGTCAAACCTTGTTCATTTCCGAGTAATGATTCAACCGCTCGTTCAGGGTGAGGCATCATTCCGAGCACGTTTCCCTGTTCATTGACGATTCCAGCAATTTGCGCTTTTGATCCGTTCACATGTTCATTGTAACGAAACGCAATTTGATGATTCGCAAGCAACGATTCGTAAGTCTTATCATCGCATTCATAGTTTCCTTCGCCATGAGCAACTGGAATGTGAATGGTTTGTCCCTGTTTATAGCCTGATGTGAATAGCGTTTCGCTGTTTTCTACCTTAAGTTCGACCGTTCGGCAAACAAATTTTAGATCGATATTACGTTTCATTGCTCCTGGCAATAAACCTGATTCAAGCAATACTTGAAACCCATTACAGACACCTAATACTGGTTTTCCTTCATGAGCAGCTTGAATGACTGCCGGCATAATCGGTGCAAAACGAGCGATTGCGCCAGAACGTAAGTAATCTCCATGTGAAAATCCACCAGGCAAAAGAATAGCGTCGTACTTGTCTAGCGAGGTTTCGGTATGAAACACGTATTCAACCTCTTCTTTTAATCCATCTTTAATCGCGTGATACATATCCGCATCACAGTTTGATCCAGGAAACACAATCACTGCGAACTTCATGATGGGACAACCTCCTCCACATCAAAGCGGTAATCTTCAATAACCGTGTTGGCTAGGAGTTTTTCACACATTTCCTTCACTCGTTGTTCAACGTTTGTAACCTCTTCCATTTGAAGCTCTAAGTATTTTCCGATCCGAACATCCGCCACCTCTTCGTAGCTCATTGTATGAAGCGCATCTTTTACCGCAACTCCTTGTGGATCTAATACACTCTCGCGTAAAGTGACATACACTTTGACTTTATACATGACGTTACCCCCGTTAATAGAATAGTAGGTTTACACAATAAACAGTAAGTCAAATCAATTAATTCGCAATGTTAAACGTATCGTTTGTTCTCAATAATTGTTTACTTGGCATTGGAATGACGGAATCGAGTTAAAATCTCTTGATAACCTTCTTGAAGATTACCAATATTTCGTCTAAATAAATCTTTGTCAAAGCGTTGATTGGAGTCTTTATCCCATAAACGACATGTATCAGGTGATATTTCGTCTGCCAAAAGAATCGTTCCGTCGTCGGTTCGACCAAACTCTAGTTTAAAATCGATTAATCGGACGTTGATACCGTCAAACAATTCAATCAATTGCTCGTTTGCTTCTAATGCCATCCGTTTTAATTGATCCACTTCCTTAAGGCTTGCTGCATTCAATAGACCGATGTGGTCCTCAGTGATCAAGGGATCACCGAGGGCATCATCTTTATAATAAAATTCTACAATCGGTCTTTGAAGGGCTGTTCCTTCCTCAATACCAAGCCGCTTTGACATGCTGCCTGCAACAACATTTCGAACGACCACTTCAAGAGGAATGATCGCTACTGATTTTACTAATTGCTCTGTGTCAGATAATCTCCGAATAAAATGAGACGAAATCCCTTTATCAGCAAGACGCATAAAGATCTGCGCAGAAATTTCGTTGTTTAACTTCGCCTTCCCTAGAAGCGTATCTTTCTTTTCACCGTTAAAAGCAGTCGCTTCGTCTTTATATTCAATCCACAGTGTGCCTGCTTCTTCCGTCTGATAGATTCGTTTTGCTTTTCCTTCATAGAGCAAGTCTTGTTTTTTCACCATGCATCAGCCCTTCGTTAAGAAAATTTACTCGTTTATTCCTAAGCGATTAAAGATCGTATCCACATGCTTCATATGGTGCTCGTAGTTAAAGCACTCATCTAGCTCTTCATTTGAAAGGACCGCTGTAATCTTTGGCTCTTTTTCAATTAACTCACGGAATTGAATACCTTCTTCCCACGCTTGTGTCGCTTTTGGTTGCACCAAGTCGTAGGCTTCTTCACGGACCATGCCTTTATCAATCAAGCTAAGCAACACGCGCTGTGAATAAATTAATCCGTACGTGCGCGTCATGTTTCGCTTCATATTCTCTGGGAAGACGGTCAAATTTTTGACAATGTTACTGAAGCGATTTAACATGTAATTCACAGTAATCGTTGCATCAGGTAAAATGACACGCTCTGCTGATGAATGAGAGATGTCGCGCTCATGCCATAACACCACATTGTCATAAGCTGTGTTCATATATCCGCGCACAAGTCGAGCCAAGCCTGTCATATTTTCTGAACCAATAGGATTTCGTTTGTGCGGCATTGCCGATGACCCTTTTTGACCTTTTGCAAAAAATTCTTCTACTTCTCTTAGTTCACTTTTTTGCAAGCCACGAATTTCAACGGCGAACTTTTCAACCGATGTCGCAATAAGTGCCAAACTTGCCATATACTCCGCATGGCGATCACGCTGTAAGGTCTGTGTAGAAATAGGGGCGGGATTTAAGCCAAGCTTTGCACAGACAATTTCTTCAACGCGTGGGTCGATATTTGCATACGTTCCAACTGCTCCAGATAGCTTTCCAAATCGAACCCCTTCTGCGGCGTGTTCAAAACGTTCAATGTTACGCTTCATTTCTTCATACCATAACGCCAGTTTCAAGCCAAACGTCGTTGGTTCTGCGTGAACCCCGTGGGTACGTCCCATCATAATGGTAAATTTATGTTCAACGGCTTTTTGCTTAATCACTTCTAAGAATCGATTAAGGTCTGCTGCTAGAAGATCGTTCGCTTGCTTAAGTAAGTACGAGAGTGCCGTATCCACTACATCTGTAGACGTTAAACCGTAGTGAACCCACTTACGTTCTTCTCCTAATGTTTCAGAAACTGCTCGCGTAAATGCGACAACGTCGTGGCGAGTTTCTTCTTCGATTTCTAGAATTCGATTCACATCGAAGCTGGCGTTCTCACGAATCTTCTTTACATCTTCTTCAGGGATTTCACCAAGTTCCGCCCACGCTTCACATGCGACAATTTCTACTTCTAACCACGCTTGATAGCGGTTTTCATCGGTCCAAATCGCTCCCATTTCAGGACGCGTATAACGTTCAATCATTCCATTTCCTCCAAGACTTTCGTTTTTTTCTCCCAAAACGCATCGAGGGCTTGTATGCATGTTGCTGTATTTTCTTCAAGTACAGTTAGGTGGCCCATTTTCCGCTTCTCTTTTGCTTCCTTTTTTCCGTAGAGATGAAGCGATACATGTTGAAGTTCACCTAAACGTTCCATTAAAGGCGTCACCTGCTCACCAAGCACGTTTTCCATCACACAAGGTGATAAAAGCGTTGGCTTTCGTAAAGGCAAGCCACATACAGCTCGAATATGTTGCTCAAATTGGGAGACCTTACAAGCCTCTATTGTATAATGCCCTGAATTGTGTGGTCTAGGGGCAAGTTCATTTACGAGTATTGTCCCCTCTTTTGTCACAAACATTTCAACTGCTAATGTTCCAACCACGTTAAGTCCTTCCACAATGCGCAACGCTATCCGTTTCGCTTCTTCTTCGATGGCTGTATCAATACGCGCAGGCACAATCGTACGGTGTAACACGCTTTCTTTATGTTCATTTTCAGCAACTGGAAAAATTTCTACGTCGCCGTGTCGAGATTTTGTCGCAAGAACGGAAATTTCACATTCAAATGGAATGAGCCTCTCTAATACGAGTTCCCCGTGGTTAAGTAACACTTGACACGCTGCCTCAACTTCTTCAGCGGTTTTTACCACCGCTTGACCTTTTCCGTCATAACCGCCTCGACACGTTTTCAAAATAGCTGGTAACCCTGTTACGACAATCGCATTCGCTATGTCTTCTAACTTAGTAATCGATGCGAACGGGGCAACTTGTATATCCAGCTGTTCCAACGCTTCCTTTTCTTTTAATCGATGCTGAGTCGTCGCAAGCACTTCGTATCCTTGTGGAAAATCACTTATTTGAGAAAGCTGAGCAGATGCTTGTTCATCGATATTTTCAAACTCATATGTAAGGACATCACTCATTAATGCGAGTTGTTTACATGCTTCATAGTCATCAAATGGGGCTGTAATAACTTGATCGGCTACTTGCCCACATGGTGCATCTGGAGTTGGGTCTAAAACCGCAATGCGATACCCCATTGCCTTTGCGGATAGAGCCATCATTCTCCCTAATTGACCGCCACCAATAATACCAATCGTACTTCCAGGCTTCACGATTTTCACTGAAGATCACCTCGATGATCCATGACATGCTGTTCCATTCTTTTTCGTCTATCCAGCAAGCGTTGTTGAAGAGCTTGATCTTCAACTCCAATCATTTGCGCTGCCAACAATCCGGCATTCGTAGCGCCTGCTTGCCCAATCGCCACTGTTGCAACCGGGACGCCACCTGGCATTTGCACAATCGATAACAGCGAATCAAGACCATTTAACGCTTTTGATTGAACGGGCACACCAATAACAGGCAAAATCGTTTTAGCTGCCACCATTCCTGGCAAATGAGCCGCGCCACCAGCTCCTGCAATAATGACACGTAGCCCTTTAGCCTGAGCACGCTCTGCATACTCAAACATTAGATCTGGCGTTCGATGGGCAGAAATGACGTCTTTTTCATATGGAACTTCCAATTCATCTAACACATCACACGCATGCTTCATTGTTGGCCAATCTGACGTACTTCCCATAATAATGCCAATACGCGGTTGATTCATGGCGATCCTCCGATTTTGTTTAATTCAAAAATAAAAACACAGCATGTCATTAATCTTTAGAAAAGAGAAAAGACGACTACTGTGTCGTTAAAGCCGGTTACCCGCTTTGTCTTTCCTCATAGTCTAACAATTTACGGTCGTTAGGTAGAAACGTTCAGGCCATATTCCTGAGATTATATGAGGGGATATATTCGTTTTCGTTCCATTTCGCACTTTCAGTTTACGCAGGAAACCATCTATTGTCAACACATAGTCGAACATTTATACAATTGTCTTTCTCGAACGTTCGTTTTTCAAGAAAAGAGCATGAAAGACTCACTTTCTTTCCATTTGCGCATAAACTATGGTAAATGCCCAAGATAGGAGGAAGCGCTGTGCGTTCCTTTGATCAACGAATTAAACGTTCGTTTCTTTTTATTACATTTGGATTGGCTTGGAGTATGGCGGCACTATTACTGGCTAGACCTGACCTTCCTTCTCCATACTTCTTATTTTTTGCCTGTCTAGCCCCAGTCGCCGCTGCTTATATTGTCCACGAATCAACAACGAGTCGCTCATTGTTGCAATCAATCTTCTTGAAAGCGAAACCAAATAGCTGGTGGCTGCTAAGTGTGATCATACCAATTTTATTTGTCGCCACTTTTATCCTCTCCTATCCAATCGAATGGTTGACGTTTCACTCATGGTGGTTGTTATTAATAGGGATCTCATTTTTTTTAGAAATAGGCTGGCGTGGCTTTTTCCAAAAAGAGCTAGAATTGAAATCTTTTTGGCTTTCATCATTAACGATCGGCATACTCATGGCTTGCTGGACTACACCTATTTTGCTTATTTTCTTCGGGTTAGATGATGCACATCTCCTTCCCTTTATTCTATATTTCCTAGTTATCGCTGGTCCAAGTACTTTATTTATCTCGCTAACAAAGTCGCTCATTCCGTCAATCATTTTAAACGGTCTCCTACTTTACTTATTAACGGTTCTTCTTCCAAGCTTTCCTATGCTCGTCGTTTACTTTTCGCTGCTGCTGTTTCTTAACGGCCTGACGATGCTTGCAAACAGTGTGTTTCCTGAATACTTTTATCGTTCTTTTGTAAAAGGTGAATACTGACTCGTTTCATAAAACAAACCCCACTGCGCATTCATGCAATGGGGTTTATTTTACGTATTTTTATTTTCATTCTCAGCAAGAAGTCCTTCAAACATAATTTGTTGTTTAATCCATACAGGTTCTTTTTGTTTGCCTTCTGCAAAAACAGGCTTTTCCATTCGTTTTGTCGGCATATAGCCTAATTGCTGCATCCTTTGTAAACATGCATCAATCGTTTCTCCTTCTTGTACTTCAAACCGTTGTTTTTTTGGCTTCATATGTACCCCTACCTTTAGTTCTTTACTTGCCTTTAGTGTAACATAAGTGGTTTCGAAGCAGGGGAGATCACAGTCAAGTCCACATCTCTGTGTAAAAACAATGTACCGTATTAGGCTAGTCATATGACCTTCCTTACACAATTATATGAACTCTATCAAAATTTCCGAAATCTGGTCATCACTTCTTCAATGCTCAGACATAATTTCATCCATCCAATCCTCCCCTTGTTTCAAACATTTGTATTAAGGGTATAAAGACCTATCACAGCAGGGAAAGGAAGAAGCTATGAAAAGTGTTTTTAAAATTGCATCTGCTTTTGTTGGCGTCCTAGTCGGAGCAGGTTTTGCTTCTGGACAAGAATTATCTCAGTATTTCGCAAGTTTTGGCCATTTAGGTACTTTAGGGGGAGTTGTCTCTATCGCAATCTTTGGCTATATGGGGTTACTCTTGCTACGATTAGGAAGTCGAACAAAAGCCGAATCACACCAAGACGTGATTCACCGCATAAGCGGAAAAGTCATTGGCACCATCATTGATTACATATTAATTGCCATTTTAGTTGGAATTGGAATCGTCATGATTGCCGGATCAGGCGCAATTTTCCACCAACAATTTGGCATGCCAGAACTGTTTGGAACGATCTTAATGACTGTACTTGTTACGATTACTGTTTTATCAAATGTTGATCGAGTGGTAAAAGTCATTGCAGCCATAACGCCATTACTTATTATCTTTGTCTTGTTTCTATTTGGCTATAGCCTGTTCACAATGGACACAAGTTTTGCAGAAATGGAGACCATTGCTTTAGAACAACCTTCCTCTACAAGTCACTGGTTCGTGTCTGCTATTAATTACGTCGCTTTAGCTGTTGCTACGTGTGCACCGATGGCCATCGTAATGGGTGGAGATGAGTCGAGTTCAAAACGAGCATCGTTAGGTGGACTTATTGGCGGTTTAACCGTAGGCGTTTTAGTTATTATTTGTCATTTTACCCTTTTTGCAAGTATGGATATTGTTGCTGGGCTTGAAATGCCGTTTCTTGGTTTAGCGAATTCCATCTCCGGTTCACTAGGCATATTTTACTCGATCATCTTGTTTTTAATGATTTACAGTTCTGCCATTAGCATGTTCTTTTCATTTGGCACTCGTTTTTTTGAACCCAAAACAAAGAAATTCAACGTTCTTGTCGTCGCGTTCATACTTGGTGGTTTTGCTACGAGTTTTGTCGGTTTTACTGAACTTGTTTCGTTGTTCTATCCGATCTTTGGTTATTTAGGCATGTTGCTCATTGTCGTTTTAGTAATCGCTCCATTCCGCTTAAAAATTGCGAAGGCCTAGATCATAAGAAAAAGCTTCGTGAGGGCACGTTTCCTCATGAAGCTTTTTTAATTTACCTGAGTCAATTTCATCATTCCTTTTTAAAGAGAATGGATCGAACGATCGTTGATGAAGGAATAGTAAAAGCGTTCGCCAAATAAGGGGAAAGTTCGTTATTATGACACGCTGTAAGGGTCATGAAATTGACTCAACTATCTAATTACACAAACCAAAATCGTTTTTTTCGCTCAAAACGTTCTGTATAATCATCTGTTTCACCATGAAGTGCTTCTTCCTCTACACGAATGCGAACGCTGAGCATCCACGCATTTAAGAGCGTGAACACAACTGCTGTCCAATAGGCTTGAAAAAGGAGCGGAATAAACGCAATTTCCAGCATGACGACCGTATAATTTGGATGTCGCAAGTAGCGGTAAGGCCCTTTTTCCACTACTGGCGCTTCTGGTAGCACAATAATTTTTGTATTCCAATAGCGTCCAAGTGATGTCAGTGCCCAAAAACGAATCACTTGAGCAAAGCCAACGACTACAAGAGCAATCACGCTAACAGTTGTAAACCTCGGTTCAGTTATCGTGACTTCAATAAGGAGGCTACTAAAGAAACCGATATGTAGGGCAACCATCCACGGATAATGGTCTTTCCCAGCTTCCACACCGCCAATTCCTTTTAACCATCGTTCATTACGTTTAGCAATGATGACTTCAATAAGCCGTTGAGCGATCATGAGTCCAATAATGGCATATACCCACATCAAGCTGAGTCACCCTTCCACTCAACAAGAAGCATTTCTGAACAAAAACCTGGCCCTAGCGCTGCAATCAGTCCTTTTTCACCAGGATCATGCGCTTCCTCCATACACGCTTTCAGTACATACAAAACCGTTGGGGACGACATATTTCCATGCTCCCGTAACACTTGTCGAGATAACTCCGTTTTATCTGGAGTAAATTTCAACGCTTTTTCATAGGCTTCTAAGACTTTTTTTCCACCGGGGTGCGCAATAAACGCATCAATCTCTTCTAAAGCAACCTGTTCTTTTTCCAAATAGGCTGTCACAACTGGTTCTAACCAGTTAGCAACGATTGAAGGAATACTTCTTGAAAATACGACATTTAAACCATTGTCCTGCACATCCCATCCCATTACATCTTCAGAATTTGGCATTAGCGTTGATTGAGAGGATTGAATGGATACATAGTTCGGCTGTTTTCTCTCTTTTATTAAAGGAGATTGATCTCCTGACAGCAACGCACAAGCAACACCATCAGCGAATAAAGATGTCCCAATGAGATTGCTTTTAGAATGATCATCTTTTTGAAACGTAAGCCCGCATAACTCTACACAGACAACTAGTACAGACGATTCAGGATAAGCTAGACAATATTCATAGCCTCGACTTAAACCAGCTGCTCCTCCTGCGCACCCTAATCCCCATAAAGGAATTCGCTTCGTATCCGCTCGAAACGGGAGCTTATTCATAATTCGTGCATCCAACGAAGGGGTCGACATACCCGTACTTGATACAAACACAATGGCATCTACTTCACTTGGATGAATTGTTCGTTTTAAAAACGTCTGGCTTGCTAAACAGCCTTCAATTCCTTTCACACTATACGTAGTCGCGTTTTCAATATAACGCGCATTTCGATCACCAAATGTATGATCATCTTTGAACCATTCCATCGGTTCTGAAAAATTCCGTTTACGAATGTCTCCATTTGCAAACACTTTTAACAATCGCTCAATGTCATCAAAACTCTCAGAGAACAGCTCTTTTGCAAACTCCATTGTTTGATCTTGAGGCAATTCAAATGGCAAATCTGAGGTTTCAACAGATAGAATAGCAGGCATGTAGCATCTCTCCTCCATAGTATGTCGTTAGCATTCCCAGTCAATGACAAAATATAAGAAGGATCTTCCTCCACCCCACTTTTTTAAATTTTCAGTTGTATTTCTAACACCCTTGTAATACGATGTATTTATACCTAGTGAAACGATGTAAAAAGGAGATCGCACTAAATGGATAAAGAAATGTTGAAAGGGAGCATTGATTTTCTACTATTGTCACTGATTGGAGATCGAGACTTATACGGCTATGAGATGACGAAAAAATTAAAGTTATTAAGTGAAGAAACATACTCAATGAGTGAAGGCACCTTGTATCCTGCCTTGAAGCGGATGGAAAAAAAGCAATGGGTTACTTCTTATTGGAGTGATTCAGCCGGCGCACGCAGGAAATATTACACCATTACAGACAGTGGAAAGAAAGAATTAGTACGGAAGAAAAAAGATTGGGCTACGTTAAATCAATTGATTCAACGTACAGGAGAGTCGTATGAGCTCTAAGATGGATAGCTACCTACGAAGGATTGTCAATCAAACAGACTGTTCGAAAGAAGAACGGCAGGATATGTTTGAAGAGATGCGTGATCACTTGCTTTTAGTTCGTGAAGACTATATGGAAGAAGGTTATTCACAAATAGATGCGGAGGCGATTGCAATGAAGGAGTTTGGCCATGAAGCCACTATTGGAGATGGACTGCAACAAGCCATGTTTCCATATCGAAGAGAGTTTTTGCTTTTCTTAGCCATTGGCTCTTATTTGTTTGTTTGCGTTCAATATTTTTATGTTCTTTTTACCGAAAATGTCGCGATACACTCATTTTTTGTTCCTGCTATCGCGCACGCACTTTTACTTTTTTTTGCATTAAATCAAACGTATGCAGTGAATCGAAAGCTTTGGCTAAACCTGTCCCTTGTGTTGAACATCCTGTTAATGATGTTATTTGCTGTCCCTGATTTTACAACCACTCTTACATGGGACATGATTTTCTATAGTTTCCTTGCATTATCTATTTTCTTAATTTACAGAACTGCCTTAACATACCCACAAGGCGGAAAAAATATTAGTCAGAAACGATTTATCCACATTGTCAACATTACCACAGGATTTTTGTTACTCGTTTTTACAGGATTTCTCTTTGTTTCTTTCGCTATTTTTGCTGGGTTCCAACTACAGATTTTACTAAATTTTTTTATCCCGCATATTATCTGGTTCCTCATCTACCTGACACAAATTCGCTTGGCTAATGCCTATTCAAACTGGACGAAAAGAAGTTACGTCTTATGGCTTTTCCCCATAGTCTATGCGGCTTCTTTTATCGTCTTTTTGTATTTGCCATCCGACATGCTCGGTAGTGGTTTCCATCAAGTGTTGCGGTGGATTATTTTTCCTTTACCACCATCTTTTTAAAAATGGAGGTCTTTACGTATGAGCAATAAAAAAACGCTCCTATTCTCATTAGGAACTCTTGCGGTATCATGCATTCTATTCATCACAGTTGGTTCATTCGTCACTGCTACTCAAGATGCACAACCCGCTTTTACTGGAGAGTACGATGTAAACGATTCAGAAGAGGTATTAGTGGTCGTAAAAGAACAGGAACACGAGTCACTGTTACTTTTAGCGAATGAAGAAGAGGACACCACTCTATTTGAATCCGACGAAAACACTCAAATAACTAGCCCTGTTTTTATGGAAGAGCATACTGCTGCTTTCATTCAGACAACAGGATATAAAGATGGCGATGATCCTTACGAGACATCTTCTGAATTGGCTTATAGTACGATCTATTTTATTGATTTATTAACAAACGAAGTGGTCAATGTTGCGGATGCTCGTGGGGTTCTTCAAGATTTAGCCTATGTTCCTTCTAGCAAACAACTTATTGCGACTGGTGAAAATATTACTCAACAATCAGAGCCACAAGAACAGGAAGGGAATCAAACCGCTATCTACCATGTACACAATGGCGATTTCCAGGAAATCTATCAAGGTTCGTACGCCGCTCCAGGTTCCATGCAAGCAACAGAAGACGGAAAACTCATGATGATTTTGCCAGATGACCAAGGGAATTGGACAGCTGAATCCATGTTTGAATCAACTGAACGAATTTACATGGCCGACCCTACAGAACAACAACTTGATCTAGAGCTTGTCTCAAATCCTGAAAAAACAGAACCCATTACCAGTTTTGTGCAAGTTGAAGACGGCCTTATCTATCAAACGATTTTAAATTACCACGATGCAGATGACATGTATGACTATGACCTTGTTCCGTATTCTTATGAAAACGAAGAAGAAGGAGACCGAATAGGTGTCAGTGGCAATGAGATTGAATCTCTTCGCCTTTCATCAGCAAACATGCTTTACTACGTCAAACGTTCAAGCGCCTATCGCAACGGGAATGCATTTAGCTTACACAAGCGCGACCTTAAAGATGACGATCATGTTGAGGGTGACGTGTTTCCGCATAACGATGAGTAGCCAAACTGAATAACAGTTTGGTTTTTTTGGTACATTACATGTTGACATTGACGTTACGTAAACCTTTAGAGTGATGATGAAAGGAGAAATGGACGATGGAATATACCGTTCAACAATTAGCCAACCTTGCTGGAGTCAGTTCTCGCACATTGCGCTATTATGATCAGATTGGCTTACTGAAACCTGGAAGAACGAGTTCATCCGGTTATCGTTTGTATGGGCAGCGTGAAGTGGATTGTTTACAGCATATTCTCTTTTATCGTGAACTTGATATTGGCTTAGAACAAATAAAGACATTGTTACAAGATGCTAACATGAATGATGAAGACATGCTTGTACAGCACCGAGCAAGTCTAAAGAAAAAGCGAGATCGATTGGATCATCTTATTGAAACACTTGATCAAACATTGGCGGCAAAACAAGGGGGAAGCAAGATGACGAATGAGGATAAATTCTCTGCTTTTAAACAACAGCGCGTTCATGATAATGAACGCATGTATGGCACAGAGATTCGACACCAATACGGAGACCAAATCGTCGACGAAGCAAACCGAAAACAGCTACAACTGACGGAAGATCAATATTCGATGATGCAGAAAATAGAAGAAGATTTAAAGAAGCAACTGCAAGAAGCGTCGGTTGCTTCTGTCATTACTCAGGATCACCAAGAGCGGATCGCGAACCTGCACAAACAATGGCTTCAATATTCCTGGCCAACATACAGTCCACAAGCTCATGTTGGCTTAGCTCAACTCTATATAGAAGATGAGCGTTTCAAATCGTATTACGATCAATCCGCAAAAAATGGGGCACAGCTACTAAGAGATGCCGTTACGCATGTTTTTTCATCAACTTGATAAGTGTTAAGGAGCGTTCATAAGTCAAGTTCTACAATGCATATGCATAAAGACAAAGAACTTACTGGGGGTAAATGCCAATGAACATGTATTCCCCGTCCTTACCTTCTTTTCATACAAAACGCTTGTTCATTAGACCTCCTCTCAAAGGGGATGGTGAAAAACTATTTGAATCAGTCCAGTTTTCGAAAGCGGATTTATCCCCATGGCTACCATGGGTAAATCAAATGACAACGGTATCGCAAGCCGAAGATGCCGTTCAATTTGCCCATCAACAATTCATTGATTTGCATGACCTACGCTTTCATTTGTTCGAGCGACACTCCCTTGCTTTTATTGGCTCGGTCGGATTTCACGAAATTAAATGGAGTGTTCCGCGGATGGAAATTGGCTACTGGCTTGATTCACGATATCAAGGAAAAGGGTATATGACAGAAGCGATTAACCCTTTACTTCCCTTTGCTTTTAATCAATTAAGCGTCAACCGATTAGAATTACGGTGTGACCCTTTAAACAAAAAAAGCCGAACCATAGCTGAAAAATTAAACTTTACGCTCGAAGCCATCTTAAAAGAAAATGAACGCGCAACGTTATCTAACGGATACGCCGATACATGTGTGTATGCAATGCTTCGTTCTGCGTTTCATAAAAAAACCATCGACACGTAGGTAAATGTCGATGGTTTTCATCGTTATAGCAAAGGAACGACAATTCCCCCATATGCAAACGCCATGAGAATAACAAGAGCCGGATGAACCTTTACTTTTGATAATAGAATGAACGCAACCGCTGCGATAGCAATGGATTGAATCCAACCAATTGATTCAAGCGCGTCACTAAAAATAGTGACAGTTAATAGAAGCATTAACATGCAAATGACAGGTTGTACGGCAAGTGACAGTCCTTTTACAACAGGCGAATGACGATGCTTTTGCAAAACATTCATTAATAAGATAATTGCAACCCCTGAAGGAATAATCGTGGCAGCAAGTGCAATGGCTGCACCACCCCATCCCGTTACGCTAAACCCTACATACGCAGCAATTTTCGTTGCAATTGGTCCTGGTAACGCATTTCCTAAAGCAAGTACATTATTAAACTCTTCGCTTGATAACCAGCCAAATCGATTGACCACCTCTTCAAACATCAGCGGAATCGAAGCAGGTCCACCACCGTACCCGAGTAAATTCGCAATAAAAAAGGCATAAAATAAGTAAAAAATCGTCATTCCGATTCTCCTTTTTGCCGTCTGCGCCATTTATCTACTAGTCGATAATGGAACAGCCCATAAATAATGAATCCGATAATGACAAAACCTGGATGAATGTTCAACCCTTGTAACAAAACAAACGCAAGAATGAATGTACCAATCCCCATTACCCATCCAAACCCTTGTACAGCTTTCTTGCCAAAATCATAAGCCATTTGCCCTAACAAGACAGCAATGACAGGGGTCACCGCACCAATCATTCCAGCAATAACGGCAGAGCCACTAATCAAATCCACCACTGAAAATAAGAGAATCATGGCAAGGCTTGTAGGCAAGATGTGCCAAAGCGTCGCCCAAACTGCACCGAACCATCCTTTTTGTTGATACCCTAAATAAGCAGACATTTTTGTCGCAATCGGTCCCGGTAGCGTATTTGCAATTGCTAACGTTTCACCAAAGTCATCGTGACTCATCCATTTATATGTATTTACAGCTTCATGTCGGAAGAGCGGCATAACCGAAGGGCCGCCGCCAAATCCAAAAATCCCTGTTCGAAGCATCGCTAATGCTAGTTGTTTATACGCCACTTCGATTCTCCTTTTTTAATTTCTAATTTTTGTTAAATCAAAAGTTGGAACTAGCCCTTGTTTCATTGCCCGTCCTAGTAAATTTTCGATCGCTTCATAGCCTTGTTCACCGAGCTGTTTCGTAAACTCATTTACATATAAATCAATGTGCTGTTTCGCCACATCTCTAGAAAGTTCTTGCGCATGATCCATCACGTAGGTTGTTGTTTCTTCTGGTGCATTCCACGCATATTCCACAGATGCTGTCGCCCAGTCCGTTAGCTGCTGTTTATTCAAAGATCGTTTCGCAATAATAGCCCCTAATGGAATCGGTGTTCCTGTGT
Organism: Shouchella phoenicis; assembly: GCF_047238345.1. NCBI lineage: Bacteria > Bacillati > Bacillota > Bacilli > Caryophanales > Bacillaceae > Shouchella > Shouchella phoenicis. Next base: position 990,714 of record NZ_JBDFMQ010000001.1, on the reverse strand, counting down.
CTTGTTCCCACCATTCTCCTAGGTCTTGCAAAAGATGAAGATTGTATTCATGGTACGTAAATCTCGCTTCATGAATAACTAAGCCTGCATCAACTTGCCCTTCTTTAACAGCTGGCATGATCTTTTCAAATGGCATCACCTTAATTGTTATCTCATTATTTGTTAATTGTTGTTCCGTCCACAGACGAAACAGAAGATAAGCCGTTGAGCGATCACTAGGGACCGCAACGGTTTTCCCTTCTAACGATTCAACGGATTGCGCTTCTTTTGTTAACACTAATGGCCCACAACCTCGACCTAATGCGCCTCCACTTGGGATGAGCTGATAGTGGTCTAATACATATGGGAGTGCGGCGTAAGAAATTTTCATCACTTCAGGACCTGTTTGTTCAATCGCCCAATAGTTTGTCTTGTCAATATCTGCATAGGTGACGTTTAACGGTGGCGCTCCTTCAATTTTTCCGTGCACCCAAGCATAAAACACAAATGTATCATTGGGACATGGAGAAAATGCGATATTCATGCTGTTCAACCTCCTTTATCATACGACCAATTTGTTGTATCCCTGCAAATGCTAGAGGAAAATCCCATTTTGACTTATCTCGTATGCCAACTTCATTTGAAATGGTTCTTACCTCTGAGAACGGTAGATTAAAAGACTTCGCAGCCGCCGCTACGCCATAGCCTTCCATCGCTTCTGCCATAGCACCTAATGTTAATCGTTTACGGTACGTTTCCTCTGTTCCAGTTGCAGTTAAAACAGAGAGAATGACACCCTTGTGCACAGTATGTGTTTCACTAAGTTTCCCAACGAAAAATTCATCAACAACCGCTGCTTCCTTTTGTGTGCCAAAACCGAGTTCATCAATAGTTAGGAAGCCGTCTGGTGACTCTGCACCAATTTCTGGGGCAATAATGTCAGTTGCTACAACAATTGATCCAATTGCCGTTTTTTCTGGAAAACCGCCAGCTATTCCTACGTTTATTACACCGCGGTATGGTTTTAACGCTAACTGTTTCGCTGTGTTCGCAGCAGCAGCAGCAAATCCTACTCCACAAACAACTACATCAACATTTTGATCATTTCCCAACCCTTGTTGGAGCGCTTCTTTTTCTTGCTCTACTGAAACAGCGACCAACAGCGGATGCTTATCCATCATGTGTCATCATGCCTTTCTAACGATTCTAACAAATTAGTATAGCATAAAATTCTTTGCTACGCTGAAGGAATGCATTGTAAGAAAATCAGACATGTCAAGTCTCTTTACGCATACCTTTTAGTAAATCTTGAAAAAGAGGTGAGTCTATTGATAAAAAAATTAAGTATGCTAAGTTTAACACTAATTCTCATCATGTTCTTTATTCAACCTAATCTATCATATGGGTTTAGTAAAGGAAAACCTGATCCATCCGCCCCTCCAGGTACATGGTATATTGGCGATGCCCCTCAAGTGAAAACGGGTAGTCCAATTTTATTTGTCCACGGTCTAACGGGATCTGCATCAACGTGGTTTGAGCCAAATGATATGTACAAACAAGCACAAGATGCCGGTCACCCTACCGCTTTTATCAATTTATATCCTGATCAGTCTTACTGGGACAATGGTGAAATGTTAGCAAACAAATTAAAAGAAATGTATAACTATTTTGGTGAAAAAATTGTGATTGTTGGACATAGTAAAGGCGGTGTAGATACACAAACAGCGCTGCTCCATTACAATGCGGAACAGTATGTAGAAGAAGTATTTACGCTCGGCACACCCCATCATGGAAGTCAGTTAGCAAACTTAGCTTATAGCAATTGGGCTGGATGGCTTGCTGGAATTATTGGCATGCGTTCACCAGGAACCGATTCCCTCCGTACGGGAACAATGGCCCATTTTCGTAGTCAAACCGATCAATTAGTCTCAGCGAATTCCGTTCCATTCCAAACATTATCTGGACGGTCTTGGGGATCATTTGGGACGTCCCTTTATTTTGGTGGTCTCTACTTAAGTGGGTATGGAACGAATGATGGAGCCGTTACTGTAGATAGCTCAAGACTATCTTATGCAAATGAATTTGCTTCTTTATCCCTTGATCATTATGCTATTGCAGAAGGACATCGTGTCTTTCATTATTTACAGCCAAGACTAGCGAATGACATAGAAAAAGCTGATTCATCAGCTAGCGATACAGGGATGATTGTACGCGGTGGGGAACTAGCAGGAGAAACGGTTCAATCTTTTCAACTGGAAGAGGAAATTGATAAAGTCACGTTTTCTGTTTTAGCTCATGAAGAAATGCCTGCTATGCAGCTTGTCTCACCTAACGGAGTAGAAACCCCCATTCAAGCAACTGAAAAAGAGCACGCGCAAAGTATGTTCGCAGGTGCCTATAGTCATTTTATTGAGCTTGATCAACCTGAAAGCGGGACGTGGACATTAGAAATGGACAGCGCTACTGATGGTGGATTCATAGCAATTGCTACAATTGAAGGTGGATTATCAACAGACTTTCAAACCGAAGACGATGTCGCACAAGCTTTTGATGCAGATCCGAGCGATGTCATGTATTCGATTCATGTAAATGACCAGCTACAAGTTGAGAATCAATCAGTAGATTCTGTTCATTCATTCCAGCTACCAGCTACGAAAAACGCTTCACAAACCATTACGACTGATTATGAAGGTGTAGCGGAAGACGGTACACCTTTTGAACGAACGGTTATTGAGCACATTTATGTAGACAATAAAGGAAACGTTTTTGACTAACGAGCGCCTTTTACGAGAAATCCAATTTTAAAAATAAATGAATGAATGTCATTCCTCGAGATTATTTCAAAGAGACAAACGATTTAGCTGAATTGGCGAACGCTTTCCACGGGCACGGCCTCAGCCATTCCGCAAAGAACGCTTCATTGTCTTCGGACACGTGCTGTTCCCGTTGGAGTCGTCGCCAATTAGTAAGACGAATGGTACAAACAAGATTTATGCGATCATTCGTTTAATTGACGATTACTACCTGTTATTATTTCTTGTTAAAATGTATTCAAATGGCGGGAGCTTGCCGTGGCGGAACAATTGATCCTTTTGTTCCGCAGGCACTCCTGGTCTATTGCAGTCAGAACACGCTCTTTCTTCTTACTTGTGTTACTCACATAAATCCATATAAATATGTTTAATTCCATCTTCTACAAAAATATCCGAAACTTGAACGAAGCCATACTGTTCATATAAGCCGCGAATATAATATTCGGCTTGTAATCGAATTGCGGTCTCTCCTTTTTCTTCCTGCAAAAACGCCATGGCACGACGCATAATCAAATGACCTAATCCTCTGCCTCTCCCTTTATCCCTCGTTAAAATTCTTCCAATGGTCGCTTGTTCATAGATGATTCCACTTTCAAGCATTCGCGCGTACGCTTGAATTGAACCGTCTTCATCTTGTAAAAACAAGTGCGTTGCATGCACATCATATCCATCTAAATCCTGATACATGCTTTGTTGTTCCACTACAAATACTTCTACTCGTGCATGTATAATGGCGTATAATTCACTTGCTGATAAATCTTGAAATGTTTTCACTCTCCACTCCATTGTGTCGCTCCATTCTTCTCTCTTTTGCAAAATAAGGCGCAGTCTCACACAATTGTGAACACTACGCCTTCATATTAAGATTTTCTATCATCGTGAAGCAAGATTTGCTCCACTTTTACAAGGTGATCCATCATGGCTTTATTTGCAGCACTTGCGTCTTTCGCTTTTATCGCTTTATAAATCTGTTCATGCTCGTGATGTAGCCGTTTTAATGATTGAACTTCACTAAATAAGCTTTTCTTCCTGCTTTCATACATGGTTAATGAAAACGTATCCGACAGCTTCGTCATCATATCAAAAAGAATGTCATTCCTAGCAGCGGCGGCAATCGCCAGATGGAAATCAACATCCGCTTTTTCCCCTAAGTCTAAACCTTCTTCAGCTATTTCCATCCGATCCAAGGCGTCCTTTATATGCTGCAATTGTTCGAACGTTCTTGATTCAGCCGCTAGGGAAGCTGCACCCACTTCAATGATTTTACGGACTTGAAAAAGCTCTAGTTTTTCTTTATTAGATAAGATTCTCCGCTTACCTACTGGGTCAACCATACTGGAGAAATCATATTTATTTACAAACGTTCCTTCACCTTGTCGAATCGTTACAAGCCCAACCGCACGAAGGGCACTGAGTGCTTCTCGAACGGCAGAGCGGCTGACTTCAAAGCTTGCTGAGAGTTTCTCAACAGAATCTAGTTTTTCACCTGGTTGAAGTGCACCACTGCGAATCATTTCTTCTAGCTGATCCCGAATGACTTCAGAGATTTTCTTTGTTTTCACTTGTTTAAATGCCAACTGAAGACACCTCATTTGCTTCATCTATTGCTAGTATAGCATACAGAAGAAAAGCTAGTGCATGTGCACCAGCCTTATTTATCATCTACTAAAATGTAACACGCTCTCAAGGGACCATGCACGCCAACGACGAGACTCATTTCAATATCCGCACTATTACTTGGTCCTGAAATGAAATTAATACACGAAGGAACCCTACCTTGTTGGGACATCTCGTGAATTTGTTGTGTGGCTTGCGTCATCCTCGGCACTAAACTACTTTTCGGAATGATTGCGATGTAATAACGAGGAAGTAACGAAACCGATCGCCCTTTTCCTTTTCCACTTAAAAGTGTGACTGTTCCTGATTCCGCTAATGTACAATCACTAAACGTAATCCCTACATCTGCTTGTTCAGCAAGCTCGATGGATCGATTTTCCTCATGGGTTTCCCAAACATTCACATGTGGCTGATTAATAAAATCGCTTAACCCATACTCTTGAAACCGAGGATCTTCCCACGTCATCACCGACGAAGCAGCATATTCTTCCATCACTTCTTGAATGGCATGCCCTAATTCACTCATTGATGTCTCTTTAAAATCAGTATGAATCGTAAGACATTGGTCTTTTAAAACAGCTACAAGTTCATCTTGCGAGTAGGAAGCCATTACATTTTTTTGTGGAGCGTGCTTGTATGTTGGACGGACCACACCCTCTGTTTTCCGTGGTCGTCCAAGTTGAGCTGCCACATGATCTAAAAAGGAATCACGATGCTGAATCATGCTTGACCCCCTCCTTTATTGCGTGTTGCGTACCAATCTCTGAACCGCTCTTTTGATGGGGCTGGCATATCACGAACGTCTGTCCAACCTTTTAAAGGGCCTGGTCCTTTTACGATCGCCCCATCTTTAACAAAGGGGAACATCATCATTGGCGCCATTTTTGTTCCCATTTTATACAAAGTTGGTGAGCTTACGCCAACGCCAAACCCTTTCATCGCAAGTGCTTCTGTTTTCGGCGTTCGTTTTTCCTCTGCAATAATACGTCGATGCTGAATCAACATTTCATGCAACGGAATTTTAACAGGACACGCGTCTGTACAAGCTGCGCAAAGACTAGAGGCATAAGGTAAATCTTTATGATCATCGTAGCCTTCCAACAATGGTGTCAACACTGCGCCGATTGGTCCTGGATAAATTGATCCATATGAATGACCACCAACGTGGCGATAAATTGGGCAAACGTTAATACATGCCGCACAACGAATGCAGTGAAGCGCAGCCTGGAACTCTGTACCTAGAATTTTCGACCGGCCGTTGTCGACAATGACAAGGTGGAATTCTTCTGGTCCATCAATATCTCCCTCTTCGCGGATTCCTGTTAAACCTGTGACATAACTAGTTAATTTTTGCCCTACCGCACTCCGGCACAACATGCTCACTAAAATATCGAGTTCTTCCCACGTCGGAACAACACGCTCCATCCCCATCACCGTAATTTGTGTTTTGGGCAATGCTGTTGCCAGTCGTGCATTTCCTTCATTCGTTACAAGTGAAACACTTCCCGATTCTGCAACCGCAAAATTACAGCCTGTAATACCAAGATCAGCAGAAAGAAATTCTTTTCGTAACTGCTCGCGGGCAAATAACGTCAGTTCCTGCGGATTTTCTGTTTTCGTATAGCCCTTTTTTTCCTTAAAGGTATCCCGAATTTGTTCTTTATTCTTGTGCAATGCCGGTGCAACAATGTGAGAGGGTGGGTCATGATCATCGATTTGTAAAATGTATTCCCCAAGATCGGTCTCGACAACATCACAGCCAATGCTTTCTAGCGCATCGTTCATACTAATCTCTTCGGTCACCATTGACTTTGATTTTACGACTTTCTTTGCTTGCTTGTCTTGTGCCACTTGTTTAATATACGCATTGGCTTCTTCAGCGGTTTGCGCAAAAAAGACATGCCCTCCGTGTTTCGTCACGTTTTCACTTAATTGATGCAAGTAATAATCAATGTTTTCGAGAGTATGTGTTCGAATCTCTTCCGATAGATTACGCCATTCTTCCCAATCTCCAAGCTCTTCCTCAGCCTTTGATTTTGATGTTTTCAACCGTTCTTGCGCCCCTGTGACAGCTTGACGCATAAATGAATTCCCTAATCCTTCTTCGACTCGCTTGGAAAACGCCGGATCTCCAATTTTAATCCCCATGCTCGTCACTCCTTGCTATTTAAAATTTGTGCGATATGCTTTACTTTTATTTGTTGACCATTGCGTTCGATTCGCCCACCAATATTCATAAGACAGCCGCAGTCTGCGCCAATTAAGACGTCTGCTTCTGTTCCTTCGATGTGTCGCGTTTTTTCTTCTACCATTTGCTCTGATATTGTCGGCATCTTTACAGAAAACGTTCCACCAAACCCACAGCACGTTTCTTTGTTTGGTAATTCTTTTAATTCCAGTCCGTCGACCTCTTCAAGTAACGCCATCGGTGCTTCTTTTTCTTTTAACAAGCGTGTCATATGACAAGAGGTATGGTACGTTGCTTTTCCTTGGTAGCATGCTCCTACGTTTTTGACATTCAACACACGCACAAGAAACTGTGTAAACTCATACGTTTTTTCAGACAAAGCGTGTGCTTTTTGTTGCCAATCGGGCTCATCATGGAACAACCCTTCATATTCATGCACCATCGCAGCGCATGATCCTGACGGAAGCACAACATAATCGGAATGTGCAAATGTTTCAATCGTATGTTTTGCCGCTTTTTTTGTATCTTCGTGATAGCCACTATTAAACGCTGGTTGTCCGCAACACGTCTGTGCCTCTGGAAAATCAACCTCACACCCAAGTCGTTCAAGTACTTCAACCGTGTCTTTTCCAACACCTGGATAAAACACATCCGCCAGACACGTCACGAATAATGAGACTTTCATAAACATCCTCTCCTACATGTTCGAACTCTTTTTGTTTTCTTTCGTATACGTTAGCTGCCCTTTGCTTTGACCAAATTTTAAAATTAATATAGTGAATGTCAGGAGCACAGCAAGCACGATAAACGTTCCACTATTAAAGCCAAATCCATGAATCGCCACATATCCTAGTCCACCTGCAAAAATTAAATAATACATAAGTGGAATCATGACTTTACGGATTAATACGCCTTCTTTCCCAACAATTCCTGCCGCGGCAGATGCAGCAACAACGTTATGTACACAAATCATATTCCCTGCAGCACCACCGACAGCTTGTAAAGCCACAACTGTTCCAGGTGTAATGCCTACGTTTTCTGCTGTGCCAAATTGAAACAGCGAAAACATCATATTACTAATCGTATTGCTTCCAGCTACAAACGCACCAAGCGCCCCAATTGCTGGCGCGATAAGTGGCCAATTTTCACCAGTTAGAGATGAAACGGTTGTCGCGAGCAGCAATGGCATGCTTTCATACCCAAGTGCATTTACATCTGAGTTAATAAATACTTGTACAAGTGGTACTGAGAACAACAAAGCAGGTGCAGCACTAATAATCATTTTTGTTGATTGTGATAGAGCTGATTGATATTGTGTTTTATTCATTTGATATAAAAAGATACTCATTAGAGATACACAGATCATAATGAAGCCAGGTAAGAAGAGTGGCGTACTCTCCAAAGAGATATCTGTTCCAAACAATTGGTTCACTTGGATCGATACTTGTTTTAACCAATCTCCGAATGGAAACAAATCCATTCTTGTAAGTACAAGTAAAAAGCCAATTACGACATACGGTAACCATGCTTTTAAAGGGGAAATCGTCGGTTGAACCAATCGATCTGCTGTTAATTTCCCTGTCCATTCCGGGTCCCACTTTGACGTATTAGCGAAATCCCATGTTTCTTTTGGCATAAACCAGCCTTTCTTTGCTGCTGGAATGACAATCGCTAACCCAATTAATCCACCAAATAATGCCGGGAATTCCGGCCCTAACAAGTTTGCAACAAGCGCATAAGGAACCGTAAACGCTACACCTGCAAAGAGAGCAAATTTCCATACTTGCAGTCCAGATCGAATTGATTTTTTCTCACCGAAAAACAATGTCAGCATCATCACCAGCATAAGCGGGATGAACAGTCCGATAATTCCATGAAAAATGGCCACTTGACCACCAATCGATTGAATATATGTAGTAAAAGACATCCCCAATGAAGAAGCTGTTTCTTCCACATTCGATTGACCTGATAAGCCGTTCCCTACACCGACCAATATCGGTGTTCCAACCGCACCAAATGAAACAGGTGTCGATTGAATAATCAATGCAACCATCACTGCCGCCATCGCTGGAAAGCCAACTGCAACAAGTAAAGGGGCAAGAATGGCAGCGGGCGTTCCCCACCCCGAAGCACCTTCAATGAATGAGCCGAATAACCAACAGATGACAATGGCTTGTATACGACGATCTGGGGAAATATTCATAAACCCTTGTCGGATTGTGTGAATCGCACCACTTTCGCGTAACGTATTTAGCATTAATACAGCACCAAAAACAATAAATAATACTTCTAAAGCTGTCACTACACCATTCATACTAGCTGCGGCTATTTGATTTTTTGGTACTTGCCAAACAAAGAAAGCTACGAGAACGGTAATCATAAACGCGAGTGGCATTGCCCTTTTAGCGGGCCACTTCAAAAGAACTAAAAATAATAGAACAGATAGAATTGGCGTAAGTGCAATCAAAGAAAGCCAACCTGTATCCATGTTCTTTCCTCCTCTTACTCATCCATTATATCATAAGGTCATCTGATGACCTTATGTAAGCACTTACAATATACAGGAGTTTTTTTCCTTTGGCAAGAGATTTTTTGCGCACATAAAAAGCGCATGCTTTTTTTGCATACGCTTGGTCAGCTTTATTCCACGCCTTCTAACCATTCATCTACCACGTCTTGATTATCTTCAACCCATAGCTGAGCCGCTTCTTCTGCCTCCATGCCTTCTTCAGCAATATAGAGCATGACTTCATTCATATCATCAGCGGTCCAGTAAAATTGATCTAAAATACGAAAAGCAACTGGGTCATCCTCTTCTAATCCTTCACGAACAATCGTACGAATTTCACCGTCTTCTGCATAGATTCCCTGTGGATCTTCTAAGAAACGTAACTCATACGAATTGAATTTCCAATGCGGTTCCCAAGCTGTAACGACAATAGGCTCTTCATCTCCATATGCGTCACTAAGCTGTTGCGTCATAAACGCATCCGTACTAAGCGTCTGCTCTAAATCCAAACCATAGGCTTCAATTGCTTCTTCCGTTGCAATGGCTACACCAGCTCCAGCATCAATGCCTGTAATTTCTGAAACAACATCTGTGCTTAACTCATCAATACTTGTTATATCCATATAAGTGGGAACAGCTAGACCTGTTTGCGCGCCTTCTAGATTCGGGCCTAAATCAACAATATCTTCTTGATAGCGTTCATAATCAGCACGCATATCATCTGGTAGCCAGCCAGCAACATGTCCATCGACACTTCCGTCTGCGACACTTTGCCACATAATGGCTTGTTCAACTACTGTTAACGTAACATCATACCCCGCCTGCTCAAATGCTTCTTTTAAAACATAGTTTGATGCAAGTTCTGAGTCCCACGCCACATACGTTAATTCGATTTCTTTATTCGATTCAGACTCACCATTATTATCTCCACATGCCGCTAAAGTAAATGGTACAATAGCTACGATTGGCCATAATTTCTTTTTCAACTTGCATCTCTCCGTTTCTTTTTGTAAAATTTGTTTAGAATGAATTAAATGAATTAGATATAATCGTAACATAGCAAATTAATCTGTCAAACAAAAAACGCTTACACAAAAAAATGAGTGATTTGCTCGTTGTATCAATTCATAACGAAGGAGACATGTGCATGGATAAGGAACAAGCTCGAGATGATCTTGATCGCATTCACGCAATTATAAAAGACAGCATTGCTGACACAATGGATATATACGGAGTGAACCGTTCGATTGGACAACTATACGCGACATTGTATTTAAGTGATGAACCCATGAATTTAAATGAACTTCGAGATGAGCTAGGCATGAGTAAGGGTAGTATGAGCATAGGCGTCCGAAAGCTATTAGAGGAAAATATTATCCATCGTGTGTATCGAAAAGGAGAACGGAAAGATCTATATGAAGCTGAACAAGATTTCTTTAACTTCTTTACTTCCTTTTTCACACGGCGCTGGGAACGAGAGCGTGATGTGAATATGGGTGCGATAAAAGAAGCGGTTCCACATTATGAAGCCGTTGTTGAAAATCAGGACTACCCTGAAGAAATTCGAAATGAAGCTGCTTTTACGTTGGAAAAAATCCACTCCTCAATTGCGTACTATGAATTTTTGGATTTACTCGTCACCCAATTCCGAACTGGCAACTTAGCTACGGAACTCATTGAAAAATATAAAAAAGATCATTCCTAAAAGACTACTGCGCTTATCAACTTCTTGTTGATAAGCGTTTTTTTGTCTTCACTTACCTTTTTCTTTGACAACAAAAAAAGCGGATGGTAAAGTGTATTTTGTATTAATCGTTTAATATATTTTAAACAAAATGAAAGGCGGTTATGTTTCATGCATATTCAAATGTTTATAAACGGTAAATGGATTGATGCAGAACAACAGCAAACTCGATCCATTATTAATCCTTTTAATCAAGAAGAGATTGCCACAGCAGCAGAAGGATCAAAAGCAGATGCAGCTTGGGCAGTTAAAGCAGCTAGAAAAGCGTTTGACGAAGGAAACTGGTCGCAAATGCCAGCAAGTGAACGAGGCGAAATGGTTCGCCTCGTTGGTCAAAAAATTAAAGATGAGCGCGAGGAGCTTGCTCGCTTAGAAACGCTAGATACTGGTAAGACACTTGAGGAAAGCCTTGGGGATATGGATGATATCGCCAATGTGTTTTTCTACTTTGCAGGTCTAGCAGATAAAGATGGCGGCGAAGTGATTGAAAGCCCCATCCCAGACTCTACTAGTAAAGTCGTTCGCGAACCTATAGGGGTTTGTGCACAAATTACACCTTGGAATTATCCTTTACTACAAGCAGCTTGGAAATTAGCTCCAGCTTTAGCGGCTGGCAATACGCTCGTGATTAAACCGAGTGAAATTACGCCACTTACAACAGCAAAAGTCTTTGAATTTTTTGAAGAAGTAGGTTTCCCAGAGGGTGTTGTCAACCTTGTATTAGGTACAGGAGCTGAAGTTGGCTCTGAATTAGCAGAAAGTCATGATGTTGATTTAGTATCATTTACGGGCGGAATTGAAACAGGTAAAAAGATCATGCAAGTAGCAAGCGGCAACGTCAAGAAAATTGCGTTAGAGCTAGGTGGAAAAAACCCAAATATCGTGTTTGCGGATGCAGATTTTGAAACAGCTGTTGATCAAGCACTAAATGCGGTGTTCTTCCATGCTGGACAAGTATGTTCCGCCGGTTCAAGATTACTTGTAGAAGAATCCATTCACGCTGTATTTGTTGAAAAATTAGTTGCTCGTGCGAAACGAATTAAATTAGGAAACGGCTTTGATGAAACAACTGAATCTGGTCCGCTTATCTCAGCAGAGCACCGTGATAAAGTGGAAAACTATATCCAAATTGGTTTAGATGAAGGCGCTACACTCGCTGTAGGTGGGAAACGTCCTGAACACGAAGAACTACAAAATGGCTTTTTCTTAGAACCGACCATCTTCACAAACTGCACAGATGAAATGCGCATTGTGCAAGAAGAAGTATTTGGTCCAGTGTTAACCGTCGAAACATTCTCTTCTAAAGAGGATGCGATTGCAAAAGCAAACGATACAATTTACGGATTAGCTGGCGCTGTCTTTTCTTCCGATATTGATAAGGCCGAAGATGTGGCAAGCAAGCTACGCATGGGAACTGTATGGATTAACGATTTCCATCCTTACTTTGCCCAAGCTCCTTGGGGCGGGTATAAACAATCAGGTTTTGGTCGTGAATTAGGAAAAATTGGATTAGAAGAGTATACAGAAGTGAAGCATGTATTCCGCAATAAAAACCCGCAACCAGTTAACTGGTTTCAGTCTTAATGAATGATAAACACAAAAAAAAGGAGCGATTTTCATGAGTATGCATATGAAAGTAGAATCAATGTTAGGCTATCACACATTTGAGGTACCAACTGCAATCAAACACGGGATTGGTGCGATTAAAAACCTTGGAGAAGAAATGAAGGCGTATGGTTCCAAGAAAGTCCTTCTCGTGACAGACCCAGGAATCTACAAAGCTGGCGTTACAAAACCTGTTGAAGAGAGTTTAAAAGAATCAGGCGTGGAAGTTGTTCTCTTTAATGAAGTAGAACCAAACCCGCCGACAAAACTAATTGCCCGTGGCTCTGCCTTTTATCTAGAGAATGATTGTGATGGGCTTGTCGCTGTTGGTGGAGGATCTTCCATGGATACGGCAAAAGCGATTGGCGTTGAAGTATCTCACGAAGGTTCTGTTCTTGATTATGAAGCAGCTGATGGTAAAAAACCATTAGAGAACCGTATCCCTACTCTAGCTACCATTCCTACAACTGCAGGAACTGGTTCTGAAGTGACACAGTGGGCCGTTATTACAGATGAAAAGAGAGAATACAAGTTTAATACTGGCGGACCATTAATTGCAGCGCACTTAACAATTATTGACCCAGAATTGCATACGTCCATGCCTCCACACGTAACAGCAATGACAGGCATTGATGCCATTGCTCACGCTGTAGAGTGTTATACAATGAAGTATGCACAACCTGTAACAGATGCGGTTGCTCTTCTTGCAATCGAGTATGCTGCTACGTACATTCGTCGCGCGTTTTCCGATGGCGATGACTTAGAAGCGCGTTACGGCATGTCTCAAGCTGCGATGCTTGCGGGCTTATCTTATGGAAGCGAGTCTGCTGGTGCTGCTCACGCCATGAGTCAGTCATTAGGTGGGATTGTCCCGGTCGCTCACGGTCAATGTGTAGCGGCGATGATGGGCCCAGTCATGGAATTTAACTGGAAAGGCGCCCCAGGACGTTTTGCTCGTATTGCTCAAGCATTCGGCATTAACACAGCGAACATGACAACTGAAGAAGCTGCAAAAGCAGCGGTTCAGTACATGTATGATCTTGTAGAAGAACTAGAAGTCCCAACACTTGAAGCACAAGGTGTTGATCCAAGCAAAGTTGATCGCTGGGCTGAAGAAGCATTAAAAGATCCACAAACAATCGGAAACCCTCGTGACTTAACGAAAAAAGATTACGTCTGGATTTATGATCGTTGCTTCAACAAAGTACCTAGCACAGTACGCTAGTCTTCCTATCAATCGTCTATAACCAACACCCCCTCTCAACCTTTTGAGAGGGGCTTTTTTTGGATTGCGATCCATTCATTGACTCTTCAGAAAGATTACTATAACGTATAAGAAAGCGTATACATTTTGATGAAAATTAGAGAGGTGGTTATGCTGTGTTCGGAGCGATCATTCGTTTTTTTGACCGGATTGTCCAACGTTATTTACCAGATGCATTTATTTTTGCTATTCTATTAACCATTATTGTGTTCATACTAGGCATTGGCTTGACTAGCAGCAGTCCAATGGAAATGGTTCAATATTGGGGAGGCGGATTTTGGGATTTACTTGCATTCACGATGCAAATGACCTTGATTGTTGTGACTGGTTATATTCTCGCAAGTACAAAGGTAATGGCAACACTAATGAAGCGACTCGCTTTACTCGCTCATACCCCTGGTCAAGCTGTCATTCTCGTTACTCTCGTTGCTTCAATTGCCTGTCTTATTAATTACGGTTTCGGTCTCGTAATTGGCGCACTTTTTGCCAAACATGTAGTCCAGCGTGTGCCGACTGTTGACTATCGCATTCTAATTGCAGCTGCGTATAGTGGATTTCTTGTGTGGCATGGTGGTTTATCGGCATCGATTCCACTAACCATTGCCAGTACCGACCATTTTTTAATTGATTCCTTAGGGGTTATTCCTGTTACACAAACCCTCTTAACACCCTATAATCTGTTTATCGTTAGTACACTTATTGCTACTTTACCAATCATCAACTATCTTTCGTTAAAATCGATTAAACAAAAAACGTACATAGATCCCCTTTTTCTAGAAACTGAACCACAAGATGAACTTGCGGTTACGAAAGATGCTACATTAACACCTGCAGAACGGTTGGAAAATAGTTCACTGCTTTCATTGCTTATTGGCGGTGCTGGACTACTATTTGTTGTAACTCACTTTATAAATAATGGTCTCGACTTAACAATCAATATCGTCAATTTCACAATGCTATTTCTCGGCATTTTGTTTCACCGAACACCTAGACGCTTGCTCAATTCGGTGACAGAAGGAGTGAAAAATGCAGGCGGCATCATTATTCAGTTTCCTTTTTATGCCGGAATAATGGGCATGATGGTTGCTTCTGGCCTATCTGATCAAATTGCCCTATGGTTTGTGGAAATCTCCACTGAACAAACCCTTCCATTTTTAACGTTCATCAGTGCCGGTATCATTAATTTTTTCGTCCCCTCCGGCGGTGGACAATGGGCGGTTCAAGGCCCAATTATGATTCCTGCTGCAATTGAACTAGGCGCCGATACAGCCCGCGTTGCGATGGCTGTCGCATGGGGAGATGCTTGGACAAATATGATTCAACCATTCTGGGCACTACCCGTTTTAGCGATTGCAGGATTAAAAGTCCGAGATATCATGGGTTTTTGCTTAATCTTATTAATTTGGTCGTTTATTCCCATCTCGATTGGGTTATTGTTTCTTTAACGAACATATGGGTTACACGTCTACGAATAGTTTTGGCTTATGCCTTGAACCGTTAAATTAGAGATGTTAAGGAGTTGATGACGATGCAAGAAGAGGCATTAATCATTGTCGATATGAGCAATGATTTTATCGCTGATGAAGGATCATTAACAGTGGGGACAGCAGGGCAAACGATTGTCCCTTATATTAGGGATTTAGCAGATACCTTTTTAAAAGAAGAAAAGTACGTCATCGTGGCAATGGATGCGCATATGCCTAATGATTCACATTTTGAATTGTGGCCACCGCACAATGTGATTGGAACGAAAGGACAACAATTGTACGGTGAGCTTTACGACTGGTATCAAGCAAACAAACAGAATAAAAAAGTCATAGATTGTCCGAAAACAAATTATAACGCCTTCTTCCAGACACATTTAGGTGAAACCTTAAGAGATGCCAATGTTCGCACCGTTCATGTTGTTGGAGTCGCTACTGACATCTGTGTATTTTCTACCGTTTCCGGTGCTGATGCTGAAGGGTTCCATACCGTAACCTATAAACAAGGAACCGCTACTTTTACAGACCTTGGGGAAACGATGATGGATCATATGAAACGTTGTTTTCATACAGACGTCATTGAGTGAATGACTAAAGCCATTTGGAACAACGGCAACTGCTTGATAGCGGTTGCCTTGTTTCATTTTCGTAAACCAACGATTACAGAACTTTAACCGGGAGTTCCTTTAATCCCCGAATGACAAAGCTCTGTCGCCATTCCAAGTCCGATAAAGATGCATCTAGCGACATGTTTGGAAAAGCTTGCAGCAATGTTTGAATCGCAATTTTCCCTTCTAATCGTGCGAGAGGCGCACCTAAACAATAGTGAATGCCTTTTCCAAAAGCAAGATGTGGACTTTTTTCGCGTGTGATGTCGAATGATTCAGGTTCTGTAAATACCGCTGAATCATGATCTGCTGAAGCAAGTGAGACAAGGACGTGATCCCCTTTTTGCAGTTGTTTTCCCATAAACGTGAACGATTCACTCGCATAGCGATCTGTGCTAAATTCCACTGGACCGTTATAGCGCAAAATTTCTTCGATCGCTCCGTCAATTAAAGTGAGATCTCCTTTTAACTTCGTCATTTGCTCAGGATTTGTAAACAATGCGAGCATACCGTTGGCAATTAAATTAACCGTCGTTTCATGACCAGCAACAATCATTAGCATGATTGCCCCATACAACTCTTGAATAGAAAGACGCTCCCCATCTTCTTCAGCACGAATGAGTTCAGACAGCAGATCCTCTTCAGGCTGTCTTCGTTTCTCAACTAATAACTGCTCGATATACTGCTGAAACTCAATCATTTGTTCTTGAACTTGCTGTGAAAACGCCGGGTCTTCATTTAACTCAACCATTGTATTTGACCATCTTTGAAAATCTAGACGATCTTCTGCCGGCACACCGAGCAATTCACAAATGACTATGATTGGGATTGGAAACGCATAATGAGCGATTAAATCCACTCGATCTTTGCCCTTTATTTCTTCGACTTGCTCCTGTGCAATCTTCTCAATGCGAGTTTGTAAACGTTGAATCATTTTAGGTGTAAATGCCCGCTGCACAAGCCCCCGTAACCGTTTATGATCAGGAGGGTCCACAAACAGCATACTATAAGAAATAGGTAATAGTTCTGACTCATGTAGATCAGGGAAAACATTTCTTGGATTTTTTACAAACCGATTGTCTTTCAGTACAGCTTCAGCCGCTTCATAGGAAAAAGCAACCCATGAATCTGCTAACCCACTTACCAGCTTTACTTTGGCAAATTCGTCATGACTTCGAATTTCTTTATACGTTTCATATGGAGACTGATGAAACGCTTTGTTATTTAGTGAAATAGACATTATGCGTACCCCTTTCCAAATAAACCTCTCTATACTCCTTTCGCAATTTGTCCTCATTTTTCCTGCATAAAAAAGAGGACCACCAAGGTGATCCTCTTTCTTTCATACTTTTAAACCATTACCTTACACATATCTTTTGTAAACTCAACAGGATCTTCTAATGGAAGACCTTCAATTAGTAACGCCTGACTATATAAGAGATTCGTGTAAAGCGCAAATTTTTCTTCATCTTGACCATATGCATGCTTAAGAGAAGCAAAGACGTCATGGTTGCCGTTTAATTCCAACACTTTCTCTGCTTTCACGTGCTGATTATCCGGCATCGCTTGGAGTACTTTTTCCATCTCGATCGTAATTTCACCATCTGCTGCCAAAAAGACCGGGTGTGTTTTTAAACGTTTAGAAGTACGAACGTCTTTCACTTTCCCTGCTAGAATGTCTTTCATCTTGCTAAACATATCCGTATCTTCTTGACTTGTTTCCTCTTGCTCTTTCTCATCTTCATCCATTTTTAAATCAGCGCTTGAAACGGAAACGAACTCTTTCCCATCGTATTCACGTAACATTTTGATCGCGAACTCATCAACATCTTCCGTGAAGTAAAGAATTTCGTACCCTTTATCCGCTACCATTTCCGTTTGTGGTAGTTTTGCAATTCGCTCAACTGAGTCCCCTGTTGCATAATATATTTGCGTCTGGTCTTCTTTCATACGAGATACATAATCTGCTAGAGAGACAAGCTTTTTCTCAGTGGATGAATGGAACATGAGTAAGTCTTGCAAGTCATCCTTATTTGCACCAAAATCATTATAAACACCAAATTTCAGCTGACGACCAAATGCTTTATAGAACGTGTCATATTTCTCAGGGTCTTTTTTAAGCATTGTTTTCAACTGGCTCTTGATTTTAGACTTGATATTTTTTGCAATCAACTGAAGCTGACGATCATGCTGGAGCATCTCACGAGAAATGTTAAGTGATAAGTCCTCTGAATCAACCATCCCTTTAACAAAACTAAAATAATCTGGCACGAGCTCAGCGCTCTTCTCCATAATTAAGACGCCGTTCGCATAAAGTTCTAGCCCTTTTTCAAATTCCTTTGAATAGTAGTCAAACGGTGTGTTCTCAGGAATAAATAGAATCGCATTGTAGCGAACTGCCCCATCAACAGCAACATGAATGTGCTCAAGCGGCTTGTCAAACCCATAGCGCTTGTCTTGATAAAACTGAACATAATCTTCATCAGTTAGTTCGCTTTTATTTTTACGCCAAATGGGAATCATGCTGTTAATTGTTTGTTCTTCTTCAAACTCCGTGTACTCTTCTTCATTGTCTTCCTGCGGCTTGCTTACAGTCACAGTCATTTTAATTGGATAGCGAATAAAATCAGAGTACTTCTTAATAATTTGCTTCAGGCGATATTCTTCTAAATACTCATCAAACGATTCTTCTTCCCTATTTTCTTTTAAGTAAAGCGTAATAGAAGTTCCAACCTCTTCTTTTTCGGAAGGTTCAATGGTATAACCGTCTGTCCCGTCTGATTGCCACAAGTATGCTTGCTCACTATCAACTGAGCGACTAACGACAGCGACTCGATCAGCAACCATGAATGCCGCATAGAACCCGACACCGAACTGACCAATAATGTCATGACCGTCTTTAATTTCGTTCTCTTTTTTGAATGCGAGTGAACCACTTTTAGCGATCGTGCCTAAATTCGCTTCAAGCTCTTCTTTCGTCATTCCAATGCCTGTATCGTGGAGCGTCAACGTTCTCGCTTCTTTATCTGCTTCAATATAAACCGCATACTTGTCCTGCTCAAATGCTAGACTTTCATCTGTAAGCGAGCGATAGTACATTTTATCAATGGCATCACTTGCATTTGAAATCAGTTCACGTAAGAAAATTTCTTTTTGAGAGTAAATTGAATTGACCATCATCTCGAGCAAACGTTTCGATTCTGCTTGAAATTGTTTCTTTTCCATTTTGTACACTCCTTCTCAATATCCACCTTTTTAGCACTCCACTACCTCGAGTGCTAACTCCATTCTTATTTTACCGAATTTACCAATCACGTCAATAGCATATGAAAAGATCGTACAAGAATAATAAATAAAAATCGATTGACGTTTATCGCCAATCGATGTGTGTGTGGCTTATTCAACATGCTGATTAATGAACGACCAAACTCTTTCCTCATAGTCTTCTGGTTCTGCGAATTTCGCCCCAACATGATCAGCACCTTCTACAATCCAGATTTCTTTTAAGTCTGTTGACGCTTTTTCATATAAATCATGTGACATATGCGTTGGTACAAGCTCATCTTCCTGTCCATGAATGAAAAATAACGGTGGCGTCCCACTCTCTACTTGCTTTGAAGCTGATGCCTCTCCAAATGTGTAGCCGGCAGCAATATTCGTTATTGCGCTCCCCATCTGGAGTAAAGGAAAGCTTGGTATATTAAACAATTGTTCCATTTGATGCGACAGTTCTTCATCTACAGAAGAATACGGACTATCCGCAATGACAGCCTTGACCTGTTGTGGCAAAGCATCTTCACCTGCTGTCATGAGAGCTGTTGCTGCACCCATTGATTCACCATGAATAACGATCTGGTCCGCACCTTTTTCTTCGATAAGTTTATTAAGCCAGTTTAATTGATCGATTCGTTCTGGCCACCCAAAACCGATATACTTCCCTTCGCTTTCACCATGGGCACGTGCGTCTGGCAAAAATAAATCGTAGCCCTCTTCATAATACATCGCTCCAGCTAATCCCATTTGATCACTTTCGCCTCGGTAGCCATGTAAAAGTAAAGCTACTTTTCCCGTTTGCTCTTCATTCGCAATGTATCGTCCGTATAGCGTTAACCCGTCATCTGTTACTTGCTCCAATAATTCAGCATCTTGAGTGGAAAGCCACTCTTCCCCACGCTCCATTAATTCAGCGATATTTTCAAATTCATCTTCCGCTTCTTCCTCTTCTTCTTCGCCTGCGTAAATGTCAAAGTTATTCGTATCTCTTGCAACGGCCATATCAAATAAATAATAGCTTGCTGCCACGAGAGCACCACCGATGAGGACAACCGCTCCTCCAACACTCCATAAGGTAATCTTTGTCTTTTTTGTCATTCTTATGTTTCCTCCTGCATTCGTGGATCTAATCCTGTCTTTTGTTCGTTCTATTCCCCTTTATTTATGTTTCTAGACCGAGTAAACGACTTTTTTTGTGTGCAGAAGGCTGATGTTTTTTGAAGTGATCAACGACTAAGTCTCTCACATGTTTATGTCGTACTCCCGCCTGCATCTTCGGATAACCATCCCCACCATTAGTAATGAAGTCAGTCGTTGCTAACGTATAATAGCTAGAATCGTCCACTGCTTTATTATTTATGAGTAATGATGACAATCTAGGTGTTGTTTCATGCCAGTGAAACGTGGCCGACATCCCACTAATATGTGGAAATTTCCCACTCTCAGCTGGATACTCATTGACACCAAATTGAATCATCTGTTTTAGCTGTTTACCTGTTACATTAACGGTTACAATATGTCCGTCAAAAGGAAGAGCAGACTGTAGATCTCCTTGGGTAATCCGCCCTTTGGCGATTGAAGCACGAATCGCTCCTCCATTAATGAGTGCAGCATCCGCTTCTGTTTGTTCCCGCATGGCATCACTTATAAATTGTGAAAAATTGGTTTCATTTGCACGTACATTTTTTCGCTCTCCATCTAGATGTGCGTGTGTGAAAGCAACCATCTTCTTTCCCGCATCATTTATGTCTGTTAGTAAAGTCTGTAGTTTTTCTTGAATTCCACTATGCGCTTGAAGAGTCGGTTGATCTTTTAACAGGGAGGCATTTATCTTAGATGATTCATGTAACGGAAACGTCAGGGTCACAAACCCCAAAGCATGTAAATGCGCTCCTGTACTCGTAATCAATGTCCCGTGATCAGCAATGAGCCCTTTCTCTAACGCCGTGTGGCTATGTCCATCTACAATAATGTCAATGCCCTCAACATTTTTTGCAAGTTCCTGACTTGTCTCAGGGCTTCCTTCAACACCTAAATGAACGAGAGCAACAATGATATCAACTTGCTCGTCTTTTAATTGCTTTATCATCTCTCTCGCCTGCTCGTAAGGATCGCTGATTTCCAACTTATTCACGTAAATAGGATTAGTTTTCGTAAAAGCTTCCGTCGTTGTTAATCCAAACACACCCACTCTTTTGTTTGCTACTGTTTTAATCATATAAGGTGCAAATACGTGCTGCTTTGTAGCTTGGTAAAAGATATTTCCATTTAGAAACGTAAAGTGCGCTTGTTTTTGTAAAGTTAATAAACGTTGTAAGCCATAATTAAAGTCGTGATTTCCTGGGACAAAAGCATCGTAATGTAAATCATTCATTAACGATACAACTGCTGCTCCTTTTGACGCTTGTACAAAAGGCGTTCCATGAAACGTATCTCCTGCATCGAGCAATAAACAGTCTTCTTGGCAGTATTGATCAATAAGTGTTTTTAATTTCGAAAAGCCCATCCCTTCACCAGGGACGATCCTTCCATGAATGTCATTTGTATGTAAAATACGAACCGTCTCCACTTGACTAGCATTCGCTTGAAATGGAACAGCGGACAACAATAATAAAATGGTTAACGGAACAATAAAAAGCTTCATTTTTCACACCCTTTCTCGCATGTAGGATGTGCTAAATGAAGCAATGTCACTCACCTGCTTTTACTTAAACCAATCAGCTGGATCATCCATATGTAGAAAAGGTACATCCGTATGAATCATTCCGGTTAGATGGTGATAAGGAAGATCGTTTCCACGTAACCACTCTCCAAAATGAATCACCGTTGGGTCTTGATTCGGTCCAAGTGTAAACCACGCTTGCAACGTTCTTGGAAAATAAACAGAGGTATGAATGGTACCAGCCCAGCTATCATAAAGGTCTGAAAAAAGGCCCTTGTCTTCATCATTGAACAGCTGATACGCTTGTCGTGCGGATAAGGTCTCCTGTTGATGACGCTCAAGGACGTCTAACCTTCTTGATGAATCAACTAAATGATGTCGATTCTCAGATACTAATTGCTCAAAATGGTTTGTGCAACGGGTACTTGAGCGTACAGCCACTTCTCTAGGTGTCGCTTCAATAATCGCTGTTTTTCCTGAGCGATCATAAACAATATAACTAAAGGAATGTCGATGTGGAATACGCTTTACAAGAGCCACTGCATCTTCAACCGTCTCACACGTTTCCAATATTAAGCGACCTATCATACAACAAATAAAGCCAGGACCAGGTTTTTTTCGATTCATAAAATTATAGCCCATCGCGAGACCTGCTTCATTTATGCCATCCATCCGCCCTGTAATCCGTTGACTTGGCGCTGCAACCGCTAATCCCCCATCACTTGGTTGATAAAGTGTGTAGCGTCCTTCATATGTTTTTGGATGATAATCGTAGTTACGAATCAAGTAATCTTCTCCTGTTGCGATTGAACAACCAGAACGTAAATATGGGACCCGATAACCGCCAAATTCTTTTAAAATGTCTTCTAACGACCATTCTAATGCCTGCTGTAAACCTAGCAACTCTCGCCAAACGCCAGCTGAGATGGCCGTAATTTCTTTTTTTGCTTCATCTATATCAACTGAAAAGCGCTGCTTGCGTACTTTCCACTGATTTGATCGGTTTTTAGTCATAATCGAATTTTTTAGTTCTACACCTTGCTCATAACCGAATGATTCATGATCACCACGATACTGGATAACCTTACTATAAATCTCTTTCATCCTTAGGCTCCTTGTTTTTTATTTCTTCAACGATTTGTTTTGCAAAATGTCCTAAATCATCACGTGCATAAGCACTCATCACCCCAGCACAAACATTTTCTAATAAAATTTGTTTGATTTGTGCAGAAAGTTTTTTATCTCTTACCTGCTGATCTAATTGAACAGCGGCTTTAATTCCTACCTCTGTTGCAACTTTATTTAGCTCTTCGACAAGAGCTGGATCATCAAACACCACTTCTGCCAAAGGGGAAAAAATATCAGTAACCTTGTCTCGTACATCTTCGTCTGCCTCTGCTATAACATACGCTCGCTTCCCTGCTTTAATAGAACCTGCATGACCGATGATCTTTGCTTCAACATAATGAAGATCACAATAGTTATTTTTTAGTTCAGTTGCAATCCACGCTTTTGTTGAACAATTAATCATGAGTGTTTGTGCCTCTGCATGCAAACTGGCTGCTTCTAATACTTCACTGGTATTGGCTTGAGGAACACAGCTAAAAATGATATCAACTTGATTCAAGACGCTGAAATCCGTTGAATAGTGTGCGTGTAATGTTTGGGCCAACTCTTCTCCCTGCCTGGACCCACTATTTAAAAGCGTTAACTCAACACCTGAATGTATGTGTGTAGCAATCGCCTCACCCATTCGACCTGTTCCGATAATCGCAACTTTCTTCACTTCAGCTTCCCCCTTTTCCTAAAAAAAGTATACCGTTTTTTTCCTTTGTCCCACAATCCAAAAAACTTGGCATACTTCTTGCATTAAATATTGTGATACTGATTTTGGAGGAGGATTTATATGTTACAACCTTACACACATGAACCATTTACTGATTTCACCGTTGAAGAAAATAAAAAAGAACTATTAGCTGCGATTGAGCAAGTCGAAGCACAATTAGGTGGGCATTACCCACTGCTTATTAACGGAGAGCGCGTAGATACAACTGACAAACTCACATCTTATAACCCTTCGAATAAATCTGAAGTGATCGGAACAACCGGTAAAGCAACAAAAGAACATGCTGAACAAGCAATTGAAGCAGCAAGTGTAGCTTTCGAATCGTGGAGAAAAGTCACACCTCAAGAACGGGCAAATGTGCTTGTACGCGCAGCAGCCATTGTTCGTCGTCGCAAGCATGAATTTACAGCTATGCTTGTTAAAGAAGGTGGGAAGCCTTGGAAAGAGGCTGACGGCGATACAGCGGAAGGAATCGATTTTCTCGAGTATTATGCACGCCAAATGATCGAGCTAGCTAACGGTAAGCCAGTTAACAGCCGTGTTGGCGAGCAAAATAACTACATTTATACACCAACAGGCGTAACGGTTGTCATTTCGCCATGGAATTTTGCTTTTGCGATTATGGCAGGAACAACGGTAGCACCCCTCGTTACTGGAAACACGGTTTTACTTAAGCCAGCAAGTACAACGCCTGTTATTGCAGCGAAATTTGTTGAAGTGCTTGAAGAAGCAGGAATTCCAAAAGGAGTCATTAACTTCGTCCCAGGTAGCGGAAGCGAGATTGGTGATTACTTAATTGAACATCCAAAAACATCACTAATTTCGTTCACTGGTTCTCGCGATGTTGGTGTACGTTTATATGAAAAAGCAGCGATTGTCCAAAAACAACAAAATCATTTAAAACGTGTAATTGTTGAAATGGGTGGAAAAGACACCGTTGTCGTTGATAATGAAGCAGATATTGAGACAGCAGTTGAAGCGATTGTCGTGTCTGCATTCGGTTTCTCTGGACAAAAATGTTCAGCGGGCTCCCGTGCCGTCATTCACGAAGACGTATATGATGAAGTTGTTGAAAAAATTGTCGCGCGTACGAATGAGCTAACTGTTGGAAACCCCGCGGAGTCAACAAATAACTATATGGGACCTGTTATTGATCAAGCGGCTTTTGACAAGATTACGAACTACATTGAAATTGGCAAAGAAGAAGGAAAACTTGCTGCAGGTGGTCAAAGCGACGATGCTACAGGTTACTTTATTCACCCAACTGTGTTTGTTGATGTTGATCCTCAAGCACGTATTATGCAAGAGGAAATCTTTGGACCGGTTCTTGCGATTAGCAAAGCCTCTTCCTATGATGAAGCGTTAGCAATTGCTAATAATACTGAATATGGTTTGACTGGTGCGGTCATCACAAATAACCGTGAGAAGATTGAACAAGCAAAATACGATTTCCACGTTGGAAACCTTTATTTCAACAGAAACTGTACAGGAGCAATCGTCGGCTACCACCCATTCGGCGGCTTCAAAATGTCAGGTACCGATTCAAAAGCAGGCGGACCAGACTACTTAGTTCTACACATGCAAGCAAAGACCATTTCTGAAATGTACTAAACGAATGAACAGGAAAAGACACGCCGAGAAGCGTGTCTTTTTTTGTCTAGACAAAACTGTCTAACTAGACAGTCGATTTTACAGATTATAGTGTTTTAACTTGTTGTACAACGTTGCTCTTGACACGCCTAACATTTTTGCTGCTGCCGACTTGTTTCCAAATGTTTTTTCTAGTGCCGCCAAGATTTCACTTCTTTCGTCGTTTCTAGAATGGGTAGCAGACGAAACATGATTAATTCGCTGTTGAAAGGACTCTGGCAGATGATACCAATGTACACGATCTTCCGAGTCATTCGTTAAAATTACTACCCGTTCCACTAAGTTTCTTAATTGCCGCACATTTCCTTCCCAGCGATGATTCATCAACATATACATCACTTCTGGATCAAATGTCGGGACGACTTTTTCATATCGAACAGCAAATTCATGCGCAAAACGTTGAATGAGTTCAGGCAAATCATCCAAACGCTCTCGTAATGGAGGGACATGAATTTGAATGACATGGAGTCGATAATAAAGGTCTTCACGAAACCGCCCTTCTCGAATCATTTCCTCTAAATTCCGATTGGTTGCTGCAATAATTCGAACATCAAGAGGAATCGGTTTGTGATCCCCAACGCGATAGAAAACTCGCTCTTGTAACACTCTTAATAGCTTCACTTGCAATTCGAGTGGCATTTCCGCAACTTCATCCAGAAAAAGTGTACCACCTTTCGCTACATCTAACTTTCCTTTTTTTCCACCTTTTACTGCCCCTGTAAACGCTCCAGGTACATAACCAAATAATTCGCTTTCAAATAAAGCCGAAGGAATTGCTCCACAATTTATTGCGACAAACGGTTCTTGATCTCGTTTACTTGAGTGATGAACGCCCTCTGCAAACAACTCTTTTCCAACACCACTTTCACCTGTTATTAATAGATTCGCTTCCGTTTTAGCTACTTTTCGCGCCATATCAACAGCTTGAGTAATGGGTTTACTACTGCCAATAATTTTCTGAAAAGGCTCATCAGCTACTTTACCATTCAAATCAACTAAACTCGCCGTTGTCGTTGATAGCTTTTCATTCAGCTTAACGACATCCGTAATATCTCGTTCAATTGAGATACCGCCGATACATTGCACACCTAAAAAAACCGGAACGGTATTTACAATAACATGCAACCCTACCTTTGGCTGATTATATTGGTTCATCACTGGTTGCTTATCTCGTAAAACCGACCATAAAACGAGCGCATCCTCTTCAAAATATTGTTGGAGTGGTTTCTTTTTGACGTTTTCATTTTTAATTTGGTAAAGCTCTTCCGATCGATGGTTGATCGCTAAAATTTCACTCTCATCATTCACAATCGTGACAGCATCATTCATCGCAGTTAACAACGTTTCATGAAACGAATGATAGCGCTTTAATTCATTCAAAAGAATAGAGGGAAGAATGTTTTGACAAATCATTCCTACAACTTCATTTGCTTCATTTACTGTATAAATCGTCTTAGCCTGATCGCTAAATGACGGTATATCCTTTAATAATGTAGATTCTGGCAACTGAAAACTAGCTTCTTCTACTTTCCCTTTATACGGAACGGCTACATCCTTCAATGATGTTTGCACAATCTCCCCCCTCAGCTGTTAGACACATTAGACAATTGTGTCACTTTCTGTCTATATTTTAGACGATTTGCCTAAAAAACTCTACATTTAACTCTTTTTAAAGTTGGCACACTTTTTGCATATCTTTTAATATAGCGTTTACATCATTTGTAGGAGGAATGAATTATGGTCCTAGAACAACCACTTCGTTCAGTATTTATGCAGCTAGCTAAAAATAAATCTCTTAATAAAGCCGCAAAAAAATGGGGATTGAAGTTCGGCGCTTCTCAAGTTGTTGCTGGTGCAACATTAGAAGATGCCATTAAAAATGTTCAGTTATTAAATGAAAAAGGTGTCGCTTGTACACTTGACCATTTAGGAGAGTTCGTTACGGAACGAGAAGAAGCGATTGAATCCACAGAAGCCTGTCTTTCTGTATTGCGTGCGATCAATGAAACAAAAGTAGACTGCAACCTGTCTCTAAAAATGACACAGCTTGGCTTAGACATTGATGAAAGTTTTTGCTTATACAACATGAAGCGCATTTGTGAAGTGGCGCAAGCCTTTAATATTTTTATTCGTATCGATATGGAGGATTATTCTCATTGTGAACAAACGTTACGCATCCTATCAATCTTGCGAACAGAACACCAATTTGATAACGTTGGAACCGTCATCCAAGCATACCTCCATCGAGCAGAACATGATGTAAAACAATTAAAAGGTGTCCCATTACGACTTGTAAAAGGCGCTTATAAAGAATCTGAAACGATTGCCTACCAAGATAAGGGAACAATCGATAAAAACTATATGAACCTTATTAAAACACATTTAGATAATGGAAGTTACACAGCAATTGCTTCCCATGATCACAACATTATCGCCAATGTAAAAACGTACGCGAGCGAAAATCAAATTCATAAAGATCAATTTGAATTCCAAATGCTTTATGGATTTAGAGAACAGCTGCAAAAAGAGTTAATTGATGAAGGCTATAAAGTGCGTTCTTACGTGCCATTTGGAACTGATTGGTTCGGCTATTTCATGAGACGCCTTGCTGAGAGACCACAAAATATTGCCTTTGCGATTCGCGGATTTTTTGGAAAATAAACGATTTTTTGCTAGCATCTCCTTTTATGGAGATGTTTTTTATTTGTCACTAGGCCCACATCATTAAAGAGCGCAAATCCTAAAAGATGTCGCACTTAGACCTCTTCTTCTTTTCCAAACCATAATTGAGTAATGACATTCACTCCATTATGATGCGCATTTTTTTAGGCATGAGCATAGGGTATATCAAACCATACCTTTAGAGGAATGTGTATCATGAGTAACGATTGTCAAAACTGTCAATCAAGCTATTGTCAATGTACAAATATTCAGCGGTTTACCTGTACCCCAAATAATGGAAGAGACCGCTGTCCACCATGTTTGGGAATTACTGGACCTACCGGTGTCCCAGGACCTCCTGGGCCGACGGGACCCACTGGATCTGGTAGTGGTATTACAGGTATTACTGGAATTACTGGGCCAACAATTATTAATCCCCCTGGACCGACTGGTGCAACGGGCCCGACTGGTGCCACTGGACCTACCGGAGCAACTGGGGTTACAGGTTCAACTGGAATTACTGGGCCAACCGGGCTTTCAGGAAGTACGGGCCCGACTGGCGTCACTGGCGATACAGGAGTAACAGGGGTTACAGGTCCCACTGGCGTCACTGGACTTCCAGGAGTTACAGGTCCTACTGGCGTCACTGGACTTCCAGGAGTTACGGGTCCTACTGGCGTCACTGGACTTCCAGGAGCTACAGGTCCCACTGGCGTCACTGGACTTCCAGGAGTTACAGGTCCTACTGGCGTAGCAGGTGGGGGTGCTATTATGCCATTTGCATCCGGACTTCCAGCGGCTTTGACTACAATTGCAGGTGGATTAATCGGTACGACAAGTTTAATTGGCTTTGGTACCGCGCTAGCAGGAGTCAGTTTACTAGGAGGAGATACCATTGATTTGACTGGAGCAGGAGGCACGTTGCTTAACTTCGGCTTCTCTGTCCCTCGCGATGGTACCATTACGTCCCTCAGTGGCTATTTCAGTACAACCGCTGCTTTATCATTAATAGGGTCTACCGTTACGATTACAGCTCAAGTCTTCCGCTCAGCCGGCCCAACGCCAGATAATACGTTTACTGCGATTCCAGGAGCAAGCGTTACGTTAGCACCACCTTTAACAGGAGTTTTAGAATTAGGTACAATTTCAAGCGGTATTGCTTCCGGCCTGTCTATTCCAGTAGCGGCAGGAGATCGATTATTAATGGTATTTTCCGCCACTGCAGAAGGACTCACATTAGTTAATGCAGTAGCTGGCTACGCCAGTGCAGGAATTGCAATGAGCTAACTTTCACGAAATGACGCTAAAAAATAGAGCCCCATATAATAGGAGCTCCATTTTTCTTTACCAGAATCTCAATTTACCTCATAGCCTAAATCTTCAATGACCTCTTTCAACTGGTCAATCGTCCATTTTTCTTGAACAAAGGTTACCGTTACAACCCCTTCTTGAAGATTCACCAATACATGCTCAATTCCATTCTTTTCACCTAAACCACTTTCAATTGAAGATACACAATGACCACACGACATTCCTGTTACACGTAACTCAGCCCTCTCCAATTCCTACCCCTCCTATTTAAAATCTAAAGATTTCTCATCATGGTGATTCATCAAGGACTCGTGATTTTCATGAATATCTCCACTCTGAAAAATATTCTCTCCAGTCACAATTCCATAAGCACTTATCACGATAACTAAATAGACGACAGCAATCGTTACCCAAGTCTTAATCTTCATTTGGCACACCTTCTTTTTTAAAACGCATTCGCTGTAGACGTAGCGCGTTTAACACTACGGATACCGAACTAAATGCCATCGCTGCACCTGCAACCCAAGGAGCTAATAAGCCAGCTGCAGCAATAGGGATACCCGCAGAGTTATACACGAATGCAAAAAATAAGTTTTGCTTAATATTGCGCATCGTTTTACTACTCATTTGAATACTGTCAGCCACACTTTGTAAATCTCCCCGCATTAATGTGACATCTGCAGCTTCTATTGCCACATCTGTTCCTGTTCCTATCGCCATTCCGATATCTGCTACAGCGAGCGCAGGAGCATCATTGATTCCGTCTCCGACCATTGCTACTTTCTTGCCTTCAAGCTGTAATTCTTTTATCGCATCAGCTTTCT
Source organism: Shouchella phoenicis (assembly GCF_047238345.1). Classification (NCBI taxonomy): domain Bacteria; kingdom Bacillati; phylum Bacillota; class Bacilli; order Caryophanales; family Bacillaceae; genus Shouchella; species Shouchella phoenicis. Next base: position 960,676 of record NZ_JBDFMQ010000001.1, on the reverse strand, counting down.
GCTCCGGCACAACCTCTGCAATAACACGATCAATTCCTACTTGATTGCCAATGGCTGCGGCGGTCTTTTTGTTATCCCCAGTTAACATAATGACTTCCAGCCCTAAATCTTTCATACGCTGAATGCCCGCTCGCGATGTTTCTTTTATCGTGTCAGCTACAGCAATTACGCCTATTAATTCTCTATCAATTGCAATTAACATGGCGGTTTTTCCATCTTCTTCAAAAGCTGTCAATATATCTTCCGCATCAACGATTTTAATACCTTGCTGATGCATTAGTTTTCTCGTTCCAACAAACACTGTCTTCCCATTTACTTTTGCCTCAACGCCAAAACCAGGTAGTGCTTGAAAATTTTCAGGTTCCTTTGGCACATATCCTTTTGTTTGAATTCCTTTTACAATTGCATGTGCAAGTGGATGCTCCGAGTGTTTTTCAGCTGCTCCAACAAAAGGAAGGATTTCTTCTTCCAAGCCGTTCAAAATTACAAGATCTGTTAGTTCAGGCTCGCCCTTCGTAACCGTCCCTGTCTTATCTAAAACAACCGTTTCAATGGTGCGAGTATTCTCTAGATGCTCACCACCTTTAAACAGGATTCCCATTTCTGCTGCACGACCCGATCCTGCCATTATCGATGTCGGGGTTGCCAGACCTAACGCACAAGGACAAGCAATAACCAAAACAGTAATTAAAGGAACAAGGGCTGAACGTACATCGCCTGGTTCAATGAGGAAATACCAAACAAGAAACGAGCCGATAGCAATTAAAACAACAATAGGTACAAAAACACCTGATACTTTATCTGCAACACGCTGTATATCCGCTTTACTTCCTTGTGCTTCTTCTACAACACGAACAATTTGAGCTAGAGCCGTATCTTTACCAACCTTTGTTGCTTTTATCGTTAATGTTCCGTTTTTATTAATTGTTGCGCCTATGACTTCATCTTTGAGCTTTTTATCAACCGGAATGCTCTCACCAGTAATCATTGACTCATCAACTGCTGATTCACCCTTTACGATTTTTCCATCTACTGGGATTTTCTCGCCTGGTCGAACAATAAAGGAGTCCCCGACCACTACTTGTTCTACTGGGATTTCTATTTCTTCCCCATTTCGTAGAACACGTGCTGTTTTTGCTTGCATCCCTAGGAGCTTTTCGATTGCTTTTCCCGTTCGACCTTTTGCGCGCACTTCAAATAATTTACCTAAAATAACTAACGTTATGATAACTGCGGCAGCTTCAAAATAAAGCTCTGGCATGCCAACCTGACCGCCAACGTGCCATTCCCACCCTAAAAAGATACTATAAAAAAATGCGACAGTCGTACCTAAAGCAATTAAAACATCCATGTTGGCACTTTTGCTTCGCAATGCCTTGTAAGCTCCTTTATAAAACTGAGCACCGGCAATAAATTGAACTGGTGTAGCCAGCGCAAGTTGAACCCAAGGATTCATAAACATATCGGGCATATAAAGAAACGAGGTAAATTCAAAATGCGTCACCATTGTCCATAAGAGCGGAAAGGTAAGAATCGCTGCAAAAATAAACTTTCCAGTTTGGTTTTGAATTTCTCTCTCCCTCTGACCTGCTGTTGTTTCTTTAGATCCCTGCTCATTTAACGTATACCCAATTTTTTTAACCGCTTCTTTTAAGTGATCTGCAGTCACTTGATTCGAATTATATTCAACCGTAACGTTTTCAAGGGCAAAATTAACATTTGCACTTGAAACACCATCCGTGCGCGACAGTTTTTTTTCAACTCGATTAGCACACGCAGCACAAGTCATTCCTGCTACATCATAAACGACCTTTTCTTTAAACACTTTATAACCAAGATGGTTGATTTTTTCCTCAACTGTCTTTATATCTGTTTCTTGCGAGTTGTAGTGAACTTTGGCTTTTTCCGTTGCAAAGTTTACGGTAACATCGTGCACACCATCAAGCTTTGTTAAACCCTTCTCAATGCGATTAGCACACGCAGCACAGGTCATACCTTCTATCGGGATATATACCTCTTTATCAGCCATAGTCGAGCCTCCTTAATTGCCATTTCATACTTTCTTCATTAACATTGAGTGTATGACAACTTATTGCACATTTTATTCTGTTACACTCACTATACTATACCCCCCTATAGTATTCAAGTATGGAGCTTGATTTTTTTATTCTATAACGAACAACCCTTCTAATCTTCCCTAAAACTGGTTTAAGAAATAGCCTTATTCCATATTGTTAGATCTTTTATATTTTTCTTCGCAGCGCAGCTCTTTTGCGTTTCTCTATACAAAAAAAGACACCTTTTCAGGTGTCTCTCTGCTTGCCTGGCAACGTCCTTTTGCTCCGTCATGATTTCCTACGGGGACGTTTCGCATGAAGCTGTTTCAAGGATGCGTTCCATGGAAGCTTACGAAATTCACGACTTTGTGCTTCAGGGTCGATTCCTACGGGGCCGTTTAACACGCTCTTTTTACGATGGTTTCTTCATGACGTTCTACGAATTCGACCCTTTCGTCTCACAGAGGGGAGCATGGTGCCTCTTCTTCGTTGATCCTTCGTGATGGGTTTGGATTGATGCCTTTTTCGAGCTGGGTACGTTCTTTTTACATTCGCTTCTTCGAAGCGCAGCTCTTTTCCGTTTCTCTATACAAAAAAAAGACACCTTTTTAGGTGTCTCTCTGCTTGCCTGGCAACGTCCTACTCTCACAGGGGGAAGCCCCCAACTACCATCGGCGCAAAAGAGCTTAACGACCGTGTTCGGCATGGGAACGGGTGTGACCTCTTTGCTATTGCCACCAGACTATGTTGACGTCCGATTAACAGTTCGAATCTCTTCGTCTTGTTCCTCGTTGTCAAAGTTAAAAGAATTGTTGATTCTTTCAAAACTAAATCTAGAAATCAAACTCAAGTCAAGAAAAAATTAGGATAAGCCCTCGACCGATTAGTATCAGTCCGCTCCATGTGTCGCCACACTTCCACTTCTGACCTATCAACCTCATCATCTCTAAGGGGTCTTACTGGCTTACGCCATGGGAAATCTCATCTTGAGGGGGGCTTCATGCTTAGATGCTTTCAGCACTTATCCCGTCCATACGTAGCTACCCAGCGATGCTCCTGGCGGAACAACTGGTACACCAGCGGTATGTCCATCCCGGTCCTCTCGTACTAAGGACAGCTCCTCTCAAATTTCCTACGCCCGCGACGGATAGGGACCGAACTGTCTCACGACGTTCTGAACCCAGCTCGCGTGCCGCTTTAATGGGCGAACAGCCCAACCCTTGGGACCTACTTCAGCCCCAGGATGCGACGAGCCGACATCGAGGTGCCAAACCTCCCCGTCGATGTGGACTCTTGGGGGAGATAAGCCTGTTATCCCCAGGGTAGCTTTTATCCGTTGAGCGACGGCCCTTCCATACGGCACCGCCGGATCACTAAGCCCGACTTTCGTCCCTGCTCGACTTGTAGGTCTCGCAGTCAAGCTCCCTTATGCCTTTGCACTCTACGAATGATTTCCAACCATTCTGAGGGAACCTTTGGGCGCCTCCGTTACTGTTTAGGAGGCGACCGCCCCAGTCAAACTGCCCACCTGACAATGTCCCTGACCCGGATCACGGGTCGAGGTTAGAATGTCAGCACCATCAGGGTAGTATCCCACCGACGCCTCCACCGAAGCTAGCGCTCCGGTTTCCTAGGCTCCTACCTATCCTGTACAAATGGTACCAACACTCACTATCAAGCTACAGTAAAGCTCCATGGGGTCTTTCCGTCCTGTCGCGGGTAACCTGCATCTTCACAGGTACTATAATTTCACCGGGTCTCTCGTTGAGACAGTATCCAAGTCGTTGCACCATTCGTGCGGGTCGGAACTTACCCGACAAGGAATTTCGCTACCTTAGGACCGTTATAGTTACGGCCGCCGTTTACTGGGGCTTCAATTCAGAGCTTCTCCCTTTCGGGATAACCCCTCCTCTTAACCTTCCAGCACCGGGCAGGTGTCAGCCCCTATACTTCGCCTTGCGGCTTGGCAGAGACCTGTGTTTTTGCTAAACAGTCGCTTGGATCTATTCACTGCGGCTCTCTCAGGCTATTCACCTTAATAGAGCACCCCTTCTCCCGAAGTTACGGGGTCATTTTGCCGAGTTCCTTAACGAGAGTTCTCCCGAGCGTCTTAGAATTCTCTTCTCGCCTACCTGTGTCGGTTTGCGGTACGGGCACCTGTATTCTAACTAGAGGCTTTTCTCGGCAGCGGAGGATCAGGGATTTCGGACCCTTGGGTCCTTCACGGTCACAGCTCAGCCTTCACGGAACACGGATTTGCCTATGCTCCAGCCTTGCATGCTTCGACGCGCACAGCCAGCGGCGCGCTCACCCTACCTTTCTGCGTCCCCCCATCGTTCAAACAAATACGAGGTGGTACAGGAATATCAACCTGTTGTCCATCGCCTACGCTTTTCAGCCTCGGCTTAGGTCCCGACTAACCCTGAGCGGACGAGCCTTCCTCAGGAAACCTTGGGCTTTCGACGGAGGGGATTCTCACCCCTCTTTTCGCTACTCATACCGGCATTCTCACTTCCAAGCACTCCACTAGTCCTCACGATCTAGCTTCACAGTCCTTGGAACGCTCCCCTACCCAATCCCTATTGGGATTGCCATAGCTTCGGTGATACGTTTAGCCCCGGTACATTTTCGGCGCAGAGTCACTCGACCAGTGAGCTATTACGCACTCTTTCAATGATGGCTGCTTCTAAGCCAACATCCTGGTTGTCTAAGCAACTCCACATCCTTTTCCACTTAACGTATACTTGGGGACCTTAGCTGATGGTCTGGGCTGTTTCCCTCTTGACTACGGATCTTAGCACTCGCAGTCTGACTCCCGAGTTAAAGTTTTTGGCATTCGGAGTTTGACTGAATTCGGTAATCCTGTGGGGACCCCTCGTCCAATCAGTGCTCTACCTCCAAAACTCATCACTCGAGGCTAGCCCTAAAGCTATTTCGGGGAGAACCAGCTATTTCCGAGTTCGATTGGCATTTCACCCCTACCCACACCTCATCCCCGCATTTTTCAACATGCGTGGGTTCGGGCCTCCAGTCGGTGTTACCCGACCTTCACCCTGGACATGGGTAGATCACCCGGTTTCGGGTCTACGACAACGTACTCACTCGCCCTATTCAGACTCGCTTTCGCTGCGGCTCCGCCTCATCAGCTTAACCTTGCACGTTATCGTAACTCGCCGGTTCATTCTACAAAAGGCACGCCATCACCCATTAACGGGCTCTGACTAGTTGTAGGCACACGGTTTCAGGATCTCTTTCACTCCCCTTCCGGGGTGCTTTTCACCTTTCCCTCACGGTACTGGTTCACTATCGGTCACTAGGGAGTATTTAGCCTTGGGAGATGGTCCTCCCGGATTCCGACGGGGTTTCACGTGTCCCGCCGTACTCAGGATCCACTCTGGAGGAAACGAAGTTTCAGCTACAGGGCTGTTACCTTCTTCGGCCTGTCTTTCCAGACAGTTCACCTACTCCGTTTCTTTGTAACTCCGTATAGAGTGTCCTACAACCCCAAGAGGCAAGCCTCTTGGTTTGGGCTGATTCCGTTTCGCTCGCCGCTACTCAGGAAATCGCATTTGCTTTCTCTTCCTCCGGGTACTTAGATGTTTCAGTTCCCCGGGTCTGCCTCTACCTACCCTATGTGTTCAGGTAGGAGTACCATCCCATTACGGATGGTGGGTTCCCCCATTCGGAAATCTCCGGATCAAAGCTTACTTACAGCTCCCCGAAGCATATCGCTGTTCGTCGCGTCCTTCATCGGCTCCTAGTGCCAAGGCATTCACCGTGCGCCCTTTCTAACTTATCCATTTTTACATCAGATTCCCTTCGCATCTCTTCGTCTGGTTCATGTCTTTCTGTCAGTCACGTAGACAACTACGCTTCTTCCATCAAGCATTTCCCATCCTTGATCTACTCGGGTCTCTTTGTAAAACAGTTAACCTAAAAGGTTTATGAATTCTTGACGTCTCGTTCAAACAGTTTAAAACCGATGAACAAAACTTTATTTGAGTTGATTTTAGATTTAGTTTTCAAAGAACCATGCCTACAGGATGTAGGTACCAGGCATCTAGCTTGGTTCTATACCCATCGCATTTTCTGAATCATTCATTCAGACATAAATAAAACCCTTATCAGGGGGTTAATATTCGTTTGGTGGAGCCTAGCGGGATCGAACCGCTGACCTCCTGCGTGCAAAGCAGGCGCTCTCCCAGCTGAGCTAAGGCCCCGTTTCATTAAAATGGTGGGCCTGAGTGGACTCGAACCACCGACCTCACGCTTATCAGGCGTGCGCTCTAACCAGCTGAGCTACAGGCCCATTTTAATAAGAAAGAAAGAGTTCTTTCAAAACTGAACAAAAGATCCGAAGCGTTATATGACCAACGGTCATATATCGACTAGAGTAAATACTCCATAGAAAGGAGGTGATCCAGCCGCACCTTCCGATACGGCTACCTTGTTACGACTTCACCCCAATCATTTGTCCCACCTTAGGCGGCTGGCTCCAAAAGGTTACCTCACCGACTTCGGGTGTTACAAACTCTCGTGGTGTGACGGGCGGTGTGTACAAGACCCGGGAACGTATTCACCGCGGCATGCTGATCCGCGATTACTAGCAATTCCGGCTTCATGCAGGCGAGTTGCAGCCTGCAATCCGAACTGAGAATGGCTTTATGGGATTGGCTCCACCTCACGGCTTCGCTGCCCTTTGTACCATCCATTGTAGCACGTGTGTAGCCCAGGTCATAAGGGGCATGATGATTTGACGTCGTCCCCACCTTCCTCCGGTTTGTCACCGGCAGTCACCTTAGAGTGCCCAACTAAATGCTGGCAACTAAAATCAAGGGTTGCGCTCGTTGCGGGACTTAACCCAACATCTCACGACACGAGCTGACGACAACCATGCACCACCTGTCACTTTGCCCCCGAAGGGGAAGCTCTGTCTCCAGAGTGGTCAAAGGATGTCAAGACCTGGTAAGGTTCTTCGCGTTGCTTCGAATTAAACCACATGCTCCACTGCTTGTGCGGGTCCCCGTCAATTCCTTTGAGTTTCAGCCTTGCGGCCGTACTCCCCAGGCGGAGTGCTTAATGTGTTTACTTCGGCACTACGGGCATCGAAACCCCTAACACCTAGCACTCATCGTTTACGGCGTGGACTACCAGGGTATCTAATCCTGTTTGCTCCCCACGCTTTCGCGCCTCAGCGTCAGTTACAGACCAGAGAGTCGCCTTCGCCACTGGTGTTCCTCCACATATCTACGCATTTCACCGCTACACGTGGAATTCCACTCTCCTCTTCTGCACTCAAGCTCCCCAGTTTCCAATGGCCGCTCGGGGTTGAGCCCCGAGATTTCACATCAGACTTAAGAAGCCGCCTGCGCGCGCTTTACGCCCAATAATTCCGGACAACGCTTGCCACCTACGTATTACCGCGGCTGCTGGCACGTAGTTAGCCGTGGCTTTCTGGTGAGGTACCGTCAAGGTGCCGGTAGTTACGCCGGCACTTGTTCTTCCCTCACAACAGAGCTTTACGACCCGAAGGCCTTCCTCACTCACGCGGCGTTGCTCCGTCAGACTTTCGTCCATTGCGGAAGATTCCCTACTGCTGCCTCCCGTAGGAGTCTGGGCCGTGTCTCAGTCCCAGTGTGGCCGATCACCCTCTCAGGTCGGCTACGCATCGTCGCCTTGGTAAGCCGTTACCTTACCAACTAGCTAATGCGCCGCAGGTCCATCCCTTAGTGACAGCCGAAACCGTCTTTCAAAAGAAAATCAGGCGATTCTCTTTATTATCCCGTATTAGCTCCGGTTTCCCGGAGTTATCCCAGTCTAAGGGGCAGGTTACCTACGTGTTACTCACCCGTCCGCCGCTAACTTCCGGGAGCAAGCTCCCTTCTATCCGCTCGACTTGCATGTATTAGGCACGCCGCCAGCGTTCGTCCTGAGCCAGGATCAAACTCTCCGTTAAAAGTGTTTTCTTACACACGGATGTGTTGACTTCGACGTCGCAACACGATGTTGCGGTCTTAGTCGAAGATCCTAAGCTGTTGCACATTTTAAAGCTGTGTCTAACTTCATTGACGAGATACCTTGTATCTCTTTTACGCTTGGCTTTTGTTCAGTTTTCAAAGAACTCGTTTGCGCCATCTGTTGGCGACTTAGATATAATAACAAGATTTAACGTGTATCGTCAATACTATTTCATAAAAAAATAATAAAAATTAATTCCAAACAATTATACATGCCAAAAAAACCGTATTTCTTCCTATATAAATAAAGAACATCATGTCGTACAACATTGTTTCTTTCTACGAAAATAAAAAAGCAACTCACCTTAAGGCGAATTGCTTTTTAGAAGATATTAATGAGGTAAGAAGAATAAAAACAACACAAATGCTACAAATAATAAATACATAAGTGGATGTAATTCTTTACCGCGTCCTTTAACAACCATCGTTAATGGATAAAGAACAAAACCAAGTGCAATCCCTGTAGCAATGCTATAAGTTAACGGCATTGTAACGACAGTAAAAAATACTGGAACGGCAATCTCCATCTTGTTCCAATCAATATGACGTAGAGATGTAGCCATCATAACCCCGACAACGATAAGTGCTGGTGCCGTTACTTGCTCCGTAATAACAGACAAAAGTGGAGAAAAGAATAGCGCTACTAAGAAAAACAGACCCGTAAAAATTGCGGTTAGCCCTGTTCGACCACCAACCGCTACGCCTGATGTCGATTCTACGTAAGCTGTTGTAGTTGATGTACCAAAAACGGCCCCAACTGTCGTTGCACTAGCATCTGCAAATAACGCTCTTCCAGCACGAGGTAAGCGATTATCTTTAACAAAACCAGCTTGTGTCGCAACAGCAAACAATGTACCTGCTGTATCAAAAAAGACGATAAATAAGAACGTTAAAATGACAATGAGCATCTGTAAAGTAAAAATCTCATCAGTCCAGCTTTCAAATTGAAACGCTGCTCCGAAAGTCGTTAAGCTTGGTGGCATAGAAAGGATTCCGCCATCTAGGCTATTCATCCCTGTTAAAATACCAGCCAGAGCCGTTAATGCAAGACCATAAAACACTGCGCCTTTAATGTTCATCACTACAAGGACAATCGTAATCACAATTCCAAAGATGGCAAGCAACGTTCCAGGAGATTGTAGATTCCCCATTGTGACAAGTGTTGCTTCATCCCCTACTACAATCCCAGCATTTTTAAGACCAATAAAAGCAATAAATAATCCAATTCCGGCCCCTGCCGCGTATTTAAGTTCTTCTGGTATTGCATTTATAATTTTTTCTCTAAGTTTAAAAATTGTAATAAAGATAAAGATTACACCGGATGCAAAAACAGCAAATAATGCAGCTTGCCAGGACATACCATAGTTTATAACAACCGTGTAAGCAAAAAAGGCATTTAAGCCCATTCCAGGAGCAAGGGCAATTGGATAGTTTGCGATTAATCCCATTATAATAGAACCAACCATTGCAGCTAACGCCGTCGCAACAAACACTGCACCTTGGTCCATCCCTGCTGCACCCAATATATCTGGATTGACGAACAAGATATAAGCCATTGCCAGGAATGTCGTTAATCCTGCTACTGCTTCTTGTCGTATAGATGTTTTGTTTGCACTTAATTGAAAGAACCGATCCATTCTTTTCTTTCCCCCCAAAATAAAATAACTCTAGGATGTTCTACCTAGAGTCGACATGACAAGGTTGTTTTATGCAAACAGCGCTTCTCATATCGTAGTCAAGCTATTTACGGTAGCTCGGTAGAAACTTGCAGACCTTATTTCTGCGGATATACGATCGAAATGCTATACGATTTAGTACGAAATTAGTTTAGCAATAGTAAAGCAAGTTGTCAATATAAAATACGAACATTAAAAGAGTATAATTAAAAAACATTCGTTATTTATCCAATTATTTTCAAGACGACCCTTTTCTTGTATACTTGCCGTACAAGATCAGATGGAGGCCATTGATGTACATTTGTAAGGCAAGATGCAAAACAACTTTATACATTCATGTTGGTGACAAAAACCTCGATTTGCCACAAACCAAACAATTATTTGAGCAACAATATAAAAAAACCATGACAGACTCAGTTAAAGTCTTACAGTTCGAGAATTTTAAGTACTGGCGAAACCATTACAATGAAGTAGCAGCAACGGCAACGATTGAGATTCTCGTTCCTCAATTAACATTTAGCCGCTATATAGAAGATTATGAATCAATGGCTTGTCGTACTGTAAGAAGATTATTACCCACAAAAGGTTCTGGCATCCAAATTATTTCGAGTGAATGGTTATTTCCACAACGAAAAAAAGGGTATAGTAAGAAATAAATGGTTAAAAACAGAGAGGGGCACTTACATTGATTCACAAAATAACAATTGACTTAGCAATTGAGAACCTAGAGGACCGTGGAGTGACAATTGAGGATATTATGGACCTTGTCTATGATTTACAAACACCCTACGTCCCTAATTTAACGAAAGAGATGTGCAGAAACCATGTCATGAAAGTACTTGCTAAACGTGAAGTTCAAAACGCTTTATTAACAGGCATTGAGCTTGATCGATTAGCAGAGCAAAAGAAACTTTCATCTCCTATACAAGAGATTATAGAATCTGATGAAGGCTTATACGGAATTGACGAGATTATCGCCTTGTCCATTGTCAATGTTTATGGATCGATCGGGTTAACAAATTTTGGCTATGTGGATAAAATTAAGCCCGGTATACTCGCCAAACTAAATGATCATAATCAAGAAAAATGTCACACATTTCTTGATGACATTGTCGGCGCAATTGCTGCAGCTGCATCAAGTCGACTAGCCCACTCAGAAGAAGGGGCAGGCGTTCGAGATTAACGATAAGAGAAGCGGGTTAACCCGCTTCTCTTTTTTTATGTGAGTCAATTTTCTTCATTCAATTTAGATGTGAAAATGACGCACAATCTATTGTCGCCATTTAATAAGACAAAAGCTACAAAAATTATTGCTGTTATCATTCGTGAAAAAACTATTACTACTTATTATAAAGTTCATTCATGTATAACCGCCTTTTTCTTCGACTTTCAGGGCTTATAACGAGTCCAATAAGAATCGAACACATAGCTTATAAATAAGATCTTTATTAAGGAGGTGATCTCATGGAACATCGTTGCTCTAAATGTGGGAAAAAGAAGGATAACGTTCATATCACTGAAACGGACCCAATCGTACACACTCCTAGAAAAAGAGTCGTCGAAGAAGTAGAAGTTGTCATCATTCCGGAAGTTCACCCGATTGAAACCGTTGTAAAACGCAAAAAAATCTACCGTCACGTCCATCATTACCCTGAGAAAGTTATTATTGAAGAAGATCAAGAAGTTGAGAATGTAGCCTGTCACGATCAACAACGAACAAGACGACCAAGACAAGGCTGGGATTGGTTTTTATAATAGATAAGTATGTCTATACCGTTTCTTACACAAAAAGCTTTATGAGCAAAATTTGCTCATAAAGCTTTTCTATTCAGTCAATTAATAGACCTTATCGCCATTAAAAATCGAGTTCTTCACAACCACGTAATCAACATTTCGGATCGATTCAAGTTTTGACCCACCTGCGTAAGAAATGGATGATTGTAAATCTTGCTCCATTTCTTCTAATGTATCAATCAATGATCCTTTATGTTCAACAAACATCTTTTTACCTTCTACATTCTTCTTTTCGCCTTTTTGAAACTCAGAAGCGGAACCAAAATATTCTTTGACCAATTTGCCATCTTTTTCTGTTGTTTCGCCTGGCGATTCTTCATGACCTGCAAAAAGGGAGCCAATCATAACCATCGTCGCACCAAAACGAACGGATTTTGCAATATCCCCATTGGTTCGTATACCACCATCTGCAATAATTGGTTTACTTGCCGCTTTCGCGCACCAGCGAAGCGCTGCTAGTTGCCATCCACCTGTTCCAAAACCTGTTTTTATTTTTGTGATACATACTTTCCCAGGTCCAATTCCTACTTTTGTTGCATCAGCACCAGCATTTTCTAGCTCTCTAACAGCTTCTGGTGTACCCACATTTCCTGCGATTACAAAGCTAGTAGGCAGCTTTCCTTTTATATGTTGAATCATTTCAATCACGGCATTAGAGTGACCGTGGGCAATATCAATTGTAATATAATCAGGAATCACACCCTCTGCTGCTAGTTGCTCAACAAAGCGATACTCCTCTTCTTTCACACCAACACTGATCGAAGCAAAAAGATCTTTTGCCTGCATATCTTGTATAAAAGCATAGCGTTTTTCCGGTTGGAATCGATGCATGACATAAAAATATCCGTTTTCTGCTAAATAAAGTGCAATCTTTTCATCTATAATGGTTTGCATATTTGCCGGAACCACTGGTAACTTAAATGTGCGTCCACCTAATTCAACGCTCGTGTCACATTCCGATCTACTATTCACTACGCACTTTGCAGGAATTAATTGAATATCTTCGTAATCAAATACATTTTCCATCTAAGACACCCCTAAAAACGAATATTAAAACACAAAGGGCGTTTAATTGTTCGCCCATTCCGTAATATACATGATTTCCTTGTATAAGTCAAAGCTTTCTTACAATTAAAAGAAAACGGTTACGAAAAAAGTTCCACAATTATAGGTGAGAAAATCGCAATTTTCTCTATATCTTTTCATTTAGAAAACGGTAACATTAGAGTTAGGAGCGTGATTACATGACAATTCTTTACTCATTAAAACAAGCCTTTTACTCGTTTACAAATGAACACCCTCAACGAATTTATTTTTCTCCAGGGCGTGTAAACCTTATTGGTGAACATACAGATTATAACAATGGCTATGTATTTCCTGCAGCTTTAGAGATGGGTACCTATTTAGCAGTAAGCTTTAGAAACGATGAGATGATTTACATGCAAAGCGCTAATTTTCAAACGACCTATCAGTATTCAATTGATAACCTTACGTACTCTGCAAAAGACGATTGGAGCAACTATCCAAAAGGAGTGCTTTATGAATATCAACAGCTCGGTTACCGCCTTCCAGGTATGAACCTTTATTTTTTCGGGGATTTACCAAACGGAGCAGGGTTATCGTCCTCAGCTTCCATTGAAATGGTGACCGCTTTTTTCCTAAATGATGCCCTCCAATCGACGTTGAATCGAACAACCCTTGCTCAACTTTGTCAACGTGTTGAAAATCATTATATTGGTGTAAATAGCGGCATTATGGATCAATACGCGGTAGGCCTTGGAAAAGAAGCACATGCGCTTTTTATTGATACGAATACCCTTCACCACGAGCTTGTCCCGCTTGAATTAGGTGAGTATGCACTTGTTCTAACAAACTCAAATAAAAAGCGTGGCTTAGCAGATTCAAAGTATAATGAGCGTCGCGCAGAGTGTGAACAAGGGTTAAAACTCTTGCAGAATACCGGTTATCAATTGGAATCATTAAGCGATCTAACCGTTGAGGAATGGCAAAAGGCAAGAGCGACCATCCAGCACCCCGTCTTAGAAAAACGAATCAATCATATTGTCACTGAAAATCATCGCGTCAAGCTAGCTGTCAAACACTTAAAAGCGCACGATATTCATAGATTCGGTCATTATATGTGTGAATCACATCATTCGCTGGCTGAAGACTATGAAGTGACCGGAGCTGAACTAGACCTCCTTTACGCTATTCAAAAAGATCAAAGAGGCTGTATCGGCACTCGGATGACCGGTGCAGGCTTTGGAGGATGCACCGTGAGCCTTGTTCATCAAGAATATATTGACCAATTTAAAGAAAATGTGGCGAAACAGTATCATCAGCATACAAAGATCCAACCGGATTTTTATACAAGTTTAGCTGGAGACGGGGTCAAAAAAATTTATGAAGGAGGGCTGTAAATGGTTCATATTTATATTGAACAGTTATTGCTTTACGGTCTAAGAAAGAACTTATTCTTACCGGAAGATAAACACTATCTTCATAATCGCCTTCTTGAATTCTTACATCTCGACTATCCTGAAGAAGTTCACGTCATAGAGGAAGAACAGCTTGAAAACATTCTGCCCCCTTTACTTGACTGGGCGTTTTCTCAAGGCTTAATCTCTCATAACACAGTCACACATCGTGATTTATTCGACACGGCCATTATGAATCTTCTACTTCCTCGACCAAGTGACGTGACGAACTGGTTTAGACATAAGGAAAACAACTATGGTCCTGAAACAGCGACTAAATCCTTCTACCAGTTCAACAAACATTCCAATTACATACGAATGGATCGGATTCAATTAAATGAGAGTTGGCATGTCGACACATCTTATGGTCCATTAGACATAACGATTAACTTGTCAAAGCCTGAAAAAGACCCGACAGCACTTGCAGCGGCTCGAAAGCAGGTACAACTTAAACACTATCCAAACGGGCCACTTGCCAAAGAAAATATAGGTTTCAAAGGTTCACTTAACCATCCTGCCAGACACAATTTACGCTATATTCCTGTTACATTAGCTGGTGAAGAGTGGTATTTTCAGTTTTCCCCTTATGTATACTACAACGAGCATGCGATCATCTTTTCTGGCGAGCAAAAACCGATGGTGATAAACGAAACAACGTTTGAACGATTATTCGATTTTATTGATCAATACCCGCACTATTTTATTGGTTCAAACGCAGATTTACCTATAGTCGGTGGTTCTATTCTTGAACACGACCACTATCAAGGCGGGATGCACTCATTCCCAATGGCTCATGCTCCGCTTAAACAAAAGCTTTCAAACCTAGGCTTTCCTACGATTGAAGCAGGTGTTGTAAAGTGGCCTATGTCAGTAATTCGTTTAAGTGGAACGAATCGAAGCGACTTAATTGCTGCCTCCTCTCTCATTTTAAAAAGCTGGCGATCTTATTCTGATCATTCGCTTGATCTAGTTGCTTTTACGGAAAATGAACAACACAACACCATAACGCCTGTACTACGTATGACCAACGATCATTACGAACTTGACTTAGTTCTCCGAAACAATCGAACAACAGATGAGCACCCTCTCGGTTTGTTTCATCCTCACCAAGAAGCTCATGCGATAAAAAAAGAAAACATTGGTCTTATTGAAGTCATGGGACTAGCCATTTTGCCAGGTCGGTTAAAAAAGGAGTTAGAAGAGATTGCAGCTGTTCTACTAAATGAACATGCAGAAACTTCACTCTCTCAGTCTCCCTATACGCAAAAGCATCGTCATTGGGCAACCGAACTGAAAAGACGATTAGGACAAAAACTGACAAAAGACAATATTGACGATGAATTAAAAAAAGAAGTAGGGCATATTTTTATGAACGTTCTTCATCATGCTGGTGTTTTTAAAGATTCTAAAGACGGATTAGAGGGATTCAATCGCTTTTGGGCGTATTGTGAAAGAAATGGCCAATAAGAAAAGTGGCCAGGAAAAAAGCAAGGTTCAATTTGAGACAAGAACAATTATGATCCTTTATAAGAGGATCCCCTCGCTACAGTGTCTTCAGACACGCGCTGTCCCGCAGGAGTCTCCAGTTCTTATAACAACATAATAGAGAACAAAGAAAAGACGATTAATCCACTGAATTAGTCGCCTTTTCAACATGTTCATATTTTCCTCATACTTCGTTTACTTCAATTAAACGTACATTGTTCATGAGTACATCGATTCGACGCAACTGCGCTCGAGCTGAAGGTGATTTTGCTTGAACGAATAAAATTTCTTTGTAGCCGTGGTCAATATAAGATTGAATAAGCGCCTTAAGGCCATCTAGCATGCTCTGTTTAGAGGCAATAATGTCGCTACCATCTAATACGAGCGTGTATTGCGCACAGTCAATAGAAGAAGCATGCTTAACATAGTCGTTTGTATATGCTTCCGCCTCCTCTTCCGTAATAAATCCACTTACTACGATCGTGAAGCGTTTTTTGTTTTTGTCGAGATTCATTGAATACATCAAACATCATTCCTTTTTTAAAATTTATATAATAATGCCGACAGCGTATAACCTGCGCCGAATGAAAACCAAACAATGGTTTTCCCCTCTGTAAACTTACCTGACTCTAAACCTGATTCAAAAGCAAACCCTGGTGAAGCATTGCCTGCGTATCCGTAGTCACGACTGACGAACAACCATTTATCCATCGACGACTCCATTAATTCACACGTTTTTTTCACTAAACCTTCGTGGAATTGCGAGCAAATAAAGTAATCGATGTCTTTCTCTGTTAAGCCATTCCGTTCAAGTAATTGTGGCAGGACTTCCATATATTTATCGGGAATCCAGCCAGCTGGACCAACTTC
The DNA here is from genome assembly GCF_047238345.1 of Shouchella phoenicis. Classification (NCBI taxonomy): domain Bacteria; kingdom Bacillati; phylum Bacillota; class Bacilli; order Caryophanales; family Bacillaceae; genus Shouchella; species Shouchella phoenicis. The sequence continues at coordinate 944,300 of NZ_JBDFMQ010000001.1, read as the reverse complement.
CCATCGTAGCGTCCGCTCTCTTAATGTCGTTTCTTCTTTAAACACTTTTGAGTAACCAGCGGCAGGAAAACTCATTAATTCCCAACCATCAGAACCAATTAACGTATCAGAATCAACAATTCCTTTTCCATCTTGTTCGGTTTTTTCTAGCAGAAGCGCACTTGAACCATCCGTTAAAAAGCCAAATGTGACGGGATCGTCTTGATGTGACACATGGGTGGAGTTAAAGACACTAACAAGTAGACATCGCTTTAAGTCATTGCGCGTCTTCATATACGCACTTACCATATCAAAAGAAGACAGCAACCCTGTACAATTTTGATTTAAGTCCATCACAAATTTTACAGCTCCATCATTGCCCTCTCCAAGTGCATTTACAATAGTAATTGCATTCGAAGGAACCGTATACTCAGGTGCATCCGACACAAAAAACAAACCGTGTATATCTGCTAACGTAAGTCCCTCTTTATCTAAAACCGCTTGGCATGCCTTTGTTGCCATCGTAACCGACGTCTCTTGTCGATAATCGCTAATATATGGATGATTTTCTCTCCCACCTATATCAAAAAGTGAATCAACCTGTGCACCAACAGCCGCAAAATGGGTGCGCATGTCTTCACGGTTTTTTATGGATTCTGGCAAGTATTTCGCTGCATTTTTAACAATAATACTACTCAAGCGCAGTTCTCCTCTCTCTATCTAACGTACATTATACATATCGACAAGTTCCGCCAATTTTTAATAGCTGTCTCTTTAAATTTTATAAAAAGAACCTGTAGCTTTAGCTACAGGTTCTCATTTATTCAGGTGACCCTTTCATCTTTAAGTCCTCGTTCGTTTCTACTTTTTCTCCGCCCATAAAAAAGGATGTTAGCAGCGCTAAGCTTATCGGAATAATTGCCAGACTGAAAATAAACGTGATGGAGTCCGACATCGTTGTTGTAATGACTGCCAGAACATCGTCTGGTATTTGTGCCCGACCTTCTGGCGTGAACAACTCTTGTGGATCAGCTATCAAGTTTTCGTTCACCCTATCGGCAAATGCCTCAGTCATACGGTTTGAAAAAGACATGGTTTGCACGGTCCCAAATATTGCAATTCCTACGGTCATTCCGAATGAACGCAGAAACGAGTTCGTTGAATTTGCTGATCCTCGATAGCGCTTTGGTAAATCATTAATAGAGGCAGCTGGTAATAATGAAAAGGAAAACCCGACACCTAATCCTGCTAAAAACATATAGACCCCTAGCATGATACGCGAAATGTCAGGTGTCATCGTCGAGAGCAAGATCATTCCGGTCAAAAAGCATACACCGGAAAAAATCATCATCGTCCGAAACGGTATTTTTGTTTGCAGCATTCCTCCTGTCATACTACCAACGACTGAACCAATCATCATCGGCATTAACGTCGTTCCAGCACTTGACGCAGATCCTCCAAAAACGGCTTGCACAAAAATAGGAATGAAAATGGCTAGCACAACAAATGTCCCACCGTAAATAAACGCAATGATTTGCGATGTCGCAAATAATCTCTTTTTAAACATCCAAAACGATATAATTGGTTCCTCTGCACGACGTTCCGCAAAAACAAAAACAATGAAAGCGACCAACGCTAAAGCAAATAATGCCAAAAGTTCTGGTGAAGACCAACCATAGGCTTCTCCACCTAATTCCAACGCAAACATTAAACAAACAACCGCAATGACAAGGGTGGAAGCCCCAAGCCAATCAATTTTCTGTTTTCTCGTTTCCAACGTTTCTTTATAATGACGACCTATTAAATACAGTGCCACTGCACCGATTGGTACATTAATATAGAAAATCCAATGCCAGCTTAACGTTTCCGTAATAAACGCACCCATTAACGGGCCAAACACACTAGAAACGCCAAAAACTGCGCCAATTAACCCTGTCATCTTGCCTCTCTTTTCAGGTGGGAAAATATCAAAAATAATCGTAAATGCGATTGGCATTAATGCGCCGCCACCAATTCCTTGAATCACTCGGAACACAATAAGTTGATTCATAGAGTCAGCCAACCCACATAATATAGAGCCAATTAAAAAAACAATTAAACCAAATAAAAAGAACCGTTTTCTTCCATACATGTCAGACAATTTGCCATAGATCGGCATACCTGCCATCATCGCAACCATATATGCTGCGGTGACCCAGACAAACTGATCATAATTCCCCAAGTCTCCTACAATCGTGCCCATTGCCGTTGCAACAATGGTATTATCGATCGCAGCCATAAAAATTCCGAGCAAGAGACCAGCCGTTACCAATGATGATGTTTTCATATGTATACTCCTTACTTGTTCACACTTCAAACCCTCTTCCTAGTTTACACTACGAATTCACCCTCTACCTATAAAATTTACAATTTTTCTGTTTTATTGTTTTGCATCAAAACGACACGTTCTCGTAACGACAGTTGGTATGATAAATGAAAAAAAAGTTCTAGCAGAACCCTCTTGACCGACTAGGTTCTTAAAAGAGCATCTAAGCTAGAACTTTGTGAAGTTTTTTAGATCGTGTCTATCATCTCTCACTCAATCCCCTCAAGCCTACGCTAAATGTTTTGTCGCATAACGTAACAAAACTGGGGCTACTTTTGTTGAATAAGACAGCTGTAATCGCTCTGTTCGTTTATGCGCATCCTTTCCAAAAGGACCTACGTTAATCGTTGGCACATTAAGCTTTTGAATGGCCTGGATAGGGATTAGATAATTCTTATTATAGAGCGGCATAAAGGTTGTGAGCGTTGTTTCTGCTCGCTCGTCGCCTTTAGAGCGGAGGTAACTCACATCAGACAGCCCTGGAAAAAATGTCTTTAATACAATGGATTCTTGAAACGATTCGGTTCCAATGTGTTGCAACGATTTTGTCAGCTGGAGAATCGCATCATCTTGCGTTTCATCCAGCTTGACGTGCGGGTAATAAGGTGGCTGTAACAACAATAAATAAAAGGGTGCGAGATCTAAGAAATAGGATGATAAGTTCCTTGCGACAGTCAATGTTTGATCAGTAAAATTGTCATTCTCTGCGATACTTTCTTCGATAATGGTTTCATAAGATTTTTTAAAAGAAACGCCATACTTCTTGATTCCTCGCTCATAAAGTTCTGTAATCGTGTACACTTTTGGCTGCGGGACAGCAGCAGCTAAAGCATCTGTACCAAAAGCAAGTCGATGATTGACCAATCGTTCGTAAATCGCTTCGCTTGCATGGAGACAGGCCTGTTTTACTTTTTCCATGACTGCCTCAGGGCTAGAATGTAAGGTGAGTACGTTATAAAACAAGTAGGATTCATTAGGCGTCTGAACATCATAGGTTTCTTTTAAATCACGAATTCGCAAGCACGTTGGAGAAGGGGATGACTCTCCATCTAGTTGATCAGAGAAGCTATCCGACCATTCCATTTCAACTGCAAGCTGTGCGGCCATGACAGAAGCATTAATGCCTTCCAAGGGTTGACCGACATGTGTCTCTCTTCCTAAACAATAGATGAACGGTAACAGTTTACCGGTTGAACCAGTATAAATATATTTATTAAAATCGTTTGGATAAGCTGAAAAATTCGGTTCTGAGCAAATGCACGCGGAAAATTCCCAGCCAGCTTGTTGGTAGCGTTCAAGTTCTTCTACAGCAGCAAACATACCCAGCGACAATTTTTCTTCATCTGGAACCGCAACTAGACAAATATTTTCTTTTGAGTGGTCATCGTTCGCAATGTCTTCCATAATGGATAACTGCATAGCTAGACCTGCTTTCATATCCATTGAACCTCTGCCAAACAAGTAGTCATTGGAATGCAAATCTTTCCTAGCATCTTCGTCTAAAAATCCTTCTTGCTCTTGTAAGAGTCGATGTTGTAATTCAACCGGTTTAAAAGCTTCCTCTTTATAGAGACCGAAATCATCCACACCAACAACATCAAAATGACTAAGTAATATCGTCGCTCTTCTTGATGAAGCGTTTTTGTCGAGCATCGCTACAATGGCGATTCGATTTAGAGGATCTCCTTTTAAAGGAACCTGTTTCACTTTTTCTGGATGCTTTTGAAAATAAGGGTTGCGCAACAAAATTGAATGAATTAAATCAGCCATTTGATTTTCTTGGGTCGTTCCAGAAATACTCGGCTGATGAACAAGTTCTTTTGTTAATTCTAAGACACGGTCAGAATGTGGATAAGCTTGAAAGTGAGAATAAGACATCGAAAAGACCTCCCTTATCTATGCTAATCTATCGTATGTATCGCTTCTTTCGCTGTTCCTCCTCTTCTCTCCTTTAACAAATACGTGTTCCATTCGACAAAATCCTTCTTCTCCATATAAAAAAGCTATGATGGGTACGGATGTAGCCATCATAGCTTTTGGATTTAACGTTTTCTTTCTGCTTGACGGGCAAGTAACAATGCCCCTTCAATCCCAGCGTGTTCATGAAGTCCAGGAGCAACAATATAGTCGTCTGGATTTCCTATATCCATATAGCCATTTAGCTGTTGGACAAGTTCTTCTCGTATGAGGGCATAAAGCTGTTTTTGCTTCATGACTCCACCACCGATAATGACTTTTTTCGGGGATAATACGTACGTATATGCCGCAATCGCTTGAGCAAGATAATAGGCTTCTAGCTGCCATACCTTATCGTCTTCCGCTAACTCTATTCCGGCTTTACCCCAACGCGCTTCAATCGCTGGGCCTGCAGCCATCCCTTCTGCACATGTCCCATGATACGGACAGTGACCTTGAAACGAATCATCCTTATGTGGTTTGACTGGTACATGCCCCATTTCAGGATGGGATAATCCCTCTAATACGTTTCCATTTACAACTGCTCCAGCGCCAATTCCGGTTCCAACAGTTATGTACATACAGCTATCTAACCCTTTAGCAGCTCCTTTTGTTGCTTCCGCCAATGCCGCACCGTTTACATCTGTCGTTATTTCGATCGGAACATTTAGTTCATTAAATGCATCTAACAACGGATAGCCTTTCCAGCCTTTTTTGGGCGTACTCGCTAAAGAACCATATGTATCGGAACCTTCTTTTAGGTCTAGAGGACCAAAACTACCAATCCCTAGACTTGTAATTCCATTCTTTTTAAAAAAAGCAACAATAGGTGGGACGGTTTCTTCTGGCGTTAATGTTGGGATTGTAAGTTGATCCAACCAAACCCCTTCCTCATCTGTTGCCACACAAATCATTTTTGTGCCTCCAGCTTCCAAACCACCATAGCGAACGTTGTTCATTCCTTTTCCTCCTACCCAGTAAACTAGTAAAAAGTATAGCATCCATCCTCCTATTTTGCTTTACGTTCTGATTGTTTTTTGTAAAATAGATAAAAAGGAGGTTTTTCATGCTTCATTCTTCCGCTAGGCAAGCAGGATTTTCTTTCCCAGGATTCGCTACCGGTAAGCATAACTGCATAACAGATGTAGAAGGTGTCCAAGTGGGGCATTCTACGCTTATTGAAGGAGAACACATCCGAACAGGTGTAACGGCGATTTTGCCTCATCGTCGAAATCTGTTTGAAGAAAAAGCACAGGCAGGGTCCTATGTATTAAATGGCTTCGGAAAAACAACAGGGCTCATTCAGCTTGAAGAATTAGGCTTACTTGAAAGTCCTATCATGCTTACAAACACGTTCTCCGTTCCAGCTGTAACCGAAGGAACCCTTTCCTACCTCCTAACGCAAAATCCTCAAATTGGTGCGAGAACAGGTACTGTAAACGTCGTAACGACGGAATGTAACGATGGGTACTTAAACGACATCCGTCGTATGCATGTAAAACCAAGTGATGCCGTTCAAGCAATTAAGTCAGCATCATCTGCACCTACTCAAGAAGGTGCGATCGGTGCTGGAACAGGAATGTCATGCTTAGGCTTTAAAGGCGGAGTTGGCACAAGTTCTCGCGTTGTTTCCACCTATACATTGGGCTGTCTAGTGTTAACAAATTACGGAAAGAAAGGGGATTGGATGTATAGTCGTCACGCTAACCAAATTTTCATTGCTTCAGAAAACGACGATGCGCCACCTCCAGATGGTTCCATTATTATTGTTCTTGCTACCGATGCGCCTCTCGATGCCCGCCAATTAAAACGTGTCGCAAAACGCGGAACTCTTGGATTAGGTCGTACAGCGTCATTCGCAGCCAATGGAAGTGGCGATATCGTCCTAGCATTTTCTACCGCAAATCGAATACCTCATGAGCCACCTTCTTCCCTTCAACAGGTTTCGTTTTTACATGATCAACATGAGGACATGTCTAAGCTATTCGCCGCTACTGCAGAAGTAGTAGAAGAGGCAATCTTGAATTCGTTATGTGCCGCAACAACGATGACAGGCTTTAATGGTCATACGCGACAGGGTTTGCTTGAACAAACGTAATCTGCACAAATGCCTAATTCGTTGCATAGACTGTTGCGAGAATGGAGGCGTTTGGCATGAAAAAAGAGTATGAAAATAAAGCTAGTACGTATTATCAAGGAATCAATCAACAGCTTTTTTCATTAATCGATCCAGAAAGTAAGGTTATCTTGGATGTTGGCTGTGGAGAAGGTGCGTTAGGTGCGGCGATTAAGGACACTTATGAGGCAGAGGTACATGGCTTTGAGCTTTTCCAACATGCGGCTGATCAAGCACGAAAAAAGCTCGATTCTGTAACTGTAGGAAACATTGAACAAGACTCACTCCCGTTTGCACATGAACATTTTGATGGAATCATCTTTGCAGACGTTCTTGAACACACGTTAGATCCATGGGCGACACTTGAGAAAGTAAGACCTTACTTAAAAAAATCAGGAGCCATTTATGCAAGCATACCGAATGTTGGTCACATTTCTATCATCGAAGAGCTGATTCGAGGTACATGGAATTATGTAGATGCTGGACTTCTTGATAAAACCCATTTTCGTTTTTTTACAAAGAGCGAGATTGAAAAATTGTTTATATCGAGCGGATATGAAGTTGAGCTGATTGTTAATAATCAAGTGCTTTTTCCACACCACCATCAGCTCATTCATAAAATTGTTGAAGCTGGTCAATCTATAGGTATAAATGTTGACACGTTTATTGAACGATCGGTTGCGTATCAATACATGCTAAAAGCCAAACCTGTTGTCACCGCATAATGCCCGGTGGCTTTTTGGTTTAGTCCCCACCTAAATCGGTTATAGGATAGAGATACTGAATGGTTGGGAGGGATGACGTTGCCACTTACAGAGGATCAAAAAAACAGGATGCTTCCATCAAAGCATCGCCAGCGCGAAATTGAGAAACAAGCGGATGAAAACGATCGTTTTGAGGAATTATTAAACAAACTGGAAGACGTGACAACGAATGGACGTCTAAAAGATATGGCTTTTCATTTTACAGATACGAAACAAGTGGTAAAATCAAATTTAATCGCTGGTATCGCAAGAGGCGTAGGATTGACAATCGGAGTCGCACTTTTTGTTTCTCTTCTCCTCGCCATTATTAGCTTATTCGAACCTTTGCCGATTGTAGGTGAATGGCTTGCAGATTTAGCGAATCTCATTGAAGCAAATCGATAATTTTAAGAAGGAGGTTTTTGAACATGGATTGGTTAGGTATAGGCGTACTTGTTTTTGCAATAGCTTTTTTAATTGCTGTTTTTTCTTTACTTCCAGCAATGCGTAATTTAGCAAAAACATTAGACAAGACTGCAACAACTGTTGCACAACTTGAAAAAAGTTTAGACGAAATAACTGGTGAGGTAAAAGTCACGCTACATAACACGAATGAAACAATTATGGACGTGAATGAAAAGGTTACAAAATTAAACCCACTTTTTGACATGATTCATGATTCTGGAGAAGCTGCACATCGTGCTTCCGCTGCACTTTCTACCTATACGCTGACGCGTGTGAATGCTGCGAAACAAGAAGCTGTTACGGCTCAACCAGACCAAGTTTCGGGAATTATTAAAAGTATTGCATTTCTTTATTACTTCCGAAAAGCAAAGAAACAACAACAACCAGATGTTTAAAAAAAGACGGGGCGTCCTCTCAAGAGGGCGACCGTCTTTTTTAATGGTAGACTGTTAAAAGTTGATCAATCGCTTCCGCTAATTCCACCTGTTCCACGTCATAGCGACCACCTAACACAATTCGATCAAACTTATCATTGTTACGTAGTAATTCCAACTGGTAAATAGATTGATCTTTTGTTTGAACGCTTACCACAACATCCTGACCATCCTTACGCGTTACATAAAGCAAAACACCATGATCCATAGGAATATAGCCTTTCACGTTCCACGCTGTGAGCCAATCCATTTCCTTGCTTTGTATAGATATGATAATACGCTCTGCTACTTCTTCCACTTTTAACGCCTCCTTGCTTCCTTAGTGTATCATGCTCTTGATTTACTAAAAAAGGAGGAAAATGAGCGTTTGTCTACATGAAGCGGTTCTTCAATGATAATTTGCGAGCGATTTAGTAAATTACTGAAATTTTTTTGAATTTGCTCACTCTGTTCCGGGCTATATTTCGTGAGGATTCCCGTTACCTCATCTCGTTCATCACGCTCTGAAAGGAGGGTTTCTGTATAGTTGCCAATCATATGAATTAAGTTTCCGTTTAGTAATGTTCGAATACACTTTTTTAACGCTTTGTCATTTGTTTGCAAAAGACTCATCGCATTTACCATTGTATACGCGCCATTCTTGACGAACTTATACAATAAGTCTGGATTTCTTTGTACCCGTTTGTCGGTTTCTGGATATAAAAGAACAGGATAATAGCCAGCAACAGCTAAATGATAAAGCTTATTTGCCGCTAACTCTAAATCTGCACCATCAAGCGTAATAAAGACAAAGCGTGTCTTGTTCAACGTAAGTGCCTGTCCGCTCTCTAAATCTAAAAGGAGCTCATCGTATAAAGGTAACGTATGACCAGTTAAAAGCGTGATCCCATTTAATTGCTCATTGTAATCATCCACTATACGCTGGATGTCCTCTCCCCACGTCGCAGGCTGTTCTCGATTAAAAAGTGGAATATAGCAAAGTGAATGCATGTCTTGGTCACGAACGAAATGGATTTGCTCAATAATCTTTGATCGCGATCGGGAAACACCACTAATTTCTGGAAGTCCATGATTCCATACATCAAACATTTTCATTCCTCCTTTTTTCGGTTAACCTACTCTATTTGACAACCTAAAATGGTTTTCCTGCACTACCTTAAATAAAAATAGGCTGAAACAAGAACATAGAGAATAAAAAAAGCGAGATGCGTTTTTTTATTCATGTACAAAACCCCAATAAACTCACGAGTATATGCGTTTGGTTGAAAATACCATGCTGTTGGTGATCCAATCCCTTCAGCAGGCATTGCGAGTTGTTTTGCAATTAAACTCGATCGGAAAACATGAAAGTGATTCGTGACAAATACCATTTTTAACGATTCGGATTGCCTCATCAATTTCTTTGAGAACAGGAAATTCTCATGGGTATTACGAGCTCGGTCTTCTAAAATAATTTGCTGAGGAGGAATGTTTTTCTTGATGAGATACGCTTTCATCGCTTCCGCTTCACTGATTAACTCATCTTCTCCTCTCCCTCCTGACACAATGATTTTAGGAGGAGGCGCAACGTTTTTTTGCATTTCATAGAAATAGACACCTCTATCTAATCGACTTGCTAATATCGGGGAAACCCGCTTCCCTTTTAATAATCCTGCTCCCAGTATCAAAAGATAATCTTGATTGTAATAAGGTCGGACCTGCCGATATAGTAGAGAGGAGATTAGAAATGATAAAAACCAAAAACCATATAGCCCAATATAAACCGTTGTTGTTAACGCAAGAGGTTCAATCGTAAACAATGCGGTCGGGATAAGTATAAATAGCACCATAACAAACAAGCTAATGAGTAACGAAAAAAAATTATTCCATTTTCTACCTTCTTTCTTCACAAGCTTCCACGTATTTCGGATAATGTATCCTACTACGAAGAGTAAAAAAAGCATGCTCATAAGGGCGAACAATGCAGATAAAATTAAGATAACATAATCGTATCTGCTCATCGGCCCTGTGGTTGCAACTGCTATACCACCTGCAAGAAATAATAATAGACTTGCCGTTAAGAACATTCCGTTAAAAATACTTCGCTTTTCAATGCGCATACTAAAGAAAAAAACAATTGCACACATGATGGCACATAATAAAAAGATATTCATGTTCTTCACCCTTGCCTATTTTTCGTATTATTCCTGTTTTACGATGATGCGAAACTAGTTAAAAAGCCTTATTACTTGAGTCAATATCATCATTTGAGCTAGACGCTAAAATGACGTACACTCTATTTAAAATGGCGAACGCATTCCGCGGGAGTCGTCGCCATTTAACAAGACCACAAACAATAATACTGTTAACATTCATGAAAAAGACTACTACTTTTTTATGAAATTAATTAATTTATATTATCTATAATACAGCACAAAAACACGGCACACGTTTGGCACATGTACCGTGCATAAGAAATGCTCACTGCACTTCTATTCTACTACTTAAGGAGTGATTTTTTTCCACACATCCCACTCACCTGATCGACTTGGATCTTCTCCTCTTGTCCACCATTTCGCTTCATACCAAACGCCACGATGTTCGACTTGATCGCCTTTCGTATAAATCTTATCTTTTAACCAACTAGTGGTATCTACATCATCGTTACACTGATCAACTTTTTTCCATACATCCCACTCGCCTGAGCGGTTTGGATCTTCTCCTCGCGTCCACCATTTTGCTTCATAAACAAGTCCATCCTTCTTTACTTGATCACCCTTCACATATACCGTATCTTTGGACCATTGCTCGACTTGACATATGTGCTGCTCATCATCTTCAGAAAATACATCTGCGATAGACTGGACAAGTTCTCCATCGCGATTATTGCTCGTTTCCCAAAACATAGCACCAGCTAGCCCGTGATCAACTACATACTGGGCTTTATGCGTAATCGATTCAGGGTCGTCGTACGTGATAAAGGTTCCATTTTCTTCGTTATAGAGAAATGGCACCTTGGATTTGTCATTCCAGTATCGCTTGTAGCCATTTTGATTAATATAGTTTTCTTTTAAATCTTGATAATCAAACGTAGCGTTTGTCCACGTTCCTACATCAGCTGGGCCGTCACAAAAAGCATACTCCCCATTATTTTCACTGTCGCAACCTTTCCACCCATACCCGTAGAAAGGCATACCCATTAAGAGCTTCTCTTCAGGAACACCTGCGTTTAAATGTCCTTGAATAGCAGCATCCACATTGAGTGCATCTGCCCAGGGAACAGTTGCTTCTTCGTCATAAAATAAAGGTGCATTATGTCCATTTTGAATTTGCCATGTGCCGTTTAAGTCATACGTCATAATTTGAATCCAGTCTAAAATGTGTGCGAGCTTTTCCATTTCATTGTTTTGTAAATAGCTAGGGGAGGCTGAAGACGCGATGGTCAATAAGTACTGTTTGCCATCTTCCTCTCCTGCTTGATCTAATGCATTCCTAGTTGCTTCTAAAAGCTTTGTGTGATTTTGCTTATCTTCAGGACTACGTTCATTTTCTGGCATTCCGCCGCTCACTGGATATTCCCAATCTAGATCCAATCCGTCAAACCCGTATGCTCGTACAAAATCCACTGCAGATTGTGCAAAGGTTTCTCGCGTTTCTTCTGTAGCGGCAACAAGGGATAAGCGATTGGACCATGTATAGCCACCAACCGATATCACTGTTTTAAGATGCGGGTGTTCTTCTTTTAGTTTTTGAAGTTGCTTCACGTTTCCTTTGATCGCCTCATCTTCACGATCTCCAGGGTACATTTTATGCACATCTTGTTCGGGGTCCCCTAACACAATCGTCCCGTTCGGTACATCAATTATTCCGTTTTCATCTTCACACGCCCATTCTTGTGGGTTAGGTCCTGTCGGGTCTAGATTTCCATGCACCCCATCCCAGCAGACATTCGCAAACGCATACATAATATGTGTCATGTTTTCAGCTGGAAGATCCGTAACTTCATAGCCTCTTTCTTCAGCAACCCATGATGGGTAATACCCAACAATTTTCTTTTCAGCTTGTTCTGCCTTAGCTTGATCTGAACTACTAAATAATAATAACGTTATAATGATTAAACATACAGAAAATCGTTTTTTATTCATGTTCATTCCTCCTTTTACCTCTTTGACATTCCCGATAAAAGGAAATAATCCTGCAAAATATTTCTAAATAATCTGAAATAACTACTATTTGCGCCTTTTTTTGCACTCAAATGCGTCTTTTTAGCTATTGCTTCTTTACTGTAATAAAACTATAGTGATAGAATAGTCACTATTTTCTTAACAGGTATGCGTCTATAAGAAGTGAGGGATTTTTTAATGCGCACGATTGATGAAGCGTTTCAGTTGTCCATCCGATACACTGATAAGTTAACGAACCGCGTGGACAGAATTTATACCCGAGATGAAAAACAATTTATTTTAAAAAAGAAATCTGATAGAGAGCGCGCACAATTGGAAGCACAACTGCTGCAAGATCTCATTCAAAAAAATCAGCCAGTCCCTTCTCCTATAAAAACGAAGTCAAACGAATATATCGTTCAAACGCACCAATCTTATTATGTGGTGTACGAGCATTTACAAGGGAAGCACGTAGCCATTGATCAGTTGCTTGAACATACGCACAATGTTTCTAGTCAAATCGGTTCCTCCCTAGCAAAACTGGATAACGCGCTTCTTGAAGTCAGTGACCGCCATACATCTTTTAAAAAACGGCAAGTGCTAACGTCACTGTACAGCAACATTGTTCCATTTATGCAAAAAGAGGAAATAGCACTTGATGTTGTTCATCTTTTAACTGAACTATCCGAGGGGATGCAATGTTTAGAACACCTACCAACACAGCTGATTCATCGCGACCCCCACTATCTTCATTTTCTTTTTGACGATCATCAAGTAAGTGGAATAATCGATTTAGAATTAGTTGAAGAAAATGTGAGGGTTTTAGATCCATGTTACTTTGCGACAAGTGTGTTAAGTGACGTGTTCTCAAATCCTGATGATATCGAGCGCTGGTTTCCTGCAATGAAGGTTTTTTTCCGCGCTTACCATCAAGAAAACCCTTTTACCATTCAAGAGAGAAAAGCACTTTGGTATACATTTTTAAGTATTGAAGCTGTTATGATTGCTTTCTTTAGCCACGACCAAGAACGTATGGAAAAAAATCGAGCAATGTTCTACTGGCTTTATGAAAATAAGCAAATGATTGATGAACTCATTCACCTCAGATAATAAAAAAGAAAGAAGCTATGACGGATTAACACTCATAGCTTCTTTCTTAGTTAATTGTGTTCTAAAAACTCCCCTAATACCGTTAACGCCTGTTCCTCGTCTGCTCCGGTAGCAGTTAATAATACTTCATCATTTGGTTTAAGAACAATACTCATCAGTCCAAGAATACTTTTCACATTAATGACTGAATTCCCTTTTTTTAGATGAACATCAGCTTGGAACTGACTAGCCTTTTCAACGAACGACGCTGCATTCGAAGCATGTAGACCATTAGGCAATCCTACTTTAATTGTCTTTTCCATTAAGACGCCTCCTCTCTCGTGACTTTCCATTTATATGCAAAAAAGATTCTGTTATGAATGTTTTTTTTCAGTCATGGCGCGTTTATGTTGCACATATCTATAGACTAAATAAGGACAAGAAGGAAGGTGGCGACTTTGAATCAAACAGAATGCCTCTCTCATATTCGCAGCATACAACCTTTAGTAAGAGACACAGAATCTCTGAAAAAGGAGCGGCTTGAACAAATGAACAAGAAAGACCAACTTAAACGCGGTCCGCTCCGTCATGTTTATCATTACAAGGAGCTTAATAGTCTATTTGCAGTTGCGATTTTGGCCTATCTTTTCTTCTTTCATATCCTATTTTCCTCAACGCTGATTCATCTTTACCATTTATTTACTGTAGTTGATTTCTTTCTTTTTCGGATGATTCTTGTGCTCGTCCTATTTCTTATCATTCCAATAACGCTTTATTTTCTGCTTATGATCGGGATCAATTACCTTTTGAAGCGGTGGATGAACAATGAAGCAAAAGAAAACGAAACATCACTTGCACTAGAAGAAATGACAAAAGCACAAACCACATTAAAAAATCGGTTGTCCGAACAAACGTCCATTCCAATGTATTACTTAAAAACGTATGCGCTCAATAAGTTTGAAACGTACTTTCTTCATCAACGCGCTGATTCGCTTAAAGAAGCAATCAATTTATTTGAAGTAGAGCAGCAACATGTTTTACAGCAATATCGTTTTTATCGCTATCACGGAGAAAAACGATTTTCTGCTATGTATGAAAAAGCAGCAGAATTCGAAAATCAAGTGACATAACGACTAAAAAACTCTATCCCGCCATATGGTGGATAGAGTTTTTTATGCTTGCTTCTTAATATCGTCCCATTTTCTATGAACATGTGTCGATGATCCCTTGTTTCCACATACCTCACATGGTTTTTTTGAGCGTATGTATAAGACCCAAAATACCGTGATTGTGATGCCTAACATGCCACCCATTGTATCGACGACCACATCCTCAATCATTGGTGAACGCCCTGGGGTAAACGACTGTCGATATTCATCGAAACATGCATAAAACACTACGAATATGAACGACATCATTACCGCATAGCGCAAGCGGACGATATAAGCAAGTAACCGAGAGCCAATTAAGCCAATTAACAAAAAGGAGAAAAAATGGGCAGCTTTTCGTAGAAAGAACTCGATAAACGATTCTACCGATAAATAATCTAAACTAATTTCACGATTCCCATACGGAAAAGAGATTTGCGCAATCCTCGTATCCTCAATCCAATGTATAGGAAGAACGCTAAGGTACCCACGGATATCTTGGCTTCCATATGGCGTAGAACTTGAGAAAGCAATAATTGACACGGCGGCAAGTAGAAACAAGCTAAATATGGTAATTTTAACGGAACGTGACAAGTGCCTCACCTCATTTAATGTTCCGTCCATTATACGCTGTTTTTAATAAAAATCGTCTAGAAATGTATATTTCCTCACAAATGAATAGAGATCAAGCCCTCACATTCACTCGCTATGACTGTCCTCCTTTTCTATTTCTAAGAATGCTTGAATAGCTTCTTTCCAATGACGCATTGGTGCAAAATGGTTTAAATGTAAGCCCTTATGTGACAAGACTGAGTATTTAGGACGCTGAGCAAGTGTAGGAAATTCAGCCGTCGTGCATGGTTGAATCGATGGAGGTGTCTGTTTTAAAGCAAATATTCCTTTAGCAAATTCATACCAGCTACACGTTCCGCTATTTGAAATGTGGTAAATACCGTAGCGCTTCGTCTTCACTAACGAAACGATTGCTTCAGCAAGATCATTTGCATAGGTGGGCGAGCCAATTTGGTCATCAACAACGCGAAGCTCGGTCTTTTTCTCCGCTAGCCGGAGCATCGTCTTCACAAAATTACTACCAGTATGACCAAACACCCACGAAGTTCGCACAATAAAAAACTTAGAATGAAACTGTTGGACGGCTTGTTCACCTGCAAGTTTTGAACGTCCGTACACGCCAATTGGCGAAGGGGGTGTCCATTCATCGATAGGCTCAGTTGCACGACCGTCAAAAACATAATCAGTGCTTACATACAAAAATAACGCTCCTAATTGCTCCGCAACGACACAGAGGTTACGCGTTCCTATAGCATTCACGCGATATGCCTCCATCTCGTCTTTTTCCGCTTGATCTACTTTCGTATAAGCAGCGCAATGCAAAATAACGTCAGGCTCAATCGTTTCCAAGACTGTTTTCACATGTTCTTCATTGGTAATATCAAGTTCTGCTCGGCTCATACCGATCAGTTGAACCCCTTCTTCCACTGGGACACGCAGAACGGCAGACCCGAGTTGTCCGTTAGCTCCTGTGACTAGAATTTTCATAGACTTCTTCTCCTGTAAGTACCAGAAAGGACATCCTGCCACCACTCCTTGTTTTGAATGTACCAATCGATTGTTTCTGCTAAACCCTCATTAAATGTATACATCGCTTTCCAACCTAACTCTCTTTCAATTTTTGTTGCATCAATTGCATAGCGAAAATCATGTCCAAGCCGGTCTTCAACATGAGTGATTAACTCTTCTGACACCCCCAATGTCTGCACAATCCGCCGAACGATTTCCTCATTTGTTCGCTCGTTCCGTCCACCGATGTTATACACTTCACCTGGTTGGCCAGTTCGCAAAACGAGATTAATCCCGCGACAGTGGTCATCAACGTGAAGCCAATCACGAATTTGTTTGCCATCTCCATAGATTGGCAAAGATTTATTTTGCAAGGCATTTGTAACCATAAGCGGAATCAGTTTTTCTGGAAAATGGTAAGGGCCATAGTTGTTTGAGCAACGAGTAATATTAATATTCATCCCGTATGTTTCATAATAAGCACGAGCAAGTAAATCTGCCCCTGCTTTACTCGCAGAATAGGGACTGTTCGGTTCTAGTGGTGATTGTTCTGTAAATAGGCCCGTTTCTCCTAAACTTCCATAGACTTCATCCGTTGAAACTTGTACATACTTTTCAACGTCAGCTTTTTTGGCCGCATGTAAAAGCATTTGCGTCCCGTAAACGTTCGTTTGTACAAACGCGCCTGGATTAATAATACTCCGATCTACATGTGATTCTGCTGCAAAATGAACAACTGCATGAACATCATACTTTAAGAAAAGATTCTCTAAGTCGGCTCCACTGCAAATGTCGCCTTGCACAAACTCAATCGACGATTGCACTCGCCTTAAATTATTGACATTTCCTGCATACGTTAATTTATCAAATACAATAATCGTATCTTCTGGATGTTCTTTGCACAGTAAACGAACAAATGCACTTCCTATAAAACCTGCTCCTCCAGTGACAACGATGTTCATAGCATCCTCCTCAAAAATTATTTTCCGCTTTATGTAGTAGCGGGTGCGCACGATCTTTTTTTGATAAAATTGGTTGATTACAAGGCCATTCAATCGCAATCTCTGGATCGTTCCAACGAATGCCGCGATCCTTTGAAGGCGAGTACAGTTGATCGACTTTGTAAGCAACGATGGTTTGATCCACTAATGTACAAAATCCATGAGCAAATCCTTTTGGCACAACAAGCTGTCGTTGATTATGCTCACTTAAGATGACACCCACCCATTGCTTATACGTTGGTGAGTCAATCCGTATATCTACCGCAACATCAAAAATAGCGCCCGTTACGCAGCGCACAACTTTTAATTGTGCCTCTGGAGCAAGTTGGTAATGTAAACCTCTTAGTGTCCCTGCTTGTTTAGAAAGAGATTGATTATCCTGTAAATACGTCGCTTGAATCCCTGCTTTTTCGTAGACATCATGATTAAATGTCTCAACAAAATAGCCTCGATCATCAGCAAATACATTTGGTTCAAGTAAATAAACGCCTTCTAATTTGGTTTGGTGTACATCCATTGCTTATCCTCCCTCTGCCATCCTAAGCAGATATTGACCATATTCATTTTTCTTTAACGGCTGAGCTAATTCAATTAAGTCGGCTTTTGAAATATAGTTCATCCGAAATGCAATTTCTTCTATGCAGGCAATTTTTAAACTTTGTCGTTTTTCAACAGTATGAATAAATTGAGACGCCTCTAGTAAAGATTCATGCGTTCCAGTGTCTAGCCATGCCATGCCTCTGCCTAACTTTTCAACCCGGAGTTTTCCTTGAGTTAAATACGTAACATTAATATCTGTAATTTCTAATTCACCACGTGCTGAAGGTTTAATCTCTTTAGCATATTGAACAACATGATGATCGAATATATACAAGCCTGTTACCGCGTAATGAGACTTTGGACTAGCCGGCTTTTCTTCAATCGATATGGCTTCATCATTCTCATTAAATTCAACGACACCAAACCGCTCCGGATCACGCACATAGTATCCGAAAACGGTTGCGCCTTCGTTTCGATCAATTGCTTGTTTTAAACGCTCAGGTAACCCATGCCCATAAAACAAATTGTCTCCTAAAACGAGTGTTACGCTTGAGTTGCCAATAAACGATTCCCCAATCAAAAAAGCTTGCGCCAATCCACCAGGCTCCGGTTGTATCGCATATTGAATGGAAATGCCCAGTTGAGAACCATTTCCGAGGACTTGCTCATACCGTTCCGTATCTTCAGGCGTTGAAATGATCAAGAATTCACGAATCTCAGCCAACATGAGTAACGATAATGTGTAATAAATCATTGGTTTATCATAGATCGGAAGCAATTGCTTCGATGTCGCTTTTGTAATTGGGTATAACCTTGTGCCGCTTCCACCTGCTAGAATAATGCCCTTCAGGTTAACCACCACCCCTTATAAAAAAGTCCATATAAATGAATCTATGCAAGCAAAACAAAAAACCTGCATCATTTATGCAGATTTTCCGTTTAACGCTTTTCCTTTTTTAATGATCTTCACAACATAAAACATTAATATGCCAACTAGATAGAGAAGAAACCCGATATGAAAAAACCCGATGTAAGGGATTGGTTGCTCAAACGCCATAAAGGCAAACTCAATAAAAATTCCGAGAAACAGGAGAAGAATGAGCAGATTCATTTGCGCTAGCAGGTTACGGGTTAGCTGGATAAGCACTTCCACATTGGCTCTTGTCACTTTCACTGGGTAGTTCAACATGGATGTGGCAAAACGTATTGCAAACAGCATTACCGCTAGCAACGTTGCGATAATTGGCAATAAAACAATAGCTGTTTTGTTTCCGTATGTATACGAACCCGACGCGAACGAAGCAGAGTGAATCGGCACTTCTGCAGGCATCTGCGGGAATAGAATGAAAAAAGATACCCAAAATCCAATTAACACAACAGCAACAAGTAGATTTAACCCTTTTTCCAACAACGTTGCCTGGACTTGTGGTATGTCAAAGTCAATCATAAGCACCTCCTGACAGCTCTACGTCATTCTCTCACAGAAAGTTTCAACCTAATTGAAAAACGTCCCCGTATTAGAATCGGAGACGTTTGGTTTTATTATTCACTCTCAAGATATTGTAAATCTACAAGGCCGTCAATATCTGTATTTGACATTTGTCCAGCTTCTTCACTGATCTGAGCCATCTCTTGTAAAACTTGTTCATTTACGTCCGTTGTTGGAAAAAGACGATCCAATGATAAACGAATTTCATCAAAATCGAGTTCATTTCCTGTCTCTTCTTGGATGTGGTCAACAAACAGTTGTGCAGCTTCATCTGGGTTTTCAGCCACAAATTCAACCGCTTGTTCGTGCGCACGCAAGTATGCTCTTGCCAAGTCATCATTTACTTCTAAAAACTCATGACTCGCAGTAACGACTGTATTCGTTGATTCTTCTCCCCATGCAAACTCATCCGCATCAACGAGGAACGTTGCGTCTAAATTATCCGCTAAGAAACTTCCCCAAGGCTCTTGTGTTGCCGCTGCGTCAGCATCACCTTGTGAAAAAAGAATGGACGTATCTGCTGGTGCTTGAGGAACAAAATTAATATCGTCCGCATCAACGCCAGCATCAGCTAATTCTTTTCGTAACATAATATCTTGTGTTGACCCAATCGTTGGGATTGCTACATTTGATCCAACTAGATCGGACACTGACTCTACACCTGAACCATCACGTGCCATAATCACGGCACCACCATTTACAGCACCTGCTATAATGGAATGAGCTTGATTTCGCGTATACGTGTTCATTGCTGGAACTGGTCCGACCGTTCCAATATCAATCTCGTTTGCCGACATCGCCTCCATAAACTGCGCACCATCTGGAACCGTCATCGTTGTAAAGCTTGCGTCATCTCCAAATTCATCGTCAAAATAGCCATTTTCTATTGCGACAATCGTAGAAATATGCGTCAAGTTTGGAAAATAAGCAATCCGCAATTCACCTTCCGTGGTGCTATTTCCGCAAGCAGCAAGAGCAACCCCTGCTCCTACTGCTACTATTGAGCCTTGTAAAAACTTTTTCATTCGATCTTCTCTCCTTTAATTTAAACCAGGTTTAAGTCCCCATTTTTTCTGAACCGAACGCTCCATACGTAAAAACACAAGATTGTCGACAATTGTTCCGATAATCCCGATGACGATCATTACAGATAAGACTAAATCCATCTGTCCGAGGGAGCGCCCGACTGTTAATAAGTAACCGAGTCCACCAGCTGCAACAAACAGCTCACCAGCCATAATGGCACGCCATGCAAACGCCCATGCGGTTCGAACGCCAGAAATTAAGTGAGGAACAGAAGCAGGTAAAATGACCGTTCTTAATAAATGGCTCCCACCTGACCCGAGTGTTTTCGCAACATTCATATAGAGACTTGGCACATTTTTAAAACCTGTACTCGAACTAACCGTTACCGTCCATGTCGCGCCAATCGTCACAATAAACAGCAATGAAGCATTTCCGTATCCAAACCAAATGATCGCTAGTGGTAGCCAAACGATACTTGGAATGGACTGAAGAGCTGTGACTAAAAACCCGAGTGTATCATCAACAAGTTTGTAGCGAGCGATTAGATACCCTAATGTCAAACCAAGAATAATAGCAATTACGAAGCCTATTAATAATCGTCCTAACGTAATTCCTGTTGCTGTAAGAATTTGACCAGATATTAGCCCATTAACAAATGTGCTAATTACCGTTGTTCCACCGGACTCGAGTGGAAATAAAAGTGGTGGAAAAGAGCCTGGAGGAAAATTTCCGACTCTAGATGTTATCTCCCATATAGCCACGATTATCGCGATGAATACGATCCGTCTTATAGCTGTAGTCATCTCCAAACTCCTCCTTCAACACTTTCTCCATTTCTTCTTCAAGCTCGGCTAAAATACGGCGCTCTAAATCAACGACATTACTATCTGCAGGGTCTCTTGGTAACGCTGCTTGCACCGGGAATTCGCGTTTAATTTTTCCTGGGCGCGTCCCCATTAAGACAATACGATTGGACAGCATAACCGCTTCCCGAATATTATGAGTAATAAATAAAATCGTCTTCCCTGTATTTGCCCAAATTTCAAGCAATTCTTTATGCAACACCATTCTCGTTTGTTCATCTAATGCAGCAAAAGGTTCATCCATTAACAAGATATCGGGATCCATTACGAGCGCACGGGCAATTGCCACCCGTTGTTTCATGCCGCCAGACAGTTCATGAGGAAATGATTTTGTGAAATTTCCAAGATGAACGGTTTTTAATCCTTCAAGCGCTTTTTTCTCGCTTTCATCTTTCGACATCCCTTTTAATTTTAGACCGTACGTCACATTATCAAGTACGTTCATCCATGGAAAAAGACCAGCTTCTTGGAAGACGACAACCCGATCATTTCCTGGTTTCTTCACTTGCTTCCCACCAGCAATGACTTCCCCTTCTGAAGGTGAATCGAGCCCAGCGATTAAATTTAAGATGGTTGATTTCCCACATCCTGAAGGACCCAATAACGAAATAAAATCTCCTTCATTAATGGTGAGATTAATGTCATTTAATACGTGCAAAGACTGCTTTTTATCTTTTTTAAATGATTTCTCTACCTTATTTAATTGTATTTGCATGTCTTCCACCTCGAATCCCAATAAATCCTACTATTATAATAAGAATTATAGTTTTTTTTAGTGTAAGCGATGTTGTGTGAATCGTCAATCAGAATTAACTTCTTTGGATAAAAAGATGTTTTATACATAAAATAACGGGGATATATAGAGGTCGACTTGTCACATATATAGATGTGTGTTATCATTCGAAACTTATGACTGAAATCAGGAGGAACAATTGAAAAATCTTAAACTAGACTGGCCTGTATTTGCAATTTCTGGTGGCTTCTTACTTTTATTCGTTATTGCTTCACTTGTAAATGCAGAGTTTGTCGGCAACCTTGTTAACACAGGATTTGCTTGGTCGTCTTTAAATTTCGGGGCGTTTTGGCAAGTACTTATGATACTAACTTTTATCATTGCAATATTTATGAGCCTTACCGAGCTCGGTAAGGTACGTTTAGGTGATTCTCTTAAACCTAAATTCTCTTTCTTTAAATGGTTTGCCATGATTATGATCACCCTTTTAGCAGGTGGTGGCGTGTTTTGGGCAGCAGCTGAACCAATGTATCACTATCTCGATACTCCTCCTATGTTTTCAGAAACTGGCGGTGCAGCTACAGATATTCAAGCTGGACTATCTACAGGTTTCTTGCACTGGGGCTTTCTTGCATGGAGTATTTTAGGAACTCTCGGTGTTGTCGTACTCATGTATGCGAAGAAAAAAGGACAACCCCTTAAACCAAGAGCTTTACTTTATCCAATTTTCGGTGAGAAAATCATGCACAAAAGCGCCCTTGGTACATTTATTGACGTTTTTTCCATCTTAGCAGCTTGTGCAGGGACAATCGGACCAATTGGTTTCTTAGGACTCCAAGCAGGCTACGGATTAAATATGTTGTTCGGTTTACCAGATACATTCGCAATTCAACTCGCTATGATCTTTTTCTTAGTCGGAATTGCTGCTGTATCGGCAGCTACAGGGATTAATAAAGGAATTCAGTGGTTAAGTCGTTTTAACGTCATTGTGACTGTTATTCTTGCCGCTGCGATCATCATTCTTGGACCAGCACGCTTTATTATTGATTCATTTGTAACAAGCTATGGCTCATATTTACAAAACTTCTTACCGATGAGTTTTTATCGTGGTGATGAAGGCTGGCTTTCTGGCTGGACAATCTTTTTCTGGGGTTGGTTTATTGGGTACGGACCGATTATGTCGATCTTTATTTCAAGAATTTCAGATGGAAGAACCATTCGTGAGCTATTCTTAACGGTTGCGTTTCTCGCACCTGTCGTAACGAACTTCTGGTTTACTGTTGTAGGCGGAACTGGAATCTTCTACGAAATGAACGATCCTGGCTCAGTAAGTAATCCATTGAATGAAGGTGGCTTACCTGCTTCCATCTTTGCGATTGTTAACCAGCTACCATTAGGAGCCGTATTTGCGTTCTTATTTATATTTGTTACGTGCGTATTCGTCGCAACTACAGCGGATTCCATTTCTTATTCCATTTCCATGATTATTACCGGAAAAGAAACGCCTGACCGCTACATTCGAATTTTCTGGGCACTCATTTTTGGTGCAGTTGCAGCCGTTCTCTTATATATCGGTGAAGGTAGTATTGATTCCCTTCAATCGTTTATCGTTATAACAGCCGTACCAGTGTCTCTGGTTATGCTACCAACACTTTGGTTAGCACCTGTTACAGCAAAACGATTATTACGTTTACAAGAAAAAGAAGAAGCGAAGTGAGGGTGATCCTCACTCGCTTCTTTTTTTTATCTGCTTACGAATTGATTCTAATTCATTTGCAATTTGAAACAGAATACCTGCGCACAATCCAATGATTGCGCCAAGAGATCCTGCGGCAATAAATCCTAGCAAAACACCCACCAACATAGAACCAATAAGCGAACCATTCATTTCTGCTGCTCCCTCCAACTCTTATGTATGACTGACGATTAGTTCTAGCTCTCCCTTTACTTCAAATGTTGTTGCATCCACTGGCAACAGAAGATGGTCGCCTTTCATTACACGATAGGATGCATTCGCTACCGTCAGTTCACCTGTTCCTTGAACAATAGAAAGTAATAGATAGTTTGCATCAAAAGCAGCGTTCCAATACGATCTCACTTTTCCATGATAAACGGTAAATTCGTTGGTTGTCACAAGCTCGGTCACTTTACATCCGTCATTTTCTGTTATTGTTTTCGTTTTCGTTTTATAGCGAATATCAGGAATTTGTGTGACCTGCATGGCTTTTTCAAGATGAAGTTCACGTTTCTGTCCGCTATCATCTGTTCGATCAAAATCATAGACACGATAGGTTGTATCCGAACTTTGCTGGGTTTCTAAAATAATCGTTCCTGCTCCAATTGCATGAATAGTACCGCTTGGCACATGGAAAAAATCACCCGCTTTGATTGGCACACGATTTAGTAATGTCGCCCATTCATTTTGCTCCACTTTTTGTGAAAATGCTTCTACTGTCTGGGCAGTATGGCCGAGGATCAACTCTGCCCCCTCTTCTGCATCAATGACGTACCAACATTCTGTTTTCCCATAAGCTTCATTTTTTTCTAGCGCAGCGGCTTGCTCATCATTTGGGTGAACCTGAACAGAAAGATCCGCTGCAGCATCCAAAATTTTCACAAGTAAAGGGAATTCCCCTGAGGTTTCGCCACCAAAAAGCTCTGGTCGACTGTCCCAGAGTTCACGTAGTGAATTTCCTTCAAACTCACCTTCACGTACAACACTTAATCCATTTTGGTGTGCAGATATTCCCCAACACTCACCTGTTTGGTTACTCGGTAACTCATAACCAAATTGTGCTAGCTTTTGTCCTCCCCAAATTCTTTCTTGTAAAACGGGCTTAAAAAAAATTGGCCTTTTCATTAACATCTTTCACTCCTCTTCCTCTTCCCTCGTGATAAGCGTACCATATCCACACCACAAGGCAATACGAAAGGGATGATTGCAAAAGAACGATACGATGAAAAATAACTGTTATCATTTTAGAAAATGATCTTAATCAGTCATTGTAAGGTTAGCTAAATAAAAAAACCTTCATGAATGATAACACACTCATGAAGATTCTTTTCGTTGCTTCATTTCATTTGGTTATTGCTCCTGCTCTCGTTTTCGGAGATCAATTCGTCTTGTTTTTCCAGAAATTGTCTTCGGTAGTTCTTTAATGTATTCAATTTTCCTTGGGTATTTATAAGGAGCCGTTTCTTGTTTAACAAATTCTTGAAGTTCCTTCGTTAATTCATCCTTTGATTCAGGCTCCAAATTAAGCACAACATATGCTTTAACAATGCTTCCTCTCACTTCATCTGGGCTTGCGACAACCGCACACTCTTTCACAGCGGCGTGTTTAGTCAATGCATCCTCAACCTCAAAAGGGCCAATTGTATACCCAGATGAAATAATGATATCATCGCCTCTACCTTCAAACCAAAAATAACCGTCTTCATCACGTTTCGCTTGATCTCCCGTTACATAATAATCACCGATATACGATGCCTTTGTTCGCTCTTCATCTTTATCGTATCGTTTAAAAAGCGCTGGTGAGTCTTTGTGTACAGCGATCATTCCAATTTCACCTACAGTTGTTTCTTGTCCATCCTCATTAATAATACACACGCCATTTCCAGGTGTAGGCATTCCCATAGAGCCTGGTCGTGCTTTCATTCCAATCATGGTTCCAATGAGTAAGGTGTTTTCCGTTTGGCCATACCCGTCCCTTACTGTAAAACCAAATTGTTCTTGAAAGGTCGAGATTACTGCCCGATTTAGCGGCTCGCCTGCAGAAACGGCTTGTCGAATTGAACGAAGCTCATAAGTATCCAATGTTTTTTCCTTCGCGAGCATTCGATATTCAGTCGGAGTTGCGCAAAAAACCGTTACCTGATGTTCTTGTAAAAGCGATAAGTATGTTTGTGCATCGAACGGTCCATCATAAATAAACGCCGTTGCACCTTTACCAATGACAGATAAAAACGGGCTCCAAACCCATTTTTGCCAGCCAGGAGCGGCTGTTGCCCAAACCGTATCTTCTTTTTCAACTCCAAGCCATTCCGTAGCGGCGGTCTGTAAATGCGCGTATGCCCAAGCATGGGTATGTACAACCGCTTTTGGATTTCCTGTTGTACCTGACGTGTAAGGCAAAAAGGCAACTTCATCTTTATCGGTTTCACACTCGAAGGAAACGCTTTCATTTTTCGCTTTATGAAGTAAATCCTCCCATCCTTTTTCTTGACCATTGACAATGATTTTGGCCTTCAAAGTTGGCAGGGACTCCATCTTATCCACTTCTTCTGTTAAGCCTGCATATGCAATAACGGCTGACGCTTCGGCATGGCGGATTCTAAAAGATAAATCTTTTGAACGTAACATTCCCGAGCAAGGAATAATGACCAATCCTGCTTTTATACATGCTAAATAGGTTGCATATGCTTCTGGCACCCGCGGGAATAAAAGCAGTACCCTGTCCCCTTTTTGTAAGCCCAATGAGCGAAATACATGTGCATATTGGTTCATCGCATTTAGTAATTGCCCATATGTCCATTCAACTTTATTCCCCTCTTTGTCCTGCCATAGCAACGCTTTTTGCGCACGGTCTACTTGTTGCTCTACATCAACAGCAAGGTTGTACTGCTCTGGAATTACGTATGTTCCTTGAACCATTCAATCACTCCTCTCTGCATTCCATTATATAGATAATTCTGTCTTTTTTAAAGCGATTCCTCTTTTATTCCTTTAGATAGAAACAAAGCAATGGGAAAACCCACGCATCTTAACGTGGGTTCTTTATACTTAAATGATGACTTAACGTTCGTTTACTAACGCTTGATTCTGTTCATTAAAATAAACAGCTTTACCGGATTTCGCTGATTCGTAAATCGCTTCTAATATTTCGCTTACGACAAGGGCTTGCTCAGCTTTAACGACAGGCTCTGTATCATTACGGACGGCATCAATCCATAATCGTGCTTCTTTATCCGCTTGGGTCTCACTTCCCCCATCATAATACGCCACGCCACCGGCTTGTAAATCTGGCTTCGTGACATACAAACGGCTCAATTTTTCCCCGTTAATTCTCAAACCATCACGCATATCTGCCCCAGCTTTCGTACCACAAAGCGTTGTTTTCGCTTCATCAACATCAAGTGTATTTAACGCCCAGCTCGCCTCTAGCGTCACCGTTGCGCCATTCTCCATTGTAATAAACGCAAATGCTGAGTCTTCTACTGTGAATTCCTTAGGGTCCCACGGTCCAAATGCATTCGCAGCGTTTTCAGTATCTGACAGTTTATAATAAACGTTCCCAACCACACTCTTCACTTTGTAGTTATCAAGCGTCCATAAGGTTAGATCTAGCGCATGGGTTCCGATATCAATTAAAGGGCCGCCTCCTTGCTCTTCTTCATTTAAGAAAACGCCCCACGTTGGAACAGCTCTTCGACGTACAGCGTGTGCTTTTGCGAAATAAATGTCGCCAAACTCGCCTTCTTCAGCAAGTTGCTTTAGATATTGCGAATCTGTCCGATAGCGATTGTCGTAACCAATCGTCAATTTTTTTCCAGTTCGCTTGGCTGTTTCTACCATTTCACGCGCTTCCGCTGCTGTTTTTGCCATCGGTTTTTCACACAAAACATGCTTCCCAGCTTCTAAAGAAGCAATGGAAATCGGAGCATGGGACTTATTTGGTGTACAAACATGAATAACTTCAATCGACGTATCTTTTAGTAATTCGTGATAATCGGTGTACACATCTGCCCCTTCCACTCCGAATGTTGCTGCAGCTTTAACGGCTTTATCTTTAACAATGTCACAGAAAGCAACGAGCTCTACCCCTTTTTGTTTAACAAGACTGGGCATTTGCTTGCCGTTTGCAATTCCTCCACAACCAATGATTCCAATTCGAATGGTCCGATCGTTCATTTTGCTCACCTCTATTTTTTAAGTAATTGCTGTAAATACGCTGCACTTTCTTTAATTGATGCGAACTCATCTTGGTCAAACTCTTCTTGCTCGACCGTATACCATTCCACAGCGTATACTTTTGCCGCTTGATGAATCGCATTAAAATCCATTGCACCTGAACCCACCTCAACATTACGTAATTCTGTCGGATTGTTCATGTCTTTCATATGAAGTAGCTTTACTCGCTCTTTATATTTATGAAGCCAATCAACAGATTTAAGTCCTGTCGCTTCTAACCAAAATGTATCCAATTCCATAAAAACAGCTTTTGGATCAGCATACTGAAACAACAAGTCTAAGCCATAATGACCGTCAAATTTCTTTAATTCAATATCATGATTATGATAACCAAATGCGATGTTCGCTTCTGCTGTTTTTTCACCTATTTTTGTAAACAACTCAGCCGTTCGCTTATAAGCATCTGCAGAATCTCGATAAGAATCGGGTAGTCCTGGACATACGATGTAAGGGCTTTCAATTTTATGTGAGTATTCAATAACCTCTTCTAATTGATTCTCTAGTTGGTCTATTCCAATATGACTCCCTGCGGCGCTTAAACCAACGTCCTTTAATTTACGTGCTACTTCTGTACTTGTTTTCTCATAATATCCAGCAAATTCTACGCCTTCATAGCCTGCTTCCGCTACCCTTTCCAGCGCACCAAAAAAATCTTCTGCACAACGTTCCTTTATTGAATAAAGTTGCAACCCAATCTTTGGCATCCATCCACCTCCATTGTACTGAATCTAATCTTAAGACTATCATGACTCTAAAATTGATTATATACTAAAACTATTCAATTATATAAAATTTTTGTCATGGAGGTGCTTCTTCATGTTTGATCAGAGTCAGGCATACAAAGAAAAAAAGGTTTTAGGCAACGAAATTAAACAACCGATTCACTGTCACATCGAACAAAGCATTCCAGATCGTCGTATTGCTAGTCCTCACTTTCACGATGCAATTGAGCTTCTGTACGGCTTTTCAGGCTCAGCTTATGTGTTTGTTAGCGGACAATCGTTTCGTATGGGTCCCGGCGATTTAATTATTATTAATTCTCAAGAGGTGCACGGCATCTTTGCCGAAAAAGGAAACGATGTCCAGTATTTAGTCATTAAACTTGAACCAGAAGTTCTTTATTCTACGTCCCGCTCCTTATTTGAATCAAAATATGTTCTGCCTTTTACAATGGCAAAATCAAGTCCACAAACACTTTTACAACAAATAGAAGTAGCAAATACGAGTATACCTGAAACAATAAACAACATTATGGCAGAGTTTTCAAAACAGGACTATGGGTTCGATTTTGCCATTCGTATCCACATCTGCTCCATTTTTTTAGCTGTTTTACGACACTGGCGCCATGTTGGTATAACAGTTGGTATGAACGATGACTTAAGTGAAGACGACCTGGTACTGATGCGACAAACCTTTCAAATGATTGAAAATCAATACAGTTTCCCTCTCACAGCAAAAGAAGCTGCAGACGCGTGTAATCTGAGCTATAGTTATTTCTCAAGGAAAATTAAAGCGATAACTGGCCGTTCCTTCACGGAACTGCTGAATTACGTCCGCATTACGGAGGCTGAGAAGCTGCTAACAACGACTGATTTATCCATTACAGATATTGCGGTTTCTGTCGGTTATACAAACACAAGTTATTTTATTTCGCAATTTAAACAAGCAAAGCATATATCACCGTTACGATTTAAAAAAGCAACAAGTAAGTCCATATAAAATAAAACATTTTTGTCTTGACAGTTTTAATCTTGCTAGCTAGTATGAATACTAATTCAAACGAAGGAGGAAGATTCATGATACGTGTTGCTTTATTAAGCCGCTGGCATGTGCACGCGGATGATTATGCGAGAGAAGCAAGTGAACACCCTTCGATTCAACTAACAACTATTTGGGACGAGGACCCAGCTAGAGGAAAGCGATGGGCAGATGAGTTAAACGTAGACTTCGAAAACAGTCTCGAATTCACCCTGGCTCGTGATGATGTGGACGCAGTAATTGTTGATACACCAACGGCTATGCATAAAGAGATTATCTTGGCTGCCGCAAAAGCTAAAAAACATATTTTCTCTGAAAAAGTGTTAGCGCTTACGGAAAAGGATTGCGAAGTTATTTTTTCTGCAGTAGAAGAAAATAACGTATCGTTGATGCTTTCATTACCTCGATTAAATGACCCGACTTATCTGTATGCTGAAAAAGCAGTTCAAGATGGACTACTCGGAGATATTACGTCCATTCGTTGTCGCCTTGAACATGGGGGAGCACTCGAAACTGAATCCCATCCCAACGGCTGGCTTCCAGCCCATTTTTTTAATAAAGAACAATGTGGCGGTGGTGCGTTAATTGATTTAGGTGCACATCCCATTTATTTAACGAATCGATTTGGTGGTCGTGCTGTCTCTGTCTATGCAGAAATGAACGCCTTTACAAATCGTGCTGTTGATGATCATTCTACCGTTATTGTCCGTTATGCATCTGGCGCAACTGCTACAATTGAAGCTGGCTTTATCGCTTCAAAAAGTCCGTTTATTCTGGAATTACACGGTACAAAAGGGTCCATTTTAGTGGAAGAACGGGCCTTACGAATTCAGTCAACGGAGCTAGAGGAAGAAGGCTGGATCACGCCTAATTTACCAGAACAAGCACCAAGTGCAATGGATCAATGGGTTGACGAGATTCTTACAGGAACAGAACCTCGTATTACAAAAGAGGATATGCGTGTATTGACTCGTATTAATGAAGCAGCGATCACTTCCTCTGAAACGGCAAAACGCGTCAACTTAAATAGCGAAACGCACGCTTCTGTTTAACGGAACGTCTACGAGGGGATAGTATTCGTAAGAGGTGATACACATGAACAATCAACTCACAGTCTTTTACGACGCGCGCTGTCCTCTCTGTCAAAAAGTCAAGAAAAGTTTGCGTTTTTTTGATACACACAATCAGTTACGATGGATTCCAGTTCAAGAAGTTCGCGCTTCCACAAGACTAAAGGCACGTCAATTATTTGCTGATATGGAAAAAGAAATTTACGTGTTGACAAAAGATGAGCGTGTACGGGTAGGCTTTGCGGCGATACGAGACATTCTTGCACAGTTACCCGCTTTAACATGGCTCGCTTTTCTTATGCAGCCTCAATTTATTGAAGCAATTGGTCAACCGATTTATCAATTTATCTCTCATCGAAGACATGCTTGGTTTGGACAGACCGACTACATCCGACCTGTCTCAGTCTAATCAGTCGGAAAAACGGTTTCTCCACAAATGGTAAACCGTTTTTTTACGTTACATTTTCAAGTTGATCGCATAAGATAGTCTAGAGTCTATATACACAAGGAGGAACCCATCCTTATTTAAAAAAGAAGCTTCACCTACAATGTTTGACCGGCTTCGAGAAGATAAAAAAAGACGCTACCCCAATCAACCATTACGCAACGAAAATGGGGATCTGGATACAGAAGGCGAAGACAATCATTCCTTAATATTCTTTGGCCTCTGGGTTACAGCCGTCGGAACGATTTTTAACGCCATTGCTGCGACGACTCGAACCGATTTAGAAGATGCGTTACGTTCTAACTTTTCTATCTATGGAAACACACTTGAAACAGCTGGCAATGCCCTTGTAGCAGAAGGGTTCGGAACTTATGGACCTGATAAATATGGCAGTTATATCATTACAATCGGATCTCTAACCGCACTCTACGCAGATATTGGTAATCTCACTGACGAAGAGGTTATTCGAACTGCTCTTAGAGGTGCACTCATTGAAGGGTTAGGAACATCTTATGCCTTATTTGGGGTTGAGCCTCCAGAAGACCCTACAGATTTTGAAATTTACACGATTTATTCAGCTCTTCTACAGCTATTTGGCAACGGCTTTGAAGCTGTTGGCGGAATTACAGAGCTTCAAGGTGGAGACGGGGAACCACTTTATGAAATTGGAACGATTTTGCAAGCCATTGGTGCGATTCTTACTGGTTTATTTTATGAGGGAGGCAACCGTTTTAATTAAGATTCTCACTTCGATTCATGTTTCAACCATAAAATTGTCTCTCTCACCCCTATTTCATAAGGAGTAGGCTCCCAACCGCCAAGATAATCTCGTAGCTTGCTACTATCCAAATAAACTGGTGTTTCCATTAAATACATCATCTCTACCAATTCCTTCATTTGCTTTGAAAACAAGCCTAGAAATCGAATCATTGGCCTCTTAACAATGCGAAACCCTTTCGTTGTGTTTGTTTCATCACGAATGTGCTTCAGGAGCTCATCTCCTTTTATCACGCTCCCACTAACATTCCAGTTTTGATTATAGGAATCATCTTGTAACGACAGATCAGCGATTGCCTTTGCTGCATCCATTGTAAAAAGATACTCTCTATGTTGAGATGAACAGCCTATATAATTTGCTTTTTTAGATTGAATGGCTAGTCGTAACGTCTCGTGAATTAGCGTATTTTCAGCATACGGACCGTATAGATCTGGTAAATGTACAATTAATACAGGCAAGCCACTTTGAAACAATCGCTGCTCCATCTGTAAACGAATCTTGCCCTTCTTTGTATTCGGCTGTTTGACTGTCTTTTCTGAAACGTGCATGCCTTTGTTGCCATACGCGTAAATATTGTCGGCAAGAATTAGCTTCTTATTTTCTTCCTTAGCAACCTTTATAAGAAGGTCGATGCAACGTAGCTGTTTGATTTCCCATTTATCATAGGGAAAATTTAGTGCATGGTAAATCGCGTCGGCTTGAGCAACTGCATGTCGAACATCGTTTTCGTTTAAAGCATCGCCAATGAAGATTTCCACATTCTGTTCCATCCCAAACATTGCGGACAACTTGCTTTCGTTACGTGCAAATGCGTTTACGTGTACGCCTCTTGATAGTAGTTCTTTCGTTAATGCATATCCTACCCCGCCTGTTGCTCCTAGCACAGTTACTCGTTTCATTGTTAACACCCTCCATTTGACCAGTGGTCAATTAATTTTTATTAAAAAAGCCGAGTAATTCGGCTCGTTTAATTCATGATTGCCCGCTTCAAAAATTGCACGTGTTTTTGCGCAGCATCTTGTACCTCTGCGAAACCCTTTACTCTGTAAAGATAGTGCGCTACAAATCCATGTAGGGCAATAAAGGTTGAGTAAATATCAGCTATTGATGCCTGCTGATTCGATAACTTATTCAACATAATAGAAAATTGGTCATAACTTTCATTCGCTGCTCGCTTCGATAGCGCATCAATTTCTTTCTCTTTGACCATAAACATGAACTCATAATATTCTTGATGATTTAAACCAAATTCAATATATATAAGAAGCAGTTTAGTTAACTTTTCATCTTGGCTTAACGACTGTGCCGCGGCCCTATTCATTTGTTCATTTAACTTATCAAAATAAAAAGAAACGACTTCATAAAATAGCTCAGCTTTATTGTTAAAGTGGTAATATAAAGCACCATGACTACATTGAAGAACTTTTGCAAGCGAGCGCATGGAGACATGTCGATATCCGTTTGCCTGAAATTGAATACTTGCGGCTGACACAATTGCTTCTTTTGTTAATTCATTTTCTGTCTTACGTCTTGGCGTCATATGTATCCTCACTAAATTTAATTGACCATTGGTTAATTAATACTTTACTAGTACAACTAAGTATTGTCAAATAAAAAACAGAAAATTATTTATTCTCTACACATTCTCCTCGCTGGTCCGTTGCTCTTTTTGAAAAAAGACCAACTCGACGCTTCCTTTTACAACTTTCCTCTCGACAAACTGATACCCTAATGATTGATACAAACAAATCGCTGGCGTATTTTTAGCTCCTGTTGCAACTTTTAACATTTGCGATGGTCTCGTTTTCCTTTCAACATAGTGTAACAATGCTTTTGCAATTCCTTTTCGAAAATGGTTAGGATCGACCATCATTCTTGTCACTTCAACAAGATCATTATCGACCGCAATCGACACTGCCCCTACGACATCATCATCTTCTAGATAAGCATAAAACGTTTCATTCGATTTAAGGAATTGTTCAAACGACTCCATAAGAGGCGGAATCTCATAAAATTCGAGCATATCGGCTTCAATTTGATAGGCAACTTTTTGAAGTCTATATAGATCTTTCGTTAAATCGTTATTTGCTAGATTTAATGCTGTAATCATTTCTGATACCTCCTTATCAACATTTTACAAAAAAAATACGCTTAATTATATTTACAATTTGTGGTACGATATACAAGATTATCAGCCTTATGATCTTGACTTGGAGACAAATGTTTAATGGACATGTTGTTAATCTTTTGTGTTGCCTATGCCTTCGGCTGTTTAAACGGCGCATACTATATTGGAAAACTTTTTTTCAAAAAAGATATTCGAACGTTAGGAAGTAAAAATGCAGGTGCGCGAAATATAGGTCGATTATTCGGAACAATCGCTTTTCTTTCCACCGTCGCCATTGACTCGCTAAAAACCATTGTACCAATACTTTTCGCCATTCATATTCTTGGATTACAAGGATGGGCGTTATGTGTTATTGCTATTGGCATTTTGCTTGGCCACCTTTACCCAGTCCAATTAAATGGACACGGTGGAAAAGGCATTGTCGTTTATTTAGCCTGCGCACTCGTCTTTTCTCCAATCCTACTCCTTATAGTAGGTATGTTTATTGGGGCGAGTAAACTTTGTGGTATAAAGACAAGAACATCTGCACCAATCGCTTTTTTCCTCCTGCCGTTTCTATTTCTCTATGAATCTGCAATAGACTATGCATTCCTTTTCTTTATTTTAACAGGCATTATTCTGTTTGTTTACAAAAAGGAGAGAACTTAAGTGACTGGCTCAGACCTATACGTTAAAATTGCTGATGAGAATAACGAGTTTGAACAAATTTATCAGTTAAACTATCAAACATTTGTGAAGGAAATTCCTCAACATCGACCTAATTCGCAAGAAAAATTAATCGATCGCTTTGATTCTGAAAACGTCTATGTAATTGCTAAAATAGATGAAGCTGTGATTGGTATGATCTGTGTTCGAGAAAAACGTCCATTTTCCTTAGATCAAAAACTAGGTTGCTTAGACGCTATCGTTGATTTAAGTGGAAAACCATGCGAAATTCGCTTACTAGCCGTTTGCGAGAAATATCGTCGTGGGACAATTTTTTATCGGCTCGTGCACAAACTCGTTTCCTATTGCCTTGCTCAACAGTATACGATGGCACTTATTTCTGGCACTACAAGACAAAGCAAATTATACAAAAAGATGGGTTTTCTCCCATTTGGACCGCTTCTTGGTCAGAAGGATGCACAATTTCAGCCCATGTTCTTAAATGAGGAAAATTTCAGTAAACAATCGCTCGTTTATAAGCGGATTATCGAAAAGCATGAGCGCTTATCTTACGAAAAACAGTCTTTTCTCCCTGGACCTGTCTCCATTCCGAGCGATGTAAAAGAAGCATTTAATGCTGAACCGATTTCCCATCGAGATCGACAGTTTGTGACTACAATGAAGCGAGTCAAACTGGAACTTCTTCGTCGAACGAATGCGAAACAAGTTCAGATTGCAATGGGGACAGGGACTATGGCAAATGAAATGGTTGCGGCACAACTTTCAAAACTTGGAGGCAAAGGACTTATCCTTGCTTGCGGGGAGTTTGG
Organism: Shouchella phoenicis; assembly: GCF_047238345.1. Lineage (NCBI taxonomy): Bacteria > Bacillati > Bacillota > Bacilli > Caryophanales > Bacillaceae > Shouchella > Shouchella phoenicis. Next base: position 909,005 of record NZ_JBDFMQ010000001.1, on the reverse strand, counting down.
TGAACGTTTAATTGCACAAGGGACTCGTTGGGGGTTGGATTTTGATACCATCCAGCACGAGGATTGGTCGTCAATTTCTATTACACAAATACAACGAAGAATCGAACAAATAGGCCCTATTAAATGGTTATGGACCGTTCACTGCGAAACATCAACTGGGTATCTGTTTCCAATTGAGGGACTAACCATGCTTTGCTCTCAATATAACTTCAAACTATGTCTTGATGCATGCTCAAGCTTAGGTACATTACCAATTAACCTTGCGAACGTTTACTTGGCAAGTAGCGTCAGTGGCAAAGGACTAGCTTCTTACCCTGGACTTGCGCTGCTCTTTCATCAAGAATCTATCGAACCTTCTAAACATTTACCCGCATATTTAGATGCTGGGTATTATCAAAAGAATGAGGGCGTTCCTTTTACATATTCATCAAACTTACTATTGGCTCTGCAACAAGCGTTGACACATCATCATTGCTCAGAAAATCTCTATAAACGCTTGCTAAAAATACTATGCGAAGAAAAGATAGATGTGCTGAAACATGATTCTTACTCGCCAGCCATTCTATCGATTAACCTTCCTCAAGATCTATCTTCAAGAATAGTCGGCGACTCTTTAAAGAAAGCATCTATTCTTGTCAGCTATGAAAGCCATTACTTACTTAAGCGAAACGTCATCCAGCTTGCATTAATGGGCGTAATGAAAGAAAAAAATGTTTTAGCTATAGTAGAGGTATTAATCAAAACCATTCAAACATTACGAAAGCAGGCGTCGACCTTATGAAAGCTTTTCCTCATCATGTGGTGAAGGCTCATTTTTTACCTATTGCCCTTTTAATTCTTACATTTAAAACATTAGTAACAAGTTTTCTTGGTTTTTCATTACCTCTACATAACTTTATGGACTGGCTTCTTTTTTTGATAAGTCCAATTGGCAGTTTGCTTCTTCTTTTTAGTTTAAGTTTTGTTGGTCGACATCATATTCGTCCACTTGTTTTTTGTTTAATCTACCTATTATCTACAGCATTATTAATAGGTAATTTGCTTTACTATCGCTTTTATATTGATTTTCTAACGTCATCCGTTTTACTTCAGCTTAATAATGTAGGTGGACTCGGTTCGAGTACAGTTGAGCTCTTTTCTCCCTATGATCTACTCCTCCTTATTGATGTCTTGTTCTTCTGTACGCTTGCTTGGTTTTATAGTAAACAAGAGGCACCTATTAGTCGGCCAAAAGGAAAGCCTTATTTCATAACAGCTAGCTCTTTTTTAGCTCTCACCGTTGGCTTAAGTTTGATTCAAAACCCGTATGTGCTACAACATGATTATGCACGCGATCAAATGGTTTCATCACTCGGAATTTACAATTATCAAATTATTAACGTCGCTCAATCCGTACAAGCGCCTTTAAAAGGGATGGTTGCAAACCAAACGGTTGCATCAGAGATTAAAGGGGAAATGGTCGATCCTCCTCCACCTGACACTTCTACGTTTGGACTAGCTTCTGGAAAGAATGTTGTTTTTATTAGCTTAGAGTCTGTACAAAATTTTGTCATTCAACAAGAAAATAACGGCGAGGAACTAACCCCTTTTTTAAACCGATTACTTGCCGAGAGCTTTTACTTTCCAAACATTTATGATCAAACAGCACAAGGAAAATCATCAGATATGGAGTTCATGCTTGATACAGGTTTTTATCCTCTATCAAGCGGTTCTGCTTTTGTGAGGAGCTATACAAATACATTTCAGTCACTGCCACGGATCCTTGAACAACATAATGGGTATACATCTGCAGCCTTTCATGCTAACGATGCTACTTTTTGGAATCGCGAGTTAATGTACGAGGCACTTGGGTATCATCACTTCTTTTCAAAAGAGATGTACGACGTTACAGAAGAGGAAAGTGTAAATTATGGTTTAAAAGATAAACCTTTTTTTGAACAATCTATCCCACTTTTAAAAGAATTAGAAGAACCGTATTCTGCAAAATTTATTACATTAACGAATCATTTTCCGTTTCTTTTGGAAGAGGAAGATCAGTTGATTGAAGAGGGCGATACAGATGTAGGTGTTGTGAATCGCTACTTTACGACCGTTCGTTATTTAGATGCGGCGGTCGAACAGTTTTTTCAGCAATTAAAAGACGAAGACATGTATGAGGACACGATGTTTGTTTTATATGGAGATCACTACGGTATTTCTCGTCAATATGAAAAAGGTGTCCATCAATTTTTAGATCAAGAAGAAACAACGTTCTCTCATATTGATTTACAGAAGGTGCCGTTGATTATCCATATCCCAGGACAAACAGGACGCACAATTGAAACAGAAGGTGGACAAATTGATATTCATTCAACGGTTCTTCATCTTCTTGGCATCTCAACAAAAGCAAACTTATCTTTTAGCTATGATTTATTTACTCGCCCAAGCGACATGCCAATCATTTTTCGAGATGGCCATTTTATTGCGCAAGATTTTCTTTTTGCCGACCATGCCTGTTATGAGCGTTCAAGCAACACCATGATTCCAATACAATCTTGTTCAGCCAAACAAGCAATTGTTCGAGAACAACTTCAGCTCTCGGATGATTTTCTGTTAGGCGATTTACTTCGCTTTATGGAATGAAAATTTCTTGAGAATCTCTCATTCTAAAAATCTTTTTCTTTCTTCGTGTTTAAAAGATTACTAGCATGGTCAGAATGTCTCTTATACCGTTGGTGAGGAGGACATTCACATGAACAATAATAAATTGCAAATCAATGGTTTTATTTTAATCGTAACTCTTGCCTGCTTGTTGCTTGCTGTTATGCCGGCATATGCAGTCGAACAAGGAGAAGTAACAGTAAACACAACGTTAAATGTACGGAATGCCCCTAGCACGTCAGCAGAGGTCGTGGGGGTAAAATATAATGGTGACATGGTTGAATTTATTGATGAAGGTCAAGGTTGGGGACGTCTTGCGGATGGAACAGGCTACGTTAGTCTGGAGTGGGTCAAACGAATTGACGTAACTCCCCCACCTCCTGTAAACAACCCAGAGCCAAAACGAATTATGCTCGATCCAGGTCATGGTGCTCATGACAGTGGTGCTGCTGCAAATGGATTAATGGAGAAAGATGTTGTATTAGATATTGCACATAAAACAAAGAAACGTTTAGAAGAATTAGGCTATGTTGTGAATATGACGAGGGAAACAGATGTCTTTCTTTCCTTAGAAGAACGAGTAGCTGTGACCTCAGCATGGGGCGCAGACCAATTTGTTAGCATCCATGCGAATGGGCATACGAACGTAGAAGCAGCTGGGATTGAAACTTTTTACCATCCGTCTAGTACGACCGGTAAAGCAATGGCACAATCCACACAACAATCCCTACTTGCTGATACCGGTGCCGTAGATCGAAGTGTCAAACAAGAAACGTTTCATGTGTTACGTAACAGCCCTGTCCCAGCCATTCTTGTAGAAGTTGGGTTTATTACAAATGCAGAAGAAGCCGCAAAGCTGTCAGATGATTCTTATCAAGAGACGATTGCTCATGCGATTGCAAAAGGGATTGTCGAACAATAATACTGTACTCTTGTTCCATCTCCTTTTAAACTATGAATATAGTAAGAAAAGGAGGCTATTATGAAAACATTTGTGTTACCAGGAACGGATTTAAACGTTTCCAATATTATCTTAGGCAATATGCGAATAAATGGATTAGACGATGCTTCCATTCAAGAATTGCTTCAAACCGCTTATGAAGAAGGCATTAATTTTTATGATCACGCCGATATTTATGGCGGCGGTGAATGTGAATCATTATTTGCAAAAGCGCTTTCTCATACAGACATTTCCCGGGAAAAGATTGTTTTACAAAGCAAATGCGGCATTCGAAAAGGGGCAACGGGTTATTATGACTTTTCAAAAGACCATATCCTCACGTCCGTCGACGCTATTTTGCAGCGTTTGAACACCGAGTATTTGGATATCTTATTATTGCACAGACCTGATCCATTAATGGAGCCTGATGAAGTCGCTGCAGCATTTCAACAGCTCCATGATAGTGGAAAAGTTCGTCATTTTGGTGTATCGAATCACACGCCACAACAAATCGAATTGTTGCAACGTTCGGTTGATCAGAAACTCATTGTGAACCAAGTACAATACAGCCTTGCCCATACACCGTTAATTGACTCAAGTATGTCGCTAAACATGAAGACAGATGAATCTGTCAATCGAGATGCTGGAACGCTTGATTATAGTCGTTTGAATGAGATTACTTTACAAGCTTGGTCTCCTTATCAAAATGGATTTTTTGCAGGCACGTTTATTGGCAATCACAAAGAATTCCCAGAGCTTAATGATGTACTTGAGCGTTTAGCAAAACAGTATAATGTCTCTGCTACAGCAATCGCTACCGCATGGATTACAAGGCATCCAGCTAATATCCAAGTTGTGGTAGGATCAACAAAACCAAGTAGAGTAAAAGAAGCTTGTGCTGGTTCCGCCATTCCGTTATCAAGGGAAGAATGGACAGAACTTTACGCAGCTGCTGGTAACCTAATCCCATAAAAAAACTTCCGTCGAATGTCTCGACGGAAGTTACTTCTTAACGTTGTTCTAATCGTGCAATTCGATCGTTTAAATCAGGGTGAGTCGACATTAATTTCATCATTGTTTTTCCACCATTGATCTTCATCGTTTGTACAGCAGTGTCATCTAAATGATCCCCTGCTTTCGCACGATTTACATACTGTTGCAATGAACGTAGCGCATGAACCATTTTATCTCTGCCTGCCAAGTCTGCACCACCACGATCTGCGTGGAATTCACGATGACGTGAATAGGCACTAATAACAAGGCTTCCTAGTAACGAAAAGAGAATTTGTAAAATAATAATGGAAGCGAATTGCACAATAAACTGAAATTCCGGGCGCACAAAGCGTGATAGCACAATTGCAATCACACGGGAGAAGAATACAACAAATGTATTAACAATTCCTTGCAATAGCGTCATTGTAACCATATCGCCATTCGCAACGTGAGCAACCTCATGCGCAATAACACCTTCAACAGCATCGTCATCCATCGTGTCTAATAATCCTGACGAGACCGCTACTAACGATCGTTTTTTAGAGGGACCTGTTGCAAATGCATTTACTTCATTACTTTGATAGATGCCAACCTCTGGCATATGCGCTAAGCCAGCTGCTCTCGACAAGCGATGAACTTTCTCTACAATTGCTTTCTCATCTCTAGACATTGGGCCTTCAGGATCAATTACTTTTACCTTCATCATCGTTTTTGCGATCCAACGAGACATCGCTAATGAAATAAAGGAACCTGCAAACCCAACAATCGCACTAAATAATAAAATAACAGCAAATTGAATGGAACCATCACTCGATACGAATGAACCATCAATGCCTGTAAACTGAATGATCAATGACCACACAAGAAAAATTGTTGTTAGAACAAGAATATTCGTTCCAATAAACAACATAATTCGTTTCCCCATTATACCCCTCCATAAATCCTTTTTCTTAGTGTACCATGGGTTCTTTTGTTGCTAAATAGAATGATAGCGAGAATCTCTCTGTTTTCATAGAAGTTCACATATCTGTTACATTTCTTCCTTTATTCTTAAACCTAATAATCGTGCAAAGCCAACCGCTTGATCTCGCGACACAATCAACCCAGCGATCACCTGCTGTGACGCCTCTATTCGGTTATATGTACACGTACTTATATCAACACCCATTAACGGCGTTTCAAAAAAACTAATATCATCTATATCACACTCATTGAGGTATAACCCTTTAATCTTGCCATTTGCTACATTCATTTGTTTCATCGATGACTGTAAAAACTGAACTTGCTTGATTCGAACATCAATAAAGTTACTTAGATTCAACATGCTATTTGAAAAGGTTGTTTGTGCAAGATGAGCATTTGAAAAGTGACTACCAATCAACTTACAATCAATAAATTCCACACGATGAAAAATACTTTCTGAAAAATCCACATTTGAAAAATCACAATTAACAAATTGCACGTCTGTAAAATCCGCACGAGGCATCTGTGCGCCTGTAAACGTCGTACGTGACACACGAGCGTTTGAGAGAACGAATCGCTCAAGTATTACATTACGTGCATCTTCTTCATTTATCGATATGTAGACAGCTTCGTTCTCTTCTTCCTCTATCATTTGTAACAGCTTTTTTTCTGTTAAAGACTCTGGTATTTTTGGTGACTCAATTCTCATGTTTACACCCCTAATTAAAACAAGCTAAGCCTATTGTTGCACAATGGCTTAGCCTTGTATAGAGAGTTAACAGTCTTCACATGGTTTCGAATCTTCATTTGAATAATAGATCTTATGCTCTACAGGGTGCTCTTCTTTTCGATTCTCTTTACGATCTTCTTTGTGATCTTCTTTACGGTCTTCTTTGCAACCACAATCGTCTTTACGATCTTCTTTGCGCTCTTTTGGACGTTCGTTACAAGAATTGCATCGCTTTTTGCAGCGACAACCAGGACAGATACGTGCTGAGAAGCCTTTTGCAGGTCTATAGTGTCCATAACCACCAGTTCCATAGTAACTCATTCCATTCACCTCCCAAACTTAAGGTCTTATATACCTTATGCATGAAGGGAGTTGGTTGCATGGACAAAGTTCCTGAGCCTTTCACCTATTTAATTGACTACTTTTTTAATTTTCTTTTAAATAATTCATTCTGCATATATAATTGTTGCAACAAACCTCTCCACACTTACCTTAAAGGAGCGATGATTTTGGATTATGTAAATGCTTTACGCCAAAAAGTAGGGAACGATCCTTTACTGTTGCCTGGAGCAGTCGTGCTTATATTTAATGATCAGGAAGAACTGTTACTTGAACATCGTAAAGATGGTGGGTGGGGACTTCCCGGTGGTCTGATGGAACTTGGTGAGACTATTGAAGGAACAGCTACTCGCGAAGTTTTAGAAGAAACGGGACTCGTGATCACATCCCTTCAATTACTCGGCATTTTTTCAGGCGAAGACTACCATTACACCTTTCAAAATGGGGATGAAATTTATTCCGTTACCGCTGTTTATTGGACGAATCAGTATAGTGGCAAGTTAAAGCATGACAGCAATGAATCTTTGGATGTGAAATTCTTCAAGACCCTTCCTCGTGATTTAAAAGATGAATATAAAGATTATATACTGCCATATTACTCTTCAATTATCCAAAATCAAAGAACATCCAAGCATGAGTAAACAAGCTGGATGTTCTTCGTTACATTTTTGCGATTAAAAGATCCAAGTCGATTGTGATTGTCGATTGACCTTCTTCAATATACATTTGCCTCGCCTCTGCCGAAACAGACCACCCAAGCGGCGACATGTTGATAATCGCTTGACGCTCTGCTTGAGTTAATTCTTTCTTATACTGAATCGTCTTTACCTGCACCTCAGAAAAATGCTGATTAAATAAGGCTACGGTTTGATGATTTGAATATGTTTCGTTTGTCGTTTCGCTCGTATATTTTCTTAGTTCCTGTAGATAGTTCGCTCTTGGTATCACTTTAATCAGTTTCCCATCTTGTTTTAATACCCTTTTAAACTCAGCGTAATTTGAAGGAGACAAGATGTTTAGTATGACATCGACTGATTCATTTTGAAACGGAAGATTGGCTAAGTCTCCTACTATCCATAAGCTATCACGATAAAGTTTTCCCGCTTGGTTAATTCCATCTTTTGATAAGTCTAATCCAATTGGAACAATTTCCGGAAATCTTTTCTTAAATTCATTCAAGTGAGATCCTTCACCAGTTCCAGCATCTAATATCACGTCTTTATCTCTTAATTCTAAAGAGATGATTTCATAGATTGGCGCATACAGCTGAAATTGCTGGATGATCCTATGCCTCGCCTGAAATAACGGTTCATCATATTGACTATTTGCAGCTTGTTTCACTAAGAACAGCGATCCTTGTTTCGATAAATCAAATGAATGGTTTTCCACACATGTGAAGCGATACGATTGATCCCACTCTAAAACTTGCTGACAGAAGGGGCACCTTAACTGTTTGTCTAGCTGTCCAATTAATGCTGCAGCAGCATCGCGTTTACTCTTTAACTCCCCCATATGTCACCTTCTTTCCCCTTTACTCTAACATAGGCTTTATCATAAAAGAAGGTACTCACTTCCTTTATTGCCCAGTTGTTCTATCGAAAATGCCCCGGAAGATCTTCCTATTTTCGTTGCAATCTGTTAAAATTAGTACGAATATACTGTAAAGCATGAATGAAAAGAGGCCTTTTATGCTCGATCAAACAGCAAATTTATTATTTATATCATTAAAAAAAGAGATGGAATCGAAGTTAAGTCGAGAACTAACAATAGAAGAACAACAATTTTTAAAAGAAATATCTAAAAAACATAGTCAAACGATGCAATAGATCATCTATGAAAAAGATCAGAAAAAGCGCTTTACGACAAGCCTCTCCATTTAAAGAGAGTTGTCGCTAGCGCTTTTTGTCTTCCCACTTTAAAGATCCTTTGCCTCCTGAACGTCTTTTCCGCCTTTTGCAAGGAAATAAAACGCTGCTAAAGCCGCAATGCTTGATAGGAACATGATTAATCCCATTGGGACAGCTGTATCTTCACCTGCAATACCGACAAGTGGCGCTGTTATCGCTCCAATTACAAACGGCAATAACCCAAGTAGCGCTGAGGCACTACCCGCTCTTCCCCCTTGTGCTTCCATTGCCAATGAGAATGAAGTCGTTCCAATCATACCGATCATGGAAACAAATAAGAAAATGGGGATGACAATCGTAAATAATGGCCCATTCAGAATCGTCATAATGAGCAACACGCTACTGGCAATGCTAGCTGTTATTAGCCCAAAACGAAGAAACGAACGCTCCGGTATAATTCCTGCATAACGTCCGACTAAATGGGTACCAACAATAATCCCTAACCCATTTACTGCAAACAAGAGACTAAATACCTGAGGCGATACATTGTAAATGCCTTGATAGACAAAAGGAGTTCCTGACACGTATGCAAAAATCCCCCCCATCATTAAACCTTGAGTAAATGCAAAACCCATAAATGTCCGGTCTAATAGTAAGCTCTTAAATGTCCGTAATGTATGACCGATACTGCTTTGCGTTCGATTCTCTTCAGGTAACGTCTCTTTTAAGCGATTTATCACAATAAGAACAATAACAAGACCAAGTATAGCTAGTGTAATAAAAATCCAGTTCCAATTAGCACCTGGTAATAACAATACCGCACTTCCAAAAACAGGAGCTAAAATTGGCGCTAACCCATTAATAAGCATTAATAACGAGAAAAATTTCGTTAATTCTCTTCCATTAAATAAATCACGAACAATCGCTCTTGAAATGACAATTCCTGCTGCTGCTGTGAAGCCTTGCATAAACCTCGCCACGATCAGTGTTGTAATATTTGGTGCCATCGCGCAAGCTAAAGACGCGAGCACATACAAAAAGATTGATATGACAAGCGGTTTTTTCCTCCCTTTCGAGTCACTCATCGGTCCAACGACTAGTTGACCTGCACCTAGCCCTAACAAACATGCCGTTAAGCTTAGCTGTACCAACGAAGCTGGTGAGCCTAAATCCGATGCAATAGACGGAAAGCTAGGTAAATACATATCAATCGTTAGTGGTCCAAAAGCTGCCAACGTCCCGAGTAATAAGGCTAAACCAAACCTTCTTTTACCCGTAATTGCTGTTTGCTCCAAATTACCCCTTCTCTCCCAATAATGTGAAATCGTTCTCATAAAAGTCTGTTTTTATCGCTTCTTTCCTATTTTGCCACGCTTTTAAGGGAAAAGAAAGATGTATTTCGGATTTAAAAATGTGGATTGTTGTCTATATAAATCGGGTACGTTAGTAGAGGAACGTACGAAAGGAGCTATATGCCGTTGTTTACACTCATTGATTTAGGAAGACTCATTATGTCTGCGTTAGTCATCTTACCTATTGTTACAGTTATTCGAGAGTCTGGCTATTATTTAACAGCTGTATTACTTGGAGCATCAAATAAAAATTTAGTTGTTGGTAGTGGCCCCAAACTTTTTTCATTAAAAACGATTGAAGTTCGTCGTTATTTTTTTATGTATAGCTGGATGGATTATGATGAAGTAAATCCGAAAAATCGTTTTTGGCACGGCTTTATTTATGCATCGCCAATCTTATCTTGTATGATTGTTGCCATTATCATTAATTCACTCTTATCCGCATCCATCTTGCCTGAGAACATGTTTTGGAGTACATTTATGTTTTACATTTTTTACTTTGTGTTCTTCGATATTATTCCCGTTTATTTACCAGATGGTCAACCGACGAATGGTCGTGCGCTATTTGATTTAATTTGGCACGGTGAACGGTCCGATTACTTAAAAAAGAAGCAGGAAGAAAATGAAGAGCGCTCGTATACCGATTCACAGGAGGAAACGATGAAAAATAGGGACAAAGATCGACAAGAGCGAGACGACCATTCAAATCCAAACAAAGACGACAATGAAAAGAGTTATACAAAAGAACAAGAAGAAACAATGGAAAATAGCGATGAAAAAGAAGAGGACTTTTCTGACCATACTAGAAACGATAACTAAAAAAGAATCTTCATGAATGATCATGAAGATTCTTTTCGTGCGATTCCGCTAGGTTTCTGTTCAATGAACACTCAAAACGTGTGGCTACTAACAAAAGGATCTTTTTGAAAATAGTATCCCCATAATGACCGAAATCGCCCCAGTTCCCGCATCCACTCTTCTTGCTTGTCGATCGTTTGCAAGCGCCCTCTTGAAATCGATTCATGATGATATAGTTTAGCTTCTGGTATCAATACATTTCGTTTGCCGCGGGCATAAAGTTCCATACAAAAATGCATATCGTTGTAAGACGATTCAAATGCTTCGTCCAGTCCACCAACTTCTTCATAAAGCGATCGCTTTACCATCAGACATGCTCCTGTTACAGCTAAAAAGTTCCTTTGTAACTGCACAAGTTTTGAAACCGCATCGTCGCCCAGCATCCCTTTATAGAACGAGTGAATAGGCGCCACATCATTAAAGATGGCTCCAGCATGTTGAACATGGCCACTTTGATAGTAAAGCAACGCCCCGACCGCACCAATCTCTTCTTGAATAGCATACCCCGCCATATTTTCAAGCCACATGGGAGATCGAACTTCGATGTCGTTATTTAGTAAGACGATTAATTCACCAGTTGATTTCTTTACTGCTTCGTTATTTAAAGCAGAGAAATTAAATGGTTGGTCATCTCGAATCACACGAAACCTACCTGACTCTTGCTGCTTCCATCTTTCAAACAAAGCAGCTGTCTCGTTTTCAACAGATCCATTATCAACAACAAGGACTTCAAAATGTTGATAGGTCGTTTTTTCAAAAATGGATACTAAACAACGTTCTAGTAACTCTGCTTGGTCTCGAGTACATATAAGAATGCTTATTTTCACTTGATCCGGTACGTTCATACGTACGGCATAAAGATTGGACGCTTCGTCTTTTATCAATACTTTGCCACTTAACGTTCTTCTTACCAGCGCCTCCTCTAACGCTTTTTTCCCAAGCTGAACGGTTCCTTGTTGATCGATTTCGTCGCTTTCCCATTCACACAAATCAGAAGCCAAGCGCTTATGATAGGCATACTTATCCACTCTTTGAATTGAAGCTGCTGCCTCCGTTATTCTTAAGTAGAAATCATAATCACTTGCCTGCCCATAATGAGCACGAAATGCACCCGCTCTTTTAAGTAGATTCGTAGAAGTCATTACGCCACTTCCTAAATAATTGTGTGCTAAAAGAAGTTCAGGCGACCATACAGGCTTCTCATACACATTAACAAACGTCCCGGTTTCGTTTATATACGCATCATGACTGTAAACAACGTCTGCCTCGATTTGCACCAACCACGCAATTCCATTTTCCGCTAAACGATCATCAGGCTGTAGAATTAATACGTATTCTCCTCGAATAACCGATAAACCTTGATTTATTAAGGAAGCCCTCGTACCAATTCCGCTTCCTATAACAATACGAAGACTTTGATCATTCACTTCTTCTGTAAACCGATTAATTAGGTTATCTGGGATACTCTCATGTATCACAACAATGCAATCAACAGCTTGATACGATTGGTTTTGAATAGAACGAACGGCTTCTAATAAATACCTTATATTCACATCAAACACTGGAATAACAATGGAGACGATTGGCCCATCGCTTAAACGAAGTGGAGGTTCTTTTTCTTGCATAAGATAACATGCATGTTCATCAGGTACATCATATCTCATAGCCGTTAAGAGAGGGGTTAGATCTCGTTTATTTTCAAGTAATTTGCATGCTCGATATCGCCTATAGTTCATCAAATAGTTTGTGCCGTCCCATTCAACGTTAAAATATTGATGTTTTTTGGACCAGGCGAGAGATAAAAACGTATCAAGCAACATTGGCGTCACTTGTGTGATTGTAAGTTCATGTGGCGACTCTTCTTCAAATTCTAATGAAATTTGGAGCTTGGTTAGATTAGGAGAAAGATAACAAGAGAACAGGTGCTGGTTTGCGAGTCTGCTATCTAATAAGCCTATTTCTTCACTCCACACCTGCTTAGTACCGGCTTGATTTAACTCCCAGTAAAGCCTAATCGGTACAGAATAATTGCCTTTGTAGGTAAAAGATAGATAATACCAGCCAGAAGGAATGTCCCCCTCAACATGATAAAAGACATGGTTATTTGAAGTGACATGGCTAAACGTTGCCTTCATTTTATCCCTTCTTCCTAGCATGAACGATGTATTGATAAGCTGTTGCCCGCTCTTGAAGATCATCTACTGGTATTTGAAAAGCTGTCGCTAGAGAACGTAAACCCTCAATGAATTGATCTTCTCTTTGCCCAGTGTTCATCAGTTGGGTGATTGATTCTATAGCAAAACCATTCTCTTCAAACAGCTTTCGAATTTCTTCTTTCGTAAAAAATCGAAAATGAGTCTTATCGAGTAAGCCTGATTCCGCGTATGTCCATGTCCCTTTCAACAACTGTTCAATGATTGTGATATGTCCAACGTTTGGGATGCTTGCATAGATGGAACCTGCAGGCTTAAGTAACGTTGCTGTTTTTCTCACTACACGCCAAGGGTCTAGCATATGTTCTAGCACATCCCCAAACACAACAGCATCAAATTGTTGGTCGTGAAAAGGAAGTCTGTCTGTTTCAATGTTTGCACATACGACTTGATCGAGCCTCGCTTTCGCTTCTTCAGCAGCCTCTGATATAATTTCAACCCCTGAGACAAGTCCTCCTGTCTTCGCCTTGATTGCTTCACCCAAATACCCTGCCGCACAACCGATATCGAGCACCGCTACATCGGTAGGTTGAATTAAGTGTAAAAGCGCATGGTTTAGCACTCGATAATAAGCAATTTCTTTCCGCTCCGATTGAGTCATCCTATTGGCTCCTTTCTCTGACAACATCCTTCAGTATATGCGCCAAACGCTTGTATACATGTGCGTCAAAAAAAGAACTGGACCTAAAGCAAATGTCGCTTTTGATCCAGCCTTTCCTCAAGGATTATTCTTTTACAGCGCCGCTTGCAATGCCCGCAATAAAGTACCGTTGTAAAAACAAAAACATGATAAAGATAGGCAGTACAGAAATGGTTGCTGCTAGCATAAGCTGCCCATAATCAAGATTATCTTGCCCGCCTAGAATAGACAACACAATCGGAAGTGTATACATATCTTCCGTCACGATTGCCACAAGAGGCCATAAGAAATTGTTCCACTGGTGAGTAAATAAAAAGATCGAGACCGCGCCTATTGCCGGCAACATCATCGGCAATGCAATCCGAAAAAACATTCGGTACTCTCCGCAACCATCAATTCTTGCAGATTCAAGAAGGGAATCTGGAATAGACTTCATACTTTGCCGCATAAGAAAAATGGCAAATGGATAAGCAAGTTGAGGTAAAATAATTGCGCTATACGTATTTAAGATACCTAAATTTGCAAACAACTCAAATTGTGGAATGATGAGCGCTTGATAAGGAATCATCATAGAAGCTAACAAAAGCGCAAAGATCGGACCTCTACCTTTAAATTCAAACTTTGCAAATGCATAGCCTGCTGCCGCACTTATGATGCCCGCTACACTCGTAAAGATAACGGTAATAACCGTTGAATTCCACAGAGCTTGAAAGATATCGATATTCGCAACTAGATTTTGAAAGTTTTGTACAAGCTGATCTCCTGGAATTAAGTTCGGCGGTACCGACAGCAGCGCACCTGAAGAATTAGTCGCTCCAACAACCATCCAATAAAAAGGCCCTAACGTAATAAAAAGACCTATGAGTAAAACAAGATATTTTAATAGCTTCCCAACTAGCTTCATTCACGATCACCTGCCACTCTAAACTGAATAAACGATAGAATCGCTATGATAATCACGACGACGTAGGCAATAGCAGATGCATAGCCAAAATCAAAGTATTCAAAACCATTTTCATACAAATACATCGTAACTGTAGTCGTTGCGTTAATTGGTCCACCACCTGTGAGATTAAATGCTTCATCAAACAATTGGAAGGTACCAATCGTTGACATCACAACAGCAAATAATAAAACCGGTTTTAACTGTGGCAATGTGACAGAAAAAAACTTACGCACTGTACTTGCACCATCAATGCTTGCCGCTTCATACAAATCTTTTGGAATCACTTGTAATCCTGCCAAAATAATAATCATATTGTATCCTGTCCAACGCCAAATCGTTACCATGATCAAAGACACCTTTGCCCAAAAAGGGTCATTAAGCCAAGGAATTTGATCCACACCGACAAAGCCAAGCATATAATTCAAAATCCCAAAATCTTGATTTAATATAAGTAGGAAGATAATCGCCGCAGCGACTAGCGATGTTACCGTAGGGGTGAAAAATGCAACTCGTAAAACCCCTTTATACTTATGAATGCCACTATGCAAAACATTTGCAAGAATGACTGCAAGCATCGTCATAACAGGTACTTGAACAATCAAAATAATAAATGTATTGAATAACGACTCATAAAACAACGTGTCTTGAAAGAGCCTAATGTAGTTATCAAATCCGGCAAACACATTGACGCCTGCCTCATTTGTCGTAAAACTTAAAATCAACGAGTAAACAATCGGATACCCTGTGAATAAAACAAATAAAATAACTGCTGGCGCAATAAAGACATAAGGCGCAAGCCCGCCTGTTGAACGGTTGTTTTTCTTCTTTTTACGAATAGGTGTAGGTTTGTTTGATAATGCTCGCTCACTCATTACTCGACCCCCGCCCTGTTGCAGACTCTAACCGATTTGCTGTCGTATTAAGCGCCTCTTCTATTGCGACATCTTGTAAAATCACCCGACCAATTGCATCATTAAAATTGTTCTGTCCTCTTAAATAATCATCGGTGAAATTCACAACAGGCAGATTCAGTGCTTCTTCAGCAAAAACATCAAAGATCTCTTGTCCGCCATAAAAGTCAATCCCTTCACGCATTTCAGGACGGTCGATCGCCTCAATTAAAGCTGGATAAGCACCATAAGCCAAAGCTCCATAAACTTGATTGTCCACATGAACACTCGCAAATTCTCCGAATAAGTAAGCCGCTTCTTTGTTCGTGGACACTTCCGTTATCGCTAAATTTGACCCACCATCATTTGCCGCTGTACTTCCCCCCTCTTCAAATGCTGGTAGATGCATCACCCTCCATAACCCTTCTTGTTCTGGCATTTGGTCTTCTATAATTCCTTTTTGCCAGGATCCACTAATAACGGAAGCAACCGCATCATTCTTTATGGCCGCATTGATCTCTTCACCAGTAGCTGCGTGTAACAGCATATTCACATCATCCATTTCTTTTAATATGTGCATTGATTTATGAGCGGCTTCGGTATTCGCTGTTACGTTGCCATCCAAATCAAAATAAAACAAATCGTGCTGTTGTAGCATTGCGCGATAAAAACTGGTGTCGCCATTTAACTGAATCCCGGTCATGAACATCCCCGTGTCTTCACGCATTTCTTTTCCCGTTTGAATGTAGTCATCCCATGTCACAATTGATGCGGGATCGATCCCAGCTTCTTCAAATAAATCGTGACGATAGAAGATTGCCATTGGTCCAGTGTCTCGAGGAAAGGCCATCACACCTCCATTATCATTGATTAACGGAGCAATTTTCCCTTCCACAAATTTATCTCGATGTTCGTCAAAGCCCATTTCTGAAAGATTGACAAAACTCTCAGCAAAATTGTCCATATACAAATCGATCCGTTGGTTTTCAACTTGTACTAGATCAGGTAACTGACTCTCTACTCCAGCCGCCAGTCCTGTCGTAAGCCGCTGATATACTTGCTCGCCACTAAGTTTCATCACATTCACATTAATGTCTGGATACTGCTCTTCAAATGCTGGTACTATATCAATTAAATAATCAGCTTCTAAGTTCCAAGCCCAAACCGTGACATCTCCTTCAGGTACGTCTGTCTCACTTACAGTTTCCGTTTGTGCTAAACAACTTGTTAGCATTATTGATGAAACACAAACGCTCATCCATCCAAATCGATTTCTCATTTTACCCCCTCCTGTCTGATTATGAAAAAAAGTAAAATAATTTAATCTATTGATATCGCTTTCATTTTTGCATAACTTCTAATACCTGTCAATTTGCCTTTTCAATATAAAAATAGCTCATCGAATGCATCGATAAGCTAGTGTTCTAGGCGTTTCCTTCCCACTCTTGAAAAAATTGATCTAAAAATTGCTCCATAAGTGCATGGCGTTTTTCAGCGACTTCTTTTGCCGTTTGGGTATGTAGTCCATCTTTTAATTGTAAGAGCTTTTCATAAAAATGATTAATGGCTGAAGATTTTCCATGGCGGTATTCTTCCTTTGTCATTTGTCCGCGCACGGATAGAGTAGGATCATAGATTGGTTGGTTCCTTGCCCCAGAGTATTGAAACGTTCGCGCAATCCCTATCGCACCAATTGCATCAAGTCGATCAGCATCTTGCACAATTTTGGCTTCAAGTAGCGAAAGCTGATGCCCCTTGCTAAAGGAAATGGACTGAATAATGGAAACCACTTGATGTATGGAATGTTCTAGTAGCCCTTGTTCATTTAAAAATTTCTCCACCTCTTCAACCGCTTCTTGTTCATTTTCGACAATTTTATCGTCAATGATGTCGTGTAGCAATGCCGATAGTTCCACAATTTGTTGATCAGCATTCTCTTTTTCTGCCAACATGACTGCTACTTTTCTCACACGATCAATATGGTACCAATCGTGCCCCGTCGTATCGTGGGCTAAACGTTCTTTCACCCAATGTTCTGTTCGTTCAATTATCATTTTCTCAGTCCCTGTCGTTTATTTTTTTGCTTCGGATAATGGAAAATGGATCGAACTAAAACAAAGAATAGAAACGCCACGCTTGGCCATATCCATAGCGTTGCAATCCCTTCGTCAATAAAAAGAAAGACTCCATATCCAATGAGCGGAAAAGTTGCTGCAAATGATGCAAGTTTAAACATCATTAAAAAAGTTAGTTTTCGTTCTAACAATTTTGCTAGTGTCAGTGCTATTGCGGCAATTGCGGCAAGTAAAAAGTAAATGGCACCAGCGAAAATTGGGAAGAAAACAAACAAAAAATAAACAAAATAAATAGGTATTGCCAACTCTCCTAGCAAACCTTCCGCATTCCAATACGATTGAACCGATAAAGGTATACAAATAAAGACAAGCCAAATGCCAACGTAAAAAAACGGGACACCGATTCGAGTCCGATTTAATTGAAAGACGGCTTTCTTTTTAGGTAGTTGAACACTTAACTTTGCTTGCTCCATAAAATCTCTCATCTTAAGTCCCTCACTCTATTATCATTCTGTACCATTTTACATGAATTTGAATGAAGATGCGTCTAAATCTACGAAAGCATTTGTTTAATTCATTGATTTGTTGGGAAAACATCTTTATTGAATATGAATACATTCGAGGTGTTAATATGGAACAGTTGTTCAATAAGTCTCAACTTTTAACACGACTCCTAGACCGAACAAAGGTAGGTGTTCTTGTCACAGATCCGTCTCAAGAAGATAATCCCATTGTCTATGCTAACCAGGGATTTACGGATATGACTGGATACGAAGAATCGGAAGTCATTGGGACAAACTGTCGTTTTCTCCAAGGAGAAGATACAGATAGAGAAAAAGTCGATCAAATTAGAGAAGCTATTCGCAACGATGAATCCATTTCAGTTGAAATTATTAATTATCGCAAAGACGGAAGTTTTTTTTGGAATGAATTAAACATTGAATGTGTCACCCTTGATCACCCGGAAATAAAATACTTTATTGGCATTCAAAAAGATGTTTCCGTACAAAAAGAAGTAGAATTAAGCTATTTTGATACCGTACAGCGAATTGACACGATTTCCACACCCATTGTTCCACTAGTAAACGGGATTGCAGTTATTCCACTCGTAGGGGAGTTTGGTAAAGAACGATTTGACCATATGTTCAATACCGTCACAAAAGAGACATCCAAACTCGATCTATCAACATTAATTGTCGATGTTTCAGGATTAGAAGATTTTGATGAATATGTCGTTAAGGGCATTTTTCGATTACGAGATATTTTACAACTCGTCGGAACGGACACCGTGCTAACAGGGATATCGCCAATTCTTGCAAAACAATCGATTAGCTTAAACGAAACCAAGTTAAAAGGAATGAAAACAGCTAGTTCGGTACAGGACTTTCTCCGAAATCATTTTGAATAGGAGTGAAACTTCTCTCTTTTCTGAACGTATACGTAGGAAAGATGTAGAAGAGGAGGATGGAATATGGCTGATTTCCCGTGGTGGGTGCTTATCCCGCTAGCTGCCATTTTATATCCCGTTATTACGCTATTAATTAGCAACCGCGCTCATTTAAAAGAATTAGAAATGCGCCAAGGGATAGGACCTGAGTTCGAGGATATCGACAAAAAGCTTGATCAAATCCTTGAACGGCTTGATACAATGGAAAAAACAAAAGAATAAGAGGGTACGACCCCTCTTATTCTTGTTCAAGCCATTTTTCTAAAAATTCCCCTACAGAACCGTATCGCGCACGTTTATCCGTTTGAACAGCTTTTAGCGAAATCGAATAAAAACGTTCTGGGGCCTGCCACTTATCAATAGAACGGTCGGTTTCCCCACCAAATAAAGCAAATGCCATCGCCCCCATTGTATAAACCATCGTCTGACCGTCAATTGTAGACCCTTTTTTAAATTCCTCAGGAGCCATAAAACGAGACGACCCCCACATCCGCCCCACTTCATTGGTGTACGGGACTTTCGCATGCATGTCGATATCACAAATCGTCATTCTATCAGATGAAAAATCATACAATAAACTCCCATCATAAAAATCAATTAAGACATAGCCTTCCTCTTCTACATACCTATGAAAAGAAAGGATTTGTTTAAACGCTTTTGATTTTTTCTCAAATGGAAGCTGTCTAAAACGATAAAAAGGAGAATCCAGATGCGTGTATTTTTCCGGCGGTGGGAATTCCCAGTGTGGATGCAAATTCTCTCCATTTGTCCAAGCAAAAACAAGCCCATAACCATTTGGTGTCTCAATAGCCTCTATAAATTGAATTAACGATGGATGCTGCAAATCACGATAGACCTTTTCAGCCTCTTTCAACCTCTGTATCGACTCCAAAGGTGTGTTGTTATAGTAGATGGTTTTAGCACCAGCATACTTGATGAAATATCGCTCTGCTCCTTTTTTCACACCAAAACTCAGATTTCCTGAATCTTGTTGATCAAAAACGTTAAATACAGTTCCATAGGATTGAAGCCACTGAAAATCATGCAGTTCTTTAAGTTGAAACGTTTGTCCATCTATACTTTGCGTGACAAAATTCCCTTCCATTAGCGTTTCTCTCCCTTTTTACTAATTTCCGTAGCGGCTCCCCGTACGCAATGTGGTAGTGTAAATGTTCAAGAGATATTTAGTAATTTAAGAGTCAAGTCAGTTTTCGTAGTTGTCCCTGAGCACTGGCTCGATTAAGCAATTTCTTGAATCCTTATTAACAGAAATTCAAATGACTTTGTACCTCGGTCGATTTTTTGGTCATCTCCCTAAACTTTTTAAAAAACAACGCTCACTCCCTTCCCTTTTTATAGTGAAATCGAGTGATTTCATTTATAATCGGGTTAAAGGAGTGATTTTTTTGAATTTTTATATTGCTTCATCTTTTACAAACATCGATTCTGTTCGAGCGCTATCTTCGTCTTTGCAAAACGAAGGATACGTTCAAACCTACGACTGGACGAAAAATGAACGAGCAACCTCTGTACAGCAATTAAAAGCAATTGGCGAGAGGGAAAAACAAGCTGTACAAGATGCAGATGCATTCATACTTTTATTACCTGGAGGAAAAGGGAGCCATGTTGAATTAGGGTTAGCCATAGCGTCGAATACAAAAATTTTCATTCACTCGCTATCTGGCTATGAAATAGATCCCTCTACTTTCTATTATCTAGATACGATTACCTCTGTCCAATCAACGTTAAACGAATTGGCCTTGTCGATTAAAGAGTGGGTTCAACAACACTCCTCTTTTTCTAACGAGCGATCAAGACCACCTTTATCTATATAGAAGGAGAATAGTATGTCTGTATTTTTACGCCTCATATCATTATTATTAATCCTTACCGTGTTGTTTCTCGGCTTTTCGTTTGTTTTTGTCACGTTAGGTTTATTTCCTTATAATTACCAACTCGTTGAGGCCGATCAAAATGCCATTGTGTTAGAAACACGCATTCTAAATCAACAGACTACGATTGACTTTTCTGATCGAGAGTTGGACAAGACAGGTTCTGAACTAATGGTTGCCATGACGAATAACTTTCTGACGAGGCTCGATCGCTTCTTACTATTTATGTCCATATCGTTAGCTGGCAGTTGCACATCCATCGGCTCTTATATCTTACATAAACGGAAAGAAAAGATCGTGAAAAACCATTACATTTTCGCGATTTCCCTCTTCACAGTTCAGCTTTTCCTTTATGGCGCTCTCTACATTTATGAAGTGAATAGCCTTCACAACTTTATGAATAGGTGAGCAACTGAATTCGCTAACTGAGCTTCATTTGATAGTAAACGAACCACTGCTTTTGCCCTTTCCACATAAATGGCTCGGAGTCTCCTTTAACTTCTGTGAAACCATTCTTCAGCAAAATCTGCTGCGATGCTCGATGAGCGGACGTCGTTTTCGCGGTTAGTTCGTTTATTCGATTAGCCGCGCGTACTTCTTCAATCGCTAATCCAAGTGCTTGTTTTGCATAACCTCTTCCTGAAAATGCCTCTCCAATTCGATAACCAATCTCAGCGCTCTTCCCATCGATTAGTAGATTGAATCGACCTACAAGATTATCTGCATCATCAAATAGAAGATAAAAGATTCCTTTCCCTTCCTCTTCTTCCTTTAATAAACTCATTAATCTATGTCTAAATTCATTTTTGTTATAAAATGCATCGCCTCTGCTCGGCACCATGGATTCAAAGTAGGTTCGGTTTTCTAATTCAAACTGATGAAGTACAACTTCGTGCGCCATGCTTAATGAAACGAATATGATTTGTGGTTTCTGTGAACGATTAGTCGGTACTTGAATCAGCTCTGTCGTTTTTTTCACCCTGTTCAGACTCCTCTTTTTCAGACTTTCTTAAAGCATTTCGTTCAAATTTGTTACCAGAATGTAACCTTCTTTATATGTATAGAGAGAGCAAGGTTTTCTGACGTTAAACTTGAGGTATACCAATTGTAAAGAATTTATGAAGATCGTATAATAATGCTAACATGATGCTTAGGAAGTCGATGTGCATGATCTATGAATCTTCGAACGACGCATAAGGAGTGGAAGGGATGAAGAAGCAACTCAACATGAAAAGCTGGCTAATGAATGCTGTTACAACGTTTGCGGCTTTACTTGTCCTTTTAACCGCTGCACTAATGTTTGTTGGCTATAAAGCCACAAACCCGGCTATTCGGCTCCTTGAGAGTAATCCTAGTCATTACGACCTTGAGTACGAGGAAGTTCAGTTTTCAAATAAATTTGATCATATCTCTTTAAGTGGTTGGTGGATTCCTTCTGAACATAATTCCATTTTCAATACCGATAAAGCCGTTATTTTCGCTCATGGGTATGGGTATAACCGGACGGAAATGCCTTTTAGTCCCTTGCAATTGGCAAGCCGTTTAAGCGAAGAAGGCTACCATGTGTTTATGTTTGATTTTCGTAACTCCGGTATGTCTGAACAAGCACCGACAACGTTTGGTGGAAATGAGAAAACAGATCTTTTAAGCGCTATTGATTACGTTAGCGAAACGCACGATGTTGACGATATTGCTTTAATGGGTTGGTCAATGGGCGCTGTCACGTCCATTATGGCAGGGGCTGAGTCTGAAGAAGTCAAGGCCGTTATCGCTGACTCACCTTTTGCGAACTTAAGTGAATATGCTGCTGATAGTTTTCAATATTGGACCGGACTACCAAAATCATTTGCAACAGGTACAACCCGCGCTATTGGCGTCATGGTTCCTGGCTTTAACCCAACAGATGTCACGCCACTTTATGCAGCACAGTCCTATCCTGATGACAAAGGGTTGTTTTTAATTCATTCTATGCATGACGGTGCGATACCATATTCTGAATCAGAAGCCATCCATAATAGCGCAGCAGGAAGTGAGCTCTGGCTTCCAGAAAAAGGTGGCCATATACGTAGCTACTTTCACTTTGAATCAGAATATGAAGAACGTGTTTTACAGTTTCTTGATCGTCATTTTATTCGCCATGAGCCGTTTATTTCCGATCCCGTTCATTATTCATAAACCTTGTTAACGTTATTGCTTAACAAGGTTTTTCTTATTGGTTGTTAGTAGGTTAAACACATGGGTTAAATCAACGTCTTCATATAAATGTTGTGGCGTCCATGGAATATAGTGATTAGGATGAATCCCTACTTTAGACATTCCTTGACCGTTATCAATCCGCGTTAAACGTGAGGTAGGGTAATATAAAGCAAAATCATCCCACTCTGCTCGAACAACATTGGCATAATCATTTAACCCTTTTGTTGGACGACCCACTACCGTCACTTTTGGCGATAATTTTGCCAGCTCGACAAATGCATCGCCTGCACTTCCACAATACACATCGGTAAGAACAAAGATCTGCTTTGGTGTAGCGGTTCCTTTTTTGAATAAGTCCGGCTCCACGTTTAAGGAAGATATAGCAAAGCCTGTTCCTCTATGTTCCTGCCACATCGCATCGTACCGTTTTAACAGTTCAATGGTTTCTACATTTTTTTCTTGAACCAGCATCTGTTCTATACTAGCCAACTGTCTCTTGGCAGAAGCTTCAGTAAAATTAAAGCTCATCTCGTGAAAAGTCGAGTCGATCGTTATGCCTTTTTCAGGCAACATGTACGGTAGTAAGGGTGCAAAGCTTGATGTTGATCCACCACCATTCGTGCGCACATCAATAATCCAATTATTCGAACGTTCAAGTAACTCGCGCTGGTTTTCTACTAGTTGAGCGATGCTTTCAGCGTTCATAAAATCAGTAAAAGTCAGCAATACGAGATCATTCATGACTTCTTGAACAGCGTAAGTAGGGTGTCGATGGTTTTGTTCATAATGCTTAAATTTATATTGAAATACTTCTCCATCAGGTGTCACGGCCTCTGCCGTTTTACACTGTTGCAAAATAAACGTCCAATCTTCTCGCTCAGGGTGGTGTTCATTTAAATAACGTTCGTATTTGTTTCGACTATCTAAGATCCGATCTCCATCCAACGAGCGAAAATATGTACCAATTTTCAAGATATTCGCTTCATATACACTCGTTACGTAGAGACGATCCTCATACCGGCGTACGCGAAACCCAACATCTTTTTTTGTTTCGATTTTTGATTGCTTTTCATCTAAAAAGAGCAAATTCTGATCATTAAAATCGAGCAGGTAATCCCGTACAGCCTCAACAAAGTCTTCTCGATTCTCTACTTTTCGGACTTTACTTGTACATGCTTTAGGTTGATCCCAGCCTTTTTTATCTTCACAACCTGCATAGTCTTGATGCATGACATTTACAATGTTGCTAAACACTTGTTCCATCTGCATGACCTCCCACCTATCTACAAAAGATACTCTTCTATTCTAGTATAGAATGGAATGGTTGGGAATCTATTGTTGTCATTTCTCTTCTAACAAAAAGTCAGGTTTCATAGTTTTCTGATGATATTCCTGTCTAATTTAAGTTCTTCTTACGTCATAAACTATATTTATGCTATACTAAATAGTCTGATAATGGCATATATTATGATCCTGCCGAACTTTCACCAGACTCTGTGTGGATAACTTACTAAAAAAAGCTGGATCGGATGAAAACAGGGAGGGATTCGATTGGATTGGATCGTTCAATCTGGAACTTTTTTATTTGTTACGTTAGAAATTATATCTCTTATTTGCTTAATTTTGTTTGGTATAACACGGTATTGGTTCGACCACTACAGACTAAGTATTTGGTTTATCCTTCTTTTCATCGTCATAACTGCACTTGAAGCCATTCTTGCTTGGATCCTCTATAGTCAAACAGGAGAAATTTCTACACTGCAAATTATTATAACTATATTTGTATTATATGCGGTAACGTTTGGCATTCAAGATTTTCTTAAACTAGATCGCTGGATGAAACAAAAAATTGGGCAGTGGCGTAATATTGAACTTTTAACAGAAGAAGACTATAGAAAAATGAAAAAGCAAAAAGATCCTTATTATCAAGCGAGACACTATCGTTATTACTCAATTGTTCACGCCACTCTTTTTCTAGCCTTTCAAATCACTGCTTTTTATTTCGGTACAAATAGCTTCGACCATGCTCTTATGTACCTTAGTGACTGGTCATGGTTCAACGAGGATTCATATGAATCTACGCCATATCCCAATAACTCGATACATCAAATTAGTATGGTTTGGGGGATTGTCTTCATAATCGATACAATTTATTCATGGTCTTACACCTTTTTCCCTAAAAAAGAATCCACATAAAAAACCGCTCACCAGCACGCTTTTTCTCGTCTAATCTAACAATGAGTCCATATACATAGTAGCAATGAGAAAAAGGGAGGGATTCTACGTGAGTATTGCTCCACCTCGACTGCACCAAGGAGATACAGTTGGGATTGTCACCTTAGGCAGTCCTCTCGCCGCCGATACCATCAATGAGCGAATACGATTCTTAGAACAGTTAGGGTTTTCGGTAATCGTTGGAGATAGTGTGTATGAACGGACTGGCTTTCTAGCTGGTTCTGCTGAAAGTCGGGCAAACGATTTTATGAACATGATACGAAATCCCGAAGTGAAATGGATTTTACCTACAAGAGGAGGAGTCGGTGTTGCAGGAATAATTCCCTACTTAAACTTTGCAGAGATTCGAGCTAATCCTAAAATCATTTCTGGTTATAGCGACATTACGATTCTCTTAAATGTGCTTGCACAGTTTTCAGATTTAATTACGTATCAAGGGTTGCTTCTTATTGATTTTCGTGAAAATACCCCTCCTTATAATGTTGAACAATTTTTCTCCACTACAATGAATGGTTTTGCTCCTTATCCTTTTACTAATCCTGCTTCTATCCCCTTACAAGGCAGAGTTTCTGGTGTCGCTATAGGGGAATTAATGGGCGGAAATTTAACTTCTTTTGTTGGTTCCCTTGGGACAGCTTATGAAATCGATACAGCTGGAAAAGTACTATTTTTGGAAGACACTCATGAACCTACGAATACTGTTTATCGCTATTTGGCTCAGTTAGAAGCAGCAGGTAAATTTAATGATTGTGCTGCAATTTTAATGGGAACGTGTACAGATTGTCCCGTTTCTTATAGCACGAGCTATGAAGATGTCATCAATTCTTTTATTGTTCCTTTGGGAAAACCTTTAATTACAAATGTCCAATCCGCACATAATTATTACAAAGCGACCTTACCGATTGGCGCAAACGTTCGAGTAGATGGAACTAATGGAACGATTACCATAGTCGAAAATACCGTCCAATCATGAGAGTGAATGAATCACTCTTTTTTCTTTTCTATTTTTTCTGTATACTAAATGTAAGCGCTTAATATATAGATGGAGGTACATATGACACAGTTTACAGAAGATCAGCTTGTTCAGTTAAAGGAAAACGCTCGAAACACATTAATCGAAACGCTTGGAATCGAATATCAAGAACTGTCAACCGATAAAGTCGTTATGACAATGCCGGTCGGTCCACCCGTCCACCAACCATATGGCGTTCTACACGGTGGCGCTTCAGTTGTGTTAGCCGAAACCGCCGCTTCAATCGCCACAGCTGTAAACATTAATCCTGAGACCCACGTTTGTTTTGGGATGGAGATTAATGCAAACCATATTCGAACCATGTCTGAAGGTACGCTAATTGCGACGGCGACGCCTTTTCATAAAGGAAGATCGACAATGGTGTGGCATATTGACTTAACAAATGAAGAAGGAAAAACCATCTGTATCTCTCGCTGTACCGTTAGTGTGATGGAAAAAAGACAGTAACGTTACGTGAATACAATAGTAAAAGAAAACAGCAAAAAATGTCATGAATGGTCATATTCCATTCATGACGTTTATTTTAGCTGCTCTGAAACGAATGTACATCTTAAACAGGACTTAACTCTTCTTTAGGATGGTATTCCTCCGTCTCCTTAACTTCTTCCGAGATTAAACCAGATAAGACATGAACACGGAGAATAATCCCTTCTAAACGCCCCTCATCATTAACAACTGCCAATGGAAAAGCAGATTCAAGCGCTTTTGGAATTAAATCCGTCACATAGCAATCCGCTTTTACTCGTTGAATGTCCTCGGAAATTACTTCCGCTAATGTTCGTTTTTCTTTTATCCCTTTTATCGCTTGATCAATGGTCAGAATGCCTTTTAAAATGCGACCTCGATCCACAACGAACACGCTAGATAACCCGTTTTGCTGCATTTCTTTCACTGCGACGTTTAAGCCGTCTTTTAGTGACACAATGGCATTTGGTTTCATCATAATATGAGATGCTTGAAAAACTTTCGATCGATCAATATCTTTAATAAATTCGGAAATGTAGTCGTTAGCAGGTGATTCCATAATTTCTTCTGGCGTACCAATTTGAACGACTTTTCCGTCACGCATAACCGCAACACGATCGCCAATTTTAAAGGCTTCATTCACATCATGAGTGATAAAGATAATTGTCTTTTGGAGACGCTCTTGGATATCTAACAGCTCTAACTGCATTTCCCGACGAATTAAAGGGTCAAGTGCACTGAATGGCTCGTCCATTAAAAGAATGTCTGGATCATTTGTCAGCGCTCGAGCAAGACCGACTCGCTGCTGCATCCCACCTGAAAGCTCATCGGGATACTTGTCTTCATAACCCTTTAAGCCTACAATCTCAATGTTTTTCATCGCAATTTCACGGCGCTTTGCTTTTGGCATCTGCTTAATTTCTAGACCATATTCAACATTAGACAAGATTGTACGATGGGTAAACAAGCCAAAATGTTGAAAAACCATAGCGATCTTATTTTGACGAACTTTCTTAAGCTGCTGGTTTGAATATTTTACGATATTCTCTCCATCTAAAATAATTTCACCGTCTGTCGGCTTATTTAGCAAGTTAAAACAACGAATTAACGTTGATTTCCCACTTCCTGACAGCCCCATAATAACGAACGTTTCGCCTTTTTTTATATCCATCGATGCATCGTATACGCCAACTGTGTGGTTAGTCTTCGCTAAGATTTCTTCTTTCGTCATACCGTCTTTAATCATCGGGATGACGGACTTCGGTTTCGGCCCAAAAATTTTAGAGACATTTTTAAGTGAGATTTGTGTGGTCATGACGTCACTCTCCTATGTCGTTGAATTTTATTTGCTACACCGCTCGTTAGGCGATCAATAATAATTGCAATAAACACAATGCTCAGTCCAGCTTCAAACCCTAGAGAAAAATTCACCGTATTAATTGCAATTAATACGTCTTCCCCTAGACCTCTCGCACCTACCATTGAGGCGATTACAACCATTGCTAATGCCATCATCGTCGTTTGGTTTACACCAGCCATAATAGTCGGTATCGCTTGAGGAAGTTGGACCTTCCACAACGTTTGCCCTTTTGAAGAACCAAATGATTGTGCTGATTCAACCATGGAAGAACTTACACCTCGAATCGCAAGTTCAGTTAAACGAATAACCGGTGGAACGGCATAAATAATCGTGGCAAAAATAGCCGATACGTTTCCAAGGCCAAAGAAAAAGATCGCCGGAATTAAGTAAATAAAACTTGGCATTGTTTGCATCGCATCAAGGATAGGACGCATAATAATGGAAAACCATTTACTAAACGCCATTAAAATTCCTATTGGTACTCCTATAATTAAACAGACAATGACGGCGCTCATAATAATTGCGAGTGTCGTCATCATTTCTGACCAATAATTAAAGGTTCCTATAATAAAAATAAACAATCCATACAACAGACCCGAACTCCATTTTTGCAAATACCAGCCAAGGGCAACCACAATCAGAATAAATAACCACCATGGGAAAAATTCAAGAACATCATTGATTCCATTAATGGTGCTCACACCGATTTGAAAAATAAAATCAAAAAATGCTGAAAATGTTTCTCTAAGCCACTGCACAACGGCTTCTGCATAATCACCTAGACGAATCCGAATATCAGGAAAATCAAACATCCGTTAAGATACACGCTTGTGTACCTATTCACCTCACTTTATACTATTTTTGAACAACAAGGAGGCTAGCGCACTGCTAGCCGCACTCCTTATTACAATGCATCTAGAACATCCTGA
Organism: Shouchella phoenicis; assembly: GCF_047238345.1. NCBI lineage: Bacteria > Bacillati > Bacillota > Bacilli > Caryophanales > Bacillaceae > Shouchella > Shouchella phoenicis. Next base: position 880,022 of record NZ_JBDFMQ010000001.1, on the reverse strand, counting down.
GCAATATCATCCGGTAACCAACTTGTCCAAATATCTTGATATTCTTCCATCCAGCGCATCGCTGCTTCTTGCTCACTTAAACCGTCTTCTTCCATATAAGCAAGCGCTGCTTCGGTTAATTCACTGCTTGTTTCATAGTTTTCTAGAAATTCCACTACTTCCGGTGCTTGATCAGGCAAATGCTGATTAACAGCAACTGTCACATCATTAGGTGGGAATGCGGTTGTACGATTTTCTTCCCACTGTTCTTCGTCGTAATCATCTTCTTCCAGCAACGTTAAGTCATACTGAGCTGTAATCCCTGTAGGCTCCCAGTAGTAGCCGACCCAGCCTTCACCATCTTCATAAGCCCGAACCAAATCTGTCACCATGCCAGCATCTGAACCAGGGGCAAATAAATTAAATGTTTCTTCCAATCCATAAGAATCAAATTTCATAGCTATATCTTCATAAACAGCCCAATCACTTGGCGCATTTAAGATTCTTCCCATGCTTGAGTCTTCTGGATCAGGAAAAACATCAGGGTAATTCACAAGATCTTCAACCCTCTGTAAGTCTGGAGCCATCGGTTCAATATCTCGATCAGGATCTCCTTCAATCACATAGGTTGGTACGTAAAACCCTTGTTCGTTATCATCAAAATTCATTGATACTTCAATAATCTCACCGGAATCAATCGATTCATCATATAATTCACGAATGTTATCGGTCCAAATTTCCATATACACGTTAATATCACCATCTCGAAGACCTTGAACGGTAATGGGGGTTGAACCCATCGTTGTTTCCGTATCATACCCATACCCTTCTTCAACAATAAATTGGGCAATCGCGTTATGAATCCGCAAACTTTCCCACCCTGCATCGGCAAACGTAATGACTGAGATCTCATCTCCACCGCCATTGTCAGAATCACTTCCGCATGCCGACAGCAGGGCGATCGTCGCTACTAAACTTACACCAAATCGCTTCTTTTTCATTGAATTACCCCTTTTTCTTATTTTTTCTTCAACTTGCAATTTGACCAACTTTTATTATAATAAAGCGGTTTCTTATCCACAAACTCGAAATGACAGAGTATACATGTGTATCCTTTCATGAGAGACCCTTTACGATAAACGATGGCTTCAATCCTCAAAAATCATCTAAAATTCGAGTAATCTCAACACGATCCGATATTATTCTTCATTTTTCTTAAAATTCCCCAAATTAAGATGTGAATTCCCATTCCCGTATTCTGTCGACTTTAAACCCCAAAAAAGACAAAACAGCAATGGCTGTTTTGTCTGCATTCATTCTCTACATGAGCGTGCGTTTCTTCTTAATTAACTCTTGAAATTCTTTATCTAACGCCGCTTTTTCCGTTTCATCTACAGCTGTCGATAAGCGGGACAATAGCGCTGATAATTTAAACTCAATCGTTAATAACGACTCATCCGGTTTTTCCGTTTGCTCTTTTTCTTGCTCAACCGATTTTACTTTTGCTCGTTCCTCTTCAAAGGATAACAGATGTGTCGCCACTTCCTCCACAAGCATCCGATCGTGCGTAACGAATAAGATTGTTCCTGGAAATTGACGCATAACATCCTTTAAAGACTCTTTTGTAGCTAAATCCAAATAATTTGTTGGTTCATCTAATAGCCAAACGTTCACATCGCTCAAAAACACTTTTGCTAGCGCTGTTCGAACGCGTTCTCCCCCACTTAAGTCAGATCCTTTTTTAAAAACGTCATCTTTTTTAAAAGCAAGCCGAGATAAGACCGTTCGTATAAACGTTTCTGAATAAGGGCTATTCTTCCCTACATTTTCGAGGATGGACTCTTCGTCTAAAATATCTTGTTGATGTTGAGAAAAATAACCGATTTTCGCTGGTTTAGCAATAGACACGGCTTGCGCGACAATCTGTTGTAATAGTGTTGATTTCCCAGATCCATTTTTGCCTATTATAGCCACACGACTACCTGCGGGAACCACGCCATCAACTTCTTTAAACAACCGCCCATCTATTTCTACTTGAAACCCTTCAAACTGCATAATTCGTTTACTATGAATAACTGGAAAACGGCTTAAATCAAATTGAATGTTTGTTTCTTCCTTTGGTTTTTCTTTCTTTTCTAATTGGGCTGCTCGTGTGAACATCGCTTCAGCTGCGCGATTTATTTTTGCTTTCTGCACACCGCTACTTCGTTTGTGCAAGCGCGCTTCCGAATTTCCCATTCGTGACGGTGCTTTTTTAATCGCATCCGAGCGTTGTTGCGCTTGTTTGGCAGCTTGTAATAGCCTATTTTTTTCGGCCTGGTACGATTGATATGCCTTTTGTGCTTGATCCAACTCGATTTGTTTTTGTGCTTGATAGGCATCATAATTTCCTTCGTATGCCTTCACGTCTCCATCTTCAATCTCCCAAATCGTCGTACAGACTTTATTGAGGAAAGCTTTGTCATGAGATGTGATGAGAAGCGCTCCTGAAAATTGGCTGAGTGTTTTTTCAAGCTGTTGAATGCCAGCCATATCTAAGTGACTTGTCGGCTCATCTGCTAATATAATTGCCGCACGTGCTTCAAAGGCTTGTGCAATCTTTGCCCGTGTTTTTTCCCCACCGCTTTTCTCATTATGCAATGGTACATGCCATTGACTGCCTTCTTTTGCAGACACATGATTAGGCCCTTCATCAAGTTGCTGGATGTAGGTAGCTTTGTCGTAAAAGGTTACTTGACCATAATCTGGCTGATCTTCTTTCGCAAGCACATTTAACAACGTTGTTTTTCCTGCTCCATTCTTTCCAACTAGTCCAATCCGATCCCCTTTGTATAGGGCCAAAGGTTCACAATTTATCATTACTCTTGCACCGAAATGTTTTTCTAATTTTGTCGTTTGTAGCAATAGCATACAAAAAACCCCCTCTAGTTCAGTTAGAGAGAGTTCGCCCGTAAGAAATTAGTCAACAAAAAGACACTCCACCTACAGGTTTGTTAAGGTGGTCGTATTTTTTCCTAATCTATGAAGACAGACGAATCCCTACTCTAACGTTCATGAAAAAAGATATTCAACTCGAATTCGAGTGAATCAATCGTTGTTCAATTACGTTGGGTCGATTCGATTACTGCTTCATTGTATTAGGCACCAATTTCCTTTCTTCTATATTGGCTATAATCATGCCATAGAGGTTTGCGCTTGTCAACTATACCCTTGTGCTCACAACTGGTAATATTGCTTTGCCGCCTTCTCAAAAAATGTAATGGCAAACGCTTTGAATTCCTGAGCAGCTCGTGTGAGGTAGCGATCTTCATTCCAAGCGATACCGATCTCTCGTTTGCAAACTGGATTGGTGATTTCAAGCTGAACTGTTTTTGGCAGCGTCTCCCTAAGTAAAGACAATTGAGGAGTAAACGACACCCCTTGACCAAGTTCAACCATTCGTAAAATCGCTCCAGCTTCCTCAAGTTCAATTGTTGTTGTCGGTTCAAACCCTGCTTGTCTACAAAAATCATCAATTAACTCGCGAAAGTGGTACCCTTTATTTCGATTAATCACTTTCTCTCCCTGTACGTCAACTAATTCAATACGCTTACGATGAGCGAGTGGATGATTAAGAGGGACCGATAAATAGACTTCTTCTTCCATTAATACTTGCCACTTTAACCCTTTTCCTTCAATTGGACTTGTACTAATGCAAAGGTCTACTTCTCCTTCTTCAAGCTGTTTCACCATTTCAGGGGCAGAGGCTGAATAATGCAAGATATGCACATCTTTGTGTTTTTTTAAATAGTCATCAAGAAAATGAGGCAGGATATGAGGCAACGCCATCGATACCGAAATTGTTCGTTCCGATAACTCTGCTAAGTCACGAACTTCTTTTCTTCCTTCTTGCATTTCTAGAAAAATTCGTTCAACACGGTGAAGAAATACCTTGCCATTTTCATTTAAACGTAATCCTTTTTGCGTACGTTCAAATAACGTAACACCTAAATCACTTTCTAACCGTTGAATCACTTTGCTTAAAGCTGGTTGAGACACATGAAGAACTTTTGCAGCTTTCGTCATATGCTCAAGTTCTGCCACAACTTTAAAGTAGGTTAATTGTAAAAGTTCCATCATCATCACGCTCCGTTATAACATTAATGTTATCGTATTATACTTATTTATGTATTATACAGAATGTGTCGAAACGGTTACGATTTAAGTAACGATACATGACTTTCGCCACTTGCCGAAAAAGTAAGCGGTTACGAAGTAGGTATCAAGATTTTAAAGGAGGACAACATCATGGGAAAACTTCAAGATAAAATCGCCATTATTACAGGTGCAGCTTCAGGAATGGGTAAAGCGGAAGCACTTAAGTTCGCTGAAGAAGGCGCGACTGTAGTCGTTGCAGATTTAAATAAAGAAGGTGCTGAAGAAGTTGTTCAGCAGATCGAGGCAAACGGTGGAAAAGGACTAGCCATTCAAGTCGACGTCACGAAGAAAAGCGACTTAGAAGAGATGGTTTCTAAAACCATTGCTGAATACAAGCAAATTGATATCGTTATCAACAACGCAGGCATTTTCGACAAATATACTGCAAGCTTAGATACAACAGATGAGCAGTGGGATCTGATTTTCAACATCAACTTAAAAGCGATTTTCCAAATTTCCAACCTAGTCTTACCTCATATGATTGAGCGTGGAAAAGGAAATATCGTGAACATCGCGTCTATTGCTGGTCTTGTTGCGCAAATGGGTGGCGCAGCTTATACAGCATCAAAACACGGGGTCGTTGGCTATACGAAACATTTAGCTGCCGTTTATTCTTCAAAAGGCGTCAAAATTAACGCGATTGCACCTGGAACGATTCGTACGCCTCTTACAGAGGAAATGTTAAAAACACGTCCGACCAACAAAATTCCGTTGGATCGTTTCGGGAATGATTATGAAGTTGCAGAACTAGCAGTCTTTTTAGCTTCTGATGACTCTCAATTTATGAATGGTGCTGTTGTACCAATTGATGGTGGGTATACGATCGTATAAATGTTTAAAAACAGCCAATAAGTTCGTCTTATCGGCTGTTTCTTGTTAGGAGAGATAACGATGAAAAACAACCAAGACACACATCCAAATCGCTGGCTCATTTTTAGTGCGGCATGGCTGATTATCTTTTTAGTCGCTTCCATCGCGATTTTCAGCGTATTTTCTGAACCAATGACTTCTTTACATGGTTGGTCACCAAGTGACTATAGCTTAGCTTATTCGCTTTATACACTAATTTTTGCGATCGTAGCCATTTTTGCTGGGATCATTGTTGATAAATACGGAGCAAGACCACTCATGTATGTTGGGGGTTTCCTCTTTGGGCTAGGTTGGTTTTTAACTGGTTCAGTTACAACCATCCCCATGCTTTATGTTACTTTCAGTTTAATTGCTGGTACAGGTGCGGGAATGATGTACAACTCTGCACTCGTAACGGCTATGCGCTGGTTTCCAGATAAAGGCGGAAAAGTATCTGGCTTCTTACTATCTAGTGCTGCCATTGGTCCTTTCTTGCTCTCGCCGTTTTCCGCTTGGCTTATTGAGCAAGTCGGTGTAACAAGCGCTTTTCGAATTCTAGGAATCATCTTTGCAGTAGGAATTTTTGCAGTGGGTTGGTTAATGCACAGTGCGCCAAAAGGCTATCAGCCACCTGGCTACACGCCTCCGCAGCAGACGAATGGATCAACGAATATCATTAATTTAAATTGGAAAGAAATGCTTCGTTCACCTATTTTTTATCTCTTATTTTTAACGCTTGTGTTTGCAAGTACAGCGGGGACCATGCTCGTGAGTTCAGCTTCCGTTATTGCCCAAGTTCAAGTCGGTATGACCGCAGCTTCTGGTGCCATTATTGTAAGTGTTAGCACCTTATCAAACTTTGTTGGACGATTGAGCTTTGGTTTTATTTATGACCGTTTCGGCTCCTATGCCTCTCTATCGCTCAATTTAATTATGACGATTGCGGCCCTTTTATTGATGACAATGGCTAGCAATACGGTATTCTTTACCATCTGTATCATCTTGCTTGGATTTGCTTTTGGTGGTTTGCTTGTTGTCTTTCCACCACTTACAAAAACCACGTTTGGTGATAAGAATTTTGGCATGAATTATGCAATTGTTTTTCTTGGCTATTCTGGCGGTGCCTTTGTGGGTCCACGAATCGCCACCTATTTCCAGGAAACAACAGGGTCATTCACCACAGCATACGTCATTGCTGCAATCTTAGGTGGAATTGGACTCGCTCTCGTAGCACTTATCCTTCACCTGAACAGAAGAAAAGCCCGTCGCGTACAGGCATCTTCTTAAACAAAAAAACTTGCCAACAGTGCGTTGGCAAGTTTTTATTTATGCGCCCATTCTTTCTGTATAAGCGAGAAGACATTAGCATCATGGGATTGTTTCCGCTGAAAAAGATAATCTCTAAGAATTCCTTCTTTCTGAAAGCCAAGACTTACTAACAATTGAATAGAGGCTTTGTTCTCTAAAAATGTGACAGCACCTAGTCTATGTAAGTCAAGGTCGCGAAATGAGTAATCAATTATTGCATGAAGCGCCTCTGTCATATAGCGTTTTCGCCAATAATCAGGATGTAACTCAAACCCTACTTCGGCACGCTTATGCGCCATATTAAGCTGATTCAATCCAATTGTCCCAATAAACGTATTGCTTTCCTTTACTATTATTCCCCATCTCATTCCTTTCCCAATTTGCCTTGTTTTTTCAAACGATTGAACGATTTTTTTCGCATCGTTTACTGAAGTTAACGCTTCTAATCCATAGTATGTTGTAACCTCTTCTCTCGACATAATCGCGAAAAAGTCTTCCGTATAAGATTCCGTGATACGAATTAAATCTAATCGTGATGTAGCCAGTGGCTTAAATTCCAAGTTAGTCCCTCCACACATAAAAAAGTACCTTACCCTTCGATAAGATACTCATTCGACTTTATGATCTTTTATCCTCTGGCTTGTGGATAAAAAAGGACTTTCACGAATCCTTTTTCTCCTGACGTCATTCGTTTAAATACGTCTGGTCCTTGCTCCAATGGGAGCCGGTGGCTAATCATTGGCGCCACGTTCAGAGCCCCGGTTTTCATATAGTGAATTGTGGCTTCCCATTCTCGTCCAGGAAACGGTGTTGAAAGCGCGTTCCATGATCCATGTATACTTAATTCATTTCGAACAATTTGTTCAAAGTAAAACCGCTCAATCGGAACATCTCCATATGGAATGCCTAAATACACCACTTCGCCGCCTTTTTTAGGTAAGGCAAGCACTTGTGCTGACGTGATTGGTGAACCAGCTGATTCGATTGCAACATCTACGCCTAATCCATTCGTTATTTCTCGAATTTGCTCATAAGCCGGGCGATCTTTTGAATTAACAGCAACGTCTGCACCCATCTCCTTTGCGATGTCCAATTTTTCTTCATCAATATCAATCGCAAAAATGTGGCTAGCGCCAAAGATTTTTGCCCATTGGATGGCCAACAAACCAATACTCCCGCATCCCATAATTGCTACGGTTGCTCCAGGCTTAATCTTTGTGCGGTAAAATCCATGGGCTACTACTGCAGACGGTTCAATAAGTGCAGCACTTTCCTCATCTACTTCGTCGGGCAACGGCAACACTTGAGATGATGGCAAAACGATGTATTCTGCAAATGCGCCGTCTTGTTTTGCTCCAACAACATGTAGTGAACTGCACCTGCTTGGCTCACCAGATAGACAGTGTTGACACGTACCACAATGAAACGTCGGGCACACCGCCACACGCATCCCTTCTTGAAGATGAGTAACAGATGAGCCTGTTTCGATAATTACGCCTGTACATTCATGACCAAATATTGTCCCTGGCACGTATGGGCCGAGCTTTTTAAAGCGAGACAAGTCCGATCCACAAATCCCAACGGTAGAGATTTTAATGCGCACATCATCGTTATGAACAAGCCTCGGTACTACCGCTTCCTCATAACGAATATCTTGAACTCCATATAATTTCAGCGATTCCATCACGTTACGACTGCTCCTTTGCTTGCTTTCCTTTACGTTTACGAATTAAAGCAACAAACGCAATCCCTACGACTAACGTGTTAAAAATCATTTGATGTTCAAAATAAAAATCACCGATTCCTCGTATTGGTCCAAGCATAAAATCTAAAAACATGTCTGTCATCTTTGTTCCCTCCATCAAGTATGGGAGAAGGAAGAGCGATCTCTTCCTTCTTTCCCATATGGTTGTTATCCTTCGTTTACAGGAGTGAGCAACACTTTAATTGCTTCCCCACTTTTTATTGCTTGATACGCTTCTTCCCACTGTGTAATGTCATACTCATGGGTAACAAGGGCTTTCGCATTGACATCTCCGCGATTTAATAGTTCAAGAGATGGCTGCCAATCAGCATGCTTTTGGCTTCTTGTGCCAACCACGCGAATTTCTTTTTGAACAATTTTTTCTAAGTCAAACGGAATTTCTGGTGTAGCAAAAATCCCAACTTGGCAATATTGTCCTTTTTTCCGAAGAAGGTCTAATCCTTGTTTGGCGGCTGGTACTGCTCCTGAGCATTCATACACGATATCTGCTCCATAACCACCTGTAATCCCATCAACAACGTCTTTCAGGTTCTCCTCTTGAATATTGATCACGTAATCAATGCCAAGCTCCTTCGCTTTCTCAAGGCGAATCTTGTCGCTATTCAAACCAGTGATGATGACCTTGGCACCTTTACTTTTCGCCACTTGAGCGGTTAAAAGACCAATCGCACCGGGTCCAAGCACCACAACGATGTCCCCTTGATTGACTTCCGTTTTCTCAACAGCATGATACGTACATGCCAATGGCTCCGTCATGGAAGCCGCTTTGTAATCGACTCCATCAGGTAATTTGTGCACACTTGCTTCTCTTGCGATTAAATAGTTTGTGAAACCACCGTCTTGTTGCGTGCCAAGACCTTTACGCTGGCTGCACAAGTTATAATCCTTCGTTTGACAATATTCGCACTCACCACAAATTGAATACGTTGTTTCAGATGTTACCCGATCCCCTACAGCTACAGAAGTTACTGCTTCACCTATTTCAACCACATCGCCAGAAAATTCATGTCCGAGTGTTACAGGTACACCTACTTTATAATGTCCTTCATACGTATGAAGATCCGTTCCACAAATACCGGCGTACCTTACTTTAATCTTAACTTGCTCCGCTGCTGGTATAGGTTCTGGTTTGTCTTGTATCTCTAAGTGTCCAAATCCATAGTCTGTTTTAACCAGTGCCTTCATGGTGATTCATCCTCCTCATTGCATTCCGTTCATTTAGTAAAATAGACCGAAGAATCTTACAATAACCCAGTTCACGATGTTCCCACCTTGGTCGATACTTGAAATCATAGCTGAGTCTGCTGGCATGTTGAAGCTTGCTTCTTGTGCCATCGTCGTGAAAATAGGTGCCATGTCTGTTGCGACGTATAAGGAAATCCCAATCATGACCGTACCAACGATAACGGAATGTACAATATTCCCGCGAGCAGCACCGACGATGAACGCAACGATAAATGGAATAGTCGCTAAATCTCCGAATGGTAGAAGCGCATTTCCTGGTAGTAATACCGCCATTGCAACCGTAATCGGTACAAGAATTAGTGCTGTTGAAATAACCGCTGGATGTCCAAGGGCAACAGCCGCATCAAGACCAATGTAGATTTCACGATCACCGAAGCGTTTATTTAACCATTCACGAGCAGATTCAGATACTGGTAGTAATCCTTCCATTAAGATCTTTACCATTCTTGGCATTAGAACCATAACAGCGGCCATGGCAATCCCAATTTCAACAATTTCACCTACACTATATCCTGCTAATGCCCCAATGGTTGCACCTAGTACAAGGCCAATAAACATCGATTCACCTAAAATACCAAAACGCTTTTCAATCGACTCTGGATCAGCATTCCAGTCTTTTACTTTAGGAATTTTTTGCAACCCTTTTACTAAGAAAATTCCTGGTGCATAAGAGATTGTACTACCTGTAGCAATGGATACACCTGGTAAGTCATAGAATTTACTAATCATTGGTGCAGTCCAGTCAGCAACTTTTAGACAAACAACTTGGAAGATGATTGCGGCAAGCAATGAGATGAAGATGTTGCCCGATACGACATATACCATTGCTGCTGTAAAGGTATAATGCCAGAAGTTCCATATATCGACGTTCATTGTTTTTGTTGTCTTTGTTAATAACATAATGACGTTAACAGCAAGTCCTAACGGGATGATAAATGCTGCCACAACGGAAGCCCACGCAATTGATGACGATGCAGGCCACCCAACATCAATGACGTTTAGCTCAACGCCTAATCGATCGACCATCCCTTGAGCGGCTGGTCCTAAGTTATTAACAAGCAAGTCGACAACAAGGAATATACCGACAAAGGCAATTCCAATTGTCAGACCTGAACGAAATGCTTTTCCTGGTTTTTGTCCAAATACTAATCCTAGAATAAAGATTGCTACCGGTAAAATAACCGTAGCTCCTAGATCTAAGAATCCTTGAATGAAATCAACAAATCCATCCATGGTTGATCCCCCTTTATTGAAACGGAATTCCTAGTCAACCTAGAAATTCCGTCTATATTCATATTGGTCTTTATACAATTATGCTTTTAATGCATCCAAAATTTCTTGCTTTGTCTTATCTGTACCAATTCCTGTTAAGAAAGAGCGCGCATTGATAACTGGGAAAGGGTATTCTGTTTGCGTCATTGCTGTAGTGACAAGTAGGTCTGCAGTATCACGGTGTCCGCCTACTTCTGAAATTTTAATTTGTACTAAATCGACGGCGATTTTGTGTTCTTTTGCCATTTCTTCGATTGCGTTGTTTACCACCGTTGATGTTGCGATTCCTGCTCCACATGCGACTAATACTTTTTTCTTTGCCATGATTAGTTCCTCCTTATACAGTCAGTTCAAGACTGTCATCGATTAATAGTTTTACTTCTTCTTTAGATGTTGCGTTTACAATTTGCATTAACTTGCTTTCATTTTGAAAGAGTTGCATCAGTTGCTGTAATAACGTTAACTGTGCATGCGCTTCCTTCATCGCAAGCATAAAGACCACTTTCACTTCCACTTGCTCAGACGGATCGCCCCCCATCATGCCAAAAGGCACAGGCTCTTTTAGGCGACCAATACTTATGGTCTTCTCATTGACATGTTCAACATCCGTATGTGGGATTGCTACCGCCACTCCAGCAGTAGGTAAACCAGTTGGATATTCGTTTTCTCTGGCAATAATGGCATCGACAAAACTCGTTTTAACGAGACCTTCTTTAACCAGATTGTCTGACATTTGCTTTAAAACGCTCTCTTTGTTTTCCGCGTTTATATCTAATAAGATCGTTGACTCATCTAGACGCAATGTGGTTTCACCTCTATTCTCTCTACTCCTCATCCATCGAATAGGCCATGATGATATTTTCCATTTTCTCTATTGATGGTGCTTGTAAAAATGCTTGACGATCCTTGGTCGAACCCGCTAACTTTATTAATTGCCTTAATGCACGAATATGTTGATGTTTGTCTTTGGCAGCGATCACAATGATGACTTGAATCTGTTCTTCTTCTGTAAAATGAACAGGCTTCTTTAGCTGCAACAAACTCATTCCAGTTTGAATCGCACCTTCTTCTGGTGCAGCATGCGGGATCGCTAGACCTGGTCCTATAACGATATAAGGATCACGATCTTTATTCGCGACAAGCGCATCAACATATCTTGGCTCGACAATCCCTTGGTCTACCAAAGGTTTTGAGGCTTGCCTTAATGCCTCATCCCAATCTCGAACAGACTCTTGCTGTTGCATGACCCCTTTTTTCAAAAAAGTACTAAGACTGTCTTGTAGTGCCTCATCAGCGTACGTATTGCTTTCAGCTGGAAAGAAATATCCATGTAAGGCTTTTCTTAAATCGTTTTCATTTTCAACTTTCGCGTAACCACTGATCATATCCATTAAGTGATCAATATTAATCGCTGTTGGCTTATAACCATGAATATCTTGCATGACTTGCTGTTTTAAACGATACTTTTCTTCTCGACTGAGAAAGGCTTTCGTGACATATAGCAGTTTCTCTGTTGCTAAAGACGTTTGTGAGAAAATGAGATCATAAGACAATTCATAGGAGTTGAACTGTCGAACAGATAGAGAATCAAGAAAGATAAATTCAGGAAACAATTCCTTCAGTTCCTTTAACATTAATCGCGAAACGGACACACCTTGTGGACACACAACAATGGCTTTTATTTTTTTGTCTATACTTTCACCTTGTCGAGTCATCCAAGAACCAATGAGCATCGTTAAGTAGATCGCTTCCGTTTCCGGGATCTCTTTTCCAAACAGTTCTTCCAATGGCCCTAGACTTCTTTTCACTAAGTGATGAAGTTCTCGGTATTCTTTGCTAAATGGATTTTGGACCGTTTCCATTTCTGTTAACTGATAACGAATGCGATAATATGCCGGCTTTGTATGTTGCACTAGTTTCTTTAATAGCAACTCCCGCTCTTGTAAATAGATACAGGCACTCTTTTCAAACGACCGCAGCATATTTGAAAGGGCTGGAATTAAATCAGGAATCGAGTCATCCTCTGTTAGTAAATCGGACCAGTGGACATTAGCCGCAAGTAAATGCAGAGTTATAAAAAGTCGTTCTTGCTTAGGTACATTATCCATGTTTTGAAAAATGTACTCCGTTGCCTGATATTCTTTCGTATCGGACAACTCTTCATATTCAATTGGGAATGGTTCGAGTACAGAACCACTTGCGATTCTTTTTAAAACGAGCAGAAAGATATATGGCATCGCCAACATTTTCTCATCAGTAAAACGAATACCTAATCGTTGTTCTACCTTTTCAATTCGCTTCTGCAAATCGTCTATCTCGTCTTTTTGAATACTTGCAACTTCTTCTAACCACATCGTCTCTTGATTCGATTGAATTGCTAGATCAACAAGGTGAATGAGAAGCTTTCGAATATGAAGTTCTTTGCCCTGAAGCAAGTAACCGTCTCGCCTTGAATAATGAATATCCAGGTTAAATTCGTTTAACCGCTCCTGCACACGCTTTAAATCATTTAATATTGTATTTTTGCTATAGCCTAACTCGGATTGGAAATGAAACAACGATAATTCCTCTTTGTTCGCTAGAAGCATAAACAGAATGTAATGACTTCGCTGCTCTTCTGTCAGAAACCCTTGTTCTTGGGTTACAGCTGTTGCGTCCGCTGGTTGACGAGATAATTTTGAAAAAACAGACTGATCAACAATGAAATGACCTTGCCTCGTTCGTTCTATCTCAGGGAGATCTTCGGATTGGAGCCATTCGTTAATTTTTTGAATGGTGTATCCAAGCTGGCGACGGCTTAACTCGTATTTATTTTCAATAACGCCGCTCGTAATTTGTCGATTACTGATGATCTCATTGAGAATTTTTTGGCTTCGATCATTCAATGCCAATGCAATCCCTCCCTTCTTGATTTGATTGTAACATCAATATTCTTATGAAAGAATGCGCTTTCATCCCAACTTATCGAACATCTTTTGTACATCATTGTGTTTTACATTCCTCATTCCAAGTTTAACCATTTTTCTTCTATTCCTTCCAAAATAAAAAAACAGCCCTAAAAAGCAGCTGTTTTCGACAACTTTCTACATTCCATACACCATGAAATACGTATCATTTTCCCTCTTAAGAGAAACCCCTTTGTACCCAAGACGTATTAGATTTTTTTGTTTTTCAAGATCGTCTAACCTAACGTTATTGTTTGTTTTATAGGACGATGGAGACGGATTTTTTATGTCTTTTATGAAAATATAGCGAAGTTTTCCTCCATACTTCTCTTTAAGTGCAACAATCTCCATTCCTTGCTTCAGTTTATCTAGCATACTAGGCAAATTCATTGGTGCAACGGTTGCGCATACATATTGATAGGGCTGATCCTCTTTACTCAGTCTACGATTTAACCATTCGCCCATTTGTTGTTGCAACCGCCGCCCCCTGTAATCAGGATGAACCAGAGAGATTTCTTGATAGATGACTTCTTTCAATTGATCGCTTGATAGACCAGCGTCTTTCCCTAAATGCTCGTCTTCATCGACATCTGGCACAAGGAGTGCCCTCGCAGCAACTAAATGATTGTTAGTAAAGACGCCAACAATCATGCCATTCCCTGCTAGAATGTGCTCGATTTCTTTTCGATTTAACGTCGACAGTTGATCTTTGTGCTCCAGCTGGTCGTAGACAAGTTGTTGTAACGTATAAAGCTCTTCAACCTGTTGTGCTTCTAATTTTAAAAAGTGCAGTTTTTCCATGATAATGTCCTTCCTATTCCAACAAATCCTTTTTAAAGACAACGCGATCAACACCTGCTCCATCATAGTTCTCGTGAATGGAGACCCCATCTATCTCTTTTGTACCTTTGACAATTGAGAAACCCATTTGTTGATGATAGGCAATCGACTTTTTATTTACAGGCGATGTAATGCCGTACACTTCTCTCACCTTAAGGGAGATCATTTTTTCAAAAAACGCCTTATACAGAAAAGAACCAATTCCAGAACGACGGGCGTCGGGCGCAATCCCAACAAAATGGATGTAACCACGCTCAGGTTGAGCAGGTGACTGAAACCCTACGAGAAAACCAACTAATTCATTGTTTTCTTCCACAACATAACTAGTATTTGAAAAATGAGTAAAAAACAAACGTGGCAGCAGCCCTTGCATCTGTCTCCCTCCCCACCATTCATTGATCGATCCATTGATAAATTCAAAATCGCTTTCTCTTAACAACCGAATATTCAATTTGCATGCTCCTTTTTTTGTCATTTTAGCAGGAAGCCGTCATAATTTGTTGAATGTAGCTAAACCGTGCGAAAGGGGGTCTTTATTTTGAATACAACACAAGCGATTCAATTAGCAAACGAATGGGTCACGCAAATCGCGTCTCATGAACAAGGATTTAAAGGTGCCTATCTAGCAGGTTCCATTATTGGTCAAGCACCGACTTCTTCATGGCCACCATCATCCGATGTTGACATTATGGTCGTCTCAACGAATGTACCTCCTTACAAATTAGGAAAATTCACATATTACAATTGTTTACTAGAGGTAACCCATCTTGACTACAATCTTTTCCAAGATAAAGGGACGATTCTGGCCGATTACCATTTAAGCTATAGCTTTGCACATACGACAATTCTTTCCGATATAGACAAAACCCTTCTTCCATTACAAAAGCAAGTCGTAGATGATTTTACTCAGCTAAAGTGGGTCAACCAACGATGTTTACACGTAAAACATAAAATACGGGACGGTTTAACAACTCTTCCAACCTCGCTCCCTTTCCATGAGCAGGTAATGAAGTGGCTTTTTCCTACAGGTGTGCTCACACATCTCTTTTTAACAGCAGACTTGCAAAACCCGACTGTACGGAAACGGTATGTAGATGTGAAACAGGTTTTAACTTCCTATAGAAAAGCAGATGTTTATGAGCAATTGCTTGACCACCTATGCGCCAGTGAAGTCACTCGATCATTTGTACAATCAAGTTTGGAACACTTGACCGTCACATTCGATTTAGCAGCCAAGCATGGGAAAACACCCTTTTTCTTTTCCACAGATATTTCAAAGATTGGCCGGCCAATCGCTATTGATGGAAGTGAAGCTTTAATTCATGCAAATCTGCACCGTGAAAGCCTGTTTTGGATTATCGCAACTTATTGTCGATGTCATATCATTTTAGCAAAAGATGCCACACACCTTCATCAAGAAAGACTGCCTTATTTTAACGAGACTCTGGCAAAAATGGGGGTTGAAGCGAGTAGTGATTTATGTAGATTAGCAGCCATAACAATGGACAACCTCGAACATTTTTGGAAACAGACGGAAGAAATCCTTGCAAAAAATCCTCGGATAAAACAGTAAAAACACGGAGCGCATAAACATCGCTCCATGTTTTAGATTGTCTAGTTCTTCCAACTAGTTGGACGTAAATCAACATCCTTATCTAGCTCTTTTATAAAGGTAACGAGCAAGTCAATCTCTTGTTCGATATCTTGTAATGCCACCACTTCACGAGGTGCGTGCATGTAGCGAAGCGGGAGGGAAACAAGAACAATTGGTACGCCGTCACCTGTTAATCTTAGTTGATCAGCATCGGTGCCTGTCGTTCTTGGCGTCAATTCATATTGTACAGAGATCCCCAATTTTTCTGCTGCTTGTAGCAATCGTTCATTTGCTTTTTTATTAATAGGGGCTCCTTTTGCGAGCACAGGTCCTCCCGCTAGTGCGACTTCTCCAACTTTTCCAAGTTGAGCTGACGGATAATCTGTCGCAAACGTCACGTCAAGAGCAATTGCCAAGTTCGGCTTTAAACGTGAACCAGCAAAATATGCGCCACCCATGTTGGTTTCTTCATTAACCGTACTTACACCATGTACACATACTTCTGGTAAATCTTTGGACAAACGCTTCATAACTTCTGCCACGATGAACGCGCCAGTGCGATTGTCCAGTCCTCTTCCTTGGATACATCCATTGAGAAGTTCAGCAGGCTCAATGTTATACGTTATTGGATCACCAATTTCAACATATTGCTGTACCTCTTCTGCTGAGCGTGCGCCGCAATCAATAAATAAGTCATCCATTGTTAAATCTGCTTTTGCACCTCCATGATGCTGTGCATTTGCTCCAAAAACCCCTCGCACGTTTCCATGCTTCCCGTGAATGGTGACCTCCATTCCGAGCGCTGGTAAGGGACTCAGTCTTCCTAATTCTTCCACGTAAAGAAAGCCTGAATCATCAATCGCTTTCACGATAAATCCAATCTCATCACAATGACCTGCTAGCAACACACTAAACGGCGCTTGCCGATTAATTGTTGCAATCGCGTTTCCCGCTAGATCTGTATCGAGGTCCTTCACGTGTTCACTCATGTATGAGAGCCATTTATGCTGAATGGCTTCTTCATGTCCAGAAGGAGAAGGGGTTTTTAGCAATTCAAACAAAAAGGATTTATCCAAACGTAACCAGCTCTTTTCTATTCATTTTCCGCTACGAGTAATACACCATTTTCTTCATTCCACAAAAAATAGATCTCGTCTTCTTCTAAATAGAAGAACGGTGTTTCTTCTATTAATGGTTCTTCATTTGCGGTGAGGAGAATGGCAGCTAATTCATTCTGCTGATCTATTTTTAACAGATTTTCATTCACATATGCATAGTAGCCAAAGCCAAACTCATCGGCAGCTTCAAACGAAGCCGTCCCCATTACTTCTTCATATGGTTGATTCATCGTTGTTTCAATGTCGGTAATGGATACATTATGTCTGTCCAATAGTTCAGCTTCAACCGTGTCACGATTCACGCTTTCAGCCTCATCTACATACAGAATCGCGTCTGCTTGAATAAATAAATCGTCCCCGTCATTCTCAATTTGAACAATCGTTTGCGCTTCATTTTCACCTGTTACCGCCACCTCTGATCCAAATGGGAGTGTCATCACCGATGTGGAGCTGTCGTTCGATGTGTAGAGTGGCGTATCCACATCTTGAACCACAGCACGAGCTGGAGTACTATACTCAAGCCAGCCGTTATCCTCATCATCTCCAGAGGTTTCTGATATCGTTACTTCCTCTTCAGTAGACGCTTGTTCTTCTTCAGCATCTGCTGAAAGAAGAGGTTGTACAGCTAATAGGTATGCCGCAACGACAAATACTGCAACAAGAACAACTAATTGACTAAAAAATAAGACTGAGTGCTTTTTTTGTTCTTGATCTTTACGCTTGGCCTGCTTTTTCTTTCCTCGCGGTCCATACGTTTCATTTTCAGCCAGTTCAACGTTTGCCACTGAACGTTGCATTTTCAATTCTTCTTTATGATCTTTCTGCTCTTCTTTTGATAACGCCGTAAACCAATTAATGTACGCTTCGTACTCTTCTACGACTTTTGTTTTATCGCCAAATGAACGCGTTTCACCGTTATGAAGCCACAACACTCGATCCGACATGTTTTTGATTTCTTTGATGTTATGACTGATAAAGATAATCGTTTTGTTTTGCGCTTTAAATTCTTCAATCTTGTCTTTACACTTCTGATAGAATGTTTTATCACCAACAGATAAAGCTTCATCAACAATTAAAATATCTGGATTTGTATGAGCAGAAATCGCAAACCCTAATCGAGACTTCATACCTGAAGAATAGTTCTTTACCGGCTGATTCATAAAATCACCAATATCCGCAAATTCTTCAATAGACGGCAGAAGCTGCTCAATTTCATTTTTTGAAAACCCATGCATCAAACATTTTTGTTCAATGTTTTCGTATCCATTTAGCTGGTTATTTAATCCAACATTTATTGCAATTAAAGACGTCTCTCCTTGAACGTCTAGACTTCCTTCTGTAGGCGGGATCACGCCTGCTAGTATATTCGAAATGGTTGATTTTCCTGAACCATTTATACCAACAATTCCGATTGTCTCCCCTTCGTAAATTTCCAGGGAAATATCTTTTAATGCATAAAAGTCACGATTTTCTTTTTGCATTTTCGGCAAAAACATCGCTTTTAACTTCTCACTATTGCTGGTAAAAAGCGTGTATTTTTTTGTGACGCCTTCTAATTTCATCTTAGGATTCATTCGCAAAATCCCCTTTATAAATAATCAACAAAGCTATTTTTAAATTTCTTAAAGACCGTTGCACCAAGGAATCCAATTAAAAGGATTAATGCCCAGAAATAAATCATATACGTGATATTTTCAAAAAACCACGTACCTCCAATAAAGGAATCTCGAAATCCGTTTAGAATATAATAGAACGGATTTAATTGTAAAAAGGAAAGCAAGCGATCATCCATTGAATCTGGTGCCCAAATAATTGGACTTAAAAAGAACATCATTCGCATCCCAGCTTCAAGAAACTGATAATAGTCTCTTACAACGGTTGCAAGCGTTGCACTAAAAATCGTAAACACATAGAGAAAAGCATACAAGCACAGGAAATAATACGGTAACTGCAACAAATACACGCCTGAAAACACAGAGTAAATGGCTAGTACCACACATAAGATCCCTAACATAACAAAAAAGCTAATTGAGTTTCCTGCAATCGTTATAGTAGGTAGTACACTGACTGGGAATTTCATTTTTGAAACCATTTTAATTTTTTTATGAATACTGTTCGACCCTTGAAGAACCGTAGGGCTTATGAAGAACCACGGAATTAATCCACAAAGTAAGTACACAAAAAACGGAGTATCTCCAACATCTTGTCCCTGTCTAATACCGAGCCCAAAAATAACAAAAAAGACCACGACTTGCATCAGCGGACTAAATAACTGCCAAAAAGCGCCTAAGTAATGGAGTTGAAACTTACTTTTTTGTTCAAATGCTGCAAGCCTCCAAATTAAGTGCTTATTTTCGTATTGCTCTTTAAGCAATTGTAATAAGGCTTTCATTACCCGTACTCCTTATTCGTTCAAAAATACGTTCATTCATGTGCACGTCATTTTTTGCACCTGTCTATCATATCACTTCCTTCATCAAATCGCCATTTAACATTATTAACGTTCGTTGACAATTTAAAAAGCTTGCAACAATGTTTGTTGGCAAGCCTGTTCTGGTGCAAAAATTGCTTAAGCGAACAAATGACTTATGAATCAATCTTTTCGTTGTACATCATCCATAATCCGATATCTTCAAAACCGATATTTTTGTAAATCACTCCAGCACTTGGGTTGTCGTAAAAAAGACACGCTTCTTTTCCTTCCGAGAATAACTGCCTACACACATCATAGACACATGCTGATGCATAACCATTTCGCTTAAAGTCTTCAAGTGTTGCTACCCCAACAATCATCGCTGAACTCGAGTTTTCTGCTGTGGTTGAAGCGGCAGACACAACGATTTCACTGTGACGTACGATACTAGACCGGGAAAAGCCATCTCGAAGATCTTGCTGCTTCTTCTCAACAGACGTCGCCATCGACTGGCTGAACTCTGGAATTTGTTTTAACATATCGAGCAATACTTTCGCATCTTCAGGTTGAGCTGGTTGAACTTCGTTGATGGCTGGTGGAACGGTTGTTTTGATCGTGCTACATTTTGCATAGTACGTCTGCTTTTTTTTCATTGGCTTTTTAATGAATAAATCAAGTTGTCTCGTGACGCCCTTCAATCCTGACATCGCTTTAAAATTCGGATCTGCGTTTATGATGGACGCAAACCCTTCAGCATCGTATGTACCCTCGGCATAGGGGAGATAACTTGAATGATAGTTTAACAGCACTGCAACAAGCTCATTCGCTTCATTGAACTGTCCCCATACTTTTTGGAAGTCCGTTTCCATACCGAACGCTTCAATGTCTCCAATAATAAAAAGATTTTCGGCAGGCTTTTGCCTCACAAACGCAAGGCATGTCGCTTGATCTTCTCTCTGCAATTGACGAATCATCTGGCTCCCCCCTTGAATTATTCTATAGTTTACAAGTATTCTGTAAACATTGCGAGCATTTTTTGGAACTTGGAGGAAAGATTATGAAATCAATCGTGAAAGAGGTTTGTTTAGAAAATGAATTGTTCGTCCAGAAAGCGATTGCGTACAAAGCAGATCGCATTGAATTATGTGATCACCTTCATGTAGGAGGCACCACAGTCTCAACAGACACGTGCGAAAAAGTTGTTCAAATGTGTAAAGGGACTGGTGTTGGGGTAATGGCAATGGTTCGACCACGAGGAGGAGATTTTGTCTATAATGAAGCAGATGTGCAGGAGATGGCTCAAACCATTAAAACCTTTACTGAGATAGGAGTAGATGGAGTCGTGGTCGGTTGCTTAACAAAGGACAATAAGCTAGACCTTCCGCATTTGCAGACATTCTTATCCAACATCGATCCTAGGAAGGTCACATTTCATATGGCTTTTGATGCTATCAAGGACCCCTTCAATGCCATTGACCAGTTAAGTTCGCTCCACGTTAAGCGCATCCTTACTCACGGTCCTCATCAAGCCATTGACGATAACATACCCGTCCTAAAAGCTTATAACGAGTACGCAGCAGGTCGTATTATTATCATGCCAGGTGGTGGTATCACAACAGAAAATGTAGCCAGCATTGCTAAAAACACCGGAACCTCTGAGCTTCACGGTACGCGCATTTTATGGTAAGGCTATTCCTTAAAGAGCTCTTGCTGATACGCATAAACGACTGCTTGTGTCCGGTCAGCCACATCTAATTTTGATAAGATATGCGACACATGGGTTTTAACCGTTTTTATGGTAATAAAGAGCTGTTCGGCAATTTGTTGATTAGTCTTGCCTTCGCTCATCCATTTCAAAATTTCTTTTTCTCGATTTGTGAGGGTATGGTGCAACGGTTCATCAGTTTGGAACGCTGAGATCATTTGTGTTTGAACTTTTTCATCTAGTACAGACATGCCTTGAGCCGTCTTCCTAATCGCATCGGCTATTTGCATGGCTGTCGATGTTTTTAATACATAGCTCTTTGCACCTGCTTCTAAAGCTGGTCGTAATTTTTCATTATCAAGAAAACTCGTTACGATAATGACTTTCGCATCTCTCCATTGCGATAGAATGTCTCTTGTCGCTTCAATGCCGTTCATTCCGTCCATAACCAAATCCATCAATATGATATCTGGCTTTAAAGAGAGCGCTTTGCTGACTCCGTCCTTGCCATTACTTGCTTCTCCCACAACCATAAGATCGTCTTGCGTTGATAAAAACGCTGATACCCCTAACCGCACCGTTTCATGATCATCTACAAGCAATACAGAAATCACACATGTTGCCCCCCTTCTATAACTGGTACCCTGACTTCAATACTC
Source organism: Shouchella phoenicis (assembly GCF_047238345.1). NCBI lineage: Bacteria > Bacillati > Bacillota > Bacilli > Caryophanales > Bacillaceae > Shouchella > Shouchella phoenicis. The sequence goes on along the minus strand of NZ_JBDFMQ010000001.1, from coordinate 858,133 downwards.
GTTCCCTGACCTTCGACACTAATCATTTTTAGTGTACCGCCAATTTCCTCCGCTCGCTCCTCCATACTATGTAATCCATAGCCATAGGGAGAGGTACTTTGATTAAATCCTTTGCCATCATCGGTGATTTTTAATAACCCAAAATCATCATAGCGCTCGTAAAACACACTGATTTCGTTTGCTTCTGCATGCCGCAACGCATTCGCAATGGCTTCTTGGGTGATACGAAACAGCTGATCTTCCACTCCTGGTTTTAATGATAAAGAACTAATACGAACCGAAAAATCAATTTGATGTTTTTCTGCTAAATCAGTAATTAATTGTTCGACACCTTCTTTAAACGTTTGGTTTTCCAGTTGAATGGGTCGTAGTTGTAAAAGGAGCGCGCGCATATCGTTTTGCGCATCGTTTACTACTTTTTCAATGCTCTCGCATCGTTTTTGCAAATCACTTACCTCAACATTTTTCTGGTTCACTGCTGCTGATAATAGCATAGAAGCGGCATATAATTGTTGCGAAACCGAATCATGAAGCTCTCTTGCAATGCGGTGTCGTTCTTTAAACACAAGTTCATTTTTTAATTTCGTTTCATTTTCGGTCCACTGCTCCAAGACTCGTTGAGAACGTTCAGCCTGATTTCGTACCCTTGTTTCAAGGTCCTGAATCAGCGCTTTCGTTTGCTTGAAATCAGTTGATACTTGCCCTAACTGTTGCTTACTTTCCTTTGTACTGCCGCTGACGACGTGTTTCAGTGACACATGCAGCGCTCGAACATCTTTTTTCCAGATCATCGATAAAGTCAGATGCACAACGATTGCGACAATGAAGAAAAATGCTAACAGCCATACAAAAATAGGGATGTGATACGTTAAGCTATTACGAATAAGAAGTTGCTCCCAATCAAACCACCCATTTGTTTGGAAGTAGAATAATACGGTACCTATTAGAAAGATCGGAAGAAAGAAAACAATGAGTCCAGCTGTACGAATTGTCTTCATCGGTACATCACCTCAATATCTCCAGCTACAAGTGATGTATAAATACGAAGCCGACGAGGTGCATCCTCGTAAGAGTCATTTTCAATTTTGACGTTTTGATTAAAACCGATTTTATGCTTTCCGAGTAAATCGGACTGGCCAAATAAAGATGCGTGCTCAACAGATACACCAGCATCATACGGCACGTATAGCTTTACCCTACCAATAAAACCACGAATAACAACGACTGTATCTCCTTTTGGAAGAACGGTCTTTTCAAAATGAATTTCTGTCGTACCAATTCCAGTGTGAATGTTGATATCATCACTTCGAAAACCTTCATGATCAATCTGTTGATCTCCTAGTAAGACATTTTTAACAAAGGGTGTTCGTCTATCAATTGGAACATCTTCATTTATTTTGACTTCCAGCTTATTCGGCTTACTCGCTTTTTCCCAAAATAAATACAGCATATAAAACATTCCACCGAACAGGATCAGAAGAAAGAAAGACGAGGAAAGAAGCGTTAAAATAAAAATACCGAGACCACCATAAAACAAAAACTTCCCTTTTTGCCTACTCATTCGTTTTAATCCGTAATAAATCATTGCAGCAGACCCTACTAATAAGATGAATGGCCCTACTTTAATTAATAATTCAAGTGCTGTCGCAGCCAGTAGGGCAAAGAAGATATACGCGACAATATCTGTTCGATTTCGTTTCATCCTTTGCCCTCCTCCGCTCTTTAATCACCGTTAGTATACTATAAAGCGTTATGCCTTCTCATGTTTTTCAGCAAGTTTTTCAATTTCCTTATCAAAATCTAGGACTTGACGTGACACTGTGTCCACTTCATCCTTTTCTTCTTGCTCATGTAAATCGCCGTTTTCTTCAACATAGTACGTCCATTTTGATGCACTCTCTTCCGCTTTCGATTCCTCAGCTCGTGCAAAATCGGTTAACTTCATTCGCTCCATCTTTTTCTTTAAGAAATAAAGCGATCTGCCTTTTTCTTCAAGCTTATTAACACGCTCTCGCTGTTCATCATAAGATTCTTTGTATTCACGCGCTAATTCTCCGTATCCATTCATTTCTACGGTTGCTCTTTCCATCAATTCAGTTGCGTGCGCCTGCTCAGCTACCTCACGTTGTTCCTTTCGTTTCGCTAACATTTTTTCAGCTTCTTGCCATTCAGTATAAAAATACTGTTCAAGCTCTTGCTGTTTTTTAACGGTCTCTTTCCACATTTTCATTTGCTTGTCGAGATGTTTTGTTTCATGACTTCGTTTGTCTTCAGTTACTGGCTTCTTCTTACTTTTCTCAAGCACCGCTTCTATATCCGCCGAAACTTGATCTTTTATTTGTTTTAAAATGGACATCGTTCTCCTCCTATACACTATTCCTTAAAATTTGTCATACGAGTAATCTTTTGTTTCTTTCCATTTGTCATAAAGCTTTATTAATAAATAAAGCGCAATGACCCCAATAATTCCTGGTAAGCTTCCAATTCCTAGCAAGACCCCAATAATGAGAACAATCCACCATAAAATTTTCATGATAATGGTTTCACTTAATGTCGCTTGTCTCCAGCCTAAATATGCAAGCCCGGCTCCAGCGAGAAGTCCAAGCATCGCACCTAAAGACGATAGCAAAACAATTGATAGAGCTACCGCACCAAGAATGATCCAGCCTTTTGTCGTCATGTCTTCACCTCCTGTCGGTTTGTTCTTTCTAGCTTACGATGTGCACGACATTGTTGAAACGAGCTGAAGCATGATTTGCGTCTACGACTCTAGACCGATATCTATCTGTAACTGTTAACGGCAATGAAAAAAGGATCGGTACTTAACAGCACCAATCCTACTAAAATTTCTTAGACCACTTCATTAAAAGATGACACCAACAAGCAGCCAACCAGCCAAAACGAGAATAATTGTGCCTCCGAGACCCGCAAAAACTAACCGAGATCCAACTGCTTTAAACGAATGAAATTTCACTTTCATCCCTAAGCCAGCCATCGCCATTGCTAACAAGAAATAGGCCAAGTCAATTAAAATCGAAACAAGACTTTCTGGTAAGAGGCTGAACGTTTGGATCAGACTCATCGCCAAGAAACCCACTATAAAATACGGAATCGGTAGTGTTTTTAAAGATACAGATGGTCGACCCACATTCTTTTTACGCTCATACACAAACAAGAGAATGAACACTACCGGTATCAGAAGCATCACACGGAGCATTTTAATAATAATCGCATGATTTTCAGCCTCTTCCCCACCAATTGATGATGCCGCCACCACATGAGCAATTTCATGCAACGTTCCACCTGCAAACATGCCGTATATTTCAGGATTCGGTTGTATAAGCGGAAACAACCCTGTATAGATCAATGTAAAGAACGTTCCTACTAAAGCAATCGTGGCGATGGCTAACGCAACAACACGATCTTTCGCTTGCACAACAGGCGCTACAGCCGCTATGGCGGCAGCCCCACAAATAGCTGTGCCACTTGCAATAAGAAGCGATAATGTATGGTCAATCTTTAATTTCCGACTAATGAAATAAACAGAAAAAAATGCAACAATCGTTAACGTGACAGCATAAAGAAAGCCATTCCATCCCAGCGCTTGGATATCAACCAAATTTAAGCGCAGCCCTAATAATACAATCCCGAGCCGTAATAATGTTTTTGTTGAACATGTAATCCCGTTATCCAATCCCTTACCAAGATTCGTCCAATTCCCAATTAACATTCCAAGTAACATCGCGATGATTAGGGGACCCACAAGCGCAAATCCCGGCAATTTTCCCAGCCCTACAGCAATAAGAGCTAAAAAAGCCGTTAAGCCTATGCCTGTTAAAGTATGTGTTTTCATGATGTTCACTCCTCATTCACAATCATAAGGAGAAAATCGCTATTTGTGAAATGAATAAGTATAATAACATTTATTAAAACTTTTAATAAAAAGGCGATGATTGATGATGAATATAGACGAAATCGAGACATTTATTACGCTTGTACAAGAAAAAAACTTCACAAAAACCGCGGAAAAACGAGCCCTCTCTCAACCAACTGTTAGTGTGCAAATAAAAAACTTGGAGACGCAATTCCAGACACAATTTATTCGAAGAACAACGCGACAAATTATATTAACACCAGACGGACAATTTTTTTATGAGGAAGCCTTGAAAATACAGAACATTTATCGACATCTCCACGAAAGCTTGTATGCCCGCAACCATGAGGCCTCTGGCTTACTTAAAATTGGAGCGAGCTTTACAATTGGCGAATATTTATTACCAAAAATGATCGCAGCATTGAAACGATCGTATCCAAACCTAACCTTTGACATCATGATCGCTAACACTGATGCCGTTCTTCATGCAGTCCAACATTTTGATGTTGACTTAGGACTCGTGGAGGGTTCCGTACACGCGAAGAATATCGATCAAACCCCGTTTAAAGACGATCGCTTAGTTGTCGTTTGTTCTGATCAAGACGTTCAACACTTTAACACCATTGAAGATCTCCAAAATCAAGCATGGATCATTCGCGAAGAAGGATCTGGAACGAGGCAGTCGTTTGAGGAATTAGTTGAAACTTACCATTTAAAGATTCAGTCTTCAATGGTTATTAGTTCAACTCAAGGAATGAAAGAAGGGGTTAAAAACGGCTTAGGGCTAGCATTAATATCTGAGGCTGCTGTACAAGAAGAACTACGTCACGGGTCTCTTCATGTTTTAACTCACCTCCGTATTAGCAACGCGCGGAAATTCACCTTTATCCAGCGAGAAGGAGTTCCTCTGACCAAAAACACCACGCTGTTTATGAATCACGCTTTACAACAATTCTAAACCCTGTATTCTTCACGCTTCTATGTCCGCATATGACCTAATCTAGCAAAAACGAGCGTTTGTCCCCTTTCTATTGCCTATGCACCAAAGGTTTTGCTACATACAGTATTAACATAGCAAAGCGAAGGGAGGCGACACGTGATGGGTTACGGTTACGGAGGAAGCTACTCTGATTACTCTTATTCAAATGGTTGTGACTGTTCAAGTTTCTTCAAACACATCGCTCGCGGAGAATACGTAAAAGTTATTCTTAAAGGCGGCGGTAAAGTATCTGGAGAATTCATTGACGTTCGTGGGAATGTTGTAAACCTAGCAAACGTTGATTGTGATGATAAGTGTAAAAAAGCGAGAATCGTTACAATTTGTTGTGATGATATCGCAGCTGTTGAAGTTTAAGAAATGAATAGAACCACATGATAGAAACCAAAAAAACTATTTTTTAAAATTGAGAGGAGTAATATTAATGGGTTACGGAAGAAATTCTTACGGATATGACTCTTGTGGTTGTGGCGATTATGGTTCAAACAATTATGGATCTGGTGACTGTAACTGTGATACGTTCTTCAAAAATATCGCGCGTGGCGAGCACGTGAAAGTATTCTTAAAAGGTGGAGACTGTGTATCTGGTAGTTTCGTAAATGTTAAAGGCGACACAGTAGAATTAGCGAATGCTGATTGTCATTCTCATAAAGAGTGCAAATGTGATAAGAAAAAAGTTCGTATCATCACAATTTGTTGTGACGATATCGTTGCAGTAGAAGTTTAAGAGATTTTGGCTCAGGTGTAGATGCACCTGGGCTTTCTCTTTTTTAAAACATTTTTTGGAACAATTTTGAACTTCACACGTATATATTGGGTAGTACGACTTAGAAAGGAGCTTATTTATGAATCCCCGACTCGTCATAACGTCTCAACATGCTTTTATTGATCAACCGTTACAAATCTCGGCTTATGATTGTAGCCCGCACCAAAAGATGACGATTGAGGTAAGTACATCTGATGATACGGAAGCTGTATACACAGCAGGTGCCACATACGAGGCAAACCAAGATGGCAATATTCACCTTGCACATCATGCACCTGTATCTGGGTCCTATCAAGGAGTTGACCCTGAAGGCTTAATTTGGTCAATGGATCGAAAAGATAAGAAATTTGGTGATTACTTTAACAAAAGCACATCACACCCACTCACCTATGAATTTACATTAAAGGACAACAAGAACGTCACCCTCGATCTCGTTCAAGTACATAGAAAATTTTATGATGAAACCGTCAAACGTGTGCAAGTCCACGAGCCTGACGTAGTAGGAACACTTTTTTACCCAGATACCGACCACACGTTTCCTGGTATTCTTTTATTAGGTGGCTCAGACGGAGGCGTAAATGAACATGCAGCTGCTCTCCTTGCGAGCAAGGGATACTCGGTTCTGTCCCTCGCCTATTTTGGGGCTGAGGGCGTCGCAAAAGATCTAGAAAATGTGCCGCTAGAATACTTTGAGCATGCGACAAACTGGCTTAAAGCCCATTCGTCCGTAGACGAAACCGTTTCACTTATCGGTTATTCTCGAGGAGGAGAACTCGCCCTTCTGCTCGCATCTACTTACAATTGTTTTCACGCGGTCATTGCAGGCGCACCTAGTGCGTATGTGACGTCAGGCTTGCGTAATACGATTTATGCGCCTATCCCTGCATGGACGCTAGGCAATAAACCTATTCCTTATTTAAAATTTGCATATACAACAAAACATTTCTTTCGAATGGGAACAAGTATCCTAACAAGAAAACCCTTTTCATTTTTACCGATTTGGGCCCTTTCACAAATGAAGGCAAACAATTTGCACGACGTTCGTATTCCTGTTGAACACATTCATGCACCCCTGTTAACGATTGCCGGTGAAAAAGATGAATGTTGGCCAGCAGCGGACTATGCCAGAATCGTTCAGCATGAACTTCACGATAAACGTACAGACAATGAACATCTTTATTATGAAGAAGGCGGTCATTTTCTTGCATTTCCATATGGCATTCCAGGTATGCCAACATCTGCTTATATGCATGTTGGTGGTGGCATGGTGATGGACTTTGGTGGTACAAAAAAAGGAAATGCCGATGCCGCTAGAGAAACATGGCAGCATGTGCAAGATTTTCTATACAAACATACGAAAAAGACCAGTTTGCTTCATTCATAGGCAACTGGTCTTTTTCTTTAACGAGCCCTGACAATCAATCTCCTCAATCATTCGTTGTTGTTTTGAATAAATAACGTTTGCGGACAAAATGCCTCGCTTGTTCATATAGGTCATCACATCGACTTCATGCTCCATTTGCGCTATATCCACTTGGCTTTCATGAAAGTATTTTATAATCTGGACGCCATTGGAAAACACTTGATTGTAAAAACCACCTACGCATACAAATTGACGATAATCAAACTGATACCTCTTTGCGATTTCTTGGATCACAGCGTTCAACGTTCTCACCCCCTCTATTTATCCTATCAAAAAAAGAGATCAAGGGTCATCATTTCCCCTTAATCTCTCACTTCTTTTTTATGCTTGTGCACGTTCTGCTGCATCAACCGTATGCTTTAACAACATAGAAATCGTGACAGGACCTACGCCGCCTGGAACCGGCGTAATCGCAGACGCATTCGCTGCACATGCCTCATAATCACAGTCACCAATGTTTCCTTTATTATAACCTGCATCAAGAACAACAGCACCTGGCTTAATCCAGTCACCTTTAATAAATTCTGGTCGACCAACAGCAGCAACCACAATATCTGCTTGCTTCACATGGGTTTCTAAATCATTTGTTCGAGAATGACAAATCGTAACGGTGGCATTCCGATTAAGAAGCATCATGGAAACTGGCTTGCCGAGAATAGGACTTCTTCCAACAACCACAGCGTGTTTGCCTTCAATCGGCAAATCATAATGATCGAGCATCGCCATAATCGCTGCAGGTGTGCACGACGGATATTGTGCAAAGTTGAATGCATTTTGCGCAAAACCTAAAGTCGTCACCCCATCCACATCTTTTTCGATTGCTATCGCATCAAATGCGGCACGCTCATCAATTTGATCGGGAACTGGATGTTGCAGCAAAATACCGTGAACGGAATCATCTTCATTTAATTGTTGGATTGTCGCAAGCAACTCTTCCGTTGTGGTTTCTGTCGGCATTTCAATCTTTCTGGATTCCATACCAAGCTTGCGACACGCATTTCCTTTCATGCGCACGTAAGTTGCAGAAGAAGGGTCCTCTCCGACTAAAATCGTTGCAAGTGAAGGCGTAATTCCTTTGTGATTGAGTTGTTCGACTCGTTTTGCAAGGTCTTGTTTAATTTGATTTGATACTTCTACTCCATCTAACAGTAAGGGCGTATTCATTCAAACCATCCTTTCCTTATTTGAACGTGAAAAGGGTACATTTCTACCCTCTGCCCAGGCGCACGGCAAGTACGCTCTATGCTCCCTCGTGGTCATCCACATTGCGCCAGTCACATAGAGTCTTTACGTTTTTGTTTATTTTAGCACACACTTCCGAAAAAAAATAGAAAAAACCATTCTAAATACGAACAAAATACAGTCTACTAATCTATTTGTACGTGATTTCAGAATTTTTTTGTCGTTCTACTTAAATAATGCTAAAATTTTCAGTAAATCATTTAACAAAAGGAGATTACAGATGTTCCAATCAACGCGCTTGCGACTTAGGAAAATGGAAACTACCGATGTACCAACTTATCACCAATGGCGAAATGACATTGACGTTATGGCTTCAACAAGTCTTGCACTCGACCTCTATACATATGAAGAAACACAGGCATTTGTCGAAAACGTCATGCTATCCGGAACACACTCCAAATCGTACATCATTGAACAAATGTACGATTGTGTTGCCATCGGGGTAACCGCATTAATTGGAATCGATACGAAAAACCGGAATGCTGAATGCATCTTAGATATTGGTGAGAAGAGTTATTGGGGTAAGGGATATGGGACTGAGGCGCTCTCGATTCTCCTGTCGTACGCTTTCTTAGAATTAAACTTACACAGAGTGTCGTTACGTGTCTTTTCCACAAACGAAAGAGCCATTCACGTTTATGAAAAGTTAGGCTTTGTTCAAGAAGGCCGGAGTAAAGAAGCGATTTTTCGAAATGGCGAATGGGTCGACATCATTCATATGGGCTTACTACAATTTTACTACCTTAACAAAACATGATTACTATAAGACGTGCAAAAGACGAATCATCCTCAATTAGATCATTCGTCTCTTCATGATGCCACTTCATAGAAACGTTTCAACAAGCAGTCCGACCCCTGCTAACAGAAGCAACACATACGTCACGTTGCGAAATAACACTTGGTTCATTCGTTTAAACAACAGTTGGCCAACAACCAGCCCGATCACCACTACTGGCAGCGCCATGCCAACGAGTCCCCACACATCTCCGCTAATACCGAGCGTCACCCACTGTAATCCGAAACTAATTGGATAAATAATCAAGAAAAATGCCAGTGTCGTTGCGCGAGTTTGTTCTTTCGTCATCTTTACGCCGGCAAAATAAGCGAGTAAAGGAGGCCCAGGCATCCCAATACTTGCGGTTAACGTACCAGAAAGACCGCCTATCCCAACATCTCGCCCATTTGTTTGCCGCATAGTAAATGGCAGAATCAAAAGAATTGTGACCAATATTAACAGGATACCTACGCTTGCTTTTACAACCGTTTCACTGACGAGTTGGAGAAGTAAAACACCTAAAGGCGCTCCGATGATACTACCAACAACCAGTCTTTTAACAAGAGGCACGTACACATCTTGACGAATTTGAATAAATAAAAATAACGAGATGACGATCGATACGAGTAAATTCACTTGTATCGCCACATCTGGCACAAATAAAAACAATAAAAACGGCGTTGCCACAATGGAGAAACCAAAGCCCGTTGCCGCTTGAAGAATAGATGCAAAAAATACGATTAAAAGAAATAAAAAACTACCCACGCCTATGCGCCTCCATCCCTTAACCCTCCTACTTTAACACGATTTTCACGTAAGCCAAAACATCTAGGCGAATGCCCTGCTTTTGAAATTCTTTGAAGAAACTACAAACCATTTAGGGTACACCTGCATACCTTGATATAGAGAAACGCAGGAAGGGGGCATGCCAAGTGTCATACGCAGGCGGTGGTTACGGAGCTGGAGCTGGTGGCGGATTTGCATTAGTAGTAGTACTATTCATTTTGCTTATCATCATCGGAGCTTCTTATGTAGGTGGCGGCGGATACTGCTAATTCGCCTTTCTAAACGAGTAAGAAAAAGATGACCTTTCGGGGTCATTTTTTTTCGTACATTAACAGGATTTTTTTAACCTACCGAGAAAAGAATCATATACACAATTGACAATATTAGGGGGACCTCCACCTGTTAACAACTGAGAACATCTCATTACTTGGGAGACGAGCCCATTTTATGTCTGACATTCATGGCGATCTCGATTTACTTAAAAAATTGTTAGTAAAAATGAATGTTCGCGAACAGGATATACTGATGATGAATGGCGACTTATGCGAGAAAGGCCCAAATAGCCTAGGCGTCATTCGCTATGTCATGGATCTTTGTCATCAACAGAGTGTTTATATAACGCTCGGAAATAACGATGCCATTATGCTTCACCTACTACATGAAAATGAAAAACTCATGCCCTATTTACAAAGACAACCGTTTTCTCTTATTCATGAAATGCTCGCTGAAAAACAGCAACGTCTAGAAAATTTTTCATCTATTAAAGAAGTATCTCGTTTTTGTAAACAGCATTTCTTAGAAGAACTTGATTGGTTAAACAATCTTCCGCACGCCTATGAGTCCGAACAATTTATTATCATTCACGCGGGAATTGAAAAACGAGCAGATTGGCGACAAACAACATTGATGAACGCATATGCCCTGCCGTCTTTTTACACAGAAGGTCACTTGGAACACAAAATGGTTGTGGTTGGTCATTGGCCGACGAACAATTATTTACGCGATGAGGGTAGCCACCACAATCCAATTATTGACCACAAACAGCGAATTTTATCACTTGATGGTGGACTGCACATTAAACAATATGGACAGCTAAACGGCGTTACACTTGAAAATGGGATCTTTCACACAACGTATGTGGATCACCTCACTCGCGTTAAGCAAATTATTCAACCTTATGCAAATAACACAGATCGTGGAACCATCAGCTGGCCTCATTATGCTGTAGAGAAAAAAGAAGAGCGGACGCATTTCACCTTGTGTTCCCACAGAATTCACGAGACATCTTACTGGATAAAAAATGAGTATTTAGTCTTTGAAGATGAAACTTGGCAATGCAAAGGCGACGTTAGTGCTACGTTTTTAACCGTCAGAGAAGGAGAGACGGTCTATATGTTGGATGACCAGTGCAGCGGCTATGATCTTGTTAAAAAAGACGGCTATATCGGCTGGATTCCGAAAGCATGTACATAAAAAAAGAAGATGTGATTGGCTTTAAATCACATCTTCTCAAGGTAAATACCCTCATCGTACTTCCATTCCAAGTAAAACACATCGCGGTAATGATCAATTCGTTGTTCGTACAGCTGCTTGTCTAACCAATTCTCATCAAGACCCGCTTTTTTTATGTTCTCCCAATCAACAATCCCGTCGTTAATGAAGGTGACTGGTAGATGAACGGGATTCTCTTTCAACTTAAAATCTTCAAATGTAGGCTGGTCGTATTTTTGTTTTTTTAACACACTAATTTGTCCATCGGTTTCCAAAACTGCATACGCTACCTCTCGCACTGAAAAAGCGTCTTTCTGTCTTAATAAGTGCTGCAACTGATTCATATCAAGCTTATTCCGTTTCATTTCGTTACGATTTAAATGACCATTTTGAATAATAATCGACGGATTGCCCTCGAAAAACTTCCTTGTTTTACGGAAACGTTGGGTCGCCCATTCAATAATAAAAAGTAAAAGCCCCCAAATAAAAACGGAAAACAAGATCGTTCCTATTCGAACCTCATCATCATAGATCGCATTCCCCACAAGTTCCCCTAAAATAAGTGCAGAAATAAAATCAAACGGCGTAATTTGTGCAAAAGATGTTTTTCCCATCACTTTTGTTAAAATCAATAACGCAAATAACCCAACTGTTAATTCTACTGTCGTTTGCAGCAAATTCTCCACAATGCACCCACCTCACATAAACATCTCTTTTCAGCATGGACAAAATGACTTCACTTTAGACAAGTACACCGTTTTTCACGTTTTCTTTACACAACTGTAACCTTATCGATACGGAAAAACGGGTATGGAATGGAGTGAAATTTGAGGGGGAAACAACATGACATTAGAATCCATCATCATTGGGGTAATTTTGATTACCATACAACTATTTGCGTTAACAATCATTCGCGGAACACCGATTGCAGAAAGAAAAATTCTCTCTCTATCAGGTGGCGTTGCGATTGCTTATGTATTTGTTTACATCTTACCGACTATGCACGAAGAACAAGACCAACTAGGTGGCGACCTTGCCTTAGATTCAGAGCTTTATTTTCTTGGTTTATTAGGCTTAATTGTCTATTACAGTGTCTATAAATTCGCCAAGACCGACCGTGCAAAATCAATGAATGCCGACGCATCCTATTTTGTGCAAGTCGCTTTTTTTGCGATTTATACGTTTATGATCTCTTATATTGTCTTTGCATCCGACGTAAAAACAGTCGAAGCCCTTTTTTACGGCGTTGCGGTAGGGCTTCACTTTATCGGAATTTCCTACCATATTGGACGTGATAATGAGCGTGTTCACCGTCGCTATGGTCGTTATATCCTTGCCACTACTACACTTATCGGTGCTGCAGCTGGAACATTCGGCCCTTCAACTGGACTATTCGTTGATTCTCTCATTGCTTTTAGTTCGGGAGCCATGATTTTCAACGTCATAAGTAAAGAACTTCCAGAAGAAGACTACGCCCATTTGCCAACCTTCTTAATTGCTTCTCTCGTTTATGCCATCTCGTTACTAACATTAAAGGCAATCTTTAATTGGTAAAAAGAATGAGCTTGCTTATTTAGTTTTGAGCAAGCTCATTTCATTTGTCTAAAAAACTTTACGTAGATAACTTCACAACAATCAGAAAAAATAATCAATTCATTGGTACAATCATGTCATAGAAAAGGAGTGTGAATGATGACCAATTTATTGAGAGAAAAAATGGCTAAGCCGCCATTACAAGCCCCATCCCTCCCTTGGTGGAAATCTTGGGGTCCAGGAGCGATTGTCGCTGCATGTATTATTGGCCCTGGAACTGTCACCACCGTATCTGTCGCTGGTGCACAATTTGGCTTTGGTCTTGCTTGGATTCTTGTTTTAGCGTGCCTGGTTGGCTATTTTATTCAACGCCCGGTTATGAACTGGACGGCCGCGACAGGAACGAGTGTATTGGAAGGCATTCGCGATGAAATTGGAGTAATCTGGTCAAAATTAATTTTCTTCGGTTTATGGCTAGGAGCGCTCGCTTTCCAAGCTGGAAACTTTATCGGGGCTTCCATGGCCATGAACCTTATTTTCCCTGCTGTCCCCATGATTGTTTGGGTATCCTTGCTTTCCTTATCAGCAATGAGTATCGCATGGTTTGGTGTATACAAATTACTCGAAAACATTAATCGTGTTGTGATGGTCATGCTCGTCCTCACTTTCTGTTTAACAGCACTTGCCGCCTTACCACGTTCTCAAGGAATTATGAGTCAAGCCCTTACGTTCTCCATTCCCGAAGGCGATCTACTTATTGTCTTGGCACTTGTCGCCACCATTCTCGTACCGAACACGCTCGTAGCACTATCTGGTTTTATGAAGAACAAATACCAAGAGTCCACCTATACGCAGGAACAAATCCGCAAGCGCTCGTTCAACGACTTGAAAATGAACTTTACTTTACTCGCCCTTATTTCAATTGCAATCTTACTTTCAGCTGCTACAGCCTTTTATGGAACAGGACAAACCATTTCAAGCGCTGGGGATATGGCTGTTCAGTTAACCCCCATTCTCGGCTCATTCGCCACCATCTTCTTTGCTGTTGGCTTATGGACAGCAGGGTTTTCTTCAGGTTTGTTTAATCTGACCGTACAACCGATGTTATTCGGACATGCTTTTAAACAATCTGAAAAGCCAAATGCACCAATTAACCGCACAATTCTGATCATTACAGGCTTCATCCCTGTTGCACTCGTTTGGACCTTTGGTGGTTCTCCCGTCGAGCTCATTATTTCAGCGCAAGCAATTAATGGTTTACTCTTACCAGTACTCACCATTGTCCTGTTTGTTTTAACAAATAAAAAAGACCGCATGGGGCGGTTTAAAAACACATTCACTAGCAACATCATTAATCTAGCAATCATTGGACTCGTAACGATTCTAGCGATTCGAGTATTTTTGAGCTTCTTTTAATTGAGTTCCTATGTATAAAGCAGGAGAAAATCTTTAATCTGCTGTTCAAACTTGCTGACATCCTCTAATGTAAGTTCATGTGTAGCGTTATAGCACTGCTGAGCGCCAGTGGGTGTCAGTTCAACATTTAGCCGATAACCACCTTCTTTTGGCTCAATAAATAACGTAAATGCTCCATAATCATCTACGAAAAAAGCTTGCTTGGTGCGTCTAACTGCTTACAGAAAGACTTTAAGTATGAAAACGTAAAATCGTACGGACCACCATGGCAGTAAAGGTGAAGCGAACTCGTGATAACTCTTACGGTTAACGTTGCATCAAATGTCCGAGTTTCAAACGCTTCAAGGCGATCTACTATCATCTTAATTGAAAAATCATCATTTTCTACATGCAAGATATTCATTTTGTTTCCTTTCTACCGCAGCAACCGTTAATAAGCACGTTCCCATTCCTCCTAACACATTTACTTCGTCAAACCTGATAGTTCATTAAATAAATCACTTGGCTCTACTTCAAGACCAATAAGCTTTGCATTCCAATTGGTTCCCACCAATAGACCATCTTCATTCAGGCCATACAGCCAGTCTTTTTTAAAGTCTGTTAACGTAAGGGGTGAGGGCTTAAAATGAGACCATTCTTCCACTGCGCATCGTCTTGCATACGCTTCATCGGATCAAAACAACATCACTGGCGTGTCTTCATAGTGATTTGATTCACAAACACACCAACCATTTTCGTCCTCTAACCCCCAAATGACCTCTTTTTCCAATACTCTTTTCACAAACTGTTCGTGCCGCCGTTTTGCATCAATAGTTAAATTCATCTCCATGGTAATCTTCCCTCCATCTCTATTTTTTCGCTTTATTTAACCAAATTCCACATCCTGTTATTGACAGTGCAAAAACCCGCACTCATATGCGGGCTTATCGTTAACCATTATGCAACACGTTTTCGGCTGAAAAACTTTCCGTGCTTATACGTTAATTTAACAAGCGTATTTTCGCCAAAATAGTAAATCGGAAATAAGAAAACTATTGTAACTATGGCAATTGGCCAATTTTCGATAAATGGTAGAAAAGGTAGCAACCATCCACGAATTTGTTCACTTAAAACGATAAGTAAACCGGTGAACCCTAGTGCTGGTAAAAGTAAAAATAGCGATGTTTTCACTTCATATACACGAGATTGGCATCCACGACATTTAAATGAAAAGGGGATCTTTGCATCGTAGAGATCTTCTTCAGTAAAGGGCTTTTCGCAAATGGGACAAAGTTGGCTCATTAGGGCTCCTGCTTTCTAAAATAGAATATGTTTGACCTATTTGTAGTAACATTTATATCCATTATACAACCAATTCAAAGCCTAAATTCTAAAGTTTTTATAAAATTTATTTCATTTTCAAGAGTCACATATTAGCAGGTTTTTTCTTTTTCTTTGACAAAAATTAATGTTTTTTGCCTTTCTCAATTTCTTCTTCTATATGTTGTTTACGAATAAAAAACTTGCCATAATTATACGTATAATAAACCATTGCTTTCTGACCATAATAGTAAAGTGGAAACAATAAAGTATAAATTATTGTTAAATCAGACCAGTTATTAATAAAGGGAAAAATGGGAGTCAACCAAGCACGCAACAAGTCGCATAATAAGAAGACCATTACAACAAATGCTGTACCTGGAAGAAGTAAAACAATAGATGATTTAAATTCATATACACGTACTCTACAACATGAGCATTTAAAGGAAAATGGGGTTATTGATTCTACTAGATTTTCTTTATAAAAAGGCGTTTGGCATTTTGGGCATTTCTGGATCAAAATAGTCCCTGCTTTCGTAAAAGTACTTTTATCTCCCATCAGTAATTTTAGTTCACAATAGCAGATAGGTTCAGTGAAGATTATTATATACCGAAATATCGCTATAATTTCTTAATTTTTCCTAAAATTTTAAATGCAATTCCTACACACAAAAAAAACCCTCAAGGTTCTTCCTTGAGGGCTACTGGTTTTTCTTTTTGAGTTTGCTCTTTTTATTGGATTTTGCTTTTACTTTGTTGAGTTTGTCTTGAATGGTTTGGTGTTTCTGTTCTTGCTTAGCAGGATCCAGTGTTGCATCGATTATCTCTGTTTGGTCATCATTTAGCGTCAATAGGAGCCAGCTACCTTCCTTTATGTTCTTTGGTAGCTTTTCAACACCTCGTTCAAATTGTTTCTTTATCGAGTCAACAAGAATGATGGCTAAATCGTTTGTGACGCGATCAACAACTCCGTGATACTTATTCTCCGACACAAGCGATCCCTTCTTCCTTAATCGTATTTAGCCGTGCCTCACCAATTCCATCTATTTTCATTAATTCATCTACAGATGAAAAAGGTCGTAACTCTATGATTTGCTGGGCTCGGTCAGGACCTATTTCTGAAATCCCCTCCAACTTTTCAGCAGTGGCAGTATTCACATTTATACAGCTTGTACGGTTTTCAGCATGATTTTGATTTGTTGTGATCTTCAATTCTTGTCCATTTGTTGATGCAATAACAGTACCGTTTTCATCGGTTCCATAAATGGTTGCGCCGATGGATTGGTAAGATTGTAATACGTCATCTGCCGGGTGATTGTACGCATTCTCTAGACCAGCTGAATAAATGGCGTAGGTAGGCTGTACGGCTTCAACAAATGCTTCTGATGAAGAAGTGTTTGAGCCATGGTGAGGCACACTTAACACCGTTGCTTCTAAATTCGCTCCGCGCTCAAGCATATCTTGTTCAGCTTGATGTTCGACATCACCAGTGAATAAAAAAGAAATTTCCCCATACGTTAGTTTCATCACAATGGAACCATTGTTCAAGTCACCAGATACAGATTCAGGGTGCAATACCTCAATCGTTGCACCACCAAGATCGAATTCTTCTCCTGCTCGAGGTTCATGGTAATCAACATCATTTTCCAAAATGGCATCCAGCGTACGCTCAAACACGAGCGTATCGGTTTCATCTCCAGACATCCACGCTTCTGCTACATGAAATTCGTTCATCACATCTGCCATTTGACCAATGTGGTCGGCATGGGGATGCGTACCAATAAGTAAATCAAGTTCTTCAATTCCTTGGTCATGTAAATAATCAACAGCGGTACGATCATTCCAATCTCCTGCATCAACAAGAAGGCTAAAGGTTTCCTCTTCATGTTCCCACGTGACGAGGGACGCATCTCCTTGCCCGACATCAATAAAATGCACATCTAGTAGTTCCTCGTTCGCTTCAAACGATTGATCTTGAATGGATTCAGAAGGTGTTTCTTCTTGTCCACATGCTGTCAAAGCAAGGAGAAAAACCGTTGTGATGATAAATGTTTTTTTCATTGTTCCTCCGCTTTTTCTAAGGTGTCTTTTTCTTTAATATAAACAATTCAGACGTGGTTATGTAAGACCTCGCCATTAAGAAATGAGAAATTTCCCATTATCTACTGAGACATAAAAGCTTCACCGTTACTCCGAAGCGAGCTTCCGTCAATTTAAAAGCTCCCTTTTAAGTCTACCAATGAACGCCCTATTCAGCCACCTCATTTTGACAGCATGCTCGCTTCTTGATACGATTCTTTCTGTAAAGACGTAGCTTAGGGGGCAAGTATTGAAGATTATTGATTACATTTTTCGAGCCTTTCTGATTGTGATAGGCATTTTAGCGGTTTGGTATAATCATTCCACGTTAACGAGTTTCTTTATTTCAAGCATTGTTGTCTATTTTCTATTTCTTTTCTTCAAAGAAGAGAAAGGAAACATGCGTTATGTACATTTAATCATTGCAGGTGCCATTGCATCCTTTTACTTAATTTTTTATTAAAACAAAACGAGCTAACGCAACGTCGGCTCGTTTTTTTATCGTTATACAATTGTGTACCCACCATCAACAGGAACTAATGCACCTGAAACAAAAGAAGCATCGTCTGAAGCTAAAAATGCTACCACTTTCGCAACTTCCTCTGCTTGCCCTAAACGACCAATCGGATGAAGCTTCTTGAGTTCAGCCAAACCTTCTTCACCGGCAGATTTAAGTAAGTTGGTTTCGATATAGCCAGGAGCCACTGCGTTGGCACGAATGCCATCACGGCTGTAGCGTGAAGCAACCTGTTGAGTTAAAAGTTTGACGCCCCCTTTTGCGGCTGAATAGGCGCCAATTCCTTCTTTTGCCACTAAGCTATGAATGGAGCCTGTGTTGACAATCGCTCCGCCTGTTTCTTGTTTTAAAAATTGCTGGATCGCAAATTTATTTGATAAGTATACGCTCGTTAAATTTAAGTCGATGACTTTTTGCCAGTCTGCCGAGTCCAACTCATGGATATCACCTGTACTACCAATTCCTGCATTGGCAAACATAATATCTAATTGGCCATAATGTTCAACCGCTTGGTCGATTGCTGATTTTAATGAGTGTTCATCGGTTACGTCGGTCTTTATAAATAAGGCGTCGTGCCCATTTTCTTTAAGTTCTTGCTCAAGGGTTTTTCCTTCTTCATTCACATCGACAAGTACGACACGAGCACCTTGTTCAGCGAATTCTTTCGCTGATGCCTCTCCAATCCCACTTGCTGAACCTGTTACGAAAGCGACTTTATCTTGTAGTTTTTTCTTCATGATGCATTCCTCCTATATGTATAAAATACCACCATTTCTTTTTTTTCAAACGAAAAACCTTTCCCGTATGAAAGGAAAGGTTACAACGTCTTAATCATTCACTTCATGTACAAGGACCGATGAAACACCGCTTGCGACTAGTTTGTCGTTTTGATATAAATCAGCTGTTACATAGCTCATTGTCCGCCCGAATTTTTCAACAACAGCTTTGACTTCAATCTCCCCTGGAAGCGCTGGTCGATGGAAGGCAACATTCAGATTAACAGATGCAAATACCTGCTTATCGTTAATGAGTGAAGAGATCGCGTAGGCCATCGCCACATCGGCGGCAGAGGAAACAAAGCCACCCATGATGACACCGTTCCCATTCAACATTTGATCAGTTGGTCGCCAAATGGCTCGGGCGATTCCCCCCTGTGCCTCGATCATTTCTACTCCTATTAACGTGTCACACGGTGGCGGCTCTTTTTTTAAATGAATCACATCCATTAAAGGATTCGACATGCGCTGGCCTCCAATCATTAAACGTTTTCTGCTTTCTTCTTTACAGGTGGTTTATGAACCGCTACTGCTTGGAGGTCTTCTGCTGCCTCCATCATGACTTCACCGATACTAGGGTGTGGATACATAGGAAAAATAAGATCCTCATCCCGCATCCCTAATTCAAGGCCAACAGTTGCGGCAACGATGAGTTCAGCTGCGCCATCGGCGATGATCTGCGTGCCAATGACTTCATCTGTATGTTCCTCTTTTACAATAACCATTACCCCATCTTGTGATTGATTAAGCATCCCAAAGCCGTTGCTACGAACAGGTGCTGAGCCGACAACCGCATTTACCCCTTTTGCTTTTGCTTCGCTTACCGTCCATCCCACTGTGGCAATAGGCGGTTGCGTGCGGTAAACCGTAGCCAAGAAAGTTGGGTCCCACTCTGACTTTTTACCTGCTAGGCATTCAGCGACAACCTTACCTTGCTTGATCGCGGCAGTTGCTGAATCGGCTTCACGATTGACATCGCCAATCGCATAGACATTTGCTAAAGTCGTTTCGAACGATTCAGATACTGTGATGTAGCCATCTGCATCGGTTTCAACGCCAACACGATTAAGGCTTAATTCATCCGTATTCGCTTTCCACTTAGGTGAACAGTACGCATAAGTAGCTTGAACATCTTCTTGCTTTTCATTTTTTATAAAAACAATCGTTACATGATCCTCTTGAACCGTTACCTGTTCAAAGGTGATCTCTTTTTTTACTGTAATGCCTGCTTTTTTTGCTGAACGAAGCAGCTCTTTTTCAATGGCAGGTTCTAATGACAGGGGATTATCTAGTAAAAGTGTCACATCGACACCTACTGTTTGATAGGCGAACGCTGCTTCTAAAACGTAAGGTTTGTGACCTACGAGCACAAGTGATGCTGGTAGCTCTTTGAGTTGGAACAGTGAGTATGGACTGAGCAGGCGCTCATTTTTTTCCGTTAACAATGGTTGGTGACCAGTCGCAATAATCGCATGCTGAAATTGATACACGTCAAATTGATGGTCATTTGTAACGCCAATGCGATTTTCTGTCATAAAACTTGCCTCACCAATAACATGTTCAATTTTGTTCGCTTTGCAAAGTTGCTTTACGCCTTGCCGCAATTGCTTCACGACAGTCTGTTGATGAGAAACAAGGACGTCCCATTGAAATGACTCCTGTTGAGTTGGAATGCCTAGCTTGCTTCCTTTTAAGGTTTGTTGCCACCGTTCTGCCGCCTGTGTGACAACTTTTGATGGGATACACCCTTCATTTAAACAAATGCCGCCTAGCTGATTTTTTTCAATCAATGTGACGTCTATACCGAGTTGAGCCGCTCGAATCGCAGCATGATACCCACCAGGTCCACCACCAATCACGATTAATTGACGTTCTTGCACAAATTCTCCTACAACCATTTAAACCAACTCCAATATGAGGCGCTTTGGATCTTCCAATAACTCCACCCATCGATTTGTAAATGCGACCGCTTGGGCACCATCAGCAATTCGGTGATCAAATGACATGGACATGGTCATCACGTCCCCGATCGCAAGCTGATCGTCTTTCGTCACAACCGGACGACGCTTTGTTTTGTGAATCGCAAGCAACGCTGTTTGTGGAGCGTTAATAATTGGTGTCGCCCCAGTGCTACCGAGTGGACCGACATTGCTAACTGTAAATGTACCGCCGCGAAGGTCATCGCCTTTAAGCTCATTATCTTGTGCTTTCCGCGTGAGCTCTTTCATTTCTTTATCAATCTCAATAATGGATTTCTGATCAGCATTTTTTAAGACTGGCACAATCAGTCCATCTGGTGCATTTGTAGCTAGGCCAATATTATAAAAATCTTGCAGTCGTATGACGCCGTTTTTCTCATCTAGAACCGAATTGAAAATCGGGTGATCTTTTAACGCTAAGACAAGCGCCTTAATAAAGTAAGCGCCTAGGGAAAACGCCATTCCAGCTTCTTTGCATGCTGCTCGCCATTCCATCAAGTCAGTCAAGTTGGCCTCTTCAAAATGCGTTACATGGGGAATCGTATAAACCGATTCAGCCATCTTAGTGGCGATTTGTTTTCTTCGCCCTGTATATGGAATCGTTCGTTCGGATGACTCTTTGCCAGATGTAAAATACGAGCTAGAACGCAGATCTGGCGATGGTTTTTTATCCATTTCTTTTTTAACCGTTGCCGTTGGTTGTGTTCTTTGATAGCCTTCTAAAACGGCGTACAAATCCTCATCAATGACGCGACCATTTACCCCTGTTCCCTTTACATCTTCAATGTTAATCTCATGATCACGAGCAATTTTTCTTGTGTAAGGTGACGCCAGCACTCGCCGAAGAGAGGAGGATGGCTGCTTTTCACTTGATCGTGCTGATGAAGCAACTGGTTGCTTTTTTTCTTCTTTAACAGGAATTGCTTGACCGACACTAGTTTCTAATACAATTAATGTCGTGCCGACCGTTACCGTCTCCCCTTGTTTTGCTAAAATTTCTTTCACGATTCCGGCTTTCGGTGCAGACAGTTCAGCAGCTACTTTATCTGTCTGTACTTCAAGCAGTGGTTGATCCAGCTTCACTTCGTCACCGACGTTCACATAAAAATGGAGAACCTCTCCTTCTGTCATTCCTTCACCTATATCATGAAGTTTTACTTCAACCATACACGTAAGCTCCCTTCTAGAATTGAACCGTTTTCCGAATCGCTTCCACCACTCTTGAAACACTCGGGATATAATGGTCTTCTAACGAACCAAGCGGTACAGGAACATCAAACCCTGTTACCCGTTCAATTGGTGAACGCATGGACAAAAATGATGTATCGTTTATTAAACTAATAAGATCATTCCCAAGTCCGCCTGTTGCATGTGCTTCGTGAACAATGACAGCGCGTCCTGTCTTCTGTACAGATTCAGCAATCATCTCTTTATCTAATGGAAATAGCGTACGTAAATCGATCACTTCACATGTGATGCCCTCTGCCTCTACTTCTGCTGCCGCTTTCTTCGTAACAGGCACCATCGCTCCCCATGCAAGCAACGTGACATCATTGCCATCAGCGACTTTGTTTGCTTTTCCAATTTCAATTTCGTAGCCATCCACTTCCACTTCTTCACGCTCTCCACGGTAAAGACGAAGGGCTTCCATGAAAAGAACTGGATCAGGATCAGCTAAGGACGCAAGCAATAGCCCTTTTGCTTCCCTCGGTGTGGATGGGCAAACGACTTTTATACCGGGCATGTGGGTAAACAATGTTTCGACGGAATCCGAATGAATCTCTGGTGCCCGAATGCCCGCTCCATACGGTGCTCGGATGACCATCGGCACAGAATAGTTCCCCATTGAGCGCATTCGAATGCGTGACACATGCGTCATAATTTGTTCGTAGGCTGGGTACACAAAGCCCATAAACTGCATTTCCACAATCGGCTTAGATCCAGAAATGGCTAAACCAACTGCCGTACCAACGATACCTGATTCACTTAACGGCGTATCAATGACACGATCTTCCCCAAACTGCTTTTGCAGACCATCCGTTGCGCGAAACACCCCTCCATTGCGACCAATATCTTCACCTAGTAAAAGGACGTTGTCATCTTGTTCAAGCGCAACACGTAACGCATCATTCACAGCTTGAACCATTGTCATGGATTTGGTCTTCACGTCTTTTGTTGCTTCCATTATGCGTTCACTCCTTTTAAATGGTTTAAGTACTTTGTTTTTTGCTCCTCAATTGGCCAAACAGGCGTTGCGAATACATAATCAAACAAATCATTCACATCGGGTTTTGATAACGCTTCCATTTTTTCGACTGCTTCATTTACCTCTGCCGTAATCTCTTCTTCTAGCGATTGTGCCCAGGCATCATCCCATATGCCCTCACTCTTCATATAAAGCGCTAGTCTTGTTACAGGGTCGTTTGTTTTTCTCCGTTCGTCACTTATCGTTTGATCGCGGTATTTTGTCGGGTCGTCTGCTGTGGTATGTGCACCATAGCGCCACGTCATCGCCTCAATTAATGTTGGCCCATCACCAGCTCTCGCTCGTTCTGCTGCTTTTTTTACCGTTTGATAGACAGCCACGCAGTCGTTTCCATCAATGCGTATTCCCGGTATGCCATAGGCAACAGATTTCTGGGCAATGGTTTCTGAGTTCATTTGCTTTTCGAACGGGACGGAGATGGCAAATCCATTATTTTGGCAAAAGAAGATCGTCGGCGCTTTGAATACGCTTCCAAAATTAAGCCCTTCATGAAAATCACCTTCCGATGTCGCTCCATCTCCAAAATAAGCAATCGAAATGGCGCCAGTTCCTTTTCGTTTTTCGGTCATTCCTACACCTACAGCGTGGGGGATTTGCGTCGCAATTGGCACAGCTGGTGGAAAAATTCGTTTTCCCTCAGGTGGCACACAGCCTTCAAGTCTTCCGTTCCAATAAAGGAATGTCTTTGCCATGTCCGCACCAAACGTTAAGGTTGCGCCATGATCGCGATACGTCGGAAATACCCAATCGTTACTTTCTAATGCGAGCGCACTTCCAACTTGAGCTGCTTCTTGGCCTTCAAAAAGAGCGTACGTCCCAAGCCTTCCTTGCCGTTGTAACGTTACGGCCTTTTTATCGAACGTTCGAATTCTCAGCATATGATAATAGAACGTTCTTACCTGTTCTTGACTCAGCTTTTCCTCATCACTAACCCACTTACCTTCTTGGTCGATATACTGCACCATTGGAAATTCATTCATATTAGAACAGTCCTTTCTCTTGTCGAATGGTCCACTTTGGTCGTAGTTGTCCTGTGAAAAAATTATTCCGCTTTGAGCGGCTAGACATTCGCTGTTCAACAAATTGTTCAGCGGCTTTCTCCGTCGAAATTTGATCTTCTTTTGCCGTCGTTAACACATCAACGAGTGTGTGATAAATTGCCTGTGTCTTTGCACCAACACGCTTCTTGTTGCTTCCATACAACTCATCAGCGACTTGTATAAGCCCACCACCGTTCACAATATAATCCGGTGCATACAGGATTCCTTTTTGCAGCAATACCTCTGCATGACGCGCTTCTTTTAACTGATTATTGGCAGAACCGGCAATTGCACGAACATTCAATTTAGAGATCGTATGATCATTTAAGATTCCCCCTCTTGCACAAGGAACAAACACATCTGCCTTCACACGATAGATGTCGTCTCCATCCACAATCTGCACATCTTGGAAAAGGGGCTTTCCTAATTCTTTTAGCTCTACGCAAATCGCCGGTTGCAAATCTGTTACGTACAAGTCAGCTCCAGCTCGAAGTAACGCAACAGCTACTTTATACCCTACTTTTCCCAACCCTTGAATGGCAAACGATTTTCCTGAGAGATTTTGATCCCCATACAACACGTAATTCACTGCTTTCACACTATTGATGACACCTTCAGCAGTTGGTACAGAAGAATCACCACTTCCACCAAACTCTTCAGGTACACCCACGATACAGCGCGTTTCTTTCATCGCATGAACAAAATCATCCATTGTCGTGCCCATGTCTGTACCTGTATAAAAACGTCCACCAAGTGATTCTACAAACTGACCAAAGGCCCGAAATAGCTCGGGTGTCTTATCTTTGGCTGGGTCACCAATAATAACGGCCTTTCCTCCACCAAAATCTACATCAGCTGCGGCACATTTTTTTGTCATCCCTCGAGATAAGCGCAAGACATCTTCTAATGCTTCCTCTGTCGTACGATAAGGAAACATCCGGCACCCGCCAAGAGCGGGGCCGAGTGTTGTGTCATGAATGGCAATAATGGCTTTTAAACCACTTTCTTGATCATTGCAAAAAACGACTTGTTCATGTTCAGACATTTCCTGAAAAATATCCCACTGAAGCAAAGCTTGATCACTTGTTAATTCCATCATGATTCATCCTTTCTTATTCTCCTATTAACCAATTAAAGCCACCTAACGCGTGGATAAAAACGAAAATAATCGCGATTGGTACAACAATTCGAATAAACAACAACCATGCAGCAAACAACTTGCGACCTTTTGAATTACCTGAAGTAAATTCTTTTAATAGTACTTCTTTCTTCATTCTTAACGGGATGAATAAGGCAATTAATAATGCCCCTACAGGCAATAAGATATTACTGACTAAAAAGTCGACCGCATCAAATATGATTCGCCCAAAAATGGTGAAGTCTGACCAAACACCATAAGACAATGCAGAAGGAACACCTACAACAAAGATTGCAAGTCCAATTAACCATGTTGATTTCGCACGTTTGCGCTCATCACCTTTCGTTTGAGCCGCAACAATAATTTCAATCATTGAAAACGCGGATGTCAACGCTGCAAATAAGAATAAAATCAAAAAGATTAAGAGGAAGCCCATCCCAAACGGCATTTGGCTAAATACAGTCGGCAAGACAGCAAAAATAAGTGCTGGTCCCTCGGCAGGACTTAGTCCAAATGAGAAGACAGCAGGGAATATCGCTAGCCCTGCAAGAAGTGCTACAAGGAAATTCATAATGACAATCGCACTTGCAGACTGCACCAAATTCTCTTGCTTTGATAAATATGAACTGTACGTCACCATGACCGAAATCCCTAAACTTAGGGCGAAGAATGATTGCCCCATGGCAAACAAGACCCCTTCACCGGTTAAAGAACTGAAATCAGGCACGAGTAAAAACGAGATCCCTTCCATCGCGCCATCTAATGTGACAGAGCGAACAACAATCACAAGGAATAAAATAAATAAGGCTGGCATCATAATGACGCTGGCTTTTTCAATTCCTTTTTGCACACCTCTTGAGACTACCGCCATAACCAGAACCATAAAAATCAAATGTCCGACTATCGCTAAAACCGGATCGGCAATTGTTTGGTTTAAAATGTCCCCATATTCAGCACCATCAAGCCCTGAAAGCTGACCTGTAATCACTTTCCAAATGTAAAGTAAAATCCAACCGCCGACGACGCTGTAAAAAGAGAGTAAGAGAAAGGCCGTTACCATTCCAAGTCTCCCTAGTAAATACCATGACGTCCCTGGAGCAATCGTTTTGTATGAATCGACAGCATTTTTTTGTGTACTTCGACCAATGACGAACTCACCGATTAAGAGAGGCAAACCGACGAGCAGTGTAAACAAAATAAAGATTAGGAAAAACGCGCCCCCACCATTTTCTCCAGCTACATAAGGGAATTTCCATATTGCACCAAGCCCAATTGCAGATCCAGCTGCAGCTAATATAAAGCCATACTTTGAGGACCACTGTTGTTTTTCCATGTTTCGACTCCTTCCTATTAAAACCGATACTCTATCTATTCTACGAGATTTCTTTATCTGCCTCCATTTTTCTTTTTTCTTCTTTTTTACCTGTTAGTCCAATAAGTAATATGTACAACACAAGACCAACACCTAGTCCCCAAGCCGCACCGAGAAAGGCCGTTACCATCCCAATAATTAGAATCATTCCACCTGTGGTTTGATCTTCTACCATTGACATTGCCACATAAGCACACGCAAACCCTGTGAGTAGAAGCGCAACAGATAAGGCAACAGGAAATAATGGCGTAATAATTGAGATTACAGGTAAGAGGAACCCAAGCGGAATCGCCAAGATGTAAAAATTCATTGGTCCAGCGAATATCGTATCCATAATCTTGCGACCTTGCTTGTATCGTTCAATAATAAACACTTGAACGCCTACCCAAATGGGACCGTGCATCCATAGCATTGGCCCAACGGTTATGACTTGTAAAAAATTTCTAGCTGCTAGTGCATAGTGACTTCTCGTCGCATTTACGTCAATTTTTTCGTCCTTCCTAATTTGGTCAGCTCCTTTCATTAACGTATCACCGATTAAAAGATCACTAAAAGCCAAAATATAGATTAAGATAGCAAGTGGTAAGACAGAAAGAAAGACTCCCCATGATGGTACCCCAATTGACCAAATTGATAAAGTGCTGAATGTCTCAGCAATTGGCGGAATAAAGAATCCCCACGTCAATGAAAACGAAAGTTCCCCTGTAAGAAGACCAACGCCTGTTGCGAACACAAGCCCTACTAACATCGCATTCCCTGCAACAAAGATTTTAAGTTTTGTACTCGATAATTGTTTAAAAGGTAGAGAATATAAGAGGAATAACGTAATCGCCCAAGCTGTTACTAATGTAAAGGGCATCGTTGGAAGTCGATCTAACTCCGTTCGGAATGCAGCAATCGCACCGCCCATAATGATCCCTGCTTTTAACACATTGGGAACGAGCTGATTAAATTTCAACCCAAGACCTGTCGCCCCAAAAAATAAAAAGATAAGTGCGCACATAATATAAAGTGCTGTCAAGGCATGTATGACTTCTACACCAGGCGTGAGTGTTGCTACGAAGGCAAGTGTTATTGGCAAAGCTGGCGTTATAGCTCCTGCCGCATATACATCTCCAAAGAAAATCGTTTGTGCGACAACAAAGAACAAGAAAATTAAACCGAGTGTCCATGCAACTTCAAATAACACATCAAAATATTGCATCACAAGTGGTGTGACAGAACCACTTGTTGCAAGAAGAAGCAGCCCTCCTTGGAATAGTTGACTTGGCGTCCAACCAATATGCACCCCAGGAATTCTCATTGTAAATGGTCCCCATTTGATTCCGGGATGAATTGCACCATATTCTCTTTTTTTAGCCATGAAAGCCTCCTTATTTGGATTCATTTAGTCCAAGAGCGACATTTTTTCTTGCATGACAGCCTTCGCTTCTGCAATCATGGTGTCTAATAAGTCCTTTACAGTTGGCAAATCGTTAATGAGACCAGCCACTTGCCCTCCGTTCATAAAGCCTTGCTCGTCATTGCCGTCAATTGCCCCTTTTTTGTGTGCATCCTCGGAAGTGAAGATTTGATAGTCACTAGCACTATGGTGTCGTTCGTGTTTGTGTAAATTTTCAGTATAAACCCCTTTTAATACACGTCTTACCTGCCCATGTGCTCGCCCTAAAACGAGCGTGGATTGATCCGTGGCGTTGAGGAGTTTTTCTTTATAGCGCTGGCTATAAGGTGCATCTTGAGTGGCAATAAAGCGTGTTCCCATCTGGGCACCTACCGCTCCTAACATCAATACAGCCGCCAACCCTTTCCCATTCCCAATGCCTCCTGCTGCTACAACGGGAACTTGAACACGTTCAACTAGTTGCGGGATTAATGTAAGCGTTGTCATTTCTTGCATTGCGTTAATCCCTGCAGCTTCAAACCCTTCAGCTACAAGAAGATCTGCACCGGCTTCTTCTGCTTTTCTTCCTTGCTTAACTGTCGCAACCACACATATTACCGTAATTCCATGCTGTTTTAACCGTGAAATAAAGGGTTGAGGATTGCCCGCAGATAGTGAGACAACAGGTACTGCTTCGTTAATTGCCAAATTAATCAATTCTTCTCGATCTTCATTAACAGCGAGCGGAATATTTAGCGCAAACGGCTTCGTTGTTCGCTTTCTTGTCGCGACAATTTTTTCTTTTACTTCCATGGCTTGAAGTGTTCCACAACCA
Organism: Shouchella phoenicis; assembly: GCF_047238345.1. NCBI lineage: Bacteria > Bacillati > Bacillota > Bacilli > Caryophanales > Bacillaceae > Shouchella > Shouchella phoenicis. Next base: position 829,148 of record NZ_JBDFMQ010000001.1, on the reverse strand, counting down.
ATTGTTCCTAACCCACCAGCTTCAGAAACAGCAGCCACGAGAATGGGATCACTAATGTTTCCCATTCCCCCTTGAATGATCGGGTACTGTATATTTAATAATCGGGTTACCATTCCAGCCCTCCTATTCTTCTACAATTAATGGATGACTATGAGCATCATAGCCAGACTCTTTAGAAGCCAGGTCGTTGTCTTCTTCAAACACGGCTTCAAAAAAGCGACTTGCCGGCTCTGCTAGTAAGCGATAGTACTGACTAAAGAGTAATTTCGCCTCTCGTCCATTCCAATTAGTCGGGAGTAACTCCTTTGGTAGACCAGGATCAATGAATAGAAACTTACGATATTCATGGACAAGATTCGTTCGCACAACAAAACAATCTGCGTCATTTAGAACATTTTGTTTAATTGCAGCCTGATGGGCAATAAACGAACGTGAATATTGGGCAACAAACGCTTCATACTTCTGTTCAATCTCTGCAAGCTGCCAACTTTTTTCAACGAGGTTTAGATTGTCTTCGCTCTTGTAAACCGCCTCAAAAAAATCGACATACTCGTTAATGTCATATTTAGTAATTAACGCCTGCACACGCTCTTCTAACGGATTGGGAGAGATCCAACAGGATGCTGAAAAACTACCAAAGCCACTCCATAAGAGTTCTTTTCTTAACTCGTCACGAATTTGACGTTGATCTTCAGGGATTTTATAAAGCAACATCCGCCACTTCCCATCCCATTCATGATCCTCAAACTTAAAAATTCGATCTCCTGCCTCATCCATGCGAGCCATCCCTCGAGTTGTTAATGAATAAAAGCTTTTTGTGCCTTTTCGCTCTGACAACAACCACCCTTGCTTTACCATACGTGATACGGCAACACGGACGGCTTGCTCATTATGTCCAAATTCCTTTAATAGTTTAATTAAACTTCCAATCCAAATTTTGCTTCCATAATGACGAATATAGTCTCCATAGATTGTAAAGATCATAGATTGTGTATTTGCACTCATATCCTTCACTCTTTCTAACAGATTTAAAACGGTTCCTTAAGATCTATTATATCGCTTATGGAGGATTTGGAAAAGTCTTGATTTTGAAACAATCAGATTCATTTTATTCTTCTTCTACTCGTTCGAAAATAGCCGCAATTCCTTGACCGACACCAATACACATCGTAGCTAATCCATATCGAGCATGCGAACGCTTCATTTCATGTACTAAAGTCGTCACGATCCGCGCTCCACTTGCACCAAGCGGGTGACCGAACGCAATGGCGCCACCATTCACATTCACCTTAGTAGAATCAAGCTTTAGACCATCTATACAGGCTAGTGCTTGTGCCGCGAAGGCTTCATTAAGCTCAACGACATCGAGGTCCTTTACCGTTAAATCCGCTCGGGACAAAGCTTTTTCAGTTGCTGTAATTGGACCTATTCCCATAATCGCTGGCTCGACACCTGCAACACCGCTACTTTTGTAGCGCGCAATTGGTTTCAAACCTAGTTCTTTTGCTTTCGCAGCTGACATTAATAGGACCGCACTCGCCCCATCGTTTACACCAGATGCATTACCTGCCGTAACCGTTCCATTTGGAAAGAGTGGCTTTAGACTTTGTAGCTTCTCCATGCTTGTTTGTGGACGTGGGTGCTCATCTTGATCAATCGTGAGGGTATTCCCTTTTTTGTCTTTATATGACACAGGAATTAGTTCATCTGCAAACCGATTTGATTCCATTGCTTGGTGAGCGCGTTGTTGACTCGTATAAGCAAACTGATCTTGTCTTTCTCTGGAAATGGTAAACCGTTCGGCTACATTGTCTGCTGTTTTCGGCATAGAATCTGCGCCGTATTTTTCTTCTAGAGCTGAGTTCGTAAATCGCCAGCCAATGGTTGTATCTAGCAACTCCATCGAGCCTCTTGGATAGTCCATTTCCGGCTTTGCCATCACGTAAGGTGCTCTTGTCATGCTTTCGGTTCCACCAGCAATAAAGACGTCCCCATCACCAACAGCGATACATCTCGCTGCATACAAAATAGCATCAAGGCCAGACCCGCATAAGCGATTGATCGTTGTACCTGCGACTTCTTGCGGTAAACCAGCTAATAGAGCAGACATTCTAGCTACATTTCGATTTTCTTCTCCAGCACCATTGGCATTGCCCATTACTACTTCTTCTATCATATCCGGTTGTACCAACCGATTTCGTTCTACAAGTGCTTTAATCACGGTAGCCGCCAAGTCGTCAGGACGAACGGTTTTTAACCCGCCTTTATAGCGACCAATTGGTGTACGAGCTGCATCTACAATGACCACTTCATTCATGTCGTCACCTCATCCTCTGTATAATCAAACACACCTTTTCCTGACTTTCTTCCAAGTCTCCCTGCTTGCACATATTGTTCAAGTAATGGTGCAGGACGATACTTTTCTCCAAGCTTTTCGTGTAAATACTTTAAGTTGTTAAGTCGGGTGTCGAGACCCACAAGATCGCCTAATTCAAACGGTCCCATTGGATAATTCAATCCTAATTTAATTGCTTTATCAATCTCTTCAGGCGTACCTAAGCCTTCTTGCAACATAAAGAACGCTTCGTTTCCAACAAGCGCACTCATTCGACTCGTCACAAAGCCAGGAAATTCATTAATTACAACCGTTTCTTTGCCCATTTTTTCGGCGACCTGTTTAACGGCTGCAACGGTCTCATCACTTGTCTCCAATCCGCGTACAATTTCGACGAGTTTCATTTGATGTACCGGGTTAAAAAAGTGCATGGCAATTGTTTTTTCTGCACGCTTGCTATAAGAACCTATTTCTGTTGGACTCATTGTTGAAGTATTTGATGCAAATAAGCAGTCGGCTTGCGCATAATATTCGATTTGCTCAAACACTTTTTGCTTAATATCCCTTATTTCTGGAACGGCTTCAATGACAAGATCGACATCCGATACAGCGGATTCAACGGAAGAATAAAACTGAAGTCCGTTCAGAATCACATCTTTCTCATATTCTGTAATCTTGCCACGTTCAAGTCCTTTTTGGACAAGCCTATAAATAGACGATTCTGCCTGTACAAGCGCTTGATCATCAATATCTACCAAGTTGGTTCTAAAACCAGCTCTGGCCGCAACATACGCAATGCCTCTTCCCATCACACCCGATCCAATGACAGCGATTGATTTCACGATGTAAGCACTCCTTTCTTATCTCGTGCAAAACTTAATAACCGTTAAACGTGGGTTTGCGCTTTTCTTTAAATGCCTGGATACCTTCTAGATGATCGTTCGTTTGACCTGCTAGCCGTTGTAATTGTGCTTCCATCTCCAAATAATCATTTAACTCGCCATCCGTTTTGTTTAATCCGCGTTTTATGAAAGCCAACCCTTTTGTAGGGAGAGAAGCGACGTGCTTTGCAAAAGCGAGCGCCTCGTTTTGATAGTCTTCATCTTCGTAGACTCTCGTGGCGAGGTTCAACCGTTCCGCTTCTTTCGCTGAGACTTTTTCACCGAGCATGGCAAGCTCAATGGTTTTTGCTTCACCAATGAGTCGACGTAAGAAGTAAAGGTTGCCAGAATCAGGGACGAGACCGACGTGAATAAACGCATTAATGAAGCTCGCTCTTTCATGCAATAAACGAAAATCACACGCTAACGCAAGACTAAAGCCTGCACCTGCGGCAACACCATTTACATTAGCAATGAGCGGTTTTTCACTTGCTTTCATTTGCTGAATAACAGGTGCATAAAACTGACGAAGCATCTCACCATGGTCAGCATCGTCATTCACATCATGTAAATCCTGCCCCGAGCAAAATGCTTTCCCAGCTCCTGTTAACACAACACAGCGGACGCTCGACGATCTCTCTGCTACGCTTAACTGTTTCTTTAATTGCTGCAACATGGAGCTTGTTAATGCGTTATACGCTTTTGGTCGATTGAGTGTAATAATCCCTAACCCGTCTCGCTCCTCATAAAGAATCTCGCTCATCGTTATCTCCCTTCATACTTCGGGTTCCGTTTTTCAACAAACGCTTCCATTCCCTCTTTTTGGTCATGGGAGGCGAAAAGAAGATAGAAATTTTTTCGTTCCTGTTGCATGCCATCATAGACAGATGCATGCTGAGCGACTTGAACCGCATCCTTTATCAAACGAAGAGAGAGCGCAGGCTGTTTTGCTAACCGTTCGGCAAAGCCAATGGCTTCCTCTTCTAGTAATTCCGGTTGCACAACTTTATTAATTATGCCATACTGTAATGCTTCCGTAGCCGAAATGCGGTCTCCAGTTAACAACCATTCGAGTGCTTTTGTCTTTCCAACTAGCTTCGTTAAGCGCTGTGTCCCTCCAGCACCTGGCATGACACCGATGTTCACCTCTGGAAATGCAAACATCGTTTTTTCCGTTGCAAGGACAAGATCACAACTTAAAACGAGCTCGAACCCTCCACCTAACGCGACTCCTTGAACAGCACAAAGGATCGGCTTTTTAATCATCGCCATCCGATCCCAGTCCGCAAACTGATTCAAGTACTCAAGGTCAACAGGCGATAAATCTTTCATCTCATCAATATCTGCTCCAGCGCTAAACGCTTTCCCTTTGCCAGTTATGAGAATGACGTTTACCTTGTCAGTCCGATCGTGGTCCTCTAATGCTGTAACGATTTCATTTATCATTTGCCGGTTAAGTGCATTTAATTGATCTGGTCGATTTAGTTCAATACGACCGACACGGTTTTGAACAGTTGCATCGATAAAGGTGAAGGACACAATTACTCATCCTCAGCAATCATTAACGTCACAAGCTTTCCAGCAAACGACATTAAATCTTTTCCAGACGCTTTTCCTTCATCTGAACGCATACCATTTTTGAGATCTTCCATGCTGTCGTACTTCATCTCACACATTAAATAATACGGGGATGCATCTCCCATTGGGGTGCCGCTAAATGTTGTTACGTTCATTTCCTTTAGCCCTGGAATTTTTTCCGTTAACGGGGCATGCACATTGAAATAATGCTCGTCAAATGCTTGTTTATCCTCGGGTTGTTTGTATAACGCTACTAATTTTGCCATGTGTACATCTCTCCTCTAATTTGGTTAAAGTGTGGAAACTGGTTTCATTGCTTCGAAAGGGTTCTTACAAGATTTGCAATAAAGAATACTTCGACACGCAGTTGGACCAAATAAATTATCCAGTGTGACATAGGTTGATGAACAATAAGGACAATCGATGTGCCATGACCCATCTGCTTCTAAAAATTCTGGCGGCGGGGCAATCCCAAATGCTTTCAATCCTTGTTGACCCTTCTCATTAATTCGATCGGATGTCCAAGGGGGAGAATGAACAAACGTGACATTCACCGACTCAACACCTGTAATGCGTAACAACGCCTGTTTAATATTCTTTTGAATAATGGGTAACGCTGGGCATCCTAAGAAGGTCGGTAAGATGTCAATGTCAATCGTTGCGCCCGCTCGATCTAAACGCTCTACCATCCCTAAATCGATAATGCTAACCGTATCAATCTCTGGATCTTTGACGGTTTCAAGTTGTTCCATTATCTGTTCAAAACCGACTATGTTCATTTCGGTGTAGGTCATGACACATCTCCTCTCCTTATTTGTCTTTACCAACTTGCAACCGGGTCCGCTCGGTATACTTCAGATAAAGTAGCAATGGCTTCTTCTAGATCAGCAGTATGCTCATTATTCCGTCCATTTTGCTTTTGCTCATACTGCAAAAGACGACTTGATAAACCGAGTGACTCTACGATTGGCTTCATGATTTCCATCCAGCGTGTTTCCACATCATTTGCAGGGGCAATATACGCTTTTATTTCGATTTCTTTAGACAAATGACCATAATCAATTAAGTCGCCAAAATCTTGCATGACCGCTTCAATCGCATGAATCATCTTTTCCTTAGCTTCTTCGGTTGACTGGAGCAACTGCACAAACCATGTACGCCAATGCATGAGGTGATAATGGAGCTCCATGTTCACTTTTTTTGCAACATCCACAAGTGGTTCATATGAACTCTTTTGCAGCGCATCCATTTTTAATTTTTTTGCTAACGTATAGAAATAGTTGCGGACAACCGTATACGCCCAATCAAACGTTGGCGTTCCCATATAAGAACCTTCGCCGTTCACTCGCTCTACTAACACACTATTGCGTCTTTCTTTAGCCGACCTGCCATGAGCGAGCACATTTGCTTCTTCCAGCCCTAATTCTTCAGCTAATTCATAGAACATCACCGCATGGCCCATACTATTTTGACTGATCGATGCAGATGCCACATCTTCTTCAATATGAGGAGCGAGACCGAGCCACTCTGCCCCTCGAAACGCGTAAATAAAATCATCATCTCCAAGTTGAAGCAACAGCTCAACTAACGCTTCTCTTTCCACATCTGTCATTCCCGCTATATTCATTTCTTCTCCCCTCCTTGCCAAGACATAATTTCTTTTTCGTCTAATACTCCTTGCTCATACTGACGCCATTTCTTTTTTAAATACCCGTAGCCTTTTGTATTTCGATAATCCTTATTATCAAGTCTTTGAAGGCTTGCTTTCTCCCCTTCGGACAGCCCTCGTATATCTGCTCGTTCAACGACCCAAATATCTGCAACCGGTTCTCTCCTCATGAAATTTTCTTGTGCCATTACAAGCGCCAGTTCCTGATTAGGCGCAGTTAAGCTAAATTGATGAGTAAATGGCGACGCATCATTCCTTTTACTAAACACTTCAAATTCTTTGTAAAAACCTTGATCACTCATTTAGTTAACCTCCTATTGAGCTAACGCTCGCCTCACCCACGCGTTATTGTCATACGATACTCTTCTTAAGTTCAGTCGCTCTTGTGAAAATGGCCCTTCATTTCGCGTGATTTTCTTAAACTCATTCCAGTCTGGTTGCTGATAGGACCATACTTTCGTTTCTTCATTATAAGAGAGCGTTGGATCAGGAATGGTTAAACCTAATGACCATACACGCGGAATGTACTTTGACAAAAATCGTTGACGAAGCTGTTCGTTTGTATCGGTCCGAATCTTATATTTAATCGTGACATCTTGTTTTGAAGAACCTGTTGTTTCTTTACTTGCTGGACCAAAGAACATTAACAGCGGCTCCCACCAACGATTTAATGCTTCTTGAATCATTTCGCGCTGATTCTCGTTTCCTTCTGCCAACGCCATAATAATCGCTTCTCCATGTTGAGCGTGAAACACTTCTTCTGCACAAATTCGCTTTAATGCACGAGCATAAGGCCCATAAGAAGCACCAAGCATGTTTGTCTGTGTAATAATCGCTGCACCATCCACTAACCAGCCGATAATACCCGCATCTGCCCAGGTTTTTGTCTTCATATGAAACACATTATGGAATTTCAGTTTTCCAGAAAAGAGATCTTGCATCATATCGGCACGATTTCGTCCATATGGTTTCATTAAATCTTCCACCACTCGAATTAATAGCTGACCATGCCCCATCTCATCTTGAACTTTCGCCATAATTCCGAGTTTTCTATGCAAAGAAGGTGCTCGTGGAACCCATTCTTTTTCTGGAAGTGCCCCCATGATCTCACTAATTCCATGCATAGAGATTAACTTTATTAACGTTAAGCGATATTCTTCAGGCATCCAGTCATCTGCTTCAATTTTTTCTCCTGCTTCAATTCGATTCATGAACATCGCCATTCGCTCTTCTTCTGTCATAGATTCAGTCGTCACATACATGTTCGTCACCCTTTCTAATAAAAGACTATGATCGTTGATCAACCAAAATTGGTTCAACTGCTACTTTTATGGAGCCAGTAGGACATTCCTCAGAAGCATCATCTACATCATCATGGAACGCCTCGGGTACTTCGGTAGACCCTTCATTGTTATCAAGGTGAACATAGGCTAAACCTGAATCATCATACTCAAATACATCAGGGGCAATCGCTCCGCAAGACCCACACGAAATACATGTTTCTTGGTTCACACATACAAATTTCGCCATTGTGTACACTCCTTTTCAATCATGATCGAACAGGCGCTTTCTCGTCTCCTGACCCCATAATACTCGTGCTATGTGGAGGCTGAACTCTCGCCTTCGGATCAATATACACTTTCGCATTGCTAACAGCGGTCGGAGCTTCACCAAAACCACTTGCTATCAATTTTACTTTTCCATCAAATGTACAAATGTCACCAGCTGCATAGATTCCAGGTATCGATGTTTCTTGTCTTGCGTTTACAACAATTGAGTTCTTTTCAATGTGTAGTCCCCAATGTTTAATGGGACCAAGCGTCGACACGAACCCGTAATTTACAATGATATCGTCAACTTCAATTGGCAAAACATCTTCTGTTTTAACATGTTGAAGTACAACACGATCGACTCGGTCTGCTCCAATTAGTTCAATCGGCGCATAAGGAGTGAGCGTTTCTACTGATGAGTTCTTTAGTAACTCAACACTATGCTCGTGGGCACGAAACGCCTCACGTCGATGGATCAGTCTCACACTCTTAGCAATTGGTTCTAGCATAAGCGCCCAGTCTACAGCTGAATCGCCACCACCAAAAATAGCAACGTCTTTGTCTGCGAACGCTCTCATATCTGGAACGAAATAATGAATGTTCGTTCCCTTAAACGCGCCTTCTCGTTCAACCTTCATTTTTCTTGGTTGAAAGGCACCGTTTCCTGCTGTAATTAAAATGGTTTTTCCTATGTGGGTCGTGTGATTTGTTGTAATGTTGAAAAGATCATCCTCATCTTTCCTCACATCTGTTACTTCCTCTTCTAAGCAGACAATCGGTTGAAATGGATTCATTTGCTCCACTAAGCCATCTACTAGCGCTTGGGCACGAACTTTCGGGAAGCCAGCCACATCATAAATATATTTTTCAGGATAAAGGGCACTTAGCTGTCCACCTAATTGAGGTAAACTTTCGATTATTTTTACGGACATTCCTCGCATTCCTGCATAAAAGGCAGCAAATAAGCCAACAGGTCCTCCACCAATTACGATTATATCGACAGACTCCTTTCTCATTTGGCCACACCCTCCTGCTGTTTGTGACGGTGGTCAATAATACGAATTGCTTTCCCTTCTGACCGTGGAATTCCACCTGGTTTCTCTAACACAATCTCAACAGAAATCAGGCAGGTAGATTTAAGCTGTTTCGCGATTGTTTTTTTCAACACGTGGACATGGTCATGCATGAGATCACCATTTACTTGTTGATAAAACTGCTCACATACTTCTACATGGACACGTGCCGCTTCCATTGAGCCCTGCTGTATACGATGAATCTGATAATGTGGTACAAGTTCTTCCATCTCTAGCAACACACGCTCCATTTCAGATGGAAACACATTTACACCTCGAATGATGAACATATCATCTGTACGACCTTTGACTCTTGTCATCCGAGCCGTCGTTCGTCCACATGAGCATGGTGCGGTTGTAAGTGCGGCAATGTCACCTGTACGATAGCGGATGATTGGAAGCGCTTCTTTTGTTAAGCTTGTAAACACGAGTTCACCAAACGTTCCTTCTTCTACTGGCTCCAATGTCTCTGGATTGATCACTTCTACTAGAAAATGGTCTTCTGCGATATGTAGTCCGTTCTGCCCTTGATGGCACTCCGCCGATACGCCTGGACCAAGCACCTCGCTTAAACCATAGATATCAATTGCTTTTATTCCGAGCTTTTGTTCTAGTTTAGTCCGCATTTCTTCTGACCACGGCTCAGCTCCAAAAATGCCATATTTCAACCCAATCGATGCAGGAGAACAGCCCATCTGCTCCATTTTTTCAATCAGGCTAATCATATACGAAGGCGTCGCACAAATACCGTCTGGCTGTAAGTCTTGAAGTAGAAGAATTTGTCTTTCTGTATTCCCGCCTGATACCGGAATCGCTGCTGCCCCAAGTGCTTCAATGCCTCCGTGTAAACCTAAACCACCAGTAAATAAACCGTACCCATAAGCATTGTGTATAAGGTCACTCTCACTTCCTCCTGCTGCCACAATGGCTCGTGCAGTCATCTCTCCCCAATGCTTTAGATCTTTTTTTGTGTACCCAACAATTGTTGGTTTTCCGCTTGTACCAGATGAAGCGTGAATTCTGGCTAGCTTCTGTTTCGGAACAGCAAGTAAGCCAAATGGATAATGATCACGTAAATCTTGTTTTTTTGTAAACGGTAATGTTGTAATGTCTGAGATGGATTGAATGTCATGAGGCTGAACACCAGCTTCAACGAATCTGTCCCGATAAAAAGGCACGTGTTTATAAACAGCTTCTACCGTTCGGATTAGACCTTCCGATTGCCATTTGTGCAGTTCTTCTCGACTAGCAGTTTCAACTTGAGGACTAAACACTCTTCTTTCATCTCCTCGCATCTTATTATTTAACATTATTAAAACGGAATTCATTTATTTGTTATATAAAAGAACATACCACCATATGAAAGCGCTGTCAAATATTTTATCTGAATCTTTTCATTTCTGCTCTATATGAATCGAATCAATTTCATAACCTTTACATCGTCTTATAAAAAACCAACATTCACCTCAATTGGCGAACACGTTTTCCAGGCACGTCCTTAGATATTTCCGCTTAAAACCTCGTTGAAATCGCTTCAAATACGTCCTATTTTCGTAGGATTCGTCGGCAATTTCAAAAGCAATTATGACACTTACTCAGTCGTAAATTTAAGTCAGTGTCTACTATAGAACACTCTCCATATGCGACAGAGAATTGATTGTTGTAATCCTATAAAAAAACTCAACTGACTCTTTAAATCAATAACCGATAATAAATGTTCGTTTTTAATTCGTTATTAATACCCAAAAAGAAGGCTTGAGCAACATCACTCAAGCCTTCTGATCCACGACATAATGCAATTCAACAAATTGATTAAACGTATGGACATGCTTTAACGTCAAATCGATTTGGTCAAACCCTTCTCGAAACAGAGGAATACCCTTACCAATTAATTTTGGCGCGACAGTAAGAATTACTTCATCAACAAGCCTTTCTTTTAGACAAGTATAGAGTAATTCTCCTCCACCAATTAACCAAATGGATTTCCCTTTCTGTTGCTTTAAATCCCTCATAACCGTCCCTACATGATCGTTAAGAAATACTGCATGTTCATGGGATCGTTCATTTGAACGAGTAAATACATAACTAGACTTATCTTGATACGGGTAATCAACAACTTCTTGGTTAACCCAATCAAATGTACGTCTGCCCATCACAACTGTATCTACAGTCTCATAAAAACGGGCAAATCCATTATCACCTTCTCCGTCAACTTCAAATAACCAATCTAGTTTTTCTTCTTTAGTCGCAATATACCCATCCAGGCTTGTTGCTATAAATAAGATAAGCTTTCGATTGTCCACCTTTTTGTCACTCCTTTCATGTCCTTTCTATTCTAACCAAAGAACCTGACAACAATTGTCACGATAAATAGTCTTCATGAATGAACTTCCTTCATTCATGAAGACGTTTTTCCCACACAAGTCATTTAATCAAATAATTCCTTGCGCGACCATTACATCTGCAACTTTTTTAAATGCTGCAATATTGGCACCTGAAATCAAGTCACCCTCTACGTCATATTCTTTGGCGGCTGAAGCGCTTTTTTTATAAATATCCGCCATAATATCTTTTAACATGCCATCAATTTCATCAAAGCTCCAGTACACTCTTGAACTATTTTGCGCCATTTCTAACGCAGATACGGCAACACCACCTGCATTTGCGGCTTTACCAGGTCCAAACCGCACATCGTTGTTTTGTAAGTACTGGATCGCTTTTTCTGTACACGGCATATTTGCGCCTTCAACGACCGCGGTGACACCATTCTCGACAAGTTGCTTGGCATCGTCTTCATCTAATTCATTTTGTGTCGCGCACGGAAAGGCAAGATCACACTTCACTTCCCATATACGCCCTTCTTCATGGAACGTTGCGTTTTCATCGTAATCTAAATACGAAGAAATTTGTTTCCGCTCTTCTTCTTTTATTTGTTTAATGGCGCTAACATCTAAGCCATCTTCATTAAAAATATAACCACTTGAATCACTACAGGCAACAACAGTCGCACCTAACTCCACTGCTTTTTCCATTGCATAAAGCGATACTTTTCCGGCACCTGATACAATCACTTTTTTCCCTTCTACATCACTTTCCTCATGTTTCAGCATCTGTTCGGCAAAATATACAGCTCCATATCCAGTTGATTCGGTTCGCATTAAACTTCCACCGACATCGATCCCTTTTCCAGTGAATGCGCCTTTTTCAAAAGCACCACGTAACCGTTTGTATTGACCGACCATAAAATCAATTTCGCGCCCTCCAACACCGATATCTCCAGCAGGCACATCTACATTTGGTCCAATGTATTTGGAGAGCTCATTCATGAAGCTTTGGGTAAACCGCATGATTTCCATATCTGACTTTCCTTTAGGATCAAAATCTGAACCACCCTTTCCTCCACCAATCGCTTGATCCGTTAACGCATTTTTAAAAATTTGATCAAACCCGAGAAATTTAACAATGCTTTCATTTACAGAAGGGTCAAATCGCAAGCCTCCTTTATAAGGGCCAATCGCATTATTAAATTGGACTCGAAAACCACGATTTACATGAATGACCCCATCATCGTCACTCCATGCGACTCGAAACGTAATCATCCGATCAGGTTCAACCATACGCTCTAATATCGCATAATCCATGTAGTGAGGCACTCGTTCAAATAATGGAATTAATGAGTGCGCCATTTCTTGTACCGCTTGATAAAATTCAGGCTGATTTGGATTTTTCTCCTTCACCTGTTCGATCACATTGTTCACGTAAGATTCTGCCTTTTTCTGTTTTATTGTCGTCACGGTTCGTCCCCCTTTTAATTGCTTCTATCACCTCTCCCCTTTTTCAACCTTCATAAAACGCTAATTATTGGTAAAATACAAGAAGCCTCTTTACTTAGCATCTTTTGCTCTTTGTTCTTGCGTATTCTCAATAAAATAGACTCGGTTTTTCTTCTTTAGTACGGGAAACGCAAACAAAAACGCTACTAGCGTCATTGAAAGTGCAAGAACAACAATTGTTAGGCGCAACGAGAAAAGATCAATCATGAGACCTGTTAGGAATACAAGTACAATTTGCCCAATACTTTGACCAAGCTGAAACATACTTGTAACTCTTCCCATCATTGGTGTTGGCACATGATTCTGATAGAACGTAGTCATGCCTGCATTCACAATGACATTAAAGAATCCTAAAATGATAAAACCAACAGCGATGGATACAAACGACCACGAAAATGCGTAAAGAACATACCCAATCGTCATAAAAAACATGCCACTCGCAATCATCCACCTTAATGTAAAATGATTGGCAAAAAAAGAAAGAATGATGGCTGATACAAGCGAACCTATTCCAGTTATGCTGACCAGTAAACTATAATCGAGTTCAGATAACCCTACCGCATTTTGCACAAATACAACTTCTTGCACATCCATCGCAAAAGTAAATAAAAGCGTTAGTTGAAAAGCGATGTAAATCCCCATTGAAAACGATTCGTTTTTGATGAAAGTTAGAACGATTGTAAAGTCAGTCTTTATTTGGTACCACGTTAAAGCTGGTGGTTTGGAACGTTGCCCCTCGTATTCTTCCGGCAAAAAACATAAAAGACTTGCGGCTAAAACGAATAGAAGTGCATTTATCCACAACGTAACGGAAGAGGAAAATGCTAGAAGAACCGAACCACCAATGGCTGGACCAATAATAAACGCACTAGATGACGTAAAAGAACGAATGGCATTAAAGCGCTTCCTAAGTTCCACAGGTACGAGCATCGTCGTATACGTGATGGATGCGGGAAAGAAAAAGGATTGTGCGAAACTTAACCCAATTAAAATGAAATAAATGACGAAGAGGTTTGGCGCAAACGGAATCATCGCGATGCCTATTGCACGAATGATATACGTAGCCATTATAATGAGTCGCTTGCTCCTGTAGTCGATAAAACTACCTGTCCACAACTTTGTGAATATATTAACAAGCGGTCCAATCATCCACAGGGCCGCAACAGCTGTTGCCGACCCTGTTAGTTGAAAAACAAGAATATTAATCACAATTAAATATATGAAGTCACCGATGTTAGCAAGCCCTGTTGTACCAAGGAGTATCGCTGGATGCTTCCACTTTCTCATCCATGTAAGTGACGATGTAAGAAGCGAATAATCGTCTCAAACATCGTGATTCGGTTTTCTACTTTCGTAAAACCGTGACCTTCATCCTCAAAGACAAGATAATCAATATCTGTACCTTGTTTCTTAAGCGCGTCGACAATTTGATCTGATTCTTCTTTAACAACTCGTGGATCATTTGCGCCTTGAATAACGAGCATTGGTTTTGTCATTGTTTCTAAATACGTGATCGGCGAATCTTTTATTAATCGTTCCTTATCCTTTTCCGGATCGCCAACCCACCGATTCATAAAGGGTTTCCATGATTCTGGCACGGTCTCAACAAAGCTAAATAAATTGGATACGCCACAGATATCGACTGCAGCTTTAAACCTTTCGGGATGGCGCCCATGCAATAAAAGCGTCATATAGCCTCCATAACTTCCCCCTAGGACAACCAGTTTTTCTGGATCGATTTTTTTCTGTACTGCTAACTCATCCAATCCTTGAAGAATATCAAAACGTGGCCCATCGCCCCAGTCTCCTTCGACCATTTTTGTAAAGCTTGCTCCATATCGAGTTGATCCACGGTAATTAGGCATAAATACTTGATAGCCTTCATAAACAAGAATTTGGCTGTTGGCATCATAATCTAGCAGATCTGCCCATTGCGGTCCGCCATGTGGCATAAGCACCGTGTATCCATTCGCTTTATCAGGCTGTGGCTTATACAATAACGCCTCAATCTCTAACCCGTCGTACGAAGAATAACGGATCACATCAGGCTCACTTAATTCTTGCTCATGTATACCAGTCACACGCACTTCTGTTAGCTGGTTCCATTTGTTTTCATGATACATGTAAATGTTGCTTGGTCTTGTTGGCGTTGAACCTAGCACAACGAGTGACCCTGAAGTAGTAAGTTCGACTTGTTCCACAGATTTAACCGGTAATGCTCGTTCTTCATAGACCCCTGTGTCGAGATGATAGTGATAGCATTTATCTAGCACGCCTGCTGTTGCAATCAGGTACATGGAAGTTTCATCTTCCGTTAATGTAAGACTTGTGATCGCTTCCCCATCAATCGTCAAAAGCTCTTCAAATGTTTTCGTTTGTGGACTGTAACGTGCTAAAAAACTAAACTCCTGATTAACATTTGTTGTAAAGTAGACTGTTCCGTCTTTTAAGATCACACTATCCGAGGTAACATGCTCGCGATCAGCGCCTGGAATAAGAGGTTCACTCGTTCCATTTCTATACAGGTACCCGACACTCGATGTATTTCCATATACGTTTGCATAGGTAAACGATTGTTCATCCTCACTTAACGCGGATAAAGATAATCTTGCCCCCTCTCCCTCTAAAACCATTGACTCCTCTTCTGTTTCAAAATGATATGTGTATAAGTTAAAATAAGTCTTATTGTCCTGATCAGATGTGTAGTAAAGTGTTTGCCCATCCTTTGATTGCGCACACACGTTAAAATGCGTATTCTCTCTTGTTCGAATTGGGGTCAGCTCTCCGCCTTCAACAGACAGACCATACAATTGTGCTTTCTCATTTCCATCGTGGTCAAAGCTGACGATAATAAATGATCCATCCGTACTAAAACGTAAATCGTATGCCACCTGTCCAACAGAGGTTAATTGATACGGGAATCCAACCTCAACGTCCATCGCCCAAATTTCTGGTACGCCTGTAAAGTCAGCCTGAAATGCAATCGTCTTCCCATCTGGACTTACCGCAAATCGCGTTACCTTAACTGTTTTCAAAAATGCTCGTACATCTGGTTTTTTAAACGTTACCATCCAATCAATCCTTTCGTTCCCTTTAGAATAGAATCATTAAAACTTTCTGTCTATTTACATTAAGCGTTCTTGACCATTTCCCCTCTTATTGGCTCATCACCTCGTTTTATGCGAATCGACTGTGCAGAAAAAGGGTCTTGCTGATTCATCACATGAAAATGAATATGTGGTTCTGTTGTATGACCAGAGTTGCCACATTGCCCCAAAAGAGCTCCTTTTTCAACAACGTCCCCTACTTTAACCATCATGCTATGTTGTTTCATATGGCAAGTTAGACTATATTCGTCGAAATCATGTTTGATAATGACATAGTTTCCAAAAGGCTGATCTTCGTTCGTTTGAATACCTGGCTGGACATCTTCTTCTGTTGATACACACTGAACCACAGTTCCTTTACAAGGCGCATAGATTTCTTTACCAAATGCAAAATAATTTTCATTTTGATCAGGTTCGCCATCAAACGTATAGCCGTTGCGACTCACTACAAAATCGTAAGCATACCGCTGTTGTTCGAGGGGGTAATGGTAATTAACCAGTTCGTTTGTCCCTCCCCAAAGCGTCAACCAACTACCTTTAAACGGAAAAGCGTACGTATTTTTTGACCACAGCTTGTCTGATGGGTAAGCCATCCTAGCAGGTACAATTTGGAACCCATAAATAATATGATCTTCAGAAAATAACACTCGTAACCCTAACGTTTCCTCATGTGACAGCCATTGGTATTCTGTGAAACCTTGAATCTCCATTGTTGAAACCTGCATAAACTGTAGTTTTTCGTTTAGCTGTTCCTCACAGAAAGCAGTAAATGCTTCAAGACTGATTTGTTCTCGAGACGTGTCGCTTAATTGCTGATAGATCGATTCGTATCCCTTATGAATTAACACTTCTACAAAATTAGCCGGTGTGACCGCATACATTTTTTTCATCCTTCACACTCCATAGTTAAGTTTTCATATTCTCTATACTGCTTTTTCATGAAAAAGGTTTCACCATCATTATTCAAAATAAGCTTCCACCTGCGTCTGATCTAAAAAACGAAACATTGTTTTTACTTGTTCTTCTGTATTCCGCTTCGCAGATAATGGGGGTAACGAATCGCTCGCAAAAAAACCGACTTGGTCTGTTTCCAACCCTTTACTTGCTGCCCCCTTTGTTATCTCACATTGTAAAAACACTTTGTAGTAATGAAATGGCTGAAGGGGATGGCCATGCTTCTGCATATCATACAATCCTAACAATCTTTTCGCTTTTGTTTGATAGCCTGATTCTTCATAGATTTCTTTTTCTACATTTTCTTTTGCAGACGAACCAACCTCACAGAAGCCTCCTGGTAATGACCAGAGCTGATCTCTTTTTTCGCGAACAAGCAGGATTTTATTATCTTGAAACACAACACCTCTTACATCAAGTTTCGGTGTTTGATAGCCTGATTCGTTTTCGAATAATGCTTTTACAAGTTTCGTATCCACATCGCCGTAATGAGCAAGGATGTCCGCACTCATGGATAACAATTCATCGTAACGTTCTAAATCATAGGGATCGTTTGAAAAAGCTTTTCCTGATTGGGCAATGGCTTGCATACGATTAGCCCAATAAAGCCATTTTTCACTCATCGTCTTCACCTCATCGTAAAAATACTCCTATTGACAGAAGCATAGTGTCTGATTAATAACTGAATCCCTACGCGCCTCTTATTTTGAATTATACCATTTAAACGTTAAAAACAGCTCATCGCTTGAACGATAAGCTGTGTATGATGGGCATCTTAATCTAGTTCATTTGATGAATAATGTTTTTTACGAGTTCTACAGTTGTCTCCAGTTCTTCATCCGTATTTTCCACGCCACCGATATAAAGGTTGATGTTCTCGTCACCTTGAGCTTTACCATCTGAACGAGCAAAAATGCCTCTGCTTAAACCAGGCTGAGTCTGCTCAAGCTCCTGGTGAAGCTCTTCGGCGACACTAAGAAGAACGTCTCCATTAACGACAGAAGTATCAATTTCAATTAAAATCCTGGCCTGGTCTTCATCATCCGTTATAAGCGTGGAGTAAGCTTTCGATATTAAATCTTCCCCTACATGGTAGTCATATTCAATTGAAGAGCTTGTCCACAAATGATCAATTGGTTTCACCTCGTCCACATGCTGTTCTATTGTTTCCCCACTTAAGAAATATGGAAAAAACAATAGACTTGCTACTAGCCACTTATGCATCGCTTCACCTGCTTTCAAAAAGAGTTCTTCTACTATTCTATGAAACACAGACAGTGAATATGCCTATCATTTTTGTAAGATTTTGTTCGTTTTATGATCGATTTGACAGGGTACTTGTAGAATATCAAACGTTCTGAAAGGGGCAACACCATGAAGCACATCACTTTAGCAACTGTCTTCCTGTCCGTTCTTTTTATCGCAGGGTGTAATCAAAATACGTCTGTACCGGGTCTTGGAAATACGACGGAAGATTTTGAAGCTGAGTACGGAGATAATGAAATCACTGAAGACGAGTCAACCTATGATTATACCGATTACACAGGGTATCTAACTGTTTCGTTTGATGATGACCGTGCCACAAAAATTCATCTAGACTTACAAGCATTAGAGCGAGATGCGTTTTTTTCTGAAGAAGATGCGGTTGAACAAGTTCGTTCCCATTTGCCGGATGATGTCACGGAAGAAGATCGCAGCAATGAATCAGATTATTCCGAGCTAACCTATCGTAGTGAACAAATCCTTGAATTTGTTCCTGAATTTGAGTCAAACCATGAAGATGCAACAATAACTGTACAGCTCATAGGAGAAGAAGAAGGATATACGGAAGCTCTCCTTTTAATCGAGGGCGATTCTAGCAACTAGCGTTTATTCTCCTTTGTAATAGGGAAAGATACTATTGTTCAACTTATTTAACCATTGGAGGTCAAAATCATGCTTTGGACAATTATTGGTATTATTATTGCCGTTTGGCTTGTAGGACTCGTGCTTGATGTTGCAGGTGGATTCATTAATTTACTACTTATTGTTGCACTCGTAGTACTAATTATTCAGTTAGTCAGAGGCGGCAGGAAATAGAGAAACCCGGCATCCATATTGGATGTCGGGTTCTTGCGTTTAAGCATCAGCTTTTTCTTTATGAAAATCGAGACCTGATTCTGTTTTGTAAATGTAGCCTGAGCGAATAACGAAATCACCGAAATGCTCTTTCTCTACTCGATTTTTTGCATAATCATGAATGATCGGTGCAAGGGTATCAAGAATTTCTGTTTCGCCAATGTTTTCTTTGTACATTTTACTTAAACGTTCACCAGCAAAACCAGCACCTAGATAAAGATTATACTTACCTGGCGCTTTACCGATAAAGCCGATCTCAGCTAGCGCTGCTCGTGAACAGCCATTTGGGCACCCAGCCATGCGTATCGTAATATCCTCATCTTTTAATCCTGCATCGTCCAATACATATTCAAGCTTGGAAACGAGTGAGGGCAGATACCGCTCTGATTCAGCCATCGCTAAGCCACATGTAGGAAATGCTACGCACGCCATTGAGTTTCTTCGTAAGCCTGATGTGTACGCACCGTCTGTTAATCCGTGCGCTTCAATTAACGCTGTAATTTGCTTTTTCTTCGCTGACGAGACATTACTAATAATGACGTTTTGATTTCCTGTTAAGCGAAAATCACCAGAATGGACCTTAGCAATTTCCCGTAATCCAGTCATTAGTTGATAGTCACCATCATCTTTAATTCTGCCATTTTGTACAAAAAGCGTGTAGTGCCAACGGCCTCGTACGCCTTTCGTCCACCCATATCGATCACCATTATGATCAAACTGAAACGCCGTCGCCTCTTCTAGCTTCCACCCTAAGCGTTCATGTAATTCCGTTACAAGCCAATCTAAACCACGTTTATCAATTGTATATTTAAATCGTGCATATTTACGCTCTGAACGATTTCCATAATCGCGCTGAATGGTAATGAGCTTTTCAGCTACATCAACCATTTGCTCCGGTTTACAAAAACCTATTACACGCCCCAGCTGAGGATAGGTTTGCTGGTCGCCATGAGTCATGCCCATCCCGCCACCTACTGCAATGTTAAACCCTTTTAGTTTTCCATCTTCAATAACCGCAATATAGCCAATATCTTGAGAAAACACATCCACATCATTGGCTGGTGGGATCGCTACACCAATTTTGAACTTTCTTGGCAAATAAAGTGGACCATACATCGGTTCAATCTCTTCTTGTTTCGGTGTTTCAGCGACTTTTTCTTCATCAAGCCAAATTTCATGATAGGCTCTAGTCTTCGGCAACAAATCATCGCTTAATTTCCGTGACCATTCATACACTTCTTGATGATAATCTGATTGATACGGATTTGGTGTGATCATGACATTTCGATTAACATCTCCACACGCTGCAATTGTATCCATGAGCGCATCGTTGATCCCTTGAATACTTTTTTTCATATTCCATTTTAAAATGCCGTGAAGCTGGAACGTTTGCCTCGTTGTTAATCGTAACGTGCCATTGGCATACTCTTGGGAAAGTTCATCCATTTTCAACCATTGTTCAGGTGTCGCTACTCCTCCCGGAAGTCGAACACGCACCATAAATTGATAGGCAGGTTCGAGCTTTTGTTGTCTTCGTTCATCTCTTAGATCACGGTCATCTTGTAAATAACTACCGTGAAATTTCATTAAGCGATTATCATCATCATTGATACCAGCACTAATTGGTTCGTTTAATGCTTCTGTTAACGTGCCTCGTAAATAATGACTATCCTCTTTTATCCGCTCTACGTCACTCGGAGGTCCATCCTGTGCTTGAATTTCATCAATCTTTTTCACTGCCATCCCTCCATTAATATACGTCTCGCAAATATCGGTTTTCTTGTTGCATTGCTGTTAAATAAGCATTCGCTTCATCGTCATTTTTTTGACCTTGTTCTTTAATAATCTCAAGCAAGGTGTCCTGAACATCTTTTGCCATTCGTGTCTCATCTCCACATACATACACATAGGCACCTTTTTCTAACCATGAAAATAGTTCGTCTGCATGCTGTTTCATCCGATGCTGGACGTAAACTTTTTCTTTACTATCACGTGAAAATGCCACGTCCATTTTGCTTAAGACCCCTTCTTGCAACCAGCGCTGAAAGTCTGTTTGATAGAGAAAGTCGGTTGTGAAATGCTGATCCCCGAAAAATAACCATGCTTGGCTTTCCACGCCGAGCTCTTCTCTTTCTTCTAAAAAGGCACGAAATGGCGCGACACCCGTTCCAGGGCCAATCATAATAATTGGTGCTTCTTGGTTTTCAGGTAAACGGAAGCTTTCATTTTTTTGAATAAAAATTGGCAGTGTATCGCCTGGCTCTTTTCGCTCAGCGCATTCAACGGAACAGACGCCTGTTCGACTACGTCCATGTGCATCATATCGAACCGCACCAATTGTTAGATGCACTTCGTCTGGCTCCGCTTCAAACGAACTTGCGATCGAGTATAAGCGTGGCGGCATCTTTCTTAAAATAGCTGCAAAATCACCTGCGCCACCTTTCCAAGGTCCATAATCTCGGTAAAGATCAATCAAGTCACGCCCTTCCAGATACGCTTTTAATTGTTCTGAGGACTCGGCTTGAAGAAGCTGTGAGATGGCATCATTTTCAGATAGAAGAGATGCTTTTTCTAGTAAGGGCTTTGTTAATACGGTTAGCTCAAACTGTCGTTGTAACGCTTCTTTTAATGGGAGGACGTCGCCTTTTTTATTAATTGGGACTGCTTCTTGCGGATCCCAACTGGTTGCTTCAAGCAACTGGTTCACTAATACGTCATCATTTTCCGGGAAAATCCCTACACTATCTCCTGGTGCAAAAGACAAGCCAGACCCTTCAAGGGATAATTCAAGATGACGAGTTTCTTTTATAGATCCGCGTCCATTTAAATTAATATTTGTTAACACTTCCGCTAAATAAGGATTCGACCTTGAATAAGCAGCTGTTCCCACTGCTGGTGCTTCCGCTTGTTGCGTAGAACTAATCTGCTGTTCACCAGCTTGTTCTGTTAAACTTTTTAGTACGCCTTGAATCCACTCATTTGCATCTTCATCAAAATCAAGATCGCAGTCTACGCGAGGAAACAGGCGTGTGCCGCCTAATTCAGCCAAGCGCTCATCGAAGTCTTTTCCTGTTTGGCAGAAAAATTCATACGACGAATCGCCTAAAGCTAATACCGAATAAGCCACACCATCTAACTTCGGTGCTTTTCTACTGTACATAAATTCATGGAACGTGATGGCATGATCAGGCGGGTCACCTTCTCCATGTGTGCTTACGATGACGAGCAAGTGCTTTACATCTTTAAGCTGTTTTGGCTTATATGTATGCATCGATGAAAGGGTAACGTCTACACCTTGTTCCTTCAGCTGATCTGCTGCTTGTTGAGCGAGTTGCTGCCCATTTCCTGTTTGCGAACCATAGAGAATCGTTGCCTCTCGTTTTTCAGCAGTCGGACGTTGAGCTTGTGCCTGCTCGGTTTCCACACTAGCCGCTATTTCTTGAACAGCAGTGTTTCCTGAAGCAGCCATATAGCCACTTAACCATACTTTTTGCTCTTGCGTTAAAGATGGCAATAGTTGATTAAGCCATTCAACTTGTTCTTTGCTAAATGGACTGTTGGTTGTTTGCAACTGCAAGTGATTCACCTCTTACCTTCTTTTTTCTAATGATGCGAACGCGTTGTTGAACCATTCTTCTCGGTTTGGATCACGTAATCGTTCAGGTCGAGCTAATTCTTTTAAAACGGCAAGCTTTTCTTCCCTTTGCCCGTCTTGCGCTAATAACTTTTTTCGAGCTTGTTGCAAAAACACCAGGTCCCTTTCAGCGTTTTCAGGAAGTACTTCTTCAAGTATTGCTTTAATTCGTTTTGTATATGAAGGGCTTGCACCAGCGGTCGAGACACTCACACTCAATAGTCCCTTATCAATTTGAGCAGGTACGTAAAACTGTCCTGCTTGAGCGTCATCGCACGCATACATCATTTGACGAGGAGCTCGATTGTTCATGATTGAGCGATGGAGCGCTTGATCGGTTGTGCACAGGAATACCCAATCGGAAAGAAGGCTTTCTTGTCCCGTTAAACTACGCTGTTCCCAGCGGAAGCCATCTTCTTGTATCAATGCGTCCCACTCCCCCACTAAACGAGGTGCAAGTACATGGACTTTTGCACCGGCGTGGATGAGCGCTTTGCAACGTTTATGCGCAACCGTTCCACCACCTACAACGGTAATTGTTAGTTGAGATACTTGAATCATGTAAGGCAGCGCAACGGTCATCGTTTCATCACGTCCATCGTCAACGCCTCTTTCACTCGTGCTTCTAAGACAGCCTCTAAGCCAAAGTCAAAGCCAAGAAAATCGCAAAGAATGTAGTTCGTTTCGGTATCATTCTCTCTTTCTTGAATGGACTGCGAGAGCTCATTCATGAGCACACCAGTAAACAATAAATACGGGAGTACATACACTTTTCTCGCGCCCAACCTCTCACATTTCTTTAACCCTTCTTCAACTGTTGGGGTAGTTGCTGCTAAAAACGCAATTTCCACGTTGTCGCACGCCATTCGCTCATAAAGCAGCCGCCCAATTTTAGCCACATCGCTCGGTTGGTTGCCATCGCTTGAACCACGACCAATGAGTAAAATGGTTGTTCCTTCTTCTCTGTCGTGATCCCATTCCTGTAAGCCAGCAGCTTTCAGACGGTCAATAGCGACTTGAATCACATCGTCATGAATGCCAAAAGGGCGTCCATACGTTAGTTGTAGTGAAGGATACCTTTTTTGCGCTTCCTTTAATTCATTCGGAATGTCTTTATTTGCATGAAAAGCGGTTAATAACAAAACAGGAACAACAGCAATTTTGGTTGCACCTGCTTGTACACACCGATCAATGCCTTCTTGAATAGTTGGCGCTGTCAGCTCAATAAATGCGTGCGTTTGAAACGCTTCAAAAACTGGTTCTAATCGCTTAATAAATGTCTGAAATTGTTCGTTTCCTGCTTGAACACGACTACCGTGTCCGACATAAAGAATGGCTTGCATGTTGATTCACCTGCCCTTGCCAATCATGTAACCACTGCCCTAATCGACTATGTGCGTGGCTATGGATTAAAAGACCTTGCAACGCTCTTTTTTCTAATTCACAGACGACGTTGTGTGAGTAGCTGTATATTGGCAGGTTACGCAATGCTGGATAATCGTCTAGTAATCTGTCTAAAAGTTGAAGCTTCTCTACAGTTGAGACAAAGATATCTGTAATGGACTCTTCCTCTTTTAAACGATTTAATATGATGTCTGAGGTAGCCGTCCACTCAACTTGATCCCTTTCGTTTGCTGCATACGTGAATACCTCTCCAACTGGTTCCGTTAATAGATGAAAAAACCCATAGTGTCGCAGTGCTTCTGTTGCTTCTGAAGTCTTGCTAACAACATTCACTTTCAGCGACCGAACGTCCACTTTTTCTGCGATTAGTTGCTGAAAAAAAGCATGGACATCCTGCTCAGTTTCAAACACAAGTGAATTCCCTTCAGTTAAAAGGTTTGCTAGGTTTATTCCCTGTTTTCTAACCACTTTTGGTTGATACGCCTCTGCCCCTGCTTCGCGCAGCTGTTCAACTAGCTGAGACCCAGATTCTGAGAGAACAAGAGGATAATGGCCAAATAATGGTTTCTGTTCAAACCAGCTTTTTCCTTCATAAAGAGCTGCAACATCTCCGACAAGAGTGATAGCTGGGTTCCCTATGCCCTGCTGCTGAACAGCTTCGACGATTGTACTCAGTGTGGCTTTTACTACTATTTGCTTACTCGTTGTCCCCCACTGAATACACAATACAGATTCATCCGCAGCTCGCCCATGTTGTTGAAATTGATCAACGATGTTAGGAAGGTTTTTTACCCCCATATAAAATGCAACGGTATCAATCTTTGACAAACCTTCCCAATCAAGTTCAAGGGAATTCTCTTTTTGACTGTGACCTGTTGCAACAGCAAAACTAGTTCCTTTTGTTCGATGTGTAACAGGTACATTCGCATAAGCTGGTGCAGCAATCCCAGACGTGACACCAGGTATAATTTCGTACGGAACATGATAGCTTTCTAGGAAGGAAGCCTCTTCTCCTACTCGACCAAACACACTAGGGTCGCCACCTTTTAGACGAACCACGACTTGATGAGATTCTGCTTGTCGCACGAGTTCATCATGAATGGCTTCTTGTCGAAATACATGACGATTTGGAAGCTTTCCCACATAAATCAGGTTCGCTCCCTCTTTGGCTTCTTCTAACAAGAGCGGATTCACAAGTCGATCATACAAAACCACATCTGCTTGCCGTAAGCGTTGCATTCCTTTATAACTAATCAGACCAATGTCGCCTGGGCCTGCACCAACAAGAGAAACGGTTCCTTTTGCCATTGATCTCCCCTACCTTACAATCTGTTTGTCTTTTAAATAGTTTACGAGTTTCTCTAACGATTGTTCGACTGACTCTTCTGCTGTATCGACAGTCAAATCTGGTTGCTCAGGGGCTTCATAAGGCGAGCTAATTCCTGTGAAATGTGGAATCTCTCCAGCTCGTGCTTTTTTATAAAGTCCTTTCACATCACGTTTTTCGCATTCTTCCAGATTGCATCGCACATAAACCTCAATAAATTCATGGTCAGCAAATCGTTCCCGCACACGCTCGCGATCTGCTTGAAAAGGGGAAATAAATGCAGTGGAAACAATGGTACCTGCATCCACAAACAATTTACTAACTTCTCCAATTCGGCGAATGTTCTCGATACGGTCTTCATCTGTAAAACCTAAATCCTGATTTAGCCCTTGTCGAACATTATCCCCATCTAAGACATAGCTATTTAAGCCATTGTTGTAAAGTACTTGGTCAAGCGCATTCGCTAATGTGGATTTCCCTGAACCAGAAAGCCCTGTAAACCAAAGCAAGCAGCTTTTATGGTTGTTTTTTCTTTGGCGATCTTCTTTTGTGATGGTCGCTTCATGCCAAACAAGATTTTCAACTGACTTGCTCATGCATTCGCCTCCTCTTGACCGCGAATGAGAATCTCAACCACTTCTTTTCGGCTGAATTCCTCAGGCGGTAATTCTCCTTTAGCTAACATCTCTCTTACTTTCGTCCCTGAAAGAATCACGTGATGCTCTTTATCGTGCGGGCACGTTTTTGAAGATGCCATGTTGCCACATGTTTTGCAGAAGAAACTATGTTCAAAGAAAAGGGGCTTAATCCCTAATTCTTCAGCTTCAAACTCCTTAAAAATGTCTTGCGCGTCGTATGTGCCGTAGTAGTCACCAACACCGGCATGATCTCGACCCACAATAAAATGGGTACACCCATAATTTTTACGGACGAGGGCGTGAAAGATTGCTTCGCGCGGACCAGCATAGCGCATTGCCGCCGGAAAAACCGATAAATGAACTCGGTTTTCAGGATAGTAATTCGCCAGTAAGACTTCGTAGCTTTCCATTCTGACATCAGCTGGAATGTCTCCTGCTTTTGTCTCTCCAACAAGCGGATTTAAGAAGAGTCCATCTACTGTTTCTAAAGCCGCTTTTTGTATGTATTCATGAGCACGGTGAACCGGATTACGGGTTTGGAAGCCGACAACGGTTTTCCAGCCCTTATCTGCAAATTGTTTGCGTGTTTCAATTGGGTCAAGATAATAAGAACCAAACTGTTCCCGTTCCAAGCGCTTTGTTAGCACAATGTCCCCACCTACGTAAAACGCGGGTCGTGAAAAAAGTTTTGCTACGCCTGGATGAGCCGTATCTTCCGTCCGATACACATGCTTAGCTTCTTTCTTTTTGTCTGGCTCATAAATTGATTCAATCGTAATAACCCCGTAAACATCGCCTTTATACACAAGTTTTGCTTTCGCGTGATCTTTTAATGCTTCTGCTTTTTGCTCATCTACAGGTAGCGTAATGGGGACGCTCCACGGTGCCCCGTTAACAAGACGCATGTTCTCCACAACGGCTTGATAGTCGTTTTCATTCAAAAAACCGGTTAACGGTGAAAACCCACCGATTCCGATGAGTTCTAAATCTGATAAAGCGAATCCATCAAGCTCGATTTCAGCCACTACACCCTCTGTTGAATAGTTCGGATCATATAACTGCACTAAGTCTTTTTCTTTAACTAGCATTTAATCTTCTCCTTTCGTTGGAGCATGTAGCCCACATTCGGTCTTTTGATTTCCTTGCCAACGGCCGCTTCGATTGTCTTGACCTGGCATAACTGGATTCGTACAATACGTACAGCCGATACTTGGATAATGTTGATCATGGAGTGGATTATAAGGCAGTTTGTGAAGCTCGATATACATCCAAATCTCTTCCTCCGTCCAGTGGATGAGTGGACAAATTTTCACTTTTTTAAACCGCTGATCTTGATTAATAAATTCTGTATTTGCTCGGGTTGGTGATTGCTCTCTACGTAAACCTGATAACCATGCATCAAATGGAGCCATTTCTCGCTCAAGAACATCCAGTTTGCGAATTTGGCAGCACTTGTCAGGATTTGAGAGCCAAAGCTTGTCACCAAACTGTTGTGCTTGTTCCTCTGGTGTAAGCTGCGGCTTTGCGAGCTTAATCTGCATATCCGGATAGCGCTGCTTCACTTTTTCAATCAGTTCGTATGTTTCTTGAAAATGAAAATCTGTATCTAAAAATAGGATGTGTGCGTCTTTTTGCACCTTGGATAATAGATCAAGCATGACCATGGCTTCTGCTCCGAAGCTACATGCATAGACTAAATGTTCACCGTATGTTTGTTGGGCGAAACGTAAGATATCAAGACTGTCCCGACTCTTTAGCTTTGAATTGAGTACGTCGTAATCTTCTTCCTGCATTTCCTTATAAAGATAGCTCACCATCGCCGCTCCTTTCTTAAAAAAATATCCTTATTATAATTCCGTGTATTTTTATATGATTTAAAGAAATTCTACCCCTGTTTAAAAAGACTGTCAACTACTTATTTTCTAACTATTCTTGATGTAAGCCTGTTCTCCTCTTACCTACAGGAGCACAGACTTCCCATAAAATAACGATGTTTAACCTTTACTCAGAACGGTTAAATAAGTAACAAGTCAAATTTCCTATAACATTAAAGAATTAGAAGGAGAGATGCACAATGGCACAAACAGTAAAATCAACAGAAAAAACGAATGCACAACTTGAGCAGGAGCAACATAATCAGCAAGAGCAACAAGAAAACCGTGATCGTCTTACGTATGATGATGAAGTAATAAAAAAGATTGCTGCCTTAGCAACGATTGAAACAGAAGGCATTCTTGGAATGAGCGGCAGCTTCTTTCAAGGTATGAGAGAAACGTTTGGCGGTGATGAAAACATCACAAAAGGAATTCGGGCAGACGTTGGTGAAAAGCAAGTTGCCATCGATTTGGAAGTGTATGTAGAATACGGAAAAAGCATTCCCGAAATCTACAAAGACATTAAAGAAAGCGTCGGACGAAATATTAAACAAATGACTGGGTTAGAGCTTATTGAGTTTAATATGAACGTTGACGATGTATTCACAAGAGAAGAGTTTGATGAAAATCGTTCTGGTTCCAAATCACGTACTGATTCAAATCGTGTAGAATAGCAAATCTTAAACCCTTTGGAAGCTTTAGCCTTCTGAAGGGTTTTTTTCAAAAAAAAAGCTGTCTTCAGAGGCGTTGTTGATCCCTCTTAAAGACAGCTTTTTTTTACTCTTTCCCTTCTATTTTTCCTTCTTTCCATCGGACTCTCACTAAATACAATGCGGGTACAACAAATAGGGTTAGGACTGCTGAGAATAGCGCACCTGACACAATTGTTATGCCTAGTGGTTGGAAAAGTGTACTATTTCCAAATGCGATCGGCAATAAGCCAGCAATCGTGACAAATGATGTTAACACGATCGGACGAAAACGCTGTTCGGCCGCAAGCATAACAGCTTCTTTTGGTACAAGTCCTTCTCTTCTTCGCTGTTCAATGAATTCAATTAAAACAATCCCGTTTCGAACGACAATTCCAGCGAGACTGACTCCACCCATTAACGACATAAATCCTAAACCAGTTTGAGTAATAAACAAGCCAATCATAGCACCTGAGAATGCTAAGTAAACGGCACTTAAGACAATAAACGGAATGGTAATGGAATAAAACTGAATCACCATTGCAATTAAAATTAGGAAGACGACGATGATGAAGATTTGCCCGATTTGAACAAACACGTCCGTACGTTCTGATGTCTCTCCACCTATCACTACGCTGTATTCGTCTTCTTCTAATGCGAGTAGTTCATCTTCAACACCTGCAATGATCTCATCTGCAGACTGATCTTCAGATGGAAATGCTCGAACCGTAACCATTCGTTCGCCTTGTTGTCGAGGAATTCGGGGTTGGATTTCTTCTTCAGTTATTGACACTAAATCAGCTAAAGGGACGGCTTCCCCTATTTCACTAGAAATTGTAACCGTTTCTAATAATGTCACTTCATCCCCTTCATAGACGAGACGCCAATCAAGTAACTCTCCCTCTTCATCGAAGGTTCCGAGTGGAATTCCTTCTCCTAAAGCTGCCAATGCTTGAGATAAGTCGTCACTAACAATTCCGTTCTCTTCCATTGCTTCTCGATCGATTTCTAGCAAAAAGGAATCCACTTGGTTCCCGATGTTATCATCGACGTTTAAGACGCCATCCTCATTAAGTAAAAGATTTTGTGCCTCTGTACTTTTTTCCATTAATTGCTCAACAGATGGTCCACTAATGTCAATCGCGATTGGTGCGCCTACTGGTGGACCTGACTCAATGATGGACACTTCATACGTTTCAATGACTGAGAACTCTTCTGGTAGCGTTTCGCTCCATAAATCCATCGCACTTCTAGCTTCAATTTGTTCTTTATCAATAAAGACGAGGAAATTGGCTAGATTTTCACTTTCCTCTCCCCCACCATCAGAATTAAATAAACGTGGAATAGATGTTCCAGAATAGCTGGAGACCGACCGAACAAATTCATGCTCACTCAACCATGCCACCATTTCTTCCGCTTCTGCTTCCGTTTGCGCAAGTGGCGTTCCATCTTCTAATGTCGTTTCAACAAACACTTCTTCTCGATCAGAATCCGGGAAGAACTCAATCGGAATCCACGGGATCAATCCATACGCTGCGGTTCCTAGAAACAAACCAGTGAAAGCAACGATAAAGGGATGATTCACAACACCTTTCATTAATTTACGTCCGTACCACTGGCCACCTTTTTCTAAAACAGGACCTGCAATTCCTGCTGGGCGGCTATCTTGCTTTAACGGCTTCCTGTTTTCTTTCCACACGCGATAAACAGGGACACCGATTAACCCAACTGCTGTTGAAGCAATGATTGCGCTCACTACTACAACTGGAAGTGGACGGATAAATTCCCCTGCCCCACCTGGTAAGAATAAAATTGGAAAGAACGTAAACACAACGATGATCGTTGACGTAATGACAGAACCAAGTACTTCTGTCGTTCCTTTTCTTGCCGCTTCTTTCGGTGATTTCCCTTGCCTTAATTGTCTTTCAATGTTGTCATTCACCACGATCGCATCATCGACTAAAATCGCTAACACAAGAATATAAGCAATCAATGAAATTTGATTTAAGTCTACGTTGAAAAATGGTAACGCAATGGAGCCAATACTCAATGATACGGGAACAGCTATTGCGACACTAATAGCGGAGCCAATTCGTAAACCAAGTGAGCAGACAATTAGTACTGCCAAAAACGCAAATGCAAATGACCAAGCCAAATCTGCAAATAGATCAGACACTAGGTCAGACTGTGAGTATAAAAGCTCAATTTCTGCCCCCTCAGGTAAATCTGCTGCAAGTTGTTCCACAAAGCCATCAAGTTCGTCTTGCGCACTTGGAACACTGCTACCTGACTGTAGGGTAAACGTAAGAGAAATGGCTCGTTCCCCATTAAATTGAACGGCTTCTTCACGTGCTTTCAATTGTTGTTGCATCGTTCCTACGTCTTCAAGACGAACAATGTCCCCTTCATCATTTACACCAACAGGGAGATCATTAAATGATGAAACATCTTGATATGTATCAAGGTTGACTGGCACAACGGCATCTTCATTTTCCCATTCGCCAATTGGCGTGACATTCTCTTCTCCTTGTAACACCCCAAGTACCTGTGCAAAAGAAAGGTCGTTTTCTTCCATTGCATCAGCATCCAAAGTGACGGCGATTTCTTGTCCCACTGTTCCTTGCACGTCAACACCGGTAATATCAACGAGTGAAGATAAATCCTCTTCATACGTTTCAATCATTTGCTGTAACGATTCTACGTCCACATCATCGTCGTACGTTATTTGGTACGTCGCTAACCCTTGATCCCCTAAATCTGTTTCCACTTCCGGGTTTGACGCATTTTCAGGTAAGGAAGATGCTAGCCCATTTACTTGTTGACTAATATCATTCCAAAGCGCTTCTTTGTTTTCGACACTTTCGTCGAGTTCGACCGTAATAAGAGACAGACTCGGTGCCGAGACTGATTCGTATGAATCGATTTCTTCATAATTTCCAAGGATATCTTCCACCTGAACAGTAATTTGTCGTTCTACTTCCTCTGATGAGGCCCCCGGATATGGCGTGACAATTTGACCAATCGGTGGTTCAAATTCTGGAATTTCTCTTTGCGAAAGCTGCGAAAAACTAATTGCTCCCACAGCTGTAAGCATAATAAAGAATAAGACCATTAATTTCGGCCTATCTAAAATCCATCTCATGTTTAACCCCTTCTCTAAATCAGTATCACGGTTTCTTACCCTCTTTAGTTGCGGAGAAAACATCCTATTAGTGAATCGCTTTTTTCTCAAATGTCAATCGTGGCGTACACACGCTTTCTAACAGGTTCAAAAATTTTTCTCCTATCCAATAATCTCCATTGTATAACGAACGCATATTCGTATATAATAAAAGAAAAGACCGAAAGGATGTTCGTGATGCGAAAAGAAGAACTGTTTGTAAAACGTGGAAATTTACTTTGGGAAGGCAGTCGAATGATGCTTCCCGAACATAAAGAAAGCTGGCTAAAATTACAGCAAGAAGAATCCTATATTCCACTTCACGAACCATTATCAGAAGATAACTGGCAAGAGCTTGGTTTAACAATTATGGAAGCACTTAGCGAACAACATTGTGTAACGGTAACGATTTGGAACGAAGGCCGTTATCTTCCATTAGATGGTGTGATTACAAAATATGACGACTTAAACAAGCGCATAAAGCTCCTTTTTGACGACGATTATGAATGGCTTAATCTTCGAATGATTAAAGATGTTTGTCGAAAAAGTTAACTGAATATGACTGCTCCAATCAAAGAGACTCACATTCTGTCGAACTGCTTTTGATTTTCCAAAAATAAGTATATATAGTGATAGATTTTATTGATTAACACTATATATTGTGTTAAATTACATGTATACAAGAAATCTATTAACTAAAAGGGAGAGCCTCGTTATGTTACAGAAACTTTCCGATGATCTTCTTCTCGAAACGTATAATCGTGCGATCCATCTAAGCTTAAACGCTGATTTTATTTCGATTTTAAAACAAGAACTTCAGCGTCGAGGCCTCCTAAAACACATACATACAGAAAAAAGATAGCGCTAGCTAATTGGCGCTATCTTTTCTCTATTACACCTGTAGTTCCTTTTCCATAAACGCCATCAAAGAACGAATCATTTCCTCAGAAAAATCAAAACGAATCCCCGCCGTTTCAAATACTTCCGATAACGATGTTGAACTCCCGAGCGCTAATGCCTCTTTATATTGCTTTAACGTTTTCTCAGGATTTTCTTGATAATTTTTGTACATCTGAATAGCACCGAGCTGGGCAATAACATACTCGATGTAGTAAAAAGGCACTTCAAAGATGTGAAGAACCGCAAGCCATTGCGTCTCACGCCACTTCTCATGACTTGACCAGTCTATGATACTAGAATGGTGTGCTTCCATTAACGCTCGATACGTTTCATTTCGCTCTGCGACTGTATGGGTCGGATTTTCATACAACCAGTGCTGGAACTGATCGATGACAACACCACCTGGCAAAAACGTCACAACTGATTCTAATTGATCTCTTGTCGCTCGCTCGTGATCCTGTTGATCTGGATAATACGTGTTCCAAAACGGCATGGAAAATAGCTCCATTGACATACTCGCAAGCTCACTCGATTCCATTGGCGTTTCACGGTACATCTCGAGAGAAAGACCTTTTTTTAAATCATTATGAATACAATGTCCCATCTCATGAACAAGCGTAATCATATCCTCGTGCTGCTTCGCATGATTCATAAAAATGACGGAAAGCTGTGAAAGAGGAAGCGGCGAACAAAATCCACCTGGTGATTTCCCTTTTCGACTTTCAAGGTCAAGCGCATCCCCCTTATTTAAATCAGCTAAGAGTTTCCCGAATGATGGATCTAATTGGTTTAAGACGGTTTCGGTCTTGGACACAAGCTCTTCAGTTGTTTGAAAGGGTTTAAGCGGATTTTCACCCTGCTTTATTCCGCTACGATCCCACGGCAAGTATGAATCAAGACCTAACTCACGCTGGTGTCGTTTATGTATTTTTTCCACAACCGGCTTCACGTAGGTCGCCACGTTTGCAGCTAAACGTTTGCAGTCTTCTGGAGTATAATCAAACCGTTCATACTTCTTAAACATGTAGTCCATATAGTTTGTAAAACCAGCGTTTTCTGCTTTTTTCTGCCTAAGTTGAATTAATTCCGTCAGAATCTCTTGCAACGGC
Organism: Shouchella phoenicis; assembly: GCF_047238345.1. Taxonomy (NCBI): domain Bacteria; kingdom Bacillati; phylum Bacillota; class Bacilli; order Caryophanales; family Bacillaceae; genus Shouchella; species Shouchella phoenicis. The sequence continues at coordinate 795,315 of NZ_JBDFMQ010000001.1, read as the reverse complement.
TCTTCTTTTTCAATAAATGCTTCTCTTAATTTCGTCATCGCCTGCTTACGTTGGTCCCGATCATCGCTTTCCATGTAAGCACTCAGCTGAGGAAGTGTCATTTCTTCGCCATCCCATTCAGCGGTTAGCGATCCTGTATGTTCAAAATAGGAAGTGGCAAGCTGATCTTCTTCTACTTCTAAATTAATATTGCTCTCTTGAAAAAGCGCTTGTGCATTTTTTCTACGTTTTACTAAATAGCCATATTGGTCTTCAGGAAGCTGATTTAGCGCCTTTGAAGATAGAAAAGCATCATCTAATAGAGCCGTGTATTTCTTCACAATCGGCATCACCACTTGCTGATCATGTTCAAACCTACGCTTTGCTTCCTCTGAATCGTTTTGACTGTTAAAATCAACATAGTGACCAGTCGTCATTTCTTCTATCTGGTCGGACAATTCAGATTCCTTCTGCAGAAATACTTCTACTTGTTCAACTGAATCAAGAGGAATGTTTAGGATCGTTTGATAACGTTGTTCAAGTTCATCTGTTTTCTGAAGAGAAAACGGTTCTTTATAGAATGTCGCCACGTGTTAATCAACTCCTTTCTCGTTAGTTTAGCATTCAAAAAGAGAGGATACTAGTTATACGCTAAATAAGAATACACATCCCAAACTTAGGAGTGATGAAGATGTTACAACCTGTATCAAAAGATTCATGGCACACCTACCCAAGCATGGTTGCGGTTGTCACAAGCCAATGGAATGACCATGTCAATGTCATGGCTTCTGGTTGGCATACATTTATGGCTACGCAACCAGGACACTATGGGATCGCTTTGCGAAAAGAAACATACACATATGACCTTATTCAAAAAAGCCAAACCTTTGCCGTGCATTTTCTTCCCCACGAAAAAGCGGAATGGATTCAGGCTGCGGGAACGTATAGCGGTCGAGATATGAATAAATTTGAGTTCTATCAGATTCCTTATCAACTTAGTGCAATTTGCCAAGTCCCTATCATCAAGGATGCTTACTTCGCTTACGAATGTCGGCTAGTTGGGCAGCATACGTATGGCACCCATGAGTGGATCGTTGGAGAAGTAATCCAAAGCTATGAATCTCCAAAAGCTTTTACAGACCAACATACGATAAATTTTGACCATGTTAATCTCCCGTTGTATATAGGACGATCAGAATACCGCATTCTTGATACGCAAGCCCCTAGCGTTTTTCATCCACTACACAAGAAAAAGCGGTCGGAATGACCGCTTCTTTTTACGTTTGTAGAAATGATTTCAGCTGCACTCGCTCTCCTTTTTCACTGGATGCATATGCGCCGATTGCTACTTCTAACGCGCGTAACCCGTCTTCACCAGTAATAGATGGTGCTTTCTTCGAGCGCACCCTGCTAATAAAATCTTTAACTAATCCGTCATCCATATCATCTGCAAATACTTGATAATGTATGCCCGATGCATCATACACAGAGAGCTTCTGCCCTTGTGCATCGATCTTCATTGTTCCCTTCGTGCCGATAAACTCCATCGTCACATCGCCCCAAATCGGAAAATGTTCGTTTCTTGACCAACTACAATCGAGTGTAGCGATGACACCTTTCGTAAACGAGAAATTTAAAATGCCCGCATCATCAAGCTTCTTTTCAGAAAAAAACTGATCGATTTCGGCGTAAACATCGGCCACTTCATCCTGTAGAATCCAGCGCATCACGTCCACGACATGAACGGTATGATCGATGACGGCTCCACCACCTGATTTCTCTTTCTCCGTAAACCATCCACCAGGATTTTTCCCTCGATTTGTTCCTTTTATCGCAACGATCTTGCCAAATTCTCCGCTGTCAATTCTCTCTTTCGCACGTCGAACGACTTCATTGAAGCGAACGGGAAAAGCCGTTTGCAGAAAAACATTTGCTTCCTTGCATACGTGAATCATTTTTTGGGCAGCTGTTATCGTATCTGCAAGCGGTTTTTCACATAAAACCGCTACTCCGGCTTTTGCTGCTTCTTCCACATGTTCGAGGTGTTTCGCATTTTCAGATGTGACAATAACCGCATCGAGCTTCTTGCTAAGAAGTTCCTGATAAGACGGCAGATAATCAGTATGAAATCGGCTTGCGGCTTCTTTTCCTCGCTCAGGTACATCATCATAAATTCCGACAAGCTCCACATCGTCCATGCTAACAAGGCTTGACGCATATGCATTGGCATGCCCGTGGGCAAAGCTGACAATTCCTACTTTCATCTATGTTCCTCCTCCTTAACGTTTAACCATTACTGACTGCAGGTTTACAGGTTGCTTGCTTATAACAGACCGAGCGGCAGCTTCCGCAATGGCTACTGCTTGATAGCCATCAACTGCTGAAACAAGTGGGGTAGAACCATTTTCAATACAAGCGATAAAATGCTCGAGCTGTGCTTGAAAGGCAGACTGTTTAAACGGGCTTTCTACGTGATCATGATTGACTCTTTCCACAACAAGTGGGGATGTTTGTGACGTATCGTACTGAATAATTCCTTTTTCACCCGCAAACTCAAATGCGGATCGATCCTTCTGGTGAGCCCATGACCCTTCCACATGTGCAATGACCCCACTTTCAAATCGTAGTGTGACAAGCGCATAATCCGCTTCACTGCTACCAGAGGTTGTTTCTTGAGCGTAAACTCGTTTCACATCACCAAAACAACTACGCAGGAAATCAAAATCATGAATGAGCAAATCTAAAATGACGCCTCCACTGCGACTCGTGCTTCCATACCATTCCACTTCGCGATGTGGGAACGCTCGATTCCTTACCGTTCTAACAACCCCAAGCTTTCCAATTGCACCATTTTGTACAGCTTCTTTTGCCTTGGTATATTCAGGGAAGAAGCGGACGACATGACCGACAAAAAGACGTACCGATTTCTTTTCACAATAAGCCATAAGCTTATCTGCTTCTGCTAACGTTCGTGCGAGCGGTTTTTCACAAATAATCGCAGCACCCTTATCAGCCGCTTGCTTTACAAACTCAAAACGTTGATCCGTTGGTAAACAGATTGATACAACATCTACCTCTTCTTCCATCGCTTCTTCTATCGTTACAAACGGCTTTGCCCCGTACTTCTGACCGTATGCAACTGCCCTCTCTTCGTCCAAATCAACAACTGCTTTGATGTGAACGTTGTCCATTTTCCGAAAGCATTCTAAATGAACCTCTCCCATTGAACCGAGCCCAATTACCATGACTGTTATCATGTGCCACTCCCTTTCTAATGATTGTTTTCACAACATCCATCACTATCCTACATCTATGTATTTAGTTCTCCTCAGAAATACATCTTCCTTCTAAAAAATAAAAAAGCTCACCGATGTAAACAATCGATGAGCCCGTTTTCCCTGTTATAAAAGATCCGCTTCCAATTTCTTTAAATCTCGATTTTCTCCGAGGACAATAATAATATCCCCTATATTTAATACGTCGTCAGGCATAGGCGTAATCGTTAAACTCTTTCCTGACTTTATGCCAAGAATATTGCATTTATATCGTTTGCGCACATTTAGTTTTGCCAACGTCTTCCCTGCAATTTTTTTGGTCGCGATTAATTCAACAATGCTATGATCAACAGAAATCTCTACATAGTCGATAACCTTATCCGAATCTAAGCTATGGGCAATTCGAATCCCCATATCGAGCTCTGGATGAATGATTCGATCCGCACCAATCTTTTCCAACACACGATGGTGTTGCTCATTTCTTGCTTTCACCCACACTTTTTGCACACCAAGCTCTTTTAATAAAAGCGTTGTTAAAATACTTTCTTGAATATGATCACCAATCGCAACAATTACGGCATCATAGCTATCTGGTTCGAGTGAACGTAACGTTTTCTCATGAGTAGTGTCGGCAATAATGGCACGATTCGTAAAACCATCAGCATCTTCCACCTTTTCTTCATCTTCATCGACAGCGACAACATCATGCCCATGCTTATAGAGTTCTTTACACACACTCGTACCAAACCGACCGAGACCAATAATTAAAAATTGTTTTTTTCGCATGCCCTTACGCCCCCTAATTAACCGATTAAAATACGTTCTGTTGAATATTGTAAGTTCCCTCTTTGTTCGTTCCCTCTAAAAGAGAATAGCACCGCAATAATACCCACTCTTCCGATTATCATTAAAAGCATTAGCACAATTTGACTGGGCAATGACAATTCAGATGTAATCCCTAATGAAAGTCCACATGTTCCAAATGCAGATGCGGTTTCCACTAATACTTGTAAAAGCGTAATGCTCGTATCTTGTTCAAATGCCATGATAAGCATAATCGCAAGAAATAAGAGTCCCGAAAAAATAGATAAAACAACAAATGATTTTTGTTGGTCTTCTTCATGAATGTTCCGTCCGAACACTTGCACATGCTTCTTACCAGTAGCAAAACTACGTAACGTCAACATCATCACCGCTAACGTCGTTGTCCGAATGCCTCCTCCGACACTTGAAGGACTGGCTCCAATCATCATAAGTAGCGACATGAATAAAAGAACAGGTACATGGAATGCCGCTAAATCAACGGTTGATAAGCCAGCGCTCCTCGTTGTAGCTGAAAAAAAGATTGATTGTGAGATTTGTTCATGCCAACTAAGATTCGCAAACGCAAGGTCTCTCTCAAGAACCCAAATCCCAATGGCTCCGATAACAAAAACTGCAAAATACGTTGTCGTTGTTAGCTTTGTAAACAAGCTGAACTTAAACGTTCGCCTCCTGCTTTTTATGTACTCAATACATTCTAAGATAACCGGAAATCCAATCGATCCAGCAAAAATAAGCAAGATGGTAATGACTTGAACAAAATAATCATCAACAAATGGAATTAATGACTGTCCTGTTACATCAAAGCCTGCATTGGTAAATGCACTTAACGACGCAAACGCCCCCTGGATATAGGCTTCATAGGGCTGATCAAAAAACTGCAAATAATAGGTACCAAGAATAAGCGCACCTGTCACCTCAATACATAGCGCGATGACAATTAAGCTACTCATTAAGCGAACAAGACCTGAAAATTGGTTTTGCACACGGTTTTGATCAACGATAATGAGCAACCGTTGTGATAAATTGATTCGGCGTCCAAGCATCATCCATGCAAACGTTGCGAGAGTCATGATGCCAATCCCACCCATTTGAATGGCGAGAGCTAGGACGATAATCCCTCCCCAATTAAAGGTTTCCACAACATTAATCGTCACAAGTCCCGTTACACTTACTGCACTAACAGACGTAAACAGCGCATCTCGATAAGAAAGTTCAATCCCAGGTTCATGGAACATAGGCAAATAGAGCAGAACACTAAACAAAAGCATTGATACTAAATATGCGAAGAGAATCACTCGAAAAGGATTACTCTTTTTTCGTTTCATAGTTGACTCCTTATTCTTTTCACGTTAATAGATGAATCTAATACTATGTTGTCCATAAAGGGATTGCAATAAAAATTATTGCGAAGATGCGGTTGTACATTTTTTTACATAACCTGATTACAGTTATCTAATGGAAAAGGAATAATACATACACCAATACAGAAAGTTATTCCCATTTTTCCACTCAAATTAAAATAGATTATGTTTACTATAAAATAAAGAAAATTCGATATGATTTGACATCATTTTATGAAAACGTTACCATTTTGATAAGTGCAAAAACATTAACGATCCATAAATCTAAGAAGGAGGCGTTTGTATGTCCAGCAAAAAACAACAGTGTTTCTTAACCGGCTGCTTTCTCTTATTTTTTAGTGGCTGCACAACAGCTGCCGATGACGATACGATTACGTGGATTACTGGTTCTGACTCTTCTCCAGATGCTCCAGATGAGGAAATGAGTACATACGTGCAAGAAAACATTCATGCAATTGAAGAAGAGTACGACTTTTCAATGCAACATAGTATCCACACTTCAAATATTGATGAAGCGATGGCTCGTTTACAAGAACAAGCCACTCGCGGACAAGCCCCTGACTTTGCGCTTATTGATGGGTACGCAATTGAGCGATTTGAAGACTATTTACAGCCTCTTGACGAACTAATGGAAGAATTTGATATGGATATCAACGATTTCTTACCTTTCGCACGAGAAGTAATGGTCGGTGACGATGGTCACGTCTATGGACTATATTTAAGCACAGATATTCGCTATGTGTTTTATGATACTCGCTATGTTCCAGAAGCGCCTACCACATGGGAGGAAGCCATGGAGATTTCTCACGATCTAGTCGATCAAGGGTTTGAAGGGTTAACTCTCCCTCTTGGCGTTGGTGAAGGGACTGCTGTAACAAGTTTATGGCCTCTCTTTTGGGGACAAGGAGGCGAGCTCATTGATGAGGAAGGTCAACCTGCTTTTTATAATGAAGAAAACCGTGATCACATGCTTAACGTGTTCACTACCATTCATGAAGGGGTAGAGTCTGGTGCAATTTCACAGCGGATGGCAACCAACGGCGAAGAAAATGACGGAAATGCTGAAATTTCTACTGGTTTAGTCAAAATGCTTTATCCAGGCAGTTGGCAAATTAATACCTTTCAAGATATTTTAGGCGATGAGTTTGAACACTGGGAGGTTGCGTCCCTTCCGTACATAGAAGGCGGGGAACATACGACAACCGTTGGTGGTTGGGCATTTGGTATTTTTACAGAAGACCCTGAGAAACAGCGGGCTGCATTTGATTATTTGCAGCGCACGTATGTTGGAGAGACAGGGATGGCTCGCTTTACTACCCGTGATGGTTCCATGCCTGTTCGCCAATCCGTTTATGAATCCTCTGAATACGAACCGATTCCATTCATCGATGAATTTCAAGATATTTTAGAAGACGAGGGGCGTCCACGTCCACCAGAACTCGTTTACAATACCGTTTCTGTTCAATTGCAAACGGCCATCTCTCAAGTTGTATCAGGAAGTAAAACTCCAGAAGAAGCACTCGAAGACGCTTGGGAAATCGTCACGTTCGGACTGGAGGATGAGGAATGAAGCTGGAAACAAAAGCAACCATGACTACTTCAAAACGAAAGAGACGAAAGTTTTCAGATACCCCTTATCCATGGCTCATTCCACTAACTCTCTTATTAGCGGCCATTTTTCTTTATCCGGTTATTGAGATTATTCGAATGAGCTTTACAGATATGAACTTAGTTGACCCAGAATTTGACTACACACTTGAGTCGTACGTTCGTTTATTTACGTTACCTGGTTTCTTTTCAATGCTTGGTACAACTGGAATTTTTGTTTTTTTCAGCGTCGTTCTGCAACTACTCTTCGGGTTTATCGTTGCCCTTCTAATTGTTAGAGGAGAAGAATTAAATTTACGAGGTACCGTTATCGTCCGGACATCGGTGCTTGTTGCATGGGCGATTCCTGGAGTTGTCATCGGGATTATCTTTGAAATGCTTTACACGGAAACTCAGGCTGGGATTTTGAATTACTTTCTGTCTCTCGTCGGTCTTGGCCCAGTTACCTTTTTATCTGATCCGACGATGGCACTCCTTTCAGTCACGCTTGCGAATGTCTGGCGCGGAACAGCTTTCAGTATGATTCTCATGTATGCAGGCTTACAAACCGTATCAAAAGATGTACTTGAAGCTGCCAAAATTGACGGAGCAGGTCCATTTCAGCGTTTAAAGAACGTAATTATTCCGGCAATTGCCCCTATTGTTCTCGTAAATTTAATTATTATTTCCATTGATACGTTCAATACGTTTGATATGGTGATGGCACTTACTCAAGGTGGTCCAGGAAATAGCACAGAAGTGATAGCCTTAAGCATTTACACATCGATTTTCCAAGAATTTAACTTAGGTGTCGGTGCCGCTACGTCGGTTGTGCTCTTAACGATCAACATTGTCATGACATTAATTTATTTACGAGTATTAGGAAAACGAGGTGAGAATTGATGACACCCAAAAAGAAAGAACGTTTCTTAAAAGCCGAATTATATGCCGCATATTTCTTCATAGTCGTCATCTTTTTATTCCCGTTGTTTTGGGTTGGGTCTGTTTCGCTCAAGACACAGAGTGAATTGTTCGAAGTTCCACCTTCGCTTTGGCCATCAAGCTGGCAGTTCGAAAATTATTTACAAGTGTTACAAACAACGCCTGTCTTAACGTATTTATGGAATTCATTTCGACTCGTTGTGTTAACAGTTCTTTTTACTTTGCTCATTGCACTTCCTGCCGCATTCGCGTTATCACGATTTAAAATGCGAGGAAAAGGTGCTTTTCTCATGATTGTGCTTATGACACAAATGATTTCTGCTGTCGTGATCTCAATTCCGTTGTATCGTTTCTTTGCAAACTGGGACCTTCTTAATAATTTCCTTATCATTCTAGCAATCTACGTAGCCGTCGTGCTCCCTCTCGCTACATGGTTTATGAAAAATTATTTTGACACGCTTCCCGAACAAATGGACGAAGCTGCTATTATTGATGGATGTACGAAGTGGCAACTGTTAACGAAGATTTTGCTACCTGTTGCACGGCCAGGAATCATATCCGTCGTTATCCTCGTGTCTGTCCAAAGCTGGTCTCAATTTGTCATCCCGTTTATCTTAATTGACGATGCCGCCCTCTATCCTGTATCTGTAGGTGTCGTGAATTTACAGTCTACCCAAGCGCAAATAACGACGCACTACTTAGCTGCAGGTAGCATTATGTCTATTGTACCTGTCATTATCTTATTCTTGCTTCTCCAGCGTTACATTGTTGGCGCACTGACTTCCGGAGCAGTAAAAGGATAGTCTACTATAAGGGCGACATGGCTTACGCTATGTTGCTCTTTTTTTGAGTAAAGTCCACATCTCTGTGTAAATCACGATACACTACTTCTATTAAATCATCCATTACTCCCTTTACCTGTGCCCTCTCTCCCCTAATTTTAAAGTGATATTTTCGTTTACAGTTTCATAGAGTAGAGAAGAAGGAAGGTGATTTTGTTGTGAACGACGTGATGAAATGGTTAGGAAGCATCTCCATCATGCTTCTGTCTACATTACTTATTATTAGTATTTTAGCAACAAATCAAACCTGGTATAACCGAGGGTTAAATGATATGGTTTCTCCTTTAGAAGGTGTTGATTTGCTCCACCTTATTTCTATGGAAAACCCTGTATACAAACAAGCACTTCCAGATGAGTTTGAAGCGAAGTCGGTAAGCAATTTCTTCATGAATGCAGCAACGAATTTAGACTTTAACCATCCATTATCACTTCTGTCACAAGGAATCCCTGCCATGGCAGCATTTGATACGAGAATTGCTCTTGCCGGACAAGGTACAGACGTGACCAACATGCCAAGAGAGACGTTGCCTCCTGAAGATTCTTTAGCTGAGCTAGCCAAGCAACACCCAAATGAAGAAGAGGAAGAATCAAATGAAAGAGCAGCTGAGGATCAAGAACCATCTGTGCTCATTTACCACACCCATAGCTACGAATCCTTTTTACCTGAACTTGGTCTAGAAGGTGCTGAAAATGCGGATCAAGCCATTTCCAGTGACCCTGAATTAAACATTATTAATGTCGGGAAGCATTTTGCGGACAGGCTTTCCAATCACGGTATTGTAGCAGATGTGGATAAGACGAATATGAATGCCTATATGGCAGAACGTAATATGAGCAATTACTACACCGCTTCTCGACAAATTATTGAAAACAAACTAGAAACGCAGCAATATGATCTACTTCTAGACTTCCACCGAGATTCGGTACGTCGCGATGTAACAGCTGTAACGATTAACAATGAAACCTATGCACGTGTTTTTTTCGTTGTAGGAACAGCCCATCCAAACGCAGATGCACAACTAGCGACTGCTAAGGAGTTTCATAACCTAATTGAAGAGGCTTACCCTGGCTTGAGTCGTGGTGTTTTTGAAAAAGACTTGTCACAAGGTAACGGCATTTATAATCAAGACCTTGCTGATACAGCGATGCTTGTTGAATTTGGCGGTGTTGACAACACGATGGATGAAGCGTTGCGGAGCGCAGACGTCGTAGCGGATCTATTAGCAGATTATTACAAAGAAACAATTCAAGAGTAAAACAAACACGCCTCCCTAAACGAGAGGCGTGTTTTCAGTCTATTCTTCTGCTTGTTGAAGAACGGCGTACAAGTTTGTGACCAACAATCCTTGCTTGTGCCTCCATAAGTGGAGAAGCAATTTGTTCACGTACAAGCGAGGCTGCTTGAAAACCGAGTTCATAAATATAAATGTCCATCGTTGTTAACGGTGGAGCAGATAGTTCTGACATTAACACATTATTAAAACTAACAACGGATATGTCTTCGGGAACCCGATACCCCATACTTGTCAACATCCGCAATACGCCGAGTGCCATTAGATCATCAGCTACGACAACAGCTGTAGGTGGTGTTTTTTGAGCCATCAGTTCAATCACTGCTTGTTCCCCACCATCAAAAATTTCATCATGGTAGACAATATAAGTTGGGTTTATTTCGATACCAGCTGCTTGAAGCGCTTGCTCAAATCCTTCTTTATGATCAAGAGTGACGTAAGCATCTTTCCTACCACCGATAAAGCCAATGCGCTCATGTCTTAGCAAAAGCACGTATTCAGTAATAGTTCGGGCAGCTTTCACATTATCGTTATTTACATATGAAACAACGTGTTCATATTGTTCTGACGGACGTCCAATGACAACAAATGGGCACTTTTCTTTTAGCAAAAATGGAATAATAGGATCATTCGTTGTGGAATACAGCAAAATAATTCCATCAACTCGACGACTATGAACCATCTCTTTCACTTCTTCTAAAATATCTTCTTCCGTTTGACCCGTTGAAAAATAAAGGCCATATTTGTCTTCATTTGCTTGTGCCGTAATACCTCGCAACACTTCTGGGAAAAAAGGATTTTGAAAAGGAGCATAAGATGCACTTGGCATGATAATTCCGATCACATTGGTTGCTTTGTTTACAAGATTCCGAGCATGGACATTCGGATAGTAACCTAGTTCATCCATAACCTCTCTTACTCGCTCTTTCGTCTTCCTGCTAATCTTTGGGCTATCGGCAATCACCCTTGAAACGGTAGATGGTGCCACCCCTGCTAATTTTGCCACATCTTTTATTGTACTCACTAGTCTCCACCCTTTTTCACATCGTCCCGCCTTGCGCTTATTCTTTTGTGCGGTAGACACGTGCCTCGTAAGGTTTTAACGTGCTGCTCACTTCTGAATCTACGTTTGCTAAAACAAGTTCAGCATCTTTGATGGCAGGAAGCGCTCGTTCGTTTTCAGATAAATTCACGACAATGGTAAACGTTTCGTTCTGGCTTTTTCTTACATATGCAAATACACGATCATCGGTATCCAGTAATTCATAGTTTCCATATACTAGTGTATCAAATTGCTTCCGAACTTCAATCATTTTTCGATAGTAACTTAAGATTGAATCAGGATCGTCCTGCTGCCGTTCAATATTAATACTTGGGTAATTCGGATTCACTTTCATCCACGTACGATCGGCTGTACTAAATCCGCCGTTTTTGCTCCCATCCCATTGAAGAGGCGTACGTGAATTGTCTCGTCCAGATTCCCAAATAATTGGCATAATCTCTTCATGAGGGACGCCTTTATCCATCTCTTGTTTATAGAAATTACGCATCGAGACATCATCATACTCATCAATCGAGTCAAATTGGACGTTCGTCATCCCAATTTCTTGACCTTGATAAATAAAAGGCGTTCCTTTCATAAAGAAGTACATTGTTCCAAGCGCTTTTGCACAACGAGCCCAATATTCTTCATCATTGCCCCATGACGATACCACTCTTGTTTGATCGTGATTCTCAATAAATAATGCATTCCAACCAAGACTTTCCAGCCCGTATTGCCATTTCGATAGCGCTTCTTTCACGGCTGGAACATTTAATTTCTGTTCACTATCTTTACTCCAAAGACCTAAATGTTCAAACTGGAATACCATATTAAACACACCATGCTGCTCCCCTACCCACGCGGCTACATCATCAGGATTTTCCATTCGAACGCCATTCGCCTCGCCAACAGTAAAGACATCATACTGGTCAAGGGTGTTCTCCTTCATTTCTTGCAAGTACTCGTGAATCCCCGGTCGGTTCATATGGCCATCAAATGAATCAACATAGGGCTCGTTGTTTGGATTCGGCATATCCGGAAATCCGTCTACTTTTTTAATGTGGCTAATCGCATCAACACGGAACCCATCAATGCCTTTATCCATCCACCAGTTCATCGTCTCGTATAGAGCCGCACGCACATCTGGATTCTCCCAATTTACATCTGGTTGTTTTGTAGAAAAGATATGCATGTAGTATTGCTGTGTGGTATCATCCCACTCCCAAGCCGGACCGTTAAAAATAGAAGCCCAGTTGTTCGGCTCACTCCCGTCTTCTTTTGCATCGCGCCAAATATACCAATCTCTCTTTTCATTTTCTTTTGACGAACGAGATTCTACAAACCATTCGTGCTCATCAGACGTATGATTAATGACGAGATCGATAATAAGCTTCATTCCTCTTGAATGCACTTCTTCAAGCAATTCATCAAAATCAGCCATAGTACCAAACTCGTTCATAATCGCTTTATAGTCCCGAATATCGTACCCATTATCATCGTTAGGTGAATCATACATTGGACTCATCCAGATCACATCAATGCCCATCCATTGCAAGTAATCTAGCTTCTCAATAACACCTCTTAAATCTCCAATTCCATCCCCATTCGCATCGTAAAAACTACGAGGGTAGACTTGGTAGCATACCGCTTCTTTCCACCATTGTTTTGACAATTCCAAAACTCCTATCTTTATACATATCAGCTATAATCTCTTTTTAGCGCCTTTTTAACCATTGAAATGAATTTCATCAATCCTACATCGTCTCTCAAAAACGTCTTGTTCCCGCGGGAGTCGTCGCCAATTTCAAAGTTGATTGACTGATTTGAATGAATGTCATCATTTGTTTATACAAGAAGAGATCTCTAAAAGAAATCTCCTTGTATGTTGCTTTAACGTGTCTCTTACCCTTTTGTTGCGCCTGACGCTAATCCTGAAATTAAGTAGCGCTGTAAGAACAAGAATACAATCGAGATTGGTACAGCAATAAGTACCGCCCCCGCCGCAAAGCGTGTAAAGTTTGTAGCAAACTGATCATTAACGAAATTGAACAACCCTAACGCAAGCGTGTAGTTTTCCGGACTACGTAAGACGATTCTCGGTAAAATGAAGTCCATTAATGGATTCATAAAGTTGAACAATGCCACAACCGCCAAGATTGGTTTTGCCAATGGAAGGACGATTGTAAAGAAAATCCGAAAATGCCCGGCGCCATCAAGTTTAGCCGATTCATCTAAATCTTTAGGCAATGTATCGAAATACCCTTTTACAAGAAATGCATTCATTGGAATGGATCCACCAACATAGATAAGGATTAATCCCCACAAGTTATCAAGTAGACCAATTGTGTTTAAAAGAACATAAATCGCAACCATCGCCATAATTACTGGGAAAATTTGAAGAACAAGGAATAAATAAAGCCCGTTCTTTTTTCCAACGAAGTTATAGCGCGAGAATGCGTACGCTGTAAAACAGACAACAATTGTTGAGAGAATAGACGTAACGGTTGCAACAAATAACGAATTCATATACCACGTTGTGTATTGACTCTGTTCGTCAAAGAACAACCAGCGATAGTTTTCCAATGACCAGTTTTCTGGCAGGATACTTGCTCCGTAAATATTCGTCCCCGGACTCAATGAAAGACCGATTGTCCAAATTAATGGATACGCGATAATCACGAACATAAAGAAGATAAACGCATACATGAGAAAGACTTCTATTTTTGATTTTGTTTTATGCTTCATGGTCTATCTGTCCTCCTTAAATGACGCGCTGCGACGGAATTGCAACACTGCAAACAGGGCTACAAGAATACCGATAATAATGGAGATTGCTGCCGCCATACTGTATTGAGAGTTTTCAAATGCTAAGCTGTATACCCATGAAATTAAGATATCTGTACTTCCGGCACTTTGACCACGTACTGGTGGTCCCCCCTCATTAAATAGGTAAATTAAGTTAAAGTTATTAAAGTTACCCGCGTACTGCATAATCAATAATGGTGCTGTTGCGAAAAGTACGTGTGGTAGCGTGATAAAACGGAATTTCGCAAACCGACTTGCGCCATCCATATCTGCTGCTTCATACCAATCATCAGATACACTTTGCAAGATTCCAGTAAAGAGGGCAAACACAAACGGGAACCCTAGCCAAACTTGAATCATAATTAACGCAATACGTGTGTAGAACGGATCGGATAACCATGGAACCGCAAAATCAAACAACGGGACAAAGATGTCCGTATTAATCGCACCAAACCCATCATTAAACATTGCCGCAAAGATAATAATTGTGACGAAACTTGGTACAGCCCAAGGTAAAATAAGGACAGTACGAATTAGTTTCTTCGCTTTAATACGTTTATCATTCACAATAACTGCTAGGAATAGCGCTAACGCAATTTGTAGTGTTGTCGCTACAACCGTCCAAACAATCGTCCAAGAGAGAACCGAAATGAATGTTTGACGCCAAATTGGAATCGTCGCTAGATCAATAAAGTTTTGAAAGCCAACCCAGCTCAACACATTTCGAGGTGGTGAATTAAATAGGTTGTAATCTGTAAAGGCAAGGACAATCATGTATAAAAGCGGGAATACGACTGCTAAAAGCAATAATGCCAAGCCTGGTAAAACAAGTAGGTAAGGGAATCCTTTATCCCAAGAATGCTTCGTACGTTCACGTAGCCTTGGGATTCCTACCCCTTCTAGACGCATCTTTGCGACACGGCGCGCGTCTTTTATATTTAAAAACACCATGATTGCTGCGAAAATTGTTAAGAAGATCGCTACGATGCCTTGTCCAATTAACACACGAGAATCATCAACGCCATCCAACGTTCCAAGGGTAAATAACCCCCAATAGCCCATGTTAAAGATGTCGTAAAATACAAAGATAAATGCAGCTGTTACAAGAAGAAGCAAAGCTCCCTTGAGCCACTGGCGGTTATAAAGTTGTCCGAGTCCAGGAATAATGGATAAGATCCCTGCAAGCTTGGGGTTATGATTGTTCATTGGCTCTACGTCTTTCATTCTCTACCAGCCCCCATAATTTGTATTTCATCTTCAATTAATTCAACGGTTTCCTCTAATACTTCTCGTACATCATTTCCTTGTGAGATAAACACGTTTGCATCGCCCATTGGTCCCCATACAGCGGAAACTTCAGGTACATTCGGCATAAAATACGCATGTTCAAGTTGTTCTTGGAAACCTTCGTAAAGCTCGTCGTCTAGCGTCACTTCGGCACGAGCGGGAATTTCACGTTTGTTTTCAAAAAAGATTTGTGCGCTTTCTTCATTCGTCATAAAAAGTGCCAATTCCGTTGCCCAGCTAATATGATCGCTATATCCGTTCACCATCCACGCTTTCACGCCACCGAGAGAGCGCATCGGATTTCCGTCCACAGTCGGTAGCGGTGCTGATTTCAAGGAATCCCCAAGGTTCTCTCCATATTCAGCAATGTTCCAAGGACCTGAGAATACTGCTCCTACACTTCCATCTAAAAATAAACCATTCAAAATGTCCGCATTTAGATTTTGTGGTAAGTACCCTTCCTGGTGAAAGCGCTGTAACATTTCGCCACCTTTAACAGCCCCATCATTCGCTAAGCCAATATCCAGTGTGTCATAGTCTTCGCCTTCTTCAGCAAAGATGTAGCCACCGTACGCATCGTAAAATGGATAAGCAAAATACATTTCACGTGATTCTAGAAGAAATCCAAATTCATTTGCAGAAGCGTTCGTATATTCTTCACCGATTGCCTCTAAATCCTCTATCGTTTCGGGTGCTTCATCAATAATGTCCGTGTTGTAAAACAACGCATAGGTCTCAACTGCCGCAGGAACACCCGCTAGCTCGCCTTCATAGCTAAGTGCTTCCAATGTTCCATCTAAATATTCCGCTTCTTGTTCTGGCGTTAGTTCAATATCAGCTGCCAAACCCTGAAGTGTAATACTTCCAACCATATCGTTCGGTTGATAAAACAAGTCTGGTCCACCACCAGCTGGTGCATCGAGTGACATCGCTTCTAATTGATCCCCCATACTAAAGGGCGTAATCCTTACTTCAATCCCCGTCTCAGCTTCAAAGTTATCGCCAATTTCTCGATACGCCAAAAGTTCACGCTCATCATCATTCACCCATATATGTAGCGAATCTGGTTTATTTTCCTCTGTTGCTGGTTCCGTTTCAAGCTCTTCCATCACACCATCTCGATCTGGACCGCACGCACCGAGCATCGCAACAGCTACTGTCATACTCATACCAAACTGCCATTTTTTCATCTCGTATCCCCCCTATATATGCTTAAGCAAAGGCAAACGTTTGCATAAAATAATTAAACCGTTTACATACCAATTACACACATAGTATACGGGTAATTTTATTATTAGGCAATAGTTATTTTTTTATATAGGAAATCGTTTGCAAAAAGGTTTGACACCAATCCCACACCAACTATATGATTTAAGAAAACAACCTAGGAGGGTTATGATGAATCAAGCTGGTATTATTCACACCCAACAACATCACCACCTTTTTTTAACATCCTCACATGAAGCCGTTATTCGTCTGCAGACACCTTTAGATGAAGGAATTCGCGTGACGGTTATTCATGGGGACCCTTATGATTGGCAAAACGAACAATGGCAATCAAGCAATTCCCCTATGTCACTCATTCATAGCGATGACATTTATAATTATTGGTCCGTTTCTGTTTCAATGCCTTACTCTCGTATGCGCTATGGCTTTAAAATAGAAACAAGTGAAAAGACGATGTTTTATACCGAGAGAGGGTTCTATACGCAACAGCCGAAGGAAATTTCCGCTTATTTCTGTCTTCCTTATGCGCATGAAACCGACGTATTCACCCCCCCATCTTGGGTTGCGAATACAGTGTGGTATCAAATTTTCCCTGAACGGTTTGCAAATGGTGAGCCTGCAAGAAATCCTGAAGGTACGTTACGTTGGGGAAGCGAGGCACCTAAACCGGATACCTTTTTTGGTGGCGATTTACAAGGTGTCATCGATCATCTAGATTACTTGCATGACCTCGGTATTACCGGCGTTTATTTCACACCGATCTTTAAAGCGTTTTCTAACCATAAATACGATACGATTGATTATTTAAGCCTTGATCCACATTTTGGCGACGAAGAAACGATGCGTACACTTGTGAAAGAATGTCATAAGCGCGGCATTCGCGTGATGCTTGACGCGGTTTTTAATCACAGCGGCTATTATTTCCCGCCTTTTCAAGATGTGTTAGAAAACGGCGAGGATTCCGCATATAAAGAGTGGTTTCACCCGTTTGACCTTCCACTCAAACCAGACGGCGAACGTCCAAACTATGAAACCTTTGCTTTCGTTTCGTCTATGCCAAAATTAAATACAAAACATCCTGATGTTCGCGCGTATCTTTTAAACGTAGCGAAGTATTGGATTGAGGAATTTAATATTGATGGATGGAGACTTGATGTTGCAAATGAAGTCGATCACGATTTCTGGCGCGCGTTTCGTTCGGAAGTTAAACGTGCAAAAGACGATGTCTATATTCTTGGTGAAATTTGGCATCAATCAAGTGCATGGCTACAAGGGGATCAGTTTGATGCGGTTATGAACTATCCTCTAACAGATGCGATTCAAAATTATGCGCTTCATAAGCAAACAAGTGAAGAGGCAAAAATGGCGCTAACGAAGCATTTAATGAGCTACCCTGATACAGTAAATGCTGCACAATTTAACATGCTCGACAGCCATGATACCGCTCGCATTTTAACAACAAGTCATTCCAATAAAGCATTAGTAAAGTTACAGTTTACCTTACTGTTTTCATTTCCTGGTTCTCCTTGTATTTACTACGGTGACGAAATCGGTATGGCCGGAGTAAACGATCCAGGCTGCCGTGCTTGTATGATCTGGGACGAAGACAAACAAGATGTAGAGATGCTCAATTTTTTGCGGAAGTTAGTGGCACTCCGAAAGAAGCATTCAGCATTTGGGACGTACGAATCCCTTGTATTTCTAGACTCTGAAGATGATGATGTTCTTCTTTACCAAACATCTACACCTGAAGAAACATTGCTATTTGCCTATAATCGTTCCTTAGAACAAAAGACTCTTTCTCTCCAACAAAAAAACGCACAAGGTTATGATCTTTTTAAAAACGAGTCTGTCACTTCTTCGTTTTCATTAGAACAAGAAAGCTTTTGCGTGGTACAATTAACGTACAGCACATAATTGCTTTATGAACTTGCCAAGCGAATGTAGTCGCTGGCAAGTTTTTTATGTGATTAACCCGATTCATATAAGGTTTCAATGTTTTTCCAGTGAATGTATAGGGAATAGGAAATTTGAATAAAACGTAGACGAAAAACATGATTCTTCCATAATAATTGAATGACATGAGCCTTGTTGATTAGATGTGTTGTTCTCATGCTCGCCATTTCATAGGACCAGATAGGATGAACATTATCTTCATCATCACACAAGGAATTAATTTAGCGATTAGAACAAAGGGGATACTATAAACAATGATTGATTCTCAGTTGTTACGTGAACAACTAAATAATAAAATCGACGAGTTGTGGACTGAACAAGTAGAATTTCTAAAAACGATCACTCGCTTCCCTTCATTGAGCGGGAAAGAACATCGACTTCAGTTGTTCTTAGCAGACTATTTATCGACAAAATTAAACTTGCAAGTAGACCGTTTTTACCCTGACATAGAGCGTATTGAAAAACACCCTGGCTTCTCCCCTGTTAATTGGTCCTATGAATACAGCGACATTGTGATTGGCACAAAGAAAGGCGCAAATCCATCTGAAGGAAAGACGCTTATCTTTCAAGGTCACGCGGATGTTGTTAGTGCTGAACCGACCATTGAGTGGGAGACGTCTCCTTGGGAACCAGTTGAAAAAGAGGGTCGTCTTTACGGACGGGGAACTGCCGATATGAAAGGCGGTCTCTCTGCCATGATTTTTGCATATCGTGCCTTAATTGAGTGTGGCTACGTGCCAAATAACGATTTTATGCTTCAAATTGTTCCTGACGAGGAGCGCTCGGGTAACGGTGCGCTAGCGGCTCTTGAAGCAGGATACACAGCGGACGCTGCTCTTATTCCTGAGCCATTTGGCTTGCAACCTTCCACTGGACAAGTCGGCTCACTTTGGTTTGAGATTTCCCTTCGAACGATAAAAAAAGATCAAATAAACCAAACCCAAACCAATGTTATTGAGAAAATACACATGATTACGTCTGCACTTCTCGCGTTTGAGCGTCATTTAAATCAAACGAGATCTCACCTCACTTTTTCAGATCAAGATAAGCCAATTGATCTGAATATTGGTAAGGTAACAGCAGGTGATTTTGCATCAAACGAACCGATTCGAGCAAAAATTGAAGGTCGTGTCGCTTTACTACCAGGAGAATCTGTTGCTGAGCGCAAACAAGAATTAATTGAATGGATTATGCAAGAAACGAAAAAAGACGCGTGGTTTATTGAAAATCCACCTGACATTGAATTTTACGGATTTCATGCAGAAGGTACATTAAGTAACGAGTCTTCTGAGTTGTTTAAGGAGCTTGATACAGCTCACGAGCTCGTAACCAACACTCAACCATCTAGACGAACATTACCTTCTACGACAGATGCACGTTTTTTTCAGCTTTATTACGATATTGATGCAACGTGCTACGGTCCTATTGGCGGTCATTTTCACGAGGTCAACGAATGGGTAGATTTAAAAAGCGTCCGCGATGTGACGAAAGTGTATGCAAACTTTCTAGCGAGCTGGTGTGGCGTAGATGAGAAATAGGCAATTTAAAAAGGGATGCTAGTAGCATCCCTTTTTTTTCGTAAGCGCTTGAATGAAATAGCGAATTAACTTTATTTCAGAAAAGAGTCCGCTATTCTCGTTTCTGCCGTTCGTAAATAAAGTTGAATGATTGGTTAAAGGGCATACCCGAGGCAAAGAAGACACCGTGAGTGCAAGTCATCGCGCAGCGAAAACGGATGTCGGGCTTGTGCCTGTGGGAAAGCGTTCGCCACTTTAAATCAATCGTACGTATTTTTTGCATCCATTTCGAGTTATCAAATTGACTTAAATCACATTATTTTGCAGAAACTGTTCAATTTCTTCTTTACTATAGCCAATTTCCATTAGTACACTTTCGTTATTTTCACCTAAATCTGGTGCAATGGAACGAATACTCCCAGGCGTCTTTTCAAACTTCGGTACAATTCCCGGTACTTTTATCGCTCCTAAACGTGGATGTTTCACTTCCACAATGTTCTCTCTCGCTTTATACTGCTCATTTTCAAAAATATCGGCGATGCTCATAACCGGACTAATCGGAACGCCGTAACTATCCAGTTTTTCCAGTAATGCTTCTCTCTCTTGTGCGTGAATCCACGCTTCCACAATTGCATTCGTCTCATCGTTGTTTTCTAAGCGACGCGCATTTGTATGGTAGCGCGGGTCTATGAGCATATCTTCTCGATCCATCGCTTTCGCTAAGCGATTAAATGTTGTGTCCGTACTCGTTACAAGTACAACCCAATGGCCATCTTTTGTTTGAAAGGTTCCTGATGGCGAAGAGTGGCCAGCTAATCCTGGCGCACGCTCCCGCACTTTTTGAAGTTGATCGTATTCGGCTACAAGAAATTCCATCATGCGAAAGACCGTTTCATAGAGTGCGATATCAACCATTTGCCCTTCTCCATCTTCATGAGCATCACGATGATAAAGTGCCGTAACGGCTGCAAACGCAACATAGATTCCACAGATATAGTCTGTTAACGAGAATGGTGGACTGACTGGATGACGATCGGTAAAGCCTTGTAAATACGTGTAGCCACTAAACGCTGTGGCTGGCGTCCCAAAGCCTGCTTTTTCTTTATAAGGACCTGTTTGACCATAGCCAGACACTCGAATCATAATGAGGTTTGGGTTAATTTCTTTTAGGATATCATAGCCAACTCCCCATTTTTCAAGCGTACCTGGTCGAAAATTTTCTACAAGAATATCGTGAGTCGCAGCTAATTTTTTTAAAATCGTGACGCCCTCTTCTTGATGAAGGTCGAGTGTTAACGATTTCTTGTTTCTTGATAAGCCTGGCCAGCGAAGGGGTTCGTCCTCTTTAAAAGGCCCTACGCTTCTTGACGTATCCCCTCTTCCTGGAATTTCAACTTTTACTACGTCAGCTCCAAAATCTCCAAGTAATGCAGTCCCATAAGGAGCGGCAATCATTGTAGACACATCGAGCACTTTGACGCCTTCTAATGGTGTTTTCATCTTTGTACACTCCTTTATTTACTCTTTTTAAGGGATGCTCACATGTGATTTTTCACTATCAGGTGAGTAAATGTCATTGATGTTCCATTGACCGTCAGTCGGAACGGGTTCATTTCGCATTGCGACATCAAGCACAACCGGCTCGTTCGCTTCAATAGCCGCTTTGAGCTCTTGTTTAAATTCATCCGCCGATTTAACTTTGACCCCTTTTACACCAAACCCTTTTGCGATTTCAGCAAAATTAGGAGTGTAGCTTTCTCCATCTTTCTTAAAAAGTGTTCCGTATGTTGTATCGTAATGAGCCATCTCCAACCCTGCGATTGTGCCATATGCACTATTATTCATGACTACCCAGACAACTGGAATGTTTTCTTCTACAGCCGTTGCAAGTACAGCTGGATTTTGACCAAATCCACCATCACCAATTAGCGATACAACTACTTTGTTCGGCTGTGCAAGTTTTGCCCCAAGCGCAGCAGAGGACCCAAAGCCCATTGTTGCGTATCCTCCAGGTGTTAAAATGGAGCCTGGTGTATAAATCGGGAACTGTTGACCAACGCCATTTTTATTCCAGCCTACATCTGTTGTGATATATGCGTCTCTTGGTAATACGTCGCGAACATCCGCAAGAATGCGTTCAGGTTTCATCGGGAATGCGTCACTTGTCGCGTTGTCTTTAATAGATGCTCGTAAAGATTGACGATAGGTTTGAATCTCTTCTTTCAACGTGGCATTGCGGTCAATTCCAACTGGATACAAGCGCTTTGCCACACGATTTAAGGCAACGAAAGCTCGTTTTAAATCAGCAACCGCACCAATTTCAACTGGATAATTACGACCAATTTCACTTGAATCAATATCAATATGAATCAGTTTTGTTTTTGGAAAATTAAACGTGACATCATGGTACCAAGAACTAGAGTCGGCTTCAGAAAAACGTGTACCAACTCCAAATAAGTAATCTGCATTTTTTGTCTGGTCATTAATAAATTTTGTCCCCCAGAACCCGGTCATGCCAATAGTTAAATCATGATCATCTGGCAAGACACCTTTACCCATTAAGGAATGCGCGACAGGAATGTTCATATGGTCAACAAACGCTCTTAACTCCTCTTCTGCTTGTGAAAGAATGACTCCCCCACCTGCATAAATGACAGGACGCTCTGCTTGTGCCAATGTCTCGACAATACGTTCCGCTGTCTCTTCATCTAGTGATGGTTTTTCAACCGTCTGTGTATGATGATTTAACATCGCAAACTTCTCTTCTTCCACTTCTTTTGAAAACATGTCCATCGGTACAGACACAAGAACTGGACCAGGACGGCCACTTTCTGCTAATTGAAACGCCTTTTGCATAATTTCTGGAAATAAATCTTCACGATCCACACGCCATGCGCGTTTTACAAACGGACGATAAATCTCCCATTGAGCGCCATCTGCATGCATGTTTACTTCTTGGTGTGGATGCTTTCCGTAATAGTGACTCGGAACGTCTCCTGCAATCACTACCATTGGAATGGAATCAAGCGCCGCATTCGCTACACCTGTAGCGGCATTCGTTAAACCAGGTCCAAGGTGGCTCAATACTACAGAGGTTTGACGCTTTGCTCGTGCATACCCATCTGCCGCGTGGGACGCAATTTGCTCATGGCGAACATTAATAAACTTAATTGGGCTTTTGTCTAATTCGGCTAGCACGGCAATATTCGTATGACCGCACAAACCAAACACATGTTCAATTCCACGACTTTCTAAATACTTTACAAGTTGTTCTGATACTAGCTTCTTCATGAAACAACAGCTCCTTTAAATTGTAGTACGATTTTTGCATAATTGCCGCTTAATGCCATTTGATACGCTTCTTCATAGTCATAAAAAGGTTTGATTTTTGAAATGAAGATCGTTGGGTCAAAGGTTTCCTCTAATAAGTACGATACACTTGTCTGAAAATCAGCTGGAAATTCGTAGATAATGCTGCCAACAACTTTCTGTTCATTTCGAACAACTTGCGCGACAGGAATGGTTGCTTCTGGTGTAATTCCAATCAATAGTAGTTCTCCACCTGGTTTCAAGTGTGAAAAGCATGATTCTACCGACTGTTTTGTACCTGCGGCTTCAATGACGATATCAAATGTTTCGCCGACAATATCCATCGGATGACCGAGGATAATGTCATCAAATGACTGCAATAATGCTAATTTATTTGCATTAATATCGATAGCGGTTACATTCCCTCCAACATGATGAGCTAACGCAGATGCAAGCAAGCCCTCTGTTCCACAGCCAACAACAAGCACCCGCATACCAGGTTGGATGTTAATTTGTTTGATCCCGTGGACAATGACCGATAATGGCTCAATTAACACAGCTGCCTCATCAGACAGTTCATCTGGAATAGGTAAACAATAGCGCGAATGGATAATTATTTCTTCTGCAAATCCACCGTCACACGTGATACCGATCGACTGTTTTTCTTTGCAAATATTTGGTTTGCCTTTCAAACAAAACTCACACTGTCCACAAAACGTATTTGGTGTGACAACGATACGACCGCCTGGTTTAATGTGTTCCGCTCGGCTCTCAATAACCTCACCGACAATTTCATGCCCTGGTCGTAGTGGATATTGCGCATGAGGCAACCTACCTTTATATACGGATAAATCAGACCCACATATACCGCCATAAAGTAACTTTATCTTTACTTCTCCATGTTGGATGTTCGGCAACGGGAGCGCATCTCTGACTTGCATGACTTGAGGTTGATCTAGATAGATCTCTTTCACCGTACATCGCTCCTTATAGTGTCAGAAAGTCTTGAAGTACAATCATTTTTGTTTCGCTCATTTCTTCTACTGCAAATCTTGGACCCTCACGACCAATTCCACTATGCTTCACCCCACCGTATGGCCAATGGTCGAGACGGAAATTCGATGTTCCATTTATAATGATTCCGCCCATATCGAGAGCTTGTGTCACTTTCTTCACAACCGTTAACGATTTTGTAAACAAGCCTGCTTGTAAGCCAAACTCAGAATCATTTACTTCATTAATCGCCCAATCTAAGTCGCGATAAGGAATTAAACTTACGACGGGTCCGAAGACTTCTTGACACACAACTTTGCTTTCTTTTTTCGGATTCATTAGAATGGTCGGTTGTACTTGCGCGCCATTCGCAGAACCGCCGTGAATGACCTCTGCCCCATCAGAAACCGCTTCTTCAATCCAGCTCGTAATTCTTTCGGCAGTATCTTTTGCAACAACGCAACCGATGTCAGTACGTTCATCACGAGGATCACCTACATAAAGTTTCGCTGTTTTCTCTTTCATTTTTTCACTAAATGGCTCGATGATTGATTCATGCACATAAACCCGCTGAACCGATATACAGCTTTGACCTGAGTTACTAAAAGCGGTTTTTGTTGCTAGTGTAGCGGCTCGGTCTACATCCGCATCTTCATGGACAATTGTGCCTGCATTCCCACCTAGTTCGAGCAGTACTTTCTTCATGCCTGATATTTTGCTAATTTGTTGACCGGCTGGTACCCCACCTGTAAACGAAACCAGATTGGTACGAGAATCTTCAACGATTTTTTCGCCTACTTCTCTTCCACCGAGCACCATTTGGATGGCTTGGGCAGGCATCCCGGCTTCTAGTAAGAGTTCCACTAGCGCAGCTGCAATCAACGGCGCTTGCGGTGCAGGCTTTAAAACGGTTACATTTCCAGCAGCAAAACTCGGGCCAATTTTATGGCAGATTAGATTAAGTGGTGCATTAAAAGGTGTAATGGCTGCGATAACGCCTACTGGCACACGGAACGTAATGGCTGTTGAGCCCTTCCCTCTAGACGATGCGCCACCAGGAATCGTCTCGCCAAATTGACGTTTCGCTTCTTCGGCAGATTGAATGAGCGTTTCGATAGATCGCCCCACTTCATCCCGGGTATTCTTTAAGGCTTTTCCAACTTCAGAAGAGATCAGTTTTGCAAGCTCTTCTTGTCTCTCTTCCATTAATGTTGCCGCTTTATAGAGAATGGTTGATCGTTCAATTGGCTCTAGTTTAGCAATCTCTTTTTTATGAGTAATAGCCGATGCTAATGCTTCTTCTACTCCTTGCTCATTCGTTTCATATTGATGCCCGATTAATTCATTTAAATATGGACTTCTGACTTCTATTCCTTCACTTTCAACTGGTGTTACCCATTCACCATTTATAAACGATGTGGCTGTTTTCAACCTAATCATTCCTCCTCTTTAACAAGTGCTTTGCCCGTATAGCGAACAAGGTTCTCTTCATTCGGACAAGGTCCCTTAATAAGGGTACCTTTTTGCAGTTCTTCGTACGCATGCGCCACGATCCCCATCCCCCGTGATAAGGCGAAAATGCCTTTCGCCGCTTCGGCTGGGATGCCTAATTCACACTGAATAGCGGCAGAGATGCCATCTACATTAATCGTAAATGTTCGATTTTTACGAGTTGAAATCTCATGCCGGTATTGTTCTAAAATCGTTAAGTAATCCCCGGTAATCTCACCATCATCAATAAGAGACTGAGACAATTCATAGAGGCGTTTCACCCTCGGATCATTGTCATGTAATTGATGGCCAAAGCCTGGTAATTTCTTTCCTGCTTCTAAGATTTCATCTAGCTGTTGTGCAACGTCACCTGTGCCTTTGTGCATTGCCTCCTTCGTGTCATACAGAATAGCCATTGAATCCTCTACAGCGCCACCGTGTACATCGCCAAGCATATTGACACCTGTAGCCACCGCTGAATTAAACGTCACCCCACAAGTCGCTGCCATCCTAGCAGCAGCAATTGATGGTGCCCTAGGACCATGATCCGCTCCTGCTACAAGAACGCTTTCAAACAACTTTGCTTTTTGTTCAGTCAACTCCTCACCTACTAAAAGGAAGAACAACATTTGCGTGTAGGAAACGTTGCCAATTAAATCTTCAACTTTTTTCCCACGAATGGTAATTTCATTTTTTTTAATGTCGCTTATGTCTGTTTCCCACCAAGCGCCACCTTGTTTATAGGTTTCTAACGCACTTCGTCCTGCCATACCAACACAACCCTTTGACTTAATTTTTAGATTATACTTGTATACAAGTATATTGTAACACAACCTTTCATTATTCTTCTACTATCTATCTAGTAAAAGCAATGACAGCTGTGGAATGAAAATGACAAGCAGGAGATTAAAAATCATCACCCCGACAAATGGTAGAATTGCTTTTGATAGTGTCACAATCGATAAGTTTGATATACTCGATGCGACAAACAAATTCACACCGATTGGTGGTGTAATAAACCCAATTGCTAGATTCAAAATGACAAGCATCGCAAAATGAATGGGATCATACCCAAGCTCCATCCCTACAGGCACTAACAATGGTGTAAAAATAATAATTGCAGCCGTTGTATCCATAACGGTTCCAATAAGCAGGAGCATGGCTGTAATTAACAAGATAATGATGATCTTCTGATCGGATACAGCAAGAATTGTTGAAGCAATCGTTTCCGGCATTTGTTCAATCGTCATCACTCGACCAAATACAGTCGCTGCTGCGATTATAAATAAAATTGTTGCAGTCGTTAACGCTGAGTTTTTTAAAATATCATATAGTTGGTTCCATTTTAATTCTTTGTACAAGAGAAATCCTGCTACTAAGCCGTAAACAACGGCTACTGCTGCCGCTTCTGTCGGCGTAAAGAAGCCACTATAAATACCACCTAATATAATGACCGGGACAAGTAGCGCCCATTTTGCATCCCAAAACGCATTCCCTACCTGTTTTATTGAAAAACTTTCTTTAGAACCCTTATATCCCTTTGCTTTTGCGTAAAGGTAGGAATATACAAGTAAACTAACCGTTACAAGCAGTCCTGGGATAACTGCAGCGATAAATAAATCCCCTACAGATACACCGCTCGTGACGCCGTAAACAATTAATGGAATACTTGGCGGCAAAATGACACCTAAAGCGCCTGCTGCCGCAATTAATGCCGTTGCAAAACGCTTGTCGTAACCCATTTCAATCATAGCAGGAATCATAATTCCCCCTACTGCAGCCACCGTTGCAGGGCCTGATCCAGAGATTGCTGAGAAAAATAAACACGTAATCACGGCTGCCATTGCAAATCCACCGGTATAGTTTCCAACAAGGGTTTTTGCTAATTCGAAAAGCCGTCTCGACAATCCCCCTTTTGCCATGAGCTCACCAGCTAAAATAAAAAATGGTACAGCCATAATAGGAAATGAATCGATTGCCGTTATAAAACTTTGAACAGTAAATTCCAACGGCATTGTTCCTGCCACGATTAGCGCTAATATGGAAGCTAAGATTAAGGCAATTCCGATAGGCGCACTTAAAGCGAGTAAGCCCGCAAAGCTACCGAACAACACAGCTGCTGTCACAGTTATCCCTCCTGCCGTTTTGAGTAAAACGGATACGTCTCTCGTTCTTCATTATGAGTAGATTGGTTGGCTCTATAATAATTTTCCAATTCTTGTTTAATCTTTTGAATAATCCTTATACTCGTCATAAGCATACCGATAGGTGCAGCTACATACACATAACCCATCTTCATCCCTAATCCAGGCGTAACTTGGCCAAGCTGAATAATTTCTAAACTCATTGCGCCTCCATAGATGACGATAAACAGAGCAAATAAAAGAAATAACCCGTAAACAATTAAATTAAAAACGAGTTGCCTCTTCTCATTTAAAAATGAGAGGATCGCATCAATTTTAATATGTCGCTCTTCTTTCACACCATAGCTAATGCCGATAAACACGAGATAGATAAAACAGTAACGCGCTAACTCCTCTGACCAGCCAAGAGAGGTGCCTAAAACAAAGCGCATAAAGATTTGTAGCGAGATTGCTAGAACCATTATGGATAAAATGATAACTAACAACACCTCTTCTATATGCTGCTCGACCATTCGGAAGACCTTCATCATAGCCCCTCCCTATTCCTGATTAGTCGCTTGTATATGTTCCTGTATACGCTGCATCCAACCATAGTTCCCTTCAATATTTTCAAATTTTTCCCGTACAGGGTTCGTCTCCGTAATCCAACGTTGACGCTCCTCATTCGTTAATTCAGAAATGATTATACCTCTTTCTTCTAAATATCTGCGACTCTCCTCCGCTTCTTGCTGATTGGCTAATCGTTGATTGTATTGGACTTCATCTGCTACCTTTTCAACAGCTTGTCTTTCATCCTCGGTCAGCGTTTCCCAAAAAGCCTCACTTACCATAAACGGACTCGCATTATAAATATGATTTGTCATTGTTAAATACTGTTGAACTTCATAAAAGTGACTATTTACAACATTTCCAATAGGATTTTCCTGACCAGTAATCGTCCCTTGCTCTAAGCCAATATAAACTTCTCCATAGTTCATCGGTGTAGGATTGGCACCAAGCTCACTCCAGATTTGCATATGCCATCTGTTTTCTAACGTTCTTAAGTCCAATCCTTGCACATCTTCAAGCGTCTCAATCTCTTTTTCATTATTTGTCAACACTCTGAATCCGTTTTCAAAATAGTTAATTCCAATTACTTTTTGTGGCTCTAATTCTTCTAGTAGATCTTGACCGATCGGCCCATCTAAAAGCTCATACGCATTCTCTTCATCCTCAAATAAAAATGGCAATTCTAGCACATTAAAGGTTGGGACAAATTGTGCGATTGGTCCGGTCGACATCGTAGCCCCTTGAATCGTATTAAACTGCATACCTTCAAAAAGTTCACGGTCCCCACCTATTTGTCCATTTGTATAAACTTCTACTTGAATGGAGTCATTTGTTTCCTCTCCTAATCGTTCAGCAAACTGGTAAAGCGCTTGACTAAGAGAACGATCTTCAGGTGTTGTGTTTGCAATTCTCATGATCTTCTGTTCGTCGGCATGCCCTGTTACCGTGCACGCTGCTAACGGTACTAAACAACTTATAAAAAGTAAGATACGCTTCATGTTGCGTCCCCCTTTTAATCGTTACGATTGACTAGAACTGGTTTCACCAATAAAACTCATGTGTACTTTTTTATCCTCATTTATAGAACAGCGTATTGCTTCAATGACTTCCAGCGTTTTTACTCCTTCTTCACCAGGAACTCTTGGTTCTTCAAGACCTCTTATGACCTTAATGAAATGAACCAACTCTTCAACAATTGGATCAACAAGGTTTTCAAATTCAGTCGTCTCTTCCACAAGGGCATGTTCCCATCCATAAGATTCTTCCTTATAGCGATACATACGCATACTCGGAAAAGCAATACTTCCTTCTGTTCCAAAGAAGTAATAACAATCCTCTTCATATGTAGGATACTTACCGTTTTCCTTCATCGTAAATTCGTAAGACCACGGTGCAGGCACACCATCGGATAAAAAATAATTGACCGTTGCCCCGTTATTCAACTCCATCATCGCGCTCAAGGAATCTTCTACGTTGTTTCCACGAATTAAATTTCTTCCTAATGCGTAAACGCTTTCAACTTCGGCATTCGTAACATAGCGCAAATTATCGATATCGTGTATTCCATTAATGAGTAAAGGACCTCCACCTTTTACAATTCGCCACGCCTCATTGTAATAAGGCTTGTCTTTCGCTAACACCCACATCATATTCACACTGATTAACTGTCCTATCTTCTTTTCATCTAGTAATCGTCTTAACGCATTAAGCTTACTAGAGTATCGACGATGATGGCCGACTAAGAGCTTGATTTCTTTTTTCTTGCAATAATCTACCATTTCTTTTCCTTCTGAAACCGTATCGGCAATCGGCTTTTCTACAAGGCAATGAACACCCGCATCCGCACACATTTTTACAGCCTCATGATGAAGTTGATTGGGTAGTGTAATAATCGCACCGTCTAACGAATTTTCAGCTATTAATGATTGATAATCTGTGTATAAAGGCACTTCTAACAAAGATGCTCTCTCTTGTGAAAGAAGATCGTTTCCAGCTACCGCCACTAAAGAAATCCCTTTCATTTTCTTAATTTCTTCAGCAAATTTAAAACCATGATTCAGTCCAAAAACAGCTAGTTTCATCATTACTCCCTCTTTCGTGATACTAGTATACAAGTATTGGTTTAAAAGATACCCAATTAATATTGGGTATTAAAATAATCTGGGTACTTCCTCATAATATCATCGTAGTAATTTGACACATTACGTAAATGGGTGACGAGTAACGTTTCCACTTCCTTTACGTTTCTTTTTTCAAGCAAGGATACAAGCTGGTCATGATCGTCGATAATCCTATCCATTTCTCTCGTTTCAAAAAATTCTAGATAGCGCATTCGGTTTACATGACCGCGAACTTGGCGCACAATCGCACTTAACGTTTGATTGCCACAAATATCAAGCACTTTGTCATGAAACACTTCATCATATTGATAAAAATCATCAACATAATCATGCTCTGCCGCAAACCGCTGTTCCGCAATAATCTTTAGAAGCTCTTTTTTTGCCAACTCATACGTGTCATGTCCTTGTTCCCAATTACTTGCCACTTCTTTAAAAGCTGTTACTTCTAAACTTTCTCGAACACGATACGATTCTTGCACCTTTTTTTTAGATATGTACTGAACTTGAATGCCTTTTTGCGGTTTAATTGCTAAGAATTCTTCTGAAGCTAGTAAGTGAATTGCTTCTCTTACAGGCGTTCGACTAATACCTAATTCCTTTGCAATATCGTTCTCATAAATCATTTGGCCTGGTTTGTATTTCAACGTAATAATCTGCTGATAGAGGTAATGATACGCTTCACCAGCTAATGTCTTTCTTTCCACAGATAATTTTTTCACTTTATTCAACTCACTATTATTCATGAATAATCAAATTATATATGGGTACTAGTATACATGTCAACACATAGAAAATCTTCGCTATGAGCAAAAATTTCACTCATCTCTACCTTATATCGATAGAAAACCCCTATTAACTAGTCATCTTCACAGCATCATTTGCCTTTTTTCTAATCGATCATGCGCAACATTTCAAAACTTAGCATACGTTGAAAAAGATTGTTATTGAATTTAATTAGAGAAAAGGACTGATGATGAATGTTTGATTCTTACGATGGATGTCCATCGAACATCCAACGTTTTAGACGAACAGCTAGAAATGGGGGTTCTCCAAACAACGTTGGTCCAACTGGACCTACTGGCCCTACCGGACCTGGTAATGGAGGTGGTGGAACTGGTATAACTGGACCGACTGGCCCTACCGGACCGACCGGTGCAACGGGCATTGGCTTTGAAGGCATTGTTCCTTTTGACCCAGCTGCGGCACCAGGATACCAAGTTGGACAAATCGTAACGTTTAATGGGAGCACATACCTTGTTAATACGGCTTCGCCTCAAGGTACACCTGGCACGTCTCCTGACTACACCCTCATTGCTGGAGCAGGACCGACCGGTGCAGTTGGAACAGGTGCAACAGGGACTACAGGGGCGACAGGCATTGGCTTTGAAGGGATTGAACCATTTGATGTTACAAGAGCACCAGGGTATGAAGTAGGGCAAGTTGTGACGTTTGATGGAAGTACGTATCTCGTTAATACCAATTCCCCTATTGGCATACCTGGCACGTCTCCTGAGTATACGCTTATTGCTGGAGAAGGCACGACTGGAGCCACTGGTCCAGCTGGTGCCACTGGTCCTACAGGGCCTACTGGCGCAACGGGCGTTGGCTTTGAAGGGATTGTTCCTTTTGACGCTGCTGTAGCACCTACGTATCCTGTTGGGCAGGTTGTCACCTTTAATGGTAGCACGTACCTTGTCAATACGGCTCCTCCTACAGGCACGCCAGGAACATCACCAGATTATACGTTAATTGCTGGTGCTGGTGCTACGGGCGCAACGGGCATTGGATTCCAAGGCGTTGTTCCTTTCGATGCGGCGACCGCTCCTAGCTATCCTGTTGGGCAGGTTGTCACGTACGAAGGTGGCACGTATCTTGTTAACACTGCTCCTCCTACTGGTACGCCTGACACATCTCCTGACTACACGTTAATCGCCGCTCCTGGCGCAACAGGCGCAACTGGTCCTGCTGGTGCCACTGGCGTAACAGGCGTTGGTTTTGAAGGCGTCGTTCCGTTTGACGCTGCTGTAGCACCTACGTACCCTGTTGGGCAGGTCGTCACCTTTAATGGTAGCACGTACCTTGTCAATACGGCTCCTCCTACCGGTACGCCAGGAACATCACCAGATTATACGTTAATTGCTGGAGCAGGGGCAACTGGTCCTACAGGAGCAACAGGCATTGGCTTAGCTGGCGTTGTTCCTTTTGACGCGACAGCAGCTCCAGGCTATCCTGTTGGGCAGGTTGTCACGTACGAAGGTGGCACGTATCTTGTAAACTCAGCTCCACCTACTGGAACACCGGATACGTCTCCTGACTACACGTTAATCGCCGCTCCTGGCGCAACAGGCGCAACTGGTCCTGCTGGTGCCACTGGCGTAACAGGCGTTGGCTTTGAAGGCGTTGTTCCTTTCGACGCAGCGACCGCTCCTAGCTATCCTGTTGGGCAGGTCGTGACGTATGAAGGTGGAACGTATCTTGTTAATACAGCTCCACCTACTGGAACACCTGATACGTCTCCCGACTATACCCTCATTGCTGCCCCAGGCGCAACAGGACCTACAGGAGCGACAGGTGTTGGCTTAGCAGGAGAAGTGCCTTTTGACGCAACCTCCGCTCCTGGCTATCCAGTTGGGCAGGTTGTCACGTATGAAGGCAGCACGTATATTGTAAACTCAGCTCCACCTACTGGAACACCTGATACGTCTCCTGATTACACCCTGCTTGCTAGTGTAGGAGCGACAGGGGCAACTGGGCCTACTGGCGCAACCGGGGTCGGATTAGAAGGAATTGTTGCGTACGATCCAACTGCCGCACCTTCGTACCCTGTTGGTCAGGTTGTCACGTACGAAGGCAGCACGTATATCGTAAATACAGCTCCACCTACCGGCACCCCAGATACGTCCCCTGACTACACCTTACTTGCTGCATCAGGTGCGACCGGGGCGACTGGACCGGCTGGCGCTTCAGGAGCAACTGGTATTCAAGGACCTTCTGGTGCGACAGGCATCCAAGGACCGACTGGACCAGCTGGCACTGGCACTACTGGTGCTACTGGTATTCAAGGGCCTTCTGGTGCAACGGGTATCCAAGGACCGACTGGACCGGCTGGCACTGGCACTACTGGTGCTACTGGTATTCAAGGGCCTTCTGGTGCAACGGGTATCCAAGGACCGACTGGACCGGCTGGCACTGGCACTACTGGTGCGACAGGCATTCAAGGACCTTCTGGTGCAACGGGCATCCAAGGACCGACTGGACCGGCTGGCACTGGCGCTACTGGTGCGACAGGCATTCAAGGGCCTTCTGGTGCAACGGGTATCCAAGGACCGACTGGACCGGCTGGCACTGGCGCTACTGGTGCGACAGGCATTCAAGGGCCTTCTGGTGCAACGGGTATCCAAGGACCGACTGGACCGGCTGGCACTGGCGCTACTGGTGCGACAGGCATTCAAGGGCCTTCTGGTGCAACGGGTATCCAAGGACCGACTGGACCGGCTGGCACTGGCGCTACTGGACCAGCAGGGGCAACTGGACCGACTGGGGCGTCTCCACTGCAACCATTCTTTAATAGTAATCTTCAGCCACAAACAATCGCAGCAGGAGCAGCGGTTACGCAGTTAACACCAAGTCAGTATGCGGGAATTGGCTATAATGCTGCAACAGGAGCATTTACGATTTTAACACCAGGACTCTATTATATTGGCGTCACGTTAAACAAAGCGACGGGCACAACAACCGGTTCTTCATTCGGCTTAATTTTAAATGGAAATACCGTGACCCCAGTTGCTCCAGCGGCATCGGCTGGAACAGCGGGACAGACAAATGTTATTCGTGTCCAAAACTATGTAGCTGGCGACACATTTACAATCACAAATCTTTCAACGTTTGCGGTTACAATTGCAAACGCACCAAACGAAGCAAATAGCGCAGGTCATGTGTCGATTTACCGATTTGCATCTGGATTCTCTGGAACACTTATTACAACCACAACGTAACACGTAAGAAGAACCTTGTAGATTCCGATCTACAAGGTTCTCTTAATTTTTATTTAATTTTTATAGGTGTCTTTTTAACAAAACGATAAACGAAACGAAGCGCAAGCATTGTGATTGCAACGCTCCCCATATAAATAAACCAGATTGGTATCGCCTCACGTACAGGATTAGACCAAATCCATTCATTTAAAGATAGGAATACGAGCGCTAGTAAAACAAACCCTAATCCAATGAGCCAGCCGTATCGGTAGAACCCCACGCTAATCAACCATCCTACTCCGTAGAAGAACAAGAGCTGAATGGCAAAAAAGAGGATAAAAAGAGTAGGTGAATCGAGTAAACCAACTCCCTCTGTCGAAAACTGCATATGAATACCCAGGTGCCCGTTCTCATTAACAATATTAGTTCCTTCCTCTGCACTTAGCATAGAACCTGGTAACCCGAATAGCCTAAACACTCCTTTTTCAACAAGAGAAACAAAGAAAAACAACACCAGCATTGTAAGTGTTAATAAGCTTGTTGCCGCAAGTGAACTCTTGAAATATCTCTTTCGTGTTTGTCCTAAATGATAATAATAGTCTAGGAAACGATAAGCCGACATAATGCCTAAAACAAGCATGAATATGCGAGACGGTTGAAAAGAGAACAAAACA
The DNA here is from genome assembly GCF_047238345.1 of Shouchella phoenicis. Lineage (NCBI taxonomy): Bacteria > Bacillati > Bacillota > Bacilli > Caryophanales > Bacillaceae > Shouchella > Shouchella phoenicis. The sequence continues at coordinate 760,124 of NZ_JBDFMQ010000001.1, read as the reverse complement.
AATGGTTCGACGCTCCCACCAAAATAAGCAGCCAAAAAGATAAGTACTGCTTGAAAAAACACAATAACAATGAGAAACCATACTAGCCAGGTAAGTTTTTCTTTATAGAGTTCTGTTGTTAACAAGTTCACTGTCCGTCCCTCCTCTTTCGGTTAAGGCAATAAATAATTCCTGTAAAGGGATTTGATTTATCCGAAGTTGGCGATTTTCGCATTCAAGCCTCATGTGGTCATCTATCTCACCGTATATCGATACCGCTTTGGTTGGTCCAAGTAGTTGCTCCCCAATGACTTGATAGCCTTGTATAACCTCTGCGACTGCCTCCGCGTCTCCAGTAATTGTATGCCCTTTTTCTATTAACTGCTGATACGATTCATCAATCATTAATCGTCCATTATTTAAAATCATCACTTCTTCAAATAGATGCTCCATCTCTGATACTAAATGGGTTGAAATGATCATCGTTCGAGGAAATCGTTCTTGCTCATCTAACAGTTCGTTATAAAAAAGTGTTCGTGATGGGGCGTCCATCCCTAAATAAACTTCGTCAAAGATCGTGATAGGTAAGCGACTAGCTAACCCCATAATGACTTGAACAGCCGCTTCACTCCCCTTCGATAATTTACTTACTCGCTTCGATGGATCAATATTAAATTTCTTCGCTAATCCATGGGCATACGAAAAGTCAAAATTCTCTCTAAAACGGTGCGCTTTTTTAAATAAATCTTCCACTTTCGTATTGTCTGACTCTCGATCTAAATCGTTCCGCTGATAGAACATTCCAATGGAAGCCATCGCTTGCTCATTTTCATATAAAGGTTCTCCGTTAAAAAATAGTTTGCCCTCTTTTGGCATTCTTGCTCCTATTAATAAAGAAAGAAATGTCGTCTTTCCTACACCATTTCTTCCTAACAGACCATATATTTTTCCTGCTTCAAATTGTGTCGTTAGATCGGACAAGACCATCTGGTTTCGATAGGAAAAGCCTACATTCTCTACAGTGATTCGCACTAGAGTTCCTCCTTCTTTACATGCCTTACATACTCGATTAATTCGTCTTCAGAAATTCCTAGTCGATTCGCCTCTTGAACCATTTTCAACACATATTTATCAACAAATTCTGATTTACGACTGTTTAACAATTTCTTCTTCGCTCCTTCAGAAACAAACATGCCAATCCCACGTTTCTTAAATAAAATCTCGTCATCTACCAACTTATTAATGCCTTTTGCTACCGTCACATGGTTGAGTCCATAAAACTTCACAAGTTGGTTTGTAGATGGCGCCTGATTTCCCTCTTTTAACTGATCGTTAACAATTTGATCTTCAATTAACTCTTTGATTTGTAAATAAAGCGGCTTATCACCATTATTTAAAGGGTTCATTAGCACCTCCAACAATCCATATTCCAATATGGTTATATAGTTATGTATATAACCATAACAGCGTATAGGTGACACGTCAATTCTATTCAATAAAAAAAGCCTTGGCTATTTGCCAAAGCTTTTGCTGTTATTCATAAAAACCCATCTGATGATCTTCTGACTGCCACTGCCCAGTCTTGCCTTTTTTCTGATCCTGCTTCATTCGTTGGATTAATGAATAAAGATCAACATCTCCTTTTTGATGCTTTTCCAATGCACAGCTAACGAACAATTCATTTAATTGAGCAAACGAAAAACCTTCAGAATGATGGACGAGCAACGAATGTTGTTCGTTAGAGAGAACTAAAGCGAAGTTCTTATCTTGAATGTACTGTTCTCTTAGTTGTTTATTAGGCAATGCAAATTCATAACCACGATCAAACCGTCCAGCTCGGTTCATTAGCCCAGGATCAATGTCTTCAGGATAATTCGTTGTACCAATTAAGAAGATTCCTTCTTTTGACGTTGCGCCATCAAGCGTATTCAAAAAATAAGATCGAACGCCATCTGGCATTGAATCAATATCCTCAATAATAAGAATAATAGGTGCTAGTCGATTAGCCATTTGAAATACTTGAGAAATCGATTCACTAGAAGTAAATTCTGTTATTTGCCAATAGGCAGCCGGCGCATCTACCGTGTGGGCGATTGATTTCGCTAATGTCGTTTTTCCGTTTCCAGGCGGTCCATAAAGCAAGATCCCTCTTTTATACGGAATGTCGTACGTCTCAAAAAACGTACGATCCTCTTCAAAAAAGTAATCAAGCATTTGATAGATTTCGTCTTTCATTTCTGTGTTTAACAACACATCTTCACGGTGAACTGTTTTTGTGATTGGTTGTTGTTCGTGATTCAGTCCATCCATCCCATCAGTGAAGATCAACAATTCATGACGGCTTTTCTGCCATAGTCGTTCCTTAACAGTTGCTAAGAAGCGTTCCATCGCGGAAGGGCTCGTTGCAAAGATACATTCAATATTAGTAAGGTGAGCACCTTCCATTGTTGGGATTTGTGCAAATGCAATACCTTGTTCTGGATATGCATAGACATTATTACTTAATGCCTGCTGCACTTTATAAATTGGCATTTCGCTTTCAGAATCATATGAAAAAGTATGACGTTCCATTTGATCATACACCATAGCCACGTGTTCGATCTCGCTGTTCACTCTTAAATCCTCTTCAAACAATGTCCAAAGTTCAAAATGAAACTCGTTGATTGAAAAAAGTTCATATGTATCACCATAAGTTTCTCGTAAGGAACCTAAGATGCGTTTTACGACTATTGATAAGGTGAGATATTCACTTGCTTGCTGATTATCATATTCTTCAAAAGAGATAATAGATTTCATGCTACACTCCTCAACGATAAAATTGTCTATTACACGAACAATATACCATATACCCTCTTCAATTATCAGATTCATTGAATGATAAATTAGATTGTTAGGGATTCAACATCGTTTTATGAAATGGACTCAAGTCCAAGTTGATCTCATATAAGTTAAGAATACGAATTTCTCTCCACAAAACTTCGATAGGACGTGATTTTCACTATGATATCAATCCCTTTACAGAAAGATAGTGTGTATGCCGTTGGGTTAATGTCTGGTACGTCAGTCGACGGCATTGACGCTGCACTTGTTAAGCTAATAGGATCAGGTTATCACACAAAAGTAGAATTACTCGGTTTTGAGACATTTCCTTTTAATGAGAAAACGAAAGAGGCTATTTTTGCTTCCTGTCACCCTGAAACGTCTTCTGTATCCACCATTTGTCAGTTAAATGTCACCCTTGGTGAGTTAATGGCACAAGCCGCAAAGAACGTTGTAAGCAAAAATGGCATGGACCTTTCCATGATTGACTTTATTAGTTCACACGGCCAAACCCTCTATCATCTACCAGAACAAAGAGCCACTCTACAAATTGGTGAACTAGCAGTCATTGCCCATGAGACCGGTAGATTAACCGTTGGTGACTTCCGTCCAAGTGACTTAGCCGCTGGTGGCCAAGGAGCCCCCCTCGTTCCTTTTGTGGATCAGCTTCTGTTCCAGCGAAAAGATGTTGGGCGAATTCTGCTTAATATAGGCGGAATGGCCAATCTTACAGTTTTACCGAAAAAACATGACATCTCAAACAATGCTGGCGTTGTCGCGTTTGATAGCGGACCAGGAAATGTATTAATTGATGAAATCGTGCGAATTGGGACAAATCACGAGAAGCATTATGATGAAAACGGGGCATACGCTTTAATAGGTACTATTGATCAAGACTGGTTAAGCCACCTGATCTCGACCGATTCCTTTTTGACTCTTCCTTATCCTAAAAGTACAGGGAGAGAAGTATACAACAAACAAAAAGCAGAGGCACTTTGGGAAGAAGGACAAAAACGCTCTCTATCTTTTGAAGAAATCGTCGCAACCGTTTCTGCCTTTACCGTTCAAACGATTGCCGAAACAATCGTAACCCAATTAGATCCACATGTGACGACAACAGAAGTGTATGTGGGAGGTGGTGGCGCACGAAATGCGTTTATCATGAAGCACTTAGAACTGTCTCTTAACCGACCTGTTTTGTCAATGGAGGAACTTAAGATTTCGAGTGATGCAAAAGAAGCGATTGCTTTTGCGATTTTAGGGAATGAGTTTTTAAGACAACAACCGAATAACGTTCCTAAAGCTACCGGAGCAAAAAAAGCGATTTCAATGGGTAAACTTGCTCTCCCTTTTTAATATGAAAGAGAAAGGAGCTCGTGATGAGTAAACCTAGTTTAAAAGAAATGATTGGTCAGACCCTTGTGGTTGGTTTTGATGGGACCACTGTGCCGCAAGAAACAGCAGACTTTATTAAACAGCATAAAATTGGAAATATTATTTTGTTCGCACGGAATATGGGGAGCCCTGTTGAAATAAAAGCTCTTACGAAGCACTTGCAACGAATTGGAAAAGAGTCAGATCAACCAACACCACTGCTCATTGCTGTTGATCAAGAAAATGGCATTGTTCGCCGAATAGATGAGGGAACCACAACCGTACCTGGCGCAATGGCACTGGCTGCGACTGAAGACCCGCAGAACGCATACGATATGTATAAGATGACGGCTATGGAACTGCGAGAGCTAGGAATTAATTGGAACTTAGCTCCAGTACTTGATGTAAACAACAACCCGGATAACCCCGTAATTGGTGTTCGATCTTTTGGTGAAGACCCTCACAAAGTGATGCAGTTTGGGGAACGCGCTCTAAAAGGATTACAGGACGGCGGTATGGTTACAGCTGTGAAACATTTCCCCGGTCACGGCGATACAGACGTTGATTCTCATCTCGGTATGCCAGTTATCCCTCATTCACTCGAACGTTTACATGAGGTCGAACTCGTTCCTTTCAAAAAAAGCATTGAACAAGGCACAGATGTCATTATGACTGCGCATATTCATTTTCCAGCCCTTGATGCACGAAATCAAATGCCAGCCACAATGTCTTATGCCATTATGACTGAATTGCTGCGAAGAGACTTATTCTTCAATGGAGTTGCGACAACAGACGATATGGAAATGGATGCTATTCGTAAAACAATCGGTACCGAACAAGGCTGTGTGGAAGCACTTAGAGCTGGAGTCGATTTAGTCATGATTTCTCATACCCTCGATGTACAGCAACGTACCTTTGCTGCCATTGAACAAGCGGTTGCCTCCTCCCACTTATGCGAAGACCGTTTGTATGAGTCGTACTGTCGCATTCAAAAAGTAAAACAAAAGCTAACATCGGAAAATCGACCACCTATAGATTTCGGAAACCATCAGCGACAAGCAAAAGCGGTTTACGAAAAAAGTGTTACGCTTGAAAAAGGAAATGAGCAGTTACCGATTACTAGTGAATCATCTCGAATTTTAGTCATTGAACCACCTGCATCGACACAAACAGGTGCTGAAGATCCTCAACATGCTAAGGCTGCCATCGGTCAAGCTATTCACAGTCTAAAACCTGGTGTCACGGTTGTCCAAATGCCTCTGTCAGACCATATGATTAAAGACATTCACAAACAATTCGACACCATAATCGTTGGCGTTCTGTCTGCTTCTATTCAAGAAGAGCAACGTCAGCTTGTTGAGAAATTGACAAAAACTGGACTCCCTGTCCATGTTGTTGCCATGAGAAGTCCATACGACCTTCTTCATCTACCAAACAGCATTTGTAGTTATATCAATACCTATGAATTCAGCTATCCAGCTTTAGAAGTGGCAGCAGCTGCTTTATTTGGAAAGATTCATTTAACAGGATCATCTCCTGTAACCCTTTAGAACAAGGAGTCGATTTTACCATGAAACTTGGAATTGATCGTTTCTTACAGTCAGAATATACACGGGTGAAAGGAAAGCGAGTTGGGCTCGTCTCAAATTTGACAGGGGTCAACCAACATTTGGAGCCGAGCATTGACCTTCTCCATCAACACCCTGACGTAAACCTTGTCTCTCTCTATGCCCCTGAACACGGGATTCGTGGTGATGCAAAAGAAGGCGAACAAATTGATTCGAGCACTGATCCGCACACAGGTTTGCCTGTCTTCAGCCTTTATGGCGAAACGAGAAAACCAACGCCAGACATGTTAGCAAATGTAGATGTCCTCTTATTCGACTTGCAAGATATTGGGTCCAGATATTATACGTATATCTACACGATGGCGTATGTGATGGAAGCCTGCGGCGAGAACGACATCTCTCTGATCATTCTTGATCGCCCAAACCCTTCTGGCGGCCTTCATGTCGAGGGCAATTTGGTAGAGGAAGCCTTTCGTTCATTTGTGGGACTGCTTCCTATAACGAACTGCCATGGTATGACCGTTGCCGAACTTGCCGGTCTGTTTCAAACAGAGTTTGGGTACACATGCGATCTCGACATTGTGAAAATGGAAGGCTGGTCTCGGGAGATGTATTACGACGACACTGGTCTAGCTTGGGTTCCGCCTTCCCCTAATGCTCCTAGCCTCGATATGGCGCTTCTATATCCAGGAACTTGCTTGCTAGAAGGGACAAATGTATCAGAAGGGAGAGGAACAACCAAGCCATTCGAACAATTTGGAGCTCCGTACATGGATGGCTATACACTAGCGAAAGAAATCAACGCGCTCCAACTCCCAGGAGTTATGGCGAGGCAGGCATCCTTCGTTCCAACCTATCAAAAATACGATAGCGAGCAATGCCACGGCATCCAACTACACCTTATTGACCGAGACGTTTACAAACCTGTTTCAAATGGCATTAAGATCATTCATCGTATCGCCCAACTTTATCCGAACGACTTTGCATTTGTTGAATCTTCCAATGGTCGGTTCATGTTTGATTTACTTGCTGGAACGGACACCTTACGAAATGCTATAAAAAAGGATAATCTCTCTTCCTATTTTTCAGAAAGCACCAAAGAAACAGCTGCTTTTTTAAAGCAAAGAGCTCCGTACCTCCTTTATCAATAGGAGGTACAGTGGTTCATCTTGAAAAGATGTTGTGTAATTAAAAATTTTAGTATACTAGAAGCAATGAATAAGTAGAAAGAGTTGATCTTAATGGCCTTTATGACTGGTGGCCTTGTCATGTTAACTGAAATGCTTTCATCCCTTCCCCCTTCCGAGAAGAAGATTGCTGATTATATGATAAAACACCCAAAAGAAGTTATTTCCTTAACAGCAAATGAAATTGGAAAGCGAAGTGAGACAAGCAGTGCCGCCGTTATTCGTCTATGTAAATCACTAGGATTAAAAGGATTACCTGATTTAAAGCTTCGAATTGCAGGTGATCTTCAGAAAGACCATGATTCGGGGTTAAGAGATATTGAACCAAACGAGTCAGCTGCTTCGATTATTGATAAGATGACGAACAATTCGATACAGACTATACAAGAAACGGCGGAACTTTTGGACATACGCCAACTTGAAAAAGCCGTACACGTTCTTCATAAAGCTCGCAAAATACACTTTTTTGGCATTGGCGCATCCAGTATTATCGCCCAAGATGCTTTGCAAAAATTTCTTCGAATTGACAAGACCGCCTACGCTTTTTCTGATATACATCTGGCATCTACACTCGTCTCGACGGGAAATGAAGAAGATGTCGCAATCGGTATATCCTTTTCTGGGCAAACGAATGAAGTCAAACAGTTTCTGGAAATTGCAAAATCAAAGGAATTAAAAACGATTAGTTTATGTAAGTACGGCCAGTCCATTGTCTCTGAACAAGCCGACATTCCGTTATTTACATCGGCAACAAAAGAGCCCACGTTCCGCAGTGGTGCTACATCATCACGCATTGCGCAACTACAAGTTATTGATATTTTATTTATGTGTGTCGCTTCTTCACAATATGATAAAACGGTTACCCATTTAAATGAAACTCGTGCTGCAATTGAATTTTTACGTTAACGGAGGAGGACGCCATGCGCCTTTTACCAGGTCTTGCTCATAAACTAATATCAGAAGTAAAACACGTGTTAGATGAGGATTTCATTATTGTGGATGAGACTTCAACCATTATTGCTTCTACAGAAACAGAACGGATTGGCCACTTTCATGCAGGTGCAGCACACGTTTTTAAAACACGAAAAAAACTTTACATTACTGAAGCCAATCAACATCAATTACCTGGGACAAGACATGGCATCAACTTACCCATTACCTTTCAACACCAATTAATTGGCGTCATTGGTGTTACTGGTAAGCCTCGTCTCATCGAACCATTTGCAGATCTCCTTCTGAAAATGACGGAATTGCTTATCAATGAAACGTACCACAGAGAGCAAATGGAGTGGCAGTCGCGCGGTGTTGAAGCATTCGTATCTGAATGGATTTCATCTGGAGATTTACTAGAAAAAAGGTTTATTCAACGGGGACACGTTCTCGGGATCTCGATTGAAACACCCTATACAGTCATTAAAATCGACGTGTCAATTTCTACAGATGAACCTGTTCATTTGTACGCAAATGATTGGTTACGTATGCAGCTACTTCCTATGAAAGAAGATTTCTTTATAAGGTGGGGGAAAAATCAATTCCTATTTTTAATGAAAGAAGGAGATCAGCGAGAACGCAGCCGATCAAAAAACTGGAAAATGATTCAGCAGGCATTTACTGAGCGATACCCAACAGCAACATGTGCGATTGGCATTAGCCATAGCCTCGCTCAGCAACACATAAAAAAAAGTTATGACGAAGCGGAAAAAGCACTAAATGTCGCAAAAAAGAAGCAACACGTTGTCTTTTACGATTCACTCTTATTAGAGATGATTACTGACGAAACGACACTTAAAACAAAACAAGCTTACGTTGACCGTACAATTGGTTCTTTCGTTAGCGACGAGGCTTTACTTCACACATTAAGAGGCTACATAAACTCTGATCAATCGATCAAAGAAACAGCAGCCTCCCTACATATTCATACAAATACTTTGCATTATCGTTTGCAACAAATAAGCGAGCGAATGGGCATAAACGTGAGAACACCTAAAGGAATGACAATCGCCTATCTCGCTCTTGTCTTTCTGGATGAACAGTAAAAAGGTGCCTTTCTATCGATGAACGGACCCTTTTTCTTGTCGGTCTCGAGCGTTTTCAACAGCCTCTAACAAAAGATCTACAATATGGACAGCCCGCATTGTTTCTGGATCACCATGCTTCTCAATTCCGACCATCATTTGTAACAAGCACCCTGGGTTAGCCGTAACAATTGTTTGCGCCTTCGTTTGCTTCGTTTGGGTCATTTTATAATCCAAGATTTGCATAGACATCTTAGGTTCAAGCATATTATAAATCCCAGCTGATCCACAGCACCGATCCGCATTATTCATTTCTACATAAGTAGCTCCTTGGATGGATTGTAGCAACAGGCGTGGCTCTTTAAAGGTTTTTTGTCCATTACGTAAGTGGCACGAATCTTGATACGTCACGATCTCATCATCTAACTGGAGCGGCTGTTTATGGAAGTCCAGCTCTACTAAAATCGCCGTTACATCTTTAATTTTCGCCGTAAAAGCTTGTGCTCGTTGTGCCCACTCTGGTTCTGCTTTTAAAAGATGGTCGTAATCAACAAGAAATGCCCCACACCCACCTGCATTGGTAATAATGTAATCGACGCTAGCTTCTTCAAATGCAATAATGTTGCGCTTCGCCATTTCTTTAGCGCGCTCCTTTTCACCACTATGTCCATGCAAAGCGCCACAACACGCTTGCGTTTTTGGAATCACAATGTCACACCCTGCATATTGCAAGAGCTTTTTCGTCGCTTCATTCGTTTGCATAAAGACAGTATCCATCAGGCATCCACTAAAAAAAGCGACTTGTTTCTTTCTTGTCTTGTGCAAGCTCTTTAACTGAGTCGGACGATTCTTGATGTCTTTTCGCTTAGGAATAGGAGGCAATACATGCTCCATTATTTGCATCGTTTCTGGAAATGCTTTTAAGACGCCCAGCTTTCGGGTAAAGGACTGCACGCCTGTTTGTTGATAAAAACGAACAAGCCCCATTAACCCAACCATACGCTGCTGATATGGAAAAAGTTGTGCAAAGACAAGGTGACGTAAGCCTTTTACTGGTAAAGATTGCTTCTCTTCTTGATAGATAATATCTCTCGCTTCTTCTAATAAGTGACCGTATTTCACTCCAGATGGACAAACAGGTTCACAAGCTCGGCACCCTAAACACATATCAAGCGAGCGTTTCACTTCCTCGTCTGGTTCAATATCCCCGTCAACAACACCTTTCATTAATGCAATTCGTCCACGAGGAGAATGAAGCTCATTTTTGCCAGATTCAATATAAGTCGGACAAGAAGGTAGGCAAAACCCACAACGCATACAATTCAAAAGTTCATCGTAGTCCATTCGCTCTTTAAATCCTTCTTGCACACGGTCTTTCACTTGTTGGTTCATTCTACCCCCACCACCACTCGCTTTCGATTTGATTTTGCAAATAGTTTATTTGGATTCATGATGTTTTTTGGATCGAGTCCCTTCTTAATGGCCTCCATAACCGCAATTCCTTCTGCACCTAGCTTCATGTGCAAATAAGGTGCTTTCATTGCGCCAACCCCATGTTCCCCTGTTATCGTTCCACCTAATTCTATCGCCGCCGTAAAAATTTCCTCCAAGGCGAATTCTACTCGTTCCATTTCTTCTTTATCTCTAGCATCGGTTAGACAAGTCGGATGAAGGTTACCATCACCTGCATGACCGAATGTGCAAATTTGCACACGATGTTTTAGCGCGATTTCATTTATTTTTTTTACCATTGTTGCAATTTCTGAACGGGGGACCGTTGCATCCTCTAATATTGTTGTTGGTTTTAAGCGTGCAAGCGCAGATAGAGCAGAACGACGAGCTGTTCTCAGTTGGTCAGCCTCTTCAGCTGATTGCGCCAAGCTTACAGAACGCGCTCCTTCTTCTTTGCATATGGCAACAATCTTCTCCATATCTTGTATGACTTGATCATAGACCCCATCCTGCTCTATGAGTAAGACCGCTTCTACATCTGTCGGTAGACCAATTTGTGAATACTCTTCTACGACTTGAAGAGTTGGTCGATCTAAAAACTCAAGCGTCGCTGGTATGACTCGATTGGCGATAATTTTGGAAACAGCTCTTGCTGCCTCGTCCATATCCTCAAATAAAGCCAGCGCCGTTTTAATCGTTTCTGGCTTAGGGACGAGCTTAAGGATGGCTTCTGTAACAACTCCCAATGTTCCTTCAGAACCAACCATTAGCGAGGTTAAATCATAACCTGCTACATCTTTAGCCAGTTTTCCACCTGTTCGAATGATCTCTCCATCTGCTAAAACAATCTCAAGCCCGAGGACATAATCCCTCGTAACGCCGTATTTTAACCCTCGTAACCCTCCAGAATTTTCACTAATGTTTCCGCCAATTTGTGAGATTTTCATCGAGCTAGGATCTGGTGGATAAAACAAGCCTCGGTCTTCAACATATTGAATGAGCTCCAAAGTGTTGACTCCTGGCTGAACGGTAACCGTTAAATTCGCTTCATCAAGCTCAATAATACGATCTAGATGTTTAAATAGAAGAACGATCCCTCCAGCTAAAGGCGTTGTACCAGCACTTAAATTCGTACCTGCCCCTCTTGGTACAATTGGAATCCCGTATGTATGACAGACTTTCACTACACGTGCTAGTTCTTCTTTTGTTCTCGGTGATACGACTGCATCAGGCATTGCTTGGAATTCAGGCGTTGCATCAAATGAATAAACCAATTTGCTTGCTGGTGAATCTTGATAATTTTCCTTCCCAACGATCTGAACAAATGCTTCTTTCATTTGCTTCGTAATCACATTCATTCATCCCTTCCATGATTTATTATCTATATCCTAGCGTGATTGCATGTGGATGCCTATAGTGAATCATACAAAATAAATGGATTTCATTACCTTTAAATTAGTCAAACACACAACGACCGATCCTTAAATTAGAATTATCTGTTAAGTGTGGCAATTCCTCTTTTCTTCAGCTATGATTAGAGCTAGAAAGGATGATACCTATGTATTTTATCGGAATTGATGGCGGTGGCACGAGCACAACAGGCGTTATTGGCACTTCAGATGGGCACATTCTCGCTTATCAAACAATTCATGCAACTAATCCGAATCGGGTTGGTTTAGATACGAGCATCTCACGGTTACAACAATTGCTCCATCAATTAAGAGCTCAACATACCCCTGCTTATGAACACGTGCAATCTGTTTATTGTGGAATATCAGGAGCTAGTCAACTTCTCTATCAACAAACAATCTCACAAGCATTAATGCCCCTTTTACCTAAAGAATGTACACTTGTTGTCAATCATGATGCACTTGCAGCCCTATATTCCGGTACACTCGGCAATCAAGGAATCATCCAAATCTCCGGAACCGGCTCTGTTAGTTATGCCCTTGACGATAGACACCTCGAACATCGTGTCGGGGGCTGGGGCTATTTGCTCGGTGATGAAGGTAGTGGTTTTTCCATTGGCAGAGCAGCTTTACGCGCCACCTTAGACGAGGATGACAACCCTAGCATTCTTCATTCCCTCATTACAAACCATTTTAATGCTTCTTCTATTTCAGATGTTATTCCTGTTATTTACAAGGAAAATGGGCATCACTCAGTTGCCCAACTTAGCCCGCTTGTGTTTAAGGCTTACGAACAAAAAGATTCTACTGCCACAATGATCATGGCAAATGAAGCAAAAGCAATCGCTCGTAATCTCATTAAACTTACAAAAAAAGCTACGTTTCAAGACGTTATTCCCGTTGTCTTAACAGGAGGTCTTTTTGAACACAATGCCATTTTCTTGTCTCTTATTCAATCTGCACTTAGTAAGCAAAAAGATCAATACGTATTTATAACACCTAGTCTTTCGCCAGTAATTGGTGCTCTTATAGCAGCCATTCAACCACAGGAACAACTTCCTTCAGCTTTTGAGAGGAATGCCGTTCAAACGATGGCATTTATCGTAGCAGAGCCGACCCTGTCGATACAATGGGCAAAAAGCGCTGATACATTGGCACAACATCTAGAAAGCTTGAATCGACCTGTTGAAGCACATATTGGCTATTGCGGATCGGAAGCTACTGAAATTGAGCATTCATTAAATGAAGAGGCTATCCCATTCTCAGAAGCGCTTATAGCATCTAAAGATGATCAGGTTGTTGGCATTTTGTTTTTTGATTTTGACGAAGAAGAGGCTTATGTCTGGGGGCCGTTTCTACATATACATGAGAATGAATTACTCGCTATTCAACTTTGGCATGGCCATCCTAAAAAGAAACGAGGTGTTACGTATGACTTTTTCATTAATAAAGAGAATACATCGACCCACACTTTCCTTTCTAACCTAGGTGCCAGTCAAACCGGGACGCATGTTGCCATGACACTCCATCGTGATGATTATCACGCTGCCTTTAACAAGAAAGTCCATGTATACAATGAACATGATAAACACGCATTTGCTTCAATCCATGATGAAGCTTTTCCTACAACTTACTACAATAGCGACACCATTCTACAACGTCTAAATCATAAGAGGCGTTTACTCGTTTATAAAGACAATGAGCGTGTTTGTGGCTACGCATTTATAGAAGCAAACCCTGATCATGAAGAAGGGAATATTGAATACATTGCGGTTAAAGAGAGTGAACGTGGCAAAGGAATTGGGAAGGCCATCCTTCAGCATGCGATTACCTTATTATTTGACGAATACAACCTTTCAAAGCTTGAATTGACTGTCTCTGCAAAAGAGAAAAGAACCATCCAACTATATAAATCCGTAGGCTTTGCCACAACACATACACTTCACGCTTATTCGCTTAAACAGTAATGATGGAAGACAGCGCATTAAAATCAGACGCGTTGTCTTTTTTACGGTCATAAATACCCAAAATCACCCAATTTGACTAAAAAGGTTTTCTTCCATTCTTTCTAGGGTAAAAAACGTAATTAGATTACGATTCGAACGATTCTCCTATTTGCACATGATGTCGCTATAAAAAGAGAGATTCGCTTCAACATTCAACTGGATAGGAGTTATGTTTATGAGTCTTGAAGTTATTGGGATGGCCATTATTATTATTGCGATGATGCTCGCAATTGGAAAATGGATTCGTTTAAAAGTACCTTTATTTCAAGGTCTTTTTTTACCAAGCTCATTAATTGGTGGCTTCGTTGCGTTACTTCTTGGACCTGAGGTCATTGGCCGCTTTGGCGGTGACTTCCTCGGAGACGGCGGTCTTTTTACCAATAACATCGTTGAGATTTGGGGAGAACTTCCAGGTTTATTAATTAACGTTGTATTCGCTTCCTTGTTTATCGGTTTTGTATTACCGAAACCGAAGGAAATTTGGCAAACAGGTGGACCGCAAGTAGCGTTAGGCTACACGATGTCGTGGGCACACTATGTCATCGGTATTTTATTAGCTATTACCATTATTACACCGTTGTTTGGTCTTAGCCCTGCCGCAGGGGCATTGATTGAAATTAGCTTTGTCGGTGGTCACGGTACAGCAGCTGGTTTATCAGGTACATTTGAAGACATTGGCTTTGAAGAGGGATACGACTTAGCGATTGGGTTAGCTACAGTTGGTATGCTTTCCGGTGTAGTAATTGGAATGATCTTAGTAAACTGGGCTGCTCGTAAAGGAAAATCAAGAACGTTACAACACCCTAATGACATTTCCGTCGATCAAAAAAGCGGTGTCGTAGCTGAGCAAAAACGAGAAGCATCAGGCATTCAAACAACGTCGCCGGTTTCAATTGAACCATTAGCTTTACATGTTGGCTTTATTGCCATTGCGATCTTTATAGGCTACCTCCTCCTTGAAGGATTCGTCTGGTTAGAAGACGTCACATATGGGCAAGCATATGACATCTATTTATTTGAATATGTCCCACTATTCCCAATGGCTATGATTGGGGGGATTATCCTTCAGTTATTCTTAGCAAAGTTTGATAAGCGGAAATTAGTAGACCGAAAAACCATTTCTCGCATTCAAGGATTGGCTTTAGATATCCTAATTATTAGCGCCATTGCCTCTCTATCATTAACTGTCATTGGCGACAACATCGTGCCGTTTATTCTGTTAGCTGCAGCTGGTATTATTAGTAACATTGTTTTCTTCTTATGGTTAGGACCAAAAATGATCCCCAACTACTGGTTTGAACGAGGAATTGGGGATTTTGGTCAAGGGATGGGTGTTGCGGCAACCGGCATTATGCTCATGCGCATTGTTGATCCTGAAAACAAATCACCTGCATTGGATGCATTCGGGTATAAACAAATCTTATTTGAACCCCTCGTAGGTGGAGGGCTCGTCACAGCAGCATCGATACCGTTTATTATTCAGTTTGGTCCCGTGCCTGTTCTTATTGTCGCTACTGTCTTGATGATTGCCTTCTGGTGCCTAGGTGTCTTCCACACAGGAAAAATGAAAGTTGAAGATAAGGACCCTAAATAAAGATGTTTCTCTCAAAATCAATCGGGTAAACAATGAGTACAAGGAGTGATACAAGATGGCAAAAATAGCAGTACTTGTTACAGACATGGTAGAAGAAATTGAATTAACAGATCCTGCTCGTGCTTATGAGGAAGCTGGGCATACCGTGACATTATTAAACTCCAACGACGATAATAAGATTACGGGGAAAAACGGCGAAACGTTTAAAACAGATAAACATGTAAAAGATGTAAAGCCAGAAGACTTTGATGCGTTGCTCGTTCCAGGAGGCTTTTCTCCAGATTTATTACGAATTGACGCCAAAAACGCTGAATTCGCCGCTCATTTCATGAAAGAAGAAAAACCAGTGTTTGCGATCTGTCACGGGCCACAGTTTCTTGTTGATACAGACTTACTAAAAGGGCACGAAATGACGAGCTTCGTCTCTGTTCGTAAAGATTTAGAGAACGCTGGCGCAAGCGTGGTCGACAGAGAAGTGGTTGTATCACGTAACTTAGTAACGAGCCGTGTTCCCGACGACTTACCGGCTTTCAATAAAGAAGCACTTAATTTACTCGATAAATTGTAAACGATGTGATGTTCCCTACAACGGATTTGTTGTAGGGATTTTTTATTGTCAGATTTACACATAAGTCCCTTTTCGTTTTCGTACACTGATCAAGGATGATTAAACCTTTTTGAGAGGATGAGTATATTGAAAACAACCTTAATGAGCATCTACGGCATTGACGAGTGGGCAGGCCGATACACAGGTGAGGAAACAAGCGCGCAATACGAATGGGTTCGCTATACACCAAATCATTAAAAAAAGAGATTCCTGTTAATCCGTGATTACACGCTTTTACAGGAATCTCTTACAATAAGTGAGACTGGAATTTTCACTGCCATGTGTTGCTTTTTCTTATTCGCCATTTGATCCATCATTAAGTTTGCTGCGGTCTTGCCAATTAACGCAGTATCTTGACGAACCGTTGTTAAAGCAGGGTTTAAATATTGAGCGATCTGAATGTCATCAAATCCAATGATGGATACATCTTCTGGCACACGTAATCCCGCTTCATGAATGGCTGAAATGGCGCCTACCGCCATTAAATCACCAGCTACATATACAGCTGATGGAATACTTTTCAGCTCTAGCAATTGATTCATCGCACGCTTTCCACCTTCATATGTGAAATAGCCACCGTCTACAATGTATGCATCATTAATAGATAAGTTATGTTTTGCCATCGTTTGCTTATAGCCTTCTAATCGTTCCACCCCAACATAAAGCCTCTGATGTCCAGAAATATGAGCAATGTGACGATGACCAAGGGAAACGAGGTGATTCACAGCAAGTTCACTTCCAAAACAGTTATCGCTATAAACAACACTAACGCCACGCGTATCTAAATCAATCACGACGGACGGGATGTCAGATTCAATTAGCTTTTGAATTTCTGGTGTATCGCTAGAACAAACAACGGCAACACCATCTACTCCTCGGTACATAAAATGATCTAAATAAGAGCGTTTCTCTTTGCCGATTTTTCTTGAAGCAAATAAGAGATCATAGCCTTCAATTTCAACAACCTTTTTAAAATTTTCAATAACTGCGTTAAAAAAAGGATGCTCGAGGCCATTTCCTGCATCTTCAACAAAAACAACTCCAATTGTCCAAGATTTTTTTGTTGATAACGACCTGGCACTAGAACTTGGAAAATACCCTAATTCTTCAACAGCTGCATTAATAATTTTCTTTGTTTTTTCGCTTACGTCTGCGCGTTTATTTAACACTTTTGATACCGTACTGATTGAAAAACCGGTTTTTTTTGCTATGTCGTAAATCGTAATCATCTCTGCTCCTCTCCACCTTTTTACGGGGCAGGAATCTCTTTTTTATATTGATTAAAAGTCGCGTAATTTATACTCATAATGACGTAAGCAAACACGCTTACACCAATAAAAAGAAAGGCTTTTGGATAGTAAATCGCTACTAATACATATGCAGCGACCCAAAATAACTGCATAAATGATTTAAAGGGGTGTGCAAAAACCATCCCAAATGCTAACTTCAAATACTGAAACATCTTATGATCAAAATGTGCCATCACAGAAAATAAGTTTAGAAACGTCATGATGATAATCGAGCCAACAGCAAACATGATGATATATAGAAAGAAGTGGATGGACTCATCATAAAAGAAAGAAACAAACCGTACGTTCACATATATAATATAAAACATCACAAAAAACATTGCACCATATAGGTTTGCTTTCACAAACGACTCTTTATAATAAACCCAAAAACTACGAACTAACGGAATCTCTTCTCTACCATTGTTCCATTCTCTTATAATGCGAAACAACGCTACCGTTGCAGGCATCACGCCAAAGACACCTAGCCCAAGCACAACGAATACGCCCCATAGCAAATTAAGCACGACGAATTTATAGATAAGTTCTGCTAGTTTCATAAAGATATTCGACACATTTCCACCTCAATTAAACAGATGTTTTCCCTATGTTCATTCTACATGTATACGTTTCTATCTCATTTACAGAGAATCTTTATGAATGACACTTTCTCACTCATGAAGATTCTCTTCTATTGTCTTTTTAAGCCATCCTATTGTTTAACTTTTTACAGCGCCTTCTGACAAACTTTGAATGAACAAGCGATTAAATAATAGGAAGACGATTAGTAATGGAACTGTTGCCCAAAATGTTCCTGACATTAACATTCCGTAATCGAGCTGTCTTGCATCATTTAATGAACGCAGCGCGACTTGAAGGGTATGCATGGATGGATCTCTTAGCACGACTAACGGCCAGAGGAAATCATTCCAGACGGTCATAAACACAATAATACCGAGCGTGGCAAATGCAGGTAATACGGTCGGCACAACGATATTCCAATACGTTCGAAAATGTGAGCATCCATCAATTCTTGCAGCTTCAATAATTTCAAAAGGAACAGCTTCCTTAATATATTGCCTCATCCAGAAGATACCAAAGGCGTTGATTAAACCAGGGATGATAATGGCACGAAAATCATTCAACCAGCCGAGGGTTGTAATAATATAATATTGTGGAATAAGCCCGAGCTGTGGCGGCACCATCATCGTAATCAATATGGCCGTAAACAGGATGGTTTTCCCTTTAAATTCAAGCTTTGCAAAGGTATATCCTGCAAGAGAGCACAATAAGAGCGTACCAAGGGTTACCGCTGTCGCAACGAAAAAGCTATTCCACATGGCTCCGAAGAAATCTATGTTATTGAGCACCTTTTGAAAGTTCGAGACTAAGTCCGCTCCAGGTGTAAACGGAGGTGGTACTTGGTTAATTTCTCGATTTACTCGTGTTGCCATCACAAACATATAATAAAATGGGAAAAGGGACGCCAACGAACCAGCAATTAAAAAAAGATAAACAAAAAGCTTCTTCAATGAAAACGTCCTTCTTCCAGTATGTTTTTCTTTACTCATCGTTTAGCCCCCTAACCAACTTTTTTTGAGCGTCCCAATCGACTTGTAATGAGCAAATTGATCACCGTTAGAACAATGATAATGAAGAACAATGCAATGGCAGCTGCAGACGCTGTGCCAAAGGAATTGTAGACAAATGCATCTCTCCACAAGTAAGCAACCATGGTAATCCCTTCTTCTCGTAAATTACGACCAAGGAAGATTAGCGGCTCCGTAAACAACTGTAGACTTCCGATTGTTGCTGTAAACACAACAAATAATGTAATCGGCTTTAACATTGGCAGTGTGACAAGACGAATTTGCTGGCTAATGGTAGCACCATCAATTTTCGCTGCTTCATACAATTCTTTTGGAATACTTTGCATCCCTGCCAAGAAAATAATTGTGTTGTAACCGACCCAACGCCAAAACACCATCGTCGCAATCGCAATTTTCACTGGCCAATATTCCGCATTCCATCTAATTGGATCAACTTCAAACAAACTTAATATGTAGTTCACAAAACCAAACGGCTGATTATTAAATACGACTCCAAAAATAATCGCAACTGCTACAACCGACGTAATGTAAGGTAAGAAAATAATTGTCCGAAACGTATTGCGAAACTTAATTAAGGCAGAATTAAGTGCAAATGCAATTAAAATCGCAAACACAATCTGTGGGAGTGTTCCTAATAGACCAATAATAAACGTATTTAAAATAGACGAATAAAAAACAGGATCATTAAAGATAAATTCAAAGTTGGCTAGGCCAACATATGTCATTTCCCCTAGCCCATCCCATCTAAAAAACGCTAAATAAAAACTAAACAACATCGGGAAAAGACCAAAAATTAAAAATAAGAGGAAAAAAGGTGAGACAAAGAAATAGGCAGATAATGCTGTACGTCTTTTTTCTCGATTCCCTTTTGGACGGTTTCTGGGAGCGGATTGTGTTGCTTGAGATGTCTTCAACGTGTGACCTCCTCACGTATATGTTGCGCATAATGTTCCTATAAAAAAAGAATGACTCGCCCGCAAGAGAGCCATCCTCCTAAATAAATCGAGATAAATTACCGCGCTAAGATTCGATCAATTGTATCAAGAGAAGCTTCCCATTCCTCATCTCGGTCATCGCCTGCAGACACATTATCAATCGCTTCTTTCATGACATCATCCACTGCATAATAGTTTCTCCCTTTATAAACTGGGATAACTTGCTGGGCTGCTTCAGAGAATACTTGTGCAGTTGGAATTCCACCAAAGTATGGATCTTCATAATCAATAAACTCTGGCATTTCATAAACAGCTGGCGTTGATGGGAACAGCCCATAATCTTGGAATGATTTTAACTGCTGTTCAGGAGCAGTTAGCCATGAGATGAAATCATACGCTTCTTCAGCATGCTCAGTTTCACTTGGAATCGTTAAGAATGAGCCACCCCAGTTTCCTGCCCCTTCAGGCATTGTCGTAATCGACCAGATCCCTTCTTCAGGACTGTTATCTTTAATAACACCTTGCATCCAAGCTGGCGCAAGCATCGTTGCATACGAACCATCATCCATTCCCGCGAACCATTCTGGTGTCCAAAGTGGAATATCACCAGCTAAATCTTGGTCAAAGAAGTCTGCTGTGTAATCATACGCTTCACGAATTTCCGGATGATCATCCATAATCAATTCTTCATCTGTATTGAAATACTGCTCCGACGCTTGGTCACGACGAGCATTATAGATTAGTTCACCAGCGTCTGTCATCAGTTTGCCTGTCTCTTCATAAATTTGCAATGCGACTTCTTCATAAGCATCCCAAGTAGGAATTAACTCTGATACCGCTTCTGGAGAAGAATCGAATCCTGCTTCTTCAAATACATCCGTTCGATAAAACATGACGGTAGGTCCAATATCCGTCGGCAATCCGAATACAAAATCGCCATCTGCATTTTCACCGTTATGCCAAACCCAATCAAGGAAATCCTCTTGCACATCACCAGCGCCTAAATCATAGAGGTTATTAAATGAATCTTCAGCTGTACGATAGCGCTCAATTTGCGCTTCTTCTACTAAGGCAATATCTGGTGCTCCTGTATCAGCCGATATGGATGTAAATAAATTATCATGCATATCGTTCATGTCACTATTCTGTAGATTAATGGAGATGTCTGGATTTTCTTCTACATATTCTTCAATTAATTTATCATAGCCGGTGTTGCCAAACTCCCAAAACACGAGCTCGATTTCACCGGACCCAATTGTTTCACTTGTTGTTTCGCTTTCTACCCCTTCACTACTACCACCATTTTCACCATCTGAACCACCACATGCAGCTAATAAAGATACAGATAAAAGTGGAACAGCACCAAATTTCAACCATTTTGTCATTGCATCTTCCCCCTTAATGAATGTTTATCGTACGTTTTTTACCACACTTCTCTAAACATAAAGCGCTTTCGAGAAATGCCTTAAAATAAAGCGCTTTCAATAACGGTCTGTCTTTTAATACTTTCTGCTAACAACGGTGGAACTAAATAGAAAAGGAACAAATTTAAGAAAACGCTTCCCGAAACCGCTTTCGTAAATTATTATATATGGCTCATTTCTTTTTAGCAATATCTTTTTTCTAATTGTGTGAATTTCTTATTGAGCATTCAAAAAAGCACATAGCAACAACGAACATTGCTTTATGTGCTTTTTTCTTTTGATTTTATCACTTAAACTAGATCTACTGAAACACCCTTCTCTTCAAATGCATGCTTTACACGCTCATCCAAGTCAGTCCCTGTTATTACTTTTTGTACAGAAGTTAAAGGTGCCACTTCATGCATGGAGAGCTGATCCATTTTCGTATGATCTGCTAGTACCATAACTTGTTCGACTGCATCAATCATTTTTTTCTTTGCAGAAACTAAGTAATCGTCAAAATGCATAATCCCGAATTCAGGATGAATGGCAGGCGTACCAATGAATGCTTTTTGAACATGTAGCTTCGCCAACATGTCATCGGTATAGGTTCCATTTAACATATAGCTATCGTGGAATAGCACACCGCCAGTCACAAACGTTTTGATTGAATGAGCATGACGGAAAGCAGCAGCGATGTTAATGTCGTTTGTTACGACTGTTAGCTGTTTTCTTTGCAGTAAATGCGGCACCATTTGAAATGTGGTCGTACCCGAGTCTATAAGAATTGTATCACCATCTTCTACATATGCAGCAGCTTGTTTACCAATTCGTTCTTTTTCTTCACGATGCTTTTGTTCACGCTCAGAAAAACTAGGCTCAGACGAAATATTGTCACGAGCGCCCATCACCCCACCGTGGGTTCGCTGCAGTAACCCTTCATCTTCTAGTTCATTTAAATCACGCCGAATCGTTGCTTGGTGGACATTACACACGACCGCTAATTCAGATACGGAAGCCAGTTGATGCTGTTTTACATATTCAAGAATATGGCGCTTCCTTTCAATCGCCAACATCGCAATCCCTACTTTCACACGTTTTCTCTCATTCTACCTGACTTATCGTTTTTTTAAAACGTCAAGCAATTTCTTGTTCACTTATTTTATCTGGCAATGTAATAAACTTTGTTATGATAGAACTAGCAAAATGTAGCAAGGCAAGAATCCACATGACACCCACATCACCAACAAGTCCAATAAACAGCCCGACAATTGCTGGACCTACAAATACCGGTAATCCGGCGCCTAAGTTCAAGATAGACATCGCTGCTCCTTTGTCCCCTTTTACTAAAGAAGGTACGAGCGCTGATAAAGGAACATACGCGGATAAAGATGCGCCCCATAACATTCCTATAATAGTGATAACGATTAAGTTTCCATCAAATAGCTGAGGTGCGTAGAATAACAATAAGGTTGTAACCCCTGCACCCACTCCACCAAACCAAATGATCGTATTTTGCCAGCCAATCTTATCTCCTATAAAACCTGCAACAAGATTAAAGACAATGTTACTGAGAAAGATCGCGCCCCAGATGGTTAACCAAGAAGATGTTGGGATGCCATAAGATGCTAGATATAACGGTAAAAAAACTGGAAATGCAAATTGGGACGTTGTATTAATCATCCTTACAACACCGCCTAAGGCTACTTTTGGCTCTCGTTTCACAATGGTAAGCCCTTTTAACAATTCCTTTGCTTTTCCTTTCGCACTTGCATCACTTTTTCTTACGAGCACATCACGATTAATAATGAGCGCAAAGATAGCACCAATCGATACCCATAATAATGCTGTCCATAGTGTACCGATATAACCAAGTGTATTAATTGACCATACTGAAAAGTAAGCGCCTAATACATTTAAGCCACCTGTAAAAACAAACCAGAACCAGCCAACAGCTTTCCCTAAATCATTCGCAGGTGTTCGATACGTCACCCAAACAAGGAATGAATATGCAAATAACGGGTAGCCAAATCCTCTTAAGGCATAAAACGCAAGCATCATCGAATAATTCATTTGACTAATGCCCAAAGTGATAAATCCTATAGTTGCTAAGACATAAAGAATGAATCCAGCGAACATTGTCCGTTTTGGCCCAAACGCTTCAACAAACACACCAGAAAACCACGATGATAAGGCAATGGTGAGACCATAAGCAGAAAACAACATCGATGTTTGTTGAACTGTAAACCCTTCTTCAACTAAAAAAGGACTTAACCATCCAATTTCAAGTCCATCTCCCATCATAAAAATGAGAACACCTACATATCCCCAAAACAGATGCGGTGGGATTCCAATTTTTCCTAAAGCGGATGGGCTTTGTACGATTGACATATTTTTTACCTCCACTATTTGTAAGCGATATCATTTATAAGATAAACAGAGAGTGCTCTCTGTTTACCATGTAAATGTTACGAATGTTTTTTTCCATGCTTTATGAGCCGCAGTTTCATTTAACGCGTTCATTAGATCATCAGCACATGTAATGGTATGAAATTCGTCTGGCACAAGGGCAGATAAGGCATGTTGGAAGTCTTTGTTTCGCAAGCCTTCCACAACCGTTTGAAAATCCCCAACAGAACTGCGACTGCTCCCAACTAAACGGATACCTTTCTCAAGGATATCTCGCGTATTTAGCGGCACTTTATCTTCTGTCACACCCATTAACACGACATTTCCCTCTCTTTTCACAAGGTCAATTGCTTGATTTGCCGCACTCTCTGAAAAACGACCACCTGTACACTCAAATACAGCATCCACTAGAGGCTCTTTTGAAAAATCATACGATTGAACAAGATGACGCTTCGCAAAAGTAAACGAAGCAATTTTTTCTTCTACCGCTCCAAAAGCGTGAAGTCGCTCAGAAGAAACGCCATAAACGTAATGAAGCAAAGCAGCGGTAATAAATCCAACCGGCCCATCTCCGAAAACAGCCACATGCTCTTGATCTCCAGTTATGCCAGCACGTTGAATCGCTTGATTGGAAACCGTGCACAGCTCAGCAAGAACCGCAATTTCATCTGGAACGTCATTCGGCACTACGACTGTACATGCAGCCGGTAACACTAGATGTTCTTGCGCGGCCCCATCGTATCCGCTTCCAAGGAAGACATTATCTCTACTATAGTTTTCTTCGTTATAGGAAGCCGTTACATCATGCACATCTCTTCTCTCCAATAGACTACCTGGTACATTCGGTACAATGACGACTCGATCGCCTACTTGCCGATCGTTATGTCTGCTTTTTATTACAGTGCCTATGCTTTCATGGAGTAACGCCATTGGCAATTTTTTTTGCAATGCTTCTGGTCTTCTCTGCCCTGTATAATAACGTAGATCAGCGTGGCAAATACTTGCCAACGTCGGTTGAACGAGCACATCCCCTTCCTTTAACTCACGTTCTATTGCTTCTATCCCAATCTTCCAAGGCTCAGTCAGTCGATATGTTTTCGATAGAATCGTCTCTTTTTCAATCATCTTAATCCCCCACTTGTTGTTCACTAATGTTTGAATATGTTTGATTTAAATATAATATCGCTTAATAATGTTTGTCAATTGTTCATTTATGTTCATTATCCTTGATTTTCTTTTGTATAAGGGTTAAACTATCCCTATACTGTAAACGCATTCATTTATTCGAGGTGATCACATGCCTGCTACCTATACAATTGGAGTAGACTTTGGAACCGCATCTGGAAGAGTTGTCATTTGCGACTCGTCAACAGGTGTCATCATATCCGAAGATATTACTACTTATAAACACGGGGTGCTTGATAAGGCACTACCAAACGGGGAGTCTCTTCCTAACAACTATGCACTTCAGCACCCTCAGGACTATTTAGATGTTCTTCATACATCTATTCCAAGTGCATTAGTTAAGGGGAATATCCTTAAAGAGCAAGTCATTGGAATTGGAGTAGACTTTACTTCTTCCACCGTCATTCCAACCGATAAAGACGGCACCCCTTTATGCTTCAAAGATAAATGGAAAAATAACCCTCATGCATTCGCGAAACTTTGGAAACACCATGGCGCGATGAAACAAGCAGAACATATGCAGCTGGTTTATGATCAAGGACCATTTCATTTTCTTAAAAACTATGGGGAGTCCATTTCCTGTGAGTGGATGGTTCCGAAAATATTGGAAGTAGCTGAAGAAGATTTTGCACTCTATGAAGAAGCGACATATTTTGTTGAAGCCATTGATTGGATTAGCTTTGTCTTAACAGGTAACCTTGTTAGAAGTAACTGCAGTGCTGGCTTCAAAGCATTTTGGGATGAAGATAACGGATTTCCACAAGCATTTTTTGATTCGTGCAGCTCTTTACTTGCTATGTTGCCACAAACGAAATTGTCGGGTACTGTCGCGCAAGTTGGTGACAAAGCTGGTGAATTAACTACAGACTATGCTAAATTGCTACAACTCCGCCCTGGCACCGCTGTAGCAGTGGGAATGATTGACGCTCATGCTGCTGTATTAGGCACTGGCTCAGTTGATCCTCGTACATTAGTCATGGTAATGGGGACATCCACTTGTCACCTTTTGGTAGATCAAGAGTCCGTTGAGGTTCCAGGAATATCTGGGTCTGTTAAAAATGGAATTGTTAAAGATATGCATGCATACGAAGCAGGTCAATCAGCCGTGGGCGATTTATTTGCAGCATTTGTCGATCAAATGGTTCCCGAGAACATCGCCAAACAAGCTCAGCAAGAACAATTGCCGATTCTTGCCTACCTAGAACAAAAATTAGGCGGTGTGAAAGCAGGTTCCACCGGTTTACTTGCCCTTGATTGGCACAACGGGAATCGTTCGCCACATAACCTCCCACATGCCTCAGGAAGCATGCTTGGACTGACCTTACAAACAAAATCTGAAGAAATTTTTCTCGCGCTTATGGAAGCAACTGCATTTGGCGCACGCTCGATTATTGAGAATTACCGCGATGCCGGTTTAACGATCGACAAAATTGTTGCCGCAGGTGGACTACCTTTAAAAAACAGGCGTCTTATGGAAGTCTATGCTAGCGTACTTAATCAAGCTATTCACATTTCCTCTACACCACATGCTCCTGCCGTTGGTGCTGCCATCTTAGGAGCAGCAGCTGCTCCTAAGGTTGAGGGGGGATACGAGACCGTTCTGCAAGCGTCAAAAAAGATGGGCGACGCAGGAAACGTCATCATCTATCCCGAGAACGAAGACGTTGAGCGATACAATCAACTTTATACGCAGTACAAACGACTAGCCGAATTCCAAATAAAAGCATTGGAAGACCTTCATTCATGTCATCAAAAAGAGCCGAGTACGTAAGTACTTGGCTCTTTTTCGTTCAAGATCTTTATTTTTTTTGAAAGAAAAGCAGAATGGTAATTAAACTAAATGCCAGTAACGCTAAAAATGGGATGGATATGAAGCCAAACCAGTTTATGTATTGGATATTACACGGTACACCCTCTGTACAAGGGGTAAGAGGCGCTAAACTAGGGACTTTTTGGATGAGGTAATGATAGCCTGACACCACCATGCCCATCAGGCTTAGTGGTAGGACATATTTTCTGATTGATACATCCCCAGCATAAGCAGCAATTCCAAGAAAAACCGCTAACGGATACATTAATATCCTTTGATACCAACACATTTCACACGGAACATATCCTCTAATTTCACTAAAATATAGACTGCCTAATGTTGCGGTGAGAGAGACTACCCAAGCAAGATATAAGAATAGATTGTTCCTTTGTTCCGCTTTCATTCGCCGTTCTCCTGTTCAATTAGTGCAACCATTTGTTCATAATCAAAAGGATTCGTTAGTTTATACTGATTTACCATAATGGTCGGTGTTTGTGCAACCTCGAACTGTTCGACTAAATCAAGATCTTCACCAATTTCTTCTTGAAATGCCTGCTGCTGTAAGTCTTGCTCTAGATTTTCTAAATCAATGTTCTCATCTATTGAAGAAGCAATTTCTAGAAGTGTCTCTTCCGTTACCCATTGCTCATCGTGCTGCTGTGTTTCAGGCTGGTTTTGATAAATCTCCTCATGGAATGTCCAGAAAGCCTCTTGATTCTGACTCCAAATCGACTCACTTGCTTGTGCAGCTAACATTGACTCTTCACCATGAAAGGGAGTATTAACGTGAACAAATTCCACGATTCCCTCATCAATATAGGTTTCTTTTAGTTCGGGAAAAACCGTTTCGTCCCAAGCCTTACATGATGGACATTTGTAATCTCCAAAAGCGACAACCTTAACAGGTGCTTCCGCATTTCCTAAAGTAGGCTGACCTTCTATATTAGGAGGCGCATCATATTCAATCGCCACATCCTCGTCAACATTTGATGAATTGCTTATCAAAACGACCACTGTTAGAACAATAACAATGGCTAACGTACCTACTACTAACCATTTATTTCGCATCACAAGACACTCCTTGTTTACCATTTAATCAAGATTTATAAAGTTCAAGACCCTACTATCATTATTCTCTATGAAACCTATAGCAAGATCCCGCTTATTTTCTGAACATTTTATGACTTTTCATGATAAAAAACCACTTTAAAGGAAACACCTCTAAAGTGGTTTTTCGTTCAGTTATAAAATTTGTCCACCTGCATTGTTAGCGGCACTCCTGATTCTAAAATAAACATGACCACATCGGCTTTTGTTAAGGCAGTTATTTTGCTGTAACGCCACCATCAACTGGCAGCTCAATTCCAGTAATATGACTCGCCTCATCTGAAGCTAGGAATAACACGGCATTTGCCACTTCTTCTGCATTTCCCAGATTGGGTAAAGCCACTTGAGTTAAGAAATACTCTTTATATTGTTCCATGGAAGGAGCACTCATCGGCGTAACGATGTAACCAGGGTGTACAGAATTCACGCGAATGTTTTTCTTCCCATAATCAACGGCTGCCGCTTTTGTCATTGAACGTACCGCCCCTTTTGAAGCTGTGTATGCCCCTGCCCCTGCCATTCCTGTTAGAGCAGATATCGATGAAATGTTTACAATCGATCCTCCGTTTTCCTCCATTAAAGGAAGAGCTTCCTGCATGCCATACATGACACCATTGATGTTAATACCGTATACGCGTGCCCAATCATCCGCTGTCTGTTCTTCAAATGGTGTTGCAAGCGAAATTCCTGCATTGTTAACGAGAATGTCTAGCTTCCCGTATTGGTTCTTTACATTACCCATGATTGCCGCCCAGTCTTCTTTAGACGCAACGTTATGTTTATAAGCTTGTGCTTGTCCACCAGCTTCTTTTATTTTTGAAACAACCGAATTAACAGCTTCTTCATTAATGTCTGTTGCAATAACAACTGCACCTTCTTCTGCAAAACGAAGCGCTTCAACTTCGCCCATTCCACTACCTGCACCTGTAATAAATGCAACTTTATTTTTTAATCTCATTTGAAAAAGCCTCCTAATATTAATTATGATAGTTAGACTATCATAATATGATTATAATTGAAATATGATTTTCTTGCAAACGCTTTCTGTTATACACTCAATTTATCATGTGTCAAAAAGGAGTCTTTATGCCTGAATCCACCAAACGCTCAGATAATAAAACACGTCGCTACCAGTCCATTATTCAAACGGCAGAAATGCTTTTTCTAGAACACGGTTTAGACCAAGTACAAATGCAAGACGTAGCAGATAAAGAAGAAATTGGGATCGCCACACTGTTCCGCTATTTCCCTAAAAAAGATCGCTTAATTGTAGCTGTAGCGAGTCATAACCTAGAAAAACACGTATCATCTTTTTTTGAAATCGTTTACGAAGACATTCCCGCTTACGATCGACTTATCAAGCTTTTTGATCTATTAACGATTGATTCAAGTGATACGTTAAGTAAGAGTGCGGTTTTTAGGGAAGCCTTTGAAAGCTATGCATCGTTCTCCCAAGAACCATTAGACACAATTCAAGACTATATTGATACTCAGAAACGGGTAGCCGATCTTGTATTACATCTCGTGGATGAAGGTGTTCGAGATAAATCCTTTCGATCCGATATCCCAGTCAAAGAAACCATTATTACCGCGATTAACAGTTATGGGACGTTCGGAAGCAACATTACGCTTAAATCACCAATTACCTATTTAGAAGAGGACATAGCGCCGCACCGCCAACAACAGCGCTTGAAGGAGATGTTGCTTTTATATGTGAAAGGGAACCACTCTTGAGAAAACCATATCGGCGAGACAAGTGGTATAAGATGTCTTTTTGGGAATGGTTTCTCCTTTTTTTCGTTATCACTATATTGATTCTCTTTCTGACAGCTGTTTGTTTTTATCCTGCAAACCGAACGACGCCAATTTGTCCCATGCAATAAACTGAATACTCTTTAGCATTCCGAAGTACTTTAACATGCTAAATGAATTTGCTATAATGAAGCATTGTTTCTGAGTGAAATGCAGGATGGAATGAGGCGTAAGATGTTATTAGGCACAATTATTAATGCAGCAGCCATTGCTGTTGCTTCATTAATCGGTGTACGCATACGGAATGTACCCGAAGATATACGAAAGCTTGTCATGCAGGCTTTATCACTTGCCTTAATTGTTATCGGCATGCAAATGGCAGTTACAGGGCAGAATTTTTTAATTATCATTATTAGCTTAACGAGCGGTGCACTTGTTGGGGGCTGGTTACGAATTGATGACCGGCTAAATCAACTTGGCGGCTGGCTAGGCAAGCGACTTGGAAAGAATAGTCAAGGTAATGTGGCACAAGCTTTTGTGAGTTCTACACTTATATTTGCCACTGGAGCACTAGCAATTCTCGGTCCGCTTGAAGCAGCATTACGAGGAGATCATAGTTTATTGTTTACAAAGTCTTCTATTGATGGTTTTTCCGCATTAATTATCTCTTCAACGTTAGGAATTGGCGTATTATTTGCCGCGATACCCGTTTTTCTTTACCAAGCGAGCATCACCCTATTAGCAAACCAAATTGATCGGTTTGTTCCAGATGTATTAATGGATCTTGTGATTGCAGAAATCACGTGCATCGGTGGAATTTTAATTCTTGCCATTGGTCTTAACCTCTTAAATGTCATTGATGTTAAGATTGCGAACTTACTTCCAAGCCTTTTGATTGTTGTAGGTCTCGTCGTAGCATTTCAAAGCTTTTTAATGTAAGACATGCACTCGATAGTGGATTTTCTTATTTAAATCCACTTCGAATGTGCTCTACTAATGAGCCGTTCTCACGATTTAAAAGAAGAACGTATGTTTATTTTCGAAACGTTACGTTAATAGTAGAGATAGCGAACCTACTGGACAAGGAGAGGAATACGTGATTCACGCATGTCTTTTAACGATCCCCATCTTTATTTCCTATTTCTATCTATTAACGATTAGCCTTATTGCTATACCGATTACGATCGATTCTACGGTTTTCATGTACACCGTGCCGATGATTTTTATCCTTTTCACCTATTTCGTAATCACCTACATACGTACAGACGCATTCTTGTTAGCAACGATTCGTGTGCTAACAATTAGCTCTCTTCTAGCATGGATATCAACTAATTTTTCCTCAGTCTAACCATCTTATTACTACTGGCCTACCTATTCTTATACCCGAAATGAACACTTTTATAGACTTTTTCTTTGTAACATCCGTGTAATATCACCATTTGTCGAATAAGCTGAACAAGTGATCGCTAGTACATTTTCCCCAGTTTACTCATCGATCGCTTTACCTATGCGGATTACAGTCATTTTACAAGTTGATTACTTCCTTGTTTATGGGTTGAAAGGTCTCTCTTTGTTCTGTATAGTTTGGACTTGCGAGAGACATCCCGCACAAAAATGGAATTCAAACCAAGAACGACTCATCTTACACATTTTCATAGTTCCATTTTATGGGGGATGAATACTAAATTATAAGGGGAGTTTTACAGTATGAAAAAATTAGTTTCATCATTAGCCGTCCTAGGATCTGTACTTGTTGCTACTCCAGCATTTGCATATGAAGTCAAAAGCGGAGACACACTTAGTGATATAGCAAATCAACATCAGACAGAAGTTCAAAATATCGTTGAATTAAACCCAGAGATTTATGATAAGAATTTAATTTTCATTGGCCAACAGTTAACAATGCCTGGTGAAGGCGAACAAGGTCAAGTGAAAGGTGAAATTCAATCTAACGACTCAGCACCTCAAGAGTCTTCAAATAACCAAAGCTCAAACGAATCTACTGAATCTACAAGTTCATCAAACGAATCTGGTAGTTCAGAGGCAAGCCCATCTTCTAGCTCTAATGAGTCAACAGAGTCTACTAGTTCAGAAGCGAGCCAACCTTCTAGCTCAAGCGAGTCAACAGAGTCTAGCAGCTCAGAAGCGAGCCAACCTTCTAGCTCAAGCGAGTCAACAGAGTCTAGCAGCTCAGAAGCGAGCCAACCTTCTAGCTCAAGCGAGTCAACAGAGTCTAGTAGCTCAGAGCCTACACAATCTGAAGGTGCAACAACAATGAACGTAGAAGCGACAGCGTACACAGCTTTTTGTGAAGGATGCTCAGGTGTAACTTATACAGGCATTGACTTGAGAGAGAACCCAAATCAAAAAGTAATTGCAGTTGACCCTAGCGTAATCCCTCTAGGAAGCACTGTATACGTTGAAGGTTACGGCGAAGCAATTGCTGGAGACATCGGTGGCGCAATCACAGGTAACAAAATTGACCTATTCATGCCTGAACAACAAGATGCTCTTAACTTCGGTCGTCAAAACCTAACGATCCACGTATATGAATAAGTAACATGAAAAGCTAGCCGCCTTGGCTAGCTTTTGTTTTGTTTAAACTTCGATTGAATGAAAGCCGGATCATCATATGGATGTTTATGATCTCCAATCTGTTGGTAAATTTCATGCCCTTTTCTACAATAACTCCCGAACGCTCAAGTTCAAAACATCACCTTTCTTCTATTTACGCACAAAAAAAAGCAACCACAGCTCTTCGTGATCGCTTCTCTATCTTAATAATCAACGCCATTAATGGTTGTGACTTTCCAGCGTTCAGCATTTTTGTAAAGATGGTTGTTCAGTTTGCTTGCCAATGATTGCGCGGCAACAGGATCAATAAATACCTTATCTAGTTGGCTGTTCGTGTCTTTAAGGGTCTCTGTTGCCCCGTTCAACATTCGTATAATTTTATACAATGTTCGGGACCTCCCTACAATGATTCAGCCGAAAATATTGCTGTACTCCTATTGTGACACATAAACGGATAAAATGACAGTATATTTTAAAAACAAATATTATTTATACCCGATTATCTAGCTATTTAAACAAGAACATGCAACCAAGTTGATGATTGCATGCATTTTTCCTACTTATGACCGTCATTTAACCTTCTTGCTTCTTCAGGACCTGACATCTTTGTTGCTCCCTTATAGCGTAAACCAACGTCTCGATCAGACTCCACACGACCACTTTCTTTTAATTTCTTCTCTTGACGATCTCTACCCATGTTCACTCACCTCCTCAATAGTAGGATAATAAAACAAGCCGTTCTTATACACGTGAATCATGCGCAAATCTTTTTAGTTCCAACAACATACAAAATACTTGCTTCAATCCAATGGTTCTATTACAATAAGAACAAATGTTCTTAAAGGGGATTGTTATGACAATAAACTTAGTGCCTTATCACTCCAAGTATGATGCTGCTTTACAAGCTTTCCAACTTCCACCTGAGCAAATTCAATTTTCTGCTTTACCAAATACATATTTACGTACGATTGAACCAGGTCAGCATCGTATTGTTATCACAGATGCCACCGATCAACCAGTAGGCTTCTTCTTACTTCATGAAACAGAGCGCGTCCAAGAATATTCATCCAATCCTCAGGCAATGTTGCTGACAACTCTCACCGTTAATCAATGTGAGCAAGGTAAAGGTTATGCGAATCAAGCAATGGATCTCGTTTCTACTTATATTCAGACCCACTTCCCAGATAAAAATGAAATGGTTCTAGCGGTTAACAAGAAGAACATACCTGCTCAAAACCTTTATACGAAATCAGGCTTTTTTGATACCGGAGAAAGACGTGTTGGTCGTATTGGCGAACAAATGGTTATGAGCTGTATGATTACATAAAAACACCCTAGTTTTATACCTAGGGTGTCAGGATTACATGAACGTATTTGATGACTTGCTTCGATTTCGTGTAAAGATTGCTAGCAATAGCGCAATGAAAGAAAGCACACCCATTGTTGCAAATGCTAGTGATAAACCAATTAATGTCCCTTCTGCATAGCTGTATTCTGGTCGAGCTGCACTTAAACTGACTAGTGTTGTTAAAACCGTCACCCCTAATGCAGCGGCAAATTGCTTAACAGTGTTCAAGATGGCTGTACCATGAGGAAGATCTTTTTGCTTCAGTGCATTCATAGCAATGGCTGTAGCAGGTGTCATAACAATACCTACCGCCCCCATAAATAAGCTAAAACAAATGATCATAGTGGCCACACTCGTCTCGGCTCCCATAAAAGTAAACCAAACAAATGTTAAAACCATTATGGAATAGCCAATAATCCCTAAAATTTTGCCTCCATAACGATCAAACCATCGTCCGGCGAGGAAAGACGTTACGGAAAGCAATAACGTTCCTGGAAGTAATGTCATTCCTGAAATAAAAGCAGATCGATTTTGGACATCTTGAATGAAAAGTGGCAGGAGCGTTTCAGTTGATAACAGCAATACCGATATTAAGAAAGACAGAACTGTACCATGGACAAACCACTTTAAACGAAATAGTCGTAAATTTAACATCGGCTGCTCAGATGTTAATTGACTCCAAATAAAGACGCTTAACGACATAACCCCAATAACGGCGGGAATAATGACATACAAGCTGATTCCATAGACACTGAAGTTACTGATAGCTAAGATGATACCAGCAAATCCGATTGCCGAAAAGAATAGCGATGGCACGCTTAATGTTGCGTTCGCTTTCTCAGTAATATTTCTCATAAAAATCACATTTAAAACAAGTAATAAAACTGCTAACGGCAATACCAGCCAAAATAAAAAGCGCCAGCTTGATAAGTCAACAATATAACCCGCAATTGATGGACCAATTGCAGGCGCGACATTAACAACCATGGTCATCAGACCCATGGCATACCCTCGCTTTTCAATTGGATAGACAAGCAGTAAAACCGTTTGGACAAGTGGCAGCATCATTCCAGCTCCAACCGCTTGCACAACTCTTGCTACAATTAACAAAGAAAACGTTTGAGCAAAAATCGCTAGAATGGTTCCTGCAATAAAAAAAGAAATGGCAACAAACGTTAACGATCGCGCATTAAATCGTCCCATAAAATAGCCCATTGTAGGAATTAAAATGGTTGTAGTCAATAAAAAAGCGGTTGTTAACCACTGTACTTGAGTGGCGTTAACCGAGAAATCGTCCATAATTTGTGGAAACGCTGTAATTAATAAAAATTGATTTAACAAAAACAAAAAAGACGCAGATAAAATAGAGACCACCAGCATCTTTTTACGAAAAGGCGTTAATAATTCAACAGACATCGTTTTCGCCTCCCTTCCCATTTAACTTAAAGAGACTTTTCCATTCTAATATGTGGAATCCCGTCTTCTTCAAATACATCAGATGTCGTGACGTATCCTAATTTTTTATAAAACCCCTCTGCATGGGTTTGACCATGTAAAATGGCATGCTCACAACCTAGCTTTCCTGCAACATCTTCAAGCAAAGCAATGATTTCTTTTCCTAAACCGTGCATTCGATATTCTTCTAAAAGGCAGATTCGCTCTAGCTTTGCTTTCGTTTCAACACGACGAACCCTTCCCGTACCGACTGGTTTTTCGTTATAATAAACTAAAACATGTGTACAATCGGCTGTTAAGTCATCAAATGAATCAAATTCATCTTCAATTGGACAGTGTTGTTCTTCTACAAATACTTTTTTGCGGATAGCGAACGCTTCTTCTAACTGCTCTTGATTCATAATAATTTGTTGATCCATATTTGTAGCCTCATTTCTATTCGAATAGTCAACTTTAACGTAACTTATTTTTGTTGTATTTGCAACAAAAAAGAAAGGAGTTTTATTTAATGAAAGAAATCCTACGTGAAATTGGCACCATTGCCCGTGCCCTCGATTCCATTAGCAATATTGAATTTAAAGAAATTGAATTAACAAAAGGACAATACCTATATTTAATTCGTATTTGTGAACACCCAGGCTCCATTCAAGAGAAACTTGCAGAAATGTTAAAGGTTGATCGAACAACTACAGCAAGAGCCGTCAAAAAATTAGAAAGCCAGGGTTTTATTTATAAGCAAGAGGATCCAACGAATCAAAAAATAAAAAAACTTTTCCCCACAGATCGAGGAAAAGACGTGTATCAATTTTTATTACGTGAAAATAATCATTCTGAAGCAGTAGCCTTAAAAGGTTTATCCATAGATGAAATTGAAACACTTTTTGACCTCCTTCAAAAAGTTAGCGATAACATTAATGTAGATTGGAACGAAGTCAAAAAGGGCAATAAACGAGATTATTAACGATTTTAAGAGGAAGGCTCCACCCCTTTCTCTTCCTTAAATAACGCTTTTAATTCCACAATTAACTCTTCTGTTACGATGGTTCGAATTTGATTTTGTTCAATTTTTAATCGATAGAGGTTGAACAAACGCTCTTCTTCTTCTGTCGGCACGTCGCTTCCATAGATGTGCATAAGCATATAATCAGCCACTTCTTTTAGTCTAAACATTAGCAATACATGATCGATATGTGCAGGTGGTAGCGTACATTGAGAAGCATACCCTCGAAAAATTGCTTTCGTTATCTCATGAACATACTCGACAATGCTCCCTTTCCCATCAAATGAATACTCCATCGCACTATAAACGGGCACAATTAAATCAAATAAATAAAAATGCTTTTCGCAATCTTGATAATCAATGAGCGTAAGGTTCGTTTTGTCGACTACGACATTCTCTAGCCACACATCTCCATGAGCCAGTCCGTAAGTCTCCTTTGTTTTTGGTAATTCTTCTACCTCTCGAAAAATTTCTGCGATCGTAGCTCGAACAGCCTTTTCTTCTTTAGGTATGTGTTTAGTCCAATTGTATTCATCATTCACATGCCAATCTTTAATCGCTGTCTTGTTGCCAGAATACGCTTGCGACATAACATGAATTTTACCAATTTCTTTCCCTAATCGTTCGAATAAAGGGCCAGTCCACTCACTCTTCTGTACATGTCTTCCTAAAGCCGCTTGATAGACGACCATGCGTACCGTTTTGTGTTTATAGGTTATGGTTTCAATTGAGAGATCTCGTTTAGAGAAGATGACTTTCGGTGCAGCTAGTCCTTGCTCATAGAGCCACACAGTCCAGTCCACTTCTGCTTGCTGCTCTTCTGCAGTTTTATAATTTGTTACACGGACAAAATAACACTCTTTCTCATTTCTACATGCAAACATCTCGTTTGTCACTGCCTTCACTTGGTCACATTTTATCTCGTACAGTTCATTTAACAATTGCTGTAATCGCTGTTCCATTCCCCTCACTCCAGTTTACGTACTCGTACTTTCTCCGCCATTCGCACAGCTTCCAATAAATATTCCGGTGCGTTGCTGCGCAATTTCATTTCTTCATATTTCAACCAGTAAATGGCTGCCACTTCATCAGGACTTATAATGGATGGCTTACTCCCTTCTTCCATTTCGCATAAATAAACGATGTCAATAACATGCGTATCATAATATAAAAATGACGTATTGCACACATATGTCATTTTCGCTTTCAACTTTAATCCAACTTCTTCAAGAAACTCACGTTGAACTGTTTTTTCTAATACATCTTTATCCACTCCTGGTGACTCCACTTTTCCTCCAACAAACGACAGCAATCCACCCGCATGATCTTCTTTTATACTTCTTTCGATTACTAGCCATTTCCCCTCACTCCACACAGCTCCTTCAACATTTACAATGAACACGTTTGCACCTCCAACTGATCAATCTTTAGCAGCTCTAAAGGCGTTCGATGAACAAAATGATTTTCTATGAAAGTTAAAACAGCTTCGGTTCCTGGAAACGTTAAAACAGCTTTCGCACTTTCAAACGAACACCATTCGAATTTGCTATGCTCCTCATTCAACCTGACATGTCCTTTTGTCGAGACAAACGCAACGAAAACCGGGGCCATATAAATGATATTTCTTTTGGGGTCATAAAATTGGTCAAAAGTATTAGTTGTATACATTGGCGTATGAAGCCGCAATTCGAGAAATGAAGGAGGAAACGGGATTAACCCCTCTCCGCTACGCCAATTGTTTGAATTGGGATGTTCATGACTTTTCCCTTCTCCTTTCTGATATAGGAAAATAGACTTGCCTCTTATTATATCGAAAATTTATAATTTATAAAAATCATTTATTACCGAACGGTTTATTGCCTCTTTTACGTTATAGTAGTAATTAACTGAAAAAAGGAGCGTCCAACTGAATGGAAAACATGTATACAGCTTCTCGGTCCTTAAGGTCCGAATTTGAAGTATTAATTAAAGATGATCGAGCCGCGCTCTGGTCATACTGTCTTAAATTAACAGGCTCTCCTTGGGATGCCGAGGATCTCGTTCAGGATTCGTTGTTAAAAGCATTTGCTAAACTAACGCATCTGTATCAATCGAAACATCCAAAATCTTATTTATTTCGAATTGCTACGAATACTTGGATTGATGCTAAACGAAAACAAAAAGGCGTTTATCATACGGCTCTTCTTCCAGAAAATGAACCCATAACCGATCCAATTTCTCCTGTTGACCTATCAGAAGCAATTGATTACCTCATTCACTTATTACCGCCAAAGCAACATGTATGCATTGTGCTCATTGATGTTTTTGAGTTTCAAGCAAAGGAAGTTGGTGCAATGCTTTCCCTTTCTGAAGGAGCTGTGCGTTCCCTTCTACATCGTGCTAGACATACATTACGACAATCCAGTTTCAACGATTCTTCTTTGTCCATTCAAAAAGCCGAACCAAATAGTTCTCTTTTAAATGCATATGTTCAAGCATTTAACCAACGTAATATAGAAGGTATTGTTTCGCTACTCCATGAAGATGCTGTCATGGAAGTTGTTGGGGTTACTGAAGAGTATGGCCGAACAACAATACGTACAAATTCTTTAACTGATTGGGCTGCAGATCCTGTAACGATGAATGGTACCTTTTATGTTTATAAGAATCAACGACTCTTTTTTGTTGTCACAGTACCAGATGGTGAACGTGAAGCCGTTAACACCATCCACGAATTAACGTACAATGAAAAAGCAATCTTCCAAATTAGAGATTACTATTACTGTCCAGAGTTTTTATTAGAAATTGGTCGTTTACTGGAAAAGCCTGTTATAAAAAATGGGTACTATTGGGGAGATGTTCATGTTAGATCTCTTTAAGACAAGCCTCTCTCTTTTTATAGTCACCCATCTTCAATAAGGAACTTCTTCTCGCTTATTCATAGATCGAGAACCTGCTTGATTCCCTCCTTTCACAGTAGTACAATGAGGCATTGTGACTTCAACGAACAAACTCATTTTATTAATAGTGAAAAGGGGGGTACTGATGCAAAAACTTCATTCAAACAAGAAAGAGAATTATTACACGTTTTTGTTACTTGTCTCCATTTTATTAATTGCTGCTACGTTACGGTCACCGATGACTTCATTCGGTCCTTTAATCCCGTTTATTAGAGAAGATCTGGCTGTTTCCAATTTTACAATTGGGCTAGTGAATACTCTTCCTTTACTTATGTTCGGCTTGTTTTCCCCATTAGTTCCTAAAATTTCTCGTAAAACAGGAATGGAGCTTATGCTCTTAATAGCTATGATTACCCTAACAATTGGCATCATCTTTCGTTCTTTAGGGAATACACCTATGCTATTACTCGGAACCTTACTACTCGGACTTGGAATCGCTGTCGGAAACGTATTGATGCCAGGTTTGATTAAACTTAGCTTCCCATTGCGTATTGGTATTATGATGGGCATCTACTCTGTTTCTATGAATCTATTTGGTGCACTTGCGTCTGGATTATCCGTTCCATTAGCAGAAGCATCGGCATTTAATTGGCAGTATGCCTTACTTTTATGGGCCGTTTTATCATCGATTGCGGTATTTTTTATTTGTTTACGACTTCCCGTTATTCGATCGTCGCGAAAAAAAGTTCCAGGTAAAGTAAATAACCAGCCTTCCTCCTCTATCTTTAAATCAAAGATTGCCTGGTCCGTCTCTCTCTTTATGGGCTTACAATCTTTCATTCCTTATAGCCTTTTTACGTGGCTACCGGATATTTTACTTACTAAAGGGTTTAGTGAAAATGAAGCAGGTTGGTTCATGGCACTTATGCAAATAGGGTTAATTCCAGCAACGTTTTTTGTTCCGATTTTCGCAGCAAAATTAAACAATCAAGCGTGGGTCGGCGTTGGTGCTGGACTGCTCTTTTTAACAGGTCTCGTTGGGGTAGCCTTAACAGCCTCTCAACTAACGCTCGTCTTTTTAATCATTACTGGAATGGGTATGGGAACGGCTTTTAGTTTAGCGATGATGTTCTTCGTGTTACGGACACATTCAGTGGAACAATCCTCGCAATTGTCTAGTATGGCACAATCGGTCGGCTATATGATTGCGGCACTTGGTCCCTTCTTTCTTGGTACCATTGCTGAATGGACAAATGGATGGACGGTACCACTCCTTATTCTCATGTCTGCAGCAATTGGTATATCACTATTTGGCTATGCTGCTGGGAAGGATCGAAAAATTGCAATCTAGTGGTTTAAAAACGCCTTTACAAAAAAAGGCGTTTTTCGTCTAACTACATCCGTTCTACTGCCTACATGTTTTGTGATAAGCTTGGCGTAAGGAGGAGGTGAAACGATGCGGCAAAAAAATCACAATAAAGAAATTGATATTTTAATGACGGCGAAACACTTATTTTCATTGAAGGGCTACAAAGGAACTTCTATGCAAAACATTGCGGAAACATCTGGTTTATCAAAAGGTACGTTATACCTGTACTACAAATCGAAAGAAGACTTGTTTATTAGTATTTTAGAGCATGATTCACGACGCTTAGATGAACAAATTGCACGTATTGACAAGCAGCCCAACTTATCATTAAAAGAAAAACTTGCTGAGCAACTCAAAGCGATTGTTCATCATTACATCGATAATCAACCGTTTTATAACGTTCACGATCAAGAACTTACAGAAATTGATAATATCGCAACTTACCAACATATACAGAATAAGCAAGAACTAAGTATTTGGTGGCTTGAACACTCATTAGAAAACCTTTATGGTCCTTCTTTTAAGCCCTATGTTACAGACGGGGCTTTAACGCTCATAGGAATTACGAAACATTATTTAGAGCTTGTTATGACGCATCAATTACCTGTGTCGATTGATGAGGTCATTCCATACTGTATGGATCAAGCTGATCTTATATTTACACAT
The DNA here is from genome assembly GCF_047238345.1 of Shouchella phoenicis. Lineage (NCBI taxonomy): Bacteria > Bacillati > Bacillota > Bacilli > Caryophanales > Bacillaceae > Shouchella > Shouchella phoenicis. The sequence goes on along the minus strand of NZ_JBDFMQ010000001.1, from coordinate 719,322 downwards.
TATTCAGCCATCAACCATCCCCCGCTTTTCAATTCTCAACTTCGTTCGCTTATGCACGCAAACCATTCGGTAGAAGGCTATAGTCACCCATTAGAACTAACTCAAGCATTAAAGATCGCAGTAAAAAAAGAAACAACTCCTTACAGCAATGATGTCCTAGAATCCATTTTATTAATTGAAAAAGAACTCCTACACACTCATCCCAACCATACAATTATTAAAGGGATGATTCACAATTTAAGAGAAGCAAATATGGAGCAAACATTAGTAGATACACTGGTGGATCAACTTCAACTTCACTTTAGTCGCTAAAGATAGGAAAAACCCGGTTAAATCAAATGATTTAACCGGGTTTTCCATCTCTACTAGCGATATACAAATCGACGAAACAGATAATCAAAAGGACCGCTTTTTTTCTTCCATTCTAAAACAGATGCCATTCCGATTGAGAATAGCCAAACGAGAACTGCTACAAGCCATACTTGCGCAATGCTTAGTTGACTGGCTAAATCTAGACCTCCTGAAGAAAGAAGCATTAATAAAAGAATCTCATTTACAATGAAAAACGTTAGAGAACGTTTCCCTAGCGCCGTGATGCCAACGACGATTGGATTTGTCTTATTGAAATGGGGTCCAATTAATCCAAATAATGCTGCATATCCACATCCGCCAGCAATCCCTGTTAGCATATGGGCAGTAAAGATTAAGCCGATCACATAAGCATGCTCGACTTGTAACGCTCCATTGCTATATAGCGCATGTGGAATCGCGCCTACAAGCGAGATGAAAATACCTCCGACCGCGACTTTTTTCAAAAATGGTCGATGCTTTTTATCTTCGTTTAATAAACCCTTTCGACCAAACCAAACGCCAATTAGAATGGAGAGAATGACAGGTAAAACAAAGTTTCCTAGAATAGGTCCACCCATTATAAATTGCATCGTTCCATCAATTAACTGGTCGACATAACTGTTCGAACCTTGAAAAATTGTTTCCATTCCCATAGTCGACATGGCCGCCCATACAAACGGTAAAATGAGAACAAAAAAGATGAGCAGTGTGACCATCGTTCGCTCAAGCAATTTGTCGCTACGATATAAGAACCAATGAATCAGCAAGAGGCCCCCACCATATATGGCAAGAATGTCTTTTCCCCCTACAACAACCGATAATAAGAATCCAAAAATCAACAACGCAATTGCACGCCGATTGATGGATTTTCGTATTTCTAAGTGACTCTTTTGTTTTCGGACGTAACTTCGAATAACAAGGGTGATGCCGTATCCGAACAATAGTGCAAACATAGCTCTAGCCCGATTATCAACAAAAAATACAGAGGCATAGTTTAATAGGCTATCCACCACACCATTCCCCTCAGGACGAACAAGAATCGTTCCACTAATAAAGATTTGTGCATGAGCCAGAGCAACAAGTAACAACATCATCCCTCGCGCAAGATCAAATGAAATGTAGCGTTTTTTTGGCATATCCCTCTCCCATCAAGGCATTATACTTTATAGTCATTTATAAAACCATCGAGTTCAATTTAACACACCGTTTAATAACTTACAATAAATGGATTATATCGTTTATCAGTCATTTTATTGTAAAGTAAGCGTTTCTTATTACCAGTTTTATATGAAATAAGCCCCATACCAAAAAAACACATCCACACGCTTTATGCGCATAGATGTGTACATTTTTACTTTACATTCACTTCATGGCCACCATCAAAGAAATAGAGCCAGCATTCTTTAACAGCCACTTTCCAGATGCTTTCAATCGCTTGCTTATATTGGTTCATCTGATGTTGATAACGCTCGTTTAACAACTTATTTAAGTCGGCTTCCTCTATTTGAAGAGACTGTACCCGGTCAGTTTTATAATCAAGTAAAATTAATTCACCATCTTCATCCCAAAATAACACATCGATGATGCCACGTATGAGAACTACATCCTCATCATCATCAGCCTCTTGATGAGCAAATGAATGTTTTGGTTGGACGTATGAAAATGGCACTTCTCTTTTCATTTGAGTCGCGTTTATTAATCGTTTGCCAATTGTGGATTGATGAAAATCAACAATACGTTTATCATAAATGGCGCTTCGTTCTTCACGGTTAAACCCAAGCTGCCTACATATCCCTTCGACTTCGCTTTTTATGACTGTAGGCTCTCCTGAAGTGAATGATAGCCGCTGCATCACACGATGCATCAGTGTTCCTTTTTCTGCCGCGCTTAACTTTTGTTGTTTTTTTAAAAAGGTTGGTTCTTTCATACTAGTCGCTTGTCTAAACGACTGGGGTTGTTCTTCTTCAGTAAACTCTTTCCAGTTGTACTTACGCTTTAACTCCGTCACACTTTGTTTGGCGAATGTTTGAGTCGCGACTGGATATTGGTAGCTGAAATCTAAACGACGGTCGACTTCTGCTTCCAATTCAATTGAAGACGATGGCACATACTCTAGTCTCTTTAACTGTTGAACACGCTCGTTCGAAGGTAGCGATTGAACATTCTTAAGTTCAGGCACTTCAGCTTGTTCATCTAACAGCCATTTTGACTCATGGGTTTCGGGATCGTTGATGCGCTCAATATCTGCATGTCTAAGAACAGCGGGAATAACCCAATCAAAGAAACGCCTTGCTTGTTTACGATCATAAAGAGGAAGCGCTTGTTCAGCTTGCTCTTCCCATTCCATTAATTTTGTTTCTCGATCTTTCACACTACCAAGCATGAATAATTTCTCTTTTGCTCTTGTTAACGCAACATAGAGTATGCGTAATTCTTCCGATATCTGTTCTCGCTCTTGTAATTTTTTTATTGCAACTTCAGGAATTGTTGAATATTTGATACGGCGCTCGATATCCAAATACGTTGAACCAAATCCCAATGTTTGATGAATTTGAGTTGGCCTACGGGTATCCATTAAATTAAACTGCTTCCACATCTCTACAACAAAGACGACCGGGAATTCAAGACCTTTACTCTTATGGATCGACATCAAACGAACGACATTTTCTTGTTCACTTATTGTACGTGCACTCTCAAAATCGTCACCCTGCTCCTCCATACGCTCAACAAAACGTAAAAAGCGAAAAATTCCTCGGAACGAAGTATCTTCGAATGCTTTTGCTCGGTCATACAGCGCGCGCACATTGGCTTGACGCTGCTTCCCTCCCGGTAATCCACCAACAAAGATATCGTAGCCTGTCTCTGAAAACAGTGACCATATAAAAGTTGATAATGGTGTTGTTCGTGCTTTAACACGCCACTCTTGTAGTTGGGTATAAAAATGAGCAAGTTTAGTCTTTAGTGGTTCCGCTCCAGGGTCGATAGCAAGTGTAGCCTGTACAGCCTCATAAAATGAACCTTCCACATGATTAACACGAATATGTGCCAGCTGTTCATCCGTTAGACCAACAATTGGCGAGCGCAATACCGCAGCAAGTGGGATATCTTGAAATGGATTATCAATAATTTTCAGTAGTGATAGCATGATTTGCACTTCAACGTGTCGGAAATACCCTTCATCTCGATCTGAGTATAAAGGGATACCTGCCTCTTTAAATACGTCTACATAGATTGGTCCTGAAGGCAGTGACCGCATAAGAATCGTAATATCACGATATTGAATCGGCCGAAGCTGTTTTGTTTTTTTATCATAAACAGGGTAGCCATTCGTAATTAATTCTTGAATTTTACTTGCTGTCCATCGTGCTTCTTTTTCAGCGGACGGTTCAAACCCGCTCGTTTCTTCATCATCCTTTTCGAGAAGCGCTACATGGATGTCGTATCCTTCATCTTCCGTATTGTAATCAAGATTCCCGTAACGTAATGCTTGTGTGTCGTCATACACCACTTCTCCCACGTGCTTGTCCATGGTTTGTGCAAAGACATAATTAACAGCATGCAACACCTCTGACCGGCTCCGAAAATTATGCGCCAGATCGATTCGAATACCTTGAACTTCTTGAAGATCGTGAAGCGGCGCATTCAGTGTGGCATAGGTGTCTTGCTTCTCAATAAATAATCCAGGTTCCGCTAAACGAAATCGATAAATACTCTGCTTCACATCACCAACCATAAACCGATTTCGACCGTTGCCGACTAGATTAAGAATCGCTTCTTGTACTCGATTTGTATCTTGGTATTCATCTGTTAACACTTCTTGAAAATGCTCCCTGTACTGCAAAGCGGTTGTAGATGGGTGGTCAATTGATTCATCGCTTAGAATTTCAAGAGCGAAATGTTCTAGATCATCAAAGTCCATTAACGAACGTTCTTCTTTTAGTTCACGATACGCCTGCGCAAATTCTTGTACGAGCGTAGTTAACACGCGAACACGTCCACGCATCTGATAAAGGCGCGTTGTATTTTCGGCCTCATTGCCTACCATTAATTCTTGTGCTTTTTGAAGAAGTTTTTTGCTTTCATCTCGCAATTGCTTCACTTTCGTTATTAATTCAGGATCTGCCGGGTCGTCTTTTTTCTTACTTGGAAGTCTATTCCATGCAAAGGTTTCTAACTGGTTATAAAGGCCATCCCAATCATAATTAGATTCAAGGCTCTCAAGGGCTGACCCCTCCTCTACTAAACGTTCGTGATAGAAATTTGGACCATCTTCTCGTTCTGCTAGCGCAACTGCGCGAGCATGATTCGCTCGTGCCCCTGCCACATAGTTTAAGACTTCTTCCACAATGACCTGTCCCCATGGGGTTGTAGCGATATCCTCAACCGAATCTTCATACATGGTTGCACTTTGCTCAAGCCATTGATCTGGATTTGGATGAGACCGTGAACGGGTATATAAATTTAAAATAAGTGCTCGCAAATTGGTATCTGTCCGATCGCCACTATATGCTTCAGCCATCGTATAAAAATCAGGAGATGCTTCTTTCTCATGTGTATAATAACGTTCCAACAACGCCTCTAACACTTCTTCTTTTAACAATTCTCGCTCTGTGTCGTTCGCGAGCCGTACCGTTGGATCTACATGAATATCATAATAATGTTTTCGAATTAAATCTGAACAAAAGGAATGTAACGTTGAGATCGTTGCGCGATTTAATAGGCGATACTGCCTTTTTAAATAAGGCGTTGGTCGAACACTCAGTTCTTCCTCTATTCGCTTGCCAATGCGTTCTTTCATTTCAGCTGCCGCGGCTTTTGTAAACGTCACTACAAGCAAACGATCTATCTCAGCTTCATCTGCCGGATCCATGATTCGTTTAACAATACGCTCAACAAGTACGGCTGTTTTTCCACTTCCAGCTGCTGCAGCAACAAGAATATTTCCGCCTTTTAGAGAGATCGCTTGCCATTGTTCGTCCGTCCATGTCACATCGTTTGGCCGTTCTTGCATCTCCCATTTAGGCATGATCGCTCCCCCTTATATCAATTGCTTCCTGCATTTCTTCTAATGCATCGCTATTTTTTCTTTTCATGAGTTCATTATATTGAAATCCAGGTAACGATGGGTCGAATTGACAGACGGCTTGCATAGGACAGTAAGTACATGCAATTTGTCCATTTTCCTTTTGGTAAGGCGCTACTGTCGTTTTTCCACTTACCATTTCATTCCCGATATCAATCATTTTTTGTTCTGTGTATGCAAATAGTGTTTGAAACTGGTCTTCTGTTAACACTTTTGAGCGACTATGAAACGAACCGTCTTTCTTAAATTCAACTGGAACGACATTTGATTTATTCTTTTCAACAAAGCTTTTATCAAATAATTCGGCAACACCACGATCATCTTTCATCCATCCGTTTAATTGAAATGCTTTTAAACGTTGTTCGTCTTCATTCGTATCCTCTTCAAGCACTGGGTTATGGAGATGAAAATAAAACATCCCCCCCACTTCTGAGGATTTCTCTAACCACGCTTCAGAACCTTTTAAAGCAACTGTTAAGTACACAGGCATTTGCAAGGAAATCCCTTCAATTACATCAGAAAAAGATAAGGATGTTGGGCTTGATTTATAGTCGACGACACTAAGATACGACTGCCCATCCCTTTCAGCTTGATCAATTCGATCAATTCGACCTTGAACCGTCATACTCATCCCATTTTCTAATTTGTATGAAGGAATCGATAGGGGTTTTTGCGGACCAAATGCAACTTCTAATTCCACAGTTTCAAAATCCGATAACAACGCTTGCTGGCGCAATGCTTCCGTTACCTGAACAGCGATATCATGGAGCTTACCTGTTATATACTGGTAATGGTTTGTACTAATCAAAATCTCACGCTGAATCGTAGGTGCAATTTCTTCCACCGCTTCCGACGTCATCTTGCGGCATTCTTCATAGGAAAGGGTCTTCCATGTTTTGTTTCGATCTTTTTGCTTTTCTGACAGCCTTTTTAACACCATATGAAAAAGCTCCCCAATATCAAAGGCTTCTAATCGATACACATCTCGTTCTTTTAGTCGTAAACCGTATTGACTGAAATGACGGAACGAGCATTGTTTAAACAACTCCATTCGGCTTACGCTCATCACTAGATGGGCGTTGTATATGTCTTGTGTAGTTTCCTTTGACAGAGGAATATGGGTATACGTGTAGTCTAAGCTCTCCAGACCTAATTTTAGGGGGCCGTGCCATTCTGCATGCGTTCTAAACCAGTTGTAGACATCCCACCAAATTGAATCAATTTCCTCTCCTTGCTTCCATTTTTGCAGTTGCCGGATGAGTTGTGACATGGCTTGTTTTGGATGTGTTATATATTCAATCGCTTGATTATACCTTTCAGCTTCTGGCTCATTTTGCACGAATACAGTCTCTACATCGTTCAGAGAATCGTGGATATGACGTATCAAAGGAGAAGGAAGTAAAGCTGCCCCTTCCTCATCAGCAAGGGCGTACGATACGGTTAGTGCCTCCGATGCACTCGTTTGACTCATATACGCATAAAATGCTTCATGCCAGAGCTTGTCTGTTGCTGTGTGACCGAGCGAAAGACCTGCATGTTGCAATGCGATTCTTTCCTGCTCACTTACCATCCCTTTTTCACGTGGTCGTGATGGGATGATGCCTTCATTTAGCCCAACGATGAAGGTCGCACGTGGTTTCGGTAAACGGGAACGCTCCATGTCTCCCACAGTAACCTGGTCAATCGCTGGAGGAACAATTTTAAAACTCATATTTTCAAACCCAGCATTTAGTGTGTGAAAAAAAGTAGTGACGGTCACTTCATCTTCTCCACCAATATCGACAAGTTGATCGAGAATTGATAGAACCCCCTCCCACACTTGGCTGTATTCGCTACTAATCTGAATGTCCCCGCGCTCTTCCGCTTGCCTTTGTAGATGGTTCATTTTTTCCGGAATCGACAACGCCATTAAAAACGTATAAAGAGCATGGCACATCTCGGAAATCGTTTCACTTCTTTTTAAATTCGATTCAAATTGATTAAGTGGAGCAATTAAGACGTTCTTCAACCAGTTCATCGTTGCATTCTTTTCTAGCTCTTCTTCGGTTGGTTCTTCCCCGGAACCGTGACGCGCTTTTTTCAATTGCCAGTCGCGAGCGGTGGACCAGAGATTTCCTTTGATGCCTTGGGCGAGAACCACATTTTCAAGTTCATCAATTTTTTCGCGAAATGCAACTGGTTCCTCTTCAAGTGGAATAAATAAGTCGGTTTTAAAAGCACGAAACAAGGCCTCGTATGGATACCTTTGGATAACCGCCTCAAAGGACGATCGAATCAGTTCAATGAGCTGATGCTGAATCATTCCATGTGTATCATCAAGAAAGAACGGCACCTCATAAGTAGGAAACACTCGTCGGATGAGATCACTATATGTGTGTAAATCCCTTGTGATGACTGCAATATCTGTATAACGGTATCCTTGCTCTCGCACTAAACTGCGAATGGATTTGGCTACAGATTCAATCTCAACTCGGCGATTGACCGTTTCAACGATCTTTACACTTTGATCGTTTTCTCTGACCTCATGATCTTGATAAACGAGCGCTTCTTCCAGTGATGCTAGCCCTGTCTTATTAAAACGGTGATTGGCTTTAAACCATTCTTCTTTATAACGAAGCTTATGTTGTTGGAGCGATTGCACCATTAATTCGTACGTTTCATTCGTCAAATAAAACGTATCGGATTGCCCTAAGTGCTCATCTAATGTTAGAGCCATTTTTGTTGTAGCCGCTTCATTACAGAGAGCGGTTAAAAACCGGCGTTCAAGCTTGCTGAAATCATAAAAGCCATCAATGTACACGAAAGCACCTTTTAACATACTTACATCTGGAATAGCCTTTATTGCGCTCTTTACCTGCTCTTCTTTATCCCAAAAACGGTTGGAAAACGTTTCTTCAAATCCTTGAAAGATAAGCTTAACATCATGCATCTTATCTTGAATCGCTTGTGACAGCATTTCACCTTCTACAAGTATTTGATCTGGCGAGAGTTCTTGCCTACGCAATTCAAGAATCATTTGCTCCATTTCTTTTAGAAATCCACTTGTGTTACTTGCACGCTTAAAGACTCGAAGTTGGTCTTTCTTCTGTTCAATTATTTTTTTTATTAAAACGTGCACGCCAGTTCGATCAAGCATTGGTCGCTCTCGTTGACCTACCTCATCAAGAATCCTTTCGGCCAAAGAATGTAAACTTAATACGCTTAACCTTGAAAACCCGCCCGTTTTTTTTGCGAGATCATACTCAACTTGAAACGACATTTGATCAGGCACGAGCAAAATAATTTCTGGTCCGTCAGCGGGGGCTTCCTTTAAGTATGTCATGATTTCTTCTTTCATTTTTGTAGACTTGCCGCTACCACTTCTTCCTAAATAAAAGTGAATCAATCGTTTCGCCCTCCTTTTCCGTTCGCTTTGCTTTCATCTTACCACGAATCCAAACAAACGTTGAATCCCTATGTATTCCAACGCTTTCGTGTATAAACCATCATCTTTAACGAACAATAAACGCAACAATTCTACTACTTATCCTTTTCATCCTTAAGGTTTCTTGGTAAAATGTTTCATTACTGAAGCACTTTAATTTTGACAACAAAAAATGGAGGAACCATCTTGATATTCATAGCGATTGCTTTGTTATTTATGGCTTCATTCTTTTTCTCAGGAAGTGAAACAGCTTTAACCGCTGCAAACAAAATGAGATTACAGACGAAAGCCGCTCAAGGAGATAAAAGATCAGAGCGATTATTAAACCTTGTAACAAATGCAAATGATTTTATTCCTGGAATATTGATTGCGAATAATGTTCCAAATATTACACTCCCATCTCTTGTAACGATCGTTGCACTTGAGTATGGGTGGAGTGTCGGTCTGGCGACTGGTATTCTAACTGTCATGATCATTATCTTTTCTGAAGTACTACCAAAATCAATTGCTGCAGCATTTCCAGATCGAATTGCTTATCTGGTATATCCGCCGATGAAGGTTGTACTAACTCTTTTAAAACCTTTTACGTACCTCTTAAATAAATTTACCCAGCTCATCATTAAACTTCTTGGTAAAAATGATGCGGATCAAGCTTCTTTCTCAAAAGACGAGATGCGCGCGATGGTCGACATTGGACTTACAGAGGGAACATTTAAAAACGACGAAGTTTACCGACTTAAAGGCATGCTTGATTTTGAACATTTAAATGTAGCAGATGTACTCCAAACACCACGAATTGATGTTCAAGGAATCTCTGCTGACGTGACGTTTGAAGAAGCAAAAGAGATCTTACTGGATAATCAATATACAAGATATCCTGTCTACGAGGAAGATATCGATCATATTATCGGGGTGTTTCATTCTAAATTTGTTTTAAAATGGAGCCAAGAACCCACCAAGCCTATTCGAGAAATAGCTGATTTACAGCCACTCTACGTCTACGAATTCCATCCTGTAAATCGTGTTTTCCAAAAGATGTTACAGGAGAAAAAACATTTTGCCATTGTATTAGACGAATATGGTGGAACAGAAGGAATCATTACCCATGAAGACTTGATTGAAGCGATGATTGGTCAAGATATCGAGGATGAAACCGATGTGGATGATGTACTTATTGAAGAACAATCCGAGTCTCGCCTTGTATGTGACGGAAAAATTTCATTAAGACGTTTAAACAATGCTTTTAATGTCAACATCCCTGAAGAAGAAGATAATTTAGCAAGCTTTCTTATTCATCAGTTTGGCTATTTGCCAACAAAAGGAGAACAGCTTGCTTATAAAGAATTACTCTTTGAAATTCTGGCGATGGATGAAAAGAAAGTGGAACGAGTACAAATCACAAAAACGATTGATCCGGCGCTTTCAGAGTGACAATCAAACAAGCCATGGACTTTGATCCATGGCTTTTAATGATGCGCTTATCTTTTAGGCTTTTCCAGCGGCCTCATTTTATTTGACACACCATAATAAAAAACGAAAAAAAGGAGGAGCACACCTGAACTCATGAGTAAGAGACCATAAGCTGAAGAAACTCCGATATTCACCAACCAGTCTCCCAGTATACCCCCAACAATGTACGCGACCGGTAATGTAGCCCAAGATAGCATTCTCGCAATAGAGAACACACGTCCTAAATAAGTTGGCTCCACATGTTGCTGAATCAACGTTATGCTCAACGCATTTGTGATCGGTAAGCAAAACCCCATAAAGAGCCATAGTCCACCGATAATGAGAATGGCTTCCGTTGCACCTGTGGTAAGAACCGCAACCCCCATTCCAAATGAGGCAAGAAGCATCCACCAAACTTTGTTGGTTTCGATTTTCACTGTGCTTATCACGAAGCCACCTAGCACCATTCCTACTCCAAACAAAGCCGTTACAAAGCCAAACTGCTCTTCTGTACCGAAGGCTAAAAGGTAGGGTTGCCGAATGACACTATTTATTCCCAATGCTACATTTGCCCACATGTGAAAAAGGATGAGGGCAAGTAACGCTTTCTCATTCCATGTGTATACAAAACCACGAATGAGCTCTTTCAAAAATCCTTCATTCTCATTTTTCACGCATTCGCGCTTAGGAAAACGACCCCATAAAGCAACAACTACCATGAGCGCAACAGCATAGCTCAAGCCATTACTGATGACAATCCAGACCATGTCCCCAAACGCATAAAGGATACCTGCAACCACCGGACCAACAATGTTTGCTACAGAAGTCCCTGTGGCAACCAGACCGTTTGCTCTCGACAACCGCTTATCCTCAACTAGTTGAGGTGTAAGTGCTTGTAATGCTGGTCTTTCCAATGCGCTAACTACTGAAAGGATACCTGCTAACATTAGGGCAATCCAGCTGGTCATACTTGAAAAAACAATGAAAATCAATCCTAAGAATAAAACCGATGTTCCAAGTAATCCACCTACTACCAGTGCCCATTTTGGACCAAAGCGATCAATGGCATTCCCTGCAAAAGGTGCGACGATTACACTTGGTAAATAACTGGCTACTAAAATCATAGCAAAATGAATCACTTGCCCGGTTTCTTGATAAATCCAAATACCTAAAGCAAATCTTGTAATTGCCGAACCTAATAGCGAGATGGTTTGGCTTATGACGATCCATAAAAAAATATGAAACCTGTTCAAACATGTTCCTCCGCTCTTATTAGCGGAAGCAAACATTACTGCTTATATGAAGGCAACACTCCGTTTTACTCCCGCTTTCTTTTTATTTTTAGTGGGAATATCAAAGCAGACTATCATGATTGATCACTCTTTCTCTATGTAATATTCTATATATTAACACTATTAAATATCATTTGTCCCATTTCTTTTAAAAAAATATAAACCTGAAACAGAAGGGAACCTTTATGGATACGTTCACACTAAATTTAGCTAAGCGTGCCTTACCAACCTTATCTTTCTCAAAAACAACAGTTGAAACTTCTAGCCTACACCATGCTCATCCTATATTCGGTTTCCCATTTGCAGTTGGCAATACCGCTACGCTGTATTATCACGACAAAAAAGCAATAAAATTGTTCAATCCACGCAGCCCAAAAGACGAAGCGAGGAGGGAATATAACAAGCATGCTTACGCTTATTCTCTTAAGGTTTCTACACCAAAAGTAGATCATGTTCGAGTAATTGATCATCAACAAGCTTTGGTTATGGACTATGTAGAGGGGCAACCTCTAGGTGAAAAAAGTGTGCATTCGCCAGAAGCACTTATCAGCGGTCTCACCACCGCTATTCAGTTACAGCAACACTTACATCAAATTCCGCTTAAAGAAGTTAACCAAATGGAACAATTAAGAACAAAAATCAAAAAGCAAATTCAGAGCGTAGAAGAAGTAAGCATTCAGAAAAGATCTGAATTAACATTACGGCTAGACGACTTATCTAAAACAAGTCTTTGTCTTTGTCACGGTGACTTTCACTTTCTAAATATCCTGTCTACAAAAGCAGGAAATGTCATCATTGACTGGGTTGATGCGAGTATCGGTGATCAACTTGCAGACGTGTGTCGCTCCTATTTGCTCTACACAAACCATTCACAAGCACTTGGAGAACTCTATTTACGCCTTTATTGTGCTGCTTCCGGTGATAGCGAAGATGCGATTCTAAAGTGGCTTCCAATCCTTGCCTGCGCAAGGCTAGCTGAGCAGGTTCCAAGCGATGATTCTGACCGATTATTTCAGATGATTTACACTGATCCATTTAACCTAATCTAACTACTTGAGTCGTTTTTCATAATGGTTTTCGAAGAAGCTTTAACAAACGATAGACGAAAGCTTGTGATTGTGTTGAAAACGCTCTCCATTCGAGGTGAATATTTGCTTTTATAAGACGATGTAGGGTGATAAAATAATTTCACTTTAAAAGCGAAATTTAACATTCTTTTAAAATCCGACGTTTATGTCGAAATAAAAGCGTGAATATAAGCGAGTAGAAACAAAAAACAAGGAGGATTTACTATGAAGCAAACAACACGTTTAGGCGTGATCTATTTAGTTTTCTTTGCTTTTATGATAGTCGTGAACTACTTATCGACAACAAACGTTGGTTCCGTTGCCAACCAGGAACAAGCACTTATACAGCCAGCAGGATTTGCATTCTCTATTTGGGGATTAATTTACCTGTTGTTGTTCATTTGGATTCTTCGTATTTTTTTCGTAAATCGTTGGAATGCCGACATTTATACACGCGTTGGGTACTGGCTACCTGCAAACTTTTTATTAAACGGCATGTGGATTATCGCCTTTACACAAGAATGGTTGCTTTTATCAGTCATCATTATTGTAGGCCTATTGTTAACCTTGATCGTGATTTACTTTAAAATAAATCGACTCGACTTTCGTTGGTTTGATCGTATCCCATTCTCCATCTACCTTGGTTGGGTATCCGTTGCTACCATTGTTAACATTTTTGCATGGCTCGTTCAGCGTGATGTTACGACGTTCCTTGGTTTAGGAGAAGTGCCATGGACCATTATTATGCTCCTTGTAGGTACGCTTTTAGCAGTCATCATTGCGCTTGCGTATCGTGACATCTTCTATCCATTAGTCTTTGTATGGGCATATGCTGCTATCTTTGCAGAAAACAGCATGACAGGCATTTTAATTGTGACCGCCATATGTATCGTCCTTCAACTTGCCGTTGTCCTGTTCGTATTAATCAAGAGAAGATAAACAACAAGAACCAAAAGTCCTTTAAACTTTTGGTTCTTTTTATCGCTCAAAATTGGTTTTAAGAAGATAAGACTTTCAGGTGAAACATTTATTTTAGTTTCATCATCATCCCTAGCCCCCAACAATAAAACACTAAATAAAACGCTCTTTGAAGAATTCCTCCAATTTCAACTGGGAAAAAAACCATAACGATGATACCTAGTTTAATGAATAGTAAGCCAGTTGCCATGCTATACGTGAACACTTTCCCCTGTTTGATTTGACTTGCTATAACAAATAACGCTGGCGCAACTAAAAACATGAACATCACAGGATATGTATGCCACGCAAAGCTTATATTAGCAGGTATGGCACTAAACCCATTTCCAATCGCAAAAAGAGCTAATAGTAAAAAACTAAACTTTCCTAATGACGCTAACGGTAAGCGTTGATAGACACTTATAATCCCTATCAATAAACATACAGCCGTAACAAAAAATAGAACATTTACTAATGAAGAATGAGGAGAACAAATCGCATAATCTGCCCAAGGGTACGTACCAATTCCACATGCTGTCACACCTAAATCACTCATCGGTTGGGCAATATATGAGTAAGGGACTCGTGATGCTTGTATCGCAAATGGTTCATAAAGAAAGTATAGAAGCGGGACAATCCAACCTAACAGACCCACTCGAAAAGAAATTCTCACAGACTCACCTCGTTAATAGATGGATAAACTCATATGCTCTGTTTTCATCCTTGAATTTCAAGGATTCCGCAAGCCTTTGTTGAATATGTTGTATAGAGGAGTTGACGTTCTTTATATTTCTATTTATGCTTTTTTGGTGTTTGCACCCTTACAAAAATTTAACCTTTATTTCAGAGGGGGTTACATATGTTCACGAAGATTTCTTATTCAACAGCTATGATTCTTTTTTTATCTTTGTTATCCGCTTGCCAGCAGGAAACAATCGAACCTGAACAGACGGAGAAACCTTATGCGCTCACTGGCAATTGGGAAGGAGAAATCATTATCCCGATGCAACCGCTCTCTATTGAGATCTCAGTAGAAAAGGATCAAGCAACTTTATCCATCCCCGTGCAAGGCATTTTTGACGAACCTTTTGATACAGTTGAGATAGATGAACAGCGTCTTTCTTTAGAGACTACCTTACAGGGACAGACAATTTTATTTGAAGGAGAACGAGAGGAAGAGGAAATTAGCGGCGAACTTACTCAACTAGGCCAACAGCTTCCCTTTCACCTTCGCTTTCAAGAAGAAGAGGAATTAACCGTTCTAACACTAGATTCTTCTGAAGTCATGAAAGCAAAAGTAGATTTTCCCCAAGAAGAACAAGATGCATACCCCGTTGCGCTCATTTTACAAGGTTCAGGCCCGACAGATAAGCACGGCAATTCATATCTTCTTCCAGGGAGAAATGATAACTTGAAATTAATTTCAGAGTATTTGAATGAGAACGGCATTGCTACTATCCGCTATGATAAGCGAGGCATTGGAGATAACCTTGACTTAGCTCCAAATAGTGCAGAGACGACGTTTGATGATTATATCAAGGATGCAGTCGCGTGGTTAAAGTATGCCAGTCAGAATGAAGCATTCACCTCTGTTTACGTGATCGGTCATAGTGAAGGAGCCCTTGTTGGCTTAGCAGCCGCTTTAGAAGAAAACGTAAATGCCTATTTTTCTTTAGCTGGCGCAGGGAGAACAATTGATGATGTCTTACTGGAGCAAATTGAAGAAGACCCGTTGATTACAGATGAACTTTTACAAGAATCCGCTGACATTATCGACCACCTTTCCAATGGCGATACTGTTGATGAAGTTAGTCTTGAACTCCAATCATTATTTAATCAATCCGTTCAACCTTTTCTTTCATCGTGGATGGCTTATGACCCTGCTGAACTCATACAAGATGTGACCTTCCCTACATTTGTGATACATGGGGAGAATGACCAACAAATTCCTGTCGATGACGCTCATCTTCTACATGATGCAAACAACGACACAGAGCTTCTTCTTATTGAAGACATGGGTCATGTATTGCGTCATGTATCTGAAGACATCGAGGAAGAAGCTCTTTCGGCGATTCGTAGTGAGGAGCCTGTATCTGAAGAACTTCTTGAAATTTTATCATCTCGTATTCTAAATCAAAGCGACTGAGGTACTCTCTGTCGCTTTTTACTCATTCTTATAACGATCATGATGTCGCCACCACTCATACGTATCAGTCTGCTTCACTTTTACTGCCGGTGGTGCCTGCTCCCATTTCTCTTGCCTACCGAGCGGCGTCATATCCAGATAGCCTAAGATTCGTAACTTCTTTTTTCGGTAACTGTCTTCGTTCCGCATTCAGTTCATCTCTCGCTCTTGTCAATTGTTTCTCTTTTTCTCGAAATCGTGCGTGGACAATTTCCCATTCATTTTCTATCTGCTCATTCTTATTTGTTTGACAACAATCGTCCGACAATTCCCAACCTCCTTTCCCTTTGACTGATACTAGTATAGCTTTATCTTAACTGAAAATTCAAATTATAACGGTTGTAATATGGACAAAGCGTTTCAGATGCTTCATGCGCTTGTTTTTGTTATAACAACTATAGGAGGGATTAAGAATGAACGAAACCATAGCTACGTTAAAAAACCATTATTCAGTCCGCAATTACTTACCTGACCCTATTAAAGAAGAACAGCTTCAAGTCATTATTGAGGCGGCTCAAGCAGCACCTACATGGGGGAATGCGCAACAACTTAGTATTGTTGGGGTCACTGACGTTGACAAGAAAAAGAAGCTATCTGAGATTATTGGACAGCCATGGATTGATCAAGCACCTGTTTTTCTATCATTTAATTTAGATTTCCATCGCATTAGTCAAGCGCTAGAAGCCGATGGGCAATCTTTTGAAGCTGCTGAAAATGTCGATACCTTACTAGTTGGGACAACCGACGTTGGCATCGCCATGGGAAATGCCATCGCCGCAGCAGAATCAATGGGTCTTGGAATTGTACCAATTGGTGCGATTCGTACACGTTCAGAAGAGGTTGTGAGTGTCCTTGATCTTCCGAAATATGTTTTTCCAATCGTTGGTCTTGTGATTGGCTATCCTGACGAAATCAATGAGCGTAAACCTCGTTTGCCAGTTCATGCTTTTTATCATAAAGATTCCTATCAACATGACCAACTTGAAGCGATTCAACAATACGAAGATGCGATAAAAACGTATATGCAGTCTCGCCCTATCCAAAAAACGTGGACGGAAACCGTCGCTCGCTATTACAGTCATGACAAAGGAATCCCTCAAACAAGTCAAAGCTTAGAAAAACAAGGATTTCATTTTCGTAAAAATGACTAAGACAACGCAATGAACAAAAAAAACATGGATACCCATGTTTTTTTTGTTACTGCTTTAGTTGCATCTGATCGTTAAACAAAGTCGGATACGATAAAAAACCTAACATAATGCTCGTCACAATTGCAGTTGTTAGTAATAAAAATAAGATCAGTAGCTGAAACAATACCGCTTGCACAGGATCCGCTCCCGCAATAATTTGCCCGCTCATCATCCCAGGTAACTGCACAAGTCCGATTGTCTTTTGACTTTCAATCGTAGGAATTGTACTCGCTTGAATGGATGATATTAATTGTTTATGAATCGCTTGTTTTGGTGTTCCACCTAGACTCAAAATAAGTTCCGCTTCATCATGCCGTGCTTCAACTTCAGCTGTAAATCGATTTAAAAACAAAATTCCTAGCACCATCGAATTTCCGATAACCATTCCACTTATTGGAATAATATATTGTGCCGTTGCTGGTGTGATTGATAAGCCTAATAATATCCCTTGCGTTAAAAATTGGACGGAAAGAAACGTAACAATTAATTTCCACGTAATTCCATTTATCGATTTTCCTTTTTTCCGCGCGTTTTGTGTTGCCGCACCAATCATTAATGCGATCATCAAACCAATATATAAATAGCTCTCCGAATCAAAAACAAACTGTAACACGTACCCAACAGCTAGTAATTGTACAATTGATCGAATGGTTGCGACTACAATATCCCGGTTCAGCCCTAACCTTAACGTTTGTGACAATAGAAGAGGGATAAGAACAAAGATGAGCGTCAGTACTAGTGAGATCAGACTCATTATCGTTCCTCCTTCAAAAATTCAATGACACGAAGATCTTGAGGATGATCAAGAATTTGCGTTGAACCGTGCTCAACTAATTGGCCGTCCATCATCACCCAACTGTCGTGGGATAGTCGTTTCGCTTGCTCAATTTGGTGTGTAATCCAAATAATAGTTGTTCCATACCGTTCATGAATTTGCTCGATTAAATGCTCAATCTCTCGGACGGAAACGCGATCTAATGATGACGTAATTTCGTCTAATAACAAAACGTCTGGTTGATTTAACAACGTTCGAGCAATTGATAATTTTTGCTTTTGACCGCCTGATAGTTCTTTTGCTTGTTTCGTCATCGTTGAAGCAGCAAGCCCGACTTCCTCTAACGATTGTTTGACGGCGTCGTCTTTCAACTGCTCATTTGCCAATGTGAGAGGTAAGACTAAATTTTCTCTTACTGTTCCGTTGATCATCGTCGCTTGTTGTAACACAATCCCAACCTTTTTACGTAACTCCGTTGGCACATAGCTTGATAACAATTTTCCATTGTACTGAATGGTTCCATCAGTTGCTGTTCTCATGCCATTACATAATCGGAACAATGATGTCTTTCCTGCACCTGAAGGACCAACAAGACTGGTAATTCTTCCTTTATAAAATGAACCATCAATTCGATTTAAAATCGTTGTTCCATCGATTTTATATGTAACACCTTGAAGTTCAATGGCCTTTTCGGCAACCATTGACATCTTCCTTTCTCGTGGGAGAATTCGTATACGTATACGTTTCTCCAAATTCGTGCAATCTATGCTTAGACACTCCATTAATTATAACAAGTATTAAATAATAATCAATATAATTTATTAATTACATCTGGTAGCGTACGTACAACCAACAAATAAATAGCGTCAAACAAACTAAGAATACGCCCTCTACCTTACCGCCTGTTCTTAGCTTAGCAATACGAAACCGAAGCGACGCAGGGTAAAAAAGCCGTATGCCCCGTACAGTCATGGCATCTAATACATAATGTGAAATCATCCCAGTTAAAAAACCAACTCGAATCCCTTCTTGTTCAGGAAAGAAGTAAAGGAATAAAAGATTTGTTAGCAAAAGAAACAGCAAGCTGTGGGTAAACGTTCGATGACCAAAAACCGATCCGATGATTTTGGACAATACCGGTAATCTTCGTCCAATTTTTGAATGAGTATGGCAAATATCGGGTATAAGAGCACCAATGAATCCGGCAGCATAAAAACCAAATGAACCATCGTTGTTAAGAATGAATATATCAGCTGCCTGACATGCGACTATGCCGCCAATAAGATGTGTTTTTCCAGTCATCGTTCCCTCCTCTAATAATGTGACAACGACTCATTTTATCACAAATACGAACATACGTATGCAAATTATTTGCAAAACAGTAAGAAAAGGATGATGAACATGTCGATCTATAATCTACACACCACAAGCAATTTAAACGAATTTATTGACCAACATCATGTTGCGCTCATTTATCTTTCTAAAGAAAATTGTTCAGTTTGCCACGCCTTATGGCCAAAAGTAGAGGAACAATTAACCCATTATCCGTTTATTGAAACGGCCTATGTTCATTTAGACGATGCCGAAGATGTTCCTAGCCAGTATGAAGTATTTACGGTTCCTACCATCTTAATTTTTCTCAAAGGGAGAGAATGGTATCGAGCAAGTCGCTTTATTCGAATGGAGGAATTACAGCACCAGTTTGAACAATTGAAAAAAGCCTAACTCTAAAAGAAAGGTTAGGCTTCTTGCACAATGATTAGTTAAACGTCTTCATCCAGTCATCAAAAACATTTACATAGTTCTTAATTCGTTTGACCGTTGATTCATCTGTCATCTTCTCTTCATCTTCTCCAATTCGAGTATGAACGCGACCGACTAATAATTTCGGTCCAGGCATGACATGTGCATCAATAGCAACTAGGGTCTGTCTAATTTGCGTTTGAGCTTGCACCGTCCCTGCTCCTTGCGGCGATGCACCGGCGAGAGCAAATGGCTTTTTCGGTAAGGGGGACTCATCTGGAGGGCTTGCCGCCCAGTCCAAGGCATTTTTTACAGCTGCAGGCATGCCATTATTGTATTCTGGTGACACGATTAACACACCGTCCGCTTGTCTTATAGCATCTTTTAACGCTGTGACCTCTTTAGGGTCACCAGTTTCTTCAATGTCTGCGTTATAAAAAGGAATCGTGCCAATAGGAATTTCGTTAAACGTCCAGTGAGTAGGTGCATAATGTTTGATGGTATTTACTAGTTTTCGATTATACGATTGTTTACGCAAACTTCCGCAAAGAATAGCGACATTCATGAAATGACTCCTCTCGTTTTTCATTCTTGTAGAAACCCGTTCCCCTTTTTCAATAGTTATAATCATTTAAGACCATTCTAATAAAAGAAAAAGCTTCTCGACAATGCGACAAGCTTAACCACACTTACTTACATTTTTTTTGCAAACGTTTTAATTAAATTCAGCTCAAATGCGTTTCGCTTGTAATCACATGCCAACTGAAGTAAGTGTGCGGCATCTCGTTTTAAATATGCCCAATATAAATTCCCTCTAAAGCAGGTCTGATCACTTGCTAGTATCTCTTTCAAGACATGCTCTGCTTTACTCCGCTCATCCCGTACAATGTAATAATGAGCCTGTTCTGCATGATTGACATCCTCAAAACACAATTCTTTCGGGAAATCTTGTTGATATAAATTTAAGCAAAACGGAATCCCCTTTGTCTTCAATTTATTTACAACATCGAAATTTTCTGTCATTTGATAATAATCCACCGCACTCCATAAATGTTTCACCCCTCGCTCCCCTTTTTGTGATAAAGCATCGATGTAACCTGCTATATGGTGAGCGCTTCCTTTAAATATGGGTGGGGCAAGTGGATTGACGATATTTGCCAAACAATTTTTCTCTGCTTCCTCCCAATCATTCGATTCAATAAAGAGAGATCGAGAATAATAGTGAATTAATCTTGTAAGCAAGACAGTCTTCACGTAATTTGGCTTTAACTGACGTAATTTTAAAAGCATACTTTCATAAAATTTAGAGCCTGAAGCTTGGTTACTAATTAATAGCTCATATTGTATGATTAAATCAAGCTTTAGTTTTAACGAATCATCGTCTACTTGTCCATATAAAATACGTGCCTTTTCCATAATCATTGGTACAGAACCTTGAAGTTTTTTTGATTCTTTTGCAAGCTTATAAACGAATACATGCTCTTTCAATTCTTTATCTAGCTCGTACATCTCGAACAAATAATGTTGTTCCTCATCTAAATTGTACAGCGATGTGTATTCAAATGCTGCTTTAATACTTGCTCGGTTTGTTGTAGTCCGGCAGTAAGTTGCCATTTGTTTCCTTGCCTCTGTACTTTCAAAAAAAGCTTCCAACAGAATGACTATTTGCTCAAAATCAATCATATCCCCGCAACTGACTAAATACTCAATACCATCACGTTCAATCATTTTACGATCTAATTGATATCTTTCTATAATCTCATTATGCATAAGTCAATAAATCCACCCTGTTTAATGTAATTTTAAACCGCAAAACGTCATCGGTTTAATGAATAACCATTCACTTCTCCCTTTATTCGATTAAATTAAATAAATATCCTTCCATTTCCCAGTAAAAAATCATTCAAACTCATTTACAATTAGCTAAAATTGTGTTTTAGCTTCTTTCTTGTCACGTTTTAAGACGAAATTCTCTCCCAGTTTGATTCCTTCTTTCATTGGGAATATGTGTAGTACGATATTAAGAGGAGGACAAGGTTTTATGACATTTCCACAAGATAAACAATATATTAACGGTGAATGGCTGACAGGCCGTAGTGATAAAACAATTGAAAATAAAAACCCATATACAGAAGATACGATTCAAATTATTCAATCTGCAAATGAAGAAGATCTAGATGATGCTTATCAAGCGGCACTTCAAGCGCAACCTCAATGGGCTAATTCAGCTCCGTCGAAGCGACGTAATCGATTTCATAAATTGCTTCATGTGTTAAAAGATGAAAAAGAAATGATTATTGATTGGCTTGTAAAAGAATCAGGTAGCACAGTGGCTAAAGCTCAGGCAGAACTTGATTCAGCACGGCTTGTTATTGAAGAATCAATGACCTATCCGACTCGGATGAACGGACAAATTTTACCTTCTGAAAATGAAAGTAAAGAAAACTACGTCTATCGTAAAGCTAAAGGTGTTGTTGGCATTATTGGTCCATGGAATTTCCCGTTCCATTTAGCGATGCGTTCGATTGCACCAGCCCTTGCAACTGGAAATACAGCTGTACTGAAACCCGCTTCAGATACGCCTGTTAGTGCAGGATTACTTTTCGGTTATCTCTTTGAGAAAGCTGGCTTCCCAGCTGGTGTCTTAAACGTTGTAGTGGGACGAGGATCAGAAATTGGTGATGCGTTTGTCGAGCATCCGGTTCCAAAGCTGATTTCATTTACTGGTTCAACAGAAGTAGGTCGTCACATCGCAGAGTTTGCTGGTAAACACTTAAAAGAAACGACGTTAGAGTTAGGTGGAAATAACGCTATGCTCGTGCTAGAAGATGCAGATGTGGAGGCTGCGGTGAATGCCGCGATTTTCGGTAAATTTCTACATCAAGGGCAAATTTGCATGTCGCTAAATCGCATTATTGTTCATGAGCACGTTCATGATGAGTTTGTTGAACAATTTGTTAAACGCACCAACGAATTGCCAACAGGAGATCCTGCAGATAAAAACGTCATTGTTGGACCTATCATTAATCAAGATCAACTAAATCACCTAACAGAACAAATCGATACAGCCATTAAAGAAGGCGCTACTGTCAAGACTGGAGGATCTGCAACAGGTGCTGTTTTTGCGCCAACGGTTCTAACGAATGTCAACGCGAATATGACCGTTGCGAAAACCGAGCTTTTCGGTCCTGTCGCGCCAATTATTAAAGTGAAGTCTGAACAAGAGGCCATTGATATTGCTAACGATACGCCATACGGTCTGAGTGGTTCCGTTTTCACAACCGATCGCTTTCGCGGTATGGACGTCGCCAGAAAAATTAACACCGGTATGATTCATGTAAATGATCAATCTGTTAATGATGAAGCACATGTTGCTTTCGGTGGCGAAAAAGCCTCTGGACTTAGTCGTTTCGGTGGTGAATGGGCCCTCGATAAATTCACTACCTTCCAATGGGTTGGAGTGCAAAGCGGACGAAGACAGTTCCCTTTCTAATCCAATAGCAGCACATCCTCATTTACAAAGAGGATGTGCTTTTCTTTATTTTGCCATTAAGTAATCGTAGAGTTTTCCTTCTCTTCCTTGTTTATGCCAGTCTTGATAGCAGTTAAATACATCAAGCACATGAAGATAATCACCTGATTCCACAATGTCTTTGACAGCTAAAAAACTCTTCCAATATGCGTACATAATTTTCGTCGTAGACTCTTCATACGTCTGCTGGCCAAATTGATCAAGTGTAAAAGATGAAAACGCTTCTGCATATTGATGCACGAGTGCTTGTTCAACATTTACAATTTCTTCAAACTCGGTTTTCGTCAATAGCCATCTTCGCGCGATATAATCACACATTCCTTCTTCAAACCAAATCTCATCTTCTCTTCCTTCGTCAAAATCATCAACAAATAAATTCGAGTGATGCATCCATTCGTGGCCTATAATCGTTAACAAATTTTTCTGATTAAAAGTTTCAAAATACTGTTTTACATTCGTTTGAGGGGGTTTTGTTAAAAGGTGAAGAAAATAAGTTGACCACTCTGACAGATCCCCAGTAAGATAGATTTGATTTTTTCTCGTGAAAGCTGGAACTGGCACTGTCGAAAATGTATTCATGACATGTTCCGCAGGCGTCCAAATTATTGTATTCGGTTTTTCAACAATACAAAATGCATCGTTTACTTTCTCACAAAAATGGTTAAATTCATCCTCAAGCTGTTCTTTCATTTTCTTTTGTTTCTTCCACTGAACATCTGTTTCTGTTGCGATGATGTGTATCAATTGTCATCCCACCATTCTTCTTTTTCAATCCAACGTTGAAGAAGTGAATTAAAAGCCGCTGGATTAGCGAGACTATAACCGTGACCATACCCTTTTATCGTAAGGTTCTGACATTGTTCATTTGCATAGGTTAATTCGAGTAATGATTTACGCATGAGACGAGATTCTTTTTCACCAACGGTTACAAGCATTCTCGTCGATACGTCGCGAAAGGAAGGTGGAATGGAAAAAGACAAATTCTCCTTCATCACACGCGCAAATGTCTGAGCTCGCATCTGTTTCGATTCGCAATAATAAAGTAAAAATTGGTCTTCCGGTATGTACAACACCTTTGCTTGCGCTTTAGCGAACCTTTCCCATTTTGCCAGAGGGAGCGCGAGTTGAGCAGTATAGGCTACACTCCGATTTAATAATGATGACGGACTCACAAGGGCACTGTTAATCATTGCAGAAGTGATTCGATTAGAATCCTGACTTAACACTTCAATCGCAACTTGTGCTCCAAGAGAGAACCCAATAAGATGAACAGTTTTATTAGCTGCTTTTTCCTCTATTAATGCAAGGCACTGCTTTGCACTCTCCCCAATTGAAAAGTTTCCAACCTCTCGACTCTTCCCATGTTCAGGCAAATCCACAGCAACGCAGTGATACGCAGTAAAGTAATCAACTTGCTTTTGCCACATCCATCGACTCACCCCTCCACCATGAATAAAGAAGAGGAGGGGGCTGTCCCTATTACCTGTTTCTTGAAACGAGAGCCTTGTGCTCACGATTCGCTCCACTTTGATAGATAGGTCGGCTGATAGTCATCTAATTGTTGCAACAGATCTTCAGGGCTTGAGGCAAAAAGAATCATCTTTTTATAGGCAGGATTCATAAACCCTTGCTCAATCGTATGATCAATCATCGACAAAAGTGGATCATAAAAGCCATTTACATTTAAAATAGCACAAGGTTTCTGATGATAACCAAGTTGTGCCCAAGTAAACACCTCAAACCATTCCTCTAAGGTTCCTGCACCTCCTGGCAACGCCACAAACGCATCTGCCAGTTCCGCCATTTTTGCTTTACGTTCGTGCATAGTATCAACAACATAGAGCTCGTCTAAATGGTTGTGCGCCACTTCAACTCGCTTTAATCTTTTCGGAATGACTCCTAAGACATGACCGCCTTTCTCTAACACTTGATCGGCGATAGCGCCCATACATCCTACTTGCGCACCACCGTACACAAGTGTTCGCTTCTGGTCAGCGAGTAATTCTCCCAGACGCTTCGATTCCTCAATATAAATGGGGTTTATTCCACTACTCGATCCACAAAAAACGGCTAACGCATTTATCATCTTTGAAAATCCTCTCTGTCTCTAAATACTCTCATTCCTACCTAACATAACGATTCGACAGTTTTCTTCGTTCCCCTGTTTTTTAAATAGAAATGTCGCAATGAAATCGTTTACACTACAAACCTTCGTAGGAGATAACAAAATGAATTGCTGTTATTTCGGTTGAAGGGTTCTCATAAGCATGTGGTTGATTCCCACGGAAACGAATGGCATCATGTTGTGCCAAATGATACTTTTCCCCTTCTAGATGCACAACCAATTGATTTTCCATGACCGTGATAAACTCACTTACACCTTGAGCATGTGCCTCAGATTGATAGACAGCACCCGGCTGCAAATAACCTCGATATAGTTCATAATGTTTTTTTTGGAAAAGAGGTTCCACTACAAAGCTCTTATCTTGACTAGCCAATTCGATTGATTGCTGCTTTCTCACTACTTCAACATCTTCTTCAACCATTAAGAGTGAGGAAACAGGAACCGAAAGACCATTTGCGATCTTCCAGATGACGGACAGTGTCGGATTTCCTTCACCTTTCTCTATTTTTAGTAACGTCAGCTTACTTATATCAATAGATTCTGCAAAACCTTCAAGACTATAACCTTTTCCATGACGTAATGTCCGAACTCGTTCACCAATTTGTCGAGTAACATTTCCTTCGATCATACTCACCTCAACTATTTTAATTTACATAAAGTTTATTATAATATACAATAGAATCAATTTCTTCTTTCAAGCTTGATAGGAAAATAACGGACAAACAATTTAAATGGCGAACGCTTTCCTTGGGCACGGCCTCAGCCATTCCGCAAAAACCGCTCCATTGTCTTCGGTCACGTGCTGTTCCCATAGGAGTCGTCGCCATTTCCATTTAATAAGACAACTATTACAAACAATGTTGCTGTTATCATTCAATAAAGTAAATTTAAATATACATTTTGTTTAGTATACAATACATCGAGAGGAGAAGTCATGGGTAATCGTTCATTAAAAGATGGGCTAGCTGATGGTTTACCTGTTGCCATCGCAATCGCATCATATGGTGTTTCTTACGGAATCCTTGCCAATCAAGCCGATTTCTCGATTATAGTCGCTACCGTGATGTCGCTTCTTTTATTTGCTGGTTCCGTTCAGCTCGTTGCCGTAGCGATGTATGCAGCGGGCGCAACTGTTCCAGCTATCTTATTCGCTGCTTTCCTCTTAAATTTACGTGACTTTTTGTATGGAATGGATTTATCCAAAGACCTTGGAGGCATAAGTAAAAAATGGCGTTTTCTTAGTGTTTTCGGTGTTTCCGATGAACCTTATTTTCTTGCGAAGGCCCGGTTTGCTACTAAAGGGACCGACCTTCCTTATTTCTTTACTGTGACGCTGTTGTTTTATATTGCTTGGGTAATCTCTTCTTTTTTAGGTGTGTGGGTAGGGGATCAAATAGATCCTTTGAAATTTGGCTTAGATCTTGCCTTTCCTGCTGCTTTTACTGCTTTGCTTATGCCTGCGTTAACGCATATTGCAGCGTGGGTTACGGTAGCAGTAGCTATCATCATTACATTATCTCTAGAATGGCTTACTCCAGCAAACAGCATAACCATTATCATTTCCGCTTTAATTGCACCACTTGTAGGTATTCAAATCAAAAGAAAGGTTGTACACGATGACTGATCAGTGGTTATTAATTGGCCTACTAGCCATTATTGTGTTTTCCATTCGTTTTATTGGATTGAACTTGTTAGGTACCATTAAACTAAACCGTACAGCGGAACTTTATTTTCAGTATGTACCCGTTGCCATTCTCACAACATTATTGGTGAAACAAGTGTTGACAATTGAAAAGACCTCATCTACTCTGATCTCTTACCCAACTTTACTCGTTTGTTTATGTACAGGACTTATTTTTTATTTCTCAAAACGGTTTCTTCTCTCAGTAGTGATTGGCGTACTGATCGGAGTCCTAACGCGCACATTTTTATGAGAATTGCCCTGTAAAAAGTGGCAATAATCTAAAATCAAACAATACCCCGTCGTTACATAACGGGGGGTCTCGTTTAAAAATCTTCAAATGCAAGTGCTGCAACCATTCGACTTGCAGCCATACTCCCATTCGCAGCAGCTAGGACAATCTGCTGTGCTTGATTCATGGTCATATCACCGGCTACATAGACCCCTTCAACACTAGACTGACTAGACTCATCGACTTCATATCCACCTTGCTCATTTTTTTTACAGCCAATCTGATCAGCTAACGAAGAAGCTTGCTGCAATTGACTGGTAACAAATCCTCCAACACGCTCCAATTCAACACCAGTTTCAAAACGGATGCTCTTCAATTTGCCTTTTTCACCAATCAGAGAATCGATTTTTTCATCCATTACTCGAATCCCTCTCGATGTAAGTTCTTTCTCTTGTTCAGCTGTTAAAAGGTTCTTGCCGTTTGTAGCGAGCACTAAATCTTTACTCCAGTTCGAAATTATTTTCGTGAACATATATGCATGATCACTCTCTGCAAGTACAAGCAATGGTTGATCACGAAGTTCCCAACCATCACAAAATGGACAAGGAAATAGACTTTTCCCATAAAATGAATGAACGTCTTTAACATCAGGTAGACCGTCAGTCAAACCAGTCGCAAGTAAAACTTTACGTGCTTTTACCGTTTTCCCTTCTGCTTCAACGATAAAAAATGAGCCTCCTTTCTTAACGCTTGTTACTCGCTGGTTTTCAACCTGAATACGCGGATATTTCTTAAGATCTCCCAATGCGGTTTCTTTAAACGTTGCCGGGCTCACTCCATCTTGTGTGATAAAACCGTGAGAGTGTGCCGTCACTTGGTTTCTTGGTTGATCTTCATCAAACAAAACGACCTCTCGCTTGGCTCTTCCCAATACGAGGGCTGCGCTTAATCCTGCAGGCCCTCCACCAATAATCACTGCATCTATCATGTCATCACCCTTTTTAGATATTATAGATTCATTATGTCTGTAATAACAATAAAAAGAGAATCACTACTCTTTGACAGCAGTCATTTTCATAGCAATCTCTGCAATGTACGTTTCACTTAACTCTTTTTTTAACCGGTCTTCTGCGTTTGTCATCGCTTGTTCAATTAGACAATCATGACTCTGTTCCGCATCATCATGCTCAGATGAACAGCGAAACATCACCGTTTGGCCTTCAATCGCATGAATAACATCTAAAAATGAGATATTTTTTCGATATTGCGCTACGCTATACCCACCATTTGCCCCTGGTGTTGAATCCACTAACCCTGCTTTTACAAGCTTCGTTAAGATTTTAGACAAATACGTTGGTGACACATCTTGCTTTTTCGCTAAGACGTCCACGCCTGTTGAGCGCCCTTTTTCTACCGTAGTTAAAAAGACCATTGTATGCAGCGCATAGTTTGTCGCTTTTGAATATTTCACGTTCATCACCTACAGACGTTATTACAGACCTTTTATATCTTTAATTCAGTTTATCATGCATACAGAAGCTCGTCAACTTTTTCATTTAAATCTCCAGCAATGGTATAACATACATAACAGGTTCTTCATATGGATGAACACGTTCAATAATAGCTTGAACAGCACGTACTTCTTCCAACATACAACGAAAAGTCAGTTTACACTCTGTCCCCGTTTGAATGATTCCTCTCTCGCCTTTAAAAGGATTTGACGTCTCCAATGGACGATAATATCCATGAACATACGAAAACGAAACCACATGATCATAATCTCCGACTTTTAAAAACCCCTTGCTATGTAGCGCATCGCGTAGAGGAACGATTGTCTCTTCTGGAAGCAATACTTCCACCTTCACATGTTTAATATCCATACGAATCTCCTTATTTGAATAATGCAATTCCATTTTCTCTTAATAAACGAATGCTATCTTTTACTGGTAAATAAGATAAATGAAATTCTTTTATTAAACACATTTGCAAATCTTCTATCGTTATAAGTTTTTTCGTTACTTTTTTACCTGACATGATTCCGGCATATTTCTTTCAAGAACACGAGCGTTGGTTCTTGTCTAGACACTTGAATGGCATTGACATAACGGTCTACAATTCTCGTTTCAAGCATTCTTTTTCCCCTATCTAAGCCTCATACTAAATCCGTTAATACTCTACTTCCATTGAAATTTTATAGCTTGCATACTAAAATCAATAAAAGATATCTAAAAGTTCTGTTTTCATTATACAAAAAAGAGAATCGCTTTAAAATCTATTAGCTTGGAGTGATCCTATTGGCCATTAACCACTTAACCTTTTCTGTTTCGGATTTAGAAGAGTCCATTCGCTTTTATGTACAAGCGCTAGGCGCAACCCTTCTCGTAAAAGGAGAAAAACTAGCTTATTTCGATTTAGATGGCATCTGGCTTGCGCTTAACGTCGAGGAAAGCATTCCTCGAAACGACATCGCCCGATCCTATACCCACATTGCTTTCTCTATAAAGGAAGAAGAATATGAAAATACGTGGAGGGAGCTGGAAGCGTTAAATGTCAACATTCTTAGCGGAAGAACACGAGACAAAAAGGATAAACAGTCGATTTATTTTACCGATCCAGACGGCCATAAATTTGAGTACCATACTGGAACCTTACAAGACCGACTCGATTACTATCGCACAGAAAAAAGTCATTTAACATTTTATTAATCAAAAAGGAGCTCATCGATGAATTTTGAAAAGGTGCATGATCAGATTATTTTGGATTGGCATGATGCCATGCAGACAGGTGAAACTAGTAAATTGGAGAGAATGACAGACTCGTACTTCGTTACTTTTTTCTACGAATCAAGTGAAAAACCATTGTTTTTCACGAAAGATGAAGCTTTAATTGGCATGCAGCAGTCTGTCGATGAATGACGAGGTGCAAAGAAACGATTTCATAATCGTCTTATTCGAATGAAGAACGACAATGAAGCCGTCGTTTTTTATGAATTAATTGTGGAGAAAAATGAGGAGCAGATAAGTCGTCTTTTTACAGTAGAGAACTGGATTCACGATCATGATAAATGGCTTCTCGCAAATGAAATTCAGCAGCAACTTTAAGAGGGCAACGCTCCATTGTCGCCCTCTTCTTATTCATATTCACACATACAAATCAAACATATTTACGTCATAGCCGCTTTGTTTCATGTAAGTAAACAGCTGGGCACGGTGATGGAATATATGTGTGACTACTTCCATTAGCCATTGAATTTGGGTTGAGCCTGTTTCCAAGTAAAAAGGGGCTGTTTTTTTCGTTAGAAATTCTTGATCCGATAAAGAGATCACGTACGCCTTATACTGCTCGAACCCACTATACATATGTGTCATCTTATCTTCAGTAGCAGCTAACGTCTCGTACTTTTGCTCTAATGCACGAATATATTCTTCAGAATGTTCCTGCATGATGGCTAGATCAACTTCAGGAATCGAGATGATGTGCGCGATTAACTCCTTTATCGTGCGCATGTTTTCTGAAGGTCTGTAGGATAAATCCTCCTCCTTCACTTTTTTAAGTAACCCTTCAATTGAACGAATACCTACTTCAAGCTCGTGTAACGCTGTTTCTTTTATCGATTGGACTGCCTCCATATTGAACGACTCCTTTCTTTCCTTTCAAGTATAAATGGTTAATGTGACAAGAGCTGTCACCTTACTGATAATTTGACCATATCTTTTGCAATTTCTCTTGTATAAAATCAATCGCTTCTTGCGGTTCTTTGATTGTCGCCTCCGAACCTAAATTCCAAATCATTTCAGTAAAATATCGAACTTCCTTAAGCGGTACAGTTGCTTGAAGTTGAGCTTCTCCATTCGCTCCTACATGAATAAATCTCTCCAAGTCCATCATCGATTGCGCTTTCCTGACACCTGTTCGTGTTAAATCCACAATGAAAGAAAGGGGATGTTCACATTCTTCCTCCGCTTGGTGTAGCCAATCAAGAACCGACTCATATGGTAGGGCTACGGCTTTTTCTTGCCCTTTTTTAACGGCGGTTATACGATCAGCACGAAACAATCGAATGGTTTTTCTCTCAAAGCAATAAGCTGGGCAGTACCAGAATCCATAGGAACTATAAAGACCAATCGGCTGAATCTCTCGTTCCATTTGCGTATCTTCTTTCTGATACGTAATTCGAATTGGCACCCTGTTGGTTGAGGCATGTAAGAGTTCTTCTAGGTAATTCGCCTGATGGTGACGTGATGGACTCCAAAAGACAATTCTTCCACTCATCTTTTCAATGGTTTCTCGCGCTTCTTTAGAGAAATGTTGTTTTAATTTTTTGAGTGCATAATCCGTTTCCGTCTTAAATGGGAGAGTCGGAAAATACGCTAACGATTGAAAGGAAAAATAAAGTGCCACTGCCTCCGTTTCTTTTAGAAATAACGGTGGGAGCATTTGTTCAGAGATTCGATAGTATCCCCCTCCGTGTCCAACTTCAGAATAGAAAGGAACACCTAACGTACTCAATTCTTCTAAATCTCTTAAGATCGTCCGATACGAAACTTGAAAATGATCGGATAATTCCGTCGCCGTAAATTTCGTCCGTTCATTGATGTAAAGCATCATTTCGATCAACCGTGCTGACTTTGACATCCCTTCACCCTTTTTCTTCAAAAGATCTCCTTGCTTTTATCTTACTTCGTGCTATGATAAGAAACCATATACACAAAACGCGATGATGAGGAAAGTAAACCAATCAACGTTTTTATACAGAGAGCTTCGGTTGCTGAAAAGAAGCAAAGAACAATTGGTTGAACATGGTCTCTGAGCAGCACCACCGAGCAAGCTGTTAGGTGGTGACGAGCGTAGTCACTCGTTACAAATGCCTGGGTATACGAACATTTTGACGTTCCGTACTTGTTGAGGCTTGTTATGTGAGTAACGAGTAAACAAAGGTGGTAACACGGGTATAACACTCGTCCTTAGATAAATTCTGAGGGCGAGTTTTTTTATTTTTAGGAGGGATAAATAATGGCAATATTTATTGGTGGTGCATGGCCTTATGCAAATGGTTCACTACATGTTGGTCATATCGCCAGTTTACTTTCTGGAGATATACTAGCGAGATATTATCGCCAAAAAGGGGAACACGTGCTTTACGTTTCTGGTAGCGACTGTAACGGGACACCGATTATGGTTCGTGCCCGTCAAGAAGAGACTTTCCCAAAAACGATTGCCGATCGCTATCACGAAGAGTTTAAACAGAATTTTACAGATTTAGGCTTTAGTTATGACCTTTATACAAGAACGGATCTTGAAGATCATCATCAAACCGTTCAAGAAATGTTCGTACAATTATTTGAAAATGGCCATCTAACTAAGCGATGGGTTAAACAAGTCTATTGTTACCACTGCAAGCAGTTTTTGCCAGATCGTTATGTGGAAGGCACTTGTCCAACATGCGGACTGGATGCTAGAGGCGATCAATGTGATCATTGTGCGACATTGCTTGATCCGACTATTTTAGATAACAGACGTTGTAAGATCTGTCTTCAACAACCAGGAGTTAAAAACACCGAACAATACGACTTCACTCTGTCTCACTTCCAAAACCAGTTACGAGCTTATGTGCACCAAGCAAAAGCTCAAAATTTATGGAGAGAAAATGCTATTACGTTAACAGAACGTTATTTAGATGAAGGGTTGCAAGATCGAGCGGCAACGCGAGACCTTGATTACGGCGTACCTGTCCCACTAGAAGGCTTCAACAATAAGAAAATCTATGTTTGGATTGAAGCAGTTGCAGGCTACTATACTGCCAGCAAACAATGGAGCAAGTTAACTGGAAAAGATTACGGTACATTTTGGAAGAATGACACCCGCTCTTACTATGTTCACGGAAAGGATAATATTCCTTTTCATACATTAATATGGCCGGCAATTTTAATGGGATTAAGAAAGAATTCTAGTCTACCGACCTATATTCTATCAAATGAATATGTGACAATTGAGCGCCAAAAAATTTCAACGAGCAAAAATTGGGCCGTATGGATACCTGATCTTCTTCAACGTTTTCATGCTGATACCATTCGCTACTACCTAACTGTTAACGCGCCTGAACAACGAGATGGCGATTTCTCTTGGCGTGAATTTGTTTACAGTCACAATAGCGAATTACTAGGAGCATACGGCAATTTTGTTCAACGTACAGTGAAATTTATTCTAAAATCATTTGGTGGCGTGTTACCAAAACAGCCGGTTGATCCCTTACTGAGAGAAAAGATAAACCAACTTTATTTATCGGTAGGATCGTCGATTGAAAAAGGCCATATGAAAACAGCGCTTGAGGGTATCTTTGTTTCAATTCGTTCTGCTAACAAATATTTTGACGAGCAGAAACCTTGGGCACAAATG
Organism: Shouchella phoenicis; assembly: GCF_047238345.1. Taxonomy (NCBI): domain Bacteria; kingdom Bacillati; phylum Bacillota; class Bacilli; order Caryophanales; family Bacillaceae; genus Shouchella; species Shouchella phoenicis. The sequence continues at coordinate 685,840 of NZ_JBDFMQ010000001.1, read as the reverse complement.
AAACAGAACGCTGACGCATGCGCTTATACGTTATACCAGTGTTTGTACATGATTGTGAACTATGCTCAGCTTCTACACCCATTTCTGCCTTTCTCTAGTCATGCACTCAAAGAATTACTGCACCTTGACTCATTTACTTGGGAATCAATTGAACCATCGGCGTTGCCTATAAAACAATTCCACCCACTATATGAGCGTATCGACGTCCGAGTCATTGATGAAGAAATTGAGCGTTTGAATCATTTAGCTACTAAAAAAGAAAATTGATTTTTAGGTGCTTAAGAGAATGTCCCTTTCATTATTTCTTTACTGATGTATAAGCCATCATTCCTAATGAAAAGAAGACAATAATGGCTAACACAATTAACCAGAGGGTAAGAGAATCCATTTTTATGCCTCCTTACTTTTTCAGTATCTATTCTCTTTTTCCAACTCAAGTAAACATTAAAATAAAAAAATTCTGAATTAAAATTGACAATTGTCTTTCTCATTTGAAATACTACTAATAACCAAATTAAGGAGTTGACCACGTTGCCAACCTTCTATCATCCTTTATAACACAATGCATCTTTTATTCGCGGACCTCCTTCTTCATCAAGCTTGTCTTACTAAAAATGATGAATGGAGGAAGAGAAACGATGACAAATCATTTATTTGACTACTATGTATCGGAACAGAATCAATTTTTTTCTGGCTGGGATTTTTCCCACCTTTCTAAATTAGGACGGTTTGGCAGTAGTTTATTGCCGTGGTCCTATGGTTCGCTAGCACTTTCAATGATTAAAGATTCAGAAGCCGTTCTTGATATGGGGACTGGCGGAGGGGAGTTTTTTTCACGATTACAGCCCTTCCCAAAAATCGTTTACGCAACAGAAGGATATGCACCGAATCTAGAAATTGCTCGAAACCGCTTAAAGCCACTTGGTGTTCATGTTGTCTCTTTCGAAGACGATCGCCACATCCCCTTACCAACGAACACGTTTGATTTAATCTTAAATCAACATGATTCTTTCTGTGTGAAGGAACTAGCTCGTCTATTGAAAAAAGGCGGAACGTTTTTAACACAACAAGTTGGTGGCTTAGATTGTCGTGATTTAAACGCAGCCTTAGGCGCTGATATCGATCAAACGTATTCCGGCTGGAATTTAAGCTCGGCATTAAACATGTTCTCAAAAACCTCTCTAGAAATCGATGACGCCCAAGAACATGTTGGGACACAACGTTTTTATGATGTCGGTGCCGTTATTTACTATTTACACGCCATCCCTTGGCAAGTACCTGATTTCTCTGTTCAAACGTATGAGCATTCTCTGAGGAAGATTCATGAGAGAATCGAACAATGCGGCTATATCGACTTCACTCAACATCGATTTTTAATTAAGGCTACCAGAACTTAATCTGAGAACAAGATACAGATTAGATTCCACCAATTGACATACTTTTTATTCCCCAGGAAATAAACTGTCAAAAAAGACTAAGGTTCGTGCTCAATTTACAACATGTAAGGAGAATAAAGACGATGAAGATTAACCGAAACCCTCAAACTGTCCATCCACCAGTTGCACCGTACGTCCATCAAGTGGAAATCGCGGAACCATGTAGGTGGTTAACGTTATCAGGGCAATTAGGAATGGCTTTAGACGGTTCCGTACCTGAAGAACCTATCGATCAGCTTAAACTAGCATTAGAAAATGTTAAGTTGAATCTAGAAGAAGCGAGCATGGGCGTAGAAGATTTAACGAAACTCGTCTTTTATTTAGTAGGCGAATTTAATAGCGAGTCTCGACGTGAAGTCATAAACCAATTTCTAGGCGAACATCTCCCTTGTACCACCATGATGTATGTTGTTGCTTTGGCTGCTCCCCCCTTTAAAGTAGAAATCGACGCTTGGGCTGCGCAACCAATACATGAATAATAAAAAACCCATGAGTATCAAGCTCTACTCATGGGTTTCTTCTGTTTTATACCGTAAATTAACCATGCAACAGCTAGAACGCTCATAATCATACTCGACACATAAAAGACCATGTTTAGATCAAACCAAAACAAAATTAAGAATGACAGCAATGGTCCAAATGCAGCGCCTAAATCGACCATAATGGTATGGAGGGTCATCATTTTTACAGAATCGGTTTTAGCCGCAGCTCCAGCAGCTAACGTATCTGTAACCGTGACAAACATCGTTGAAGCTAACTGAAAAACAAAAATAACGATAAGCAAAGGAACAATCACGTCTACATATCCTAATAACCAAAACGTAATGATACTAACAGATAGCGGAATGAGAATGAGTACATGCTTACTATCTGTCCGATCAACCATTCGTCCGAATAAGGGCGCAATAAATGGCTCCCATGACCAGCGAAAGGCTTGAATCGCTCCGGCTAATGCTGTAACACTAATGATCGTTCCAAAAAGCGTCCATTGGGCATCGTAACTTTGACCAATCAGTGTACTTAAAGAAGATGCAAAGATGCCTAATACAATAAAACCCATCGTCGCGCTCGTAGCGATGACTAAGCGCGTATATGGAGTGAGGAAAGATAAATCAAGGTTTTTAAACTTATTTGCGGCCTCTTGTGCGGCTTTTTTCTCTTCTGTCTTAGGAATTAAAAGATAGATAAATGGAAGAAGCAGGAACGAACCCATTGCAAAAATGGTCGTCACAGCCGTAATGGAAAAGATATCAATAAAAAAGCCCCCTGCTAACATTCCCGTTAATCCACCTAAGCCCCAAAGTCCGTTGTATAAACCCATTAACTTGCCTCGATTATAATCCTCTGAAGACGACACTACCGTCAGCATGCCACCGAGTCGGATGAATGACCACGCAATACCCCAACACATGCGCATAATGAGAAGTACAACAAACCCACTCGCTAAACCGTACGACAGTGTACTAAGACCTGCCAAAAAAACCGCAAGTAGAATACCTACTCGAACATCATATTTTTTATAAAACAAACCAACAAGCGGTGTAATCGGCAAGCGTACAAAACGATTAATCGCCAAAAGTACACCAACTTGCCACACTTCCGTTAAACCAAAGTCCTCCCAATAAAGAGGGAGAACTATAAACAACATGGAATCGCCTAAAACCGTGACAGCAGTAATAAGTGCAATTGCAACAACCCTCGACCTCGAATTCATCGGTTCAAAAACCATCTCCCCTATTCTATGTATTTAGAATATTGTATCCCTAACGATTCATCGAAACAATACAAAAAACAAAAAGCACTTCGTGGGAGATGCTCAAAAAATCGTTTTAGCGTCGGCTGGCAACCCTTGTACATGTCGTAAATACAGCAACATATTATCTTCATCAAATTGACGATACATAAAATGGAACTCTTTCGCCAATTCCTTCGCTAAAGCACTAAACAAAGATGTTGCTGCAAAAATGGATGTCCAACACGCTTTCACATTAGGCCCGCTATACGTCTGCTCGTATTGTAGCCACATGTTTTTCGGCAAATACACGTTAAAATACTTCCCCATTTTCCCAGTAGCTACTTGAAAACCATGCTTATGTCCAATCCACCAAGAAACCATTTCGTTTAATGGCACTCGGACAACCTGCTCAAACATTTCTTTTGCGTAAGGTAGTTCATCACGCCATATTCCTTTCGCTACGTTTTGCAAACACCACCAAAACTCATTGCAACTGTTTAAAAATTCAGCTTCCGTCGGTTTTTTCACTCGATAATCTTGATCTGTCGCTGGCGCAATTGAAGGCAATATACCCGCTTTATCAAGCAACGGAACGGTTAAAGAATCTGATTCATAACCCTCTTGCATAGAAGCTACCGTCTCCACGTGTAAATCAATGCGATTTCCGTCAGTGAACAGCATTAAATACGTATACGATTTATGGTTATTTACTGGTTTCCCTACCGCGGCATCATTCTTGTCAGGTTCTTGAATCATAAGTCGCTCACCAAAATAGTCGACCCACGTGCGATCCGTAACAAACGGTGCCGTTTCCCTGACAACGTAGACAATGTCATAATCTTGAAAAAGGTCTTTTGGTGCATGAGGGTTTGTCCTCGATCCATTCATATAGACTGCCAGAATACGGTCGTCTTCTGCCGCTTTTGTTAGAATGAGGTCCATCATTTCTGTTTCCGTTCGCAACGCAGACACTCCCTTATACGATGTATTTGACACATTCTATTTCATCACGGATCGGAATTTGATTTTCCGCAACAAAAGGAATTTCCGGTTTAATGAGGCGTGCTTTTTTGACGGCATCTTTATGTAGTTTGTAAAGCACGTAGCCTCGCTTTTGGTAAAAGCCTAATGCATAAAGATTATCGTTTGTTGTGACAAGGTGAATGGCTTTTGCCCCCTTTTGCTTGGCAAGTGTTTCCACTGCTACCATTAGTGCCGTTCCAACTCCTCTTTTCTCAACCACACTGTCTAGAGACAAAAGTTCAAAACGCCCATCTCGATCCTTATATGTAATTAATCCAACGGTTTGTCCCGATTCATCTGTTGCCATATACCCTTCGAGTTCACTACAATTATACGTACCGCTTGCAATGACCATAATTGGAGAACCCCAATGCTGAACAAAAAAATCTATAGCACATTGCCTATTTCCATCATTAATTGTATTAATGTTCATACTCTTCCACTCCATAAAAAGCACCTCGCATGAATCTCTACGAGGTGCGTAAATTTAAATAGCGCGCTTAAACATCCAGCGATTTTGGAAGAAAAATGCGGCTGACTTCCCACCTAGTTTAATAATTTCTTTTGCATCCTTTTTCAACTCAGGATTATTTGCCACTTTTCCATCAGAAAGATAAAGCGCATAAAGCCCTTTTTTCAAAAGCAGATGAAATTTTTCATCTGGAAGTCCTTTAAGCTTTTCATTTGCCTGCTCATCTAAAAAGCGGAATCGCTCCATCATGTCTTCCTTTGACTCGTAATACGCAGCGAAGTTCATCTCATTTTCTAAGCGATCTTCCTCTTGATCGATAAAGTAATCAAGCATGATGTGCAAACCTTGTACCCACGGGAAGTATGCTTCTTTAATATGTTTCGACTCTTCTTTCGTTCGCTCAGACGCTGCTGCATACGCCGCAAGGGTATAAAGAGCGAGCGTTGAAGCCGCACCACAAGCAAACTCATACCAGCGCATACCTGGTACAAGGTGTTGATTGTCTTCGTAAAATTTCTTTAACAACGGTTCACGCTTTTCTTCTTCCACATGCTTATACACTTGGAAGTCAATATAGTATTGTGCCACTTCTTTCATATCGTCTTTCATAACCTCAAAGCCTGGGAACAATGTTACGGCTTCACGACAGCGTGTGACTAACTTTTGCAGATAGCCATCATCATTAAAACCAGGACGGTATTGATAATAATCACTAAAGTCCTTTTCCGGTTCAAGTGTGTCTAAAAGCGCATCATGAATCGAACGAAAATCGTCTGGATTATGGCTATCATTTTTATCGCAAAGGGTATCTAAATAATCACAGATCGACTGATAGCCGACCATAAATTGAATATAGCGGTCTTTATTGGCACCAGAAAGAAGCCCAATGATGCTACCACCCTCTGCGTGAAATGTCTTGTCGCTAACGGTCCAAGCCGCTTGTTCTCTAATTTCGTCATCATTTATTTTTAATGCTTCACTTTTCCAGTGACGTAGCTCTTCATGCGCTTGAGGAATCGTTTCCTTCTTCGCTCTTGATACGACTTTTATTGCATTTGTTGGGACAGATTGCATACAAAATTCCTCCAGCTTCACAACTTCCAATTTCCCTATATTGTAGCATCAAAATAAAAAAATACTAAATGATATCCTCAATTGCCACGAGGTTGTAAGAATTACTCACCTTGACTTCGATAAATATCAGCCAGTATAATTCCGAGTCCAACTACAAAAAAGATGATGCTGGCGTAATAAGCAACCATTGCCCCTAATAAAAATGGTTCGTCATGAATACCAATGGCAAGAGCAATTTGAAGCAATCCAAATAAGAGTGCACCTGTCACAAACAAACAACGCCCATACCACAGCACATTATCGCTCATACCCTACTCCTTTTCTAATGAGTTTCTCTTACATTATAAATGATTGATCGCTAATAAATTCTAAATTTTTTATAAAATCCCATAAAAAAAAGAAGGCTCTCACCCTCTGCGAAAGCCTCCTTCCGTATTAATCACTTGCCCTGTAATCCAATTGGCTTCATTTGTTAACAACCACGCAATTAGACGTGCAGGATCTTCCCCTTCACCCATTCTACCAAATGGAAATTTCGGCTTTAACGATTGCCATAGATCATCCGTCATATAGCCAGTATCAACTGGACCAGGATTGACCGTATTCACATTCACACCGTGATCCGCTAATTCATCTGCAATCGTTTCGGTCAACGAAGCAAGTGCCCCCTTTGCAGCGGCGTAAGCAATTTCGCCACGCATCGGACCTAGTTCCTGACCTGACGTCATAAAAATGACTTTTCCTCTGCCGTTTTTGCTGTTAAATTGTTTTACGTATTGTTGAGCAAGGAGCAAACTTGATTGCGTGTTGACGGTGTAATGCCGCGAAAGTGACAGCGCATTCATTTCCATCAATGTGCCATCATTTCCGCTCATAGCATGATTACAGACCACTGCATCTACGACTGCACCTTGTTCTGCGATCGCTTGAAAAAGGGTTGCTGGCGCCTGCTCTTCTTCAAAATTTGCCGAATAATGCGTGTGCGTTGCGTCTTCAATGAATTCAGCTTTGATTCCCGCCGATACGTCTTCTAAAGAATCAGCGCCCCAGTCTTGTTGTTCATCATGAGCTTGATAATGTTGCGTAATAATCGACGCTCCAAAAGCGGCACATTGACGTGCAATCGCGTAGCCAATTCCTTTTCTCCGACTTACGCCGGTAATAAGAATTGTTTTATGTTTTAATGGCAAAGTTTCTCTTTGTAGCAATTGGTTTCCCCCTATTTACTTATTCATAATCAACGCTTGTTTGTCGACCTTCCATTCAAACGGCGTCACGCACTCCCCTTCACCAAACCTTTCTCGAACCGAGATCGTGACATCTTCCTTAATGGCTGGACTAATGACAAAACGATGGTTAAACATTGCGTCGCCACCGCTTCCTCCGGTCAGTTGTGTCACGTATGATGTTGTTCCCTTAATCGTAAGCTCAAATGTCCGCATCGGTTCTTGTAAATTCTGCTTCTGCGGATTACTCGCTACTTGAAAAAAGAGAACGGAAGCGTTTTTATAAGATTGAATGGCTGTTAAGCTATAGATGATCTCATTTTCTTCGTGAAACAATGACAGTGGAACCGTTCCGAGATACCCTTTCGGCTTGACGATCGGTTTAAAATCACCTTCACTCTCAATCGTACTAAATAAAGCATTCAACATTTCCTTTTCAAGCTCATATGTATGTGCCCATTCGTTTAGCTTTTCAGGCGTTGGAGAAGCCGTTTGCTCGTTCGACAATTGTTTCCGCTTTTGTATCAATGCACAAATTTCTCGATCTATTGACTCGGTAGAACCGTCATACCGGTCTTGATTTGAATCACCCATGTACACCCCTCCCACATCATTATAACATTTACAATTCTTACTTTTACGATTGAATTGAATCTTCCTTCATCCTTCTTTAGACTTAAGAGGGCTTTCTTAAAAATGACTCCTGTTTTAAACTATTTATTTAGAAAATAATCGCTTATACTAGAAGGAATGGTAGATTACGATGAATATTCTTTATACCTTTTTTGCAATTGGATTAATTGCCATACCGCTTCGTTATATCTTTGTTGGAGAGATTGAGCGATCCGCAGTTATCGCGACGCTTCTTTTTCTCATTTTTGCTGTTGGATTAAATCGCTTCATCTATCAGCAATACCGAAAAGATAAACACTATGTGCCTGCGCAGAATCATGATGGCTTTTCTGTCCGTTTGTTTGACCGTGTTACCACAAACACACGACCACTTTATTTTAACGGACAACAAATCGGTTCGTTTCACCGGTTTTATAAAAAGCGACTGCATCAATTTATTGAATCGGTTGTAAAAAATCAAGGCGCTTGGCATTTACAACTACAATTCGCTTTTGATCACAATCAAACGATTACTATTAAAGAGCGTAAGAAAGACAAAACCTTACAATGGGAAATCCTTGAGAATAATCAACCAGTTGGCTTGATATGTCTTGAAAAAGCATTATCTAGTTTAAAACATACCCGTAATCAAATGTATGTAGACTACCATGCACGTACGTTTGTGTTTGAAACCGCACTCATTGGTCAAGACCTGCAAATAAGGGATGGCAATCAACAAATCGGAAAGGGATTCTATCAAAAAAGCTATACCTACCAGTTGGAATTAAATCGTGATTTGGCTACAGAAGTTTCATACATCCTTTTTGCTGCTTACATCGCCTTTCACTTTATTCATAGTAAATAAGAGGAGTGAAACAAACATGCACAATTGGAAACAAGATCGAATCAAAGCAGCACAAACCAATCAAAATCCGATGGTGATGGTCAACATGCGCAGTGGATTTGCAGTTATCGGTGACACACAGTTTTTGCCTGGCTATTGCGTTTTGTTACCGACTGAAAAATGGCCTTCTCTTGAGAAGATGCCACTAGCATTACGCAGCGACTATCTTCTAGATATGAGTTTAATAGGGGATGCCATTGTTGACGTATGCCAGCCCCTACGCGTGAATTACTCCATCTATGGCAATACCGATACGTATTTACATGCCCATCTTTTCCCACGATACGATTGGGAACCAGCAGAACGAATTCCTCATCCCGTTTGGCAATACCCACAAGAAAAATGGACGGACGAACAGGAACAGTTTCAAGAAGCGACTCACGGTGCACTAAGAGACAAGTTAACGAAAAAGCTGGAAGAAAAAATGAAAGCCGCATACATGTAACATCGCTATAACGGAGGGGAAAAATTGGACAACCAACAGCAGCTAATAGACGCTTATAACAAACAAGCAAATCAGCGAAATCAAGCAACAACAGAAACTTGGAAAGTCAAAGAAAGAAATCATTTTCTAAAACTAGTGCAGGACGAAGCAAAAACAAGCCTTCTAGAAATTGGCGCAGGTCCGGGAAATGATAGCCTTTATTTTAAAGAAAATGGATTAAAAACGTTTAGTACTGACCTATCATCAGAAATGATTGCCTTATGCAAGGAAAAAGGATTGGAAGCAGCGGAAATGAGTTTTTATGACTTAACCTTCCCTTCAAACCACTTTGACGCCATTTATGCACTCAACTGCTTACTTCATGTGCCAAAAGCTGAACTGGAGAATGTTTTAATTGAACTAGAGCGTGTGCTACAACCAGGTGGGCTGTTTTATTTAGGTGTATATGGTGGGAAGAATTCTGAAGGCATTTGGGAAGATGATGTTTACGAGCCCAAACGATTTTTTTCTTTCTATGAAGATGATGCACTCCGAACATTGGTAACTGCACATTTCTCGATTGAATCATTCCAAGTCATTTCAAAAGAAGTCATTGGTGGAAATTTAGCCTTTCAATCTGTTGTGTTGCGAAAAACAGAATTCTAACCAAAAAGGAGAAACGTTCTATGACCTATTATGCTGTACTATTACCGATGTTAGATGAACAGAAGAGCGAAGACTATCGTGAAGCTCACGTTGCATACCTTCAGGAGAAAAAGGCAGAAGGAAAAATCTTTGCCAATGGCCGATTTATCGACGGCACAGGAGGGCTCGTTATCTATCAAACGAACACCTTCGAAGAATTACTAGAGCTTGTGCAAAATGATCCTTACGTCGTCGAACGAGCAAGAGATTTTGAGATTCATGAATGGGATTTGGTAATGTGAAAACCAATCCCCATTTAGATCACTGGATTGGTCTCTAAATACATCGCCAAGATAATATAAATCAATAAGCTAGCGGGTAACACAAGAAAAATCAAGCGGACAGCGAGGGTCGGGATCCCCATATGGTCTGCAATTCCCCCGCAAACGCCACTGATCACACGATCTTGTTCAGCTTTCATTAATTTTCGCTTCATCTTTACCACCTCACTATGGTTATATTTGGAAGTATCTTACCCGCTTTCATGTTTCGTAAACGACTTTATTTTCACATTTATTGATCATCTTTATGTTTGCGCTCTCATATGGGTGGTATAGATAATAAAAGGGGAATGGGAGGATTTTCAGATGCGCGATTTAAATCAAGTTACGGTGAAGCACCTTTATTTTAACGATGATGGTCAAGTTCCAAACCATCCGAGCTATCCATTTGTGCATTATCAAGCAGTAATTGAAAAAGAAGACAGCATTGAAGAGATTTTAAAAGAGAATCAATGGTATAACTCTTGGCGTGGTGGCATTTTTGATTACCATCACTATCATAGTAACGCCCATGAAGTATTAGTTGTGATGCAAGGTGAAGCGACCCTACAAGTCGGTGGTGTTTCCGGCGAACAGCTCGAAGTAGGTGTTGGAGATGTGCTCATTCTACCTGCTGGAACGGGTCATAAGCTTATTGAAAGTAGTGAATCTTTCACAGTGATTGGTGCGTACCCGGATGGTGTTCCTTACGATTTATGTACTGGTGATCCTGTGGAAAAAGAAAAGCATATCCAAAAGATCACACAAGTCCCGAAGCCAAGTCATGACCCTGTCTTTGGCGAACACGGACCACTCTCCACCTTGTGGTAAGAAAGTAGCGCATTAATCTGCGCTACTTTTTGGCGTGTTGCACCAGCTAATCATAAAACGAAGCAACGACTTTGTATATTTTACGAGCTCCTCAATTTTTAGTTGCTCATCCACGGCATGCGCATGTTCTAATTTCCCTGGTCCATAAAGAATCGTTGGGATACCGTAAGAGGCTAGCCATCCTCCATCTGTTACCGTTTGAGACATTTCCACATCTGGTCGTGCTCCAAAAACCGCTTCATGTGCTTCCGCAACCATCGAGAATGCAGCATGTTCTTGGTCAACTGAAAATGCAGGAAACACCTCGCCACGATCAACAATCATGGATTCTCCGCCCCATTTAAACAACGGTGGATGATCTCGGAGCCAGACATCTCCCTGTGCAACAGCAAGAAGATGGTTTTCGATTTGTTTTGTGACTTCTTCAACCGTTTCATCTGGATAGAAATGAACAGTTATCCATAAACGGCATTCATCCGCAATAAAAGCAGGATGCCGTCCACCTTCAATAACGGCTGGATTAATCGTGTTGGTTCCTGAAGGGAATCCAGGATACGATTTTGTAATGGCCCAATGTCGTTCTAACTCTTGCAAAGCCGTAATCATTTTTGTCATTTTTTCAATTGCGCTTGCTCCATGCACGCCTCCACCTGCATGAACCATTTGTCTTCTCGTGCCGTCATGGTGCGTGGTCGGACTTTTAATGGTAATCCAACCTGTAATAACGCCGCCCTGACCTTGGATTGCACAGTGACTTGTATCCGCTACGATCGCATAGTCTGCTTGATAGCCATGCTCACAACATTGCTTCGTCCCTGCTTCCCCCACTTCTTCTCCGATAACCGATTGTAAAAAGACATCTCCCTTTAACTTCAAACCATGATCAGATACAAGTTTTAGTGCAAACAAACAAGCAGCAAGACCACCTTTCATGTCTGCAGCACCACGACCGTAAATCGTTCCATCCATAACCTCGGCAGAAAAAGGGGACGTCCTCCACACCTCATCCTTATCGACAGAAGCGACATCAACGTGACCATTTAGAATCAAACTGTGAAACGCATTTGAATACGATCCTTTTAATGTGCCAACTACATTCGGATCCCCTTCATAAACGTCCCACTGATCAACCGTTGCCCCTAATTCTTCTAAGTATTCCGCAATAAATGTTTGGATTCCTGCCGTATTTCGAGCAGGCGGCGCTGGTGTTTCAAACGAAATTAGATCTTTCACAAGTTGGATTAACTCTTCTTCTCGTTCATCTACTTGTTTCATTAACAAATCCACTGCTTCTTCCTCCTCAAAAATAAAAAACACCTCTTTTATAGGAAAAGAAGTGTTGAACGAAAAAAAACAGCACATTCGGTTCAGCCACTTCCCTCCGCTAGTATCATCTAGATCAGGTTCATAAGGGTTAAGACATCCTTGCCTCTCTCAGCTTTGCGCACCCCTAGTGGTGTTTTTATTCAATTAATTATTCCCTTCCTTAGTTTACCAAAGTAATAAGAACGTTTGTATAATTAATTCAATAAATACTTGCGTCACTCTTTTTCTGACGTTATAATTGCGGCATCATACTAAAAGGATCGGTGACGACATTCGGCATCGTCGAAGTTGGATTGACACAAACTTGACGATGACTGGAAACGAGTAAAACATTGAAAAACAAGGAATCATATGGGAGATAAACAGTTGCTAGAGCCAAGCAACGCTTCTTTGTGATCACTGTTTTCATGTTTTGCTCACTACGGTCACCAACTTACCCCGTAGAGCAGAGCTCTGCGGTTTTTTTGTATGAAAAAAAAGAATTGGAGGACTCATTCACCATGAACCGCACACTTTTAGAAACCATCAAACGCCCTGCTCTCTTTGCAAGAAATAAAAATATGTTTTGGCAGGACCCTCACATTGCGCCTTTTTTATTGGATGCCCACTTAAGTCAAGATCATGAAGGTGCTAGTCGACACGCTGGTACGGTTGGAACTTCTGTTCATTTCATTCATCAACACATTTTAAATGAAAAGCCTACAAAAATTGTTGATTTTGGCTGTGGACCTGGGCTCTATTGTGAACCGCTTGCACAATTACAGCATACTGTCACGGGAATTGATATTTCTTCCCACTCCATTCAATACGCACAAGAACAATCGAAGAAAAAAGGTCTTCCCATTACGTATATTAATCAAGATTATCTCTCGGTTCAATTGAAGCCCGAGTTTGATCTTGCCTTACTCATTTATTGTGATTACGGTGCGCTTGGAAAAGAAGAACGAAAGCAAGTTTTACAACGTATCTATGACAGCTTAAACATTGGGGGTCAATTGTTTTTAGACGTGTTTACAGAAGAGAAATTCAAACGATTTTCAGACCAACGCTATTGGAATCATCATGAACACGGCGGCTTTTGGTCGCCTGAAAATCATCTTGAACTTCAACAAAATTGTACTTATCCAGACGAACGCGTTAGCCTTGAACAAACAAATGTAATGACCGCAGATGATACTCAAACCTATTATATTTGGAATCAATATTTCACTAAACCTATGCTGCAAACAGAATTAGAAGAAGCCGGCTTTAGCACTAAAGAGGTATATAGTGATGTGACTGGAAAGCCATATACGGCCAAAAGCGACACAATGGCTTTCTTAGCAAAGAAGAACTAACAAACTTGCCATAGTCTATAAAGAAAAGACTATGGTATTTGCATAAACTACTTGCTCACCATTTCACAATGTGTTAGTCTTATATTGTAAGCAAATAGAGATGGTCTTCATTTTTACTTGCTCATTTCTTCACAAAGTCAAATCGAGGAGTGTTTTCTCCTTCTTTTTATAACTAAACATGCTCAGTATTTCACAATATAAATTCAGGAGGTTTTTTCATTGAAAATTATTGTTATTGGTTGTACACATGCAGGGACACAAACGGTTAAAAACTTACTTCGACTTCATCCAGAAGCAGCTATTACGGTATATGAGCGAAACGACAACGTCTCCTTTCTTTCATGCGGAATTGCACTACATGTCGGCGGTGTCGTCGATGATGCTCAAAAGCTCTTTTACTCTTCCCCAGAGGAATTAGAAGCACTTGGAGCGAAGATGCGTGTTCGTCACAATGTCCACTCGATCAACCGACAGGAAAAGACTCTTGTTGTGGAGAATTTGGAAACAGGTGAACAGTTTAATGATTCCTACGATAAGCTTGTCTATACCACTGGCTCTTCCCCAATTGTTCCACCGATTTCAGGTGTTGGGTTAAAGAACATTCAACTATGCAAAAACTATGCACAAGCCCAAGAGATTATTGAAAAAGCCACCCATGCAAATAAAATTGCTGTTGTCGGTGCTGGCTATATTGGTGTAGAGCTTGTTGAAGCGTTTGAAGCATATGGAAAAGATGTGACATTCATTGAAGGCGCAGACCGTGTCTTAAACAAATATCTCGACCGCGAATTTACTGATGAGGTTGAACAGACATTAACAGCAAAAGGCATTCGCTTGGCGCTAAATGAAAAAGTTGAGGCATTCGCCGGTAATGAAGCCGGAGAAGTTACGGCCATCCAAACAAGCAAAACGACCCACGATGTTGATCTTGTCATACTCTGTGTCGGATTCCGACCACAGACAGAATTGTTAAAAGGCGAACTAGACACCCTAGAGAATGGCGCACTGCTTGTGAATGATTACATGCAAACAAGCGACCCATCGATCTTTGCCGCTGGCGATAATTGCTCAGTGTTTCACAATTCAGCTCAGCATCACGCCTATATCCCTCTCGCCACAAATGCGACAAAGATGGGGACACTCGTTGCGTACAATATTGTAAAGCCCACCATTAAATATCGAGGTACACAAGGAACATCAGGGTTAAAACTTTACGACCTGAATATGGCTTCCACAGGCTTAACAGAAGAAGGCGCAGCGATGTACGGATTAGATGTTCGTTCCACTACACTTGTGGATCACGAACGCCCAACCTTTATGCCAACTGCGACAGAAGTGAAGCTGAAGCTTGTGTATGATCAAGATACGATGCGTTTAATTGGCGCACAAGTGTTAAGTAAAATCGACCAAACACAGCTGATGAATACGTTATCTGTTTGTATACAACAAGGGATGACCGTTGAAGACCTAGCATTTAGCGACTTCTTCTTCCAACCGCACTACAACAAGCCAGTTAATATCCTAAATACAATTGCGTTAAAAGCACTAACTGAGCAGGATCAGCTACAATCACAATTAACGTAAAATAAAGCCGCACATTGTTGTGCGGCTTTTTGTTCACTCTTCCTCTTCCAACCAAACGCCGTCCATATGCTTACGGTTCTGGTCATTTTTCACTTTTCGATAGTCTTTACTTTTAAAAATAATATCGAAATCGTAATTAGCTGGATAGAGATCTGCAGCTGGAATGTGCAGGGTTAAGCGTTTGTGATTAATTGTTCGTTTTTCATCCTTAATTTGCACAACATAATTGCCTTTATCGTCTGGTCCTTTATAAACAATCGCTGTTTCATTTGAAGCTTGCACGGTCACGTTGTCTCCTTGCTGAAACTGCTTTACATCTTGGACTTGACGTTTTTTCTGTTTGTTCGCATGACGGTTCACAATCACCTGCTTACGGAACTCATCTGCTTGTAACGTCTCTTGTGAAAATCGATTTTGATAAGAGCCTTCATGTCCATAAGAAATGTGGTGCGCTTCATCAACGATGCTTGGATGTAATCCTAACTTCAGCGCAATCTCAAAGGCTTGGCTTTTTCCACTCTCACCAATTAATAATCTATACGTTGGCTGCAAGCTTTGAAGATCAAATTCCATTGACCCATTAATAAATCCGTCTGTTGTATCCGCAAAGGTCTTCATTTCACTGTAATGGGTAGTCGCAAGTAAGGTCGACCCTTTTTTATACAATTGATTTAAGATCGTAATCGCTAGACCCATTCCTTCATTCGGATCGGTTCCTGAGCCTAATTCATCCATTAAAAGGAGCGAGCGATCATTGGCGTCTCGTAAAATTTGAATAATGGAGACGAGCCTCGAACTAAACGTACTTAAGTTATCCTCAATGCTTTGACCATCACCGATATCCACAAACAGACTTTGGAAGATTCCCACCTGACTTCCTTTTTCAGCTGGAATTAAAAGCCCTGCTTGTGCCATTGCCGTTAGCAAGCCTACCGTTTTAAGGGTGACGGTCTTCCCTCCTGTATTTGGTCCCGTAATCACAAGCGCTCGGTCAACTTCCCCTCCAAATGTAAGAGAAAGAGGAACCGCTTTTTCGCCTAAAGCTGGATGCTTTGCGCGAATGAGATTCATTTTTCGCTCAGCTGATAGGTGTGGCTTAATCCCGTTAATGTCTTGACAGTATTTTGCTTTTGCGAACAACACATCGTACTCATGCATGACATCCATGGCAATATGAATGGTATGCTCTTGCGCTAACACGGATTCAGTCAACGCAAATAAAATGCGCTCAACCTCAGTTTCTTCTGCGTACGTATACATACTCACTTCTTCTTGAATGTCGCCAACTTCTGCTGGTTCAATAAAAAGTGTGGAACCGGAAGCAGAAGTATCGAGTACCGTACCATTTACTTTGTTTCGGTATTCTTTTTTAATTGAGAGCACATAGCGGCCTTGACGGGTGGAAACCATTTTATCTTGCAAGTAACTTTTGTATTTGCCACCACTCGCTAAATGCTCGACTTTATTTTTCAATCGCTCTAATGCCATTTTCTTTTGACGTCGAAGGTAGCCTAATTCTTTCGACGCGTAGTCATCCACTTGCCCATTCCGAATCGCTTGCCCGAGTTCTTCTTCCAGCATTGACAAGTCATCAATAGAAAAGGCATAGCTGCTGACGAGAGGAGCAATTTCTTGTTTATCATTCATAAATCGTTTTAATTTTCCACAATGCTCTAGAAAAGAGATAATTCGCGTCATTTGATCGGCACGAATAAATAAACCTTTTTTCGCCTGTGGAAGCATTTGCGCAATGTCATCGACCACGTGGATCGGTACACTCCCACTACGCTTAAGGACCTCGATCGCTTCCTGCACTTCAATCATCTTATGCTCAATCTGATCTTTGTTAAAAACAGGCTGCATGCGGAGCACCGTTTCTTTTCCTCGCTCCATCCTCGTGTAGCCTGCAATTTGTTCAAGTACGTCTGTAAAGCCAATATCGTGTAACGCTTGTTGATTCATGATACTTCCTCCTTCATTTGCTTGTAAAAAGAACCGCGCAAACATTGTTCAGGGAACGACAAAAAGACCGCTATGAACAAGCGTTCACAGCGGTCTGCTTAAAGAAGTACATACCTCTTGTAGGTACACTTCAAGTAGGACAACTCTATCGTAAACGTGTTCTTAACTCCTCGAAATGCCATAACAAAATAAGCGTCTCTTGTACGCTAAAAAATCGCATTTCAAGTTATCCAATTGCTGGATTAGTTAAGAACCACCAGATACATAAAAGTCGTCTCCTTCTTACGTGCAATATTATTTACACATTAACTATAGAGTGTTCCTCCTATAAATGTCAAGGGAACCTCAATGGAAACTTCTCCCTACCTGTTCTCATACCATTCGATCGTATCTAGCCCATCAATGTAAGCCGCTACTTCATTCTCTTCAAGTAATGTGAACCTTCCAGTTGGCAGTGACACATGTGGATCATCAAAATGGACCGAAAAACTTCCACCTTCAGCTACTTTAAAATAGATCTCATAGGAGTTCTCCCCTGCTTGTACGTACATATTGTCTACGAATTGAATGTCTAGCTTTTCTATTTTATGTATCAATTCTTCCATATCCTCTTCCGCTTTCAAATAGCCAACATCTATTCCATTCTCTACATAATGATTAATCTCAATTTGTAAGACTTCAATAGGATCAAACCGATTAGCCAGCTCTTCCCCGATAGTTGTTGGTCCAGGTTCCCTCTCTAAGTATTGAGAAAATGCAAAAACCGCAACTATTACAATTATTATGATGAAAATTCTTTTTCCTTTCATATCGTCCACCATCTTTCTTTTTTTATTTATGAATTTCTTTTTTAAATCGTTTTTTAACGTTGACTCTCCCTTTAGAGGAGACTTTACACTATGAAAGTTCGACAAAAAAAGGGAGGGATTCAAATGAAAGAAACAGTAATTGAAACCCGCGGCATAGTAAAATCATTCGGCAGGAAAACAGCGGTCAATCAACTCGACATTACTGTAGAAAAAGGAGAGATCTTTGGGCTGCTCGGCCATAACGGGGCAGGGAAGTCCACGACGATTGACTGCATTCTCGGTACACAAAAAATCGATGCAGGCTCTGTTTCACTCTTAGGACAAAACCCCCTCAGAAATCGAAAAACACTTTTTCAACGGGTCGGTGTTCAATTTCAGCAAAGTGCCTTCCAAAATGGGCTCAAAGTTAGCGAAATTTGTGCGATTACGCATTCACTATACAACAATCCAATCAATTGGCAGGAATGGATTGCCACGTTTCGACTAGAAGAAAAACGTCACACGCAAATCTCAGATTTATCCGGAGGCGAACGCCAAAAGCTCTGTATCTTGCTTGCCATGATGGGCAATCCTGACGTTCTCTTTCTCGACGAGTTAACAACTGGACTCGATCCTGTTGCGAGACGAGATATTTGGCACACGCTAACACAGTTAAATAACCAAGGTGTAACGATCTTCTTAACGTCTCACGATATGAATGAAGTGGAACACCTGTGTAATCGAATTTTATTGTTACGAGACGGAAAAGAACAAATTAGCGGCACCGTGCAAGACGTCATTCAAGCAAGCGGACAACAAAATATGGAAGACGCATTCTTAACACTAATTGGGGAGGAATGGCAATGAGAACATTCTGGCTTTTTTACACCGCAGAATTTAAATTATCGTTACGGGAAATGTCTTCTTTTATCTTTGGGCTTTTTCTTCCAATCGGGTTAATGGCATTAATGGGCTTTTTAGCCTCGTCGAATGAAGAGTTAACCTCCTCATTTGCAGCAGTTGCCACAATTGGAATTGTTTCCACTGGTGTGATGAGTTTACCGTTATCCCTCTCTTCCTACCGAGAGAAAAAAGTACTCAAACGCTACAAAGTCACACCGGTTAGTCCGTCTCAGCTATTACTTGCTCATGTCGCGTACTGCTTTTCGTTAAGCATCGTTTCCATGCTAGCCGTCTACCTTGTCGCAACCTTAGGTTTTGGAATGACTTTTGCTGGGTCATATGTGCGCTTTATCCTTTTCTATGTGATCATCATGGTCAGCATTCACGCAATTGGAATGGTGATTGCATCCTTATCCCCACGTGAGAAAACAACAGGCGCCATTAGCAGCGCCGTCTTTTTTCCAATGTTTCTTCTATCGGGGGCGACCATCCCATTATCTGTCATGCCAAGCGCCTTAGAATCTCTTGGACAAATCTTCCCATTAACACATGGCATTCAGCTCTTGCAAACTACCGTGCAACAGCAACCGTTCGATCACTGGTTCAGTTTATTTATCTTGTTAATGATCAGCCTGATCGGTGTTGTCGTGTCTATCCGTTCCTTTAAATGGGAATAACAAAGAAAGCAGCGGATTGCTGCTTTCTTTCTCTTATCTATCGTGTAATTGAGGTGAGAAACGTGTATAGTATAGGTCAATTTTCCAAAATGAACCGAGTGACAATCAAAAGCTTACGCTATTATGACCAAGTCGGCATCTTGCGCCCTGCCTTTGTGGATCAAAGCACTGGGTACCGCTATTATCAATCACAACAAATGGAGCAACTGCATACCATTATGGCATTACGACAAATAGGCTTTTCCATTGCGGAAATCCAACAATCCCTTACCCACAAAGAAGCAATTCCAGCTCACATTCGATTGAAACAACATCAACTCCAGCTTGAAAAGCAAGAAATTGAAAACAAACTTCGACAGGCGGCCTATTACTTACATGCTGCTACAGAGCCGAATATTTACATCAAGAGCCTCCCAAAAGTGGTTGTTGCTTCTATGAGACTGACGCTCGAACATTATAATGATCTGTTTGTTGCGTACCCTGCCATGGGCGAAAAAATGCGTGAACAAGGCTGTGTCCTAGATGAGATTCTCTACTGCTTTCAACTTTTCCACGATGGCGAATATAAGGAAACAAACATTGACATTGAAATTTGTGAAGCAGTGAAAAAGAAGAAAGAAAATCGAAATGGCTTGACGTTTAAGACATTCGACGCAGTCCCTCAGGCAGCATGCCTTTTCCATCGTGGCCCTTATGAAACCATCGGCGATACCCATACTAAACTTCATCAATGGCTTCTCAAAAGTCACTACACCTTAGCCGGGCCACCACGAGAAGCCGTCATTGACGGAATCTGGAATGAAGAAGATCAAGCAAACTGGTTAACAGAGGTCCAGTTTCCTCTTAAAAGTCAGGAATAGCCATAGCTGTTCCTGACTCGCTATAGATTCAATTTGCGTTTTATAGACGAGCCTTCAATTTAAAAGAATGACAAAAAAGCGAATGAGTATAAAAGCGATAAACACGATCATTAGCACAACTAACACATTCTTTATGGTTTTCTGTTTACGCGTTTGTGGCTGTGTGTGTCTCGTTAGCCAATCAGGTTTCATGAAAGCAATTGAAGAACTACCGATAAAAAAACCGATTGTCATGGCTAATGCCGTTCCCACATCCGGCCAACCTACTTCTAGAAAGGCTCGTAATACATAGGAGAGGCCTCCTGCACCGAGCGGAAACACGAGGAAAACATACCATTTCGTTTTCCACGGCAAGTCTGACACACGCATCAATCATTCAACTCCTTTTTCCAGCACGGTCTTTTTCAAAAAATGAATGTCTCTCTACTCGACAAACTTTAATTGCGAAATTCTCATACCAGTCTTCCTTCCCCTTATGTTGTGCCAATTTATGGACTGAATGTTTCTTCCAATGTTCAATCGCTTCTAATGAATTCCAATATGAAAGGGTAATTCCTAATTCATCGTCTCGCACACTCTCGATACCTAAAAACCCTTTTTGCTTAGACGCTAAATCTACCATTAATTGACCCATTTCTGCATAACCATTATCACCATTCGTTCGCTTAGACACAAATATTACGACGTAATAAGGGATATGAATGTTATTTTCTTTAATAAGCATGTCATGCCACCTCTCCATTCAATACACCCTAAAATCTAAACGGAACCTGACGAATCAATTGTAAAATCATTAACCCATTTCTTCAGTTGGTCAGCAGGGAAATAAACGCGCCCATTAATAACCATGTGCGGAATCGATGGATAATCTTTTACTAAAGACGTCGCATCTTCTTTTAAGATCCCTATGTAACTATGAACTTTATCTTCTCTTATTAATTCTGGTGCTCCCCAAAAATGATTGTGATCGTTATCCCAAACTGAGTTTGAAGAGGAAGAATCAGGGTTTTTAAAGTTTTTTAAACCGTTTCCAATAAAATAGGCTGCTCCGATCATGCCAATCGCTATCCAAAACGCTCCATTCATTGCACTTGCTCCTTTTTAATTGATTGAATCTCTCTCAAAATTCTGGTCGACTTGTTTGATTTCTTTATCGTTGTGCGTATTGATTACCGTTAGGTCTCCATTCAGTTCATCCATCCCAACAAGTAAATAAGGATTAGTTAGATCTTCTGTATTAGCCGATTCTTCGACAGTAATAATTGTCTCAGTATCTTGAATATCAATATCGGCCAATAAATAAGCAACGTCTTCATCACCTGAGAAGATAACAGCCATTTTCTTTCCTTCAGATACATCTTCCACAAAAAACACATTATTGTTTACATACGTCTGATTCTGAGAATTTCTCAGACCATTGCTTTGTAACTCATTTGCATAGTCATTTTTTAATACCCAATATCCGTTACCTGCTTCCACGGTCTTATCTGGGCTACTTCCCAGTAAATTACATCCACTCACTAAGGCACTAACACTAAGAATAAAAACTACCTTTTTCATAAAAGCCCTCCTAGGTTTGACCTCTACCATCCTTATTCAAGAATTCAACTAGATTAAGAGAATGGTTGTATCTTGCGGCTGCGTCTTGATCTTTTTCCATAATGACACTTGTTAGATCGATTTGGTTGATGCTAGCAATTGCAACGGCATAGTGAATCACGTCGGCTAACTCTTTTTCTAGTGAGGCGTCTTCTGAACTTTTCTTTCTTCCTTCGATGCGATTGAGTGCCTCCGCTACTTCACCGACTTCCTCGACAAGTTTCATAAACAAACCTGATGACGTGGCTTTCTCCTCATATTTAGCCGCTAAATAGGCCTGCATTTGTGTAAACGTCAAGTCTTTCATGGCCGAACTCCTTTACAATGACATAAAAAAAGGACTTTAATAGCCCTCTCTAATTAGTCTTAGATATTTCATAAATCATATCACATTTCTGAATTCACTAACAATCCTTTCAGGTCATAACGAAAGCGCGAATGTTTCTTCCACCTGTCGTGCAAATTGAAGAAGGGCACGATCCATGTGCTTTCCTGCAATCAACGAAAGGCCAATTGGCAAACCTTCTACATCCATTAATGGGAGCGTCAATTGAGGCGTCTCGGTTAATCCGCTAATCGCTGTTAATTTGAATGTATTCGTTCTGTGCGTTTCGAGCAGAGCTGCATCCGTACGAATGTGAGGTGCAACGTCTGGTGATGTCGGAATCGCGAGTAAACAGCCCTCCTTTAAAAGATCGGCCATTTTTTCTTTAATCGCGTTTGCTGTTCCTTCTGCTTGTTCTTGACCGTCTGCTGGTAATGTGCTCGTCCATTGGAATCGAGCAGCAATATCATCCGCAAATGTCGGCTTGTTGCTTTCAATCCATTCACCATGGGTTTGCCAAATTTGATAGCCTTGAAGAGTACGGAATGTATCCATATAGGTGTCTAGCTTATCTTCTGAGATTGAGGTATACACTAGCTTCTCTTCTCCTACAAGTGTCTTCAATTCAGTCAAAAATCTCTTAGCGATATGTGGCTGAACAAGTTCCAGTACTTCTTCAGGCACATAGACAGTAGCAAAAGTCATTGTTTTTTCCTGCTCAGGCAATAGGGCCGCCCCTACGTTTTCGAGGAGTGATGCGGAGCGCGCAAACCATCCAACCGTATCAAAACGACTCGCAAGGGGAATCACACCCTCTAAAGAAATCGCATTATGGGTTGGTCGAAATCCGTACACACCGCAATAACTAGCTGGTATCCGAACCGATCCTGCTGTATCTGTACCGAGGGCAAAATCAACACTGCCGTTTGCAACAGCAACCGCTGATCCACTTGATGACCCTCCTGGAATACGGTCGTTCGCCACAGGGTTTACAGGTGTTCCGTAATGGACATTAACGCCATTTAAACTGAACATCAGCTCATCTGTTACGGTAACGCCAACAAGCGTTGCGGCTTCATTTAAAAGCTTTTGTACCACAGGTGCGTGCGCGCCAGCAGCTTCATGTGTCGCAAGCCAATCTGGATTCCCTGCGCTCGCATAATGATCGCGAATGTGAAAAACATCTTTTACCGCAAACCGAAGATTACGTAATGATCCACCTTGACTATGTTCTGTTAAGTCCCATCCTGATTCAACAAAAGCGCCAGAATGTTGCACAACCACTCACTCCTTTTCCTGTTCGTATCTTCCTTTATTTTATCGTTCGAATTGTTCCACTAACCACAACCTCGTTACAAAACCTAACACGAGAACGAATGGACGCCTGTTCTACAAAAACGGTGTTAAAACCCAATCGTTTTCCCAACCTCGATCTTTTTTTCCCAACTGTGACAAAAAGCGATCTCTTTTATACTTAAAATAGAAGAGACGCTTCTGAGAGCAAACACCATACATGATTGAGGAGGAGAAGACATGAAAAAAATGCTTGGCACATTATCAATCGCAGCATGTGCAACCTTTATCGCAACCTCTTATGTTGGCGCAACGGAAACAGAAGAAGACATTTCTATAGAACAAGAAGGATGGAACCTCGTTTGGAATGATGAATTTGATGGGGATTCCCTTGATCAATCAAAGTGGCGCTATGATATTGGAAACGGACAACCCAATTTACCAGGTTGGGGCAATGAGGAATTACAATATTACAATGATGATCCAAAAAATGTTCGCGTGGAAAACGGTGAGTTAATTATTGAAGCACATCAAGAACCGATTTCCGATGCATTCGGTAGCTATGAGTATACGTCTGGCAAAGTGTTAACAGAGGGACTGTTTAGTCAAACTTACGGGCGCTTTGAGGCACGTATGCGATTACCTGCTGGACAAGGGTTTTGGCCCGCTTTTTGGATGATGCCAGAAAATGATCAATATGGTGGATGGGCTGCTTCTGGAGAGATTGATATTATGGAGAATGCTGGCGGTACCCCTTACAAAGTCGGAGGAGCGATCCATTATGGTGGGCCTTGGCCTGAGAATCAATTCCAAGCTGGCGACTATTTCTTTCCTGATGGCACCGATGCCACGGGTTATCACGAATACGCAGTTGAATGGGAACCAGGAGAAATTCGTTGGTACGTCGATGGAAACTTGTATCAAACAATTAACGACTGGTATTCAACAGGTGGCGCGTACCCTGCCCCATTCGATCAAGATTTCCACTTAATCCTTAACCTTGCTGTTGGCGGCTGGTACGGCGGGAATCCAGATGGCTCCACGCCATTCCCATCAACAATGGCTGTTGATTACGTACGAGTGTACGAAAGATAAGTTGCGGAAATGGAGAAAACCCTGCCGAAAAGGTGTTATACCTAATGGCAGGGTTCTTTTTACTCTTCTTCTATTTGTCGAACGGCTTCCATACTCGTATCCACTCTCTTTACGAAGAACGATAGGATCAACGCAATGAGCGTCATACCAAACGCTACATAGAAGGAGTACTGTATCCCTGCTAAAAGCGACTCCTGCATTAACAAGGTTTCATCAACGGCGGCAGGGTCGGTACCGCTTAGAATAGTTTCTGCTTCACTTGCGGCAACACTGTTCATAATTGTGACAAGGATCGCTGTACCAATTGAACCAGAAACTTGCTGAGCAGTATTATTAATCGCTGTTCCGTGCGGGTTTAAGCGCGTCGGGAGCTGATTTAAGCCGTTCGTCATAATTGGCATCATGACAAGCGACATCCCTAGCATACGGATACTGTAGATCACAACGATCGTGGCATATGGTGTATCCAGCTGAAGGTTCGCCAACATATACGTTGATACAGCCGTAATGACCAGACCAATTACTGAAATGGTTCGCGGTCCAAACTTGTCAAATAACTTACCTGTTACAGGCGACATCAAGCCCATAATAATTGCACCAGGCAACATTAATAAGCCTGAGTCTAGTGGGGAAATTCCGCGCACGCTCTGGACGTAAGCAGGCGTTAAGATCATACCAGAGAACATGGCTACAGCATTAACTGCAGCAATGACGGATGCCAGCGCAAACATCGGATATTTGTAAACCCGTAAATCTAAGAGCGGTTCTTCCATTCGTAATTGGCGCAAGACAAACGCTACTAATGAAACAAGCCCTACAATTAATGTGGTTAATACCCAAAAATTAGTCCAACCGTCTGCACTTGCAGAACTAAATCCGTAGAGCAAACCACCAAAACCTAAACTAGATAAAACCACGGATGTGTAATCTAAGTTTGCGTCTTTATTTTGTGGCATGACGTTTCCTAGTTTCCATACAGCCAATACAAGGCTAATGATCGCAAGAGGTAAAATCATTTCAAACAGTAAACGCCAATCATAATTTTGTACAATGAAGCCCGAAAGCGTTGGTCCAATGGCAGGAGCCGTAATCATAACGAGGCCAAATACCCCCATGGCTGTTCCTCTTTTTTCACGAGGAAAGCTGATGAGCATGACATTCATTAAAAGTGGTCCCATGACTGAACCCCCAACCGCTTGAACCATTCTTCCAGTTAATAATAACCCGAAGTTAGGAGCAAAGGCTGCTAGAGCCGTTCCAAGTGTAAAGATCGCCATAGCGGCTATATAAAGACGTCGATTCGTAAATCTCGTTAATAAATAAGCAGATGCGGGAATTAAAACACCACTAACAAGCATATAGCCTGTTGCGAGCCATTGGACTGTAGAATAATCCTCAACACCTAAATCGACCATAATACTTGGTAATGCAACATTTAATAAAGAATTATTTAAGAATGCTACAAATGCACCAACAAATAAGATCCCTATCATCAGATAAGGCGGTTTTTTCAGTTGCATGCTATCGTCCATGCATCGTCACCCTTCTAAATCAAAATTCAACACTTAGCTATATTATACCTATGGTACAATATAGTCAATAATTTATACTCATTGTATAAATTGTTTTTTTTCGTCCTACAATTTATACTAAACACATCGGATTATCGCAAGGAGGCTCTAATGAACGAACGAAAGAAACATGTAGCCGAATCTGCTCTTAAACTCTTTCAAGAGAAAGGCATTCAACATACATCGATTCAAGATATTTTAAAAGCGGCCGCTATTTCTAAAGGGACGTTTTATAATTATTTTTCTTCAAAAAACGACTGTGTTGCAGAAATATTGGAAGATTTGCGGTATGAAGCAAGTCAACGTCGAATTGCCGCGCAGATTGGGAAAGCACGCAATGATCGCACTATTTTCATTGAACAAATTTCGATTTTAATTAAGCTACAAGAAGAAAAACACCTCTATCGTTTATTTGAAGCCATTCTCCATTCAAATGAAGCAGATTTAAAAAAACTCGTGCTCAAGCATCGCGTTCATGATATAGAATGGCTATCTGAACGATTAATTGAAGTACAAGGTGATTCCATTCGACCTTTTGCTTTTGAAGGGGTTATTTTGTTTACAGGAATGCTTCAACACACCCTATTTGTCCATCGTTATACAAATAGTAGTTACCATTTAGAAACGGTCATAGACATTCTTTTATCGTATTTAGAAGAAATTCTAAAGAAAATGGCACGGGAACAGCAATTTTTGCTTAATGATGCAGCCATTCAGCAATTTCGCTCGCAAGTAGAGCATAAAGCCGTCACGAAACAAGACGTCCTGTCTTATGCAGACTCATTGGATATTGCTCACTTTTATGAAGAGCAAAAAGACTTATTTGATGCGATCCTGGAAGAGCTCCATAAAGAACGAATCCGAAAAGCGGTTCTTTTACCTTTATTAAAGCCATTCCAAGCGTCTGCACAAGACACGACCATGGAAGATTCGGTTCAGTCGTTCATTAATATGATCTGGTATTATGTACATTCTTATTAAAAAAGAGGTAGCTGGTGGGTTCACGCCCGCTACCTCGTCTCATCCATTTTGTTTTGCCACTGTTCCCTCAAACGATCCCTGTACGCTTCAGCATCCTCGCCTTCTTCCATTGGAAAGGCTTCTTCTAATTGTGTACTCATTTCTCGCCATGCGTAATTGTAAGCAAAGTGGTCATATTCCCAGTCGTATAGAAAAGCTTCTAACGATAATCCATGAGCGGAAGCAATCGACTCCATAAACGCTTCATCGATTTGTTCGACTTCTTGTTCAATAAAAGCATATATGCGTCCCTCGCTCATATCAACATCGTAAATCTCTTCAGCAACATCCAGTGCATCCTGTCGATCTTGATAGGCTTCTTCCGCCTGCGCTACCAGTTCTGAATCTGATAAAGGTTCATCAGAAGCAACTAATAGTCGAACAGCCCACTTCTCAATTCCTTCTTCCAACCCTTCTAGCTCACCCACATGGTCCATTGCCTGTTCGATTGCCGCAGTTGTTTCCGCTTCGGACATCGGTTCATCCATTTCTTGCGGCTCTTGACTGACTTCTGGAGCCTCGGACCGATGTTGGAAGAACATAAGCCCACCAGCAATCAAAACAATCGTCCCAATAACGATGACCCATTTCTTCATTAAACCACCTCTCCATTATTTCTACGATTTCGTCTGGAAAAAGTTTCTATTACGTCCTTATGGGTATATGGTAACAAATAGAAGAAAAGGAGGAAATCCTATGAAGGCATTTTTTTCATTTGTTGCGCTCATTCTACTTTTATCTTTTTTAACGGCTTGTACGGTGGGAGAAGAGGAATCAGAACTGTTAGGACAAATTCCAACGGTTTCGTTGTTCATTGATAACGAAGAAGTACCAACCATTCATCGCCCTGTTTGCTGGAATAACTGCTTTAATATTGATCAAAATCTCTCTGTTCACGATGAAGATAGCGCCTTACTTAACCCCATACCAGTAACCCATGGCCAGGAGGTAGAGATTGTCGTGAATGATCAGTTCATTGATATTAATTATCCGCAAGAGCCCATTTTTTGGTTAGATGTTCACGAAGGGTCCCAGTCCACTTCAGGAATTGAGCTCGACGATTCGTCTTTTATTATTGATAGCTTAGGTCCTGAAGTCACCTATCGGGTCTACACGGATTATACAAATGCTGAAGATGAGCGAATTGGTGTCATTATGACGATGGTCCTATTTGAGGTGTCAGGAGATTAAATATTTAAAGGGTAGCTACCTGTTTCGAGCTACCCTACTCTCCATACAACCGCATGAATACCTCCCCTTCTAATACGGATCGATCGTCTTGCTGACTTGCACGAACGCTAAACCGAACGGTCTCATGAGACACCTCATCTGCTTGAGCTTCAAGCGTCACCACATCACCTAGAAAAACCATTCCCCGAAAGCGAATCTGAATCTCTTCCATATATCCTTCTTCCACATATGGCGTAAACAGTTTTGTTAGATTCCCCATTGTCCACATGCCATGGGCGATAATTCCCGGTAACCCTGCGTTTAACGCTTCTTGGTCATCTTGATGAATCGGGTTATGATCTCCAGAAGCATTCGCATAGGCAATTAAATCTTCACGTGTCACTGGCTCAAGTTTTATAGATGGGAGTGAATCACCGTTTGTCATCTTCATGATTGTGCTCATTGGCTCATCGCCTTTCTCACCGCGGCGTTGATGATAATCACTTGTTTTGCGGAGAAGAGAACGTCTCCATCCACATCTTCACCAGTGCCTACTAATGTTAGGAAGCCCATTTTCCCACTCTTTCCTTCCTTCTCCACGTACGCTTCCACTTTTAAGAAACAGTAGACTTCCTCACCAACCATAAGGGGGCGCGTATAGTGATACGTTTGCTCCCCGTGAATCAGTCCTTTCTTCGGCAAATTCAACCCTGCAACCTCACCATACTGAAACGTGCGCGGAAACGTTGGTGGGGCGAGATTTTGTTTAAAGCGGGTTGTCTTTCCGTACGATTCATCGACATAGATAGGGTGAGGGTCACCGATCGCAGCGGCAAACGTGACGACGGCCTCACGGGAAACCGTGTTTTTCACTCGATTCGATTTCTTTCCAATGAT
Organism: Shouchella phoenicis; assembly: GCF_047238345.1. NCBI lineage: Bacteria > Bacillati > Bacillota > Bacilli > Caryophanales > Bacillaceae > Shouchella > Shouchella phoenicis. Next base: position 656,731 of record NZ_JBDFMQ010000001.1, on the reverse strand, counting down.
ATCTTCAAACATAGCCTTAACTCCTTATGCTTTTGGTCCACCTGCGACATAAATGACCTGTCCGTTTACAAATCCAGAGCGAGAATCAGCAAAAAATGCAACGGTATTCGCAATATCTTCTGGTTTTCCACTTCGAGCTACAGGAATTTTTGCGACACTTGCTTCAATGAGCTGTTCAAACGAAATCCCTAACCGATCCGCGGTGGAACGAGTCATGTCTGTTTCAATAAACCCTGGTGCAATCGCATTTGTCGTAACCCCATATTTCCCGAGCTCAATTGCCATCGTCTTCGTAAAACCTTGCAAGCCTGCTTTTGCTGTTGCATAATTGGCTTGACCACGATTGCCGAGCGCCGATGTTGATGATAAATTAATAATTCGACCGTAAGATTGCTTGATCATATGAGCTTGCGCAATTTGTGTCATGATAAATGCACCTTTTAAATGGACATTCATCACCGTATCCCAATCGTGCTCTGACATTTTATAAAACATTTGATCACGAATAACACCCGCATTATTAACAAGAATTTCAATTGAACCGAAAGTCTCCATTACGTCTTGAACCGCTTTCGTTACTTGGTCACGATTCGTCACATCTGCTTGAATGGCACGAACCGTTAAGCCTTTATCTTGTAACGATTGTTCCGCTTCACTCAATGCCTCTTCATTTATATCAAAAATGACGACGTTTGCCCCATCCGTTGCGAGTCGCTCAACAATCGCCTTTCCAATGCCTCGACTACCACCCGTCACAATCGCCGTTTGTCCTTGTAAATGTGACATGTACATCCTCCTCTTTATCCAAACATGGAATGACCGCCATTAACCGGCAGCACTTGCCCTGTAATCCAATCTGAAGCAGGTGATAACAAAAATCCCACGGCGCCTGTTACATCAGACGGTTCTCCTAACCGCTTTGCTGGATATTGCTTCATAATTTTCTGGCGTACCTCGTCTTTAAATGGCAAATCTCCTTTATCAATTAAACCTAGGGAGAGCGTATTACATTGAACGTTATCCCGCCCGACTTCTTGCGCCAGCGATTTTATAAAACTAATCGTCCCATTACGAGCTGCCGCTGAAATAATCAGGTGACGATCCCCTGTCCGTGCAGAATCCCCAACGACTTGAATAAACTTGCCTTCACCGCGCTCTTTCATTGGTGGAACAAAGGTGTACGCGAGATTCATAACACCGTGTAAACAGACGTCCACTTCTTCGCGCCACTCATCTGGCTTATAATCAAAAAACGATTTTGTTTTCGTATAGCCTGCATTGTTGACGACCATATCCACGTGCCCGAGGGTTTGATCAAGCTGGTTTTTCATTGCTTCCACCTCTGCAAAATGTGCGAGGTTGCCCTTTACTGCGCATATCGTAATGTTGGCTCCCCTTAGTTCTTCCACAGTCTCGTGGGCTTCTTTTTCAGAGTGATGGTAGTGGAGCGCAATCGTGGCCCCAGCCTCCGCTAGAGCTTGCACGATTGCTCGACCAACCCCTTTTGCACCTCCTGTTACGAGTACGGTTTTTCCATGTAAATCCATAGGATGCCCTCCTGAAAAATCACTTCATTTCCTTTTGCAATTGGGTTGCAATAATGTTCTTTTGGATCTCGGATGTGCCTTCGTAGATGCGCGTAATTCGTGCATCACGATAAAACCGTTCGATCGGATATTCCGAGATATAGCCAATCCCACCATGAATTTGAACTGCTTTATCTGCCACTCTCCCATAGGTTTCTGAACCAAAGAGCTTCACCATCGCAGCTTCTTTAATCACTTTTTTCCCCTCGTCGACCATCCAAGCAACCCGGTATGTCATGGAACGCAATGCTTCTATTTCCATCGCCATATCTGCCAGATAATGTTGAATGATTTGCTGTTCAAAAATCGGCTTCCCAAACTGTATCCGTTCCTGTGAAAACGTAAGCGATAAATCAAGCAGTTTATCACAAGACCCAAGATTACGGGCAGCCATCCCTGCGCGCCCATTTGCTAAAATTTTTAACGCATTCATATAACCTTGCCCAACTTCGCCGAGGATGTTCTCAGCAGGAACTGCACAATCTTCAAAGAAAAGTTCCGACGAGTGGGACCCGTGTAAACCCATTTTCTGTTCAATTTTGCCGATAATCAGTCCCGGTGTATCCCTTTCGACAATGAACGACGTAATTCCTTTCGCTCCTTTTGACGGATCTGTCACAGCCATTACGGTAAAAATACCAGCAATTGGAGCATTCGTAATATAGTGCTTACTTCCATTTAAAATATAATGATCACCTTTTTTCACAGCAGTAGTTTTTAGATTGGATGCGTGAGAGCCTGCGCTTGGCTCTGTTAATGCAAACGCACCAATCATCTCCCCACTTGCCATCTGCGGTAAGTATTTTTCTTTCTGTTTTTCTGTCCCAAACTCGACAATGCCGACGCCACCAATGCCTGTATGCCCGCCAATTACAGTCGTATAGCCATTATGGGTTCGACCAATTTCTTCAAGAACCGCACATTTCCCGACCATACTAAGTCCAAGTCCGCCATATTGTTCCGGTACACTTAAAGCAAACAAACCCATTTCTTTTGTCTTTTCCATGATATCTGCTGGAATTTCGTTGGTTTCTTCGATCTCCATCGCTCTTGGATCAACTTCATGGTCAATAAAATCGCGAATGCCTTTTTTCAGTAGTTGTTCATCTTCCGTTAAATTAAAGTTCAACTGACTTCACCACATTTCTTTTTAATCGAATGAGTTTCATCACACCATTGTTAATCCGCCACTGACAGAAAGGGTTTGCCCGGTAATATAGCTCGATTCATCTGATGCAAAGAAACGAACCGCATTGGCAATATCACTCGGTTCTGCCAGACGTCGGAACGGAATTGCCTTTGTTAATGCAGCTGCAATGCCTTCGTTGTACGTCCCAATTTCTTGAAATAACGGTGTATCGGCTGGTCCCGGCGCAATACAGTTTACATTAATTTTATGTCGGGCCATTTCCCGAGCAAGGGTTTTCGTCAAGGTAATGATGCCGCCTTTTGCTGCTGAATAGACCGCTTCCCCACTTGAGCCAACTCTTCCAGAATCAGAGGCGATGTTAATGACTTTTCCGTAACCGCTTTCAATCATTTTCGGCAAAATTTCCTTACATGTATGAATTTGTCCCATTAAATTAATCGCGATAATCGTCTGCCACGTACTCGGTTCACTTTTTAAAAAAGGTTCAATCTTATCCCAACCTGCATTGTTGACAAGTACATCAATTTGACTCGTATGACTCATTGCCTTTTCTACGGCTTGTTGGACACTTTCTAATGACGTCACATCGCAATAAACAGCATACGCCTCGCCTCCCAAATTATGCACGCGCGAGACGGTTTCTTCTGCATTTTCCATATTGACGTCAGTCACAATAATCGTCATGTCTTGCTTTGCTAGCGTTAACGATATTTCTCTACCCATTCCTCGTCCTGCACCAGTAACAAATGCCACTCGCTTTTCCATTGTTTTCCCTCCATCTTTACGTTTCTTTTATTACCTTTGAGATCTCATCTCGCAAACGATATTTTTGGATTTTGCCGCTAGGCGTTCGCGGAAAATCATCGACAATTTCGACATGCTCCGGCCAATACTGTTTTGCGACCCCTTTTTCTTTTAAAAACTGTTGGACATCCGCGAGACTTAATCTTGATGCTTCTGATTTCAAACGGATAAATGCACAACCTTTTTCTTGTAATCGTGGGTCAGGCATCGCAATAAGTTGGACAATTGCGATATCCGGGTGCTCATAAAGGGCATTTTCCACGTAAGCCACTGGGATGTTTTCGCCACCCCGTATAATAATGTCTTTATTTCTACCAGCAATGCGAATATAGCCATCATCATCCATTACCGCTCGATCACCTGTCACAAACCAGTCGTCATGAAATTCTTCCAATGTTTTTTCAAGCTGTTTGTAATAGCCAATAAATAACGCAGGTCCTCGACATAGAAGGTCGCCTTCCGTGTTTCGCGCCACTTCTATTCCGGTTTCATCAACAATCTTTAGTTCCATTCCTTCAAAAGGAACACCGTCTGTCCCTGTAATCTTCTCTTCTTCATCTTCTGGTTTCGTCAGCGTCACTAATCCATCTTCGGTTTGGCCCCACCCTGCTAGAATCGTAAACGGAACCTTTGCACACGCTTCTTTGACAAGTGTGCGAGGTAATGGGGCACCAAGTGCTACAAAGTAGTGCAATGATGCGAGATTGTACGTTTCTACATCTGGATTCTGCACGGTATCTTGAAGAAAAGGGGTTGCCCCTGCCGTAAAGGTAATCCCTTCTGTCTCGACTAATTTCAAAAATTCGCCTGGGTCCCATATATCTTGATAGATGGCAGTTCCACCAAAATGTGTAGGAAGACGAACACCATAACCAAAACCGGTTTGATGGGCAAATGTGGACGCCATAAACATAACATCATCGGCTGTTAAATGTAGCCGATCAATCCAATAATTCGTCGACACGCATAAAGTATTATGCGTATGCATCACGCCTTTCGGTTGCCCTGTCGTGCCTGACGTAAAAATAATTTCCGTTACATCATTAGGATCATGGGTAATCTGCTGTAGCTCTGCGACTGACTTTCTTTCTTCCCATGGCTCACCCATTAATCTAGTAAGCGGTTTCATTAATTCTGGAACGTTTTCGCCTAATACGAAAATTTCTTGCAGATTTGGTAATGTCGGCTTTAACCGCTCCAGCATTTCTGTATAGCGAAAACCACGAAACTCATCAGGAATGACGAGCATTTTCGCCTCAACTGTTGCGACCATATGGCCAATTTCACGATCGCGATAGATCGGGACAAGTGGATTTGTAATCACGCCAATTTTACTAGCTGCATAATGAAGAATAATAAATTCATTCCAATTCGGTAGCTGAAGCGAAAGCACGTCACCTTTTTGCAATCCATGTTCCAGCAAGCCTAACGCGACACGATTGACTATTTTTCCAAGCTCTGCGTAGGTATAACAACTTTTGTGATCAACGATTGCTCTCTTACTTGGATAACGGCGAATCGCTTCGTCTAAATACTCAATGATCGTTTTATTCGGCCAGTTTGATTCGTTTTTTGCGATATACTCTGGAGTCAACAGCGTGTTTTGTTTCACTGGTTTGTCCTCCTACTCACCCTCTAAATTTTTTGAAATCAACGGGTCTTTTTTCTAAAAATGCATTCTTCCCTTCTTTTGATTCGGCCGTATTGTAAAACAATGCTAGATTGGACATGGCAAGCTGAGAGATTCCTTGGATATTTTGACTATCTGCATTAAACGAAAGCTTTAATACTTTAATCGCCGTTGGGCTCTTCTCAACAATTTTCTCCGCCCATTCTTGAGCGGCTTGTGCTAATTCATTAGCTGGAACTACCTTGTTGACTAATCCCATCTCCTTACACTCTTCTGCCGAGTATTTCTCACATAAATACCAAATCTCCCGCGCCTTTTTCTCTCCGACAATTCGAGCTAAATAAGCGGAACCAAACCCAGCATCAAAACTCCCAACTTTCGGACCGGTTTGCCCGAATTTGGCCGTATCTGCGGCAATCGTTAGATCACAAATGACATGGAGCACATGACCGCCACCAATTGCGAATCCGTTCACTGCAGCAATGACTGGCTTAGGAATATTCCGGATCGTTTGATGCAAGTTTTCCACTTCAAGACCAATCCCACCGCCAAGTCCGCCTTGATAATCGTAGCCGCCTTCATCGCCTTTTTCTTTCTGATCTCCACCAACACAAAACGCCTTTTCTCCTGCTCCTGTTAAAATTACCGCTCCAATTCGGTTGTCATCCCATGCATCTCGAAAACTCCAAATGAGCTCTTCAATCGTTCGCGCTCGGAACGCATTGTATACTTCTGGACGATTAATCGTAATCTTTGCAATTCCATTTGCTTTTTCATACTGCACATCTTTTAGTTCCAATTCTCGTCACCACCTATAATTGTTTTAAAACGACTTGCCCTTTTATGACCTCAATTCCTTCTTGGTTCATACACGTGACTTTTTCGGTTAACCAGTTCCGCTCTTCGTTTACGTCAATGATTTCTACATACGTTGTGAGCTCATCCCCTACATAGACGGGATGTAGGTAGTACAACTCTTTTTGCATCATGACACATGGGACACCGGGCAATGTATTGCTCATGACATCACTGATAAACCCTTCACTCATCAACCAAGGTACGTGTCTCTTTTCAGCAGAATGACCCTCTTCTGCGCATCCAAGTGCCTTCCATTTTGACAAATCCTCTAAGTGGAACGAACAGCTTCTGCTTGCCACTTGACCAATTGCATAGTGATTTGCTTTTCTCATCCTCACCACTCCGCTTTAGTAAGACCGGTACTCTTTTCCAATAATGTCTTTGGCAATGACCATTTGGTTCGCCTGTGCGGTGCCATCCCCTATCTCCAGTCCAATGACATCTCGCAGGCGCTGTTCTAACGGCATTTCTTTTGTATAGGCATAATGCCCGTTTAAGAGCAGACACTCATGGATCGCTTCTTGACTGTATTTAGGTCCAAGCCATTTAACTGCCGCCGATTCTTTTGAATGTTTTAAGCCTTGGTCGCGCAACCAAAGTCCTCGATAGGCTTGCCATCTCACCATATCGAGCTGTGTATAGTGGGTAACAATTGGAAACGAAACACCTTGATAGGTAGCAAGTGGTTTTCCAAATGAATGCCTAATCTTCACATGCTCGATTGTTTCCTCTAGGCTTTGCATCGCTGCTCCAACACATTGCAGCCCGATTAACAATCGGCTTAAATCAAACCCATTCATTACTTGTGCAAATCCTTTCCCCTCTAGCCCAATTAAATATTCTTCTGGCACAACAACATCATGTAAATAAAGAGAGCCTCGACTCACTGGAATATTGCCTAAATCCTCATACCCTTTCGTTTCTAACCCTTTTAAATCAGCTGGCACGATAAAAGCTGATATGCCACGATTCCCGAGCTCAGGGTTCGTTTTCGCAAAAATGATAAACGCATCGCCTGAAGTGGCGACACTAATTCCAGATTTTTCGCCATTTAACACGTAAGCGCCATCTTTATAGACTGCCGTCGTTTTAATTCCACCGGCATCGGTGCCAGCAGAGGGTTCTGTGATGGCAATACCGACAATACTCTCACCTGAAGCAATCTTAGGAAGCCATTCTTTTTTTATGTTGTCGCTTGCATGTGTCGCAATGATTTCGCCAATCAGAGCATTGAGCATAACGGCATACGTTAGATTAAAGTCACCTTTTCCAATCTCTTCGGCTGCAATTCCCGTTGTCACACAATCGGCACCACTGCCTCCGTACTCTTCAGGAATGCGTAGTCCATTAACGCCTAGCTCGCCTAGCTTCTTCCACAAGTGCTTCGGTGTAACCCCTTCTCGATCCCAGCGTGTATAGTTTGGTAGCAGCTCCTCTTTCGCAAACTCTCGTAGCATTTTAGCGAAGTACTGCTGTTCTTCATTAAATGAAAAGTCCATCTCTATCATCTCCTTCTCTCTCTTCTTGCAAAGGTTATGCCAACCGAATTTTGCTAATAAACCCTCCTCTTTCAGCGTTTCCGTTTCGCAGTAATGCATCTATTCGCACTCCTGCGAAACACCATTGCGAAAAAGCGACTCTATTGAAAAACGTGCACAATCCGTCAGGTTGTACACGTTAGTCTTTAATCCCATATTTAGAAAGCTTCCGATATAAACTAGCCAAATGAATATCTAACAATCGCGCGGCTGTTGTCCGATCCCCATCTGCTTGTTTTAACGCTTTACGGATTGCGTTCTCCTCCGCTCGCTTTACCTCATCTTCCAATGAATAAAGTGGTCGATCTTCTTCTACCTCTACTGGTTGTGAAAGCATGGTTTCGACGGGGCGCTTCAACGTTCGTCCATTTGTTAGATTCATCGCTCGCTCCACATACGCCTTGAGTTCTCTTACATTTCCTGGCCACTCATAGTGGAGCATCCATTGCTGCAACTCCATATCAATTGACTCTACTTGCAAACCTAATCGGTCGTTAAATAAAGAGACAAATGAATTAGCCAAAAGCAAAATGTCCTCTTTACGCTGACGTAACGCTGGAATTTTCAAATCAAATACGTATAACCGATAAAACAAATCCTGTCGAAATTTACCTTCATGGACGAGCATACTTAAATCTCGGTTTGTGGCCGCAATAATGCGAATATCAACATTTTTGCTACTCGTACCGCCAAGCCGTTCAATTTCTCGCTCTTGTAAAACCCGTAATAACTTTCCTTGCGCCGCATAGGGAAGTTCAGAAATTTCGTCCAAAAATAACGTCCCGTGCTGAGCTAACTCAACTTTTCCTGGCTTCCCTTCTTTTTTCGCCCCGCTAAACGCACCACCTTCATAACCAAATACTTCTGATTCAAAAAGGTCAGCAGGAATCGCTGCACAATTGACTGCCACGAATGGATTATGTTTGCGGGTACTCAATCCATGTATCGCTTGCGCAAACAGCTCTTTCCCTGTTCCACTTTCACCAGTAAGTAAAACAGTCGATTGACTTGTGGCAATCCGAGCAGCTAATTCTTTTGCCTGCTCCATCGACTCACTTCCACCTATCAATTCAGAGAAACTATATTTACTTTGCCGCGACTGGCTTTTTTTCTTTGTTAACCCATCCACTGCATTCATAAACGACATCAATTCAACATGCGCAACATCATCTTGACGGACGAGAACATGGTATTGCCTATGTTGATCAAGATGTACCACTCGAATGAGACACGCATAGCCAGATATAATACCAAAAAAGACCTGTTTTGGTTTGCGGCTACTCGGATCACGAATGAGCTCCCTCGCCGGCATGCCTACCCACTCTTCTTTATTGATCTGGATAGTAGCACATAACTCATCACTAAGAAAAACAATCTGACTATGTTCGTCGGTTTCAATATAACCCCAATTGATCCTGCGCTCTGCCGTAGTAAGCATGTTTTTCACATCAATTACCTAGAACAAGTATGACAATTTGACCTTTAATCACTTCATTGCCTTGATCATTCAAACAGGTAACTTTTTGCGTAATCCAGCTGCGTTCTTCATGAATATCGATTATTTCAAGCTCTGCTGTAATGACATCGCCGACATGGACAGGTCGATAAAACACAAGCTCTTTTTGCAAAAGGACACACGCTTTGCCAGGCAGTTTTTCACTGACGACCTGAGTAATCAGACCTTCTGCCAATAACCCTGGCACGATCGGTTGATTATAATACGTTTTCCACACATCTTGATCCGAGTTATATACAGGACTGTAATCGTTCGTCAGCGCTTTGCAAACCCTTACATCTTCGTCCGTAAAGGTTCGCTGTAATCGCGCAATCTGCCCAATGAATAAATCAGCCACTAGACTCGTCATCACCTAACCACCTTCCTTTCACACTTCTTTAAAAGTTGCGCCTGATGTTTCATACTGGGCGTAGACATCTTTTAAAGCAGCTTGTATGGCGTGCCCTGCTTTCCCACAATAGTGATGCTGGACCGTTTGAATTAATTCATCTACACCATGTTGTAAACAATACCCACGCAACAATTGGCGAATAAAGTTGCGCCCGTGCTCGGTTGCTAGCGTACAAGAACAATCCACGACTACGCCGTACGTAAAGTCTAGCTCTAACGTAATCGTGAGCGAATCGTATACATTTCGCGCTGCCATTCCTTGAGGAAGTTTTGCATGGCCAGCAATAAAGTAAGTGTTCATCACACATCTCCCTTATGTCCGCGCTACAACCTTTCATCTGCTTCGCCTTAGTTTGTCACCGTTACTTCTTCAAATGGCCAAGCAGGTAGCTGTTTTCGCAACGGACGATCTTCTTTGTAACCAAGCGCATATTCCGCTTGCATAATCGTATGAATTTCTTTTGTTCCTTCATAAATAACCGGCGCTTTTGAATTTCTTAAAAAACGTTCGACTGGATATTCATCTGAATAGCCATACGCACCGTGAATTTGAACAGCATCATTCGCTGCGTCAAAGCCGGCATTACAGGCAATCCACTTTGCCAAAGACGTTTCTCTCGTATTTCGCTCGCCGTTATTTTTTAACCATCCTGCCTTAAAAACAAGCGTCTGCGAGATTTCTAAATTCGCACTCATATTTGCAATCATTTGCTGGACAAGCTGATGCTTGCCAATTTCTTTTCCAAACGTTTTCCGCTCATGGCAATATTTTAAGCTCGCTTCAAGAGACGCTTCAATTAACCCTACTGCACCAGCTGCAACCGTGAAACGGCCATTATCCAGTGCCGACATGGCAATTTTAAACCCTTCTCCTTCTTCGCCAAGCAGATTTTCAGCTGGTACGCGAACATCTGTCAAAAAAACTTCCCCGGTATTCCCAGCTCGAATCCCTAATTTTCCTTTGATCGCCTTTGTTTCCACACCCTCGTAACTTCTTTCGACAATGAACGCGCTGATTCCTTTGTGCGCTTGATCATGATCTGTTTTTGCAAACACAAGAAAATGATCGGCTACATCGCAAAGAGAGATCCATGTTTTGGAACCGTTCAAAATATAAGAGTCCCCGTCCCGCACTGCAGTTGACTTCATCGCTGCAACATCCGAACCAGCATCAGGCTCTGTTAAACCAAAAGCACCAATTTTCGTTCCTTCTGCTTGAGGCGTTAAATACTTTCGCTTCTGTTCTTCTGTTCCCCACTGCAACACGGTCATACTGTTTAAACCTGTATGAACAGATACGGCGGTCCGATAAGCCGTGTCCCCACGCTCTAGCTCCTGACACACAATTGCTAGCGTGTTATAATCCATACCCGCCCCGCCGTACTGCTCTGGAATACATACGCCCATTAACTGCAATTCCGACAGCTTTTTTAGAATATGTGGTTGAAATTCCCCGTTTCGGTCCCACTCTTGAATGTATGGAATAATTTCTTTATCAACAAACTTTCGCACCATTTTTTGCACGCTTACTTGCTCTTCAGTCAGTTCAAAATTCATCATAGAAACGCCTCCTAAATAATGTGGTTTTGTCTAAGTCCTTCAATATCGTCTTTTATATAACCTAACTCACGTAAGACTTGCTCAGTATGCTCCCCGTATAGCGGTGGCGGTTTAGCCATTTTCACAGGACTTTTGCTTAATTTCAGCGGTGATCCTACTAGCTTTAACGCGCCTAACGACGGATGCTCCATTGACATACACATTTCCCGCGCTTGAATGTGCGGATCTGCGAACATTTCAGGGATTGTCTGAATCGGTCCATTCGGTACCCCTGCTTGATCAAACAATGCTTTCCATTCTCTTTTCGTTTTCGCTAGCATCGCCTCTCCGCAAATAGAGAGCAATCGTGTACGATTATCAACACGCATCGTGTTTGTTTGAAACAGTGGTAAATCCAATAACTCGGGCTTTTCAATCACATGGGCGAACTGCTCAAACTGGCGATCGTTCCCTACGGCGATGACCATATCTCCATCTTTCGCTGAAAACACTTGATAGGGGGAAATGTTCGGATGTTGATTTCCTAACCGAGTGGGCGTGTCACCTGTTGCAAGGTAGTTACTCGCAACGTTCACTAGAGCGGATATTTGACAATCCAACAACGAGATGTCGATTGCTTGCCCTTCTCCTGTTTGCTGTCGATGATGGATAGCCGACAAAATGCCAATACACGTATAGAGCCCGGTTAACACATCTGAAATAGCCACACCCACTTTTAACGGTGGGCCTTCCTTCTCTCCAGTGATGCTCATAAGACCGCTCATCGCTTGCACAATGTAATCATAGCCAGGTAAGGATTGGTATGGACCTGTTTGACCAAAGCCCGTTATCGAGGCAAGGATAATTCCTTCATTGTGCTGGGATAAATCGTCATAACTTAGTCCCCATTTTGCCATTGTGCCTACTTTAAAATTTTCAATCACTACATCCGCATCAACTACAAGTTCAAGGAAGATCTCCTTCCCTTTTTCTGAACCTAAATCTAACGTTATCCCACGCTTATTGCGATTTGCGGTTAAGTAGTACGCACTTTCAGTCCCAACAAAAGGAGGCCCCCAACTTCTTGTTTCGTCACCGTTTCGGACATGCTCAATTTTAATGACTTCAGCACCTAGATCACCCAGAATCATCGAGCAAAATGGACCAGCCAATACCCTTGATGTATCAATAATACGCATCCCTTCTAAAGCGCCGCGCAAAACACTCCCTCCTTCTTTAGTTGCAACAAAAAAGAGCCAGTAAAACAAACCATGTTTACAAACATGAATTGCTCTACTGACTCTATTCAAGGCTCGTCTTCAGGCTACCGAAGATCAAAGTGAACGTCGCCAAGTTATTATCGTTTTCCAGTTGAGACCAGAAACGCTGCAAGGTCATTGCAGTCGATGGTCATTTGTTTTAGTATAGTATAGACGTTAGAATTTTACAACAATTTATTTTAATCTTTTTCGCACCTTCTGATTATGATGATGCGTCTTACCGTCAATTTCTACAGTCCTTTGGCATCTTTCATACTAAATTCCCTAAGCTCAATGTCGCCGCAATCAATCATAAATTGTCGTATCATTTCGTTGTCCTCACTATTTTTCATCGCCAATTCGACACTTCATATGTCTCTAAATGTTCATAAGAGAGCAGCTTCACTTTCTCAGGATTCATTGGTGATACGCTTAACAGAAGCTGATCTCGACCTACGGAAAGATGTGGACCAACGACAGGTTCAACCTCAACGAGTAAATTAAACGAAAACCCACGAAAGCTTTCAGTGCGGTCAATTTTTAAAAGATAAATTTCGTAATCATAAACAATCACATCCTCTTTTAAAAAAGGCTTATAATACGTATTAACTGCCTGATTAATTGGGTCTGCTAAGAAGACCATTAAACTGTCGTACACCCTTAATTCATCTGAATCTTTCATTGTATTAACCGTATATGCCTGCACGCATGAAGGCTGCGTCAACGACATGACAATGAGCCCAAAAAAGATAATGTTCCTTAACCAACGCAAACTCAACTTAACCACCTTTCTATCTATGGCTTTATTTTCCCTTTAATTCACTATAAAAATTCATAAAAAGGTGATGCCGATGCTTTCAACGACTCGTTGCGTACTTTTTACACATGAACATGTGCAACCCGATCATTTGTTAAACATGTATACAAACGAACAAGTTCGACGTTACTTAGGAGGAGCACTCCAACAAGAAACCATCTGTCTTGATACAATTAAGCAGGAAATGAGCGAGCACACATGGGGAATTTATACGCAAAAAAATTTTATTGGTTTGATCTCTCTTGATCAGCATCATGACAAAACAAGTACCGAGATTTCCTATCAGTTTATGCCACACGCTTGGGGAAAAAGGTATGCATTTGAAGTTGCTACTGCCGTCATCGACTATGCTTTCAAGTCCTTACACCTTCCTTATCTTGTCGCCGAAACACAAACAGCCAATCATCGTTCGAGAAAATTGCTAGAAAAACTAAATATGGAGGTTACGGGAACCGTTCAACGGTTCGGAGAATCTCAACATCTATACAAGTTAAGAAATAAAGGAGGCAAGCAAAGTGAGTGAGTCTATCATGGAAACAGATCGTTTAGCACTACGGGCTATGACCCATCATGATGTAGAGCATTTATTAAAGATTTTTTCCGACCCCGAAGCAATGGCCCATTACCCTAAAACGAAAAATGAAGCAGAAACGATGAAATGGATTAACTGGCAACTTCAACTTTATGACACTCAAGGGGCGGGTTTATGGATTGTAGAAGATAAACGAACCGGAACGTTTCTCGGACAATGTGGTCTTGTTCCACAAGTTATTGAGGAAAAAGACGAGCTTGAAATTGGCTATTTGTTCGCAAGAGATTTTTGGGGAAATGGCTATGCGACGGAGGCTGCTTCCGCTTGTCGGGATTTCGCTTTTTCTCGATTGGACCGCAAGCGGGTTATTTCCTTAATTGCTCCACTTAACTATCCTTCCATTCGTGTTGCTAAACGTGTAGGAATGGAGCAAGAAAAACGCATTCTTACATGGGGAAAAGAGATTCTCGTGTTTAGCATGTGGAGAGGGTGAAAAAAGAAGATGCATGCCAGCATCTTCTTTACGTCATTTCTGCTTTATCACGCGTTTGAATTAGATCTGCATCATCTGCGGTGAGACTTCCAGATGATCCTACCGTTAGTGCAACAGCTAACATTGTTATAAGAACAAACTTTTTAATCATTTACTATCCTCTCCTATCGCATTTTGGTACAAACGAGCTCTATGAGCAACTTTCATATACTTCAACGCCAACGAATCATTTCCTTCTTTTTCAGCGTAACCTGAAGCGTCTTCTGCTACTTCTGCAATCTCAAAATCTAAACCGAGTTTTGTTAATCGTTCAATTGCTTCATCCACTAGCTGATAATCATTTTTAATATGCAAGCCTTTTGTCGCTAAACATCGCGCCAGATATTCTTTATTTTGGTAGTAGGTCATTTCCGCTTCTGCTATCTGGAAATATCGTAGTGGCTCATCCTTTTTCCCTTGATTAAATAATGCATTACTTAAGTTATACGACGTTTTCGCTCCGACTAAAGCATCTTTATGCTCCCCGAAAGTTAAAGCCTCTTTAAAATATAGTTCTGCGGATAAATAATCTTTTACGCTTAATTTATTTAAACCTAACACTCTAATTATGACAGCACTAAGTTTCCCTTTCCCTCTCGCCTTTTCTAGAGCCTCTTTTAATAATACCTCACCCTTATCTGGATTATGTAGTTCCTGATATATGGCGGCAAGTATGATCTGACAATTCAGATAAGGTTCAGTATACTGAAGTCGCTGATAAATAACAGATGCTTTCTCCATATAAGAAGAAGCGATTAAGTATTGATTTAAGCGGTAATAGACATATCCCGTATATTGATAGAACTCAGCTTCCTCTGCCTCATCATTCACATGCTCCAGCAATCTACCTGCTCTTTCAAAAGTTTTACAGCTGAACGATACCGTTCATGCACATACTCAGATTGACCACTAATAAAATAATAAAAATACTTGAGCATATTATCAATTTGCGTGATCTCTTCATGCTCCTCCAACAACTCTTCGTCTAGTGTATTTTTATCATAGCTGTTCATAAGCATACTGTGTCTATAGTCAACGAGTGAAAAATATGCCAAAATCTTGTCATTCTTCTCCATTTGACGAATCATTGTTTTTGTTTCATCCCTTAACAACATAGCTTGGTCATACGAACGTGAAACAAGACAACTATACCACTCAACAATCTTGGCACCGACTGCTTCGGATGGTATCTTCACTTGCATTCAATCACCCCTTCTCGTTATTTACTTGTTTTATTAAACATACCACACAAATGGGAAAAATTGTCGATATGATGATATTTCCCAATACAGTCAAAGAACTTGGGAAACGTCCATTTGATGTCTATAGAAAAAACTTATTGACAGATCGGAATTATAAGAATAATATAAAACACAATTCTTACATATATTTTTTAACCTTAATCCCTACTAAATGTATAGGGATACACAAAAAGGAGTGTTGAAATGAGAAAAATCGCGTTCCCTATCCTGGCAATCGGTGTTCTTACTGCGTGTAATACGTCAAGTTCCAGTGATTCTGTTGAACTATTAAACGTTTCGTATGATCCAACTCGTGAACTATATGCGGATGTAGATGATGCATTTATTGATTATTGGGAGGAGGAAACAGGCGAAACGATTAAAATCAATGCTTCTCATGGAGGATCTGGCAGTCAAGCCCGCTCTGTCTTGGACGGATTAGAAGCGGACGTGGTGACATTAGCGCTCGCTTACGATATTGATGTGTTACAAGAACGGGAACTTCTGGATGCAGACTGGCAATCTCAATTTGAAGAGAACTCAGCTCCATATACGTCGACGATTAATTTCTTGGTCCGAAAAGGAAACCCGAAAGACATCAAAGATTGGGATGATCTTATTCGCGAGGATGTAGAAGTCGTGACGCCAAATCCAAAGACATCTGGTGGTGCTCGCTGGAATTACTTAGCAGCTTGGGGCTATGCAGAAGAGGCATACGGTTCAGAAGAGGAAGCACAAACCTTTGTCAGCGACATTTATCAAAATGTAGTTGCACTCGATTCCGGTGCTAGAGGAGCAACGACCTCATTTGTAGAGCGTGGTATTGGTGACGTCTTACTTGCTTGGGAAAACGAAGCGATTCTTGCTGCAAATGAATTAGGCGAAGATGAGTTTGATATTGTAACACCTTCTATGTCCATTTTAACCGAACCACCTGTTGCAATTGTTGACAAAGTAGTTGATCGAAAAGGAACCCGTGACGTCGCCGAAGCCTATTTAGAATTTTTATACACCGATGAAGGACAGCGCTTGATTGCTGAGCACTATTACCGTCCTAGAAACGAAGATGTTCTAGCTGAATATAGCGATTCATTCCCTGAACTCGATTTGTTCACCATCGACGAGAAATTTGGCTCTTGGCAAGAAGCACAAGAAAAACACTTTTCAGACGGCGGCATCTTTGACGAAATCTACCAACCTTAACAAGTAGGAGTCGATTATGAAACGAATATTACCAGGCTTCGGCATTAGCCTAGGATTCACCATGCTTTATATGAGCTTTATTGTCTTTATTCCTCTCGCAGCACTTGTTGTCTTTACGGTTTACAACGGGTGGGATACGTTTTGGAATGCCCTTAATGATCCAAGAGTTTTTGCCGCATTTCGATTAAGCTTCACTGCATCGTTTATTGCGGCACTCATTAATGGTGTGTTCGGCGTATTAATTGCGTGGGTCATGGTTCGTTATACCTTCCCTGGTAAACGATTGATGGATGGGTTAATTGACTTACCTTTCGCCTTACCGACTGCAGTCGCTGGGATTGCCTTAACGAGTCTTTATACCGAAAGTGGCTGGATTGGTTCTTTGCTTGCGCCACTCGGCATTCAAGTTGCATTTACACCACTCGGCGTCACCATAGCGCTTACGTTTATCGGACTTCCTTTCGTTGTTCGAATGGTCGAACCTGTTTTAAAAACCATTGATCAAGAAACGGAAGAAGCATCTGCATTACTGGGTGCTACACCTTTTCAAACGTTTCGAACCGTCATTTTCCCTTTACTCGTCCCAGCGCTACTAGCGGGAATGACGCTGGCGTTTGCGCGGGCACTTGGGGAATACGGCTCAGTCGTATTTATCGCAGGAAACATGCCGATGCAAACAGAGATTGTTCCTCTTCTCATTATGACAAAGCTTGAACAATTTGATTACGGTGGCGCAACGGCAATCGCTGTCGTGATGCTTGTCCTCTCTTTTGCATTGCTCCTAGCAGTCAACGCCCTACAATGGCTCTTATCGAGAAAATTAGGTCAAAGGAGGTTGTCCTAAATGCGTTCTGAAAAAACATGGTTGAGCTATATGTTAATTAGCATTGCATTTTTGTTCTTACTACTGTTTCTTTTTTTGCCGCTCGTCATTATTTTTTCAGGCGCTTTTGCCCAAGGGTTTCAAGTGTTTGTGGCATCGATCACCGAGCCAGATGCGTTATCAGCGATACAGTTAACCCTTCTTGTTGTTGTGATTACGGTTCCGCTTCATACACTTTTCGGCTTAGCCGCCGCATGGGCATTAACGAAATTCCAGTTTAGAGGCCGACAACTTCTAATTACCCTTATTGAAATTCCGTTCGCTGTGTCTCCAGTCATCGCCGGGCTACTCTTTATTCTCTTGTATGGGGTGTACGGTTTCTTCGGAGAATGGCTCGTAGCAAATGGGTTTCAAATCATTTTTGCTTTACCAGGAATTGTGCTTGCAACGATGTTTGTCACCTTGCCTTTTGTTGTCCGTGAACTGATTCCACTTATGGAAGCACAAGGTTCAGAAGCAGAAGAAGCCTCCATTACACTTGGAGCAAATGGATGGCAAACATTCCTTCGTGTCACACTACCATCCATAAAGTGGGGCCTGCTTTACGGTGTGATTCTCTGTACAGCTCGCACCATTGGTGAATTTGGCGCTGTATCCGTTGTGTCTGGAAAAATTCGCGGGAGTACGAATACGATGCCTTTGCATGTGGAAATTCTCTACAACGAATATCAATTTACCGCATCTTTTGCCATCGCAGCGTTGATGTCCCTCTTTGCCATCGTCACCATTTTTGTGAAGCAATGGGTTGAATCTCGACAAGGAAAGGTGAAGACGAAATGACGATCAAAATGACAGGCATCCATAAAGCATTTGGCACAACACCTGTTTTACACAACATAGATTTAGAAGTTGAACAGGGTGAGTTATTCGCTTTATTAGGTCCATCCGGTTCTGGAAAAACCACTTTATTACGTATGATTGCTGGACTTGAAACAGCAAATCAAGGTGATATTCATATAAACGGAAAAAACGTGACAAACCGTTCCCCTCGAGAACGAAAAGTTGGCTTTGTTTTTCAACATTACGCATTGTTTGCTCACATGACCGTCGCCACAAACATTGCATATGGACTCAATGTGTTAAAACGGCGTGAGCGCCCATCAAAACAAGCGATTGCTGCGCGTGTGGAGGAACTGCTAACGCTCGTAAAATTAGATGGACTCGGCAATCGTTTTCCTGCTGAACTTTCTGGCGGTCAGCGTCAGCGCGTCGCCTTGGCAAGAGCCCTAGCCATTAACCCAGATGTCCTCTTGCTCGATGAACCTTTTGGCGCACTCGATGCGCAAGTACGAAAAGAACTTAGACGTTGGTTGCGCACGCTTCACAAACAAACTGGCATCACAACGGTTTTTGTTACCCACGACCAAGAAGAAGCACTTGATGTTGCAGACAAGGTCGTCGTTATGCGGAATGGCGCAATTGAACAAATCGGCACACCCACTCATGTCTATGAAGAACCACAAACACCGTTCGTGTACGAGTTTCTAGGCAACGCCAACCGTTTCTCAGGCCAAGCGAAAGCAGGAACACTTCACATACACGGAGCTGACTGGCAAACCGCCTCAACACTAGAAGAATCTCAAGCAGTCGGGTTTGCTCGTCCACACGAGATTGCCATCTCAACAACATACGAGGGGAAAGCCGACTTAAAAGTCATTGTTCAATCCATTCATCCAGTTGGCCCCATCGTGTTCATTGAAGTGAAACACGAAGAACAAAACGAAATGATTGATATCCAACAACCAAAAAAACATCTAGCCGATCTCAATTTACAAGTTGGCGACACCGCCTATATTCGTCCAGAAAAAATTGGCGTCTTCCATGTTGACGACTATGTGATTTAGAATCGCGAAGCAAAAGAACCTATACGAGTATATAGGTTCTTTTCATCCTGTCATCTCAGCTCCCTCAGTTAAAAAGCTAGTGAATTTTAGAGGTGTGTATGTAGAAAAGTGACCGTCTCGTCCCACGATTGCTGCGCAACATCCGCATTTATTTTTCTCGTTCCACCAAATGTTAACGTCATGAGCGCGTTACTCTCTTCCACTGTTTGCGGTAGGTTAGGCAAACTACTCGGAAATGCAGCAAAATGTCCAGCACCAGAATGAAGAATAAATTGATTATCCTTGCTATACGCATGATCATATAAGTCTGCTTTCATTCGATTCAGAAAAAGCTCAGCTGGCTGTACATGGTCATCTGTTCCAGCAAATAGCATGATCGGAGCTTGAATGTTCTGGACAGGGATGGAATACAACGCCAATCTTTCGTTATCCTGTAGACTCGCTTTCATCGTCTCTATACCGGAATAAGGTTTTCGCGATATCAAATGTCGGAAAAAGGACACTGTATCTTTAAATTCTCTTTCTACAGCATAGAATTCATAAGGAACCTGTTTATAGGTCCACGCAGATTTTTTTGTAGGTTGAAAGTTGATCATTCCAGAAAAGATAACGGAGCTTGCCCCAGATGCAATCACCGCTTTTACTTTCGTATGATTGGATGCGTATAGAAGCGCAAGTTCTGCACCTCTCGAGTGACCAATGATGGCGAGCCTATCCTGATTAACATTCGTGCGACTCTCCAAAAAAGAAAATGCATGATCTACATACTCGAGCGGAATATGTTCAATTCCTTTAGGCAATCCTTCTTTTCCAAAGTACGCTAACGCAAGAACGGCATACCCTTCTGAAGCTAATATTGCAGCTGCCGACTCATGCACAGCACCATCCGAACCGCCTACGATAATAATTGCTGGTAAATCGGTTTGATCTTCTGGATAAAATAACGAGCCAACAACATCATCTTGCAACGCTTCTTTTATGATAGGTTTCTCTAGGAACGTTCTTTCAAACGACTTATTTGCTAAAAGTTCGCCGTTAGAGCTATATAGATTCATATCAAATATGATCGCCTCAGCCGAATGTTTTACGAACATTCGGTTTTTCTTCCCTACACTCATCGACCAAATCATTCCCAAATAATCAACTGATTCATAGTCGCCGCTAACCGGTTTAAACGTAGCTACATCAATCCATCCATTCTCATCGCTTTCAAACACAGCTTTTGATATAAAAACATTGTCTTTGTCGTCTTTAGTTTCCAATGTCATCCTAAACGCGGTTTTAGGTTCCCCGGTCTCAATTTTTACAGATAAGGGTTCTAGTATACTCGCTTTTTCTTTTACGTGGATTTGTATGTTTGTAGTTAACTGACTCATGTAGACCTCCTAAAAAACCTTTCATTTCTCTCCGATACGCAATATAAGGAGAAAAGATTAAATATGCTCATCAAGATGCAACCACATCTATTTCCATTCTAATGTGATCAATTCTTATTCTCGATGGCAATTGCTAACCCAACGTTCTATAGCTTTTTACTGGCATGCACCGAATCTCCCTGAATGATGCCTGAATCTACAAAACCACATGAGGCATATACTGTCCTTGCTATGGCATTCTTTCTATGATAGAAAAGGTCCACATACTCTGCTTCTCCCAAGGGCATCTGTTTAATTTCAGTCAATATTTTTTCGATTGCAAGCTTACCATATCCCCTTCCTTGATAACGCTCTCCAATCATAAAATGCCAGATAAAATAGCATTTTTTCCCGTAGAAAGCTGTATTCTTAAATGATTCATGGTCTGTCGTATCATATGTATACATTAAAAAGCCGACCACTAATTCATCTACGTAAATAGCAAAGGGCGTGGCCGGTATCCCATCTGCGTTCAAAACATAAGCGTCTGCAATGCTCCTAAGGTTCGTCGTTTCAATAAAGGGTTGTTGACCTTCTCCAACTTCAAGTGCAATGACTTGGTCAATGTTGTCCTCAGTTATTCTTTTCAGTTCAATCATTTTTTCTCCTTTCGTACTAGCTATAGAGAAGTGAAAGTTTAATGCTCCTTTTTCTTTTCAACCAGATCGCCAAAACGACGTTCAAGAAAACTACATTCTCTACGATTCTTCTAAAACTGGGAACGTTTTAACGTCTAATAGCTCTAAATCCTTTATTGAGAGCTCACTTAATTGATTTTGAAAATCATCAAAGTCTAAGGCACGACCAACGATAGTACGATTTAATTTGTCTTCGATCCAATAAGTATATTCTCCAGTCGGTTTGCCTCTTTTTAAAAGCTCTTGCTCTGCGATGATATAGCGGTCATTTTCATTGATTCGAACAACCATTTCTGGTATAACCGTACTTCCACTCGTATTTGTTCCAGTCTCATCATAAATCAGCTTTGCGTTATAAACAGAAATATACATAACAGAATAGCCATCTTGTAAGAGGTAAGATTTGTTCCCTAATCCAGCACAACCAACTAAAGTGATGAACATAATAAAAAGATAACGAATCGTTCGTTTCATGTTTTCATCTATTTCCCAACTGCCTCTTCAATGCGCGAATTTGTCCACGATGATTCATTTCATCTTCCATAACATGAAACCATACATAATAATTGTTGTAGGGAACCCCGTTGTCCCAGTTGTGCTCTTCAAATAACCATGTATCGTCTTTAGATTTGAGGAGAGCTAGCGTTTTTCCCCTGACCTCTGATAATGTATCGAGATAATAGTTAAGTGAATAACCGGTTATTTCTTGCCTTGCCTTACTACCTAAGGATAATGCCATCCCCCATTTTTTGATTTCTTCTAAAGTTAAATCCCTTTTCTCAAAAGAAATAACCTGGTGGACAAATTCTATTGAAGCAATGTGAAATAAGAGGCTGCCAATTGAATTTGCGTGTTGGGAAGGCAAGTAGTCTAACTCAGATTGATCGAATGAAGAAATTTCACTTAACGTAACTTGCCTAGCGTGTTCAAGCATGCTCACAAGTTCACCTATCTTATCCGTGTAGTTTTCAACTGGTCTTATCCTATAATCAATCATTCATCTGCCTCCAATGATAGAATCCTAGCTATCGCTTTTCTTAGACCCGTGTTTAATAGAATCTGCCACTTTTTTTGGAGAATCCCAGTGAACCATATGGCCGGCTTCATCTATTGGAACGATTGTAACGTTTTCAATATGCTGCTTTAGTTCCCTTATCCCTTTACTTCTCGCTTCATTTAAATCTTTTGGCAACGTTGCACAAATTAATAGTAATGGTGACTGTATGTACGGGTACGTTCGTTGAAAACTTTCTTTGAAAAAAGCTTTAATAATGGATAATACCGTAAACGTTGAACTAATTAGTTGATAGGTTTCTTTTCGATGAAAAAGCGTTCTTACCATTTGTTCTTTTTCCTCATTCCAATCCGCTGTATAGTGCTTGTACGCCTCAACGACACCCGTCCAAGTGTCAAAAGTCGACGAATGATCCATATAATGATTCCACGCATCATACACGTTCAAAAAAGTCATGTCTTCCTGAAAATCTGGAAACGTATAACCACCATCTAGCAAGATGACGCCTTTTATCTTTTCAGGATATTTTTTTGCATAATGTAATGCAATGTCTGCTCCCCAAGAATGCCCTAAAATATAAAAAGGCTCTTGTACAATTTGTTGAAAAACGTTGTCATACCAGTCGGCAAGATTTTAGAAAAGATAATCTGTTTCTTTTTTAAAAGAACTTGCTTTTCCATGACCTGGACTATCAAACGAAATGAGATGATACTCATCTTTTAGATATTCAGCTAATTCGGAAAAGACGGCACCTGTATTCGCAAGTCCGTGTAAACAAACCATTGTTGTTTTTTTGTTCGTCCCTCACTCGTAATAATGAACGTGAGATTCATTGATTTTAAGATTCGTCGTTTTCATAACCGCTCTCCTTCATTTGTGTCCAGCACATGCATAGCTCATTTTCACAAATTCAAACAGACTTCCGTTTGTTTCTTGCATGCAGGTCCCATCGGGTATAAATCCTGCTTGTTGATAGACTTTTATTGCTCTTGAATTAAAAGTGGCAACTGCGAGGTTAAGTTCTTTCGGTTCATACTTCATTCTTGCAAAATTCATGCCCGCTCTTAAAAAAGATAATCCCCCTCCTTCGCCAGTCCGCTCTGGTTTCATCCCTAATCCAACTTCAACAGCTTCATCTTTATGATTGAAATAGAAAAAGCCGACTTCCTCTTTTCTTTTTTTCACCATATAGTAATGATCTCCACGTTCTTGAGGGTTCAAAAAAGCAGCCAAGTCTTCTTCATCAGCTTCCATATCATAAAATGAATAAATTCCTTCATAATGCCAGGATGATGCGATGTTCTCTGCTTGCCCTTGTGTCATAACAGTGAATTCATAAGCCATGGTACATCCCCCTTACTTAATAGAACTTGACCCGTTAAAAAAGTAAGAACTACGTTGAACCTATTTTTGGTACTGTTCGATTTCTTCTGCCGGGTATGCTCTCGTCCAATGGTATGGCTGTAGCTCTTTTAAACGGACAAAAGTTAACAAATTGTCTGTCGTGGTCACGCCCACTTTGACGTCCTCTCCCCAAAATCGAAGCCTCTCTTGGCACACACCACAAGGAGACAGCACTTTAAAAGGACTCGTTTCATCATCACGCACAACACATATACAATGGGTCACGCGCTTATTGTATTTATGCGCATCACACATCCCGCCTACCTCAATACATAAATCCACACTTGCATTTGCTGTTTCAATTGAGACACTCGTAAAATAGTGGTCATCATCGGTTCGTATAATGGCTACGCCTCCCCAACCGCTCGGGTATCTCTCTGGGATAAAGGCAATTGCTTTTTGATACATTGCCAACTCAATTTTTTTCTCGCTGTCCATAAAGTCCCTGCTTTCTTCTTTGCGCTCAACCATTTTGGTCTCTCATTTTAATGGCAAACTCATTGAAAATGTTTTTACGTTAAAACCCAATTTTTCGTACAATTGAATAGCATCATCATTTCCTGAGAATACATTCAGGGCTACTTCATCATATCCTTCTTCTCTTACTTGATTGATAGCCGCAGTCATTAAACGCTTAGAAATTCCATTTCCTCTATACGCTTCGATCACATAAAGTTCATATATAAATCCGTTTATAGAATCAGTAAACTGATCTTTATTCGTGCCAACCAGAATCCACCCCATCAACGTTGTATCTTCAACAGCAATTAAATAATAACTCCCTCTTTCTAATAGCGGAGTGATGAGATTGTCGATTTTTTCTTTAGTTAGCTTAACAGCACCTAAGGTCCCCTCCAAGATAGATTGCGGAGACAGTTCTCTGATTGTTTCAATTTCTACATCGTTTGGCTGTCTAATTTCCATTGAATTCCTCAACCTTTCTCTTTTTGTGTAACTCTTTTAACCATATGCACAGAATTCTCCAATACAGAGAACCCGTTATTTTGATAAAACTGAAACGCAGGAACATGTTTCTCGGTAGCTAAAATGATACATGCAACGTCTTGATCCTGTAAGAAACGATCGGCTAAATGTAAAAAAGTGCGACCCGCGCCTTGGTTCTGTTTGTTTTTAGCGATAAAAAATTCCTTAATAAAGTACTCTCTTCCTTCCCACCAGTTAAAGATATAGCCTAATGAACAACCAATTAGTTCATGTCGTTCATCATATAAAGCAAGAGAAAGCGAATTCGTGTTATCCGTTAAATCTTTTAAATAGGCATCTAATTGTGCTTGATTATCCCACTTATCAAACCAAGGATGACTTGAAAATACATCTCGAAACAATTCTTTCATTTTTTCAAAATCCTTCATTTCTAAGTATTTTATTTTCATATGAATCTCCTCACAAAGTGAATGTATGTCAGTAATGATTGTTCTCTCATCAATCTCTTTAGTAAAAAATGATTTGTAATAGTACCTGCTCGTTATTAAAAAGTAACCTCTGCTTAAAAGGTTACCTCGTTAAAGGCAACCCACTTACAATCATCATCTTTTCCGAAGAATTTGGTCATTCACAAATGCTTGTAAAAAGATTGTTTCATGTTGATTTGGCTCTCTTTTAAACGTGGATATAAAGGAATTCGTTGCCTCATCCATAAAAGGTGATGTGGTTACTTGGTTTGTAGAGAGGAGTTCGTTCCAATACACGTTCATTTCTTCTTGATCACAGATTGATTCATGTCCAAGTATAAAGTACTTGGCATCGTATTTCTGAATCTCTTCTATCATTGGAATTAAGTGATCCTGCTTATAATGAAAAAGAGAACGGGTTGTCGCTCCATAAGCACTGTCACCAAGAAACAACACGTTGTCATCAGGTACATAAACAATCGTTGAGTCATCCGTGTGTGTCGATGTTATGGTTTCCAACATACAAACCTTATTACCTAGGTCAATCTTAAGCGATTCTTGAAAAACAAGATCTGGACATTGTAAGTTAAATGACTCTCTCTTCGGTATTTCATCAGCTATAATCTGTAGATGTTTTTCGCTTACCATCATGGCGTCTACTAATTTATGAAGGTCATCGTCATGAAAGGAGACACTTCGCCATTTATGCAGTATCTGATCCGTGAGATGATTGACGATTACAATTGCATCTTCAAACTCATTCATTCCTAGAAAATGGTCCCAATGTCCATGGGTAATGACAACATATTTGACAGGAGGTACATTCATCAACTTCATTTGTTTTATAAAATCTTGCGCATGCTTCGATGAATTCCCCGCATCAATTACAAGGCTATAATCATCGCCACAAACTAAACCTAAGGCTGGTCGTTCTTTTGTATCGTCATTAAGTAAATAATAAGTAGCATTCGTTATTTTATTAAGCATGTTCATTCTCCTCTATTATTTATATCTAACAGATACGAGAGAAAATCTACACGCTTAAACAAGCTTATTAAATTGTAGATTTTCTATTAAACTTGCTCTACCATTGGACCTACCTCCTTACTATTTTTCGATATTATAAAAGAATAATGAGCAGGCAACACACGCACATTAAAGCAGATAAAGGTGTCATAACTTTTTTCTCTTTATCACTTTTAGAAAAGTAATTTGCTACAGTATTTAGAAATAAAAATCCCGTAATGAGCCAAACAAAAATGGTCACAGGAAGAAAGTCAAACCCGTTTATGACTCCAGTATATTGCAAAAATAGAACGTTCATCATGAGTAGTATGATCGCGTTACACATACTGACGATACGTAGTTTTAAGGGTAAAATTTTATAAAATCCGCCCATGGCGAACTCCCCCAACGGAAAGCCAAGCGCAAGAAACACCTGAAAAACACTGATAGACAAAAATAATAGTGTTACTAAAATGGTTAATAGGAGTAAAAGATCCATTGTGCGCCTCCAGAATGTAAATAATAGGAAAGGTCACTTGTTCATCATAGCATAGTACATAACTAATAAAATAATTATTCTTTATTTATTGATAATTAACCTAAAAATCTATACAGTTTAATTGACATCGCCTAAATAAACAGGTGAAGGAATAAGATGATTATATTTTTTAAGGTGTCCCTTTAACTCTTTAGGATAGATACGATAATGCGAAAGTTCTTTCATATCGAGCCACTCAATCCCCACTTGATGGGAATCTGGGAGAATAGGAACAGAATCGAGACTTTGCTCGATTAAGTGGCAGACGAAGAAATAGTCAAGTTGATGCACATCGGAATCAAAAGAAGCATGCTCATGATTCTTTCCAATGTACTCTCGAATATGGAGAAGCTCTTTCACTTCGACTTCTGCCCCAATTTCTTCTAGGCACTCTCGAACCAATGCCTTATGTAAGGTCTCACCATGCTCTTGTCCCCCAGCAGTAAAAAGATAAAAAAATCCCTCAGCATCTTTATTTTTTGTTAACAAAAGCTTGTCATCTTTTATAATCACCGCTCTTGCTGCGTTTCTCACATTCATGAGCTCTTCTCCTCTCCACATTTTTTTATCCATTAACCAACCTCGATAACGTGACACCGACAATGACTCCCGCCGCTGCGATTAACACGTATAAAACGTATTTTTTCTTCATACTAGCACCTCCCACATACGTTTATTTAAGCTGACTCGTATCAGCTACGGATTCGTACCATTTAGGTTTCACGCTCGCAAAATAATTATGGTCGTCTAGCACGACATCGATCTTGTCTAGCATGTCGCTTAAATGGTCTGGGACTGTTCGCAATGTCCATACGACGGTAGAGAACACACACATCGCTAAGTAAAGGGCATATAATGTCCAAAACGTTTCATCTGGTTCTTGATTTTGAAAATATCCTTTTATTTGGCCTTTTGAAAACGGAATGCTGACTTGGCGGGTAAACATGCCCACCTTAAGAAATTCGTGGACGGGATCTCCCCAATCATATCGATTAAAATCAACGATACCTGCAAATTTTCTTTCGTTCACAATTATGTTTCCAAGATGAAAATCGTCATGCTGAAACAGATTAGGTCTTTGCTTCATTAGATGAATGTGGTCATCAATAAACCTCATAATTTTATCGTCGTGGGTAATCTTAATCTCGCATGCTACATAAGCATCGATGTAATTCTTATGCTTTTCGACTTTCCTTTTATACCAAGAAGTGACGTGGGCTGGCGCAGGTATTTGATGCATCCTCTTTAATTCTTTTCCAGCCCTATACCCGAGGTCATATTGTTCTTGAAGGGAATACGTCTGAATGTTTTCTTCTGCATCCTGCCCCTCTATGTAAGAGGTGACCATATAACCTCGGTCTCCAATTACCCCCATTTCCATTGGTTTTGCGCAAGCTACACCACAGGCCTTCAGCTTTTCTAGCATCGAATATTCCACCTGCTTGGAATCGTACTCTCCTTTATGAAAGATTCGAAGGAGTACCTTTTCTCCTTTTGGCAAATGGATGCAGTATTTTTTATCTGAAGAGAAGCCTTTTGTCATTTCCACACTCTTACGGTAACGACCTATAAGAGGAATTTGTTCAAGTAAG
This sequence comes from Shouchella phoenicis, assembly GCF_047238345.1. Taxonomy (NCBI): domain Bacteria; kingdom Bacillati; phylum Bacillota; class Bacilli; order Caryophanales; family Bacillaceae; genus Shouchella; species Shouchella phoenicis. Next base: position 628,390 of record NZ_JBDFMQ010000001.1, on the reverse strand, counting down.
TCTTTCATATTCTTACCTCCATAACATTTTTACAATTGTAACAATTCATTCTACCTGCTAATCTTATGTATGAGAGAAACAAATAGCTTTATTTCACTGTATCTAGGGGGGATCAATATGAACACTCATGCAACCTGGTCAAAATTGTTTGAAGCGCAGCGAGAAACTCAATTTTCTGGAAGTATTTATGTGAGCAAACGAGACCAAGCGCTCTTTTCAGATAGCTTTGGCTATGCCATTCATTCTGAAAAAATTAAAAACCAGCCGAAGACACGTTTTTCCATAGCATCTGGCTGCAAAATCTTTACATCCGTTGCCATTTGTCAGTTAGTGGCAGAAGGGAAGCTTGCCTTCACTACAAAGTTAAAGGATTGTGTAGCCATACCATTTCCTCATTTCGATGACAACATCACCATTCATCACCTGCTCACGCACACGTCGGGCATCCCTGATTATTTTGATGAAAGTGAAATGGACGATTACGAAGAATTATGGATAGAGTATCCGATGTACCGAGTTCAATCGCCAAGAGATTTTTTGCCACTGTTTCAGCATAAACCTATGAAAAAAGAAGTCGGCAGTCCGTTTACATACAATAATTCCGGTTATATCCTTCTTGGGCTTGTGATTGAAGAGGTTAGCGGAATAAAATTTGTGGATTATGTTGAAGAAAAAATCTTTAAACCGGCCGGTATGAGCGAGTCAGGATATTTTTCAGCCGACGCGTTACCAGCTGATGTCTCCATCGGTTACATAAAAAAAACAGATGGTACATGGAAAACAAATATCTTTTCATTACCTGCTACAGGCGGCCCTGACGGTGGTGCTTACGTTACAGCCCCCGATATTGGACGTTTCTGGAAAGCATTAATGAATGAAAAGCTTTTATCGGGTGATATGGTACGCACATTGATGACGCCTCACGTCCCTGTTGACGACGATCTTTATTATGCTTATGGTGGATTTCAGCAATCAAATGAATCAGGTATGATAAAATACATTCAAATGGGTTACGATCCTGGCGTCAACTACCGTTCTGTTTATTATCCAAAAGAAGATTTAACCATTGTTGTTTGCTCAAACAAATCAGACGGTGCTTTTGAAATTCTTGAAGAAGTGGAACAACTTACCGTACATTTATAAAATTGTCGTGAGGGCTGATGGTTTATTAGCCCTTGTTTATACTTTAATGAGTTTTATTGCCGTTGAGACTCACACAATAATCACTTGCCATTCGCAGACTTCAGTCATTCCGGTTTTTTCATACACACTTTTTGCAGCAGGATTATTGTAAAACAAGTAGGGATACTTCCCTTCACGCAACAATGCTGAAAATAACTTACATAATACGTCTGTTCCAAGCCCCTTTTTTCTATAATCAACGCTTGTTAATACACCCACGACAATGGCACTGTGCTTATCTTCTGCTACAGTTGAGCAAGAGGCAACCATTCTTCCATCCATTTCTAAATAAAGCGTTCTCCCGTTTCCATTCTTCAATTTTCCTAATTCACTTTGAATATAGGTATCTCGATCAACAAGCAACGTCTCGTTATATTCATTGGCAGATGAGAACAAATCATAGTGTTTGTTTATTTCCTCTACGGTTTGAAGGGCTTTCACTTGATCGCTTCTTTTTTCTTTCGTTGAAATCTTTTTCACGACTCCTAAATAAGAGAGTGTCGTTTCTTTCGCATGAATGTAAGCCAAAAATTTCCCCATAAACATCTTTGGTCCACTTAACTTTGAATAAGACAACCTTTTTAGCAATGGTTCAAAAATCTCAATATCTCTATCCGTATTTGTAAAATAAGTGATATTATTATAGTTATTCAGTAATAACGATACTAATTGATTGTCTTCATACTCACCATAAACGGTAAAATTTCCTTTGTATTCGTGGCGGATCATACCATCAATGATGAAATAATAATGATTTTTTTCGTCTCCAAATAACTGTAAAACATCTTCATGATCGTTTATTGTTAGTCTCTTCAGCTTCATCTATCAGCACCCCTTGCACATACGGGCTATATTTTCAGAAATTTCCCTTTGTTTATTTTATCATAAAATAAACTCAATCTTACTCTTAGAAAGAGCAATCATGTTAGAAATTGTACGTTGTGGTAAAGAGTTAGTACGAATTAAACATAAGAGGTGATCACATTGGCAGGTCATTGGAAAAAGTATTTTATCCTAATCGTTCCAACTTTATTGTTAGGTGTCTCTATTCTCTATCTTACTGATAACCTCATTGTACCGTTAATCATTATTAGCTGTTTTTGGGCTATCTTTTATCTTTGGGTCTATCTCGAAAAAAAGCAAGGTAAGAATGAATCTTCTTAGAATCACATGACAAAAAGGCTACTAAAGTGTCTTCTCAGACAATTTTAGTAGCCTAAAATCGTTTTATGCGCTTTTTCCATAACGTTCGTCTTGAATCGATTCAAGTGAACGTCCACGTGTCTCTGGTGCCATTGTTATACCAATGATTAGACTGATTACCAAGAAGACAATCATAATGATTCCTGCTGCCTGAAAGCCAATCCCAGTAATCATCGCCGGCACTACCAGTGAAATTAAACCAACGCCGATCCGTACGGCAAAGAACATAAACCCTTGCGCCTGCGCGCGATACTTTGTATGAAATAATTCGCTGGCAAACAAAGCATAAAATGCCTGTGCGCCAAAGCCTGCTGCGATTCCCCAAAGCGTCACAAACAGAATCAATTCAACAATGCCCATACCACCAAAGGTTAAGATCATCCAAGCAACGATACCCATGACGCTTCCGATTCCAAATAGGAGCTTTCGATTGACTTTGTCACCAAGTCGAATGAACACAATATACGTGGAAATGACCGTAAAGGTCCAGAGTACACCTTGCAAGAGGTTGGCTTGTGCGGCCGTTAATCCACCAACGGTTTCATAGATGTAAGGCATAAAATAACCCATTGTTCCTGCGACGAGATTCCAGAAAAGGTAGATACCAACTAAGAAAACAAGCGCTTTCACATTTGCTTTTACTGTAAACAGATCTTTCATTGATCCTTTCTGAACCTGCTTACCTGCTGCACGAATTACTTTTTCTTTCTGTTGTTCCTCTTCCCAAATCGTAGATTCGTTGATTTGCTGCTGCAAGATCCAAGTAATAATCGCGACAACAAAGAGCTGTGCAAAGATTAGCCTGCTGCCAAGTAAACCGAGTGGTGCTAAAGCAACCGATAAAAACAGTGTAATTGCCGGACCAATCGACCAAGCAAATTGACTCCAACCAACCCTTGCTGCCCGTTCTTTAGGCGGTGCCTCTTCTGCTATATAGGTCCAAGCTGCTGGTATGAGCGCACCAACAGCGATTCCGACCACAATGTAGCCAATAAGCAACATTGGGAAATTGAATGCGAAAATAATAAACAACATTCCGATCATATAAAGCAATAAATCATATTTATAAATAAATTTACGACCGTAACGGTCCACAAAGTACCCACCTAATAGTGCACCGATTGCCGCTCCAAAGCCATTGGCACTAAGCGCGCCGAGTAATCCAACCCACATATCTGTCAGCTGTAAATACTCAACCCATAGCGTTAATCCGCCTGCACCAGCAACAATTGCCCCTGCTTCGAGGTAATTAGACATTGCCACAGTAATGGTTGCTTTCATTCCCTTATTTTTCGCTGCCATTCATTTGCCCTCCCTTGTTAAGCCAAATAAAATACTTCTGTTAAATTGATTGATACAGGGCTGTTATTTTTATTCGTTTCCATCAATGGTTCCATATACGCCCACCACTTTTGACAGATGTCCGTTTCGGAAACGCGTGCGTAGACGGCTTCATCTTCTACACGTAAATAAGCAAACAACTGACCTGTGTCCTCTAACAGAAAAATTGAATAATCACTTACGCCATGCGTCTTTAACATCTCTTCCATTTCTGGCCATAGTTCGTCATGTCGTTTTTTGTACTCTTCATAGTGATCTTTATATACATGCATAACGGATGCTTTTCGTATCATCATCAATTTCCCCTTCCAAAAAGTAAGCGGTTACGAATTTGTTGCAAAATCTCCCTCTACTCGAAAGCAGAGGGGGTTATTTCTTATCGTGTGAACGCCGCTGGTACGCCACCATCGACGGTTAACATGCAGCCGGTTGTTTTTTCTGCTTTTGATGAAGCAAAGAACAGAATCGCTTCCGCTATATCCGTAGGAAAGATGTGCACACCGAGTGTTGTTCGTTTTTTATAATGATCATCTAGTTCTTCCGGTTTAATCCCGTAAGCGGCTGCTCGCTCTTCGCGCCAGGCAGAATCCCAAATTGCGGACCCTTGTAACACTGCATCTGGCAGAACCGTATTAACACGAATGCCAAACTCGCCACCTTCTGCCGCTATACAGCGAGCAAGATGGGCTTCCATTGCTTTTACTGCGCTATATGCAGAAACGTTTTTGCCTGCATAAACCGAGTTTTTCGATCCAATAAAGACCATGCTTCCGCCAGTTCCTTGCGCCTTCATTTGCGAAAATGCTTCTCGAGCAACAAGGAAATAGCCTGTCCCAAGCACATCCATGTTCAGCTGCCATTCTTTTAATGTTGTCTCGTCAAATGCACTTGATGTCGCAAGACCTGCATTGTTCACAATGATGTCCACACCACCGAATGCACGGGCTGCTTCAGCAAAGGCAGCCTGAATGGCTTCCTCATTCGTCACGTCCATTTTAAGCGCAATCGCTCGTCCTTCTCCAAACGTTTCATTGATTTCAGTTGCCACTTTTTCGGCACCGTCTAGGTTCAAATCAGCTAAAACAACATGCGCACCAAGGCTTGCAAATTGACGACATGTTTCACTACCGATTCCACCGGCTCCCCCTGTTACAAAAGCGACTTTACGAGAAAACTCCGCTTCTTTTGGGGCAAGTGACAGCTTGTAAAGCTCAAGCGGCCAGTACTCAATCGCGAAGGATTCAGCTTCATTTAGCGATACAAATGAACCAAGAGCCGTCGTACCACGCATGACCGAAATCGCTCGTGTATACAGGGCACCACTAACGTTGGCATTTGCTAGAGATTTCCCAGTATTAATCATGCCAATGCCAGGAATAAGCAATACCCGTGGGGACGGTTCAAACATTTGATCTCCATCATTGTGATTCCGTTCAAAATAAGCGATATACTCTTTTTGATAATTCATCACGCCTAATTTAATTGCTGCGATTAGCCCTTCTACATCATCCTCACTTGGAGACCACTCAACGTATAATGGAATTCGCTTAGTGTGTACAAGATGATCGGGACAAGCTGCGCCAACTTGTGAGAGAGTATTCACATCTTGACTGTTCACAAACTCAAGTGTAGCCTCAGAATCGTCGTACGTTAAAATCATTGGTGTTCCCTCATAAGCAACAGTTCCACGAATGATTGGCATAACCTTTGCAAGAAGAGATTCACGAGTCTGTTTTGCTAGTGAACTGTACTTCTCTCCGCCAAAAACAGCTTGATCTCCGCGTTTCTCAGCAATAAACTGTTCGGCTTCGTTAATGACTGAGATCGTTTTATCGTAGCTTTCTTTTGCTGTTTCGCCCCAAACGACAAGCCCGTGTTTTTCCATCAGTACTAATTCTGCTTGCGGATTTGCAGCAACGCCTTCAGCAATCATTTTTGAAAGGGTGAAACCAGGTCGAATATAAGGCACCCAAACATAACGATTCCCAAATAGTTCTTCTGCCAACTCCCTTCCATTTTCCGCGCAGCAAAGGCTAATAATCGCATCAGGATGGGTATGATCAACATGTTTAAACGGAAGGAAAGCGTGTAAAAGTGTTTCAATCGATGCACGAGGATGGCTATGATCAATCATGCAATGGCTCAAATACGACACCATTTCCTCATCGCTCATTTCCTCCCTTTCTAGCAGGGGACGAACATCATCCAGACGTAACGCTGTGAAATTTTCAGCCCCCATCGTTGCCAGATCAGAACCGCTTCCTTTCACCCACATGAAGTCTACTTCTTCACCACGAAAATCGATTTCTTTTGTTTTCATAGACGTATTTCCACCGCCCCAGTTACAGACGGCACGGTCGCTCCCGATCAAGTTTGATCGGTAGACAAGTTCTCCAAGACCCGATTCTATTTTCTTTGCTTCTTCTTCATTCCATAACTGTTGGACCATTTTTGTCTCACCTTTCTATTAACTGCTAAACTGTTTGGATTTCTTTACGCTTAAACTGAACGTTCTGTTCATACGTTTTTACATCGTCAAGCCAATCTGTTTCAATGAACACACCTTGCTCTTTACAATAGGCATCCCACATATCGCCAAACGGATAGGTTTTTAACTGTTCTTGTAAAGCGAGACGGGAAGTAAAGTCTCCCTCTTCCTGTAGTTTCTTCATATAATCATGCGGCATAAGTGCTGCATTTAAGAGCGCTTTAACCATATTACGTGTCCCGATAGCCCATGCTGCGACACGATTAATACTGGCATCAAAGAAATCAAGTCCGATATTGACTCGGTCAAGTGCATCATTCCGAACAAGTTCAATCGCAATTTCCTTCAGCTCATCGTCAAAGGTGACGACATGATCGCTATCCCAACGGACAGGACGTGAGACATGTAACGCCAGTTGGTCATGAAACAGCAACATCGCCGATAATTTATTTGAAACCATTTCCGTCGGATGAAAATGCCCCGTATCAAGCAAGCACAGTTTGCCGCTCTGATTTGCATAATTCATGTAGAATTCATGCGACCCGACAACGAATGCTTCTGAACCGATCCCGAACAGTTTGCTCTCCACAGCATCGATGACTAGTGACGAATCATAGCCCACCTCATAAATCGCATCAAGGGACTCTTTCAGGCGACGTCTAGGTGTCAAGCGGTCACTAGGCGTATCCTTATAGCCGTCAGGTACCCAAATGTTAACGAGTGAAGGACTGCCCAGTTCTTTTGCGAAATAAGCCGCGATTTCTCGGCTTGCTTTACAGTGGTTAATCCAAAACATGCGAATGTCTTTGTCCGGATGGGCAAGCGTTAAGCCATCATCTGCCTTCGGATGACCAAAAACAGTTGGATTAAAATCAAGACCAATGCCAAGTTTCTTCGCCCAATCGACCCACTTTTTGAAATGCTCCGGTTTAATCTCGTCCCGTTCAACGACAACTCCATCCGTTTCTGCATACATCGCATGAAGATTGACGCGGTGTTTCCCTGGAATCAGGCTTAGTGCTTTTTCAAGATCCGCACGCAGCTCATCGCCATTACGGGCACGACCTGGATGATTTCCTGTGACATCAATGCCACCTGATAATTCATTTTGAACGGTTTCCGTACCGCGCAAATCATCGCCTTGCCAGCAATGAACGGAAATCGGGACGCGTGACACTTTTTCAAATGCCGCCTCTACATCCACTCCTAATCGTTCGTACTGCTCTTTTGCACTTTCAAACCTTGTCTGCATAGCGTTGCTCGCTCCTTTGCGGTTGATATTCTTCTACTTGAAACGACTGTTTTATCATTGATCGACCTTCTTCCAACGAAACGATTTCGCCAGCCGCAATCCATTGCATCAACAGATTGCCTACTGCCGTCGCTTCGCTCGGCCCAGCAAGCACCGTTTTACCCGTTCGATCTGCAAGCAGCTGATTGAGCTGGGCGTTCTGAGAACCTCCGCCAATAATGTGAATCTGTTCATACGTTCGCTCAATCGTTTCCTCAATCTGCTTTATTGCTTTTTCATAACTAACTGCCAAACTCTCATAGATGCATTTTGCTAAGTCACCTGGTGAAGTAGGAATTTCTTGTTCAGCTTCACGACAGGCAGACTGAATCTCATCAATCATATTGTCTGGCTTTAAAAACCGACGCTGATCAACATCTACTTTTCCAGAGTAGGTGGACGTTTGACTCTCCTTTGCCAGATCAGCAAAGCTCCACTCGTCAGGGAGAAGACGCTGCACTTCTTGAATCATCCACAAGCCCATAATGTTTTTCAAAAACCGAAAGCGATAGTTGACACCGCCTTCATTTGTGAAGTTATCGTTCATCGCTTTCGTTATACAAATAGGGAACGGATTTTCGATGCCAATGAGTGACCACGTGCCTGAACTAATGTAAAGAGACGTCTGCCATTCAGGAACAGCAGCGATCGCCGATGCTGTATCGTGGGTAGCCGGCAAGATTACATCAAGACTCACGCCTAACTCTCGCTGTAAGTCAGCTTTAAGTGGACCCAGCTTCGTCCCAGGTAAATGAATGTCCTGAAAAATGTGCGTCGGTAAACCCATTTCTGTTAGTAAGTCTTCATCCCACTTTTTTGTAAACGCGTTCATTAACTGCGTTGTTGTAGCATTGGTGTATTCGTTTGTCTTTCTTCCTGTTAATAGAAAATGTAGATAATCCGGTACCATTAAAAACGTTTGCGCATTCTCAAGTATGTCAGGCTGGCTTCTCTTTATAGCTAACAATTGATAGAGCGTGTTAAACGGTTGAAACGCAATACCCGTCCGCTCATAAAGGACTTCTTTGCCGTAAACATCGATCACGTCTTCCATGATCCCATCAGTCCGCGCATCACGGTAGGACACGGCTTCCGTTAACCGATGATCGTGTTCATCCAACAAGACAAAATCAACCGCCCACGTGTTAATTCCAATGCTTGTTGGATTTAAGCCTTGCTCCACACTTGCTTTAATACCTCGTTTAATTTGCTCATACAAGTAGTCAATGTCCCAGCAGAAATAACCTTCTTTTAGCGTTGCCCCGTTTTTAAACCGATGGACTTCTTTGAGCTCCAAATTGTGTCCCGTTGTCCACCCAGCCATTACTCTACCGCTGGATGCCCCGATGTCTACAGCTAACCTTGATTTGATCAAATGGTTCCACCTCGTTTTCTCAAGGAGATTGTGCCTTCATATTAAGCGTTTACAAACAAAAGCACTATGGCGCTATTCATCTAAAAACTGTCGTTATGTGCCTCTTAACAAAAAAAGACAAGCTCCCTTTTACTCTTGGGGAGCTTGTCTTTTCCGATATGCCAGCGGCGTCTGCTCGAATTTTTTCTTGAAAATTTGATAGAAATAGCTAAAGTTATCATAACCGACCTCTTCGGCTATGACTGAAACGGGGAGATCTGACTGCACAAGCATTTCCCTTGCTATATCAAGTCTTTTCTCCTGTAAGATTGCTTTAAACGTCTTGCCAGTCCGCTTCTTTATGAGCTTACTTAATAAATAATGCGGTTGATTTAGCCGTGCGGACAGTTCAGTTAGCGTCGCTTGCTTGTATTGTTCATGGATATAGGAAAGTGCTTCTCTTAGCCATTGATTTTGTAACGTCCCTTCATAATCCCCTTCTAATGTATCCGCTTTCTTTGTCAGTTCAATAATTAACATACCGACGTGTAGCTTCGTGGTTGCTTGGGAAAACGCATCCGGATTCATAATCTCTTCCACCATTTTTTGTAACAACATTTGAATCGATTCCTCTTCCGCACACTTAAAGTAAAGAAATTGTCCAAACCCGTTACCGCCGTGAACACTGTCTATAAGAAATGAATAAAGCGGACCTTCAACATTCAAAAACGAGAAAATAAAATTAAAAAAAGAAGGCTGAATAATAAAATTGATGACGATATCTTCTGTATCACACGCATCAATTTGGTGCTCAATATGCTGATTTAAAACAACAAGTTCACCTTTTTTTAAATGAACATCCTGTTCACCAATTTTCTGTTTTAAACTTCCGTTATACACATAATTAAGTTCAATGTAGTCATGCCGATGCTTCGGGAAATCAATAAACCGTGTATGTTTACGAACCATGATCTCCGAACCAGGGGCAAGGAATTTGTTCGCCTCGATAATGAAACTTTGCTTTGACGTATAGCGAGCCTGCATCACTTGACGATATTGAAGCGTCTCCCGTTCTTCTTCCGTAAGCGCTAACATTTTTTCCAATAATGACATGGCAGTCCTCACTTTCACTACTATGAATATAAGTCTAGCAATCTATGCTTACTCACATTATACATAGCTGAAACTAAAGCATCACCATTCTTTTCAAGGTATTTTTTTCCACAAAAATTCTTGGAAGCCCTTCTCTCATTCTACCGATTGTTAATATAATACGTCTCGTAAGTTTCTTCATAGACATAGCCAAGTCGTTTAGCAAGCTTAACCGATTCTGCATTTGCTGCATCCCAGCTTGGATACTTCCTATGTTCCAGACAATCTACTAGCAAGGCTGCTGAGGCAATCGTTGCCAGACCTTTTTTGCGATGACCTTCGTGCGTACCGACTTCTACTTCAATTCCCTCATCATAAATGCTGAATGACGTAGCACCGCTGACCACTTTTCCGTCGTGGAGAATCGCATACCCAATGCCTCTATTTAAAAAATCATCTATCGAGTCGAAATTGCAGGTAAAATACTCTGAGATTGCTTGTAAAGAAGGTTTGTTTGCGATCGCCGAATCGATTCGTTTTAGTTCATACCCTCCAGGTAGATTCGTTAAAAACCCTTTGAGATATGCAACGTCTAACAGCGCGTCGTCCTGTTTAAAGCGATGGCGATCAAACTTATTGAATCTCCCTTTATAGATGGTTTCGATTCGCTTTTTCCATTCATCTGTATGAACGATAACCAGTGCATCTTTAGGAAGGTTGCGTAACAGTGTCTCCGCCTCTTTTGCATTGGCGTCACCTGCAAAGTAAGAAAACATCCCTACTTTTACTTGAGCAGCTGTTGGGCTTTCCTGATTGTTCACCCATGCGTCTCCCATATGCCCTTGTAAACAGGAGAGAATGACGGTGTCAGCCATACCTTCGAACATAGGCAAGAGTTTTTGCTTTGTCGTTGCATCTGCTTTTTTAATGGAGAAAACCTACTTTCTTTTTTATAGGTTAATCAGATCTTTTTAATTTAATTGGGCTTCAAACGAGGATCGGTATTCTTTAGTCTTTTTCAGTAGCTTTTCTCGTAATTGCAGGAACCACTTGGGCATTTGTTCTGTTTCTTCTACGTCGACAGATTTTACAGCTCTCTTTCTCCTAATCGCTCAACAAAGCGTAGTAAATAGCCATCAGGATCGGCGACGAGAAACTCTTTCTGACCTACTAATGTGGTATTTGCACGATACCAATTTTCCTTCATATCGACCATGATTGGAACGTTCTTCATCACTAATCGGTCATAAATTGCACGATTATTTTTTACAATCATTTGGAAATTCACACCTCTTCCAAACGGATAAATCAGTTCACCTGTCTGCCAATGTCCATTCATTTCTTCAATCATAATCTGGCAGTCGTCTATAGAGATCATTGCGAATTTATCTTCTACACGTTGATAGTCAAGGTTGAACTGTAATAGACCGATGTAAAATTCAAGACTTCGATTTAGATCTTTAACCGATAATTCCGGGACGAGTGAATTCATTTTTATGCCTCCTTACAACGAATGATTGTTCTGCACCCTGATCACACATACGTTTCTTTCATATGTTATCATTTCGCATGACAAAAAGCCTCCTTTTACAGGAAGCTCACTTAAACCAGCCCTTCTCTTCTATCAATGAAATGGCTTCAATTCGGTTGGTTACGTGAAGTTTTTCATAGATAACAGAAACATAATTTCGGACGGTGCCTGTTTTTATTTTTAAATGATCGGCGACTTCTTTTGTGCTTTTCCCTTCGGAAATGAGCTGGATGACTTGACCTTCTCGCTCTGTTAGCGGATTATCATTGCTGCTCATCATATCCATTAATTCTGGCGCATACACCTTGCGCCCACTCATAATGGTTCGAATGGCTCTCGCAAGATCATCACTAGGGCTATCTTTTAATAAGTACCCGCTCACTCCTGCTGCACGTGCAAAGTTAAAGTACCCCGTGCGTGCAAAGGTTGTGAGAATAATAATCTTACAGGCTTCTTCTTTTAACGTTTCCGCTGCTTCAATTCCCGTCATTAACGGCATCTCGATGTCCAAGATACAAATGTCAGGCTTCTTTTCTTTTACGAGCGCCACGGCTTCAACACCGGTTGTGGCTTTACCCACAACCGTCATATCTTCTTCTAGCTCTAGTAATGACGCAAGTGCCCCTAACAGCATCCCTTGGTCTTCTGCCAGTACAATGCGAATCATAACTGTCCCCCTTCTTTTTGATAGATAATCCTTGGAATCCGAATGGTTAGCTGTGTTCCTTTATTCGACCGGATTTCTAGTTTACCGTTCACAAATTCCAATCGTTCTTTCATGCCAATTAATCCACTATTATGTGTCGTTGGTTCCTTTCCAACCATGCCAACACCGTCATCTACTACATCCAATCGCCATTCATTCGGAAGATTTTCTAGTATAATTGTACATTGTGTTGACTGGCTATGTTTGACAACATTCGTGACCGATTCTCTTAAACACATGCAAAACACATCTTCTATTAGGAGCGGCAAATGTTTAAACGATTCTCCCCCTTCAATCTTGCACGTAATTTCACTTGACTCTAATAATGCTTCGACTTGTATCATTTCCTCTTCTAAGCGTGCTGTACGCATATTTGAAACGATCTCCCGCACTTCTCGTAAAGCGGTTCTTGATGTCTGGTTAATATCGCCCAGTTCTTGTTCTGCTAAATCGGGGTTTACCTTTAATAACTTTTTAGCGAGATCACTTTTCATCCCTATTAATGATAGTTTTTGTCCAAGTGTATCGTGTAAATCGCGCGCAATTCGCTGTCTTTCTTCTACTACCATCAACTGAGAGATTCGTTCATTGGCGTCGCTAAGCTGATTCTCTAACTCTTCTCTTCTTATACGATTATAAATTGTAAAAGGTAACAAAATCACACCTAGTATGCCTAGTACATTAAATGGAAGTTGAGCTGAATACACATCAGGTTCAAGTAAAAAACCAACTGTAAAAGCAATAATTGTTGTCGATAAATGCACAACATACAAACTAATAAAACCTGATCTACTTTTTACGTTCCCAATAAAAAACGCAATAAACAACGCGAAATACACATAGCCAAAATAGATGGTCATCCCAATGCTAATGAGCATCTCAATACTTAACGCCACATAAACCGTCCAGCCTTTTTTTATAAAAGACAGGCGATACGTCGCAAAAAACAAGACAATCATTGCCACACCAATAATAATTTCATACATGGTTGCGGAGCGAATGATAAAGTAAAATGGCAAGATACAAAAAGCAATCCAAGCAAATAGACTTAACCCTGTGTTTTTAGGAAAAATATGAAACCAATGATACAACGGACTAGCTCCTTTTTGTTAACGTCATTAACCTGTCTATAGCAAAAAAAGCGCAATGGGAACACTTCTTCAGCATGTGCAACAGCGGAGAGCTGAAGCATTACTGATTGAAGCGTCCGTCCGTAGCGCTTTTGTTTCTAGTTCATCCTGTTTTCGTCTGAGACACGCGAGAAGGTCCTTGAAGACGATCCGCAATTTTCATCTCTTTAAAACTAATGAACGTTTGATTTTTTTCATCATATAATCGAAAACGAATTGATTCAAGACTCTTTTTCAACGTAATCGTTGTGGCGGTCTGTAAAGGCTTAACATTCTCATGGGTTTTTTCTAAGTTGTAATTCGGTACTTTTGGGCTTAAATGATGCACGTGGTGATAACCAATATTCCCTGTTATCCATTGTATCACTTTTGGAAGTTTATAATAAGAGCTGCCGTCAACCGCAGCTTTCACAAAATCCCATTCATTGTCGTTTTCAAAATAGGAATCTTCGAATTGGTGCTGTACATAGAATAACCAAATCCCTGCCGCTCCAGATAGATACATGATAGGAATTTGAACAATCAAAAAGGCTTCCCATCCAACGAGCATGATCATACCTGCGTAAATTAGCGCAATACTCGCATTTGTAAGAATGGTATTCACTTTTTCTTTGCGTTTCGCACCTTTTTTGTTGATCCGATTTTCAATTAGAAACAAGTAAAGTGGACCTAAACCAAACAAAATAAACGGATTCCGGTACAATCGGTATTTGAGACGATCCATTTTTGTTGCTGCTCGATATTCCTCAACGGTCATGACCCAAATATCGCCAGTACCTCGTTTATCTAAATTCCCACTCGTTGCGTGGTGAATCGAGTGACTGTGCTTCCACTTTTCAAACGGGAAATGCGTGAGCACACCGGTTACATTCCCAACTATACGGTTCCATTTTGGATTCTGGAAGAAGCTACCGTGGGTACAGTCGTGAAAAATAATAAAAATTCGTACGACTAATCCAGCCGCAATAACAGAAAAAAGTAAACTTAACCAGATTGAAATCGTGATGCTTTGATACGCTAAAAACCATGCTAGAAAGAACGGTAGTATCGTATTTATTAGTTGGATAACCCCAATTTTTGTATTTGACTTTGCATATGGTGCGACACTCTTTTTCAGTGCGCGTTGCTTTTCTTGACTCATATTGTCCCCACCCCAAATGTGACGTTATCCTTAGTGTAGCGGACTGTTAAATCAAGTGTAAGACACACTTGTCACTGCGAGAACATGACAAGTGTCATACTCTGTTTTACAGTAAAAAAAAGCGCCCTCCTTTTTCATTAAAAGAGGAACGCTTCTTCAATTCTATAGTTAAAACGGTCTAATTATTTTTTATTTATATAAGGGATTCTTTCATATAATAGCAAAAAATTTAAGGAATCAATGTCTCCTTATCGTCAATTTTCAACACAACAGTCTCTAAAAAAGCACGCTCTTCGTCTGAAAGTGCTCGGTGGAGACTGCCCTCAAACTCCTCAACAAGCCGCTGCAACACTTCTGAAGAATGAATGCGAATACCCTCCTTTTGCCTTATTCTCTCACTATAGTACAAACGGCTTGAAAATGAAAATCAATTTCATGAAAATAAGAAAAACAGGAGTATTCGCCTATTATTAAAGAATTTTGTGGGAAAATCATTAAGACCTATGATAATTCAATTGTTGCACTAGCCAGTTCTACACCGTTGGCAAGCAACGTGACAGTGTGTAAACCAGCATAATGCTTACGGGTTGATAAATCCGCAAAGCGATGTGTCCGTATTCGTTGCAATGTTTCTTTTTGAAAAATTTTCCGATCAATTAGTAAAAATTTCTTACGTGATGATTTCCCATTTGCTTTTACAAAATCGATTGCATATTCGAACCGGATTCGCTTACCAGAAGATTCCTCTACTTTGGCATTCCAGTGTAAATCGACGGAATCTCCAATGCGAATGGAAGTAGCAGAACTCTTTATGTTGGCATCAGTAATGGCTTGAGGAGTTTCTTTACTATTTACATACCCAAACAACGCATACGCTTCAGGCAATTCAAGCTTTAACAAGCCTCTACAACCATGTCGAATAATCCAATCTGTATCGTCATGTTGACCTTGCCATTCATTAGCGATCTGTAAGACCTTATATGGATGATCTTTTGAAAGATCGTTTAAATTATTTGCCACACTTTTTCGCACATATTTTGAGGGGTCTTTCTTTAAATTTTCGAGTAAATCAATTACGGGCTCTGGGTTTTTCTTAAACTCCGTTAACGCTTCCCCCCAAGGCAATCTAGGGCGACAACCCTCACTTGCTAACCGACGTACATGCTCGTCCTCATCTCGTGCCCATTTATGCATTTGTTTCATCATCCGCTCAGGATCTTTCTTTAAAAAAGGGCGTACCGCAAACTCACTAGTGGAACCTTTTGTAAAATAGCCAAGCGCGGCAACTGATTCTTCCCAGTGGTCTTGTCCATACACTTCAATAAAATCAGAAAACAGAACAAATAAACCTTTTTGCGCATCATTTCCTAGCGTCAGTAAGATATGAAGTGCGCTCAGATAATCGTTAGGCAACGTTTGACCAAGCGCAAGCGTTATTTTTCGCATCCGTTGTTTTAATGCAAGCTCTTCCCATTCTCCTTCAAAAACGGTTTCAATGAACAAGGTATCGTTGAATTGATGATCAACAGACTTAATTTTTTCCGCAAGAGTTTGAATCACTTCTTGGTTATACATGTCTTTTAACGGTTCAGCCATCTTTTCTTCCCTCCACATACCCGTGACCTTCTTCCTTTTCTACAAATTTTATAGAAAAAAAGACATTTTGTGTAGGGTTTTGCATGATGGTTCTAGAATTTAAAAGATTATAGGAATTATAGTCGATAAGGAGTGCCTATATGTCGTTACAACGTTTACCAAATCTTTGCCTATTAGAAGCTTATGAACAAGCTCTATCCCAATCATTACCTGAAGATTTCGTTACACTTTTACGAAATGAACTTCTAGCAAGAATGGAAAGTCGTACGTCCAATATTCATTCAACATCATTTGTAATGATTCCAAAAACCCAACCGAATGATTTTTAAATCCAAGAGCGTTTTCTTCTGAACATCTGCTCTTGATTACGATGAGGAGTGTCGCCTCTCTTTGGCTCGTGTTCTTCCGGATCCTTTTCACTGTGTTGCTCATTTTTCTCTATCGGTAATGCATAAACGGAAAGCAGCTCCTTAACGTAGACATCTCGATCAAGGACTAACCCGATTCGACTACACGATTCATCCTCATCACATTGAGTAGGTACAGCTCGAAAATCAGCTGTACTTAAACCATACGTTATCGGATCGTGATAAGACACTCGAACAATTCGTTCCTCAAAAGTTGTAACGACAGGCACATCTAGCGCAACCATCGCCGCAACCAAATCGTGAATGGGCGTTCCAGGTAGTTGTGGGTTTGTCGTTTGATAAAACGCATAATAATACTCAAACAGCGGTTTTAAAAGTTTCCCGACTTCATCTTTTTGAGCTTCATCAAGTTGATTTATTTGTTCTGGTGTAATGTAACTATCGAGTGTCGCATTAAGTGGAAGAATCGTTAAGTTCGGAACCCGTTCAGCTAACACATTTGCTGCAATGGGATCGCCGTGAAAGTTGGCCTCAGCATTCTCCGTTACGTTTCCTGGTACGAGAAACGCACCACCCATTATGACCGTTTTAGAAACGTTGCTCATAATCGCAGGATTTAACTCCCAGGCCATTGCCAATGCAGTGAAACGTCCAGTCGCAACGATTGTTACATCGTTCTCATACTCCTTAATCAGATCAAACAATAGACTAAAATTACTTACACCTTGAAAGGTATCACTACTAACTGGTGGTCGAAAAGGCCCTAACCCTTCTTCTCCATGAATGTCCGGATAGAATTCCGGTTCACTACCATCTAAAGGCTTCGTAGAACCACTAATAACTGGGATGTCCTCCCTGCCAGCTAATTCTAAAATGTACTTCACATTCCGATACGATTTGTTTCTACTTATGTTTCCATACCCAGCTACCACGCCAATAAGATTGACCTTCCTTTTTTTCAATAAATAGATGAGCGTAAAAGCGTCATCAATCCCCAAATCCACAAATAGAAGTATGTTTTTCAAATTCAAGTCCCACCTATCCACTCTTTTTGTGCAGTCATTAACCCTATGCACATGTCTAGGTAATGGTGAAAACAAGATCGGCCTCTTTTTTGATTTTTACTCATGTCTCTTCTCTTTTCTACAGAGAACAGTGTTGGTTTTATTCTTTGATGAATAAAATAGAAAGACCATCCATTTCGCTCGAGTATCTTTACAAAAAATGGGTGTTCTCGTACACTTTTCATAACAGAGAGGAGTAGAAGAAGATGAACATGAAGCAACGAAAAGCCGTTTTTCAAACGCTCTTTATCCTGCTTTCACTTGCAGTGAGTCAAGTGATCTTCTTTATAATTGAACAATCTTCTATGAGCCTTAAACAATATGCAAGCGAGGCGACGATATTCTTTTTTCCAAACAGTTGGTTTAACGCCTACTTCACGCCTTACCAAACCATTGAACTCAATTTCTTAACCGCATTCTTTCTTCTTATTAGTGTATGTTTTATCTTCTATCAGCTCATCGTTTTTTTGCGGGAAAGATCCCAATAAAAAAAGAGCGTCATCGAGTACGCTCTTCTCTCTCTATCTAGTTATTTTCGTCTTTCTCTTCAACAAGTTTATCAATTTTTTCTTTTAAGTTTGATGCGTCAATGCCTCTTTGGACGGCTTTTTCCACGACCATAAACAATAGCAAGAAAAAAACAACTATAAAGATTACTAAATATACGATATTCATTTATTCAAATCTCTCCCGTATTCTATCCTACCTACTCTCTCACGAGTCCTTCTTCGTAATATTGCATTTGTTCTAATTGTGGTGTACCTGATTGTGTGTAATAATGATCACCCATTTCCCATTCGACTTCCCCATCTTCGTCATAGAAGCGCCAAGCATAGATCAGCTCTGCTCCATAAGTTCGACCTGAATGTAAAATTGCTTGATTTTCAGTTTTATAGTCTAAGTCGCGCACTTGTTCATGAAACGCCGCCCATTCATTAGGAAACGGCTCTACCCCATAGCTTTGTTGGTCAAGATCTAATGAAATCGTATGCGGCATTTGAATTTGTGGATAATAAAAATACACATCCATGCTATTCGTGTAATACCCTCGATCTTCCAGTGTGAAAATTTCTAACTCGGTCAATCCTTTATCAGGGTTTTCGTTCCAAATTAATTGGTAGGAGTAGGGGTCATTTTCTTCTGTCAACCAAATACCTGGGCCATCGTTGAGTGTAACAACAACCTGTTCCCACTCACTATTTGACCACTCCCAAATCGCAAACCCATACTGATTTTCATAATGAAAAGGAATCATTCGATTCGTATCCGTAATGACTTCGTTCCCTTGTATCACGATTTTCTCTCCAGACACCCCAATTAATTCTTGAGCCAACGCTTTCCTGAGTTCCTCGTCAGCAGGAAATGAATCAAGATCTGGTGGCTGGTTGAACATAAAATAAAGCGTTGCGCTCAATGCAACAATGCCTGCAATTATTCCAATAGACCATTTCTTTCGTCGCGTCATGGTGCTTCACCCCCGTTAAAAAGAGGTTCTGAACCGCTAAAATACAATTGCTCTTCTCCTAAATCAACGAGAATACCTTGTCCATCTTTTTCAACGAAAATAAGCGGATGATATCCACTTCCCCATTTAGATTGTGCGCCTTGAAGCACATACGGAAAATCTTCTTGATGCTCACCTTGCTGTCTACCACCAGACATTATTTGCTCAAAAAATTCAGCCTCACCTATCGATTTTATTTCATATCTTTCTAGATGCGCCTCACTTAAATTAAGTTCAACCTCATCTCCTTGAAAGTGTGTGACCGTTAGCTCTATATCAGTTGGGTTCGTTATGTAGGTGGAAATTTCGTCTACTGGATACACAAGATATTGAACAACAGCACCAATCAACGAGAACCCTACAAACAAAAAGCCCGAGAAAAAACCTGTCCATGCAAAAGGACGATAGCGCAGCCATCCTTGATTTCCTCGTGGCGCTAGTAAACATATAATACCTACACCTAGTGGTATGAGCGGAAAAGCCATTTCCTGATTAAAAATAAACAAAGGGAAATCAACAGTCAACATGCCGAAAAAAGTAACAACAAGCGCTTTCCACCAAGACACGTTGTCCGTGTTTCTACGATATAAGAATATGAAAAAGCCAATAAAAAGAGCAAAAGCAAACAAACTACTCACGGTTTCAATCAGTCCACTTGTTGGGATATGAACATTCAACTCGTCACCTCCTACTCTACTATCCTAACACCTAATTGGGTATTTAAGGAAATAAATACCTTCTGTTAGCCAGTCAGGTTAATAAGGGCTATAGCCAAGTGCAATCGGGACGAGAAGAAGAACAAAACTGATAAAAAACAAGAGCCAAAACCAAATAGAAGTCAAACGCCTCACAGAATAATCTTTCCACCTACTTAAAAAGCTCGCCTCAAATAAACAGTAAATCACAAACAGTATGTACGACACACTCCACCATTGAATCCATTCATTACGCTCCAACGATACATTAAACCAGATATACAATGGTTCTAAAACAACGTTTGTCAAGACTAGCCCCACTGTTAATAGTAGGATGATACCGACTGCATAACGACCACCACGAGCAAGATTCATCATTCATATCCCCCCTCTACGACTAGTCTATCGTCGGACAAGGCATTCTATGAACAAATGAAATGCAAATCTTTAGTGAAATCGTTCGATATACCAAGCTTGTGCATTTTTTTCTAATACTCGTTCAATCGCTTCAGAGTGAATGAGGCTTTCCTTGATGATTGTAATATCCTCTTGTTCAAATGGTCGCGGAGCTCGAGTTGAAGGAAGATCCGTACCAAAAAGAAGAATGTCTGAGTGAATCTCATAGAGACGTCTGATAACGGGTTTAGGATCAAAATCAAGCCGACCAAAGCCCGTTGCCTTCACACGAACGCCTTTTTCTGCCAAGTGATATAGCTCTGGCAAGCCCTCTTTCCCAAGACCTAAATGATCAATAGACACAGCAGGCAATGCCTCGATAATAGGCAAGTATTGTTTTAGCTGGCGTGAATGAATGTATAATTCAGTATGCCAACCGACAAGGTTGTAAACACGATTTGAAAAAGCCTTCAAATGAGATATATCTTCTGAACCTCCGCGATTCACATTAAATCGAATCGCCCGTATACCTTTTTTATGAAGGGACAAGATCTCCTCATCTGCCGTAGATGCTGGCAGCTGCGTTACACCGACAAAGCCCTCTCCCAACTGACCTAACGCATCGATTAAATACGTCTGATCATATTGTTGAAAGGAACCAGATACAATTGCACCACCTTTTATTCCTAACGATTTAATTGCACGTGTATAGTCTTGAACTGTATAGGAATCGGGTGTATACCCATTGTTTTCGTAAATCGGAAAACGGTTATCAATGATATGTAAATGCGCATCAAACATTAAATTGACCTCCAGACATGTGCCTCTCTAGCCCATAAATTGCTTGCTTCACTAAATTCTTCATCAATATCCCTCATTTTCTTTTTTGTCTTCCACTTCGATAGCCAAATGAATCATCATTCTGATAAAAGGTGTCAATCGACTTAGACGGATGTGCAAACACGGTTGATCCTTTCTTTAAGAGTGCGTACAATAGATAGAACACTTAATGAAATGGAGGGTTACGATGTCTGCGTTCCATGCTTTTTTAAGAGGGATAACAAAAAGAATCTTGCTTGTGCTTACTTTATTTATCATTTTGTCAGTAGCAACGTATCTCTTTATTGGTTATCCACATTTACAAAGTTTGCTGTTTATCAGTCTTGTCGTTTCTGTTCCGATCCTCATCCTTTATTTATTCTTCATTAATTTTTTTCGTGCTAGGTCTTAGACGTACATAAGACGACTTTTCCATAACGGCTCGTAAATGGCTCAGCTTGCTTGACCGCTTGGGTGACGTTGGATAACGAATAGCGATGACCAAGATTTGGTAAGATCAGACGATGACTCGCTACAACCGAAAGCAGCTCGTTATACACACGATGCCAGTGATTAAGTGTTACTTGCTGATTCCAATGACGGAGATGAAACATACCTGTCTGTAATCGTCTAGAGTGAGCGGCCCAATCGACTTGCTTTCCAGACAATAGCCCAATTGCTAAAAACTTTCCATGCGCTCGTACACATCCCGCAAGTCGGTCTCCTTTTTCTCCACCAATCGAATCAATCGCCACATCAGCACCCTTACCTGCTGTTATTGCCATAACCTGGTCAACGAACGATTCTTCGTTTTCATCTATGACGAATGTAGCTCCTAATTCCTGCAATGCTTTTTTTGATTCTTCTCTTCTTACAACAGCAATTAACGTAAACCCTATTTGTATAGACAATTGGGCAAATATTCTCCCTAGCGCTGATCCTGCCGCATTAATGATCACAACGTTCTCCGGTTCTAAGCACAACTTTTCTTTACACACGACCCAAGCCGTAAGTGGATTAATATACATTTGGGCGGCGGCATCATCATCAATCTGGTCGGGTACAAAGACTAATCGTTCCTTTTTCATTTTAACGTAATCTTGCCACGTTCCCTCGGCTCTTAACGGCAATACACGCTTCCCTATATATGCTTTTGATCCATTTGCTCCTACCTCTTCAATGACGCCAACCCCTTCATAACCTGGAACAGCTGGTAATGTAGTCCGATGAGCGTACGCACCACGTATTGGTATTAAATCAGACGGATTAATAGGCATTAGTTTCATCCGGATAAGGACTTCTTCTTCTGTAACTGGCGTAAGGTTTCTTCTTTCAACTGTTAACACAGATTGAGGATCACCAAATTTTCGGTATACAACGCACCTACCCATCATGTTATCTCCTCCTTGCAGACAGTATAGCACGGTTTTTTTTTGCACCTGTATACCATCACGTTTAAAGGCAAAGATGTTAACAAAGGCTTCCATTATTCGTTATGTCTCATTGGTAGAAAAATTAAAAAAGCGCTATATAATAACCTTTAGGAGGATGATTTATGATACACGAAAATTTAAGAACCCTAAGAAAAAACAATAAGTTCACTCAAGAATATGTGGCTGAAAAGCTTCAAGTTTCTAGACAAGCAATCGCAAAATGGGAGGCTGGAGAAACTGTTCCAGACCTAAATTATACGATGGCACTCGCCGACCTCTTTGATGTTCGAATTGACGACCTTGTTTCTAAAGAAGAGAAACAGTACGGCATTGGTCCGAAAGGCAAGCATATTTTCGGGGTCGCCACTGTCGGCGAACGAGGGCAAATCGTACTTCCCCAGCAGGCGCGAGATATTTTCAACTTAAAAACCGGTGATAAATTAATGATCCTTGGTGACGAAGAACAAGGAATCGCACTAGTTAAAAATGAGCACTTCTTACAGTTTGCTGATGGGATTTTCGCCGCCCAAGAGGAGGTTTATGAAGACGAATGAATGTCATTCAGACAGCCAAGTTAAGGAAACAGTTTCAAAATGAGATTGCCGTCGATGGCTTGAATCTAACGATAAAAAAAGGTGAGCTCTATGCACTTCTAGGGTTAAATGGTGCAGGAAAAACAACCGTCATTAAAATGCTAACTACCTTACTAAAACCATCGAGCGGGGAAGCAACAGTCTATGACTATTCCATTAAAAAAGAAGCGCGCCCTATTAAGCAGCTCATTGGTGTGTCGCCGCAAGAAACCGCAATCGCCCCTAACTTAACCGTACACGAAAACGTGTTTTTAATGGCTCGGATTTATGGAATCTCCAAAAAAGAGGCTAAAAGAAAAAGCACAGATGTCCTATCACAACTTGATTTGACAGATGTAGAACAGAAAAAGGCAACTCAATTATCTGGCGGGATGCAACGTCGCCTCAGTATCGCAATGGCCTTAATTTCTGATCCAAAGGTGTTATTCCTTGATGAACCGACACTTGGAATTGATGTGATTGCAAGGAGGGAACTATGGGAAGTCATTCGAGGCTTAAAAGAAAAAATGACAATCATTTTGACGACTCACCATATGGAAGAAGCCGACTCTTTAGCAGATCGTATTGGTATTATGGCAAATGGGCAGCTGATTAAGACCGGGACTCCAGCAGAGTTAAAGGAACAAATGGAGACGACTTCCCTTGAAGATGCGTTGGTTTCTATTGTTACGAAAAAGGAGAAACGCTCATGAGGATGCTTGCATTTGCTTCAAGGAATTATAAAGAAATGACTCGGGACAAAATCACGCTTCTATTTGGACTGGCCTTCCCTCTTGTTCTCATTTTAATGCTCTCTCTTATTCAATCAAATATCCCGAATGAGATGTTTCAAATTGACATGCTAACCCCGGGTATTGCGATGTTTGGGCTATCTTTTATCTCTCTTTTCTCTGGCATGCTTATTGCGAGTGACCGGCAAAGCTCCTTTTTAATGCGTCTTTTCACAACACCGTTGACCTCTCAGCAGTTTATAACAGGCTATACGCTGCCACTGTTTCCGTTAGCCCTTATTCAAATGAGTCTTTGCTATGTCGCAGCTTTCTTTCTTGGATTATCCATTTCGGTAGAAGTCCTGTTTTCAATTCTCGTTCTTATTCCCATTGCGGTCTTCTTCATTGGAATTGGCTTACTGACTGGCAGCATATTTACAGATAAGCAAATCGGCGGTGTTTGTGGCGCACTACTCACAAACGTAAGTGCTTGGTTTAGCGGGGCATGGTTTGATGTAAGTTTAGTTGGGGGTTGGTTTGAAAGCATTGCACATGCCCTTCCGTTCGTTCACGCGGTAGAAGCAAGCCGTGCTGCATTAGCAGGTCATGGAAGCGATGTGTTTCCTCACTTATGGTGGGTTATCCTTTATGCCGTCGTAGCCATCGTACTTGCAATCTATGTGTTTCATAAAAAAATGAAAATTGCATAAGCATGTCCCCGTCATTTCCTGTTCCTATTTTCTTATTGGTGCATATACTTTACAAATCGTACAGGAAGGGGCGGGAATTTCATGTTTACGTGGCGGTCTTATACCATCATGATTCTAAGTGTCTTATTAAGCTCTGCCATCCTTCTATTTAACCTTTTAGCGCAAAGTAGAAGTGGCGAAGCTTATCCGATTCTGTTCCATCTTTATCTTGCTTTTATTCCTGTTTGTTTCTTTGCAACAGGTTGGATAATTGGGACATGTAGAGGGTCGACGGAAAACAAGTGGGTACCTCTTGCCGCAACCGCTCTACTCTTCATTTATGCTATCGTTATTCTCCATTCAACCATTCGTTTTTTCTTATCGCTTATATAGAGCCATTTTTTGAGATAACTGGCGACTCTACTTGAACAGATTCTGGATATTTTACACCCATGCCAGTATTCAAACAAATGACCACGTCATCTTCTTTTATCCAACCTGTTTGTACAAGTTGCTTTGCCGCCGCGAATGTTGCAGCTCCTTCAGGACATAAAAAAGCGCCCTCTAACTGTGCTACGATTTGTTGTTCATGTAAAATATCTTCATCTGAAAGAGAGATTGCACACCCGTTGGTTTCATAAATCGCCTCAAGAACGAGAAAATCCCCGATCGCTTTCGGAACATTAATGCCAAATGCGGCGGTATGAGCATTCTCGAAAAACGTTGATTCGGTACGTCCCTCATGAAAAGCATCCACAATTGGCGCACACCCCTCTGCTTGCACAGCAACAAGTCTCGGCATTTCACCTTTCACCCAACCAATCGTACGCAGTTCTTGAATCGCTTTGTATATACCGATTAATCCTACTCCCCCACCTGTTGGATAAAGTATGACATCCGGTAATGTCCATTTGAGTTGCTCGCAAATCTC
The DNA here is from genome assembly GCF_047238345.1 of Shouchella phoenicis. NCBI lineage: Bacteria > Bacillati > Bacillota > Bacilli > Caryophanales > Bacillaceae > Shouchella > Shouchella phoenicis. Next base: position 603,133 of record NZ_JBDFMQ010000001.1, on the reverse strand, counting down.
TAATCCCATTGTTTTCTTGCCTTCAATTCGATACGGTTCTTTTAACGTGGACGCGTCATAGTACCCGTATGTACGTATAGCTTCCGCCACAACTTTGCCAGCATCACTTATCAAGCCATCAATTAACGTTAAGTGCCCACCACTTATCGCAACTTCTTTTCGCGTAATCTCCGGTGCATCTTCTGGCATCACAACATGTGAACGCAATCCAGCTCGTGCCCCATACTGCGCCCATGCAGCTCCCGCGTTCCCATTTGTCGGCATCGCTAATTCTTTGACGCCTAACGCTTTTGCCATTGACACCCCAACCGCAGCCCCTCTAGCTTTAAACGATCCAGTTGGCAATAAGCCTTCATCTTTCATAAATAGTTGAGACAACCCGATTGTCGCTCCATATTGGTGCATCGGTATTAACGGCGTCATTCCTTCTCCAAATGTCACAACGTCTTTAGCTTTTTCAACTGGCAATAAAGGGTGGTAGCGCCATAGAGAGAGCGGTTCTTCTGCTAACGAATCTTTTGTCCATTCATGTTTTACTTTTTCTAAATCATAATGTACAAGTAATGGAGAACCACATTCGCACAGATGATGAATATCTCCTTTTTCATAGCTTTGTTTACATTTCGGACATTGCAAGTGCGTCATATAGCTAAACATATCATTCCTCCCTGTTTGATTTAGTTTAAAAAATCCTCCATGAAAGAGTCAAGAATAATCTGTCTTTCATGCACCGATTCGTTTTTCTTATCATTTAGGATTATAAAGATGGATTATTCAAATCAGCATGAACACGATACAATACATGTAATGACTAGCCATGATTGGAGCTGATCCGTATGTTTATTTCGATTTTTTTGGAAGTGATATTCCCTATCCTTGCTTTAATGGCTCTAGGAGTGTTCTTACAGAGAAAATATTCATTTAAATTAACGCCATTCTCGACTTTACTAACCGTCTGTTTCATGCCTGCTTCAATTTTTTTAAACGTATATCGGGTTGATATTGATCTAATGGTGCTATCACAAATCCTTCTTTACTTACTTTTATTCACCGTTGTCATGATGATTGTTGGGCAACTCGTTTCACGGATGTTCCGTTTAAATCGTGGGGAAGCAGTTGTGTTTAAAAACAGCATTTCTTTAATGAATTCAGGAAACTACGGCTTACCTGTCAGTCAGATGATTTTCAGCGCGAATCCTCTTGGGGTAACGATTCAAATCTTTGTACTTGTCTTCCAAAATATCCTTACTTATTCATACGGTTTGTATAATCTTTTATCTGCTACAAAATCCCTGAAAGCCATAATACGCTCATTTTTAACGATGCCAATTATTCATGCCTTAATTCTTGGAATTCTTTTTCAAAGCTTCAGCATTCCATTACCTAGCTTTATTGAAACGCCATTGGAATATCTCGCGAATGGATTTATTGCTCTTGCTCTTATCTTACTCGGTGCTCAATTGGCAACAATAAAATTTGGTGTGTTTCATCGCGTCGTAACGTTATCGATTATTGGACGCCTTCTCGTTGGACCGACAATCGCGTTACTTATTATCTTCTTACTTGACTTAGATGGAATTGTTGCTCAATCCCTTTTTATCGCCAGCTCATTTCCAACATCTCGGAACACAGCGACTCTTGCTCTCCAGTATAATGTTGAACCAGAGCTCCATGCACAAGCCGTCCTTTACACGACCCTGTTTAGCTGTTTTACCGTTACAGGTGTTATCTCCCTCTCAATGGTATTGTTTTAGAAAATTAGTTAGGATATTAGAGCAAGATTGATCCTCCTATTAATATCTCTCTTTTCAGCTGGCGTTACCAACAATTTACGTTAGAAAACTAATCTTTAGCCAGTTGCAACCTTTTACATTATAAAATAATGAAATTGGCGACGACTTCTACGGGAACAGCACGTGTCCGAAGACATGAAGCGGGTTTTGCGCAATGGCTGAGGCCGTGCCCGAGAAAAGCGTTCGCCAATTTCAGACCCTTATCTAAAAACAATAAAGTTTTCTATGAATCTATGTAATTCTGTATTCTACTCTTTCATTTCAATATTTGTTAAGCTTATCATATCGATGGAAACTTGCTCACTGAAGGAGGAAGCCAGTGATACACATACGAGATATGAACAAAAGCGATATCAATAAGATTCGCGCACTCGCCACAAAGACGTGGAAAGCAACGTATACACCCCAAATACCAGATGATATCCAAAAGAAAGTCATCCGTGATGCGTATTCAACTCAAGAAATGAATCGTCGCTTCCGCTTATCAATTAATTTAGTTGCGGAGGAGGACGGCGTGATTGTCGGCTACGCCTTTTTATCTCGTGAAAAAGGCGCAGAGCACAACGCTTACCTTGAATCCCTTTATGTCGACCCAGATTGCCAAGGAAAAGGAATCGGAAAATCTCTATTATACCGAGGATTAGAGCGATTTAATCATCCTGATTATTGTCGCTTAATTGTTTATAAAGGAAACAGCAGCATTCATTTTTATTACAAAGAAGGCTTTCAACAGCTTAAAGAGCGCAAAGGGGATTTTTTTGGACACCCTGTTGTGTTAATTGAGATGAAAAAACAGATAGCCCCAAAAATAACTGGACAGTAACGTTCAAATAAAAAGGAGACGATTATGAAAAAAACGCTTATAAAAGGTGGAACCATTCTACCGATAACCAAAGACCAACCTTCGCATTACCAAGCTGATCTTTTAATAGAAGGTACAAAAATAAGCAAAATAGAACCGAATGTAAACATAGACGATGCGGAAGTGATTGATGCGTCCGATATGATTGTCATGCCAGGTTTTATTGATACACACCGACATACATGGGAATCAATGATTCGTAATATTGGCGCAGACTGGTCGTTACAAACGTATTTAGGAAACATTTATTATGGCGGAATCGGTTCACAGCGTCGTCCACAGGATGATTATATCGGCAATTTATTTGGCGCACTAGAAGCGTTAGATGCTGGTGTGACAACTATTTTAGATTGGACAATGATTAATTCGATTGAACACGCTGAGGAAAGCATTCGCGGTCTTCAAGATTCAGGCATCCGTGCCGTGTTCGCTTACGGGGCACCAGGTGATGGGGAGTATTGGAACAATGATAGTACGTTAACCCATACAAAAGATGCCAAGCGGATTCAGTCAGAGCATTTCACTTCAACCGATCAACTGATGACATTAGGATTAGCTATACGTGGCCCTGAATTTAGCGCTTGGGATACGGCCGTTACCGAGATTAACACAGCAAGAGAAATGGATATCCTTGCTACGATGCATTTAGGGTTTGGCACATGGGGACGAACAGCTCATTCAATTGAACGGTTAGATGATGCAGATTTGCTTGGAAAAGATTTAAACTTTACCCACATGAACCGTGTTACAGACGAAGCGATGAAACGGATTGCTGCAAAAGGTGGCAGTATCTCCGTCACGCCAGAAGTAGAAATGATGATGGGACACGGGTATCCAGCTACTGGTCTAGCACTAGAAAATGGTGTTAAGCCGACATTAGGAGTAGATGTTGTGACCTCTACAGGAGGCGATATGTTCGCGCAAATGAAATTCGCTTTACAAGCCGAACGTGCCCGCGTCAATGAACGATTACTTGATGAAGGCACCATGCCTGGACCTGACTTGCACATTAGCGCTCAACAAATCCTTGAGTTTTCCACAATCGAAGGCGCAAAAGCGCTTTTACTTGATCACAAAGTGGGTAGCCTTGAAGTTGGAAAAGAAGCTGATTTCATTCTTCTTAACAAAAAAGACTTGAATTTAAGTCCCATAACCGACCCGATTGGCGCTGTTGTTCAAACCGCCCATACCGGGAATGTCGACTCTGTTTTCGTTGCTGGAAAAGCGGTAAAGCGAAACGGGAAGCTATTGTTTGGCAACCTTGATGCACTGCGCGAACAACTTTATGACGCACAGGCCCACGTCCTCTCCCATACATAAACAACATAACGCGAAGCCTCCCAGCTATAGGGAGGCTTTTTGTGGATAACCACTAGAAAACGGATTCATTTTCCACAGTTTTCCGACTTATCTACATCCTTTATACACATATAAACAACCACAATGTCTACTTATAACCCGTTATCCACATTCATCCACTACTCACTCATGGGCTAGAATACTAAATAGGGGCGAATCTCTCCAATGATCTTTTGCCCATAAATTTTCTCTTAATCTTCCTTCTTGCTGCATACCTAGTCGCAACATAAGCTTTGCTGAAGCCTCGTTATTTGGATCGCACTTCCCATAAATCCGATGCAGCTGAAGCTCCTCAAAGCCAAACCGCAACATCCTTTTTGCTGCTGTGGAAGCAAACCCTTTTCCCCAATAGTCTGGATGTAAAATATAAGAGATTTCACCATTACTCTTGCTGCGAACATTTAATTCAGTCACGCCAATGGTTTTCCCTTCTTGTTTAATAGCAAGTGCATAACGAGTACGAGGCTCTTCTTGTTGACTTTTTAAAATGCCGTTCACATAATTCTTTGTCTCCTCTTCCCGCATCGTTTCCCATGGCTGATAGCGACTAACAATTGAAAGAGATGCATAGGCGTAAATGTCTTTCCAGTCCTCATATGTAAGTTCTATTAAGTCGATGTCTCTGCTCAAAATGATTCCTCCTCCATTTTCTGCAATAAAAAAAGCCTGATCGGCTCTACTAGTTATGAAAAACGATCTCTTTAACGATTAATAGCCTTGCTTTCTTCTAAGTTGAAAGGCGTAACGTCTTAGCTTGGATGTTACTTCATTCTCATGTTGACAGGCATCACAGTAGACATAATGCGCAGTCGCGATATACATTTTCAACACGTAATTCGATAAGATCTTTGGGTTTCCGCAATGTTCGCAAAACATTAAAATTTTCATTTAGTCCGCCTCCCTCGTATCCCTTCTATACCCATTCTACACAAAAAAACGCACCTATTACAGATGCGATTCTCTTAAAATTCTTTACGCTTATAAATCATTAGTGAAACAATATAGGAGATCACAAATAGAACAAATGTGACTAATAGGAAAAGCAGGGCGAATAATTGGTCAGCATTCAAACCAAGATAGATGCTATTTCCATCTACAAATCGTGAAAATACAATAGAACTAAGAAAATAAATTCCAATTGCCCCTCCTAATCCCACAAGCATAATCATATCGCTCTTTTCAGTGCCAAAGAAATACGTAAGAGGATACGAGATAATTCCTGATATAAAAACAATGCCAATGATACTTAAAATGCCTACTATATAGTATTCTGTCGGTGCTTGATCAAAAAGTTGTGTCACAATGAGATACGTTACAACGGCGAAAACGATACCTACTACCATTAATAAGATAAAGAATAGATAATGACTCTGAACTACCCGCGGTCGACTGACGGGCAATGTCGCTACATATTTACTCCAACCTGACTTGGCTTCATGCTTCAACACCTCCAAAGCTGGCGAAACCATAAAGGCAATTGGAATAAATGCCGCCAAGCGATCGAGCATTCCTCGTTCAAAGAATACGAGTAACAAAACTGGTACAACAAGGCTTAAGGCGGCATAGACCCAGATGGATTTCTCTACACTATAATATTGGTTCATCATTAATCCTTTCATGCTTTTACCCCTTTCATTAAAATGAGTGTCATATCGTCAATTGTTGATGATCCCTTTTTTATCGTAGATGGAATCACATCCTTATCTGATACAAGCACTTCTATGCCACCCTCTTTTTTTCGATACGCGACAATCGCTTCTTTTGGTATGGATGCCATTTCTTTTTCACTACATAACAAGACTCCATAAGAAGTTAGAAACGTCTCTTTATTGATATCGAGCAGTACCTCTCCACCTTTAATAAAAATTAATTCATCTGCAATTTTCTCAATATCACTTGTAATATGAGAAGACATGAGAATGGATCGTTCCCCATCGCTGACAAATTCCTGCAACACTTGAAGAAGATCCTCTCGTCCACTTGGGTCAAGTCCTGCGGTCGCTTCATCAAGCAATAGGAGCTTTGCCTTATGTGACAAGGCAACCGCCATCGAGACTTTCATCGACATCCCACGAGAAAAGCTACGAATCTTCTTGTTTCTCGGCAAGGAAAATTTCTCGATGTAATCGAAAAAGGTTTCCTTGCTCCATTGTTGATAGATTCCACTAAAAACCCGCTCCAACTGCACAACATTTAATTCACTAGGGAGCTGCACACTATCAAACACGACCCCTATCTCTTCTTTCACTATTAACTCATTTTGCTCTCTTTCCTGACCAAATACGTGAATGGTTCCCTGATCTTTTCGTAGTGTTCCTAAAATAGATCCAATTGTTGTTGATTTCCCTGCTCCATTTTCACCAATAAACCCGACAATGGAACCAGGTTGAATGCGAAACGACACATTTTTCACTCCGAATGACGTACCTTTAAATTGTTTATGAAGAGCTTGGACTTCTAGTAGTGCGCTCATCTTCTTCCTCCTTCTTTTAACCGAATATTCCAACAAAAACAGCGATAATGATTGTCATGACAACCACAATCGTACTAAACGCTGCCATCACATTAAGCTCATAGGAATGAAACAACGCAAAACGATCGATGAACCAGCCTTCTGGAATGAAACGATTGATCGTATTAAATACACGATCATTCCAGTTAGGCATCCAATTCATCCGCTCAAATAGATATAAACAAGCAAAGATTAAACCTAACCCACTAAGCGGTAGAACAATTGCTTTACAAACGAAACGAATGTAGCTCACCTAATCCACACCTTTCTATTCGCCATATTTTTGATAAAAGTAAGTGGACAACCAAAACGATAAAGGTATAAATAGCAGCATCCCTAAACCAAATATGAGGAATCCAACCTCTTGAATCACATGATGATGAACGAATGCAATAAGAGAATAACCAAATACACTAACTCCAGGAAGCACCAATAGGATAAAAACGCTTGTTGCCGTGACAACCCTTCTACCAAACCGATACATCAGTGGATACAAAATGGATACAAACAACATGATTAAACCAACTGCAGAGCCCCATTCAAACCACGATAAAGACGAGAAACCTGGCAATAAGCGGTTAAATAGCGTAATGGCTATCGTAGTAATGAAACCGATCAAGATGGTAGCCACATACTTCGCCCCAACAACCTCTCTTGCACAAACAGGCAATACTCGGATCATTAAATCTGACTGATTATGATGGTCTGATTCCACAGAAAGCAATGCGTACAAGCACGTTACCAAAACCGCCACCATTAATGGGAGTGACCCGTTACCTAAAAGCAACCCTCCTAAGATTCCAATACCAGATAGGATTACGGTATACCAGACATTTACGTGCCATTCTTTTAACAATAAAGCGATCATTGCAAATCGCCTACGGTATACACCATAATGTCTTCTAACGTTGCTTGTTCCATCACAACTTCATCACCCATCAGTCTTCGGACGAGTCCAGCTTGAGTAGTCAATGCTTCAAACCCTACTGATGTCTCCTTAACCTGCAGAAATAACGCACGAATATCTTTATCTAGCAGTTCTTTTGCCCCTCTAACAATGACATGTCGCTCAAGAATGGCATCCTTTTCTTCGTCAAGAACAATCGAACCATCCCAGAGAAAAAGAATATAATCTGCAATTTGCTCCAAATCTGTCGTGATGTGCGTGGAGAAGAATACGGCCTTTTCTTCATCTTGAATTACCTCTTGAAGCAACTGCAAAATGTCTCTACGGCTAATTGGGTCAAGTGCTGCAGTTGGTTCATCAAGGACAATTAACTCCGCATGATGCGAGAGGGCAATGGCAATTGATAATTTCATTCCCATCCCTTTTGATAGATGGCCAACCTTATCGTTTTGAGAGAGCTTAAACTGCTTTATATACGTTTCAAACAGGTCATCGTCCCAATTCACATAAAATTGAGAGATGATCTTTCTCATTTTTTCAATGGTCAAATGTTGATAGAGATGGTGATCGGAAAAGACAAAACCAATTCGTTGTTTAATCGCCTTACTGTGATCATCATATGCCTGATCAAAGACGTTAATTGTACCTGAGTCTGGCTTAAGTAAATTGAGCAGCAACCTAATTATCGTTGATTTACCCGCACCGTTTGGACCGATAAAACCTGTAATATAGCCTTTTCTTATAGAAAACGAAACATCTCTTAACGTGAAATTTTGAAATGCCTTGTTCACTTGATTGAATGTCGCACTATCACGCATCATTCCTCCTCCTCATAAAGCATCGCTAGTATCTCTTGTAGTTGCTGGAGCGAAATGTCTAGATTTTTACTTTCCTTCACAATTTCTGCGAGTGATTGTTCAACCATCTGCAAACGCCTCTCCTGTATCAAATCCGTGTTCTGTCCTGCCACAAATGAACCTTTTCCTACATAAGAAATGATAAACCCGTCTCGCTCTAACTCTTCATACGCTCGCTTTGTTGTAATGACACTAATCTGAAGTTCTTTTGCAAGCTTTCGCATAGAGGGGAGGGGATCCCCTTCAGCCAACTCTCCTCTCAGAATGCTTTGTTTTATTTGATTTTTTATCTGTGCGTAAATCGGTTCTTGGGACGCATTGGATAAGAGAATGTTCATATTTACCTCACAATTGTTATCTTTGCATATATTGTACATATACTATATACACAATGTCAATGATTTAGATACACAAAAAGCTCTAACAAGGATTTTTCCTAATTTTGTCGAATAATTAAGTAAGAGGAGAATGTGTCATGAAACTAAGACAACTAGCCGTGGCTTTGTAAGTTAATGAGAAAGAGGAATTGCTTTTTTTACGGAAGAGTAAAGAAGACGCTTTTTTTGCCAATTTTTATTTGCCTATCGGTGGGCATATGGATGAGAACGAACTAAACAACCCTGAAGCCGCTTGTTATCGTGAAATCTATGAAGAAACAGGTATGACACGTTCCTCTATTAGAGACTTACGGTTGGCCTATATCATCCACCGTTTAAAAGAAAAAGAGATATTGGGAGCACAAACAATGAATGAACATCAGTGGAAACAAACGTTACATCAAATCAATCCTTCATTAACAATTAACCTTCTTACCGTAAATGATACCGGTTGGGATCATACCATCGTAACCGTAAATAATGACACGGTTTTTCGCTTTCCAAAAAAACCAGACAGCGAAGCCTTATTGCGTAAAGAATGGTCATTTGTTCGGACCATCCAACGAACGAAATTTATGCTTCCTGTTCCGGAACTATCACCGGTTTACAACGATGCTATACTCATCGCACTCACATACACACTTATTGATGGCATTCCATTACATACAGTTGAGAGTACAACGACACTTTCCCAACATGATTTTAGGAAGTTGGGACACTTTTTATCAACAATACATGGGATTAACCCCTCTGAACTTGAAGGTTTTGAGCACCTTCACACCTTGACTTTTTGGAGCGAGCTTTATTCATCCTTGCAAGCTGAGGTTTACCCATTTTTAGATGCTAACTTAACGGTTCACATTGATCACGTTTTTCAAGATTTTTTGAATCAATTCGATACTACATATAGAAATTATCAAAACGTCCCGATCCACGGTGATTTAACGACATCCAATATGATTTACAGCCCCGAAGATCAAAAGCTTGCTGGGATTATCGATTTTACAGATGCACAATTAGGAGATCCGGCATTTGATTTTGCCGGTCTGTATTGGGCTTATGGTTCAGACCTTGTTAAACAACTATTAAATCATTATCCAACCAATTTATCTAAAGAAGACATGCTTTATAGAATTGAGCACTTTTACGGCTTGCAACCGTTATTTCATCACTTACTTTATGTACAAAGAAAGAATCGATTACATGAGGCTAAGCCTATGATTAAAAGATTCTTAGAATTAAAAGATAGGAGTTTTTTATGAGTTATAAGGTCGTCTTTTTTGATGTGGATGGAACACTTACAGACTCTCAGACTGGAGCTATTCCAGAGTCCACAAAAAGAGCAATACAAGCCTTACAAAGGAAGGGCATTCTTGTCGTTGCTGCAACAGGCCGGCCTTTATCTATGTGTGAGGAATTAAAGGAGTTAGGCATCACGACATTTATTACCGCAAATGGTGGGCTCGTCACCCACCATGATGAAGTCATTTATCACACGAGTATGAACGAAAAAACCGTTCGGGCGATTGAGACATTTGCATGGGAGCACCAGCACGCTTTATCTTTTTACAGTCAAGACTTCCACATGAACGGGATTCAAAACGATGCAGTTCAGCAAGCATTGGCAGACACACTATCCATGACAACGTATCCAGCTATCCGACCAAAACATGTAGCTGACCCGATTCATTTATTGTGCCTCTTTATAAATGAAGTTGACGAATACATGTATAAAGTAGCGTTTCCCATGCTTCACTTTCGACGCTGGCATCCCTACATTGTAAACGTGTTAGAAGAACCTATCGACAAAGCACTAGCGATTGAAAACCTATTAAGGTATTTTAACATTGACCACTCACAAGCAATTGCCTTTGGTGATGGTCAAAACGATATTGATATGTTGTCTCTTGTATCAATAGGCGTAGCCATGGAAAACGGTTCAGACGAACTAAAGCAAATGTCCGATTTCGTAACAAAACCAGCAGCACAAGACGGTATTGAGAAAGCGTTAAAGCATTTTCATATTATTAACTAATTGCTACGTTTCTTCATTCTTCTTTTTCCGATAATGGACCATCATTTTAGTGCCCAACTCGTGGAAGAATTCATTCATGACGGGCTTCATGTTCAAAACCTTTGTACCATGAATCCCATTTACGTCTTCCATTGAATCTCTCTATCATTAACTTAATGATTGACTACCCATTTTCCCACGTCCTATCCATTTTCTTCAACGCCATAAAACCCTATATATTCGACTAGTCGTCACACGAATTAGCATCTAGATAAAGGCAAATTTCGACAACCTCTTTTGACAATCTAGTAATCAAAACATTATACTAGTTTTTTGAATACATTAAAAAGGAGTCATGTTTATGGAGGCAAAAAAAGCAATAGATCCAGAGCCAAATCATACTAAACAATACACAACCCGAAATTTAGTTGGACTTATCTTAGGGCCCCTACTTTTTGCCTTAGTTTATTTCCTTATTCCTGAAAGCGCTTTATCTCATGAGCCGAAGATTGTTCTTGGAGTAACACTTTTAGTCGCTACATATTGGGTAACAGAACCTATTCATATGGCGGCTACCGCTCTGCTACCGCTTGTTCTATTTCCTGCTTTTAACGGAGTTGAGATCGGATCAATTGCACCAGCGTATGGAAGTTCTGTTATTTTCATGTACGGTGGTGGCTTTGTCATTGCACTGGCCATTCAAAAGTGGAATCTACATAGAAGAATTGCATTAAACATAATCAAAATGATTGGAACGCGAAGTAACCGAATTATTCTTGGCATTCTCATCGCGACTGCGGCAATTTCTATGTTTGTATCCAATGCCGCTACCGCTTTGATGATGTTACCTGTTGCCATTGCATTAATTAATGAGATAAAAGATAAACAGATATTGAAAGGGCAAAATTTCGAGTTTTTCTCAAAAGGTATATTACTTGCGGTGGCGTATGCAGCCACCATAGGTGGACTCGCAACACTCGTTGCAGCAGTTCCAAACGCGTTGCTGGCGGGCATTGCCTCTTCCCAGCTTGATCGTACTGTAACGTTTGCTGAATGGTTGTTATTTGCAGGTCCAGTGGCCCTCATATTACTGATTGTCGTGTACTTCTATTTAACGAAGATTCAATTTAAGGTTAATTCCAATAATGAAGATTCAGAAAGTACAATGGCTTTTATTAAAGAAGAAATTAAGAAGCTCGGCGCCTTCACAGCAGACGAGAAAAAAGTCGCCATCGTGTTCTCCATTACTGTCTTGCTGTGGACATTGTCTCCATTTATTTCAGCAATCGGATTTATCCCTGATAGTATCGGAAACTTCTTTGATCAATTAGATGATGCCACGATTTCCGTATTTGGCGCTTTGTTACTCTTCTTTCTTCCTAGTTCCAAAAAAGGTGAACGTATCCTTGAATGGACTGACATGAAAGAGCTTCCTTGGGGAATCCTCATTTTATTCGGTGGAGGTATGTCGATTGCAGCAGCGTTTGGGGAATCTGGATTAAATGAATCGATTGGAGATGTACTTCAGACACTTCAAGGTATGGAGTACATTTTTGTCTTATTGCTTTTAGTCGTGTTTGTACTCGGCATTACCGAGGTTCTCTCCAATACGGCGGTTTCCAATTTAATTCTTCCACTCACTGTCGGCCTTGGTATTGCCCTCGGCATTGATCCACTGCTTCTTATGGCTGCCGCGGCCCTTGCAGCAGGTTCATGCTACATGCTGCCAGTTGCAACACCTCCAAATACTGCCGTATTTAGCGCAGGCTATCTCTCAGTCGGCGATATGGCCAAGGCTGGTGTATGGTTAAACATCGTCTCCATCATTGTTATTACCGGAGCCGTTTACTTCTGGATGCCAATTGTATTTGGATTATAAGGTCAAGCGCCCCTATTCAGAACGTTGAATAGGGGTTTTTGTGTTGGGGAAGGATTGCAGTTGAAGAAAAGATCTAAATCAACTCTAACCTTCATAATCTCAAACCCGTACTTACAAGGAGTGCGATGCAGGTCTGACAGCAGGCTTTGTTATTGCATATAAATTTCAATTCACGCACTCACAAGGAGTGCAATGTACACCAATGGAAATTATGTGCGACAAACATACTTTCCACTCACTCCTTCTTTTTTCTACATCATTCTTAATAATTTTTCTCACAGCAAAAAACCACACTCGATAAAGTGTGGCAGATAACGCTTCTCTTTTTATTGATTCAAGTAAGAAAAATATTGGGCTAACTGCTCTTGCTCAAGCTTAATGGCCATATCAATAAATGGGTTAAAATCTGATTTAGCTCCTGCTAGATCCAGGGCACTGTAATAAGACGAACGATCCTCAACTCTAAAAAGGACGGGTAAAAAGCCAGCAGAGAGTAGTTCAAAATTCATTAAGAGCCGAGCTGTTCGTCCGTTACCATCGCGAAAAGGATGGATATTGACAAACATGCTATGTAAACGACTCGCTTTTTCGACAGGATGCATATCTTCGTTGGCAGCGTGCCATGCTACCAATTCTTCCATTTGTTCATTTATAAGATAACTGGGCGTCACTTGATGGGTAGCACCAGAAATTAAAACTTCTTCTTTTCTATATGAACCCGCCGATTTATCGTCAACACCCTTCAGAATTATTGCATGAATAGCTTTGATAAATAGCTCATTTAATTCTGTTCCGATACGTTCTTCCATATATAAACTTGCCTCTTTATGGTTAATAATCTCTAAATGTTCTCGAACCGTTTTTCCCCCAATTGTTAATCCATCTTCTAGTACTACTTTTGTTTCATAAAGAGAGAGTGTGTTCCCTTCAATTGCATTTGAATGATACGTATTATTCAATAGAAAATCTGCTCTTAATGAGCGCAATGTATCCTGAGGAAAAGGACGAAGTTGATCAATCATCGCTTTAAGGTCGTCTATTTGACTAAATTTCGACATAACTCTTCCTCTCCAATCTTTTTTATAAACATCCTTCTATCAACTTAGTATTCCCCATCTATTCTCTCATAGTCAAATTTTAATTTGCTACAATCGTTTTTTATTAATGATTTCACATGCCTCTTTATACGTTCGTAATTGATACGTGACAATATGGAATAACCTGTTATGCTCTTTATCGGAGTTCCCTTGTATTATGCTTTCTACTAACTTTGGTGCTTCCCAAACACTTCTTAACGCAAACGAGATGTAGAAAGAATACGCTAGAGATTCTTTCTTTCCGATCCAACCGCTGCTATCTTGCAAGCCTTTTATGTAATTTGCTAACAGTAGTCTTTTATATGCGTCGACTTCTTCAAAAGGAATTTTCCCTTGACTTAACATAACCCCAAACAGCTTCCCTAAATCTTCACCTAACGCGGAAACACTCATAAATTGCCAATCTATTAGCGTTAATGCACCCTTTGAAATAGATATATTCCCTTTACTCAAATCTTGATGTGCAAGGACTTGCGGCAAACTTTTTAATACATCTAAGTGATAAGGGATCTCCTTCTTAAGCTTTAGGTACGATTCTACGATTTCTTTTATAGTAGGACTTATCATATCAAAATAATCTTCAACTTGAATCGAATAGTGTTGACTGCTTTTAATCCAAGAATCTAACCAAGAACGACAAATCCAGGGTTGTAGTGTAATAGGTTCAAGCATGTACTTACCATTAAATGACCCTAATGTATGTGCCAGAAACTGAAAATCCTTTTTAGTAAGCGTCTGGTTAAATGGACCATCCACTTCCTCCATCCAAAGCCACACCGTCCCCTCAGCTTTCTCTTCAATATAATAGCATTGAGGAGTATTAAAAAGATTCGAATAGCGGTCCAATATCGTTGTAGATAGTACCAATGCCTCTCGCTTCCAGTAATTATGGTGTTGTGGATCTAACTTATCCTCTACTTGTTGAAGAATTTTCAGGATAAGTGACCACTCTATCTCATTATCGACGGTACCCAAAACACGGTATACACCTTTGGTTGTAAAATTGACGTCTTCAGACACAAGCTCTACCTTCCAGTTTAGTTCGTCTCTCGTTAACTGTAGCTGAAGCTGTTCAGAAACACATTTCACTAAAATGTCCTTATCCATCCTTATCTTAAAGTTTAGCTCATCCATTTATAAACCCCCTTCCGCTACCATACAATACGCAATATTATACTCGCAAAAAGTGAATTGGGCAGGTTCTTGCCAAACTTTGATAAGTTAACCATTTTAATTCACGTACTCATAGTTGTGCGACTTTTTCTTTTAAATCCCTAAAAATTGGTATGAGATTTCAATCAATGCAGTTACAAGGAGCGCGATTCTAAACTTGGTGAGTTATTGCCCTTTTCAATACTTATTTCAATCCACGCACTCACAAGGAGTGCAATTGAGCCAGCAAAGACTTTCTTGCTTGGCAACGAAGCATTTCAATCCACGCACTCATAAAGAGTGCGATGCAATCTTACAACGACATTTGTAACAGACTAGGTATTTCAATCCACGCACTCATAAAGAGTGCGATTTCAAAAATCGAACATACGTACTAAATACATCACATTTCAATCCACGCACTCATAAAGAGTGCGATGCGTCATTGTCATTTTCATCAATAACGTCTGCTGTATTTCAATCCACGCACTCATAAAGAGTGCGATCGCCGGGTCTTTCTCAGGAGACAAGGTAAAAGTATTTCAATCCACGCACTCACAAAGAGTGCGATAGCGAAAATCAGCTGCAATAACCTTGATTTCCGCATAAAAAATTCTTAAATAGACTAAAACAAAACAAACGTTCTTACGTATCACTTCTCCCCTTACATATTTATACACATTCAACCAATTTATTGGTGTTGATTCTTTAATAATTTTATGTTCGCTTAGTGTCCACACCAGAATCAGTTAGATTGCCTAAAACGTTCTTCCTCTTCTTTCATTCGCTTTTTTTCTCTATTCCCCTCCCTTATTAATCGTTTATTCGACATACGCCTGCTATAATAAAAGGAATATAAGGATTTAGGAGGAAGACTATGACACTACCAACTAGTAAATTAGTCGAATACTGGTACAACCAGCAAGGCTTCTTTACCATGAAAGGTGAGAAGGATGAGTTCGATCTTTTAGCTGTTCAGAACCAAGGAGACAACACTTGGCGTTATATTCATTGCGAGTTACGTGTTCAGTCTGATGGGCTATTTTTAAAAGAACAACCACAAGAAAAAGGGCATTCATCTACTCCTTCCTTCAAAACAGAGCGCTGGTTACAAGACACATTCACTTCTTTTAAAAGACGAGCTTCACGTGAAAAACGAGTCCCGAATGCTGAGTGGGAGTATCATTTAATTTATGGGAACGGCGTACATCAAGATGAACTAGATCGACTTACTGCAAAAGGGGTCGTCATCCACCCGCTCAGTCAAATTATGAAAGACTTAAAAGAACAGATTTAAGCCTTATCGTTGATGTGGTAAGGCTTTTTAGCGACGGGGCAATCTATGAACAAAATGAACGATATTTTCTTTATCTCCAGAACATCCGATTTAAATGGGAATGTGCTAATCTTATCAAAATATAAAGATATGTAAGCGCAAACATTTTCGTTTTACATCAGGAGGGTTTTAGCTTGTTAAGCATTATTGGAATTTCCATTATACTTATTACTGTTGCTTTGCTTATATGGGGAAAAGCAAGTCCTATCGTTGCAATGATTATTGTTCCATTAGTCGGGGCCTTCGTTGCTGGTTTTGGTCCAAGTGATATTACGAGTTTCTTTGAAATTGGGATTGATCGTGTATTAGATGTCGCGATTATGTTTATCTTTGCGATACTATTTTTTGGCGTGTTGCAAGACACGGGCTTTTTTGAACCGATTATTCGCGGAATGGTTCGTCTCACAAAAGGGAATGTTGTAACCGTGGCAGTTGGTACAGCTGCGATTGGAACAATTGCTCATTTAGACGGCGCTGGCGCGACAACGTTTCTGTTAACGATTCCTGCTCTTCTTCCTTTGTACAAGCGTCTTGGCATGAGTCCTTACTTACTTGTCATGCTTGTTGGGATTAGTGCTGGCATTATGAATATGGTTCCTTGGGCAGGTCCAACTGGTCGAGTCGCTAGTGTCATTGGTGGCGACCCAGTAGATATTTGGATTCCGCTCATTCCAATGCAGTTAATTGGGATCGTTCTTGTTTTAGCGTTAGGCTTTATTCTTGGAATAAGAGAGAAGAAGCGTATTCAAAAAACGGCTCATTCTGAAGCTGCTGCTACATCGATGACCGATGCTGATTTAAATGAAGCATTACAATCCATTAGTAATTCAGGAGACCCGAAATTAAAGCGTTACCATCTTATCTGGGCAAATGCGATTCTGTTCATCTTATTGCTCATCGTCTTGATTTGGAACCCGCTTCCATCTGCTTATATATTTATGATTGGTCTTGTATTAGCACTTATGATCAACTATCCGAACGTACAAACGCAGATGGATCTAATTAAAGCACACTCACCAAGTGCCTTGCTTATGGCTGCGGTTATTTTATCAGCAGGAACCTTCCTTGGGGTATTAGATGGCTCTGGAATGTTAGAATCCATTGCCGTTGATAGTATTGCGATCTTACCAGCAGCTGTGTTACCGGTTTTACATATTATCGTTGGTATGTTCGGTGTTCCGTTCGACATTATTACAAGTACCGATGCCTATTACTTCGCTCTCATGCCGATTGTGGAAAGTATTACATCTGAAGTTGGTGTAGCAAGTGCTTCCACTGCTTACGCCATGATGATCGGGAATGTGGTCGGTACGTTCGTCAGTCCTCTAGCACCTGCTGTTTGGTTAGCAGTTGGCCTTGCTGGAATCGATATGGGGAAATACATTCGCTATTCTTTCTTCTGGTTCTGGGGTTTCAGTATTGTTATGGTCCTTACTGCCGTTTTGATCGGCGTTGTCTAGATTTTAAAAAAGATCCTTGGCTGTGTGCCAAGGATCTTTTTCATTTCAATATTTCTCTGGTAGTAACTCGAGCACATTCACTTTGACGGTTTCCCCTTTATAGGGCAAGATGACGTCCACATCTTTTCCGTAATCGCTAATTAATTCCCGACACATCCCACAAGGAGCCACCACCCAGCATTGTTCCATCTCTTCATGTGGATGCGGGTGTGCGACCGCAACAATCGTAGAAAAAGAATGATCCCCTTCAGAGATTGCTTTTCCTAAAGCCATTGCCTCTCCACATACAGCAATTCTGCCAACATTGGCTTCCAAATGAACAGCCGAATAGATCGTACCAGACGTTGTACGAACCGCCGCACCAATGTGATGCTTGCCGTAACGATAATTTCGCTCGATCACTTGTTCAGCTGCTTCAATTAATTTTATATCCTCTTTTGTTATAAGCTTTACCTTCATCCCTTTTCCTCCAATAAATTGCTTATCCTCGCAGTTGCGCTTCAATGTCTTGCAACCTCTCTTTCACTTCTACATCCTCGACCCGTTCTAGTTCTTGGTTTAACGATGCAAAGACTTCCGCTTGCAGAACCCTTGCTTTAAACAAAAATAAACCGGACGCGTCATCCCTACATGTTCGAAAGGCCACTTCTATAGATTGGTTCGGTTTCGATTTATTACAGTCAACGGTTGTATATTCATTTTTCAACACTCCTTCAAATTATCCTTCTTCCCACTTACTAAATTAAAACAAAGGATAACGTTCCTCGCCTATTAAATGATTTGCACACAAAAAAAAATGAAAGAATTGGCTACACGCTTGTGGACCAGCTAATTTTAACAGAATGTATATTGGGAAATGTTTAATTGTTCTTACAATTATTTGCATTTTCTAGTAAGATTAGACTATAAATGAGGAAAGGAGGTTCATAAATGTCGAATTCTATCCGTTCAGAAGTTGTGGGCGCGAAAATTGTAGAGTAGTATAGCTGTATCATCGCTCGTTCCATTGATCAATCCATTCTTCTACAAGTTGAAATTAAAGACATGCTTAAGAAAATGGAACAAAGTGATCAAATTCTTGCTTATTATGCCCTCGTCGAATATCGCTTTGACATGATGATGAACCAAACAACCGATAAAGAAGCAGGCGACAAAATGCTTAAAAATGTTGATCCTGTCGTAAGAAGTTCGATGGACAATCTCCTACACTATTTTTATTATTTCATTAGCGGACAACATGAGTTCATGCAAGATCATTATCGTAGTGCGATTAAACTGTTTCGTAAAGCAGAACGGTTACTAGAATATGTAAACGACGACGCAGAAGAAGCAGAGTTCCATTACTATATGGGATCTGCGCTCCAACGTATAAATCAATATGTTTTTGCCAGTTCATACTTAGAAGATGCAATTGTTACGTACAAACGTCTCCAATACACCGAGAAAGTAATTTTTTGCTATAACATTATGGCAGGTTTATTCTCCGAAACGGAAAATTACGCAAAAGCGAATGAGATTCTACAGGAAAACCTCATTCAAGCACAGAACTATCCTCTTGCTGAAATTATTGTTCTTCGGATGCTCGGCATTAATGAATACCGCTATAAAAATTATACAGCCGCTAAACAATATTATAAGGAAGTTTTAGAAAAAGTGGGGTCAGATTCACATCCGCTTGCCACTAAAACAAAGTATAATTTAGCACAAACGTTATTTAAATTGAGTGAAACGACAGACGCCACCACTCTCTTAGAAGAGGGCTTAACAGAAGCAAAACATTTAGACCTAGTTGAATTTATTTCGAATTGCTACATACTAAAAGGGTTATATGTAGACAATGACATTGATCTTATTGATCAATCTCTTCAGACACTAAAAAAGCATAATCTTTATTTTGAAGCAGAAGAAATAGCGGATGAATTGGCAGTTTACTTTGAAGAACAAAATCGATTAGATCTATCCATAAAATATTTACGTGAAGCGTATTCATCGAAGAAAAATCTTCTTAAATTAGGAGTTGATTAATTATGAAAAAATGGCTTTCTCTCATCTTACTTACTGTTTTCCTCGTCTCAATTACACCAACGAATTATGATCATTATTCTAGCGATCATAATGTTAATACATACACAAAACCCGATACTGGACACTAAGCTTTTGAACCCATCAAGGGTTCTTTTTCATTCGCTTCCCCTCACTGACTCACGATCCCTACAACACACTTGAATCTTGGCTGATTCTTCGACTGCTTCTTAAACCCTTCTCTAAGATCTAGAATGTAAACGGATCGTCCAAACCAGAGTCTAATATATATGGACTGAAAAACAATTGGTCCCCGACACCCACGGTACTCAATTTCCGTTCCATCTAGACGCTCAACTTCAGTCCGCAACAACCAGCGATTCCCAACCCCACATTCAATGTATTTCAAGACAATCACCCTCCCCAAAAAAAGACGACCGTCTATGTCATAGCGGTCTTAATCAAATCTCCTGTCTTCATTTGTAAATTGATAAAAAAACGGCAGCACCAATGTAAGTGGAATGAACAGGATGAAAACAGCACCAACATGAGCCGTAAATGATAATGAGGTAAACACTTGAATGACAAACTGCGGAATCAACAAGATCAGTACAATGGGTATTCCCATTGTACTAAAACTATTTTTCGATTGGTATTGCTTTTCTTTACATGCTGGGCATTTTGAACGACCGAACGAGCAAGCATACGCTTCTTTGTACGAAAATGAATGGTTACACGACCAACATCTTGGTAAATTCAATTCGTTGCCCCCTTCCTGTCTATTGTAGCAAATTGACATAAAGTTCACAATTCACACTTATATGTCAAACGACTTCATAAATTTTCCTTTTAGTTCATTTATTTTATGTTTGCTGACTTGCAACGTGGTATCCGTACCCCGTAAAACAAGATTAAAGGAATTCATGAAATCATCTTTTGAAAGCGATTCAACACGTGCTAATGGGATTAAATACGATTTGTGAATGCGGTAAAAGTCGTATTTCTCTAGCTTCATCTCGATATTATTTAAGCTTTCAGTAATCTGAATCGAATCTTTTTTTTCTAAGTGTATCAATAACTTCCGATTGTATTTTTCAATAAATAAAATATCATTCACTTCAACGAAATGGAGTCCTTCTTTCACTTTGAATCCAATTTTTTGTGTTGAGCCTTCCGTCCCCTTTTTATGAGCAAGCTTGTCCAATGTCTGCGCTAGCCTTACTTTATCAATCGGCTTTAGTAAAAAATCAAATGGATAATGTTCATATCCATCAATCGCATATTTGTTGTGAGCGGTTACGAAAACAATTTCAATCTGATAGATCGCTAAGCTTCTTGCAAGCTTTAGACCAGTTGTCTCTTCTAATTCAATATCTAAGAGAACTGCATCAACGCAGTTCTCATTTAAAATATCAAACAACTCGTGGCCGTTAACCAACGATTCAACTAAATGGTGTTTAGAATCGTTGAAGAAAGCTTCATACCATTGCAACATCGTGGGATCATCGTCTACTACAATTATGTTTAACGGCTTGGCAAGTTTCATAATTACTCCTTTGCTTTTAAGGACTCTGGTAATTCCGGCTCATGAGAGAAATAAACAGAAGCTAACGTCCCCTTAGAACTCGCTAAACCAAATACCGCTACCATTTTTAATATAAAATTCGTCATACTGCTCCACTCCTTCTTATTGTTGTTTTATCATCAACCCAAGCAATGAAATAGTGAAAAGGCTTGGTGAGTGATACCGCTTGAAGAAAGACTGATAACCAAATAATTGTCGTAATCGTTGGGGAAGAAAGCTCCAATACAAACGTAACAACCATTAGCACGAGAATAAATCCAACAGTCATCCATTTAAACAAACGTTTCTTTTTATCTGTAAACAAATGTTTTGTTTTATGGAGGACGGGCGCATAGACAGCGTATGCGAGTAAGGAAAACAAGGCTATAACCATTAAAATTGGCTCACTAATTGTCACCCAATAAACAGGAGCTAACACAATCAGTACGATCACACCAATACTATAGATCGCACATTTCATGTAACTTGCGAAGTGTGCGCCTCCACCAATAGCACGTAGAAAAATACCAACAAAAAGACAGATCATTGTTTCAATAAACAGGTTAACAATGAGTGAAAAAAGAACAATCACTGATATCTGAAACATAACTGCGAGTGTCCATTCTAACCCATAACGTATTTCATCTTGTTTAGGCGCATACTCCGGAATACGTTCAGCGATTAACGCCGCTAGAGACACGCTAACATCACGGGGAGAGAATACATTCATTCCGATCTTGTTCACCTCCGAGGAATAATCAGAACAATTGTTAATTGATTGTCTGCATTCAGTTCAGGAAAGACTTGCCCGTTATACGAGTGAATGGTTTGCAAGACATTCAATAATCCATATCCTCTTTCTTTTGAAGCATCTTGATGATAAGGTTCTTCTAAATAGGCAATGACTTTTAGTTCGGCTACTTCATTTGTAACTTCGATTCGATAGGAAAAATCGTATGCATACACGCGCAATTCTACTTCTTGTTTTACATGAGGGTGGCTTTTTACATGTTCATATGCATTTGTTAATAAATTCGCAAAGACACTTGTAATTTCATGTGGTTTGAGCGGCATGCCTTTGAGCGTGTCGTCAATTTTGATTTGCAGTTGAATGGCATCGTGATTCATCATTTGCTCAAAATTGATGATTAAATTTGATAAAGATACTTCTTCTAATGGCAAACTCCGATAGACGAGTCGCACTTCTGAGCTTAACTCTTCGACATACTCCTTTAATTTTTTTGTCTGACCGAGATCAGCCATTGCGTATATTGTATTTAAATGAAAAATAAAATCATGACGGATTTTCCGTTCATTCATGATATTAATTTTCAAATGTTCCTCGTGTGTGCGCTGCATTTCCCTCTCCATATCCTTTATTTGCTTATTGATGGAGTACTTAAATAAGAATACAAAAAAGCAAAATAAGATAAACGTAATGTACCATGTATTTACTTGGTAGCTTCCAATTTGAAGAAACAAGAAAATCGCACATAAAAAAGACAGACTCAATACACTCGATATTGTTGCGATTGGTTTTTTAGTACCGTTAAAAACATTTGAAAATGAGAAAATATCAATAAAGTACAGTTGTTTTTTTCTAAAAATAATTAATAGAGCAGCCATTAACAATATGTTTGCCGTTATTGCCAAGTTTCTTACTAACCCTGCTTTGTAAAAGTCTCCTTGATCAACCGGAAGAATAGAAAAAATAACCATTTCAAGAAACAGCACAAGAATAATTGAAAAGAGTACTCCGACTAATGCGTAATACATGGGAATCATTTTTTTAATCGCAATCGTCCACGTTAACAAAAAAGCAAATACAACTAAGCGAATCGCGTGTAAATCAGTTTCGTGTAAAATAAACGTCGTCGCAGCTAAAAATGAACACGATATGATGAAAAAGATGCGTTCATTCCTCTGAACTTTTAATCGAATAAACTGTAGTGCAATCAACATAATGAACCATGTCTCAACAATGGTTAAAATAAACGTGGTGAAATGAGGCATTTGCGTTACTCCTCTTTACATTACTGGAATCCTATAAACATTATGCAAATAAATCTCATTTCCCTTTTATTTTACCCTTGTTATGCGTTGGGAAAATTCCCTGTTATTCCGCTAAGTTTCCCTCTTAAACATATGCTTATTAGTTGCCTAATGTATTTAAATAAGAGCACATGTAGCCGTTTTTATAAGGATAATTATTTTCAAACTACAAATTAACATGATAAAACATTGCTACATAAGCAAAATAAGTCACCCTACAAAAATAACAAAAGTTGGGAAAATAGGTAAAAACATAGCCGTTTTTTCTTATAATATAAAAATCTTCATGAATGAATTCATTCATGAAGACTCCCATTACTTAATCTTTTGAAATGGTTCTGAGCTCTCCCTAGTCTGCTCGTATTCCATAATTTGTTCTTCCATTAAATCTAATCGATTCGCTCCATTATCCTGTAAATAGAACGATACTGTTTTCTTTATTGCGGTCTCAACATTCCAGCGAGGTTCCCATCCTAATGTAAGCCTTGCTTTAGAGCTATCAATTTTAAGATTATTCGCTTCATGAAATGTTCCTTGACCGTATTCAACGTTTAAACGATTAGGATATTCCCGTTGAATTACGTCAACAACATAGTCAACTGATTTTTCCTCAGGTACTGCAAAGTTCCAAGGACCTGAAAACGACTGTCCTTTTTCTACTAACTTCTGTGCCAGGAGCAAGTACCCACTTAACGGTTCTAGCGCATGTTGCCAAGGTCTTGTCGCATACCGACTTCTCACTTTCAAAGAGTTTCCCTCTTGTATAGCACGTATACAATCAGGTAAAAGACGGTCTTTGGACCAGTCGGTTCCACCAATGACATTGCCAATTCTGGCCGTTGCGATAGGAATAGGGCGTCCTGATTTAATATGAAAAAATGCTTGACCATACATTGATGTAATAAGTTCAGAGCACGCTTTGCTTGTCGAATAAGGCTCAGAGCCCCCAAGTTCATCCCCTTCTCGATACCCCCAAACCCATTCCTTATTTTCATAAACTTTATCAGTAGTCACATTAATGATGGCTAGCACATTGCTCTTTTTCTGCTTTCGCACTGCTTCTAACAGATTAACCGTTCCCATTATATTTAATTCAATTGTTGCTCTAGCTTTGATATACGCTTCACTCACAATTGGCTGCGCAGCCATATGAAAAATGATCTCAGGCTGGACCTCGTCTACAACTTCTTCAACTTGAACAGGATTAAGAATATCCGTCATAAATTGCCGAATTCCAAACGATTGTTCAAGCTGCTGTTCAAACATTCGATCCCCACTTGCTTCACTTAATCCATAAACATGAGCACCTAATCGTCCTAACCACGCACATAGCCAGCGACCTTTAAAGCCTGTATGACCGGTTATTAACACTCGTTTTCCCTGCCAGAACGATTTATCCATTTTTTGCTCCCCCCGATGTAGATAAATCAGATTTAAACGAATCGTATTTGTGTAACTCGTCCCCAAAATCTGTATTTGTTTCACCATCTTTTTGGTTAACATCATAACCTGGTTCAACTGTTTGAATTTGTTTCAAACTTCCTTTTATTGATGCTACATAACTCTCATAAAGCGGTTTAACAGAAGGCAAATATCCTAACAGATCTTCTTCTAAGTATGAGGTTCGATAGCGGTTATCATCCAACATTCGAAACCCATGAAAATGATATAGAATTAACTCTTCCACTTTTTCATTGAAATGAATATTCACCCTATTATTATCAACTACAAAATCATACGTATAAGCATTCCATGGCCCTACATTTACACCATGTTGCGTGATTTCTTTTACACCATTGGAAACATTACTCATTGAGTCAGCATATTTCTGATCCGCAAACACACCATCTTTAAAGGAGACACTCACAGTTTTAATGCATTGGTTCATCCACCAATTTGCTACTTTATTTCCTTCGTCAGAGTTCTTAAAGACAACAAAACCTGTATTATATGTCCCTGCTGTTTTTTCTAGTTCAATGATCTCATCTTTCGAGAAAAATGCCGGATGTCTTGTTTCTGGTGTAAGCAGTACATCAAACGGTTGTTCTTTTGAAAGAACTTCAGTTATATTTCCATAAAAATATAAATCCGAATCACAAAGGCTGACAAAGTCGGCACTTGGGTTCCATTGTAAGACCTGATAAACATATATCGACTTTAACGTCCAACAATATTCAAAAAAAGGCCGGGTATCTTTTATAGCCTTCACATGTGCCACTTCAATTTCTTCTTCTTTATGAAGTACCACCTGCTTGTCATTCTTAAGAACTTCTTGTAGCAAAGGGTAGGTTGTTTGTCCAATACACAACACGAAAAGTGTTGCTTGAGGATGATTTGATCGAATTGACTTATATAAAGATAGGAATTGATAAACACGCGTTTTTGAAATAATTGTGCAAAAAAGATTATTCATTTGTAATCCTCCTCATCACCTTTTTTTAAACTACATTCACATCATGATTTTGCTTAAACATTTTCTCTAGCTCTTGAATATCTTTCTTTGTGTCAGCCGCTTTCCAAAAGCCATGGTGTCGGTAAACAGAGAGCTCTCCTTTTTGTGCAAGTTGAGGGAGAACATCTTCTTCTAACACCAGATTTGGATTGTCTGTCATATAGTCAAATATTTCTGGTTCGAAAATAAAAAATCCGCCGCTTATCAATTCGTTCGATACTTCTTTTTCTGTAAATGAGGTAACAAGATTGTCTTGATCCGTTTGAAGCACCCCAAACTGACTTCTTTTTGTTACACCTGTGACGGTTGCAATCGTTCCTTGGTTTTCATGAAAAGCAAGGGCTTCCTCTAGATTAATATCAGAGAGCCCGTCCCCGTAAGTGAGCATAAAACGTTCATTACCTACCAGCGATTGCGCTTGCTTCACACGACTCCCCGTCATATTGTCACTTCCTGTATCTAAAAAGGTCATGTTCCAATCCTCTTTTTCATCAAGTAAGTAAACATCATCCTCTTTCATATTAAGTTGAAAGCTTGAATGCCTCCAATTATAGTTCATAAAATATTCTTTAATTTTTTCGCCTTTATGGCCAAGTAATAGTACAAAATCATTGTAGCCAAATCGCTGATAAATTCTCATAATATGGGATACCATAGGCTCATTTTCAATTGGTATAAGTGGTTTAGGAATCTCTTCTGTTATAGCCCCCATCCTCGTTCCTTTTCCTCCACATAAAAGTAATACTTTCATGTCAACACCTCCTGTTTTTTATAGCGAATAAGCAATGCGAGATAGCAAATAACTTTCTTTAGATCTCCCACTTCATAGTGACCGAAAGGGGCAATTTGAATCCATCGATTTCTTGCTAAATACTCTTGTACGTAATGAACGTTAAAACCTGCCTCAACCATTTCACTACCAATAACCTTAGAATTTAAATCCTCATCTAATTCAATGGTTAATACGCCACCCTCTTCCTGAGAAATGATTTTCAGATTAGCTTTCCACGCCGCATCTCTCAAGACAATATAGTTTTCTAGAATTCGCCCTTCTCTTTTTTCAGCAGATATGGACAAAACAAATTTTAATGAATCATACAACATAGATGAACTTGAAAATGGAACGCCTACCCGTTTTTCATACTGGTACAAGTCAAGATAAAAGGGAGGCTTAACTGTAGGATGTTCCTGAATTGGCTGACGATAAAAAACAAAGGACAGTCCAGTCAAACCACCAAGGGCTTTTCCGCTGACACCTGATGCTAAGTATATATCTTGAAAATTAAGCGGAACTAAACCGATTGAACTTACACAGTCTAAACAAAGTTTTGCACCTATTTTCAGTGAAAATGATTTTAGTAAGTCTAGATCAGTTATAATTCCAGTTGATGTCTCATGATGAACGGCCCAAATCCAATCAATGTCTTCTTCTCGTACAAACGATAACGTCTCTCCAGTAAAGGAGAAACCATCTTTCAATTCAAGTATTGAAAAATCTAGCGCTAACCGTGTAGCAATTTGAACAAGACGTCTTCCAAATTCTCCATTTACTAAAATAAGCCCCTTACTGCCTATTTTCTTTAATTCATAACCGATTGCCTCGTTTGCTAGTGTCCCTGTACCAGTTAAAATTTCTACATGCGCTGAATTTGTCAGCTCTCTTAAAGCTTGCTGACAAAAAAAATGTGTCTCAATGAATAAGTCACTCCGATGCGAGTAAATGTCGCCTTGTAGAAAAGTTTTATGTCGATTCGTAAGCGGAACAGGACCTGGTAAAAAATTGACTTGTTTATCCACCAATGGCTCAACATTCCCTTTAAATCTCAAAAAATTCTCCCTACACGCAACAATTGGTTGCAGATCTGTTTTCCCACTTTGAACAGGCTCAGAGAAACGTTCAAACCCAATTTTTTCGTAAAGTCCCAAATTTTGGACGACACCAGAACTAAATGCAACATCATAACGGCCCTTTTCAAATCCCCTCATTAAGAGTGTCCACAGACCACGAAACACCTTTCCATTACGATGCTCCTTTTTAACAGCTAAAAGTCGGAGTTCACATGGGCGATCAAAAGAGTAAGGAGAGTGAATATCTATATTAATGCGATCCTCAAGCGAAAACGGACGTTGATCACGTAAGCACACCATGCCAACAATTCTGTTATCATAAATGGCAATATAGTAGGTGTTCTCGTCATGAAATTTGTCAATACGTTTATTATTTCTATTACTTTTAAGTTGATGCTGCTGTAATTCTTCTACGAATATTTCATGATTAAGCCGATGAATTTGCTCAAATTCTTCATTGGTATTTGCTACTTTGAACAGATAATTCATTGTCCCCCTCCAAACTCGATTCCTCTCGCCATAGCTTGTCATATTCTGGCTTAGTTAAGGCGTATTTACCAATAAACTCATTGTTCACAGCTTGTACTTCCGCTATCGACGCTTTCACTTCACTCACATACTCCTCATACAATGGAGCAAGCGTCTGATTTAATTTCAAAAAATCATGGGTACCATATACTTGTTTCAAAAAATCATAGTCATTGAATAACTTAATGTCGTCAACTGAATGGATCTTAAACCCAACAAAATGGTAGCAATAAAGTGGTTTATTACCAATCTTCCACCCTTCGTTACCTTTAGTGAATTTATACTTCAACACATTCCATGGTCCAGTATTCACACCAGGATGATTAACATCTTCAATTCCCAAAAAATGATTTTGAAACTGTTCAACATATTTCTGATCCGCAAAAACTTCCAATACTTCTTTAGAAACCGTTGTACTTTCTTTACAACGATCCACCCACCATTTAAGACAATTGAGAGTTTCTTCTGAATTTCTCATGAACACAAAACCTGAATTATACTTTCCAGTGATTGCTGTAATTTCATTGAGAAATTCTTCACGGACATTAGGAAAATATTTATTCTCAGGCGTCAGCAAAACGTTTGCATTCGGATGATTTTTAAATAAATACTCAACTGGCTGACATACATACATATCTGCATCAACGAAGACGACACTTTCTATTTTAAGCTCCGTAAGAACATAGGACATTACGATTGGTTTTAACATCCAACAAAACTCATGTAGTGGGCGATCATCTTGATAAGGCAAATACGATTGAATTGAGTACGTTGATAATACGCATACATTTTCACCTTTCCACTCAGTTAATAATTGATACGACTCAACATCAGCACACAAAATTGTTAATTGATAAGTATGATTTTGCTTTTGCAATGATCGATGCAATGTTACGACTTGGTAAACTGTAACTTTTGAGCATATCGTACAGAACATTTGGCTCATCTAATCGCCTCCTTAGAAAACAGTCTAGCTTAACACATGGTTAAAATGGACGAACTCGCTTGAAAGGGTTATTTAATCGATTTTCAGGTACATACTATTGATTTTTGTCGCAGGTAAATGAATCCTATCATTATGTGTATGTTCTTACCGAATCTCAACGACTCTTTGTGAATCAAAGTACGTAAAGAAAACTCGCTTGACCATTCATACAGATTCTTCTTTTACAATAAGGCTTGAAAGTTGATCATTATAAAATATACATGCAATTACACTATTCAGAGCTCTAGAATTTATATAGATAATCGTTATTACATCAAATTTGTCCTTTGATGCATCGTTCCTGCCCTCATCCGCAGCTATCCTCTACTTCGGGATTTTTTTCGTTAAAATTGTTCTCAAAAACTGTCGAATAGGAGAGATGAGACTTATGGGCAACATCGTATTAGTAGGGACAGGCACTCATCATACAAAAGGGTTTTTGTTTAAGACAATGATTCATTCTGGTTATAGCATGACGTTACTCGATCATGGGCGCGCTCCTTATAATGCACTCGTGGACTATCATATTTTTGCTAATCCAAAGAATGAGGTGCTTGAAGACTCTGTATTAGATCAGCTTGAGAAAATCCATGAGCAAGATCCTATCATGGCGGTTTTACCACTAGCTGAATATTCCGTCACCCTAGCTGCACAAATCAACCAGCATTTCTTGTTAGGCGGTCTTCCTCCCTCCATTGCACGTTTAAGTCGAGACAAGTATGCGTTTCGTAAAGCGCTACAAGAGAAACAGATTCGCACAGTTTCTTTTACAGCTGTTGAACAGCGTTCTGATGCATATGAGTTTGCAACGAAACATGGCTATCCAATTATGATTAAACCAAGAACTTTGAGTGGCAGTGTTGGTGTATTTCGCTGCAATGGAAACGAGGATTTAGAAAAAGCGTTTGACTACTTAATGGATCATAACCTTGATCAAGACTGTATTATAGAAAAATTTGTCGAGGGTCCCGAATACAGTGTGGAAAGCGTGATGTCGAATGGAACATTTGTGTTTGCTTCTATTACGGATAAATACAAACTGGGACAAGGCTCATTTGCGGAAGTTGCTCACGTTTCACCAAGTGTGATGGATCGAGAGCAAACAATAACCATCATTCGTTTCGTTGAAAGAGCATTGAAACGAATTGGATTAAAGAACGGCATTTCTCATACCGAAATCATTGTTGATGGTAATGGCGAACCGTTTATTGTCGAGACCGCGTTTCGAGCAGGGGGAGATCAAATTCCAGACCTTGTTTATCATTCATATGGGGTTAACCTTTACAAACTATGGATTGCTTCTATCACACAGCGAACTGTAGAACATCCACTTGTGACAAAGGCAAAAGCAACATCAATGATTTATTTCTTTTATCCGCAAACCCATTTGTTTAACGGAATCGAAAGTATTGAAACATCAAGCGCGCTCGAGGCATCCATTACGCTCCTTGATTTCGAACAGTACGAACCACAAGAGAATCTAAATGAAACGCCGACTAATAATGATCGAGCTGGGCATGTGATGTGTACAAGCAAAAATGAACACGCCTTTAAACAGTATTTCAGTAGTTTGCAAACAATGTAATCAATTTACACAACATAGATGAAGCGCTCCCCCATAAGGGAAGAGCGCTCTTTTTCTTATACATGCTCTTCGTTAGGCAATCGCTGAGCGTGTTCATTGAAGGTCTTAATATCCATGTTTGCTAACTTATTGTTAATCAACTCTTGATAAATTTGATAAGAGATTGTTACTGAATGAGCGCCTGCTTCCAGTGCTTGCACAACTTCTTGACTCTCATGAAAACTTGCGGCTAAAATCTGTACGTCCAGCCCTTGATTGTCGATAAACTGACGCATTCGTTTAATTTCTACGTAAGGATTTAAGCTATTAGATGCCATTCGATTCACATAAGGTGATAAATAGTTACACCCCGCCAGCGAACCAATTATAGCTTGCTCCGCTGTATACACAGCTGTTCCTAATACAGGGAAATCTGGATCAGATTGTTTTACACGGTGGATAAAGCGAATGCCTTCATCATTAAGTGGAACTTTCACCCCAAAAGAGGTGCTGTGGGATTGATCCGTTTGCTCTAGTAGCAATAGATAGTCTTCCCACATTTCTTCCATACGATCGCCTACCACTTGTACAAACAAGAATGGAATTCCTATCTGAGAAGCTGATGTTATCATATCGAAGCGATTCCGATGTTCTTTTAATAAAATAGTTGGATTCGTGGTAACACCCTCAAAAAGTCCAAGTGCTAACGCGGCTTCAATTTCTTCGTGATTTGCTGTATCTAGAAACATATCTTCACTCCTATTTTTTAAGATACATGCTAGTTTACTAGATAAGTCTGTGATAATTGATCTAAGGTAGAGTAAGGGAATGATTGTTTCTTATGAGGGCAAGCTAGTAGACTTTTAGGGGAGACATATTGTTATAGCCTTTTAATCAATGGCTGAAGATCGTGATATACTTAGACGAATGTTGGTGAGAGGGGGAGCATATATGTTAACTTTTTTGTTTTTACTCGTTATCGGACTTTCTACTAGTATGATTTCGTATATTTATTACAAAAACAAAGACAAAGCCGACAAAGGATTTATAATAAACTACTATCACTTGTCCTATCGAAGACGTTTTTTTCGTGATCTGACGTTTACGCTTCCACTTTACATTGTTATCCTCGTCTTCACTTTTTTACAAACAAACTGGTCATTCCTCACTTATTTCCTTGTTTGCGTCGGCGCCGGATTACTTCTCTTCGGGAGCACCTTTTTTAACTACTATAAATGGAAGCAAACCGAACAAGATTGAATGAATGCAAGGAGATCTTTGAATGAATCTTTACGACAAAATTCAACCTTTACTTATCCTCATAGCAGTAGGAATAGGCTTACTACTCGGACAACTTCCGCGTGTTGGTGATTATACGGAATTCACCATTTTTCCGTTTTTATTTCTTATGCTTTATGGGATTTTTTTAGCCATACCATTTAAGGGATTAACGCAAGCCTATCAACATAAAACGTTTTTCATTACATCCGTTGTCATTAATTTTATTTGGACGCCCCTCCTTGCATGGGGACTAGGTGCACTTTTTTTAGCTGATCACCCAGCTATTTGGCTTGGCTTTATCCTGTTACTCGTTACACCTTGTACAGATTGGTATTTAATTTTTACTTCTATCGCCAAAGGAAACCTTCTCCTATCAACATCTATCTTGCCAATTAACCTTATTCTGCAAATTAGTCTTTTACCAGTTTATCTATTAATTTTTTCTGGGTCCACAGCTTCCGTTCAAGTGGTAATACTTATTGAAAGCATTGTCGGAGTGCTTATACTGCCTTTTCTTTTTGCAGCAGCGACTCGTTTTTGCTTAAAGAAGCATCCGCAGCTTTTAACTCATAAAGTCGTTCCATTTTTTTCTTCTATGCAACCGGTATTCTTGTGCCTCGTAATTATTGCGCTATTTGCGTCACAAGGCTCTTTATTGGGGGATCACCTTAACGTATTATGGCTCATGCTCATCCCTTTGCTTTTGTTTTTCGCCATAAACTTTTTTGTAGGCCAATCGCTTTCTCGGTTTGCTCAATTTTCCTACGAAACTAAAGTAAGTTTGACCATGACCATTATTGCTAGAAATTCACCTATTGCGTTGGCAATTATTTTAACAGCCTTTCCTGAGCAGCCGCTCATCGCATTAGCTTTAATTATCGGACCATTAGTTGAACTTCCAATCCTTGCGCTCCTCTCATTTTTATTATTAAAGAGGAAACCAACAAAAGTCGGGCACTAAAAGTCGCAAAAAATATGTTAAAAGATATGAAACTTTCTGTATATATTGACGAACCAAGTTGTTCCAAGTAAACTTACAAGCGTAAGATGATCGTCACTGCTGCCCTCATGGGTGGTACATATTTTTACTAATTAATAGGAAGAATCCCCCTTAGTTCTTCCTATCCCCTCGCTTTAAGCGCAGGGGATTTTGTTTGTCTATTAACGCAACGTTTTCACATAACACATGCACTCGTGCACACGCTTACATGCTTGTAGGCGAGAGTCCGTTCGATCTCC
Source organism: Shouchella phoenicis (assembly GCF_047238345.1). Taxonomy (NCBI): domain Bacteria; kingdom Bacillati; phylum Bacillota; class Bacilli; order Caryophanales; family Bacillaceae; genus Shouchella; species Shouchella phoenicis. The sequence continues at coordinate 569,993 of NZ_JBDFMQ010000001.1, read as the reverse complement.
TGTAAAATGAGCAAACCCTTGTATCGGCTGAAAGTCCGGTTCAACACCTGTAAACACTGTTGAGAGCTCATCTCTTCCTTCAAGAAAAACATGCATATATGAATCAACTTTGGTAAACCCAGTACGTGCATACCACTTGTTTACCCAATCGTCATCTCTTGTCCAAGCTTCTAAATAACTTACCTTATTCTCTCTACCTCTACAATACTTCTCTGCTGCATCCAACAAGCTTCTCCCTACCCCCAGCCGTCTGAAATCAGGGTGAACCGCCATATGCCAAATCATTCCTCCACACCCAGCCCCTTGTGTGCACACTGTGCCTTCCTTCTGTTCAATTTCAATGTCGATCAAACCAATAATCTGTCCATCTTTCTCAGCAATAAGTTCAACAGAAGGATTCTCATAGATTTCTTTTTCTCTTAGCACATGGTCAAAATAAGCCGTATCTAATAAAGACAAGAGCCGGCAACGAAGCCAGCCTCGTTCATCTTTCTCTTCATAAAAACGAATGTTCATTTTTTACTCCTTCAAAAACTGACTTAGATTCAATTTTCTTCATGTGGAAGAAATTATCCTTCTCAATGAAGTGGACAAACCAATTAGATCAATTGCCTTTTTTACTAATATTTGGAATAAATGTCTATTCATCATCAACTGATTTACGTAGTATACCTTGTCAGCTGGCAATAAAAAAGTTCAAGGAGAAGATTAAATGGCAATTACACTTCCAGTACCAGGAGTAGGAACGGTAACAATTTTAACAAATAAAGGAGAAGTCGTAACATTCAATTGTCCGAATAATTTCAACCCACCACCACAATTAACAATAAACGTAGTGCCCGGTACTATTTATCGTGTTTTCTGCGGCCTAGTTGGAGAATTTGGTGGTATCAACGTCACCTATATACCGAACTTTAATGAAATTAATTTTATCGAGTTGTTTGAATTAATCCAAGGGTTCCCAGTTGATGCTCGCCAAGGCGCACTTGAGAATACGTTTATTGCAACGAGTAATGCTTAATAAATAAGAGTAGGGCTCCCCCCCTACTCTTTTTTTCTACCTACTAAGATATAAAGAGGTTCATTTCCGAGCTTCGTCGCTGGGAATGCTTTTTCTACAATGGTAAATCCAGCGTTACTCATTTCTGTTTCCATTTCGACTGAAGACACTCGTGGTCCTGATGCATGTTCTGTTTTTTCAATCTCCACACAGACAAAAAGCCCCCCTTGCTTGAGCACCCTCTTCAGTTCATCTAATACTGTTGATAAAGGCTTCACCTCATGTAATGAGATGGAGGCAATCGCAGTATCTATTTGATTTTCTGGCAAATGAATCTCTTTAAAATCTCCGACAATGGTTTCGATATTGTCGATTTCACTTTCATCACTTATTTTACGTAAATAATCTAGAATGTCTTGATCGGCATCAAAGGCAAAGACTTTTTTTACTTTCGTTGCGATGCAACGAGCAATATACCCTGTACCTGCACCTAAATCTAAAATCGTATCTGCTTTCTTAATTGGAAAATACGAAAACAACTCTTCAGCTGGAAACCGCTGAATGCTTTCTAAATTTTTTATCTTGCGCTGAAGACGATCGTTCATTTTTTCACCTCGTAATTAAAGACATAAAGAATCTTTAATAACTATAATATAAATAATCAATTATGTATATCGATTTGCATGAACTTTAAATAGTTAGAATATAATGGTAAAGTTTATTTAATTAAGTATATTTGTTTAACTTAAAGGAAGCATCGTGCCTATGTCGATCATGCATAAATATGTAGATGCGATTCTTGTCCATGTTGAAGCGAACGCGAGACACCTAGAGCATTTAAAACAAAAACCAACTTCCAAGGCTTTCTTGGCTTAGTATGCTAATTGATTCCGCCCTGACAGCTTTCTTAATCATTAATTACGTTACGGTTTATTCCTATTAGTATATGGCAGTGTTTGTTTTTATTTTCGCTTACTTTCCTTTACGTTACTAAGCTACATAAAAGTGCCTACTTGTTTTTCATGAGCCAACGCTTAAACTTATCTTAAACAAAAACCACTTTAATAAATCGTTTTGTTTCGACTCATACTATAGTGAGTCTGTTTAAGGAGGAACATACATGGAATTTGAAGGACAAGCAATTATTGTGACAGGTGGGGCAAGTGGGATTGGTAAAGAAACCGTTAAACAACTTGTGGAGCGAGGTGCTGCTGTTGTCATTGCTGATTTCAATAGCGAAGCTGCAGAATCTACTGCAAAAGAAATCAATCGTGAGGATAAAGTTGCTACATACAAAGTGGATGTGTCAAACAATGAAGAAGTGAAGCAACTGATTAATTGGACCGTTGATCGTTTTGGTACGTTAAACGGCATTTTCAACAACGCGGGAATCGGCCTTGTTAAACCTTTACTTGAGTTAGACCCTGAGTCTTATCATAAGGTTATTGCGGTTGATCAACATAGTGTTTATTACGGCATTCACTATGCTGCGAAAAAAATGGTTGAGCTTGGGGTCAAAGGAACGATCGTGAACACAGCATCAATTTATGGTTCGATTGCTGCTTTAGGAAGTTTTAATTATAATGCCGCTAAAGCCGCTGTTGTGATGATGACAAAATCAGCAGCTCTAGAGCTTTCAGACTACGGCATTCGCTCCGTTGGTGTGGCGCCAGGATTCATTGACACACCGATTCTTGGTGATTCTGAAGAAACCAAACAAGCACTTGCGCAACAGCACATGCGGAAACAGCTTATCAAGCCAGAGCAAGTCGCCAATGTCGTGACGTTCTTATTTACAGAAGCGGCAAATGCCGTGAACGGTCAAACCATTCCTGTTGACGATGGTTTCTTAAGCTTCAAGACAAAATAAAGCAAAGGCTGTCACTTGACAGCCTTTTTTTATCCTTTAATGCCTGTAAAGGTAATCCCACGAATAAATGTTTTTTGCATGAAAAAGAAAAGAATAATAATGGGGAGCGTCATCATTGTTGAGACCGCCATCATCAAGTGCCACTGTGAACCTTGTTGGTTTTGGAACTGCTGTAACCCTAAAGATAGCGTATAGGACGCTTCTTCTGTTAAATAAATAAGCGGTCCGAGAAAATCCGTCCACGCGGCCATAAACTGGAATAGTGCAATTGCTAGAATAGCAGGTTTTGCGAGCGGGAACATGATCTGCCAATAAATACGCCACTCACTTGCACCATCAATTTTTGCCGCTTCTCGTAATGTATCCGGCAAACCTTTAAAAAACTGTCGTAACAAGAAAATGGAAAACGGAACCCCAAAAAACGCCGGCACAATAAGCGGTAAATTTGTCCCAACCCAACCAAACTGATTAAACAACAAGAAAAGTGGGATCATTGTCACTTGGGCTGGAATCATCATAACCGCAATCGTAATCGCAAACATCGTATTTCGTCCACGCCATCTTAGCTTTGCAAAACTATAGGCAACGATTGGACATGAGATTACAACACCGAGGGTACTTAATCCTGTAATCACAGCTGTATTATACGTATACGTCCAAAATGGAATATACTGAGTTGCTTCGATATAGTTTTCCCACTGAAACGGACGAGGAATAAACTCTGGCGGAAAACTAAACACTTGCGTAATTGGCTTAAACGATGTTGACACCATCCATATAAAAGGAACGAGAAAGATGATTGACGCGATGACTAACACTGTATGCGCATATACTTTTCTAAGCCTTTTCTTAACTGTTGCATCCACTTCTCATCCCTCCTCAATCGCCTTGGTAGTGAACCCATTTTTTTGAACTCCAAAAGACAATACTTGTTAGCACCACGATGATTAGGAATAAAATCCAGGCCATTGCTGACGCATACCCCATACGGAAGTAGCTAAAGGCATTGTCGTATAAATACATGACGTAAAACGTTAAGGAATCAGCCGGAGTACCCGTTCCATTTGTCATTGCGTAAGGCAATGTGAACTGTTGAAACGCGCCAATGAAACCCATCACTAAGTTAAAGAAAATGACTGGTGTTAAAAGAGGCAACGTAATTTTGAATGTTTTCTGTAAGAATGTCGCACCATCGACTTCAGCCGCTTCATAATACTCTTGAGAAATATCACTCAAACCAGCTAAGTAAATAATGACCGCTTGCCCAATTCCCCAAAGCGACATTAAAATGAGTGCTGGTTTTGACCAAAACGTACTTCCTAGCCACGGTGGCCCTTGAATGCCGACAAAATCTAGCATCGCATTGACCAAACCAAATTGAGGATTTAAAAGCCACACCCACAAAATCGCTAACGCCACATGAGGCACAAGAGTTGGTAAAAAGAAGATCGTTCGATAAACAGCCATTCCTTTTACTTTCATATTGAGAACCATGGCTAATGCCACGCCAAAGATAATGCTCAGTGGAACAAAGAAGACGGCAAAGTAAATCGTGTTGTAAATTGAAATCCAAAACAAATCATCTTGTAAAAGTTCACGATAATTCGCTAATCCAATAAATTCACCACTTTGAAGGATGCTAAAATCCGTAAAACTATAATAGATCGATGTAAGCAATGGATATGCAAAGAACAGTAATAATCCAATCACCCATGGCATCGCAAATAGCCAGCCTGTTACATTCTCGTTCGATCGTCGTTTGCTCGCTCGTATTTGAGGAGGTTTTGTCGTTTCAAGTTTCGCCACATTTATTCCCCCTATTCTTCAGCCTCTGCCTGTTTTACTCGTTTCGCTACCCGTTCAAGTAATTCTTGAGGTTCGCCTCTTCCGTGAATGGCATATTCCACTGCTCGATCGAGCTCATTCCATAGCAATTGTCCGCTTGGAATAGGTGGACGTGCATTTGAATTTGGTAAAATGTCAATAAATTCTGTCATTATCGGATCGTATTCGTATAAATCTTCATTTACTTTATCGATAACGGACATTTGATTATTCATTTCACTGTACGTCATCTGCCCATCATAACTACCAAAGTACTTCATAAACTCCCACGCTTCCTCTGCATTATGGGCACCTCTTGGAATGATGAGCGATGTTCCCCCTGACCATGTGGCAAAATTATCCCCGGTTGGAGTAGGTACCGGTGTTACCCCATAATTCATATCCGGGTTATATTGTTGAATCGTTGAGATCGAAAACGGTCCATCGACTTTCATACTATAAATGCCTTGTATAAACGGGTCCATTTCATTGCTGCCTTGGGCCGTGTCAAAACTCGTTACGGTGGCAGCATCGTATTCATCTGCAATGGAAACAAGCCATTCCAGTGCTTCAACATTTTGTGGATGATCAATGGATAACGTATTACTGTCTAGATCATAAAAATCGCCGCCAAACGCCCAAGCCCATGTATAAAGCCAACCTTGCGCTGTCCAAGGAACCATCCCCAGCTCCGTCACCCGTCCATCTTCAATCGTTGATAAACGCTCAATCGCATCTTCTAATTCTTCAATCGTTTCAGGTGGATCTTCAGGATCAAGACCAACCTCTGTAAACCGATCTTTGTTATAGAAAAGCAATCGTGAATCCGTTGTAATTGGCATCGCATAAATTTCTTCCGCGTAGGTTGTCTCGTCTACAGCATAATCATAGTACATGCCCATATCATATTGCTCTTCTTCAATAAATGGCGTAAGAGACTCTAACGAATTTTCCGCAGCATACTGCGCTACTTTAAACCGATCAAAATGGGCGAGATCTGGAGGATTGCCCCCTGCTATAGCCGTCAATAACCGCTGATCATCCCCTTCAGTCGAAGCACTATATATTTCTTGCACAAATATATCTTCTTGACTGGAATTAAAATCGGAAACGACTTGTCTAATCGCGTCAAGCCCTCTGCCTGTATGATTATGCCAATAGGTGACCGTTGTTCGACCTTCAACGGTTATGGTTTCCTCGATTGCATCTGATTCTTCTGCTGAACACCCAGCTAAAAATGAAAGAACCATTACGCTTGCAACCGACCACTTCATCGCCTTCATATCGTGCACCTCCTTTAATTTTTAAAGTAAGCGTTTTCAAATGGTTACTCAATAGGTTACCATGCACAAGAAAAGGATTATACGCTAAAAATGCCAAATTATTTAGATTATTTGTCATCCATGGATAAGACCATTCTAAAGTCATAGTTACACATTAATCTTCGTTCTCCGTCTTCTGCCCCTTGTAAAACCCCTACAAAAGTCACAGTTCGTGACTGCCTTCCATCAATTGTTACGTGAGGATGCCCAACATGCTTATTAGGGCTTGTTTTATGTATGTTACGTTAGGAAACGCACTTTTTTAAACCACAGTATTTTCATATAACCCAGCATTCAATGCAACCATACATCCCTTGTCTCACAAGGCTTTTCACCTTTTAAACACTCCCTTTATGACAGAAGTCCTTTCCGTTTGCGCTTTATTTAACAGGGAAAGCAACCAACACAAATAAAAAAGGAGTGTTTCATATGTTGATGAAAACTGTTGGCTTTTACAAAAACTTACCCATTGAAAACGAGGAAAGTCTCGTTGACTTAGAACGGACAAAGCCGATTGCAACAGGAACAGACTTGCTTATAGAAATAAAAGCAATCTCAGTCAATCCAGTCGATACGAAGATTCGCCAAAACACCGAACCTCAAGGAAACGAGCCCATCATTGCTGGGTGGGACGCTTCTGGTATTGTAGTTGGTACTGGTGAAGATTGTACATCGTTTACTGTAGGAGATGAGGTCTATTATGCTGGAACGGTTTCCCGAGACGGTACCAACAGTGCTTTCCATCTAGTAGAAGAAGCCCTTGTCGGAAGAAAACCTTCTCGTTTGTCCTTTGCAGAAGCTGCCGCGCTCCCTCTTACCACCATTACAGCATGGGAAACGTTATTTGAACGAATGAAGTGGTCCACCGACAAGGAAGAAAATAAAGGAAAGAGCATCTTAATTATTGGAGCAGCTGGTGGTGTGGGTTCCATCGCTATACAGCTCGCACACTGGGCTGGTTTAACAGTAGTCGGTACAGCTTCAAGAGAAGAATCAAAAGACTGGGCACGATCATTAGGAGCCGATCAAATGATTCATCCACATACTTCTTTTCTGGATCAGATTGGGGAACCTGTCGATAGTATATTCTGCTGCAATGATACCGATGAACATTGGGACAACATGATTGAAGCGATTGCACCTCAAGGGCATATTGTGACCATTGTTGAACCGAATCAAAAAACCGATCTAAACAGCTTAAAAAGCAAAAGCTTGACCGTTTCGTTTGAATTTATGTTCACGCGCTCGCTGCATCAAACCGCCGACCGCTACAAACAGCAGCAGCTATTAAATCAAGTGAGTCAATTACTGGATGAAGGACTGCTAACATCAACCCTAAGAGAAACGTTAAGACCGATTAACGCGCACACTTTGCGACAAGCCCATAGCATGATTGAACGTGGATCGACCATTGGTAAGATTGTTTTAGAAGGATTTGAATTAGATGATGAAGGTAGTGTGCTCAATGATGGACAAAAATAAAGCAAAGCCAGATGATCTGTTTTTTTCTAATGTCATTCATCACCTTTCACCACAATCAACGAAACTCGTTGTTGTTTTACACGCAGTGCCAGGGGTTGAAATTTTCGTTGATTATCTTCATCGCGTGCTACCAATTGCATTGCTATTGCCAAAACAAAGTTCAATGGACCAAAACGTTGTTGATCGATTGACCAAATCGTTTCCTGTTCTTCACTACTCAAGAAACGAGATTAATGAGCATCCAGACTCTCTACTCTTCGACATCCAGTCACACGTTAAGGAAAGCAACTTTGCCATTATAGACGTTGGGGGTTATTTTGCTCCTTTGCTGAATGAATTAGCGCACGTCTTTCAAGATCAACTCGTAGGCATTGTCGAAAATACGGAAAATGGCCATCAAAAATATGAGCATACGCTTCTTTTAAAAGATGAGCATTTACCCTTTCCCATTATGTCAGTTGCAAGAAGTCCACTAAAAAGTCCTGAAGATTATATGGTCGGCCAAGCCATTGCCTTTTCGGCAGAGGCTATGCTGCGAGATTATTTTAGCGATGTTCTAACAGGTAAGCACGTCTTAGTCATTGGCTACGGGAAGATTGGTCAAAGCATCGCCGAAGGGCTCCGAAAAAAAGTTCGGAAAGTGTCTGTCTATGATCAAAATCCGTCTCAACAAATGCTTGCGCTCGCTCACAACTTCGCATCTGGACAACGAGACATTCTCCTGAGCGAAGCAGATTTGATTTTTTGCGCCACCGGAAATCAATCCATTTCAACAACCGATCTCGACATCATCAAAGACAAAGCACAATTATTCCTTGCTACTTCAGGGGATGATGAAGTCATCAATTATGAACGTTTCTTAAAACAAGGTCACAAAGACCCTCATCATGAGCATGTTTGGGTTATGCAAAACCCCTCACGAACGAAGCATGTTTACTTGTGCAACGACGGCAAATCCATTAATTTTCTTCATGGAGGTATTGTCGGACCCTTTATACGAACGGTACAAGCCGAACTCTTATGTGCTGCTGTGTCCTTGCAAGATGTACAAGATTATGAACACCTCACTACACTTGACACTTCTGAAAGACAATTGATCGCTGAAACATGGCTCGATTTCTATCTTAAACCGCACGTGATGATTAAACCCAGCACATAAAGGGCATTGGTACACGTCTGTTTTTGTCACTTTCATACAAATCATTGCTTATTATATAAAAGAGATGCATGTCTCTTCTATATTTATAATAGGATGTGGACCTTTTTGAACAAAGAGCAGTATCCTACCAATGCGTATGCAAAAGAATTTATTGCAAAAGATTTTATTCATTTTAATACACCAGGACATCGGAGCACTGGCATTGAAACAAGCTTTAAAACACTTACTCAACAACAATTGTTTAAACTCGACATGATTGATGTCAATGTTCTCGAGACAACTGTTCTTAAAGACGTGAATGAACAGATGGCTTCTGCATATAAAGCAGATCGTTGCTTTGTCTCCACACAAGGGACAAGTACAGCCGTAATGGCTATGATACTTGCGACCTGCACGGACGGTGGGAAGGTGATTGTGCCGCGGAATGTGCACCGTTCGGTCATTTCTGGCATTATCCTTGCTGGTGCTGAACCACTTTTTCTCGATACAGAATTTAATGAAGCATTAGGCATTTCCAATCATTTCACTGGTAAAGCTTTAAAAAAAGCACTCGCTGAGCATGCAACCATTCAAGCTGTTCTGTTAATTAATCCCACTTATTTTGGTGTATGTACGGATTTAAAAAACATTGTTTCAATTGCGCATCACAAAGGTATTCCTGTCATTGTAGATGAAGCACACGGTGCACACCTCCGTTTTAATGGGAATCTCCCAATAAGCGCAATGGAAGCAGGAGCTGACCTAGCAGCAACAAGTCTTCACAAATTAGGTGGGTCGATGAATCAAACGTCTATCCTTCTCTATCGACAAGGGCTCGTAGACGTCAATCGCGTGCAGAATGCCATGAATTATTTATTGTCGACGTCACGACCCTATCAAATGATTGCCTCTCTCGATTCTACTAGGTATCAACTTGAGAGAGTGGGGAAGGAACGGCTTCAATTGACGTTGACCTTAGCGAATCATTTCCGTTCAAAAGTCAATCAACTTAAGGGACTATCTTGTCCGACCGAAAACGATCTCCTACACTCTGATGCTTCTTTTGATTACGATCAATCAAAAGTACTCATTCGGATTGATTCCCTTCCTATCTCTGGTTACGAGTTAAAGGAGAAACTAGAGGTCGACTATAGTATCTTACTAGAACTAGCTGACGTTCGGTATGCACTAGCAATCTTCACGACTGGCACAACACCAAGCGACGTGGACAAATTATGCGATGCCCTTAAAGACATTGTATCTACAATTGAACCTTCCTCACCACCTACGATCCCTGTTATTCAGCCACCAAATCCAACCATGGTTCTAACACCTAGACAAGCTAGCTTTGCCACAACGAAGCTAACCAACCTAAATGAAAGCTTAGGAGCGATTAATACTGAATTTGTCATCTCCTACCCTCCTGGCATCCCTATTCTCATACCAGGTGAAGAAATTACGCAGCAGCACATCGACTATATCGTGACTCAACGAGACAGCGGAGCAACCTTTGTCGGTTCACATGATCCTAGATTAGAGAACATTACAATCGTACAGAAATTGAATTAAATCATATAAAAAGGGACCTGCTCGTGCAGAGTCCCCTTCTCAACTTTCTTAAGAACCTACGATTTAAAAAGGAAAACAGACCATTTAATAGAATATAAAGCGGAAGGAAAGAAGAGAACGCATAAATAAAAGAGAATAAAGGAGTTCACTCATAATGGATCTCACCGCACATATCAAAGCATTAGAAGAGAGTCACCTCAATACAACTATTCGCACTTCTGGTGAGGCTCTTGGGCAAGTGCTAGCAGATGATTTTTTCGAATTTGGTAGCTCTGGCAGGATTTTTTATCGCCAAGACTTTAAAGATGGTGCAGGCAACAACCAGCTAACGCTTCACGACTGGACAATGCATCATTTAGACGAGCGCGCTGTATTAACAACGTACCGCGTCATGAACCACGATTCCAATAAAGTGACATTAAGAAGCTCGGTGTGGAAACATGTTGAGACTGAATGGAAGCTCTTTTTTCATCAAGGAACAATCGTACCAGCTACCTCCTCTTAATTCGTTCACCGATCCACTTTGTGACGTAGTAGCCCACTACACCACCAGTCGTATTCAACAGCAAATCATCCACATCAAAAATTCGTGAGAAGATTAAGCCATTTGAACCTAACACAAGTTGAGAGGTTTCTATTAACAAACTAGCTAGAAACAGAAAAAGCGTGGCAATAAGTCCATTTCTCAATTGAAATAGAAGATAAAGAAACACCCCAAGCGGAACGAACAATAGTACATTATAAAAGGAAAGATTTATTGCATTGATAAAATAAAACGTTCCCATTTCATAGGTTTGATAAATATCAACTAGAAAATAGAGCGGCATGAGCTGAATTTGAGCATAAATGGATTCTTCAGGCAAAGAAGGAAGCCAGATCTCTCCTAACGTAACGTCTAATAGAGCAAGCAAGTAAACGCCAAATCCAACTTGCAGGATGCGTTGCTGTAAACCTCGTTTGTTTCGAACAACATCAACAATAAAGATTACAATTAGAATAGGTAGAGCTAAATAGATAAAGGGTAGTGTCGTATGTTCCATATTTTTTCTCCTAAGTTAAATCTATAAGCTTATTCATCATAGTCTTTTTTTCACTTTATTTCCATAATTAAAAAAAGGTTCCATCGCATAGTCGCAATGAAACCTTCTCGTTTACATTTGGTGCTTTTGTCTATGGAGAAGTTTTACTTTCTCCGCTAAATCTTCAACAGGGCCATCGACTTCACTTTCTTTCAGAACGTCCTGTATCCGCAGAGCGTGAAGATTTCCTTCCCTCACACCCATTTCTTGCTTCCATTCTCTTAATTGGCTTGATGAACTTGCATAGACAATTCGCCCTAACCCGACAAGGCCATGGGCAGAAGCGCACATCGGGCAATGCTCACCCGACGTATAGACCGTCGCTTGCTTTCGTTCTTCAGCGCTTAGATGCTCTGCCGCCCATCTTGCAATGGCGAATTCTGGATGTTGGGTTTGATCGCCTCCGGAAACGTGGTTATGGTCTTCGAAAAGAACGACGTCTCCTGCTGAAACTAAAACGGATCCAAACGGTTCATCACCCTTTTCTAGAGCTTGAGCAGCTAGTTCCACACACCGTGTTAAATAGGTTTTATCTTTTTCTGTAATCATGCCGTCACTCCCTTTTCGTGTACAAGGTTTCCTTTAAAAAAACTAGCGTAGATTTCGCTTTGCCGCGCGACAAATTCAGCTGAAGAAGAGCTTTTAACTAGAAGAAAAGAAGCATCCATACCTGTCTTCAACCAAGGTTGATTTCCTTCTAACCGAATCGGTTTTCCGCTGATCAGTTGAAGCGCATTCGTTAGTGATTGTTGAGACGTTAGGCGAAAAATCTCTGCATAGCGATTGACCTTTTCTACAATACGCCCCGTTCCAAAAGGCGACCAAGAGTCATACACATTGTCGCAACCGATTCGTACATCGACTCCGTAAGAGCGCAGTTCTTCAAGGGGAGGCACGTTTCCGTTAATGGGTACGCTTGAAACGATCGCGATTCCAGTTTCAGCAAGATCCTTGAAAATGCACTCTCTTACTTCCCCATCAACGTCATTTAAGCCAAACGCATGACTGATGGCAACTCTCTTTTGCCAGCCAGCTTGCTTCGTGTAATCGATCAGTGTTTCAACTGTTTTTCGTCCGTGTTCACCACGATCATGAACATGGATATCAATAGGAACATCGAATGTTGTCGCTAATTCAAACGTTTGCGCAAGCGATTTTTCCACATCCCCATCTAACGAAGAAGGGTCAACACCTCCAACGATTTGAACACCAGATTGCAAAGCCGTCTTTACATCTTCAAATGCATTCGAACGAAGCATTCCGTGTTGAGGGAACGCAACAAGTTCATAGTCCAACATCCCTTCATACTCTTGCAATACATCAAGAACGTCTTCCAAATACCGTTGTCCCACCTCAGGATGTACATCAATGTGCGATCGAAAAAAGGTGACTCCGTTCGCTAATTCAAGGTTAATGAGGTTGCGGGCACGGTCTTTTAACGATTGCTCTAAAGCGTCTAACTCCTTAATTTCATTTGTAAATCGCTCAACAATTGAATGTGCTGGCGTAATCGGTCGCCACGGTACCCCTAATTTACTTTTATCAAGATGGCAGTGCATGTCATGAAGTGTCGGTAAAAGCAGCATGCCGTGCCCATTAATGTCTCCATTCCTTAAAGGTTGTTGCTGTGGCGGTTGGAGAATCGTGACAATTCCTTGGTCTACTTTCACATCCATTAATTCGGTTTTACTTCCGTATGTAAACCCTTCTTGAGCGACATATCCTGTCTCAATGTTCACATTACGAATCCAAAAGTCCTGCTTCAATTTGCTTCACCTCACTCGGATTGTTGCATCTACTGTATCCTTTTTCTTAATACTCAGTAAAGAGAAGTGACTTCTTTCGTATAAACGGTACAAGTGCAAAGAATGATTGCACTTGTACACCGCTTTTTTCTTTCCTTATTCTTTTGCCGCAAGCATGTTCTTTGCCATCTCGTACATCTCTTCAAGGCCTGATGAGAGAGCAAATTCAGCGACGAGTATAGGACTCGCGGCACGAAGCTCAATAATGTGCTCTTTCATCCCAGTCCATGTGCGACCACCAGCTTTTTTATAGGCTTGAATGAGCGTTTCCAACCCTTCTTCACCAAAAATTTGATAGTGAGCGGTAAAGTCATACGATACGTCTCCCACCCCTACTTCTGTCCAATCAATCAAACCCGTTACTTCGGCTTGTTCATTTATCAAAATGTGACCCGGGTGTAAATCGCCGTGTTTCACTCCTGAAAATTTTGGCCAAAGGGCATCATTGTTTAACCAAGTCTGCCAACGTTTCCAGAGGTGTGGATCAATGTCAAACTGTTGCTTGACCTTCTCCATTCGCTCGGTCATTTGCTTCCTCACCGCTTCACCAGTAAGCATCTCTACACCTGTTTTGGCAAAATGATCTGTTGAAAGACTATGCAAGTCTGCCATCACATTGCCCAAAGACTTGTGATACGCTTCAGGTGCATTATTCTCGTCAAACGTCCATACATACGCTTGTTTTTCCATATCAATCGTAGCTGTCGGCACGCCACTAAGTTGTTGATACGCAATCAGTTCATTCGAAAAAACCGTCCACTGCGGTACTTGAAAACTTACTTCATTTCCAATCAAGTCAAGGGCCGCTTTTTCTTGCTGCCCATGTTTCAAAGAGTCTTCTCTTCTAGGAATACGCAAAATCCACTTCTTTCCTGACTGATCCTTGGCATGCGCCACACGAAAATCTAGCCCTGATTCATTTATCTTTATTGAACTCTCTTCTATTCCTAATCCATGTTTTTCGGCTAATTGCTTTATTTCAGTTTGATTCATTTTCTATACCTCTCTCTTTTCTAATCGTTGTTGTTCTTCAATCTGATACACGACGTCCGCTACCTCTTTAATAAATGTCCGATCATGACTAACCAGGATAAGCGCACCATAATAATGCGTTAGTTCTTCCATTAAAACGGCAATGCCCTCCTCATCAAGGTGTGTCGTTGGTTCATCAATGAGCATCCCTTCAAAATAATGAGTAAAAAGTTGCGAAAGCTTCAGCCTTGTCTGTTCTCCACCACTCATTTCTTCCGTTTCTGCAATAGGTACTTGCCAGTGGTCAAGCCATTTACGATTGACTTGTTTGTCAGAAGGAGCTTCTTTTTGCTCAAAATAAGCAAATTCCATTTGCCGCTGAACAAATCTGCTGTCTCCTTGTAACGATCCATGAATGAGTTTAAGAAGCGTACTTTTACCACTCCCATTCTTGCCAACAATGCCTATCCGATCAAATTGATGAACGTTCAGATGAGCGATTTGTAAGATCGTTTGATCTAAATACGACACCTCAACCCCTTGCAATTTCACTACTAACTGTTCCATTTTCACACGTCCTTTTTCTTTCTTTTTAAAGGCGTGAAATCATAAAAAATCCACAGACATACGGCATCTGCGGGTACGAGTAAACGAGGCGTAGACAAAAGACACGTCTCTCTTTTTTTGGATAACAAAAAGAAAGACAGTCCAATCTGCCTTTCTTCACGCTTCCTACTTTTCCGGCGAAGATGGTTAAAAATGTGCAGACTACTCCCGTTTACCCTGTTTATGAAAACAGAGCCTTTGAACATATAGAATTACTTATTGTTCAAAGTTTGCTGGCGTAATCTTGCTGGTAACATTTTTAACATCCCTCCTGTCTCTAATTTAGACTCACTATATAAGATTTCGCTTTTTCCGTCAAGTCTCCATTTCGCTCTTACAATGAGCAATTTGCTCACAGCTAAAATGAACGACAAAAAAATAGACTACTCCATGCGATCTTCAACTTGTTCTTGTTCGACTGTTTTTACGGTTATCCACTGTAATAACGCTCGTTCTCGTTCATCCACCTTACGCCCAAGCCTCTCTTCAAAATCAATAATCAACCTTTTCATGTCATCATCGATTTGGTTCATAGATCCTCCTGCGTACAATCTTTTCTTTATCTTATGTATATACACCTATAATTGCAAGAGATTTCAGATAATAATCGCCAATTTTATTCATTTATTTCATTTTGTTCATTTTGTTCAAAAAATAGATTTCAAAAACCCTTCTCACATTTCGATAGACACGAGTATACTAAAAGGACTTTCGAATAATAGAAAGAAGGCATGTAGAATGATTGGTACTCTCGTAAATGTGGCAACAATCTTATTTGGAAGTCTTATTGGCTCACTCGTAAAGAGCGGATTAAACGAACGCTACCATACTATCCTTATGCAAGGGATGGGGCTAGCCGTCATAGGACTCGGTATTAGTGCGGTTGCAACAAATCTTCCAAACAGTCAATTTCCAGTTTTATTTATTATTAGCCTAGCAATTGGCGGCTTAGTTGGTGAAATGACACGGTTTGAAGAACGATTCAAAAGCGGCCTTTCCTTCATTCTCAAAGGTAGGGTTAATGAAGGTCTGACAACAGCGATCTTACTCTTTTGCGTTGGCACACTTTCCATTGTCGGTCCAATTGAAGCAGCTTTAAATCAACACTATACATATCTTTACTCCAACGCGATTTTAGACGGATTTACATCAATTGTTTTAGCCGCTACGTTTGGATTCAGTATCGCATTCTCTGCCGTTATCTTACTGATTTGGCAAGGAAGCATCTACTTCCTTGCAAGCTACGCATCGATCTTTTTTACACCTGAGCTCTTAATAGAATTCTCAATCATTGGTGGTTTGCTCATTTTAAGCACTGGCTTGAATATTGTTGGCATCCATTCATTTAAAACATTAAATCTACTACCTGCATTACTGATTCCGATTCTCTTTTTTGCTGGAAAACTACTCATCGGATGAACCATTTCCCAAAAAAAAGACATTAATCATCGTGAATGATACCCTGTAAGGTTCGCGATTTTTAAGATTTTTTCTTGTTTAACGATAAAAAAAGTAGCCATTTAAACGGATAAACGACACATATACAACGACTTTTTTCCCAAGTCTATTTGCGCTTAACACGAATGCAAGTCGGGTAACTCTTTTCATGTACCACCAAATTATTGAAGGGAGTTTTTTTATGAGAAACGCAGTATATGGCTTTATCACTGCACTTATTTTTATGTTCGTCATTACAGGAGGGGCTTCTATTGCGGATGCAAAAAGTGAAACAGCAACCCTTCACACAAGCCCACCTGAGAATGTTTACTACGAAGAATTAAATGGCTTGTATTTAGAATTGCCATATGCAGAAGAAGACGTGAACGTTGAAAGAGGGACAGATATTTTGACCATTCTGGATGCTGAAACAGGAGATTTGGTTGAAAAGATTCAGTTAACAGAAAGCGTGGAAGCGCAAAATGACCACCCTTTACTCCCACCACCTATAACCGTTCCACCTGAAGAAGAGTTTATGGAAATGAATTCTACTCAAGAACATATGGGGCTTGAGGTGGTACTAAACGTTCGCTTTGTTGTAACAAAGAATTTAGATGGTGTGTATGAGGATGTTGTTGATATTCGAGATGCATGGTGGACGACAGGAAGCGGACCACATACGCTAGAAGACTCAAATACCGACATCTTGCACGGTGATTTCCCTGTAAAAGAGTTCACCGTCACTGGACAAACGACGATTGTAACGCAAATTGACGCTGGCGCACAAGCAGGATTTGAAGCAGCTGGTTTTAGCGTAGGTGTTGATGTATCAGGAACGTATTATGCCCGCATGACAGTTCGTGACACAATGGTATTTGATTTATTTTAATTGAACACAAAAGAACCGCTCTTTCATTAAATTGAGCGGTTCTTACATGTAATTGGCTATCAATCGCAAAATAAGATATGCGCCTCCGATAATAGCGAAAAATTCTATAACTCTTCTAACCTTCGATTTCCGTCTTCTCTTCAACTCAGCTTTACGCTCTCGTTCAATCTGCTTATCTTCAGACATGACAAGCCACATAATCGTCACACCAATATAGGCACCAACTGTTGAAGCAATGATTGTCCGCATGGGCGGAAATCCTTGATCTAATACAAAAACAGCCATCACGGACCCTAATAAAACAGCCGCCGGCGTTACGAGAAATGTATTGATTTTCACCTTTCGCCATAAGTAATCTTCAGAAATTTCTTCGCTCACGATATCCACCTCCTGACACTTCCTTTATTTACCTGTTACCCCCAACACAACTTACGAAAACGTGTTCAAGCCTTCACGAGCAAGGCTCATCCTCCGGCTATTTTTTCATTACCAGTCTATTGCCACAGATGTGATATTTTTCAGTCTTTTGCAAAAAGCCGAATCAAGCTATGCTGAAGACAAGGTGATGCAGATGTTAACCTCTAGACAAAAAAACATTTTAAGTAAATTACTTGAAAGCGATCAGTTCGTGACAATTGACGTGTTGGCAAAATGGCTAACGATTAGTGGTCGAACCGTTCGCTATGATCTCGATGCAATCGATGCAAGCATGGAGGATATCGGCGTAGCCATTACGAGAATGCCAGGAAAAGGTGTGAAACTGCGGGTTAGTGAGAACAAGCGACCAGCCGTCATTGCGATGCTAGACGAAAAGCAAATGATGAAGGACAAAAACGCTCAACGTTTAATGATGAGTGTATTCGTCACCCTCACAGGTACATTCACCATTCAAGATGTAGCCGATGAATTTTCGTTGAGTCGTTCAAGTGTTCAAAAATATCTAGTCGATGTGGAAGAATGGCTTGACCATTTTGACCTTCAAATTACAAAGCAAGCTTGGAAAGGCCTTCAAGTCATTGGAACAGAGCGAAGCATGCGACTCGCTCTTTATCAAATGCTTGAAGAAAAAGATACAGATTTGCTGATGGTTCAAAGTTGGCTGAACATGGATAAAAAGGATTTTGAGCTCATGAAAACGTGGCTAGCTTTTGTTCAAACTGAACGAGGCATTCATTATAGTGAGTCAACTGTTGATGTGTTTTATCTCTTTTTGTTTTGGTGGAAGCAACAAATCGCAATGAACCACTATGTGTTTGTTCCAAAAAACCACCGCCATAAACGACATTTTCACTTAGGCATCATTGAATCCTATATTAAAGAACATGTTGAAGATGAACGTTCAATTTTACATGAGTGCGCCTTCTTAGATGATTTATTTGATCAAGCGAAAGTCGTCTCCTATCAAAAAGGAACTCCGCACTTGAGAAACTATGAAAGAGAAATTCAGTTTTGTAAACGCTTAGTTGCTCAAGTATCTACTGTTTTGCACACGGATTTAGTCGCAGATGAAAAGTTGATCAATGATCTAACACACCATGTAAAAGCGGCATTTACACGAATATCCCAAGGGGTTGAAATCGATAACCCTTACACGGAAGAAATCAAAGTTCGGTACCGCGCCATCTATGAAATGGTCTTTCAGATGACGTACGATATGGGCTTTAAAATGCTTGCTAGTGAAGTCGCGTATATCACGATGCACATGAGCGCGGCCTATGAGCGAAACAAAAGTCGTAAATTCTTACCAACTGTTCTCGTCGTTTGCTCCTCAGGGTTAGCGGCATCATCCATTTTAACAACGAAGCTAGAGCAAATCGAGCCTGGCTTTAATTTAATCAATGTTGTACGAACAAAAGAGCTTGACCAAATGATTGATGAAACCAACCCTGATTTCGTCTTAACGACTCAAGATATCAAACTGCCTGATTGGCAACAGACGAAGTGCTTTCGCGTCAGCCCACTTCTAAGCGACAACGACAAACGATTAATTCAACACGAGGCTCATAAAATGATTAATCGTAAGCAACTTGCTTCATTTAATGAATTGTATGGCAAGGGAAGCCATGTAGAGCCATCGCTCTTTGATGAAACCATCCATACGGCCAACACACAAGATTGGCGCACAGCTATTACCCTTGCTGCTGAGCCTTTGCTTGCACAAAAGTATATCGAGCAAAGTTATATTCAAGAAATGATTATGTCTGTGGAACGAAACGGCACATACATGGTCTTTCTTCCAAACGTCGCCTTCGTTCATGCAGGACCGGAAAACGTACGAAAAGAAGGCATTAGCCTAACCATCTTGGAACAACAAATTGAATTTGGTGATTTAAATCCTGAGCGCGTCGACATGATCATTGTATTGGCAATAAAAGATGTGCACAACCAAGACTTTATGCAGCTTTTCCATTACCTAGAGAACGAAGCATCAAGAGATCAATTACTACAAAAATGGAACAGGCGGAAGGACGCGACAGAATGACAAACTGGATACGAAAAGAACATGTTGCAATTGATGTGAAGGCAGAAAACTGGGAAGAAGCCATTTCTGCTTCTGGCATGTTGCTCTTGGATACAGGCGCCATCTCAAAACACTATATCTCTCAAATGATTGAATCAGTAAAAGAAAACGGTCCCTATATTGTCATTGGTCCAGGAATCGCCATGGCTCATGCACGACCAAGTGAAGCCGTATATGAAGATGCCATCTCTCTTGCTGTATTAGAGAAGCCTGTATCATTTGGAAGCGAGCAAAATGACCCTGTTGACCTTGTGTTTTCCTTTTCAGCAACAGGTTCCGACGCTCATCTTAAACTGATTGAGCAACTTTCACACATTTTAATTGATGAGGAAAAAGTAAACCAGCTTCGTCAAGCCCAATCAAAAGAAGCGGTATATAACTTAATTTAAAGGAGCGAATGAAAATGGCTAAATTGAAAATTATGACAGTATGTGGGTTTGGACTAGGATCGTCGATGGTGTTAAAGATGAATTTAGACGGGGTGTTAAAAGATCTAGGCATCCAAGCTGACGTGTTTACAGGTGATGTCGGCTCTGCCCAAAGCACACCTGCCGATTATATTTTTACCAGTAAAGAATTAGGCGAGAAACTCCAACAAACCGCCGGTAAACCTGTTGTCATCATCAACAGTTTCGTAAACAAAGCAGAAATTAAAGAAAAAGTGGAAGCGGAACTTCAGGCGTAACTGCCGAAGTTCCCTCTATGTATAAGGGGGGGTTCAATATGCAAACTGTAATGGATTTTCTAATTGAAGTTATTCGCGAACCAGCGATTTTCTTAGGCTTAATTGCCCTTACCGGTCTTTTATTATTACGGAAAGATTTCTCTTCTGTTGTTTCAGGAACAGCCAAAACCGTTATCGGTGTTGTCATTTTAACACAAGGAACCAATATCCTAATGAACTCTATTGCACCATTAACAGAAGGATTTAACGTCATGTATAACATTGACAATCCCGAAGTAGCGCCAGCACTAGGTGCAGATACAATCTTAAGCCAATATGGCACACAGATCGGTCTATCTATGTTAATTGCCTTTCTGCTTAATTTAGTCGTTGCTCGCTTTACGCCAATTAAGCACGTCTTTCTAACGGGCCACATGTTGTTCTGGTTTCCATTTATCTTTGTTGCAGTAGGAATAGAAAATAATTTAAACAATACACAACTCGTTATTTTTGCATCTATATTAACAGCTCTTTATATCATTATTGCTCCTGCTCTTTTACGTCCATTTGTTCGAAAAGTAACGGGGTCTGACGACTTCATTATTGGTCACCCTACCACCATTCTTTCACTTATTGCTGGGATGGTCGGTAAATTATTCGGAACAAAAGGACGATCATCGGAAGACATTAAATTTCCAAGCTCAACGGAATTTTTACGAGAAATTAGCATTACCTCATCAATTGTGATGTTCTTTGTCTATATCGTCGTCAGTTTCATTATCGGTTTTGATGCAGCTGCTACAGCATTTGGCGCGGAGCAAAACTTAGTCATTTATAGTGTCATGCAAGGGATTCTCTTTGGTGCCGGGCTAACCATTCTTTTACTCGGTGTTCGCATGATGCTAGCTGAAATTATTCCTGCCTTCCAAGGCATTTCACAAAAATGGATTCCGAATGCAGTGCCTGCCTTAGATGCACCGATTCTGTTTCCATATGCACCAAACGCTGTCTTAATTGGATTTATCGTCTCCATGATTACATCGGTCGCGACGATTTTCATTACAGGAAGTATGGGTGTTTTCAGTTTCGTTATTGTCCCGCTAACCATCACGTGTTTCTTTGAGATTGGAACAGCCGCCATCATTGCAAATGGACAAGGTGGTTTACGAGGTGCGATTGCAGGTTCCGCTGTTGCCGGAATTGTAATGATTTTGCTTGTCGGTATTTCTGTTCCCGTCTTAAGTGGAACCGCAGCAGATTGGATTGTCATCTTCGGAGGCAATGACTTCTCTTTATGGAGCTTTATCGGAGACTTGTTTGCACGAATTTTTCCAGGAGGGTAAATTGAATGTCTTATCTAAAACAGTACTACCAATCGATTGATGCCATTCTTACGCGGATTGTGGACGAGCAAGAACCTACTCTTGAGCAAGCAGCATCTATCATGGAAAAAGCGGTACAAAACGGCCGCTCTCTCTTCCTTTTCGGCGCTTCTCATGCTGGTATTATTGCCGAAGATGCGTTTTATCGCGCTGGCGGACTCGCACTTTTTAATCCCCTTTTCAGTCCAGCTCTAATGTTAAACGTAGAGCCAGTGACGCTCACTTCCCAGCTCGAACGTTTAGAAGGCTACGGCAAGATTATTCTTAACTCAAAGCCGGTCCAAGCTGGGGACGTTGTGTTTATTCACTCGGTCTCAGGAAGAAATCCAGTTGCGATTGACCTTGCTATAGAAGCAAAAACTCGGGGAATGCACGTGATTTCACTCACAAATTTAACTTACTCTAAAGACGTTACATCGCGACACTCTTCGGGAAAGCGTTTGTTTGAAGTGAGCGACATCGTCATAGATAATTTTGGCGAGCCTGGTGATGCCACTGTCTCTATTGAATCGCTCTCACAAAAAGTCGCCCCAACATCAACGATTTCTGGAAGCTTTGTGATTCATTCCATCGTCTTGAAGCTTATTGAAAAATTAGAAGCCAAAGGCAAGGATGTCCCGATATTTCGTAGCGCGAATCTTGACGGTGGCGATGAGTACAATGCCACGATGATGGCAAGGTATAAAGATCAAATTCACTATATGTAAATGACTGATGACGTGATCCATTTTTGAATTTATGTGAAAGCCCTCGTGGACGCACTGCGTTAATGAAGGCTTTTTCTCGCTCATTCATGATGAAACCTTTCTTCGCCCTTTCCAATACTTCACTCTCAAAAACACTAGCCAAACCCTCAGCTCATCCTTTATGCTTGTTCCAACCATAGTAAGGTGGTGTACGATGAAAACTGAAAAACAAGTAACTAGCTTAATGAAATCCATTCGGGTGTTAAGTTCAACTCGGGAACTCCCAGATGTCTTGCACCAACTACTAGAAGAAGCTTTACAAGTCATTGATGGCTCAACAGCTGGTGTGCTGTTCTTATATGACGACATTCAAAACGTGCTATATGCAGAAAAGGCTATAGGCTTTAACATGGATGCACTTGGCAATGTACGATTAAAGCCAGGAGAAGGAATGAGCGGTAAAACGTTTCAACAACAACAAGGTAGCATCTATGCACTACTTGATGATACAAAACAAGGGATGGCGAACCTAAGCACGCACAACGCCACTTTTTACCGCCAATCGCTTGAAGCGCTAACCTATCCCGTAAGTGCAATATCTGTCCCTCTTCATCATTCAGATGGCACATGCATTGGCGTGCTAACGGTTGACATTTTTGAACGCAACCGCCAATTTGAACAGTATGATTTAGAACTACTTGAAACATTTGCGCGACAAGCGTCTATCGCCATTGAAAATGCTCGCTTATTTTCACAAAACAAACGCATCCAAGAGATTCATCAAGCGCTCTCCCGCGTCTCCCTTACTTATGGAGGCCTTCATGACATCACAGCTGTATTAGCGCGATTACTCTCTAAAGAAGTTGTCGTCTTAAATGAATTCGCGGAAGAATTGTCCCGTTTTCCCCATCATCACCAATGTACCATTCCTCCAAAGCTGGTATCAGACATGACCCACTCCATTTTTGTTGCAAAACAAGCTGGAATCAAAACATGGTCACTTGAAGACAGCAAGACAGAACTGTATGCCTTCCCTATTAAGATGGATACAGAGCCAATCGGTCTGCTCGCTATTATCGGAAAAAAAGATGCTTTACTCGACCCACTTGATCAAGTAGCAATTGAACAAGCACTTCCGATCTTTGTGATGGAATTTAATCAACGTGAAAAGCAAGATGTGGACGATTTCATGTATACAGGGCGATTATTAGAGATGGTCATCCATGCTGCCCAACCTGAGGGTGCCATTCAAGAATTGCTTTTGCACCTTTCAACAGGAATTGACCATGACTATGTTGTCGCAAAAATTCAGTTAGAACATGGGAGCGTGCCTGGCCCGTTAACAAACCGTATGAAACAGCAGCTTATTCGAAAAGTCTACTATGAATTGTCGAAGTTGCAGCATGGAGCGATTGTGTATGAACGCCATCTTGATTTAACATTCTTATTTCCAGCTTCATCTAAGCAGGCACTGACACACATTGAAGCATGTTTACATGAGCTTTTACGTTACGCGAATGAAAAATGGAAAATCAATGGCTATGCAGGACTTGGACGACGAGTAAAGCGGCTGCTTGATGTAAAAGAAGCTCATACTGAAGCCATACGCACCATTCACTACATGCAGCGAAAACATCAACCGCAACAAGTACTCGCTTATGAAGCGTTAGGTCCGTATCGTTTATTCTTACACATGAACGACAACGACTTACATCATTATGTATCGGACAAAATTGGGAACCTTCTCGACCATGATCCAACAGGCGAACTGCTCAAAACACTTTTTGTTTATATGGAACAAGGGCAACGATTAAAAGAAGCTTCTCTTGTACTTTTCGTCCATGTGAACACGGTTAAATATCGGTTAAAAAAAGTAAATGAGCTCCTCCATATCAATCAGTTCACGGTTGAACATAGCTTTGAGATTCATCTCGCTCTTAAAATCGCAAACTATTTAGAACTCTCCCTTTTTAGCGACGACCGACAAAAAGGGCCCGTGAACTTTGTCGAATAAAACTATATAATTGTCTGTCTATTTGCACTATAGTCTTAGATAAGCATTTGTTCAGACTCTTTCGTCAATGAATGATGCCAGACTTTGACAAAGGAGGAATCGGTTTGCAACCTATCTATTTGGCATTACTGTTTCTTGCCATAATCGCAATCGGAGAAATCATTTCAATTAAATCACGGGCAAGAATCCCAACATTACTCGTTGTTGTTGCGACCGTATTCATTCTTTTACAAACAGGGATCTTACCTGAGTCTTATATCGCTGCTTCTACATTTGTTGCGATAGGTGGTGTGCTCGTTCCCGTTTTAATTGTCCATTTAGGAACGATGATTCCATTAAAGACAATGCTTCAACAATACCAAGCCGTCCTAATTACGCTGATTGGCCTCGTATTTTCTGTTGTCGGTGTATTGGTTATTGTTACGATCTTGTTTAATTATGAAACAGCTGTTGCAGGAGCCGGACCGATTACGGGCGGCATTATTGCCTACATTATCACCGCAGAGGGGTTAAGAGAAGCAGGCTTAACTGCCATCGTCGCTGTTCCCATTACGGTTTTTACTATCCAGAATTTTTTTGGGATGCCGCTGACGTCGATTTTCCTTTCACGCTACGCAAAAAAAATTCGTACAGAGGAAGCTGCCGCTACCCTTGATCCGATTGAGCCTGAATCAAATCAGAAAACATATTTGTTACCAGATACATGGATGCAAAGCCACTTTGTCATTATCTTTTTACTTTTTGCAGGGGGTGCTCTCGCCGTATTTCTTGATCAACTGACTGGTGTAAATGCAAGTCTTTGGGCACTAATTATAGGGGTAGCCGGAGCAGCACTCCGCTTTTTTCCTGAACGATCTATGGAAAAAGCAAATAGCTCAGGTATTACGATGATTGCGCTGATATTTGTTGTCATGAATTCCTTAATTGGGGTGACCTGGAGCCAGATTATTGAGTCCCTTATACCGGTATTGGTCATCATGGTCATTGGGATTGGAGGGTTAATGCTGGGTGCGGTTATAGGAGCAAGACTCTTTAAGTGGGATTTGAATAAAGCGATCCCAGTCGTGTTAACCGCTCTTTATGGTTTTCCAGGAGATTACCTTATTGTTGAAGAAATTAGTCGTAGTGAAGGCCGGAATGAAGCAGAGCAAAAGCGGATTGTGGATGAACTTCTTGCGCCAATGCTTATTGGTGGATTCACCTCCGTAACCGTTGGCTCTGTTGCAATAGCAAGTATCTTAATTTCAACACTTTAAAGGGAGAGATGAATAATGACCGTAACAGCAATTACAAATGTAACAATGATTGACGGCACAGGAAAAGATTGTGTCGAGAATGCCGTCGTTTTAATTGAAAACAACCAGATTACCGCCGCAGGTAACGACCATTCAATCTCTATTCCAAGCGACGCGCACGTTATTGATGGAAAAGGGCAATATCTACTACCAGGTCTCATTGATACTCATGTTCATATGGCTCTTGAAATCAAAAATGTACAAGAATCCTTGCTAACTCCGTTTTCATATCGCTTTTTTGAAGCTGCAAAACGTTTAGAAACAACGATTCAAACAGGCATTACATCCGTGCGAGATGCAGGCTTTGCCGATGCCGGTATTAAAAAGGCGGTAGAAGATGGGCTTGTCCCTGGTCCACGTATGCAAGTTAGCATTAACCCACTCACGATTACAGGTGGTCATGGGGATAGCTGGAATATTTCAGGCATTGATACGACCGCTCCCGTTTACCCAGGCATGCCAGACGGGAAATGTGATGGACGTGAAGAAGTTCGAAAAACCGTTCGCGAAATGTTACGCGCTGGGGCAGATGTGGTTAAAGTCCATGCCACTGGTGGCGTTTCAAGCCCAACGGATCACCCAGAATTTACTCAATTCTCACAGGAAGAGCTTGAAGTCATGGTAGAAGAAGCAACCTTTCGAAAAGGTGTTAAAGTAATGGCACACGCCCAAGGAGCAGAAGGCATTAAAAATGCCGTTCGCGCAGGCATTCACTCCATTGAACATGGTATCTACATTGATGACGAAGCGCTTGAACTTATGCTTGAAAATGGCACTTATCTCGTCCCAACCTTGCTTGCCCCATTGGCTGTTTTAGAAGCGGCAGAAACGACAAATACGATGGCTCCCTATGCAATTGAAAAATCAAAAGAAGTCATTGAAATTCATAAAGAAAGCATCAAAAAAGCCTATAAAGCAGGCGTTAAAATTGCGATGGGAACGGATGCCGGTGTCTTCCCACACGGTATCAACTTGCGCGAACTCGGGCTCATGTGTGAGATTGGCATGTCCCCAATGGAAGCGATTATCGCAACAACAAAAACAGCCGCCGAATGTATGGACTGGGGAGATCGCGTCGGTACAATCGAGCCCGGCAAATGGGCTGATCTAATCTTAGTAAACAGCAACCCCCTTGAAAACATTCATGTTCTTGAACAACACGAAAATATTACATTTGTCATGAAAGATGGCGACGTCTATAAAGACATCATGCAGAACGTTGCTCAAACTGTAGCAAATTAAGACTTTATACAGCTGTCCAAATGGGCAGCTTTTTTCTATTGTCTAACGTGCATACGTTTGACTACGGAAGACATCCTAAGACAAAACAAGAAGAGTCAAAAAGGAGGTTATTCTATGCCGATTCGGATCATTAAATGGGTTTCTGGTGGGCTTGAAGCTTTTTGGGGTTTACCAATTATTGGAGGATCGCTCATTGTTTTACTTGGTTGGGCCCCACTGCTTTTTATGCTTATCCTTCATATTGTTGGCCTTATTTTCTCATCGAAAGAAGGCAAAGCGAAAACGGGTCACATTTTAGGTATTCTTGCATCTACGCTAGGGTTCATTCCCATTGTTGGGATGGCGTTTCATATTCTTGCCGCGATTTTCTTGCTTATTGAAGCTGCACGAGATCAATGATGTTGTTCGGATTGTTGCAATCCGAACAATCTTCCATTTTTCTTCTAACGTCTTCTCAGACAAAAAATGAACAGTTGCCCACTCCTGAAGATAAATATGGTTTTTCATTAAGAAAAAAGTCATGAGCAAAACATTTCAGCTTTTGTCGAAATATGTAGTAAGATGTCGTTAATAGACATAAAGGAGTGTGACAACCATGAAAGCAGCTGTCATTTATGGAAAGAAAGATGTACGAATAGAGGAATTTAACTTAAGAACTGTTGGCGAACATGATGTCAAAATAAAAGTTGCTTGGGCAGGAATTTGTGGAAGTGACCTACATGCGTACCATCATGGAAGCGCTATCGCTTATGAAGAACATCCACTAAGCGGAAGAAAAGTCCCTCTCGTCCTAGGTCACGAGTTTTCAGGAACGGTTTCTGAAGTTGGAGCAGCCGTTACCGATGTCAAAGTTGGTGACCATGTTGCTGTGGAACCTGTTCTTTATTGTGGCGAGTGTGAGACATGTAAATCTGGCCAATACAATCTTTGTGAACAATCAAATGTTGGGTTTCTAGGACTTGTTGATGACGGTGGATTTGCAGAATACGCGGTGATGGACCGGAAGCACGTTCACATATTGCCTGAAGGCGTTTCTCTTGAAGAAGGGGCACTGATCGAACCAACCGCCGTTGCGTTCCAAGCTGTCAAAAAAAGTGGTCTACAAGTCGGTCAATCTGTCGCCATTTACGGTGCTGGCCCGATTGGTCTCTTAACATTACTGGTGGCCAAAGCAGCAGGAGCAGCAGAGATTTTTGTCATTGATGTATCTGGAGAACGTTTAAACATGGCAAAAGAACTTGGCGCAACCTATGTCATTAACCCGACTGAACAAAATGCGTCAGAGGAAATCTTACGTATCACTGGAAAAGGGGTTGAACACGCTTATGAAGTAGCTGGTGTACAGCCAACTTTTACCAGTGCGATGGAGAGTATTACCCGTGGCGGAACCGTTACTGTCGTTGCAGGTTTTGCGAAAAACGTCGAGCTTGACCCAATGGTAGGTTTAAGCAAGGAGGCAAATCTTACATTTACCCTTGCCTATGCAAATGTCTTCCCAGCTGTTATTAAAGCCATTGCTGAAGGAAAAATGGATGTCAAAAAAGTCATTACACACCGAATTTCATTGGACAACATTGTTGAGGACGGTTTAGAACGGCTGCTTGATGACAAGTCTCAAGCGAAAATTCTTGTCCACCCTTAACTAAAGCAATTAACGAGAGAAAGAAGGGCGATCACGCCTCTCATTCTCTCTTTTTTTGTGCTAGACTAGAAAATACCAGTCATTAGGAGGTATTTTTGTGTTTGAACCAGTACGTTTTGATTTCTTCGACATGGTCGTTTCATTGATTCCACCATTAGCCATGATCGTCATCATTGTTTTTCTTATTGTCCTTTATCGAAAAAGCGAGTTAAGACAACGAACCATGCAAAAACAACTGCAAGACCTAGAAGAACAGCAAAAACAAATCATACAAGAGCTACAGCAACTTAGACAGGAAAAAGATCGCTCGAATTAAATGGCTTGTTTAGCAGCCTCCCCCTATCCCTCTAGCAGGTAACGATCATCAATTGGATCGATTAATAAACCAATTAAATATCCAAATAATGGTTTTATTTTAAAGCAAACAGGATATGGATAGTAGAGGATCGTTTATAAAGGAGGAAAGGGAATGGAGACGAAAACGTTGAAGATCATTAAAAATGTATCGCTTATTCTCGCTGGATTATTATTAGGTACATCGATCGTCTTGCAAATCCTTACTATACGTGGCAATGAATCATTTGGAACAACACCGAGTCTTTTTACATTGTCTGCACTTGTATTTGTCTTTATTAACGCAGGGCTACGGATTAAGCTAAAAAAACGATCGACCACCTAAACTGGATGTATTGAACCGGTGATGATCGCTATGAGGAAGGTGGAATGATAATGAAATGAACAAAACCTATACCCGCAAAGAAAATCTTTTTTTCAGAATTGAGTGTTGGTTATGGATTGGCATTTTCTCATTAAGTAGTTTCTACCCCTTTCCCCGCTTCTTTCAAGCAGAGTCATGGACCAGCATGTTTATTTATATGATCGGCACGCTACTGGTGGGGGTTTTTATTATAAAGGTATTAAAAATGAGAATGCTTAATCGCCCTAAACGAGCGTTTCTTTATGGGTGTTTAACTATAGTCACCATTGTGTTCTTCTTTATCCCATGGCAAGCCTTCGTTTTATAAACATCCTAAAAAACAGCTCAATCGTATTCTTTAAAAGTTGGACTTAATTCACTCCAAACGTCAAACATATTGCCATCTAGGTCATAGAAGACAAAATTCTTCCCACCATGTCCCCGGCTCTCAATTTCGCCAACCTTCATGTCTTTCTGAAGATACTCGTTATGAAGCGCATCTAAAGCACATAGTCCATCGACTTCAAACGTCATTGAAAACCGCTCCGACCCGTTATGATCGAAGAAATTTGCCGATTGTTCCTCCAGTGACCTTACTAAAAACAAACTGAGGTTTGCGATATTAAGAATGGCTTTCTCTTCATCTTTATAGCTTACCTCTGCATGTAGGTTGTTTACATACCATTCTGCTGCAACATCAACATCCATAACTGGGAGATAAACGGTACCAACTCGTACTAACCCTTGATGCTTCATCGTAACACCCCTCTTCATGTGAGAAACTGCTCTACTGCTTTTATCCTTACGCTGTTAAATTTAACTAATGGATAGGATAAAAACTACTTTATTTTCTTCATCTACTTTATAAATAATGGTGTAATGCTTGTGAATAATTGCTCGATAACGATCTCCAAATTTAAATCCCCTATTTGGATTTTCTGTTAAGGTGTTTATTTTCCCTTCTAATTCTTCGAATACACGTAATGCTGTTTCCGGTAAAGGATATTGCTCAATGATAAAATTAGCGATATCACGTAACTTTTTCTCAGTCAGTTTCGTTAATTTTATTTCGTAGCCCAAGTATTATATCCTCCATAACCTTCTCAAATGATACGGTTTCTTCTCCCCTTAGCAATTCATTTTCACTTCGTAAAATATCAATCATTATATCTTTCTCTTTATTTTTTTCAATCAACTCGTTATAGTCATCATGCTGCAGAATCACCCCATGAGCCGATCCTTGCTTTGTCACAAATGTTGTTTCATGACGGTCGATTAAAGCGCTAATTTCTTTTGTATTTCTCAGTTCTGAGATTGGAATAATTTTCACGCGCTCAACTCCTTTTTAGTAGTATTATATGAAAAAAAGAAATAAATGTACATTAAAATGAACAAAGTAACGTACTTTACACTAGATATAATGACGCCACGTATAATACGCCTATATACAGGAATGCACAATAGAATAAACTAAAATCAGCAAAAAACGCTGCACACGGCAGCGCCCTATTCCTCAATGTTCTCTGGCACATCAAACATGCCTCGCTCTTCAATAAATAAGTCATACTCAAATCCATCATTCTCTAACGCTTCTTTTTTCTCTTCAGCTTCTTCTAACGAAAAGTAGTAGTCTTCTTCCACAAAAAGCGTACTGTCAGCTGAATGCACGATTCTTACGTTTTCCGAACCTTCTTCCATAAACGCCATCTCAGGCCCTTGGGTTTGCTCAATTGGGCCGTCTTCTGAAATAGAAGCGGTTCTTAACGAAAATACTGGGGCATAGTCCTCTTCCCGATCAACCGCCCGAACATCGGTGACAATTTTAGCTGGTTCGTGTAGCTCATACACTTCAAACTCTGTGGAGTCTTGAAGATACGCCGCTAGTTCAACCGTTGTATCATCAAAGATTGGGGTAATGGCCATAGAGGAGTAATAAGCAGCACTCTCTAAATTCGGCAAGTCCTCATTGCTCGGTTGCGCACGCAAGCCTTGTAATGAATAAACAAGGCGGGATGGATACGCTTCTTTAGTCACTTCAAAAGAACTCGGCACGCTTTTTGGCTCTCCCGTTTCCTCAGGTATCCATTCATGTAGATCTAGAACCAAACGTTCAAATCCCTCGTGAATGCCGTGCTCCATGTTTCCAATCATTGTGGCATCTTTCATTTCTCCACCAGTAAACACCCCACCTTGCATGTACTGATCTTGTTTGGTTACACCAGCCTCTCGCTCTTCCCCTTCTTCAGCTGGATCAAATTCAATTTCTACAGGTTCTTCTTCCGATTCCGCGTCATCATCTGAACTCGTTTCTTGCTCTTCTTCGTTTTCTTCATCGGTATCAGTCTCTCCATTTGTTCCACCGCTCGTACTGTTAGGATTCCCTACTTCGGTCTCATTGCCTGTTCTCTCGGCCTCATTACCATTCGCCGTTTCCTCACCGCTTCCACATGCCGACAATAACGCAGCGCTAAACATAATTGCTGAGCCAGTTTTCATAAACGCTTTCACCTTCGCTCACTCCCTATAAATGACAGTAGATGTAAGAACTTCCTCTTTAGCTTCATCTACCCGAAAGTGCAATGTTTAAAGCTAGAAATTTAATAAATCAAAAAAGTTGATTTATTTTTCATTCTAATGTAAGCTCTAATTAATCAAATTTATTTGATTTAAGGAGTATCTATTGATGATAAAACAATTGAACACGAACCTATCTCTTGACCAACTAAAAACATACGAAACACAATTCAAAGCATTAGCAGACTCAAAAAGACTGGCGTTGCTAAACTTATTGAGCGTGAATGGTGAGATGTGCGTTTGCGATTTGACAGAAGAAATGGATATACCTCAATCTAAGCTCTCCTATCACCTTAAAATTATGACGGACGCCAATTTTTTAATTAAGGAAACAAGAGGAACTTGGAGCTATTATCAAATTAATCGCAAGCACGTGGATTCTATCCTGTCAGAACAACTGTGTTGTATTTTGAAACCGTCTAAATAACGGTTTTAATTTATCTATAATTAATCAAAATAATTTGATGAAGGAGAAATTTTATGAATGTACATATTGGATTACATGTAAAAAATTTAGAAGAGAGCAAGGCTTTTTATGAACGCTTTTTTAGTACCCCTCCCGAAAAAATAAAAAACGGATATGTGAAATTTTTAACTATAAAACCACAGCTTAACTTAACGCTCACACAAGTAGATGAAGTTTACGGGAATACGATTAATCACTTAGGTGTTCAAGTTAACTCAAGAGAAGAAATTCTTTACCACAAAAGTAGACTTGAACAAGAAGGATTTTTCGCAAGAGAAGAATGGGATACGACGTGTTGTCATGCCGTTCAAGACAAGTTCTGGGTTACCGATCCAGATGGAAATGAGTGGGAATATTTCTATACTAAACAGGATGTAAGCTGATTTTTACATTTTATATAATCATTGACTTATATTAAGGATCACTTATATAATGCGATTTGAAGAGGTGAGTCAGATGACCAATAAACCATTGAGCATAACTGAACTGACAACTTGTTTAAAAGTTGTCGGCGATCCAACCCGATTTCTCATCTTAAAGTTCGTTGAGAAAAAAACGTACTGTGTATGTGAGTTTGTGGAGATGCTGCAAATGAGTCAACCCGCAGTAAGTCAGCATTTACGAAAGCTAAAAGATTTGGATATCATTAAAGAAGAACGAAGAGGACAATGGCGATATTTTTCTATAAATAAAGAGTCTATGTATTATTCGCTCATTCAAGAATTGCTCGATCAAAGTAACGATGGAGATGAACGCTACCTTCAAGCGTTAGAAAGAGAAGGGCTTGCACGTTGCTGAGGAAAATAAAACATGACTGATGTGATACTTGCTTCCTTCATTTTTATCGTGACGTTAGTGTTTGTGATTTGGCAACCAAGGAATTTAAATATCGGTTGGTCGGCTTGCGGGGGCGCCGTTCTTGCTTTGTTACTTGGCGTGGTTAGCTTTTCTGATGTCATAGAAGTGACCGATATTGTCTGGAATGCGACGCTCACATTTATCGCGGTTATTCTTATTTCTCTAATCTTAGATGAAATTGGCTTTTTTGAATGGTCGGCATTACATATGGCCCGTGTGGCAAAAGGCAATGCAGTCCTCATGTTTATTTATGTCTGTTTACTTGGCTCAGTCGTGGCCGCGTTTTTTGCCAATGATGGGGCGGCTCTTATTTTAACACCTATCGTGTTAGCAATGGTTCGTTCGCTGAATTTCAACGAAAACATGGTCTTCCCGTTTATTATTGCGAGTGGATTTATCGCGGATACAACTTCCCTCCCGCTTGTGGTGAGTAATTTGGTCAACATTGTCTCCGCAGATTTTTTCGGAATTGGCTTTATTGAATATGCGACGCGAATGATCGTGCCGAATCTATTCGCTTTACTTTCCAGTATCGTCGTGTTGCTTCTTTATTTCAGAAAAAGCATTCCAAAACGATACGATTATTCCGAGTTAAAAGCGCCAGCGGATGTGATTAAAGATCCAACCATGTTTCGCCTTTCGTGGATTGTTTTAGGGCTTCTTCTTGTCGGCTACATGGTAAGCGAATTTGTTGCCATACCTGTCTCGTTTGTAGCAGGCCTCATCGCGCTTATTTTTCTAGTTCTATCACGAAGAAGTTCTGCCGTTCATACGACTAGCGTGTTAAAAGGGGCACCTTGGAACATTGTGTTCTTTTCTATCGGAATGTATGTCGTTGTGTTTGGTCTTCGAAATGTTGGCTTAACGGATGTATTAGCAGACGCCATCTTTATTATTGCCGACCAAGGCCTGTTTGCGGCGACAATGGGAATGGGCTTTATCGCAGCGATCTTGTCGTCCATTATGAATAATATGCCTACCGTTCTGATTAACGCGATTGCCATCGCGGAATCTGGCACAGCGGGCTTAACGAAAGAAGCGCTCATCTATGCCAATGTGATCGGTGCTGATTTAGGACCTAAGATTACACCGATTGGCTCTTTAGCAACCTTACTTTGGCTACATGTGTTAACAAAAAAAGGCGTCAAAATTTCTTGGGGAACGTACTTCAAAACAGGAATCGTCATTACCCTACCTGTTTTGTTTCTCACGTTACTTGGTCTTTACGTCTGGTTATTACTGATCTATTAAAGGAGACTATCCATGAAGAAAACCATTTATTTTTTATGTACCGGAAATTCTTGCCGCTCGCAAATGGCAGAAGGATGGGCGAAATTTCATTTAGGAAACGACTGGAATGTGTATAGTGCAGGCATTGAAGCCCACGGGCTTAATCCGAATGCTGTAAAAGCAATGAAAGAAAGCGGCATTGATATTTCTAGCCAAACATCGGATACGATTGACGAGCATACTTTAAATCATGCTGATCTCGTTATTACACTTTGCGGTGACGCAGCTGACAAATGCCCGATGACACCGCTACATGTCAAACGTGAACATTGGGGATTTGATGATCCTGCAAAAGCAGAAGGATCTGACGAAGAAAAATGGGCATTTTTTCAGCGTGTCCGTGATGAAATCGGCACGCGCATCAAGCGTTTTGCTGACACAGGTGAATAAACAAAGAAGGCACTCCGTGGCGAGTGCCTTCTTTGTTATGCATGATACTCGTTGATAATGAAGAGCCACCGCTTTCATTTACATGTTTGCTAGAATTCCTTTTACAAGTGACGTAAAAGCTTGGTTCGCTTTACCCGCAACGACAATCACGTCATCATGACTTAACGGCTCGTCCAAAATCCCACATGCCATGTTCGTCAGGCACGAGATCCCTAATACGTCCATTCCAGCATGAGTAGCGACCGTCGCTTCTGGAACCGTTGACATCCCAACGGCATCTCCACCTAACGTACGAATCATGCGTATTTCAGCTGGCGTTTCATAAGCAGGTCCACTCCACCAGCTATAAACGCCTTCGTTCACTTTTGTTCCTTGTTCCTCCGCTACCTCTTTCGCGATTCCACGTAAGCGCGCGCTGTACACTTCAGATAAATCTGGGAAACGCGGTCCAAGCTCTGGATAATTTTCCCCAATTAACGGATTCGCACCTACAAGATTAAGATGGTCATTAATGAGCATCAGTTCACCTGGATTAAAAGATGTGTTAACAGCTCCACATGCATTTGTAATGATTACGGTTTTGATTCCTAGTGCTTTCATGACCCGAACAGGAAACGTGACTTGATTTAGTGTATAACCTTCATAATAATGATAGCGTCCCTTCATTGCGGCAACGGTTTTTCCATTTAATTGTCCAATGACTAGCTTATTAGCATGTCCTATTGCTGCTGATTTCGAGAAATGAGGGATCTCCTCATAAGGAATTTCTACAGCAGCTTCTATGTCATCTGCTAAATTTCCAAGACCAGAACCTAGAATAATTCCTACCTCCGGTGCATGTGATGTTTTTTCCTTAATATAAAGTGTCGCCTCATTAATTTGATCAATAATCGTCATTATTCTTCCTCCTAAAATGTAAGATACGTTGCCACTGTTCGTAGTGGCTCACTTGATTGCTTCGCAAAACTAATAGCAGCTGCACCTTGCATCATAGAATGAATAACAGATGCACGATGATTTGCAGTAGCTTGATTCATTCCACTTGCTACAAATTTGGTTGCAATAATCCGTTCCCAATCTTCAAATGCTTCTTTGCAAGCTGTTCGAATTGCATCACTGGTCGTCCCGTTTTCAAGCGTCAGGGCGATCATCGGTACACCGCGAAAGTAGTGACCGTTATCAAATTGATCCGCACTATCTTTAATTAACTTTGAGACTGCAACATTGGCATTCTCTTCGTTTTCTATTTGGTTCGCTATGTAATTGTGTACTTGCACTTTTGTCCATTCAATTGCCGCCACCGCTAGTTCTTCTTTTCCCCCTGGGAAGTGATAATAAATGGAACCTTTCGGGCTACCGCTCACTTGAATAATTTCATTTAAGCCTGTACCGTGGTAGCCTTTTTGCTGCAATAGTTTTGCCATTGTTTCGATCATCTTTGCTTTTGTTGTTTTAGACATTTCATTCAGTCCCTTACAGTTACGTGATTAACTAAATTATAATATCATCATGATCACTGCGCCATTCAATAGATTCGCACACGTTGCAACAAACAATGCTTTACCAAACATTCCTTGAAACTCTTTTTTACGATCTGGGACCATCCTTGATAGCATCGCAATTAAACTACCCGCCGCTCCAAAATTTGCAAAGCCACTTAATGCAAATGTAAGAATCGCAACAGACTCAGGGGAAAACGCTTCCAACGATGAGTAAAAACTGCTAAACGCAACAAACTCGTTAACGAGTAATTTTTGCGCAATTACGTTACCAGCTAACACAGCTTCTCCCCAAGGAATTCCAATAAGAAAAGCAATAGGAGCAAAGACGAATCCTAAAATCATTTCTAATGTTATACCTTCTAAACCGACAAAACCACCTAAGCCACCCACTACACCATTAAGCATAGCTATTAAACTTATAAATGCTATAAGCATTAATCCAACATTAATCGCATATTGAAGCCCTTCCCGAGAACTTTCATGAATGACATCAAGGAGATTGGTGTCCTTGTTACGAGCGTCTACACTGGCGGCAATTTCTGAGAAGCTTTCCTGTCTCGGTTCTGTCTCAGGAATCATTAATTTTGCAAGCATAATACCAGTAGGTGCAGACATAACAGCAGCAGTAAGCAAATAATGGAGCGGGATACCTAATGTACTTAAACCAATCATTACTGCACCAGACACCGAAGATAAACAACCGACCATTAAAGAGAACACTTGAGAACGTGTCATCGTATGAAGATACGGCTTAATCGTAAGAGGTGTCTGGGTATTACCTAAGAAGATATTTGCCGCTGCTGCAACCGATTCTGTATAAGATGTACGCATGATCTTAGCAATTCCCCCACCTAATATACGAACAATCCACTGCATCACGCCAATATGGTAGAGCAGACTAACGAAAACTGTTAAAAAAATGATCATCCCTAATACGGTGACTGCAAAGATGGCAAACTCTCCGCCTTGAGCAAGTGGACCAAATACAAAACGTAACCCTTCATTTCCATAGCCAATGACCGACGAAATCCCCTCAGACACCACTAATAGTGCTTCCCGACCAAATGACCAGCGAAGAACAGCAACACCTAACAAAATCTGCAAAATAAATCCCATTGCTACGGTGTAGTAATTAATCTTAGATTTGTTCTCAGACATAAGAAAGACAATTCCTATGAGAACAAGACAACCCCCTAATCCCCACAAAATTTCGATCATGCTCATACCGCCCCTTTGAATTAATTAGACCAGTCTACATAATAATCATAAAGCAACTGTGCCGAAAAAAACAATACTTATCAGAACATTTTCTCATTCACTCTCAATGATAACTTCCTCTCAACCTCTGATTCGCTCCACTCATCTGTCTCAACTCATTGCAAATCCCTCTACATCAAGGGTTAGATGACTATGGTACCATTCACGCTCCTTAGGCTCTTCTCAACATGAATTCCCCTCCATTCGTCTCAATTTGAATGCGAAGCAGCCGAATTGTCACTACGATAAGAGAGACAAAACAAACAGGAGTGAGTCTAAATGGAAACCATTCAAGACCTTTTACTAACATTAATAGAGGCAGATACATGGGTACAGTATGCCAGTGTATTTGTTATCTCTCTAATCCCTTTCTTTGAATCCTATGCAGCCATTCCACTTGGCATTATTTTCGGATTCCCAAGCATTCCCGTAGTCGTGATTGCCATCATTGGAAACTGGCTCTCTGTCATGGCTTTTATCTGGATCATTGCCAAATTTCGAAAACCTAGCAACAAGAAGTCATCAAAACGTTCTGCTCGGGCGCAAAATATTTTTAACAAGTATGGCGTTGCTGGTCTTTCTTTTGCAGGTCCACTTATTTGTTATCACGTATGTGCCGCCATTTCTATTGCTTCCGGTGCGAAAAAAGGCTACGTAAGCCTTTGGCAAGGAATAGCGATCACCATATGGTCCATTGCATTAGGGGTGGCCTTTCACTATGGTGTAAACCTTTTAGAATACGTACCAAACGTTAATCCATTCTCATAAGAAAGGATTGGTGTACCATGAGGTCACCGATAAAAATCTTCCTCTCCATCTTAATGATTGGGCTAGCAGGTTTCCCGTTTTTGGTGATTTATGACTCGTTATCCCATGTCGTCACGTTTCTGCCAGATTACGACGCCCCACACTGGTTTGTTCCGGCTGGCTTTATTAGCATCGTTGGGATTGTTATCCTTGCATTCGTATTAGGTAAAGGAAACAGAGATGAACGATTTTGATTTTCTGTTCCTAGCGTATACACTAAGGACAACACGACAAAGGAGTAGCGACGATGGCTTTTTCTTTTAATCAACTTAAAAAAATTGAAGGAAACACGATTAAACTACCAGCTTTAACCCTTACAGCTAATAAAGGAGACATTCTCGCCGTTCAAAGCGAGAACGAATATATCCAGCGCATATTTGCGATGTTCAATGACCCCAAGCAACTAAATTCCGAGATGATCTCGCTTCCTGATGGCGGACTACGCAGTGTCTATCTGTTTCAACGTGATGATGGACTTTACCAACGATTAACCGTTAAACAAACGCTAACGTTCTGGAGTGGCTTGTATCAACAAACGCCAGATATAGAAGACCTTTTAACGCTGTGTGAATTACACGCTTGTGCCTATAAAAAAATAAAACACCTTACCCCATCAGAGAGCTGTCGCTTAAGACTCGCTTCAGCTCTCATCCAACATGCTGACGTGTATTTATTTGAAGACCCGTCGCTTATGATTGATCTGCAGTCAAAGCAAGTTCTTCACACGTTGCTTTTACACCTAGCCAAGAACGGTGGCACGGTACTCGTGTTTACAACAACGTTAGAAGACGCGATTCGACTTGGTCAGAAAGTCTATCGCTACAACGAACGCGGTATACAAGAAATCGAACAGGACAAAGACGAGATGGAAGAAGTGTTTGAAGAAACCTCCTTAATGGACAGCTCGAATAATCAAGTTCAATTGGATAAAGTAAGTGCGAAAGTGGAAGACAAAATCTTTCTGTTTAATCCAATGGAGATCGATTATATTGAAGCACGAGATGGCCAGACGTTCTTATTTGTCAATCACGAGGAATTTGCTTCATCAACTACGATAAAGGCATTAGAAGAACGGCTCCAGCCATTAGGTTTTTTTCGTTGCCACCGCTCCTATTTAGTTAATCTTCAACGGGTAAGAGAAATTATTGTATGGAGTAAAAACAGCTACAGCCTCAGCCTTGATAACGCGTCCAAAAGTACAATTCCATTATCGAAGGGGAATTATAGTAAGTTGAAAGAGTTGATTCACCTATGACGAAACCAACGCTAAAACAGTGGAGAGCACTCTTCTATAAAGATCTCATGGACCTGAGATGGAATGGCCAAGTCCAATTTAACTTCATTATTTGTCTCCTCATTACCATTGTCTTCTTGTGGTTTCCGAGAGATAGCTTGCCAATCTCCTTTGTTATTGGCTTTACATTCGCGATGGTAACGATGTTCACACAAGGCAATCTCGTTGTTGAAGAACGAGAACAAGGTACATTTAGACGCTTGAATCAAGTCGGGTTTTCCTTAAACCACATGATTGTCGGTAAGATGTTCGTGACTCTTTTTGTCACATCAATCCTTGTTTTTCTCTTCCTACTCTTTTATCGATTCGACCCAACTATCAGCTTCAACCTCATTATTTTGAGTTTCCCAGTCGTACTAATTATGATTCTAGCTGGGACCTTCATCGGGTTGAATGCTAAAAATACAATCGACGTCAGCCTTTACGGGACACCTCTTACACTGTTTTATTTATTTCTTGAAGGACTGTTGATGAGTCATCAACCAGGAAGAATGGAATGGCTTGGTTTCTTTCCGAATTACCATTTGTATTACGGCGTGACAAGTTCGAATGTAACTAGCCATTTACTCGTTCCTTACCTTTGGATGACCATCATTCTACTATTATTCATATGGTGGTTTAAGAAGAGACAGAAACGAGTATAAGGCGCTCGCTTTTTCACCTTCCTTCCATAAATGTTCACATGTAAGCGGTATGATTTAATTTTCACTCATTTTCTTATTGCCTAATGCGTGCCATTGTCATAAAATCAATCTCGTGCTTATTTACACGATATAGAGATTGACCGTCTCCGTGCGGTTATGAGGAGAGATAAAATGGCTTGGCTTTACTTAGTCATGGGCGGAATATTAGAAGTTGGGTGGGCTTTAGGTCTGGATTACTCAGATGGTTTCTCAAGAATTGAGTTTGTCATTCCCACTATTGTGTTATTCGTATTAAGCTTTTGGTGTTTCGCTAAAACGTTAAAGTCGCTTCCCGTATCAACAGCTTACGCGGTATTTACAGGGCTAGGCGCATTTGGAACAGCGTTAGTTGGAATGGCTTTTTTAGGGGATCCGGTTAGCTTACCTAAAGTCATTATTGTCGTTTTGCTTATTTCGTGCATTATTGGACTAAAGCTAGTGAAAGACGAACCAGAGGACAACGCTCCAGCTGGAGGCGAGGTCTAACATGTACTGGACATTTTTGATCTTAGCCGGTTGCTTTGAAGTGTGTGGCGTCATCAACCTTAAATTAACAGAAGGCTTTACAAAGCTAAAACCAACGATCTTCTTCTTTCTTTTTATGGGGCTCAGCCTTTTATTTTTGTCCCTTTCCCTTGTGGAAGTCCCCATTAGCATTGGCTACGGCATTTGGACAGGGATTGGTGCAGCAGGAAGCGTGCTCTTAGGCATGTTCATGTTTAATGAGCCAAAAAATGTAAAGAAACTAGCGCTCGTTGGCGGGATTATTGCCTGTATTATTAGCTTGAAATTTCTTTCATAGGGAAATTGATCGATCTTCTATACAACAAAGGGACTTAAAAAAGTCTCTTTTTTTCATACCTTATTCACCTTAGCCTCCCCGCTTGTAACAGCTTCAAACATGTAAGAACCATGGACCTTAACATTGATTACGCCATGTCCTTGATAGTTAAGGAGACTTCCATCTTTTCTATTAGACAAGGTTAAAAAATGCAGACAGTGGGGTTCGTGAAAAAATAGATTTGATCCACCTTTACCATGCATTTATCCTTTTTCATCGGTTCCCCAAAATGAATATCCTGATAATTCCATGTTTGAAGCACGCTTCTATAAGGTATGGGTACATACTAATCTTTTTCGACAAAAAACGATTTGTACAACAACTCTCAGGGGGTACCATTGATTGACATATCTGATAGATAAGCCAGAGCAACTCGAAAACATCCTTTTTATTATAGGACCTATTCCCTCTTCCATTAAGTCTTTGGCGTATGATTCTAGAAAAGTCACAAGCGCTGGCTGTTTCGTTTGTATAAAGGGACAACAAACCGATGGCCACGATTACATCCAAGCTGCGATTGATCATGGCGCTAGTGTGATTATTGGAACGAATAAGGAAATACTCTTAGAATACTATTATAAGCGACCGGATCTTACCTTTGTTCTTGTCCGTAACAGTAAAAAAGCATTGGCTCAATTTGCATCTACCTTTTATAAGGATGCTCACAAACACACGCATTTAATTGGCGTAACAGGAACAAATGGAAAAACAACGATTACTGCCTATATTCGTTCGCTTCTAAATGCATTAGGAACGTCGACAGGTTCAATCGGAACAGCCGGTGTATGGGATCAACACGAGGAGATTACATTCGAACGTTCCACTCCTACAACACCTGAATCTGCTGATCTTCACGAGATCTTTTCACATTTACATCAAAAAGGGACGACACATACAGTCATGGAAGCAACCTCCATCGCCCTCCATCAAGAACGACTTCATGGTCTACAATTCGATGTTGCTGTTCATTCCAACCTTTCACCTGAGCACCTTGATTATCATGAAACCATGGATAACTACCGAGAGGCTAAAATGATGTTGTTTAATCAAGCTTCAAAAGCGGTTATCAATATCGATGATGACGGTATGGCCCCTGATATTCTTAAATCGTTTGAAGGCGAACTCTGGACTTATGGGTTAGAACCAGACGCGGATGTATTTGCTGAAAACATCCGAATCCTTGAAAGCGGAACGGCATTTGATCTTAGATTTCAAGGGAAAACGTACAGTGTGTCCGTTCCTATTTATGGAATGCATAACCTGTCTAACGTCTTGGCGGCTTTTACAACCTGTCTAGCACAAGGGCACCTCCCTGAAGAAATCATTCGTGCATGTCCGTACATAGAAGGACCTCCAGGTCGATTTCAAGTCATCCAGGCATATACTGGTAGACAAATGATCTTAGATTTCGCTCATACACCACTCTCCCTCAAAACTTTATTCAAAACCGTCGAATCGTTCACTTATAATCGAATGATTTTAGTTATTACAGGGATCGGCATTCGAGAACCAGAACTCCGCCCCGGTATTGCGCGCGCGGTAGAAGGAATCGCAGATGAAATTATTGTCACAGTGGACCATCCAGGTGATGAGAACCCTGAGCAAGTGATGAATGACGTTGTA
Source organism: Shouchella phoenicis (assembly GCF_047238345.1). NCBI lineage: Bacteria > Bacillati > Bacillota > Bacilli > Caryophanales > Bacillaceae > Shouchella > Shouchella phoenicis. The sequence goes on along the minus strand of NZ_JBDFMQ010000001.1, from coordinate 527,272 downwards.
GCAGGTTTTTCTGATAAACCTAGACACCTTCACCTTGAAGCAAAACGAGGGAAAGCCATTCATAAAGCAATGTCACGAGCGTGTGAAGGGGACCTTATCTTAATAACAGGCATATGCATGGAATCGTTTCAAATTATTCAAGGAAGACGCGTTCCTTACAATGATCTGGAAGAGATTCATTCATACTTGACCAAACACGCCTTTGTCACTCCCTCATAAATAAAATGAGAAGCAATTTGACACGCTAAGTAGACAAACAAATCACGTACATGATGGTAGTAGTGTTTCTAAAACTATGCCATTTTTGTACGTTTATGCAACATGATCTCGCTTGTATGAGGCCCGTTTTTGATGTCTACTCGTTTAGTACTGCTCATGCTTTTAATACCTACTCAAGCTCTCGATCTCGTTCTTTTCGTACGAGAATAAAATATTCCCCTCCAAGATCCGTTACTTTACGAAAGCCTAGGCGTTCATAAAAAAAGCTTTCTCCAGGAGAGGCGCCTAATGAAAACGTTCGTACTCGACTGACTGCTTCATGGTCAATCAATTGCTTTATTAACTCCGTACCAATCCCTTTTCCTTGAAAGGAATCATCCACCACCACGTCATAAATCTCGCCCCAACGTACAAAATCCGTTAAGACTCTTGCAAATCCAATCAACATATCTCCTGAATATGCCGTAACAAGTAATGGCGTGAACGTAATCATGTCCTCCCAATCTTGTAGATCCGTAGGCATTTTCCAGTCGGCCACCCGTTGAAATAACAGTTTTAATTCTTGTATATTAACGGACGATTTGTCATTCCTATAACTAATAATCCTAAATCCCCTCCTCTAATACGGAAACGCAACAACCGTTTCTTCGCCAGATTTCATATCTTTGATTTTGTACTGATTACTCCTCACTTCATCCTCTCCAACAAGAACAACATACCGGTAGTTTTCTCTATTCGCTTTCATCAGCGCCTTGCTCACTTTCTTATTCCCTAGCTCAACCTCCACGTTATACCCTTTGCTTCTCAAAGCGGCTGCTACAAAGAAGGCTTCTTTTTCTTTGTTCAAGGGGACAACATAATAATTGTTTGCTGAATCGACCTGACGTCCCTGTCCTTTCATCGCCGTATAAATGACGTCGAGTCCAAACGAAATGCCAACCGTCGACACCTTTTCACCTGTACCAAGTAACCCTCCAATTGCTTGATCATACCGACCTCCACTTCCAATGCTTGAAGTAATGGACTGATCTGTTAAAAACAATTCATACACTGTACTCGTATAAATATCAAGACCTCTTGCTAAAAATGGATTAAACACACATACCTGATCTAAACCAAAATCTTCAAGATAAGTGGCAAATGACATTAGTTCCCGTAAACCTTGTTTGATGTCTTCGTTTTGTTCCGCAAACGATTCAACATAACCGAAGCTATCATTCTCTTTTTCTTGTAAAAATCGCTCAATTGCCGCTTTCGTCTCATTAGCTAATCCTTGTTCACCTAGCTCCGCTAACACCGCTTGTACACCAACTTTTTTCAGCTTATCTAGCGTAAGTACAGCTCGATTCATCTTGTCACCCTCTACGCCACAAACGGTTAGCATACCCGTTAGTAACTTCCGGTTGTTATACTGAATCTCCACCTTCAAATCAAGCCTTTTAAAGACTTCAAAAGCAATCAACATACATTCCGCCTCTGCAACTTGAGAATCAACTCCAGCAATATCCACATCACACTGCGTAAATTCACGGAAGCGCCCTGCTTTAATGGGACCATCCCGAAACACTTTTCCAATCTCATACCGCTTAAACGGCATCGGCAATGTTGGATTCAAAGCCATTACTTTCGCAAAAGGCATCGTTAAATCATACCGTAATGCCAAATCTCTTTTTCCCCTGTCCGTCAGTGTGTACATTTCTTCAAGGATTTCCGCACCGCCACCATATTTCGAAGCCATCAGCTCGGTATAATTTAAAATCGGTGTTTCTAACGGCTTACAACCAAACTGGATAAACACATCTTCAAGGGTTCTCCTAATCTGGAGCCTCATCACCTCTTCATTTGGCAAATAATCTTGTGTCCCTCTTACATTTTGATAGTCCATCTTCTTCATCCTTTTTTCCTCCTTTTTTTGATAAACATAAAAAACCGCACTTGATTAAAGTGATTCACTTAATCAAATACGGTTATGAAAAATAGTCTTCCTATGTGCGATTTTTTTGAAATCGAATAGCAAGACTACTTTATATGATGATGAAATTGTGAGTTCGAGTGGGATTCATATTGAATAACTTCCATAACACTCACCTCTATTTTTTGTAATGTTACCACAATTATGAGTACCAAACAATATGAAAATCACGAACGCTTGATTTTGTATCTATACCAGATTCCAATAATGGTAAGGATTAAACCGGTCACGCCAAAGAAAGCACTAATAGCAAGAAAGCCCATTCCTCCCCACGATCTTTCATCCCCCGTAGGATAATAGATCAACACAAATAATATAAGCCCCACACTCACAAGCAAAGACACAAGCCCTGCTGACAATGGTGGGTTTTCTTTCATTCGATCACCTCCTAAAATAAGGAACTTTCTTATCCTTACCCTAGGTGGGGGTCGTCTAAAACAATGACTGAATTTTTAGAAGGACGATTCGTCTCTTCCATTTGTTCTCATCTTCTTTTTTATAAAGAGTACCACCAGTAACCAAGGAACATAAGGATGTAAAAACTTAACGTACCAATTAAATTTAATACCGCAAGGAAAAAATGCTTTTTTATGAGCGCGAACACCATACCGACAGGACCAATAATAAACGTCAAAAGAAATAACGGACTTGCTACCTGAAACACAACATTAGGAACCCACAGTAACACACAACTAATAAAACAGATGAATGACCAGAACTTGAATGATTTCATTGTAATCCTTTCATGAAACACAGTTCTTATATTCAGATTATACCAATTTCCCTCACTCAACCCCACACAAAAAATCCCCTCACATCACGTAAGGGGATCATTCTTTAACGACTTTTATTTACGGAAGCATCATAAATATCATCCACAGCCGTTTGCAACGCGGAATTAAATTCTGACTCAGACTGTTCAACATTTAGATCTTGGCTAAGCGCTCTGGAGAAACTTGCGATTAACCCTGCGTTGGCTTTTAATTTCTCATTTGCATCATCGCGGGTATACCCACCAGAAAGAACAACCACTCGAACCACGCGCTCATGATCAACAAGCTCTTGATAAAGACCTGATTGGGTTGGAATGGTTAGCTTCAACATGACGCTCTCATCATCACGCAACAGATCTAAGTGAGTCTTAAGCTCTTGTTTCAACAGCTCTTCAATCTCCTCTTTATCCGCACTGTGAATGTCGACTTCCGGCTCAATAATCGGCACTAACCCAGCTGCAATGATTTTCTTGCCAATCTCAAACTGTTGCTCGACAACCTGCTTTATCCCATCTTTGTTTGCTTCTTTAATGACGGAACGCATTTTCGTCCCAAACACATTACGCTCGTTTGCACGCTTCAGCGTATCGTCAAGATCATCAATCGGCTTCATAAGTTGAACACCATTTTTTTCTTCAGCCAATCCTTTATCTACTTTTAAAAAGGGGACAATTCCTTTTTCGCTCGCTAAAAAATCGGAGGTGTACGCCCCATCTATTTTGCGATCCATGGTCTGCTCAAACAGAATCGCGCCAATGATCTTATCCGAGTTAAAAGCTGGAGATTTAATAATACGGGTGCGCATCTCATGAACAAGATCGAACATTTCATCCTCTGACGAATAGGCATCTTCCTTCACACCATACTCAGCGAGGGCTTTCGGTGTACTACCACCACTCTGGTCAAGCGCGGCAATAAAACCTTGACCTGTTTTCATTTTTTCCAGTTGCTGTGCATTCATCTTGAAAAGCTCCCTTCTTTTTTTCCGTACGTCTTTTTCTGCTATCACTTTATTTTTACCCCATAAAGGCTTGATTTACACATGGCAGTTCCAGAAGAGCGCTAGACCTCACCGTATTTTATGAGCTTATACCCTAACATTCCGAGCCAAACCAAGAACAACATTCCAACCGTTTCTGTGAACAGATGGATGTTTTGATGACCAAGCATTAAGAAGCCCCATGAGAGTAAGTAGGAAACCATAAGTAGTATCCCTACGATATGACCGATCCGACGTAACGCTTTACTCTTTTTGGAGAATAAGGTGGAGGATAGAATGACCCACACCGCGATCAGTAAGTTGGCCATAATGTACAGACTCGTTGAAAAGCCACCTTGCAACATCGTCCAATCAAACACATACATTGCAAACTGTCTGCCAAACTCATTTGTTGCCTCGTCGTTATACAAATGAATTGCGTATGACACGCTCACTGCTTGCAAAATGAAGGATAGCGCGTATAAAAGAAACCCAGACACCCCAGCAATAAGACCTGCGAGTTCAACAAATGAACGTTTATGAAACAAATGGTATAACCCAATCGGAACAATCATTGTCATCAACATGACGAGTGATTTACTTCCATGATCGAATGCTAAATACCCAACCAACGATGCATGATAGTCTAAACCTACCTCCATCATTGGTCGGTCTGCGTCAAATGAAGCAGGGTATAAAATCGAAGTAATGATGTTTATGATTAGCCACATCAAAATAAAGAATATATGTACGAATGCGATCCAACCGACAACTCTCATGATCTTTCTTTTAGCATAATCAACTTCACTCATCGCGCCTTCCCTTCAACCACTTTCGTTCTTATTGCCAAAACAAGTGCCAAGACCGCCAAACTCCCCTGCATCGTTAAAAGTATGACATTTACCTGATTCCATAGCATGCCGAACGACACAAGAAGAAAAGTGATGCCCATCATGAACAAGAACGTACTTGATCGCATACAATCCACCTCTTTCCATTTAATCATTTCTAAATTTTAACATAATTCTATTGTTTCAGTATTGAGATGATTGAAAGTGAAAACAAGGTGAGATAGACTGACAACGATGGCAAAATAAGTTTAGTTAAGGCACACTCCTTTAATACTCAAGACATAGCAAATAGTAAACAAAGAAAGGTGTATATGAAGTGACAACATTCATTCTATGGATAGGAATTATAGTAGCAATTGTCTTTCTTGTTGCAGTCTTTAAGAAAAACCAGTTACGGGAAAAAGAAGCTGCTATTGTACTAGAAAAAGCAAATAAAGATCGAGAACAAGCTCAAAAAGATCTCGATGAATTAAAAGCCACCCAACAAGTAATTATTGAGAAATTAGATAGAATCGAGAACAAAATGGACCACTCAAACGGATGAGTGGTCTTTCCCCATAAATCCTTCAAATAGCAAATAAAATGCAGTAATAATGTGGAGCGTCATACCCACGACTGGAATCCAGCCAAGGCTTGAAGTAACAATGCCTAACGTATGTCCGGTTGTCGACAAATTCGCTCGTCGCGATAAACGAAACCCTATAATATGTACAACTAGCATAACGAGAAGCGGGGTCCAATACAATGACAAGATGACAGACCCTCCAACAAACGGAAAGCCTAATGACGCTTCCACAATGCCCGTGATAATTTTGTAAATGCTCATATGATTGGTACATTCACTCCTTCTAATAGGTCAAGATCTTCTAGCCATTATAAATAGGGATTACCCTTTGGCAACCCCTACGTAACTCTTTATTCCATTTAAAGATGGTAAAACTTATTACTCTACTTGATCGCTAGTTACACAATTTATCTCTATTTCATAAAATGTGTCTTTCATCAGTATATATTTATCCTTGTTTAAATCTTAAAGTAGACAATTGTTTTATTGGGAAACATGTTGGGAAAATCGTTTTTTATATATAAAACAATACCATTTCCCTGTATAATTAACAAAAAGTTACAATAATTTTAAGGGGGTTTATATGTGAAAGCTATTGCTTCAGAAGAAGTTGGGGAGAGAATTGCACAATGGTATAGTTGCATTATAACTAGAGATTTTGAGGAAGCAGAAAAATTAAAAGAAGAAGTAGATTTAAAGATTACTAATATGACAGAAGATGATAAGATTGTCTCTTATTATCAACTTGTAGATTTCCGATATCAAATGCTTTTACAAGTTCACGAAGGAAAAAATTTAACAGAACCTCCTGGAACAAATCTTGAAAACCTCGGAGATAGCTATTTACGTTTTATGTTTTATTTTGTAACAGGTGTTTATGAATTTTGGCAAGGGAGATATAAATCTGCCATTCGTTCTTTTAAAGTAGCGGAAATGCTGATTGAAAAAGTTAATGATCCCCTTGAGAAAGCTGAATTTTATCATAGACTTGGCTTAAGCTATTACCGTATCAACCAATATACGTTTTCAATGTCCTACTTAGAGCAAGCATTAGAATATTTTGAGAAACAAAAGATTTATACTGAAAATGTAATAATGATTAAATCCATTATCGCAGCAATTTACACTGAAGTTGAGCAGTATAGTAAAGCTGAACTTATTTATGACGAATTAATCGAATTATCTAAACTTTATCCAACTCTATTTGCATTGTTAAGGAGAAACTTTGGATTACATAGACTTGCTCAAAATCGTCTTTCAGAAGCTGAAGTCCTTTTTAGTGAGGCGATAGACATACCTGCATTTTAATTAACAAAACAATATTTACTCACTCGTTACAACTTAGCGAATGTAAGGTTACGGTTGGGGAAGGAAGTAACTGATTGGGATTATATCGTTCATAAAATAAAACTCAATAAAGAAGATGAATATATAGCCCGCTGTAAAGTTTCAGAAGGCCTCTATATAAAAAAGGATGCTAGTTAGAGAAGGAATTAATCATCTGCTTACTAATGAATTATATTTTGAAGTAAGTGAATGTTCACATGAAGCTGGAACTTTTTATAAAAAAGAAGGTAAAAAAGATCTAGCTCTAGAATATATAGAATTAGCGTATTCTATGAACAAAAAACAAAAAAACATAGGAGTTGATCAAGTATGAAAAAAGTAGCAGGTATTATAGCAACTCTTGCAGTTGCTACAGCATTTGTTGTTGCACCTTATGACAAAGTTGGTTCCTTCTCTGATCAAGCGGATAAGGTCGGGTCTTTTTCGACAAGCAATGATAAAATAGGATCATTTGAAAACCAAAGTATTCATTAGTACCTTCTAAGGGCCTCCATTTGTGAGGTCTTTTTTTGTTTTATTTTACACCTCAAAAAATTCATCATAACCCATATATTCCCATAATTTGTGCTACAGCATAATGATATACTTATTTTAGATAAAAAGTCACATTTCCCAAATCCAAAATACAGACTTTTCGCTGTTTTTTCGTTATGATGTATATACAAATAATAGGAGGTTATGTAATGGAGGCAATTCTGTCAAAGCATGATATCGAAAATGGCATTCTCGCATTTATTGAACACCATAATGAAGTTGACTTTGAGCAAATTGTCCTTTCTGCACAGAAGCATTTTTCGACGCAAGAGAGCCTTAAGATTCTCACTGAATTTTGTTTACGTGCTGAGAGGCTCGATGATGTGAAATGCGCATTTGAATATACAGCCATTCATAATCTCATCCCTCAGTTAGAACACCTTTGCGAACAACATCAGTTTGACGATCAACTTTATGAATATGTAAACGTTTATCGACTTGCACACCGGATGGCAGGAGAACCAAGCAATCATACTTTTCTAAAAGAAGCGCAACAACTTCACCGGGATACTCAAGACGAGACATTGCTTTTTAAATTAGAGCTTATGATTTTATATTTTCATACGATGAATGGGTATAACACGATCGTCAATCAAGCGGATGAGTTACGAAATAAACTACAAAAAATGAAGCCAGGCTACCTCAAAACAGCGTTTGCGGCTCGGCTGACGACGTTTTTAAGCTATTATTATTTTTATTCTACGGATGATTTTGCCTCTGCTGAAGGCTATTGTTTAGCCAATACCGTTAATCCAGCAGCGCCGCCTATTTTTAAAGCGAGCGCGTATCATTCGTTAGGACTTCTTTATTCGTTTAAATCTTTAAAAGATAGCTTACGAAATCTCGAATTAAGCTGTAAGCATTTTGAGCTGGCTGGAATGAAGGAGAAATCTGACATTCTGAAAAAATTTGACATTCCTTTCATTTTAAACCTTCACGCCGCGCACTATGAGCCTTATAATAGACTAATAGAGGGTGCAGATAGCCTTGAAAAAGCTCATTACCACATTATATCCAAGTCACCAGAGAAGGCTTTGCCACTTCTAGAGCGCTTGCTAGCTGAAGAACCAGATGATTTCTTTGCAAAGCTCTATTACTACTATGCCAAACGGGATGTCTACAGCATTACACAACAATTGCTTACTCCCGAGCGGAACGCCCATGAATTAAGAGTGATTCGATTCATTCTACGAGCGTTAATACCGAGACAAGCTTTGTAACGTAACGATTTGGCTTCTTCCAGTGTATGGCCTGCGCGATTACTCTGGGAAGGAGAGTGGGCTTTATGAAAAAGAGACTTAGCATCGTCGCAACATCTTTAGTCGTTGCCTCAGCCGCTATTGTTCCACTTGGCGGATCTAGCATCATCATCATCCCAATGTCTGTATTCGGTCTATAAGAATAGGAAGCCCATCGCACGTAGATGGGCTTTTTGATTTGCTAGTTTGAGGCTTAAAGCAATCTCACAATACCTACCACACCACTTGATAGAAAAAATAGAGGAAAAACGCACATGAATGCTAACATGATACGATTGTCATTTTTATGATTACGTATCAAGGCAAAAACAATTGTCAGTGTAAATAAACCAGCTAGAAAGAAGTCTACTGTAATTGAATAAATGGCACTCGACTCGCTTGAACGTAGCGAAAAAACAAGATTTATAATCGTTGCAAGAACCAGTACAACACTCATTATAATGATTAAATGCTTCATCCCTTTCAACCGATCACCTCATTTTAAGGAACGCTAAAAGCCATCACGCCTTTTACTCAATTAAGGAATACAAGACACGCTCTTGCAACGTATCATTTAACATTTCCAATTCCGACGCATCGAAATCTAGTGCCGCAAGCTGAATCGCATTCTCAAACACAGTTCGATCTGCTTCTGATACGATCTCTTCTTTCATCGTATACTGAACAGACGCGACGCCATTATCCATCCTCGCATCTACGATCTCAATCCCTTCAACAATGGCGGAATCATAAAAAGCCCCATCTTGATCAATCGTTGTCATCTTTTCAACGGTCTCTGAAAACGATAAAAGCTCATCCTCATCATTTATTACCTGTTCTTCCAATGCACCACCAGATAAAAACAACGTCTCCTCTAACGCTTCATCGTAGACTGTGTAATACCCCCGTGTTGCACCTCGTTCCTCTTCAACATTCAGAGGTGCATTTACTTCTCTTTCTGCAACAATGATATTCGTTTCCCCGTCAGGATTTAAAAAGACAATTTCCTCTATCCCATAAAGATCACTAATCCCAAACAATGATTCGTAAAATAACGCCGTTTGTGCCGATGTTGTCGCTAATTCATTACCCTCAGCATTAAATTGCATCGTTAATTCTTGCGATTCAACAGATAAATCCGCATAAGCGCGCAACATCTCTTGATCAGACGGATCACTTTCACCTAGCGAATTTTCAAGTGTACCGCTCTCATCTCGATTGATGGAGTAAGCCGTATAAAAAGCCTGATCCTCGTCTACCAAATGGGCATTAATTGAATAACGTTCCTCCGCCTCAATCGTTTCATATTCTGGCGTCTCGTCACTATCATCACCGTCTGAACCACCATTTTCGTCATTGTCCATTTCTGGTTCCTCTAATTCGCTGTCATCCGTTTCCAGCGTTTCTTGATCCTGCGCATTCAATTCTTCTCCCGAACTCTGACAACCAACAAATAAAAATGCTAATGAGACCATCCCTGCCATTGCGGTCACTTTTCGCACGCGTACCATCTCCTTTGTAGTTAGGTACCCGGTTTGAATTATTTTAATTGTTCATTTAATTCAAAAGCAGTTTATAAGGCTTATTAAAAATCTCGTTTACATAGAAATTTTATGGGCGCGAGCACTACCAATGCCATGCTATACTACAGGAATAATCTAAAATGAGCTTGGAGAGGAGGAAATCATAATGGGTCCTTTACAACTGTCGGAAGAAACGGCGCTCGCGCTATCAAAGTCATTAAATATCCCGTTAGAACAATTAATGCATATGCCAAAACCCGTCCTGATGCAAAAGCTAGCTGAACTAAATAAAGAAAAGAAATAGAAGCAGGTGAAAGCCCGCTTCTATTTCTACATAAGCCAACTCTGTAGCTTCATTACGACCTATAAAATCTAGCGTTTATCGACAACGCTAACCCTTATTTAATACGAAGAATAGCACACTGTTACGGTTTATCATGAATTTTTGAGGAGGTTGTTAGAATGGTTGTTAAACAAAGAGGTCCAACTTGTGGAATCTATGCACTCTTAAATGGATTAAAAGAGTATTACTCTATTGAAAATTTTACTAATAGCAAAATACATAAACTCTCATACCAACTATTATCAGAGAACCAATATGAGTTTAACGAATCAACTACTAGCGGCTTAACATACATAGGAGAATTTTTTTATTTAGATAAGTATATGGCTTTTATTAACGAGAATAAAAAGATTATATCAAACTTTTTGTATAAAGAATGTAACTTAAACGTTAATTTTGAAGTAACTAAAATCACTTTTGCAGATATCCTTAAAACAGATTCCGCACTTTTTATTGTTTCAATATTGCCTTTAGAAGAAGAAGAAGAAAAAATGAAAAACGACAATTACATTTCACATTGGGTTTCATTTATATCTACTCACAATAAAGCAGAGTTTAGAATTCTTGACAGTCGCAAAGGAGTTAGTAGTTTAATTGACTTTCAAATGCTAAAAGAAGCGCATTGCAAATTGAAAAATAACTGGTTTTATTGGGATAAATTTGAAAGAAAAAAATTGTTTTGTTTTCGTAAAATTGAAAAGTTAATAAATAAGAATCTCAAACTTAAAAAACATTACTTAGATAAAGGTTTACTTATTAATGAAATAAAACATTCTGTAGGAGAAGTAATAATGATACAGGACGCTTCCATTCAACATTGAAAGCGTAAATTACCATATATTAAGCATAAAGAAATTTTTTTATGCTTTCTACTGGTTTCATTATCTTCGTGAATAAAAAATATAAATTAAGTCTTTAATATTTATTAAACAACACCACACCATACGCTCGAATTCTTACCGAAACTCAATTCTTTTCCTTCTAACGTCATTACCTGTACCCCAGCCTCTTTTGCAATTAAACTTGCTGCAGCAAATTCATAAGGCGGTTGATTTATTGATAAGAATATATCAGCATTTCCTTCAGCAACTGCACAAATCTCAAGCGCTGTTGGCAGTTCTGTTTGCCTCACTCGTTGATAGACAGGATTTTGCGGCTGTTCCTTTCGTAAAAAAGATGAGTGAATGCGAATTTCCGCTTCTCTTAAACTCATTAACTCATCCCGCAAGATTCTTTTGCCATTTACATATGCACCACTTCCCTTATCAGCATGGAAAAGGTTGCTTGATAGATCATCATAAACCCAACCGTGTATTGGCAATCTATTTTTCACTAATAAAATAGATAAAACATAAGATGCTTTTGTGTCATAGTAATAGGGGTTAAGTGAAATCAACCAGGTTGAATGGATAGCATTTATAGCAACTTCTTGGTGAGGAAAACAGAGGATGTCAGATGGATAATTGTCTGTCACGCTTCGTCGGATGAAGGTATACACTTTGGATTGAATAGTAGTGGCGTTTGCTTTATTTGTTTTTAAAATGGTGCTAATCACTTCATTAATTAATTTCGAAACAAACTGTTGTCGGGGGAACATCGGATCACCTCAAATCCGTACGCATAAACGTACAACATTTACACAAAGTATAACGTACGCTTATAAGTACATCAAGCAGAATTTGAAAGTTAGGTGATCTTTATGCAAAAAGTTGAAATTGCACTTAATGAATTACTACATAAGCACAAATTAACAATACATGCTTTGCATTTAAAAACAGGAATCCGCCGCGCTACCCTGAGTGAAATGGCTAATGGGAAGCGCGAACGGATTCAGTTAGAACATATAGAAAAGATTGCAGATGCTTTAGGGATTGAAGATATGAATGAAATTTTAAGGTTTAAGTAATTCTAATTCTCTTTCTGAAGAATTTCTTTTAACTCTTCCATAGTTAATACATGATCTTTTCGTCTATGAACCATGCGATGACAGTTTGCACATAACGGGACAAGGTCTTTATGAGGATTTATTTCTGTACTCCCACCAAGAGAACTTAATGGTTTTATATGATGAATTTCAATAAAATCTCTACCTCTTTCACCATAATTTTGCTCAAAGTTAAAATTACAAGCAGCACAGGTTATACCGTGGATTTGTATGGCCAGTTCACGATTAATTGGATCACGCTCATATTTCTTCCCATAATAACTAGTGATTCTCCCCTCTGTCCTAGCACCATATTGTTCTAATTCTTCTGCTATCACATCAGTATGTACCGTATCCATTATGTCTTTACGAGATAAGCTTACCTTGTAGGTTTCTTCATCGTCATATATGAAATAGATTTTAACCTCACTTGGGACTCTATTTGTATATTCGTTTATTAGCAGAGTAAATTGTTTCTCCCATCTCAATCGATGACGTGGAGAGCCACTCGCTTGAACCTTAATCTTTGCAAAAAACATATACTCTTGATAGATTAATGTAATTTCTTTTTCTTCACCTTCTTTGAGATTTGTCGACTTAAAGAAAGGACGTATACGCTTAGGTATGACGGTTTCACCATATTCAAAGGTCGATTGGTCGGCTGTTTTTACTGCAACATTATGATGAAGATCCCATGAGTCATGATTGCCTACCTTCTGCGATTGGCTGTATGTATAACTACTTTTATCAGTATCATTCAAACGTTTTCTTAAAGGGAATACCCAAACAAGCCGATTATTTTTTTCTTCATCTAATTGGTGTTCTTGAAATGGTTCGTTTATTAGTTCATATTGACCTCTATACGTGTAAATTCGTTTTTTGTATGCAACAAATAGATGAATAGATACATTATTTTCGTTGGATTTTGCCAATGTTAGGTTTTGTTGAAACGTTAAGCTTTGATCTCCCAGCTTTCCCATGCCCGTATAATAAAAAACGCCGTCTTCCTCTCGATCTTGATACAGTTTGGTTTTATCAGAGATAAGCACTAGCGTATTTGTTTTTAACGAGCGTCTCATCCCTCCTTGATTGGCACAACCAAACAAATTACTAATTTCACTATTTGTAACTTCTAGGCCTGGAACTAGTTCTAAGTAAGTACGTTTCACTTCATTAACTCCTCTTATATCAACTTTTAGCTATACGCTAAGTCGGAAAGCATAGTAAACACAAATGTCTATCTATTAATAATTAATAGAAAACATTCGTGACTTGGGTCTTTTTTATTAGTATAATTATATCATACATATTTTATCATTTTTGCTTAAAGGAGAATTTTATGGACGTTGTATTTATTCTTTTTCTTTTGATCTCGTTCTTTGCAGTTGTTCTTGGAACAATTAAGCCAAAACTTATACGCTTTCCTTCACGGAAACGAGTATTAGCATACGGACTCCCTTCTATGTTTATTTTTATGTTTTTGGCAGGGGCAACACTAGATAGCGATGATGAACCGATAGCTTCCGCGAGCTCTACTAATGAGGAAGTCCTTCAGTTGGAAGAAACGATAGAAGAAAGAGATGCCGAATTAGAAGATCTGAAAAAAGAAGTTGAAGAATTAAATTTAGAATTAGAGAAAGCGGAAGAAGAATTCACTCAGGAGGACATTGATCAATTAAAAGATGAGTGGGAGGAAGAATTTAATTCTAATTTCGAGAAAGAGTTTAAGGAAGATCTTGAGAAAGAAATAAAGTCAGAGTACGAGGACAAAATCTCTTCCCTTAACGAACAAATTACCGAAAAAGACGATAGTCTTTCGGACAATGAAGCAATGATCACGAAATTAGAAAGCGAAGTTTCTACATTTAAAGACGAATTAGAAACGGCCAAATCGGAAACCGTCTCTGCCTCTACTTCAGAATCTAGTTCAGAAGAAAGTAATCATAGCTGCCCTGCTGGTTCTATTCATATTAATACTGCCTCCGAATCAGAGCTTCAAGGCATCTATGAAATTGGTCCTGATCGCGCAAGTCAAATTATGCAGCTAAGACCGTTCGCTTCTTATAATGATATGAAGCGCATCTCAGGTATCGGTGACGCACGTGCTCAAGCAATTGAAGCCCAAGGAATGGTTTGCTTTGATTAATGCATAATTACTAAGGATAGGTTACAACCATACTGCAAAGCGCCCTAACCTTTTGAGATAGGACGCTTTCTTTATGTGAAACCTATCAATCATCTATGTAAATAAGCTTAGGTACTCACCCCAACCTCTCTCGCTCTTCCTTTAATCCCTGCCAATATTCCCAGCCATTTTTTGACGCACCGCTACATAGATCCGCTGCATAGCTTGGACTTGGACAGGCAATGTCTTCTGTTAAGCGAGCGGATTTGTCGTCAATAGGCTCAGCTTGACTCGCTTCAATGAGTTGCTTCATTTTTGCCTGTAATTTCTGATAGAGTCTCCCTTCGTCCTTATAGTTTTTTAATTTTTCTTGTGGAAACAGGACGGTAGAACCTTTTGTAATGACAAATTGTCCATCGTGAAGATAGATGGTAGCAGGGTGGTTTTTTTCGGCCGGGTAATAAATACGCTTTTCTTCATCAGACCCTACCTGCTCAGCTTGTTTGATCGTTACACCAAGCGACTCTAGTAAAAATGCAATTTGGCCAGCAAATGTGTTCATGGTCGCCCTCATGTACCAGTTGACATTCGGCTTATTGATGCGCATATCCCGGTTCTCAACAATGTAAGTCGAAGCGTTAAAACGCTGAATAAATTCGTATTCGAGATAATCAATCAGTTGCTTATCGAAGCTATTGTTGTCGGTCACAAATAAGATGCCGAACTGCCAAAAGTCTTTTTGCTTTAAGTGTTCTTTTAATCGTTTAATGCCGTGTACCGATTGACCGATGTAAATGCTTGGTTCTTCGACATCGGAGATGAGGAAATAAACAGCATAGTTGTTGGCGTGCTCAAGTTTCTCTACTTCTGCTAAAAGGCTCTTTTTAAAATAAAAGCCGCGAATCTGGCTCGTTAACTCCTGCACCACTTTTAAAGAAGATGCGTAGGTTGAATCTGGAAAATACATCATTGCGGTTCGTTCGTTTGGCATGTGGCGTGCAGTCCTTTCTTTTTACCCTGTACCCTATTTATCGGTTCCCATCCCCTATACATTCACACCAAAAAAAACGATCCCCTTAGGAATCGTTTTTCTTTAGCTTTACGTAGCGAGACCGACATTGTCGTAGTCTTCTTCTTCCATGTCGCCAACAATTTCACTTAGAATGTCTTCCATCGTCACAAGACCGCTTAATTCACCTTGGTCATTGGTTACAATCACCATGTGGGTGCGGGTTGCTTTCATCTTCAAAAAGACGTCTTGAATGAACAAGGATTCTTTCACACGTGGAATGTGATGCAAGTACGACTCGATTCCGTGGGCACGGCCTGCTGCGATACTTGTTAACATTTCTTTCGTGTTCACAAAGCCTGTGACCTTCGTTCCTTCCGCATTGATGACGGGATAACGGGTGTACCCTTGTTGATCAATGGTTTTCAGGATGTCATCGATTTCCATGGTTTCGCCTAAAGTGACGACTTGTTCTTTCGGAATCATGATCTCACTTAATGTGCGACCATCAAATGAGAAAAAGTTTTCCAAGTAGGCTAGCTCGGTTTGGTTGATTTCGCCGCTTTTGTAACTGTCCGAGACGATGAGTTTCAATTCTTCTTCTGAGTAAACTGTTTCGTGCCCTGCTGGTTTGACGCCAAACCAGCCGAGTAGTGTTCGTGCGGACCCGTTTAAAATTCGGATAAATGGCCCCATGATGACGCCAAACCAGTAAAGGGGTGGCGCTAATAGGAGCGTCATTTTTTCAGGATACTGGATCGCAAGTGTTTTCGGTGCCAATTCTCCAATGACAACGTGGAGAAACGTTACGAGCGCAAGGGCAATCGCGTACGACATAGCGGTTGCTAATGCATCTGGGACACTGTAATAATCAAAGACAGGTCGCAAAATGTTTTGAACGGTTGGTTCACCTAACGCACCTAACACAAGAGCTGTAATCGTAATACCTAATTGACAGGCAGATAGGTAGTAATCAAGCTCGTGGGCGACTTTTTTGGCGAGAACCGCTTTTTTGTTCCCTTCTGAAACAAGTTGGTCAAGCCTTGACATTCGCACCTTTAAAATCGCAAACTCTCCACCTACAAATAGTCCGGTCAAAAGGATGAAGATCGCGACAAGGGTTAAATTCACAACAATAATTGGGTCCAATTAATCCTTCTCACGTAGAGAAGGGTTCACCTCCGTATGTTTTAAGTTACTCTATATCAGTGTTGCTGGTTGATGTTGCATGAATTTGACTTTCTTTATGTGATGATCGTCGGCTTCAACAACGGACCAAACATGTTCATCTAATTCAATCTTAATGCCTTCTTTTGGCTCATCAATGACTTTCATGTTTTGTAACATCCAGCCACCGACCGTATCCACATGCTCACGATGGGTAAAGGTTAAGCCGAATTGTTCTTCTAAGTCATCTAACAATACGCGCCCGTTAATCACGTATTCGTCCGTTCCGACTTTTTCAATATCGCTTTCTTCATCCATATCGAATTCATCGCGGATTTCCCCGACTAACTCTTCAATCACTTCTTCCATCGTCACAAGACCAGCAGTTCCACCAAATTCATCAATAATGACAGCCATATGCACTTTTTCTTTTTGCATTTTGTGCATCACATCTTGAATACTCGTTGCTTCGAAAATAAACGGAAGTTCACGAATGTAAGATTTAATCGCTACTTCTTTTCCAGCAACAATGGCTTGAAGCATTTTTTTGGCGTTTACGACACCAATAATTTTGTCTTTGTCCCCATCTTCAATGACGGGATATCTCGTATAGTTGTAGTGATCCATTAACGAGACGAGCTCATCCATCGTCATGCCATCGTGTATCGTCACCATTTCCGTACGTGGCACCATAATGTCTTTGGCCACATGCTCGTCAAATGAGAAGACATTTTCCATATATTGAAGTTCTTCTTTATCAATCGCGCCGCCTTCATAGCTTTGCGCCATAATAATTTTTAGTTCTTCTTCCGTGTAGGCTTGATCATGGCCAAGTGGCTTGACACCAAACAACCGTAACAGTAATCGAGATGCACCGTTTAATGTCAAAATAAATGGATACATGATTTTCCCAAACCAGTACAAAGATCCAGACAACAGCAAGGTCATTTTTTCCGAAAACTGAATCGCCAACGTCTTAGGCGCCATCTCACCAATGACCACGTGCAAGTAGGTCACAAGTAAAAACGCAACCGCATAAGAAATGGCAGATGACCAAGCATCTGAAACATTAAAGAAGTCAAAAACGGGATACATCAAACTGCTTACTGCCGGTTTACCAAGTGCTCCTAGCCCTAAAGCCGTTACGGTAATTCCGAGCTGACAGGCAGATAAATAATAATCAAGGTTTTGCGTAATTTTTTTTGCTACAATCGCCTTTTTATTTCCTTCCGCAATCAGTTGATCAATGCGTGAACTTCGGATCTTTACGACCGCAAATTCTGACGCAACGAAGAAAGCGGTTAACGCTAAAAATAGGACAATGAGCAAGAGATTAATAAATGTGCTTAAATCCAATGATTTCCCTTAAATAAGGGATTCACCTCCAAGAATAATAGGTTTCCGACCTTTCTTGAAACGGATTGTCTCTTCTCTTTGCCCTTCTATCTATCTATTACGGACAGAGAGGGCAGCTTGGAAAAGCAATCGTTTCTTCCATTATTAAGCTTTACTCGTACTAGTTCCGTTGTATTTCGGTTAAAAAGCGTCGCCTTCCCAATGTGTGTCCCTCCCTCTCTTATACGTGTGTAAATCTTCCATCATCACCGTCACGGCAGGGTTTCTTTCCGTGTTTGGTGTAAGAAGATTATATCAGAATAACGCTAAATAATACCGATTGCATGCAATCTTACAAAATACATTTACACAAACTTTACAAATGCTTATCCGAAATAAAAAACCATGGAGCGGCCATTGGTTCAATTATCTATGTAAAAGTTGATCATTGTTCATAAATAGACCCGCTTTCGTAAATTTGATCTAAGACTTCTTTTCGCTCTTCATTTAATTTGACGTACATACTTAACGTCGTCATCCGCTGCTGCTCAAACACCATTTGATCGTTCATATAAAGCACTTCGCCTGTATGAAAAATTTGTGCGCCGAATACGGTTGAGGCAGTTTGAAGATTCACTAAATCCACTTCTCGTTTAACCTTTTCAGCTAACTCTTGCGCAATCATAAACAATTGGTAGGACGTTGGAGGATTGGTTCGATCCTCAGGATAAAATGCAAGATCAAGATCGCTATCATTCCTTTGAGTTCCTTTTGCGAAGGAGCCAAAAACGATAATGAAAGCAGGCTTTAATTCTTTCATTAAATGTGTCGTAATAACATCGTTCATCTTCTTATCCATCAGACTTCCTCCCTTTTTAATCGGTATAACAAAACCCTCCATGATTTCGTATAAACGAGAGTAGAGAAAGCCTGTCCCAAAGAAGCGAGACAGGCTAGAATGTTTATAACAACGTGACATAGGCAGGATTTCCTGTAATGTAAAGGCCGCTTTTTAATCGGTACATGAGTGAACCATTCACAGTTAAAGCTTCAGCGATGGTAAACACTTCATTCCGCGATACGGTTGTATAACGTGCATTCCAATCTGGTCGATTGTACACCCATAATGTGTTTGTAATGACACGGAGTAAACGCCCTTCCATTGGTGGGGCTGGATTGGTATTCTCTCCATCTCGAATATCTGCAAGAAACGAATCCCACGATGGCAATAGATTAGCCGGGCAAGCCTTCCCTGTCCAATGTTGGTGGGTCACAATTGATTCGATTCCAATTGATAGTTCGTTCATTAAACGTCGGACGAGTGAGATCGCGTTCGCGCGAGCTTGCTGGAAGTTCCCATCGCGATTCACGCAAATTTCAATGCCAATTGACTGTCGATTGCCATTTGCACCGGCATGCCATCCGACTTCATTAAACGGCAGATGTTGAATGGCTTGCGTGTCGTCGACTGTGACGTGCCATGACACTTGTCGTGCCTGCGCATCTGCTCCTTTTACATAACGGGCGTGCATGTCGGCATTTGCTCCGGCGGAGGTATTCGCCGTTTCATGAATGGTAATAAGCGTTGGGCGCAAAGCCGTTTGTGGACGGTTCGAGTTTGATGTTGGGATAAAATCTTGTCTTAGTTCCATGAATGGTTTCCTCCATTTTCTAGATTCATTTTTTAAGGCAGTAGCAAGTTCGATGGACATTCGATCTGCCTTTGCCTCTACACTAGAAAGAGAAAACGTTTTGCGAAAAACAACACCTCATTGGCTTTTTTGAAGATTGAGTCGGAGTGCTTAGATTTTGGGCATTATTTTCCTGTCGATCCTCTTCACAAAGCGCTTCAACCGTGTTACCGTTATACAGGCAAAAAAAGAAAGGGGGCATTTGTATGGTATCAGAGGCGATGCAAGAGGCGCAGCGAATACTGAGAAGAAATTGGCTAAAAGCGATACTATTCACGGGACTAAGCTATGTGCTTCTATTACTGTTCGGTCATCACTTTGCTCAAATACACTGGAACGATGGTTCTTTCTCGTTTAGCACGTTTACTGTATCAACAGGAATGGGCTTGCTCGACATTTTGAACCCCGTTGGATCGTTTATCTCAAGTATCATTGTGTTTGCGATTATTGATTTTATGTATGGATTGAAACATCGTGAAAAGCGCTTTTTTTCTGCTTATTTGTATGCGTTTAAGAATCCTCGCTTGCTTTATAAAGGGTTGTTTATGACGATGATTACAATGGGTCTGACATTTTTGGCGTTAATGTTGGTTAGCTTCTTTATGCTTTCATTGCTTATGGACGGTTCAACGCTTTTTGGCATTCTGTTATTAGGCGGATTAGCACTGGCATTTACCTACCTTTACACTGGATTTGCGCATGGTATGTACATCTTGTACGAGAATCCTAAGCAGAACTTTTTCTCAGTCGTCTTTTATAGTTTCAAAATGATTCGCGGAAACCGCTTTGCGTTTATTGGTTTTTTAATTTTATTTGCACTTATTCAAGTACTTGGCATGCTCGCACTTATGGTCGGTTTATTCGTTAGTTTAACGTTTTACCACGCCGCCAGAATCGGATTTTACGAGAACGTGAAAGGCAGAAGTCCGATGCAAACCAATACCCAACGTGATTTTAAAAAGGCCATGAAAGAAATCGAACGCTCAAGCTCCTAAGGTATCCTATTTTTAAAACATATACATCCATATAAAGACAGTATAATAGACACTAACGCTTGATCCCTCGGGTATTAGTGTCTGTTTGTTTTAACATGAAAACGTTCACTCTAAAGACTCAACACACATTTATGTAATCGTGTTGCATTCACTACATGCCCTTGAATTATGCACAACTCTAGCTCAAATATGACCAACTTGAATCGATTCATCTACGTCTACTTCACAGTCATAACTTCTCTCTCCAACAGACCCTACTTCTTCAACACTCATCCTTTCTAAAATGTCGCCGCCCTTCGTGTTTATCGTAACCTCAATCCCTAAATGATCTTCATCAGCAAAATAAAAGCGTGGGGTGTCTGTCTTTTCACCACGTCCGCCTACCAATTGATTATTGCAATTTGGTCCCTTGTATTCATATTCCTTTGGTATAAAGCGTTCCTTGATCTCGTTTAAAGCTTCTTCAAGTGATTCGAGAGAGGTAATTTCACCACGTATAGTTCTAGCTCTGTATTCCTCATCATAATCCACAAATGCAACATGTAAATTATTTCTTAAAAAATAGGCAGTTGGGTAACTTTCTGATTCATCCAATTCATAATCACCATAAACGCTTTCAAAATCGTCCAATGAATCGCCTATTTTTGCTGAATCGTTAAAGATACATCCACTAAGAAATACGAACAATAAAAATAGGTACGCACCAAAATAAACCTTCATAATAGCCCCCTTTATTATGTTTCGCATTTAACAGTCATACTAACACACGAATGATTTCTGCATCATCTAGTTTAAGATTGTATAAAAGTAGATTTGCTAGATCCTATTGTAGATCTGTCAGCTCGTAATAGTGAACAAAAATATTTTTTATTTCCCAACCTAACCTCACAAATTTTTCACATTTTTTAGATATCATTGATGTATAGTTAGTTCAACAAACGTTATATCATTATAATCGAAATGAGGAGTGACAGGTGAAAACAGATACGCCTCGGTCGACAAAGCGCTATGGAACGGTTTGGCGGTGGCATTTCTACGCGGGTCTCATCATTGCACCAATTTTGCTTTTACTCGCCGTTACAGGTGGCCTTTATTTGTTTAAAGGCAATATTGAAGCGGCGTTGTACAGTAATTATTACGATGTGACACCTAATCCGAATGGCATTACGGTTGCACCTAGTGAGTTAATCGCCAATGCCAATCAAGTCTACGACAACATTGAAACGGTTACGTCTTACTCCCCTAGTGAAAATCCAACGTCATCCGTCGGAATCGGGGCAACGTTTCTTGATGGATCAACGGGTACAGTCTATATGAATCCATATACTGGAGGGCATTTAGGTGTACTTCTCGATCAAGACCGAATCATGGAACGCTTAATTGAGCTTCATGGTGAGTTGATGCTCGGGACTTTTGGTGATCGCGTTGTCGAACTCGCCGCATCATGGACGCTTATCTTAATGGCAAGCGGGCTATATTTATGGTGGCCACGTCGCGCCAAACCAAAAGTGTATGGAGTCTGGCTTCCGCGTTTACGAAAAGGGAAACGCGTCTTAGTTCGCGATTTACATGCGGTTCCTGCAGCATGGCTATCAATTGGCATTACATTCTTTGTCTTGACTGGCATGTTGTGGACAGGATTCTGGGGAAATGGGGTACAGCATCTAGCAACAAGTACGGGTCAAGGCTATCCGCCTTCCATTTGGGTCGGTGATGCTCCTGAGTCATTAACGGAAGATGTAGCGGAATCGGCTTGGGCAGCGCAAAAATTACCTGCACCTCTATCTGGTAATGCGCAAGGCTATGAACAAGTTTCCATTGATGATGTGGTTACAACTGGTCTTCATCAGGATTTGCACCCAAGCTATTCGGTTTATTTTCCAAGAAGTGAAACGGGGTCATTTACCCTGTCAGCTTTCCCTGATCAAGCTAAAGATGAAGCGACGATGTACATCGATCAGTATACAGGTGCCATCCTGGCTGATTATCGCTATGACGATTACGGGACAATTGGGAAATTAATGGCAACAGGCATAACCATTCATAAGGGGTTAGAATTCGGCTTGCTTAATCAACTGTTTGGACTTGTGATTTGCATTGGTTTAATCGGGATCATCGTGTCTGGGTTTATCATGTGGAGGCGTCGCAAACCAGACGGCCACATCGGTGCCCCGAAAGCCATTTCGATTCGTCAAAGTCGGATCTTAATCGTGATACTCGCTGTATTTGCTCTTATTTTTCCATTAGTAGCTCTCTCACTTGTGGTTGTTTTCTTGATTGATTTCTTTCTCATTCAAAAAATAGAGCGGCTGAAGACGTTCTTCCATGCATAGGAGGTCAATACCATGCGCTATCTCATTCTTGTAATGACACTCGCTCTCTTCTTGTCTGCTTGTTCAGTGAATAGCAATAATCATGAAGATTATACCGATTTTAAGCCGATTGAAGTCCGGGTAGAATTACCTGACTCGGTTTCAGAAGGAGGCCAACAGACCATCTTTGCCTATGTATCACAAGATGGAGAAGATGTATCAGATACTGAGCTCGTTCGCTTTGAAGTATGGTCAAACAATCATGAACAACATGAATACTTAACCGCAACCCCTGAAGGAAATGGGATTTATGCAGTCGACGTTGACTTTACACAAGAAGGGCTCTATTTCGCAAAAGCACTCACGCAAGTAGGCGATTTGTTTGCAATGCCGACGAAACGATTTGCGGTTGGAAAGCTTACGCCTGAAGAAGCAGAGCGTTTGATTAATGGGAATAACCAACCCTATACAAACGATCATTCTCATCATTGATAGACTACGATAAAAAGGTCTAAAATTGGCGAACGCTTTCCATGGGCACGGCCTTAGCAATTACGCTCAAAATCTGGCTTCACTGTCTTCGGACACGTGCTGTTCCCATAGGAGTCGTTGCCAATAAGGTCATACCTTTATCATGAATAGGAATTTAGACAATAGTTTCATGATTCCAGTCATAATTAGTGGTTTCCCAATATACATTAGTGAGGGGTCAAAAGTACTGTTTATGAACAAGGGGGAGATCATGTGCCAAGTAGAGTCATGAAGTGGACATTCGGTGGATTAGAAGCGTTGTTAGGTATCCCGATTTTAGGAGGAGCCATCATCCTATCTCTGTATTGGGCACCACTTGCAATCATGTTGGTGTTACATATCATCGGCTTGGTTTTTGCAGCCAAAGAGGAACGTAGTAAAACCGGTCACATCTTAGGCATTCTCGCGTCTGCTTTAGGGTGGATTCCTGGAGTGGGCATGATTATGCACATTTTAGCAGCGATTTTCTTAATGATCGAAGCTGGGAAAAACAAGTAATAATCGTACATACGAGAGAGCGATGCCAGTTTTGGGTCGCTCTTTGTGCGCCATCACCCCATTTTTGCTTCAAGCTTTTCCAGACGTTGTTCCATTGCAAGCTTCCAGGTTTCTACATCAAAAATCTTTTGGTTCAATACAAGGTGACCATGCTTGATTTGATCAATCCCAGCTAATTCTTCTCGTATAGCAGCCATTTCTTCTTCCTGTTTTGTAAAGCGGATTTCAAGATTTTCAAAGCGTTCCTCGAGTTGATCTAGACGTTCTTCCACGTTTTCGTCTTTAGACTCTAGGTTTGTTATTCCTAGGTTGAGCTTATCAATTTTTTCATTTAGTTCCGTACGCATCTCTTTAATATCACCGCTAATTTCAACTAAAATCCCTCTCAATTCTGTATCCATAGAAGCCTCCATCTATACGTGTTTATGGGTCGGACGTTTCTTTTAGTAACACACGTCATTTTTACTAGCCTACATACCAAATCAATCCATTCTTCTCCTCCTTATTCTGACACTATTCGACCATCTCCTTTGAAAACCTTTTAGCAACTTGCTTAAGCAAAAAAAGCCGCTCAAGAGCGACTTACTCCTTTCCTTCTTCTCTCTCTTTATTCAAAGAATCATCAAACGCACGCAGAAAATCTTTGACCACTAACGTTAATAACCAAATACTCCCTATGATTAGCAGACTAGCAGCAACATATTTGGCAAATTCAGCTAAGGCAGGGTTATAAAGCCCATCCAGCTGAAGAACCATTACAAACCCGAACAGTATATACATCTGTGGGATCACGTAACGATTTATCCTACTCACTTCCTTCTCCCCAAATAAAATTCCAAAAACGCTTTTTGGTTCCTACCTTGTAAAATGAACACATCTTTTTTCATGTTTTCTCATAAAATGAATGAAAAGATGAAAGCGTTTTGCTAGAATGTTAGGTAATAAACGTTAATGAGTGGTTTTGATTTTGAAAGCGTATACAATTTTTCCCACCCAAACACACATTGATCAAGCAGGTGATGAGATGATACATAACATTGAAGAAAAAAATGAGGGTATGAACGTTCATCTTTCTTTATTCGAAAAAAATGGCAGCCACACGACCATACATATACAGGAACTTGAACGAATTGAAGCAGGAGACATGTTAGCTGATCTCTTTCAAATTGAGATGTCAGCTCCGATTTGGAAGATTGTTCGTCTTCACTGCATCCATGAGGAGCCTATCGAACTTGAATATCTTTATGTGCCTGTAGGTATACTTCCTCAATTAACAAAACAAGCATGTCACGCTGATTTCACCCACCTTATTGAACAGCAGAACGAAGCGAGTTTTCAATCTGCTGAGAATGAGATCACGCCACATATGTTGTTGAAAAAGGAGAAAGAACTGCTAGAAACGAGTCAAGCACTGACAAACAAATTATCAAGCAAGCGATACCTTGATAATGGAAGAACGTACACCTATTCTGAAACCATTTTTAGAGACGCGGCCTTTGCGTTTACGATGACAAAAAAGAGATAATTATTTATCTCTCTTATGAAACAAGCAGAGCGAGTTGCATAGACTAGTATAGAAAGCTTGCCAACAGGAAAGAATAGGACATCTAGAGGTGGTCATGATGGCGGATGTTGCGCTATTATTTTCAATGCTTGTTGCTTTAGCATGTTTTGGTGCGCCAATCGTAAAGACGTGGAAATACCTTGTTCGGCAAATGATTATCGGTTCCTTTGTTCTTATTGCCCTTTTCAGCTTTCTCTTTCTTTACGATTTGGTTGAAGGAACTCATCTTACCCTTCATGCGCTGTTTACATGGAATTAAGACTGTACTCGAGTTCGGTCTTTTTGTCATTCCAACAGAAAAAAGCACATGCTCTAAAGCATGTGCCTCCTCCCTGAATCTGAGCGTGCATTCGATTAGCTTGCTATCAATCACTAAGAGGAAGACCCCGCAGTTTTGATATGTAGGATAGGGATAACCCTATCCTGTAAAACTAATCAGTAAATGCATTTTCTGTTTCTTCATGAAGGATCGCTTCCAGGTGATCGATTTGATCATCGATCATGTCAGCAAAACGCGCTTCATGATCGGTCATCTTTTTCCTCAACGATTTGAGGAAAGACAACTCCCGACGAAACAGTTCTCGCTCAAAGCGATTCATGATAGATATCCTCCTCAATAAAGTGATTGATACCTACACTTCCCATTTACCCCTGTTTATCGACTCAGAAACGTATTTTGTCTATATGGAAAGAACTGTTAGCGTTCCATATTAATACTTCCGGTACATCCCTTGTGATCGTGGCGCTGTATAGTCGAATGAAAACTTCTTATATAAATGGTCAGCGTCTCCGTCCGCAATCAAGCTAACGTATGACCCAGGGTATGTATGACGGTCAAGGTATGTCGTAATTTCTTCCATAATCACTTTCCCTAACCCTTTCCCCTGATACGTTGGCTTTACCACAATGTCTACTATTTGAAAAAAGGCGCCACCATCTCCGATCACGCGGCCCATTCCTATGAGGACATCTTGATCATACAAACTAATGGCAAACAACGAGTGTTTTAATCCCACTTCGGCAGCTTCTAATGACTTGCCACTTATGCCACCTTCAATTCTTAAATCGTTATATGCCTTCGGGGCAGGTGGTTCAAATTTCATTGCATAATCCAAGTCTCAATCCACCTCTACTTCTTATTCTTCATACAGATCTTTGCCTTTTGCTTTACGGTCTTTTTGGCTAAATCCAACCGCTAGACAACATAAAACACTTGCAACGAGCAACAAAATCGCTACCAAGACGGTTCCTCCTCAAAAGTCGTTTCTTCTATTATACCCTTAAACTGTCGAAATAGTAGAACAGAAAAAAGAGTATAGCAGTTGCCTATACTCTTCCCCCTTCTCTTTACTTCACATCTGCTAAGTTCATGGCTTGGTTTAGAACATTTTCACCCTTCATCATGCCATAATCCATTTGATTAATGAGATCTACCTTGATGCCGTGTGGCTCTGCTTGTTTTGTCACTTGTGCTTGCATATAACGTACTTGTGGGCCAATTAAAATGACATCAGTTTTTTCCAGATGATCTTGTAAGTGTGAAGCAGAAACCGCATCAATCTGGCATGTTAAGCCCCTTGATTCAGCTGCTTCTCTCATTTTAGAGACAAGCATACTTGTCGACATACCCGCTGAGCAAACTAGTAAAATATTCATCTTCTACACTCCTTTTGGTAAACGTTGATAAAGTTCGACCATTTCAACAGCCATTTCTTTCACTGTCATTGACGTCATTAAGTGATCTTGGGCATGAATGAGCAGAATAGAAGGTGTGACACCATTCCCTTGCGCTTCTTGTTGTAGCAATTCTGTCTGTCCATGGTGGGCAGTGACAAATGCTACATCTGCTTCTTTTAATTTCTCGGCTGCTTCCTCAAATGAGCCTACTTTAGCTGCTTGAATAGCTTCCATGGCGAAAGAGCGAGCGTTACCTGAATGGAGAATAAGTGTGAATGAGATTTCTTCGAGCGTTTTAGTCATAACGGCACTCCTTATCTATGTGTTCTGCTTTTCGATTTTTTCTTGCGCACGCTCCGATATTTTTATAAACGGGATGTAAATGAGTGTGACCAACGCTAAGTTAAAGAGTTGCAAGATGACGCCTGACCAATGACCTGATACAAGAAAGCCACTAATAATTGGTGGTGTCGTCCACGGAATCGCAACAGCAGTCTTTGCCACAAACCCTAACGAGATTGCAAAGTATGAAATAATTGTCAATAGGATTGGTGATAAAAGGAACGGAATGAACAACGATGCGTTCAACACGATCGGCACCCCGAACATGATCGGCTCATTAATATTAAACGCCGCACCTGGCGCTCCTAATTTCCCAACTGTACGATAGTGAGACGTCTTGGCAACGATAAAAATCGCAGCAATTAACGCAAGAGTTGTTCCCGAACCGCCCATAAAGACGTACGCATCAAAGAACGCTTTCGTGACAATTGCTAATTCATCTCCAAATATACTCGCACCAGCTTGAACAAGCTCGGTATTTGTCACGCTTGCTGTTAAGTATACACCTTCCATAATTGGCGACATGATATTCGTTCCATGAAGCCCAAAGAACCAAAGAAAATGATTAAGAAACACAACAATTAAAGCCGCAGGTAATGAATTTGATAAACTTAATAATGGTGTTTGAATCCACTGGAACACAAGTTCATGCACACTCGTATTCACGACGAGGGCCATAAACATTTGGAACAAACTTAGTCCGATTAATATGAGTAAAAATGGAATTAAAGACCGGAACGATTTCGTTACCCCATCAGGAACACCTTGAGGCATTTTAATTGTGAAACGAGAATTCACTAAGACACGGAATAATTCCGTAATAATAATGGCATTAAATAGCGCAACGAATAGTCCTTGCGAACCAGTCCACGCGAGGGACAAGCCCCAATCTTCTGTAAAAGGTGACAACATCACAAAGGTCGAGACAGATAAAATAGCAGCTGCTAACCCATCCACCCCATACGAACGAGCGAGATGATAGGAAATGGACATGGTGACTAAGAGAGCAAGTATCGCATAAGAGGCGTCCCATATATTTCCGCCAAACATGGTGAAGTTTTCACCAAAAATCCCCATCATAAATCCTTGATACCCCTCAATAGAAGGCAATGGAAAATTGTTAAGTAAAATAGCAAATGAACCAATAATTATTAATGGAATGACACTGACAAATCCATCACGTATGGCAACAAGGTGACGCTGTGCCCCAATTCTGCCTGCAACTGGAATGACGTACTTTTCTAACCATTGCATCATAAAAATTCCCCCTTTTTATGCTTGTTGATAAAATTGTGGCAAATCTTCTTTATGTGCTTCTAGTAAATCTTCCATTAAATCCTTCGCAAGTGCTTCTTCTCGGACGAGCGGATTAATGAGTAAGGCTTGATACAAACGCTCACGGTCCCCTTTTATAGCCGCTTCAATAACAAGCTCTTCTACATTCTTCATTAATTGAATGATTCCTCGGATGGAAAGTGGCAGTGCCCCTATTGAAATCGGTCTTGGCCCATCTGCACCCATAAGTGCATTCGTTTCAATGACAACATCATCAGGTAGATCGGATATGGTGCCATTGTTTTGGACATTAACTGTTTGCACATCCCCTTTATTGGTGTAAATACTTGTCATGACATTACAAGCCGCATCACTATAAAACGCCCCTCCTCGCTTTTCAAGTTCTGTTGGCTTTTCTTCTAGGCTCTCGTTCTCATACTTTTTAAATAACTCTGCCTCTACTTGTTGTACGACTTCTGCTCGCGTCCCGTTTTCCCAGTACGCTTCCAAATTCTTTTCGAGCATGTCTGCGCCTTTAAAGTAATAGCTATGATACGGATTTGGCAACATCTTAAAAGCTGACAAGAAGGTGGTTGACCAGCCTTCCGATACAATATTTGCTGGCGAATATTGATTTGCTGGATCCTTTAATCGTTCGATTACATTGGCTGTACAGTCGACACCTTTTACAAGCACACGACGTCCAAACACAAAGTGGTTCAAGCCTAGAAATTCAATCTCGATGTCTTCTACGTTACACTTCAAAATCTCCGCGACGCCAGTGCGCATATTAAACGGAATGTTGCACACACCGATGACCCGCTTATGTTCGCCATACTTCAATAATGCCTCTGTGACCATACCAGCAGGATTTGTGAAATTGATTAACCATGCGTTCGGACATAACTCTTGCATATCTTTTGAAATCTCTAATAAAACTGGAATTGTCCGTAACGCTTTGAAGATCCCTCCTGCCCCATTTGTTTCTTGACCAAGTGCCCCATAAGAAAATGGGATGCGTTCATCTTTTTCTCGCGCTTTTAATCCCCCTACTCGTATTTGACTTGTGACAAAATCAGCCCCACTTAACGCTCGTCGGCGCTCGAGAGTGGATGTAATGACGATTGACTTATTTGCCTTATGAATCATTCGTTTAGCAAGCCCCGTAATAATCTGTAGCTTTTCTTTTCCTTGCTCAATATCCACTAGCGCAATCTCCGTGACTGGAAACTGATCATGTCGATCAATAATGCCTTCAATGATCTCTGGCGTATAGCTTGATCCTCCACCAATAATGACTAATTTTAACGTCATTGAGATCCCTCCTCCACATACATTCTATTTGTAGGAACAACCAATAAATGAAATCGCTTTCTTGTTACAAATTTAATTTATCATAACAAATTAAGAAAGTACAGTTTTATTTGTAATGACAACTTTATCTAAAGTGATCAGTTTTGTCATTACCTTTGTATGATATCTTTACACCATTTATGCTACAATAAAGACAATGAACACGAAGGGGTTATGCCTATGTCCGCTATGCATCAGCAAATTAAGGAAAGCATTATTAATAAAATTGAATCGAATGAATATGCCCCACAATCACAATTGCCAACTGAAGCAGAATTTTGCGAAACCTATGGCGTTAGTCGTACAACTGTAAGAACAGCCTTGCAACAATTGACCCAAGAGGGCTATGTCGTACGCCGCCAAGGGCAAGGTACGTTTGTCGCTGAACCAAAAATTCGAACAAATTTATCCCAAACCATTACTTCATTTACTGAACAAGTAACGTCTCAAGGAAAAAAACCATTTATTAAAGTATTGTCATTACAAGTCGTACCTGCTGACGAGGTATTGTCTCACCTTTTAAAAACAGACGCCAATGCCCCTATTCAAAAGATTACACGGATACGCTTTGTGGATGAAAAACCACTCCAGTATGAGATTGCATACGTTCCGTGGTCGATCGCACCTGGATTAACAGCAGAACAATGCGCATCCTCTCTGTATTCGTCATTACGAGCGCATTTTGACATCCGTATCGCCCGGACAGAAGAACACATTCAACTTCAGACAATGGATGCAACTGTTGCAACCTACCTTGAATCCGAAGAACAGACGCCATGTTTTTACCTAGAAACCCTTGCATATTTAGAGGATGGGACCGTTGCTGAGCATTCTCAAACATATTTCCACGGGGAACGAGCGAGCTTTCAAATCGAGCGACACTATCATTAAGGGGGCGTGACCATGCCAGTTGTAACGTTTAATGCAGATGATTTTGGTTTATCGCGAGGGGTCAATTATGGGATTTTGGATAGTCATTTATACGGTGTTGTTGCTTCTACAACGATGCTGGTAAATATGCCAGCATCAGAACATGCTGTTGCGTTAGCGAAACAGCATCCTTCTTTAAAAGTTGGCATTCACCTTGCTTTAACGATTGGTGCACCTATTTCAAGTGAGGTTCCTTCTCTTGTCGATCATTCAGGACAATTCCGTAAGCTTCACTTACAGCGAAATGAAACAATTATCAATCCAGATGATGTTTTGCGCGAATGGTCCCTGCAAATTGAGACCTTCTTAAGTTACGGGTTGATACCGAATCATTTGGATAGTCACCACCATATTCATCGTTGGGCGCATCTCCGGCCCGTCATTGAAAAATTAAGTAAAACCTACCAACTTCCATGGCGCCATTCTTTTGAACAGACGCCTAATGAAACCTCCTTTTATACCGCGTCCTTTGACGATCGCTTTTATAAAGACGGCGTTAGTCATCAAGGCATTAATCAAATTCTGGCTGATCACACTGGTGTAGATTCACTCGAGATTATGTGCCATCCAGCTTATGTTGATGAACCGCTACAGCAGACTTCTTCTTATGTACATGACCGTGTGAAAGAAACAGAGATTTTAATGCACTATTCATTACCGAGCGGCTGGACGTTACCTGCGCAAAAAAAAGACACACCCTCAATTTAACATAGGGTGTGTTTTACTCATCTGAAGGCGTTCGCTCTCGCATCATAAGGGTAAAAAATACTACCCACAGCACAATAATGATGATCGTGACTGCGATTGCCAGATAATATAAGAAAGCATTCTCGATAGGTTCTTCTCTACTCAGAACCACTGCCCAAATAACCGGAATGGCAGTAATCGAGACGCACGATTCAATAAACCTAATCGCATAAGGCTCCACTTTCCCCTTTAAAAACTCATGTAGAAAAAGATTTAAAACACTAATCAATACAACATATAAAGGAAACATTATGCCTATTTTCAATCACTCCAATCTACGTTATTAAGTAGCTTTGGTCGTCGCTCCTTTTTTTTTACACCATTCAATGAATCCAGCCGCGACTAGACCCATAACAATTGGTATAAGTGAACCGAAGTGAAAAGAGAAGCCCTCTTCCCCAACATAGAAGGAGGACTTTAGTATCAACCATTCAATGGAGAACAACGAGCCAATTCCGTATAACAAAATTGTCACCCCGATAAACGTTAACAGCACAAGCATAAAACTAGATGTTTTCCTATTCTTCTTTTGCACATTTTCCTCCCTCTTCTTCTACTCATCCCAATAACTCGTTTCCATGTCAATTAGCCAATGATTTTTTAACGTCAGTGCCCGTTCCATGGCCGCGAAAACACTTAATAGTATAAGAGTAGTGTTTAGCCAATTAGGAAGCGTAACTGGGGATTGGAATGTGCCTATGTGCTCCGCTACCCATGGAATTTGTGTTAATCCTTCAAGTAATTGTGGCAATCCTAAAAAGATGGAAAGGAGTAAAATCGTAATGGCACATGTGCCAATCGATGCGCTTATTTTAGGGAACCGTTTGTCAAAACGTAATCGTAATCCTTCTGCTGACCGCTTATCTGGCTGAAGTTGCCTTGCTCCTTCACTTGTCACATATTCCATTCGACTCATCCCATAATCAGACGTGGCTACTTCAATAACACCACCAGGAACAGGGAAGGTGGCAGGGAGAGAAGATGTGGCTATATGCGTTCCATCACGGTACAACTGTGTCGTTTCATCTTCACTAAAGAAGTGGACATTCACTGCATAAACATGTGTTTCACCGTTCTCTTCGACAATCGTTGCGTAAAAAAGTGACCGTGTTAGAGGTTGCCAAAAGCGAAATGGTTTGAGTTGATGCCCATCTCCTTCTTTCACCTTATTTATCTTTCTATTCCTTTTCCACCGTCGATATGATCGAAACATAAGAAGGCTCCTTTTTACACTAAACTGTTCATCTCAATTCTACATACGAATGTCCGCCACAGAGGTTTCATACCCCTCTCAAAAAAAGCCCGGCATCAGCATGCCGAGCGTTCAATTTACAGCGCTTGTCTTCTTCTTTTCCATAACACACCAGTCAAACCAACAATGCTCAGCATAAGCCCCCCAATGATCCACGCGGCTTGGTTTGCAGAGGTGTCAGGTAACACACCACCTGTATCTTCTTCTTTCGCTAAAGCTGTTTCACTTTCTTTTTTTCCTTCAAAATCAGCTTTCCGAATTTTTCCGTTAATGCCCTTCGTCCGATCAACGACTTGTGACACTTCATAATCTGTTGCCGCACTCAAGTAAGCAAGAGCGTTTGCACGGTCCATACCATATTGATGTTCAAGAAGGGAGATTGATTGGCGTGTCGCATCTCTCATGGCTTCATTTAGATCTTCATCTAGACCAATAGGCAACCAATAATCATCTGTTTCTCCGACTGGATGTCTGAAGGAATTGGCGTCACCAGGAATCGCTGGGTCACCATCCTTTAATAGGGTTAAACGAAATGTCACGCGTAAAGACCCTTCCAGTGCACTTAACGCCACTTCACCATCCCCTTGAGCAAAGTGTGGATCACCTGTATAGAACATTCCGCCGTCCACTTCAATCGGCAAATAAAGTGCAGAGCCCTCACCTAAATCGTTAATATCAATATTGCCTCCAGTATGTGTAGGTGGGACACTATCCACTCTCTCTGTTGTATCCGTTGCGACCCCCATCATGCCCATGAAAGGTTTTAGCGGAAAAACGACATCTTCACCAGGAATTTCACCATACCAGTCTCCATCACGCTCTGATATCGGAGTAAAAATCGATATATTGTTATATAATTCTGGATTTTCAGCACTTGCGCCTTCTTCAGGTCCTTCATTTTCAGGAAATTCTCCAGGTAGCGCACCTCGATCGTGTCGATTGGAAATGACTCCGTATGGCACCCGAGGTGTTAAGGTCAAGGTTTCCACTTTTAACACATCACCTGGTTCTGCCCCTTCAATTTCAACAGGTCCTGTCACAACATGTGGACCTTGTTCACCAAAAATATTTTCCATATCAGATGCAGCAATGTCAATCGCATCTGTTAATACTTCGTCCGAATCAACACCATATTGACCAAAATATGTAACAGGATCGCGCCCTTGATCGTCTAAAATCCCTTCTGCTGAAACCGTATCAAACGTAACGGTTTCCCCTGATTTCATTTTTAATACTGGTGAACTTGTTCGGTTTGGAAGCTCGCCCCACCGAACATGATCAAGAGTAGATGGAACATAGTGTTGTCCTTTTGCTTCCTCCACATCCATTGTATTTAAGGGGAATACCTCCTCTTTTGCTTGAACACTTTGCGTCGCCAGGAGACTGCATACCCCTAACCCAATTGCCATACTATACCGCTTTTTCATTTTCCACACTCCCCAATATTCATCTTTGTTTCTAATTAGCTTAACAAAAACGGAATTGGCGCAACGACATGTGGGTAGATCTTCTCACATGATTTTTAGCACTCTGCAAAAAACGTGAAGCCGTATGTACGACTTCACGTTAGCGATATTATTCATCATAGTCCCAATCAAAATCACCTGTTTCGATGGCTTCCAACAGGAAGTTTGTGCCATTCACATGAAAGCGCGTTTCGCCATAAGCAAACGTCACATCACTCACAATAATTGTCGGCGCGGTATAAACAGAGTGCTCCGTCGTCTCGATTTCCAAATGGTAGTTAACGGTTGGTGCACGATCATTGGAAACAAGTTCTGTCTCATTCCCTTGTTCAAAAAGCGCCATAATTTCGTCGCGGTCCTCTAGCACGACTTCTCTTCTTGTCGAATCCGATCGTTCATTTGATTCTTGGACGATTTGTAATGACGTAATCTCTCCGAACTCGTTTTCATAATTCGCCAATTCGTCCTCTATCGTAGTTTGTGAGGGGATAAAATTTATTAATACAACAGCTGCTATACTGACAAGTAAAAGTGCAATGACAATGTAGATGATTTTTCTACCCACTTTTACATCGCCTCCTTCTTTTGACACGTCAATCGCATCATCTATCTTACTACACTAGCATAGCAGGAAATGATCCTCGGACAAAATCGAATGCCCAAAATCCATTCATTTTTCACATTTCCTAATGCGAAGAACGATAAAAAAAGCCTTCCTCTCTGAAGGAAAGCTCCATTGATAATGACGTTAGCCTTTTCGGTATTGAGATGGTGTTCGAATACCGACAAGTAAGACCATCGCAATAAGTAAGCTTGGTATGAACACGACCGGAGCATGCACGCCCGTTACAAAGCCATAGATGAGGACACCTATTGAAAACAGCAAGAAAATGACGCTAATCATGCGTTGAAAATTCATTCAGAATACCTCTCCTTCATTCCTTTTGTTTCAAATACCCTTACTTTCCATATTTAAACAAACATAATGCTCATTCTTTTCGAGGCCATCGCTTCATCCCTTCTGTACCAATGACACTCCCCACCATCCCTGCGACCACACTTGCTGTTACGACTTTGACTGTGAAGTAAATGCCAGTCCCTGCGACCATGTCCAACAAAAGAAATCGTTTTAGCTTCGTTACTTTTATCGTATAAAATACAAATTTATGATTCCCTTTTTTCATCTGCATCGTCCGTCCATTCTTTTTTCTAGAAGTATGTCGTGAACCGGTTGTCTTATGACGAAAAAAAGCGCTCATCTAAATAGATGACGCTTCGTTGCGTAAAATTTTTTCCATCGTCTTCCCTTTTGCAAGCTCGTCAATGAGCTTATCAAGGTAACGGATTTCTTGCATCGTAGGTTCTTCAATGTCCTCCACACGCACGCCACAAATCACACCTTTAATCATAGAACGAGCCGTGTTTAATTGTGGTGCATCTGCAAAAAATGATTCAAAATCAGTTTTTTGATCAATCTGTTGCTGTAGAGACTCATCACTGTACCCTGTTAGCCACCGTATAATTTGATCGACTTCCGCTTTGGTTCGCCCTTTGCGCTCTGCTTTTTTCACATAGTGTGGGTAGACGTCAGCAAACGGCATTGTATAAATCTTATGCTTCGCCATGTTGAGTATCTCCTTTATTTATCGGTTTCATCATTCGATATAAGCTTAGTGGTCCTCGTGCAATATGTCCAACTTGACGATACCCAATTCGTTCGTACAGCTCTTTCGCTTTTGGATTATCCTCACGTACTGTCAATGAGATTTTTGAAAAAGACGCTTCTTTTGCTAAGGCTTCTGCTTTTTGTAGGAGTTGCTTGCTAATTCCCAGACCTCTACTTTCAGGTAACAACGCAATAGACCCAACGTGGAACTCATCCTTCTTTCCTTCTTCCATCGTCAACAACGCATAAATAGAGCGAGGATGCTTCAGCGCATACGAGACCATTGCCATTCCACGAATATGTAAGATTTGTTTCGCAGTAGGAATCGCTAATTTATCCATAACGGTTACTGGGTAACACGTCATCATTCCTAACGTCTTCTTTCCCATTTTTGCTTCATACGCAAATTCATGGCTAAACCGATTGTTGCTTCCTTGCCACAATGCAATCATCGTACTTTCTATCACACTTTTGTCGGTTGATCCCGTCATGATTTCGACCATATCACCAACAGCCATGCTGTTTAACGTTGCCCCGACCGTTGATGCAGCCGACGCTTTTTCAATCATAATTTCTTGATTCATCAAAACACCTCTACCACTATCATAGCGAGTTAGCGCGTTTTTAATCAATCGACACCTCTTATTATCAGAAAAATTTCCTTATATGCGCTTGTAACGCCTTAATCGGTTGATCAAATGAATCTAATTTCATCGCTCCATACACTGAAAAAGTAGGTAAAGCCGTCATGCCACAAAAGGCAAATGTCTTATGGACACTGAATAAAACTTGGTCTTCAGACAACCCTTCTAAAAAGTCCTCACTTGTCGCATTAAATTCCGCTTCTGCCGCCCCCCAAGTGAGAGAAAGCATGTAATTCTTATCTGTCATGAGTCCACCGCGACCAAATTCAGGGGTCTTTGTAAAAAATTCGCCTGGCATAAATACGTCATCCATGTATTTTTTTACGATGCCTGGAACACTAAACCAATAAACCGGCGCTTGTACAACAATTACGTCTGCCGCTTTACATTTCTCGATTTCTTCTTCAACGCTATACCCTTCAACGATATTTGTTTGTATCGTTTGATAACCACCCTTGAGCATTGCTTGAGTTTCTCTCAAGAGGGCTTCATTTAAATGCCCTTGTGCCCGTTCATAACAGTCGTGTCCATTCAAAATCAAGATGGTTTTCACGCTAATCTCCTCCTTCAACATCCTTCTCTTCTGAGCGTACATCAAGTACACTAATCAAAACAGCGAATGTTTTTGATCGAATCAATCAGTTTTTTCGATAGGAGGCACTTATGGACCGTAAGCACTTAAAAACATTTTTAGATGTTTGTGAAACTCTTAACTTTACGAAGACAGCCGAAAGATTGCAGTACGCGCAATCAAGCATCACGGCGCAAATGAAAAGCTTAGAGCATGAACTACAGTGCTCGCTCTTCCAACGTCTTGGGAAAAAAATCACTTTAACAAAAGCTGGTGAACAACTTCGACCTTATGCGCATCAACTGATTCAATTAGAAGAAAACGCACGACTCTCTTTGTTAAGCCAAAAAGAAACCATTGTTATCGGCGCGCAAGAAAGCCAGTGTACATATCGTTTACCAACGTTATTACATACCTTTACTCAACAAAATCCCACTAGCAAGCTAGTATTCAAACCTGCGCACTCCGACAAACTTGCGACTGAATCTTTATTGAATGGAGAGATCGATCTTGCTTTTATTATGGACGTGACGACAAAGGAACGGCCTTTATTACATACGGAAGCCCTGATCGAAGAACGACTTCTCATGGTTGTTGCACCAGATCACCCCTTTGCCATTCAAAGAAACATCTCTCCAGAAGAATTGGAAAGTGAGGCCATCCTTTTTACGGAAAAAGGGTGTTCATACAGAGTGCTATTAGAAAATCTGCTCCACAAAGCTCATGTTACACCGAAGTCGTCACTTGAATTTACTAGTTTAGAAGCTATTAAAAAGTGTGTGGTCGCCAATATCGGGATCGCTTTTCTGCCAGAGTTGGTTGTTAAAGCAGAGGTAAGGGAAGGATTACTTTGCGCCGTATCATTAGACGCAACCTTTTCCACGCTAAAAACTCATCTTGCTTATCATAAAGACAAACAGATGAGTGCAGGGGTCCAGCAATTTCTTCAATTAACGAGGGCATTCTTCAAGAACTCTTAGAATCCTTGAAGAAGAAATCCTCCGAGAGCGCCAGTCACAACCACTAACCACGGTGGGCATTTCATAAACATAAGCATAAAGAATAATAGAGAAGCGAGAGCAAAATCTACTGGACCAAGGATGGCGCTCGTCCAAATCGGTTGGTAGAATGCTGCAATTAAAATTCCTACTACCGCGGCATTTATCGCAACAAAAACACCCTTCATGCGTTGATTGCTTCGTAATGCATGCCAAAACGGTAAAACGCCTAAAATCAACAGAAAAGCAGGTAAGAAAATCGCTATAGTTGCGACAAGACCACCCGTCCATCCTGCTATATCCGCTCCAATGAACGAAGCAAAAGTGAACAACGGACCTGGAACAGCTTGTGCAGCGCCGTATCCTGCCAAAAAGGCTTCTTCGCTAATTAGACCTGTTGGGACAAATTCTCGTTCTAACAAAGGAAGAACAACGTGACCACCGCCAAATACGAGGGAGCCTGCACGGTAAAAGCTGTCGATCATGGTGATCCAAAGACCACTACTCAACGACGCTAAAAGGGGAAGTGTCACTAATAGACCAAAAAACAGCGTTAAACAACTCGCACCAAACGCCTTTGAGATTGGCATCTTAAAAGGAGCAGATCGGTCTTCTTTTTTTGGACGAAGCAAGAAATAACCAGTCAGTCCTGCCGCTAAAATGATTCCTACCTGTGTTGCAAAATGCGGAATAAATAGTGATGCGATAAGCGCAACAAGTGCAATCGCTTTTCTTGTTAAGTCTGGCGTAAGGTTTTTGGCCATCCCTAAGATTGCGTGTGCAACAATGACCACGGCAACAATTTTTAATCCGTGAATAAAACCTGAACCTGCCATATCAAAAGCACGGGTCGCATAGGCAAACAAAATCAATGCAACAACGGAAGGCATCGTAAACCCGAGAAACGATACAAAGCCACCAAGAACCCCTCCACGCATCACGCCAATGCCAATTCCTACTTGGCTACTTGCTGGCCCAGGGAGAAACTGACTAACCGCAACTAGATCTGAGTAACTTTGTTCATCTAACCATTTCCGCCTCTGAACGTACTCATTATGAAAATAGCCCAAATGGGCAATCGGGCCACCAAATGATGTGAGTCCTAATCTCGTTGAAATCATTAAAATTTCAAATAAAGTTCTGATCGTTTGCATGAATCCTCCACTCGATAGTAGTTTCAAATGGTTTATTATAACGTAAAGGAGGACATTTTTCAGGTACCTTTACAAAAAGAACATATTCATTTATTCTGCCACTCGGATGCCAGCATGCCATAGATGACGTGATCAACATAATGATCATAAATCCATTCTGCTTGTCGAACCCCTCCTTCTTTTGTGAAGCCTAATTTGATTGGGATGCTTTGGCTTTTCTTATTTTCAGTGGCTGCACGTATTTCTACTTTGTTCATGTTTAAATGGTGAAAGGCGTACTGCGTTAATGTACGAGATACATCAGTCATAATTCCTTTTCCTTGAGCCTGTTCACTAATCCAATACCCGATGGATGCCGTTCTATTTGACCAATTTAGTTGATTAAAGCTTGCCATTCCTACAATGTCGCCACGATAAAGAATAACTGTGTTGAGACTAGAATTGTCCGCATACCCTTTTAAGCAATTTTTTATAAAATTGAGCGTGTCACTTTCTGCTTTGATAAAATCTACCCAAGGTAGCCACTCTCTTAAATGCATTCGGTTTTGCTCTGTTATCTTGTAAATGGGTTCCGCATCCTGAAACTCAATCAATTTCAAAGATAATTGTTCATTAATTTTCAGTTCAAACATAGTTGCCACTTCCTTTTCTTCATCTCTGTTGTTCTAACCTGTTTATGCGGCTTTCTAAATCTTCAATCGTTTCCTGCTGTGTCTTTGCAATGGTTAAAGCAATTACCGCAATACTACCGATCCCTGCAAGAAGCACTGGAAGGATTGCAAGTAATATCGATTGAAAGACATTCACATCGATCACCTCATTACCCTCTAGAACCTTCGGCAAAAAGAGACAAAATCCTTCCACAAAAAAAGAACTTCTCACAATCGAGAAGTTCCTTTTCAACGAGATTAATATAATTGTTGAACCGCACGTCTGACCGCCTCACTTACTTCTTGCTGGTGTTGGCTTGTCTGCACCAACTGCGCATCCGCTTGATTCGTTAAATAACCCACTTCAATGAGGACAGCTGGAATAGCTGTATCACGAAGAACCTGGAAATTGGATTGATACGTTCCTCTCATCCGATTCCCTGTATTTAAGCGACTGATCTCTCTATTAATTACCGTAGCTTCTCTACTAGATTGGTAGTAATGGGTTTCAAATCCACCAACGCTAGGATCGGCGAAGCTATTCGCATGAATGCTTAGAAAAAGGTCTGCTTGCGCTTGATTCGCTTGATTGACTCGGCTTGCTAACGATACAAATTCATCGCTTGTACGCGTTTCAACTACGTCAATTCCATCTGCTTCGAGCGTTCGTTTTACTTGATCTTTATACGCTTTGGCCACATGTTTCTCCTGTATGCCATTTGCAACCGCTCCAGGGTCGTATCCTCCATGTCCAGCATCAAGAACAACGCGAATGTTTCCAGGTGTCGAATTCATGTTTACAGCTGGCGGCGCTGGAGCTGGACTCGCTTCTGATGACGATTGTAAATAATCCATATGTATAAATCCAGTTGTTCCGTTAAACGTCACCTGCGCCCAACCATCTTGTCGCTCCACATAATCGATTTGCGTTCCACCTGACAATTGTCCAACAATGGAATCAGACGAACTAGGACCTGATCGAACATTCAGTCCACCTGACGAGTTTACCACCGCTTGCTTTACTTCTGTACTGGCTTGACTAGTTGATTGTGTAGCAGCATCACTAATAAATGCATGGTTCACATAGCCAACTTGTCCAGCATATGTAATCTTTAACCAGTCGGTTGACGTAAGAAAATACTCAACTTGATGACCTGGTTCGAGTTTGCCTATGATCGTTCCTTGTTCAGAAGGCTGATCCCTTACATTTAGTGGTGCATCACTCTCCACAACCCCTACGTTCGTCGATGCTTCAGCCTTTTCTCCAGTCAAAATAAGAAAGAAGATCATAATTGACATTGTTCCTATAATCGTTAAAGTACGTTGCACCGTTACCCTCCTTTTTCCGGTGGTTTTGTGTACCGATAGAAAGCACACCAGCTTTACCTACCCTTTTTACACACCATTTAAACATTACGTTTATAAAAGTCTGAAAAAACAGCAACTTTTATGTTGTCCATCTTAGCAAATCTATGAAAAGAAAGATATAGGTTTTTTGAGCATGGGATATGAGACTAGGAAACAACAAACATTTACCTGCTTTCCACAATTTTTCTTGTAAAGTCTACACCTACCAAAAAAGACGACCTTAACAGATCGCCTCCATTACAATTCTCTTCTATACCTGAACCAAATAATGATTAACACACTAAAAAGTAAAGAAATCGATACAAGTCCTAAAACCGAACTGTACATCATCGACTCCGTTCCCTCTCCTGGGTTTAACATACGACTAAGCACCATCAAACTAAATGGATACAATAATAGAAAGAACGAATAGATTTTTTTCTTATTAATAAAGTACACCCGATAAAGGACATACGCAGGCAGAGCTGGAATGACAATAAATACAATTACATAGTAAATCATCATTAAGATCGACATGTTGATAACCCTTCCACAATAAACCAATTAGATTGAACATAAAAAGATGTCCAACTCGTATAGTAGCATAATTGCTATAGAGGGTTAAGCGTTATGTGTACAATGAGAAACGATCATTAGTTGGTTAGCATGATCTTTTCACTTTACTTCTTACCATATTGGTCTAATTTCTTAATGTTGTACCAGATAAAGCCAACAAAAAGCCCTCCAACCGCGTACCCTAAAAAATTGGATAGAATTTGTTCCATTCCCACTTCTCGACCTGCAATGAATCGATATAGTGTGAGAAGCAATGTAACAACTAGAGGGAAAATGATGACACAAAACAGGAAAATCGGTCCTTTTTTCGGCATGCTATCGCCTCCCTTCATAATCTATGAATGGCTCCAAACCCCTCCACCACCGTGAGTAAATCCACATTTTTCATAAAAATTCTGTTTATCCTCACTATAAGAGACCGTTACAATCTCTAACCCAAATGCATCCGCCTCGACTAAAAGTGCTTTGACGAGTTTGACACCAATTCCATTTCCTTGATAGTGAGGGTGCACCATAATGTCTTCTAAATAACCATGTTCCAAACCCATTCCACATACATAACCGAACCCAATTAACTCCTGATGTTCGTTTCTTACCCCTGCCCAAAAGTTACAACGCTCAAGTAAAGCTGGAAAATCGTGATCTCTTCTAGCCCAACCTATTTTTTCTCTTAATGAGGGAACTTCCTCATGACTAATTGGTAATTTTATCATCGGATTGTACATGTTGAGTGAACACTCCCTTTTTTAAATGAGTTTTTTGAACCTTTTACTGTTTATGAACGTACTACAAGAAAAGGAGGCAAATTTTATGACATTAACCGCATTCGAACCGCACGCAACATCTCTACTGGAAACGTTTCAAACACCTGGTGCAATCGTGGCTTTATCAAATCCAACCTATCAGCGCTCCTTTGGATATCGAAATGTCGAAGAGAAGCACCTCATTAATGAGGAAACCATCTTTGGTATAGGCAGTATTACAAAAGTTATGACATGTATGGCAATTATGAAATTACAAGAGGAAGGAAAACTATCTGTTCGAGACGTGGTCCACAAACATGTACCTGAGTTTTCTATATCTAATCAAGAAAGCATGAAACGTATCACGATTCACCACTTAATGACACATACTTCAGGACTTCCTCCACTTGATACTCTTTTCTATGCTAACAAATCAAGCATCTCTATGGAAGAATTTAAATCAATAGACGACCAGCTTGATGTAGATGCGCCAAGCATTGATACAGAAAATCAATTCTTTGCACATTTACACACATCTTCTTTCCAGTTACTCGGAAAGCCTGGAGAAAGATTTAGTTACTCAAATGACGGTTACGCTATACTCGGAACCATCATTGAACGTGTGAGTGGTCAGTCTTATGATGCATATATGAAAGAGGCTATCTTTATTCCTGCCGACATGAAACGAAGCTTTTTTTCTCGTGAAAAACTTGCCGACGATGCAAATGTCACGCAACTATATACGATGGAGCCGGACGGGGAAGGAGTCAAAATCGAAGCGTCACCTACTTGGTGGGATGCGCCGACCATGTGGGCAGCTGGTTACGTAAAATCAACTGCAAAAGATATGCTTCGCTTCGCAAATCAACTCATGAGTCAATCAGCTACCATCTTATCTAAAAACAGTTTAGAGGCCCTCACGGCTACACATGTGGAAATTGAGCCTGGACTTCATTATGGCTACGGTCTGATGATTCACACCGATTTCTTCGGCAAGCGAATGATCCAGCATGGAGGCGGCATCAAAGGAGTTTCCGCGCAACTATCCATCCTTCCAGATGAAAACATAGCCGGAATTTGCTTAACAAATATTGCTGGTGCACCAGCAAACCCTTTGCTTCAAGCTGCACTAAAAGAGATGATCGGCGAAAAACCTGAGACACCGTCTGCGCACTATGAAGACGTGACTCTTTCATCAACAGAAAAGCTTGAGATGACAGGTACATATCAAGCAAACGAAGGACAATCGCTAGAGATCGTAGAAAAAGAAGGTGAGCTCTCAATCATTTTAGAAGGGAATAACCTACCCGCTCGAACAGTAGGAACAACTATGCTAGCTGTTCATTTGTATGGAGAGGATCGTCTTTTAATTTTCAACAAACCTTATTTACAGTTTGGCTATCGCCAATTACAGAAAGTTTAGGAAGCTAAGGTTATGCCTGGGTGCGGTTTTAAATGAAAAGCCGCACCTTTTTAACAACTATAATTCAGTCCGGTTCTGATTTAGTAAAGTAGAAAGAAGGAGACATCAAATGATACTCGTCAGCTCCTGTCTAGCAGGTTTAAATGTCCGCTACGATGGCAGTAATTGCTTACAACACTTGATCCAAACGTTGATTTTAGAAGAGAAAGCTATATCCGTTTGTCCTGAAATGCTTGGAGGTTTCTCAACAC
Organism: Shouchella phoenicis; assembly: GCF_047238345.1. NCBI lineage: Bacteria > Bacillati > Bacillota > Bacilli > Caryophanales > Bacillaceae > Shouchella > Shouchella phoenicis. The sequence goes on along the minus strand of NZ_JBDFMQ010000001.1, from coordinate 482,712 downwards.
CTCGTGAGCCAGCAGAAATTGTGGGTGGCAACGGACATGATGTCTTAAACGGCACTGCAAGAGTGATTGAAAAGAGTGGTCGCGATGTAACATCTTTTTATCTCAAAGGCGCACATGACACGTTACACCTTGCAACGATGTTGAACGCAACCGTATTTGTATTAAAAGAGAACAGCCCTTCCCTCAGGGCTCCTGTTCCTGTTTATACGTGCACACTCTAAGATAAATTTAGGCTTAATCAAACGTTTAATTAACGAGCACGCACCTATAAATACAGCTTCATTCCATTATGGCTCGGTTTAAAACCTAGCTTTTCATAAAAACGATGAGCGTCTTTCCTCTGCTTATCTGTTGTAAGTTGAATCAACCCACACTGCTGATCTCTTGCAATTCGGATAGCTTCTTCAACCAATGCTTTTCCAACTTCTTTACCGCGGCTATTACGATCCACACGAACTCCTTCAATTTGTGCTCGTTTCATCCCTAATCTGGCTAGGCCAGGTATAAAGAGTAACTGCAGGAAACCGATTAGTATACCATCCCTTTCTGCTACAAGGATGTCATTGCCTTTTTGCTTAGTCATTTCTATAAATGCGTTCTCGTACACATCTGGCAAAGGCAAAACAAATGATTCACGCTTTGCTCCAAGTTCGTCATCAGCCAACATGCGAACAATCGTAGGAAGATCTTCTTTTACTGCATATCGATATGCTATTTTCATCGTATCATCCCCTCCACTACTTACGTTCACTAAAGGTATTTCTCTTTCCTTCTTTATTGTTCTTTTTTCGGCTTAAAAATGCTCGTTCCAATCAGACCTGCCACAAGAATGAGTAGGGATGGCACAGAATATTGATCAAACCACTCATCCCCAGGGAATGGCGGAATTCGCATCAAATTATTCTCTCTCTTGATGTACATTCGCCAAAGTCCGCTAGTACCCTTTTGTATATTTTTACTCGCATTGCACAATCTAATTTTTAAAATGTAAAGGATGGATGAAGTGGACTATCCGACTATACACACAAATATTTGGGATGGGATCATAGCGGTCCCTACTGTGTTAATACTCACACAGGTCATAAAAATGATTTTTCCAATTAAATCTTCCTTTGTCCCGACTCTCGCTACATTACTCGGACTTGCTATGTCTATTTTTATTAGTCACCCCCATAGCTTGTCTGCCGGTATCTTTATGGGATTTTTTTATGGTAGCGCAGCTGTGGGTACTTATGCAGGGCTGAAGAATTCTTGGAAGCAATTCCGTAAGAAGCATAATTGACGGCAGCTGGACATGTCACACCAGTTGCTCGTCTCAATTGCCAATTCACCCTACCCTTCCGCTAACTATTCTATACGTTTAATTCATAATCGTTTAACAAGTTCGAATTAAGGGTATTGAAACCGCATACTTTTTGGAAAGGATTGGTGAAATGTTTGAAGATGGATTTGCATTAGAATTACCTTTTTTAGAGGGGATTGTTGGCTCTGTCAATGATGTACTATGGACGTATATTCTTATCGGCCTCCTCATCCTTGCAGGACTATACTTTACCATTCGGACAAAATTTGTTCAGATTCGCATGTTCCCAGAGATGTTCCGGGTCATCACAGAAAAACGGAGCAGTAAGACAGGGGTTTCCGCTTTCCAAGCCTTCACCATTAGTGCTGCCGCAAGAGTGGGTACTGGAAATATTACAGGTGTCGCCCTCGCCATTACAGTAGGTGGACCTGGTGCGGTTTTTTGGATGTGGGTGATTGCAGCTGTCGGTATGGCAACAGGTTTTATTGAGAGTACGCTTGGTCAACTTTACAAAGAGAAAGACGGCGATCGCTATCGCGGAGGTCCAGCTTATTACATACATAAAGCATTAGGAAAACGCTGGCTAAGCATCTTGTTTGTCATTTTAATCGTTTCTTGTTTTGGCATGATTTTCAATGCTCTACAAGTAAATACAATAACAGATTCGTTTCAAACTGCTTTTGATACAAACCGTTTGCTTATGGCACTTATTCTAGCAGCAGTCACAGCCATTATTATTTTTGGCGGGGTCAAACGAATTGTAAAAGTAACACAACTTGTCGTACCTTTTATGGCAGTTGCGTATATGGGTGCTGCACTTTATATTATTATCGTTAATATTGAACAAATACCTGGATTATTTTCATTAATTTTTAGTGAAGCATTTGGTATTACACAAGCGGTCGGGGGCGGTTTCGGTGCCGCAATTATGGAAGGGGCACGAAGAGGATTGTTTTCAAATGAAGCGGGTATGGGGAGCGTACCAAATGCAGCCGCAGCGGCAAATGTTTCGCACCCAGCAAAGCAAGGTTTGTTTCAATCACTTGGCGTCTTCTTTGATACGATGCTCATTTGTTCTTCTACCGCATTTATCATTTTATTGTCCTCTGGTTACATGGACGTCGACGGAGAAGGTGCAACGATTACTCAATTTGCGATGTCGCAACACATTGGCGATTGGGCGAGTGCATTTGTTGCCATCGCGCTACTATTCTTTGCGTATAGTTCTGTCCTAGGAAATTATTACTTTGGTGAAACCAACATTGAGTTTTTAAAGAACGGTGCACGCTTTTTACCGATTTACCGAATTGCGTTTATCATTATGGGAATCCTAGGTGGTATTGCGACGGTTGAACTTATCTGGACAATGGCAGATCTATTCATGGCTCTTATGGCTATTGTCAATATCACTGTCATATTGTTACTCACCAAGAAAGCCGTTATTCTGCTTAAAGATTACACGGAGCAACGAAAACAAGGAAAAGATCCCGTTTTCTATTCATCCAAATACCCAGAGATCAAAAACACTGATTGTTGGGGCGATGACGAAGAAAGCCGCTAAAGCGTTAAAAAGCCGCTCCATTTGGTAGTGGCTTTTTCTATTTGTGTGTCCGAATATACTGGAGAGCGCCCGTTGGACAACGTTGAACGGTTTCAAGCTATAATCATCTAAAAGGGGCGACGATGGTATAACCTACATAATAAAAAAGCTCCCTTGTAAAAAATGGAATCTGACTACCTAACGTTTCGTATGCCGATGTTTGCGTCGGCGAAGCATATACCTCCATCCCAAGGTCCTCTGCCATACGAACGGAACGCGCCATGTGCAAAGGATCGCTCACTAACGTTAAATGAGTGATTTCATTTTGTTCCGCTATCTCTTGTGCATACGCAAGATTTTCTTCTGTAATGGTCGATTTTTGTTCGAGATAAATATGTGCGCTTGGAACCCCATTGTCCATTGCGACCTGTCGACCCACTTCTGACTCAGCATAGCGGTCTCCTTCTGATCGTCCACCGGTAAAAATCAGCTTATCCACATATCCATTATTGTAGAGCCATACGGCATGATGAATCCGTTCTTGAAAAACAGGGGAGGATTCATCGTCCCATACAGCCGCCCCTAAAACAATGGCCGCATCGGTTTGCTCAAGTTCATTCTTTGTTGCTTGAGTTAAAATCGAAATGGCACTGTAGACCACTAAGGATGCTACTGCTAAAACGATAAGAAGACTAACCCATTTGCTTATTTTCAACATGTCCCATCACCGACCTACGTATTGTTCCTCCATTATGACACAAGGTGCTTCACTTGGTTTAAAGACAAGACATGATCGTAAGCAAACAATCGACGTTGGCGTTTCATATGACAATAGGCTACAAACCAACGCTCATTTAACTGCAAAACCTTAATCTCTCTTTGAGAAATGACCCCTTTAGCATTCATATAAATCATGGTAACGCGATGTTTGTTTTCAAGCGCTCGTTGTAATACACCCTTTATCATAAGAAACCCTCCTTTTGTTTCTTCCATTATATACGAACGCACATTCTCTAACAAGTAAAAACAAGAAAATACGTTCGCGTTTTTAATGGTAATTATTTCTTAAAGATGTCACTCATTGTTGTTGCGGTGATTGGCTTAAGAGTTGTATCTGGATAAAAAGCGCGAGAGGTGGGCTAACTTAGACCGCCTCTTTTATCCTGTCTTGCGTATGATTGATGCAGTCGCTGTTTGCACGCTTCCCACTGTATATCTGGTGTTTCCACTTCAAAACGGACATACTGCAATTCATCCGCTAATTGGCGTGAACACCTCATCGCCTCCAAATGCGCACCCTGATTTCGGAAAGCTTTCATATCTTCTTCAGTCTCCCAAATCGACATGGTCCAATAAGTGAATAAGCCCTCTTTGTGATAAGAAGATTGGACAAGCCCCTTTGCCTCTCGAATATGGATATGGGATCGCAGCGTCAACCAAGCGAAAATAGGTAAATGTCGAACACTTCTTATATGTAGTCTTGTAACCGATACAATCATTGTCCACCTCACTCTTTTGAAAATGTCCATTAAACTGTAACGCAATCTGATTGAATTGAGCCCTGCCTTGCACTATGATCATAGTACTAACATCTTTGGAAAGGACCCTTTATTATGAAAAAATGGATGAAACGGATACTTCTTCTACTGTCTTCCATTATCCTTCTATTGATCATCGCTTTTTTTATTTGGACTCAATTCACGTACGACCGAATGGACGCTCAAGGTATTCAACTATTGGAACCACTTCCAGTAGAGGATGAGTGGCTCATTTATACTGCTGAAGACGCTGAGATCGGAATTGTTCTTTATCCTGGCGCAAAAGTTGAGCCTGACGCCTATGCTTATGTAGCACAAGAACTTTCAAAACAAGGGATAACAGTAGCTGTTCCTTCTGTGACTCTTAACTTATCCATTTTAGATCGTTCCAAAGCCAATGAAATTATGGACCGAGACCCTGATCTTGATTGGTATATCAGTGGTCATTCTATGGGTGGGGCTGCTGCTGCTATGTACGCTGACGAGCACTTAGACAAGATAAGCGGTCTGATACTATTGGGCGCTTATGCAGCAAGTAATGACAATTTGTATCAATCCTCTTTGCCTGTCCTCTCTCTAAGCGGATCAGAAGACGGTTTAAGTACGCCAGAAAAAATTGAAGATACACGCGAAAATCTTCCACCTACCACCGACTATGTTGAAATAGAAGGCGGAAATCATGCTTATTTCGGTGTGTACGGTGAACAATCTGGTGATGGCGAAGCAGACATTACCGTAGCCGAGCAACAAGTAATAATCATTGAAGAGATAACAAATTGGATTAAGGACCAAAAATAAAAGGAATCGCTTATGGCGATTCCTTTTATTTATCGACTTGTATAGCCCGCATCGGCATGGATCGTCGTGCCTGTAATGTAGGAAGACTGATCCGAAGCTAACCATAGACTCGCTTGAGCAATTTCTTCTGGTTGACCAAACCGTCCTAACAAACTCAGTTGGGGCGCATATTCTTCTTCGGTAAAACCAAACTGCTCAAGTGCACCTCTTAACATAGGGGTATCAATTGCACCAGGCGCAACCGAGTTAACACGAATGTTTTTGTCTCCATATTCCATAGCCGCCACTTTTGTCATGCCGACAACGCCATGTTTCGCAGCCACGTATGCGATATTGTTTGGCTGAGGTCGGAAACCGCTGACAGAAGAGATATTCACGATTGATCCACCATTGCCTTGTTTAAGGAATTGTTGAATTTCGTATTTCATACACAATGCTGTCCCTTTTAAATCAATATCAATCAGTTTATCCCAATACGATTCATCAAATTCGGCAACTGGCTTGTCATCAGGTGTCAAGGCAGCATTGTTAATTGCTACATCAAGCTTTCCGTATGTACGTACCGTTTCATCTATCATCGTTTTTACTTGGCCTGCATCTGAAATATCCACTTTCACAAAAATGGCTTCTCCATTTGCATCCTGAATGTCTCTCACAACTTCTTGCCCTTTTTCTTCATTCATATCTGCGACAACTACTTTTGCTCCTGCTTCAGCAAATAACATTGCTGTTGCCTTTCCCATTCCCATCGCCGCACCTGTTATGATGGCAACCTTACCATCTAAAACTGGGTAAATCATAATGGTCACACCTTTCTTATCAAGTTAAAACCATGTTTAGTGTTAGCGGAAAGTGTAAAAACATACTCTTTAATTCACAATTCCGTGATAGATTACTTTTGTGTCCATAGATACAGTTAAAGGAATGGTTGGATACGTTTCTTCCCAATTCATCTCTTGCCAGTCCTCATAGTAGAAGGCTCTAATATGTTTACCAATACCATAATAGTCGCAGTTTGCTTCTTGAATGATACGCAGGACCTCTTCAGCTTCCGTCTGCAGCCTTTTGTTGATGTGTTCATTTAAGTCAGTTACATGCTCTTCAATGTAAAGCGAGTCTTTTGGATACTCCACAATATTTAACGTTAAACTGACATGAATATGGGCATTAAACTGCTTCGGAGCCTCTCTCGTCACGACTAATTCTCTATTTTTTTCTTCAACATCAACGGTTACATAGTTATTCACGCGATTTTCTTCATGGTCTGTTACGCGAATGTTGAACCGTCGTGGCTTAATTCTGTCACGATCCATCAGCAATAGCCTTAATGTTTGGTCTGCATTCATCTGTCCACTCATGTGATCATGATCAAATAATGCTAAGCCTTCTAACGCCACATTTTCGTGATCAATTGCGTGCAACAAAGGCAAAGCAAAGTCAGATCCATTATCAAAAAGAGCACTCAAGACGTTTTCCATAGAAGCTTTTGGGATCGACTGAACTTCTTCTAATCCTAACAACAAATCTCCTAAGTAATCACTGATAAGAGGCGTTTCCGCAGTTTTTACATGCAGCGCTTTTTTTGCATTCCCCTTTACAACAGCAATGCGCGCATTTGTGGTGGAAAGGGGTGATCGATAATGAACATCAAGTAAAGAGTAGATGTTCTCTTCTGCTAACGTTTGGCTAAGTAGCGTCACACGGTTTTTTGATGCAAAAAGCTCACCTGATACTTTTCGATCTAAGTTCATTCGACTGTCTCTAGGTGTATTTCCTACAGCAGATATAATCGCTGGCTCTTGTGAGCTTCCAGTTTGCGCTCCACTTTCATTTGGGGCGCCTCCAATCGTCACAATCGTTGTTTCAATTAGGTCTTCTTCTGTCTTATCCAAGGCTTGTGAATAAATTAAGTTAATGTCTTTTACTAACCTTTCATCCCAACATCCCGCTAACAGAAGGACTGCAAGCATACTGATTGCTCCCTTCTTCATAAGGATGCCTCCTTTTTCCTCACCATCGATAATAGAACCAACAAAACAGGCAGCAAAAAGGTAAGGTATGCACTTGGTTTATTTATATAAGAAACGAGCTGACTGAACTCATTAATCGTTGTTGGTAAAAACTTCACGATCGTGGTACACAAAATTAGACTAATGACAACAATGCGGTAGCGAGTTGTTTGTAAAAGGTTCATCATGCCAATTGATCCACAATAAACAAAAATGACATACGTGGTAATAATGCTTATGGACCAAAACGATAAAAAAAGCAGATCTAGCCTTTCAATAATGGTTAAGGAAAAAGACTTTATCATATACAAAAAAGGTTCAGGTAACAGTTTCATTTCTCCATGACTGAATGTAAGAAATGACGTTAACAGTACAACCACATAAATAAGCGTGACACTCCAATGAGCAGCCGATAGAACGTTAAATTTTTCTTTTGCTGTTCCACCTACATGCGGCAGCACAACAGAAACGACAATAAACCCATTAATCGCAAACATCGAGGCAAATATCCCTTTTGTAATCCCTGACATATCCGCAATCCCTATTGGCAGTAGATTTAAATAATCTCCATATATAAAGGCATATCCAGCAATAATCGGAATGGTCAAGACAATCGGGGCGGTCAAGACAAGCATACGTCCAATCTGTTTAAGAGGTGCAAATAACATGGGTAGACATGCCGCAAGGAACAGAATCATAAAAATCGATTCCGGCGTCTTGTTCAGAATCCAGATTGCAATAAGCTGGGTAAATCCTTTCAATACAAGACCTGCCAACATGACGAAATACAGAATTAATAAGACAATAAATACTTTTCCAATCCATTTCCCACAGAGCTTTTCACACAATGTAAAAAGCGTATCGTGTGGAAAACGTTTATGAAGAACGTATAGAAGATAAATGACACCCTGAACGATGACGGCCGCCAAAAGCAATGATAACCAGCCATCTGATTGCGCATATTCGTAAATATGGTTCGGTAAAGAAAACAAACCCACACCAATTTGGGCGTGAACGAAAAACCAAAATAACTGCGTTTTACCTAATGATGGTGCTTGTTTTTCCATATTCAGAACCCTTTCTATCTTTTCTTATCCCCATTTAATGGCTTCGTACTAGACATAAACGTATGTCGTTGGATGAGCCAAGTTGGAAAACGTACGATTGAGTCTTTCAACCCTTTTCGATTTAACGGTGCAATTGGAGCTAAATACGGCGTACCAAAGGATTCTAACTTTATCAAGTGCATGATAATAACAAAAAACGATAGGACGACGCCAATCAAGCCAAACGTTGCCGCTGCCAGCATTAATGGAAAGCGAGTCAACCTCACAACAGAACTCATCTCTGGACTGGGAATAACAAATGATGATATAGCTGTAACAGCAACGACAATAATCATAATATTTGATACCAGGCCTGCATTGACGACGGCTTCCCCAATTACTAACCCTCCAACAATCCCAATCGTTTGACCGATCGGCGCTGGTAATCGAAGGCCAGCTTCTCGAATAAGCTCAATTGTAAATTCCATGATTAACGCTTCTACAAGTGGCGGGTACGGAATGTTTTGAAGCGAACTTTTCACAGATATGATTAATGGTTGCGGAATAATCTCAAAGTGAAACGCAACAAGCGAGATATACAAAGAAGGCAATAAAATAGACGTTATTAACGCAATCGTACGGACAATTCGTAGAAAGCTCCCAAGAACAAAATGGACGTTGTAGTCATCGACCGATTGCATGAAACTGAAAAACGAGACTGGCAAAATAAGAGCCGTTGGATTGCCTTCGATTAATAGCACAATCCTTCCTTCTGCTAACGTCCCAACGACAGAATCAGGCCGTTCCGTGTACATAATTTGTGGGAAAAATGATTTCTTTGAGTCTTGTAAAAGTTCATTAAGCGTGCCGGGGGAACTGATGAGATCTTCATGAATAGCTTTTAATTTCTGCTGTACCTTTTCCACAATTGTTGGGTCCGCTTTCCCGTCTATGTACATCATCGCCACTTCTTTTTTTAACGACCGTCCAACCTCTTCTGTTCTAATGACTAGGTTCTCGATTCGCGCCGTTCTACGAATCAAGCTTATGTTAATCGTTAAATCTTCCACAAACCCTTCATGTGAACCTCTCAACGCCCGATCATTGATAGGCTCTTCAATCGCACGAGTTCTAGTTGATGGCGTCTTTAAAGCGAGAAATTGCAATGGCGCTGATTCAACCACAATAATGGCATACCCCACCCAACAGAGCGGCAGACAGGCTTTCGCTGTTTCAAATTCCTCAACCGTAATGGCAGATAGGTTTTCCTTTAAAGGGACATGCTCATCTTTTGTTTTCATCATTGAGTCGAATAACGCACGCTCTAACCATTGTTCATCGACAAGTGAATCGAAATAGATGACTAACCCATTCTCTTTTTGATACGTGAAGGGCTGGATGACCACATCTTTAGCATGATGCAATTCATCGAGAAAATATTGCTTTACCTCTGCTAATGTTTCCATACGTCGTCTCCTTCTCAGTTAAGGATACTTTTCACTAAAAATGCCTTCATTATGCGCAAAAAGAAAAACCACACTCCCATTTGGCAGTGTGGCATCTCATTAATCGTCTTTTCTTGTTGATGAATTGGATTGTTCATCAGGTTCATTCTCTAAAATCGCTTTTTTCACATTGCGCTTCTCTTGCTTTTTACGCTCAGTGACGTTTCGTTTTTCTTCTTTCTTTTGTTCATTTACTTCTCGTTTTTCTTTACGTTTCTCTTTGTTGATTTGTTGCTTTTGAATTCGGTATTCCTTTCGTTGTCTTCGCTTTGTTCGAGACTGTTCAATTTCTTCTTTTTCCTGGCTTAACGCTTTAATTAATGAATACGCCATGAGAATCATGATGATTGAAAACGGCAAAGCCGCAATTATCATCGTATTCTGCAAAGCTTGCAATCCTCCAGAATAAAGCAAAACAATCGCAATTGCAGATAACATAATGCCCCAAGTGAACTTAATTTTCGTACTAGGATTGAGCGTTCCATTCGTTGATTGCATTCCTAAAACAAACGTCGCAGAATCACCTGAAGTAATGAAGAAAAATGCGATTAACACGATTGCCAAAACTGACGTAATTAAACTTAACGGCATTGCTTCAAGAACACCAAAGAGCATCTGCTCGGTTGCTAAAGGAGCTAAGTTTGTTACACCGGACATTTCAAAGTCAATGGCGGTTCCTCCAAGAAAAGCAAACCAAATGAATCCTACTAATGAAGGGACAAGTAAGACACCAATCGTAAACTCTCGGATCGTACGTCCACGAGACACACGAGCGATAAACGTTCCGACATAAGGAGACCACGCCATCCACCATGCCCAATAGAAGATGGTCCAGTCGTTAATCCATGTCCGGTTTTCTTCATTTAATGGAGATATCCGAAAACTCATTTCCGGTAATCGTTGTATGTATCGACCCAATGTGTCGGTAAATAAGTTAAGCGAATAAATCGTCGAACCAAACACCATAAAAAACAACAATAAGACAAGCGCTAAAATCATATTTGAATTACTTAAGATCCGTATTCCTTTATTGATACCAGTTGAAGCAGAAATTAAAAAGATCACGGTTATAATTAAGATAATAATAAGCTGAACCCAGAACGTATTCGGTACGCCCCATAAATAGGAGAGTCCACCGTTCATCTGCGCTGCACCAAAACCAAGTGTTGTTGCAATACCTGAAACGGTCGCGACAATCGCAATGACATCGATGACTTTTCCTGTTCTCCCCTTTGTATTCATAATGGGAGATAGAGTAGCACTAATCATCCCTGGAGCTTCACGACGGAATTTAAAGAATGCAAGGCTGATGGCAACCATTGCGTAAATTCCCCAAGCATGAATACCCCAATGGAAAAAGACGAATCGCATCGATTCTAATGCCGCTTGATTTGTTCCTTCTTCAACAGTAGGCGAACTTAAGGCAAAGTGTGAAATTGGTTCAGCAGTCCCCCAAAACAAGAGACCTGTTCCCATTCCAGCACTGAACAATAAAGCAAACCAAGTAAGATAGTTGTACTCCGGCTTTTCATCCGGCTTTCCTAATTTAATTTTTCCGTAAGGGCTGACAATTAAATAGAGACATACAAGAACGAAGAGAGTCACAATAATTAAATAGTACCACCCCAATGTTGAAGATATCGCCCCTTGAATTGTAGCTGTTGTTGATTCTAAAAAAGTCGGACTAATAATTCCTATCAAAATAATAATTGCTAATATCCCCACTGACCAATAAAAAACAGGACCGACTTTCTTTGATGATTCTTCCACTCTGACACCTTCTTCTTTAAGATGATATGTTATTCCCGTTACTCAATAAAACAAAACCTCTAAAATGCTGCATTCATTTGGAATCTGTAAGGCATCGCCAATCAGCTTTAGATAGTTGCACTCTGTTTGATTCAAACACGCTTTATATCCACCAGAAATAAGGATATATGGTGCAAATCCACCATGATAAAGAGTAGCTGCTTTCTCCATTAACGGAGGATGGTCAGAACCTGTAATAAACAGTATATCGGCTTTTTCTACAGCCGATTCAGCAAAAACAAAGTCCGTTATATCGGCATACATTCTCTCAACCCCCTTCTGTTCGCTTCACATTCCCTGCTGAATAGATGGTTGTTTTTTCTTTCGTTCAACAACCAAAATTGCCGCATACAGCACAAGGACGATTCCAATAACTTGCCAAAAAGACAAGAACTCACCTAAGAACAAGACACCCGTCAATACTGCTACTAGTGGCTCCATCGTTGCTAGTATCGATGCTTTACTTGCTTCCAAATATTTCAGTCCAAATGTATAGAAGAAATAACCTGCTACAGTGGAAATAAAGGCAAGAAGCAACGCACTTACCAAGACCTCTGTTTGTTGAAATAAAACCATTTTCTGCGTCGTGTCACTAAAAAGGAGCATGAACACACTTGTATAGAAAAAGACATACGTTGTAATCGTCATGACGGAATACTTTTTTGTGACAGGTTTTGTGAAAATACTATAAAGGGCATAAAAAAAACCTGATAACAAACCAAACAGCACTACCTGTAAGGAGATGGCTTGCTCTCCATAAGGAAAGAAACCTACAACGAATCCACAGCCAACGACTGCTAGACCTAGAGCTCCCATTTTACGGCTCGTAATCGCTTCCTTGAAAAAAATTCTAGACAAAAGCGTCACAAAAATTGGTCCCGTATACAGGAGCGTTACAGCGATTGCTAAACTTGATTGCGCAAAGACATCAAAATAAAAATAATTAAAAAACGCGATACTAATGACGCCAGCGCTTGCAAAAAATAGATGATCGCGCCAGTCAGTTTTTAATTGCTTTGGACTCGTCACAAGCATAATGAGAATTAAAATTGCAAACGTAAAGACAGCCCGAATTGTTACAGCATCCCATGGCGTAAACCCAGCATCATATAAAGGCGCAATAAATAACCCGATTAATCCCCAGCAAGCAGCGCCAACGATTGTTGCGAGATAGACGCGAAAACGTGTATCCAAAATGGTTCACCACCTTGTCATCCCATTTTTTTCTATTCTACCATGTGCAGCTTTTTTAGTTTGCTTCGTCTTCCCCTCTTTCTGGTATTGTTTTGGTGTGAATCCATAAGCCCTTTTAAATTGAGAAATGTAATAACTAACGCTTGAAAACCCGCATATCATTGCGGTCTCTGTTACCGTACTTACGGTTTCCACTAATAAGATTCGGCTTTTCTCTAAGCGATAATGATTCATATATTGAACAGGCGTTTGACCAACATATCGTTTAAACAATCGGATCGTTTCAGCTTTCGTTAGATGAATAAGACGTGCCAGATCTTCTAGCGTTATCGCTGAAGCGTAATTCGTGTGAATAAAGGCAAGTAGTTGCTTCACTCTCGCATCATACCAACCCTCTGTGCTCACTGGTACTCCTTCTTGCCTCTGAATAATGAACGATAGACAACGCATGTAATTGCCCATAATTTCTAATTCATAACCAAACCTCTTTGTTCGAGTAGCATCATAACTTTCTTTTATCGCTTTAAGAATGATCTGGTCGTTCATTAATTTTGGTGAAAAGAGCATGAACATGAAATCATTTCTCGCTAACAGCGCGTCCACATAACGCTGTAAATGTGCTTGCAGCTGCATACCTGTATTCCAGCATATAAACGTTGTATTCGGTTGAAGCTCAACTATTTCATGAACTACCCCAGATTGAATAAATGCGCCCTCTCCCTCAATCAACTTCACATCTTGATCTAGGATTTGAACATTCACGCTTCCAGTTGTCACAAGCATAAATTGAAACTCTTTATGCCAATGAAGTGGAATATAGCCCAGTGTTGTTTCAGATAACCTCGTCCATTCAAAAGAATGTTGCCAATGTTCATTGATAAAAGGGAATACTTCTTCATTTAATCCATTTAGGACCATTTCTCTCGTCATTCATTCACCTCATTTTTGTGCTAGTTTTTATTGTCATTTGCGTATTATTTCAGCTTTTTTCTCGTTAAAATGAAAATATTCTTATAGTATAGGTGATTCAATGACAATGAACAATCAAAGATGGATTGGCATTCTATTCGTTCTCTTTGGGGCAAGTTTCTGGGGTATTGGCGGAACTGCAGCTGATTACTTGTTTCAAACAGCCAACATTGACGTAAATTGGTATGTGACCACTCGTCTGATTTGTAGTGGTTTGTTGCTGCTTGGCATCCAGCTCTTTTTAAAAGGATGGCAATCCGTCTTCTCCATTTGGCAAACTCTTTCAAATTGGTTACCACTATTTGCATTTGCGCTCTTCGGCATGTTACTTGTGCAATACTCTTATATGGCTTCTATTCATGAGGGGAATGCAGCGGTCGCTACGCTACTACAATATTTAGCACCAGTATATATTATTCTTTGGTTATTACTAAGACGAAAACAGACGTTTCAATGGTTCGATCTCATTGCAATTGGATTAACAATCGTCGGCACACTCTTGTTATTAACGAATGGCTCCTTTTCACAGCTAACCGTACCTGGTTCAGCCATTCTATTGGGAATCATCTCTGGGCTTTCACTCGCTTTTTATACGCTTTATGCTCGACGATTAACATCTCGCTACTCCTCCATTGTCGTTGTTGGATGGGCGATGCTCATTGCTGGCGTGACCATGTCATTTATTCACCCCATTTGGGCTTTTGACGTATCAAGCTGGTCGTTCTCTACAAGCATGATTCTTTTTTTCACGATTGTCTTCGGTACAGCAATTGCGTTTTGGTTCATTATTAAGAGTTTAGATTACTTACAAGCAAAAGAAACCACCTTACTCGGGACATTAGAGCCTTTGACAGCCGTTGTTAGTAGCGTTCTTTGGTTAAATCTAAGCTTTGGTATTTGGCAGGTAGTCGGAATGATCTTCATTCTCACACTAGTCGTCGCGTTGTCGTTACAGAAAAAAAAGCATGCCGTATAGGCTGTCTTTCGCTGTTAAAAATCTTCCTTCAACACAAAGAATCTTTATAGATGAAACAAATTCATCCATAAAGATTCTTCTTTGCACCCAGATTTTAGTAAACATTCTCACTACTCGCTCACCCGAATAATTGCAGCAACCGCTCTGCTCGTTTTACTACTGGATAATCGACCATTTTGCCATTGACTTTGACTGCGGCTTTTCCATGTTTTTCAGTTTCTTTAAATGCCTCCACAATGGATCTCGCCTCATCAATTTCCGAAAGGCTTGGAGCAAAACATTGATTCGCTTGATCTACTTGATTGGGGTGAATTAACAGTTTTCCTTGGAACCCAAGTCGCTTTCCTGCTTCAGCTTCATGGGCAAACCCTACTTGATTATAAATATCTTGATACACACCGTCGATAGGTGGAGCGAGATTCGCCACTTTTGAGGCAAGCACAATTCTCGAGCGTGCATAAAGAAGTTCCGTACCAGAAGGGCTTGTGTCAATATTCAAATCAAGACAATAGTCAAGCGAACCAAAGGCAAGTTTTTCAACATTTCTTACTGCAGAAATTTCTTCCACATGCCACATTCCCTTTGCTGTTTCAATAATAGGCACGATGGAGCGGTTATGGTCCTTGCCGAGTGCTTCATTCACACACTCGATGTCGTCTGATTGATTGGCTTTTGGAAGGAGTACATGAATGCCCGAGAGAGAGCTGATTGTCTTCAAATCTTCCTCAAAAGCAGCCGAGCCTCTTTCATTTATCCGAATATAAATCTTTTTTTCATCATGTTGGTTTTCATTTAAAAATACACCCAGTCGCTCTCTTGCTTCTTCTTTATGGGTAACAGCGATCGAATCCTCTAAATCATAAATAACTTGATCTGCATCGGATTGTAAGCCTTTTTGCAACATCTTTGTTGAACTTGCTGGTACAAATAGCATCGAACGACTCTTCATCATGACCTCCCAACTGGAGCAGAAAATTCTTTTCGAATGGCTTCAGTATGCTCTCCTACAGCTGGGATTGGATTCATCACTACATCGAATAGTGGCGTTGTCACTGGTGGGATAAGCGTTGGCACCCGACCATTTGGTGAATCCACTTCACGCCAGCGGTTTCTTTCTTTAAGCTGTGGATGCTCCCGAAATTCCCTCATCGTGTTGAGTCTTGCATTCGCAATTTTTTGTTCATCTAGACGCTTGATCACCGCTTTCGACGATAACCTTGACAGCTTCTGATCAATAATTCGCGCCAATTTTTCTTTATCTTCGTTTCGCTTTGCATTCGTCTGATAACGAGGATTATTCGCTAGCAAATCGTCTTCAAGTACATGCAAACAAAAACGCTTCCACTCGCGATCATTTTGAATACCTAAAAAGACGGTTTGGTCTGCAGTTTGAAAGGGACCATACGGAAAAATCGTTGCATGACTCGCCCCAGTCCGCTGCAACTGGCCATTGCCAATCCCCTCATAATAAAGCGGATAGTTCATCCATTCACCTAATGCCTCAAGCATGGAAATCTCAAGGTGTGTACCTTCTCCTGTTTTTCCTCGAGCAAGCAATGCCGTTAATACACCACTATACGTATACATACCAGCAGCAATATCGGCAATTGAAATCCCTGTTTTTGACGGCGTTTCTTCGGTACCTGTTACGGAAACCGCTCCTGCTTCACATTGAATTAATAAATCATACGCTTTTTTGTCTCGATATGAACCATTTTCGCCGTATCCAGAAATTGATACTGTAATCAGTTTAGGATTTCGTTCCCTTACAACTTCAGGTCCAAGTCCTAACCGATCAATTGCGCCAGGAGCTAAGTTTTGGATGAAAACATCTGCATCTTTTAAAATGTCGAGCAATAGTGCTTTGCTTTCTTCTTCTTTAAGATCAATGGCTAATGACTCTTTTGAGCGGTTTAACCATGTAAAATGACTTGATAATCCATTAACGGTCTCATCATAATCTCTTGCAAAATCTCCTCGGCCTGGTCGCTCAACTTTAATGACCCGTGCTCCTAAATCTGCGAGTTGACGAGAAGCAAAAGGTGCAGCAACAGCCTGTTCAATCGATACAACCGTTATCCCTTCTAATGGAAGCATTGGTCTTCCTCCTAACAATCTATATTATGAAGATGATTGATCTAACGCTTTCTGCAACAGTTCGTTAGTATCTTTTGGCGCATGGTCTTCTTTGTACACCATCATTGTTCGTTTAAACGTGATGACTGGAACCCCATCTTGGTTGTAGCCAACCGTTTTTATCTTGACGATGCCAACTTCAGGCCGCGATTTCGACTCACGCTTTTCTAGTACCTCACTATAAGAATAGATTGTATCTCCTTCAAAAACAGGATTAGGCAAACGTATTTCATCCCAGCCAAGGTTAGCCATTACATTTTGCGACACGTCGGTAACCGATTGACCTGTCACAAGGGCAACTGTAAAAGTCGAGTCCACAAGAGTCTTTTTGAATTCGGTTTTGCTCGCATAAACATTATCAAAATGAATGGGGTTTGTATTTTGCGTTAATAACGTAAACCATTGATTATCCGTTTGTGTCACGGTTTTCCCTAATGGATGAGCGTACACGTCACCAATTTCAAAATCCCCATAGAACCGACCATTCCAGCCTTTTTTAATTGTTTTTTCATTAAGCATTTTCTACACACTCCTTGAAGTCTTTTCGATAAACCGCTATTCTCTGTATAGAAGATTCAGTGAATAGGAGATTGTTAAGATGGATATGTCTCAATTACAAAATTTTATCGTTGTTGCCGAAGAAGAAAATATGACGAAAGCCGCAGACTTACTTTTACTCTCTCAACCTGCTTTAAGTCGCTCGATTCTGACATTGGAAAAGGAACTTGGCGTCCCCTTGTTTGATCGAAAGAATCGTAAAATCGTCTTAAACCGCTATGGAAGAGCCTTTCTCCTTAACGCGAAACAGATGATGCAGTATTGGAATCATGCAAAGTTAAACTTAAAAGAGCTTGTCGATCCTACGATGGGCAGTATCTCAATTGCCTTTGTACATAGTCTCGGAATCTCCTATATGCCTAGCATGATTAAAGCATTTAAACAGGTGAATCCAGGCTATTCCTTATCGTTGCAAGAAGGAAAAGCGCCTACAATTATTAAAGATTTATTAACCAACACCGTAGATTTTGGCTTCGGCACACAATATAAGACGTTTCCTGAGCTTGAATATACAACACTCTTTACAGATCAAATTGTCTTAATTGCGTCGGAAGACCACCCGTTTGTAAAACGAAATAAACCGATTACCCTGGATGAGCTAGAAGCAGAACCGTTTATTTCCTATACGCCAGGAACTGAACTAAAGAAATTGCTTGATTCTACCTTCTCGTCTCAAAACCGCACCCTTCATACGGTTTACGAAGGTCTAGAGATTAACAGCATCGTGGGTCTTGTAAAAGAAAATGAAGGCGTTGCATTTATTGCCGACTCCATTGTATCCTCCATAAACGGCATTCAAAAAGTGGAGGTTGAAGGATTAACGATTGAGCGTCCCATCTATCTCATCCATAAAAAACAAGGCTATCTCTCTAAAGCCGCGTTAACGTTTAAAGAGTTTATGCTTGCATACCATGCCGTTGATTAATAAGACCGTGGCATCTTTAACACATGCTGTCCAATGTATGAGAGAATCATATTGTTATTGACTGGCGCGACTTGATACATCCTTGTCTCGCGAAATTTTCGTTCAATATCATAATCTTTCACGAAACCGTTTCCACCAAACGTATCAATACACGCATTTCCAGCAGCCCAGCTTGCTTCACTCGAAAGATATTTTGCAGTGTTCGCAAGCTCCCCACAAGGTTGATTTGAATCAAATTGCGCACACGCTTGATTACGCATTAGATCCGCAGCTCTTACCTCTGCATAAGCTTTTGCAATTGGAAACTGTACCCCTTGGTTGGAACCAATCTTTTTATCAAACACTTCTCGTTTACTTGCATATGTCACAGCTTGATCAATGAAGAAATAACCATCGCCAATTGCCTCTGATGCAAGCAAAATTCGCTCTGCATTCATGCCATCAAGAACGTATTTAAATCCTTTCCCCTCTTCTCCAATTAGTGCTTCATTAGGGATGTGCATATCTTTATACCACACTTTATTTGTTGCATAGTTAAACATTGTCTCTACTTGTTCAATCATGAGTGAATCTGGCTGTTCTTTTCGAACCTCTCTAAGATCAATTAAGAATAAACTAATTCCGTCTGTCTTCTTTTTCACTTGATCAAGTGGCGTGGTACGTGCCAATAACATCAGTAAATCTGATTGAAGAATCCGACTGGTCCAGTTTTTGTGACCGTTAATGACATACCCTGAATCGGTCTTTTTCGCTTCAGTTTGAATCGCTGTTGTATTTGACCCAGCTTCAGGTTCTGTGATTGAAAAAGATTGAAAGCGAATGGTCCCGTCAGCAATCTTAGGTAAATACGTTTGTTTTTGACTGTCATTTCCGTGCTTTAGCAACGCACCCATCGTATACATTTGTGCGTGACAACCTGCTGCATGACCACCAGCTCGGTGAATTTCTTCTAAGATGATGCTTGCTTCAGTCATCCCAAGTCCACCTCCACCGTACTCTTTTGGGATGAGGACAGATAAGTAACCTAATCGCGTCATTTCATTTACAAATTCATATGGGTACTCTCTCTTCCGGTCTAATTCGCGCCAGTAGCTATTTGAATAATTTGAACAAAATGAACGAACATCTTCTCGTAATTGT
This sequence comes from Shouchella phoenicis, assembly GCF_047238345.1. Lineage (NCBI taxonomy): Bacteria > Bacillati > Bacillota > Bacilli > Caryophanales > Bacillaceae > Shouchella > Shouchella phoenicis. Next base: position 463,266 of record NZ_JBDFMQ010000001.1, on the reverse strand, counting down.
TGTTTCACTTCTTCTTGTTTATCAATTAATTGGGTCATGGCTAACGCCTCCTTACAGTCATTTTACGTGTTCAATAAACATGCAAGCAATCGGATTTATGCATAGGATCTATTACATTTTTGCATGATTAAGTTTAATCTGTCGATACCAGTCATTCCCTTCAGAATCATTAATCACGATTACCGGAAAATCTTTTACTTTAACTTTATGGATCGCTTCTGGTCCTAAATCTACGTAAGCAACTGGTTCCATTTCCAAAATAGACTTTGCAAGCAATGCCCCAGCACCTCCTGTCGCCGCAAAATAAACAGCATTATGCTCCTTTATCGCCTGTACAACATCGTCGCTTCGATGGCCCTTGCCGATCATTCCTCTTAAACCTTGCTTTAACAATAACGGCGTGTAGGCATCCATTCTTTCGCTTGTTGTTGGTCCGGCTGTTCCAACCGGATACCCTGGCTTCGCAGGTGTAGGGCCAACATAGTAGAGCGTCTGTCCCTCGATGGAGATTGGTAATGGTTCTCCTGCTTTTAACGCCTCGGTCATCCTTTTATGCGCCGCATCTCTAGCCGTAAACATGATGCCGGTTAACAAAACACGATCTCCTGCTCTTAATATTCGTTGATTCTCTTTTGAGAGAGGCAGAGATATATTGATTAGTGAGCCCATCGTTCTCCTCCTCTTTAAAATAAAAGTGTTCGATGTCTGACGGCATGACAATTGAGATTGACGGCGACAGGAAGTGCAGCAATATGGCAAGCTTCTAACTCAATGTTCACGTCAATAGCAGTTGTCTTTCCTCCTAACCCTTGTGGACCAATACCAAGCTCGTTTATATCATTAATTAGTTCATCTTCAAGTCGTGCTGTTTGATTTTCTTGACTTCGCTCTCCTATCGATCGAAATAATGATTTTTTTGCTAACACCGCGCATCTTTCAAAATTCCCTCCAATACCAACGCCTACAATGAGAGGTGGACAAGCGTTTGGACCTGCTGCTTTAACCGTTTCTAAAACAAATGCTTTAACCCCTTCTACACCTGCAGATGGCGTAAGCATTCGTAGTTGACTCATATTTTCAGCCCCGCCCCCTTTTGCGGTTAACTGAATGCGCAGCTGATCCCCAGGAACATGTTCAAGATGGATGATTGCAGGGGTATTCATATCGTCATTCTTTTTTCTCGTTAGCGGATCAGCGACGATCGAATGACGCAAATACCCTTCTTCATATCCTTCCTGAACACCTTGATTAATGGCATGATTGACAGTTCCACCTACTACGATACAGTTTTCGCCCATCTCAACAAAACAGACGACCGTTCCCGTATCCTGACACATTGGAAGCCGCTCTGCTTTTGCAATCGCAGAATTATCCAACAGTTGCTTCAGCACATCTTTTGCCACTGGCGAGTCTTCCTTATCTTTTGAGGCTTGTAAAGCACCAACCATGTCGTCTTCTAATTCATAATTGGCATTTTGGCAAGCTTCACGGACGACTTCAACTATTTTTTCGTAACCAATTTCACGCATTTGTCTCACTCCTACAAATTAGTGATCAAAGTGATGCAAATCAATATCCCAAACGACTGGCATAACGTACATTGTTCCTAGTACGATGACGATTAACGAAAACACATTCATTGCAAAACCGACTTTGATCATGTCCCCAATTTTTAATTTTCCCGTTCCAAATATAATGGCATTCGGTGGTGTCGCTACAGGCAACATGAATGAGGCATTTGCAGCAAATACACATGAAATCATTAAAGCGAATGGATGTAGATCAAGTGCGATCGCTACAGCTGCCATAACAGGTAAAAGGATTGTTGCCGTTGCCGTATTGGATGTAAACTCTGTTAAAATTAAAACAACTGTTGTGGAGACTGCAATAATAACTAGCAAATGCATACCTTCCAGCATCGTTAGATTCGAGCCAATCCATTCAGATAAGCCAGTTTCCTTAAAGCCAGCCGCGACCGCTAGACCACCACCAAATAATAAAAGTACGCCCCAGGGAATATTTTTTGAATCATCCCAGTTCAGTAAACGACCGCGCATCTTAGCAGCTGGTAAAAGAAAGAGAAAAACTGCCGCGATAACTGCAATCATACCGTCGGTTAAATTCGGTAAAAATGAATTCCAAATAAAACCACGAGTTATCCACATAAATGCAGTGAAAAGGAAAATCGCCAAAACCCATTTTTCTTCAAAACTCGTCTTCCCGAGTTTTTTGCGTTCTGACACCATCATTTCTTGACCGCCAGGTAATTGCTTCATTTTTAAACGAAAAGCAAAGTAACAGAGATAAACCCAACTTGCACCAAGAATAAGGATAACGATCGGAACAGCAAATAACATCCACACACCAAAACCAATATCCAAATCAAAGAAATTTCGTAACTGGGCGATTAAAATAATGTTAGGTGGGTTTCCTACAATCGTGGCCATTCCACCAACTGTTCCGGCATACCCAATCGCAAACAATAATGCTTTTTCAAATTTTTGGAAATCCTCTTGATGAGATGGTTCAGTTTTGGTTTGCTTGACTGCACTAAGAAGCGCCATCCCCATTGGCACCATCATCATGACGGTTGCGGTTGCAGAGATCCACATTGATAAAAGTGCAGTCGCCAGCATAAAACCAAAGATTAATTGCTTTGTCTTTGTTCCCATTACGCTAAGAATGATCAAAGCGAGTCGACGGTGCAAATTCCATTTTTCTAGCGCTACTGCAATAAAAAAGCCGCCCATAAAGAGAAAAATAATGTCATCTCCATATGCTGATGTAACCGTTGCACTTGGAAGTGCGCCTGTTAAAGGCATTAAGATGATTGGCAAAAGAGCCGCCACCGGAAATGGAACCGGTTCGGTTACCCACCACGATGCTACCCAAGCGGTTACGGCTAGTGCCGCTTTTGCTTCAAACGATAAGCCATCCGGATGAAAAAAAAGCAAAATGGCGGTAAACAAAGCAGGCCCGAGAAATAGACCCATCCACTTTCCTTTCGTATATGCTGGTGGACCTTCAGGTTGTGGAGGTCCTTCTTCTGCGGTATGTTTTTGCGTTCTGTTTTCATTCACCGCCTTTAAAGGCTGCGCAAATAAATAGAAATATCTTTTTATTGAGCGATGAGACTGCCACATTTGGCTCCAAAACGTTTCAATCACTGTTCTCACTGTATAACCCCCTTATTGAAAGCGTTTTCTTATTTATTCAAAAAAAATTTTGTGCTTTTGATCTTTTGAATTGGGATTAGTATAGCCGACTAAATTATCTGAAAACAATCACAATTATGCATAGGTTTCATACCTTTTTTGCATGTGAAAGATTGATTCGCTTTTTGCATAAAAATGATGCATAAAAGAGATTGTTCCACAAAAATAAAGCGCTTACAATAATGGGTAAACGTTCAAAGGGGGCTCATAATGAGTGAAACGAGGACACTAACAAATTTTTGTTATGAGATCACATATCAAGATTTACCGTCTGAGGTTTTGTTAATGACGAAGAAGTTGCTTATTGATTGTATCGGGGTGACATTAAAAGGCATGCAGGAACCAGCCAGTCTCTCCATGTTGACAACCGCACAAGCTCTTGCCACCACCGGTTCCTCTACGGTTATTGGCAAACGAGAATCACTACCTAGCCAGTATGCTGCTCTCGTCAATGGTACTGCTGCTCACAGCATTGAGCTAGACGATGTGACGAGTGAATCGTCTCTTCATCCTGGCGTAGTAATGGTTCCAACCGCTTTAGCTATTGCAGAAGAGTTCAATTCCTCTCCTGAAGAATTTCTCGCAGCCATGGTTGCTGGTTATGAAATGATGATGCGCGTTGGCGATGCCTTAACAAATCCTTCCGGGAATTACGATAGTGGCTTTCATCCAACTGGAATTTGCGGGGTTTTTGGGGCAACCATTACAGCCGGAAAATTGATGAAATTAACAAAAGAAGAGCTCCTGCATGCCGTTGGTATTGCTGGTAGTATGGCTTCAGGCTCGATGGAATATGTCACAGATGGGGCATGGACCAAGAAATTTCACGCCGGCTGTTCGGCACATAACGGCATTATCGCAGCAAAAATGGCTCAATCAGGCTTTGAAGGGCCGACGACCATTTTTGAGGGGACATTTGGCTTTTTTCAAGCATATGCCTCGGTTTATTACCCAGAAAAACTCACTGAAGATTTCGCATCTCCATATAAAATCATGCAAACCAATATTAAACTGCATGCCTGTTGTCGCTATATGCATGCACAAATGGATGCCGCGCTACACATACGAGAATCTCATTCGGTTGAAATAAACGACATTCGCCGTATTGATGTGACCGTTCTAACAGCTGGAGAAGCTCTGGTAGCCTCACCGATTGAAAAAAAACGAGCCCCTCAAAATCGAGTTGATGCTCAGTTTAGTTTGCCATACGGCATAGCAGCAGCACTTGTATTTGGACACACCGGCTATAATCAGTTTGAAAAGCAACACACTCAGCGGCTTGATATTCAATCACTTATGCAAAAAATTCACGTAACCGTTGACCCTGAGCTGGATCAACGTTATCCAACTAACTGGCCTGCTAAACTACAAATCACGCTAGCGGACGACACGTCTTTTGCTCAAGACATTGAACATCCAGTGGGAGGTTGGCCTTCTTCACTCCCGACAAATGAGCAAATTACAACGAAGTTTACAGAGTTGACGAGCGACCTGTATGCGGAAGAAACTATAAACCAATTTACTTCTGATGCCCTTCAGTTTGAACAACTAACGTCCATTCAACAATTGCTTACTCATCTTAGGACGTCTCAATCTGTCTACTAGATTCCCTTCTATCATAAGGGACGTTTACAAGCGTTCCTTATGATTTTAACGCTCTATATCTATCTTTGATCTACAAGATTATCTATCATTTGCCTTTCGATCACATCGCAGATACAAATCAAATGTAAAAGTTTTATTAAGAGTTTGTGAGCGAATACGGAGCAGTTTTGTTAATTACCGTGTATATGTGTGAAGTTGTGGAAACCGTTGCTGAATCAGCTTCATACCGCTATACTGAACAAAACATCGAAAACGTAATCCCAAAGGGGAGTAGCATAAAAGTAGCTGTCGTCATTACAGGAGAAATCCTCGGCACTACTGGCAACGAAGTTTGTTGCTTGCGAGACCTTTGTCCATTCATGGTGGGCAAAGGTCTTTTTTCTATCCTTTGCCGCCACTATTAAAGGAGCGTCTCATATGAGTAAACTTATGAAACTTCTTAAGTCACAAGCGGTTCGCCAAGGGGTAAAACAAGCACAAAAACACGTTGTTCCACTTGTAAAGAAAGAACTTGCAAAGCGAAAAGGACCGAAGAAAGGATAATGCCTTGTCTTGCACCTGTGTATGAGTGGTACGCTCATTCTGTAACGTTTCAACAGATAAAATCCGGCTATCAAGTGATGACCGCTCATCCAGACTTAACCATTTGTGGCGTTGGTAGAAGTGCAATGGCGTTCAAAATTAAACATGAACCTCGTGTCATTAAAGTGTTTTACCCACCTTACGAAACGGTAGCCAAGAACGAGCAACAGAACTACACAAAAATAAAAGACGATCATCGTTATCCGACACTCTATGAAAGTGGTTCCAATTATTTAGTCATTGATTACATTGAAGGGAGAACATTTTTTCAATGTTTGCAAGAAGGCATCTCCATTTTGCCAGAGTATGTTGATCAAGTTGATGAAGCCCTATCCTACGCTAGAAAAAAAGGACTAAATCCATCCGATATTCACCTTCATAACTTGCTCGTGACGAAGGAAGGAAATGTTCGTATTATTGATATCGCCCGTTTTTCTCAAAAGAAAACATGCTTTCAATGGGACGATTTAAAGGCCGGCTACTACAAACATTATCACAAACCTTACTTCCCTTCTAAAGTACCAAAGTGGATGATGAACCTTGTCGCAAATCTCTATCATCGTTTTCATTAAGAACAACACGAACAAATCACTTACATAAGTGGTTTGTTCGTTTATTTATAAAGAAATTCTAAAGTTCTTATGTATAATTGTGGTTTCACTAAACACTTACCTAGTAATTCATGTAAACTTATGGAAAGCCATTGCAGATAATAGAAATTTGTCGATATACTAACTAAGCATAACGAGCAAACCAAATTGAAATATCTAATTTAATATGTACGAATAACATAAAAACAAAAACTTACACGTCCTGGTTTAGCAAGACTGAAAAAAGGGAACATGCATGTTTTATATTCATAAATGTAAGAAAAAATTATTAGAGATGGTGGAGATCATTTAATGGGACTCATGACTAAATTTAAAAACAAGAAATACTTTAATAAAGTTGATTATACCGTTTTAAATCAAGACACCCTTTCTAAAAAGACAGACGTAACAGTCGTTGTACCGGTCTACAACGCGATTGATTTTATAGAGAAAACTGTTGATTCTGTGATCATTCAAAGCATTGGATTCCACAACATCACGCTCATTCTAATTGATGACCAGTCTTCAGATGGCAGTCGTGAAATAGTTGAGAACTATTCAAGAATGTATAAAAATATCGTAAGTGTACTCCTGCATGAAAATACGGGAACTCCGGCCTTTCCAAGAAATTTAGGTGCCCACCTTTCAAACTCTACCTATTTGTTCTATTTAGATGCGGATGATTGGCTACACCGTGAAGGGATCTTAACACTTTTTGAATTACTAGAAGATACTGGCGGTAGTTACGCAGTAGGGAAAACCATTCAAGTTGATCCAAAAGGTGAAACCGTTATTGGACGCTATGAGTCTAGTAGAGAACGACGTGATGTCTCTCCATTTGACATTAAACACCTCTTCTATCACCTTGGTCCACGCGCACGTATGATGAGATCCGATTTAATTAAAGACAATGGGATTCTCTATCCCGAAATGAAATTTGCGGAGGACAAGCAATTTTTTATCGATGTTATTTTAGCAGCTGGAACCATTTCAACAACGACTCGTCCTATCTATTATTTAAATCGGATCGACAATAATGAATCTTTAACAAAGCAAACCAATTACATGGAAAAAATGGATTCCAATATTAAAGTAATTAAGCACGTACTAGACAAAAATCTACCTCCTGAAAAGGAGAAACCTATTATAAATCGTTTAATCGAATTTGATGCAATTACGAGGATGTTTGATCGAAATCATTTTCTAAAGACAAAGGAGAAACACGAGTACTACAGAAAATTTCATGAAACCGTTCATCTATTTAACAAAGCAAAACGTAGTTATTCATTGGAAGAAACGTTAATTAAACCAATTAACCAGCTTTATTATACACTGGCAATCAATGAGGAATATAGTAAACTAGAGAAGTTAGCACATTGGTCTAAAAAAGAAGATGATGGCTCTATTGAAATGATTAATGGAAAACCATTCAAAGTGCTATACCTTGAACATGGTGAACAATTGCAAATTCCAGTTGGAGTCAAAGGTGAGCTGATTGAGTTAGAAAAAGCCGAAGAAGACATCGCTCTAACCTTCCAGCTAAGCGGAAATAATATTCCAGTTATAGAGGGCATCCGTCTAACCGGTCGTACTTCCGTGTTAAATACAAAAGATATTTCTCCTAAGATTGAGCAAAGTGAGGATGGTCGAGTGACTATGCGAATTCACGCAACTGATTTACAGTTGCCTGTGGATGGTTACATCTTTAAACTCATTCACTCTGATTATGAAAGTATCATGGTCCCTACAAAGCTAGAGGAAAAAACCACCTTACCTTTAATTCAAGGCAAACAAGCACTTTTTTACACGACTATTAACGGGAATATTAGTCTTAAAATTAAAGAAGCATAATAAAGAAAAAGAGCCCTCTCAATAACTAATGAAGGGGCTCTTTCATATTTTACGCAGTCGTGATGTGCCACATATACGAAGCATATGGCGGTACTTTTATCGTTTGAGCGAACGTGTTATCCGATTCAGTGGAAATAAGCGTTCTGCTTTGTTTTACACTTGAAACATCGACCGGTAACTCAAACTCCACTTGTTTCGCTGAGAAGTTCGACACAACCACAATCGATTCATGCTCTCCTTCTCGCGTGTAAGCAAATAGTTCAGGGTGTTTTTCATCAAGTCGCTTGAATGTCCCGCTCGTTAACAATTCCTCGTCTTTCCTCAGATGAATCAGCTTTTTGTAGTAATTGAAAACCGAACGATCATCATTCACTTGACCTTCTACATTTATCTCTGGATACCGCTCATCTACTTTGATCCACGGTTCACCTTCTGTAAAACCAGCGTGTTTCAACTGATTCCATTGCATTGGTACTCGACCGTTATCTCTGGAACGTTCTTGAATAATCTTCAGAGCTTCTTCTTTCGATTTGCCATTTTGCTGCATAATCTCAAACATGTTTAGCGATTCAATATCTTTTAGTTCGGAAATGTCATTCCAAATAGGGTTTGGCATACCAATCTCTTCACCTTGATAGACGTAAGGGGTTCCTTGTAACCCGTGTAACGTAGTAGCAAGCATTTTTGCACTTTTTTCACGATATGGCCCATCATCTGCAAAACGAGAGATTGCCCGCGGTTGATCATGATTATTTAAAAATAACGCATTCCAACCATTGTTTTGATTCATCCCAATTTGCCACTCTGTCCACAATCGTTTTAGCTCTTCAAAATCGTAAGGCATGAGAGACCATTTATCTCCGTTAGGATAATCTACCTTCAAATGGTGAAAATTAAATGTCATCGATAGTTCTTTTTCATCAGGGCTCGAATAACGAATGCAATGCTCCAGTGTGGTGGAAGACATCTCTCCTACCGTTACTAAGTTGTATGGACCAAACACTTTTTCATAAAGCTCTTTAAGATACTCGTGTACTCGTGGGCCATCAGTATAGAACATTCGGCCGTCCCCTTTTTCATCGTTTGGGAAATCTTGATCTTTGGAGATCAGATTAATGACATCTAGTCGTAAGCCTGTCACACCTTTATCTGCCCAAAATTTAACAACATCTGCTAATTCTTCTCGCACTTCTGGGTTCTCCCAATTGAGATCCGCTTGTGTTTTATCAAACAAGGTTAAATAATATTGACCTGATTTCTCATCGTATTGCCACGCCGGTCCACCAAACTTAGATTGCCAGTTATTCGGTACACCCCCATCATCTGCTGGATCTCTCCAAATATAATAATCTCTATATGGATTATCTTTTGATTGGATCGCCTCTTGGAACCATTTATGCTCCGTAGATGAATGATTAATGACAATATCAATCATGAGATGCATGTCGCGCGCTTTCAATTCAGCAATCAGTTGATCAATATCTTCCATTGTACCGTAATCGGGATTTACACTTTTATAGTCAGCCACATCATAACCATTATCTCTTTGTGGCGATTTGTAAAATGGCTGTAGCCAGATAATATCAATGCCTAAGTCCTTTAAATAATCAAGCTTTTGTATGACGCCTTGTATATCACCTAACCCTGAACCAGTCGTATCGTTAAAGCTTTTCGGATATATTTGATAAACCGTTGATTTGTTCCACCAATTTGTTGTAGCCATTTTTATTCCTCCTGACCAACTTGTATATACAAGTATAATAACATATCTACATGAAGAGAGCAAAAAATGGATTTTACCTATTTAAAAACTTGCTTCGGACAACTAGGTCAGAAATATGTAGATTTTTCGACAATATTTTTATATACTTATGAAAACGCTATCACAAAAAACTTACAACTAGGGGGTTATGCGGTGTATACTTTTTTACTCGGTATCATTCTTCTTATTATTGGTTACTTCACTTATGGGAAACTTATTGAACGGATCTTTGGAGTCAAAGCAGCAAGACCGACTCCTGCTTATGCCAACCGTGACGACATCGATTACCTACCAATGAGCACACCGAAGAACTCTTTAATACAGCTTTTGAATATTGCTGGCACCGGACCTGTCTTTGGACCCATCATGGGTGCACTCTACGGCCCTGTTGCCTTTATTTGGATTGTGGTCGGCTGTATTTTCGCCGGAGCGGTTCACGATTATTTAACCGGTATGATCTCCATTCGGAACAAGGGAGCGCATCTTCCCCAACTAGCTAGCAAGTTTTTGGGCAAATCCATGCGTCACATAGTAAATGCGTTTGCGATTCTATTACTTCTATTAGTCGGTACCGTTTTTGTCTCCACTCCGGCAAGCTTGCTTCACGTTTTAATGGACGGCCGTATTGCACTTGGCATTATTATTGGAGTCATATTCTTATATTATATTTTAGCAACCTTACTACCAGTAGATAAGATCATTGGTCGTCTCTACCCATACTTCGGCGCCATTCTGATCATTAGCTCTTTAGGTGTAGGAATCGGCATGCTCGTTACTGGCGCACCTATTCCAGAATTATCTTTAACAAATTTTCATCCTGACAATTTGCCTATCTTCCCACTAATCTTCTTTACCATTACGTGCGGGGCGTTATCAGGTTTCCATGCGACTCAAACGCCTATTATCTCGCGTACTACTCAGCATGAAACGCAAGGCCGAAAAATTTTCTATGGCATGATGATTGCAGAAGGAATTATTGCGATGATTTGGGCCGCCGCCGCTATGAGCCTTGTTAACGGATACGGTGGCTTAAACGAAATGCTCGCTGTAGGTGGACCAGGAGCTGTCGTAACAGAAGTCTCAACTTTATTACTTGGTGCAATCGGTGGAACCATTGCTGTGCTTGGTGTTGTTGTGTTGCCAATTACATCTGGAGACACTGCATTTAGAAGTGCACGAATGATTATTGCCGAGTATTTTAATATTGCGCAAAAAAAGCTACTCAGCCGCTTATGGATTGCACTTCCATTGTTTGCGATTTCCGTGGTGTTAACGCAGATTGATTTCAACATTCTCTGGCGTTACTTTAGCTGGGCAAATCAAGCGACCGCTGTGATTGCTTTATTTGTCGGTGCCATGTACCTTTACATTGCGCGCAAAAATTACTGGGTCTCCCTCATTCCAGGAACCTTTATGCTGGTTATGGTCATCACCTACATCTTAAATGCTCAAATTGGCCTTAATCTACCAATGCCAATTTCATGGGTTGGTGGCGTAATCGGTGCAGTGGTGTTAGTCGTTTTATTCTTTATTCAAGCGAAAAAGAACCGTGCAAACAACCTACCACTTGAAGTCGAAGTCGATTATAAGCATTCCGCTTAAGCACAAATGAAGTTACAAAAGATCAGGCGATGTCGCCTGATCTTTTTTTATGCTTCCCGCCCACCTATTTTTCTTAAAAAATCCTTTAACTCAAATTGTTTTATTTCGTATGTCATGGTTCCAGTTTCATCTAGAATTAAGTTTAGAAAGAATAAATAGAAGTAGGATTGTTTAAGCTCAGGCTTATAAACAAGGTTAAACAGCCCGAATAGTTCCTTCAAGCAGTCATCATACGCTCCGCCCATGTATTGATCATAGTAAGAATGGTTTTGATTCACATCAAGTTCATTCCAAATGAACCTGAAGAAATCATAAAAGAAGAGGTATTCTCCTGATTCATCCCAGTCAATATACCATAGCACTCGTTGATCCTTGTTTTTTTCTAATAATAAATTTTCGCTCCATAAATCGCCATGGAGCTTTACAAACGGGAAAGCTACATCATGTAACGAAGGATGAATGTTGGTAATAATTGTCTTAAATTCATGGCGGTGTACCGTATTTGAACTCGTTTGCAATAGCTGGGACATTGACTGCATCGTATACTGAGAAGATTTGATCACTGAACAAAAGTAGTTCTTGTAGTCTCGAAAGAGCGTCTTAAGTATAAAGGAATCGTCACTCTCTTCATTCGGTATAAACGGAATAACTTCTTCTTTGATAATCAAGTTGATATCGTCTTTAAAAAGTTGCTTTGGCAGTTGAAAATAGTAGGAGAAGTGCTCATCATTTTTTATTTTTTAAGATAATTTTCTTTGTTTGCACAAAGAGTCAACACTTCAGTATTTGAGAAAATCCTTATGTCCCCATTGCTACTAAACCAAAGGATGTTACCAGCAAACTGTTTCCGTTTATCAGCAATCTTCCATACTTCAGGTGTTTCCACGAAATTCCTGCATATCGGATGTTGTTGTTTCGACCTATGATAAAAAACCCGAAAATCTGAGCTAAAATGATAACTTCCCGCCGCTAAATAGGCGCTATACGCCAGCACTTTTTCTACTTTTCTTTCCTGCTCTTCATTACTTATCATGGTTTAACACCCTACTTTCTGGAGCCACGAGTTCCACTTTTATTCGGTCAGGGTCTTCCACATACACGGCATAGTATCCCTCTCCTCCAGCATAAGGATGTGTAGCTTTATATAAAATAGGGACCTGCTTTTGCTTAAATGCCTCGGTCATTTCATCAATATGAGTGGCCGATTTCGCGTGAAAAGCAAGATGGTTTAAACCAACACGTTTTCGATGATAAGGAGGGTCCAGATACTTTTCTTCCGTTTGTACAAAGACAATATAGGTATCACCAAGCTTCCAGCTCTTCCCCTCGTCCCATTCTTGAAACTTCTCATAGCCTAGCGATTCTAATAACCATCCCCAAAACTTGGCACTCTTCTTTAAATCTGACACATACAGTTCAATGTGATGCAATAATCCTACTGTCATAGTACGACTCCTCTATTGATGGCATTGGGCTAAGATGTTCGTGAATGAGTTTCCACTCATGTTCATGTTGAACAAACAGATTTGTAGCTCGACCTTTTCCTGAGATAAACGAATCATCGCGATAACCTTCATATGAAAAAATATACGTACAAGCCGCAACCTCTTCCGTCACGAATTGCCACTGAATATCTTTTGCCTCATATATTTCGTCTTTAATTTGCTCCCATGCTGTTTCGAAATAAGACTCAATCGCTTCCATTGAAAAACAACTCTTGTCCGTAAAATAGAAGACAGCATTTGGATGCAATCGTTTCCTTACTTCTTTGAAGCAATGGGTATTTGTCGCTTCTATATACATCTTTAAACCAACTTCATAGTGCATTTCATCACCTATTTTCATGAATATTCTATCATAAGAACATGTATTCTGTATAGTGTGAAAAATCAAGAGAAACCAGGAGAAGACTTATGGCTCTTTTTGAAACACGAATAATGATAAAGTGTTATAAGAGAAGCATCCTCAGCCTCTTTCGCAAGAAACTCGCTACAGTGTACATCCGCTGTCCCGCAGAAGTATCGAGTTCTTACAACCACATTATCGTTACAAAAAAAAGACGACTAATCAGTCGTCTTTTCAACACGTTCATATTCTTTTACTTTAAACATCTCTAAGTTCTTTACTCCTTTTTACCCCCATTTACAATGAGAGCAATCGCTCCATCCCCTGTAACATTTGTGGCTGTTCCGAAGCTGTCTTGGGCAAGGTAAATCGCAATCATAAGCGCAATCGCAGCTTCATTAAATCCGAGCATGGACGAAAGAATTCCAACTGCTGCCATCACTGCTCCTCCTGGAACACCTGGTGCAGCAATCATAATGATGCCGAGCGTTAATATAACTGGAATCATTCCGATAAAACCAGGAAATTCAAGTCCTGGCATCATATACATAACTGCCGTTGCTGCTGTAAGAATCGTAATGGTGCTTCCAGACAGGTGAATATTGGCACAAAGCGGCACAACAAAATTTGCGATTGAATCTTTAATACGATTTTTCTTGACCGCATTTACGGTTACCGGAATCGTTGCTGCGCTGCTCATCGTTCCAAGCGCAGTTACATAAGCCGGAATCATATTTTTCATTAATCGAAACGGATTTTCTCCGTTGACAATGCCAGCAATTGTATACTGCACAATCAGCCAGATCAGGTGCATGCTAATGGCTAAGATAAGCACAATAGCAAAGACACTTAACGTTTCAAACACGGCCCCTTCATAGGCCATCTCTGCCAATACACCTGCAATATAAATAGGTAGCAGTGGAAGAATAACTTTACGAATCACCAGTTCTACAATTTTCTGACCTTCATCAACAACACGTTTAAACGTTGTCGCTTCTGTCGCCGCAATTCCAATTCCTAGGACGAAGGCTAAGACTAATGCGGTCAATACACCAAAGATTGGTTCAAGTTCAAAATCAATCAAAGCATTTAACCCTTCAGGTGCGGTTGCTTCAGTCCCAGAAAGACCAATCATAGGAAAGATGATCATCGCTACTGTAACGGCGAACATCCCTGCTAAAATCGTTGATACATACGCAATACTAATAGTCGCCCCGAGTAACTTCCCTCCCCCTTTTCCGAGATTTGCAATTCCAGCGGCAATAAAAAAGAGAATAATAAGCGGCACCATAAAGAAAATAAAGCTACCGATTACATCACTAAGCGTCACCATAAAACGTGCAACATTTTCATTTGCAACAAGTCCGATCAATATTCCAAGTACTATACCGAGTAATAGACGTACAATTAACTTCATGTTCCCTCTCCCTTAAACATTCTGTATTTATACAAAGGATGTTTGTCATTATAGCACGGACAAAGTTTAAAAAGCTATTGTCTTTTTTTGTTAAGGCTAGTCTTCCTTTACATTCTCTTTCTTTAACACCTCTTTCCATAGCAACTCTTCATCGATCTCTTCTAAAGGAATACTTAACGCCTCTTCAAAAGGACAACCCGTTTCTTTTGCCATCTTGTTCTCTCTCTTTCTCCAGCTTACTATAGTCTACAATAAGCCCTTTAATTTGTTGCTTTAGTTGCGTGGGTGTTCCTCCTGTTTGCGCGACTCTTCCTTTATACCAATATGACCAATTAATATAGCTTCTCGTTGCTTCAATCGGCGTGTCGCTCACTTTCACACCCTCTTTTTTTAAGTAACGCTTCATATAATAGAGATCATTGCTTAATAATGCCATCATACGTTGAAGTCGTCTAAGGTATGTCGATGTTGATGCCGTAAAGTTCTCGTTTTGCTCTAAGTGGCATAATTGTCTATGAAGAATATCTTTAGCCATTCTTGTTAATAACAATGTCCGCACAGTAAAAACAATGTCGTCGTTCGTATCTAGATCTTGATAAAAATCGAACAAATCGATTTCCTGTTCACTATTCATCTTTTACCCTCCAGTTGTTTGTAGTATATACGAACATATATTCTGTATACTAGAGGATAATGTTTCCATTATGACAACGAGATGAAACAATCCTGCAAAATTTACAAATTGTGAATAGAAAGTTTGTAAAGTTCCATTAACGCTTGTCGCTCTACTAAGAGGTTGATACAATAACAGCAATTCAGTTGTTCATGATGCGATGACTACCATAGACGTAGTTAAAGGAGAGGTTCAGATGGATAAATTGAGTAAACAAGTAAGTCAGCTATCTAAGTATGAAGCTGATTTAAAACGTAAAGATCTCAAAGCCATAGCAAAACAACAGCTCTATATTCAATCAAAACTCATTGAAGAGACAAAAATCCTAACGCCTAAAAACAAGTAAAACCAGTACGTTCACATAAAAAAACACGCTCCATAAAGAAGCGTGCATCGTCTTCAAAAGCTTAATTATACAATTCAGCAAAAATCCAGTCCTTGAATACATAGAATCGCTCATCATTTAACGGTTGTGGATAAGCCATTACATTTAATGGCATCGGTTGTCTATCTTCCCCTAACGCAGGTTGAATGTAGCCATATGGACTGAAGTGAAACCCGTTTCGTTCATAAAAGGCAACACGGCGTTGCTTCAATTCATCGTCTGGTGGCTCTACTTCAATCACTACAGGCTTGTTTACTTTTTCAAGCAAGTGCTTTAAGAGCTTTCCCCCTAATCCTCCGTTGCGGTACGCTTCTCCAACAGCAAAGTGTTCCAAGAAAACAAAGTCTTCTGTTTCCCACACAGCAAAAAAAGCAGCAATATCTTGATTCTGCTCGTAAATGTATACGTTGTAATTTTCTCTGTCCAGTAACCCTCTTTGGACAGTGTACGAGCGAAATTCGTCTTGTGGAAAACTTTCCTCAAATAACTGATAAAGCTCGTCGAACTGATTCTCTTTTAGTGTTGTTAACATGATCTCCATATACCTCAATCACTGTAAGTATTTCATTCGTATTCTCGAACGATGTTAGTATCAGTATATAAAAAAAGACGTAGCGTCGCAAATGAGGTTCACTCAATCACCCAAAGAGCAGCATCTATTAAGCTACTCTCTTCAGGCTCGAGGAGGATTAAAGATATTCCTCACCCTCTATTATAAGTGAGTGAAAGTAATAATGTAAGCTTTTTTAAGCAATTTTAAAAAATTACTTAAAATCACTTAAAAATTCCCCTTGTCATCATCTATCATTTGTACACATCAATTCCGTACAAAAAGTGGATAAGTAACAAGTTATACACATAAAAATGTGGATGTATCCGCTTTATGTGGATAAAATCACATTTAAAAATCATATTATCCACAATTCATTCTATTAGCCGACTCTCGTCCCATTTGTAACATTCATCTCAGGTTGAATTAAAACCACGTCGTCTTCTCCTGGCACGGCTCCGAGCACGAGAACCTCAGATGTATAGCCAGCAATTTTCATTGCAGGAAAGTTAACGACTGCTACGACTTGTTTACCGACTAATTCTTCAGGTTGATAACGTTTTGTTATTTGAGCTGAGGACGCTTTTATACCTACTTCCCCTAAATCTACTTGTAGTTTCATCGCAGGTTTTTTTGCTTCGGTAAATAACTCAGCTTTAACAATGGTTCCTACACGAATATCAAGTTTGTTAAAAGTATCAATTGTAGCCATAAGAACGCCTCCACATTTTGATTATCGTTTTATCCATCATATCACAACCGATTAAATGGTTAAGCATAGATGACATTCTTTACAAACGTAACAAACTAAACGCCTTCCCTTTCAATCTCATGACACAATCGGTTATTTCTCCTTAATTCTTTCCCAATATTTCCTTATAAAAGAAATGACATCTACATATTTGAGATGAAGGTATTTTTGTCGATATTCGTCTGAAATGAACAAGGTGCCACTCTTATTCATTTTCCCAACCTTTTTTCCGTTATTACACAAGGATAATTAGTTCATTAAGCTTATTTTTATTGGTTATTTTAGCTATTATTTCTTAAAAGTACTCCTATGTTTCCCAATAAAAATGCGTCATTATGCATGCTATCGTAATGAACAAGCTAGCGAACACACATTTTGAACTAGGAGGCGTTACCATTGAAAAAAAGACCACATCTTATTATCGCAGGAACAACAATCGCTATGATTGCCTTGGTAGGAGCACCATCTATTTCAGAAGCAGCTGAGGACAAGAAGTCTTATTTAATTGGTTTTGAAGCACCTGAAGAAGTCGAACAATTCACAACAGACTTAGAAAATGAAGTTGGTATTCAATCAACAGATGAGATTGATGTAACCTATGAATTTAAAGATATACCTGTTCTTGCAGTTGAAATGACTGAGGAAGAATTTAGTGAATTAGAATCAGAAAATGGTATTGCCTATATTGAAGAGGATCAAGAAGTAACCACAATGGCGCAAAGTATTCCATGGGGAATTGATCGCATTGGTGCGCCAGCTGCTCAAGCCGCGGGCGTTACTGGCAGTGGCGTAAATGTCGCTGTTTTGGATACTGGAATTGATCCACATCCTGATTTAAATGTTCAAGGCGGTGTGAGTTTTGTGCCTGGAGAAAGTGGTTCCGATGACGGAAATGGGCACGGGACGCATGTGGCAGGAACCATTGCTGCACTAGATAATAATGAAGGTGTCTTAGGCGTTGCACCAGAAGTTGATCTCTTTGCGGTCAAAGTACTAAGTTCTTCCGGATCAGGCTCCATTAGTTCCATAGCGCAAGGGCTAGAGTGGGCCGCAGATAATGACATGGATGTGGCAAACCTAAGCCTTGGTAGCCCTTCACCAAGTCAAACGTTAGAACAAGCAGTCAATGATGCCTCAGATAGTGGTGTGCTCGTTGTTGCCGCTTCAGGAAATTCCGGTACAGCCTCTCTCGGATATCCAGCGCGCTATGATAATGCAATGGCTGTAGGTGCTACGGATCAGTCTGATAATCTGGCAAGCTTTTCACAATACGGTGAAGGTCTTGACATTGTTGCACCAGGTGTTGGAGTAGAAAGTACGTACCCAGGTGGAGGTTATGATAGCTTGAGCGGTACATCAATGGCAACGCCACATGTTGCAGGTGCTGCGGCTCTTGTAAAACAACAGAATCCTAGCTGGACAAATGATCAAATTCGCGCTCACTTAAATGATACAGCAACAGATCTTGGCGATTCATTCCGATTTGGCAGCGGCTTATTAAATGCTGAAAATGCTTTGCAGTAAGAGAAAACTCCGCACGTAGGAACAGCTTCCTTGTTTCTACGTGTTTTTCATGAGATCTACCTTACATGGTAAGGCTATACGTATCATGTAACGGAGGCGAAAAAAAATGTGTGGTCGCTTTACTTTGTTCCATTCTTCAAACGAATTAGAGACGGTATTTGAGATCCCGTTTCCATATATTGAACCAAACTATAACCTTGTGCCATTGCAAACGATTTTAACCATTTCCAATGAAATGAACGAAGCGAAAGCTAGCTTTATGCGATGGGGCTTAATTCCCTACTGGGCAAAGCGTGAAGACGTTGGACAAAAAATGATCAATGCCCGTGCAGAAACATTGCACGAAAAGCGCAGTTTCAAAAACTTACTTGCAAACAATCGCTGCATCATTCCAGCCAGTAGCTTCTATGAATGGAAAAAAGTAAATGGAAAAAAACAGCCACATATCATTGAATCTACAGATCAGCAAGTCTTGGCCTTCGCAGGACTGTGGGATTCTTGGAAAAACATCAAAACGAATGAAACCATTCAGACGTGTACGATTATAACGACGGTCGCGAGCGAGAACATTGAAAACATTCATCCTCGAATGCCTGTTATTTTGGAAGAGGGTAATCGACAAGCATGGCTTGATCCTGCCATTACGAATTACGATCAATTGTCCTTTTTATTTCATCCTGTTAGTCCAAAGCATCTCCAATCTAGAAGCGTAAGCACCTTAGTGAACAACCCCAAACATAATGGTCCTCAACTCATAGAGACCATAAAAAAGACAGCACATTCGTAAGAAGCTGTCTTTTTTCATTCAATATGTATATATACTCACTCTTTCATCGAAGCTTAAGATGGTTTAGGTAGCAATTCCTTTTCTTTGCATTCTTCACAAAAAATTTCCACCTGCGCTCGATCAGGTTCAAATACGACCGTTAACCAATCTTCTTCATCGACCTCCCTTTTACAATGCGTACAAAACAATTCATTATGTAACATTACTCTTGATAACCCCCTTATTCCCATTTACCCGTTTCCTTCTTCATTAAACATAAAATTACATTTTTTCTAAATAGATCTATAATTATACCAATTTTTCCCACAGTTTATATCTTGTTTCATCGGGGTATTTTAAGATTAGAATTGATAGGAAAAGGTGATACACGATGAGCGAAAAAATCTTTATTAGTCCTAGTAAATATGTGCAAGGACGTGACACGCTAGATAAATCTGGCGAATATATTTCATCACTTGGTAAAACTGCAATGGTTATTGCAGACAAGAATGTTTGGGAGATTGCCGCAAACCGCGTTGCTGGTAGCCTTAAAGAACATGATCTTTCTGTTATTGAAGTTACGTTTGAAGGTGAAGCTTCTGCACAAGAGATCGAGCGTATTAGCGAACAGGCAAACAGCGAAAACGTCGATATTATCGTAGGTGTAGGCGGTGGAAAAACACTTGATACTGCTAAAGGTGTAAGAGATTCCGTAGAAGGTGCAGCATGTGCTGTCATCCCAACTACTGCCTCTACAGATGCGCCAACAAGCGCTTTATCTGTTATTTACTCCGATAAAGGCGTGTTCGAGCGCTATCGTTTTTATAACCAAAATCCTGATTTAGTGTTGCTCGATACAGCTATTATAGCAGCAGCTCCACCGCACTTCCTTGCTGCTGGCATTGCTGATGCTTTGGCGACGTGGGTCGAAGCACGAGCAAGTTTAGAAGCACGAGGGACAACAATGGCTGGCGGACAAGCGACCATTGCTTCAAGAGCTATTGCGGAAAAATGCGAGCAAACGTTATTTGAATATGGACTACTTGCATATGAATCAAATAAGCGTCAGGTTGTGTCTTATGCGCTTGAACAAATTGTTGAAGCGAATACGCTATTAAGTGGGTTAGGCTTTGAAAGTGCTGGTCTTGCACTTGCTCATGCGGTTCATAATGGTTTCACTGTATTGGATGGCGATATCCATCAAAAGAGTCACGGTGAAAAAGTGGCATTTGGTATTTTAACCCAGCTTGCTTATGAAGCGCGTGACCAAAAAGAAATTAACCGCTACATTTCCCTTCTTCAACAACTTCATCTACCAACCACGTTTGAAGATCTTCATATTAAAGACCTGGATCGAGATGAATTGAAAAAAGTGGCAGAAACAGCTCTTCAAGAAGGCGAAAGCAGCCACAATATGGCAAGTGTTCCAACCGTTGATGATGTTGTCGATGCGATGATTGCTGCGGATCAATATTCTATTGCTTATCGTGAAAACAACTAAAAAACAAACAGCGCTACTGCTGGCTCTCAATCACTTGGGAGCCGAGTTGTAGCGTTTTTTGTTACGCGTTAAATTTCATTATCTGTTGATTAAAAAGGGAGATCATTTGCTGTTTTCCGTCCGTTCGAAAATAAAAAACTCCCCTTACCCTTTTCGGTAAGAGGAGCGTGAGTCCTTTATTATTGGCTAATCAACTCAAGTTCGACAGGAATAAAGTCTTCTACCTCTTCGTCATTGAGCACGGAATATGCCGCTTGGACAGCTTCTTCCCCAATAAGTGTAGGTTGTTGTGCAATCGTTCCAGCAAGTTCTTCATTCTCAACGGAAGCTACTGCATCATCGGTAGCGTCAAAACCTACCACAACAATGTCATCACGACCTGCTGCTGAAATGGCCTCAAGCGCACCTAATGCCATTTCGTCGTTATGAGCAAATACTCCCTCGATATCTGGATTACTTTGAAGAATATTTTCCATAACTGTTAACCCTTCTGCACGGTCAAAATTCGCTGGCTGGCTCGTTGCAATATCAAGCGATTCTTGCGCAACATTGTGAAAGCCTTCTCCTCTTTCACGAGCGGCAGAAGCACCAGGAATTCCCTCTAATTCAGCAACAAGAGCCCCTTCCCCTACTAGCTCGAGTAAATATTCTCCAGCCATCTCCCCTCCTGCAACATTGTCTGAAGCGATATGCGTGACAACCTCTCCGCCCTCTGCATCACGGTCAACCGTAATAACTGGAATGCCTGCATCATTAGCAGATTGAATCGCTGCGGATACAGCCGATGAATCAGTTGGATTAATCAAAATTAAATCGACTCCACGTTGAATTAAATCCTCTACGTCATTCACTTGTTTGGAACTATCGTCTTGCGCATCAACGGTTTCAATATTCATTCCCAATTCTTCTGCTTTTTCAACAGCTCCGTCTTCCAATGTAACAAAGAATGGATTATTTAATGTCGATACGGATAAACCAACTGTGAATTCACCGTTTTCTTCGCTGTCCCCTGAGCTGTTGCCGTTTTCCGCATCGTCTGAACCTGGTGAATCCATCGAACATGCTCCTAAAAATGCCGCTAATCCTACTGTTGCGAATGTTAATGTTAATTTTTTCATCATGATCTCTCCTCTAATTTAATTAAGCGGTTTTTCTACGATCTAGTAAGACTGCTAGCAAAATAACGCTTCCTTTTACGACTTGTTGAAAAAATGAACTGACACCTAGTAAATTTAAACCATTATTTAAAACACCGATGATTAAAGCACCGATAAGTGTTCCTACAATCCAACCTCTACCACCTGTTAAACTTGTTCCACCTAACACAACAGCAGCAATGGCATCTAATTCGTACATCGTCCCTGCTGTAGGCTGAGCAGAATTTAAACGGGATGTTAATATCACACCTGCAACCGCTGCCAAAAATCCCGTTAACGAGTAGACATAAATTTTAATTCGATCCACTTTGATTCCAGATAAGATGGATGCCTCTTCATTCCCACCTACCGCGTACACTCGACGGCCAAACGTCGTTTTCTTTAAAATAAAGTAGAGGATTAGAAAACTTATCAGCATTGTAATGGCAGGCATCGGAATGCCAAAGAAGTAGCCACCGCCAATCATTTGGAACAACGTTGAGTCACCTAGACCAGAAACCGGGCGACCATCAGTGAACATTAAGGTTGCACCACGATAAATCGTCATTGTCGCAAGCGTGGCGATAAAAGGGGCTACCTTTCCTTTTGCGATAATGATGCCGTTAATAGCACCTAAAATTGCCCCAACAAGCAATCCAACAAGAATCGCGAGGACAGGATCCACGCCTGACGCAAGCATTGTAGCCGTCACTGCACCAGAAAAAGCAAGAATGGCACCAACGGATAAATCAATTCCACCTGTTAAAATGACAAACGTCATTCCAAATGCAATTAATGCGTTAATCGACACTTGTCTAAGGACATTTAACAAGTTCGCCGTCGAAAGAAAGCTTGGATTTAAAATGCTAATAACAAGAATAATTAAAAATAAGCCAATAAACGGACCAAGCGTTGCAGCAAGTGCTTTAAATCTTTTATTGTCGAACATGTTTTTCTCCTCCAGTCGCTTCATGCATGATGGCTTCTTCCGTTAACTCATGGCGATCAAGAATCTTCAGCATCTTGCCTTCAAACATGACGCCAACTCGACTACTTAATCCAATGACTTCCGGTAATTCTGACGACACCATCAAAATCGCAACCCCTTGTTTTGCTAATTCGTTCATAATCGTATAAATTTCTTTTTTAGCCCCTACGTCCACACCACGGGTAGGTTCATCCAAAATCAGGACTTTCGGTTTAATCCCAAGCCATTTTGCGATGACGACCTTTTGCTGGTTTCCTCCACTTAGAGATTTCGCTTGCTGATTCGGGCCAGACGTACGTACGCCAAGTTTCTTTACTAGCTCTTCATAAAGCTGCTGTTCTTTTGTCCGCAGCATCATGCCCGATGATGAAACCGCACTCAAATTTGTTAGGCTAATATTGTCTCGCACAGAAAAATCGACGATCAATCCTTTTGATTTACGATCCTCTGATACAAAACCAATGCCTTTTTCAATCGCTTGAACAGGTTTTTTAAAGATTACTGGCTTGCCGTCTATTTCAACTGTGCCAATAGCGATCTTACGATAACCAAATAGGCTCTCAACTACTTCCGACCGACCAGCACCCATTAATCCAGCAATGCCAAAAATTTCACCCGCTCTGACGTCGAAGGAGACGCTTTCAAATTCTCCTTCTCGAGAGATTCCCTTCACAGCTAACTTGACCTCTCCAGGTTGTAAATCGTAATCTGGAAAGCGCCCACCTAACTCACGACCAACCATGAGTCGGACAATCTCATCAAAGTTCGTTTCCTTAATAACCTGTGTTGCCACATACTGACCGTCTCTTAGCACCGTAATTCGCTGACAAAGGGAAAAAATCTCTTCCATGCGATGCGAAATATAGACAAATGTCACACCTTTTGCCTGAAGACCTCTCACAACTTCAAAAAGCGTATCAATCTCTCGATCAGTCAAAGCGGCTGTAGGCTCGTCCATAATAATAACGTCCGCATCGGTCATAAGCGCTTTGGCAATTTCAATAATTTGCTGTTTACCAACAGATAAATTCCCGGCGCGTTCAGTCGCCTTTATATGAAGACCTAGTTCTGCTAATTGTTCTTCAGCTAAACGATTCATTTCCTTTGTTTTTAACCATCCGGTTTTCCAAACAGTTTGTTCATTTCCTAAAAACAAGTTCTCTGCTACTGAAAGTTCAGGTAAAATATTTAATTCTTGGTGAATAACGGTAATCCCATCGTCTTCCGCGTCTTTTGGATGAGCATAAGACACATCTCTTCCTTTCACACGAACATTGCCGCCATCACGAGGATAGATTCCGGTCAAGATCTTCATCAATGTTGATTTTCCCGCGCCATTTTCACCCATAAGTGCGTGAATTTCTCCTTTTTCCAACGAAAAGAAGACGTCTTTTAACACTTGATTTCCGCTAAATGCTTTATTAATGTTCTCCATTTCAACAATCAAACGCTTGTACCCCCTTTAGAATAAAACGCCTGCTCGTAAAATGACGTTAGCAAAAGGTGTAGACTCCCCAGTCCGAATAACGGCTTTCGCTTTGGCGGTTTCGACTTTCAAATCTTGATGTGGCAAGTAGTAGGTTGGCACCCCTTTGCTTTGAATAGCGGCATGAATACACGGATTCTGTTCACTTACTTCTTCCGCTGCAATCATCGCTTCTACTTCCATATCTTCAAGCACTTCTTCTAACACATCAATAAAGGAAGGAAACCCTTTCCGAAGCGATAAATCAATACATTCAACGCCTGAAGGGATTGGGAGCCCACAATCTGCAATGACAATATGATCTGTATGACCTAGCGTTGCCAAAATCCTTGCAATATCTCGATTCAGTATGCCAGTCTTCTTCATCCTATCTCCCTCCAGCTTCCTTCAAGAATCTGTGTACGTGTTCTTCTGTCGGCATCCCCATTTGTGCACCGAACGCTTGTACAGACAACGCCGCCGCCGCATTTGCAAACAGAACGGCATTTTCTAACGGTTCCTTACGGGCGATTGCGACGGCAAGGGCGCCATTAAACGTATCGCCTGCTCCTGTTGTATCAACAACATTTACTTGATGGCCCGCGACCCATTTTTCAATCCCCTGTTCCATCCACTTCACACCGTTTGACCCTTGTGTCACGATGAGCTTATCTTTTAATTGATCATCAAGCGTTAGAAAAAGTTCGTTGTATTCACTTTCGTTTGGTGTCAGATAAGTCGCTTGCTTATACGTTTCAAGTGAAAGCGTTTGAGCTGGTGCTGGGTTTAACATAACCGGCACGCCTTCCTCCTGACAGATGTTCATTGCATAGTCAACCGCATCCAGCGGAATTTCTAATTGGACAAGCACGAGATCACTTTCTTTAATCGTTGACCGGTACGCTTCAAGATACGCTTGATCAACATAATGGTTTGCACCTGGTGTAACAATGATACGATTATCTTTCTCTGAAAGAAGAATCGTCGCTACACCTGAGCTCTCCTTTTCCACAGCCACGACGCTCGATGTGTGAATGCCTTCTTTTTGCAAACCCTCTAAAAGGAGTCGTCCGAATGCATCGTCCCCAACACGACCAATCATCGTTACGTCTGCACCTAAACGGGCTGCGGCAACTGCTTGATTAGCGCCTTTTCCGCCGAAAGCTGTCTGAAACGCTTCGCCTATGATTGTTTCTCCTTGGTTTGGTACACGTGGCGTTGTCGTGACCATGTCCATGTTTATGCTTCCAATGACCGTAACTTTCGGTTTATTCATATGACTTCCCTCGCTTTGTCGTCCCACGTAGTTGCAAGACAGGCGGAAACACATAGTGGTGTGTTTCCACCTTCTTCTTTTCGATTTGCTCAATCAGTAACGTAATCGCTTTTTCACCGATGCGATAAATCGGTTGTTTCATCGTTGATAGTGATGGACTTAGCATCTCGCCGTACGCGATTCCGTCAAATCCGATGATTTGTAGATCTTCTGGGATTGCACGCTTAAGTGTATGGGCTGCTTTCATTGCGCCTGCCGCCGTCACATCACTACCTGCAAAAATGCCGTCTATTTCAGGTTGTTGGCTTAATAATTTCCGCATTTCCGCTTCAGCAGTATGAATATTAAAGCCGGTTTCAACAATGATATGTTTGACGTTGTATCGTTCGACCGTTTCTTTAAACCCTTCATACCGATCATCGGCTGTACCAAGTCCACTTCTCCCTCTTAGATGAACGAGGTACGTACACCCTTGTTCAACAAGGTGTTCGGTCGCAATCCTAGCACCTTGTTTATTTTCGACCATGACTGTCGTGACATCTTCACTAATATAACGATCGAGAGCAACAATCGGGACATTTAACCCTTTATAATGTTCGTAGCTCCCCACACCCGTGGCCGCAATAATGCCGTCAACATATTTCTGTTCTAATGTATTTAAGTAATGACGTTCTTTCTCTAATTCGCTATCTGTATTGCATAAAACGACTGTATAACCAGCCTTTAAAGCAACATCTTCAATTGCACGGGCGACTTCAGGAAAGAAAGGATTTGCTATATCGGGAATCAGTAGCCCAATCATTCGTGATTTCTTATTGTAAAGTGACCGAGCGACCGCATTTGGCTTATAATTTAATGCCGCAATTGCCTGTTGCACAGCCTCTTCAGCTACTTTACTCACATACCCTTTATTATTTAACACACGCGAGACTGTAGCGACAGATACATTCGCGTATTTTGCTACATCTCTAATTGTTGTCATCGTTCTACCCCTTAATGTGTAACCGGTTACACATAGTATAGTCTCGACGTGACACCTTGTCAATTTCTAAATTATGTAAAAACTCCACTTCTGTATAGAAGTGGAGTTGGTTTTTATCCTTTTACCGATCCTGCTAATAACCCTCTTACAAAATATTTCCCTAAAAGAATATAAACAAGTAAAGTTGGTAACGCAGCGAGCAATGCGCCAGCCATTTGCACATTCCATTGCACAATCTGACTGCCTGATAAATTTTGCAAAGCTACCATAATTGGTTGGCTACCGGAATTGGTAATTGTCACAGCAAACAAAAACTCATTCCAGATGTTTGTAAACTGCCAAATGGCCACAACAACAAATCCAGTTACTGATAGAGGTAGAATAATTCTGCGAAAGATACCTAGAAAACTTGCCCCATCCACTTTTGCAGCTTCAATCATCGTATCCGGTATAGTTGCATAAAAGTTTCGAAACATCAGCGTTGTGATTGGCAAACCATAAACTACGTGAGCAAGTATAAGACCTGGGATCGTGTTATAAAGCTCAACAGAACGCAAAAATTGAATGAGAGGAATTAAAATACTCTGGTACGGGATAAACATACCGAATAACATGCAAGTAAATAAAACTTCCGAACCTTTAAAACGCCATTTCGAGAGCACATAGCCATTCATCGCACCTAGTAAAGCAGATAAAATCGTTGCTGGAATAACTAGATAGATTGTATTCATAAAATGAGGCGCCAGTGCTTCAAATGCTAAAGCATAGCTTGAGAAATCAAGGGTAGAAGGCAAGGACCACATCGCACTCAACGATACTTCTTGTAGTGGTTTTAAACTTGTGACGAGTATGACATAAATCGGCGATAGAAAAAAGATTGCTAGCGCAGTTAGTAACACATACTTCGGCAGTTGAATAAACGTGCGCATTAGCTTTCCCTCCTCCGATTATTCCAAAGATATGGAACGATAAATAGTGCAACAAAGAACAACATAATCATTGCAATTGCAGCTCCCTGAGCATAGTAATTTCCTCGAAATGTTGTCTCAAACATATACAAACCAGGTACATCCGTCACAAAATTTGCTCCTGGACCGGTCATCGCATAAACGAGGTCAAAGATCTTCAACGAAATATGAGCCATAATAATAACAACACTTAACGTAATCGGGTGGAGCATAGGAATAACAATTTTCCAGTACACTTGAGCTTCTGTCGCACCATCTACTCGAGCAGCTTCGCGTAACTCATCTGGAATCCCCCTCAAACCAGCAAGGTACATGGCCAGTGAAAAACCGGTCATTTGCCAAATTGCAGCTAGAACAACGGCTAAGATTGCAACTGGTATCCCAAATTCAATTTGTCCCCACTGAAATCCCCCAATAATCGTTGTATCTGTATACCATAAAGGTTGAATATTAAAGTATGCGAGAAAATCATTAAATCCTGTAGAAGGGTTTAATAACCACTGCCAGATAACGCCTGTCACAACAAATGAAAGCGCCATTGGAAATAAGAAGATATTACGAAAGAAGCCTTCTCCAAACATCTTCTTATCTAACATAATGGCAATGCTCAAACCTAGTGTAATGACACCTGCAATAAAAAAGATTGTGAAGAATAACGTATTTCGTAATCCTGATTGGAAACGAAAATCATCAAATAAACGAGTGTAATTCGATAAACCAGCAAATGAAAAATCAGGAGCTAACGTGTTCCAATTGCTAAGGGAAACATATCCAGTCCAGCTAATAAATCCATAGACAAAAATCGCAATTAACACTAAGGATGGAAGGAGAAAAGCGATGGCTGTCCATTGATCCGTAGACCGTTTTTTTTTCCTTTTTGGTGAAATGATGGATTCTGTTTTCACAAGGGACGAAGGTGCTTGCTTCATTCATAAACCCTCCTTTTAAAAAAGGGATGAGAAGGATTTAACAATTCTCATCACCTTTTATAGCAACCTTTATTTATTCGTCTCTTGCACTTTCAAGTGATTCTACAAAACGATCTACATCTTTTTGGGTCACAAAAATGTTCACGGCTTGATTTGCTTGAGTTAAGTACCCTTCTGACATGGCTGAACCATGTGCCAAACTCGGTGTGAGTACACCATTTCTGAAATCGTCGATAGCTGATTGCCCATACACATCATACTGACTCTCGTCGGCATCAACTCTTGCTGGAATTCCTCCTTTTAACGGGTTGAAAATATCTTGTGCTTCAGGTGTTGCCAACACACTAAGAAATTCTTTCACTTCATCCGGATTCTCAACACCTGTCGGTAAACCAAATGTATCGCTTACTACGTTAAAACTCCCTTCCGTACCAGGGAATGGAAAGTATCCATAGTCTTCATTCACTTCAAGATCTAAATCATTTAAAAGATACCCATGAGCCCAATCACCCATATTAATCATCGCTGCTTCTCCCTCACCAACAAGCTGGGCTGAATCTTGCCAGTTTCTTGAAGCATGATCAGGATTTACGTAATCCAGCAATTCAGCAAATTGATTTGCAGCTTGAACAACACTCTCGTCTTCAAAGGAAAGTTCCCCTTGCCATAGACGATTGTACGAATCAGGACCTAATTCAGCTAATAATACATTTTCAAATAAATGCGTTGCTGTCCAAGGCTCTTGATCTCCAAGTGCGATTGGCGTAATATCAGCGTCTTGCAGCGTTTCAGCAACGTCCATTAATTCTTCTAAAGACGTTGGGATCTCAAGATTGTGTTCTTCAAACACACTTCGATTGTAGAAGACGACATTGCTCCGATGAATATTCATAGGCACAGAATAAATATCGCCCTCATCACTAACCATTTCAATTAATTCTTCTGGGAATTTATCTAGTAAATCGTGTTCATCATAAAACTCATTTAACGGTTCCATCATACCTGCTGCAACCCACGTTTGGATTAACTCTTCACCTGCATGTACTTGAAAAGTTGATGGTGGATCGTTTCCTTGCATGCGCGTAGCCAGCACTGCTTTCGCGTTTGTCCCAGCTCCTCCAGCAACCGCAGCATTCACAACCGTAAGTTCTGGATATTCCTCTTCAAAATAATCGATTAATGCTAATAAGCCGTCTTCCTCGCCAGCACCTGTCCACCAGCTAAAAATTTCGATTTCTCCTTGATCATTGCCGCCACTACTCCCATTTCCAGCACCAGTATCCTCATCAGCATTACACGCTGTAGCTAGTAACCCAAGAGCTGCTATTGAAAAAAGGAATTTGTATGTTCGTTTCATCTCCTATACCCCCTTAATGTTAACGCTTTCATAATCATTATAATTACGAAGGACCCACTCTAAAACAGAAAGGATCTGCAATTTTTTATGATTATAAGGAATTATTTTAGGTTCGATAATGACTGGGAGAGACGTGGAAATGTTTTTTAAACACTTTACTAAAATAATTTGGATCCTTATACCCGACCATATAACTAATCTCTTTTAAACTATATTGGTTTTCCATCAGCAATTTAATGGCTTTTTCAAGACGATGGTTTGTTACATAATCAGTAAAAGT
The DNA here is from genome assembly GCF_047238345.1 of Shouchella phoenicis. Taxonomy (NCBI): domain Bacteria; kingdom Bacillati; phylum Bacillota; class Bacilli; order Caryophanales; family Bacillaceae; genus Shouchella; species Shouchella phoenicis. The sequence continues at coordinate 433,266 of NZ_JBDFMQ010000001.1, read as the reverse complement.
AGCACCAGTTGTTTCTTTAAAGACGAAGGAAAAATACGACGGGCTTAATTGAACATGTCGAGCAGCATCATCTAAGGTAATCGATTTATTCACATTCTGTTGAATCCAGTCTTTTGCACGCTCTACTTGATTCATTGATTGGTTATAACTTTTCATCTGGTCACAACAACGTTCTATATACGAAATCCAGTCGTCGATTGTTTTTAACTGATCAACTGTACATTCGCCTATTGAAAGCTTGCGCTCCATCAAAAGAGTTTGTGTGGCGTAAAACAATTGTTCGTTCACAGACTCCTTGTTTTGAACGAATTGTATACACGCCTCTAACGATCTCCCTCTATCGCCGGTACGTAAAATTGACGTGCACGCCATGAGCATTTGATTTGTATCAAAACCACTCTGTTTCTTATGCATCATCGCCAAAGCCTCGTAATAACTCTCTTGCATGATCGATAGATTCGTATTTACACTTCCTACTCCAAGTCTCAGCTCCTCTCCATATGTAAATAATAGACGTTTGGTCAATCTATGCTTATCGTTTGAGGGATCCTTATGCTCTGATAAGAACAAAAAGATCATCTTCTTGTCGTGCTCATATTGAAAAACCCGTGCCTCTGACCAACGCATTAGTTGCTCTTTAAGATCGGACGTACAAACAATATCATCAATTTCCATTACAATAATCCAGCCTGATTTTGCTTGCAAATAAAGCTTGTCTTTCAATTCTTCAATTTGACCACTTCCGTAGACAATCCCGTGCATCAACAATTCTTCTAATTGAGCAGTTTCTTTTTTCTGGTAGATTTTCATCTCATTCACTTTTGCTTGAGCAGAGGTTATAATATCGAGCAGTTCTTCTTTTCCGGTTGGTTTTAAGATATAGCCAACTGCTCCAAGGGTTAAGGCTTCTTTTGCAAACGCAAACGAGTCATGAGCGGAAATTATTATAAATAGAGCAGAAGGCAACATTTCTCGAATAGCCGACATAGCTTCTAGTCCGTTCAGTCCCGGCATTTTAATGTCCATTAATAGCAGTTCTGGCTGCGTTTCTTTAGCAAGTTTAATAGCTTTTCTGCCATTTTCAGCCTGAGCAACAACGGTTACTTCCGGGACATGCCTTTGCAAAAACTTTACCATTGCTTCTCGTTCCAACCATTCATCTTCAGCAATTAGAACTTTCATTCGAGCACCGCCTTTTTAGAAGGAATTTTAATTTGTACCTTTGTCCCCTCTCCTACTTTTGATTGAATCGTTAGCAATTGACCTTGTTGAAAAAATAATTCTAATCGCCTTTTAACATTTGCGATTCCTATTTGCGTCGAATGTCCACTCGCTTCGTCCATTTTGAAAGGGTCCTCTAGGAGACAAGCCAATTTTTCAGAAGCTATTCCTTGCCCATTATCGATTACTTCAATAACTATCGCTTCATTTATGCTATAGATATTCAACGCGATTTCGCCACCTTCTTCAAGTTCTTCAACACCATGAATACACGCGTTCTCAATAAGCGGCTGGATGATTAGGCGTGGAATATGCTGGTTTAGCAAACGCTCATCAAGGTTAAGCTTGAACGAAATTCGATCACGAAATCGCGTCCTTTGAATATGAAAATAGCTTTTAACCACGTTCACTTCCTCCGCCAATGGAACGGCAGGGTCGGATTTAGTGTGACTTAAATTGTAGCGCAACAACGTTGATACTGATTCAATTAGATGTGACGTCCGCTCTGCACTTTCTAAATATGCCATTTTTGAGACAGTATTTAGCGTGTTAAATAGGAAATGGGGATTCATTTGATTTTGAAGGTGCTTGAATTCTAATTCCTTCACTAATTGAGTCATTTCAGCCTTTTCCTTCATTTCACTTATGAAGACATTCAAATCTTTTAACATTCGATTAAAAGAATTTCCTAATACCTTCAGCTCGTCATTCGTTCGAATTTCAACAGGCGAAATCGTAAAATTCCCTTTCGCCACTTCTTTTGCGGAATCAGTCAAATGCACGAGCGGGCGATTGATGGAATTCGCCACCCACAACGTGATCAATCCCCCTATACAAAGTGTTGATAAAATAAGAAATATCGTAAAATAAATATATGCTTCATTACGTCTCGCTAAATCTTGGTACATGTCTTGATAGTCGGTTAATTGTAAATCAATTAAATCAAACGTATCTTCTTGAATGAAATTTGTTGTATTTTGTAAGTTTTGCAAAGATTGATAGCCTTCTACGTTATCACGCAGTACAAAACCAACAGCAACTTCACTATTCTGTACATGGGATTGAACCAATTGATAGTAAGTATTTAAGTGGAGAGGTACATTGTCCGCTCCCTCATATATGGTTGAAATGGACTGTTTCATGTTCGTTCGTTGTTCATAATAGTCTTGTAATCGATCTTCATTCCGGTCACTAAGATAAGCTCTTGTCGCTTCATATAAATCATTTGCCTGTTGTGAGACTTGGTTATACGCCAATAACCTTTCAAACCCCTCATGATACTCCTCTGTTAACTTCAGAGAACTCCAATAAATAGAAACAACAACCATGTTAAAAAGCACAATGAAGGTAAAGAAGCAAAGAAATAATTTCCCACGAATTGTCTTCAACCGACTCATTTTTTATCCCTTTCAGTTTCCTCAATAATGTCTAGCCACGCTCTTACAGATAAAACCCCGAGCTCTTCAGGCGACGTGTACTGTGTGTATACGAATGAGTTTAACGCTTCCCTTTCTTGATAATCGAACAAAAACATCGTAAGAGCCGATTCAGAAACCTCTTCATTTGCCCCTTGCAGCATTCCACTTCCATTTAATTCGCTTAAGCTAATCAAAGTCGTTATCGTTGGATTCTCTCTTAACATTTCATAGGTTTTCTGCGTTGCAGAGAATTCAGTATGAGTGGTTTCAACCATTGCCACAATATTAATATGCTCCTCTTTTTCAATGACTTTTTTTAAACCGGCTAAGCGTTCTTGTTGATCGATAAGCTCTATTGAACCCATTACAATCCCAATCTCCTCATCCCCCGTTCGTTCCGCTTTGAGCATTTCGCCAATTTTCTTTCCCTCTTCGTATTGATCATTCCCAACAAAACGATTTCTTCGACTGTCTTCTTGATCGCTGTGTACAAACACAACAGAAATGCCTCTCTCAATTGCTTGATCAACAAGCACGTTCGCTTTCTCTCCCTCAAGTCCTTGCATGATAATTCCATCAACACCAGTAGCAATCATACGTTCAAGCGCTAACAGACCTTCTTCCATATCATGAATCATTGGTCCAACGCCATCTAAATAGATTCCCGCTTGCTCTGCTTCAGCTCTTGCACTCTGTTCTACCAGTTGCCAAAATTCATTCCCTCTGTCTAGCGCAATAAAGGCGACATGCTTACTATAGTTCGGCTTAACTTCAATTTCCTCACCGACATGAAACGATTGATACCCGAAAAAAAGGGTTAAAGCCATACAAATCAAAAGAATAACGCTTAAAGATACAAAAGAACCATATAGGCGATTATACGTACGCATGACACTTGCCTCCTTTTATTAAGATTGTTCTGACTATTATACACATGAAAAAGAGCGCTATCTCCATAAAAATAAATAGAAGAATGCGCTCTATGCGTTTAACACATCTGTTACTTTTTCTCTAACGGATACAGGTAATGGTTGTTGTAGGGCGATCCGTAGCTTTTCTGGGTGCCGAACACCTTTATTCCGAAAATGGTTTTCCAGTTGACGAATTTTCCCCTTCCGATTCGGCATCAACAAATAAAACACATACCAATCTTCCAAGTACATAAACGGAATTTCCTTTTGGCGTACTCCCTTTTTGTTTACAATCGATGATTGATCAAATGAAAATTCGTAGAGACCGTTCTCATGAGCAATCGCAAACCCAGCCATTACATCAATTTGGACATTTTCGATACAATAACTTGAAAAAAACGTTGTTCGAAAAGGTTCTTTATGCGTAACTGGCAGTTCTTTTCCTAACGCTTTCAAGCAGTGCTGTGCTGTCTCTACATGTGATAAAGATAGAATAAAGTCAAGATCATTCACAACATCGACTACCTGATGCAAGGAAAGCAACGTCGATCCTCCAACACCAAACGAAACCCCTCTTTCTGTAAGGGCTTCTGCAACAGTGGCTAATACGTCTTGTTTATGTGTATTCATTCGCTTGAATTCACCTTTTCGGCTGACCTATTAATGCTCGCTTCACTTCTCGTACCTCTTCATTAATAATGGATAGAAAAAGACAAGTAGGTTGGCATCGTTCTCGCTTTAATTGCTCTAAAAAAGCCAACTCTTGTTCAATAAGCTTTTTTTCTTCCGCATCCAACACCTTTCTCACCTCTTTTATTTACGATTACTCTGTTTTTGGTCGTCTATGCTTGTACTGTCTAATAAATGCAAAGATGAGCGTCATGACGCCACTTGGCAGTAAAATAAAGAAATAGAATGACCCTGCCATCCCTAATCCTACTTCATTCGTTTGCGTCTCTTCTCCTATTACTAACATGATAAACAAGAGGAAGGCAAGCACAATTTTACTAATTCCCACCCACACAATTTTTGTCGGCTGATGACGAAAGATAATGGCAATTGTCCACCCAATAATGGCTATACTAATTGGTAAAAAGATACCTAAATTTAAGATGAAGTTCATAAGACGATTCCTCCTTCTCACTCCGTACCCATGATCACGAATACTCAATCATTCTTTTTCTTATTAGACGATATTCCAATTTTTTCTTTTGTTGCGTAATGGAAGGATTAGAAGTCTTATTTACCGGGAAAATAAACGTGGAGTAATGGACCAGACATTTATGTTTGTTAGATAGGAGCACAGAAAATGAATGCTATAACTGAATACCTTTTGATCTTTTTTGGGGCGATGATCCCATTTATTGAATTTTTATTAACGATTCCGGTGGCAATTATTTTATTTGATTTAAATCCTATCATCGCTACACTTGTCGCTACAGCAGGGAATATTCTCTCGCTCACACTCTTTGTTGTTTTAGGAGAAAAACTGACATCATTACTAGCTCGATTTCAACGTGGAAAAGAAAAAGGCCCTTCTAAACGAAGTGAAACCTTGCGAAAGTACTATGACAAATTTGGTGCAGTAGGGCTTTCTTTTTTTGGTAGCTTTCTATTAAGTAGCCAGTTAACAGCAGCAGGAATGGTCCCTCTTGGTACTTCAAGACGAAAAGCTTTTGTCTGGACCAGTCTTGCCGTTGTCATCTATGCCATCACCATCGCCTTACTCTCCTTCTTTGCTGAAAACTGGATTGAAGACTGGCTCAATTTATAAGTGCTACACCATTCTGCGCATCGCGATGCCAACAATTAAATTATAGATGCAATGGACAAGAATTGGCACGATGAGCGCACCTGTTGCCACGAAAAGATAGGCTAATAGTAAACCAACGAAAAAGATAATGAAATGAAGAATAGGTAGCCCTCGATATTGCGGAACATGAACAAGCATAAATAAAAGCGCATTGACACCAATTAAAAGCCACACAGGAGCGATGTCTACAAATAAACCAATAAGCACGCCACGAAATAAAAACTCCTCGACAACCGGTGCACCAACGACAACTGCAAATAATCCTGCTGGAGAGGATACCATCGTTCGCAATAGATCCGTTAATTCGTTTCTAGGGAGCGTTGTTTTTGTCACCTTAAGGACACCTAGGGTGACGAAAGCAACAACCAACCCAACCACGAGTCCAGATACGACTTGAAAAAGAAAACTATACGTTTCACTAACAAACAAAGACTGTAAAAAAGGGAGCATTTCTCCAAAACGAAAAAGTAGGATTAACACCAATCCAATGGCAACGAGAATTAAAAACCCTTGCCAAACAGCCCATTGAATTTGTTTATCATCAGTCAACAAACTCGCTCCTTCATGATAATCTTGTTTCTATTGTACGCTATCTGTCTACAATTGAAAAAATGACCCAAAGGCTAGCAAGTAAGCTAGGTTTGAGTCACCAGGCATTGTTTACACCCCTTATCCCTTTTGAACTTCTTTTATAATTGCATCTGTCACTGCTTCCGTCGAATGACTTCCCCCTAGATCTGCTGTTAAGATGCCTTGCTTTGTAACTGCTTCAATCGACGATAATAGATGTGTTCCAAGTTCAATTTCGCCAAAATGGTCAAGCATCATTTTCGCTGTCCAAATTTGTCCAATTGGGTTTGCTAATCCTTGACCGACAATGTCAGGCGCAGATCCATGTACCGGCTCAAACATGGACGGATATTTACCATTTACATTGATGTTTGCGGCAGGCGCAATTCCAATGCTCCCCATAATCGCCGCGCCAATGTCTGTTAAAATATCTCCGAATAGATTCGATGCCACAATCACATCAAATTCAGCTGGCTTTGTCACAAAAAAAGCAGCTAGCGCATCAATGTGTTGCGAATCAGTTTTAATAGTAGGGTATGATTGACTTACCTCATGAAAGACTTGATCCCAAAACGGCATGGAATGCACAATACCATTTGATTTGGTCGCGCTTGTTACACGCCCACTTCGTTTGGCTGCGACTTCAAAAGCATAGCGCATCGCTCGTTCCGTTCCTTTACGTGTGAAAACGGCGTTCTGAATTGCAATTTCATCTTCGTTACTATGGATGCGCCCACCTGAAGCACTATATTCGCCTTCACTATTTTCTCGAATGACAACAAGGTCAAAATCTTTCGGGTTTACTAACGGAGATTGAATTCCTGCTAATTGCTTCGCTGGTCGCATATTAATGACTTGTTCAAACTCACGACGTATATTGATTAGAAGCCCCCATAAAGAAATATGATCTGGAACAAGGTGCTGGTTCCCTACTGCCCCTAAAAAGATCGCATCAAACGGCTTCAATTGCGCTAGCCCATCTTCAGGCATCATCACACCATGTTCTAAATAGTACTCACAACTCCATGGGAACTGTGTAAATTCAAACTGTAGTCCTCCATGCATTTCGGCAACCGCTTTCAAAACTCTTTCTGCTTGTGGGACAACCTCTTTTCCTATCCCGTCCCCTGGGATACTAGCAATCTGTAACGTCTTCATTTGGCTTCCTCCATTTCTCTATCTACACCTTGCTTTTAGTGTAGCTTGTTTGAAAGCATTCGTCACGAAAAGTCATTCATCGTTCAAATAAATGAGGGAATACTACTCAAGCAATATTCTTTTCTTTTTAGGAAAAGACGCTCATAATAGATATATAAAGTCCACAATAGAATTTAGGAGATGACAACAATGAAATTTTCACACGTGATGGTAGCTGGAAGTGGCGTCTTAGGAAGTCAAATTGCTTATCAAACAGCGTATAAAGGATTTCAAGTCACAGTGTATGACATTAATGATGAAGCACTTGATAAAGCAAAAGAGCGTGTGGAAAAATTAATGATGCTTTACAAACAAGACTTTAATTTAACCGATGTAGATGTTCAACAAGGCTATGAGCGCATGCAGTTTTCTGCAAATCTAAGTGAGGCCGTGCAAGATGCTGATTTAGTTATTGAAGCGGTTCCTGAAAAATTAGCCATAAAAAAAGACTTTTACACAAAATTAGGTGAGGTGGCACCCGATAAAACGATATTCGCAACAAACACCTCCACTTTACTCCCAAGTCAGTTTGCAAAAGAAACAGGCCGTCCAGAAAAATTCTTGGCTTTACACTTTGCAAACGACATCCGTGTAAAGAACACAGCCGAGATCATGAAGCACGAAGGAACAGATGACCACGTGTTTCAGGCGCTGGTTGAATTTGCGGAAGCTATCGGCATGGTGCCACTTCCTATCTACAAAGAACAACCTGGATATATCTTAAACTCACTGCTCGTTCCTTTCTTAAATGCTGGACAAGAGCTTCTTGTGAATGATATCGCCGACGCCCATACGATCGATAAGACATGGATGGTCGCAACAGGTTCACCAGCTGGTCCATTTGCGATTCTTGATACAGTCGGTATTCGTACAGCCTATAACATTAGTTATGCAAAAGGTGAAGCTGGTGATGAAGCAGCACAAAAAGTAGCGAAATTCCTAAAAGAAGAGATGATTGATAAAGGAAAATTAGGAACAGAATCTGGTGAAGGCTTCTATAAATACCCAAACCCTGCATATTTAGAAAAAGACTTTTTAAAGGCATAAGAAAAAAGAACTCGCTCGCTCAAGCTGGCGGGTTCTTTATAAATGTTTTCGTAAAAGAATTTTTGGCTCTTCTCCCTCTTTTTTCTCCACATCAACCACGTCAAACCCAAATTGAATGTTGACGATCAGCATGTTGCGCCAGCGATTCATCGTTTTTGTCTCGATAAACGAGTAACCAGCTTTTTTGGCTTTTAGATGTTGCCGATTCATCAATTGTAGCGCAATGCCTCTACCACGATAATCTGCATGCACACCACCTAACCAACTATAAAAAATGGACGTAGACCGTTCGTATCCAATTTTATAACCGACAAGCGTTTGCGCATCATATGCAAGATGCATAACCAAAAAAGGCTTCATCTGCATTCGTTCATAGAGTGAACGATTTTCAGTAAAGATCTGAAGATGTAGTTGTTCGATTTCACTCATTTTAGATTCTTCAGGCATACCTTCAATAACGATGTACTTCATACATAACCACCTCCCCCGCTTGGTATCTTTTTGGAACCTTTCTTACAAAAGAGTGCGTACTTTCGTGAAAATCTTTTACTAGGTATACTACTAAAAAAGCGAATAGGAAAAAGCAAATGAGCTTATCCTTAAGAAGAAAGTAAAAGGAGAGATTACAATGACAGATTTTTTTAAAGCAATTGAAACAAGACGTTCTTACCATACAGTCGAAAAAGAGGAAATTGTTTCAACTGAGCGCGTTCAAGAAATTGTAGAGCATGCGGTTAAGTATGTTCCGTCTGCGTTTAACTCACAATCAGCGCGGGTGCTTGTTCTTTTCGGTAAGGAACACAATACTTTCTGGGAGAAAACAACTGACATTCTTAAAGAGGTTGTTGGTGATGGCGATTTCTCATCTTCCCAAGCAAGAATGGACGGCTTTAAAGGCGGATATGGCACCGTATTATTTTTTGAAGATCAAAGTGTTGTAGAAAGTCTCCAAGAATCCTTCGCCTTGTATGCAGATAATTTCCCTGTTTGGTCTGAACAATCATCAGGAATGCTACAATTTGCGATCTGGACTGGACTTGAGCTCGAAGGTTTAGGTGCTTCCTTACAGCACTATAACCCACTTGTTGACGAAATGGTCGCTACTACATGGGACATCCCGAATACATGGAAACTTCGCGCACAAATGCCATTTGGTAAACCAGCTCAAACACCTGGCGAAAAAGAGTTTCAATCGCTTGAATCACGCGTGAAGATTGCAAAATAAGTACTCTTAGAAAAAGAAAGGGAATCAACCCTTTCTTTTTTGCATTCATTTCAACATACGTTTTCACTCAGTTCCTTATAACGAACTACTTAAATGATAAATACCCATCATCTGCAAAAACTGTACTCCCATTAACAGCTGATGCCTTAGATGAAGACAGAAAGTAAATTAGTTCTGCAATATCTTCTGGCTCCAGTAGTTGTCCCCCATGCATTTGTTGTCTAAAATAATTAATCTGCTCTTCACCTAAATCATTTAACATCGGCGTATTCACACCGGCTGGAGCAACCCCAACAACATGGATATTATGCTCCGCATACATGTGGGCAGCAATTTTCGTCATGATTACAATAGCAGCTTTTGATGAACTGTATGCATATGCACCACCTGTTGAAAGGTAAGCCATGACCGATGCAAGATTCACAATGGTGCCCCCATTTTTTATTTCAACCATCTTTTGCGCTGAATGCTGAATCCCATAGTACACACCATGTTGATTCGTTTCAATAATTTCGTGATATTGCTCTAAAGGATCTTTAGACCGTGTCGTTTCCGCAGAAAGTCCAGCGTTATTTACCATAACATCAATCCGATTATATTTTGCAACTGTTTTGTTAATAAGCTCCTTGACTTCGTTTTCACGCGAGACATCGGTTAAAATGATGGTAGCTTCTGCTTCTGAATCTTGTTGTTTTAGGAGCCGAACGGTTTCTTCACTACCGCCTTTATCTCGATCAGCTACTACAACAATATAGTTGTTCAAACTGAATAATTGTGCTGTTGCCCTTCCAATTCCACTTGCTGCACCTGTGATCACTACTACTTTTTTTATCATCGGCTCACCCTTATCCTCTATAAAATATGAGACAAGGTAGCGTATGCTAACTAGTTGAATCATGATTGTTTCTTTCACTCAATCGTTCACAAAAAAACCTCTAAGCTTGTCCACTTAGAGGTCAACATAGGCAAGTGCCCATGTATTTATGCATAATTTACAACACGCCAAACATCATTGTCTGCGATAATCAAATCTAAATTTAGTTTTTTTGCCAACAAATTTGCGGCAACAGGATCAGCAAAGGTTTTGTCCAAATAGCTATTTGAGTCCTTGAAGGTCTCTGTTACCCCTTCAACAATGCGTTCTACCTTGTACATCGGGGATCAACACCTTTCGAATTAGCCTAAATATAGTCTAATATCTATAGTATCTCATAGATCAGATACCAATCATAGGGATATTCGCAATCTGTTTAACATTCACATATTCTCAGTCATTTTGTTAACAGGTTTTTAAGACTTGATTTTCTTATCCTCTTAAGCCCCTACCAATAGCGATTAATCTTCAGGAGAGCGCTTCCTCAGTTAGACGTCATAAATACATTCTTTTCATCATACTTAAAAAAGGGGTTTCAAAAATTTATCGAAAGGGTATTGGTTGAGGTCATTGTTTTTTGTTATGCTTTCTAATTAAAGGGGGATCATCATGAATCATAGACAGAATCAAACAGCTTTCACGCTAATTAACAAAATTCAGAATCACCTTCTTAAGAAACACAAATCATGCAAAGAGCTAGACTTATCGTACTCAGATTTAATTTACTATGTCTCTTCTTCTTATCCTGAAGAACTTGAAAAGACGCTTCACCAAAGTATTTCGATACGAAATCGTGTCTTTCGTTCCGTGTTAATATCTTACAAGGAACTACAAGCTGTAAGGGATCTTGCACAATCGTTAAAAGTCATCTAATTAAATGAACCAATGTCACCTTTTGAGAGCTGCATGACAGCTTGAGAATAAAAAATCGCGTAAAACGCGTGCCGCTCTCCAAACTTGACAGCTCTCTTTAATCCTTTTTGAATCGTTTCTTTTCATCTGTCTCGATGGTAAGATTATTCTAACAATGATGGAAGGGATGATGATTATGAAACAGTTTACATATACAAAGGGGATTGAACTGTAAGAGCGCACATCTTCTTTTCAATCGTATTCGATTCAGTAATGAAAAGAGGAAACCAAACCAATGTATACGGATAAAGAACTTGAAATAAGACCAGTACATGAATCAGACTTACGGAAATTATGGGAACTCATCTATAAAGACGAACAACCTGAGTGGAAACAATGGGACGCCCCTTACTTCCCTCATCAATCCATCTCTTACGAATCCTTTCTTGCAAAAAAGGATTCGTGGGTGGACCAGTCTGATTGTTGGGTCATTACCGTGGACCAAGACATTTGTGGAACCGTTAGCTACTATTATGAAGATGTCCAGCAACATTGGCTTGAAATGGGCATTATTTTTTATCAAGCTCAACGTTGGGGGAAAGGTCTCGGAACACGTGCCCTACGACTATGGATCGACCATCTTTTTCAGACGACAGATCATGTTCGCGTCGGACTCACAACATGGTCTGGCAATACTCGTATGATTCGCGCTGCGGATAGGCTCGGCATGAAGTTAGAAGCACGAATTCGAAACGTTCGCTACTATAATGGGCATTATTACGACTCCATTCGCATGGGCTTATTGCGAGAAGAGTGGACAGCAAACAAATAAACCCCTAACGCTCGACCTCTCAAGTGAGGCGAGCGTTTTTCACATTGATTTTTTGGTGGCTCCTTGATAAAGTAAACAGAATTGAAAAAGAAAGCTGGGCAAAAGCATGAATTCGTTACTATTTTTTAAAGGACGTTCCGTATGGATCCTCGCGCTTTTCTTATTGGCGATCGCTTCTGTTTTATTTGTGTTTAACAACTATTCGTTTTATGACCGACCGATTGCAACAATACTTGATACGACTACGTCTTATGAGGAACCCGTTGTTGACCAATTTGATAATGAAGATAGGATTTACACCCAGGCTATCGTGGCTGAACTACGAAACGGCGAACAGGAAGGAGAAGTGATTGAACTTACGAACCAATACTCAGACTCAGGTGCGTACGATCATTCTTTTTCCCCTGGAAATGATGTCTTTGTTTTTATTGAATCAAACGAAGAAGAACGCTTATCCGGATCAATCGTTGATGTCAAACGAGATCATTACCTTGTTCTTGTCGGATGGTTCTTTTTATTTATCTTAATGGCTGTCGGCAAAAAACAAGGCTTTTATTCTGCCATTTCGCTTGGAGTGAATGGTTTGATTCTGTCCTTCGCACTAGATCTGTACATTCAAACATCAAACGATTGGCTTTTGCCAATTAGTGCTGTCAGTGCGGTTTTGTTTACAGTCGTGACGTTACTTCTCGTGAATGGTGCAAATGAAAAAACGTACACCGCGATCTTGTCTACTTTAATTGTGACGGCGATTACGATGGCATTAGCCTATTTTGTGCTCACTTTATTAGATGGACAAGGGTTACGATTTGAGGAAATGCAATTTTTAACGCGACCTTATAATACCGTGTTTATGGCAGGTGTGTTAATCGGTATTTTAGGGGCTGTCATGGATGTCTCAATCACAATGTCTGCTTCCATTTTTGGTATGTATGAAGAAAACGAAGCCATTGAAGAATCGACTTTAAAAACATCCGGCTTAGAAATAGGCCGAGATGTGATGGGCGCAATGATTAATATTATGTTTTTTGCCTATATAAGCGGCGCGATTCCAAGTATTTTATTATACTTCCGAAATCAAGCTCCACTCGATTTCATCTTATCTCTCAATCTTTCGTTAGAAATTGCTCGGGCACTTATTGCGGGAATTGGGATTGTTTTAGCGATCCCAGTAGGTCTGTATTTGTCGATCTTTTTTGTTCGTAGAAGGAGGGCGAGAGGATGAATGTTTTAACCGTCTTAACGCTGATTCTTTTTATCCTAATGGTGGCGATTGGCGGCAAAAAAGGGGCTCGTTCTTTTGCGGTGTTGTTTTTAAATTTTATTATTTTATTTGCATCAATTGTCTTCATGACAAACCCTGATGCCAACCCGCTCGTTATTACATTTTTTGCGTGTACGCTTATTGCTAAGGCAACCTTATTTATTATTAATGAATGGAGCAGTAAATCCATTACAGCTTTTGTCTCTACGATGATTACGATTAGTCTCTTACTCTTATTTATTTCATTTATGACAAGCCAAACGATGATTCAAGGTTTCGGGGAAGAAGAAATTGAAGAGTTAGGCGCCTTCTCCCTTTTAATCGGACTTGATTTCACACAAATTGCAGCTTCCGTCATTGTGATGAGTACGATTGGCGCTATCGCAGATACCGCTATTTCCATTGCCTCTCCCATGCAGGAACTCAAGCGTCAGCATCGTGAGACTAGTATAAAGCGATTGTTTTTGTTTGGCATGAAAATCGGACGAGACATTTTAGGAACCAATGCAAACACATTGTTTTTTGCTTTCTTTGGTGGCCAACTCGCCCTACTTATTTGGTTTAAAGATCTTTCCTATTCACTCGGTGACATGGTGAATGCAAAAGTGTTCGCCAATGAAATGATTACGATCTTTTGTGCTGGGATTGGCGTGGCACTCATTATTCCCATAGCTGCAATCCTTACAGCCCTTCATTTAGTTCGTGACGATCGCAAAGAAAAGACCCGCAATCAATGACGATTGCGGGTTTTGCATTAGCTCGCTTCTTCAATTGCATCAATACGTAGGGAATCATTTTTGTAATCATCATGGTTTAAATCTTTCTTCACTTTTGATGTGAAGATACCAGAAATCATGCTTCCAGAAACGTTCACTGCGGTCCGTCCCATATCAATTAACGGCTCAATTGAAATTAATAAGCCTGCCAGTGCAATTGGTAAATCCATAGCGGCAAGAACGAGAATCGCTGCGAACGTCGCGCCACCACCGACACCTGCCACACCAAATGAGCTAATAGCAATGACCACAAGAAGCATCGCAATGAAACCTGGCTCAAACGGATTTTGACCAACTGTAGGTGCAATCATGAACGCAAGCATCGCAGGATACACACCTGCGCAACCATTCTGACCGATCGAAAGACCAAATGAGCCTGCGAAATTTGCTGTGCCTTCTGGTACACCTAATTTTTTCTGGGTTTGGATATTCATCGGCAGTGCCGCCGCACTTGTTCGAGATGTAAATGCAAATGCTAACACAGGAAATGCCTTTTTCACATATTGAACCGGACTAAGTCCCATAAACAATAAGATGAGTAAATGAACAAGAAAAACAGCTGCTAGTGCTACATAGGACGCAATAACAAACGTTCCAAGTGTTGCCACCGCCCCCAGGTCACTTTGAGCGACTGTTGATGTCATAATCGCCAACACCCCGTATGGCGTTAAGCGCAAAATTAACGTGACGACGCGCATTACTACTGAGAAGATCGCGCCGATAATTTTTTCAAACATTTCTGCCGCCTGCGGTTCTTTGCGACGAACGCCTAAGTAAGCAACCCCTAGAAACGCTGCAAAAATGACTACACCTAATGTGGATGTTGCTCGCTCTCCTGTTAAATCAGCGAACGGATTCGTCGGGATCAGCTGCACGATTTGTTGAGGAATGGTTGTACTTTCCATCGTATCGTATCGCTCTTCCATTGAAAGCCCGCGTTCCTGTTCTGCTGAACCAACTTGAATGTCATCGGCGCTAAGATTAAAGATTGATGCAGAAGTAAATCCAATCGCTCCAGCTATAATCGTTGTCGTCACAAGTAACCCAATGACTAGACCACTAATTTTCCCCACTTCTTTTGCCGCCGTAATCCGGGTGAAAGCAGATAATATCGCCACAAAAATAAGTGGCATCATAATCATTTGTAAAAATCGTACATAGCCAGTTCCGACTATGCCAATCCAATCCATTGCGTTTACAATGACGTTGGACGCTGGGTCAAAGAAAAATTGAAAAATAAAGCCGAGCGCAATCCCTGCCCCAAGAGCGGTTAATACGCGTACTGAAAATGATAAATGTTTTCGCTGCATCCAAAACAGGACTGCAGCAACAATGAATACGGACGCAACGACTGCAATCGTTAAGCCAACTTCCATTGTGAACCCTCCCTTTCGCTCTTTAACATATGTCTATAAATTAGTTCATACTACACTTTATTCCTTTTATCCCGATTAGTCAACTAGGTTTTTAAAGTATATGCAGATTCATTCTTTTTAGTACGTGAGAAGTGTAGTTCCTCTTTGTTATTGTTTCTGATTTTTATGAGAAAATTATTAATGAAATACCCACACTCTTACACTAGATTCAACGATAAAATGAGGTTTTAATTCGTTTTCTAAGTGGAAAAAAAGAATAACTAGCTTAGAAGATAAAGAGGTGAAATCATGCAACAACCTATGTTTAAAGACTACAAAAATGAAGCTGAAGCTTACCAAGCTGTAGAAATAATGAAGAAAAAATACGATCGTTCCTGTATTAACGTTATTGTGCCTTTTCCTAAAAGAAAACAAACCAAAACATCAATCGACTATGACCTGCCGGCAGAAAACGTAACATACAATAAAGATCAATCTAGCATTGACAAATCCCTTGAGGGTTGTGGATTTAACACGACCCAATCCAATATTTTAAAAGAAACGGTAAAAAAAGGCCAAGTATTAGTCGTCATTTGCAAAGACTCATAATAATTCTAGAAGCAACACCTACCAAATAAAAAAGCATCTTTGAAAAAAGAATGACTCACATCATAGAAAGTAGTTGTTACAAATGAAAACCACAAAAAGCCATATTGCACTCGTACTCCTTTCATTCGGTCTCGGCGGTGCAGTGATCACCGGGCTCGCAGGCATTGGCATTCTTTATCTAGTGAGAATGATTTGGGATGACCAATTATTTGCTTCGATCAGCTACCTTGGAGCGTTCTTTATAGCCGCAGTACCAGGACTTGTTGGATCACTCTACTGGTCTTACTTTTTCATAAAAAAAGAGCGACACGAAACAAAACATTTAGATGATGGAAAGTACCAAAATTAGCCGTAACGAGCAAACGTTATCCGTACGGTTCATATAAATAAAAGATAAGCCCTTAGTCAATCGCTAAGAGCTTATTTTTTAATCGATTTCACTCATAAATTCAATCGTATTTCCATCTGGATCATTCATAAAAATTTGATGAAAGCCACTTATACTGAATTTTTTATCAAGATATGGGATGTCACGCTGCTGTAAAAATTCGATTACTTGATCCACATTTTCTACGTAAAACGCAACATGTCTGCCTCTTGTTTTAATCTCGTCATTCTGCCTGCTTCCATGTTTATCTTCAATCAAATGAAGTTGCTGTGGGCCTAACGCATACCATGCGCCTGCAAAATCAAATGGCGGCCGCACTACTTCTCGTAGTTGTATGGTTGAGCCATAAAATGCCCGCGCGCGTTCAATATCACTCACAACGAGACTAATGTGGTGAATTCCTGTTATTTTCACGGATTCCCTCCCTCTTCCTGCAGTTGTAGCAACAGATCAAGCGCATTATCTTTCTTATCCGAATCTTGACGGATCGCAGCAATTTGCGTCACATCATCATGCGTCTCAACATTTTCTAATAAACCATGCCCTTCAAGCTGCAAGCCAAATAATTGTTCTTCCGATTCATCTTCTAATGCCGAATAAATGAGCGCAGATGCAGGCGCTTTCTCGACGATTTCTTCATTAATCTGATCAAGCGGTTCAAACATACCTCCTTCAACATACGCATAGAACGTCTCTTCATCAAACACATACAGATCAGGACGCTCCGTTGCAAGAAGTACCGTCCCACGTTGCTGAGCCCCGACATCAGCAAGGTTGTCTGTTTCAATCGAGTGATACGTTAACGTCGTAACAACCCGGTCCCAAGCTGGCATCGTTTTTAAGATAGTTTCTTCCACCAAAGCCTCAGCCTCTTCACCCGATCCAGAAAGAGGATGGAGAAACGAGCCGTAGAACATGATTTCCACGTTTTCTTCAGGTAATGCTGCAAGTTCTTGTCGCTCCTGGTAGTTCGAATAAACCGTACGCCCAACTGTAGCAAGTATCATGAGTCCAACAACCCCAACGAGCATGTGGATTTTGTAATAATAAAAAAAATGATTCCATTTCTCTTTAACCGTGTCTTCTTTTTCTGTACCATAATCCCCAGTGTTGCGAATATATGTATACGCTTCCGTTTTTTCATCTAATGAAATCGTTGAATCCGCCTTATGCTTCCGAATCCACATCATGTATTGTCGCTCTACCTCTTCATCCGTTGCATCTTCTGAAAGGTTCAAACGACGGTACGCTTCCTCATGATTCATAGAAATCACCTACCCTTTACATTCTCTCTCTATTATAAAGGATGCCGTTTTGAATGATAAGCGTCGTTGAACATCTTTTTATTTCTGTTTGTTCGAGCGCAGTTCGTTTATCCGCTGCTGTTCTTCCAACTTATTTCGATATTCAAACAAACCTATACGATTTCCCCATGGATCTGAAAATGTTGTCCACTTCACAGGCACTTCATCTCGTGAAAACGCCTCTATTTCAACAATTTCTAACGTCTCTTGCAAACGTCTTATTTCCTTTTCTAAGTCCTCGACCGCCAAACGCACTGGACCACTCCCTTGCGTCGGTTGCCCTTCCGCCATTTGCAGCCAACATCCAGGTAACATCTCCCATTCTGCAAACCCTTCGTGAGGGATAAAATCAGCCTCACGATTAAAAAATGTCGTGTACCAACGCATACCCTCTTCAACATTCAACACCCGCACTTGATACGTCATTTCAAAAAACATAAACAGCCCCCTCTTCTTCGTTTAATCAATTCTATCATTTACGAAGAAAACAGCGGGCTTATATTCGTATAGGTCTGAAACTTCTTTCGCTCATTCTCATCTTTAAAGAAAGACAGCACGTCTAAAAACGTTTGATCCATTAATCTACCTAGAAGGATTTGATCAATTGTGGTATGTTCTACCGCAGCTAGCACGGTGACGTTTCCATAAAGCCACTCAAATGCTTTTGTTTGAAAATGATAGCTTTCATTCCACTCAATAAATAAACGAACACTGTCACTGAAGACATTTTTTTTCTTTTGTAAAAATTGGCCAACTTCTACTTGATTCACTCCGTACTCTCCTTTTACCATCTCTTGTTCTCTAGTATAAAAGAGGCAACGGCTTGAAGCGAAAGGAGATTACAGGGAAGGAAGGAAAGGTTTTACTTTCCTTCTAAGCGTTTTTCTTTGCTTTAGTAGACGTTTTTTTCTTTGCGGGAGCTTTTTTCTGCTTCGTTTTATCAAGCGACGCTTGCAACGCGGACATAATGTCGGTTACATTTGAATCGGTTTTCGCTTCTTGTGTTGTGGTTACGATCTCTTCCCCGGACTTTTTCTTTTCAATTAACTCCATAAGCGCATGGCGATAGTCATCTTGGTATTTTTCAGGTTCAAACGGAGTAGTCAGTTGTTCAATTAACATTAGAGCTGCGTCTAATTCCTTTTTTACTATTTCTTGTTCTTCAGGTACGTTTGGTACATCTTCAAATTTTCTGACCTCATCTGGAAAGTGAATGGTCTCCATCATTAACCCTGTCTGATAGACACGTACAATCGCCAATTGTTCTTTTGAACGAATTATAATTTTAGCGATCCCAATTTTTTTAGATTTCAGTAACCCTTCACGCAACAAGCCATAGGCTTTACTTCCATTAGAATCAGGGGCGATAAAGTAACTTTTTTCAAAATAAATCGGGTCAATCTCTTCTAACTTCACAAAATCAATAATTTCTACCGCTTTGTCTTCTTGTTCTTTTTTAAGTTGCTCTAAATCTTCTGCATCAAGAACAACAAATTTGTTTTTCGCATACTCATAGGCTTTTACGATGTCTTCATTCTTCACTTCTTCTTCGCAATCAGGGCAAACTTTTTTGTAATTGATTGGCGTATGACACTTTTTATGAAGTTGTCTCAGCTTGATATCTTTGTTTTCCGTTGCGGTATGAAGCTTTACAGGGATATTTACGAGACCGAAGCTAATACTCCCTTTCCAAACAGTATGCATGCCTTCACATCCTTTTTCCTTAATATGTGGGGAAAACTCATATTTTATGTAGTCGAGGTCAGACTAAAGGGGTGAGGTGAAAAGATGAAACCGATGTTAGCCACAACAGCACCCAAGCTCCCTAAAGGAGATCATTGGCGTTATGAAGTGAAATACGATGGGTATCGATGCTTACTTCACTGGGATGAAACAGGGCCTCGTTTATTTAGTCGAAATGAAAAAGAACTAACGAATTCGTTTCCTGAGATTATTGATGCTTGTACGGAAATGAAATCAAAAATAAGAAATCACCTCCCGCTTCTATTAGATGCAGAGATCATTTCCAAGGTAAATCCCTATCAAAGTAACTTCTCCATTGTCCAACGACGCGCAAAACTTCGTACGAAGACACAGATTATAAAATACGCACAGCGCTTGCCTCTAACACTCATGATTTTTGACCTTTTGATGGAAAAAGGCGTTTCACTATTAGAGCGACCCTTAAAAGACCGAAAACGAACGTTGCATTCACTTCCTTTCGATTCGCCAGTTCTGCCTATCATTCAAACGTTTCAGACTACAAAAGAGATAGAATCGGTTATTGAGCAACATAACGGGGAAGGCATTATCGCAAAAAAGGAAACAAGCGTTTATGAAACGAAACGATCGACTCAGTGGCTGAAAATCAAGTACTATCAATACGCTCACGTCATTTTGACCGAATACGAAAAAGGGAACGGTTATTTTCAAGGTGCCGTTTATCAAGGCAATACGCTCGTTCCAATTGTTCAGTTTTCAAATGGTTTAAAAACTGAAGATCGTTTAATGCTCGCTGCGCTTTTCGAGAAAAACGGTACACGTATTGATAAAGAAAAATGGTCCTTGTCACCATCGATCTGTGTAAAAATTGGCTGCATCGGCTTTGATGGCGTGCACTTACGAGAGCCATTTTTCCATTCCTTCTTACTTGAAGAAGAAGCTGAGCGTTGCACGTGGCAACATCTCCTCCAACAGATCAATCCTCTGCCTTCTAAGGTCGACATTACAAGTGGAGATAAACCGATATGGCCAGCAATCAAATTTGAAAAAATAGATTTTTTACAGTACTTGCATACTGTAGCACCTGCTATGCTTCCTTTTTTTACGGAACGGCTGCTCACATCAATTCGCTATCCTCACGGGTCAAACGGCGAATCATTTTTCCAAAAAAACTGTCCTGACTATGCACCTGCTTTTATAGAAACGTATAAAAAGGATGATATTGACTATGTTGTCTGTAACAGTACTGAATCATTGCTATGGCTTGGGAATCAGCTTGTATTAGAGTACCATTTGCCTTTTCAAAAGAAAGATCAGACACGTCCATCAGAATTGGTGTTTGATTTAGACCCACCTGATGTGAACCACTTTTCTTTAGCGGTCAAAGCAGCCATTGCGTTAAAAGAAGTGATTGATTCCTTTGGATTACAGGTTTATCTTAAAACGTCTGGAAACAAAGGGTTGCAGCTTTATTTGCCTTTACCGGAGGATCAGTTCACTTATGAAGAGACAAGAGTCTTCTGTCGCTTTATAAGTACATATGTCGTGGAACAAAACACAGACTTGTTCACGCTTGAACGGTTAAAGAAAAATCGAAAAGACCGCTTATATGTGGATTATTTACAACACGATGATGGCAAAACGATTATTGCACCTTACTCACCTCGTGGTCATGTCCGTGGATGGGTCGCCACTCCGCTTTATTGGGAAGACGTGACACCTAAACTTGAACCGTCAATGTTTACATTGCCAACCGTTTTAAAACGTCTCCAAACAGAAGGTGACCCGTTCCAAACGTTTCGTCACAATGTAGATGAACAAGGTAAACAATTTACACAAGTCCTTCATCAGCTTAATAAACTTCTGGCACAAACGTAAAGACGGTCCCTTAGTACCGTCTTTACGACTATCGTGTCTCTGCCACTCTTTTTCGAACTTCAAGTTCATCTTTTGCTTTTTCAAGTATGACTGGATTCGTAAGGAGCTGATAGCCAATGAGCGCTAGACCTTTAGCGCCTGTTAGTAAGGCTTCATCTCCTTTTTGCGAAGCCGCAGCTTCTCGGAAAGGTACGGTATGTGCAATTAGATCACTCGACCCAATTTTAATATATGGATGAATCGTCGGAACCACTTGACTAATGTTGCCAGTATCGGTTGAACCAAGCCCATCTCTTTCCCCAGGAATAACCGTTTCGCCTAGGCAGGTAAATGTTTCTGTAAACACCTCATTTAACGTGTTATTTGGGATGAGGTTATCAACTTTATTTTGAAACTCCGCAATCTCCACTTCTGCCCCTGTTGCTAATGCAGCTCCTTGCGCAATCGCATCTACTTTCGCACGTACATCATTTGCTTTCGGCCGTGAATCAGCTCGAATATAAAATCTTGCTCGCGCATAGTCTGGCACGATATTTGGCGCATCTCCGCCATCTGGGATGATCCCATGGATGCGAACATCGTCTGTGACATGCTGACGTAGCGCATTTATGCCGTTAAAAAGCTGGATGACTGCATCGAGTGCATTTACTCCTTTTTCCGGGGAACCAGACGCATGCGCAGAAACACCGCGAAAAATATAATCAACAGGATCAACAGCAAGCGAGGCGCCTGACGGTCTTGTTTCGTTCGCAGGGTGAATAATTAAGGCAGCGTCAATGCCTTCTAAATAGCCTTCACGTACAAAGCTTCCTTTCGCACTTCCGTTCGTTCCGCCCTCTTCAGCAGGTGTACCAAGCACGACAACACGCCCACCAATCTCTTCTAATTGTTCTGCTAGCGCAATACCGGCGGCTACACTAGTGGTTCCAATGATATTATGACCACAAGCATGTCCTAATCCCGGTAACGCGTCATATTCAGCAAGAAAAGCAATCGTTGGTCCTTCGCCTACGCGCTTTTCAGCAACAAATCCGGTTGGATGACCAGCAATGCCTTCTTTAATTGTGAAACCCGCTTCTCTTAATAAGGTTGTTAAGGTTAAAGAAGCAAACACTTCTTCATTACCGACTTCTGGATTTTCATGAATCGCATGACTGGTTTTAATATAAGTTAAGCGATGTTGAATCAAATGCGCTTGAATGGCTTCTTGAATTTCTTTTATCGCTGTTGGCATCTTGATCACTCCTCACCATTATCTAGGATAGCTATTTAACTCATCTAACGAAATAGCTGTCGGGATTCGAGCCCCTTTATGTTCTTCTAAAATGACATTCTCCACGTCTTCCGACTGATATATCTCGACAAGGCGTTGCAACACAGGATTGTCTTGATCTTTTGTTTGAGCAGCAATGATATTAATATACGGTGTAGCTGTCTCGTCTTCTCTAAAAATGGCATCCTCTGCCGGACTAAGGCCCGCATCAACAGCGAATCCATTATTAATAACTGAAGCATCAACATCTTGCATTAAACGAGGCGCATTGGCCGGTGCGATTTCTGTCAGTGTTAAATCTTTCGGATTGTCTTTAATTTGATCAAGCCCACTCGTCACACCAAAATCATCTTCTAATTCAAGCAGCCCTGCTTCTGCCAGCAGCATTAAGTTTCTCGCTTGATTTGTAATTTCACGATCGATCGTAATTTCAGCCCCATCTGGGATATCATCGACATTGTCAAATTTATCAGAATACAACCCCATTGGCGCAAGCACAGTTGAGCCAATAGCAGCTAAGTCTAAATCGTGTTCTTCTCTAAAATTGTCAAAGAAAGATACCGTTTGGAACGCGTTTATATCAATCGATCCATCTGCTAATGCTTGATTTGGCTGAACATAGTCGCTAAACCGAACGATTTCTACGTTAATCCCTTCTTCTTCCGCCAACTTTGCAACATGATTCCACTCAGGTGAGTCCGAACCAGTGATGCCCACTTTCACATCAACAGGGTTTTCTGGACTGTAGGCGTCTCCTACATCAGCAAGAGTAGATGTGTCGTTTCCGCATGCTGTTAATGTAACGATTGTGGCACCTGCTACTAACAGGGCTTGATGAATTTTTTTCATAAGATGTTCTCTCCTTCTCTCTCTATCGTCTTCTTACTTTTTTAGAAGCGATGTTTCCAAATGTTTGAATCGCTTGAACCATCAGAATTAAAATCATTACGGTTACAAACATTGTCCCGTCATCAAAACGGTTATACCCATAAGCAATCGCAACATCGCCAATTCCTCCTGCCCCAATTGCACCAGCCATAGCGGTTGCACCTACAAGTCCGATCGTAGCAGTTGTCATGCTGAGAATGAGGGAACTCATTGCTTCAGGGACGAGAAATTTAAAAATAATTTGCCATTTCGAAGCCCCCATCGAATCAGCCGCTTCAATAATGCCAGGCTCGATTTCTAACAAAGAGTTTTCGATTAAACGAGCGATATAAGGGCCTGCATAAAACACGAGCGGCACAATCGCCGCTGTCGTTCCTAAAGAAGTCCCAACAAGCAAACGCGTTAACGGAATAATGGCAACAAGCAAAATAATAAATGGAATTGACCGCAAGACATTAATAACCGGGTTGATCGCATTGTAGACAACACGGTTTTCCATAATATGACCTGGCCTCGTCACGACAAGAATAATGCCGAGCACGACTCCAAGAATCGCTGAAAATAATAATGACCAAGCCACCATATAAATGGTCTCAAACATTGCATCGACTAAAATATCATTTGAAATTTGTGGGCGAATCGGTTCAGGCAACCAGTCCAGCATGTGCTGTTACCTCCTTTATCTCTGAAGATGTTTTATCAAAATAACGTTGTGCAGCTTGTTGAGCAACCGCATCTCCCTTCACACGTACATAGATTGATCCAAACGTAGTTTCACGAATTTCGTGCATCGAAGCATGAAGAAGTGAAACATTCAGTCCTTGATGAACTAAATCATTGAAAAGCGCTGTTTGGTCCGCATCGTCCGTAATCTGGACATGGTAGATTCGTTCGTCACTCTCTTTATTTTCAAGATGTTGCTTCACTTTTTGCGGTAGGTCATCAGGTATAATCGATCGAACAAACTTCTTCGTTGTCTCATGTACAGGTTGAGAGAGTACTTTTTCAACGTTACCCTCTTCAACGATGCGTCCATCATCCATCACTGCAACTTTATTACAAATCTCACGAACAACACCGAGTTCATGTGTAATCATCAATATGGTAATGTTGTATTCTTTATTAATTTGCTTTAAAAGCTGCAAAATCGAGCTCGTTGTTTCCGGATCAAGCGCCGACGTTGCTTCATCACATAAGAGAATTTCAGGGTTTGATGCAAGGGCCCGAGCAATTCCTACCCGCTGCTTCTGTCCACCTGAAAGCTGATCTGGATAACGTGAAGCAAATGCTTCTAAGCCCACATAGCTTAATAGTTCATTTACACGCTGATTCACAGCCGATTTCTTTGTCTTTACTAAACGCAATGGCGTCGCAACATTTTCAAACACTGTTTTCGATTGAAGTAAATTAAAGTGTTGGAAAATCATCCCGATATTTCGCTTGGCTCTTTGAAGTTGACGAGAATTTAGGTGCATTAAATTCTCTTTATTCACAATCACTTCACCTGCTGTGGGTCTTTCAATTAAGTTAACAGTCCGAATGAGTGTGCTTTTACCCGCTCCACTAAAACCAATGACCCCATATATATCGCCCTTTTCAATTTGTAAATCAATTTCGCGCAGTGCATGGATGTCTTGCCCATTCGATGAAAATGTTTTTGAGACACCTTTGAATTCAATCACACCATTTCCTCCTATCCATATATATTTAATCAGATTATTTAATAAAACGCTCCCTGATATCTTCGTCTTTCCTTTTTTAACATGTAAAAAGCCCCTCTTCCAAAAATGAAAGAGGGGCGAAAAGTCAATGAATTATCCACGCTCTTATCATCCAGGAAGTTTTCCTGCAGGCATTAGCACCTTCCACCATAGTGGGGTTGCTGAAGCGTCATCGGGCCAGTCCCTCCGCTCCTCTTAATAAGAAAATATTTAATTAGTTGTTGAACGTAGTGTAGCAGATTTTATTTTCAGAATGCAAGAGTTTTTTTATAATTTTTTAATGAAAACGCTTCATCGTGAAGCGGACTTTTTAAATACTTAACAATTAAAAGAGTGTCATCCATATTTGAATCGCAGATCCTAGAATAAGCAGCGCTAACAACCATTGCAGGACTTTCGTGTTCATGTTTTGACCACATTTCGCACCAATAGGAGCAGCAAGAACACTTGCAATAATCATAACAATTGCGGGACCATATAACACTTGATCGGTCGCTACTTTCCCAACCGTTGAGCCGATTGAAGAGATGAATGTGACCGCAAGAGAGGTAGCAATGGTTACTCGTGTAGGTAACTTTAATACGGTTAACATGATCGGAACGAGCAAAAATGACCCTGCCGCTCCAACAATCCCTGAAGCGATCCCAACAATAAACGATAAACTAGCCGCAAGAGCTCGATTGAAGGAGATTTGGTTGGCTGGTTGTTCAGGAATTTGTTTCTTAGGCAGAAACATTAGTACAACCGCAATCGTTGCTAATAAGGCATAGACGAGATTAACTGAGCTTTCAGGGAAGAAGTTTGACGCAAACGCCCCGATAAAACTCCCAATTAAAATGCTGCTTCCCATATAGATAATAAGTTTGCGGTGTAAATAGCCTGTACCTCGATAGGCCCATACACCTGCTAAGGCGGCAAAAAAGACTTGTACGGCACTAATACCTGATACTTCATGTGCCGAAAAAGCAGTGAAACCGAGCATCGGTGGAATAAAGAGGAGCATGGGGTATTTTATAATTGAACCACCAACCCCAACCATCCCTGAAATAAATGAACCGAAAAAGCCAATGAAGAAAATCGTGATAATGAACAAGATGTCCATAAAAATCTCCTAACCGATAAAAAAGAGGGATTCCTTCGCCCTCTTCTCATCATTCTTTACTCGCCTTTTTTTATATAGAAGGTGAGAACGCCACCTTCTTCTTTTGACTGTAACAATTCATGTCCAGTAGAATTAGCCCACGCTTCAAAATCCTTTAATGCCCCTTGATCCGTTGCTTGCACCTCTAAAACTTCCCCAACGTTTAGTTCCTTCATTTCTTTTTTCGTTTTTACAATGGGCATTGGACATGCCATTCCTTTAGCGTCTAATACTTTGTTTACATCCATCATTATCGTCTCCTTTTTGTTTAGCGAATGGCACAGCGATTTGGTCCGACTTCCATTTCTCGTTGTTCTTCTTCGCTTGGTTTTTTAACGCCTAGGTTCGTTTCGCGAATCTCTTGATAAGCATTCGGTTGTGGCGGTAGATTGTCTGTCACCATGGAGCGAAATGTCGTTTTATCATCCACAGTTAAACCATGATTTTCTTCAAATAAGACCCCTAATTTTTCTGCAACGCTGCCGTCTTCGTTTAATTCATCCACATTCATAAAATGAGCAGGTAGTACAATTAGCTCTGACGATAAGTCTTTGTATTTTCTATAGAGAGAGTTTCTTAGATCCGTTACCCAGTCTTCTGCTTTCCCTGCCAAGTCGGGCCTACCAATGGAATCAATAAACAGAATATCCCCTGATAGCAGATAAACATCGTCAATAATGAAGGACGTTGAACCGATCGTGTGACCTGGTGTATAGAGCGCCTGGATGTCAATTGTTGTAGCCCCTACGGTGATGTGTGTGCCGTCTTCGATCGATTCATAGCTAAATGTCACTCCTTCTGCATCCTTTGGAGGAAGCCAATACGTTGCCTTCGTTTGTTTGGCAAGGGTCCGACCCCCAGAGATATGATCTGCATGTAAGTGAGTGTCTAAAACATGCGCAATGGATACTTCTTTTTCGTTAGCAAGCGATACATAAGCATCTGTCATCCGTGCTGAATCAATGATAACGGCTTCACTACCCGAGATTACCATATAAGAAAGACAGCCTTTTCCAAGCCGTACAAATTGGTACAACTCGCCTCCTGCACTTAAATCAGCTACTTTGATGGGCTCTAAATGTTCACTCCAAGCCTTCATACCACCGGATAGATAAGCTACATCCAACCCTTCTTCGACTAGCATCTCCCCAACCATAATCGATGAATTTTCTTTTGCACATACAACGAGTATCGGTTGATCAGAAGGGAGTTTCGGTAAGATTTCTTCTACCCCATCCAGTAGGTCAAAATAAGGAACGTTCAAATAGTCAAATTGTGCGCCTTCCACTTTCCAATCCTGGAACGCATCTTCATTTCGAACGTCTAGAATAAACAATGGCTCTTGCTGAACCACTTTCATTGCTAGTTCTTTTGCTGACATCGCTCTTAAACTCATCTTACTTTCCTCCTTCATTTTTCCACTTGCTCATACCAGGAATCACATTAACCACTTGCGTGTAGCCATTTTTCGATAATGTGTGTGCCGCTAAGTCGCTGCGATTGCCAGTTCGACAAACGACATAGACGGTTTTTTCTTTGTCGACTTCTTGTATTCTCGTTTCTAATTCTCCTAGCGGAATTGATTGAGCCCCTGGAATATGAGCCTCCTCATGTTCATTCGTTTCACGGACATCAAGAATCGTCATGGGTTCGTTAGTCTGAATGGCTGTTTGCAAACCTTCATTGTCAATAACATGAGGGAAAGAAGGAGCTTCTTCTACTCGACTTCCAGCTGCACGCAAGTAATGCTTAAGGGTGTCGCCTTCTTCAGCAGTACCGATATAGTCATGCCCGGCTTTTTGTGCCCATGCTTTTACATCCGCAGTAGAGCCCTTATCAGTTGCTTGAATTTGAACCACACTTCCTGGCTCGATGTGTTTCATCGCTTTTTTTGTCCGCACAATCGGCATTGGGCAAGCCAACCCTTTTGCATCTACGAGTACATCATGTTTCAGATCTTTCATTTCATACACCCCTTTTATTCTTACCTATTCATGCCGTCCTTCGACATTGGCACATCAATGAATTCCATTCTTAAATGAATAGATTGACGTTTCCATCTTCGGCGTCTGCCAAATAAGCAGCAACCCCAGCATATTGACTACTTTCTCGTAATTCTTCTTTTTTTAAACCTAGTAAATCCATTGTCATTGTACACGCAACTAAGTTGATGTCTTGCTCTTCTGCTAGATGAATTAAATCAGCCAAGGGCATCGCATTATGCTTTTTCATGACGTTTTTAATCAACTTTGGTCCTATTCCGGCAAACTGCATCTTTGATAACCCCATCTTCTCTGGTCCACGAGGCATCATTTTGCCAAACATTTTTTCCATAAAGCTTTTATTGGCTTTTATTGGCTCATCTTTTCGTAATGCATTTAATCCCCAAAATGTATGGAAAATCGTGACGTTATGGTCGTAGGCCGCAGCCCCATTGGCAATGATGTATGCCGCCATCGCCTTATCATAATCGCCACTAAATAAAATAATATTGGTTGTTTTCTCTTCACTCATTTTAATTCCTCCATTCATATACATGTACCCCTATAGGTATTATAAAAGATAAAAAATTTTTCTAAGATAGACAGACGATTTCCTGTCTACCTTAGCGACTTTTCACGAGTAAATTAACAGCTTGATCAACGTACTCTTTCGTGTCTTCTCCATCTTCAATTGCTTTTTGCACACATTCAACGAGGTTTTCACTTACAATCACACCCATTGTGCGGTCAATCGCTGTTCGAGAAGCAGAAAGTTGAGACACTACGTCGCGACAATCTTCGCCCTCTTCCATCATTTTTAAAACGCCACGAATCTGACCCTCAATGCGTTTCAAACGATTTTTCATTTGATCCGTATATTCCAATTTGTTCACCTCTTTCGCTTTATTTATGCTCACATCATATACCCCTATAGGTATAATGTCAAGCATCTAATCCAGGATTCCTTCGATTTTCGAACTAATACTATTCTGAAATATTTATGTAGACAAATAGACTGTAGAACGCTAATAATAACGTTAAAGGGGGATTCTCATGTCACTATATAAATATTTGAAAGCAAATACTTGGAATTTAACTGAACAGTGGTATACGGATCTGGACAAGTCCAAAGAAGGTGTTTACAGTTCTAATGATCCGGTGAAAATTGAACGGTTAAAAAAACAAAATCATGCTTTTCACGAATTGTTTTGTGAACTTTTTCGCGAAGATTACAAGGCTCAGCAAAATGAAGCCTTTGAAAAGTGGATTCTCTCCATTGCCAAAGATCAAGCCCATTTGGCAACGCCGATCCCTGAAATTATTGAAGAATTTCTAAATGTACAGGACCAATACCTGACACTGATCAGAACATATATAGCAGAAAATCGGGAGTCTGTGACGTTCGCTCAATACGACCACTGGCACAACATTCTTTTAAAAGGGTTTAAAGAAATCGTCATTGCCTTTAGCCGTAGCAATATGGAACAGTCAGACGAACAATTACGTGCCCAACAAGCCATGATCACAGAGCTAAGCTCGCCAATCATTAAACTGCGTCGGAATATTGCACTCTTACCGTTAGTAGGAGAAATTGATACACATCGTGCACAGGTCATTTTTACACAGACGTTAGAACAATGTGTCTCAACTGATATTCACTCCCTATTGATTGACCTTTCCGGTGTCCCGGTCGTCGATACAATGGTTGCCAATCAACTCTTTTCTCTCATTGATGGATTAAAATTAGTAGGAACTAAGGCTTCCTTATCAGGGGTTCGACCTGAAATTGCGCAAACATCCGTTACACTAGGAATTGATTTCGCCACCACGAAAATCTATTCGACCATTGAACGTGCACTCGATGAATTATTAGAAGTCACCCATTCCTAAAAAAACAAAAACAATCAATTGCTCATAACAGCATTTGATTGTTTTTTTTGGTATAGAAAAACCAGCAGTCTCTAAGACAGCTGGTCTGTTCCTATTGTGCAATTCCCCACGGTGAAAAAATAAGATATGTGCCAAGTACAATAATGATTAATGTCAGACTAACCTAATAACAATTTTCACTAATTACAAAGTGTTTTCAACCTTTTTTCTCATATGTACCAAAAAAGCTGTACTATTTTTCATATCATCTAGGCTTGTTTTTATATCTTTAGGGTCCCTTTCTTGTTCTACAGTAATAAAGCCCTGATAATCAATAAGGTTAAGAACACTAAAAATTTCTCCATAATCTAAAGTACCCTTGCCTATTGGACACATTACGCCTGCTTCACATGCTTCAAAAAAACGAGTCTTTTCATTTATAACTACTGAATAGATCTCTGGTTGAATATCCTTAAAATGGATATAATCTAACCGTGAAGCATATTTGTACAGTTGCTTGGCTGGGTCTTGTTTAGAATAGAATAAATGTCCTGTATCTAAACACAATCCAGCTACATTATTAGGAATATCCTTAACAATCCGCTCTAATTCATCAGAAAATTCAATATACCCACCAGCGTGAGGATGTATAACGGGTCTTACACCAAACTGTTTTGCCACTTTGGCAATTTCAGTAATATGTGTAACCATACGGTTCCATTCAACATCATCTAATCTAGGCGCTTCTTCCGGAAGGCCCGCCGATAAATCTCTTTCATCATGACCCCAGTCAATAATAACTAAATACAAGGGATGACTTTTATTATTTTGAGTTTGTAGATCTACTAACCCTTTGCAGATAGCATGGGTTTGATTGATTAACTCTTCTTGTTTACTTTCTAAGACTAAATTGTCAAAGATTGTACCCGCAATAAGACTCAATTGGTTTTTTTTCAATTCATGTTTAAAGTCATCGCTCTCCAACGGGAAATAGCCATAGGGCCCTAACTCAATTTCATTATACCCTGCTTGTTTCGCCTCGCTTAACACACACTTCCAATCCGGTAGATAGGGGTTTTTCACATCATCGACTCCCCAACTACATGGTGCTCCACTTATAATCATCTACCCCACTCCAATCAATGGTTCTATAGCGTTTAGAAAAATAGTAATTTTCTTCCATTTTTTAAACATGAAGCTTTTGACCACTATGATCATATTCAATCCAGGTAGAATTTGCATTTGCAGATCTCACACAATTCTCAACCCACCGAATACCATCTATACCCGCTTGGATTCCAGGATAAATTAATGCTTCTAAAGTTTTCAAGTCTCCACTATTCTTTGCTTCAATTGCAAGCGCAAAACGATGATAAATATTTGCCCAAAAATCTGAAAGTCCTTCGGTATGAAGAGCCCCTAACCTTTCATCTTCTTTTGCTAGATCATCTAAATAATCATTCCCCCTATATAGAATACGTACTGGTTCTCCCTGAACTTCATATCTTAATTCATTAGGTTTATCATCCCACCACTCTAAACTTGCTTTTGAACCTACAATACGAATTCGATGACCATCAGTACAACCTGCATTAATTGAGGAAACCCACATCGTTCCCACTGCTCCATTCTCATAACGCATTAAGATATGCGCATTATCTTCCAATGGATATCTTGATCCTACAAAGCTTTGTCGATCACACAATAGTTTTGCGATTTTCATATGCGGCATAATCATTTGCGACATATAATAGGTATGTGTGGATAAATCCCCAATAACAAAACTTGGACCAGCCACTTTAGGGTCAACCCTCCATTTTTGGGCATCGCTTGTTTTTTCAGGCTCATCCGTAGCACTAAATCCATGGGTATATTGTAAATCAACGACCCTAATGTCCCCTATCTGCCCCTTTTCAATCATCGCTCGCATCTGCAGCAGTAGTTGATTTCCCGAATAGCCATATGTTACGCCTACAATCTTGTTTTGCTTCTCGGCTAAATCTTTTATTTCCTCACCCTCTGCTGATGAAAAGAAAAGAGGCTTTTCACAAATAACATGTAATCCAGCTTTCAATGCAGCTTTAGTTATTTCATAGTGTGTACCATTTGGTGTAGCAATAGTAACCACCTCTACACCATCTTCTCTATCTTGCTCTTTTGCAAACATTTCTTGATAATTATCATAACAACGATCCGAGGAAACACCAATCTTTACACCGAAGTCTTTTCCTTGCGTTGGATCAATATCAAAGGCACCGGCTACTAATTGAAAATTTGCATTGTCTCTTAGTGCTCCCGTTCGATGTTTATAGCCAACATTACTTTTTCTTCCCCCACCTACCATTGCCCATCTAAACGGTCTATTAACTAATCGTTCTCCATTTAACATATACAACTCTCCTTATGAAAATATTATCCTGCTCTGAATTGTGCTTCTAATTCTTCTAACGTTTTCCCTTTCGTTTCAGGTAAAAATTTGATTACAAATAATAAAGTAAGTAGATTCAATGCTACAAAAATTAAGAAAGTACTGGATAACCCTAACGTACTTAAAGCTAGTGGAAACATTAAGCTTAATAAAAAATTAATGATCCACAAACAAAATACACTGATCCCCATTCCCAACCCTCTTAAACGTGATGGGAAAATCTCCGCTAACATTAACCAAGTAACAGGAGCAATAGCACCTTGCATAAAAGCAAGAAATGTAACGGTCAATGATATGACAATGTAAGGCAAATACTCCGTACCTGCAAAGAAATAAGATGTAAAGGATATAAGACTCAGTGAAACGATAACTCCAATCTGTCCAGTTATCAGCATTGGCTTTCTTCCAACTCTACCAAGTAAGTAGATCCCAACAAATACAGATATAACAGAGATCAATCCATTTGCTATATTCGCCGTTAATGCCGCATTTGTTGCAAAGCCGGCATCTCTTAAGATGGTTGTTCCATAGTACATTATTGAGTTAACACCCGTTAATTGCTGTACCGCCGCTATACCAATCCCTAAGATTAATAGCTTACGAACCCACTTCACTTTAAAATCTTTAAATGTCGCCTCCGTTTGCTCCTTCTGCCTTTCATTTGCACGAACAATATCAGTTAATTCGATATTGGCTTCTTTCTCATCACGAATTTGCGCCAGTATTGTCGCAGCTTCTTCTTTTCGACCCTTTGCCACGAGCCATCTTGGACTTTCCGGAACCATTAACATGCCTACAAAAAGAATAATAGAAGGGATTGCAGCAACAACAAGCATATATCGCCACACATGGTCATTATCACCCATTAAGTTTCCAAGTACAGCATTCACGGTAAAAGCCAATAGCTGCCCTGAAACAATCATTAGTTCATTAACGGTTACGATCCGCCCTCTACTTTTAGCTGGAGACATCTCCGCAAGAAAAGTAGGTACGGTCACAGAAGCTCCACCAACAGCCATACCCAAAAGAAAACGGAAAAAGACCATAACTTCCATATTCGGCGCTAATGTACAGCCTAAAGTGGTGACGAAGAAAAGAATGGCTAAATACTTTATGGTTCTCCTACGTCCTAGCGCGTCGGAAAACCTACCACCAAAAACAGCCCCTACCGCAGCACCTAATAAAAGGGAAGCAGCTACCAACCCTTCGGTAAAAGCTGTTAAATCTAGCTGATCTGGTTGTGACATGAAAGGGAGTGCACCATTTATAACACCTGTATCGTAACCAAATAGCAAACCGCCAAAAGTTGAAAGTACAATAATTCTTCTTAAAATTGATGGTTTCGTTTCGTTCATTGAATTCATCCTTTTAATGAGATACGCCACAAAAGACAGCGCTTACTTAATAGCTATTAGCTAAGGGCAATTTTTTCAAATCGCCCTCTCACCCTGTTCATGTTAAAGCAATTCTGCCAATTCTTTTTTCACTCTCTCAAGATTAAAACGATTTGATTGATCCGCTCTTTCAAACCATGCAAAAATAGCAATCGTTGCAATCCCATCGAATTTAATCTCACGAAGTTTTGAGAACAACATATCCCAATTAATTTCACCTTGCCCTATGTCAAGGTGTTGATGAACTGTAACGTTTGCACCTGGAGGATTCACAATATAACGCAGATCCTCAGACCCTCTATGGTTGTAAGTATCAGCAATATTAATGTGTGTTAATTTATCACCAGCATAATCAAACATGGAGGCAATGTCGCCAATACCATCATCATAGAAAAATGTATGTGGAACGGAGTAGAATAAATTGATCCAATCTTTATCCAACCCTCTAATCAAATCGACCGCTTGATCATTTCTTTCTATAAAATCAAATGGGTGTGCTTGTATATCAAGTTTCACGCCTTCTCTCTCGAAGATCGGCATCAATTCGTCCATCGATTTTATAAACATTTGCTCACATTTAAACGGTTTGTCCTTATGACCGGTGAACTCTGTATTAACTAAATCAACGTCTAAATCGACCGCTACCTCAATACAACGTTTCCAATTTCGTACAGCAGCTTGACGATCCTCTTCTTCTGGTCCAGCCCAATGTTGCATTGGTAACAGAGAAGTTATTTGCACACCTGCATCTTGACACGCTCTCTTTAATTCTTTAATCTTAGCCCGGTCTACGCGTGGGTACTTATAAAATGGTAAGAAATCTTCTCTAGGTGATAGCTCAATATAGTCATAGCCCAGTTCAGCTACCTTATCCACCATTTTTGTTAAAGGCAAATCTCTATACATTGTTGGATCAAGCGCAATTTTCATCTCTTTTCCCTCCATCATCTACTGTTCATTCTTTCTCTGTCAATTCCAATCGTTGCTTTATTTTGCTTCAACTTCTGATCTATTGTTAAACGTCCTTGGTAGTGTCTGTTTTAATAAATCAATCGACTTTACCACTCCTGTAAGAGGGTCCATCGTTAAGTCTTCCATTTCTAGTACAACGGGACCACTATATTGAATCATAGATAGAACAGAGAAAAATTCACTCCAGTATGCTGCATCATGGCCATAGCCTAAAGCGACATAATTCCACGCTCTTAATGAGGGAGTGTCAATCGCATTTACGTCAATTAGACCATTTACATCGCTTAATCCTCGTTCAATCCTGACATCTTTTGCATGGACATGATGAATAACACCTTCAAGCTGACGCAAAGCCGTAATTGGATCGCCCCCCATCCAAAAAAGATGACTAGGGTCAAAATTCATCCCGACATTGGGTCCTGTTTCCCTTCTTAATCGCCACATCGTATCAGGGTTATGAACAAGGTTATTGCCTAAATTTTCAATAGCAAGCTTTACACCCTTCCTTCTTGCATCTTTTTCAAGTTCATACCAATATGGCAAAGCCACATCTTCCCACTGATAGCGCAAAGATTCAGTATGCTCCGGTAAAATTGGATGCGTAATCCAATTTGCCGTTTTATCTTCCGGGCTACCTCCTGGACAGCCAGACATTAAAACGACTGTTTCAATTTCCAAGGCATCTGCTAACGCCATCGTTTTTCGTACGATCTGATCGTGTTCTATGCCAGATGGACCTGGAGCTAACTGATTACCGGAACAATTCAATGCAGCAATGGAGAGGTTTCGCTCCCTTAGCATCCGCAAAAATTGATGCCTTTTACTTGAATCTTCCAACATCGTATCTAAAGATAAATGAGGAGCTTTTGACCAATTGCCACATCCAAGCTCCAACGTCTCAACACCCAGATTTGCGACCGTATCTAACATGTCTTCTAAAGGCATGTAGCCAAGTACATCTGTTACAAGTCCTACTTTCATCTCGCCCTCCAATTATCTTGTTCAACGAATACACGAGCACGTGACTTGCTCGTTGATCCGAATTCCTCAATCTTCGCTTTTACGGCCTCTTTAACTGCTAATAGCCCTTCTTGCATTAATAGTCGTGGTTCATAGTTTTGGTAATCTTGTTGAAACACGTTTCTGCTAGCTTCTGTCCAAGCAATCATACATTCGGTATTAATATTTATCTTTGCATGCCCCAATCGGATTGCTCGTTGGAGCTGGTTATTTGGTATACCAGACGCTCCGTGTAAAACAAGCGGAATTCCCGTTATTTTCACAATCTGTTCCATCTCTTTAAAACCAAGTTTCGGTTCCCCTTGATACCTTCCGTGAACAGAACCCAGTGCGGCAGCTAACGCATCAAGTCCCGTTTCCTCTACCAACCTTTTACATTCAGCAACATCTGCATACGTAACGCCACCAACAAGCCCGTCTTCCATTCCGCCGACTGTGCCAACTTCACCTTCTACCGAAACACCCTTTTGATGAGCGTATTGAACAACTTTTTTCGTCATATCAACATTCTCTTGAATCGGTTGATGAGAACCATCAATCATGACAGAACTAAACCCTGCATCGATTGCCTCAATACACCGTTCTACACTACTACCGTGGTCTAGATGTAGAACAACTGGCACTGTGATTTCTTCATACTCCATTAAAGAGGCGACCATCCCTGATATCGTTTTGAATCCACCCAAATAGTCCACTAATCGATCCGATGCAGCTAGAATGACAGGCGCCTGCTTCTCTTGAGCCCCATGTAAGATCGCTTTTGTCCATTGCAAGCCATTAATATTAAATTGCCCAATTGCGTATTGATTCTTCTTAGCTTCCAATAGCAGATCTGTCATTGGAATTATGGCCATTACACAGAACCCTCTAACATTTGCTGCATGACACGTTTTGTAGATTCTTTGGCTTGTTTAATGGTTTCTTCAGGGTCCATCTTATAATACTCTGGTCTAAACAATTCAACAGAAACTGGTTTTTCAATCGCTCCAATTTCTCGTAATAGTTGAAACTGTTTCTTTAAGTTGATACACCCCTCTCCAGGCCAAACGCGATGGTGATCTCTTAATGCCCCAATCGGGTAGTCTTCTGTGTCATCAATATGAATAATAAATATTTTCTCTCCGTCTGCTTTTTGAAGGTCTTCATAACTCGAACCCATGGCATGAAAATGAAAACAATCAAACACGAGCCCAACATTCTCACAATCTACTTTAGTTACAATGTTATATGCATCGCCAAAAGTGTTAATGGTACAGTCAGGATGACCGACAAATTCTAAGGCAATCTTGATTTCATATGGCGCCGCCATTTTTGCAAGCTGCCTTAGAACTGCCACACTGCTTTTTTCTATTTCCATCTTTGTAATTGGTTCTGTCGTGACCAGTGGAACGGCTACAATATAGGGAATCTTTAACGCATCTGCTTGTTTTAACATGTTACTAAATTGAGCAAGCATAGCCCCATGTGCAGATGGCGTTAAATTGTTAAAGAAAACGAGCGCATTTAAGGCAAGCGGTTTCAAATGACTGTTCTCAAAAAAGGAAGCTAATGAGTCAAAGCCATGCTCGTGGATATACTCGGGTAATTTATCTTCAGTACGAATTTCAATGAAATCATATCCATGCTTTTCGCAGTATATTAGATCTTTTTCAAGCGTAGAATTTTCTAACGTTGTGGCTTGGTTAAAACAGAGTTTCATCTAGAGACCTCCGTTACCTTGTAATTATAAAAGCTAGGTTTTTCTTTTAATTCAATGGATTCTTTTTCTCCGGACGCTTGAGCTCTCACACCTGCATCAGACATTATTGCTGCCACATAACCGTCCCAAGCGGATGGACCAGTCATCTCTTGCCCTTTTTTACAGTTATCAATGAATTCTTGTATTTCCTCATTGTACG
This sequence comes from Shouchella phoenicis, assembly GCF_047238345.1. NCBI lineage: Bacteria > Bacillati > Bacillota > Bacilli > Caryophanales > Bacillaceae > Shouchella > Shouchella phoenicis. The sequence continues at coordinate 395,424 of NZ_JBDFMQ010000001.1, read as the reverse complement.
CATCAACAAAACGACCTTTCCAATCTTGCATCACTTCCATACCTGATCTACCAGCACTTCTTAAATGAATAGACGGCACCTCAGGTAGACTAGCCACTCCATCTTCACCAATGACTTCACACTGAATATCGTATCCATACTTACAGTTAACAAACACTTCTACTTGTATGAGCACACCTTTTTTCGTCTCGATTAAGAAGAGTTGAGGGTCACGCAGATGTGAAAAAGCATGCTTCGTCTTTTTCGGAAACTTCACTTGAACACTTTCATATTCATCATCAAGTAACCAATGTAAGACATCAATTTCATGAACAAGGGTATCAACAACCGCCATATCTGTTGTATAACTTTCTGGTGTTTCTGGATTTCGATGAACACAGCGAACCATTAACGGCTCACCAATAACGTGGTTTTCAATGGCATGTTTTAGCTGAACATAACCAGTATCGTATCTTCGCATAAAGCCAACTTGCACAAGTCTTGAGCCATGCGCTACCTCTGCTTCAACAATTCTTAAACATCCATCAGCGGTTGTCGCTAATGGCTTTTCACAGAATACTGGTTTTCCAGCTTCAATTGCCTTCAAAACGCTTGCTTCATGAGCGGGGCCCCAGCTTGTCACAAGAACTGCATCAACATGCGCTGCAGCGATTAAGTCTGAATCATCGTTATAAACCCTAGCTCCTTCCGTATAAGTTGCAGCAATTCGACTAGCTAATTCTTGATTCACATCGGTTACAGCCACAATTTCTGCACCAGAAAGCTTGCGTTCAATTCTCTCGATATGAGACTGCCCGATTGCCCCTGTTCCAATTACACCAATACGTACTGTCATAGCGTCATTCTCTCCCTTTTTAATAACGTGTGATCAATATAATGCCTTGCTTTTAATGCATATTCTAGTGGGTGGGCGATTAAGGGATCTTGCTCCGCCTCTACAATAACCCACCCTTTATACGATGCTTGTTGTAGTATTTCAAATACGTCAACAAAATTAATACAACCATCTCCTGGAACCGTAAACATTCCTTTTAAAAACGATCTTCTAAACGGTAACGAACCTTGCTTACATTGCTTTAAGACAGGTTGACGTACATCTTTAAAGTGAACATGTCGAATTCGATCTATGTGCTTGGTTAAAACAGACATCGGCGTCCCATCAGCTACAAACGTATGCCCTGTATCGTATAAAAAGTGGACATATTGTGCATCTGTGTTTGCCAAGAGTCGTTCGACATCCTCCTCATCCTGGACACCTGTACCTAAGTGAGAATGATAGACCAAGTCCAAATTATAGGTTTCAGCAATTTGACCAAGTTTGTTTAAACCAGTACATAGCTCATTCCACTCGGAATCAGTAAACAGAGGCTTATTTTCTTTATCAAACAGATTCAATTCTTGATTTTGAATGCTATATGTTTGTTCAGAAACGACAACGACATCCGCTTGAACTTCCTGAAGAAACGCACAATGATGGCGAAATGCAGTTTCTGTTAGTATCAAACCATCACGAATGAGGTAGCTAGAAAACCATTGCCCGGCAATTTTTAAGTTTCGCAGTTTCATTTCTTTATTTAAAACGTCTGCACCAGGAAAAAAACCACCTACTTCCGTTCCTTCAAACCTTGATACAACAATGTCACCTAACAAATGGCCTAAGGTACAATCTGCCCCTATTTCTGGCATATCATCATTACGCCAACCGATTGGAGCTATGCCCCATTGAATATTTTTATTCGTCAAAAGAACCACCCCTAATAACGTTTCGCTGTATTCAACTTTGCTTGACGATCTTCATGCGCTTGCTGTACCGATTTTGAAGTAGATGCTTCAGCAACGCCTACATTCCACCAGCTTTTGTAACCGTCTGTCATTGTTTTCGGGAGGACTTTTATCTCAATTAATGTTGATTCTTTCTGCTTTTTCGCATCTTCTAAAGCAGCTTTTAATTCTTCTACTGTATTTGCTCGATAGGTTTTTGCTCCATATCCCTCTGCAACTTTTGCATAATCGATATTCATTACTTCATTTTCCGCTGTACGGAATTCACAGAAATAACTCCCGCTTCCATGATCCATTTGCAAATTGTTAATGCAGCCATAACCAGCATTATCAAATAGGAGAATGTTAATCTTTTTGTTGTATTGAATGGCTGTAATGAGTTCAGAGTGGAGCATGAGAAAACTTCCGTCCCCTACAATCGAGTACACTTCTTTTGTAGGTTCAGCTAACTTCAGTCCTAACGTTCCGGAAATCTCATATCCCATACAGGAGTACCCATATTCCAAGTGGTATGTATTCGGTTGATTGGAATGCCATAACCGTTGCAGATCCCCTGGTAATGAACCAGCTGAACAAATAATAATACTATCGTCATCAATTGAATCATTAATTGTTAAGAGTGCCGTTGTTTGTGGAAGCTCGGTGTTCAAAGCGTCGGCATATTCGTTCAAAACAGCTTGAGAGAAATGATTTTTTATTTCCGGATCAAACCCATTGCGTTTAAATTCTACGTTTTGCAAACGAGAACGTTCTTCAAGCCATTCACTTTTCCATTCTTCAATGGCTGATCCATACTCACTCTGATAATCATGCAATCCATTAATTAGTTCAAGCAACGTTTCTTTTGCGTCCGCTACAACTGTAAAGGCATCTAATTTATACGCTTGCATTCGATTTACATTGATATTAAGAAAAGAAGCGTTTTCAAAATCAAATGCTGTTTTAGAAGAGGTCGCAAAATCTGTATAACGTGTCCCTATTCCAATAATTAGATCTGCTTCCAAAGCTGCATTATTGGCGCTGAGTGTACCAGTAATGCCAAGCCCTCCAAGGTTGTTTTTATAGTCAGCAGCAATGGTTGACTTGCCAGCTTGAGTTTCAACGAGAGGGATTTGACATTGTTCCGACAAAGCTCGTAACTCTTCAGCGGCTTCAGAATACTTCGCTCCACCCCCGACGACTATCAGAGGTTTTTTACTTTCTTTAATTTTGCGAATCGCTCCTTCTGATTCTCTTTTGGAAGGCTTTAGCCGATCCACATAATGAACTCTCATTTCAAAAAAAGAGGTCGGAAACTCATACGCCTCTCCTTCCACGTCTTGGGCGATACAAACCGTTGCAGGACCAGCTTTTGCTGGATCTGTCATGACTTCAAACGCTCGCAGTAAGCTACTCATTAGTTGCTCCGGTCGAACCACACGATCCCAGTAGCGAGAAACCGGTTTTAATGCATCATTTGTCGTAATCGCTGCACTGTGCTCTTGCTCAAACTGTTGTAAGACCGGATCAGGCTGACGCGTCGCAAACGTATCAGCTGGAAGGAGAAGTACTGGAATGTTATTCGCTAAAGCCGTTCCTGCTGCGGCGACTAAGTTTGCTGCCCCCGGTCCAACTGATGTTGTGACAGCATAGATTTTCTTTCGGAGCATTTGCTTTGAATACGCAATCGCAGCGTGCGCCATTCCTTGTTCATTTTTTCCTTGAATGACTTTAAGATGTCCAGCGTCTTGTTCAAGCGCTTGACCGATGCCAAGTACGTTGCCGTGACCGAAGATGTTAAACATCCCTTCTACAAAATGCTCTTCTTTTCCATCAACTGAGATATACTGGTTGTTTAAAAATTTCACAAGTGCTTGCCCTGTTGTTAAACGAATGGTTTCTGCCATGTTGTCTAGACCTCCTTCTCACACACGCTGCTCGTGCTTTGCCAAGAGCGCTTCAATTTCTTCCACTGTCGGCATTGCTTCAGAAGAGCTATGCTTGCTTACAACAATCGCTGCTGATGCTCCGCCAAATTGCAGCGCCTCACGAACAGATTTTTCATTGAGCAACGCATACAAGAATGCCGAGGCATAAGAATCTCCTGCACCAAATGTTTTTAATACCTTTGACGGATACGCTTTTGCGCGGGTTATCGCACCATTCTTTTCAAACGCAACCGAACCATCTACCCCATGCTTAATGACAACAAGTTCAGCTCGATAAGCAAGAAGGGATTCTGCTGTTTGCTCATCATGATTGCCTTCATGATTTTCAAGAATGTTGTACTCATCGCGCGTTCCGATGACGATGTTTGCTTGTTCAGCTGCCCATTTATAGTAAACCGACGTTTCCTCCGCTGATTGCCACGTGTATGGGCGATGATCCAATTCAAAAACGATCGGAACACCTTGTCTTTTTGCATAATCAACAGCTTGAAACACCGCCTCACGAGAAGGGCTTTGTGCTAATGCCGTTCCTGAGATAAGAAGCATTTTTGCTTGTGCAATATACCCTTCTGATATTTCTTCGGGTCGCAGGTATAAGTCCGCCACATCGGTACGATACATTAAAATGCTGCACTCTTCAGGGCTTTTGATTTCCGTAAACGTTAACCCTGACTTGCGGCCTTCTGTATCCGTTACCATTTGAGACGTGTCAACGCCGACTCGATCCATATACGATTGGATAAACCGACCGTGCTGGTCATCAGACAGTTTTCCAATAAACCCTGTTTTTAGGCCAAGTTTTGATGAACCGATCGCGATATTTGCAGGGGAACCACCTACGTATTTTGAAAACGTCATCGTTTCTTCCATCGGTCGATTGTACTCCGTTGCATTTAAATCAATACAGGCTCGCCCGACCGCAATTACGTCAAATCGTTTATCTGTTGCAAAAGTAAATCCCATATTATGAATCCTCACGATCTAAGATCCATTCATGCGCTGGATCATTATAGAATTTCCATGTCCGTTTAGGACCTGCCATAACATTTAAATAGTAGGACGTATAGCCGTCTGGAACGCCAACTGGATGATAGCCTGCTGGTACAAGCACAACGTCTCCATGCTCAACGGTCATCGTTTCATCAAGGCTACGATCATCGGTATAAACCCGTTGAAAGACAAACCCTTGAGGCGGATCTTGTTCATGATAGTACGTTTCTTCTAAAAATGATTCATGCGGTAAATTGTCTTGGTCATGTTTATGGGGCGGATAGCTTGAGAAGTTGCCGCTCTCTGTATACACTTCAACAACTAAGAGTGAGTCCGCCACATCCAATGAATCAGGCAAAATATTGTGCACAGATCGTTGATTCATCTTTATGCCTCGATGTTCCGGCTGAATGTCTTTACCAGAAAGCAGACGATTTTGTCGCTTTGTCAGTCCAGGTGCATAACAGAGCGCAATTCGTGCATCCGTTTCTGCTTGGACGCGGTACGTTTCTTCTTTAGTGATGTATACACTATCCGTTGGTACTTTTTCAAACACACTCTTTCGTGTGCCAAGAGATTCAAACGTTTGCTCACCTGCTACCACCGTTGCTTTTCCTGTTAAAATAACTGCACAACACTCTTGATTGGTTAGCGTCTCTTCAAAAACAGCTCCTTCTTCTAAGTCAATAACAGCAAAGCCTACATACTCTAGAGGTGTGTTTCCCTCTTTTACATCATGAACGATGCGTACCCCTTTTGATAACGCTCTTTGCTCTGATTTTCGTAATAAATTGGCCATACGTACCTCCTAATCTTCAAAAACAGGATCTACAAGACGAGCTGTTACGACTTTTTTACGTGTATAGAAATCAACACTGTCTTTTCCATTCGCGTGGAGTGTTCCAAAAAAGGACGACTTCCAGCCAGAGAATGGGAAAAATGCCATCGGAGCTGGAACACCAAGGTTTACACCTAACATACCTGCATCAATGTTTTCACGGAAATAGCGAATCGCTTGCGCATCCTTTGTAAAAATACACGCACCGTTCGCAAATTCTGATTGATTGGCCGTCGCAATTGCTTCTTTAAGGTGCTTCACACGGACAACCGACAGAACAGGAGCAAAAATCTCCTCTTTCCAAATTTTCATATCCGTCGTAACGTGGTCAAAAATGGTTGGACCAACAAAGTAGCCTTCGTCACTTACTCGTTCTCTCCCATCTGTAAGGAGTGTCGCACCTTCTTCAACCCCAGATTCGATATAGGAGAGGGTTCGTTTTTTATTCTCTTCACGAATGACCGGGCCAAGAAAAACGCCATCATCCATGCCATTTCCAATTTGCAAGTTGTCTGTTTTTTCCTTTAAGCGAGCAATAAATTCATCCGCAACGGCTTCTTCAACGGTCACCACTGCACATGCCATACAACGTTCACCAGCAGAACCAAAAGCCGCTCCAATGATATCATTTACTGCTGTATCGAGGTCCGCATCTCTTAAAACCACCGTGTGATTATTTGCACCCGTTAATGCTTGCACACGCTTTAAATTTTCGCTCCCACGCTTGTATACATACTCTCCAACAGGCTTGGAACCAACAAACGAAATTGCTTTAATCTCCGGATGATCAAGAATCCCGTTCACCACATCATGAGCACCATAAACGATATTGAACACACCATCAGGGAGTCCTGCTTCTTTTAGCAAGTCTGCAAATTTTTCGACAAGTAAAGGTGTACGCTCTGACGGTTTAAGAATAAATGTATTTCCAAGTGCGATTGCCATTGGAAACATCCAGCAAGGAACCATCATCGGAAAGTTGAACGGTGTGATCCCACCAACAACGCCAATTGGATAACGATAGTTGGTCGCCTCTACATTTGTTGCAATGGCAGGTAAAGAATCCCCCATCATCAGTGAAGGTGCACTAGCGGCAAATTCAACGTTCTCGATGCCACGCTGTACCTCGCCACGTGCTTCTGTTAGATTCTTTCCGTTCTCCATTGTAATAAGTTGAGCTAGTTCTTCTTTATGCTGTTGCAATAGTTGTTGGAAGGCAAATAGCACCCGTGCACGACGCGGCACAGCGACATTTGACCACTTCTTAAAAGCGTCCGCCGCTATCTCAGTTGCATAATGGAGTTCTTCTTTTGTTGAGAGCGGAACCCGACAAAGCACTTCCTTCGTGGCCGGATTAACTACTTCCTCATACTCTGCGGTCTTACTATCGATCCACTCCCCATTTATGTAGTTTTTTAATGTACGAACTTTACTCACTGTTTCTGCCACCACAATCCCTCCATCTATAAAAAATTAGTCGTAATCGCTTTCATCAAATGCAGCAATTACGATATTTTTGGTTACTTCTTGGTTATATATTAATAATCTTTTGAACATGTGTCAATGATTTAGAGAGATATTTTTCTATGTATTCGCTTTCAAATATATGTATTGATTATGTTTTGGGTATAATGGTATAGTATGAGTTAAGAATTTGCGATGTAGGGAGTAAAACGATGAAGGTAGTAAGAATTCAAGAAATGGAGAATTATATTTTGGCAAACGGTACCGTTTCCATAGACGATCTATGCGAACGTTTTGGTGTATCGAAAAACACCGTCCGTCGTGATATTAATCGTTTATCAGAAAAAGGTGTCATTGAAAAAGTGTACGGTGGTGTGACTGCAACGGAAAAGCAGTTAATCCCGTTTGAAAATCGTCACCACGTCTATAATGATGAAAAAGTTCGGATTGCTTTACATGCAGCATCTTTTATTGAAGATCAAGACTTTGTCTATATCGATTCAGGCACGACAACGAAATGGATGTTTGATGATTTCCCTGAAGACAAATCGATTACAATCTTAACCAATAATTTGGACGTGATTAATGCTGTATCTGAAAAAGAGAATATTGAACTGTTTGTATTAGGGAATCACTATCAAGTAAAGACCCGCTCCTTTGTTAGCATTAGTGGGTTATCCTTACTCAACAAATACAATGTGGACAAAGCCTTTATGGCTTGTACCGGGGCTAGTATAACAAAAGGGTTAACGAACGCAGATCTTCACGAATACGAAGTGAAAAAAAGCATTGTTCAAAAAGAAAATGAACTCTTCTTACTGGCAGATGCTTCAAAGTTCGGTCAATCAACAATGCTCACGTATGCCCCATTATCTCGAGCAGATCACATTATCACGTCTGCTCCTTTAGATGAAGCGTATGAAGAGTACTGCAAAACAGAGAACATCACATTACACATTGTTTAATCAAGCGTTTAATTAATGACGAAAGCGGCGAATTTGAAAGTTCGCCGCTTTTTTGTTTATTTAATTTAGATAACTTGATTCAAATACCATCTCCCATTCATCGTCCATGGAGAGGATGACTTCAAAGGTTTCCCATTCATTCGTTAGAAGCCAAGTCCCTTCAGCGATCAAATCAACGGTTTCATTTGATGACGGAATAGATGCACCACTAATTCGTTCTTGCCATTCAAGATTAGGGATCGATCCTGCGATATAGGAGTTCGGCTCTGAAACAGCTGTAAAACTTGGCATATCTGCTAAAGCAACATCCTCATCCGTTTCATAGGCAAAACTAATATGCTTATTTAGATTATCATAATCAACTCCTGGCTCAAAGTGACCAGAAGGCTCATAGTCGAATGTATATGATTGTGTAGCAGTGCCAGATTCGGCTACTCCCGAAGGTGGTGCATAGTCTTCGTCATGCCAATTTTCTTCTTGATTCATCGCTTCCATCAAATGTGCTTGATCCTCCAAAACATCTAAAAACTCCTCAAACGTTAAATCGGTATCCACAGAAGTTTCTACTTCTTCTACTGTGTATTGCACGCCATATTCCTCTTCAAGTTGTGCTAAATGAGTCTCTATCTCATCCACTGACCCACTGCTGCATCCTGAAATCATTATTGTCGCCATTAAGCCACTAGACATCCAAATAACTTTTCTCAAAACAACCTCCTCATAAAAGATGTTAATTTTCAGTTACCCATTTTTTACATAAATAAACATATGTAGAACAAAAAGTATTTTTTAACTTTTACAATAACCTCTTTTTATTTTAACTGCTTTATAGTATGCTTTTCCTTGCTTATAAATGGGAGGGATTATAGTGAAACGAGTTGATGTAGTCTATTCGTTGCTTCTAGATGAAACAAAGAAACAAGTACTCATGGTCTATAATGTTAGTGGAAGATGGTCTCTACCAGGCGGTGCCGTTGAGCAAGGCGAACATTTAAAAGAAGCAGCTGCCCGAGAAGCAAAAGAAGAAACGGGCTTATCCGTTACAGTCGATGACCTCGTCGCAGTGAACGAAGCCTTTTTCACTGAAAAAGGCCATCACGCTGTATTCTTCACGTTTGCTGCACAAATTGTAAAGGGTACCCCCGCTATTCAAGATGAAGAGGAAATCTCCAAAGTTGAGTGGGTTGATTTTGCTACAGCAAACGAACGCATGCCGTATTATAAAGACGGGATCGACAAGTTGCTTCAATCTGCTGCTCCCTATACGTTGCAAAAAGAACACGAAGCAGTAAAAAAGCGCTAAAACAAAACGTTTCAGCGTTTTTCCATCGTCAATCGCGCGGAATGAATTTACTTATAAGGTAGCGATATCGCTAGCCAACGTTCGACGCACACCAATAAGTATGAACAAGCACAGCTACTAAAATTTGATCAATCATGCTTTCATCTAGCATAGTTATGACAATTTTCCTATTGAAAAACATCCCGCTCGTAAACGTTTCTCCTAACCATCCACCATTAAAGTAAATGTCTGCTTTAGAACGATTGTGAAAACGTATATCTACGTTTTTCTCAACATCCTGATTTGTTAGTCGTACTTCAAGTCGGTGATGAGATGGAATGACAGTCCTCGGCATAAACACCTCACCGATACATTCTCCATTCTTTTCAATTGCCCAATGTTGACCGTTGCGAAAACTTTCTTTCATCTGCCTAATCGTATAGTGGCCTCTTGCGTCTTCTATTGTGAGATACACATTACTCGTTGCTACACGAGGTCTTGAAGTGGCGGCGTCTTGCGTTTGAGGAAACCAGCGATACTTTTTGGCGATAACATTACCTGCCTTTTTTACCTCTCTTGAACCCGTCGAAGCATAAAACAAAGGACGTGGATACTCCATTACAATCATTTTTCCCTCCTATTACACATATACGTACCCTCACGCTACATCGCTTACACACAAAAAAGCTCCCTATACGGAAGCTTTTTATCATTGTATTGCTATGCGTTCATACCAATCTTTTTCCACTGTGGTAATGTGGAGCACATGAGATTTACTACGCCGCCAGTACTGGCAATGGCTTCTCGCATACTAATAATAGAAAGCAGCTCTTCTTTTCGACTTTTACGCTCTGCTTCGGTTTCATCGTGGGGGAAAGCTCCAATATAATAGTGGCTTATACCTTCATACAATGAAACGTGCTTCGCTTCTTCCATTTCGCTTTCTAGATGCAATAGCCATCCCCCTTTTCTTTTTACAGGTTGGACAAAATATAGATCAAATGACTCGAAATTCCCTTGCAATCGATTGATCGGGTTTTCTTTTCTATCATCAAATCTACCAACATCAATTAACATCCAGCCTCGCCTCCGATTCTGCTTTTCTTTTTAGTATTTACGGAGTTTCTTATTTTCATACACAAAAACCAGCACATTACCCCATGTGCTGGTTTGCCTTCTTATGTTTCATAAGTAAATAGATACTAAAGATGATCACTAAACCGATGCCAAACGGAAGCAAATACTGACTTACCACTCCTTTTACTTCTGTCCAATTTTCACCGAGTTGAACACCAAAATAAACATAGAAAAACGTAATAGGAGCCATTGCGAGAAACGTATAGAGTGAGAAAATCCATGGATTCATTTTCGCCATCCCACAAGGCACAGAAATTAAGGTTCGAACGCCTGGCAAGAAACGTGCGGTAAACGCAACAAATGCGCCGTGTGATTCAAAAAAACGGTCTGCCTTTTCTAAATTATCTTTGCTCATAAAGATGTATTTTCCGTACTTTAAAAGTAATGGTCTACCACCAAATCGTCCGACACAGTAAAGCGTTAGCGGCCCGACAACACCTCCTACAGAACCTGCCGCAACTACACCCCAAAACAACATGTCCCCTTCTGAAACCCAGAAACCAGCAAGCGGCAACACTACCTCTGCCGGAATAAACTCTATAGAAAGTGCCATAAATATGCCCAAATAAGATAAGTCTTTAAACCAATTCATCATATCTAGCAACAACTGTTCCATCTTATCCCTACCCACTCCAAATTATGCCTTAGCCATTCTCGACAATCCTCTTCTTCTATTAAGCAATAAAATTCTGTCTAAATCTATATTTTCAGTAATCTTCCACGAGTTTTCCGGTTTATTAGCTAAGCTTTATACAACTATATGCAATTTTGCGTTGATCATGATGAGAAATACACGATTGGGTACACAAAAAAACAGTCTTGCTTGTATGCGAGACTGTTCATTCATTATCCAATATTCTTTTGTTTTAAAAAGTCGAGTGCCTCATCCTTCTCAGTAAAATGTGTTTCCGTATCATGGCTGGCTTCTTTAGCTGTACGTTTTAATTGAAGTCTTGCTACGTTACTTTTGACGACAACTGCTGCTTGATCCATTCCTTTTCTCATCAACCACTCTTGATGAGCAACGATTTCTTTTTGTGTCTCCGGCTTAAACACAACCACATCTCTCATATTTACGATTAAATGAAACCTTGTAAATTCATGCTTCTTTAACAATTCATCAATTTCCTCATTTGCTTGATGAATGGCTTCTGGGGTTAGATGTGACTCCCACTTAACACCGATAATAGCGTGTTCTTTATCTTCCAACGTTACCTCATACATCTGCTTTCCTCCTTCAACGTGTTAGATCTTTATACCACTCCCTGAAATTATCAAACCTCGCAACTACGTCTCCTCTAAACAAAAAAACTTGCTAAGTCAATGCGACTTAACAAGTTTGCTTGCATCAATCGTCCTCTTTTTCAATTTCAACATGTGTCACATTCGATGAACGAACGAGAATTTCATGATCATCTGTTGTTCCAAATGAAACAAAGCAATTATTTGCAAGTGCTTCATCAATGGAACGAGATACTTTTTTCCCACTTTCTTCAACCCTTGTTTCCTGTACAATTGGGGTTTCACGCCCAGTAACAAATACTTTTATTTTATGTGACAATTCATTTCCCTCCAAATCATTCTTATTTGTTTATTTCCCGATCTTTTTAGCATTAACACATGAATTTTTAAGGAGAATTGACTTTTTTCTTCCAAGCAGCTAAAATATGAATGACAGTCAGTCATTTAAGGATGTGTGTGAATTGGAGAAGCGAGAGAGAATTATTACTGCTGCTATTGAAGCATTTAGTGAAAAAGGTGTGGAAAAAACAACCATATCAGATATTGTTAAGCGTGCAAATATTGCTCAAGGGACGTTTTACTTGTACTTCCCGTCAAAACTTTCTGTTATGCCCGATATTGCATCTGTATTTGTAGAGCATCTCATGGTCGAATTAAATAAGCATGTGACGGCATCATCGTTTAAACAGCAATTAAACCAACTAGTTGATACCGTTTTTCGAACAACCGATGAGCATAAAAAACTCGCTGTATTAATCTATTCCGGGTTAACCCAGTCGGAACATTTACAACAATGGGAGACCATCTATGCCCCTTTATATGATTGGCTTTCAGAGCGACTCGAAACGGCAAAGCAAGCTGGATCTGTTCGCCACACACTACAAGCTGATTATACGGCTCGAATTATGATTGGTTCCATTGAATCCACTGCCGAACAGCTTTATTTATATAACCAAGAGGAGCATGCACGGGCAAAGGAACACAAACAAGAGTTGATTCACTTTCTGTCTCATGCTCTTGCAGCAAGTGAGTAAGATCACTTGCTTTTCTTTAGGCACCAAAATGACTGAATGTCATTCATTAAACGTATAGGAGAAGATACAAATGAATAAAGGGTGGATTTTTGTCGTCCTAACATGTTTATTTGAACTGTTTTGGGTATTCGGGTTTAATGTCGCTTCTACTTGGTGGCATTGGGTGATCGTTATCATCATTATTATTATTGATTTTTACTTTTTGGCTAAGGCGTGTGAAACGCTACCTACTGGAACGGTGTATGCGATTTTCGCTGCAGCGGGTACAGTCGGAACAGCATTAATGGATATTTATATATTCGAAGGAACCTTTAGTTTGGCGAAAGGATTTTTCATGGGAATGCTTGTTTTCGGCGTTATCTTATTAAAGCTTTCCGATGACGGGGCGAAACAAGAGGAGGTGGCTTCATAATGGGTTGGTTTTTCGTATTTCTTGCGGCTGGTTTTGAAATTGCTGGTGTTGTTGGGCTCAAGTCCTTTAGTCAAAGCAAGTCTGTAAAAAACGCGTTACTCTTCTTTGGTGGTTTTGGTCTTGCATTCGTGTTCTTATATTTGTCTTTTCTATACTTGCAAGTAAGTGTTGCTTACGCTGTCTGGATTGGTATTGGTACTGCGGCGGCCGTTTTAATTAATATGATCTTTTTCGGCGAATCCAAAAGCACGGTTCGAATCATCAGCTTAATCATTATCGTTGCAGGCGTAACAGGTCTTAAAGCTGTATCATAAAAATTCAAGGAAGAGTCGCTACTTGTACTCTTCCTTGAATTCACTTATCTAGTTTGCTAAACGCGCTTTAATGATGAGGAACATTGGTCTTCGAAGCTCATCCTTATAGGCAGGATTCTGTTCCATTAGTTTCGGATCTGGTTTTGGTTCTTCTACTCTTTCAATCACGAAGCCAGCAAACAATAATTCATTTAAATAAGTTGAAAGGGTGCGGTGGTACTTTACGACATTCTCTGTTAAAAATGTGGTTGAACGTATACTCTCCTCTTGATAATGATCCAACGGCCAATGTTGTATTTGCCCATTCGCATCATAAAACCAGTCTTGTTCTGCTCTCGCTGTAAATACCGGATGTTCCACAGAAAAGAGTAATTCGCCACCAGAAACAAGAAGATTTTTCACGTTCGAAATAAACCCCTTATAATCTTCCACGTAATGAAGGGCGAGCGAACTAAAGATAAAATCAAAGGCGTCTGGTTTGAACGAAATATCTTCAATCGCTCCTTGCACATACTCGATCTCTTTCGCAGACGTCATCTGTCGTGCTTGTTGAATCATGTTCGCTGAAAGGTCAATTCCAATAACATGCTCTGCCCCTTGTTCATTAAAATAGCGAGAATGCCAGCCGAACCCGCACCCTAAATCTAATAAATGCTTGCCTTTGAGATTAGGCACTAATTCTTTTAACGTATGCCATTCTCCAGCACCTTCAAGCCCTTCTAAAGAACGGGGCATCTGACTATAGGCTTCATAAAAAGATTGATCATCGTATTTGTTTTGTCTCATGGTACACCTCCAAAAAAATGATGATTGTATATGTTAGGGGGCTTTCGTTCTTCATTGAACAATATTTATGTTTGCCCTCCATTGTTTACAGAAATCTTAACGAAAAAGCATGACGTAAGCAAGTTCATTGACTTCCTAACCCAGTGCCTTCTACCATAGGATTACAATGAATCAGGAGGAGATCACTATGACATTTAATGCGTTTGTCCTACGCAAAGAAGATATGCTTGAAGGCCATGTTGAGCAGTGGGATTTAGAAGAATTGATTGAAGGTGACGTTCTGATTGACGTTGCGTATTCAAGTGTAAATTACAAAGACGCAATGGTTGTGAAACAAGGCAATCTTGCGGAAAACTCTCCACTCATTCCTGGAATTGATTTAGCAGGTACGGTTGTTGAGTCAAAAGATAGCCGCTTTACAGAGGGACAAGAAGTCATTGCAACGAGTTATAAAATCGGAACCGGTCATCATGGTGGATATGCAGAATATGCCCGAATCCCTGCCAACTGGATTGTTCCGCTTCCAGAAGGGCTAACTCTCCGAGAGGCTATGATTCTAGGAACAGCTGGCTTAACAGCAGCTTTATCGATTAATAAACTTGAACAAAATGGCCTGCACCCAGACCACGGAAAAGTTGTTGTTCCAGGTGCGACTGGTGGCGTCGGAAGTCTATCCGTAGAAATGTTAGCCAAGCTCGGCTACCATGTTGTTGCTGGTACAAACAAAATTGAAGCACATGACTGGCTAAAACAGCTTGGTGCGTCAGAAATTGTTAGCAGAGAAGAACTAGAAGAAGAGGAAAAAGCCCCTATCCGACAAGGAGAATGGGCTGCAGCAATTGATGCTGTTGGCGGAAAAACGACGTCTTACCTTCTAACGACACTCAAACGAGGTGGATCAATTGCTTCAAGCGGACTTACAGGCGGTATTGAAGTGGAAACGACGGTCATGCCTTTTATCGGTCGTGGTATTAATTGGCTTGGCATCGACTCAGTCACTTGCTCCATGGAAGAACGTACCAACGCTTGGGAACGATTAGCTAGTGATTTAAAACCTTCTTTCTCTGAAGAAGCGGTTCACGAGGTTACACTTGAGGAACTCGACGATGTGCTCACCCATGTTGTTGAAGGAAATGTAACAGGTCGAACAATTGTAAGACTATAACCAATCACAAAAAGAGAGCGACTCAGTCGCTCTCTTTTTTACTTCGATAGCTTAATACATAGAGGCTGGTTATCCACGCTACCAAACTAACAACAATGATTAACATGAGGGCAATCTCCCAATGGAACAATGCTTCTCCCATCCTCTCTGTCGGGCGAAAAAAGAAGACGAGCGCAACAATGAGAATGACTAAATAAATACTACTTCCGATAAACGCCATCAGAATTGGCCGCTCTCCTTTATAGCCTCTGTTTAACAGTCCCCATACTATTACACTACCGATCACCCCAAATGCCATCGGGAATAGTGGACTCATGACAAAATCAATCCATACAGGTATGTATAAGAAAACGACCGTAATGGATACAAGACCTATATTGACGAGGCATGCAAATAATCCTGCCTTTAGCGTATGCTGAAACCAGGTCTGCTTTTCTAACAAATGGACATAACGATGCCCCTCTAACACTTTTAAAAATGGCTTGGTAAAAAGAAGAAAAACGAGCACCCCTACTAAACCGAAAAGTAAGATGATGCTCATTCAATGTCCCCCTTTTCATATTCCAAAATATCGCCAGGTTGACAATCGAGCACTTCACAAATGGCTTCTAATGTCGAGAATCGAACAGCTTTCGCCTTTCCATTTTTTAAGATTGATAGATTGGCCATCGTCACACCAACACGTTCAGACAGTTCAGTCATACTCATTTTCCGCTTCGCAAGCATCACATCTAATCGAATAATAATCGCCACGCTTTACACCTCAAATCGTCAAATCGTTTTCTGATTTTAGACGTACAGCTGAACGCAACAATTCTTGTAAAACCGATGCAAAGAACACAATGACAACGGTTATAAGCATGATGGTGAGCACAATCAGAACAAAACCAATATGTATCGCATCTAGCGCAAACAAGCTCATTAAGCCAACACCGTAAAGAATAATGATCGCCACAGCACAAAATTTAATATTGCCTAACGTTTTAATGGCCCAATCCGAAAATACATAATCATTTTCAATCAAACTTAACAATTGAAACGCCTGTTGCAAGGCAAACAAAAACGGCACAAGCGTCATATATACACCTGCTAGAACCGGAATTCGAAGGTAAGCAAAACTCGGGTTATCAAGAGCAATATAGCGCGAAAGTGGTGGCAAAACCCAAATACAACAAATTATCACGAGCACACCTATGCTAATCGTGACACCTTTTAAAAATAAGACTCTCCCTCGTTGCATAACACACCTCAGTACTTTTTTATCATTGTATAACATGAATTTATCGTTTATCAATAAAAAACAAGAGAACCATCTAACATTTTCCCCGATTCTGCTCTAATCTGCAACCAAATTTATTTGAAATCGTATATGGTAAATGAAGGAGGGATAGTATGGAAACCAATCATACAGATACACAAGTGGCTTCTTTAAGACATCCATTCATGCGATTTATACAATTTTTATCCGGTGGGTTCTCTATGGTTGCTAGTTTGTTTTTCCTTTTTCTTGCCATCTATTCAATTTATCAATACATAGCTACACTAGGGCTAAACAATGAACGTAATTTCTTTTACATTTTTGTCGTACCTTCCATCCTCTCCATCCTTTTCCTTCTGTCTATCGTAGGTTTATTCTGGCTTTCTATTAAATTTCTAGTTGATGCATGTCATAGAATTTCTTTTACTGTTGATGACGATTCCTTCACCGTTCGTGAATCACACGGCCGAAAACAGATCATTCAGCACTATCAATGGTCTGAGATTGATTCCATTATTCTTGAACAAGTCTTTTATCGCAAACTAGCGAATAAAGGACGAGCCATTCGAATCAGGGACTTAAGAATCCATATACGTTCTAAAGAATCTTTTCAATCTAGCATTCTTGGATTTATTCATTTAGATGATGTTCTGAAAACATGTGTTGAAAAAGGGATTCCAGTTCGGCTTCTTACATTTGATTGTTTACAGTTACCGCTTCGCTATCAGTATTCAGATTTTAATGAGCTATTTTTAGAAAAAGCTGAGTCATTAGATGACAGCCATTTAGACAAACTTGAAAAACCTAAAAAATTTAGATACCAAGGCACATATGTCAATGTCACTCACTATCAAAGGGAAGCATTGCTGAAAGGTGATGTCGTCCTCATACAACCCAATGAGAAAAACGAATGGTTTCGGCAGCCAGCTGAACCTTATACACAAATAAAAGATCAGAACATCCTTGAAGACAGCAATGGCTACCGCAAGCCCTACTCTCATGAATTAAAATCTGCGGGATTTTGGATACGCGCGCTTACTCTCCTAATCGATGTAGGGTTTGCTCTTCTTTTAGGATTAGTTGGCTCTCTATTGCTTCAACAACATACCTTCTGGAATCACGTCATCCTTAGGTTTGATCCAATTACAGACTGGGAAATCACGTATTTCTTTTTCTATATTCTTATTGTCCTTATCCTTATGACAACAAAAATATCAGGTTCACCTGGGAAATGGGTATGCAGATTAAAAGTCATTCGTCACAACCATTTACCTATCGGTTTTGTCCGCTCTTGCTTCCGTACATTTCTTGCCTTTTGGTCTATTTTCTTCTTTGGAATCGGATGCCTAACCGCAGCATTCCCTAAAAAGAAAGCTCTGCACGATTGGATTGCTTTTACACGTGTTGTTTATGCAAAAAGCTTAGAACCTCGGGTACGTACACATGAGGAATCATTGAGATCAGAAAGGAGGTTATCATGAAGTTACTAACTGGGGTAATAAGCCTTGTCTCTGCTTTTGCCTTTATTACCTACTTGTATGGGTTAAAACAAATTTACTCTGCTATGTATTCACCTCTACTGTTCACGTTTCCAGTCATCTTATTAGCGATTGCTGGTTACCTCCTCTATCATTCCTATATAGAAGAGTTTATAAATCGAATTTTCTCATCATTCTGCGTATCGTTTGCTTCTTTTCGGACAATACTTATAAGAAACCCGCTGTCCTAGGCGAAAATGTTGATTTGACATTCCACGCTCCGCTCTTTATACTAGGAATAATTCTAATAATTGATTCGATGACGAGACCGAGTAAGATTGAATTCTTATCTACAGAGAGTTGACATGCACGCTGAAAGTCAACGTTAAGACCTTTCTGAAAATCTTCTCCGAGAAGCAAAGCTGAACCCCTTTTTTAAGCTTTGCCGGCTTCCTACCGATATGAAGGACGCGTATGTTGGTACGTAGTGATGATGACAAGCTTTTAAACCACTACTTCTGTATGGTTTTTTCTTATGTCTACTATTGAGTGAAGTACACCTCGATCCTGCGACCTGGATGGAGGTTTTTTTAATTTTATAATGAAAAGGTGATGGCGCAAATGAGCGAAACGGCGAATGTTCGTGAGCAACGCGTACGCAAGCGTTGGGAAGATGACAACACATTTAAACAGTCGATTGAAAAGCGTGAAGGAAAAGAGACGTATGTGTTCTACGAGGGGCCACCGACTGCAAACGGTATGCCTCACGCAGGTCATGCGTTAGGACGTACGATGAAAGATTTCGTTGCCCGCTATAAGACAATGTCTGGGTATCAAGTGTTACGTAAAGCTGGCTGGGATACACACGGGTTACCAGTAGAATTAGAAGTTCAGAAACAACTTGATTTAAAGGGAAAAGATGAAATTAACGCATATGGGGTCGAAGCGTTTATTGAGAAATGTAAAGAAAGTGTCTTTACGTATGAGCGTGAATGGCGGCAGTTTACAGAAGCACTCGGTTATTGGGTTGATATGGATGATCCGTACGTAACATTACAAAACCCATACATTGAGTCAGTCTGGAACATTCTTTCAACGATTCACCGTAACGACATGCTTTATAAAGGACATCGTGTTGTCCCTTACTGTCCAAACTGTGAAACATCTCTAAGCTCTCATGAAGTAGCACAAGGCTATAAAGATGTTACAGATTTATCAGCGACGGCGAAGTTCCGAATTGACGGTACTGAAAATGAATACCTCCTTGGCTGGACCACTACACCTTGGACGCTACCTGCTAACGTTGCCATTGCTGTAAATCCAGAAATGACTTATGTAAAAGTGGAACAAGATGGCGAAGTCTATGTTGTTGCTGAAGCATTAGCGAAGAAGCTTTTAGGTGAATCACCGAACGTTGTCGCTACACTTCAAGGTTCTGAGCTTGTTGGTACGACATACAGCCCACCATTTGATTTTCTAACATTAAATAGAGGCCATGAAGTGATTGGCGCCTCGTTTGTTACAGATTCAAGCGGTACAGGTCTCGTGCATATGGCTCCGGCCCATGGTGACGATGACTACAACGCCATCCGTGAAAGTGGCCTAGACTTTGTAAATGTTGTTGATTCAAAAGGTCGCTACACAGAAGAAATTGGTCCACTTGCTGGTCGTTTCGTAAAAGATTGTGACGTTGATATTGTCAAAATGCTCGCCCATAACGGACGCTTATTCTCCAAAGAAAAGTACGAGCATAGCTACCCACACTGCTGGCGTTGTGACAGCCCGCTTCTTTATTACGCAATGGAAGGTTGGTTCATTGAAACAACAAAAATGAAAGACCAGTTGATTGCGAATAACCAAGAAGTGGATTGGCATCCAAGCCATATGCGTGATGGACGTTTTGGAAAATTCCTTGAAAATGTTGTCGATTGGAATATCGGCCGTAATCGTTTCTGGGGTACACCACTTAATGTTTGGGAATGTGAGGCTTGCGATAAGCAAGAAGCCCCTGCTTCTATCGCAGAACTACGTGAGCGCGCAGACCAAGATTTAGCTGAAGATGTTGAACTTCATAAACCTTATGTTGACGGGATTACCTTTACGTGTGAATGTGGCGGGACGATGAACCGCACAAGCGAAGTCATTGATGTTTGGTTTGACAGTGGTTCCATGCCATTTGCCCAATACCATTATCCATTTGAGAATGACGAGCTTATGAACAAACAGTTCCCTGCTGATGTCGTCATTGAAGGCGTTGATCAGACTCGTGGTTGGTTCTACAGCTTACTTGCAGTATCCACACTATTTACAGGTAAAGCACCTTATAAACGTGTCCTTTCTCTTGGTCACATCTTAGATGAAAACGGACAGAAAATGTCTAAGAGTAAAGGGAATGCTTTAAATCCAGTAGAATTGATTGAAGAGTTTGGGGCAGATAGCTTACGTTGGGCGTTACTTGCTGATAGCGCGCCTTGGAATAACAAACGTTTCTCTAAGAAAACCGTTAGCCAAACAAAATCGAAAGTATTAGATACACTTGCAAATGTTCACTCTTTCTATAAAATGTACGCAGACATCGATGGCTTTGATCCAAACACAGTCGAAAACGGCACGCAAACAAAAATGGATGAGTGGATTATTTCTCGCCTCAATACAGTGGTTGCTGAAGTGACTCAAAGCTTAGATGCATACGATGTCACAAAGGGCGCACGTACAATTGCTTCATTCTTAGATGAAATTAGTAACTGGTACATCCGTCGTTCACGTGCACGATTCTGGGCTAGCGGCATGGATGCCGATAAACGTGCCGCTTTCCACACACTTTACGAAGTCATTACTAAAACAGCACAACTGATGGCACCGTTCGCTCCATTCTTGTCAGATGAAGTGTACAATGATCTAGCTGGAGACAGTGTTCATTTAACGGACTACCCAACAGCTGACGCGACTCAAGTAAACGTTTCTCTTGAAGAAGAAATGAATGCAGTCCGACAAGTGGTTGAGCTAACACGATCAATCCGTAACCAAACGAGCTTAAAAACGAAGCAACCTCTTGCACAATTAGCGGTTGTACCAGTCAAGCAATCAGCTGATCTTGAAGCGTATAAAGGCATTATTGCAGAAGAAACAAATGTCAAAGCGATTCTGCTTGATGCGAATCAAGACCAATACGTGTCGCAACAAGTAAAGCTGAATTTCCCTGTTGCTGGACCAAAACTCGGAAAATCTGTTGGCCTTGTTCAAAAAATGATTGCTCAGTTTGGCGACACCCAAACTCAACAATTCCTTGATGCTGGCAAAATGGTATTAAATTTGGACAACGATCAAGTTGTTGAAATTGAAAAAGAAGACGTTCTTGTTGAAAAAAATCCATTACCAGGCTTTGAATTTGCTGAAGGCGATGACTACCTGGTGGTACTTGATACAAATGTCACAACAGAGCTGAAAGAAGAAGGGTTTGTTCGTGAAGTCATTCGTGCGGTTCAAGTTTATCGAAAAGAGCTCGACCTTCCAGTTGAAAAGCGCGTGCATTTAACCATTCATGCTTCTGAGCAAGTTCAAAACATCTTGCAACGCTTTGAAAGTTTTATGAAGAATCATGTTCTCATTGATCAGCTTTCGTTTGCTAAAGCAGACGACATGAAATCGTTCGATGTAGAAGGCGAGACCGTTTCGTTAAGTATTGAAAAATAAAGTAAAAAGCCCTTTGAACCTAAAAAGTTCAAAGGGCTTTTTAAGTGGCAATTACATTTCATCATACGAAATTGACGTAAGATCCACTTAAAATGGTGAACGCTTTCACCACAGGCACAAGCGCGACATCCGTTTGGGCTGCGTTATCTCTTGCCCTCGCGGTGTCTTCTTTGCCATGGGCACGGCCTCAGCCATTCCGCAATAAGCGCTCCATTGTCTTCAGGCACGTGCTGTTCCCATAGGAGTCGTCGCCATTTAATAAGTCGAATACTTTAAATGATATTTCTATTACCATTTGTAAAATGACGATTACTAGTTAATATGAAATCCATTCAAATCGATAAAATTTCTGCCTAATCACAATCTTCTCATTAGACGTCCCTATATTCAAATGCTAGACTAAGATAAATAAGAGATAGGAGTGATAGAATGGTAGATTCAATTCCAACACGTATGCTACATGATGGGTTACTCGTTCCTTCCATTGGTTATGGCACAGCTCAACTCAATGGCCATGCTTGTGTTCATGGGATTCAAAGCGCCATTGACGTCGGCTACCATTTGATTGATTCAGCCTTTAATTATGAGAATGAAGGTGCTGTCGGGGAGGCCATTCGTCGTAGTTCCGTTCCACGCGAACATCTGCGCATTACCTCTAAGCTTCCTGGTCGACACCATGCTTACGGCAAAGCCATTGAGACCATTCAAGAGTCCTTGCTTCGAACAGGACTTGATTATTTTGACCTCTACTTGATTCATTGGCCGAACCCAAAACAAGGGTTATTTGTGGAAGCGTGGCAAGCACTGATTGACGCAAAACGCTGGGGCCTCATTCGCTCTATTGGGGTTAGTAACTTTTTACCTGAACACCTTGATCAAATTATTAACGAAACAGGCGTAACACCGAGTATAAACCAGAGCGAGCTTCACCCTTATTTTTCTCAAGAAGAACAGAGAGCGTACGATAAGAAATTAGGCATCGTGACGCAAAGCTGGAGTCCGCTCGGCCGCCTTCGTTCCAACAGTGTATATAGCGACCTTACAATTGATGACATCGCAGATTCCTATGGAAAAACTAAGGCGCAAATTATTTTACGCTGGCAAATCCAGTTAGGAGCCCTTCCACTTGTCCGTTCCTCAAATGTGTCGAGACAAATTGAAAACCTTTCAATCTTTGATTTTGAACTTGATCAAAAGGCTATGGACAAAATTAGCAGCCTCACTCGAGCCGATGGGCGAATTGACAATCAAAACCCAAATGAATATGAAGAATTTTAACTCGTCATATTGAATGGCTCTTTCCCACCTGTTTCACGACAGGTGGTTTTTGCATAAATCTAAGACAATGGCTCGTAAGATTGTCTGAATCATTCTACATAGATGTTCTTCTTTAAAGCGTTTTTAACTGGTTCATTCATTTATTATTGCTTATAACGTTACGTTATCGTGTATACTTCAGATCTAGATAAGCAACAATGTAGTAAAATAATGATATTAACAAATCTGTCAGATTCTACGCTTCTATTCACGCTATAATAGAAACATACGAACTTACATTATCAGGAGTGTACTTTTAATGCTTAATAAATTATGGTTTCAATTAGGTATTGGCATCCTCTTACTTATTCTTATTGTAAAGAATTTGGTAGAGGTTCAATGGCTATTTGAACCAATTCTTATTGTTGTCACAACAATATTAATACCCGTGCTAATAGCCGGTCTTTTATTTTATATCACAGAGCCGTTGCAAAAATTATTACTGAAGCGACTACCTCAATGGGCGACTGCTTTAAGTATCCTCGTTCTTGTTGGTGCCATGTTAGTAATAGGATCGTCATTTATTTTAGATCCACTCATTCAAGAGGCCAACAAACTGATTCAAAATGCTCCAGTCATTTTTCAACAACTGGAACAATTCGTTATGCATTACATTAATGACAATGGAAACGTGCCTTTTGACTTTGAAGAAACCATTGGTTCGTTACTTGATTCCCTTGAAGATATTATCATTGTAGGATCAGGTTACATTATCTCCTTTTTAAGTGGTGCTGTCACAACCATATTAACGTTAATCCTTGTCCCGTTTTTCTTTTTCTTCATGCTTAAAGATCACCATCGTTTCGCCCCAGCAATTGTTCAATATTTCAAAGGGGAAACAAAGAAATGGGTAACAAAACTCTTAAACGAAGTTGACTTTGCATTAAAAAGTTATGTGCAAGGACAAGTACTAGCCGCGCTCATTTTGGCAATTTTACTATTCATCGGCTATACAATCGTTGGCTTAGAATACGCATTATTGCTCGCGCTACTCGCGTTTCTCTTAAACATGATTCCGTTTCTAGGTCCTTGGCTTGCGTTCTTCCCTGCTTTTATCATTGCACTTATTCAAGACCCGGTCTTGGCAATCTGGGTTTCTGTCATTACGTTAGCGGTGCAGCAAGCAGAAAGCAATTTGATTACACCTAATATTATGGGGAAAAAACTGAGCGTACACCCACTTACCGTTATTACCCTTGTTCTTGCGGCAGGCAATATTGCAGGTTTCATTGGCATGATTATTGCGATTCCTACCTACGCCGTTGCAAAAGTCATCATTACGAACATTTATGAGATGCGAAACAACATTAAGAAAGAAATCTTTAAAGATGTCACATAAATAGTAAGCGAGGGTCAAAACACGACTCTCGCTTTTTCTTATTGATTCGACAAACATTGGCTTCATACTCCTTTTTTTATTCCCCCGGAAATAATCCATCAGATCATGTCGATTTCTCCTTAATTTTCCTCTTCATGCATAATTTTTCTTCACACTCACACACTATTTTCGCGAGGTGAAAAAATATGCTTTTACAACCTATGCTCATTTTAGGCGCACAACTGCTTTATGTTCCCCTAGTTGTATTACGAACACTAATGATGGTGAAAGGTGAAAAAGAAAGGTCTGCCTTGTTCGCAACTCTTGAAGGAGCCGTTCATGTCATTTCACTATCAATCGTGTTTAGCGACCTCTCCAATTATCTCAACATGGTTGCTTATTCAATTGGCTTTGGCCTTGGCATGTACCTCGGTTCCATCGTGGAGGAACGGCTGGCGATTGGCTATGTGTCGCTTCAAGTGAATACTTCTTTCCACCAGAAACCACTTATCGACCGACTTCGAGATGCAGATTTCAGTGTAGCACTGACAACAGTCGAAGGGATTGAATCAATCCGAGTCCGTCTTGATTGCACAGCCAGAAGAGATCGAGAGCACGAATTTTTAGCCATCGTCAATGAATGCGATCCTGATGCATTTGTCGTCTCCTTTGAAACTAGAAATTTTCAAGGTGGCTATATAAAAAAGAAAGCACCAAAAAGACGATTATTTCGACGAGAAACACAGCCTGTTGTAGAAGATTAAGACGATCAAATATTAACCAAAAAAGCGTAACGTTTGGATCATCCTCCAACGTTTACGCTTTTTCAATGACTCAATCCCATTTTTGAAACAATTGATCGATTTTCTTTCCAATCGTGGTTTCAGACACCGTTTTTAGTGTTCCGCTTGAAACCACTGTCTTGCCAGCTACGATGACATCAGAGATCGCTGTTGGTTGCATTGAATAAACGACATTTGCAAAAAGCTCTCGTTTTGGAGCAAGAGATAAATCGTTCAATTTTAAGGATACAAAATCTGCTTTTTTGCCGACTGCAAGCTCCCCGGCATTTACTCTTAATAATTCCGCTCCAGTTTTCGTACCCATGTCAAATACCTGTTTAGCAGTGACGCACGTACCATCTAACTTATTTACTTTTTGAAGGAGCGAACACATTCGCATTTCTTCAAACACACTTATTCGGTTATTGCTACAGGCACCGTCACTTCCAAGGCTAACACGTACACCTGATTGAACAAGGTCAGGAATATTGGTAACCCCATCAGATAAAAACATATTGCTAGATGGACAATATGCAAGACCGATCTTTCTCTTTCCTAGTAGTTCAATTTCTGTTTTATCTAGCCAGACAAGATGGATCGCAATCATACTGTCGTCTAACACACCTAAAGAGTCTAAATAATGAACAGGTCTTTTATTGTATTTCTCTAGTGTCTCTTCCACTTCAAACATCTCTTCTGACACATGGATATGAAAAGGGGTTTGAAGTTCTTTTGCCAGTTTATGCCCGGCTTGAATCATTTCTGGAGAAGCGGCATGAGGGCTATGAGGAGCTGGATGGATATCAACCATCGAATGACCTTGGTATTTAATGGCCAGTTCTCTTGTTCGATTCACTGCTTCAGAAACCGTTTCTTGGTAGCTCTTTGGTGAGCCATCCCAGTCGTACATCGTTCTTGCAAAAACCAGTCGAATCCCTACATCATTCGCCGCTTGAATGACCGCCTCGTCCGTTTCGATACCTTGATTATGAACGTAGAAAAAATCACTTACCGTGGTGGCACCATACTTCAACATTTCTCCAAAGGCAAAAAGAGCTCCAGTATAGACCGCTTCTGCATCAAGGTACGGAGTATATTTATAAAGAGCTTGATCACGCCATTCCAGAAAAGGACGATCAACTGCAATTCCTCTTAGAAGGCTCTGAAACGAATGGTTATGAGCATTAATTGTTCCAGGAAGAATGGCTTTATCTAGCCAGTCCACTTCCTGAACATCTTTATACGTTTCTTTTAGCGCACTCGTTAGACCCATGTCTATAATCTTGTCATCATCGATCAAGAGCGAATACTTTTGTTTAAATTCCTCATCCACATAAACGGAACCTGCATGGTATAGCTGTTTCACCTTTCTTCCCCTCCCTCATCAAGGCTTAGAAGTGTACGCAGAAAAACGTTTGCCACATGTTCAATATCATCCATTGAACTCTCTTCTTCAGGACAATGACTTTTCCCATCAATACTTGGTACAAAAATCATTCCAGATGGGGTTAACGAAGCCATATGAGCAGCATCATGACCAGCCATACTACCCAATCGCATTGAGGATCGTCCAGCCTGTTCCGCCTCTCGTTCTGTCACTTTGATTACATGATTGCTCATTGGTACAGGTGACTGATCCAGCATGATTTCTGTTGAAAATTGGATATTTGAGCGTTGTTCCAATTGACCTTTTTTCGCTTCGAATTCCTTCCGCACAGCTTGAATATCCTCTTCTGTTTCCCCACGGATTTCAACAGTCAGGGTGACTTCACCAGGAATGATATTTGTTGCGTTTGGATGAACATGCATTTGACCAACAGTCCCAACCAGCTCCTCCTTAGGAAATCGTGTACAAATTTCATTCAAAGAAATAACCAATTCCGCTGCCGCAACAAGGGCATCTGTACGATCGACCATGACGGTCGTTCCAGCATGATTCGATTCCCCTTTTACCGTAATGTGTTCACGGTAAATCCCTGTAATAGCAGTAACCACTCCTATTGGCACCTCTGCATGCAAAAGACGTTTTCCTTGCTCAATATGCACTTCGAGATATGCTACAAAATCATTCACATTTCGCAAACAGTTTTCAAATTGCTGCGCATCTCCACCAGCTCGTGCGAGAGCCTCAACAAGCCGTGTTCCGTTTGAATCTTGAACACCCTCTAAATCGTTCTTCGTCAATTTGCCAGAAATCGCTCGACTTCCGAAAGTAGATAAGCCAAATGGATTGGGCTCTTCCGCACTAAAAGAAACCAATTCAAAAGGATGATTCGTTTCGATTTCACTTTCATCGAGCGTTCGCAACACTTCTAATGCCATCAAAACACCAAGAGCACCATCATATTTTCCACCGTTTGGAACCGTGTCAATATGTGAACCAAACACAATGCTCTTCTGGTGTTTTCCAGACCTTTTTGCCCAAATATTTGCAGCTTCATCTGTATAAACATTTAGCGACAGTTGATCTAATTGTTGCTTCAACCAATTTCTTGCTTGTAATTCTGCTTCCGTAAATGTTGTTCGATCTAAGCCCCCGTCCTTATTTATACCAAACTGACCAAGTTCGTGGATCGAAGCTTCTAGTCGTGCACGATTTATTTTTATCGTTGTTTGTTTCATATGTCGCTCCCTTGCTGCATTGGAATATGGACACCTTTCGCTTTGGCTACTTCACTTGCCCGCTCATAACCTGCATCAACGTGGCGCACAATCCCCATACCAGGATCAGAAACGAGCACACGTTCAATTCGTTCCTTCGCTGCTTGCGTTCCATCTGCGACAAGCACTTGACCAGCATGGAGCGAATACCCCATCCCTACGCCACCTCCATGATGGACGCTAACCCAACTTGCTCCACCAGCCGTGTTAATTAACGCATTTAAAATGGGCCAGTCTGCCACAGCATCACTTCCGTCTTTCATTCCTTCTGTTTCTCGATTTGGTGACGCCACTGATCCACAATCAAGATGATCACGACCAAAAACAATTGGTGCTTCCAGTTCACCACTTGCAACCATCTCGTTGACTCGTAAGGCAAAACGATCGCGATCCCCATAACCGAACCAACAAATTCGAGCAGGTAACCCTTGCCACTTCACCATTTTTTGCGCCATTTCAATCCAGTTGACGAGCCCTTCATCATCGCGAAACATGTCCATTGCGAGTTGATCCATTTTATAAATATCTTCTGGATTTCCAGATAGTGCAGCCCACCTAAACGGCCCTTTCCCTTCACAAAACAACGGTCGAATATAGGCTGGAACAAATCCTGGAAAATCAAACGCATGGTCAACGCCAGCTTGTTTTGCATAGGCACGAATATTATTTCCGTAATCAAATGTTTCGGCTCCTGCTTTTTGCAAATCGAGCATTGCCTGAACATGGACTCCCATCGCTTGAATCGAGCGTTTCTCATATCCTTTTGGATCATTTATCCGCAAATGACTCGCCTCTTGTACCGATAATCCATTTGGAATATAGCCATTGATCGGATCATGGGCACTGGTTTGGTCGGTAACAAAGTCAGGCGTAACCCCTTTGCGCACCAACTCAGGAAGAACATCTGCACAGTTTCCAACGAGCCCGATAGAAGCTGGTTCTCGCTTAGCCGTATACGTTTCTACCAATTTCAGTGCTTCATTCAAATCTTCAACGAGAAAATCACAGTAACCTTCTTTAATCTTGCGCTCAATTCGAGCTTTATCTACTTCCACAACGAGAATGACGGCTTTGGCCATTTTCCCTGCTAGCGGTTGAGCACCACTCATCCCACCCATTCCACCTGTTACAATAAAGCGCCCGGATAAATCCGAACTACCAAATGCTTTTTTACCAGCTTCAATAAAGCTCAAATACGTTCCTTGTAAAATGCCTTGTGCGCCAATATAAATCCAGCTACCAGCAGTCATCTGGCCATACATCATTAATCCTTTATCTTCTAATTCATAAAAGTGATCCCATGTCGCCCACGCTGGAACAAGGTTCGAATTAGCGATTAAGATTCTCGGTGCAGCTTCATGGGTACGAAACATCCCTACTGGCTTTCCGGATTGAATCAGCAACGTTTCATCATTTTCTAATTCTTTTAGCGATGCGATAATCTGGTCAAAACTGTCCCAATCACGAGCAGCTTTACCTATTCCTCCATAGACAACCAAATTTTCTGGTTCTTCTGCTACCTCTGCATCTAAATTATTTAACAACATCCGCATCGCAGCTTCTTGCGCCCACCCTTTGCATTGCATTTCCTTCCCACGAGGGGCTTGAATCGCTTGTCGAGCTGTTTGTTTTTCCATAGGAACTGCCTCCTAATCGTTTAAATGACGACTCCGTTATTGACGACGAGTTTTCCTTCTTTGAACACTTTATCGACCATATTAACGCCTACATGATACTGCAAATACGTATAGTTTGGTGCATTCCAAAAAACAAGGTCTGCCTGTTTTCCAACTTCGAGACTACCTACACGCTGCTCTTCACCAATCGCACTAGCCGCATTTATTGTTGAAGCGGTAATTACTTCTTTGGGCGTCATTCCCATTGTTAAACACGCCAAGTTCATCACAAATGGCATCGATTCTGTTGGGCTTGAACCAGGGTTTCGATCTGTCGACAAGGCCACTGCCATACCTGCTTCAATCATTTTCCTTGCGTTTGCTGGCGACTCCATTAAGAAGAATGCTGTTGCCGGGAGCAAGACCCCTACGACATCTGCAGCAGTCATTTTTTCAATCCCTTCATTCGATGCCTTCAATAAGTGATCTGCTGAGATCGCGCCTACTTCAGCCGCTAGTTCTGCCCCACCGTAAGAAACAATTTCGTCTGCATGAATTTTTGGAATCAGTCCATACTCTTTTCCGGCTTCTAAGATACGTTTGGACTGCGCTGGCGTGAACACGCCTTTTTCACAAAAAACATCGTTAAACCTAGCCAACTTTTCTGAAGCAATCGCTGGAATCATTTCATTGACGAGGATATCAACAAACCGGTCACTGTCCTCTTTAAACTCTTTTGGAACAGCATGGGCACCCATAAACGTTGATACAATGGTAATCGGATGGGTTTGGTTCAAATAAGCCGCCACTTGTAATTGCTTCCGTTCATGTTCAAGCGTTAACCCATACCCACTCTTCGCTTCAATGGTCGTAACCCCATGACGCAAAAACGTATCTAGCCTTTCTTTACTTTGCGCAATCAACTCTTCCTCTGTCGCTGCCGCCGTTGCTGAGGTCGTTCGGTGAATTCCGCCACCGGCATTCATAATATCCATATATGCCGCACCTTTTAGACGCATTTCAAATTCATCTTCTCGACTCCCTCCAAATACGAGGTGAGTATGAGGGTCTACAAGTCCAGGTGTAACAAGATGCTGACTTGCATCAATGGAGGTTACTAGCTTCGTTTGCCCGTGATCACATACCGCTTTCCAGACATCCCGATCGGAGCCTATTTTTTTGATGACACCGTTTTCAATCCATATGCCTCCATCTTCAATTACTTGAAGATTCTCTTCCATCTCTCGACCTTTTAACGCACGTGACGATTCAGTTGTCACAAGCTGCTTCACATGGCGAATGACAATTCGGTTCGAATTCAATGGTTTTCCCCCTTAGAACAATAAAGCCTTTTTGTTCACCTACTATACAGTAACGTTTCGCTATGAAATGGCTAAATCCTTCCATCTCTCATGTTGTTCGTGGATGATTGTTCAATGGCATTTAATTAAACGTTTGTTTAACCATCCTCAAAAAAGAACCTAGTTCACTTGAATCATGCAGAACTAGGTTCTTCCTCTCTATAATTGAACAGGCTTTCTTTGTGCAGATGCTTGGTAAATGCCTTCGAGAATTCTCATAATCTCTAATCCGTCTTCTACAGGTGCTAGAGAGGGACCGCCCGTTAGACATGCTTCCACGAATGAATCAATCTGTTTTTGAAAAGCATTATCAAAATCAAAGGTGCGATGATCGATTTGTGGTTCAACATTTAAGATCGTGTTGTTTTCTTCCATTACAAGCATTAATTCAGGTTCAAGCTCCGCTCCACCTTTTGTGCCAAACACTTGCATGGCAAGTTGATCCTTTTTCGTATGGAGGGAATAGGAAACATCGACCATTAATGAACTACCGTTCTCAAACGTAATAACGGCGTTCGCTAAATCTTCCACCGTGTTTAAAGATGCATCGTAATCAGCCGTTTTGTAGAATGATAGATTCTGAACGTTACTCCGATTTCCTAATTGATCGTAGACATGTCCTGTAATCGACTTTACTTTTGGCCTGCCCATTAAATACCAACAGCTATCAATAATGTGTACACCTAAATCGATTAACGGTCCGCCTCCTGATCGATCTTTATCAGCAAACCAGCCTCCTGGATTTCCAAGCCTTCTTAACAAAGATGCTTTTGCATAATAAATATCTCCGAGCTTCCCCTGATCAATAAATGATTTTAATACTTGTGCGTTTGTTCCAAACCTTCGAACGAATCCAACTTGTAACATCTTCCCTGATTCCTTCACAGCAGCTTGAACTTTTTCCGCTTCTGCCACAGTCATCGAAATCGGCTTTTCAACTAACACATGTTTTCCAGAACGTAACGCTCGAATGGCTAGATCCGCGTGTGTCTGGTTCCAAGTACAGATGCTAACTGCATCCACTTCTGGGTTTTGAAACACTTCTTCAGGCTCAGTAAATACGTGCTTCACATCGTAATGAGCTGCTTTTTCCTGTGCCCTTGTTTGATTTTTATCACATAATCCGACTAACGAAACGCTTGGATTTTTCTGATAGGACTTAATATGCATTTCTGAAATTGAGCCTAATCCAATCACAACGACATTCATCATTACGCTCTCGCTCCTTCTACTGATTTCCAGCCATCTACCGTTACTTCATCCCAAAGTCGCTTTAAGTTATTCATGCTAATGCGCGAGCCGAGAAAACAATCTTCCATTCCTTCGAATTCAATAACTAAGTAACCATCATAATCTGCTACTTTAAGTTGTCGGACTATCTCTCGAATTGGTAATTCGCCATGACCTAGAATTGCGCCACGCAAATAATGGCCATTTGAGCTTCTAAACCACGCCCCTTCACCAGGGTTCTCATAATATGGTCGAATATAAAAATCTTTGAAATGAACAGTAGCCGCGTAAGGAAGATTTTTCTTCACTCCGACTAACGGGTCTTCATCCGCACACAAGAAATTGCCAATGTCCAAGGTTGTTTTAAAATTATCTCGATTCACCGCACGTAACATCCGTTGAACCCGGTCACTGGACTGCACGTTAAAGCCATGATTTTCAATTGTGGTCGTGATGCCTAAAGGTTTTGCATAATCTGCAATGAGTTGACTCCCTAAAACCATTTTTTCAAAATGATCATCAAAATAGTGAATGGACATCTCCTCAGGCTTCATTGAAAACGCCGTTACATCATGGCGCAAGATTTGAATTCCCATATGGTGTACGACGTCAACATGCGCTTTAATTCGCTCCACTTCTTCATCAAAAGCCGCCTGCGTCGGTTGGATGAAATTTGCTGGCATACAATACGCAGAAAGTTCAATACTTGCCTTATCCGCTCGTTCTTTAATTTGATTCGCTAAATCATAGTTGTCTACAACGGTATAGCCATAAGGGACGAGCTCCATATGAGTCCCACCTTGCTCTTTCACCCAATCAATTGCTTCAAGAATTGTTAATCGCCCATCATTCAGCGCCTGAACTAAACTGTATGAACTTAAACCTATTTTCATCCTTTCACACTCCTTCTACACTTCGCTATACATAACGTTTCGCTAGAACGCTTCCATATCCTTTATTAAATTACGCAAGAACATCAAAGAACATGACCCTTTCAGCTGCCTTTCAATATGTCAAATTCTTGTTTTTGGATCAGGTTTGCACGTTGGAATGAAACTTTTTCTTATTTAATACGTTTTCTATAGAAGGAAAGGTGGGATTAACACGTGAAAGATTACGAAAAAGCCTTTACTGATGTGAAGGACCGCATGCGACTATACAAGAAATGGCGAGGACATGAGACTCGGATTATGCTTTATTTAGAAGAAAGAAAACAAGAAGCGGAGAGTTTAAAAGAAGTTTTAACGGAAAAACAAGAGAATGTGGATCGCTTAAAAGGCTTAACATTTTCTAATTTAATTCACACAGTTACAGGAAGAAAAGCTGAAAAGATAGACGAACGATTAGAGCATGTGCTTAAAGCTCAGTTGAAATACGAAGAGGCTGAAGCAACCATTAACGATTTACGCGAGGAACTTCAAGAGATCCATGTATATCTAGATACGTTAGGTACACCAGAGGATGAGTACCAAGACTTAATTCAACAGAAGAAACAACATCTTTTAACAGAGAATCATAAAGCTTTGCACGCTCTAATTGAGGCTGCCTCAACAGCCGAGGTACAAATGAATGAAGTGCTAGAAGCAAAAGACATCGGACTTCAAGCAAAAGAAGCTTTAGAGCAAACCCTTCAATCTCTGGATAAGGCGAGTGATTGGTCTACTGCCGACATGTTTGGAGGCGGATTTCTCACAACTGCGTTCAAACATAGCTATGTAGATGATGCAAAATCTGATATTCATTACGTTCAACGTTTGTTAAGAAAGTTGGAAGAAGAGCTGAAAGACGTCAATCAATTTACCTCTTTTCATATTCGAATCGATGGATTTCTTACATTTGCCGATTATTTCTTTGATGGGTTAATCGTTGATTGGATGGTTCATGGAGAAATAAGAGATTCGTACGACAAAGCCTCGTCCCTCTTAAAAGAAGTGAAGGCGGTCTTAACGCGACTAAATCAAATGGAGCAGGAGTTACTAGCTGATCTTCAAGACATAAGAAGAAAGAAAGAATCTTATATTGTAGAAGCATGAGAACTGTTTTCTTCATACAACAGAAGACGACCCTAAGCACATGTGAGTCACTCGGCATGTCCAAGTGACTCATCTATATGCTTTCTAGCGAAGTCGCCGCCATTCTTATGAATGTTTGACTTGATTTATCATATACAGTCTTTCTTCAGCTCTTTTTAAATCGTGCTTGTATCAATAACAAAGCGGTAGCGAACATCTGATTCAAGTACACGTTCGTACGCTTCATCAATACGATCAGCTGAAATGACTTCAATTTCTGGGAGGATGTTATGCTCTGCACAGAAATCCAACATTTCTTGTGTTTCTTGAATGCCACCAATCATTGAACCAGCAAAGGATCTTCTTTTACTAATGAGTGAAAATGCATTCACCTCTAACGGCTCGCTAGGTGCACCGACATTTACTAATGTGCCGTTTAAAGCTAATAGATTTAAGTAAGCACTCATATCAAGCTTTGCACTTACCGTATTAATAATTAAATCAAAGGAACCGGCAAGCTTTGTTAATGTTTCTGGATCACTCGTGGCATAATAATCTTTTGCGCCAAACGCCAGACCATCTTGTTCTTTCTTTAATGTTTGTGATAAGACGGTTACTTCCGCTCCCATGGCATGTGCGATTTTCACTGCAAGGTGACCTAGTCCACCAAGACCAATGACAGCCACTTTTTTCCCGGCATCGGCTTGCCATTTTTTTAACGGAGAATATGTGGTAATGCCTGCACAAAGAAGTGGTGCCGCAGCATCAAAAGGAATAGAATCTGGGATGCGCAAAACAAACCCTTCTGTTACAACAATGTGCGTCGAGTAGCCACCTTGCGTATGCTCCCCATACTTATCAATTCCACCATAGGTTTGAATATTTCCTTCCTCACAGTATTGCTCTTCTCCTTCACGACAGCTTACACACTTCCCACAAGAATCGACCATACAGCCGACACCGACGCGATCGCCTACTTTAAAAGAAGTGACGTCACTTCCCACTTCGGCCACAATCCCAGCAATCTCGTGCCCAGGAACTAAAGGATAATGAACGTCGCCCCACTCACCTCTCGCTGTATGGATATCAGAGTGACAAATCCCCGCATATTTAATTTCGATTAGTACATCATGTTGAGCAAGGTTTCTGCGTGAAATCTCTGTCTTTTCAAATGCTTCTGTTGGACCAGTCACTGCTCTTGCTTTTACATTCATTTGTAAAATGCCTCCTTCAGCAGATTGCTTTTTATAACGCTTGTATGAACCATTCCCTCATCTTCAGATCCTATAACGTCATTCTTCCGATGATGGTGGCAGCGTTTATCCGATCATAGCTCTTGGAGTTCACTATAGGTCAAGCGTTTTGTTCATAAAAAAAGAAGCTCTAATTCTCATTAGAACTTCCTATACTTCGGCTTACTTTAACCCTTCTACAATTGCCTTCGCAACGGACGTTGTGCGTCTCGCTTGGTGTTCTACAGCTTCTTTCACATCTTCGACCATTTTTCCATCTCCATCGACCGTTACACTTGTTCCATAAGGGTTTCCACCTGCTGCGAATGTAACAGGGTCTGTGTAAGCTGGTGAAGCAACAATGGCACCCCAATGATACATTGTGGTGTAAAGGGATAAGATCGTTTGCTCTTGGCCACCATGCGCATTCGCTGCAGAAGCCATGCCACTTACAACTTTATTAGCAAGCTTGCCTTGGCCCCAAAGCCCGCCTAATGTATCAAAAAATTGCTTCGCTTGTCCAGGAACTACGCCAAAACGAGATGGCACGCTGAAAATATAGGCATCTGCCCACAGCATATCGTCAGCCGTAACCTCTGGTATATGTTTCGTCGCTTGAATATGTTCACGCCATGCTGGATTTGAATCAATCGCTTGATCTGGAGCTAGTTCTGGAAATTTTACTAGTTTCACTTCCGCACCATTTCCCTCAGCTGCTTCTTTCGCCCACTGTGCAAGTTGATAGTTTGTTCCTGTTGAACTATAGTAGATTACCGCTACTTTTGTATTAGCCATTTTTATAATCTCTCCTTCTCTAGTATATCGACTTATGACTCTATACCCGATTTTCATTGATTTAAAAGATTAATTTGACCTCAGCTTTATTTTATTGCAAGACGTGAGTAGCTTTATTCATGTTTTCATAGAGCTTTTACGAGTCCGCCATCCACTATCAACGACTGTCCAGTCACATAGGTATTCGCTCCGGAGCAAAGAAAGACGATTTGATTCGCAAACTCTTCCGGGGTCCCATAGCGCCCTAGTGGAATCGACTGTTCTTCTTTCATTCTTACCTCTTCTCGTGACTGTTGAAGGCGCTCTGCCTTTATGTCATCTAGTTCAATTAGCCGGTCTGTAGCAATTCTCCCTGGGCCAATTGTATTAATTAAAATCTTGTCTTTCGCAAGTTCTTGAGATAAGCTCTTGGAAAGCCCTGCCACACCAGCTCGAAACGTATTAGATAGCAATAGTGAATCTAATGTTTGCTTAATAGAAGACGATGCAATGTTCGCAATATGACCACCACCTTGCGCACGCATATGCGGAACAACTTCTCGAATCGCTCGAACATAGCTTAATAGATTTAATTCATAAGCCCGTTGCCAGTCTTCATCCGTAAATTGCTCAATTCCACCGGCTGGAGGACCGCCAGAATTATTTACAAGTACATCCACTTTTCCTAACGTATCAACCGTATAGGCTACCAGTTGTTTGATGTCTTCTCCTTTTGTAATATCGCATGGTTTTGTATAAAGATTCGGATTTCCTGTACGCTTAGCAATGTCGTCTGCCACCGTTTTCAACTCATCTGAACGCCTGCTCGCTAACACAACCTGGGCACCTTCTTCCGCAAACTTTTCCGCAACAGCTCGTCCTAATCCTTTACTAGCTGCTAACACAATAACAACCTTTTCGTTTAAATGTAAGTTCATGTTGCTTCCCTCCTTTTTTCTAGTGTAGTTGAATCTCAGAAAGGAATCGAATCTTTCGCGCTATTCATTCTATTCTCGTGCTATAATGGCAAAAAACTAAAGACACGCACTATTTAGGAGGGGTTCATATGAGCACGAGAGAGTTCATTCTTCTTCAGCTCGGTGTCATTCATGATCAACAAGGCTGGTTCGTCCCATTAAACGATGCGGTTAAAGACGTCACACCCGACGAAGCGGCGTGGACAAGTTCAGATCAATCAAATAATATTTGGGGAATTGTGGAGCATTTAATTTTTTATAATGAGCGCTATTTAGATCGATTTAAAGGGGTATCTGTACACCGTGAGCCTGTTGACTCCATAGCGGATACGTTCAATATAAATAATCAACGTTTATGGCCTGAGGCCCAAGCGTATTTGAATGAATTAATGCTCAAGTGGCGTGATGCCGTCACCGAAGCAAAACAAGAAGATTTTACTGAGGCAATGACCGACCTTACCCATCTCACCCTTCATAATGCGTATCACGTTGGTCAAATTGTTAGTATTCGAAAACAACAAGGGAGTTGGCGTACAGACTTAGGCGTCACATAAGATTGGAGGTTTATATGCAAATTTCGATTCAAGAGCCATTTGATTTTAAAGATGCGGTTACTTCTCATGGTTGGTGGATGTTAGCGCCCAGTTACTGGGATGCAGAAAAAGAATCGTTTTACCGGCCGCTTGTGTTAGAAACAAACAAAATTGTTGTCGTGAAAATTTCAATGGTCGCGATGAATTTGTGCGTTGACGTCAACATCGATTTGACTGAATTGGAACAAGAAGAGGTAAGGAATCAAGTGAGCTGGATGTTTCGATTAAACGAAGTGTTCCAACCGTTCTATACACTTTGTGAAACCTATCAAGAATTAGCGTTTCTACAAGAACATAAACGAGGACGGTTACTCCGCTCTCCTTCGTTATTTGAGGATATGATAAAGGTTCTCTTTACAACAAATACGCGCTGGCAGCAAACGATCCAGATGAGCGAACTGTTGACGATTCAACTAGGCGATCGAACAAGTGGGTTTGGTCGAACGTTCTATACGTTTCCATCTCCTGAAAGGATTAAAGATGCAGGCGAGTCATTTTTGCAGAAGTATGTTCGAGTTGGTTACCGCAGTCGCTACATTCTCGATGCTGCAGAAAAAATACTCAACCAGCCAGAACGTTATCTCAACACGTCTTCGGCTGATGTGTTTAAAGAGATCAAAGGTGTTGGCCCCTATGCACGAAATTCATTAGCCATGATTATTGGTCAGTATGACGGCGTTCCAGTAGATTCCGAATACAAAAAGCACGTCATTCAAACGTATTTTCAAGGCGTAGCGCCTTCAAAAAAAGAATTAGAAACCGTATACGACAAATGGGGCGAGTACAAATATTTAGCTTATTGGTTTGATTACAATCAAAAATGATTAATGGCCATGGCTGAAAAAGAATGTTCATGAGCACAACGACATCACTCACGAACATTCCTTTCGCTTGTAAACCAGCGTTAAGATGAAACGTCGTTAATCGATGTAACGATTAGCCTGCCTTCTTCATCTAGTTTCGTTGTAAACATAATAGGTGTTCCATATTCATAAAGAGTCATATCATATAAGGATGGTGCTAGATCGTAAATAATTTCTTGATGAGGAATATAGACGCGAATCGCTTTCTGATTATCATCGGCATATGAAAGGTAGGTTCCTTCCAAAATCTCTTCTTCCGTTTTATCCTCAGGTTTATACGTAATAAAAAAGTCTGTTACAACGTTCATATTATCGACCTCTTGATAATAAACGCTAACCGCCATATTTGGTTTAAGCTGGTTTATCTTTTCCGTTTCATCAACAACAAACCATTTATCTCCATACTCTGTCTCAATCGCAAAACGTGTTTGTTCTACATAAACGACTTTTCCGTGGTTGTTCCACTTGACCAATGGCTTCGATTGTTCCTGATCAAGTTCGTTGTTCGAATCTTTAACTGCTGTCGCTTCTTGAATGTTTTCCGTTTGCTCAATACCCAATTGATTGTCTTCACCTAAATTCTCCTTGTTCTCTTTCTCATGTAGCTGATCCTGATCTCGTACGTTTAACGGGGGCACTTTTAAAATGGCTTCTTTAGACGGTTCAGACCGTTCTTCTTGTATGAGATCAGATTCACTATTTGTTGTGAATGACCCGATAGAAGTTGCCACTTCTTCCTCAACTTCATGATGATTTTTAGGAAATTGATCCTCAAGCGTACCAGGCTGCTTATCGCTTGTGAAGGTCCATTTGTCTGTTTTTTCGTTATTCGTGTTTTTAAATCCGTATACTTTAATTTCGTGGTCGAGTCGATCATACTTATACATAGAATATAAGTAATTTGGATGAGTTTCTTTTTCACATTGAGCGATGTCTTTTTGACTAAGTGGTATGCTTTGATTGGTTGGCATGAGCTCCCCTTGTGCCGATGCCTGCACACATCCAGCTAACCCTAATGCAAACGTCGTAATCACGCCTGTACGCGTTAACTTAATACGATGATCTCGTTTTTCTATTCTGATTTTTTCTACTCTAGATAGTCTCGTCATCTTATAAAAACTCCCCCTGTGTCCTATACACTATGAGAGAATACCCCTTAATGAAAACCGTTTCAATAGTCCGGACACCATAGTTATAAAGTCTACACTCATTCTGTCATACCGTTTTATGGATCTTTTGTTTAATAAAAGAAAGAAATTCATGTATGAGGACTCTTCTACCTCTTTTTCAAAATGTATTCATCAAGAAAACAAAGGTCTATTGACATAGGTCTTTCATTATTAAAGAATCTACGCGTGCTAAATGATACACATCTTTATAACTACTAATCTTTTACGGATTCACTTACGAACGATGGCATTGAAGCCTTTTTTCGCAGTCATTATAGATGAATAATATCCATATAAAAACAGGAACAACAATCTTTTTTCCTTAGACTTTCTTCACATCTTTCTGTTTCGTAAAAAATTTGGCACGTATACGTCCACTTTTTTCATTTCAGAAGAGGATTTCATACAAGCCTGCTTCGTACTCTCAATTGAAACGACAAGCCTAACCTTGTAACAGCTTTCACTGACTGGTACTGTTAAAGAGAAAGGCGAGGTGTTCTAT
Organism: Shouchella phoenicis; assembly: GCF_047238345.1. Classification (NCBI taxonomy): domain Bacteria; kingdom Bacillati; phylum Bacillota; class Bacilli; order Caryophanales; family Bacillaceae; genus Shouchella; species Shouchella phoenicis. The sequence goes on along the minus strand of NZ_JBDFMQ010000001.1, from coordinate 355,249 downwards.
GAAGAAGAAACATTCTTATATAGCGTGCGGCACGCTGACGTTTTTTCTATTAACCGCTTGTTCGAATTCAGGAGAATCCCATAATGGCGAGGAACTGTCTCAAAAACTGTACTTTGAACAGTCACATCAAATGGCTGTCCTCGCTGAGGAATGGCTCGAGCAGTTAGAAGAAAAAAACACAGATAAGGAAGAAGATACAGAGACAGAGGAAAACGATAAAGAAGATGGAGAGGAGGAGATTGAAAAGTCAGAGGAAAATGAAAGCGAATCTACTTCAGATGAAGCAACAGACGGAGCAGCAGAACAAAGCGAGAGTGAAGAGAATGTTTCCGAAGAAGAGACAACGTCAGAATCTGAGAACGACCAATCTGAGGAAGAGCCACAGACTAAGGCTATTACAGAAACTCCGGTAAGCGATCCTTATCCAGCTTCTCCTACTGTCTACGGCGAAGTTGGCGAAACGATTCACCACGAGACAGGCACTTATACGATACATAAACAACGGACAAAATTAGGACCTTATCAATCGGGTCCACTCTTATATCAACTTGATCAAATTCAGTTAGTAAGTGGCGAGGTAACCGAACCCGATCTTGCTGGAGTTGCAGGCGATCATGTTGAGTTTATACAAGTAGATCTTGTCTTACAAAACACAGGAAGCACAGCACTGCTAAATACAGCTCCGTTGCTCGTTCTTGAAAGCGGCGGGCACGAATTCCACCCTCACTCGATGTTCAGCGGCTTAGGCGTTGGGTATGATGCGTTAGAAGACTCTACCCCGCAACGGGTCTCACTCTTGTACATGCTGGATGGATCCATTTCTGTTACAGATATTTACTCGATCTATGGTGTTTTTTCCGGAGCACGAGACCACTCTGGTAACCAAGTAGGTGACTCCGTACGCTTTAACTTTTCATTTTCAGATGGATAAAAAATGGCAGCTAGCTCATAGAGCTAGCTGCTTCCTTAAATCGAGTGCAACTTTTGGGAAATCTGTCATAATGGCTTTTACGCCTTTTTGTATGATGGTCTTCATCTCTTCTTCATCATTTACAGTCCACACCCGAGATTGCTGCAGAATCCTTGCTTTTTCAAACGAAGAGTGTTCAGCAAGTGCTATTTTCTTAGAAATGTGAAACAGATCAATGTGATAAGTCTTTAAATAATCAATTGGATAAGGAACGTCATGCTTTACTAACCATGCAAGTTCTACCTTTTCGTCTACTTCACGCATCCGTTTCAATAATGGAAGATGAAACGAAGAGTAGTTAATCGTTAAATCTTCTGTAAATGGTTGCACAGCGTCCAGTAACGCTTTCTCCACTCCCTTTTTTTCCGACAGATTCGGCTTCAGTTCAATATTCACTTCGATCTGATAAGGTACCATCATCATGAGTGCCTCTTCTAAAGTTGGGATGGAAATATTCATCCAATTTTCGTTGTAATCCTTCAAATGTGTGAACGGTTCCCCTGCACTAAGACGCTTTATTTCTTCGAGTGACATCTCACTCACAATACCTGTACCGTTTGTTGTACGATCAACGGTAGGATCGTGTAACACGACAAACTCATTATCTTTCGTTAATTGAACGTCTAATTCAATTCCCTCAACACCATTCGCTAATGCTTCTTTGAAGCTAGGTAGCGTGTTTTCTGGATAGATCCCCATTGCTCCACGATGTCCATAAATGGCTGTCAATTTCTGTCATCCCTTTCTTTTAAATAGCCTTATTCCAAGTATATCGTTTCAGACACTCACTTGTATGTTATGCGCTCACTTTTAAGAAAAGCTTAACAATTGAATGAATATCGTTATTAAAAATTGATTCTAAAAAGACGTACGTTCTTTTTGAAATGGCGTACGCTTTCCTCAGGCACGGCCTCAGCCATTCCGCAAAAAACGCTTCATTGTCTTCGGACACGTACTATTCCCGTTGGAGTCGTCGCCATTAAATAAAACGAATATTACATACGGCATTGCTGTTATCATTCGTAAATATGATTACTACTTTCTCTTATGAAATTCATTCGTTTATTTATAAATTTGATCACGAACCATTGCGAATTCAATAAAATGACCTCTTTAACTACTTCAAAAACGTTGTAACAAATTGTTCACTTTTTCACAAGTTTAGATCTCCTTTCTTACTGGGTAGATATACTTATAGATTTGATCGAACATGTAAAAAGACATCTTAGATTTAAGAAGGAGGAACGCGTTCTCATGCAACAAACTTATTTACGTACATTACTCATGGTCGTTGCCATTGCTTTCTTTGTACTTGGTTTTACTGCTTTAATTTTCCCAGCAACAACATTGCTCACATTTACAATTGGGTTAGGTGTCATTATGCTCGTGAGCGGAATTATCACGACCATGACGTACATCCTTGACCGTAATGAGATTAAACAATCAGGGTGGGTGCTGGCAGATGGAATTTTATCCTTTATCTTGGGTATTCTCATCTTAATTAACGCCTTTGTTGGCATCATTGCTGTTATTTTCTTCTTAGCGATGTGGCTTATTTTTTCCGGCGTTCTTCGTATCTCAGGTTCGCTTCAATTAAAAGAATGGGACGTCAATCAATGGGGTTGGATGATGGCTTTAGGCATTCTTAACATTGTAATTGGTGCCATCACCATGTTTTATGCTATGTTTGGCGGAGTCGAGTTTTTCCTATTCCTTGCGCTATCCTTTATGGTGCTTGGTCTTAACGGCATCTCTATGTATGTACTCTTTCGTAACTTTGAAATTAAACGAACGGGTCGATACAACGAAGAGATTGAGGTTAAAGAAAAAGAAGAATAAGCTCCTTTCCTCGCTACCTGGCTAAGCAGCTAGGTAGTTTTTTCTGCATACCTCTTATATGGAGGAAACCGATCAGTGGCTCATCGAAATCAATGAGGTCTTGTTAGAAATCAAAAAACGAGGGAATACCCCTCGTTTTATTTTTGCATATGCTCTGGTAAACGGTAAGCACCGTCTTCATCATGAATTTCTTCTCCAGTCGTTGGCGGATTAAATACGCAAACCATGCGCATATCCGTTGTAGCACGTAAATAATGCTCATCGTGCTCGTCTAATACGTAGCACTCAAATTTTTTCACAGGCCAAATCTTCCCGTCTTTAATCGTTTCAATTTCGCCTTCACCTTCAATGATGTAAACTGACTCCAAATGATATTTATACCATAGGTGTGTTTCTGTACCGGCACGGATTTGGGTATCGTGTAGCGAGTAACCCATTCCGTCTTTTTCAACGACAATTCGCTGACTTCTCCAGTTACCGCCATCAACATCACGTTCTGTATTTAAAATATCTTCTAGCTTTACAACTTTCATTTGAAAGACCTCCTACAAAAAATTAATTTAGAATCGGTTCTTTAACGCCTAGAGACGCTCGCACACTCTCTTCAATAATAGCAAGACCAGCTTTTAACTTGTCCTCTGAGATGGTCACCGCAGGGAACAATTTGAACACTTCATCTTCAAAACCTGCTGTTTCCATAATGAGACCTCTAGAGAATGCTTCAGCCGCAATTTTACCTGCTATAGCTGGCTCGCCACATCCTATGCCCATCATTAAACCTCTTCCTTTCACGGTTCCTTTTAATTCTGGGTATTTTTCAACAATCGTAGTAAGGAATTGATTCACAAGCTCGGCCTTTCTCTGAATTGATTCTTGAAAATCCGGTGTTTTCCAATAGTCTAACGCAACGGTTGCCGTAACAAAGGCATGATTATTTCCTCTAAACGTACCGTTATGCTCACCTGGATCCCAAATGTCTAACTCTGGTTTAAATAATGTTAATGCTAACGGCAAACCATATCCGCCAATGGATTTTGATAAACAAACAATATCTGGCTTCAATCCGGCTTCTTCAAAGCTAAAGAAAGATCCAGTTCGCCCAATTCCTGCTTGCACATCATCAATAATCATTAAGATGTCATGTTCTTTACAAATACGCTCTAATCGCTGTAACCATTCCGTACGCGCAGCATTGACGCCACCTTCACCTTGGACGGTTTCAAGAATAACTGCTGCTGGGATATCTACTCCTGAACCACCTTCAGTGAGGAATTGTTCAAGATAGTCAAGTGTATCTAGTTCTTCCGTAAGAAAATTGTCATACGGCATCGTTACAACATTAGTGAGTGGAATACCTGCGCCTTTTCGCTTAAACGCATTACCAGTGACTGAGAGTGAGCCTATCGTCATTCCGTGGAAACCATTCGTAAAGCTAATAATATCTGTGCGACCTGTTACTTTACGCGCTAGTTTTAATGCAGCTTCTACTGTATTCGTTCCGGTTGGCCCAGGAAACATAACTTTATAGTCTAAGCCTCTTGGTTTTAAAATCGTCTCATTGAAAGCTGTTAAGAAGTTTGCTTTTGGGGTAGTCGCCATGTCAAGTGAGTGGGTCATGCCATCACTCATAATATAGTCAACAAGCGCTTTTTTCATATTCTCATCATTATGACCATAATTGAGTGCCCCGGCACCTGCAAAAAAGTCAATGTATTCGTTGCCTTCTTCATCCCACATTGTCGAACCTTTAGCTTTCGTAAATACAGTCGGGAAGCTTCTACAATAGCTTCTTACCTCAGATTCTCTTTCTTCAAAAATCTTCATATCTGTTTTATTCACGGTTTTCCTCCTTAAATTCTTAACCTTTAATTGGTCCAATGCGAAACGTTTTTTCTTCTTCATGGTTATCACCAGGAAATAGTTCTTCTCCAAAACAATCAGAAATGTTACAAGCTGTGCCTTGGCTACGAGCAAGTTTCTTAAATAGTGATTGAGAAGCTTTATTAGAAGGTGTAACGGTTGCTTCTACATATCTAACGTCTCTACAAACATCTCGTTCGATGAGTCGTTCCAATAGATCCAAAGCAAGTCCTTTACCTCTTTGGGATTCTGCTACCCCCACTTGCCAAACAAACAGTGTATCCGGCTGTTTTGGCGGGATAAATGCGGTAATAAAACCAACAACTTCGTTACCTTCACGTGCAACAATACACGTTTCGTCAAAATATTCGCACATCATAATGTACTTGTAAACGGAGTTTGAATCAAGTGTCGACGTTTCAGCTAGTTCCCACATCGCAGCACCATCTTCAACAGTCGGTTTTTGCAGAGTCAATACTGATGACTGTTCCATGTCTTCCTCCTTTATTTGATTTATAACATTGGTGTTCGCTTTTCTTTTACCCGCTTGGATTTAAACGAAACCAATATTTTCAAATTGAACTGTATTTTCTTAACCCTTTTATATGATAGGATGATAGCGTTTTTTTCGCAAACAGCGTTAGCTAAGATTATGTATCAAGAAGGCGTTTGAACGTTGTTAAGCGTAATCAGTGCTAGAAATTCTTCCATATCCTCACTAATCATCTTAATTGCTCCTGTTTTCAAAATAAAAAGAAGAGAAAATGATTTCTCTTCTTTCTTTCTTCTTTATACACATTGAAATGCACTGATTCTTCTCGTATCAATGCCAAAATAAACCCACCTAAAGATAAACCAACGATAACCAGCAACGGAGTTTCTTCCTACGAACGTGGGATAAAACCAAAACTGATCCCCATTATTTAATCGTAAATACGTGTATCGAAATAAGCATCCATTAATCGCCCCAGGATCAACAGCGAAAGCACCTACTGATTGAAGTTGTGGTGGATTCCCGGGTGGCGGACCTGGTGGTTCTCCACTTTGTCCTGGTGAGCCGCCGCCCCCTGGTGGACCCGGCTGCGGATATCCGGGACCGTCGTGTCCAGGGAACGGCCCCCATCCTGGCGGACCTCCTCCTGGCGTTCCTGGGGGACCTGGTGGATATCCGGGACCTCCTTGCCCTGGGAATGGTCCTCCGCTACCAGGAGGAAAAAAAGTTGAAACAAATCGCTGATGCTGCATACCTTTACCTCCCTTTTATATCTTTCTATATCCTACGCAAACGCCCAATAATGGTGCATCCTAATCTCTCTGCATAATTCACAAAACACGTCACAAACTACATGTATCTTGTACATAAAGGACGAGTTCCTATGGCATCATTAACCAATCGTTTAAAAGAAAATGTAGGACTGATACGCCAAACATTTCACACCCCGGATACCATCCGATCGCTTAAATTGAAAATTGGGGTGGACATTGACGCAGAGCTCCTCTTCCTCCCTAATACAGTTGATGAACAAAAAATTCACCTGTTCTTGCTAGAGCCTATCCAGCAACTTGTTAATGAGTCCATTACCTATGATCAGATCGGCAACACCTTTAAAGATGGTGAACCAACAGTAGCGAAAACGGTAGAAGAATGTGTTGACGGTCTCCTTAACGGTAAAGCCATTTTACTTTTCGATAAGGCTCAAGGGTATTTGTTCAACTGTTCAAATTGGAATGTTAGAGGTGTAGAAGTTCCATTAAGCAGCAGCGTATATGAAGGTCCAGCTTCAGGTCTCACGGAGGATATTTCGGTTAACTTAAACTTATTACGGAATTACTATCGAAGTCCAAATCTGGTGGTGGAAACGCTAACGATCGGCTCAGAGGCTAAAAAAGAAATAGCCGTTCTTTCTGTTCATAATGTCTCAGACCCTCAACTAGTTGAAGAGGTAAAAAAACGCCTACACGACATAAAAGTGAGTCAAGCCATTATTAATCAATTAGCAACGGATGCGTTAGAGGGGAAGGGAATGTTATTTCCTCGTACAATGTCTATTGATCGCCCAGATGCTTGTGCTATGGCTCTTGCAGCAGGGCGTGTCATTATTTTAGTGGAAGGTTCACCACTTGCCCTCCTTGCACCAAGTGTGTTTTATCATTTTTTTCAGAATCAAGATGACTATCTGTCTGACTTTGGAAAATACGGCGCGCGACCTCTACGCTATTTTTACTTTTTAACCGCAACGTTTGTTCCAGCGATTTCCGTTGCAATTGAGCGTTTTCACTTAAATGATATTCCGGCTAGTTTACGTGAACAGTTAGTCAAAACACAAGATACATTGGCTCCTTTTCCTATTGAATTATTGTTTGTCATTTTGCTTATGCAGCTCATTATGGATGGGTCTTACCGATTACCTGGAAATGCAATTTTTGCTGTGACGTTTATTGGTGCCATGCTTATTAGTGACGTCGCAACTGAAGTGAATTTATTCCATCCAGTGACCATTGTCATTATCGGGATTTGTTATATCACCAGCTTTCCTGTGCTACATCGAGGGTTGCTTTCTCCTATTTTCTTCATTCGACTCTCTTTATTACTCCTAGCCCATTTTTTAGGTTTTACAGGGTTATTCTTAGGCACGACAGCTCTTCTCCTTCTGACGGTGCAACTTCATTCTGTCGGTGTCCCTTACTTATATCCATTCTTTCCTTTTCAACCTGATAAATGGAAAGATATTTTGTTTAGGCCAGGATTGAAAGATGTCATTAACAAACCAAACCCGCTTCCTTTTAACATGAATCAAGCAAAACAGGATCGAAAACAGAACATTTAATTGCGGTTGCTCTGGGTTCATCCTAAAGGTATAGTATGAGTATGAAAACGAATAAAGTAAGTAAACGTGAGCTTGCTTATCAAGCAATTAGAAAACGGATTGTAGACGGCCGTTACGGCCCAGGTCAACGGATTGTCATTGATCAGATTGCAAAAGAATTAGGCTCTAGTGCTATTCCCGTTCGTGAAGCCATTCATCAATTAGAGTCTGAGCAATTACTTAATTACGTACCGAATGTTGGACCTGTTGTACGCTCCTTTGACCATTCTCGTTATAAGGAAACGCTAGAGGCGGTCGCCGTTCTTGAAGGATATGCTACAAGATTAGCAGTTCCCTCTTTAAAAGAGCCAGAGCTTCAACATCTCGTTCAATTGAACGAAGATATGAAGCAAGCACTGTCCCAGTTTGATTTACAACATGTCAGTCAATTGAACCGCACCTTTCACCATTTCATTTATGAACATTGTCCAAATTCATCAATTGTTCAAAGCATTGAACAATACCGCGAACGACTTAATACCATTCATCAGACAAGCTTTTTACGTAATCCTAAGCGTGCCCCATATTCTTTGGCAGAACACGATAGACTGATTGAATTAATCACGAGCAAACAGGACGAAACGGAAATTGAACTGTTTGCGCGCCAGCACAAGTTAAACACGGTTGAATCTTTTGAGACAAAAGAAAAAAAGTAAGACATCTTATTACGACGTCTTACTTTTTTTTGCGATTTATCTTTATTCATAACTCAGGAACGGGGAACGCTTTCACCATAAGAAATCATTCCATACTTACCCGAATAAAACATAAGCGGATCACCATCTGTCACAATGATATCTCTTACTTTTCCAATATAAAGCGTATGATCCCCTTGAACCGTTGTGTCATAAACGTCACACGCTACGCTTGCTAGGGCATCGCTAATCACCGGTAAGCCAGCAAACGTTGAGAACGTTGCAGCACGATCATCTTTTATTTGTCCAGCGAACTGTTTGGACAGATGTTCTTGCTCATGGGATAAGACATTCACTGCAAAAACCCCCGTTTGATCAATGTGCCCTTTCATCTTCGCCTGATTTCCAATTGAAATTAAAATAAGCTTCGGATCAAGAGAAACAGACATAAACGCATTCGCTGTCATCCCATGAACTTCTCCAGCTAATTCCGTTGTAATAACCGTCACACCAGTCGCAAATTTACTCATTGCCGTTCGAAACAAACGATCATCCATCGCTTCTTTTCCTCCTTAAATCACAAATTGCGGCTTCCCTTGTTTAATCGTTGGCTTCTTTGTCTCCACCGGTTGATTTGATGCCACATCTAATACAATTGAAGCCTCATTAAACCAGCTATCAGGTGCTTCATGCCCCCAGAACGTTCCACGCATTGGATCATTGATGCTCCAACGCACTGGCTTGAAATCGGGATCACTCGTTAAATAATCACCATTGTATAGTTCAATTCGATGTCCGTCTGGATCACGAACGTATAGGAAAAATGCATTAGAAAGCCCATGACGACCTGGTCCTCTCTCAATACTTGGCGCATAACCTTTTGCGGCTAGCACATCACAAGCATGAATGAGCGCAAGTGGCTCGCTCAACCAAAAACCAATGTGATGAAGCCTTGGTCCTACACCATTCATAAATGCGACATCATGTACAGATGGCTTACGATGCAGCCAAGCTGCCCAGATGCGTTCTTCATCCGTTGCCGTATATTCAGAGCAAGCGAACCCTAATTTCTCTGTATAGAAGCCATACGCTTCTTCCACATCCTGAACCATATTGTTGAAATGATCGATGCGTTGAATCCTTGCACCTTTGTATAGGTCGTAGCGTTGCAACAACCTTTCCACTACTTCCATTTCTGCGTAATATTCAATTGGTAAGCCGGAGTTGTCTTGTACACGAAGCGCACGTCCAATGGCATGCTGCTCGCCTTTCTCTATCCAAATCGGTTTAAGCCCTTCTTGCGTAAACTGTTCATGGAGCACGTCTAAATCCGATTCTGCGTACACTTTATAACTCATTACTTCTACAGCTGCAAGGTCTCTTTCTTTCAACAACAACGAGTGATGGTTATGTTCTTCCAAGCCACGGAGATATAATTCTGTTTCCGTTGATTCTGTTTCAATAAACCCCAGACTATCAATGTAAAAATCTCTTGCCTTTTCTAAATCCGTAACGTGCAACACAGCTCGCCCGGTTCGAATGATGTTTGCTTCGTTCATCTTAAGCGCCCCCTACCATTTCCGGTTTTACTCCAGGAATGCTTTTTAAGAATTCGTCAACCTGCCCTTTGTATGACTCTTTTTCAAATTGATCAAAATACGCCATTCCCATTCGGACGGGATCACCAAAGAAATAATACTCATAGTGCATCTGACGACTTCCAAAGGCGCTCATCGTCATATCCCACGCAAGTCTGAATAATTGTACTTTTTCATAACCTTCAAGGTTCTTGCCTTGTAAGCCCCTGTGTAGAATAGGGCCAATCTCATTATAATGGAAGTCCGCTTCTGTTGGTATGCCCATTAATCCCGACGCACCCAGTACACGCAAAATTTCATTTAACCTTGGATAAACCCGCGGGTACCAGTTACGCGCTGCATTTAATGCTTCGAAATCAGGTGTCATCGTCCCCCACTGATCCAGTTTTGCGCTTTGCTCCGCGCGATAAAGATGGGATTTCATCGCTTCAAGGGTTAACATGATTTCGGTTCCTTTGTCTTTTACATGTTGGAATCCGTCAATGCCAATTGCGTCCATTAATTTAAGCACAACACCTAATAGAAACTCCGTTTTGACGACGTTTTTTGATACAACCTGATGAGACATATGAACAACCGCATTTGTATCGCGGAACGTTCGATTACAGATGGAAGAATTTCCGCAAACAAAGACTCGATCCCACGGTACAAATACATTCTCAAACGAGACAATTGCGTCTCCTTCTTCAAACTGTGACGACAGCGGATGATCCCAAGCGCTCCTCCCATAATCAAACGATTCACGGCTTAGAAATTTCAGCCCTGGTGTATTGTTCGGCACGGCAAACGCGAGGGAATACGGGTCATCTTTTTCACCTGCCGGCTTGACTGTTGATGGAAAAACTAGAATTTCATCTGTAATCCCACCCTGTGTAGCAAGCAGACGAATGCCATCCACAATGATGCCATCTTTCTGCTTCTCAACTAAATGGAGCGCAACATTCGCATCTTTTTGCTCATGTTGTGCTTTTTCTCGATTGACCTGCGGATGAATGAGTGTATGAGTTAAACTAATGTCGTGTTCACGAGCAAAATCATAGTAATTTCTTGCGTTATCTGCAAATCGTTGCTCATCTTCGGCAAATAACTCGTTGGAGACACCCATCGCCATTACTTCTGCGTTTAAATAATCAGGTGAACGCCCCATCATGCCTCCAGAAATTCGAGCCCATTCTTGAATCGCTTCACGACGCTTCACGAGATCTTCAATTGTTTTTGGTCGCAGAAACGTCATTCCGACTTGCTCGCCTGTTTGGTCGGACGTATACAACATCTTCTCTTTTTTCTCGTATTGTAGATCATATAATCGCGCCATGGATTGAACGACGTTTTTCGTTGCTGGGTGCTTCGTCACGTCTTCAATTCGCTCTCCATGAATGTAGACATTATTGTTAGCTTTTTTCAGTCGATCGATATATTGCTGGCCTGTTTTTGCTGGCATGTGTAGTGCCTCCTTTTACTTTTTTCCGAACTGTGGAATGTGATGATCGCCTAACGAAATATGAATCGCTTTCGGCTCTGTATAAAATTCAAACATCGCATAGTGACCACCTTCGCGACCGATTCCACTCGCCTTCATCCCGCCGAATGGGATTCTTAGATCACGAACATTTTGCGCATTTACCCAAATCATTCCAGCATCTACGGCTTGCGCGACACGGTGTCCTCGCTGAATATCTCTTGTCCACACATAACCAGCAAGTCCGTACTCTACATCATTTGCCGCATCAATTACTTCTTGCTCATCTTCAAATTCAATAACGGCTACAACAGGACCAAAGATCTCATCCTGACAAACCCGCATGTGATTTTCCGCATTCAACAGTAACGTTGGCGGAACAAAGTTTCCTTCTTGTAAATGAGTCGGCACCGCGCTCTGGTAAACCTCACAACCTTCTTCTTTGGCTAGTTCGATATAGCTGTTTACTTTGTTCATATGGTCTTTGCTAATAAGTGGCCCAAGTTGAGTTGATGAGTCCATCGAATCACCAAGCGTTAAATTGTCTACCCGCTCTTTCATGGCTGTGATAAACGAATCTTTAATGTTTTTATGAAGAAAAACCCGTGAATTTGCCGTACAGCGCTCACCATTAAACGAGAAGATTCCCCATACCGCTGCATCTAGCGCGCGATCCACATCTGCATCATCAAACACGATTAATGGCGACTTCCCACCAAGCTCCATCGACGTCTTTTTCAACGTATCCGCTGCATTTTTTAAAATCGTCGTACCCGTCGTTGTTTCCCCAGTAAAGGAGATAGCTGCTACGTCTTTGTGGGCAACAAGAGCCGCTCCAGCTGTCTCCCCATACCCGTGCACCACATTAAAGACGCCAGCTGGCAATCCAGCACGATCAATGACTTCTGCAAGCTTATTCACCGTTAATGGCGATAATTCCGCTGGCTTTAAAACAACGGTATTTCCAGTTGCTAAAGCAGGCGCAACTTTCCATGTTTCCAGCATAAATGGCGCATTCCAAGGCGTAATCAGACCGACCACACCAATGGGCTTATAGACGGTATAATTTAAAAACGTATCATCAACCGGAAACGATTCTCCATGTAGCACAGACTGCACCATCCGTGCGTAAAAGCGAAAATTCTCTGCGGCACGAGCGGTCATTTTTTTTGTTTGGCTAATGGGGAGACCAGTATCCAGTGCTTCTAAATGCGCAATTTCTTCGATTTCTTCATCAATTAAATCTGCAATTCGATTGATGTACACCATCCGTTCTTCGACTTTCATGGTTCCCCAAGCGTTTTTCATCGCATGCCGAGCTGCTTCAACCGCTTGTTCAACCTCTCGTTCATCCCCTGAAGCCACTTCATTTATTGGTTCATTTTTAAAAGGATCAATATTTGAAAATAGGTCGCCACTATGCGACGCAACAAAAGCTCCATTAATATAGTGATGGATCGTATCTACTTGAATCTCTTCTCGATTCCACGTGCGTGTTGTTTGTTGTTCCATGATAAGGAGCTCCTTCCTTCATTAAGAATGTGACGCAACTTGGACATAGTCTGCCAAAACGGCTTTGATCTCTTTTTGCAATGCTTCTGTTGGCAATGCCATTGGCTTACGTAAAACAGGTTCAATCTTGCCCATCATCCCCATCGCTGCTTTTAATGGAGCTGGATTTGTGTCCTTAAACAGGACGTCGTTAAGCGGTAGAAGTTCAAAGTGTAAATCGAGCGCTCGCTTCACATCGCCTTTTTCCCATGCATTGTAAATCTCGGCAACTTTATCAGGGACAATGTTCGCAGTGGCGCTAATATGACCAGCTCCACCAATCGCCAGCATCGGATAACAAAGCAGTTCAATGCCTGAATAGAGGAGGAAATCACGCCCGCACTCATGCAGAACACGATTTACATGTTCAAAATCTTTATTCGACTCTTTCACGCCAATAATGTTGTCACAGTCTCTACTTAACTGAGCCAGCGTCTTAACATCCAAATTCACTGCCGTTCTACCCGGAATGTTGTAAATAATAATCGGAATGTCAACCGCATCCGCAATCAACTTGAAATGATTATACAGCGCGTGTTGTGACGGGCGATTATAGTAAGGAACAATGATTAAAGCCGCGTCAGCACCGAGCTCTTGTGCTTTTTTTGTTAAAAATAATGTCTCGTTATGATTCGTTGACCCTGTGCCCGGAACGAACGGTACACGACCGTTAATATGCTTGACCGCAGCTTCCATCACTTCAACGCGCTCTTCTACCGTAAGCGAACTCGGTTCACCTGTTGTACCTGTCACTGATAAGGCATGGCTTCCGCTCTCAATATGCCAATCAATTAACGAACGAAATGCGTCAAAATCAATTGACTCATCTTCTTTAAATGGTGTAACAACTGGCGCCACAGAACCTCTTAACTTCTTCTTTACGTCTTCATACATAATCAATCGCTCCTTTTTTAGTAAGAATAAATCTGTTCATAATTAAAAATGATTTTGCGGGACACTGCTTACATCTCCGTGCGTTAATTTCGCGCGAATTTCTGTTGATCCAATCTTCTTCCTTCGTACTTTCTTCTCTTCAACAATGGATACATCAAACTGTTGCTGTCCGTGCTGATGTAACCGCTGAGCTTTTCCCGCTCCTCTTTTTCCGTACGCAAAATCAAAGCCAACAACAGCATGTTCGCACTGCTGCTCATTTAAAAAGGTTTGAACAAACGTTTCCGGTTCCAACTCTGCTATTTCTCTCGTAAATGAAACAATGGCTAGTTGATCAACGCCTAGCGTTTCTAAGACACGCCCTTTTTCCTCTACTGGCGTCAAGTAACTTGTAATTGCTCGGTCAGGTTGTACAATGACACTTGGGTGAGGGGCAAACGACATCACACGTAAAGGAAGATTTCGTTTTACCGCCTGCTTTTTCCCTTCTTCTATTAGCGCTTGGTGGCCAAGGTGAACGCCATCAAAGAAACCAAGCACACATACATGAGGTGTTGCACGTGTTATGAAAGGATGCTTTTCACCCATTTGAAACTGTTCCAATCGTTCACACCACCTTTTGAATACGCTTACAAAAAGATCTTGCATTTACTGTAGCACGTGGTAAAGTATAGGGAAAATATTGATAAAATATAAAGTTCATACTTTTTAGATATAACAACCAATTTTATAGCGCGTGTCAATATCAAAGGCGATTATCTAGAACTTTTAGTAACGCATCATTAACGATCGTTCGTTTCATTCTCTTTAAAAAGTAATGATGAAAATGACTCATACATATAAGATTGGACAAAAATGTAAGTTACCGGGAGGGCTTAATGTTGGATTTAAAACGATTGCGCTATTTTCGAGAAATTGCTGCACATGGTCAAATTACAAAGGCAGCAAAAAAACTTCATATGGCCCAGCCACCTCTCAGCCAACAACTTCGCATTTTTGAAGACGAGCTAGGCGTCATGCTCTTTGAACGAACCGGACGCCGATTATTGCTGACAGAGGCTGGCGAAGCACTCTATCGAAAGTCTGAACGAATTTTGGAAGAACTTGGAGAAGTAGAACGAGAAATACGTGAAACGGGAAAAGGGTTAAAAGGAACCTTACGAATTGGTGTGGTTAAATCTTGCTTTGCGTCTCTTCCAAAGCAAATGAATCAGTATCACTCCTCCTATCCAGACGTTACATTTTCAATAAGAGAAGGAGATACTTATGCGGTTAGCGAGCTTGTAAAGTCAAAAGAAGTCGATATCGGGCTTGTACGCTTACCCATTGATCTCCATTCATTCAATACCATTCATTTATCACGAGAACCCTTTGTTGTCGCCATGTCCGATTCCTTTGCTATCGGCAAAGAAAAATCGATTACGTTAGATGAGCTTTCCTCTATTCCTTTACTCCTGCTACATCGTATTAGCGGAGCAGGACAATATGAACTGGTGCTTCAAGCATTTGAAGAAAAAGGGATTCAACCAACCATTTTATGCGAATGCCCTGATGTAACCATTCTTCTTTCTCTTGTTTCAAGTGGGATGGGTGCGACCATTGTCCCTGCGTCAACAATACACGCCTTTCAAACCCCTCATATTCGGACGTTTGACATTGATCAAACAGCAATTTTTGCAGAGTCTGCTCTTATTTGGCTTAAAGATCGCTATCTTTCCAAAGCAGCCGTGCACTTTATTGAATTGTTCACAACTTCTAAAACTGATAAAGTGATTTAGTAGTTGCACTCAAAATCATATATGATATCATATATAAAATAATATTAATTAAAGGAGGAGATAAACATGTCTATTCAATCTGCAAGACAGCGAGGTATTGAACTTTACCCAATCTCTAAGGAACTTGCGCCAAATCAAGCTTACGACAATCCTATTACTGGGTCGATTTATGGCATCTTGTTAAATGAAAGAACATCATTTGAACAACAATTAGAAACATTCCATTCAAAGCCGTATGATTCACCACCAGAAGCTCCAATCCTTTATATAAAACCGGAGAATACAAAAGCTTGTCACCTTGAATCTGTCTATTTACCTGAAAGTGAAAAGCATGTGCAAGTAGGCGGTACACTGGGAGTCATAATTGGAAAAACTGCCATTAACGTATCAGCAGAGCATGCGCTTAAATATGTAAGCGGATACACAATCGTGAATGACCTCTCTTTACCACATGATTCTTTTTTCAGACCCGCGGTAAAGTATCGCGCCTTAGATCGATTTAATCCAGCAGGACCATGGATTGTTTCAAAACAAACCATTCCGAATCCAAACGCTGTGAAGATTGTTACAAAAATTAACGATACCGTTGTCGATGAGTGGCATACAAGCAGCCTAATACGTTCAGTTGAGACGGTGATTCAAGATGTAACAGCCTTTATGACCCTGTCGGAAGGAGACTGTTTACTTGTCGGTACCAAAATCGATCTTCCGCAAGCATCTGTAGACGATACAGTTTCTATTATGATTGAAGAAATCGGTACCCTCACGACCATAATTGCGCGAGAAACGGAGGAAGTATAATGAAAACTGCACGTGTTGCTGCAAATGGTGTCGTTCAAGAAGCGATTGCACAAAATGGAAAACTCCACCTTCGTAACGGGCAAATTGTTGATGAACAAGAAGTCCAATTTCTTCCCCCTGTTAACCCTGGCACCGTTTTTGTTCTTGGCTTAAATTACGCAGATCATGCAGGAGAGCTATCGTTCAAAGCACCTGAAGAACCACTTGTGTTTTTAAAAGGACCACATACGTTTGTTGGCCATAATGCACTCACCTATCGTCCTGATTCAGCAGACCACATGCATTATGAATGTGAACTAGCGGTTGTGCTTGGAAAAACAGGCAAACACATTAAACGAGCAGATGCGTACGATTACGTAAAGGGATACACCGTTGCAAACGACTACGCCATTCGAGACTATTTGGAAAACTACTACCGCCCTAACTTAAGAGTAAAAAACCGAGATATGTGCACCCCTATTGGTCCATATTTAGTTGATGCAAAAGATATTTCAGACCCAATGAACCTCACGTTAAAAACCTATGTAAATGGTCAACTTACTCAAGAAGGTCATACGAAAGATATGATTTTTGATATCCCTTTTTTAATTGAGTATTTAAGTTCTTTTATGACGCTTCGGGAAAATGACATCATCTTGACCGGGACACCAAAAGGACTTGCAAAAGTATACGCCGGTGATGAAGTCGTAACTGAAGTCGAACAGATTGGTAGACTTGTGAACACAATTGCTGGTGATAAGACTTTTCATCGAAATGAGGCGACAACACATGCCACATCTCACCGTTGAATACACGGCTAATTTAGCGGAGGTCATCGACACAGACACCTTGCTGCCTAAACTTCACGACGTCCTTTTGGCAAGACCTACTCTTTTTCCGATTGGTGGTATCCGCTCTAGAGCGATTCCGCTGCACGCTTATTATGTGGCTGACGGTTCAGAAACGAGTGACGCTTTTGTCCACCTTACATTTAAAATTGGAGCTGGTCGTTCACAGGAAGAGAAAGAAACAACTTGCCAAGCGCTCTTTACGGTATTAACCGATCATTTCGCCCGTGAGTGGAGTAAGCGTGGCATTGCTCTTTCCCTTGAACTAGCGGAATTTGGCGAAGCAGGCACATTAAAGAAAAACAACATTCATGCCCGTTTTAAATAAGAACCAATCCCATAGGGAGGACTTTTTATGAAAAAAAGCTGGTTTGTTCTATCCTTTGCTTCCTTGGTTTTCATTAGTGGGTGCGCTACAATCACGGCGAGTGACGAGGTGGAAACCTATTTAATGTTTTCGCATTTCTTCCCTCCAAATCACGAACAAGAAACCGTTGTTGTGCAATCCTTTATTGAGGACATTGCAGAGCAGACAGATGGCGACATTAGCATCCGCTCGTTTCCAGGAGGCTCTCTTGCCGCACCTGACACCCAGTACGATGCGACAGCGACAGGCGCTGTCGACCTTGGTTTAAGTGTTCACAGCTATACACCGGGTCAGTTTCCTCTTTCATCCGTAATGGAACTACCGTTTATGAGTAAAAGTGGATCAGAAGGATCACGCATTCTTTGGCAATTGTACGAGGAATTTCCTGAAATTCAAGCCGAATATGGAGAGGTCATTCCGCTTTGGCTATATACATCAGAACCTGGACAGATTTATACAGTTGGTCAACCAATTGAAAGGATGGAAGATTTAGAAGGATTGCGGATACGGTCCCCCTCTCCAGAAGTGAACGCGTGGTTATCCGCTCTTGGCGCCACACCAGTATCCATGTCGATGAATGAATCCTATGAAGCACTTGATCGGGGCGTCGTTGATGGGGTTGTTGGACCTTGGCACACTTTACTCGACTACAGCCTTTATGAAGTCATCGACTACGCAACCGTTGGCGATTTTTATATGAGTACCTTTTACACCGTTATGAGCGAAAATAGCTGGGCGTCATTAAATGAAGACCAGCAGATCATTTTTAACGAAACCACTGGAGAGCGAATGTCTCTTACCGCCGGTAAAAACTTTGACAAACGTGCACAAGAAGCACAGCAAACCGCGCAAGATGCGGATGTGATCATTTACGAATTGCCTGAAGATGAGTTAACCCACTGGCGAACACATATTGACCCAGTCATTGATCAATGGATCGACCGCATGGAAAATCAGGGCCTTCCTGGTCGTCAAGTTTATGAACGTGCGCTTGAGCTGCGTGAGGAGGAGGTAGACCCATGATCTTCTTTCGTACAATTGATACCTATCTTCATAAACTCGTTCGGATTCTTCACGGAATTTCTAATGTAGCAGTATGCGTTATGATTCTATGTATCACCATTGATGTGTTCGGTCGATTCTTTTTTAATCAACCGCTGGTTGGTGCTTTCGAAATGACTGAGCTTGGGCTCGCCATTGTTGTGTTCTTTTCATTATCTATGACACATCTCTATGATGAGCACATCTCCATTGATTTTGCATCGTTCGTTTACCTAAAAAGTTCCAACATGCGCTAAAAGCCTTTGTTGAGAGCGCCCTCTTACTCATTCTTGTGCTCATGATTTATCAAACTCTTTCTTATGGGATGAGACTCTATGAACGAGGTACGACAACAAGTGACTTATTGCTACCAATCTATCCATTCCTATATTGTATTGCCTTTGCCGCATTGATTTTTTCCCTACTGGTTCTTTCTAACATATGCAAATCGATTCGACAGGCGGTGAGCTCCTCATGAGTCCAGAATTAATCGGTCTATTTGCGATGATTGCGTTATTAATTCTATTTTTAATCCGTATGCCTGTAGCTGTTGCCTTGCTCGTCGTAGGCGTATTCGGAATTGCCGCTATACGGGATTGGAATGCATCTTTTGCTCAGCTAGCAATCTCACCTTTTAATACAGCCACGTCCTTTTCCCTTAGCGTCATTCCGTTGTTTATCTTTATGGGCATGATTTTATCAAACAGTGGGTTTGGGCAAGATCTTTATCGAGCAGTCGATGCTTGGATCGGAAAAATGCGCGGTGGATTAGCAATGACCACTATTGGGACAAGCGCTCTGTTCTCCTGTATTTCCGGTTCCGTTAACGCAACAACGGCGACAATGGCACGCATCTGTTTACCAGAAATGCGTAAATACAACTATGACCCTGGTTTATCAACTGCATGCGTTGCGGCTGGTGGGACTCTTGGGATCTTAATCCCACCTAGTGTCATTTTAATTTTATATGGGGTTTTAACAATGGAAACCGTTGGGAGCCTCCTGATTGCCGGCATCGTACCTGGCATCTTACAAATCATTTTGTTTATGGCAACCGTGTACCTCTTGGTTCGGAGAAACCCAGCGTTAGCACCAGTTGGAGAATCAAAGCCTCTTATCGTAAAGCTTCGTTCATTAGGAATGGTCTGGCCCTTTGCAGCACTGTTTCTACTAAGCATTGGTGGCATCTACATTGGAGTCTTTACACCGACTGAAGCAGGGGCCATCGGAGCCTTTGGCGCATTTGTTATCGCACTGCTCACAAAACGATTGAGCTGGTCCCATTTCACATCGGCTTTAAGCGATACGACTAGACTCACGGCGATGATTTTCTTTATTTTAATTGGCGCCGATGTATTCAGTAAAATGCTTGCCATGAGCGGAATTCCTACTGCGCTTACATCCTATGTAGGTGGATTAGACCTCTCCCCATACATCATTTTAATCTTTATATTAATTGCTTATTTTATTCTAGGTTTATTTTTAGAAGGAATCGCTATTTTTGTTTTGACCTTACCTGTCACCTATCCACTGATTATTGAACTTGGATTTGACGGTGTATGGTTTGGTATTATTATGATTCTCGTTATGAATATTGGTCTTGTTACACCACCTCTCGGGATTAGTGTTTACATTATTAGCGGGGTGGCCAAAGACATTCCGATTCAAAAAATCTTTCGTGCAATGGTTCCAATGATTATTGCGATGCTCGTATGTGTCGCTCTACTCGTCATGTTCCCGCAACTTGCTACATGGTTGCCAGAACTCATGCGCGGTTCGTAGAATTGAAGTGGAACACGCCCCCCTCTCCAATAACCATTGAAGCAAACGTTGGAGGGGGTTTTTCAATTATCCCCATGCACCCTCCTCCTTATTGAGAAAACCATTATACATTTGAAAAGAACTTGCTCCCTTCAATTAATTTGCGATCACGTAAAGAGTGAATTCATCATCTCCCCTTCAACCCCTTGATCATAAATCTTCTACATTAAAAATCGCTGTACTCATTTATACTTCTTCCAGTCTCATTTAAAATCACTCATTCTCAGTTAAAAAGAAAACGCTTTCCATACTATTAAAACTGCACCTTATTAAAACAAACAAAATTCTGTTAAATTTTTTTTGGAAAATCCTAAATATAAACAATCTGTGACGATTAATAAATCTAATAGAAAGGCATTGACAAAAAAGGTTCTTTATTCGATAATCAATACATAATTAGAATTAATATAATTTAAGCATTCACGCTTAAGTTGATTAATAGGAGGAATTGTTCATGTCACTTATCGGTAAACAAGTACAACCATTCACTGCTCAAGCATACAAAAATGGAGAATTCGTAGAAGTAACAGACGAATCAATGAAAGGTCAATGGAGCGTTGTTTGTTTCTATCCAGCTGACTTCAGCTTCGTATGTCCGACAGAATTAGAAGATCTTCAAAACCAATACGAAGAATTAAAATCTCTTGGTACAGAAGTATACTCTGTTTCTACAGATACACACTTCGTACACAAAGGTTGGCACGATAGCTCAGAAAAAATCGGTAAAATCACATACACGATGATCGGTGATCCATCACAAGCGATCTCTCGTGATTTCCAAGTATTAAACGAAGCTTCTGGTCTTGCTGATCGTGGAACATTTATCCTTGATCCAGATGGCGTGATTCAAGCAGTTGAAATTAATGCTGACGGAATTGGCCGTGACGCGAGCACACTTGTAAACAAAATCAAAGCAGCACAATATGTACGTAACAACCCAGGCGAAGTTTGTCCAGCTAAATGGGAAGAAGGTACAGAAACACTTACACCAAGCCTTGACCTAGTAGGTAAAATCTAAGGAGTGTTAGAAAGATGGCTCTTGCAGCAGAGATTAAGACACAATTAAACCAGTACATGGCGTTACTGGAAAATGACATTGTTATTAAAGTACATGCTGGCGACGATGACGTTTCAAAAGAAATGGTCGAGCTTCTCGATGAATTGTCAGCCATGTCTACGAAAATCACGCTTGAAAAAGCAGCTCTGCCAAGAACGCCAAGCTTTAGTGTAAACCGTGTTGGAGAGGACACCGGCGTCGTATTCGCCGGTGTTCCTTTAGGTCATGAGTTTACATCGCTTGTTTTGGCGTTGCTTCAGGTGAGTGGCAGACCCCCTAAAGTCGATCAATCAGTTATTGATCAGATTAAAGGGATTGAGGGCGAGCATCATTTCGAATCATACATCAGCTTGTCTTGTCACAACTGTCCAGATGTTGTCCAAGCGCTAAATATGATGAGTGTGCTGAACCCGAACATTACGCACACGATGATCGATGGTGCCGCATTTAAACAAGAAGTAGAAGAGAAAGAAATCATGGCTGTTCCAACCGTCTTCATGAACGGTCAACCATTTGGTAGCGGCCGTATGACAACGGAAGAAATGATTGCAAAAATGGGCGTAAGCGTTGATGCAGATGAGCTAACAAGCAAAGACCCATTTGACGTTCTTGTTGTCGGTGGTGGTCCTGCTGGTTCTAGTGCGGCGATTTACGCAGCTCGTAAAGGCATTCGTACCGGTGTTGTAGCAGAACGCTTCGGCGGACAAGTGCTTGATACACTAAGCATCGAAAACTTTATTAGCGTTCCGTCTACGGAAGGGCCAAAGCTTGCCGCTAGTTTAGAAGAGCATGTGAAAACGTACGATGTAGACGTGATGAATCTTCAAACGGCAAAGCGCCTAGAAAAGAAAGATTTGTTTGAAGTGACGCTTGAGAATGACGCTGTTCTTAAAGCCAAGACTGTTATTTTGTCAACAGGTGCTCGTTGGAGAAACGTGAACGTACCTGGTGAACAAGAATACAAAAACAAAGGTGTGGCGTACTGCCCTCACTGTGATGGTCCTCTTTTTGAAGGAAAAGATGTTGCGGTTATTGGTGGAGGAAACTCCGGCATTGAAGCAGCCATTGACCTAGCAGGGATTGTGAATCACGTAACGGTACTTGAGTTTGCATCTGAATTGAAAGCAGACAATGTGCTTCAAGACCGTGCAAATAGCTTGCCAAACGTCACAATTATCACCAACGCTCAAACAACAGAGATTACAGGTGATTCTCACGTAAACGGCATTTCATACAAAGACCGTGAAACGGAAGAAATCCACCATGTTGGCTTGCAAGGCGTCTTCGTTCAAATTGGTCTCGTGCCAAACACAGAGTGGTTAGACGAAACCGTTGAACGTACCCGCATGGGTGAAATTGTTGTCGATAAGCATGGATCTACGAACGTACCTGGACTGTTTGCAGCAGGCGACTGTACAGACAGCGCGTACAACCAAATTATTATTTCCATGGGCTCAGGCGCAACTGCTTCACTTGGTGCGTTTGACTACATGATCCGTAATTAATAAAAAGAGCGACATCCTTATTCATTTTGGATGTCGCTCTTCTTTTATAGCGTCAAACTTTCTTTGAATGCGCGATTATAGATGAGAAAATCTCTTACACTTTGAGCTTTCTCGTATAACTTCTCATCGCCTGTAAGATGTGCTGCCTCGACAAGCCAGTCGTAGCCTGCTCGGATCGGAATCTGCTGCTCAAAATGTATTTTTGATAAGAGGAACAACACATCTCGAAACGTGTAGTCTGTCAAAATAGTAGCAAATGTTGCTGGTAGCTCCTTCTCTAGTTCCACATCAGGCGTTGACAGTGTCAATTGATTTATTATTGACGAAGGCTGATACTCTTTTTCGTTTCGAAAAATTTCTTTTGGGTGGAATGGACCATCAAAAGAAAAATCTAAACACAAGAAAATTCTCGAATTGCTTGAAAAGTTTGCAGCTGCATGGATGAGCGCTGCATCAAGATGCCATACTTCCCCTTTCCTCATATTAAACACTTTTTCTTCATCTGAGTGTAGGGCATTTTCATTCGTTTCAAGTGGAACAAATACACGGTAGTATTGTTCAACAGGCTTATCTAGTTCTACAAAATCACGATGCGGAATGACCATACCATCTATAAGGTTTCTTGTGCGCACCATGATTAAATGTTCAAAACAAAAATGTGTTGTAACAAGTTCTTGAATATACGGTAGTGCTTTTCCATATTCAGTTATTTTTATGCCACCACTACGATCTTGAAACAGCGTATCGTCTTTGTCTTCAGATGCATTCCACAAGGAGCAATTTTGCCACGTCCCAGAACTAAAATCGTCATACTCTTCTTTAATCAATGGAAACGACTTGTGAATGTTTAAATCTTTTCTTAGCCGGTCTTCATTCAGCTCAATTGAACCAATAACCGTCGACGTCATTCTTCATCCTCCTCTTTAAATTGTTGATCCCCCATCAATCACTAATGCATGTCCCGTTATACTTTGCGCGCTTTCAGAAGCCAAGTAGAAAGCAACTTCAGCAATTTCTTCAGGTTGAATCATGCGCTTCTGAGGGATGGATGGATAAATAACTTTTTCGAGTACCTCCGATTTCTCCACCTTGTTCTGTGTAGCAATATCTTCTAATTGATTCCGCAACAATGGTGTATCGACAACTCCCGGAGCAATACTATTGACCGTTATACCGTTTTCCGCCACTTCAAGAGCGACCGTTTTCGTTAAGCCAACAATGCCATGTTTAGCGGAAACATAGCCTGCTTTCCAAGGGACTCCTTGCAACCCGTTCATCGAAGCTACATTAATAATTCGACCGCTGGCCTGCTCTTTCATAATAGGCACAGCATGTTTCATTGTCGTAAAAGGTGCTAAAACCATTACATCTAGCATCTCTCTAAAGATATGCGTAGGAAATTCTTCAATGGAATGAACTTGTTGGAAGCCAGCATTGTTAATAAGAACATCTAATTGATGGTGATTTGTGAGTATCTCTTCGAACATTGTTTCCACATCTTGCTCATTTGTCACATCAAGAGCAAACGTATAAACAAAGGTCTCTAATTCATCGACTAAGCGTTCCAACATGCCTGTCTGTTTATCTACTAAAAATAATGTATCTCCATCTTGTGCAAAACGTTTTGCCATCGCCTTCCCAATACCGCTAGCAGCTCCTGTTATCAAGACTGTCCGATTCATCCTTAACCCTCCTTTAAATCGTTGTGTTTCTATACCCTTATAGGAACCGTTTTTTTAAAATTTGCTTATGAAGAGACGTTACATGCTTTTTAGGGCAAGATACGTGCTTTAATATATCAAGCCACTAAAATGCACGAATCTTTGTTATAATGCGAGAAGAACCATTACTTACATCATCGGAATGAGTTGATTCATCTATGGCACTTCTCATTATTATCTTTTTTGCAGTTTTTATTGGGGCTTTTATACAAGGAGCCACTGGTCTAGGACTAGGTCTCGTGATTACTGCGATTCTTCCCTTTTTCCTTACCGTAAAAGAAACGACGTTGCTCGTCTTATCTCTCTTAATTATTTCCGGCTTAACCGTTACAATTAAATATTACAAATACTTAAAATGGAAAGACATTCTTGGTTTTTTATCGGTTGTCCTTATCGGTCGCTTCGTTGCATTTTTTATTCTATCTGCATATGGAGACATGGATTTTCTAAAAGTCTGGCTTGGTGTCGTTCTTTTACTAATTGTCGTTTACCAACTAATAAGTGCGAAAAAAATGCAGTCACTTGGTGAACTGACGCAAAGAAAAAAGCGTATGCTGCAAGTTAGTTTAGGATTCTCTTCAGGTCTAATTGGCGGCGTTTTCGGATTAGGTGGACCTTTTCTCGTCATTTATTTCTTGCTCTTTTATCCAACTCATAAATTTGCTTATATCGTTAGCGTTCAAGCCGTCACAACTATTGCCAGCCTCTTTTCCATATCTGTTCATGCACTAAATGGAGATTTCTATCCTACTTTTCTTACATATTTCCTCGTCGGAGTTGCCGCTGTAGTGTTAGGAACAAATTTAGGTCTGCGCTTATTTGAAAACATAAATGTCAAACTCGTTAAACGAGTTACCATTGTCCTTATTACGCTGTCCGCTATTAATATCATCTTGTTTGCTTAGATAAAAAAACTTACGAGACAGCCCTTATTGAGCTTCTCGTAAGTTTTTTATTTTTTACTTGCACCACTTTTATTCGCTCCCTCATTAAACACATCACGATCCCACTCTGTTAATCCATATTCGGAAATGATTCGCATGATGTGTTCGACATAAGCTGGATCTGTTGCATAACCTCCATCCATTAGTGCTCGTATAAACTCTTCCGGGTCCGTACGACCAAATGCATCGTCATAAAAGTCCACTTCATGCAAGAAATCTCCATAACCACTAACCGATTGTTGCCAGGTCTGGAAAACTCGGAACGGTTCATTGGCACGAACGGCTTCCTCTCCATCCCAGTATTCATGGGTAGAAAAACAGCGAACCTCACCAGTCCAAACCGGATCATTGATGGCAACAGGTTTAGAACCTTCTTTTGGGCATTCTGAGTTCCTTGCTTTCAATCCAAAAAAGTTATTTGCTTCATTTGCAATTTGCGAACGCCCATTATCACTCTCATGTGCCGCTTGTGCGGCAGCTACCGATGGTAAAATCCGATGACTTTCCCATAGTTTGATAATCTCACCTTTAATCATTTCTAAAAACGTTTCTCTCGTGGCAGACAATGTTTTTTCCTCCTCATTGTATGAATGATAATTGAATTCCTTCTACACTCGTTTGCAAGGGGGATTATTCGTTGAGCTACGTCATCGTTCTATAAACCCATACCTTTTTTCCATATTTTGAAACAAAAAATAACCTCCAAATATGGAGGTTATTCGACATTAGGTTGTTTCATCCCAGATGGGCGCAAGTTCACTTGCAGATTGAATTGCCACGATCATACTTTTTTCATCTGCAATGTTCTTTCCAGCAATATCAAAAGCAGTACCGTGATCAACAGACGTACGAATAATACCACCCTTTAATCCAACGGTAATATTGACACCTTCTTCAATCCCCATTACTTTAATTGGCGCATGACCTTGATCGTGGTAACACGCAACGACGATATCAAAATCGCCACGTCCCGCTCGGAAGAAAAGCGTGTCCGCTGGGTATGGACCTTCAACATGGATACCTTCTGCTTGCGCTCGTTGGATACCAGGAAGTAACTTTTCTTCTTCTTCTCCATTCCCAAACAATCCATTTTCCCCCGCATGAGGGTTAATGCCGCAAACCGCTACTCTCGGGCTTTCGATGCCAGCATTTTTCAACGTCTCGTGGGCCAATTTCACAACGGTATAAGTCCGCTCTGGAGTGATACTTTCAATCGCTTTAATTAAACCAACGTGCGTTGTTAAGTGAATGACACGCAAGTTCGGCGTTGTCAGCATCATCGAATAATCTTCTGTGTCCGTTAAAGTAGCAAGAATTTCCGTATGACCCGGATAAAGGTGCCCGCCTTTGTGGAGTGCTTCTTTATTAAGTGGAGCTGTACATATCGAATTGATTTTGTGCTCTTGCGCAAGTGAAACAGCTTTTGCAAGATACTGATACGCCGCATCTCCAACGACAGCTGCCACTTCTCCGAACGCTGTGTCTTCTGGTAACAAATTCAGATCAATGATGTCAATTGTGCCATGATTGAACTCGGCTTGCTCAGGTTCACTCACGATATTTAGCCTAGCAGAAATACCTGTAATGCGAATCGCTTTTTCAATGATTTTCGCATCCCCGATTACAAGAGGACGACATTCCTCGTATACAGCGCTATGACTAAGTGCTTTGGCAATAATCTCAGGTCCAATTCCTGCTGCATCGCCCATTGTAATCCCAACGATTGGCTTTACTTTATTCATTTTTTCTCACCCTTTAATTTATCGATTGAATCAATTAAAACATTCTCTTTTCCAAATCCACCTGCTTTTGTTATGGCGAAAAGACCTTTTACACCTATAAACGTGGAGATTGGTACGCCTACTTCAAGCTCATCGTAAAGTTGGAATCCCGTCACTCGCCAGTGCTCACAAATTTTCTTCGCGGTATCTCCACCGGTCATAACCACACCTTGAAAAAGTTTTGCTTTTAGTAGTCTTGCTGATATTTCGCCCATCATGTGAACAATTTCACTACTCGTTTCCGAATACGTGTACCCATGCAAGTTGCCAACTCGTCGTGCATGTTCAATATCGCTTTTCTCTCCTGCTGAATAAAGAACGACATCATGGCCTTCAAACGCTAATTTTTTCGCTGTACAGTAAACACGTTCAATTTCGGTTTGTCGAGTCTTATCATCCGAAACCGCCTTAAATGATGCGACTTCAATCGCTTCTACTTTTTTATTCTCTAGCAGTTGATGTAGTTGTTTACGTGATTGAACATTCACGCTGCCCACTACCGTCAGAATCGCTTTTTTGCGATCGGTAACTTGAAAGTCATTTGTTTTTTGTTCTAAGCCATAATGTGTGGGCAGATGATTCGCTAATCCAGCCGACCCAACGAGCCCCACTTTAAAAGGCGTACGTTTCACTTCTTTTAATAGAAGTTGAAGGTCTTCATCCGTTTCTGAATCAATCACAATATAAACCGTTTGATCTTCTTTAAACTGATTTAATTTGTCGTGAAACAAACTAGAATCACGTAGTTCTGATGTTGTGATAAGACCAACTTCTGTACGTAGTTGTTCGCCTAAAAGTGTTGGCAAATGAGATTCTAACACCGGAGTAACCGGGTCATTCGCAATTTCTGTCTCGGATAATTTTCTTCCATTTAAATAATGGTGTCCGTCAACCACCGTTCGCCCATTCGTTGGGTAGCCGGGAGCAACAATAATAAAGTCCTGCTTGTACTCTTTTTGAAGACCTACTAATTCAGCACCAACATTGCCACGCATAGTTGAATCAATTTTTTTGTATATGGTTGTAACGCCTTGTTTCAATAAAAATTTCGTCACGCTCGACACAGCTTTTTCTGCTTCATGCGAACGAATAGCACGACTATCTGTATCAAACACAACCGCGTCGTTATCCCCAAGATAACGTTTATCTTCTTTAAAAAAGACCGCTGTCTTTAATCCATACTTCGCTAATTGAACGCCGCTATCGTTGGCTCCTGTTAAGTCGTCAGCGATGATTGCTAAATTCATAGTTCCTCTCCTTCAACGATCCCCTACATGGTTGCGTTTATTTCATTTATAGGCTTACCTGTTTTCTTTTCCAGTCGCCGTGCTAAAACCCCAATAAAGATTGGGAGTAATATGGCGGTGGTCACGACACTTGCCGCAACTTGTACCGTAGCAATCTCAGCCATTGGCATAAAAGATGCATTCGCTGTTGCAATTGCCATTGGCGTTCCCACTGCATTTCCCGCTGTAGATCCTTCTGCTGATCCAACAATTGGATTCCAGCCGATCCATTTAAACACAAAATAACCAATTCCACCAGTAAGTAAGACCGTTAATACACCTAATAAGATTCCACTAATGCCACCTTGAATGATGGCTGTAAAGTTAATACCCATACCGAGTGAAAAAGCAAAGAACGGTACAAGCTTGTCGCTACCTTTATATAAAAAGTCACCCATATCTTTATCAATGTTACCAATTGCGATT
The DNA here is from genome assembly GCF_047238345.1 of Shouchella phoenicis. NCBI lineage: Bacteria > Bacillati > Bacillota > Bacilli > Caryophanales > Bacillaceae > Shouchella > Shouchella phoenicis. The sequence continues at coordinate 326,221 of NZ_JBDFMQ010000001.1, read as the reverse complement.
CCAATTAATAACGGAAGTAGTACAGCGACAAAGTCAATTGGTGAGAACATCCCTTGCGCAAAGCCCATCGTCCCAAAGATTGCTAACGCTACCATTGTTAAGAACGGACCATCACTTAATGCCAAAAATGGATAAGCTGCTTTATCGTCTTCTTTTCCATACTGGCCTGCCAAAGCAATATAAAGTCCGCCATTCGAATTTGTCATTGCGGCAATAATTGCGATTGGCGCAAGTCCTAAAAATAAACCATTCGAATCTGCAAGAATAATGGCGAGTAATCCAACTCCTGCACCAATCCCCCATTTAAATGTAAGCAACGTTAATCCTTTTTTTACGGATGTTCCCGCTGTTTTAAAAGTAATTTGTGTTCCTGCTATTAATAAAAACAGAGCAATAAGTGCACTTGAACTGTTTACGAATAAAGCCTCAGTGAATCCCCCAATTCTTAATGCATTCGGAAAAAATGTATTAATGGTTGCTGCTAACAATAGCGGCACAACCATCATGCCCCCTGGTACACGGTCCAAAAAAGCTTTAATTTTCATAATGATTCTCCCCTCACATTTGAAACGCTTTCACTTATAAGTTACTTGAATCATAAAAGATAAAGATTAATATTGCAACACTTTTTATTCAATAAATCTACAATTATAGTAAATTGTTTAATAATGCAACACATGAAACAAAAAGAAAAACCTAAAGATGTTACTCTTTAAGTTTTCTCCATAATGTTGCCCGATTAATCCCTAATCGCTTTGCTGCCTGGGTTTGATTTTGGTTTTCGTCTCTTAACACTTGTTCAATGATTGCTTTCTCTATCTCTTTTAACGTCCCATCAATAGGGAAATCATTATTTCCCTCAGCTGTTGTACGTCCATTAGCTTGAACGAGTGCTTCTTTACTTAGTAAATAATCTCTCTCATCTAATGACGCTTTTTTTACAAGCTGACGTAAACTCTTAATATGATGTTTGTATGAGATCTCTTCCAAGTAATGAAGGGCGTCTTCAGCAATTCTCACTGGTCTTGTCCCATATTTTTGATGATAATCTGCTAAAAAATATGTAGCTAAATCGCTTATATCTTCCACTCGCTCTGATAGTTTCGGTAAGTGAACATGTCTCATCTTTAATTCTTCAAGTCGCTCTTCGTCCCATTTTTCTTCACTATGAACGATTAAACGATTTCCATATTGTTCACTTTTTGACACAAAAACGGTTACGAGATCTTCATGTTTAGTAGGATTTACATTCTCTACTACAATTGTTTTCGGATCAACCGTCCAAATGTGATCAACCTCTGCCAATTCAAATATTTCGGCATCAATGATAAGAAAGAAGTCATCCCTATTCTCAAGAACGTGAAGTTGCTTAGATAAAAAGCTTTTCCCTGTACCTTTCTCACCAGTTAACAAAATACGCGCGTTTTCTCGAAAAAGATGTTGCAACATCCGAAATCGATTTGCTGAAGACACCGTTGAAAGCGCAATAGGCTCCTTATTTAAGACTAATTTCTCAATGACCCCTTTTACATGTAACCTGTGCTTCAACCATCTTAATGTATAAACTTTGAAATGATCATCAATTAGTTGGCCCTTTACTTGAATACGCCCTTTGTCTTTTGTATAGGTTTCTTTTACTTCTTTTTTTATTGCTAAACTTGTATGAAGCAATGCCCATTCAGTCGAGTCTAATGGGTCGTGAAAATCTTCAAAGTGCTTATAAATAAATGAATCATCTTCATCAAACATGACAATATTTCGATATTCATCAATTAATAATGTTTTCATCACTTTATTTATAATGGTTTGTTGGGATATGGTGCGCAATAAGTGAATGGCTTCTTCAATAGATCGCGCAACGGATTCTTTTCCAGATTGTAGCAACATCCCTCTTAATCCCACTTCTTGAGATGTATTCACTGTAATGACGTCCCCTAAAACATGATGATAACCTGCTTGTTTTAGTTTGATTAACAATGGGGCTACTTCATTAGCTGCGTTCACTGTATAGACGTTAATCGGTAAATTTAATAATTTTATGATGGATGAAGCGCCAGCTGTAATATTTTGAAAGCCTACCACGGCTGTCTTTTCATTTAATTTACTTGCCAATGTTAGTGATCGGGTTAGATCGTAGCCAGAAAGCTGAATGTCAATCACCGGCACAGATACAGCTTTCTTAATTAACTTCGCCGTCCCGCCTCGACTGATGATAAGATCGACACCTTCTCCTTCTTTTGCCAGCGCCGTTTCAACACCCTTCTTTAAATCTCCAACCGAATGCGTAATGGTAACGGATGGAAAGAGCGGAATGCAGTCGCTAAGAACCGGTACCATCGCAGAATAAGGTGCAACAATATGAATATGTAACAAGGCTAATCTGCTCCTTAATCTGTATCAAATTTTAATACTATTGAACCACACTCACTTAAAAATTGATAGGTCACACTCCGCTAAAAAGCTGGTTATTAAAACTTATGCAGGCTTTTTAAGGATAAACGTAACAAAACGAACAAAATCTAAAAAGAATGTTGAATCTAGACGAACATTCGTATATATTAAGAAATTGGTGAATGAACGCACATTTTAGTTGAACTATAGAATTGAGGTTTGTTTTATATGAAACAAGTTTCTGAATTAAGGTCTTATTCTTTAATCATTCTCGGAACATTTATTGTTGCATTAGCTTTTAACCTTTTTATGCTTCCAGCTAGCCTAGCTGCTGGTGGGGTAAGTGGGATTAGCATTATTTTAAACGATATGTATGGATTTACTCCTGCAGTCGTTCAATTAATTATTAACGTACCGTTGTTTTTTGTCGGTTTCGCCATTCTTGGAAAAAGTTTTAGTGCCAAAACGTTAGTTGGCACGTTTATTCTACCTGTTTTTATTTGGTTAACGTCTTTTAAAACGTTTTCTGTTACAGATCCTTTTCTTGCATCTGTTTATGGTGGCATTCTTTTCGGGGTTGGTCTCGGACTCGTCTTTAAAGGGAATGGTTCTACTGGCGGAACAACGATTATTAGTCAAATTATGAGGAAGTACTTTAATATTTCTAGTGGATTTGCCCAGCTTATCATTGATGGGGTTATTGTTGTAGCGGCAATGATTGTATTTAATTTAGAACTCGCTCTTTATGCAATGGTGGCACTATTTATCGGCAGTAAAGTCATTGATTTTGTGCTATTACGGTCAACCAATTCAAAACTTGTCCTAATCATAACGGAACATGACCAGTTTGTAACCGATATGATTTACAATGAAATTGATCGCGGCGTGACAAAAGTTTGGTCTGAAGGAGGCTATTCAAAAACGAGGAAATCGTTATTGTTTACAGTCGTTGACCAAGCAGAAGCCGTCTATTTAAAAGAATTAATCCAAGCGCAAGATGCGAATTCATTCGTCGTCTTTCTAAGCGCGTCTGAAATTATAGGGAAAGGCTTTTCCTTACCAAAAAGCTAGCTCTTACACACCTTTTACCACACTGGAAAAAGGTGTTTTTGCTATTTGAAAGAATGTATCTAGTAATAATACTTTTTTTCTCCCATAAAATGGGGTATTACATTCTTAAATACTGAAAAGGAGTGCTAGCATAATGTCTAAAATCAAAGCCTCACTCGTTCCAGTTGCAGCCTTCGTCATTCTTACGACTCTTTTTGATCCAACCCCTACATCAGCCGCAAAAGATTTCTCACATAATCATTCTTATGTTTCTCCATTACACCAAGAACTTATAGAAGTACGAGCTTATCATGATCAATACAATCAAGTAGAAGCTCAAGCTATGATTGACCGAATCGGAAAAATGGATGAACGTTTAATTGAGCCTGCTTTAAATGCTGGTGTATCGCTCATATTAATGGACTTCCCGTTAACAGATTTACCTGAGTGGGAACATCTAAGAGGCGTTGTCCCGCGCGGATGGGAAAACACAGGGTTAACGTGGGATGACGTTCCTGGAGTAGGGGGACTTCATTCTGCTGCTCGCATTGGCTATAGCAACGCAGGAATGGGTCACTCAACGATTAATTTAGAACTTCACGAGTTTAGCCATGCAATTGATTTTTATGCTGCTGACGAGCAAATCAGTTCATCAGATTCTTTTTTATCTATTCACGAAGAGGAATATGCGGCACTTTTTCATGACCATAACACCTTTTACTATTTTGCCTATCCTGAGGAATACCTTGCTGAAGCGATGGCTTACTATTATGTAAACGAAGAAATGAAAACATTCCTTCGTAACCGTGCACCACAAACGTATCAGTTTATCGAAGCATTACCGCAACATGTAGAGAGCCTGAATGAAAACAACCTCTCCCTTCCCCATTAAGCCTAAAGTTAAATAGACTTTAGGTTTTTCTCTCATTTTGAGAACCAGTCGAGGTACTTCTTATCTTTTCCACATTCCCTCCTGATTCAATTAGTTATGAAAGTTGACAGGATCGTTTAAACTAGAGATAGTCATGAAAACGCAACACCCCATTTGGAGGTAGCATACATGCAGAATGAGCTTTCAGTAAGGGAAACGGAAGAGGTTTTAAACCGATTGGAAGAACGCTTTCATGATAATAAGAACCGGCATGAAGAAATAGAATGGGAAGGCGTGCAATCGACATTACGTTCCCAACCAAGTAAATTATGGTCAGTGAATGAAATGGAAAAAACAGGAGGGGAACCTGACATCGTGCTTGTAGACCCTGAACGAAACGAATACATGTTTATTGATTGCTCAAAGGAAAGCCCAGCCGGTCGCAGGAGCACTTGTTATGATTTAGAAGCACTAGAATCACGTAAAAAGAATAAGCCCTCACACAATGCCGTGGATATGGCGGCAGCTATGGGAGTTACACTACTCACTGAACAGCAGTATCGTACATTGCAACAGTACGGAGAATTTGATTTAAAAACATCTAGCTGGATTCAAACCCCAATGGCCATTCGCGAACGTGGAGGTGCGCTTTTTTGCGATTATCGCTATGGACAAGTTTTCGTTTATCATAACGGCGCATCCTCTTATTATAGCGCGAGAGGGTTTCGTGCCGCACTGACGATAGAAGTATAGAGGAGTTGAAAACAATGAAAGACGTAACACCTTTTTTAATGTTTCAAAACGGCGATGCTGAAGAAGCAATGAACTTCTACACATCCCTCATTGAGGATTCTGAGATTAAAGAGATTGCACGTTATGATGAAAATGGACCAGGAAAAGCAGGAACCGTCATTCAAGCGCGTTTTTCTTTAAATGGACAAGAATTCATGTGTATTGATAGCCATGTTCGCCATGCGTTCGAATTTACGCCTTCCCTTTCAATTTTTCTTACCTGTGAGACAGAGAAAGAAATTGATCAACTTTACCAAGCTTTGCTGGAAGACGGGGAAGCACTCATGCCGATTGACAACTATGGCTTTAGTAAGAAATTCGGTTGGGTCAATGATAAGTATGGTGTGTCTTGGCAATTAAGTTTGCCTGAATAGACACGCCTCACGGAAGCGATAGGATTTGTAAACAAATCCTATCGGAACATCAATTTTATTCATGCCAACCATCACCTTGTGGAGTTTCATTTTTCACGACTAGGGTGATGGCGTTTGTCGTAAGTCGCACCTCTTTTTGTTCTCGTATAATGGTAAACGAAAGTGGTTTTACGGTTTGAGTAAGAACACTCCAGTGCTTATAGGCTTTTTTGAGGAGATCCTCCATGTTCTTTGTTGGTAGGTTTACTTCAATGGACGCTTCCATGCGCTGATTCGTTTCAACGCATCGTTCTTCCACGTTTGAATTCACAATTAAACTATGAACACCGCCCTTCAACATTCATCCCCCAAGACATATTTCCGGAAAAATTGCTTCGTCTCATCATGAGCTAAGTAATCCATTAGTTCGTCTGGACAAACGGCTTTCAGCTTACTAATTTCCTTATCTTTAGGTGTCAAATCTTCTAGGTCACCTGTAAACTCCACCAAAAAAACCGTTGTTTCTTGTCCTGTAAAACCAATTTTCCTTTTGACCTCTGACGGAAATGCAAAGGTTAGCTTTTCCGTAAATTGGTCTCTCAAGGTAAAAGCATGTGAACCCGTTTCTTCATAAAGTTCACGCAAAATAGCTGCTTCCAATGTCTCATCCTCACGTTCAACGCCACCTTTGGCGATATCCCATTCGTCTTCAATACGTTCTTTTCCATCCTTCGTATTTTGCCAAGACTTGCATACTAATACATACGCGTTCTTCGTTACGACGATGGCACCAACTGCTTTTCTAATCATTTTGTAACGCTCCTGCAAAAGTCCGCTCTTAAGCGATTTATATGAGCTTGATGGTACCGACTATGGTCGGACATATGCCACAATCCCCATCGAATGGTGGCTTTTTCTCCATTTTCATAAGGAACAACACGTTCAAGTTCTTTATCAGAAAGTCGCTCACATTCTTCTTTTAACATCGTTATAAACATTCTATAATCTTCAAGCAAGTCACGTTTCGGTACCTTTTGTACGTTTGGTAAGTTACCGTTCAAATCTGTCATTGGTCCAAGCTTTTGTTCGTATTCTGCCGGAATAGGTTGGCCCTTTAGTCGAAAAAGCCAGCATAAATCAACATATGCTAGATGTCGAATGAGCTGAGCTATACTATTTTCCTCATCTCCCAACCCTTTGTAATCAATCTCATCTTGTGTGGTAGTATGTAGACTTGCTTGTAAACGAAAAAAATTCTCTTCTATCATTGAATAAAACAACTGAACCGTTGCATTCATTTCCCCGCCCGTATGTAAGTCGTTTATCGTTTTCGACATTTCTACACCTCTAATACAGTCGTTTCGCGTAGCTTTCCTCTAGTGATCGTTCAATGTCCTGTTCCGTCTTTTTATCAAATTCCGTATGCGCTTTAATCATTTTTGCAACGGATGGACGTTCTTCCTGCTCAATCCAAGATTCTGGTTTCCACAAGCCCGAGCGCAAAAAGGCCTTTGCACAGTGGATATAACATTCCTTCACTTCAACCAAAACGCCAAAAAGAGGTCGCTTCCCTTTCGCCATACATGCGTCAAGTAATTTTGGGTCACGACAAATGAAAGCTTCCCCATTTATTCTTAGCGTTTCGCCAAGTCCAGGAATAAAAAAGAGTAACCCTACATGTGGATTTGATAAGATGTTATGCGCTGAATCCATTCGTTTGTTTCCTGGTCGTTCAGGAATAAATAGAAAGTTTTCATCAACGACGTGAACAAAACCAGGATCATCCCCTCTTGGTGTTACGTCACATTCTCCATTATTATTAGCCGATGCCATGGTCAGAAACGGAGATTTTTTGATAAACGCTTCACAGTGCGCATCGATTGAAGAGATAACTTTGTTCGCTGCCAGCTCACTTGGCTTTCCTACTTCTTCACAGAAGGCTTCAAACGCTTCATCACTTGTTATGATATTCGTAAATTGCATAAGAGTATCCCTCCCTTTATAAGTTAAACGTTCGCTTGATCTCTGTAGCAACATCGCTAGGTGTACGATTTGTATTGTTTATTCGTAAATAATAGGGTTTGGTTAATTCACCAATTTCTGAATTTAAACGGTAGGTCTGCGCACTCTCTTTTAATTCTTTCTCTGAAAAATCGACATCTCGTTTCGTTGGCTTTTGCTGTAACCGATACGTGCTTTTATTTCGAGCGAGTCGCTCAGCGAATGCAGCCTCTAGCTCGACAAAGTAAATCGAACCACCGTTTTCTTCAAATATGCTTGTGACTTTGTCGATATAATCCCAATCTTCCTGACGATCAAACGCCCAAACGTATGTAAAAATTAACCCGTCTAAATCACTTTTCGCCACTGATTAACATTTCTTTTCTAAACAGGTCGACTAAACGCCACGTCTCGGCTTGGAATCCAAAAATCGGTGCGACCATATCAATGGACATATGGTTATGAAAAAGCTTTAGTGATGTCTGCTCAGCAAGCGCTTCTCCTACCGTCATCTTTCCAACTGCTTGAGGTCCAAAAAGAATAACGAGCTTGGCCATCTTCACACCTTCTTCAACCTAAATTTAATTCATAATGATAGAATTGCTCGTCCCGCTCATACCCAAGTTTTTCATACAATCGTTGTGCAGGAAGATTATCTGGCGCAGTACTTAAGGCAATACTTACTGCTTCAGTCTCCAAAGCAAATGTCTTCGCTCGATTCAAGAGCGATTCAGCGACACCTTTTCCTCGTACCTCTTCATGTACATACAAATCATTGAGAATCCAAGCCTTTTTCATTGAGATTGATGAAAATGTCGGGTACAGCTGGGTGAAACCTAAATAGGTGTCTCCTTCTTTCATAACAAAAATGACTGAATCCCCTTGCTGTAACCGTTCTCTTATATACGATTCTGCACCATTCATGTCATCCACTTGGTTATAGAACATTCTGTATTGGTTAAAGAGAAGGGACACGCCTGTTAAATCATCTTTTGTCGCTTGTAGTAGTTCCAACTCTACTCCCCCTTTTTTCATATTATACAGAATTTGCACAAAAAAGTGGACAAAGTGGGACAAAAGAATTCTAACGATCTCCAGATAAGAACAAGAAACAATAAGCGAATGTCCATCTGGATCATTCGCCCTTGCGCGTCATGCTGGTGTCTCAGTTGACTATTTACTTATAACTGCATGGAAATATATTTTACTTCCAAGTACTCCTCTATGCCCCAGTGTCCACCTTCACGCCCTAAGCCACTTTCTTTCATTCCCCCAAAAGGCGCTTGAACAACCGATGGCAGTCCATCATTTAACCCGACAATGCCATACTCTAACGCTTCAGAAATCGTAAATGCTTCTGGCAGATCATTTGAATACACATAAGCAGCTAAACCAAATGGAGTTTGATTGGCTCGCTGGATCACATCTTCAATCGTTTGATAACTAGCAATTGGTGCGAGGGGACCGAATGTTTCTTCATTCATACATAACATCTCATCCGTCGCATTCGTTACCACTACAGGCGTTTGATAATAGCCATCTGTCTCTTCTGGTTCCTGTCCATAAACAAGAGTTCCTCCTTGTGCTTCCGCATCACGGAGGTGTTTGTCTACTTTCTCTACTGCACTCTGATTGACAAGGGGGCCAATATCGGAATCAGCGGAAAGACCATTACCGGTCTTCAAAGCACTCATTTCGTTAATAAACGCTTTAGTGAACGGTTCTTTTATCGATTCATGTACGTAAACACGGTTTGCGCATACACACGTCTGCCCGCCATTACGATACTTCGAGCCCATCAATCCTTTTACTGCTTTAGCGATGTCTGCATGTTCGGTCACGATAAACGGTGCATGCCCACCCAATTCTAACGAGAGTTTTTTTACAGTATCTGCTGCTTGTCGCATCAACAATTTCCCAACTGCGGTTGATCCAGTAAACGAAACTTTTCGAACTCGCTCATCTTCCATCCACGTCTTTCCGATTGCTGCTGCATCACCAGTAACCACATTAATGACCCCTTTTGGAATCCCTGCTTCCAACGCAAGTTCTGTGAGTCGATAAGCGGTAAATGGCGTCAGTTCTGATGGTTTAACGACAGCTGTGCAACCTGCCGCAAGTGCCGGACCTAATTTCCGGGTTAACATCGCAGCAGGAAAATTCCACGGGGTAATGGCCGCAATAACACCAATCGCTTGTTTCTGCACGAAAATTCGCTTGTTCGGCGCGCTTGCTGGAACGGTTTCGCCATAAATTCGTTTCCCTTCCTCTGCATACCATGAGAGAAAACTGTTCGCATAACGGATTTCCCCAATTGCTTCTGCTAGAGGTTTCCCCTGTTCACGGGTCATCCCTTCTCCAAGAGCCTCTTCTTCTTCTTTTATACGTGCGTGCCATGCCATCAAGTATTCACTGCGTTCAGCTGCTGTTTTGCTTTTCCAAGCTTGTAAGGCGTCTGCAGCCGCATCCACAGCAGCCCTCGCTTCTTTCGCTCCTGCTTTCGCAACAGTCCCAATGATTTCCTTAGTGGCTGGATTCTCCACCTCCATGACATCGTCTGCCCAAACAACCTCATTGTTAATAAACAACCCTTTTTTCATGATTACGCACCTCTCTTTTCTTCATCTTGATCTTTTACAAATGTCTCATCGGTTTCGCCTTTAAAAAATTGCTTACCGTAGATTAATAGACATAAAATAACCCCTGCGGCAAATGCCCAAGCAGCACCTTTCACCGCTAAAATCGCGGCAATTATTCCCGCTATCCCTAAGTCTCTTTGACTCTTCGCTTCTAATATTCCAATTCTTACACTCACATAACCTTGAATCAATAGTGTGAGCGCCATGGCTACTCCAAGAATTGGCTCAACTAAACTCACAATCGGCAACAGCAATAAACCCGTGTTTGTCCCAAACCGAAACGATCCCATTCCTCCAAAAATGGAGTGCATGGATCTCTTCCCTTCTTTAAACCGCTCTGCAATCACCACTTGCATCGCCGCCCAAGTCGGACCTGCCATGGTGACATCTGGACCGATGATACTCATGATGCCATTTCGACCGCCGAAAATAAGATGAGCACGATTCGGATTGTAATCGACTTTTTCATCTTGACGAACCACATCGGCTTCTTTAATAATTGCTTTTGCTTGCAAAATGTCACCAAACAACACAAGGTAAGCAGCAAAAACCGTTGGCAAACAGGTTAAAAACATCATAAGAGGAGGGAAACCTACCCCAAACAACGTATACTCACTCCAAAGTGTCATAAAATCTGGCTTCGAAAATCCCCATTCTATGTTTGGCCACGGGGCTTCTCCAAATAAAGGTGCAACGATAACAGCAAGAAGAATAATTGGCAAAATACCTAATTTACCAATTAAACCATAGAGTTTACCTCGCGCTTTTAATTTTTGAAAGTGTTTAGAAAACAACAAGTAGAATCCGATTCCAATCGCAATCGATATCGTCCACGGGAATGATTCAAACCTTCCACCAACTTCAAAGATTGTAATGACCGCAATAATTCCAGCGCCTAAAATCACACCAGACTTAATGGCGCTAGGAACAACATGAACAACTTTGCTCACTAACCCTGTCGCCCCTAGAAAGATTGATAGTAGACCGAGGGTTAACTGAAAGGCAATCAATGCATGGACCCGTTCATCTTCTGGAAAGGAAGACACATAGATCATGATTAAAGGAATGGCTGGTGTTATCCAACCAGGCACAACTGGGTCCCCTAATAAATGGTGTGTTAAATACAAAAGACCATTCAAAATAACAACAGCCAAGGCTGCTTCAAAAGGCATGCCAAGCAGTTCCATTAATAGAGGAATGGCAGCTAGATCAACGGCACACATAAGCAAACCTTGGACATAGTCAGGCCATTCAAATCGATAATGGTAAAACGGCACACGAATTTTAAATGGGCCTAGTGGTTGATACGGTGTTTCTTGACCATCCTGCCTCTGCTTCCATTTCATTGCTGTACCCGTCCTACATATGCAGCCTGATAGATCTCATAGATTTCAGCTTTCGTCAGTTGACGAGGATTGTTTTTTAATAGACGATCAATCTTTGATGCATCTTCTGCCATCTCTTCTAAATCACTTTCTTTAATATCAAACTCTTTTAAACTAGCTGGAATCTTCACTTGCGCACATAAGCGTGTCATGGCCAAAATCGCTCGATCTGCTGCTTCATTTAGACTTAAGCCCGATGTTTGCTCGCCTAGCGCATCGGCAATGTCTTTTAGCCGCTCTAAACAAGCTGGTTTATTCACTTCCATGACAAACGGTAGGAGCAGAGCGTTGCTGACGCCATGTGCCATTTGGAAACGCCCACCTAGAGGATAAGCCAAGGCATGTACCGCACCAACACCTGCATTTCCAAACGCCATTCCTGCCATTAAACTTGCTGTTGCCATTTCTTCTCTTGCTTCCAAATGGTTCACATTTGAGTACGCCTTTGGCAAGCTCCGCGCAATCATTGTCATTGATTTAAGCGCTAATGCATCCGTTATTGGCGACGCATGTACCGACAAATATGCTTCAATACCATGTACCATCGCATCAATTCCGCTTGCTGCCGTCACATGTTGTGGAGCGGTCCGTGTCATTTCCGGAGCCACAATTGCGACATCAGGCAAAAGATAATCACTGGCAATCCCTTTTTTTAATTGTGCATCTTTGTCGGATAAAATGGCGATATTCGTCACTTCAGACCCTGTACCGGCTGTTGTCGGAATCGCAATAAGTGGTGCTCCTTTTTGCGGCACCAAATCCGTACCAACAAAATCATGCAAAGACCCTTCGTAAGACGCATAGACGGACGCCGCTTTCGCCGTATCAATTGCACTTCCTCCACCGATGGCAATAAATCCATCATGGCCACCAGCCAGAAACACTTCTTTACATGCCTCAATAACTGAAAATGCTGGCTCAGGTTCAACATCTAAAAACGTGCCATACGAAAATCCTTCTAACGTTGCGCACACTTCGTCGAGCAATCCTACCTTTTTTATAATGCCATCACTTACAATTAGCGGGTTATTCATTTGAAGTCGTTCCACTTCTTGTTTTAATTGTGCGGTTGCCCCAGCACCCGTCCAAATTTTGTAAGCGCTTTTAAAAAGGTGTTGATTCATTTTTAATTCCCCCTATCTTTATAGAAAAGATTAAGCAAGAACCATGCCAACTCCTTAACGGCTTATGTCTAAGGTCTACGAACAAAGATTGATTCATTTTCTGATCAATTGATCGCATTGGTGATCACCATCGCGGTAACCCTTCCGTTTTGTTACGAGTGCTGCTTGACTAATATTTAACGCTTTCGCTGCTGCGCGTGTCGTTTTATGCATGATGATCGCTTCTTCAATCATCCGCTTCTCAACAGACTGGAGCACATCCTTTAACGTACGACCATCCTCTTCGTCTAGCCTTTCTTCCCATAACGGCTTCGGCAAGGAATCTTTTCCGGCAACCCCAACAGGTGTTGTCGCGACGACATAATCAATCGCGTTCTTTAATTCTCGAATATTCCCTGGCCATTGCCAAGACTGTATAGCGTGTAAAGCTTCTTCATCTAACGTTACATTGCGCTGATAACGATCGTTGTACTCGCTTAAGAAGAGATGTGCTAGACGGCGAATCTCCATCGGTCGATGACGTAGCGGTGCAATTGAAAGGGGCACAACCGCAATTCGATAATAAAAATCATCGCGCATTTGTCCATTTTTCACTAATGACTTGAGGTCGCGATTGGTTGCTGAGACAAAACGAACATCTACGCGCTTCGTCTCTGTTGAGCCTACAGGCGTAAAACACGAATCATCGAGAACTTTCAAGAGCTTTACTTGTGTTGCTAATGGTAGATCACCAACTTCATCAAGAAACAAGGTTCCACCATGAGCCACTTCAACAAGTCCTTTCTTTCCTTTCGTTAAAGCACCGGTAAATGCACCTGGCGCATAGCCGAACAATTCTGCTTCAATTAACGACTCACTAATTGCACCACAGTTTACAACAACGAAGGGTTTGTCCTGTCGCTGTGAATGTTCGTGAATGTATGTAGCGACCTTCGTCTTACCAACACCACTCTCACCAAGCAGACAAACAGTAGCCGTCGTCTGAGCCACACGACGCGCTTTCGCCAAAAACGAAATCGTTTGTTCATCTTCAGCAATAATCGATGTCTTATCTTGCTTTATGACGTAATGTGCTCGTTCCGCTTGCCATTCTTTCAAATCTTCAAGTTCAGCCTGCATACGAAGAAGATCGGTCATATCTCGAACCGTACTGACCACATATTCAATTTCACCAGCGGAATTAAAAGAAGGTGTACCTGACACCATCGCTTTTCTACCACTTGCTAAGCGTTGCATTCGAGTCACGACTTTTTTCTGTTTAAGCACTTCAAGCGAGATTGAATTTGAAATATAGCCTGCTTTCTCCATGTCTCGCATATGCATGCCAATAATGGTCTGGGCAGGGATGCCGGTGATTCGTTCATACGCTTGGTTCACTTTCAGCGTCACACCTGTTCCATCGGTTACATATACACCGTCATATAGAGAATCCATTACTATCGCAAACATCTCGCTTTTTAATAACGATTCAAATTGATTGGATGAGGCAGTCTCCGGCCGATTTTGCAAAAGCGTGATCGCAGAGTCGCTCTCTCGACCTGATTGAATGGCTTGTCGGACATCGGATAAAGCTAATTCGCCTAACCTTCGTCCGTTCTCGTTCTTCACATTCATGGAAATATGGTTCCCTTTAATCATCTTCACCACGACCGTAGAAAGAGACTCATTCGCTTTTACGACAGCATCATTCTTTTCCATCTTTTACGCCGTCCAACCAGGCTCATACGTATAAATGACCGACCCTCGATGTTGTGCGTTGCCTCGAAAATCTTTTTTGTCTGCTTGTTTAACAAGCACTTCTCGGAAATTTGTAAACTCATCCTTCGAAATGACCACTTCTTCTTTTTCTCCGTTTCGTAATTGCTCGATTAGTTGTTCTGCTGCTTCATGATCCATGTATGTATGCTCCTTTGATCTCTTTGTATGCTTCTATTATGCCAAAAATAAACCAAGCAAGGAAGATTCCTTTACTTGGTTTATATATCCTTATTTCAGCATACCATGTGGATCAATGACAAACTTCTTCGCAACCCCACTATCAAAATCCGCATATCCAGCCGGTGCTTCATCCAATGAAATGACGGTTGCATTAACCGCTTTGGCAATATCAGCTTTCCCCGACATAATTAACTTCATTAGCTTTCGGTTATATTGCATTGCAGGTGTTTGACCCGTGACAAACGTGTGCGCTTTTGCCCACCCTTGTCCGAAACGAACCTTTAATGATCCTGTTTTTGCATCTTCATCTGACGCCCCTGGATCTTCCGTCACGTAAAGCCCTGGAATGCCAAGCTTTCCGCCCGCTTGGGTCACATCCATAATTGCATTAAGTACCGCAGCTGGTTGTTCTCCTGCATTTTCTCCATGACCAGATGCTTCAAAGCCAACCGCGTCCACGGCAGCATCTACTTCTGCTACACCTAAAATGTTTTCAATTTGTTCTCCAAGTCGATCATGTTTGGATAAATCCACCGTTTCACAACCAAAGCTGCGTGCTTGTGCCAATCGTTCCTCGTTCATGTCACCAACAATGACGCTCGATGCGCCTAAAAGTTGTGCAGAATGAGCCGCCGCTAAACCAACAGGACCTGCTCCTGCCACATAAACGGTCGAGCCAATGCCAACTCCAGCTGTATAAGCACCGTGGAAACCTGTCGGAAAAATATCGGTCAACATCGTAAGATCAAGGATTTTCTCCATGGCCTTTTCTTTATTCGGAAATTTAAGTAATTGAAAATCAGCATAGGGGACCATCACATATTCCGATTGACCGCCAACCCATCCGCCCATATCCACATATCCATAGGCTGAACCAGGTCGTTCTGGATTCACATTCAAACAAATATGGGTTTTCTGTTCCTGACACATGACACAGCGACCACAAGCAATGTTAAACGGAACCGAAACAATATCCCCTTTTTCGATGAACTCCACATCTCGTCCAATTTCGACGACTTCACCAGTAATTTCATGCCCTAGAACAAGCCCTTCTGGTGCCGTCGTCCGTCCTCGTACCATGTGCTGGTCACTTCCGCATATATTCGTGACGATGACTTTTAAAATTACGCCGTGTTCACATTTCCGACCGACATTCGCTTTCGGAACCCCGGGTCCATCCTTTAAGACTAATTCAGGGTATTCAATGTCTTGAATCTCAACACCCTTCTTGCCCATGTATACAACACCACGATTGTTCGCCATCTTATCCCTCCTATAGTTTAACGATGCTTACATCCCTGCTTTTGCTAGATCGTCATCAAAACGATAAACACCAGCTTCTGCAACAGTCACGTCATCCTCTACTGAACTACCGCTTACGCCAATGGCACCAACAATCGTCTCTCCATGTCTTAACGGAATGCCTCCTCCAAACAAGACAATTCGACCATCGTTCGTTGTATTTAATCCATATAACTCTGCATTTGGAACAGTTGCTTCAGCTAACTCTGATGTTTTCGTTTTTAATGCGACAGAGGTCCACGCTTTCTTCTGAGCAATATCAACACTCGCTAGCCACGCATCATCCATGCGATGAACAGCAATCATATTTCCACCGTCATCCACAACGGAAATTACCATTTTCACGTTAAGCTGTTTCGCTTTTTCTTCCGCTGCTGCGATCACTTCTTGTGCATCTTGTAACGTCAACTTCATTTCACTCGCTCCTTTCCAAATTTTCGCAAAAAAACTGCTCTCTACTCTATTAACCTTATTAAACGATTTCAAACACTTATCATTTAAAAAATTAAGTTTTTTCATACATTTAACTATATGATTCATTGTTACAACGGGCGGTGAAGGAGATTTTTAAGGACGATTAATTTCATAATTCAAAATTGGTTCAAAAAATCTATAGAGGGTTATTAAAAACGTTACGATTCTCACACCAACTAAAAAGAAGCTTTGCAAGAGCAAAACTTCTACTTCTGTTTTATATACGGATCGTTTATTTTTCTTCTTTGTAATAACTATATACTAGAAAAATAGCAAGAACCATTAGTATTGCAGGGAAAACAATTAAAACAGGTGTATACATTGATGAAGAGATTTGATGCAATCCATAAAGATAAGTCACAAATATAAAAGTAAAGATAAGACAAAGTATTCCTGACAATAATTTCACAAATTTATCCACCTTTTAAAAATTTTACTTGCATTTATTTTCTTAATAATTATACTAAAGATAACTTTATAAATCATCATAAATTAAAAAAAGAAGAGGAGAATGAAAAATGGCCAATGTGAACCCTTCAAGGTTTTTGGTATTAGTTTTATCAGTTATAATCTTATTAAATATTTTGACTTTAGGGAAAAACCTCGCTCACGCAGAAATGACAGAATAATCAGAACTAAATAATTATAATGAACTAATAAAGCTAGAGGACGCAGAAGTTGAATTAGAAGTTGATGCACCATATCAATATACGGAAGAAGATGGTAGCATTACAATTTTTGATAATCAGGAAGATATGAATTATTATTTGGAATCAATTAACACTATTAAACCATTCGCTTCCTATACAAAAGTCACTTCTACTAAAACTAACGAACATAAAGCCAATAAGGCATGGATAAGTTATCATAAACATACTCCAAATTGGAGTAAAGCTGACAAATATACCATTACTTCTGGAAAAAGCTTTTCAATGAGCGGAACTTACAAATACAATGGTTTCTCAGCTACTATAAGTGTTAAACACAGTACTTCTGCTACGGTTTCATATCCTGCTGATCCTAAGCGTTATAGTAAATTAGGAGTTAGACATGATTTAACTTATCAAAAATGGAAGCATGTTGAACGTACTGCGGCAGGTAAGCATGTTAAAACTTGGTATACTGAGACAGTTTTTAAAAGAGGTTCTGCATATATTGCGACTGCTTATCAATAGGAAATATAAAGGGAGCTAAAATGATTTAGCTCCTATTCTTTTCATCACTCAAACAAATCCGGCTCTTCTAGCCTCAGCAACTCTAATTCTAATCGTTTCCGAAACGCTAGTTTATTAAAACCGAAGTAGACTGCAAGAAACGATTGTTCATCGTGCCAATACCGATCGATAAACGCTTTCTTCGCTTCGGCAACGAGCCCTTTCTGCGATAATTTTTCTGCTAGTTTTGTAACATCCACCGCTTCACGATTTTTAAATCGTCTCAGCATTGGCTTTTTCTTTGTTTCCCTTACATAACGATGAATGGCTTGTAGATCGTTTCGATCATAGCCAAAGGTATGCCTTTTTTCTTTAAAGTAGTTTCTTTCAGCATAATGGATCTGTGTCGTTTCTTCCTCATCAGAAGCGATTTCCAGCGCCTTCATCCATGCCTCAAACGCATCAACTAAATGTTCATAAACAAGGATGTCGACCGTTTGCTGCGTTTTCGTATCTAGAAAGGAGTACACGCCAATGGGAATCGTTTCTGTAAAACGGTACTGCTCTGTGTCTCTATGGATGTTTTTCTCAAATAAATGCTGCACGTGATGGAAAGAAATCGGCTCAACCGGGTGTTTTCGTTCAAGTAGGTGCGGTTGCTTTAATTTCGCAAGGTCATCACGATACAATTCATTTGGTGTGATCCATGAAATCGTTTCTGGCCAGTCGTCTTGAAAATGGACAATCCTTGCTGTTTCCGTTCCACCTGCTTCAATTCCCCTCATTGCTCGACCAATCATTTGCGTCATTAAGATGGCGGAGGTTGTGGGCCTCGTTAAGAAAACGGTCTGCACATCGGGTAAGTCCGTCCCTTCCGTCAACATATTGACATTCACAAGCACATCAAGCGTTCCATCTTTAAACTGTTCCAATGCCGTCTGCTTCTTTTCTTCCCCTGAAATAAAAAAGTCAGCACGAATGCCTTGAGCGCTAAATTGTTTCGTTAACTGTACCGCATGGTTTCGATTCAGCGCGAACACCAAGGTTTTTTTATATACATGAGCACCATTGACATATTCACCGACAATCGCCTTATTGCGCGACTGATGAACCGCTAAATACTGTTCAATCTTTGGCGGTAGTACATCTGCTGTATGAATTTGCTGCACGTCCTTCATTGACAAGGTCGGAAGCTTCTTCACGCCTGTTTTCATTTCTTTAAAGATCGGTTCTGCTAAAATTCCCCGAGCAATAAGCGTAGCGACATCAAGTTTATACACAATGTCAGCGGAAAAACGTTTTTTTAACAAGCCTTTTTCTTCTTCCACCGTTCGGAAAGGAGTTGCCGTTAGGCCAAGTATGGTTGGCTTAACCTGATGACTTAATGTCGTTAATATTTGCTCATACGTTTCCGAAACGGCGTGATGCGCTTCGTCCACAATAATGAGTATCTCTTCTTGAGGCGTGAGCCAGTTTCTCAGTAAAAGCGTTAGTTGTCCAACAAGACTCCCATTTGTTCCAATTACAACGTGGTCCGTTGCTTGAATATCTCGAATCGATTGGTGCGTCTCTTCACTAGAGACAAGCCGACATGTAAAATCTTGATCCTTTGCTAAAAGAGCGTCTGTTGCATGCTTTTGAATGGTTAAGAATGCTTGATCAAGTAAATCATGTCGGTGAGTAAGCCACAGTACTTTCCGGCCCTTTTTCACTCCTTCTTTTAAGAGCCAGTGAACTGCCACTACTGTTTTTCCACCACCTGTAGGAATAGATAACAGTCCAGAAAACGGTCGCTTCATTTGTTCGAGCTTCTCTAACGCTTCTTGTTGATGAAGGTACAAATGAAACGGATGATCATTTTCCTTTACATGAACGTGATGAGGCGATCGTTCTTTTAATTGCGAGGCAAACGTGACCCATTCATCCATTTTTAAATGGTGCCATTGTGATCCCTTTGGTGAATAGGCCCTCATGCCCATCTTGTTTAACTGTTTATTGACTTGCTGCACTAGTTGACTCGTGCGTCTTTTTTGTCCAATACGAGTCATAAAGGAACGCATCTTTATCGTCATTCGCTGATGCTTTCGTTGCTGCATTTCTTTTTTTATTTCATATAAGCCACTATGAATGGTCACTTTCATCGTTCTCTCCTTATTCTGCTTATCGATTATACGCCAAGTCGACTCTGCATGAAACAGGAAAAAAGCAGGAGCCTATCCCCCTGCTAAAACATGGATAATGAGTATTGACGCGACATCATTTCTAACAAACGAATCCCTGCGATTGAATTGCCTTTATCGTCTAAAGACGGACCACATATTCCAATGCCACATTTCTTTGGAATGGAACCCATAATCCCTCCAGAAACACCACTTTTTGCAGGGATCCCTACATTGATTGCAAATTCGCCTGATGCGTTATACATGCCGCATGTCACCATAAAAGTCTTACAAATCCGCGCAACATCTACAGGAACGACTTGCTCGTCGCTTTCTGGATCTCGTCCATCCATAGCGAGTACACAACCGATTCGCGCTAAGTCTTTACAATTCATCTCAATGGCACATTGCTTCGTATATAAATCAATCAACCCTTCAATGTCTTCGGTTATCACGTCGTGCTGTTTCATAAAGAATGCTAAGGCACGGTTTAAATCAGCTGTTTCATACTCGGACTTTGCTACCTCTTCATTATAAGCGATTGTCTCATTGTTGGATAAACAACGAATAAATTGTAATAACCGTTCCAATCGGTGTGGTACAGACTCTCCTTTTATCATATGTGTCACAGCCAATGCACCTGCATTAATCATTGGATTTAATGGTTTAGACGGCTTATTCGTTTCTAATTTCGCTATAGAATTAAACGGATCACCTGTCGGCTCTTTTCCCACACGGTCAAACACATAATCTTCGCCGTGATCAATAAGGGCAAGGGCAAGCGCTAAAACTTTTGAAATACTTTGCAGTGTAAAGTTTTCGCTTGTGTCTCCTGCAGAAAAAAAACGACCATCAGGGTAAAATAAAGCGACCGACAATTTGTCTTTATCCGCCTTGGCTAATGCTGGTATGTAATCTGCCACTTTTCCATCATCGGTCACATCTCTCGCTTGGTTCACTAATAATTGTAGTTCATCATCTGATTGACAAAGCATGAGAAACCTCCGATCTTTTTTTGCATTCTAATTGGTATCCCACAACTTGTTCCTTTTTAAACATCTGCTACCCATTCTCCGTTACTTTTCACTCTGTTAAGAGACTTTTACGTATTCTTTAGCAGATCTTAAGTAGTTATGGTGCCTCTATCGTTATAAACTAGGATTAAGAAGTCTCTGTAGGAGTGAGGAAGATGTATACAGCTGAAGATTTACGCGCTGTTGAAGAACGTGCACAAGCGTTTCTTCCAACCGCAACGAGTGAATTGTCTGCTTACCTTCGTGCAATTGAAGATTATGTACGCAAAAAACGCCGTGTCTTGCCATTTGAGCAAGCCGAGCACTTAGAAACACAATTACTCGTTCATTATGGCCTTGAATAAATTGGCCTCTTTTACATAAGAATACGGTACGAAATACCCTAACCCCTTTTCAGTCTCGACGTGTAAATCAAGGTAGGCTCGCACCTGCTTTCATGCTAAACTAGACGTGAACGACTGATAAGAGGGGAATGATTACGATGCCCATGATTCACGCAGAAGGCTATCATACCTTCCGAGCGGAACAAGGAAAAAAACTTGTGCTCGCTTTAGAAGACAATGGCGTTGATATTCTTCACCGTTGTGGCGGAAAAGCACGCTGCACGACTTGCCTTTGCGAGATCGTTGACGGCGATGCTGGTCCTATAGGCGAATTAGAGGCAGCAGCCCGTGAGAAAAAAGGAATCACTGCTGACAATCTACGCCTGTCCTGCCAAATTCGTATTGATCAAGATTTAAAAGTAAAGCCATTACGAACAGCAACCAGTGAACAAATGGACCCTGGCACTCGTCCAGAGGAATGAAACCTAAAACAAGAGGTGCGCATGATGCGCACCTCTTGTTTTTAGTTAATCACCATTACAGGTGCGTCATCCTCTTGCTTAAAATGGACAACGTTTGCTTGAAAACTCGCCGTTGATGTCGCACGTATACGGAACTGCATTGTTTTTTGCTCATTTAACGCCTTTACAACGTTTGCAGGTAATGAAAACTCTACATAACGATCGCCACTTTTCACCGTTGCTTGACTGATGGCGTTATAATCCCCTTGAGCAGCAAAATCAGCTCGTTCTACCTGAATGCCGTTACCAAAAAAATTGTTTTTTGCATCGAGAACGAGCCCAGACACATTTCCCTTTACTCGTGAAATAGGTACTTTTAACACAGCGTTACTGGTTTGTGAGATATCTGTCGTTGAAAAGGAGAGAATTGAACGAAATGTATCAGTATTAAACATCCCTTTGTCACCAGCCTTCAGTTGTGAGCCGATACCGTCAGCCGCCAATCTCCCGACAAACCCCGAGTTTGCCGCATCTGCCTTAATTTGTTTCTCTTCTCCCGATTCTCCGTCGTCTTCAATTTGATAGACTTCCAATAGCACTGCACCGGTCGTCCCCCCTTCCGACACACCGACACAGGATAAAGTAGTCGTTTTTTCGAATAGAAATGGCCCTGTGTATAAAGGAGAATCAGCTTTTGCTTCACGGCCATCAGTCTGACATCGAATGTCCTTCGCTGTCTCACTTGACACCGCCACCGTCACGGGGTCTCGAAATACACCTCCAGAGGGATTTGCCACAACCGTTGGCCGATCAGGCTGTTCATTATCATCCTCACCTAGATTCGAAAAGAAATCCCACATCATTTCACTGGCATTTGGCCCACTCGGATCTGTATAACTACCAGCTGTACTCCCACCAGACCACGCATGGCCCATTCCGTTAACAAGTACTTTTTTTAATACAAGTTCATTCGTCTCGCTATGTCGATAGAATTCCTCTGAATAGCTACGTCCACCTGGTACTTGCTCATTCATTTTTTCATCCGCTTGATCTGTAATGAGACCACGACCACCAAGCACTAGATCATTCGTTTTTGCCCATTGGCTTAGCACTTGGTTCCCATTTATCACATTGACTGTGTAATCAGCTGTTCCATGAAACACAATAGTTGGGACAACTTTGGCATGCGTCCCCATTGCTTGGAACGCTAACTGGCCTTGCCGAGCTGGGTCTGGCCCTCCATTTGACATAGCCATTACCCCTTCTAGCTGGGTCGTTCCTGCCTTATATTCAAGGCCAGAAGCCACACCAATACCAGAAAATATGTCGGGATAGGTTGCACCCATAATCCCTGCCATCGCCCCTCCTGCCGAGAGACCTGTAACATACACCTCTTCTGTCTCTACTTGTTTCTGGTTCATGACCTGCTGGACAAGACCTGCAAGTGTTGCCGGCTCTCCTCTGCCTCTTGCTTGATGAGCAGCTTCAAACCACTTCCAACATTTTTGCATATCTGCTGCTGCGCTTTGCTCAGGATATAAGACATAGAACCCTTCCCGATCAGCGACACCATTCATCTGCGTACCTGCAGCAAACTGATTGGCATCTTGGGTACACCCATGTAACATAACAACAAGTGGTGCATTCTCTGTTGCTGAAACAGACTCAGGCGTATAAAGTTGATAGCGCTTGCCTCCATATGAACCAGACTCTGTTGTGCCTGCTTCAACCATTTGCGGACTAAACAATAAAGCAACCAATAGGACAGCGCTCCAAACAATTCGTCGCATTTATGCACTCCCTTATCCTAATTAGATTAAGCGCAGTTCTTTCCACATCCACTCGAATGATCTACTTGCAAAACTTATGCCAGCGAAGCTTCCCTTCAGAAACAACATTCAACATAAAAAAATGTAAGGAAAACCGAAAATAGATCCGATTACCCTTACATCTTTATTATTTCAAGAAATAGTCCCTCACATCTTGCCAATGATTGACCCGCGTGAATCGTTCCTCATGAACATTATGAGGGGCGGTATAGAGGATACCTTTTCCAGTAAAGCGCTCGAGCTGATAGACATTGTCATCAATCAAATAATCTGCTTTAATGACGCTTTTATCGCCACAAAACACAAAATGCTGATCATTTAAAAACGGAAAATGTTCCTGTAGCCATTCATACTTCGCTGTAAAGGATGACGGAAAATGCATTGCTGCCGTCGCAATATACACTTCATATGTTTCATGTAATTCTTTAATCACTTCTTGAGCGTCTTGAATCACTTCTAAATCACGAAAATAACCAGGATCTTTTAAGTATCCTCGAATTTCATTTACGAGATTCGGGCGCAATTCCCGTAATTTCTTTCCGTGCAAATCCTCCACTGTTAAGGCTTCACCATAATCTGCATTGAACAGCGCAAGATGTTTCTTATTAAAATCTGCCATCACTTCATCCATATCAATTGCAATTCGCTTCATATGCGTCATCTCCTAGCATCATTTCTACTCTTTCTTAAGAATAACACATACAAAAGCACACCACGCAGGAAACAAACCCATCCTTAGGGATCGTCTTTGATAGAAATTTGACCTTGCGGTTCTTAACGCTAAACTAAATATTAGAAATTAATTTATGTGGCGCGTGCTCCCTGGTCATCCTTTTTTGTCATCTCGCCATATATTTTTTATAAAAATGCACAAAAGGTTTAATCCTCTCTTCATCATGACGATAGTAAGTATGTTGCCCTTATGAACCAATACAGTTAGGAGAAGATGGACCATGTTTACACGCTTTTTACAAAATATCCAATTTATGAAGCTACGTACAAAGCTCTTTATAGCTTTTACTGCAATCTTAGTAATTCCAAGCGCACTTATTGGGTTGATCTCTTACCAAAATGCAAAAGAAGCAATATTGGATGAGATGACCTCGGCTACTGAAGAAAGTCTTGCAATCGTAGATGAAACCCTTACCCTTTTTATAGAGGCTCAGGTAGAAAATATTGAATACATTGCTTCAGCTAGTGATTTAGCAGATTTCAACGAGGAGGAACCAGGAAACCAGCGGTTCTTACTTGACTCCCTCCAAGCAACAAAAAACCACGTTGAGCAAACTTATGTTGGTATGGAAACAGGCGATTTTATTAACGCACCCTCGTCATTTCAAAATCCACCCGACTACGACCCGAGAGAACGACCATGGTACCAACGAGCCATGGAACAGGCAGGAGAGATTATAATCACATCTCCTTATATTTCTCAGTCTTCCGAACAACCTGTTACCACAATTGCCCGTACCACAGATGACGGATTAGGCGTTGCCGCACTAAATCTCGAATTAACCGTAATCTCTGACCTTTTATCAAGTATTACTATTGGGGAAACAGGCTATGTCTTTTTATTAGACGAAAATAATGCCTATGTCTCCCACCCTTACGAGGAGCCTGGTGTCGAAGCTGATGAGTCGTTCCTCTCGTTTACTGATGTCAACGAAGGCTTCCTTTCCTATTCGTCAAATGGCGACGACCAACTTCTAACGTTTCAATCCAATGACGTAACAGGTTGGACTATAGCAGCTTCCATGTATGAAGAAGAGATGAACGAAGCGGTTATGCCTATCCTTACTAGTGCTCTTACTGTTTTAACTATCGCCATACTTATTGGCATGATCATTATCTATTTTCTCGTTACATCCATTAACACTCCTATACAACGTCTAATCCATGCTTCAGAACGTATGGCAGAAGGAAATCTATCTATCCCATATGTAGTCAATGCTAGACAAACAGACGAAATAGGACGTCTAGGCCGTTCGTTTGAGAAAATGCGGGCTTCTCTCGTACTCATGATTACGAACATTCAAGCAAAATCAACTGATTTGTCTCAGTCAGCCTACACATTAACGTCAATTACAAATGAAAATATGAGCGCAACCGAACAGATAACAGAAGCGGTTCAAGAAGTGGCAAATGGTGTAGAAAAGCAAAGTGTAAGTGTCAGGCAAAGTGAGCAAGTCGCGAGCGCCATGTCCAGTGACGTCAACCATGTCGTCAAAAAAACAAACCATATACATAAGACGACTGATCATGCTGCCTTAACCGTACATAAAGGAAACGAAGCAATCACAACAGCTATTGAACAGATGACGCAGATTAAAGATACCGTCAAACAATTATCCTTGCACATTGATACGTTAGGAAACCGTTCTAAGGAAATTGAAGAAGTAACGGAGACGATAAAAGGGATTGCCACACAGACCAATCTTCTTGCACTAAACGCAGCCATTGAAGCTGCAAGAGCTGGTGAGCATGGGCGAGGCTTCTCGATTGTCGCAGACGAAGTTCGAAAACTTTCTGACATGACAGCAGCCTCTACTGAAACGATTTCGGAACTTGTTCAATCCGTTCAACAAGACACGAAACGGACCATTGAACAGATGGATCAAAGCACCAATCAAGTCAATAAAGGAATTGAAGTCGTTCAAACAGCAGGTCAATCATTTGGGGAAATCCAGACATTTGTTCAAGACGTTGCTATAGAAGTCAACGAATCAGCTAAAAATGTAGCCTCTCTTGGCCAAGACAGTCAGGCGTTCGTGACGACTTTTCAAGATCTTTCTTCTATTAGTGAACAAGCCTCTGCTAGTATGCAGAACATCTCCGCATCGACGGAGGAACAACTTGCATCTATGGAAGAGATTGCAGCTTCAGTTGAGCAGTTAGGTGAAGTAGCCAACAATCTTAAACAACTGACCAGTCAATTTCATGTTGAAGAACAAAAGTAGAAATAACGTGTTCTTACGCTTCAACTAAACAGAAGAAATCTTTGTGAACGATAGTGTCGCAAAGATTCTCTTTTTAGGTAGACAACGTGCGCTGATAGGCGTGTTTATCTTTTCCAGGAGACAAGCCAAACAATCTTGTGTATTCGCGGTTAAATTGAGACGGACTTTCATATCCAACAGTGTATGCAACGGTCGTCGCGTCGAAAGAGCTGTTATAAAGCAAACGCCTTGCTTCTTGTAATCTTAATTGCTTCTGAAATTGAATCGGGGTCATCGTCGTGACATCTTTAAAATGTCTATGTAAAGTAGCCGAACTTACATTAACATGTTTAGCAAGCTCCTCAATTCTAATCGTTTCTTTATAATGGTTCAAAATATATTGAATGACTTGTTCTACCCCATTTGACGCACTACCTTCTGTCGCAACTTTAACCAGCATTGCTTGAAAAGGACCTTGCAAAAGCTTATAAATCACTTCTTTTTTATACAAAGGCGCCAACATGTGCACATCGTTGGGATGATTAATTAAATCAACATAGCGAACGACAGCATCTAGTAATGATGGTTGTAGTTGACTAACAACGATCCCCCGTTCAGCTTGTTTATCGTGATGAATTGGATTCCCTACCGAATTTAATACTTCATTAATTTCTTTAGCATTGATTTCAATTTTTAATGCTAAATAAGGAACCTCTTTTGAAGCTTCTATAATAGCGCCTGCAACAGGCAACTGGTGAGCCGCAAACAGAAAATGTTGTTCTCCATACGTATAGGATTCATTGCCTAGCCGAATTCGCTTTTCTCCTTGCACGATTATGCATAAAGCAGGCGTTGTAACACCAAATCGTTGTTCATGTGCTTCTCTCCGTTTACTTAAGATTAAAGACGGAACTCGCGTAGTGTGGTTGCCATCACAATCAGTGTGGTGATGAATTAATTCTCTTAGCTTCTCTTTTTGAACATCATATATGACCTCATTCACAAACATTCCACCTTCCTGTACTTGAGAAGAATAGGCAAGAAATTGATATGAAAACGATAACATACGTTCTTCCCCTCTGCAATAATAGAAGAAGAAACGCCAATAAGAAGGAGGTAACTTCGTAATGAAACGTGTTAAAGAACTCTTTCATATTCGCCATTATGGACTTTTTGTCATTTGTATGCTCCTTATTGGCACAAGCGTCTCGATTACCATGCCTTATTTATCAATCTATGGAACGAGCGAACTAGGCATGACACCGACGATGTTTGGCTTTTTTATTGCCATTACATCTTTGGCTGGCGTTGCGGCAAATACGGTCATAGCCAATTACTCTGATAGCGGCATGGATCGTAAGTGGGTCATTCTTGCCGCCGTTTTATCTTCCGCATGCGGCTACGCATCGTATCTTTTTTTCGAATCGTTTATAGGGTTATTACTGGCCGTTAGTTTTTTCACCGGTATAGGTGCTACTGCCATGCCGCAGCTTTTTGCTTACTCTCAAGAGTCTGCAAATGCAAGTAAGGTAGAAAATAAAACATTTGCCAAATCAACGTTACGCTCGTTATTTTCATTAGGTTTCTTAATTGGCCCGTTAATCGGCACACTCTTACTCGCTGCTTACGACTATACCGGGCTTTTTTTAGGAACGTCGATTCTTTTCATTGTCATAGCCGCTATCGTCTACATTTTTTTACCAAAAAAGAAAATCGAGCAAACACATCGACCCGTAAAGAAAGTTCGGCTTCTTTCTTCTCCAGAGACAAGAGTGCTTATCCTTCCTTTCCTTGCCTTTATCTTGTTAATTTCATTAAATGCCATTAACACGATTAACACCCCACTCTTCATGCTAAACGAGTTAAATGGCACACATGCAGATGTTGGCTTTATGGTTGCACTTGGCGCTGGATTGGAGATCCCGCTTATGCTCTTGTTTGGTGCGTTAAGCGTGAAAATTTCTAATCATACACTCCTAAAATGGGGATGTCTCATTGGCGCCCTCTATTTTGTCCTATTAGCACTTGCGACTGAGCCTTGGCACATTATTAGCGCTCAATTGTTTCAAGCCATTCTTGTCGCAATTGTGATGGGGAACGGGCTAAGTTATTTTTCTGATATCATTCCATATTCAGCTGGCGTTGCCGCAACCATTTACGCAAATGCATCAATACTTGGTCGGCTAGGAGGAAATGTAGCTGGTGGGGCTGGAGCTGATTTTTTTGGATTTCGAGACATAAACTGGCTTTGCCTCATTCTTATCATTG
Organism: Shouchella phoenicis; assembly: GCF_047238345.1. Lineage (NCBI taxonomy): Bacteria > Bacillati > Bacillota > Bacilli > Caryophanales > Bacillaceae > Shouchella > Shouchella phoenicis. The sequence continues at coordinate 297,737 of NZ_JBDFMQ010000001.1, read as the reverse complement.
TTGCACTTGCTTTATTAGTTAAAAAACCACCTGTTGTTGCCCAATCCAATACGACAATTGTTAAGGATACAGGTTAAAAAACCATCAGCTTGTAAGCCTGATGGTTTCTCATAATAGATTACTGCTTTATTCGTTTGATCGTTATACCATTTTCTTGAATTTTTGCGTGGATCTCTTTAGCAAATGCAAGCGCATGGGCGCCATCACCATGAATACAAATCGTGTCTGCTTCAATATCAATCTCTTTGCCTTGTTGGGTCATGACTTTGCCTTCCTGTATCATACGCAATACTTGTTTACTCGCTTGATCCGCATCAACAATCAGGGCGTTTGGTGAACGCCGCGACGTTAAATTTCCATCTGATTGGTATGTCCGATCGGCAAACACTTCACTTGCTGTCTGCAAACCAACTTCTCTGCCTGCATCAATGAGAGCACTGCCAGCAAGGCCATACAACACAAGGGATGCATCTAGTTTGTAGACAGCTTTTGCTACTGCAAGCGCAAGCTCTTTATTTTTTGCGGCCATATTATACAAAGCGCCGTGAGGCTTCACATGATGGAGCTTTCCACCTTCTGCTTGTGTCATACCTAATAGGGCGCCAATTTGATAGAGAACGAGATCATACCCTTCATCAGGAGTGATCTCCATTGGGCGTCTACCAAACCCAATTAAATCCTGCAAGCCAGGATGGGCACCAATTGCCACATTAGACGCTAATGCACGTTGAACCGTGGCGCGCATTGTTTTAGGATCGCCTGCATGAAAGCCACAAGCCACGTTCGCAGAAGAAATGTAGGCCATTAATTCGGTGTCATTTCCTATTGTGTAGGCGCCAAAACTCTCGCCCATATCACTATTTAAATCAACTGTTTTGTTCATTTTCTTCTCTCCCCTAACATCATCCATTTCCATTCCATAAATTCACAATACCTTCAAGCGCAACATACCCTGCACCAATCGTAACAAGAACCGTTAAAACTCCAAACACAAGTAACCAAGTTGGATGGTGGTAATCGCCAACGATTGATTTTTTTCTAGAAGCAATTAAAATGGTGGTTAACACAATCGGCAAAATCAACCCATTTAAAGCACCTGCCAATATAAGTAGCTGTACAGGTTGTCCAATTGTTATAAAGATAACAGCGGATATAATAATGAATCCTGCAATAAACAAATTATTTTGCTTCTCAAAAATTGGGTGGAACGACCGTAAAAACGAGACACTCGTGTATGCACAGCCTATGACCGAACTAATCGCTGCAGCAAATAACACGATACCGAAAAGATAATAGCCGACATCTCCTAAACCAACTAAAAACACGGTTGCAGCTGGATTATTTTCGTCCAGACTGTACCCCGCAGTCACGACGCCAAGTACGGCTAAAAACAAGAATACGCGCATGAAGCCCGTTGTCAATATCCCTAAATTCGCCGCTCTTCCAACAAATTTAACATTCTCTTTACCTGTTATTCCTGCGTCTACAAGCCGATGTCCGCCAGCAAAAGAAATATACCCGCCGACCGTTCCTCCAACGATCGTGACAATTGGCAACAAGAGCATCATATAGCTTTCAGGCACAAATGCACTGTAAGCCGCTTCTTGAACAGGAGGGTTCGTGTTAAACATCACATACCCTACCATGAGTAGCATAATGACACCGCACACTTGCATAACTCGATCCATTACCGGACCAAATCGTTTAAATAGAAATAAACCAATTGTCAGAAAGGCTGTAATCGTTCCTCCGACTGCTAAGGGCAGGTCAAACAAGACATTAAGACCAAGAGCCGCTCCTCCAATATTGGCGATATTAAAGGCGAAACCACCAAATAAAATAAGCGCCGCTATCACGTAACCTAGACCTGGAAGAAGTGCATTTGCAATTTCTTGTCCACGTTTTCCAGAGACAGAAATGACTCGCCATATGTTCATCTGCACACCAATATCAATGATAAGTGAGACTAAGATTGCAAACGCAAAACTTGCGAGAAATTGCTCCGTAAATCGAGCCGTTTGTGTTAAAAAAGCAGGCCCAATGGCAGACGTTGCCATTAAAAATATCGCTCCAGTTAAAAATTTTCTACGATCCTTATCGCTAATCGGTTGGTTCATCTATAAGACTCCTAGTTGTTCATTTTTAATCTCGGTGATAAACATGTGACCAGGTGCATGGGTAATCATTAACGCTGGTTTACTGGCCATCGCTACAGCTTGAGGGGTTACGCCACACGCCCAAAATACTGGAACTTCCCCGTCTTTTATGGTCACTTGATCGCCAAAATCAGGCTTATGTATGTTTGTAATACCAATGGCAGCAGGATTTCCTATGTGGATAGGCGCACCATGAACGGACGGGAATCGAGCCGTTACAAGCGAGGCTCGAACCGCCTGCTCTTCTGGTACCGGTCGCATACTCACAACAACATTCCCATGGAAAATTCCTGCACCTTCGCACGGGATCGATGTTTGATACATCGGTACATTTACGTTCTCTTCTTGATGACGAATCGGGATTTCGTTCGCTATTAATGCATCTTCAAACGTAAAGCTGCAGCCAATCATGAACCCAACCATATCTTCCTCCCACAGACTTGTTATATCGGTCCGCTCTTCGGTTAACACCCCATAGCGGTAGACACGGTAGCGCGGAAGATCCGTTCGGATGTCAGCATTTGCTCCAATCATTTGTGGCACCGGAGACCCTACGTCCGTTACATCTAAAAGTGGGCAAGCTTGCTTGTTCCGCTGACAGAATAAGAGAAAATCATACGCATCTTTTTTAGGTAACACAACAAGGTTTGCTTGTGCATAACCATGTACCAACCCTGACGTAGGGCTTGTATATATGCCCTTTCGAATTTGATTCATCAGATTATTGCGTTCAATCATGTTCCGCATTCCTCCTTTAATTAGCTTGCTCCCATTTTAATAACAAGCCTCTTTTTCGTATCTGTATCGCTTTTTCATACTCTCTATATAGGCTCTCTGCCTCCGCTAGCGTAATGAGCGAAAACGTAAACGATTGACCAGGACGAAGTTGGGCAAGCTTGCTTATCTCAACAGAAGCAACTTGAAGTGCACGAGGATACCCTCCTGTCGTTTGGCGATCTGCCATTAAAATGATCGGCTGCCCATCTGGGGGCACTTGAACGGTACCAAGGGCAACAGCTTCCGATAAGAGGCTGAATGATTCCTTAAATGCAATGGATGACTCTGTCTGTAGACGATAGCCCATACGATCTGATTGATTTTTCACAGTAAAGGACGATTCAAATAACTGCTGCTGACTTTCTTCATTCAGACGGTCAAAATGCGTACCTGTTAAAGCTCGGATGACATGCCTGTTCGCTTCCATTGCTTCCGTAACAGGAGATTGAATATGCCAATTTGCTCTCCAACCTTTTTTTTCGTACTTCATGTTATCAATCATTGGTTGAACGAATGGATGAGGTTGTCCAATTGCAAGACAATCCCCTTTACGCAAATTCCTCCCTTCATACCCACCAATTTCGGCTCGCATATAGGTGCTCCTACTGTTCATGACAACTGGGACATCAATACCGCCAGCAATGGCCAAATACGTACGCATCCCTGCTTTTTTCGCCTTAAATGTGAGCACGGTTCCAGCAGGCACCATATAAGGGTAGCTAGTTGAGCAAGGTATGCCGTCAAGATACGGAGTCATTCCATCACCTACCATACAAATGAGCATTGTTGTTTGAAATGTGATACTAGGACCAATAAGCGTCATTTCAAGGACTGCGGCATCCTCTTCATTCGCAACTGCAAGATTGGCATTTCGGGCCGCCGCACGATCCATTGCACCACTCTCGACCACACCTTGGTGGAGGTAACCTTTTCTACCTAAATCTTGGACGGTTGTGAATAGCCCACCTTCTTCGATATATAAACTCATTGTTTGCCTACTTTCATTTGCAAAAATTCCTCTTTTGATATCTCCTTGAATGTCACACGGTCTCCAGCTTGTAATAAGCTCGGAACCTCTCGATTTGCGGAAAAAAGAGTGAGCGGCGTTTGCCCGATAAGCTGCCAGCCACCAGGTGTGGTAAAAGGGTAAACCCCTGTTTGCCCTCCTGCAATCCCAACTGACCCCGCTGAAATTTCTGTTCTCGGCTGCGCATGCCTCGGGGTTGCAATTCGTTCATCCATTCCACCTAAAAACGGAAAACCAGGCGCAAACCCTATCATATAAACAAGATAATCACCCGATGTGTGAATGTGGATGACTTCGTCTCGGGTTAATCCATTCCTTTTCGCTACATCGTCTAAGTCGAGCCCATAGTCACGGTCGTAACAAACCGGGATCGTGACATGTTTTCCGTTAGAAGCGTTCATCTGATCCTTTATTTGTTTGACGCGTCTTTTTAAAATGGAGATGACTTCACTTGCAGCATCCCGCTCTTCCCCAAAAATTTTCATAGGTTCATAGAAAACCGTTAGTCCAATATAACTTGGAACAGATTCTTGATACCCTTGAAAGGGATCGTTATCAAGATCCATAAGCAACTGCTGAACACGAGCTTGTACAGTTGGACTCACCACGCTACCTAGATTCACAGTAACAGCTGTTTCACTAAGTGAATAAAAAGAGGGCGTTTCTTCCATTCCAAGACCACCTTTGCATTTATTATGTAATTAAAATAGTCAGAAAATAAATTTTCTCATCCTTTCTTTAATAATGTACCATTTTAGCATAACAATGTATGAATCACTATCGTACATACGCTTCATTCATCGAAAAAAAGACCTCTGCTTCTTATAGCAAAGGTCTCCATACCTAGATATACGCTTTTACAATTTCTTTTACCCTATTAATACCAGCCCACATATCGTCTGGGCCATCGTACACAATGGTTATAGGACCCTCGTAGTTCATTTCCTTCGCTACATCAAGATTCCCCTTGAGTTCAGCTTGATTAATCGTCCCATCCTCATTCTCTAGTGCTTTAACGTGGATAGATTTACTATGAGGAATGGTTTGTTGAATCGACTGTACTTTTGTCGCACCTGTAAAGTTTCCAAAGTCTGTAATGAGTCCGTCAATGCCAGTATGTTTTTTTAAATATACGCAGTTCTCCGCCGTTTCTGTTAACGATTTAAAGTTTTCGGTTAAAATCCCTACTCCTTTTTGCTTGGCATCATTTACTAAAGAAGCGAGTTGCGCCGTCGCCAGTTCTAGACCTTCTTGATCATCCGACCTTGCTTCTCCTCCTATAATTCGAACATACTTTGCGCCAACTGTTGCAGCGATAGTCACCCACTCTTTTAAAAAAGCGTAATCGGCTGTTTGCCTCGCACGATTGCTCGTACTAATGTCCCCATAATCGATTAAAATAGAATGAAGGCGGATATTCGCATTTTCAAAAGCTGTCCGTAATTCATGAAGGTAGTCTACATCTGTAGAAGGAAAGTGAGGATGGATAATCTCCATTGCATGAAAACCATGATTGGCTAACAATTGTGGCATTTCTATTAAGGTATGTATTTGTGGTTGTTCTTCAAAAACAGTTGTTATTGTTTGATTCTTGTCGTCCCACTCATTCCAATAAAGAGGTCCTAATAACCGATTTAAACTCCATGACGTTAAAGATAAATAGCGCATTTTATGAACACCCTTTCATTCGTTTCTTCTATTTTAATGCAAAGGGTGAGAGCTGTCTCGTTTCTTAAAGGAGATGCACGTATCTTTTTTGCATTCGAATGACTATTATCTTGAAAAGCGGTTCTTCATTTTAGAATGGCGAACGATTTCATCACAGGCACAAGCGCGACATCCGTTTGCGCTACGTTATCACTTGCCCTCACGGTGTCTTCGTTGTCACGGGCACGGACTTAGCCATTTCCCTAAATACGCTCAATCGTCTTCAAATTATTATTGACTCATTCTTATCTTATGAACTACCTCGATAGATTTAATACCCCCACGGAGATAGTAGAATAGGCACGTGGTAATGCTCATTTTGGCCAGCTGCAACAAAACGCACTGGTACGTGGTTCACAGAAAAAAACAAATCTTCATGAATCTATTGATGTCGCGTGTGATTTTAAGTGAATTCACATGAAAAGGCCACACCTAAGCGTGACCTGTAGAAAACATTGAATGGGTAAGACTAAAGCTTTCTCATGACATATAAAATGTAAGGTGCACCGACTAATGCAATGAGTAAACCAGAAGGTATTTCCGTCGGATACATCATAAACCGACTTAGAAAATCCGCAAGAATTAAAAGCGTTCCGCCAATCATCATCGCAACTGGAATGACTCTTTGAAACGCTGAGCCTACTAAAGCTCGCGCTGCGTGGGGAGCGAGAAGACCGATAAATCCAATTGCCCCTACAATTGATACGCAGATCGCTCCAATTAGAACGGCAATTGCAATGGACAAAAGTCGATAGTTCTTTACCTTTAATCCTAGAGAAATTGACACCTCATTTGAAAAAGCGAGTACATTTAAGTGCTTGCAAATTAGGAACGTGAGCGGAACAAGTATAAAAAGCATCAACAGCAACCAATAGACATGATTCCACGTTGAACTATAGGTAGTACCTGCCAACCAAACGAGCGCTGGAGAAACACTTAAGCTTGCCTTCACCGTTAGGATTTGAATAACACCAGACGCCATCGCAGAAACTGCTACCCCCATCAACGCTAAAGAAATCGGTTCAAATCCTGATCGTCGCGTTGCAACTATCACGATTAACACAGCGATAACCGAACCTGTTAAAGCGCCTAATGGTAGAAAGAAAAAGGGAAGAGATGGGAATACTACCAAGATTAAAAGGGCTCCCGCTCCACCTCCAGACGTAATTCCGATAATGGATGGATCTCCTAACGGGTTCTTTAACACATTTTGGAGCAAAGCACCACATAACGCCAACAACGCTCCAACCAAAAATGATACGAGCACCCTTGGCCAACGAAACTGGACCGTTACATGATCAAACATTTTACCTGAAAACATCTCTTGCATGCTTGTAAACTGGCCACCTCCAAAAGAAATGGAGATAAAGCCGACAATGGCTGAAAGACATAGAAGAACGGCCGTCACCAAGATAGGATGACCTGCTTTTTTTGCGCTATTTAATCTTTGCTTATCGCTTCTCATCTTCTTTGCTGCTTTATATGCCAAATACATTAACCAAGGACTACCAATAAAAGCCGTCATCGCTCCAACTGGCAGTTCACTGTTAGGAGAAATCATTCTCGAGAGCACATCAGCTGCAATTAGAATGACCGCTCCCCACAAAAAGGAATGGATGAACTGAAGACGATGACCACGAACGCCCATCAACCGAACAAGGTGCGGTGCCATTAACCCGATAAAACCAATCGGTCCCACGACACTGACTGTAGCAGCAGCAAGAAGAATACCTAATGCCCATCCCCACGTTTTCACCAACCCTAAAGGTAAACCTAATCCTTTTGCAGCTTCATCTCCGAGGTGGACAAGATCGAACGATTTCCCTGTAAAAAGCGCCAGTCCCCCTAATATGAGAGCAAATGGCCAGATAAAAGTGACGCCTGACCAATCATTTTGCATAAGTGTACCCGCGCCCCATAAAAATAAGCCATTGGATTCTTGTTCATACATGAGTTGAAGACTACTCGTTAACGCACCAAATAATAGAGTAATAATCATACCGGTCAATACAACCCGGACTGGTGACATCGTTTTTCCTGCAAGCATAAACACGAGAAAGGCGGCAAAACAAGCGCCTAAAAAAGAAAAAAGAAAAGACGTGTTCATTCCCGGAAAAAACAGCGCACCGATCACAACAAACAAATATGCACCTGCATTAATCCCTAACGTTCCTGCTGAAGCGAGCGGGTTTCTTGTCATTGTTTGTAGGACGAGCCCAGCCATTGCCAAACAGCCTCCTGCCAAAATCCCAATGATGACCCGCGGCAGGCGGACGCCCATAATGGCTTCGGTTCTTTGATCCCAGCTTGAAAACAAATCAACCATTGTGACATCTGCTTGGCCCTGCGTAAGGTGGATGATTGATAATAGGCATAGAGCCAAACTACCAAGCAAAAAGGAAAGCAAAGATTTACTCTTATGAAGCTTACGTCCAGTCATCTTTACTGATCTAACACTTCTAACGTGCGGTGTACAAGTTTTTCAGCTGATAAAGGGCCACCGTAAGGCCAAGTATCCCCACCCAACGCATAGACACGACCTTCCTTCGTAAACGTTAGATCATTCCAAACCGAGTTATCTTGCAATTGATTCTCAAACACATTGTCGTCCCCTTGAACAATATGAAGAAGGTTGGCATCCTCTACTTTTGTGAACTCTTCTACCCCTACCGTTGAAAAGCCATACGGTTCAAACGTGCCCGTATCGTATACGTTTTCTAACCCCATTCGTTCTAGCACTTCAACAGCAAGGGCATTCGGCGTTGAAATTCGAAAAGCTGGTGCTTGATTATCACTATAAGCCATCGTAAGCACAAACTCTCTTGACTCTAAATCAATCTCAGATAAAGCTTGTTCCGCTTCTTCATATGTCGTTTCCAAATCAGCTAACACATCATTCGCTTCATCCGTCTTATCAAATAATTTCGCCATTTCTAAATAGGTCTCTTCCATCTCGTCATACTGGGTTAACCCTAATTCTTCTTCTGGATATGGATTGTACACGAGAACCGGTGCAATTTTCTCTAGCTCTTCCATCATCGCATCTGCTCTAAAATCAATTGCATAGATAACATCTGGTTCTAATTGTGCAATCGCTTCTAGATTTGGTTCAGAGCGAGAGCCGACATCTACCGTATCGCTTAAACCGTCTGATCCGATATCAACCCATTCCTGATACGATTCAATTTCAGCCATTCCAGTTGGTTCAATTCCAAACGACAAAAGATTTTCCGCAAATATCCAGTCAAGTACGACCGCTTTTTCAGGTACCGTTTCAAACGTTTGTTCACCGTGTATGTCTGAAACCGTGATCCCCCCTTCACTCGTTTGATTCGTTTCTTCTGAACTCGATTCACTGCCTCCACAAGCTGCCAATAATCCAATTGCTACCACCGATAGTAATGTACTTGCTGTCTTCACACTATTTCCCTCCAAGATCGATAATGATTTTCATTATCAATTATACGCGAACGATCTATTTTAGCAATCCATAAAATGGTTTCTAGAACAAAAAAAGCAGCCGACACCTTAGAAAAAGGCATCGCTGCTTCATTACTATGCATATTTGGTTTTTTATTTGGCCGCCTTTACAAAATTTAATTTGAGTCAATTTCATAACTCCAAATTGATCCGTACGATTGATTTAATAAGACGAATGTTACATACGATTTTGCTGTTATCATTCATGAAAATGACGATTACTTCAGCGCGCGAATATCTTTAATATAATCAGTCATCTGTTAAGTCCCTCCCTCTCTAGATAGAAAAAATAAAAGTGGAATGATGCCATCATCCCACTTCGCCTCTTATTTCTTATAATCAAACGTTAGTTCATCTTCAGCTTCGTTGTAGTCCACATACAAATCATGCCCATCAAAAAACCAGACATCGTCATCTTCCACAAAAAACTCAACGCCGTTTACTTCTGTTTTTACTGCGATCTTATTCGGCGCATCTTCAGCCATGAACCCTAACGCGAAATTTTCCTGAACAGGACTTGAACCGTATACTTTTGAGAAAAATTTAATTTTATCATTTTCACCCATTGCAAAATCATCCTTGAACCACTTTGCCGCTGAATCACTTATATAAATATTCATGTGTATCATCCTACTTTCCACTAGATCATTGCATCTCCTAGGTTATTCATTTTACTAGCTTCCATACGTTTACTATAACAGAGAAGGACGATCATTTAAAAACAGCCAATCTGTTTAAACCGTGTTACGGAGAATGGTAAAAGGGGGAAATTTATTTTGGACTCCTCCATTTTTAAATTTTCTCCCGCCACCTTTTCGTCGGAAGCTTAATCCGCCTCTCCGACCACTAACTCTAGAGCCACAGCCGAAACTAGATACTTCACCACGCTAACCACTCAGCAGTTTGGTCATTTACAGATGTATCAATTAGCTTCATATCTCTTCATTTTTTATTTTAAACAGCATTTGGTTCATATGATTTGCCTTCTGGTATGTTTTTAGTGGTGTAAAAAATACTGTACCGGATTGGGCTAGTCATATGTATTCTTTCACACAATTATATGGACTCTATTCGAAAAATAATAAAGGTGTTATCCAAAGTTAGATAACACCGGAAACGTCTCTGTTTAGATAAGCATCGATGAACATCGATTGAATTATATCCTATATCCTTACGATTCTGTTCGATTGCTCTGCAAAAGATTCGTCATGTGTAACACAAACAATAGTCTTTCCTCGTTCCTGAATCTCCCTAAACAAATCAAAAATAATTTGTTTATTTACATCATCTAAATTTCCTGTAGGCTCATCTGCAAAAATTATACTAAATGGTTTTAATAGAACTCTAGCTATTGCAAGCCGTTGTTGTTCACCACCACTTAATTCATATACGGGTCTATGAAGAAGTGAACTATCAAGTTGAACCCTTTCCAGTGCTTTTGAGAATTCGGATTCTAATTTAACCTTCGACTTGAAATTTGGTCTTGAGATCAACAAGTTCTGGTATAGTGTCTTATCATTTAGCAACACATAATTTTGAAAGACGAATCCGAAATGGTCTCTCCTTAAACCTCTTAATATTTTTTTTTGTGGATTTTTATATCCTAAAATCTTTATATCACCACTGTCTGGTTTGTCTATAATACTCAGTAGATTAAGTAGAGTTGTCTTACCTGATCCACTTCTCCCCATTATGCATATGAATTCACCATCTTCTACACTTAAATCGTAATCACTAAATATCTTTTTATTTCTATAAGATTTATGAATACTGTTCATAGAAATCATCTACAACTACTCCTCTCGCTCATGCCTTAGGTCTGCTGAAAATAAGTAACGACAGAAATAATAAAATAAAAAAAACACCCACTAAGCTTCCCCAAAACCACCATTGACTTTCTAATAATAAATTAAATCTAATAAGTAACCTATGGACAATCAATGAAAAACAAAAGATTATCATTATTAATATTGACTTTACTAAAGCTGAAAGCATATCTTTAACTCCTTGTAGTTTAATTTAAATCGTTCTTTATTGTTTTTAGAACTTGTTTGCGAGTTAACCTTGAAAATAAGAAATTTAGAATAATTAACTCTAATAGTATTAAAACAGCGGCATAAATGAAAATAAAATATTGTGAGGAATAAATAACAAATATTAAAACTGCTGCCAGTATATTTGCAAAGATCATGCTTCCTAAAATAAATTTATGCCTATCCCAATAAGAAAAACCAAAAAGATAATATATTGTAATCTTATAAGAGTTTTGCTGGAAATATGTCCAAGTAAATATAAACAAAAAAATCAAAATAGAAATGATTACCATCATTAAACCGATCATTAAATTTGTTAGATCTCTTTGCATTTGAATAATTTCTTCGCTTCTCTCTTGGTAAACTGATCTAACTTCATTGATAAAGGGTTTCGTATTTGTTTCTTTTAAAAAAGGCTCCATTTTGTTAAATGCCTCACCTTGAGAATCATTATGATAAAACACGCTTGTAGTCATAAATGCAGCGATAGCAGAAGAATTATATTCACCATCTAGTAAAATTGAAACTGGATCATTTATAAAGTGTCTATTTTCATAGTCACTGATTTGACTATTATATGTAAAATAGCTTTGATTATCTTTTACATATATTATGTTTATAGCTAAATCCTCGATAGCAGTATCATTTAAGACCACACCAAGTGATTCATTATATATATTATCTACTTCAACACTACTAAAATAAAATTCTTCTAAATACGCTTGTTCGATTATATCTTCTATTTCTTGGTATTTTTCAGGAACGAGAACGTTTAATGTGGTATCTTCACGATTTATTTGATCATTTATAGGAATTTCATTAACTGCAAATATTGGGTTTACTTTTAAATAGTTCTCGTCAATAATAATGGATCGACCGCTTGGTAACACATTTGGTCTACCTTGTTCATGATTTAATTCATATAAATAATTTTTATCGCTATTGTCTGAGACATCTTGAAAATTGTTCGCATAGATAAGAAACGCTTCCATCTCTTTATTCAGCTCATTATATAAATCAAGTAATTTATCGTTTAACTTACTTTCTGACGCTAATGATCCCCCCACTGGTAATTGCGCAGTTATACGATATATATCTTCAGTTTTATCCCAATATTGATCGTCTGTAACAGCTTCTTGTATTTCATGAGTTTTCATAACAGTTACAGTAAAAAGAAATAAAAATGCTGTAGTTGCAAAAGTTTTTAATATTAACGATGCGGCATTATAGTTCTTAAAAGGAATCGTCTCTTTTATATTGATATTGTCATCCTGATTCCTATATATTAGTGTTAAACCAAAAATTGAAAGCGGGGTTGGTAATATTACTAAAGTAAACCAAACAATAAATAGAAACAACAAATAATAAGATAGAAAAGCTAATTGTTGAGTTAGTAAAAGCACAACAATAACAGTTACAGAAGATACTAACAGTAACGATAACTGTAATTTATAGAATGGTTTAAAAAGGATTAAATGTGACTTTAAAGGTGAATATCCCCAAATTTTGAAAAGGTACATATGTTTTTTGGTTGAAATAATAAAAGAAAATTGAACGATTGAAAAGACTAGAAAAGAAAAGATGACCAACAAAATGAGAGTGTAATTAATAAAATAAGCTTTATTTATTTCTATGTCATTAATTTCAACTTGTCCAAACTCATTGAGAGTTTTTGATAATTTTTGTTTAATTTCTTGTGAGCCGTTTGAAATATAGAATTGATTTGAAAGGCCAACGTTTTGAACCTCATCGAAGTTATAAAATCTTAAATAGTCTGCAGTAAAAGGAAATAAAATATTTCCTACTTGCGCTTCTTTATTGTGGCTAATTTCATTTGAAATATAGTTTGAATCATACGGAAACGAACCATTTAATAATTCTACTGAAGAGTTCACCTCTATGTTAGTAGAATATATATGCATTGTATTATCATTAAGATATGTATACTGAGATATATCGACATTCTCATTTATTGAAAAATCTATTAATATATCTACTAAATCCTCTCTATTATCCTCTACTTCTGAATATAGACTAAGGATGAATTCTTGTTTATCTTCATAAAGAAAATTTGTTGCTAGTAATTTAGTAGCAAAATCGAACGAAAAAAAAACTGTTAACATGAATAGCAATAAATAAACAATATTAATTCTTTTCAATACTATATTCCCCTTCATATCAAAGTGAACGCTTAACTTCTAAGCGTTCACTTTGATTTTAGATCATTTATTAGTTTAACGAGGTATATTACCGTCTACTGAAATATCCCAATAAGCTTTATTTCCTGTAGCAGATTGAGCGATTTTTGAATTTGAAAAACCGCCATTTTTACCTAACCATGGTCCTCTATCCGTGTGTCGAGAATTACTTGTGGAAGCGCGGTGAATCCAACTTTTGTGATCATATCTAGAAAAATGATCCTTAATACCGTTAAATCCATGGTACCACGTGCCACCACCAGCGTTAGGATTGTGGGATTGTAAACCAATTCCATCTCCAATAATAGGGTTTTCTCCTTCATAAGAAAAGATGTATTCGCCAGTATCATAATTAAATTCGGCGGACATTATCTGTTCCTGATCACTACCATCATGATGCGCTTTTGCATCTCCACTAGCTAAAAATAAACTTGCTCCAACAACTGAACAAAAACTTAGAAATATTACTTTTTTCATATGTAGTTCCTCCTTTTATATAAAGCACTTAATCATAATAACATTATTCTGTAAATTACGTTAGTTTTAATTTTTTTTATTTTATATCTGAATCAATTTCATAAGTCTTCCTTCTAAAAAGGGGTAGAGAATCCCCTTGTAAAAAACGGCGATTAAAAAACGTTAAGCCACGTGCTTAAAAAGACGCGCATTTAGACGGTCACATGCAAGTTTGGCCCCGTTGTAGATGATTTGTGCAAAATCGACATGAAGCTTGGCTCGTTTTCCTGTTCGATAGCGGATGTTGTTCAATTGAAAGAATTCTTTCAGGTAAGCGATGACGCGTTCCACAGCGGTTCGACGTTTATAAATGATTTTCCAGGCGTTTGACCCTCGTGCCGGCGCACTGTATTTGCGCAAGTCGTTCGTCACTTTGATTTTATAGACTTTTTGGCAAAGAGAATCCTGATTCAGCGGGCAGGTTGTGGATTCTCGTGGTCGTCTATATTTAATGGTTTCATAGCTAGGATCATAACTATCGTATCGGTACGAATGTTCACGAACACACGTCGGAGCGAAATGCGAATCGAAACCGATTCGTTCTGGTTCATTTCGTCGATTATAGGCCACCACTAATCGTGCATTTTGCCGATGTACCTGCTCGTATATGGCTGGTGCGTCATAACCCGCGTCCATCGTGTAATACGTGATTGTCATGAATGGCAGGCGTTTGGCGATCCCTTTTAATAAGGGAATGGCAGCTTTCCCATCATTTAGATTACCAGAAGAGAAAAGGGATTGAATGATGTATTGACTCGTTGTACCAACCGCAAGATGGCTTTTATAACCAAACCAAAAAACATTCTTTCCTTCACTGTTTTTCTTAATTGCCCACTTTGGATCAACAGGCATTTCCTTCCGTAACCTTTCAAAAGGTTCATCGAGCTGGGCTTCAATCGTTTTTTCATAGATTGGCTAAGCGGCTTCTTTTTCTGCTTGTGCTTGAAGCCAAGCTTCTTTCAGCTTTGGGTTTACGCCCTCGTCTTTTTGGTTGTTTTTTTGCCTTCTCCTGCTTGGATGGCGCCCGATCGCGCGCTTCAATATGGGTCTCATCGATTGCCACCGTGTCGTCTGTGAGAAACCCTTCCGTAAATGCTTGAACAAGGATATCCGTTTGGATGGAGTCAAGCACATCGGTTTGTTGGATTTTCGTTACCATGCGAGAAAAAGAAGCTTCTGAAGGAACCGAATCTGACACCAAAAAGCCACAGTCCAGATGAAACTTAAGGTCATTTCGTAAGCGATGGACCAAATCTTTTATGGTTGGAATTCGTTCAAGAATACGAATCAATAAGGCGTGAATCATGGCCGCATAATTCAGACGCACAGGCGCTCCGTAATAAGCTTTTTGGACACCATAAATAGGATGGGACTGATGTCGATTGCCGAAAAAACATCATCAAATCGATGGGTGGGTTCTAACTCATATAAATCGTGCAGGTCAAATAGACTTTCTTGTCGTATAATAGCCATAGGGAGTCTTCCTCCAGTCTGAGAGTTTTGATCGTACTTAACTCATTCGACGATTTGGGGAGGTACTCCTTTTTTCGTTGTTTGAAAACCTTGGGAGACAAGGGTTAGGACTTATGAAATTCATTCCTTTAAAAAATTAATTAATTTTATGCTCTCGTATCTCGTTCATTTTAACTAACTCTTCTGCTTCCTCGCTAGGCATATAATTTAAGTAAACTTCATCTTTTCTTGCATCAATAAAAATGAAAAATGATAGCCTTATGGACCTAAACGATCAATGGCATCAAATGCTGCGCTTACTATCAATTGTCCTTATACCTCATCCACTGTGCTTATGTAATAAATAAAATATGTGTCGTTTGCAGCTATCTAGATTTAAGCTAATGAAAAAAATAGCTTAATTAACAACTGTGGCGTCTGCTAAAGCTTGAAGCGGAAAACAGAAGCACCATACACATTGCAACTAAAGCAATCATCGTATGCTTAAAACTATTCATTATTCGTCCCCCCTTTTTTCTCTTAATGTAACATACAAGATGAAGCGCTGGAAGGTTGCAAAATCACAAAAAAGAACCAGTCACACTCAAGTGATGCCTGGTTCAATCTTCATCTCTACCCATTCAATTGTAAACAATTGATTCCCTTTTATTTGTTGAAGAAGGGGACGGTCTTCCGCTATGATTCTTCCCAACACGTTTACTCGATGATCGGCGCTCAAATTTTGTTTCGTTAATTGAATCTCGCCTTGATAACGACCATAGCGCTCATTATCAATCGTGACACTTCCAATTGGACGAGCCACCGTATGAGACGGCTCAATGTACATTTGGTTCTTCTTTGCCATTCCTCTTGATTGAACAGACCGAATAACATCCCTAGCCTCATCAGGCCGATTCCCGTGTTCAACAATTTCTGGTGGAGAAGGCTGAAATGCTTTTGCCCGGAGTAGAATGACCCTTTTTTCAAAGAACAGCTGAAACTGCCGTAAACTCTGTTCACCTAACTCCGGATCACCGACAAGAACGGTTTCGACGGTTTTTTGTTGATAAAAATCCAGCCACGCAGCAAATGGGCTCCAGCTCCGATGTTCTTCAAGCGTTGGCAACCCTTCGTAAAGAGGACCACGTTTTTTATCACCAGGAATAAACGCCATTGATGTGACTCCTGCTTGCCTAAGTATTTCAGTCATTTCTTTAAGCACTTCTCTGCCTAATCCTGTCTCAGGTCGTGGATAAAAATTATGCCATGCTTCCACATGTTTAAGGGGTACCCCTACGTCTTCAAACGTTTTTAGATCCAATGGTTTAATGGTACTTGCATTTAAGACAACGTCAAATGACATAGCGAGATGCGCAACTGTTTCCGCATCAATTCCGTAATCAATTCTAAGTCCCGTTACGCCCCAATCTGTTAATGTTCCTGCTTCGGACCACGAAAGGTTCAAGTGATCCATCGATTGAGGCGAAACATCACATACAAGCTTAATCCCTTTTTGCTTCGAGAACGCCCCCAGTTGTTTTAGACGATCTGCATATAGGCTAACATCGTCTTCTGGTATGTGAAGGGAGGTAAAGAGTGTGCGGAATCCGTACTCATATAGTTTTTCTAAATAAGGGATTTGTTCTTCAATTGGTACATGAAGATAAACCGATGTACCGAGCTTCATTCTCGACCACTCCTAAATTCCTTTTGCCATCTCTTCTTTGAAGCCAAATAGATACGTAAATAAGAATCCTAAGAAATAAGCGACAGCAATTCCAATTAAATACTGTAGATAGTTCCCTTGTGCAATCAGAGGCGTTAATGATAAACCTGATACGCCAATTCCAAGTGCTCCTGTCCCGAAAGATGCTTGTATGGCTCCACCAACTGCCGCTCCCATACTCGCTGTAATAAACGGACGTCCAAGTGGCAAGGTAACGCCATATAAAAGTGGTTCCCCAATTCCCAAGAAGCCAACAGGAAGACCACCCTTGATGATGTTCCGCAAACGTTCATTTCGCGTTTTAATAAAAATCGCAATTGCCGCACCAACTTGCCCTGCACCTGCCATTGCCAAAATCGGTAATAATGTTGTAAATTCGAATGTATTAATTAACTCTAAGTGAATTGGCGTTAAGCCATGATGAAGCCCTACCATAACAAGCGGTAAGAAAAATCCAGCCATCACAGCTCCAGCAAGAGGACCACCAAACGACAGCACCGAATTTATCCCGGACGTAATCCCTTCTGCCAGTACACCCGCTACAGGCATAACCGCATAAATCGAAAGCGCTCCCACAATAATGACTGTAAATAGAGATGTGAAAATAATATCGATAGACCTTGGCATAATTTTTCGAATGTTACGCTCAAAGAAAACCATCAGCCATGCAGCAAAAATCACACCAAACAATCCACCGCGACCTGGCTGTAGCTGTTCGCCAAAGATTGTGACTTGTTCTAGTGCTGGGTTAAAGATAAACATTCCAGCAATCGCACCCAATACTGGCGTCCCGCCAAATTCTTTTGCAGTATTCCATCCTACTAAAATCGCTAAGTACGTAAACAAACCGCCGCCGAGTATCGTCATTAATAAAAGCCAAGTATGGTCTGCTGTATCGTAGCCGTAATTAATTAAAAACTGCGCCACACCGTTTATAATCCCGGATGCGACGAGCCCTGGAATAAGTGGGATAAAAATATTACCTAATCGTCTTAGAAATTGTTTAACTGGCGTTTTATTCCGCTCTTTTCGAGCAGCCAGATCCCGCTCATTTTTCTCTTCAAACGAAAGTTCTTCAGATTCACCTACAAGCTTTTTTATTTCCGCTGTTACCACATTAACTGTGCCTGGTCCAACGACAATTTGCCACGTATCGTCTTCCACGACACCCATTACCCCATCAATCTTTTTTAACGCTTCTTTGTCTACTGCATTGTCATCTCTCGCTTTAATTCGAACACGTGTCATGCAATTGGTTAGGCTTTCAACATTTTCTTTTCCACCAACATGCTTTAAAATGTCCGAAGCCATTTGTTGGTCTTTATTCATGACATTCACCTTCTTTTCGTTTAGTTCACTGCTTTTCGAATAAACCCACCTGTTTCCTGTAATTTTTCTTTTGCCTCGTCAGCCTCACACTGTAATAACAGCATCACAATGGCTGTTTTCACGTGACCATCCGCTTTTTGAAGCGCTGTGGCTGCGTCCTCGATTGAAGCGCCAGTTGCTTCTACAACAATTCGCTTCGAACGTTCCACGAGTTTTGCGTTCGTTGGCTGAACATCAACCATTAAGTTTTCATACACTTTGCCAATGCCAATCATCGAGACAGTTGAGATCATGTTCAAGACAAGCTTTTGTGCAGTTCCAGCTTTTAATCTTGTTGAACCTGTCAACACTTCCGGACCAGTTTCAACTTCAATTGCCACGCTCGCATACGTACTCATTTCAGCATCTTTGTTACAACTAATTGCAACCGTATGGGCACCAAGACGATTCGCTTCTTCCAACACCCCAATTGCATAAGGAGTTCGACCACTAGCTGCAAGGGCAACAACTGTATCGTGTTGATTGACGTTCAGTCGCTGACAATCTTCTGCACCTATCGATTTTTGATCTTCTGCGCCTTCAACCGCTTTCAAAAAAGCTCCCTCGCCTCCAGCAATGAGACCTTGAACCCGTTCAGCCGGCATATCAAATGTCGGCGTGCATTCAACTGCATCTAGCACACCTAATCGACCTGATGTTCCTGCTCCTGCATAGATAAGTCGACCACCAGAAGAAAGAGAATCTATGACAAGAGTGGTAGCTGCTTCAATCTGATCAAGTTCACGTTCAATGGCCTTAGGAACAGTCGCATCTTCTTCATTCATCAATTTTAAAATGTCATAACGACTCATTTGATCGAGCTTCATGGAACGTCTATTTCGTGATTCGGTTTGTAATTTATCTAACAACGCTTTTCACGTCCCTTCATCATTTATTTACGTTTATTATCAATCTACTGAAATTATATGTCAATATTTAAGCTAATATTATTAAAATTATATTTCAATATACACAAAATAAACCCCTCCAATATTACACTTAGACGTGTCGACATTGGAAGGGTTGCATACTATTCCTTTTATCCCTACATACTCTCTTTTTTGTGTGAAGACCTTTTCGTTTAGCGAACAATCCCTCTTTTCTTTGCTTCTAGAGCAAGTGTTTCACGAAAATCTGGATGGGCAATGGAAATGAGGCGTTCTACACGTTCATCTAGAGACGTACCTCTTAAAGAAACAGCGCCATATTCGGTCACTACGTAATCAACATCATTTCTCGATAACGTGACCGCTGACCCTTCAGCTAAAGCAGGAACAATTTTGGATTTTCGCTCTCTGTGACCTGTCTCATGATTTTTAACCATTGCCGTTGAGTACAGCGCAATAAATGATTTGCCTCCTGGACTTCGTTGCGCGCCAACTGCTGTATCCGTTTGCCCCCCGGTTCCACTATATTGTCGGTGACCGAGTGATTCAGAACTGCATTGGCCTGTTAAATCGATTTCAAGCGTTGTATTTATGGAAATCATTTTTTCGTTTTGACCGATAACAGCTGGATCATTCACCCAATTTCCATTTAACATTAATACACCTGGATTATCATCTAGAAAGCGATACAATTTGTCTGTCCCTAAAGCAAATGTAGCAACCATTCGATTTGGGTATAGTGTTTTTTTGCATCCAGTAATGACACCCGCTTCTACAAGGTCAACCATGCCATCAGTCAACATCTCTGTGTGTATACCGAGATTTTTTTTGTGCGTTAAGTTTGCGGCGACTGCATTAGGAATCCCACCAATTCCTAATTGAAGCGTTGAACCATCTTCAATATGTGTAGCAATTGCTGCACCAATCAGTTTGTCTTTTTCATTCGGTTCTGGTGAAGGAAATTGCGGAATTTGTGCATGGTGTTCGACGATGTAATCCACATCTCGAATATGCACAATCGTGTCGCCAAATGTCCGCGGCATGTTCTCATTTACTTCTAAAAGGACGATATCTGCTTGTGCCATCATCTCTCGCTCGTACGTTGCACTTAACGATAACGATAGATAACCGTTTTTATCCATTCTTGATGCACTACCTGCAAAAATGTGCACCGACCGATGTGCCAGTCGTTTCGTTCCAGCGAAGTGGAGATGGTTAGGAATATATGAAACATGTCCCACACTTTGCATATTTCGAATAGCAGGTGTATAAAACCACCCTTCCATTTTAAAATGGGGAAAATACCGTTCATTTGTAAAGTAGTCGTAATTCAGCATTGGTAAACAGGTTGAAACGGTTATGTTTCTCGCATGTTCCGCCGCCATATGCAATTGTGATAGAAACCCAATCGGCTCGGCAGCTGCCATAGCTGAAACAATATGATCTCCGTCTTTTACTAGCTTTGTTGCTTCCGATATTGATAGCCGTTTTTTTTGGTACTCATCTTGCACAGCACTCATTTGTTCTTGAATCATCTTACACCTTCTCCCCTCTCGGCCCCCAACGAATTGCACACGCCGCCCATGCATAGCCAATACCTGCAGCAACAAGCGCAACAGTGCTTCCCGGTTTTATCTTCCCTTCTTGTAATCCTAGTCTCAAAGAAAGAATTTGATCAATCTGCCCCATATGCCCATAGTCACTTAAATACGTGGTTTGTTCACTAGATAGCTCTAACGCTTCAAGCATATAACGATGCATGGAAGGCTTCATATGCAGAATCCCTAAGTAATCGATGGAGTCCCTTGTAAGGTCTGACTGTGTCAAGGCTTTATCGATACAAAGAAACCAGTTCTTCATTGAAACATCATTAAGCCGATTTTTCATGTGCTCTGGGTGCATTAACTTTAAGGTTCGATGTGCTTCATGGAAATTATGTTCGTCGATCGGATGTACCGTTCCGCCAATTTCTACACCTGCGTCTCTTGCCATCGTCCCATCTGTCATCACATAGGAACCAAGCACCTCGTTAAATGGGTGGTTTCGTTTTAAAATGATTGCGCCGCCACCAGTACTTAAGTTATAAAGCATGGAAGAAGTAGGCTCTTCATAATCAACAAGATCTCCATTGCGGTAGCCTCCAACAATTAGAACGGTTTGCAACGTTTCATCACCACTCATCATCGCCTTCGCCATCTTTATGGCTGAAATGCACGAACAGCAACGTTGCTGAACATCCATTCCCCATGCGCGAACTGCTCCGATTTGTTCTTGAATATAAATGGCTGACGTTGTTAGTGGATACTCTTTCCACTCTTCACCGATGCAAAGAATCAGGTCAATTTCCGTTGCATCAATTTTTCCGTCACGCAATGCGTCTTGCGCTGCTTTTACGCCCATTTCTTGTGTACCATCATCAATTCCAGGTATCGTTTTTTTATGAATTCCTAGTTTCGTTCGAACCGCTTCTTCTGTCCAGACACCCTTTGTCTGTTCGGAAATGTACGCTGCATCAACGGTATGCTCAGGTATATATAACCCGAGCCCGGCAATTCCAACTGCTACTGCCATTCCTATCACTCCTTATGCATCCATCACTCTCTCTATTTCTTCTGATAACGGCTCTGCTTTCGTCACATATGAGACCCCAATAAAGACGAGGATAGAAATAACCATTGCTATGGCCCCCGTATAAATTCCATGAGGCAAACTGTAAATACCTAAGCGAGCTAAAACTTCAATACTGACACTTAAAATAAGTCCCACAAGGATCGAAGCAATTGCTCCTTGCTTCGTCGCTTTTTTCCAATTCAAGCCAATGCCTAATACTGGTGCGAGAGCAGCCGCAAATGTCCCCCAACCTACAGCGCCTAAGAGCGCAATTCCTTGGTCCCCTAAATTCAATACGGCTATAACCGTAATAACGGAAATCGCAACAACCGCGTAACGCCCATATACGAGTTGCTTTCGATCAGAAAGCGTTCGTTTAAATGCAAATGGCAAATCGCGTACGACCGCAGCCGATGCAATATTAATAAACGAGTCGCAGGTAGACATAATAGCGGATGCGACACCGGCAAATACAAGACCCGCTAAAATAGGTGGTGTGTATTCTGCTACAAAAACGAGAACCGCATCATCTGGATTCGCAAGCGGTGGAATTTCACCAGTCACGACAAGGTAGCGCATGACAAGACCCACACCGATTAAGAGTAAACCACCTAATACGGCCGGTACCGCCGCTAGTGCAGGTCCCCATTTTAATTTGGTTACATCTTGAATCATATAAAGTCTTGAAACAACATGAGGCTGCCCTACAATCCCAATTGAGAGTGCAAAGAACCAGCTCATTGCGAGTATTGGCGCCACAAGTCCCCACGGACCAATAAATTCAGGCATCAGTTGCCCCATATCAGCAAACGGCGTTTCCGCAATGGTTGACTGGATATTCACGAGGCCATCGCCCACTTGTAAGGCGACAATAAAGATTACAATTGAAGCAATCGCCATGATCCCCCCTTGAAGAACACTTGTGTATGTGCCAGCCATGATTCCACCAGCCGTTGAATACACAACAATGATAAACATCCCAACCACTACACCTAACGCGACAGATGTATTAAAGATAAATGCAATAATCGTACCTAAAGCCAAAACTTGCGTGCCTAAAAACACTACGATCCCAACTAATGTAGCCACTCCTGTCAATCCACTCGCTACCCGACTGTTGTAACGATGATAAACCGCATCTGCTACCGTCATGGCACCTGTTGCTTCTGTAATTAAGCGCATTCGCTTCCCTAAAATGTAGTAAGCCATTGCAAACGAGATTGTTGTTGGAAACGTAAACCACAGCGCTCCCATACCCACACTGTATGTTAAGCCTGGACCGCCAATAAATAAGAACCCACTTAATGATGTGGCAAAGATCGCAATGGCAGAGACAAACAACCCGAGACTCTTTCCAGCAATAAAGAAGTCAGCCGATGTTTTCGTTTTCCGCATCGACCAGAACCCAATTGCAAAAATGGCAACAAGATAGAGGAGAATAATCGTTATAATTGTCGTCATGAGGCTTTTCCTCCCTTATTGGAAGCTGTCAAAAAATGTTCCCATTCTGCCCGGCTCATGCTATCTTTTTCAAAGAATACACCGTACAAAAGAGATCCAGAAAAGAAAGGCAGCAACCAAACGACATACACCATAATAAATGTGTGCATAGGAAAACCGAGTAAATACGTCGTCGGCACAACCGTGTCATCTAAGTACACCATGGACAAAAATCCACCCAACCAAATAACTAAAGTCGATACGAGCGAGAAAAAGTAACCGCTTCCAATTTTTCCGTTACGAATAGCTCCTAAACACATCCATGAAAACATGACAATTGGAAACGCAGCTGCATACAACCAAACAAGATTAAATAACAGTGCGATTAACATTAACCCCGATGTTCCAAAAAGCAATGCAATAAATCGATCATTCATTTCATTCCCTCCCTTACTAAACCTATTGCAAAAGTTGTGCCAATGATAAACCCGCAACGATTTTCTATTTCGCGAGAAAAAATGTAAGGATATCCGAACAATTGTCCGAAAATCCTTACACTTCAATGTGAAACTTTGCTAATTTTTCATATAAAGTCGTACGACTAATCCCTAATTTCTTCGCAGCTAGTTGTTTATTCCCATTTGCTTCAGCTAACGAATCAATGAGCCATTCTTTCTCTTGCATTGAAAGCCGCTCTTTTAAAGAAACCGTTGTGTTTGAAAACGTTTGCGTTAATTGGGACGGTAAATCATCAGGCATAATTCGATCATCTTCAGATAAAATAGACGCTCGTTCCAAAACATTTTCTAGCTCTCGTACATTACCGGGCCAGCTATAACGGGCAAACAACGCAAAAGCTTCTTTGGACAACTGAATACTGGGTCGCTCAAGGCGTTTTGCAATTTCCGTTAGTAGATGATTAGAAAGAAGGGATAAATCCTCTTCGCCCCGCTCTCTTAAAGGAGGAATTAAAATCGGCAGTACGTTTAATCGGTAGTACAAGTCCTCTCGAAACTCACCACGCTTCACAAGTTCAAGTAGTTGCTGATTTGTTGCTGCGATAATACGCAAATCTAACGGAATCGATTTCGTCCCCCCTACACGATCCACCTCTTTCTCTTGCAAGACCCGTAGTAGTTTTACTTGCATCGCTAGCGGCATTTCGCCAATTTCATCTAAAAAGATCGTCCCTGTGTGCGCAAGCTCAAACTTACCAGCTTTGCCTTTTTTGTTCGCCCCTGAAAAAGAACCCCCTTCATATCCAAATAATTCTGACTCTAATAAATCGCTAGGGATGGCCGCACAGTTCACTTTAATAAAGGGCGAATGGCTGCGTTTGCTTTCATTATGAATGGAGTGAGCAAACAACTCTTTTCCTGTTCCACTTTCCCCTAAAAGCAGAACAGTTGAATTCGTCTTCGCTGCTTTTTTTGCTAAATGAATGGTATTTCGAATGGGTTCTCCTGCCCCTGCAACATTCCCCCATGTATAGCGGGCACCCTGGTATTCTTTCAGCTGCGCCTTGGCATGTTTTAACGCTTCTTCTAATTTTCGGTTTTCTTCAACAAGACGAATCATTTCCCCCATATCTTGAAACAAAAGCAACCCAAATCCAAACAATACTTCTTCTTCATCATCAACAACTGGAATACGATGGACAATTGCGGTTCGACCGTTTTCAAAGGTATGCTTCCAAGCAATTTCAGCTGTTCTTGACTTTAATACGTCTGGAAAGCGACTTAATTTATCGACTTCAAGTACGGGTTTACCGATAATCTCGATTTTGGGATAGCCTAAAAAATCCGCAAAACTTTGATTGATCATCACAATTTCCGTGTTTTTTTGCAATAAAATCACCGGCACGGGAATGCGATCAAACATGCGCTCAAGCATCGTGATAAATGCTGGACTATACTCTTCTTGTTCAATTTTTTTCTTTTCCACCATGTTTTCACCACTTTCAAGATAACGCTTACATAATTGGCATCATTTTTGCATAATGAAACGTGAACATACATGAAAAGGGGTATTGATAATGACTGTCAAAAACAAAGTTGTGCTTATTACTGGTGCAGCACGCGGCATCGGTGCCGCAACAGCTAAACGGTTTCTGGAGGAAGAAGCTATTGTTATTTTAACAGATTTAGAGATGGAGCCTTTACGTAAATTGCAAAAAGAGCTAAATGGACACACGTCTGAAGTCATGACCATGAATGTAGCAGACCGAACGAATGTTAAGACACAACTACAAGCCATTATCGATAAGCACGGGCGGCTTGACGTTGTGATTAACAATGCTGGCGTAACCGCTGACGCCACATTAGGAAAAATGACCGATGAGCAGTGGGACCTCGTATTAACTGTAAATTTAAAAGGTGCTTTTATTGTTGGGCAAGCGGCAAGTGAACAAATGAAAAAACAGAAATCCGGTGTTATTCTAAACGCCGCATCCATCGTCGGTCTGTATGGCAATTTTGGTCAATCGAATTATGCTGCTTCAAAAGGCGGACTCATTACGATGACGAAAACATGGGCAAAGGAACTTGGAAAATACAACATTCGGGTAAACGCAGTGGCACCAGGGTTTATTGAAACCGAGATGACCGCAAAAATGCCAGACAAGATCTTAACACATATGAAGAACCAATCCCCATTAAAGCGTTTGGGTCAGCCCGAAGATATAGCCAATGCGTATGTGTTCCTCGCATCCGATCAAGCAGCTTTTATTAGTGGCGCCGTACTAAGTGTAGACGGAGCCGCACATATTTAACGAGATTCCCTCTCTATGTAGCGACAAAAAAAGAATCTTTATGAGTGGAAAGTCACTCATAAAGATTCTCTTTCTATTTTTTAGAAGACATTCCTTTTTCTATTCAAATGTGATAACGATTTTTCCTGAAGCATGCCCCGTTTCACTTTGTGCGTGTGCGTCTTTAATTCCTTGCTCGCTAAACGGAAACGACTGATCAATAATAACGCGAATCTGGCTTTCTTCAATTAAAGCAGCCAGCTTTTTCAACTGTTCGCCATCGGGCTCTAACCAAACCCCGTGCGCTTGAACATCATAAGACTTTGCTTCTTCTTCATCTGGCACACCAACAATGGTAACGAGGCGTCCCGTACCTTGTTTAAGCACGCTGTAACTTCTCGACTGTACGTCCCCTCCGATCGTATCAAACACGACATCTATCTCTTCAAGCTGATCTTCGAAGTTTGTTTGTTTATAATCAATCACTTCATCTGCACCAAGTCGTTTAACGAGTTCATGATTTCGCTCACTTGCTGTGGTGTACACATATGCCCCTGCATGTTTAGCAAGTTGAATCGCAAAGTGGCCGACACCACCAGCGCCGCCATGAATCAGCACCTTTTCACCTTTCTCTAACTTACCAAACGTAAATAAAGCTTGCCATGCCGTTAAACCAGCAAGAGGCACTGCAGCAGCTTCTACTGATGTTAAGTTATCTGGAATGGATGACAGTAGATGCGTATCCACTAAAGCAAATTCCGCATAGGTTCCTCGAGGTGTTGTCTCCGGTCGGGCAAACACTCGATCTCCTACTTGCCAGTCCGTTACGTTCTCTCCTACTTCCTCAATCACACCTGCAGCATCCCAACCTATAATAATTGGAAAATCCCAATCAAGCATTTCTTGTAAATACCCTTCTCGAAGCTTCCAATCAATCGGATTAATAGACGTCGCTTCCAAACGCACGAGCACTTGGTCTCGCTCTGGAACTGGACGGTCCATTTCCACCTCTTTTAATTGATCTTTTCCTCCATATTGTTGAATCGCAATTGCGCGCATTCTTGACACTCCTTTCGACTTACTCTTTTTCATTCCCGCTGATCAAAAAATGAATCAAGTAAAAAGGAGGCTATCTGACAAAACATCAGTTCCTACACCCTTTAAGATTTTGAGACAATTTGCTGATATTTTATATAGGAATGAAGAACCCCGATAACCGCAACACATAATAAGATTCCTGTAGCGATTAACACATAATACTCACTAAGTGGAATAGCCAAGGGTAAGATAACAAGACCCGCAGCGAAAAACAAGCGACCTGTAAATCGATTTGATAATTCCCAGACTGTTTTGTTCTTAAGTGTCCACGTCGTTCTCAAACCGACCGTATGATTCATCCGCACTTTCGGCATGATATTCCCAAGTACAATGCACAATGACCCGATAATCAGCCCTCCATAAATTTGCTCATTTATCTCTACACCTAATCCATTTAATAGAATCAAGATATGCCCACCGAAAAAAACAGCCATGAATAATGTTATAATTGTTGATCTTGTTTCAGAAGAAACGCCATCTCTATTCGGATCAAACCTTAGAAACACTGCAAAAATGGTAATAACTAAAATCATGACTGCAGGCATGGTCAAAACACCTAACCACCGCGGTACGGTTGCACTGGTTTCTCCATTTTGCCATTGAATTGCTAGTTCTTGATCGAGGTAAGGCCATGTAAAAAGGCTAACAAGTATGGCAAGAAAAAAGATTGATAAAGTTACCCAATAATTCTTCATTTTACTTCTCTCCTTTTTTGTTTATAAGTGTATGCACCCAAACCAATAAATCTTGGAAAACGGTTGTATTCAAAGTATAGTAAACGAATTGCCCTTCTTTTTGGCGATGCACTAAGCCAGCTCTGTGGAGTGACGATAAGTGGTGAGACATATTAGGTTTCGTTAAACCTAATTGCTCAGCAAGTTGTCCTGCAGATAACCTTCCTTGTTCACCAAGTACCGATATAATGTTTCTTCTCGTATCATCATCTAAAGCTTTAAACAACTCATTCATACGCAATCCTCCATAATTAAATAATTAAACAATCATTTAATTACTTACTATCGTATAACAAAAATAAAACTCTATCAATGGTTAATTTTCTGATTAAATTAACTATTTTACAGTTTCCAACTCTGAACAACACCAACATCTTTTTAGAGATCGGTGCACATACCGCTTACATCCTTTTCTTGTTTTATGTCTCGCTTAAGCGAACCCAATGTAAGCCATTAAACAAGTCACCTTCCAAAATTCATTTGTCGTACAAGTCAAAACGTACAATTCAATAAAAATGAAAAGCCTTCGCTTAACAGGATTTTTTGCAATTTTCTTTTTGTATACTTAAAGTACACCCAAAACAGACGATCTGCAATACTTTTTAGTTGTTAGGTTGAGTTGTCTAGAATTAGAATATTTATCTCATAACATCTATATTTAGAGATTTCCCTGAATCTTTAAGACTCCAGTTGTTGTTTAGCCTATACATCAACAGTAAATGAAAGGAATAAATTGTAACATAATGTAAAATTTAAAAATAATTATCCCTATTTAAGATATAGTCCTTAATATTCTTTTATATATTTTGTGAATCTATGGGGTTGTTTGTAATAAAATGTAATGTTAGCATTACGAATGTAAATAATTCAAAGGAGCTTTTTATGAATAAAAATTTAAAGTTATTAAGTGCAGTATCTGTTATTGGTCTATCTCTATTTTTATCTGATAAAGTAGCAAACGCTGAGGATTCCTTTAGTTTTGAAACAACTAATAACTCAATTGATTTAGACTGGGCAGATGATGCGGAATATTATGAGATTTATTTAAATGATAATATTATTTGGTCTGGTACAGACGACAGTTATACGATTAGTGAACTAGATCCAAGTTCACAATATCATATTACATTAGCCAAGTATGACGAAGACAAAAATTTCTTGGATTTTGACTACTATAGAATTTCAACGAAGGATAACGCAAACGTAATGAGGTCTATAGATGAAGAATCTATACCCGGGGTACAAAGCTATTCACAGATACATAATAACGAAGAAGTAGAAGTTAGTTGGTCTGGATATATTCCAAATGATTCCGATGTATATAGGATCACTAGAGACGGTGAAGAAATAGGAGAATCTTCCAATAAATCTTTTACTGACAAGAATGTAACTCCAGGTGAGGACTATCTGTATCAAATTCATGGAAAAACTAAAGTCGAGGATTCCAAAATTGAAGAAGGAAAAAAAGCGTTAGAGAATGAAAATATAGAAATAACTGATGAAACTCTTGAAGCGCTATCGTATGAGCCCTATACTGTAGCTCGACACGTTTCTGTTCCGGAGAACGATCTTGAGCAACACCTATCTACACAAAACCTAGTAGAGACTCGCTTCGGAATACAATATACAACCTTTTTACAAGACGAATATGCTCCAATTGGTGCAAATGACATTTGGGAAATACCGGCTAATATTGGATATATGGGTGGCGACAATAGAGGGTTTGATATGTTTAATGATAATTTTAGAACCAGATCAAACATCTATGCTAACTTTGATTTAGGTATAATTGGTCCTGACTTTGCGAATGGTGCCAATAATTCTGGTATACAAGTTGGTCCTACTTCTAGATATGACCGAAATTATAATTTAATAGATACTACAACTCAAACAGATTATAGATCAGAGATAGTCAGATCAAATTTTTCTGGTGGCGTGGCGCAATGGCGTTATGAACATTCGGTAGGAGTTCCTCTTTTTGGCGGTGCACCTCCCAATATTGATTATGACATTGCTGTTAGCATAAATCGTAATGGGAGTGGATCAATAAACGGTTCGCATGATCAAGCACCTTCACATGAGATTGGTGTGTACATACCTTATTCTGGGGTGAATGCAACGTTATATACTTTTGAAGAAAGAGGAATTCAATATCTAGCACCCGTTTTTCCACAAGCAAATTATAGATTAGGTTTCTAATTAAAAAGAGTCGCTTCACAACATTATTGTGAAACGACTCTTTTTTTTAAAAGCCCTCTAAAATCTTTTTTTAAATCCATAAAACAGAATAACTTTTACAATAAATATAATTGCTAACATTGGAACTGCATAAATACTAATTAAAATGACGAGAAAAAAAGCAAATGTTCCCTGAATGTCACCTACTATAATTACAATCAAGAATATTGCAACAATCGCTAATATCGTTAGGCACTCTGGCTTCCAACCTACATTATTACACTTTTTTTTGACAATCAAAAACATTATTCCATACACTGAAAACACTAAAATTAAAGCTAAGAAAAAGCCAAAAAAACTATCGGACATAAAATCCCCCACAAATAAAAGTTAAAGCACGGTGTTATTCTAACACAACACATTATATTTCTTAACCGGTAAAATAGTCATATAAAAAGCAGTCAACGCTAATATTTTGATACTGCAATTGAAACGCAAAAATATTAATTTATACCGGAATTGTGCATGCGATTAAATATATTATCCCGGGCTATTAAAAATAGGGAAACTAATTATTTTGTAAGACTTCAACTTTTTTCTTTTTCTAAATAGCAAATCTAAGTGCATTAAATCCCAATCCTTCATGAAGTAAAGCACCCACTTTTGATTTGTTAATCGATCTTCAGTCAATAGTAAATGATCAAAATCAAGTTATTGCGATTGCTGCTAGAGGTAAAGATATTGTGCCTAATGAAATTATCCCAATCAAACAGGCAATTGAACTTTATAATCGGCATATGGAAAGTGTTAAGGGTTCAACAAACGGTTAATTTAAAAATTGAATAATGGATATACAAAACAGTGTCATTACTCTACAGTTTTGACACTCTTTTTTAAGTGCTGTAAAATCAATAGATACATAGGTGTCATAACTTAGGTTCATAAACAGAGGTGATTTTTATGAAATATGGCTATTGCCGGGTATCTACATCAGGTCAATCATTAGAATCGCAAGAACATTCGGTTTTATTAGCTGGAGCTGAAGTTATATTTAAAGATACGTACACTGGTACAAAAGTAGACAGACCTCAGTTTCAAACATTACTAAGAAACATAAAAGAAGACGACACACTTATAATTACCAAGCTTGATCGTTTTGCTCGATCCACATTGGAAGGAACAAAAATTATTAAAGAGCTTTTCGAGAGAGGTATTACCGTTAATATTTTAAATATGGGCTTGATTGAAAACACACCTAACGGCCGCTTAATTTTTAACATCTTCATGAGTTTTGCTGAATTTGAAAGAGATATGATTTTAGAACGTACTCAAGAAGGTAAAACAATTGCAAGGCAGCGTAAAGATTTTCGAGAAGGAAGGCCGAAGAAATATGGAAAGAAACAGATTGAACATGCTTTGATATTAAAAAAAGATCGCTCTTATAAAGAAGTAGAAGAAATTACTGGAATATCGAAAAGCACATTAATCCGAGCAAAAAAAAGTAAGAACATAGATAAAAGCATTTAAGGTCTAGTTAACTAGTAGCACATATTTACGAGGTGAATATAAATGGTAGCTGAAGATCAGCTTGAAATTAAATTTAAAGCTATTTCTCATCAGAAGCGAATAGATATAATAAAATTTATTTCAAAGGAACAACAAAATGTCGCTTTTTTAAAGATATTAGAGGAATTTAATATAAAACAATCAAAGCTTTCTTATCATCTAAAAATATTATTGAATGCTCATTTTATTAAAGCATCTTTTATTGGACGTCACAGCTATTATGAAATTAATGAGATCGAAATCAAAAATTACCTTTCTACTCAAGCGTATTCAGTTTTAACAGGTCAATAACAAAAATAAAAACCCTCCATATGAGGGTTTTTATTTTTAAATTAAGCCTTATTTATACTGTCTTCTTTTTCACCATCACAACTGCAATTTTCTTCTTCTTTTACCTCAACAATTTTCACATTACAACAATCATTATCTTTCTTATTTCCACCACCGAAAATTGAATTAAAAAGTCCCATTCATTACACCTCCTTTAAAAATTTAAGATTAGAAAGAGATACCCGGAAAATGAAGCAACCAAGAATACAGATACGACGAAAGCTGCAACAAGTTTTGTTTTAAAAATGCTCTTTAACATAACAATTTCAGGTAAGCTCGCTCCCGCGCCACCAATTAAAAGAGCCATCGTTGGTGCAATTGGAAATCCTTGAACTAAAAGCGCTTGAGCAATTGGCAACATTGTTGAAAGACGAATATATAAAGGTACGCCGATAATGGCCGCTAAAGGAATAATCCACCATTGGTTCTGATCGGCTATAAAGCTAATTAGTGACATTGGGATAGCTTCTTTAATAATTGCACCGATTAAGGCACCGATTAAAATGTAGACTAAAACCGTCTTCATTAGTGAAAGGGTTTCCCTGACTGATTCTTTAATATTTAATTTTAAATTCTTTCGTCTTGCTCTGTCTTGTTCCGGTAATGAACCTTGTACAGCTACTTTTTTAATATATTTTTCAAAGTTATATTTATCGAGCAGCCAAGAAATAATCATTGAGAATATTAACGTGGAGATCGTATAAATAATTGTTACATTCACCCCATATATGTAAGCCATTAAACCCAAAATCCATGGATCCAATAATGGAGAGGTGAAAAGAAAAGTCATACTGGCTTGAAAAGGCACTTTTTTATTAATCATTGTGACTAAGAAAGGAAAAGTGGAACAAGAGCAAAATGGTGTTACGAAACCCAAGAATGCACCAGCCAGATTCCCGATAATTGGATTTTTGCTCGCCATCCACTTGTTAAGCTTATCAAACGGTACGTATGCTTGAATAAAGTTGATAAATAAAGTAATTCCAATAAATAAGACCAATAAATTTTTACTTAATGACAAGAACTCTAAAAAAATATCTCTTAAAACATCTGACAAGTGCGTACACCCCTTAAATTGCAAAATGCAAATATGTTTTATGTTTTTATTTCCTTTTAAACAGAATAAAAAGGATTATCAACATTTATCTTTCGTAAATTAATTGTAATATGCAACTAAATAATTGTCAATATTTATTTGAATTGACTAATTAATCATTCGATTATACAATTTCATTGTTAACCAAACTAACTTTATTAGTTTAATTAACAAAATGACTACATATGTTAATTTATTTTAGGGGGATTAAAGATGTTACATTTTAATAGTGAGCTTAATGAAATTTTTGACCAATTTTCCGCAAAATCGATTGAAGGCGGGACATTAAGTGACAGAGAGAAAGTCATTAGCATTTATATTGCTGGTTTGTTGACGAAATCGAACGCAACTATCAAAAATGCTATGATGCAGGCCAAGCAGTTGGGCGTCACAAATGAGGAATTAGGACAATTGAATGCAATAGCAATTATCGTTAATGCAACTAGTTTAAAACCCGATTTAAATACTTCTTCAAGCAATAACGACAATTTGTCGTCTTGTTGTCAGTAAGGATGCATTCATGGCTAATAATCAGTACGTTATAACCATAAGTCCTAATCAGAACGAGTTATCGATCATAAAGGCCAAAGGGTATAAAATCATTCTATTAAAGACCAATCTTTCTTTTGATGAGGTGATGTCTGTTGACGTACCCATTGAGATGAATATTAATGACGAGGAGTTGGTTTTAAAAAGATGTTTGGAACTAAATGAAAAGTACAACATTGCAGCCGTCTTTTCGCTCAACGAATATCGTGTTGTGTTGAGCTCGAAAGTCGCGACTGCGTTAAATTTAAACCATCATTTAGAGCCATCAGCTGCTTTGCTTTGTCAAAGTAAGAATAAACTACGTCAACATTTAAATGACCGCAATATTTCCTATGTGCATTATGAGAGCATTTGCATTAAGGGCGATTCATGTGCATTGAGTATTAAACACATCAATTTCCCCCTTGTCATAAAGCCCTCTAATGATTCCGGTAGCAAAAATATATTTTTTTGTACAGATGAGAAAAGCGTTAGTGAAGCAATATATAAACTAAAAGAAGTGAAATATAATCATGTAGGTCAAGAAATAGAGAAAGAGATCTTAGTTGAAGAGTTTTTAGAAGGACCTGAGTTTAGTGTGGAAAGTTATACAATAGACAGTGAAACTAGAATTGTTGGGATTACCAAAAAAGAAATCTCAAACTATCCTTATGCATTTGAAGTGGGGCACCAATTCCCTGCTACTCTTGGAAAGGATGATTCAACTTCTATTGAAGACTTGGTCTCCATCACTCTTGAAGCTATAGGCTTTAACAATGGTATAGCACATACTGAGGTAAAGCTCACTGAAAAGGGACCAAAAATAATAGAAGTAAATGCACGACCAGGTGGCGACAGGATTATGGATTTAGTTCAGCATGTTCATCACATTGATTTAAAACAGCTTGCTTTTGAAATAAACCTAGGTACGAGTAGTCTACCTTGCCTTCACAAACAGAAAGAAGGTAAAAAGTCTGCTTCAATTCATTTTTTTTACGCAGAAGATGACGGAATTGCTTCGTTTCAAGAAGTGGTTACTAATCAACAGATATTAGAGTCTAAATGGTATATTCAAAATAAAACACCTGTTAAAAAAACTACAACTAATTTCAACAGGTTAGGGTATGTAATTGTAGAAGGTAACTTGGACAACACTCTTACGATTAAACAAGCTTATAACTTACACATAGAAACCCCCTCTTTAGTATAAAAGACGGGGTTTCTTTATCTAATTTGATTTTCTATAATAATCAGCTGCCACTTTATAATCATTCTGTTCAAAATAAGCATTTCCAATTTTAAACATGATCTTTTTAAAATGTTCATGATCTGATGTTTTGAAGTATCTTCCAGCTTCTAGATAGAACTTAACTGCTTCTTTAATATTTACCTCGCTATATACATCTCCCAGTATTTCAGTAGCTTGTGCTTTAAACCTATTTTCATCTTTCATTGTTTTAACCAACTTACAATGTTTTATAGCAAGATCTCGATTGTTTTGATGCAAGTATGATTTTGCGAGTTCAACATGCGTATTCATAATGTTAATCTCTTGGCTGTCATCGTAAAGTTTTATTGCGCTTTTTAATAACAACTGGGCATGATAATAATTTTTCTGATACATGTTCAAGATGCCATAGTTCGTATAAACTTTTGCTTCACTTTGGCTAGCTCCCTCAAATTTATAAAATTGAATTGCTTGCTCATAGGAATTTTTAGCATCTTCTAATCTTCCAATTTCCATGTAACAAATTCCTAATGCCATAGCAATATCACCAGCTTTATAAAAGAGCCGTAATTGTTTGTTTAAGTCCTGTGTCTCTTCTAAAAAATTAATTGCCGAGTAATACTCCTTTAATCTACCATGTAGAACACCCAAGTTACTTAACAAAGAAATTTGCGTCGTTTCATTGACGTTTGTTGTTAAAATTAATTTATAGCCTTCGTAAAGCTTAGTCAAAGCAATGTCATTTTTACCTATTTTCCCATATGCGTTGCCTAAAGAATCGTAAGAACGGACTCTTTCTGAACAATACTCTCTTTTATCTTCAATATACTCAAGGCTTTTTAAAAAGAAGGGGATGGAATGAGTATAATCCCCTTTTAACTCAAAGTATTTGCCATGAATCCAATTGAGTATGCCTTTGTCGAAGTCTGTAAGAAACTCTTCGTTCAAATAATCTCTTGAGTTAACTAATTTATTAATTTTGCTCAGGTTATCCTCAAGAGCTCCTCTTTCCGCTAGTCGGATTTCTTTTTTAATATCCGCTAATAGTAAGTCTCTGTTTTCCGAAGACTTATAAAAATCATTGATGTCACAACCTAATCTTTTACTAAGTTCGTCTAATACATCGTAAGAAGGATTAACAGTTCCTTTTTCAATTTGGCTTAAATAACTGCGGTTTACGAGACCCTCCGCTAAATCTTTTTGTGTAAGCTTCTTTTCTAGTCTTAATTCTTTCAAACGTTGGCCTAACATTTATATCACCTCAATATTAACAATTATAACATTTGTTAATATATTTTTGTTTATGTTAATTAAGTTATTGACTATTTAAATTCTAACGATTATTATACGTATATGGAATTGTCATAAAATTAACAAGGATGTGATCTTTTGAAAAATCAGATTGGTTATTTTCTAATTATGTCATTAATTGTATTAACCACAGTTAGAATGGACCCTATATGGCCTTAATAAAAAGGAGGTAAGAACACTTGAAAATTCTATTAGTTTCCAGCTTTGAAGGTGGTTTTCAGCCTAGCACTATTGCTACAGCTGCTACTCCCCTCATAAAAGACGGACATGACGTGCAAGTTCTTGACACGTATGTTGAAGGGATTGTTGAAAGTAAATTCGAAGGTAAAGATTTAATTGCCATTTCAATTCCGTTATTTGATGCCGTTCATGCCGGTGTGGAATTGTCAAAAAAAGCAGCTGAGATTAACCCTACTGCACACGTAACATTCTTTGGACAGCATGCCACTATTAACGCTCGTAGATTCACAGGGAAATATAGTCATTCTTCAGTAACCGGTGAATGGGAAAAACCACTACGCCTTTTAGCACAACATCTTGAAGGTAACTACGAGGGGGATATTCCTGGATTAGTTACAGCTGAACATATTATTAATGAGACGCATATTGCTCCATGTATGGATCGAAAAAGTTTTGATCTACCTTCTAGATCCATTCTACCAAGTTTACACAAGTATCCACAGAAACAAATTAATCACCTTTTAGGGTCAGACCAAGTAGTAGGTTCTACCGAAATTGCACGCGGTTGCCATCACAGATGCTTGTATTGTTCCGTATTTGCCGCTTACGGTGGAAAGGTTCTATTAATACCAGAAGATATTGTTATTAACGATGTGC
The DNA here is from genome assembly GCF_047238345.1 of Shouchella phoenicis. Lineage (NCBI taxonomy): Bacteria > Bacillati > Bacillota > Bacilli > Caryophanales > Bacillaceae > Shouchella > Shouchella phoenicis. Next base: position 260,705 of record NZ_JBDFMQ010000001.1, on the reverse strand, counting down.
GAAATCTTGTTGAAGATGGGATGACTCATTTAACATTTGTAGATGCTGATTTCTTTAATGCAAAATATCACGGTATTAAGATTATAAGAGCATTAAATAAGGAATTCCCGAATCTTACTTATGATTTTACAACAAGGGTTGACCATATCTTAGAGAATAAAGAAACATTAGTAGAATTAAGGAATTTAGGTGTTAAATTTATTACTTCAGCGCTGGAATTCCCTTCAGAACAGGTGTTAGACGAAGTCGCAAAAGAAACTTCCGTAACAGACATAGAAGACGCTATTTGGTACCTAAAAGACATTGGCATAAAACTAAACCCTACTTTTATAATGTTTAATCCATGGACGTCATTAGACGATTTAACCCACTTTAGATCATTCGTTGATAAAAATGATTTAAATCAATACATAGATCCAATACAATATGAAACGAGACTTTACTTATACAAGGGTTCTCCACTATTAAATCAACAAAGTATAAAGAATCTAGACCTTACAGAACACGAATTTCACTTTGATTGGAAACATCCGAATCAAGAAGTTGATGAACTCTATTATGAGATGTTAACACCAGCAGAAGAAGGCATCTTTAAAAGGTGTTGTCTTAAATGTTAAAACAGGAAAGGGAAAATTTAAGCCTTTCTTCTCCAACGGAGTTAAAGACCGTACCAACAATTTCAAAAGCACCTACAATTGCAAACAAATTAACGGCAGAATTTCTAGGAAGTTTTTGTCTTGTGTTTATCGGAACAGGAGCTATCATCGTAAATACCATGACAGGTGATTTAACACATTTTGGAGTTGCGATTAGTTTCGGTTTGGTCGTTTTAGCCATGATTTACTCCTTTGGCCATGTTTCCGGTGCACATTTTAATCCAGCTGTAACGATTGCTTTTCTTTATTTAAAAGAAATAACGAAATTTGAAGCCGCTTTATACATATTGGTGCAAATGAGTGCTGCGGCCGTTTCAAGCATTTTTCTATTCTTTATTTTCGGAAATATTGGAAGTTTAGGTTCCACGACACCTTCGGGCACTTGGCAACAAAGCTTTGTTTTGGAGCTTATTTTAACGACCATATTAATGTTGGTCATACTAACTTCTGCTGTTCATAAAAAAGCCAACAAATCAATAGCTGGAATCGCCATTGGAAGTACGGTAGCAATCGGTGCAATGTTTGGTGGACCAATAAGCGGAGCATCCATGAATCCTGCTAGATCGTTTGGGCCAGCCATTATTTCAGGCACAACTGAATTTCTTTGGATTTATCTTACAGCCACCGTCATAGGTGCCATCATCGCATGCTTTTTTTATAAGATATTATCTACAAAATAGGAGGAAGACGATATGACAGCAAAGCTCGTCCTTTTAGGAGGCTTTCTAGGAGCAGGTAAAACAACAACGCTTATTAATACTGCTAGGAAATTAGAACAATCTGGCCACGTTGTTGGAATTGTAACGAACGACCAAGGGAAAGAATTAATTGATACGGAGTTGGCCAAGTCTAGCGGCCTGGAACCAAAGGAAATTACCGGGGGTTGCTTCTGTTGTAAATTTGATGATCTCTATGCAAATATGAATGAGTTAATGGAAGAGAAAAAGCCAGATTTTATTATTGCTGAAGCTGTAGGAAGCTGTACAGACTTAATAGCAACAGTGATACAACCTCTTAAACAATACTATTCTAAAGAATTTAAGACAGCGCCTTTAACGATCGTTGTGGATCCCGAAAGACTTTTGGGAGATTTGGAATTAAGTAATGATGAGACACCAAATTTCTCTCAATCAGTTGATTATATCTTTGAAAAACAACTAGCAGAAGCAGACATCATCGCAGTAAATAAGAGCGACATTCACTCACCAGAGGTTATTGCTAAGGTTAAAAAGTATCTACAAAACCGATATCCTCAGACAGTTATTCAAGAGATCTCGGCTTCTGCTGATCATAATTTAGATGAACTCATTTCAATTTGGAAAACTTCAGATGTTGGTGGCGATAAAGTCTTAGACATTGATTACGACATTTATGCTGCAGGAGAAGCAAAATTGGCATGGATGAATATTCTAGGTGACATTCACGCATCTACATCTATAGATCCTCATGTATGGGTTCAAACGTTTCTAGACAAATTAAGTGCGCACATTGAAAGAGAAAACATGCCAATTGCACATCTTAAAGTACATGCAGGCTTAGAAAACAATGGTTTCGTGAAGGCAAGTCTTGTTAAAACTGGAGCAGCAGCTACATATACTGTTGAAAATGCTCAATCTGCAACATTTATTCGATTGGTACTAAACATTAGAATTGAGACTGAACCAGATAAATTAAACCTCATTGTTCAAGATTCAATAGAGTCTACGAACGAAAAAGTGGGCACGACTTGGAACGGTACTTATCACGAATGCTTTAGCCCGCTACCACCTGAGCCGATCCACCGTCTACAAAAAGTTTAGGAGTGTTGTAATTGAATAAGCTCGGTTTGATTGAAATTTTCCCTAGAGTCAATGCAAGTACTTCAGAATGCGATCCCATGAGTGGAGAAGAATGTTGTGATGAGTTAGTTACCGTTAATGAAGGGGATGCTTTAAAAGAACAGTTGGTCAGTTATTACAATGATAACTTAGATGTTCTTGTCTATGATTACAGCGTTCCTATGGATAGAATAATGGCTCAAAAAAAATTAAAACCGCTCTTAGCAGAAGTAGGGTACAGCAGTATTAAAGGAGACCATATCTTGCAATACGCTACTCCAGCAATTGTAGTGAATGGTAAACTCCTTTCATTTGCGACGGAGCCAAATATTGATGACGTGATTGGAAAACTAATAAGCTAAGAAAAAGACACCGGATTACGGTGTCTTTTTTAACAACAGCTATTTGTTTTTGCCATTGCTTTATTTAGTATCTCCATTGAATTAATCACAGTTTGTGCTTCAAACTCACTCATATTAGAAAAAATGTCCTTTATATATTCGTTCATCTCTTCATCAATAGATTTTACTAACTTATTACCTTCCTCAGTTAAGGATAAGATGAAGATGCGCTTATCATCTGGGTTTGGTGTTTTTAGCAATAGTCCCTGTTGAATGAGTTTTTGAATCTGTCTGCTAAATGTTGTTGCATCGATTCCTAGACTTTCCGATATTAGTTGCATAGAAGGTGTATGATTTCGGGAGACTTCATATAAGATATGGCTATGAATGACTGAAACAGAAATCCCCTCTGAACTGCAACAATTCTTATTTAAAAGGCCGAATCTCCTTGTGGTAACCTGAAATAATTCTCTTAAATCTTGAATTGAATTTTCCATAAAAAATCACCTCTACTCTTTTATAGCTCAATTAATTGTATAATGCAACTATTTTCGTTTGTCATTGCGTTAAAGAATCTTTTCCATTATCATAACGTCTACATATTTACCGTCTAAATACCCTTGGTCTTTATAAACCCCCACTTCTCTATATCCCATACTTTTGTACAGATTTTGGCCAGTTGAATTAAAAGGGAATGTATTTAATATGATTTTTCTTATGAGTGTTCTAGAACGTTTTTCAATATCTTGCATTAACAATTTTCCGTACCCCTTGCCTCGATACTCTCGGCCTATGTAGATCGATAAAGTGGCCACTTCGTCGTAGACACTACGAGTAGAATAAGGATTTAAAGACGCCCATCCAATTACATTTTCTTTGTTTGTTAAAATGATAAGTGGGTGCCTTTTACATCGTTCATAAAAATAATCCTGTATAAAAGAAAAATCTTTTACTTCTGTTTCTAATGTGGCTATTCTATCAATTATTCCTTCATTATATATATCTAAAATTCTGTTTAGATCTTTAGGTTCGGCCGAACGGATCGTAGTAAACAAGATGATTTCTCCTTTATAAAGAATATATCACTGCAAAAAACACAGAATCCCTTTGGGAAACTGTGTTCTTTAGATTATTTTCCTGTCTCTTTAAATTCTCTTATTCTTGAGCCAATCTCATCACGCACTCGTTGGAAAAATGCCCATTTCTCTTCCTCATTTCCCACTGCTTTCGCAGGATCGTCAAAACCCCAATGTTCTCGTTTAACATGTGGAGGAGTCATTGGACATTTGTCTGCTGCGTCCCCACATAAAGTCACAACTAAATCAGCGCTATTTAGGATTTCACTGTCAATAACGTCAGAAGTTTGATTTGTAATATCAATATCTACTTCAGCCATTGCTTTTACTGCATTGGGATTAAGCCCGTGAGCTTCTATTCCAGCACTATATACACACCAAGCATCACTTAAATAGTGTTTTGCCCATCCTTCTGCCATTTGCGAACGACATGAATTACCTGTACATAAAAAATAAATTGTCTTTTTCATTTTATTTCTCCTTTAATAAATTAATAATAACCACATATAGAGTCCAAGTAGTGTAATAAACAAAACAGGAAGAGTTATGATAATACCTGTCTTGAAATACGTTCCCCACGAAATTTTTACACCTTTTTTTGATAAAACGTGTAGCCATAGAAGAGTAGCTAGAGAACCAATTGGAGTAATCTTCGGTCCCAAATCAGCTCCAATAACATTTGCGTAAATTAAGGCTTCTTTTGTCAGTCCCGTTGTTCCTGATTCCGCAATGGCAATGGCATTAATTAATACTGTTGGCATGTTATTCATAATTGAGGATAGAATTGCGGCAATAAAACCCATTCCCATAGTTGCGGCAAACAATCCTTTATCGGCAACCATAAAGATTGCATCTGCTAGTACATCTGTTAATCCAACATTACGAAGTCCATAAACAACGACATACATTCCTATGGAAAAAAACACAATGTTCCATGGTGCGTCCTTTAGTACCACCTTCGTATTTACAGCCCGACTTCTTCTCGAGATCAGTAAGAAGATAATTGCAATTGAGCCTGCAACAAAAGATACTGGCACTTCTATAAACTCGCTTACCAAATAACCAAAAAATAGCAGTCCTAAAACGATCCAAGAAATACGGAACATTTTTGGATCTTTAATTGCAAGTTCCGGTTGTTTCAACTCAGAGTAATCGTAACGTCTAGGTATGCTTTTTCTAAAATAAAGGAGCAGCACAATAATGCTTGCGATTAGAGCAAAGAAGTTTGGCACGATCATTCGAGTCGCGTACTCAATAAAACCAATACCGAAGAAATCAGCAGATACAATATTAACTAAGTTACTGACGACAAGTGGAAGCGACGTTGTATCTGCAATGAAGCCACTTGCTATAATGAATGGAAAAACCATTTTCTCATTGAAATTTAATGAACGTACCATCGCTAATACAATTGGAGTTAATATGAGAGCGGCACCGTCATTGGCAAAAAAAGCAGCAACTACTGATCCAAGCAAACAAACATAAATAAACATTAAAACAGCGTTCCCTTTTGCCACTCTGGCCATATGCAAAGCCGACCATTCGAAAAAGCCTATTTCGTCAAGAATGAGCGAAATAATAATAACAGCAATGAATGTAAGCGTAGCGTTCCAGACAATATCTGTTACTTCAAGCACATCTGTAAAACTGACAACACCAAGCAAAAGAGCCAGAACAGCACCAGCACAGGCAGACCAACCAATGTTCAAATTCCTGGGTTGCCATATGACAAAAATTAAAGTCACAATAAAAATTGATGCTGCTAAAAAAACTTCCATTAGTAAAAATTCCTCCCTAGCACTTCGCAAGCCCTTCTCTGTCTAAAGCTTGAAGGTAGCGTTCATCCTGATCGTCGCTGTGTTCAAGCAAATCTTGAATGATGGGGTAGTATGAAGATCTCTCGTTTAGTGAAAAATATCTCCACTGTTCTTTCCTTTCTTCAATAAGTAAGCCTTGCTCTTTCAGCTTCCGTAAATGTTGACTGACAGCAGGTTGACTTATGCTTAACATCTCAACAAATTCACATACACAGAAAGCCCTTTTCGTTAAAAGCTTTAGCATTAAAAATCGATTTGGATCAGCTACAACCTTTAGACAAGAAGAAATATCCTTTAGGCTTAATTTTTCTTTTATCATTTGTTCACGCCCCTATTCAAAACACATTATATAAGCAATAGTTAATATAAGTCAATGGTTATGTAATGTGTATGTTTCTTCCTAAATTCAACATCACTATTGCATTATGTTTGTTATAAGTACACCCTATTCATACAGTATTCAATAGTTTATGTTCCGTTAATCTTCTTTAATTTATTTAGCGTGTACTTAATTTGCTGTTTAAAACGATTCATATGTTTGCCAAACAGTTGTAATTTCTTTATGCATTATTATTTCGGAAAAAAATATCCCGGTCACATCATTGATGTTTTTAAGTTGTTCTTGTTTAAAGTATCTTGTACTTTATTTAGACGAATACCTGTTCATTATTAACTAAAATTAACTTAAATAAATCACAACGATTTATTAATTCTATTAAAAGGAGAAATTATTTATGGCTACTATTTATCGATCTTATAACCGTCAGATGCACGGAGGTGGAGGAGTTCTTAGACCAATAGACACTGCTATTACTCACAGTATTTCTTCACACAATAATGTCCTTGTTTCTGTTTATAATTGTGGGCCTTGTGTTGCTAGTTGTACCTATGTAAACAGCAGACTACAACGTATGGTTACATCTGCGGTCTGGGAAACAATTGGATCAAGACCTAATAGAGAATTTTGTGATCCACAAGTAGGACCTGGTCGAGTCGATGAGACGTATACAAATGTGAGGAAGACCGGAGCCGCTATGCGAGTCATATGGGGTCTGCAAAATGTTAACAGTACTTCACCACAGTTTTATCATTCTTAAACTGTCTTTTAGCGCATTTTAACCTAGACACTAAAATTCAATAAAAACTCTGGAGGAAAAATCATGATTACTTTTAAAAAACAAGGTGACGATAATATTCTTATGATTGAACAAGAAGAGGTCTTAGTTGATAAAGAGAAGATTTTGGAAGGTCAATTCTTAGCCATTGTCAGCTATTTGGATAAACAAGAAAATTTACTAGAAGCTGAACTATTTTATCACTTAGATGAAAATGAAGTGAATGAATTCCTTGAGTCAATTAAAGAAGGGGTACAACACAAGTACCAATTAAGCGAAGATCTTTTTGTTTAAACTAAACAACAGAGGTAGCCTAAAGGCTACCTCTAATTTTATTTATCTGGGAGAGTCTCTACTAAGCGTTCAATGTTGTTCGTTGCTTCTATTACATATTTATAGGCTTCCTCATAATCATGATAACTTATGGAATCAGCAACCTGAACATACTGTCTTGTTTCAGATGACCATAAATGCAATTCTTGGTATTCTTTTAAATAGGGTTCTATATATTCAAGCTGTGTTTCAATCCGATCAATTGTAGCTTGTAAAGCTCCCCAACCTTTTGGTAAACTATTCTCTTCCTGATTGACCGTATAGAATGAGTCATCAGTTAAATATGTATGTTCTTCCTCCGTTAACTCTTCTCCAAGTGAGTCTACTCGCTCACCGTTAGGAGATACGAAACCGTCGGTATATAATTCTTTAACAATACTCATGAACAAACCGACAGCTTGGGTTTCAAAAGGTTGTATAGGATCAAGCGTGTTCGAATCAAATCCAAAAATATTGGTACTCGTTGCCATATTGGTATCCTCATCAAAAATGAGAAAGTTCTTGTAATAGATCTCACTTTCTGAAAAATCATAATCAAGATCCACTTCTCCATCTTGCTCATAGTACTCCCTGGCCTCATCAAGGTTTAAGCGACCTTCTTCTGGAAGCTTAAATGTATGGAAAAACGTTTCAATCTTAGTGTAATCCTCTTGATCTAATTGAGATTCTAAACTATATAAATCTCGTTCGACATTATCCCAATCGTACTCGTACCCAATAGTAACTGAATCCTCGCTTGAATGATCGGCTGTTGATGCTGTATGATCTGATGTCTCACTATCTTCAGTATTTATGCTTTCATTAGAACAACCTGAGATAAAGAGCAGCAATGGAACAAATAAATATCTATATTTCATAATTAAGCCACCTTTCTGTAACGTAAATTTTACTGATGTTCGTATGACATTATCACTACGGTTTGCACAGCATTAAGTGGTATAACAGCATTTAAATATCACCTACTTCAATCGATTCATCTACGTCTATTTCACAAGCATACCTTACCTCTCCAATAGACCCTATTTCTTCAACCCTCACCCTCTCTGAAATATCACCGTCAATCGTGTTCAGCGAAACCTCAATTGCTAATTGATCTTCTTCTACAAAATAGAAACTTGGAATATCTGTTTTTTCTCCATGTAGCTCGGCTACTATTTGATTATTACAATTTGGTCCCATATATTCAAATTCCTTTGGTATAAAGAGTTCCTTTATTTCACTTAAAGCCTCTTCAATCGATTCATGAGATGTAATTTTTCCATTAACTGCTCTCGCTTTGTATTCCTCATCAAAAGCATTAAATTCAACATGTAAATGACCGCTTGGAAAGAATGCAGTTGGAAAACCTTGTGACTCATCTAATTCAAAATCGCCATAAACGCTTTCAAAATCGTCCAATGAATCTCCTATTTGTGCTACTTTTTCAATGCCAGTACATCCACTAAGAAATACGAACAGAAAGAACAGATACGCACCAAAATAAACCTTCATAATATCCCCCTTTTGCATGAATTTTTATTTATTAGCAATGATAACACACTGCTGATTTTCAAATCATCTAGTTTAACATTGTGCAAAAAATGTATTTATTTTGAGGGGATTTTTGATAATTTTGTATTACTAATCTCATTAGGCTATAGATTGAGATTTTAGTAATCCTTACTTATAATAAGAACATATGTTCTTATTATAAGTAGACTATTTTTTATTTGGAGGCGATAGCGATGAACCCAACAAAATTAAGACAAGCAACCGTGAAACATATTGAAAATGAAATCAAAGTGATTAAAGAAACTGAGCATGAAATTGCCTATATGTTAAGGAATGGATTTTTAGATAAGAGTTTTACTCATGAAAACAACAAAACAATGACAATGGCGTTTGTAAATAAAAGAATAAGAAAAATGGAGGACATCGTTTCTGTCATAAAACAAACTTACGATGAGTCGCCGGAAGAACAACAACAAGTAATTAAATTAAGGTATTGGAGCAATAAAAATTTAACATGGGATGGAATCGCATTGGAATTAAATATGCATCGAAACACCGCTCACAATTATAAAAATGACTTTATTAAGTTAATTGCTAAACGATTGGGGTGGATGTAATGTTAAAACTTTGTACAAATAAAGATGATTTTTCACTTATCGTTTGTAAATAAAGAGAGCTAGCGATGCTAGTTCTCTTTATTTTAAAGGAGTGATTACTTGGAGAGCGTATTTAAAATTACCTTTAGCTTACTAGCAACTGTTTTTACATTTTGGACAGGGGGATGGGATATATTGATTCAATATTTACTAATCTTCGTAATGATCGACTATATTACGGGCATGATAAAAGCCTATAAAACAAAACAACTCTCAAGCAACACAGGATGGAAAGGATTAATAAAAAAAATTATTATATTCTTTGTAATAGGCATTGCCCACACTTTAGACATTTTACTAATAGAAAGTTCAATTAACGAATTGAACGGTGAGGCTCTACCTACTCTAAGAACCTTGGTCATTTGGGCTTATATCATTAATGAAATACTTTCAATTCTTGAAAATATTGATGAGAGCGGTATTTATATACCGCCATTTCTCAAAAGAATCCTGATTCATTTAGAAAGAAATACTGAAAATAAATTTAAAGAGTAGGTGCTAAAAATGAAATTAGAAAAAGAGTTTATTCCATTAAGTAACAGTAATCGTCCTGGAACCATTATAAATCCCTCATATATCACCATTCATGAAACAGCCAACATTTCGACTGGTGCAAACGCTAAAATGCACGCTAGCTATCTAAAAGGGACAGACGCTCAAAATAGACAAGTTTCTTGGCACATTACTGTTGATGACACACAAGCTATTCAACATCTTCCATTTAATGAGAAAGGTTGGCATGCTGGGTCGAACGGAAACAAGCAATCCATTGGAATTGAAATCTGTGTCAACCAAGATGGTAACTTCGAAACAGCCAGAATAAACACTCTTTCAGTTGTTCGTCAAATAATGAAAGAGTTGGGAATAGATGCTGCATCGATTGTTTCACATAAGCATTGGACTGGTAAAAACTGTCCTGCTAATCTCTTAAACTCTTGGAATGGATTTATTGACGATTTAAATATAGATGAACTTGGTACAGATCTGAAACAAATGTTGAAAGTCAAAGCCGAATCCCTTTGGGTTTACAATAAGCCTGATTGGAATAGCAGACACAAAACAGTGAATAAAGGTGAAGTATTTACTATAAACAAAGAATTGATGGTAAACGAATCATGGATGTATCAATTAAAAAGCGGATTATTCATTACGGCTAACACCAACTATATAACTACTTGGAATCAGTAATCGTGTACTTTTCTTGTACGATCTTAAGCTAAATAAAACTTAGACTTTAATTATTAATAAAGAAGGAGTGAATAAAATGGATAATAATACAACACAGACCAATTCAGGAGATCCTTGGGTTCGTTCAGTTCAGCAGTGGGTAAATGGAACATATGAAGGGCGCACTAGCTTTGAGAATCCCATTGATGTTAACGGGAGAACTGGTTGGACCACTGTCTATGCGCTAACAAGAGCACTACAATTAGAACTTGGCATTACGAGCCCAGTTAATAACTTTGGACCTTCTACACAATCGGCTTACCGAGCTTTTGGAGAGTTAGAAGAAGGTGATGGAGCAGAGTTCTTTGAAGATGAAAAAACACACAATATTTTACGTATTTTAAAAGGGGCTATGATTTGCAAAGGGTATGATCCAGGTGGATTTAATGGTTATTTCAACGAAGTAACAAAATCAAGTATCCAAAACCTTCAACGAGACGCTGGGTTACCTATTCAAGACGGGAAAGTTTACGTTCATGTTATGCAAGCACTACTGACAATGGATGCATATCGTCTAACTCCAGGAGGAGATACAACCGTTCAAGAAATACAACGTGCACTTAATAATCGCTATTATGAATATTCAGGAGTGAATCCATGCGATGGACATTACCAACGACAGACCAATAGAGCCCTTATCCACGGGTTACAAACTGAGATTGGAATTCCAAAAGCATCACAAACTGGAGCAATGGGTCCAGCAACACGAGCAGGTCTACCAAACCTTCATCCAGGTACGACCTCGCCTTTTGTACGATTATTTAAGTATGCGCTTGTTTTTAACCGGTATTCCGTACCTAATTTAAATGCGAATTGGAATTACAGTGATACTAGCCTGTTAGACATCATTAATTCATTTCAGCGGTTTACGATGCTTCCTATAACCGGTTATTTAAACAAAGACACGTGGTTGTCTCTATTGGTGAGTACTGGAAATCCAGATCGTCCTGGAACCGCATGTGACACAAGCACCAGGGTAACTCCAGCTAGAGCAAAAACACTAGTGGACAATGGGTACACTCATGTAGGGCGCTATTTGACAAATGTAGAGGGAAGCACTTTCGATAAAAAACTCTACCATGATGAAGTTAGAGACATATTAAATGCAGGAATGTCCATTTTCCCTATTTACCAGTTAGATGGGCGCAATGCCAACGACTTTGATTATAATACTGGTGTTGAGCATTATAAAGCAGCTTATCAAGCAGCGCTAGATTTTGGTTTTCCTGGTGGAACAACCATCTACTTCGCAGTAGACTTTGATGCTTATGGTCATGAAATAAATACTCAAATTATGAACTATTTCCGAGGTCTAAACGCTGCAATGCATTCATTCTTTGGAACAATCTACCACATCGGTATATACGGGCCACGAAGCGCGTGCATTGCTATCAGTGAAAGACATTTAGCTAAGTATAGTTTTGTAAGTGGAATGTCAACTGGATTTAGCGGAAATTTAGGCTATCCACTCCCACAAAACTGGGCTTTCGATCAAATTAAAGAATTTACAATTGGTTCAGGTGCAGGAGCTATTGCTATAGACAATAATATTAATTCTGGACGGGACCCAGGAACTGCTGAATTTAATCGACCAGAAAAAGTGTTTGGTTTTGAATCAAATTGGGGACACCTCGAAACTTCCTTCAACGAAGGATGGACTTTGAGTGACAAAGAAATCTTAATGGAAACAGGTGCGAATAAAGATTTCAGTAGGTCCTACCCATATTCCACAAGGTATATTGATGGATTTCTTTCAGGTCGAATTTTCTTCGGAAATCCTAAGCGAGAATGGTTTGAACTTGGGAATATTACTTCAATAGATGGGCTGTATAATCAGGCTAGAAATTGGACAGAACAAATCGTGTCGGCTGCACCAGGTAGCGTTACTATTGAAATGGTAGACCGGACTATTACAAATCTTTTAGCCCCAGATGGCGACCAAAAGGTTCTGGAAGTTAGTTCACGAATTGCAGGTCTAGATGAAAATGGTTGGAACTATGTCGAAATTGAAGTTCGACATGAAGTAGCCGAGCTTGTGCATGTGTTTGAAAAACTAACGGTCAATCGTATTCGGTTTAATGACTGGTGGGATGATAACATACAGTTAACTCCTTTAGAGATTACAGAAGGATTATTTATTTTATTTGTTATCTTATACAGCATACCCGTTGGTGCTGCGGCTGGATTACTTTTATTAGTTCGACGAACCATTGGTCGATTAATTTCTCAATTAGTCTAGACTTATTACGCGAGTTCCAATTAATAAGCTTGAAAAAGCATCAAAACTGGTTAGACCGACGATATAATATCGTCGGTCTAACCTTATAAAAACAATTCAATGATTTAATCTGCCTTGCTCTTCGTTAAGTAACCTCTCTACCTCTTGTTCTGTTAAATATTCAAGTCTTATCAATATATCCTCATTATCCGCTCTTCCTTGATGCATTCTTCTGGTGACTGTTTTTCCAACATCAGGACAGTGAAAGACTAGTTCATTATTTACTGAAAGTTTTCTTTCTTGTATACAGTCCTCAAAGATCTGTTCACCTGTATTGACGGTGTAAAAGTTTCCGTCAAGCATACTTGTTTCATACTCTGTTGACCAAACATCTTTCGACAGTTGGATATGTTTATTGATTATCGTAGCAACTCTTATATCTCCTTCGAGTTGATTTTTTTGACTATCCTTAGTTAGATCAAACGCCATTGTGTCAAGATTCATGTCAGACTGAGTCAGTGTGTATACGATATAATTCCTTTCTTGATTGCTGATGTGTTCATAAGTATGATGTGCGGTTCCTTCATCCTCATTTTCATCTCGAAATCCAGTTGACTCTAGATATTTGACTGTGGAAACAGGCTGTAGATACTCTCTTAAGTCTAAAGATTCTTCATCGTAAGGACCCTGAAGGGTGATCGTCGTTTCTCCTTCAAATTCATATAAATCAACGAACGTTTCCCACTCTTCATCAAACTTTTCTACGCCTGTTTTTTCCAGTTCTGTATCATTCATGTTTGAACAACCATATAGAAATAAAAATAAAACTAAGTTTATTGAAAATATCTTATGACGCAATATAAATCCTCCCTTATTTAAAACATTACGGAAAACCATAATCCTGTATTTGAAAATCCCTATCCAACTTCAATACAATCTAAATACCAATCATCATCCATCATTCTATCTCAGCTTGAACTTAAGGTGGAGGAAATAATGATCTTATTAGTTTTTTACTTTTTCTAAATAACGATAAATAGTCGTTCGTGAAACGCCCCACATTTCAGCAATATCCTTTATTGGCGTTCCATTTGAAACAAGTGTCTTCAACATCTCTATGTCTTTATTTGTGAATTTCTCTGGTCTTCCCCCAAGCCTTCCTCTTGATCGAGCGGCTTCTCTTCCTGCGGCTGATCGTTCTAAGATGAGATTCCTTTCAAACTCTGCGAATGCCGCAAACAAATGGAACATAAGTTGTCCTGTTGAATTGGCTTTATCCATTGTAATGTTTTCCTGAAGAGAGTGGAAGCTAATGCCTTTGTCATTTAAGCTGTTGACTACATTTATAAGTTCCTGCATGTTTCTCCCCAGTCGATCCAATCGCCAAACAACCAACGTATCTCCTTGGCGAACAAACTCCAACGCTTCCGTTAAACCATCTCGTTTTTTCTTTGCTCCGCTTATTTTATCAAAGAATATCTTCTCACATCCAAAAGAATGTAAACTGTCGTGTTGTAAATCTAAATTCTGTAGACCTGTCGAAACTCTTGCATAGCCAACTTTCATGTTTTCACCTCATAGTCATTGTACCATAACATAAAACGATCAAGGTTAATGAACATTGATTAAGTTATGAGTTTCTGTACACGGTTTTTAGTATGTACCTATTAATGCTGTTTCATAATAGCTATGTTCAGAAACGGGTGATTTTATGGACATAAAGGCAAGAAAGGTAGTTATGCAGCGGTTGAGTATAAATTAACTTTAACGCAATGACAATTTGGAATTATTTTTAAGTTGTATTAAAAGATATCTCCTTAACTATCCTTTGGAGCTTAGTCTCTGTCTTTGTAATACTAACCAACCCCATTTTTGGCTGTCCAGTAACATACTTCATTCCGTCATTGCTTACTGTAGTTCGTGAAACTAGAAAAGTTCTCGCGTGAAATTTATTGTCGGTTTGTTCTTTATCAATCCCGAGATTGACTGTGACTTTGTCTCTAGCACCGTGTATAATCATTTGACATTCTATAAGATTCTTTTTTTCTTGATATTGAACAATCATATTAGGTGACTCTAATACATGGGGCATTAAAAAGAAATATAAGAGCTTGTCTTTAATGCTTTGGAATCCTCCCCTATTTTTAATGTTTCTTAATTCATCAAACGTCAATTCACCTTTTTCAATACGTTTGTAACCATACATTCCTTTATAACGAGCCAGAGCCTTTGGATTTGAATACTTTTTCTTTGCTACTGTTTCAATCCCCAATAAGTGACAAAATCTTTCCCTTGAGACCCGGTATTATAAGAAGACTATTCATCATCTTGCTTAATAAATATGGCCTCATCCCCATTAAAATCGTCCTCTTCTTCTTCATCAAGTTTCCGAAGAATATAACGATCTAGACTCATGCCTGAGTAATCATTTTTTTCAGCATTAAAACGTATCGCTTCATCCAAATATTTTTGCTCATAATCTGGTAAAGCCATTTCTCTTATAATTTGTTCTTTGTTCTTGTTTTTCAGTTATAAAACAAAAGGAAATCAGAACTTTTTGCGAAGGAAACGTTACTTTTAAACATGGTATTGCCTCCTTTTTTAGTGTTTAACCCTTACTTGCATCTTCTAACTAGTCAAAATCAGGAATTCCTTTCGTCAATATTTTTTGTCATGGATGACCTTGTAATTTTTTCCATGGTTTGATCTATCAACGTTTTTGACAGGTTTTCTTCTGTTAGCATAGGTTTATGTTTTACTCTAATAATCAGAATGTATACACTATTAAAAGTTTTACAATTCAGACCATCCTCACAACAACGATTAATTGAGCTTTCTGATAGCCTTAGAACCAGCTTTTAATGATTCTATATGCGATAGAGAGTTTAGCAGCAATCTGTCCAACTGCGATCAACTTTCACAATTTCGGTTTTTTCTTGCTTGTTTTTCATTGCGTTTTTCACCTAGGCTCAATCGAGGTTTATTAGATTCTACTATCGTCCTCCCCCCTTCCCGAAGAAAGTGGGAAGGGAAGCTTGTACACGACTCTCTTACACGGTATCAAAGCCCGCTCATTCGAGAAGGCGTTTTTTACCACCTTACATGACATCGACAATTGTCTAATGGCTTACTAAGAACAACTCAACAGGACGTAGCTTATAATTAAATAAGCACATCCTTTTCGCTTTTAGATACGTCTAAAGCTGGACACCTAAAATGGCAAGAAAAAGCGAATCACATTCTTTTCCATTATAAAAGAACAGGAATTTACACGTTTATACCGAAAACGTTTACATAGGCCGACGTTCTCAATGCCTCATCCATCTGACAGGAAAAGGAGACTTATTTTATGACAAACGTGAAAGCACAAGATGTTCGTCAGCAGTTGGTACACGAATTGGATCACTTATCAGAAGAACAATTAAATATTCGTATGGAGCCACATTGGACAATTGGTGAAGTCTGTGACCATCTCATTAAAATGGATCATCAAATTTTATTAACTTTACAGTATGCACTCACAAAAAATATTGAAGAGGTTGTCCCTTCTAAACCTATTGAACGAGCGCTAGATCGTAGTATGAAAATTGAGGCGCCAGACATTGTTGCACCAAATCCTGGTCCGTTCGAAAAATCTTCATTAATTGACCGGTTGCACCAAGGCAAGCAAAGCCTCGATGAAGAAATTGAAGCAACGAATCAAGAACGTCTTGAGCGATTATCAGCGAAGCATCCTGTATTTAGCCGGCTATCCTTAAAGCAATGGGTCGAACTACGAACGTACCATGAACAACGGCACATTGAGCAAATCAAAGAGTTAAAGCAAGATGCTCGTTTTCCTTCTAAGTGAAACAACAGCAGCAACCACACGAGCTAGCGTGGTTGCTGTTCGTTTCTCTTAATTGACCGTGAGCTGTTGCTTCACCAGTTCTTGATATAAGCCGTGGTGCTCGAGCAACTCCTGATGCGTTCCTGAACCTGTCACCCTACCCTCTTCTAGTACAATTAGTTGATGCGCATTTCGAACAGTAGCTAACCGGTGTGCAATAACAAGAGTTGTTCTGCCAGCCATTAACCGTTCTAGTGCCTCTTGCACAAGTTTTTCTGAAGCACTATCCAGATGTGCCGTTGCTTCGTCCAATAACAAAATATCCGGGTTTCGTATCATCGCTCTAGCAATTGCCAAACGTTGCTTTTGTCCGCCTGATAAACGTACGCCCCGTTCTCCAACTTCCGTTTCGAACCGGTCAGGCAAATCATGTAAGAAAGCTTCCAAATTCGCTGAACGTACCGCATCCTCTACCACACTTTGGGGAACATCTTTTAATCCATAGGTTAGATTGCTATAAATGGTGCCCGACATAATTGGTGAATCCTGAGAAACATAAGCAATTTTGTTTCGCCACTCTGCTAAAGGAATGGAAACCGTCTCATCCCCAAGGTATTGGATTGACCCTTCAGTCGGCATGTAAAATCGCTCAATTAGCGAGAATAGCGTTGTTTTCCCTGCACCACTCGGACCTACAAACGCCGTCATTTCTCCAACTCGAGCTTTAAAAGATACATTTTTCAAGATCGATTTGTCTGCTGAATACTGGAACGACACATGTTTAAACAAAAGCCCGTCATGCTGCTCTGTATTCGTCGACGTTTGAACGACCTCTTCTTCAACGGTCGCTTTTAAAATTGTTTCCATTCGTTCACTTGCACCTAGTGCTTTTTGCAACTGTGTGAAGAAGTTAGCCATCTGCGTAAACGGCATGGAAATTTGAAATAAATAAAAGATGATGGCTACAAGTGCTCCTGCCGTAAGAGTCCCTGCTGCTACGCGCATTCCGCCATAACCGAAGATGACAACAAGCATGATGAGCATTAAGCTCATCATAATCGGTTGAATCACCGCCATAATCTTTCCTTCACGTAAGCCGTAGCCAAATAAATTGGCCATTCGATTAATGCCGACCTTCTTTTCCTGGTCTTCAGCAAGCGATGCTTTCACAAGACGAATGTCCGAAAGTACCCGCCCTAAATCTCCTTGAAAGGAGGCTGTTTCATCTTGCAAAGAGCGAGACACGCGATACATTCTGCGGCCAAGTGGCATCATAACAAGTAAGGATGCTGGGACGACCGCTAACATCATCAACGTTATGCGCCAATCAAGAACTAGCAAAATGACAATTGAACCAACAATGGAAATAATGCCTGAAATAAATGGAATGAGTTGCATCGTCATAAAATCTTTAATAATAAGCGTATCATTCGTCATTCGACTCATCATCTCGCCTGACGAGTGACGATCAAAAAATGAAATTGGTAAATGTAAGATTCGTTTCCAAGCAGTTTCTCTTAATGAATAGACAACTTTTTGGCCTATATACACCATTGTATAAATCGCTAAACCAGACATAATTAATTGTGCAATAAATACACCTGCTAATAGGACGATTGTCGACCATTCAAAGCCGATAACCGTCATTTCATCAATAAAACTCATCGTCAAAAGTGGTACAACAAGCGCGAGCGCTGTTTCAACGACTACAAGCACTACCGCAAGAATAAGCAATGACCGCTTAGGCAAAAAGGGTCGCACCATTGAAACAAACGCTTTGCTACTAATTTGCTTAGGTTGATTCTCCTCCATGTACTTGCTCCTTTTCACTCATTAAATACGCTGTTAGCGCCTCACTAATAAACAATCCTAGTTCTTCTGGAAAATACCCATTGAACAAATCATAATTCTTTTGATAAAATGCTTCGTCAATGGCATGAAGCGCTCGATTAAGCATGACTTCTTGTTCGGGATTGTTTTGAATATACCCTTTGACCAAACGATTCACTCGTTCACTTTCAGCTGTATCCCCATCCTTCATCGCTCTTTTCATCTCATAAAAGAAATGTAATGCTCTTTGATCATTCTCATATTGGAAGGCTGGTTCATTTAATTGATCTAACGCTTTAATCGTGTCCAAATCACCAGAAAAATGTTGCTTGAATGCTTTAATCTGCTCTTTTTCTCGTTTAAACGCATCAAGTAACACAAAAGCTAGAGCGTCAAGCTCCGATGGCTTAAGCTCTTCCAGTTCATATAAATGTTCCACTCTTTCAATCATGCTTAATGTTTCCTCTAATTCTGCTTGTTTTTGCTTGATTACTTGCTTTTGCAAAGCTAGACGCTCTCTTCCGTTCAATTCATTCTTTTTCAGCATTCTGTTAATCTCTTCAAGCGACATCCCTAAATGCTTGCACACGGTAATTTGCTGATAAACCTCCCACTCTTTGCGGGTATATACTTTTTGACCTTTTTTATTGGTTCCCTTCGGCGCAAGCAAACCAATTTGGTCATAATAACGTAATGTACGTACTGTGGTACCAACGCGTTTCGCAAATGGACCAATGGTCTCTTCCATAGTAAACCCCTCCATCCGTTTAGTGTATCCTGTTACGTTACGTCACACTCAAGCCATTTTATTTTCCCGTCAATTTGACAAGATCGAAACCCTTTTGTAGGCTAGGAAGACTCATACTTAGGAGGTTTAATAAGACAATGAGATCTTTTACGATATGCGAATTCAGCGATACTGATTTTAGTGCCATTCAACAATTAAATCATGCAGAAGGCTGGTCTTATTTAACTGAAAATTCTAATCAAACTCAACGCGCTTGGACAGAATCAACGATCCGTTTTTTGGCGAAAGACGTCCAAACCCATACAGTCATTGGTTATGTACGCGGTTTAACTGACGGAAACCTTACAACCTATATATGTGAACTCCTTGTCGCAAAGCCGTATCAAGGTCAAGGGGTGGGAGATGCCCTCATTTCGCACGTTCATTCCCTGTACCCTCAGACACGCTTGGATGTTCTCTCACTTGCATCTTCAAAATCTTTTTACGAAAAAAAGACATTCAGACCGCTATATGGATTTCGAAAAACATATGACGAATGATGACTCTATACAAACTGAGCCATAATAATATCGTCTACATACGTCCCGTCGTCTAATCGTGCATTTCGTTTCAAGCGACCTTCTTCAACAAAACCTAATTTCTTATACAAGTAGATGCCTCGCTCATTGTTTGAAAAAACTTCAAGTGCTATTTTTTCAATGGTAGGCTGTTCCTTTGCCCAATCGATTAACATCGTTATGAGTGTAGAGCCTATTCCTTGACCAGCATACGCTTCTTTAATGCTAATGCCAAGCATTCCTTGATGAGAAAAACGTTTGCTTTGCGAAGGAAGAAAGTTTACAACACCGACAATCTGCTCTTCCAGTGTGGCTACATAAAGGAAGCCATGTTGTTGATGGCTTTTAATCCAACTCTTTTCCTGTTCCATCGTCACGTTGAATTCATCGACTCTCGTTCCGTAGAAAGTCGGATTTTCCGCGAAAACAGCCCTCGTATGATCGATAATTTGCTGGGCGTCTTCTAGTTTCGCCTCTCGATAGTAAATGCTCATTGCGCTCCTCCTCATAATTTATAAAACTTGTCATCATTCAGAACATAAACCCATTTTCCATCAACACTTTCCGTTCTGCCATTCTTCATATACATCCCAGATTGTTCGTCAATTCCATAATGATCGTCATTACTCTCTTTCGCTAAAAGCCGTAAATGTTCCTCTTCCTGCCACTCACTAAAATGTACAGCGATTTTTGTATGTGCTTGTAAGCCTAAACCTTCTAGTACAACCGGACGTTGTTCTCGAGTATCTTTTGCTGATAAATAACTTTTTTCCATTGCTATAATGGCTCCGGCAGAGAAACCTGCTACCGGAACCCCTTTTATAAATTGCTCTTGTATTCCCTTTCCAATAGGTGTATGAACAATCTCTGCAATATAGTTCTCTGTATCACCGCCGCAAATGACAATCCCTCCGCATTTAGCTAGTTGGTCACACACATTTTGTTTTGATGGCAACGCTAAGAATGTACAGTCTATCCCTACTGAATTAAGCCTTTCTACATATTTCGTTTCGTATTGATCAATACCAGGTCGATCAATCACGAGCACTACACATGCCTTGTTTTTCATCACTTTTTTAAACATTCTAACAAATTATTCTGTGAAAGGCGGTCCACCACCAAATAGAAACAAATGGTTAGCCACGTGTACTCCTCCTCAATTCGTTTCTTTTAATCATCGCATACTTTTAGACCTTTCACCATTTACCTTAAAACATTCATTTACTTAAATAATAAAAGCCACCCGTTTATAAAAAACGAGCAGCCAATTTTTTTATCGTTTAATCTCGATCAATCTCAATGATTTCACCAGATTGTGCATCAATTTTCACTTCGTGTTCGTCTTGATCAATTTCAATTTTCACTTCATAATACGTGCGGTTGTCATCTCTCTCAAGTTCCCAACTTCTCATCGCGCCGTCGATTTCATCATGAGCAGTTTGAACAGCTTCGTTGGGCTCAATTAATCCCTCTGTGTCAATTGCTTCTCGCTCACGTTCCACGCCACCTGCATCTTCTTGATCAAGAGCATCGGTTTCTTGACTTACTTCTTCTTGCGTTTCTACATCAATAATCAACTCGTATTCTGAGTCATCGTCGATTCCATCAATTTCATAGTTCATGCTCTGTGCGTCGTATTTTAATCCTGTCATTGAAGCGTCAGGAAATACTTCATTAAATCTTTCTACAGCATCATTAATACTAATGTAAGAAGTCATAGATTCGCCTTCTTGAGTCGCGCTATCTTCCTCGCCACTATCTGGCTGTGGATTTGGGTTCATTTCTTCTGGTCCTTCATCTTGATTACAGGCAGCAAGCATTAGTAAAGCTGCAAAAGCGGTCATGGTTGTTAGCTTTTGTTTTCTCATTTTGTGTTGGCTCCTTTGAATATGATAGATAAAGTATTCCCCAACCTTGAGATTTTCACTACTTGGTTGTGAATACTTTAAATGCTTCTGGAAGTTTTTCAATGAGATAACTTGGCGTAATATTGTCAGCACTCCAAGAATCTTTCTTAAATAAATCAGCTGCATACCCATGTAAATAAACAGAAGTGGAAAGGGCAACTTGAGTAGTCTGCCTAGCAGCAAGTGCGGTTATAATCCCCGTTAGCACGTCGCCTGTTCCACCCTTGGCTAAGCCTTCATTTCCAGACATATTAACAGTAATAAACCCATTTGGCATCGCTACGATTGTATGGGGTCCTTTTAAGACCACATAGATGCCATTCTCTCTAGCAAACGCCTCAGCAATTTCAAAACGACGTTTCTTAATTTGCCCTGTATCCACATTCGTCAACATCGACATTTCACCTGGATGAGGCGTAATAATAAGCGGTGCCGAACGTTCGCGGATTAATGATAAGCATTCATTTATACAATGTAATGCATCAGCATCTAAAAGTAAGGTTCCCTCAAAATATTCAATCGCATGAGCAACAATCTTTTTTATTGAATCTCCTCGCCCGATTCCAGGCCCTATCGTTAACACATCTTTGTTTTCATAGAACTGCATGAGCTCCTCTTCTGTTGGTTCAAGATGGCCCTCACGCTCTGTAAATGTCGCAAACATCGCTTCTTTCACATGGGAAGAAACGAGTGCTTTTACTGACGTTACAGCAGCAACCGTTGTTAAGCCGGCACCACTTTGTACAGCAGCACTCGTAACCAGACTTGCCGCTCCAGGCATGTCTTCATGTCCAGCGATAATTCCAACTCGTCCATTCTTTCCTTTATGAGCAAACAAGCTCGGCTTTAGCCAGCTATTAAATACTTCCTCTTTCCCCCAGATACAGCGTTGCTTTTCAAGGTGCTTAAAGGTTGCTGGTGGCACACCAATAGGCAACACGTCCGTTTTTCCGTAAAACGGTTTTGTTGCTTCTAAAAAGTAGCTGAGCTTCATTAGTTGTAAACAATACGTTTGATCTGCCTGAATTGGCTCATAATCAAATTCCGATTCATCCGCAGGTACACCGCTAGGAAGATCAATCGCTACAACATCACGTTGCGACTGATTTACTTTTTTTATGATCTCCGGATAGGGGTCTTTAAGAGTCCCTCGCACACCCGTTCCAAGCATTGCATCTACAATGACATCAATGTGACACAGGATTTCCATCCAGTCTGGTTCAGTGTCATGCCAGTACTTCCACCTATAGCCGCTTTGTTCGTAAATTCGTTTATGCAATTTTGCATCGCCTGTATATCGATGTTCTTCAGCCACAATACACGTAATGACTTGAATTCCTTGTTCTCTTAGCATTCGCGCTACAACAAATCCATCTCCGCCATTGTTGCCCGCACCAATTAAGATAAGGTACCGTTTATTTCCATACTGCTCGATTAATTTACGCGCAATTTCTCTCCCTGCATTTTCCATTAACACAACGCCTGGTAAGCCAATTTTGTTCATCGTGATCGCTTCCACACTCGCCATTTCTTCTCCAGTTACTATTCGCATTGCGCTCACCCTTTTTAGTCGATCATCGTATTCATGGATATTCCCTCTTGCGGCAACTTCAAACAAGCAGAATAGATATTTCATTGGATTTCTGTTATTTTATGATATAGTATTTTTACTACTTTCTTTTGAATACACATAGTAAATAAGATTTATTGGATGGAGGCCTGGCTTACCGTGATGGATAGTAAAGCGTTTCGTTTTGCTTGTTGGATCATTATCATATTTTTAATTGTCTACTTAGGATCACTCGTTGATTTTATTTTTAGACCGATCGCGGTTCTGTTTCAAACGCTGTTCGCACCTATTGTAATCGCACTGATTATTTATTACTTGTTACGACCATTTGTGAATATCCTCAGTAAAAAAATTCATCGAGGTATTTCCATTTTAATTGTATTTCTTGCTTTAATTGGGTTGTTAACAGGAGCGATTTTGTACATAGGTCCAATCATTCAAAACCAAATCATGTCCTTTATAAACAATATACCGAGATATGCAAACATGGTCCAAGACTTTTTCGAAAGTCTCCAGAATACACAAGCGTTTCAAAATGCGATGGATACCATGGATCTGTCTTTAGAAAATATCTCAAATACAATAACGGAAAATTTCCAGGGGTATCTTGAATCTGCTTTAGATAGCATTGGATCGTTTATTGGCGCCGTTGCCAACGTGGTTATTGTGGCGGTCATCATTCCCTTTGTTCTCTTTTACATGCTTAAAGAAGGAAATAAAGCACCAATGATGGTCATTAATCAATTTCCAGCGAGAGAACAAGAGGAAGGAAAGCGCGTGCTTAATGACCTGGATAATGCTTTAAGTGGCTATATACAAGGACAGCTTCTTGTAAGTGCATGCGTGGGAGTCCTTTGCTTAATCTGGTATTTAATCTTAGGTATAGATTACGCTTTGATTTTAGCCATCGTCGCCTTGTTCACAAACGTCATTCCATTTATCGGACCTTGGATTGGTACAGCACCAGCTGTTGTCGTTGCACTATTTGACTCACCACTTACCGCACTACTTGTTATTGGTGGTGTTGTCGTCATACAACAAATTGAAAGTAACGTCTTCTCCCCACAAATTATGGGTCGACAACTTTCCGTGCATCCACTAACGATTATTTTTGTCTTGCTCGTCGCCAGTCAGCTAGCAGGGTTTATCGGCATCTTACTAGCCGTACCGACCTATGCAGTTGGTAAAGTAATCGTCCAACACACATACCGCTTAATTCGAATTCGAATGCGGTCTACGCCCAAAAAGATTTAATGAAAAACCGTTTCGCAGATAGCGAAGCGGTTTTTTTCATGTTGCCTATACCTTTTTATCCTTATTTACATAGACTGTGAATAACAAAGGAGGTGTGTATAGATGTTTCGCAAACCTATGCCCCCCAGGAGGCCACATATAGAAGAGTATGTTGTCCAAGAAATCCAGCCGGTGCTAACCCATTATGTAACAAATAAAGTCTATCGACACGTTCACACTTATCCCCACACAGAATCAACAGTGAACCGAGATTTACCGCCCCCACCGGTAAATCCTAGAAATCCTTGGGGAAGACCGCCTCGTTAACCGTGGCGGTTTATTTTGTATATCGATTGGCGTAACAGCTTGCCACATAAGCAAACGGTTTAATTCTCGTTGAAAAACCTACTCGATTTAATCTGCTTCTTAATTCTTCCATATAGCGAGATGAATCATGTTGTGCAGAGCCGCTTATATCTAAATGCGCTTCAAAACGAATTCCAACCCTCTCTTGATACACCACGTACAATTCTGACAGAAGCAATTCCGTTAAAACCGTTTCATAGAGAAGGCGGTCATACATTGAACGAATTTTAAAAGGCTTTGTTATTCGATGCGTATAGGTCCATCTCTTACAAGATGAGGACGTTATAACTACACCTGTAACAAACCGTGTTGTATGTCCATGGACTTGGGAATCGGTACCGACAATGATATGCGGGTGACTCAAATGATCATTCATTTGAACAGCAACTTTTTCAAGCACACCCTCGAATAGCGCTTTATTCTCTGTGTTCCAATCATATCTCAGTGACATTTACTCCAACTCCACTCACCTTCTGACCTCTTCTATTCTATGCGAGAAGAGAATAAAAAAAGCCTACGAAATCGTAGGCTTTTCCAAAAAGGCAAACACGGTCGCTTCTCCCGGTAATTGAGCATGTGAAACAATTTCATACCCAAGCTTTTGATAGAGGGCAAGGTTTTTTTCACTTTTTGAACCTGTGAAAAGTTTATAGGTCGTCGCAGGTAACGCCTGCTCAATGGCAGTCATTAGCTTTCTTCCTAGCCCTTGATTTTGTGCAGATGGATGAACCATAAGTTTTCCAATAGTCGTCGTACCTTCTTCATGTTTTCCTCTAACCGAACCTACAATTTCATTTTTTTCATTGACCGCTTTTAAAATATGATGAGTCCCAAAGGCTTGCTCCACATCTTTAACCGTCTCATGTAAAGGCAAAATTGTATAATCGTTATAGATTTCCGCTTCACTTTGATACGCGAGTTTTTGTAGGGAGAGAATCTCTTCTGCGTCTTCAACTGTTGCGCGTATAACTTTAATTTGCATCATAAGCACTCCTTTTTAAGAAAAAAAGACAGCCTACCGACTGTCTTTTTCTATACTACCCACCAATTAACATACCGGCAATGGTAGCGTTCATTAAGTTAACAAGTGTAGCGGCGATCAATGCTTTAACACCGTATTTTGCAATAAGTGAACGACGTTCTGGAATCATACCGCCAAGACCACCAAGCAAGATTGCGATCGAGCTCAGGTTCGCAAATCCACAAAGAGCAAATGCTGTAATGATAAATGTGCGCTCAGATAATTGATCGGCACCAGACATTAATGCTTCAAACCCAATAAATTCATTAATAATCGTTTTTTGACCAATGAATGAGCCTGCTTCTAAGGCTTCAGCCCACGGTACACCAATAACCCAAGCAATTGGTGCAAATGCATAGCCCAGAATTTGTTCAAGTGTCACTACACCAAGACCGAGGATATCGTTTCCGACAAACGATAACAATAAATTCACTAACGCGATTAAGGAAACGAATGCGATAAGCATCGCACCAACGTTTAAAGCAAGCTTCAAGCCATCAAGCGCACCATTCGATGCTGCATCGATAAAGTTACGGGATTCCCGCTCTACTTTAAGATTAATCCCATCTTTTGTTTCACTGATTTCTGTCTCTGGCACAATCATCTTTGCCATCAGTAGTCCACCTGGAGCAGACATAAACGTTGCAGCAATTAAGTATTCCAGGGGTACGCCCATTAATGAAATACCAGCCATAACTGAACCTGCAACAGTTGCCATACCACCGGTCATGACGGCAAAAAGTTCAGAAGCAGTCATTTTTCCTAAATAAGGTTTAATCATTAAAGGTGCTTCTGTCTGTCCAACAAAGATATTCCCTGTTGCTGAGACCGATTCAGCACGGCTTGTTTTTAATAGACGAGAAATTCCGCCTCCAAGATATTTAACAATAAATTGCATAATGCCATAGTGATATAAAATACTAATAACGGCAGAGAAGAAAATAATTACTGGTAAGACTTGGAATGCAAAAATCATTCCGACTCCTTCTACTTCAAATATCCCACCAAATACCATATTAATCCCTGCACCTGATGTATCAATTGCAGCTTGTACACCACGAGTTACTTGTTCTAAGACATAACTTCCTACATCTGTCCATAAAACAATGAATGCGAATGCAATTTGTAACGCTAGAGCAGTCAAAACTGTTCGCCAGTTAATCGCTTTCTTATTTGTTGATAATAAAAAAGCAAAGGCGAGTAAAATGACAATACCCATAATACCCCATAATACGTTCATATTAGCCTCCCCGACGCGAGTTAGTCACTCTTTGCGCCTTACTATTCCCTTTAATATGAGATTGTTGCACGTTTCATCAAAAAAATTAAAAAGCTGACACGTTTCAGCTTAAGAAAACGCGCACAGGAAGTCAATGCGTTCTCAAAAAGTTAAAATACTAAGAATCATTTCTACAATAGTGATTCTGAACACATTAAAGGGGGTGTTCTATCTTAAAAAAGCGTTTACTAAGCGATTTTTCGGAAACAACAAAATGGATTTCACTTTCCTTCGCTTCAAAAAAAAGACAAAAAGAGCTCCGCTTTAGTAAAAGCAGAGCTCTCATTATTTATGCCGAGTGGTGATTTAAAAAACCAATGACTTCATTATTGTGATCCTCTGACCCTTTACCTAAAGAAAGTAAATGGCCCCACGTATTTAAACAACATAACTTTGAGGATTGAATATGGCCTTTCGCATATTCCGCATGATCGAGCGGCACAATGGCGTCATTAATACTATGAACAATTAAAGTTGGTGCTTGAATCGAATCAAGCTCTTGTTCAAGCGAACCTTTCATTTGGTGCAAATCAATCCAAAACCCATGACCGGAACGCTGAAATTCCGTCATACGATCAAATAAATACCAATCTCTTGATAACGTCCGTTCTTTAATTTCTTTATAAGGAAGTTTACTGTATAAAGGCGCAATCGTTTTAAAGGCAAAGTCTGGTGAAAAGCGAGCTACACTTGATACACCTTTCCAAACAAACTTCTCCACATATGGATAAAACAAGAAACGACTGAATAGTGCGTCACGTTTTCTCGCTTCTTTCCACGGCTTTGTCACCGCACCTTGTAACGTAAACGTTTTTACACGCTCTGGATAATGACTTGCTAAGTAAATGCCAGAAGGCCCTCCAGTTGAAGCGGCAATGACATGTACTTGATCAATATGCAGCTCGTTTAATAATTCAACATAAAAACTGCACGCTGTTTCTAATGATTTTCCGATTCTTTTCGACGTATGACCGTATCCAGCTCTTGAAGGAATGATAACCGAATACCCTTGTTCAACAAGTTCTTCTAGGCCAAGTTGTTCTAAACAATTGGAATGACCACCATGCAAATATAATATCGGTTCTCCTTCTCCCGTAATCGAATACTCTAAAGTCAAATCCTCATACGTAAAAGAAGCAACGCCTCTCTCCATGATGACTATCTCCTTTTTTTATCGTAGTTTTAAAAAAATCTAAGATGAATATTACTCCCCTTCAGAAAGAAAGTCAACGGGCATTTCGCGATTTTTCATCTACAAATTCATACCAATTTCTACATAGATTACGCTACGCCTATCAAGATTGTGAATGATTTGGTAGAAGCATGTCTTTCCCGCACTAAAAAAGATCTTCTATAGATACGTTTCAATAGCTATGACGTCTTCAAATTAGATTCATCACTTATCGCACGGATGGACCACCACAGGCACAAGCGCGACATCCGTTTGCGCTACGTTATTACTTGCGCTCACGTTGTCTTCTTTGCCGCGGGCAATGCCTCAACTCCTTCGATAACATCACTCTTGGCTTTTCACCGTTTTCGAGTATAGATTTCACTAAGTCTATTTTATTAACTATTGTGTATTTTTGAAATTGATGTTGTTTTTTTGTTCTGTTAGGGTATGGGTATCGGTATGCAAAATGTTTTACATAGTATAAAAAATTTTATAAGGAGTTGTTGCTTATGGCTAGTACACCCAACAAAGAAAGTATTAAAGAACAAGCTTCCCCCTTTGTGTTAATCTCTTCAACGATTATCATCGTGTTATTTGTTTTGTGGGGAATTATCAGCCCGAGTCATTTGGCTGCTACAGCGGATACAGCACTCGACTGGATTATCAATAATTTCGGTTGGTTTTACATGACCATTGCCAGTTTGTTTATTGTATTTGGGTTAGTTGTTGCTCTCTCGCCTTTTGGTAAATTAAGACTTGGAAAAGACAACGATCGACCGGAGCATTCTTTTATTTCATGGGTTGGCATGCTGTTTGCGGCCGGACTTGGTGTAGGCTTCGTTTTCTTCGGCGTAGCTGAACCGATTCTGTATTACGCAGATCAACCTCCTGGCTACTCATTTAGCTTGCCAGAAGAGGGCGGGGACGCTGCAGAAGTCGGTCTTCGTTACGGGGTATTTCATTGGGGACTGCACGCGTGGGGAGCATTTTCAGTCGTTGGTTTAACGCTGGCTTACGTACAGTTTCGAAAAAATCGCCCTGCATTAATTAGTTCTGCTTTTTATCCATTGCTCGGAAACAAAACAGATGGCTGGATGGGAAAAGGGATTGACTTACTCGCCGTTATTTCTACTTGTGCTGGCGTCGCTACGACATTCGGTATTAGTGCCTTACAAATTTCCGGTGGTGTTTCCTTTTTATCCCCTCTTGAGAACGGATTACCACTACAATTAAGCATCATTGCGATTATTACAGTGTTATTTTTATTCTCCGCCGTTCGTGGCATTAATAAAGGAATTAAACGCTTAACCAATTTAAATTTAGTTTTAGCTGGACTATTAATGTTATTTGTCTTATTTGCAGGTCAAACCATTACGCTACTAGAAAGTATGGTGACAACGCTAGGAAGTTACGTAGCCAACGTAGTATCAATGTCCTTTTCAATGGACCCTTATAATGATGATGGTTGGCTTGGGGCAAACACGATTTTCTTTTGGGCGTGGCACATGTCTTGGTCCCCCTTCGTAGGACTATTTATTGCCAGAATTTCTAAAGGTCGTACAATCCGTGAATTTATTGGCGGTGTCTTGCTTGTACCCACAGTTATGGCGGTTATTTGGTTTTCCGTCTTTGGTGGAACAGCACTAGATATTCAGTTAAGTGGGATCTTTGATATGGCCTCGGTTGCGACAGATGAAGTTGAATTAACGTTATTCTATATGCTAGACCAATTGCCATTAACGATGATCTCTAGTATTCTAGCCGTCGCTGTGGTCGGAATCTTCTTTGTAACATCTGCCGATTCTGCTGCATTCGTTCTTGGCTCAATGACCTCAAATGGCTCATTAAATCCGAGCTTTAAACTAAAGGTCATGTGGGGTGTTCTCATTGCTGGTACAGCTTCCGTCCTGCTTGTTAGTGGAGATGGAGGACTTGATGCTCTACAAACCGCCGCTCTTACAGCCGCACTTCCTTTTGCCTTCATTCTTGTGTTGATGCTTGTTGCAATGGGAACAATGTTGACTCGAGATTGGAAGACAGAACAAAGACGTAAGCAAAATGCCCATGATGAGGAACTCAAGAAATCAATGAAAGAAGAAGCGTACCAAGACCTTAAGCGGGAACTAGCTTCTGAATGGCGTGAAGAATTAAAAAGAGAAATTCTTGCCAATGGCCGGTCTTCTGCCGAGATGCTTCATTTCCAAACAACAGAAGATACTTGGATTACAGGCAAGACGTTAGCAGAGATCAAATTCCCTGAACACGTCAATGTAAGTGCGATCGAACGTGATGATCAGATGATCTCTCCAACTGGAAGTACTGTTATTCAAGCAGGAGATTACCTCTATATTCTTGTTGAAATTCAGCAAAAAGAAGCGGTGCAAGATATTTTACGGAAAACCATTTAACAACGAAAATTCATTAGTCGTCAACTGAATTTCAGTCATCTCAATATGTAAAGAGGCTTAGGGTTTCCCCTAAGTCTCTTTTCTATTGCAAAAGATCTTACATAGTTGTACTAGCAACAGTCAGAATGTTATATAATAGAATTAAAATAAATTTGACAGTTTTCTTTATTTTTAAGTAAAATTAATAAATAGAAAAAAACAAATTTTTTAGGGGGTCTATGTGATGAAAAAATCTTTACCTTATCTCGTTGCTTTTAGTGCCATCTTAGTTCTTGGTGCTTGTAACAACGGAGATGATAATGGCGGCGATAATGGAGAAGCAGGTGGTGATGAGCCTGAATTCATGAACTTGTTAACAGGTGGAACAGGCGGTACGTACTATCCACTTGGTGGTGAAATTGCAAATGTTTTAGGAGACGCGACCGAGACATCGATTGATGCCCAGTCTTCCAACGCCTCTGCCGATAACTTAGCCAGCTTACAAAGTAATGAAGCCGAAATTGCCTTTACACAAACTGACGTCATGTCAAATGCAATTGAAGGCATTAATTCTTTCGATGAGCCGATTGATAATATTTCTGCCATAGGTTCTCTTTACCCAGAAACGATTCAAATCGTTACGACAGCAGATAGTGGCATTGAAACAGTAGAAGATCTAGAAGGGCAAGCCGTCTCGGTTGGTGCACCTGGTTCAGGTACATACGTTAACGCTGAGCAAATTTTAGAAGTAGCTGGCTTAACGATGGACGACATCAATGCACAACACCTTTCTTTTGATGAGTCAACGAGCGGACTGCAGGATGGAAATATTGATGCCGCCTTTATTACAGCCGGAACACCAACTGGTGCTGTTGATGGATTATCAGCAACAAGCGATATTGCCATCGTTTCCATGTCTGAAGAAAGTGTCAATAATTTAGTGGATCAATACCCATATTATGCAGCTTATACAATTGAAAGTGGCACATACGCAGGGTTGGATGAAGAAGTAAACACTGTTGCGGTTTATGCGATGCTCGCTGTTACAAATAATTTATCTGAGGATCTTGTCTATGATCTAACTAAAGCATTATATGAGAGAACAGATGAAATCTCACATGACAAGTCTAACGAAATTTTACTTGAGACCGCACAAGAGGGAATTGGCTTTGACATTCACCCAGGTGCTCAACGCTACTACGACGAACAGGAATAAATTTTCTAAAGAGCCGGCTGCCTAGCCAACGTTTGAGCAGTCGGCTTTTATAATGGGAGAGGTCCCGATGAAACGTTTGAAAAACCGCTCTCTCCAAATCATTGGCGGGTTTTTTTTAATCATGATTGGCTTGTCGTTCATTCCATACCAATCTGCACTGACATTTTCAACACAGCGCTCGAATGAGTTAATTGCCTATACGCCAATGTCAAAAGGAGATTCTTTTCAAATTATTTACACGCATTCCATTCACTTAACCGATGTTGAGGAGTCCTACCGAGTGACAGTAGAAGGTTACATTCAACAACATGAAATGAGCTTTGATGAATTTGGAATCGGCATGCCCTCATCTGCAACAGATGACCAAGAGCTTGTCGTCGAAGAAGGACGTTACCACCTCAAAAACATGAATATTACGCATCCTTCCTTACCTATAAGGATTGCCGATATTGTTCCAGAACAGCGATTGGTATGGAACGATGGGAACCAACAAATTTGGTTTAAAGATTATTTTGTACCTCGCTCTTACATAACCATTGAGATCAAATCTTTAAACATATGGCAAGTTTTGAAAGGAGTAGAATTAAGTGAGCACGAATAACGAAGCGTTATCACAGGAAGAACAAGATCAATTAATGCAGAAATATGACCCAGAGTCTCGCACACGTAATGTGAAAGGGATTACAGCTGCCATTGTCTTTATCGGATTGCTGTCATTTTCTTTGTTTCATATTTATACAGGGATTTTTGGTGCTTTTACAGCACAAATTCAGCGCACGATCCATTTAGGGTTTGCTTTAACGCTTATTTTCTTGCTCTTCCCAGCTAGACGCAAAACAACGAAAAACAGCGTTCCTTGGTATGACTATGTGCTATCCTTAACCGCCATTATTGTGAGTGCATACTGGCCGATTTTTTATAGCGACTTGGTTCAACAAGTTGGTGGAATTGCGTCACCTATCCAATTTATTATTGGTGCCTTAGCGGTTGTGCTTGTCTTTGAAGCAACACGTCGAGCAGTCGGCTTACCGATTGTCATTATTGCTGGGCTTTTCGTGGTCTATGCCCTTTTCGGACCATATATGCCAGGTTTTCTTGCACACCGAGGTTTAAATTTAGATCAATTTATTAATTCTATGTTCTTTACCACACAAGGGATTTTAGGAACACCTTTACAAGTATCATCAACTTTTATTTTCTTATTTCTTTTGTTCGGTGCCTTTTTAATTCAAACAGGTGTTGGTGGGTACTTTAACGATTTAGCGATTACCATTGCCGGGCGACGTATTGGTGGTCCTGCGAAAGTGGCAATTTTCTCAAGTGCACTTAACGGAACCATTTCAGGGAGTTCTGTTGCAAACACTGTCACAACAGGAGCTTATACGATTCCGATGATGAAACGATTAGGATATAAGCCGAATTTTGCTGGTGCTGTAGAAGCCGCAGCATCAACCGGCGGACAAATTATGCCACCTATCATGGGTGCAGCGGCTTTCCTAATGATTGAATTTGCTGGAGTTAGTTACTGGGACATTGCCAGAGCTGCGCTTATTCCTGCCATTCTTTATTTTTCTGGCATTTGGATTATGACTCACTTTGAAGCAAAACGCTTAAATTTACTCGGTCTACCTAAAGATCAAATTCCATCTAAAATCGTTATTATTAAAAAAATTCACCTTTTATTACCGATTTTATTAATCATTTATCTATTGTTCCTAGGTTATAGCATTGAAAGAGCCGCTTTACTTGGAATTTTGTCAACAATCGTTGTTAGTTTATTTCTAAAAGAAACAAGAATTACACCAAGTAAATTTATTCTTGCTTTAACAAGCGGCGCACGCACGGCGTTAGGAATTGCCGCAGCAACCGCCTGTGCTGGTATTATCGTTGGTGTGGTGACAACAACGGGCCTTGGTCTAAAAATGGGGAATATGATTGTTGGTCTTGCAGGTGCATTCACGACTAGCCCTGAACTCCAACTTCTTTTCACACTCGTCCTTACGATGATTACCTGTATTATTATTGGGATGGGTTCACCGACGACAGCCAACTATATCATTACATCGACCATTGCACTTCCAGCTATTATCGCATTGAATGGCGAATTAGAAGTAGCGATTCCAGTGCTTGCAGCCCATATGTTCGTCTTTTACTTTGGAATTGTTGCTGATATTACCCCACCGGTCGCCTTAGCCGCGTTTGCCGCCACCGGAATATCAGGAGGAGAACCAATACGAACCGGAATAAATGCAACGAAGCTAGCCATAGCCGCATTTATTATTCCTTATATGTTCGTCTTACAACCACAATTGTTAATGATTGATTCGACCCCGCTCGAGATTGGCGTTACCTTCGTCACTGCCTTTGTTGGCATGATCGCCATTGGCGCATGTATGATTGGCTATTGGTATCGTAAAATAAATTGGTTCGAGCGAATACTCTCTCTAGCAGCGGGGCTATTATTGATTTATCCAGAAGGGTACTCGGATATTATTGGTTTTGTTCTTTTCATTGGATTGATTGTTCTACAACTATTCACCATGAAAAAGAATAAAGCAACTACATCCCTTCAAAACTAACCTTGAAAAACCGCCTGAAACAGAATCTCTGTCCACAGGCGGTTTTATTTATTTTATATTGTAAATCAATCGGGTCAGCTCTTCTTCGTAATCCGTATCAGCTTGAAAGCCAACTTCTTCAAATACATGCCTCGCGTGCGTATTATCCTTAGCGATCAATACACATATTTTATCAGGGTCGGTTTCGCTTTTTAAAAACTCGACACACTTTTGTACAAACGCTCTCCCTTTCCCTTTTCCTGTTTCTTCAGGGTTTAAGCCAGGAGCGATTTCAATCATTCCGTTTATGCGTTTGACACCGATAAAGCCAATCATCTCTTGCTCACGGTAGATCGCGTACTGCCATGTGTTTTTCTTCCCAAACTCCAAAAAGGATGACATATGAGAGTGTTGTTCATCATGAAAAAATGAATACGCTCCTTTGTAATGCCATTGATACGCAACCCACTTTGCTTGATCCTCCGTCATAGCCACAAAGCGCATACGATGTTCCCCCTATCCAAATTTACAACTTCTCTTTCTTTACTGTTGCAGGTCGAAAAAATAGCCGTTCTACAAAATGACAGGTATATTGCTTCCCCTAATCAGAAAAACTGATTAAAAAGGAGGTATTTACTTGAAACACGTTGGTATCTTTTTAACCAAGCTACTCATTAGTTTGTTTGCCTTCAGCGTTGGTTTCCTTTTCTTTACAGAAGCAACCTATGTTGATGTTCTCACATTTGCTTTATTAACAACTATTTTATCTTACATTGCTGTTGATTTAATCATCCTACCTCGATTTGGCAATCGTACTGCCTTAGTAAGTGATTTTATTCTTACTTACTTTATTGTATG
Source organism: Shouchella phoenicis (assembly GCF_047238345.1). Taxonomy (NCBI): domain Bacteria; kingdom Bacillati; phylum Bacillota; class Bacilli; order Caryophanales; family Bacillaceae; genus Shouchella; species Shouchella phoenicis. The sequence goes on along the minus strand of NZ_JBDFMQ010000001.1, from coordinate 225,425 downwards.
GGTATTTGGTTCTGTCTTGTTTGCTAACTATATGCTTATTGCATGGGGCAGCATCCTCGCAACAAGCGTCATTACCTTTTGTGAAGTCTTTGTTCATAACTACCTGCTTAAGCATATGTACGCACAAGAAAGACGCCGTCAACCACGAGCACAATTCGCATTCGATACAGAATTAGCAGAAGATGAAGATCCGACAGCATCAATAAAAAGAGAAAAAGATTAAAAAGAAGATAGCTTGTCGACTAAGTCGATAAGCTTTTTTATTGTCATCCAGTGATCATATAAGGATATTTTTAAACCCTCATTTCTCTAGTGTACCATAATCAACAAAAACTGCGCGAAAGGAGTTTTAAAATTAGACACATTTTCTTCAAGCAACATTTTCCATTATACGTAAAAAAACTTGCTGCGAAATGACACGGCAACAAGTTTCATTTACTAAAAAGTTTCTAAAAACCCTTTCAACTCTGGTTGACCGTTAAGAAGATCTTTCTCAAAAATAAATGTCCACGGCATACTCGTAAACGGAGGCAATGTGTGAATGGAAACGTTCTTTTCCGCAATCGTCTGTTCTTTTTCTACGTAAGCAAGAGGCTGTTCCTTCCACTCTTCAGGATGTTCGGACCGATTTTGAACAATCACCGTAACGAGCAAATCACCTCGATAATTAAAAGCCTGTCGATACGGAATAAAGCGTTGCTCGGGCTCCTGCTGTACCAATTGTTGAATTTGGTTCAAATCGTTTGAGGCAATGGTTTTTTCCCAAGCGGGATGTAGCATAAGTGTCTGCACCATCTATCAACTCCACATTTTTACTACCCTAATCCTATCTCGTTTTTTATGTTTTGTAAAAATGGTGTCGCTTCGTAACGAACCCGTTCCGCTCCCTCCTGCAACAATCGCTTCATTTCCTTTGGCTTTGACATCCACTCTTTATAGCGTTCTCTTGGTTCTTCTAATGTGCGATTCATCACGGTAAACAATTCCGCTTTCGCCTCTCCCCAGCCAATTCCTTTTTGAAATGCTTCCTTCATGGCATCAACCTCATCAGCAGTCGCAAATACTTGATAGAGTTGAAACACATTTGACGTAGCTGACTCTTTTGGCTCATGAGGAGGCAAAGAATTAGTCTTAATTTTATTAATTCTTTTTTGAAGCTCATCTTTTTCCAAAAAAATTGGAATCGTATTTCCATAGCTCTTGCTCATTTTCCGACCATCTAGACCAGGTAATACGGCAACATTTTCTATAATGGATGCATCAGGAAGTTTGATTGAAATGCCATGCTTCCGTTTCATTGCCAGTCCTAACTCTCGTGCCATTTCAATATGTTGAATTTGATCTCGCCCCACAGGTACAAGGTCTGGCTGTAAAAGCAAAATGTCCGCTGCCATTAAGATCGGATAGGTGTATAACCCCATGTTCACACCAGAATCAAGATCTCGCTCGGCGCGTTTATTATCATCAACGATTGCTTTATATGCATGAGCTCGGTTCATTAATCCTTTTGAGGAAAGTGTAGCGAGCACCCAACTAAGCTCAAATATTTCCGGAATATCAGACTGTCGATAGAGAACAGATTTACTTGGATCAAGACCTAATGCCAACCATGTTGCGACAACCCCATTTGTTAACATTTCTAGCGATGTCTTCTGATGCGCCTGCGTTAACGCATGTCCGTTGGCAACAAAGTAGTAAGCATCATGATTTTTAGTAAGGTCTAGTGCCGGCTTAATCGCGCCAATGTAGTTTCCTAAATGAATGTCTCCAGTTGGTTTAATGCCTGTTAAACTACGATTCATTCCGTTCTCCTCCTTTTTTCAACATAAAAAGGGCTACCCATCCCAAAAAGGACGGATAACCCGTGGTGCCACCTTCATTCGTTCCATATAAGAACGCGCTCATTCCGTACGAGAGTCTTGCTCTGATACGTAGTCTTTTATAACGGTAAGACATCCGCCTTGCCTACTGCACATTTCAGCAAGGAAGCTCCGAAGTCCATTCCCCATGCAGGCTACACTAGTTCACACCAACCACTAGCTCTCTTAAGCACCCTTACATGCGTACTTACTCTTCATCCACGCTTATTTTTATCTATTATAGTGTATTCCTTAATGAATCGCAATAATATTTTGATAAATGAAGGAATTCCATAAATAAAATCGATTCTAATGATACAATAAAACAATTCGAGCTTTAATCGACACTCTCATAAAGAAAGGCGGCGAGTTCATTTGCATATCATTGACACGGTCCCAGCTTTTTTAGCAAAAAATGTCCATAGTCTGACTACCCTTCAAGAGTATCACCGCATGTACCCAGATGCATTTAAAGAGTACTTCACTTATCACTGCCCTAGAACGGAAACACGGTTTAACCGTGCTCTACAACGTTACCCAGAAGATCGTTTCCATATTAAAGCCGTTTACAAACAGTTGCCGCACATACTTGAAACCATTTGCAAACGTTACGTAGAACAATATGAACTCACGTTTAACCAGCAGATTTATCTCATAGTGGGCGCATATAGCTCAAATGCGTTTACCCATAGGCAAATTACACCGGACATTACATTTGCTTTGGAGCAACTACCACAGCATAAGGACGGACTGCAGGTTCTGGCTGCACATGAAATGGGACACGCGCTTCATCAAACATGGACTGATATCGCTGGAATGGATTGGCCTCATGTTCAGTGGGACAACCATCTATTAAGTCTTTATCGCGAGGGGGTTGCCACTCACTTTTCAAGAGAAATTGTTCCAGATGCCCCTCCTCACATTTACTTTACATTTGGATCTAATTACTTAGGAGATAATTCGTGGTTATCATTTGCTCAGGAAAACGAACAAACGATTAAATTAGCTTTTTATAAGGACTACCAAAAACTTAACTCTCAAGAGCTTTTCCGTGAATGGTATTCGATTAACGGCGGAGAACGATTTGGCTACACACGACTTGCCTATTTTCTTGGTGATCGCTTTTTTCAACAAGAGCGTCAGCGTATAGGAGAACATGAAGCCATTCTTGCTTGGAGAGACCCACTCTTTTTAGAACAGATTGAAATGTGGCTTAGTCAGACGTAAGCAGTTTCAAAAATGATACCAAGTTACAAATAAGTGCATACTTGTGCCTCCGTTTGGATCAAACTACACTAGAGTTAGTAAAAACATTCGGATCGCTGAGGTCCAAAAGGAGACGATTATGAGTAACGAAAAAATTGCGATTGTCTATTACAGTTCCACTGGTACAAACTACCAACTAGCTAAATGGGCTGAAGAAGCAGCAAAAGCAACTGGTGCAGAAGTTAAAGTACTAAAATTCCCTGAGCTTGCTCCTGATGCAGCGATTGATGCAAACCCTGCATGGCGTGCGCACGTAGACGCGACGAAAGATGTCCCTGAAGTAACAGCTAACGATATGGAATGGGCTGATGGCTTTATCTTCTCTGTCCCTTCTCGTTTTGGTAACGTACCTGGTCAAGCAAAACAATTTTTTGATACACTTGGTGGTCTTTGGGCTGGCGGAAAACTTGCAAATAAAGTTGTAAGCGCGATGTCTTCAGCGGCTAATGCACACGGAGGTCAAGAACAAACCGTTCTTTCCCTATATACAACGATGTTCCACTGGGGTGCAATTATTGCTGGACCTGGCTACACAGATCCAGTGGCATTCTCTTCTGGCGGAAACCCATACGGCACGAGCGTAACGGTTGATCAAGAAGGAAATATGGTAGAAGACGTAGAAGAAGCGGTTAAACATCAAGCAAGACGCACAGTATCTGTAACAAGCTGGGTAAAAGCAGGTCAATAAAAGATTAAAAAACGCAACCGATGGGTGAAAGACCATGCCGGTTGCGTTTTTTGCCGTTTTATTTTAATCAAAAATTGATTACACGATGATTTCTGAATACCTACTGAATGGTTGTTCCAATTACTCGATAGCCTTTTCGTTTTAAAAACCGAGCTGAACGGCTAATTTCTTGCTCATCTCGACCAATCAAATGAACGGTTTTATTCCTTATATCTTTATAGTAACGCTTTAAATACGGCAAAGGAATATTTATGGTGTTTGATAATTCATCTTTATATGCAAGGTGATAATCTCTTACATCTACACACTGCACATCCGTTTCAGTACCGTCGACATGCCCGTCAGCACTTTGTAAACACGACATACGTATCGTTCCTCTCCTCTTGTTTCTCTCTATCTATATGATGCCCTTATAGGGGATGTGTTCAACGTGCAAGTTCTCCCAATTCTGTTCCTTTCGTATCATATCGGAGAACGACCGTTTTGCCAACAAAAATGTCTTAGAAATGGGTTACGATTGTGCACCTTGCATGTGCGCTTCACTCATTGACTCATACTGTAAAATTTTTTGATCCAGTCGATCAAGTGTTTCTGTCATATCTTGTAAACGTTCTTTTAATTGCTCTCGTTGTTCAATCAAAATCTCTTTTCGCGGTTGTGCCGTTTCATCTCCTTGTTGATAAAGCGCCACATATTCAATTAACACTTCAATTGGCAAGCCTGCTTTCCGCATGCATTTTGCAAACTCAATTCTGCGACAATCAAGCTCATTGTATTCACGTATGCCACTTTTGCTTCGTTTCACACGAGGGATCAGTCCGATCCGCTCATAATAACGCAATGTATCTTGAGATAATCCCGTTTTGTCGCTCACTTCAGAAATTAACATATGACAGCCTCCTTCATTCTATCGTAGCACTTGGAGTTTACTTCAAGGCAAGGTCCGATTCCATGTTTTGTCATTCTATTTTACAGCAAAAATTCCTTTTTCTCCAAAACTCCTTTTCATGTTTAATCCAATTTTGATTGGGAATACAAGGAGCAACACATGATTACGAGGAGTGACATAAATGAAACCCCAACATTTATATATAAATGGCGAATTTGTTGAATCACAATCGAATGACATGATTGACGTGATTAACCCCGCTACAGAAGAGGTAATTTCTAAAGTTGTCGATGCAACAGAAGAAGAAACAAACCATGCAATTGAATCTGCTTGGCGCGGTCAAAAAGAATGGGAGAAAGTGCCTCAAGTTGAACGTGGACAAATCGTACGCAAGATCGGTGATGAGATAGCCGCAGACAAAGAAACATTCGCTAAAATGCTGAGTGAAGAACAAGGAAAACCTTTAGAAGAAGCTCGTGGTGAAGTAGACACAGCTGTCAGTTTCTTTCATTATATGTCAGAGTGGAATCGTAAAATTGGAGGCGACATCGTCCCGAGCGATGACCCAAATGAACAAATCCTCATTCAGAAAAAGCCAATTGGTGTGGTAGCAGGAATTATCCCTTGGAACTATCCTGTTTTCATCTTTGCGCGTAAAGTGGCTACATCTTTAATTACAGGATGTTCCGTTGTCATTAAACCATCTGAGGAAACACCAAATACAGCCATCGCGTTTTCAAAAATCCTCGATAAGGTCGGCTTACCAAAAGGGGTTTATAATTTAGTTACAGGAAAAGGTGACACGGTCGGGAATCGCCTTAGCAGCCACCCAAAAGTTGCGCTCATTAGTATGACAGGAAGCGTACCAGCTGGCACAAAAGTAATGGAAGCAGCAGCGCAAAATATTACGAAGGTAAATCTTGAACTTGGTGGAAAAGCCCCTATTATCGTTTCAAAACATGCCGATCTTGATTTGGCTGTAAAGAATATTAAAGCCTCTCGAATTGAAAATGCTGGACAAGCCTGTATTTCTGCAGAAAGAGTTTATGTTCAAGAAGACGTGGCAGAAGCTTTTACAAAAAAAATGGTGGCAGCCATGGAAGACACAAAAGTAGGCTATTCTTTAAATGATAACAATGTTGAAATGGGGCCTTTATCTAGTGCGCATCACTTAGAAAAAGTAGAATCCCTTGTAAACAATGCGAAAGATAACGGCGCTCGTATTGAAGTAGGCGGAGAGCGCATGAACATGGATAAAGGGTACTTCTATGCACCTACTGTTATTACAAATGTGAAGCATGAAGATGAAATTATGACAACTGAGGTGTTTGGTCCAGTCTTACCTATCACCACATACAAAACGTTTGCTGAAGCCATTGAGTATGCGAATGATTCCGTTTATGGGTTGGCATCTGCCCTTTATACGAACGATTATAATGAAATGATGCAAGCGGCTCGCGACCTTCATTATGGTGAAACATTCGTTAACCGTGAAACAGGCGAAGCCATTCAAGGTTATCACGCAGGAATGCGTCAATCTGGAATTGGCGGTACCGATGGAAAGCACGGTTTAAACGACTTCCTTTCCACGCATGTCATGTACTTGGCTTATAAGGACAATAACTAAAAAGAAGGTTGGCATGATGCCAACCTTCTTTTTTTATGCAAACTGGCGTAAATCTCGAAAGGATTGAAGGACATAATCAGGCTCTTCTTCCGCTTCACCAAAGCCGTATGCTGCAAAAGCAAATGGAATCCCCGCGATAGCAGCAGCCTTCTCATCTCCTTTCGTATCTCCTACATATAAAGGGCTTTTCAACTGGTTTCTTTGCATAATAAGTTTAATATTCTCGCCTTTTGGCAATCCCGTTCTGCCCGGATTTTCATAATCACTAAAATAAGCATCTAATCCATGAGATTGAAAAAAGGCTTCGATATAACCATCACGACAATTGCTTACGATAAAAAGCTTATAGCGCATAGACAATGCCTTTAGCACCTCTTCAACATCATCATAAAGCACCGCACCTTCTTCTTTTAAAATCGCGAGCTCTTCTACCCCACACTCATCCATTAGATGTTTTTTCTCATCTAATGAAAGCGCTGGAAAAAGCACATCTGCTATTTCAGGAATCACAAGTCCCATCGTCCGTGTCAAATCTTCTTTTTCTACCGTCTTTATTGGATGCTCACTTTGAGCAATCACTTTATTCCAAGCATGTACGACCTGTTCCCGTGAGTCCCATAACGTACCATCTAAATCAAAGATAATGCTGTCCATTTTTCACCACTCCCTAAACGTTCCATTAAGCTTACCACTCATTCTTTTAACATGAAAATCATTCCTTCTAAGATTGTTAAAAATTGCATCGGTTGGGATTTGAAAATAAGCGGATTCTAACTATAACAAGATTCTCTTTTGGAAAGGGGGTAAAGCGATGCAATCGATTCAAACACTTTTTGATTCCATTATCCCGCTTCCTTCTAACATTGATACAGCACTTATGATTACGGGGATTACGGATCGATCATCAGAAGTGAAACGAGGATACGTATTTTTCGCCATTAAAGGATATGCATCCGATGGTCATGATTACATTCATGATGCCATTCGAAGAGGAGCAGTCGCCGTTATCGGTGAAAAAGAATACCTAAACTTGCCAGTACCGTATATAAACGTTGATCAAAGCAGACTCGTTCTTGCCAAACTTGCTAGCCGTTTTTACGATAAGTCGCAAAAAAAGCCAATTATAGTTGGTATTACCGGGACGAACGGGAAAACAACGACCTCATTTATGTTAAAACATCTCTTTGAATCAGCTGGGTTATCGTGTGCGTTATTCGGCACAGTTGTAAACATCATTAATGGCGAGGAACTAACTTCAACGACAAATACCACATTAGGACCTATTGAGCTGCATCGACAGCTGGCACTAAGCAATGACGACATTGTTATTATGGAAGTCTCCTCACATGCATTGACGCAAAACCGCGTTGCCGGCATCACGTTTGATTTCGCTCTTTTTACAAACCTTAGTCAAGATCACCTTGATTATCATCAAACGATGGATGACTATTTTTCAGCGAAAAAAGCGCTGTTTGCTCTATTGCACCGAAATGGAAAAGCAATTATCAATGGCTATAATAAATGGGGCGAAACACTAGCCACTTCTTTAAAATTAGAACACCTCCCTGTACACGTATTAGGTGACACAGGAGATGTTACATTAAAGACGATCCATTTTGATTCTCCTATGAAAGCCATTCTGTCGGAACAAAGCCGTGAATGTACGCTTACAGTTCCACTAATCGGCGAACATAATATGTATAATGCAGCGATGGCGTATATGACTGCACGTTTATATGGCTTGTCACAAGATAAGATCGTTCAAGCATTCGCTTCGTTTAAAGGGGCACCGGGCAGATTTGAACTGTTCTCTCACCCTACTGGAGCAACATTTGTTGTCGATTACGCTCACACAGAAGACGCTTTTTCTTATTGTTTGCAAGCCATTAAACAGATGGGCGCCAGCTCCATTACGCATATTTTTGGGTTTCGTGGGAATCGTGATTCAGGAAAACGTGAAACCATGATTGCAACGTCTGAAAAATGGGCCAACCATATTGTGTTAACCTTTGACGATTTAAACAACGTCTCCGAAGAGGACATGCGACGAACCTTGTTATCGTTCACATTAAAAAACGGCGACGTCCTAACGAATCGTCCCCTCGCCATTGAAAAAGCATGGAATTCAGCTAAAAATGGCGACTGGGTTTTAATTACCGGTAAAGGCCATGAACGATATAAGCAAGCGTTCCAATACAATAGCGTTTCAGACAGCGACACAATTAAACATTTACAAAACGAGACTTTAACACGCAGAACCGTCAAAACATCGTAATAAGATAAAAAGGTTAAACTCTCACAAGAAGAGTTTAACCTTTTTCATCATTAAGAACAATGCCGCTTACACAATCGTCACGTTATAGGTCTTTTTTAGTCCATTTAAGCGATTCATCTGTGTCATCCCGGCTTCTGTTTCACTATAAGGTTTCCCATTATAAAGAGGCGCTTTGTGATAAAGTTTATGAACATTGACCTCTAAACCTTTTTCTTCTGTGCTCTCCCTCACACTTAGACGATCGGTTCGATATAAGAGCACTTCCATGAGTTCCTTTACTCCTTTTTGGTTAGAGGCTTTTAATTCCGCAAGAAGTTCATCATCCGTCATTGACTCAATCGGAGAAGGGCTATCTTGCAAAAGCAATCGCACAGCTTCAGCTAACACCCTATCAACTGCAAGCAACAGTGGTGACAAAAAAAGGGCGTGATCGTTTACCACACAATCCATAATTATAGCACAAGTGTTGGCATCCGCTTCAATTCCATGGCTTGTACAACGAATATGTGGAAGCAACTCTTTAGGCAACTGCTCTATTTCTCCCATCATATACGTATCACGTAAAAAACTATCCAAATGATCGAGTCCCATTCCATCAGCTGTCCCTAGCAACCCGTTCTCTTCATTTAAACATTGAATGACCTTTTCTACTGAAATGCCGTTCTCTAAGAGGATTAACGAAATGTCCTCTTCCGTTCGTATCGACATTTCCGTTAAATGATGATGGTTATAGCCAAGCGTTCGCTCAACGGCATGGGAAAACGGAAGATGGCCAATATCATGTAAGATTGCAGCAGCTCGTAAATCTTTACGCTCACGAAAAAACATCGCTGTTAGCTTCCATACGCCTAGTGTGTGTTCAAATCTTGAATGGGTTACAGGCGAAACGAAAGACCCTGCTCCGTAGTGGGCTAACTGTTTTAAGCGCTTCACTTTTCTTGTTTGAAAAAGCGCTCGCTCCCAATTGAACATCGGCACCTCAGGGTAAAGTGGCTCTATTAGAAGCATGGTTCTCCCTCCTATCTATATGTATCATGGGACGGTGTAAAGAGGTCTTCCTCAACTTTTCGCACGACTGAAAAATGGTCAACATTATAATGACCATGCAGGACAACGTTATGATGGGCAATGATTTGGTTTGCAGACAGCACGTCACTATTAGACGTTGAATGAGCATCACACATCAAACCCATTAACTGTAGCAGTACGAACCGCGGTGTCAATGCAGTGCTCCGTTTTACAGCCAGCTATAACAAGATGCTCCACCTGATGTTGCTTTAAATAGTCCAATAATCCGGTTCGATAAAAAGCATTGGTCGCTTCTTTATCAAAACAAACATCGCCACTTACTCTGTCGATCTCAGGATGAACATCAAACCCGTCACCCTCTCCTTCCGACACGTCTTTATCACGGATAAAGATTACAGGAACCGCAAGCTTCCTTGCTTTTTGAATGAGAAGGTTAATCTTGCTTAGTAAGAGATCCTTTTGAAAAACACCTTGCTCAACATGACTCCCTTCAACTAAATCCTTTTGAGTATCAATAATTAACAAAATTTGGTTCATACATGACCTCCCTCAATTAGTAAGACAACTCATTTTACCATATATTCATTTTTTTCAATCTATTAACATTGCATGATTTCCCATCTGCATAATTGACTTATAAGGTAAAATAGAAGAACGAAGACGATTTCACATGATTTCAGGAGGATGTATAATGACAGTTAATCTTTTTAACAATGTGGATTTAGTAATCTTTGATTTAGATGGCACACTCTACGAAGATACGGACCACTTTGACTACTATGCGAACACGCTAGCGAAAGAGCTCGAAACGTCAAAACAAGAGCAGTTTTTTGCTGACTACGAAAAAATGAAAAAAGGTCAACATACGGTAGCCATAGGAAAAGCATATGACGTTAGTCGAGATGTCATTGTTGAAGTTGAACCATTTAATGGACATGTTGAAAAAGTACATAGATGGAACGGAGAAGAAGTGCCTCAATCTGAATGGAAAGACATGTACCAAACACCAGTTACATATGATTTTGACACACTCATTGCGATTGGCGATGGCTGGTGGCTTCCTAATGTCGCTGCACGCCACTACGGGATCGAAAACCCACAACCTGCATACGATGCAACAAAAGAGTATATGGCAACAGAAAATTTTTCGCTTACAATCATTGAAGGTTTGCGTGAAGGCTTGCTTGCGTTGAAGGAAAAAAAATCAATCGTTTTATTAACAAATAGCACGGAAGATGATGTGGAACGCCTGCTTCACCTCTTGGATCTTGAACATGTTTTCCACGACGTTGTGACGTCTGCACGTAAACCTCAGCACACAGTAGAACGGTTCAAAGAAATTATGGCAACGTACAACGTCTCAACTAAACGTACATTATCAATCGGTGATAATTATTTAAATGAAATTATTCCTGCGCAAACACTCGGTATGAAGGCAATCTATATTGATCTAGAGGAAGGCCCTATGTCTTTCGGTGATTTAAAAGTACGCAGTATCTCTGATCTAATCGAACAAATGAAAGAGATTTAACCTTTAGGACGAGCACAGAATTTTGCTCGTCTTTTCCTTTTTAACTAAAAGTTCCGACTATTTACCTAAATTACTTGTCAGATTATTTTACAAATTACATACCAATATCCTCTTTTTTCTTTTATGCTATACGTATATGATAAAGATTAACTTATTCACTTACATATTACATATTTAGTAGGAGGTTCATCATGGAAGCATTTATTGCAACGGTAAACAACATCTTATGGAGCTCTCCCGTTGTTTACACATTGCTTGGCATCGGATTAATATTTTCAATTTTAACTCGATTCTTACAGGTAAGGCATATTAAAGACATGTTTGTGCTTATGTTTAAAGGAAAATCATCTGATGCCGGCGTTTCTTCTTTCCAAGCGTTATCCATCGCTTTAGCTGGAAGGGTGGGAACTGGGAACATAGCTGGTGTCGCTTCCGCTATTTTCTACGGGGGACCAGGTGCGGTCTTTTGGATGTGGGCGATTGCCTTTTTAGGTGCATCAAGCGCTTTTATGGAATCCACTCTCGCTCAAGTTTATAAAACAAAGCAAAATGGCCAATATCGAGGTGGGCCAGCTTACTATATTGAAAAAGGACTTGGACAAAAGTGGTTCGGTATTGCGTTTGCGGTTGCCGCTTTAATTGCGATGGCGCTCCTCATGCCAGGCGTTCAGTCTAACGCAATTGCAGCAGCGATGACAAATGCTTTCAGTATTCCGAATTGGGTAACAGGTGTTTTCCTCATCGCTGTGCTTGGCTTGATTATCTTAGGTGGTATTAAATGGATCGCGAATACCGCCGCTTTTATCGTTCCGTTTATGGCCATTATTTATATGATTATGGCGGCTATTATTATTGGCATGAACATTACGGAAGTTCCAGCAACCATTCAGCTAATTGTTAGCAGTGCCTTTGGTATGGACTCCATTTTTGGAGGATTACTCGGAAGTGCGATCGCTTGGGGCGTTATGCGCGGGGTTTACTCGAACGAAGCAGGTCAAGGATCTGGTGCGCATGCGGCAGGTGCGGCAGAAGTATCGCACCCGACGAAACAAGGACTTGTGCAAGCAGGTTCTGTCTATATTGATACGTTACTTGTTTGTTCCGCGACAGCTTTTATGATTCTGTTTACAGGGATGTACAATACACAGGGTGTAAGCGAAGGGGATCCAAATATTGTGAACGCTCTTCCGAATACAGAAGTTGGACCAGAATACACCCAAGCAGCGATTAACAGTATTTTCCCTTCATTCGGAACAGGCTTTGTCGCCATTGCCCTTTTATTCTTTGCCTTTACAACCATTATGGCTTACTACTACATCGCCGAAACGAATGTCGCTTACTTAATGCGAGGAAGAAAAGCTGCCATCCCTATGCTGTTAATAAAATTAATTTTACTTGGCGCTACGTACTTTGGAACAGTTCGAACAGCAGAGAACGCGTGGTTACTCGGGGATATAGGTCTTGGGTTGATGGTGTGGATCAACGTCATCGCCATTGTACTACTCGCAAAACCAGCCCTCCGATGCTTAAAAGATTATGAAGAACAAAAAGCACAGGGGCTTGATCCTGTCTTCGATCCGAAGAAACTAGGTATTAAGAATGCCACGTTTTGGGAGACATATGAAGATCCAGAGAAAAGAAAGTCTGTGTAAAACATAACCAAAACCCCATTTTGAGCGAGATACACTCTTAATGGGGTTTTTAAATTGGACATTAATTTGTCTTCACATCAATCATTTTAATAATTTTAGCAGGATTTCCGCCTACAACCGCGTTATCCGGTACATCCTTTGTCACAACCGCACCAGAAGCAATCACTACACGATTTCCAATGGTGACGCCTGGATTAATGACGGCTCGTCCACCAATCCAGACATCATCGCCAATTTGAACAGGCTTCCCTAACTCTAACCCACTCGCTCGTTCCACAGGATCAAGAGGATGGGTCGCTGTATAAACATGGACTCCAGGTCCTAGCATACAATTGTCTCCAAACGTAATCGCACATACGTCCAAAAATACCGCATCAAAATTCGCGAAGAAGTTTTTACCGACATGGACGTTATATCCATAATCCACCTTAATCGTTCCTTCAAAAAAGGCTTCATTTTCAGAGTACCCAATCAGGTTACTTAAAATGGCTTTACGCTCTGACTCATCGTTCGTTTGGTTATAAGCATGCATCAACTGTCTCGCATTTTTGCGATCTTCAGCCAGTTCAGTGTCTGCTGGATTATACAGTTCACCTCGTAGCATCTTTTGTTTTTCTGTTGTCATGTGGCTCACCCCTAGGAATCTGTTAATTCTAATTGTATATGATTTGCTAAAAAACATTCTCGCAGGTTCTCTGGTGGATACTCGTTCGTAATCACCACATCAATATCTGCTAAGTCAGCAGACTTGTAATAGCTGGTCTTATTAAACTTTTCATAATCGGCAAGGATATATACACGCTTTGCTCGCTTAATGGCTTCTTTTTTTATACGTGCATCTTCCTTATCAACAAAGTAAATTCCGTCTTCCGTTAGACTTGCCGCGCCAATAAACGCATAGTCGAAATACACATCTTCTAATTGTTTTTTTATCATATAAAGGTCATAAAAAAACCGATTTTCCTGATTGAACCGTCCACCTAATAGATGAAAATCAACAAACTCTTTCTTCGCTAGAATTTCCGCATTATCAAGAGAGTGAGTATAAACAGAGATCTTCTTTGTAACAAAATCGCTTAAGCTCGCGATTGTGGTGGACACATCAAAAAAACATAAATCATTGTCTTTTAAAATTGAGGCTGCTTTTTTGGCAATTACTCGCTTTTCGCGTGAAGCTCTTTCTTTTCGCTCGTTAAAACCCGTCTCTTTGTTTTTTTCTAACTCACTCATTAGAAACGTAGAGGCAATTCCACCATGGGTTCGAACCGCATTTCCTTCCTCCACAAGTCGAATAATATCACGCCTAGCTGTATCTCGTGATACATCTAACAACTGACATACATCTTGGTTTGACAGCTTCCCTTGTTTTTTTAACTCAGCGACTATTTTCACTAGCCTCTCTTCTTGATACATTTGCCATCACCTCTATAAGTATATATAAGTAATTTTAAGCATTTAAGGTGAATAAGTCAAGAAATAAACATAAAACACTTATAAATACTTCCTACAAAACTAAAGAAACAAATTGAATCCTTGCCAAACGGTCTAGAAACCGCTTTAACAACACCGTATGTACGATTTAATCTGAATCATCAATAAATTTAAAGTAAGGTAAAACCATTCCAGCAAAGGATACCATACTAATTAGCATCCCTATGAACGCATATAAAGGTCGAATTCCCATTAAATCACCGAAGCCACCACCTACTAGAATACCTAATGGCATACTAATTCTTATAAGCAGTAATCGAATCGAGAACACATTCCCCATAAGTTGTTGGGGAATTCGTTGCTGGCAGATTGTCAGATTATGAATGCTAAAAATAGCCATGGCCACACCACCAATGATTTCTGTTAAAATCGCCAAAAGGATGCTATGGTTAAAAGCCAACGCTGTAAAGGTCATCCCTCCAACAAAAAGCGCTCCCAACATGATTCGCCTTCTATTTTCACTTTTGATTTTCGGCGTCAGGATCGCTCCAAGAGCATAGCCAATTGGAAATCCTGCCATAAACATACCGTATTGGGTGTAGGTGCCTGAAAGCTCATCTGTAATGTAAGGTAAAGTCGTTACCATGGTCACCCCAACGCCAAACTGCACAAAAGCTAGAAAAACACCTAACCACACAATTAGCTTTTGTTTGAAAAAGAACGTCATTCCTTTTTTAAATTCGTACAGCCAAGCTCTTCTAACCTCCCTAGCTTCAGGTCTTTTCTCATCAATAGATAATAACGTTATCCCACTCCATACTAGCAATGTACAAACCATGAGAAGCGTAAATTGGACGCCCATCATTTCAATTGTGATCCCGGCTACTAATGGTGCAAGAAATAACATAATTCTTACCGTACCATCAATACAAGCATTTGCTGTTTTTAGCTGTTTCTGTTTCACAATAGTCGGTAAAATTGCTTGGTTAGCCGGCACATAAAATGGAGATATGAGACCAACCATCAGTTGAACAGCATACACATGCCAAATATCAAGGTTCCCGCCTACTAGCGCAAGGAGTGGAACTAAAAAGGCGCATGCCCTTAGCCATTGGCTTATAATCATCAGCCACTTTCGACTCCAGCGATCAATGAATGGACCAATGAACAATTGAAGCAATAACGAAGGTAAAAAATAAAGCAACCACATGCTCCCTAAAGCCCACGTCGAGCCTGTTAATTGAAACACGATAATTGAATTACAGAACGTTCCAAACGCTCCGCCCACTTCGGAAATGACATTGCCTGACCAGGTAGCGACAAACGATCGATTTGACAGGATCGATGGTGGTTTCATCTAATGCTGCCGCTCTACATATTCTTCCAACTCTTTATTCATTAATTGGAGGGCTTCTCTTTTTAAAGAATATTTCTGCTCCTTCACTTCAACTAACTTAGCTGAGCGTAGCAATTTAAGGTGGTGGTGAACCGTCGACTTCCCTAAAGCTAACTGTTCGGTAATTTCCTGCAAACTCCGGTCACCTTCACTCAACATCTTCACCACCTTCAATCGAACATCATCGCCCAATGCTTTGTATTTTTGAACTAAAAAATCAGGAGATGCGTACAAATCACCTGGTCGTAAACTTGCATTGGATACGGGATAATAAAAGACTTTTTTGCCCTCTATGTCAGCTTCAATGCTCCAAGGACGATAGCAAATTTGTGGTATTAATAAAACCGAGTAAACGTGTGGCTCAGGTTGATACGAGATTCCACCAGTTGCCCATTGAACAAAAGCTTCCACGCCTAACTGATTTTGCATCTTTATTTTTGCTTCATAATCCGTCTGTAAGATCGCTTCTGTTTCCTTGGTGTCAGCTAAAACAACATGTTCATACCACTGGGACATGACCTCCACCAAATGATTCGTTAATTCCTTTACGTCCGTATGAACAATGAACGCCATATACGCAGGAAAAAACGGATTGTCAGCAGCGATCTTCTTTAACTCATCCAACGCCTGATCATCCCCTTTTGCTGCTCGTTCGCGAAATTCTTGAAATTCTTCTCCAACAAAAGGCAAGCAATGATATTTTAATTCAAATGACGATCGCGTCTTTATGAAGTTGATGAATTCATCCAAAGTAGGCTCGTTCAATTCATGAAGTAATTGCAGCAATCCTTTCCATGTATTATGTTTTTGCACATATTCTAGCTCACGCAACAATGAAGCAGGTAGTTCACTTTTGACTCGATCCCAATATGAGATAGGTCTCTCTAGTGTTTCATGCAATGGCTCATTGGTAATAGCAGCAATTCCAAGCGCACACTCCCATAAAATCGAGTACTTCACTTCTACTTGATACGACTTTCGTTTACGAACCGTAGAATGAATGATGTCCATACAATACCTCCATGCTCATAATGTCCTTATATCTTACCTTAGATTAAATGAATGTTCAATATAATTAGAACTTAAAATTCAATATAAATAGAATATACATACAAAAAAATACCACCTTACTCTTTTTGTAAGATGACATGTACTTGATTGTGCCTTCAAAACCTTTTAACTTAATTGCTTAATAGTAAAAGCACGCGAACCAATTTGTGCGCCTGGAGCAGCAATGGAATAGAAGAATTGCACCACTGATCCAGCTGTCAACTCACCCTGCCATAGCAATGGAATACTATCAACAATCGGAACATTTGACCCAAAACTACTACCAATTAATTGAACATTGTTTGCGACAAAGTAAAATTGGACAGGTAAATTTGTCTCTACCTGGACAACAGCTAGAAGTTCATAAACGCCTGTTTGCTGAATGGTGAACGCATCTCCACCAATTGTAATGTTACGAGCTGGACCAAACGTGTTAAACGTAAACGGCGCTTGCCCTGCTGTTGTTACAAGCGCACCAGAAACAAAATACTGTGATGCGTAATTCAGTGAAACCGCTGTTCCTGTCCCTGCTGGACCTGCTGGGCCGGTTGGACCGGTTATACCTATCCCAGTTGCTCCCGTTGCTCCAGTTGAACCTGTTACGCCTACTCCTGTGGCACCACTTGGACCCGTCACACCTATTCCTGTTGCTCCCGTCTCTCCACTCGGTCCTGTCACACCAGCTCCTGTAGCACCAGTTGCTCCACTTGGACCTTGTGGGCCTACTGGACCTGGACCCGTTGGACCCGTCGGACCGGTTGAACCGGTTGGGGATCCTGGAATTCCTTGTGCACCTGTCGCGCCTGTAGCACCCGTTACACCTATTCCTGTAGAACCTTGAACTCCTGTTGGACCTGTTGGACCCGTTGGGCCTTGTAATCCTGTTTCACCTCTTGGGCCAGTCAAGCCTCTAGATCCTAGACCAGGCGGTCCCGTTTCTCCAGTCGATCCTGTTGGGCCGGTTGGACCGGTAAATCCAGTCAGACCAGTTCCAGATCCCGGTGGACCTGTAGGACCTGCTGGACCCGTTGGACCTGTCACACGTTGCATACATTTGTCACATTTCGCCCCGCCATTCATTTGGGTCCTCGTGTAATGCTCAACTGAATTACACTGACAAAAATACGTGTTTTTATAATGATTATTATCCATACCTCGTTCATTCCTTTTCATCGTTATCTACACAAATAGCCTTATCTATAGATATGATTAAGAAGGAACATGGGTTCACTCAGCATCCATTTCTTTATTCATAAGGAAAGCTTCCTTGAATTTAAAACGCCATACTGTACAAGATCCTCAAACCGATCTTCTTTCGAAACATGTTCGCGTAAGACCCCTTCTTGCTTCATTCCGATTTTCTCCATAATCCTACCAGAAGCTGGGTTTGATTTTAAAAAGCGCGCAAATACTTTATGCAGTTGCTTCTCGTGAAAAGCAAATTCTACCATTGCTTGCGCCGCTTCCGTTCCAATCCCTTTACCCCAATAGGGCTCACCGATCCAATAAGCAAGCTCTCCATGTGCGTGCTGTTTATTCGGTGTTAACGCAATGGCTCCATAGAGTGTACCTATTTCTAAATCTGTAATGACAAACTCATAACGCTTATCCTGTTCAAAATTTTCCTGATGGCTTTTCATCCAGAACGTTGCATCCTCTACGGTGTACGGAAACGGAAGGGTCAATGTTGATTTATATAGGTTAAAGTTATTACATAAATGCTTTATGGTAGGTGCATCCTCTTCTCGACAAAATCGCAACTTTAAACGACTTGTGACAATCTCTTTCTGATTCGCTTTATCCATCATGATATCAGCTCCTTAAAATAAAAAAACTACCGCCTCTATAGAGACGATAGGATGTCCTAACGTGGTACCACTCTTCTTCACTTGTGCTTCAACACAAGTCTCATATTCTTAACGAAACACAGTTATGGTGTCTTCCGTCTAGACTTACTTTATTGTTCAGTCTAGCCACTCTCTAAGCGACTTCAGGAGAACGATTGACCACCTTCACAGCAACTGGCAGCTCTCTTACAACCGTTATGCCCCTTACTACTCTTATTCGTCGTGTTTTTATATAAAATGCGTTTGATTTAAGTAAACATCAATATGCTGAATAGAATAACGGCGATAACTAAAAACGTTTTCCAGCCAAACATTCCAACTAGATCAGCCAACCCGCCTCCATAACCACGATCATAGGCGTCCCTAAGATTTCCACCCGGATTTCTTTTTTGTTCTTGCTGCCGAAGTTTTTCGCGCTTTTGTTCTGGAGATTCTTTTTCGTTAGACACAAGGCTCACATCCTTTAAAAATCCCATAAAAAGAACGTTCTTACACTATTCCTTTTTCCACCCCCTAATTCCTTCAATTATCTTTATACAATTTATTAATCTGCGCTTAAAAAAGACTACTTTTCAGCAAAAAACCGTTTTATAATAGGATGTAGATTTAGAACAGAGAAGGAGGGGCAGAGGATGTTAAGTAGTTTTTTACTCTTTGCTTTGACAAGTTTTTTACTTATTATTGTACCCGGACCTGACACAGCCATTGTCACGCGAAATACCATTGTCCATAAAACAAATGGTGGCTTTCAAACATTAATCGGCACATGCCTTGCCCTGTCTATCCATACAACCGCAGCCGTTATCGGGTTATCCGCGATCATTATGCAATCAGCAATGATTTTCACCATTTTCAAATATGTAGGAGCCGTTTACTTAATCTATTTAGGTGTGAAGGCACTTTTTGAAATGAAGAACCGAGGCTATGGGGCCGTTGATGAGGAAGAAGAACTTCCAAGTCAGAAGAAATCCCTCATGTTACAAGGGTTTTTAACAAATATTTCGAATCCTAAAGTGGCAGTATTTTTCTTAACATTGATGCCGCAATTTGTTCAGCCGGGTGCAAACACCCTTGTCACCTTTTCTATCCTCGGTGCCATTTACCTCATCATCCAGTTTCTGTGGTTTGTCGTTTATATTTACGTCATTAATTATGCACGGATTTGGATGAAAAAAGCGAGTGTCAAAAAAGCAATGGATGGCTTAACAGGCGCTGTCTTTATCGGCTTTGGATTACGCCTGGCTTTTGAGAAACAACCCTAATTCAAAAAAAGACTGAGCTGTCGTGTGCTCAGTCTTGATTTTATACAAATTAGTAAATGAAATTGACTGTGTATCCCTCTTCTTCAAGAATAGAGACAATGCTTGGTTCAGCTACTAGGTGCATGGAGCCTACAATCACAAAGTATGTTTGCCCGCTATCTTCTTGCAAAATCTCATCAATCGTACTAGCCATATCCTCGTTTCGGACTTCATTTAATTCATACGCATACTCATTGTCTACGTCTGAATCTTCTAGTTCATCCCACAGGCTTTCTAACCCTTCCGTATCACCGTCAACCCACATATCCGCCATTGCTTCAAGCTCTTCATCAGCTTCATCAAACGTCGCCAATGAATTCTCTAGCATCTGAACTTGTGTTTCCATTGAAAAACCAGACAGAACATCAAATTGCGCTTCAATGCTCTCTAATTCTCTAATTTCTTTTTCATCTTCCACCGCTCGACTTAAGAAATATTCTTCCACGCCAGCGGATTCCTCTACATCACTGTCTTGAATAGTAAAAGCGAACAACATATTCTCGACGAACCAAGGCTCAAACCCTTGGAACAGTTCAACCGGCACGCCATTGTCCGTTAGAATCGCTTCTAACTGTTCATATGCTTCATCTGAAATTAATTCATCGAGTGTAGTGTCGTCTGCAAGTAATGCCCGGTCCGTCATCATCGTCTCGAACGCACTTATATCAGCATTGACCAAATCTACTTCTGGAAGAACAACATCAGCAGCATCATAAGCGTCTTCCGTCTGTGGGTTTAATGGGTAAAAATCTTCACGTCCAACATGGATCGTTCCTTGTAAGTACACCTCAGTGTCACCATGCTCCACTTTCCATAGAAACCCACCATTACCTTCTTCAATTTCTACTGGTTCATTTGTTTCTGTTGCTTCGTCTTCTTGTGCTCCATTACAAGCAGCAAGCAAACTAACTGCTGCTACTGAGATTAAACCAAGCTTCTTTTGCATTTCGTATTCCTCCAACATCCATTATGTATCTTTTTCTCGATTCTTAGCGCTTCCATAAACAATGGACGCTGCTATAAAGAATCCAAGCATTACCCACGTAAATAAGCCTGAATACGTGTCGTTCAGAACATAAACGTTCACTAGTTGACTAACCATCATGAGAACCAGTATTCCGTATAGCATGTTAAGCGCGCTCATTCTTCACCTACACGTTCAACAAACCATTTATAGTAAATCGTCATACTCGACCAAATCATAATCGGTAAGGAGACTCCCCCTATGGTCATCGCTACTAACACAGTAACCCACTGATCCATTGGCGCTAAGTAGAAAAGAATAACTAAAGGCAATCCATAAACCATTAGCATCGCGACTCTCTTCATCACATATGCGATCTTCACTTTTCCTTGTGCTCGCCATTTGTTCGTCCATTCCGTAAAACCAACCCATAACGTAATAAGTGCTACTACACCGGAAATAAATGAGACGATTCCAAAACTAGTCGCCAGCAACCCTGAACTTAAAAACATAGCTACAGCGAAAAGTAGACTAATAACAACTAAGCTAAGGGCCGTCCAGACATATGCTTTTTTTTCGCTATATTTTTCTACTAACGTGTCGCTATCGGTATGCAGTGGCACAGATTGAGAAGCAGAGCGAAACAAGTGTTGGTCACCAGTTGAAAAAATATGCGTCCAACCGCTATTAGAGAAATACGCGATATACTCATCGTGCTCGCCCTGATCAAGGGTACGATAATCGAAACTATAGACATACTCTTCAGGTACACCTTTTTCCAATGAATAGCCCATAAATGCATGACGTTTGACGTGCCAGCCTTTTAAAGACATTCTCCTTAATTTTTCCATATCCTTTTTTTCCGCAAAGGCCGTACCGCCTGACATCAGATATTTCATCAAGTTCCCCCCTTTTGATTCATGCTAGCTTCTGCAAGTTCAATCAGTTGTTTCCTCACATCGATTTCTTTCATTAACACTTCCTGACCGGATGTCGTTAATGCATACGTTTTTCGACGTGCGTCGGTTGCATCAAACAAATAAATCCAGTCTAGGTTGTGCATTTTTTTAATGATCGTGTACATCGAGGCAGGTCCAATAACGACGGCACCTTTAGAAATTTCTTCAATTAGAGTCATAATCGCGTAACCATGCCTCGGCTCTGTTAACGCTGCCATAATATAAAACATTGAGTCTGTTACATGTTCAGTCGCTTTCACTGTTTCACCTTCTATATCCATAATAGATATATCACAATATGATATAAAAACAATATCATAGACCTTTGAACATGTCTAGTGTTCAATTGTAAATTTTCAAACTTTTATACCCTTCCCATTTTATCCATCAAACTTTTTTCTTTTTGTACGTGCATGTTACAATAAGCCCCACTATGCGATTGAGGAGCCTAGACTATGAAATCTTTTAAACTAACGATTTCGTATCGAGAGGTATTCACCATTGTCACTCATCATTACCCTTCTGCTCGTAACTTGAAGGAGATCAACATGGGTGAATTAAGCATGGTGTATACGTTTGATACACAAGAAGGTCCCCACGTCATTCACCTCCGTCTCGACCAAGAGGGTCTAATAAGGAACAAGTGGATATCCGATCATTATGCCTCACACTTACCAATTCCACGAATCGTTGGGCCGTTTGAGAAACAAGGAGTGTTTTACACATTCAGCGAACGAATGCGAGGAAAGCCTGTATCATCGTTCACAAAAAATGAGCAGCTCATCATAGCGAGAGACTTGGCAGACTGTTATTCATCAATGGTCAACGTGAAAACAGGAGCTACTTTTGGTCTTTTCGGTGACCAATCCGTCTATCAATCTTGGACCGACCTTCTAGAGAGTTTTTTTACTGAATCTACTGATGGCTTCTATGCGAACTGGACAACCTTGTTTCATCATGGCATCCTCGAAGAGCACGTATTTCAGAAAGGTTATGAAAAGATGATCGAACGTACTCACTTCGCCCCTGAACAGCCGTTTTTAGTTCATGGCGATTTCCATTTAGGCAATATGATGGCAACAAAAAACAAAGTGACAGGGCTATTAGACTGGGAACTTGCGATGAGAGGTGACTTCATGTTTGATGTGGCCGGCCTACACTTTTGGTCCCCAGATTTACAGTTTCCCACGATGATACAAGAAACATGGGCAGCCAAAGGCATAGCTATTCCTCATTTTGAAGAACGCTTAAACGCCGGACTTTTGTTTAAAGCGGTTGACGGACTACGGTTTTATGCCAAGCAAGAACATCAAGCCGCTTACCATTATATGAAACAACGAATGTACGAATTGATTGATGCATGAAAAAGAAGCAGATCGTATCTGCTTCTTTTTTATGTTTTATGGCGTAGACGAAGAGGAATCGGCTTGAATCGTATCTTCAATTTCAAGGTGTTCTTTTAGAGTAGACTGCACCTCTTGAAGATTCGTTGGATCAACGCGCTCATACCAAATGCTTTGTCCTTGAGCATTTAATTGTCTAAACCCTTCTGTTTGTAGCTGGATGCTCTCAATGTCATTGATCGAGCCAGCATAACCACTTAAAGAGACAATGTTCCCCATGGTTAAATCCATTCTTAAATTATCACCAACTGCTTGAAGAACATCATCAAAGTTTGATACGTTTGAAATAGACGTGGATTCATCGATGACCGCTTCAATAATTTGTTGTTGACGAATTCCTCTTCCTTTGTCTCCTCCGCCTTCAACAGACTTACGTTCTCTCGCATAGGCTAATGCTTTTGAACCGTCCATTTGGGTCGGTCCCTCTGTAAAAGAATAATCGGAATTTGTCGATGCTTCTTGGAAATCAAACTCATACGTAACATCTACTTCTACGCCACCTAGCGCGTCAATAACCTCGACAAACCCATCAAAACGGATAAGCGCATAATGGTCAATCGGGATATCGAGTAGATTTTCCACAGAATCAACAGCCATGCTCATTCCACCAAATGCATGGGCATGGTTAATTTTATCGTAGACGCCGCCGCCTTGATGACCAACCATTTCAGTGTACGTATCTCGAGGAATGCTTGTTAACTTAATCGATCGATCAGACTTATTAAACGTCGCGACAATCATCGTATCTGTTCGCTCGTAGTCGTCTCCTTCTCGGAAATCACTCCCGAGCAACAACATGGAAAAGTTATCTTTCCCAACATCAACAGGCTCAACTCTTAAATTTGATTTATCTCCACGCTCTAACTGTTCATACGAGTTTGAGGCAGTCGTACTAACTTGATTCACAATATACCAACCACCAGCAACTAATGCTAGTAATGACACTACTGAGATTAATAAGGTTATTTTAACAACTCTTCTTTTACGATTTGATTTTCTTTTTTTCTGACGAGAATCCATAATGTTTCAAGTCCCCTAACGCTAGACAGTAATTTTCAACATCTAGACTCATTATGTTACCACACGACATTTTAACCCCAAATATGATTTGCTGTTATTACAAAATTTTATGCAAGATTGAAAGATTTAGACGTAATCGTTACACAGGACGTTTTTTTCTTAAAAGTAAATAAAGAAAGAACGGGCCACCAATTAATGAAACAACGACACCAGTCGGAATCGAAATCACATCAAACGCATTTCTTGCAATACTGTCTGCTAAGCATAACAACCATGCGCCGATTAATGCTGCAACAGGGATGAAACGCTGATGCTTCGGACCCACTAATGTCTTTGCCAGGTGCGGTGCCATTAAGCCGATAAATGCAATCCCACCTGTAATGGACACAGCTGCCGCGGCCAGCGCAACGGCCACAAAAAGAAGGATGATGCTATCTCGTTTAATCGGCACACCCAATGCAATCGCACTTGACCGTCCAATTGAAAACAGGTTAAGCTCTCTTGCTTTAAACAGAATAAACGGAAATAGAATGACGACCCACGGTAGCAGCGTCCATACAAAAACCCAGCTTGTTCCCCATACACTTCCCGCTAACCAATTTGCAATGAAATCAACTTTTTGATGGTCAGCAGAAGAAATCAGCACAATCATTAACCCAGACAACGCCATCGCAAAACCTATCCCCACAAGAACGAGTTTCTCTGCCTGCACGCCAATCCCTTTTGTATAAGAAAAGACATAAATACACAACGCCGTCAAAACAGCACCTACAAACGCCACGAGAGGCAAGGAGAAAGCAAACGTGCCAGGGTCAAGCGGGACGTACAAAAAGAAGATGGCAATGGCGACACCCGCACCTGCATTAATGCCAATAATTCCAGGATCCGCTAAATCATTTCGCGTTAAACTCTGTAGAATGGAACCTGAGAGTGCCAATGCGACACCTGCTAACAGAAGGACCACCATTCGTGGGAATTTAATTGAAAATAAGAGAAAATCCTCTGTCGTGTTTCCATTCCCTAAAATGGTCTGAATCAATCGATCAAGATTAAAAGAACCAGCTCCAACCAACATTGACCCAACATTTGTTAGAAAAACGAGAAACACAAGCATAAAAAGTAAACCGATGTATTTTTTCCGAGACAGTGAACGTGTCATGATAGTGACTTCACTCCCTTTCGTACAACATAGAGGAAGAACGGTAGCCCAATTACAGCGATGATGGAAACAGTCGGTGTTTCAATTGGTGCAAATAACGTTCTCCCGACCATATCTGCCACAACCATAAACGTTGCCCCAACCACCATTGACCACGGGATGATTACACGATAATCTGGTCCGAGTAGCGTGCGTACAATATGTGGGATCATTAATCCCAGAAAAGCCATATTGCCAACTAACGCTACAGCCGCACCTGTCAAAATAATAATAAAGAGGAAGAGCGCCATTTTTATATAGATGGTGCGTAATCCCAGACCCACTGCTACTTCTTCATTTAAACTTAAGATTGTTAGCGGGCGCGATAATAAGAGTGTGCCGATACACGTCAACAGGATGATTGGGGCCATAAGCTGAATATGTGACCAAGAGGTGCCTGAAAGCCCTCCCGCTGTCCACATCGTCACGTTTTTTGACGTCTGGGTTGCTAAACTAATTCCGTTCGCTAGCGCAAATAAAAAGGCTGAAACAGCAGCACCCGCAAGCACAATTTTTACAGGAGACAGTCCACCTCGGTTAGCGGCACCAATGCCAATAACGAACCCCATCCCAATTGCTGCACCAACAAATGAAGCCACAGCCATCCAGCTGTACGACAATGATGGAAAAAACGCAATGCAGATGGCGAGACCTAAATTAGCTCCTGCTGTTAACCCTAATAAACCTGGGTCTGCTAAAGGATTACGTGTTAATCCTTGCATCACAGCCCCTGAAACAGACAAAGCTGCCCCTACTAAGATGGCCGCGATTACACGCGGATAGCGGATTTCTTGCAGCGTTTGCTCCGTATCTGTGCTCCCTTGAAACGTTAAGATCGAAAGCGTTTCTTCCCATGTAATATCTCGTGCGCCAAGAAACATGGCAAGAAAAAACAAGAGAAAAAACGATAAAACGAAAAACGCTTTCAAGACGATTGTTCGTTTGTTTTTCATGTCCGAATCACCTCTCTACATCACAAAAAAGCTGAACAACTCCGAGACCGGGAGCCAATCAGCTTCATCGTTTCTTTACTTTAAGAACCCGTCTTCAAATACTTCCATGAGATGATCGAGTGTTCGTGGATCACTATACGTCGAAGACTCCATATCAATTTCAATGACTCGGTCATTTTGAACAGCAGGGATATTATTCCACGTGTCAGACTCCATAAACGACGTATCTGCTTGTGCACGTCTACTCAACACAATGAAATCACCTGCATAATCACCAATTACTTCTGTAGACATTTGATAGTAGCCGCTTTCTGCAACATCTTCCGCCACTTCTTCTGGCATCTCTAAATCCATCGCTTGATAGAGAAGCTCTGTTCCTCTAGCAAACCCATCATTAAATGTGTAAAAATCTTCGTTTTCTACTTCAAAAACCGATACCGTTGTCTCTTCTCCAATTTCAGATCGAATGTCATCACCTAATTGTGCCGCACGATCGGAATAGTCGTCGACCCACGCTTGTGCCTCCTCTTCCTTATCAACTAATTTCCCTAACTCCACATGCTGTGTAAGATAATCGAGCTCACCCCACGTATAGACAATGGTTGGTGCAACCTCTTCTAAGCGATCAATATTGTTTGCATGCGCCCCTACAATAATTAAGTCAGGTTGAAGCTCTACAATACTTTCAAGATTCTCGTCTGACACCACTTGTGTCTCCGCTTCTTCTAATTCTTCAGTGAATAATGGATGACCGTACGTCCATTCATCCACACCTACTAACGGAACATCGAGCGAGAGCAAATTCGGGGCACTAGATAAAGCAACAATTCGCTCTGGATTAGTCGGAACCTCGATCGGCCCCTTTTCTGATTCATATGTAAAGGTCTCTGAGTCATTTGAATCATTTGTTTCCTGTGATCCAGATTCTGTATTACAAGCCGCAGTTGCTAAAATCGCCATCGCGGCTAACGGAAGCATAGTATATGTTTTCATCTTTCTGAACAACCTCTCCAATTGAAATCAATTATCATTCGCAATTATCTCTATCATAGGGAGAGTAGGAGCACATGTCAATATAACTTTTTTATGAATCTACTGGATTCTCTTTTTTCTCAAAAATCCGGCTAACGGTTGGAAAATTTGAACGTGTTGGATACATACAGTTTGCTGGAACGATAGCTGATCCACCTTACTTCAATCACTTCTGAATTCACAAATTGTCGGAAACCTTGCGTTGCGGATGGTTAACCCCTTTATTTCACAGGCGCTAACGTTACATCTATCATTGCTACATCACACAACTTCTCCCAGTGAGGCTAAGTGAATAAAACATAAAGAAACAAGTTCCGATTTTCGGAACTTGTTTCTTCTCTCATTAATGCAACTCTCTCAATTCATATCCTAACAAACTTAACGCATCTTCTATACTTTGAACAAAATGCAAATTGAGCTGAGCTAAATACTGGGACATATGAACATCACTCACCAAATTTGTCGGTACACCAGAGATCATCACGTCTACTCCCATTAATTTTAAAGCAGAAACCAACCGATCAAGCAATTCAGAAAACGCAAATCCTTTTCGATTAATTTCAGAGATATCTATAATAAAGTGCTTTATTTTATGGTTAACGGCATAGTCCATTGTATCTTCCATAATTTTCAATGCCCTAGTTTGGTTCACATTACCCTGGAGTGCGAGAACAGCAATCTCTGTTGAAATTGGTATAATGGGAACACTGAGCAAGCCTATGTCTTCGTGGGTTTCATCAAGTTCAATAATGAAGGATAAAACATCAGCAATCGTACGTATATATGTCACATCTTCCTCAGAAAATGCGCGTTCTTCTTCATCCATTACACACAATGTGCCAAACGGTTTCCCTGATGATCCATATAACGTCACACCCAAAAAGGCCTTCACTTGCAGCTGTTCGGTAATTGTACGGTCAGCAGTTTCCAGATTTGTCATGAGGTTTGTAAAATATTGGACACCTGCTTGATTTTCTAACACGTACTTACAATTCGACTCTGTGTACTCAACAGACATATCATTCGTTACAATCTGTTTGTCGACATTATAAGAATTGATGACATCCATTGAATTTTTTTCTTTTTTTGCAACATAAGCTGTATTCACATTCAACTTATCTACCAAACATGTGAATAATTTGTCAGATACATCAATTAATGAATCATGGTTCTGATAACTCTCCTCGCTTGTTTGCATCCCCATTTTCGCCCCTTTCAAAAAACTCCTTAGAACGAGTTTACTATAGTTATAAAGTAATTACGAAGAGAGCGACTTTCTTATTTTTAATTTAATACTTTTCCACTAATATTTATGCAAGAATTTCTCAATTTGATAAAGCTCGACCAATTTCCGGAGATTGCTTTACGCTTTTCTGACGTTATCAGCTAACAATTCCTTCTCAAGTTTCTAGGCCAGTTCTATCCCGACGTTCTCGTTAGCAAGTGCTTAATCGTTACCTCACTAGGACACCTAGAAACATAGTTACTCATAGAAGTGTCTATGCTTTTTATATAACCTCTATCTATCATCTAAAAGGTACTGAGAAAACCAACGTAAATTTTGTTCCATAATCATAGCAGCCAAACCTGGTTCGTTAGCTTCATAAGCCATCCCTTTAAAGAGATACATCTCTGTATCGATCCCTTTATCTTTTAAGCCTCGGTACAGCTCATAAGCATTCGCACTAGGAACTCTTACATCTACTTCACCATGTTGAATTAGAGTTGGTGTACAGGCTGATGGGATATACGTGATTGGCGATGTAACCTTATAAACCTCGTCGTTATTAGAAGGGGGATTACCAAAATATGTACGAATGACATGCGGGATGTCTGTTAACGCATAATGTGTACGCCAATTGGTTATACCGCCTCCAACGGACACAGCTTTAAATCGATTTCCAAAAGTTGCACAGAAAGCAGCAATGTAACCTCCATTACTCCAACCCATAACCCCCACGCGTTCAGAGTTTACTAAACCTCTATCAATAAGGTCATCAACACCTGAAAGCACATCATCATAGTAAGCCAATCCCAATGTTTGATAATTTGCTTTTAAGAAATCATCACCGTAACCAGAACTACCTCTGTAATTAGGCTCCAACACAATAAAGCCCTTTTCTATAAATAATTCAATTGGATATTTCCCATTGAAGCAATCGGAGAAGATCGGAAAAGATGCCCAAGCAGGTCCACCATGCACGACTATTACAAGGGGATAAGCGCTGTTTGGCTGTATATTCACTGGGGTTGAGAGGACACCTTCTATTTCCAACCCATCACAACTTTTCCACGAGATTACTTCTCTTTTACTTCTTAAGCGTTCGCCAAAGATATTGTTTTCCGTAGTAATTCGCTCGTTGTTTAAGTAGACATCAGCGATTGCACCGTTTTCAGCTTTTAAATAAGATAAAGCCTGCCCGTCTTTCGTCGTCGACACACCCATTATACAGCCATCTTTACTCCATGTTTCAAGAACTCCATCGTCCGTTAATAGCCCTATCCTAACATTCGTTTTGTGTTGCCATTTTAGAAATATCCCTTTTTCAGTCCAACGTATCGGTGTGACGCTACTATCAATGTTGGTTACTGGTTGATTGGTGTCTCCCGTTTCTAAATCGAGTATTTCAATGGATTGATCCTGTATATGGTTCCGATAATAAGATTTCTCTCGTTTGCTTGCGGTATAACAGATCTTTTTTCCTTCAGGTGAAAAACAAATATCCCCTCCCAACAGTCTATTCACATTTAACTTCTTACGTTTTCTACTCTCCCAATTCCATACATAGATGTCACCATGTCTATCATCATCGTTGTTCGGTGTTGGTGTTGCTACAAAAGCAATCACTTGCCCATCTTCGGAAACCGTAAACTGTTTAAGGTGGAAATCTTCTTTATAAGTAAGTTGCTTAACAGTATGGCTTTCCAGATCAACATAAAAAAGACAGGCATATTCATCTACAACATACCGCTTCTCTTCTTTTAGTGAAGCGACATAATAAACTCCTTTCCCATCTGGAGCCCACTTAAAAGATTGGATGCCGCCAGTCTGATCGGTCAAGTTCATAACGCTTTGACCTTCAAAAGACTTTATAAAGAGTCTGTACGTTCGATTCAGGCCATCAGGTTTGAGATAAGCGAGCTGTGTAGAGTCCGGTGACCATTTAGGCGATAAACAGTTTGTAGAATCATCCATTAACATGACGGTCTTGTTCATCCCATACCCATAAGTCCAAATCTGCGTTTGATAGCTGTCCTCTTCCCAATTCGCTGTCTTTTTGACAAAGGCTATTTTGGTCCCATCTTCACTGAGAGTTAGTTCCGATAAAGCTGGTAATGATACTACTTCTTCTATGCTTAAGTAAGTTTTGTTATCCATTGCAACAGGCTCCTAATCGATTATCGTTACATAAATTTAGAATAGTATAAATTCTGATCAATTTCATAACCCCTATATTGTGCCATAAAAACGAACATCCACCTTATTTGGCAAACGCTTTTACCACAGGCACAAGCGCGACATCCGTTTGCGCTGCGCGATCACTTGCGCTCATGGTGTCTTCTTAGTCTCGGGCACGGTCTCAGCCATTTTCGCGTAAAATCTCGCTCCAATGACTTCAAACACGTGCTGTTCCCGCGGGAGTCGTCGCCAATATCTAAGGAGATAATCAAGAACTGTTACTATTATATCATCAACGATCGTTCGTTAAATTCTCTTTAAAAAGGAATGATGAAATTGACTCATTCAATTAGTAGTTCCTTTTATAATGACTGGTAAAGCCATGATTACGGCTATAGACTTAAAGATAACTTTCTACACATCATCAAAAACCCCTTTAGATCATCATATCTAAAGGGGTAATCTTAATTGATATTATTCTACCGTAACACTTTTCGCTAAGTTTCTTGGCTTATCCACGTCACAACCTCTGTGAAGCGCAGCATAATAAGCAATTAGCTGTGTTGGAATAACGGAAACAAGTGGCGCGATGATTTCATGGACACGTGGCAGCACAACCGCGTCGCCCTCTTGATCAAGGCCTTCCATTGAAATGATGACTGCTGCAGCACCACGGCTCACAACTTCTTGCACGTTTCCGCGGATACTTAAGTTTACGTGCTCATTCGTTGCTAGTGCAATAACAGGCGTACCTTCTTCAATAAGCGCAATCGTGCCGTGCTTAAGCTCTCCACCTGCGAATCCTTCCGCTTGGATATAGGAGATTTCTTTAAGCTTCAGCGCACCTTCTAATGCCACATAGTAATCAGACGCACGGCCGATAAAGAATGCATTTCTTGTAACAGAGAGATAATCCTTTGCAATCTTTTCAAACTCGTCTTTTTGGTTACATAGAGCTTCCATCGCATTTGCTGCAATGCCTAACTCTTGAATTGGATCAAAATCAAGCTCAATTCCTGATGAATAAGCAGTATCAACTGCAAGTAACGTTAGTACCGCCATTTGAGCTGTGTATGCTTTCGTTGATGCAACCGCAATCTCTGGACCTGCAAACGTATGAAGTGTGAAATCAGATTCACGAGAAAGCGTGGAACCAGGTACGTTTGTAATCGTTAACGTACGGTGACCTTTCTTCTTCACATCGACAAGCACACCACGAGAATCTGCTGTTTCACCGCTTTGTGAAATAAAGACAAAGAGTGGATTTTTTGATAATAATGGCATATTGTATAAAAATTCACTTGCAATATGCACTTCTGTAGGTTTATTTGCCACTTGCTCAAGCAGCTGCTTCCCAACTAAACCAGCATGGTAACTCGTTCCTGCTGCAATCACATATATGCGATCGGATTCTTGCATTGCTGCACGAATATCTGCATCTAAACGCGTTGAACCATCTTCGTGTTGATATTTTTGAATGATGTTACGAATAACAATCGGCTGCTCATCAATTTCTTTTAACATAAAATGATCGTATGTGCCTTTTTCAATGTCACTCGCATCAAGCTCTGCTGTGTAAGGTTGACGATTTTGTACTTCTCCATTAAGCGTTTTAATCTCAATGCCGTCGCGTTTCACAAGTACAAGCTCTTCATCCATAATCTCAACAAACTGATCCGTTACGTTAAGCATGGCCATGGCATCAGACGCAATTACGTTTACGCCGTCTCCAACGCCAATAAGAAGCGGACTTTTATTTTTTCCTACAAAAATCGTTTCTGGCTCTTCTTTATCGAGAAGCGCAATCGCATAAGAACCCTTCATCATAGAGAGTGCTTTGCTTACTGCATCTTCTGTTGTTAAGCCTTCTTTTGAAAGCTGCTCAATAAATTGAACAATCACTTCCGTATCCGTGTCACTATGAAGCTGTACATCTTGAAGATATTCACGCTTAATTTGTTGATAGTTTTCAATAACCCCGTTATGAACAAGGGTAAAGCGCTCTGTAGAGCTTTGATGTGGATGCGCGTTTAACTGACTCGGAACACCATGGGTCGCCCAACGAGTGTGTCCAATCCCTACAGTCGTTTCAACATCCATGTCAACTGCGTCACGCAATGTCGCAATTCGTCCTTTTTCCTTAAAAACATGCGTGCCGTCTTCTGTACGAACTGCAATCCCAGCAGAGTCATAGCCACGATACTCTAGCTTTTCTAGTCCGTTCAGTAAGATCTCTTTTGCATCTTCATTTCCGATGTAACCAACAATTCCACACATAATCCGTTTCCTCCCGATGTGGGAGTAAGACTCCGTAGGGGCAGACTTACCCCCACTCTTTGTTTTGTTTGTTGTTTGTGTGCGGCTTTTGTTTTTGTGCATTAAGTCACCTTAATGTTTTTTACAAAAGCTTGCGACTGTCACACGCAGCCGGAGGGAACCCGCCGATTGTCGATTAGCCCTCTTCCTCGTCAACTGATCTCTCGTCAGTCCTGGCGCTTGTTTGTACGCATCTGTTTCTCGTACAAGTTCCATATTATAGGAATGAAGAACACACGTCAATTAAGTTCAATGGTTCTTCACATTTTAATTTATGCGGTTCTTTTTATTTTGTGTCGATCCTCGCTAGAATCGTGTTAAACATCAGTAAAAAACCATCCTCCACGATTGGGAGGATGGGTTGTATCATGCACCGAGCTCAACTTTTACAACATCAACAATTCGATTCACGTATGTTTCACAAAGCTCATCTGTTTTCGCTTCTACCATAACTCGAACAAGTGGCTCTGTGCCTGAAGGACGTACAAGTACGCGACCTTCTCCAGCCATCTCTTCTTCAACTTCCGCAATGACAGCTTTTACTTTATCATTCTCTTTAACCGCATCACGATCCGTCACTCGAACATTAATTAAACACTGTGGAAAAGTTTCCATCTCACCAGCAAGCTCTGACAACGGCTTACCAGATTGTTTCATGATTTGAATGAGCTGCACACCCGATAAGAGCCCGTCACCAGTTGTGTTATGTTCAAGGAAAATGATGTGGCCGGATTGTTCGCCGCCTAAGTTGTAGTTCCCGTTACGCATTTCTTCCATTACATAACGATCGCCAACAGCCGTCTGTTTCGTCTGTATGCCTTTTGCTTCTAATCCTTTATGGAAGCCGAGATTACTCATGACCGTTGCCACTACCGTATTGTTGTTTAATTTCCCTTGCTCACTGAAATACTTCGCAACAATATACATAATCTGGTCGCCATCCACGATATTTCCTTTTTCGTCTACCGCGATTAATCGATCCGCATCACCATCAAAAGCAAGACCGATGTCTGCTTCTTTTTCAACCACTAGCTTCGCTAACCCTTCTGGATGAGTGGAGCCACAGCAGTTATTAATATTTGTACCATCTGGTGACGCCCCCATAGAAGAAATATCCGCTTCTAAATCAGCAAGGACATGTGTTGCAAGGGATGAAGCCGATCCATTGGCACAGTCTATCGCAACATGAATCCCTTCAAAATCGCCCTCTACCGTTTGCTTCAGAAATTGCATGTATTTTTGTGCGCCTTCAAAATAATCATTGATTTGACCGAGCGCACTACCAATTGGTCGTGGCATCGTATCTTCGCCATCAATTAACGATTCAATTTCTGCTTCTTGTGCATCCCGAAGCTTAAAACCGTCTGAACCAAAGAATTTAATTCCATTGTCTTCTACTGGATTATGAGATGCCGAAATCATCACACCTGCAGTAGCACTTAATTGCTTTGTAAGAAACGCCACGCCAGGTGTCGAAATCACACCTATTCGCATAACCTCAACACCTATTGAAATAAGCCCCGAAACCAATGCCGCTTCAAGCATTTCTCCAGAAATCCGTGTATCTCGACCAATTAAGACTTTTGGTTGACTCGCTTCTTTTGTTAGAACATATCCACCAGCACGACCAAGTTTAAAGGCAAGCTCAGGAGTTAACTCCGTGTTTGCTACACCTCTTACGCCGTCCGTTCCAAAATATTTACCCATGCAATCGCTCCTTCTTCTACAACTCACTCTTACACACTATTCGCTAAAGCGCAATACCGTTTCAATTTCATCAAGTTCAAACCGAATATAGGAAGGACCAGTGACGTTTAATGGAAATTCCTGGTCTCCAGCATGTGCACCCGATGCATCGACGCTTACTTGAATATCCTCATCAAGTAAATCATCCAATCTTGACTGCGAGCCAAATGCCGTTACATCAACTGTTTCTGGAGCCTCGCTATGAAAATTCACCGCAGCATCCGCGCCTGTAATCTCAATTGGAATCGATTGAAAAACAAGTTCCTCTTCCTCAGCGAGCGTAAAATCAACAGTCACTTGCTCTGGATCAATTCGCTCTACTTCATCCGGAACTTCAAGGGGGATAGTGAGTTCTCCACTTTCCTCAATACTTGTTAAATCAATCGGTTCACTCTCAACAAAGTCAACGGTTTCAATATCGTCCGCTGAGCCATATACGGTTACTTCATTCGGATAAATCGTTACATCCTCAAAACTTAATCCATCAGGCAATTCATCTTCTCGTATTAACTTAACGGGCACGAGTTTATTTGGACTCGTTAGTGGAACCGTAACGTTTACAAACTGTGGATCCGACTGAACATCCAGTTGATGCCCTTCTTCATTATAAAAATGGACAGGAAACTCATCTTCTATCGTTTCATCTGCACCTGTTAAATCTACATAGACATACACATCTTCAATTGCTTCGATGGTCTCTCGATTTGCTGTAACGTTCACATTGAGCGGACTGACAATAGGAGATCCTAACGAGTTATCTTCAGCAACATCATCTTCATTTTCGAGCTGTACATCCACAGAAAAAGAAGCCGTTTGGCGTTCTCTTAACGTCACAGATACCACCTGCGGTTCAATTGAAACCGACAGATCACTAGGGAAATTCCGATGGCTAACGGCTAGCTGATGCCTGCCCTCATCTTCTATGTCTGACGCATCTACAAACACTTCTGTTGAGCGATTGCTTGTAATTTGAAACAAGGAGATAGAGACTTGTGAACCTCGAAGTTCAACATCTACTGCTCCCGGTTCTTCAACAAGTTCAAACCGCTCTTCATCATAAATCACTTCAACAGACTCATCTTCAATCACAAATGGGGCACTAGGCGTGTCTGGTAACAAAGAAGGAGAGCCAATGTTGCTTTGATTCACCATAAAGAAAAGCATTAATGCAATAAAAAACGCCAAAATTCTTACAAACCAAATGCTATTTAACATTCTATCCATCTTTTTTACCTCCCCACTGCCAGCGTGTTTCGGTAGTTGTTGAAGGCTTTAATAAGTTTTGTTCCAACAAATCTTGCAGCTGTTCCTTTGTTAAATCTCGATAGAGCGTTCCTCTTTTTGAAATCGAAATCGCCCCTGTTTCTTCAGACACAATAATGGTGACCGCATCAGTGACCTCACTGACACCAAGGGCCGCTCGGTGCCGAGTTCCAAGCTCTTTTGAAATCGAACTATCTTCAGATAACGGTAAATAACAACCTGCCGCAAGAATTTTATCGTTTTTCAACACAATCGCACCGTCATGCAAAGGAGTATTTGGAACAAACAAATTTATTAGTAACTCTGAAGAAATATTCGCATTTAGCGGAATTCCAGATTCCGCATAATCATTTAAACCTGTTTCACGCTCAATTGAAATCAATGCGCCGATTCTTCGTTTTCCCATATAAACCGATGCTTTTACTAACGCATCGATCGTCGGCTTTAACGCATCGTCTTTTTGCGCAGAACGACTATTAAAGAGTCGACTCCGACCAAGTTGTTCAAGGCCTCTCCTTAATTCCGGTTGGAAAATAATAATAATCGCCAATAAGCCAAACGTAGCCGTCTGTCTTGTTATAAACTCTAACGTACTTAAGCCAAGAAAATTACTAATAAACCAGACAATAAAGATCGCAACAATCCCTTTAACAAGCTGAACCGCTCGGGTGCCGCGTATAATCATAATTAATTTATAAACAACATATGTAACAAGTAAAATATCGACAATTTGCCCGATATATACTAGCCACGGAAACTGATCAAGATTAGCAGAAAGCATATCCGCCCCTCCACATAAACAAACTCTTCTTTATACTTTTGACACAACTTACCATTGCTATACAAATCCGTGTCAAACGTTATCATTATACCATTATCTTCATATAAAGTTAAAGGAGTTCCCGTTTTACACAGAAACCCCATGTTCTTTTACGTTTGTTCTTATTTATATTCGTTATCTCGTACGAAAAACAATTTGATAAAACCAATGATTTCGCGATGACAAGCTCAAGCCCGATTATAGCTTACATTTCTTAATCATCAGCTGTCTCGATTAAGGAATCCAAACACATCGGTGAAAAAGCCTTTCGTGTTATACCAAATCCATGATAAAAACTGATCAACTTCCTCAATCTCTCCGGTTACTTGGTTAGGTGATGCATAGAGAGACTCCTTATTAAAAGAACTATTTAATAAGAGAATATCCCCGCGAACTTCTCCCTCAAGCTCTAACTCCCCATTCCGCACCATCAGATCACCTTCAATTACCGCACCCTCTGGCACAGTCACAACACCGGTTTCCTTATTAATGACAAATGGTCCATTACCCGATACAGCAATTCCGTCGTTTTGGTTCCAAGTCGAAAAGACTGCCGTGGACATCATTAGAAAAAACACTGCGGCAGCAACTAAAATCGGATGCTTCTTTAAGAACCGTTTCACTTTCGTTCCATTCTTCTTCTTTTTCGGCAGATTCGCCATAATACCTGCTGTAAAATTGGCAGGCGCTTCTATATGAGACGAACTTTGAATAAAAGCAATAGACTTCTTCAGTTCGTTTACATGTGTTTGACAATGGGAACACGTTTCTAAATGAGCATATAAGCGTTCCTTTTGCTCATGTGTTGCATCCCCATCTAAATAAATGTGTATCAGTTCATTGTAAGAATGACAGTTCATAATGTGTGCCACTCCTCCTTATTTAAACATGTCGCATACGTTTGCGTAACGCTTCACGACCGCGATGAATTCGAGTTTTCACTGTTGCAACTGGCAAGTCCATAACTTCACTAATTTCTTTTAAAGATAAATCTTCTAAGTACTTTAGAATAATAGCAGTACGATATTTAGGCGGTAAATGATTAATTTCCGATTGAATCCAATCCTGTAATTCTAACTGAACCACTTGGTCCTCTGGTAAATCATCTGTTGCAGCAAGCTGAGACTCATACGTGATCGCTTCCGTTCCTTTAACATTGTCCTGCAAATGAACATCTGGCTTCCGCTTCCTTAAACGATCAATTGCCACATTTGTAGCAATTCGAAAAACCCACGTAGAGAATTTCCGATTCACATCGTATTTATCTAGATTTGTATACACCCTGAGAAACGCCTCTTGCGCCACATCTTGCGCCTCTTGAGGATGACCAACCATCCGATAGGCGACTTGATAAACTTTGTCTTTGTACAAATCAACTAACTCTGAAAATGCTTGGTCATCACCCTGTTTAATTTCCAATATTAAGCGTTTTGTTAACGAATCCATGACATCCCCTACCTACATGTAACTTACGGAATACACTAGAATTAAGTTTCGTTTTTTATAATAACAGAAAAATTAACTTTTTTCTTAATTATGGAAGGATTTTTCTCTTTTTACACCGAATTGTTCCTTAATAAAGAAAGGGAGGTATGGCTATGTCGAATGCGCATCTTGTTTGTCCATTATCACGTTCAATTGAAGACGTACGAATGGAACTAAACGACTCAGCAACAGTGTATTCTTTAAACTCACCGCATATGTTGAGATTGAGTCGAAAGCTAGATAGCCTGCTCAATCAATACGAAAACCTTTCCAATACTCAAGCATAAATCAAATGATCTTTTCATAAAAAGAAAGCGACCACCCAGGTGGTCGCTTTCTTCTTTTCATATGGAGCCTAGCGGGATCGAACCGCTGACCTCCTGCGTGCAAAGCAGGCGCTCTCCCAGCTGAGCTAAGGCCCCTAACAAAAAACGACTTATACAAGTCGTTTTCGTATGAGCCATGAAGGATTCGAACCTTCGACCCTCTGATTAAAAGTCAGATGCTCTACCAACTGAGCTAATGGCTCGATGGCTGGGCTACCTGGGATCGAACCAGGGAATGACGGAATCAAAATCCGTTGCCTTACCGCTTGGCTATAGCCCAATCATAAAATGGTGGAGGGGGACGGATTCGAACCGCCGAACCCGGAGGGAGCGGATTTACAGTCCGCCGCGTTTAGCCACTTCGCTACCCCTCCACATTTGGAAAGTATGGTGGAGGATGACGGGATCGAACCGCCGACCCCCTGCTTGTAAGGCAGGTGCTCTCCCAGCTGAGCTAATCCTCCAATTTAGCTTCAGATAAGCGACGAATTTCTTTGACCAATCCATGTCTTTCAGTCGGTCATGTACCGATGTACACTCCCTTCTTCAAGCACTTTTTGTCCTCGAACTTCTTACTTCTCTTTGCTAATTATGTATGCCCGGCAATGTCCTACTCTCACAGGGGGAAGCCCCCAACTACCATCGGCGCAAAAGAGCTTAACGACCGTGTTCGGCATGGGAACGGGTGTGACCTCTTTGCTATTACCACCGGACTAATATTATGTACCCGACAGAAGCATATTGTAAACAAATAATATTACAATGACCCGTACGGGATTCGAACCCGTGTTACCGCCGTGAAAGGGCGGTGTCTTAACCGCTTGACCAACGGGCCGCTTACTGACAAGTTATATAATAACAAATTGATTTCGTCTGCGCAATAGTTTTTATATATTTTTTTAAATGAATTTCCTTGCCTAGTATAAACACATTTCTCGGCTTCTATTCACTTCTTTTAAATTCATTTGCCCAGATTTGTCGCCAAAACTGGATTTTCGCATAGGGTATATTATTCCTAATGC
The DNA here is from genome assembly GCF_047238345.1 of Shouchella phoenicis. Lineage (NCBI taxonomy): Bacteria > Bacillati > Bacillota > Bacilli > Caryophanales > Bacillaceae > Shouchella > Shouchella phoenicis. The sequence goes on along the minus strand of NZ_JBDFMQ010000001.1, from coordinate 185,677 downwards.
AAAGGTGGTGTACACACATGGGTTACTACGGCGGAGGTTACGGCTATGAAGGTTACGGCTACGGACCAGTAGGCGGTGCTTGTGGCGGTGGCGGCAGTTACGGTGGCGGATTCGCGCTAATCGTTGTCTTATTTATTCTTTTAATTATCATTGGAGCGGCTTACGTAAACTAACTCGTGCACCCCACATGCAGACGTTGAAACGTTTGTTAAACAACCGACTCGATTTAGAGTCGGTTGTTTTTAGTCTTTCTATAAACTGTCTCTACATAAATGATAGCCATGTAAAAATTTTTATTTTCCTATTAACTCTGATACCGTGACAAACGTATACCCTTGTTCTTGTAAAGCTGGAATAATCTCATCCAATGCATCAGCAGAATAAATTTCTGGGTTTTCAGTATCCACGTCACCACCATCATGCATTAATATAATACTGCCTGATTGCGTATTCGTTAAAACTGTCTCCGCCACTTCCGCAGCCGGAATACCAGACCAGTCTAGTGTGTCTACATCCCATCCGATAATAGAGTAGTCTAATGCAACAAGACGCTCTGTTTGCTCTCTCGTAATAAAGCCATATGGCGGACGGAACAAGCTCGTCGTTGATCCGGTTACACTTTTAATCGCTTCATTTGTTTGATTCACTTCTTGCTCAAGCTCTGCCACACTTAAATCCGTTAAGTTTGGATGCGAATATGTATGGTTGGCAATCTCATGTCCACCTGCCTGCACTCGACTAAGCAATTCAGGATCATCATTCACTCGCATACCTAACACAAAAAATGTTGCCGGCACATTGTATTCTTCAAGCTTATCCAACACTTGTCCTGTAAAGCGCGCATCTGGCCCATCATCAAACGTTAAAGCAATCTGGTTACTTGAACGATCCCCATTCACAAATACATTATTCGGAAACTCTCCTTGCAATTGCGGAAGCGGGACCGTTTGAGCTAGCGCTTCATTCGTTAAAAACGAACAAGCCACCAACAAACTGAGGATCAACATGATTCGATTTTTCATCATTACATAGGCTCCTTTTACGTGATATCTTTTAGCTTTTGTTAGAATGCACTTTTTTATGTCCATTTCACAAAAAAGAGCGATCGCCTTTTGACGTCGCTCGATCCTAACTATGTATGTTCCTTATTTTCCACGGTCTCGTCCACAACTTTTACATCGCCCATCTTTACGAAGTGGCGCATCACAGAAGCCACAATATTTGATGATTACCAATTCACCCATTTCTTCACCTCGCCACCCTTTTCCCCTTTGCTCTTTAGCCAAAACAAGAAAATCATTGTAAACTATAGAGAAAACAGGAGGAGGGTTGGCTTATGTCATTTACCGTGTATTACGATTACCACGACGGCGTCGAAGTTCCTATTTGGATTGTGGTTTCATTAAAAGAGGTCGACATCGACACAGACAAACAAACACTTACGCTAACGGCGCAAGCTCCCTTTCACAAGCAAGCACGAGAAGATTTTGACCCTGACCAATTGAATGTCACCGTTACGATGAACGAGCTAATGATTGGATCTTCGCCAAACACGTTTACGATTAATATAAGACCCATTCAAGATCGCTTGGAAGAACACGGCATAGCAATAGAAGAGATTGATGGTCTCATCTTGCTCGTTGCTGATGTAGAAGAGCTTCTACAATTTACCTTGTAACCCAACAAAGACACCTCCTCAACTAAAGAGAAGGTGTCCATTTTTCTAAGAAGGATCGTAAAAAATCGGTGCATTCGGTCCTAACTCCACGCCTAAGAAAATCCAGACTAAGAGCATAACGATCCATGAAAGTAAGAAGAAGATCGAGAAAGGGACCATTGTCGAAATTAACGTTCCTATTCCCATCTTTTTATCGTATTTTTGCGCAAATGCAATAATCATTGCAAAGTACGTCATTAATGGTGTAATAATATTTGTCGCCGAATCCGACACGCGGTAAACCGCTTGTGCAAGCTCAGGAGAATACCCTGTCTGCATCATAATCGGAACAAACACTGGTGCCATCATCGCCCACTTCGCAGATGCACTTCCAATAAAGAGATTTAAAGTGGCTGTAATTAAAATAAACCCGATAATAACTGGAATGCCATCAATATTAAGTGAAGTCAGCAATTCTCCGCCATTAATACCTAGAACTAGATCTAAGTTTGATTGGCCGAAGAACGACACAAATTGACCAGCCGTAAAGGCTAACACAATGAACATCCCCATCGACGCCATGGTGTCTGTCATCTGCTTTGCCACATCTTTATCGCTACGAATCTCTTTTGTTGTAATTCCATAAACAAGACCAGGAATTAAGAAAAGAATTAACATCACAACAACGAGTGAATCCATGAATGGCGAGTTTACAATTGGCATAGATGGATCATCGCCACGCATTGGTCCCCACTCAGGAACAATTAATAAACTCATTAAACCAGCCGTAATTAAGATTGAAATACCCGAAAATTGTAATCCTTTTTTCTCAACAGGTTTTAAACGATCAAGGCTCCCACGATAGTCTCCTTTATACTCACCTAGACGAGGCTCAACAATTTTCTCAGAAACCCAAGTCCCAACAATTGTTAATAGGAATGTAGAAGCAATGATGAACCACCAGTTCATCGCAATGTTCATTTGTTCCGCATATGCAGGGTCTATCGTAGCCGCAGCGGCCATCGTTAATTCCCCGAGCATTGGATCAGTTGCAGATAGTAATAAGTTTGCACTAAAACCGCCAGATACCCCAGCAAAAGCCGTTGCAAGTCCAGCAATCGGATGACGCCCCATTGCCGCATAAATCACAGCACCGAGCGGAGGAAGGACCACATAACCCGCATCAGACGCCACACTAGACATAATGGCAGCAAAAACAAGTCCCATCGTAACTAAACGACTTGGAATTGATAAAACAAAGCCTCTCAATGCCGCACTAATTAGACCACTTCGCTCACAAACCCCAATACCAATCATCGTCGCAAGCACAACGCCTAGAGGGGCGAAATTAATGAAATTATCAACCATACTTGTAAATATGTATGTAATTCCCTCACCAGACATCAGGTTGAAAACTTCAACAGTTTCTCCATCAACAGGATCTTGGACGCTTACATTAAAAGCTGACGCAACTGCAGATGCAATCATAACAACAAGCGCCAAAATCGCAAATAACGTAATTGGGTGCGGAAGACGATTCCCGCTCTTCTCAACAAAATCTAAGAACTTTTGAAACAGCCCTCGCCGCTTCTTCACACTTTGATTCTCTTCCATCTTACTTTATCTCCTCAATATAGTTAGAATAGAAACACCTTTCCCTTTATATGACAATTTGCGTTAAAAACCTACATGATTCATGATGCTTGTACACGTTACCATTGTCAATGAATTACCACTAAAAAGTAAAATTAAGACTATTAGCATAGTCACTTTGTTGCACGATTTACAGAATAAAAAGCCTCTCGTCACAACGAGAAGGCTTCCAGTCATTTTGTTTTAAAAACGGCATAAACAAATCCAACTAACTCATCGTTAGGATTATGCCACTGCGCTCCGATCATATAGTTAGACGACCCTTCCCCTATTTCCACTATGTTTGAAGATAGATGACGATTGTAGCCTGTTGTAGCTTCCTCTCCCCGAACATTAGCAAAAAAAAGAAAATCATCTGGAGCATTCCCCTCTTCCACATGTATCGTCACTTCTTCCGCAGCAATGTGATTTACCCCTAAATCATTCCATACAGCATCCTCAATGTGATCAATGTGAAAACCAACATGATTATCCGTACAATCCTGCCAACAGACAACACCTGCTTCTTGCTCGACCGCTTCATCCGAATCACGTAACACCACAATTAGTTCAGGCGGCGATTCCGCTAATTCGTCAGTACCACACCCTGTCATGACTAAACTCATTGCAATTCCGACTACGGACCACATAAATGCCTTCTGCAAACCATCACTCCATTAAAAAATTCTTTATTAATTGCAACTGATCCATATAGGAGAAAGAGAAAATAAGAAGTAACAACAAGACCACTCCTATAAAAACAAATCGCAGCTTTGACTTGTTCCAGTTTACAATGACAAAACCAATGTTCATCGCTATGATGGAACTAAACAGAAAACCTCTCATTTGTAAGGCATCAGCTGAATTCATTACAAACGTAAGCTCCTGCTCACTGTACTCGTTTTCACTTAACGAAACCGACTCTTGATTCAACACCCCTTTTGTGACCAAAAGATCTGCGTCCCTTTCTTCATAGGTATAAACACCAGGAAACAAGTTGAACATATACATCGCTACAGGTGTAACAATGAGCATGATGCCAATAACGATAATTCTCCATTTATGTTTAATGGACCTCACCCTTCCTTTTACTCTGAATTAACCGAAAATTAAATCTTCCAATTTTACCCTATTTATACGTTGGAATGCCACTTATAAGGAAGACATTTTACTAAAAATTAAACTGATCCTCTAATGAAGGATTGTCTACGGCATGTCTTCTTCCTCAATGAATTCATATTCTTTTGTGTATCTCCCTTTTGCTAATACTCTTACAAATGTGCCGGGTTCAAGCCTCGTACTCACACTAAATAAGACGCGTTTTGTCTCGTCATCCTCGTTCACCCCATCCAGTTCATACGTATACCTTCCATCATCATCAGAAGGTTCTCCAACGATTTCAACATATACATACTCTTCAGAAAGCAATGGATTCAAGCGATCAAACGTCTCACGCGATAAGACATATAGACTTGCGATAGCAAGAATGACAACAAAACACGAAATCAAGATTTTCTTCATCATCGATTATCTCCTTCCTTCAATTAACAAACATAGGTTACGTTCAGTGTAGCGCACGATAAACCTTAGGTCGTGCGATTCAGGTGACAAACAGGATGGTGATATGACAATATTGACATCTGCAAGACATGAAAAACGCACCACCCAAATGTAAGGTGGTGTGCTTTTTCAGATTGATTCTCTTTTTATTCTTTCATTTGGATGCTCGTTCCCAATCTTGCAAAGGGAATCTTTATCGAATCGCTCGCCCATATTGTTTCGGAGGAGACACGACCTTATGAATTTCCTTGATCGCATGCATCGCCCAGTATGGGTCATTTAACATGCCTCTTGCAACACCAATCAAATCTGCATCATTATTTGAAAGGACAGATTCTGCTACATAAGAGTTTTCTAGGCGACCAACTGCAATAATAGGCATGTTTAAACGTTCTTTAAATTGTCTAGCAAAAGGGACTTGATACGCAGGTGTATTTAACGGCTTCTTCTTCCCTGGTACCCCTTCACCCCCAGTAGATACATGAAAGATATCTACACCAGCTTCCTTAAACTGTTCTGCCATTTTTAAAGAGTGCTGACTATCATAACCTCCATCAATGTATTCAACCGCAGAAAGCCTCATTATAAGCGGCATATCTTCTGGCATCACAGATTTCACCGCCCTAATGACATCCACCCCAAATTTCGCTAAATCACCATAAATATCTGTCCGATTATTTATACTTGGTGACATAAATTGATGAAGTAAATATCCATGAGCGCCATGCAATTCGATTGTATCAAATCCCGCTTTTACCGCTCTTTTTGCAGCATCTTTAAAACTGTTAACAATTCGCTCTACCTCACCCGTTTCTAACGCTCGTGGATTTGTCAACTCACCACTTTTCGTTTCCTCAGGAATAACATCAGTAGGAATGTTTGATGCACCAACAGGTTGCATAGCATCCTCAGCCTTACGTCCGGCATGAGCAATCTGTATGCCAATTTTCGTACCATACTTATGGACTTCCTTTATAATCTCTTTATACGCCGGAATCTGTTCATCTGCCCATAAACCTAAATCTTGATTGGTAATACGCCCATCAGGTTCCACACCCGTCATTTCCATGATAATGAGTCCTGCACCACCTACCGCTCTTGATACGTAATGAACAAAATGCCAACTGTTTGGAATGCCATTTTCCTCATCAACCGAATATTGACACATCGGGGGCATAACGATTCTATTTTTTACATGTAAATTCTTCACTGAATAAGGGGTTTGTATGACTGACATCTAATCACTCCAATTATTATTTGTTTGCGCATGCAAATACATTCCCGTTAAATAAGATTATAAACACATCTTCTTTTTATGCAAGGATTTCCTTTTGAATCGATGTTTAATTGTATATAATCATCACTATAGATTGTTAAGAAAGAACGGAAGAATAGAGGTATAACGATGACAAATCAAGATGACTTTCAAATTGTTGATGCCTGGATTAATTATTCTAAATTTCATATTAGGATAACGAAAGCCATAAACCACGTATTAATGGAACACTATCACGTAGGATTAACAGACTTTTATTTTCTGTATTACCTAGGAGAATCACCTGAAAACGAGTTGCAGCAATCAGAATTACAAACCTTAACCCAATTAAGTCCAAGTGCTTTATCTAGAATGGTTTCAAGACTGAAAGAATACAAAGGGGTAACGATCCTTGAAAAAAAACCGCTCCCTCAAGACAAGCGAGGATACACCATTAAACTAACCGAATCCGGCAAAAAGCTCTTGAAAGAATTGATTACGACCCTAGAAACGAACCTTAACGCATCATTAAGCAAAGACGACATCACTCACATCTATTCATTAAGCACCGACTGAACGCATCTCCTACTTAATAGAACCCACAAAAGCCCGACTGAAGTTACTCTTCAATCGGGCTTTCAATCGCTAAGGCTGCTCACGATGGTTCGTATGGGTAGCAAGGGTTAGGATGCCAATTAAACCACATGGAACAGCTAGAAGTAACGTATACAAAATGTTCGCTTCAATATAAAAATGAAAAAAGAGAAACGCTACCAGTGCGACAGCAATGTAAATAAATCCAATTTTTTTCGAGAATTGAAATGGGTTGGCCACTAAAGCCACCTCCCTCCATTAATCAAAGCAGCTTGCCGCAGCTCCAGTTAAACCACCTGATACGCCGCCAATAATTGCGCCAGCACCTGTCCCAATAACCGGCACTGCACTACCAACTCCTGCGCCTGCAAGACCACCGGTGCCTGTTCCGCCTGCTGTACCAAGAACACATTTCCATGCGCTCATCGGCTCAATTGCATTCGGGTCTATTACTTCTACTTCAACAGCTCCATCTTGAATGACATAATTTAACTTCACTTCAGTCCCATCTTGATCAATCGTTGTGTCAGGTAGTACTTCCTCTTCATTTGTCTGTGTATTTAATAAAGAGACAACGCCATTCTCATCTTTTTTTGCTCCAACATCATCACCGTAGACAACTTCCATGTGGAATCATGTTTCTAAAACACCTTAACACTATGTAAAAGGGAGAAACAGGAACTTTTGATCCTTCATAGCTTCTTTTACTCGTTTATAGATTTATTCACACTTTATTCACTTTTGTAAACATGTATTCATTACTTTGTAACAGTGCACATTCATTCACACGATTGATACACTTCACATTAGACTTATAAATGATAAGATCCTTAGATAAAAAATGAAGTGAGAATGCTAGAGTCGCCTTCATCTAATAAAATTGCAAAACGACAACACCTATGATAAATTTACGTAAGAATTTCACGAAACGAGGTGTGTGCATGTTACTGAGTGTTCAAAACTAATAAACGTTAATTGAAAAGGACCCTTTCAAAATTTCAGCATTAGGCGAAGTTTATTTCCTATGCAAAATTTTAAGGCCTTTGTATTTATTAGTAGAGAACATCAGAGTGCATCGCCTTACTGTTCAAAAGAGAACGATAAGACCGTGCTGTGTTCAAGCATGGTCTTTTTTATAGTAGATAAACGAACAATGGATGATTTCTGTATGTTCTCTCGTTGTTTTAGAATCGTAAAAATCACGATAGGGAGAATACAGATATGGAACAAAAGAACACAACATCGTTATTAAAAAATCGCACGTTCGTCTTGTTATTATTTGCAGGATTAACGACCATCGCAAGCTATAGCATGTTTATTACAACGACCACTTGGTATGTGGTGACAGACCTTGGTTCAGCGAGTCAATTAGGAATGATATTAATTGCAGCAACCGTCCCTCGGTTAATTATGATGGTCTTTGGAGGCGTACTAGCCGACACCTTTAAGAAAACGACAATTATGTTTAGTGCAAACCTAGCACAGGTGCTCATCTTAGCAATCATTTATTACTTTGTTGCAATCGATGATATGATATTTTTGCTCATGCTTGGTCTCACGTTATTCTTTGGGATGATTGATGCATTTTTCGGACCTGTAAAAACGTCGATGATTCCTAAGATTGTCGATCAGGAGCAAATGCAAAAAGCGAATGCATGGTTTCAGGGCACAGACCAATTTGCATTTATTTTAGGTCCATTACTAGCCGGGATTTTCATGGAGTTCGGAACGGTAGCGACCAGTTACCTCGTCGCGACGCTATTAGTAGCCATCTCAACCGTACTTGTATTTCCTCCATTCATTAAAGAAACACCCGTCGAAGCAAAAGTAAAGCATACGCCGCTTCTCGATTTAAAAGAAGGTCTATTGCATGTAGTAAAGTCACGTTACCTTATTACTGGGATCGTCGTTTTAATCTCATTTAATTTCCTGATTATGGGGGCAATTATTGTATCCATCCCCCTCGTCGTTGACCTTTATGGAGGAACGCCCATCAACCTTAGTTATTTAGAAGTGAGTTTAGGTATTGGTATGGTCATCGGTTCAGCGATCGTAGGGTTTGTTCAAATTAAAAATAGAGGAAAAACATCGATTTATGGCTTATTAGGAGCCGCAGCAATCCTACTCTTTTTCAGTCAAATTACCGACTTATTTTGGTTGACGCTGATCGTCTTCTTTATCGGATTAGCTATGCCAATCATCACGATTCCCTTCTTCACTTCTGCACAAGAAACAACCGATCCAAAACTGATCGGACGCGTGATGAGTCTCATTTACCTGGCCATGAATGGCTTTGACCCGATCGCATATGGAGTCATTCCGTCACTCGTTGAGGGTGGATTGTCCATCCAGTACGTGTTATTGAGTTTTGCGTTAGTCGCAATTTTCATCGGTCTCGTTGTTTTATTTCGTGGGAAGAGTTACCAAAGAGTCTAAGTATAAAACGAGAGCTTACCTATAAGGGCAGCTCTTGTTTGATATAAATATACGAAAGATTATTTGCTGAAGTTAGGCTTTATACTAGTAAAAAGTGCGAGGCTTTTTTAAACAGAAACTACACTATGCACCGCCACTTTAATTACATTACCATTTCTGTATCAGGGGTTTTGCTTGGGCTCCACTTTTCCGTAAAGCCCACGAGTATAGGATTGATGTTGCCTCTATTCCCTGTTAAAACACATCAATTCCATCTATTTGTATTTGGTTTGTTAGCAATTTGGTTTGCAGATTAACTTAATCACTAAAAACGTCATATTAACGTTTCACTAATTCCATATTTTAATTTCAATACTTTATCTTTAATGAAATTCCATTGATTGACTTAAGTATTCTAAATACTTTATATCAATATTGAAGAAGTTAGCTTAAAAACTAATAGTTTGAAGCAGATACGAATAACAAGTTTAAAAAGAAATCCTCCATATCTCTATCCGATTTAGAAAAAACCTCATGATTTGCACTTAATAATTCCCTTAGAATAGTGTCTAATTTGTTTGAAATTCCCTTTAAATCTGCATCATTTCCTTTTAAATATTGACCATGGGTTAAATTTGAACGGGATACATACGCTTTTTTTATAATGTTATATAGATCTTTTCTAGTCTCAGGGCTTGTCCCTAAAATTAAAGCTACTCGCTCTGCAATCTTATGATTTACTTCAGAATTTCCAATTGTAAATAAACACTCTAAAGCATTACAATAAAACATGATTTTCAAGGGTAAAATCGCACTCTTTTTTGCGTGATCTGTGAAATACAAAGCTCTTACCATGCGTTCCGAACCTTTGTTTTTATATAAGTGATCAGGGTTAGGATTTTTCCCATCATAATCTTCTTTCATAAGCTTGTCTAGAAAAGTTGGGTTATAAACATCAATAGCTCGTTCTAATTCAGTTTTAGAGAACAATGATTCACCTTTTTCGGCTGTAGAAAAACTAAAAATTTCTGATAGCGAAGCTTTATACGAAGCCTCATATTTAAAGTCATGCCGATAAGCTAACAAAAAGCCGTCTCGTACATAAACATTATTATCTTTCACTTCCCATAAACAGTGAATAAACGATTGGATTTGACGCAAGTGTAGAAAGGTAATGTGCACTCCTAATGCATCCATTTCATCCCAACAATTCAAGTCTGATATTTCCCCATCTAAGTAAACATAGACAGAATTATCAAACTCATCAATAGAGTGTACCCCTAATGTAGATGTCACTAGTTTAGATTGAAACGTTTGATCTAATACTTGTCGACCATTTGAGATTCTACACCTTGGCATAATCTCGGTTCCTTTATTTTTTGTCATCATTAATTTCATATTATGTAACACAGTGATAAATCTATATCTCAACTTTAACTCCCCCTTTTTTTTACTTTACCTCAAAAATAAACTAGTTTTATAATTCTTCCCTAATATATGATAATTAATATCACTCAAAGTTAGCATCTAAGCAAATAGATTTCACAAAATTTATGTAAGGGAAAACTGATATAAAATTTCGTTAACTAATAAACTGATTTCATTCAGTTTATAGAAAAAATCAGAAGTGAATACGCCAATTTTTATTACCCAATATAAAAGAGTACCAAAGTCACGAAAGCTTTGGTACTACTAGTATCTCCTTAAACCTTCCACAAATTTAAACACTAAACCCTAACTAAATTCTTAAAATTACTAAGAAAAAGATCTTATCCATTAAAATATTCCCTATTATCTATAACAATTTTTGTTCTATCTAACTTTATACAGCCCCAAAGTATTTTACAGTTCTCCTATTTCATTTTAGTAATTTTATAGAACCCTTGTTTATTTTGATCCTCTTCAAAATGGGAGATCCAATTAATATCTCTAAACATTGATAATAATTTCTTACTTGTATAATCGATCTTAAACCTAGGTCTTGTACGCTTTTCAAATACTTTATTGAATTCTGCTAAGTCTAGTGAAATAAGATAGGATTTTCTATGTTCTTCATTTAATTTAGGTAATATAGAGATTAGCAAATTCAGACGGTCATCAAAGTCTATCTTCTCTGACCTTATTAGCGAATCAATTAGTTTTTTTGAAATTTTTTCAGGCTCATAGCTGATAGTATCTACATCTCGCATGGCTAACTTAAAAACTATTTGCTGAACTTCATTATTAAACTCTTCATACTTTGAATACAAATGTGGTAGATCATTAGGTTCAAGATGATTTTTTATTAATTGTGCCTTAATGTTATCTGAATAGCACTTGTTTATGATAGAGATTTGACCGTTTGTGTAGTTAAGCAAATTGATTTTCAAATCTTCTTCAACGTCCCATGATAGAATTTCAATCATTTCTTCTAATATAAAATCTTCATCTGTCATTAGATCGACGTACGCGACAATGTGCTTCTTAATATATTGGAAGACTTGATTTGGGTATTCCTTACGCATGAACTTTAGATTCTCTAAATTCATAGGAATTATATCTTCATGTATAAGAATTATTATTTTCTCATCTGAAATAGCACTTATTTGAAATTCTACAATTTCTAATTTTAGTGAAACCAGTATCTCTTTATATTTCTTATTATCCAGATCATTAGCGGCTATTGCTGCAAAATAAAATTCCTCAATTATTTCAGAAGGCCAGTCATTTACAACCTCATTAAAATCCAAGTTAACATTACTATTATTTATAAAAGACATTAGTATAGAGCTTAATGATTTGCTATATACATAAAAATTCATAACGTTTTCTGCAGTATACTCAGCTAACCCATTGCTTAATATTAGACCCCAGAGTTTTTGGTTTTTCACATCTGAAATATTTACGATCGTTCTTGTTAAATAGTGAATATACTTTTCTTTATAATCATTATTTAATTCTTCATTGTTCAACAATTGTATTGCCGCTTCTTCTAAATCACTTATTTCTCCATTGCAATTTGAAAGAACATTGCGAACGTAAGAATTGATATTCTTATGAATATAACTTGACAAAGGAGAATCATTCTGCTGAATAACTAAGGTATAATTACTGTGAACAATCTCACTTTCAGCCCTTGGTTTGTAAAATTCACTAAGCATATAAGATAAATTACCGAAGTTAAGCTCATATAGCGATTTTTCGTACACTTGTTTCAAAAGGTTAGAGTTAGCAGCGCCTATACTTACAAAAGACACATCTAAGATCATAAAACAATCTATAACTTTGTCAGTAAATATATCTTCCATGTCCAAGAAATCATTATTATTTGAGATAAAAGAAGTAATTTTATTATCTTTATTTATTTTTTCAAGAATAGCCTTATTTGAGTTGTAGAGTGTGTAAATTATAAAAGAACGCAACTGTTTAGTATGTAACACATTATTGTCTATTGCATAAGACAACATATCTGTCCATTGTCGATTTATAGTCTTCACAAAAAGCGCTCTTTCTCTATCAGTATCAAAATATTCCCCTATAAATCTATAATTTTTTTTATCTTTAACTTGCTGGATAAGTCTGTCCAAATACTCACTTTCGTTTAAAGAATTTAATAGGTATTGCATTATGTCGAAGTTGAGAACTTCTTTCTGATCAAAATCTACTAATTGTAACTTGTTCACGACTTTATTTGGATTCTTTAACTGATAAGAAAAATCTTTAGCTTTTTTATCCGTAACACTTCGCAAAAACATTTTATCTTCCCTACTGAGGCTAATCTCATGAAAATAAGTCAAATAATCAGGGTAGGACTCGTCTATATAACCATTTCGAAGTAGATATTTTAATAATGAAAAGTAATCACTACTTTTAACTTCATGAAAATCAGTCTCATCACCGATTTCGTTTATAAAAACAGTGCTAAAGATGGTATCTATATTCTCTCTTGTTATAATTTCACTTAGCTTCCTGAACTGAATAACGACTTTTTCTTCTTCAAGTTTTGCTTTTTCTTCTTCAAGGTAAGGTCGATTATGATTTACTTTATTCTCAATCGCAATTTTACGTTCGTTAATTTCTTTCTGTTTTTCCTGTCTATAATGCCAATTCTGTTTTTGATTATATTCAAGTACTATATCTAACTCTTTAATATTATTTAAATGTTCACGTTCCGAAACTTCTATTTCTTTTGTTTTTTCATTTATTAACGTATCAATTCTTTTTATTTCTCCTTCGATAAAGTTCTCTTTTTTAGCAAAAAGTGTGTATACCATTCCTTTATTTAATTGTAGTTGAGTATAATCTCTAGGAAATAGATTTTTATAAACTATAATAGCTAGCATTTTGTCGCAATTTAATTCTGTAATATTCAACTTTCTATAGTAAACTACAAATTCATTGTAAATATTTTTCAAAATCCTCATATCATCGATATATAAAGAAAGACCGTTTAAAAAACTTTCATTAAAAAGATTATAAATACCACCTTTTTTAAAATATTTTATAAACTGATCCAAGGCATTAGAGCTATCCACAATAGGAACTATAGGTACTATATAATCAAAAAACTTAGTGCGATCCTTAGATACAAATAAATCGTCTCGTATTAAATAGAAAAACCTTAATGGTTGTTGATCATTATTCTTTTTTTTAATGTTAACTAAAGTATTTATTTCACGTAAGCGCTCAAATATCCTATTTTCCTCAAATCGATCTATATCTTCAAACACAATTACGTCAGCTTCCACATTATCAAATAGATACAAAACTTCATTTAGATACTTATCAAAAAAAGAATCATTACTTTCTCCAAATATTTCTATTTCGTTACCTTGTAGGTTTAACTTTCTAAAAACATTTCTATTCATTTGCAACTTTACAATACTGTAAAAACCAAGAGAAATTGTCGCTACAGCTAAGAGTCCACTTAATATGGGAATATAATCATTTGTTGATAGCTCAATTATATTTTTAATTCCAGATTCCGGAAGTGTGGCAACGTATTCGTTCCATAAGTCAAAAGTAAAAATACTCAAAACTGATAACATGAAAAGCAATATGACAATTGTACTTAATATAAGTGTCTTATTTCTTATTTTCCTCTTCACTTTAAAAAGAGTTTGAGGAATCTTTTTTGATGGTATCTGATGAATGAGTTGATTTAATATCTTCCCTTCTAATGTAGCATCATGATTTATATATAATCGTTTATTCTGATCACTATTCAATTCAGGTTTGTCTTGTTCTTCGCTTTCTATTGGTTTAAAATGTGCCAATGAAATGTTTAAAAACTCTAATTTACTATTCTTTTTTATATATGTAGAAATAACACTACTTTTTCCAGCTCCATAAGGACCAGATATCGCAATATTACGTATATCTTTCTGACTAAATATATAATTAATAGCATCATTATATACTTCTAAATTAACATCATTGTCAGGTGTTAATTTTTGGAAATTATATTTATCGTTAAATTCATACTTCTCTCCACTCTCATTATTTCCTTTTAATTTTTGTAAAAAAATTTTTAATTTTTCTAACTTAAAAAGTATGTAATCTATCATTATCTAACGCCCTCTTTTAATTTATTGAACATTTTCAAGAATATATTTAAAAGTCTTTGATAAATTCAATATCAAAAATATTAAATTTAATTTAAATTAACTCAATAATTTAATAGTATATGTACATTAGTAGGGTGTCAATTCAACATTCTCTCTTGTATAATTCAATAACTTCTTTACTAATAGCAAGTAGTAGCTCATTACATTATTTCACCATTTTCCACCTCTCTTTATAAAGTTTAGTTAATTTCGTTTACACTTTGTAGGGAAATCATAGATTCCCCCAAACTAATGTTGATAAAAAGTAAAATTGGAAACACTCCACTGATCCTCTTCTTCTACTATTTCTAACGTCATTATGGTCATTGCTACACTCGATATATCATTCACTTCAACTCGGTTATCAAAGAAAGCAACAAGCTCCATACGATCATCTAGTGATTGCCCTTCATAGAGACTTAGGTTTTCCACGCTAGACTGAATCTTTTCTATATCGGTATCGCCGTAAATTTCCTCCAACCCCTCTGCATCGTCAAACTGTAACTGATCCAAGGCTTCGCTTGTAGCATAGTTTTCTACATCTTGCTTTGCTGGTTTGTCTTGATAGTTAAAATAGCCGCTGATAAAATCTCTTGCTATTTCCTTCGCTTGTTCGTTTGTATCTCCTTTATTAATATCTTCATTTTTAAGCTGTTCGAATTGCTCTCTTATTGTTAGATTCTCGTTTTTTAAGCTGCTATTTTGAATGATGAAGAACACCATTGTTCCAACTAGCAACACAATTATCACTATCATTTTCTTTTGCATGTATACCGTCCTTTCTTGTTAAAGTCCCAATGTCTCTTTTGGGTCAATCTTATCTGGGTGTGCCTGACCAAGTTCAGTGATATGTTCCAAATGAAGATGATTGCCCGTACTAGAACCTGTTGTGCCACATTTACCTAGAGAATCCCCTTGATCAACTTCTTCACCGTTCGAAACACTTATAGACGATAAGTGCGCATAACGAGAAAACTCATTTTGTCCGTGCTTTACAGTGACATAATTGCCATAGCCTACGTTGCTATGCTTTGCCTCAACAACTCTACCATTTGCCACGCTTAAGATAGAATCTGCTGGTGTACAGCCAAAGTCGAGCCCGCCATGAAAGGAATTTCTTTCTCCTGTAACAGGATGTGTTCGCCATCCGAATTCACTGGTAATGCGTATATTTTTTAGTGGCAGTGCCCAATCTGCATCGCCTGCTGCGTATTTAAATTCGGTTTTATCTAGATAACGCATGACATTATCAACGTAGTTGGGGTCTCCATAGACACTCCATCCTAAGCGCTCTTTCATATGATTGGAGAATTGTTGTGCTAGTTCTTTACTGTAGTTGCCATTGTTATGTTCATTTGCATAATCAATAAATCCATGTCCCATGTTGTAGCTTTGTAAGGCTAATTCTGTATTGCCACCAGAGCTCTTTAAAACGTTAGCAAAATAGCTCACACCTTGTTTAATGGATAGTTCTGGATCGGTTATTGTGTTCACAGGTAGTCCAAGTGATTCAGATGATTGCATGACATCAGCAAGTCGTCCGCCACTTTCTTGCATCGTCATCGCCATTAAAATCTCAATATGGTCTTCAATGCCGTTTTCTTTCGCATAACGTTCAAAGTAACTGCGATACCGCTCAATCTCTGGGCTTACTCCATTAAACGTATAGTCCGAATTGATATCACTCTCGATTTCAGAATGGGCATCACGCCCTGATGTGTTGCTTTCTCCTGTTATAACCATGACAACGCCCATGAGAATCAATGCCACAAACATAAATGGAATGGCCATTAGAACTAAACCACATCCTAGCTTTTTCATGTCGTACTCCCTTCACGACAAAAAGGAACGTCTATTTAGACGCTCCCTTTGCTCTACGTGTGTGTCGATCTTCTTCTTTTTCAATCGCTTCTAAATCTCTCTTTTCATTGCGCTGTGCGGTTCTGATAGATTCTGTCTTTGGTTGATCAAGGCGTTCATTAAGCCTTTTACTTGGTTGAACTCCTTGTTTTTCTTTGTCTTGAATCCATTGGGGTTCATTTTGTGAAGGTTTTTGTTCCGTTCGATGATTAGCGGAATTTATACCTTTTGTTTGACGTAATTGATTCTCTCTCTCTAATTTCTCTACCGAACGCAACGCTCGATGATCGTCTAAGTACGTCACATCACCTTGTTTGATAGACGGACGGTACGATGGTTCCTGATGTTCACGTGGTTGTGGTTGTTTCGTTCGTTCGTGATCTCTTTGATTGATTTCTTGTCTTGGGGCATGGCGCTCTTCTTTTTGATGAGCAACAACTGTGCTTAAATCTTCTCTTGATTGATTCTGTTCTTTTAGTTCTTGTTTTTCCGCTTTTTTCTTCTGCTTCTCTGCTTTCTTTTCTTCACGTTTTTGTTGGGGCGTCCGTTCAGCGCGCTTTATTTGATCGTTGTGTGCGACAGCCGAAGATGGACTTTCTTGTTTCCCATCTGTTTGAGGTGTTCGTGCTTCTGCTAATTGATCAGCGTTTCGACCTTCTTTCACACTCGTACGCTCACTTTTTGGTGGTGCTTGATGCTCGGTTTGTTGAATAGGGGATTCCCGTAAACCTGCCAAACGTGGCTTTATTGCATGAACAGCCGGATTGACCATTTCATTCCGTACTTGATTAAGCATGTTGTTATCAACCGATGTGACTTTCCCAGCTGTCACCATTTTAATTAGTGCATCTCGTTTCCAAATCATTAAAAGCAATACGGCAATTAACACAGTCAGATTAACTAAATACATCGCAAATCCTTCTGGAGGCAACACTGCATCGACGATAAAGCAGAGCACATAGACAAACAATATGAGGATTCCCAGCATCGCCTTTAACACAAATACACTTAAGAGCTTTCCAATACTAACAAAACCTGAGTATGCCAGCTGCGGGATGTACGACATAACGAATGCAAATGGGATAAAAAAAGCAAGTGCCAACGCGATCAGCTGCAAGAGGAAATTTAGTAATGCTAGAAGCAAGAACGGTATACCTAGCAGAGTGGAACCAAATAAAGCGATTAAGGATTGCCCCATTTGTTGAAAGACATTTCCTCCACCCATGTTTTCGTTGTTATACTCGTCTATTTCACCATCTACATAGCTTTGCCTGTCTTTTTCGCCATCACTCGTTAACTGAAACGCCAACATGCGATCTACTCTGTTAAAATTGCTTCCGCCCGGAAAATCTTCTGGATCAGCGTGGTCATTCTCATTAATTGCGTTCTCACTTGTCGTGCCGTAATTTACAATGAGATAAGGCTTTTTCATTGCCAAATCAAAGTAGACATTTCTCATGATTGAGATGGTACCATCCATTTTGTTTTCAGGATCAATTTGACTCGTATCGGCATAAACCCCTTCACCTTCAGCCACATTAATTAATCCATTCCCCGCTTCAAGCATGTAACCTTGTGCTTCAACAGACAATGCATTTAATGACTTCATAAAGTAGCCAGCATTAAGCATCCAGTAGCCACCTACAACAAGCACCAAGAAGAATAAAACGGATCTTCTTAAAGCTTCTTGAACACTGCCTTTTGCAATAAATAGGTAGACGATGTACCCGACAGCAAATATAAACAGCAACTCGCCGAAGTGCTCTTTCAACGTATCATATACGGTAGTTGAAATTATCGTTAATGTATCCGCAAATTCATCGATTGGCTCTAATGAATACAACTTATCCATTGCAGTATCAACGACTAGAACAACGTTCCCAGCTAAAGAAAAGATGACATTCGTAAAGCCTACGAACGCCCCTTTAATTCGACCGTCAGCATCTTCATTGTTGGCTACGTATCTTGATATGGGAAAGCGTTTAATGGAAAGCTCAACGCCGCCTTTTTCTTCTATCTTTGGTTCTGTCATATTCTCTTGGTCATTCGCAAAAACGAGTGTATGAGAACCAAAAAAGAGCAGGGCAATGAGCACTGCTCTAATACTTATCCAAATCGCTTTTTGTTTCGAGTTCATCCTCTCCCTCCTTTCTAGTCCATTCTTGTTAGAAGAAAGAAATCATAGTTGACGCTTTGTAGTTCTTTTTCTGTCAGCTTCTTGTATTCCATGTAGCGGTCATACAACTTGAAACAAAGGGCTTTCTGGTATTTCTCTTGCCTAAATCGGATACGGTTAACTGGGACAGGAAAACCGAGTAGTTCTTCTAAAACGAGTGATGAGGACTCGTGCCCAACATAGCTTTCATAGTTCGTTTCATGTGCGAACATCATTTTTCGTGCTTCCATTAAGGTGATTTTTTCTGCCTTATACAAGCCTTGATTAGTAACAACCAATGAATTTAATATCGCTAACTTCATCCTCTGCCTCCCTTCTATAAATATTTTTCTTCCGCCGTTGCCACTGAAGAAGTCTCAACGGTTTCTAGCGCTTCATACCATTCGTCGAATAAGCACTCAATGCTCATTTTTGCTGTTCGCCCATAATAGTCTTTAAAAAGGCATTGCCCTTGAAACATGTTTTCCATCATGTCTTCGTTCTCTTCGCTCGGCTCCATATTCATCCACTTAAGCACTTCTTTTCGTTCTGTCGGTTCATCAAACGCAAATGCTACACCGAAGTTTCCTGATTCTTCTTCACGCAATGCGTCTTTCGTGCTTTGTGAAATAAAGACAAGGGCATTGTTGTAACTTCGTCCTACACGACGCATTTGCTTTTCCACTTTCCTTCCTTGTTGGCTGGACGTGATAACCCATGCTTCGTCCATAAATTCCATTGTCCGTTCTTCTTTGTTCATACCAAATAGCTCGCAAAACTTTCCAAGCGCAAACATAACGGCACTTGATTTCAGTTGTGAGTTTGTATAGCTTTCAATTGGATCAGTCGCTTCTGGTAGATCAAGGTTTTCGATTTCAACGATACTAATACGTTTGTTTAACGAAAGTGCTTGATTTGAGCCATCATGAACACATAGTTTCATAATGGAATCAGCTACGACTTCATATAAAAAATCCCCAGCCTTTTGGACTGCGGAATCATCGTGGTTTCTCATCAGTTCAATAATTGTCAGTGAGCCAACTTGCTCCCCGTTTTGCTTTTGTTCCAATACATTGGTGATTGCTCGTAGAAAAGCGGTATGAACATCGTCTTTGCCTTTAAAGTCGTACACTTGAGCAAAGATGACTTGCACCATTTCCTTTGCTTGCATCGGTGGAAGAAATACAACTGGATCAAGTGCTCCCCAATTCCCTTCATCCGCTGCATCCAGCGTTGTAAAATGGAACTTCTCAAGATGCTGTGTGAACAGTGGATACTCTTGCTGTACTCTCGGGTTTTTCTTTACCTTATCAATCCATTTCCGTAATTCTTTCTTAGGATCAATGTACAAGGATTTTACATTTAGCATGCTGACATAGATAAACAACAGCTTTGCTAAAAAAGATTTACCTGTGCCTGTATCCCCTGTTATTAGAACATGGGGAGAGCGAGTCTTTGACCCTTTGAGCTGTTGGTTGGCTAAGAACATATGGTACAAAACAGGAAATCGACTCGCTGAAATGGCTCCTTGTAAATCAGCATGTTTAACAAACGGATCAATCCAACCAATAAAAAAGCCAATCTTTGAACCTACGTCAGCTGATACGCCAAATAATCCTTCTGCCAAACCATCTTGGGTTGTTTTTTGCAGCCAATTTCGGTTGGTTACGTCTAACCGTTCACCAGGTAGAAACTTATAAAACAAAGGCAATTGATCCGCGACTGGTATACGACACGTTATTCCTGCTGACTTCATATGGCGCGTCACAAGTTTCGCCCGATTTTTGCACTCTTTCTTCGTATCGCCTTGTACGACTATGACCGCTAACCAATTCAACATGTCTACATCATCTTTTTTTATTTCGTTTTGTAAGTGGCTCACTAAATAAGCACTCGCACTTACCGATGAATCTTCTTGATCGCCAACACGGTTTTGTTCCAGCGTTGATTCTTTTAGCTGCTGCTTCTTTAAATTCAAATCCATCTTCGTTTTTGATTTGCTTTCGACTTGCACTTTCATCTCAATCTCTACTGGAAAAGGCAATGTTTGCGCCTCATAAAACAATTCACTCTCCGCCATGTTATGTCGAAACTCGTCGATTACGACAAATGACATGTAACCTTCTGACTCATCGCTCGTTAGTTTCAACACACCAGAAGAAGTTGGATCAATCAATGTATTTGTGATCGCATCTACAGAGGCATTTTCAATCTCTTCCCCTACTTGATGGTCTAAGCCTCGTAAGAAGTTATAGCGATTTACATAGATTAATTCGTCTTCTCTTAAACGAATTCCATTCACCATTGCACATAGAATTGCGGTTGTTTCCTCTGCCTCTTCGTACTGTTGAAAGAAAGAGGTGGAAACGCTTTGTTCCCACCCTAATAGATTTACAATTGTATCTGTTGCCGTTGAAAACATCGACATCATGTTTTCCTTAAGTTCAGCATCACTATTAACTAAGTTCTGCTTTAATTTCACTCCTAATATAAAATCATTCTTTGTGACTTTTCCTAAGCGTTGATTAAGCAATCGTACCGTTTCTTCTGTATAGTACTCTGCCATTTGCTTTGCGTCTTCTGCGAGATCTTGTTCCAAGTCAGCAAATCGTTCTTCTAGCCGATATTCTTGTGGGTACATCATTAAATGAAAATCCTTATGCGTGGTTAGTTCTTCAAAGAAGGCTTTCCAGTTCCGTTTGTAGCTGTTTACTACTTTTTTATTTTGCATGGGAATGGACTGACTCTTGATGCGGTAATACGCCCACACGTCGCCCGTTCTCGTTAACAGTAGATTGTTCCTCATCGTTTTCATTGGTGTTTTCAATGTACTCACGTTTTTTCGCCACCACCTTTACACAGCGTTTAAACTGGATTGTTGAATCACTCATCCATTCGACCTCTCGATCATTACAGAAACGCTTTTTTGGAAGTTTTATTTGAACGTAGTATTTGGCTACATCCAAAAAATATAAATAAATGTTCTTACCTTCAGGTTTAATTTTCGTTACGAGTATGGTTAACGCTAGGGGTAACCCAATTAACCACATCACAAAGGTTCGTTCAAACGCATGAGGAAACCCCATACGAATGATCTGCCCTATCAGAAATGTCATCGCCATAAAAATAAAAAAGTTGATAACTGGGATCAACTCAAATGGGATTGGCAGACTATATGAAGCCGTTAGCTGCTGTACTTTTTTAGGTTCTCTTAATGCTTTTCGGTAGTTAAAAATGGTTCGCAACCTCTACACCTCCTCAGAACGTATCAATGAATGCTTCAATCCATCCGCTCACTTGAGACCAATTTTGCACAACAAATGTGGCAATCCCACCGACAATGCACGTCATAATAATACCGCCTATCTTAAATCGAGCTAAGTGTTTTGCAATCAAGAAGAAAACAAACAACCCTATTACTTGAGCTACAACAACAAGCCCCCAGTTCTCTACGCCATCTAGGGTCGGTAATCCACTAGGGACTGACCCTACCGTTAATTTATTTAATAGATTCATATTCATTTCCTCCTTCTACTTATAGTCCATTGATTCAATGTAGTAATTTCCTTCAAGTCGATTAATCTCTAATTCCATAAAAGCAGGCTGTGGAATGTTCGTTCCTTTTCCTCTAAACATCACAGCTACCTCTGCTTTAAATCCATTGTCCACTTCAATGAGTTTGACATCTTGAATTTCTTCAAATGAAAAAGCACCGTTTAGGCTTTTCGGCTCCTTCATCATGTAAGCTAATTCTTCTTTCGGCTCAGCAGCATATCGTTCATAGAAAGAATGTAAAAACTCCTGAACCACTGATTGTTCCTCCCCGACATAAGGATCAATGTGTAATTTCTCTTCCTCTATTTCTATCATTCCATTTAAGGAATACACTTCTGAAAAATATGGCGTACCTGCAATGGCGAAAGTACTTTCTTCTTCAATCACTGGAATGTTTAATAGTAATGTTTGTTTCGTCTCATCATTTTCAATGACAATTTCAGTCTCTGGTTCATCGTCATCATCTTCCGGCTCGATCTCTACCTCTTTTTCTTTTGGAACTTGATTTGTGAACGTGACTTTATATTGAAATAAGGTTTCTTCTTCTTTCTCTCTCATGTTAAACAAGGAATGGTTTTCTAAAATCCTATTACCTTGTAAATCTGACAGTTGATAAAGCGGATGTTTGTCATCCTGTAAAGTAGCTGATTGAGCCATGTAATTTTTCAGCGTTTGTTTTCTTTCTTCTAGTGCTTCATGGGTGTTTTCAACATTGATGAACACATCAATAAATCCTGAAAGATACTGTTCAGCAGCAGGTAATGAAATAGAGGGCGACTCTTCCTCGTTTGCTTCACTCGAGAGATGCGCATTGGTTTCATTTAAAGCAGACCTTGTATTAACTGAAAGCAAAATAGTTAATAGTGAGAGGAAAACAATGCTTCCCAATAATGACCACACAGCCGTTGCTGTTCTCTTTGAATGATCTTTACGAATCATGCTTCTTTGCTTGGCTGGTTTCTTGATTCGCTTAAAGCGGTGTTTAAGGCGCTCGATCATCGAGCCCCCATCGGATTTAGCCATTCTTTAACCCTCCTTGATCTTGTTCTATATAAGCTAAAAAAGATGCTACTCGTCGTAACACCTTTTTCGCTGAAACATCTTTCTCATATACTTTTAAATGCCTTTGACCACCTCCGGGCAAGCACGTCATTTTATAGAACGTATATCGATAGGTGGAATAGCCCGTTTTTCTAACGCCTTCAACAACAAGCATGGAACGTCTACTTAAATCCATTACGTATACTTGCGAACCAATGCCAACCGTAAACCCTAACAACTTAAACTGTTCATCCAACGTCTTGTATTGAGCTAACATAAAAAATCACTAAACCTCTTTTGCTGGGCTTAGTGATTCATATTCAACATATTTAATTGGATCAACCTCTCCATCTTCTAATGGATCTTCAAATTCGTATACGGCAAAGCGAGCTACAATCGTTTTAACTGCATTATCCACGACCATCTTTGCATCAATAATAACTTGCTCAAATACTTGTTTGCTCGTATAGCGCACATGTTCCTTCATACGTTCGATCAATTGTTCTGCAATGTCCAAGATCCCTTGCTCTTCCAGTTCTTTCTCCATTTGCCCTCGGTTCAAAAGTTCAACATGTCTCATATTGATTCTTCCTCCTTTATTTTTAGGTATAACCGTTCAAACTCCTGTAAATCCTCTTCTAAACTTGATTCAAGGCAGTGCTCTGTATACCAGCTCAGAGCTTCCTTCACTTCTTCATACTTCTTCAAGTCGTAACTTTTCATAAAACGTTGTTCTGAATGAATCACCGCTGTTGCTTGTGCAATTAAAAAATCAATATTTTTGCCAATACCAGTGTATAAACAAGACCGGACACCCTCTGGCACAAACTCCAAACAATCACCTCCTTTCATTGTTTTTCTTCCTTAGCTGTCTTGTCGGAGTTATGATGTCATGTATACACTCACCTCCTCCTTCCTGTAGAATGAAAGGAGTTTAACCTTGGTCTGAAAGTGGTGAATTCAATGAACAAAACAAGAAATCTTCTAGTAATGGGGCTTGTGGCCGCAACGTTAATTATTGCTATAGCTTTCCTGCTCATTTCAAAAATCTACTTTAATAGCAAAGAAATTCAAACAGCAAGTCAACAGTGTGTTGATAACGATGGACTCGTTCAAGTTGAGAAATCCTTTTTAAGTCTCACTTATTCCTTCTCTTGTTCAATCGAGTAACCTTGGACGCTGTCCAAACCTGCAAGCTAAACTAGCTTGACCGTGTTCATTTAATCCCCCAACCCCCGGTTTCATTCGGGGGCTCCCTCGCCGGTAGGCAAGAAGAAAAATGGGTTTTTCTTCAATGCCAAGAGGGTCTTGGTTCTGAGAATCTATCAACTCCTTAAATTCCTTTCATTCCATTCCAGTCAGCCATTTACCGTTGACAGATGCCATGGTTGGATACCTATCATTTTTGTCCTATACTTTTATTTCCGCAGCTTTGATTGTTATACTGTTGATAATATTCTTTATTTTACGAGGTGAGATTTTTGACATA
Source organism: Shouchella phoenicis (assembly GCF_047238345.1). Taxonomy (NCBI): domain Bacteria; kingdom Bacillati; phylum Bacillota; class Bacilli; order Caryophanales; family Bacillaceae; genus Shouchella; species Shouchella phoenicis. The sequence goes on along the minus strand of NZ_JBDFMQ010000001.1, from coordinate 160,879 downwards.
TCCAACTGCATTCAGTATCGAATTAGGAGAAACTATCACAGCCAGTCTCGCTAACAGACTATCATTTACTGGTGAACTAAAAGATTCAAGAGCATTTATCTGTGATGGTGATGATGATTGTAACGCCCCCCTCACTTGTGCAAACTTTAAAACTACAAAAAATGAAAGAAAGAATAACCCCTATTTTACTGAGGGAGCTAGAAAAGCTAATAATCACTCTGAAAGTTGTAGCTATCTTGTAAAAAAATCAAATTCTAGTAACACAAACAAAGAGACTTCATCTCAAGTTAAACAATCGAAGAAACTAAAACTAATTTTAGGGAAAGATGGTTTTAAAAAACCACAACCAAGAAAACAAACTCACAATACACTTTCACCTCAAAGTAATAGTTCATTAACTGCAACGTATTCTGTTAATAGCAATGGAGATAAGGAAAGAAAGTACTCAAAATCACATGTTAAAACTTTACGAACTCTCGTTGAAGTTTTTCAGTCTGGTGAATACGATTTAGACAACACAAAACTTGAGACACTTGATTCCCTCTCTCTTAACGAGCTTTTTCATTCACTAGATACCCCCTCGACATTGTCTTATCAATTTCGGGTTTATTTTGGACAAGCAAAAATTTTTGAGAAAGATCCAGATAAGCCCTATTACATCGTAGAGTTTACTAAAGCCCATAATTATTCTAATCCAACAGAAAATGGAGATATAGAAGATTATCCTTCTTTTGCTGTCTCAAAGTATCAGATACACAAAAATTATCCTTGGTCAAAGCAGTATATTAACTCTACAGATACTTTCACATGCTTCGTGTCTTGGTTTCCGACAACTAACAAAGGTAAAAAGAAGACATTCATTAATTTCGAAAAAGTTACTCCTGAAAATTATTTATTCCAGAAATAGTATTTTGTATTTTTTCAATTAGCATGTTTGTGTCTTTTACATTCAATGCCATTAATAAACCTTGTTTAGTTATATCAGTAATCGAAAAGCCCTCTGTCAATTTATTGTGGAAGTTCTCTTGCAGATAAGTAATAGCATCATGAAATGAAGAAGCTGTTAATTGAAAAGCTTTATCTAAAAATATGACAAGATAATTCTTATCTGCAACTGTCTCTTCCCTTATAATACTCACACTATAATCTAACCTTTGATTCATATAATCCCACCCTTTCAATAAACCATATCTTTTGGTTTTGCTAAAAGCACATCAAGCATCTTTTCTTGCTTAGCTGACAGCTCGGCATTGACGACCATGTCTGATAAATCTTGTCTGCCTAAGACCTGATCCGCTTCAAGTACCATTTTCATTGTTGGTGCACATGAGTTTTGCAACCACATCCTAGATTTCTCGTAAAAATCATCTTCTGGCTGCATAAACAGACTTAGCTTGCCGACATCACCAATGAACACTTTCCAAAAGTCGCTTGTTTTCCATTTTTCTCTCGCAGCATCCTCATCGGCATCCACAAATCGAATGTAGTTGTTAATAATTTGCATGGCGATATCAAGTAAGTCTTTTGACTGGATTAATGATTGAACAGCGCCTTGCGCCCGATCATTTTTTAGTCTTAGTTCATAGCGGTTCCAGTCTCCTAGATCTTCAAGAGGAATGTTATACTTATCAGCTTGTTCATGGTTCTTCTCATAAAAGCAAAGGTATGCTTCTGATTTTTTCGAGCCAAAGTATAATGTCGTTCCTCCGTTAGATCCATCTGCAATATCAAGTGAGCCGTTAAAATCGGACTTACGAAACCGTGAAATGGCTTCGCCCTTCTTCACTTTCTCTAGCAGCATGGGGATTTCAAAGTACGTTTCTCGATCATCAATCGCTAAGTCAAAGCGACTGAACTTGCCACCATGGTTAATGCAGTCTTTAAAGAAATCAAACCACGTTTTTTTACGCGCATCTAAGAAGCTTTCGAACTGTCGGCATCCTTGACCAGACATCTCTACCAATACGCCTCGATTGTCACCTTCTTTCGAATAAAAGACTTTAATATGATCAAGCTGGTACGTGCCAATGTAGCCATAAAAACCTGACTCCTTTTCCTGCATGTATGCTTTCTTTAAATGGACGATGTGTTCCAGAATGAAATCAACATCATGTGTTTTAAAAGATACTCGCAAGTAGTCAACCATTGCTGTTAAAGGGTTTTGGACTTCTTCCGGTTTTTTTTCTACGATTACTACCCCCCTGTTAGCTAGGGGGGGTTGGTGTTTTGAGGTCGTCATTCGCTTCGCTCACTCCTCCCACTCGTTCCCGTTTCTGTCGCTACGCTGCCGCTGGCGACTGCCGTCGCCGACGCTCCATACACTCCCACTTGTGCTTGCTTGATTTCTTCCATGAAGTCATAGTCTTTGGTGACAAGTGGGCTATAGAATTCTGATATGGTTGATGTGCCTGTGTCGGCATAGCCACGACCTTTAACGCTTTTATTTACAAAGGTTTTGTCTACATCACCAAACATCATGCCATAACCAGATTCAGACATCTTCCCTAATGTCACACGGAAATTAAATTGATCTCGAATACCGTCAGCTAAATACTTGGCATCTGGTCGTTGTGCTCCAAGAACTAAAAAATAACCCATCTGCCTCCCTAGCATGACGAGCTGTTTCATATAACCTAACGCTTCCATTCGTTCTTGTGGTTCCAACAAATCCATAAACGCTACATATTCATCAAAGAAGATAAACATGGGAGGCAAACCAAGGTAGGCGTAATTCTCTCCTGTCTTGTAATTCGGCATCTGTTTCATTTCCTCAGACCGCTTCATCATGTTCTCCACCGATTTACGCAAACACATCATAATGCCATTTTTCTTTGAATACACAACACCTTTCGGAAGAACTGCTTCTAAGTCTGCCAAATCAGCGTTTTTTGGGTCGAGTATTCGTATATTGGCATTTGATTTAAGCACTGCTTGGATAATCGTTAAGATGAAGTAAGTTTTCCCTCCACCTGTGCCACCAGCAATTAACATATGTGGCAGCTTATCAAATTCCCAGTAAACGTTTTTCATTAAACTCATCGAACCGTTTTTTACTTGTACTTCTTGAATTGGAATACGATTTTTACTTACATCATATAAAAGTTTAAAAACCACAAATCCTTCTTCGACTTCACGATCAACTAAATCACAAAATAAGCCATTCTCTAAGTCTGTACCTAGTTCTAAATAACGCGCTTGAAATCGGCTTAAATCTAGTGCAACACGGACATAGATATGACCATTCTTCACTTGATAATAAGCACGAGGAAAATAGGTAATCTTTCTTTTTGTAACGGTCTTATTTGTCCATCCCGACTCTGTTTGGATGTTTTCTTGTTCGTAAAAGCGATTTGAAAAGAACATACGTGCAATTTTCTGTTTGTGCAGCAACTGTTTAAATTTATCAAATGCAACAAGGTAGACGATGCCTACAACGGCTGATGCAATTAAGAGCGCTACAGAAAACCTTGATAACAAGAATGACCAATTCCAGCTATCAAACGCAATATATACTTTATACTGCCCCCAATCATTCCATTGAGAGATTGGAAACGAGTCTTTAAAGCTATAAAAAAGAACAGCTAGGAAAACGGGTATACCTATACCCAATCCTGCTGTCCAAAGTGCATGTTTCATATGAGGGGTAATTCTATGGCCACGGTATTTCCAAAGCCGACGTCTCATCGCTTCTATAATCTTTAACCCTCCTTAAAGAAAAACTAGAGCGCACCAGTCTTGAACTAGCACGCATTAGAATTCTTATTTTTTATCTGACCCAGCTGTTACAAGTTCCTTATCCTTGGCTTTCGGTTCAAAGTTAGAGTTAGATTTATGTCCAGTTTCCACAATATCTTCTGCAAGTAACGTATAAATGATATTGGCAAAGTTCCCATTCGCTTGGGCTCTTGCTGTAATTCTTGGATTCACTAGCTCAACTGGTTTATTGAAATCAATTTCTTTTAAATCGACATAATCAGGCAATGTTACTTCTATTTGTCCTTGCTGAACACTTGATGCTACGTTATAAATACGTGCTTCCAACTTATCTGTACGCTCTCCCTTTTCACGGTCAAAGTACATTTTCTCTCTGTTTAATCCCATAAAAATCATGTTTCCAAATGTCTCTTGTGGTTCTGGCTTAATTCCATTTTTTAAATTCATTATAAATTCCTCTTTTCGTTTTAGTAGTTTTATTTTCCAAAGACTTCTCATCAATTTTCATCGTAACAATTTATAGAAACCGCTCAGGTTCTGTATCCATCATGGCGCTTGTCAGTCGCTCCAGAACTTTTTGTCTGTCTTGGCAACGTTAGTAGGTTATTGTATAACCATCAAGCTGTATACAGCTATGGCGCACGTATCTTCTTACCTGCTACAGCATTTAAACAAGTGTTGGCTGTGTCCACTTAATACTCACGCTAGTGACAATAGGAAGAAAGTACGCTACAATAAAATTTCCTAGGTTTTATCGGCGTATCTGACTTCTATCAGGTGCGCTTTCTTTCTATATGTAGTTATCAATGTACTCACTCTTTTCATTCGCTTATATGAACGTTAATAGTGGTCTATACTCACACTATTTATTTCTTCTCTATTTCAGTAATATCACTTCGTCCAACCTTATAATTTCGCGAAATGCGACGATATGATACTCCGTGTTTAAGCAATTCATTAATAATTCCTTTTGAAATCGGTTGGCTCATAAAGTAGGTGATTTTCACAGACCTCATTGCCAGTTTCATTCTTGCTTGCCAATCGCCTTCCATCTTCTTAGCTAGTGGTACAGCTTCTTTCATCAAATCGCTCATTACTTGAAAAGTCATGATTGATTCCCCATTACATGACCACTTCTTTTTCACTAAGCTTCTCACGTTGGTATTGATCTAAGCCTTTTTTAGATATAAGAACTCTGCGCCCTTCTCGCCAGGATGGAAAATCATAATGCTGAGATAATTCGTACATTTTAGATTTACCCATTCGTAAATATTCAGCTGCTTCTTTCACTGTTAAAACATCTGGCATTGAATCAGACTGAGAATAATTTAATGCGTCTTTAACCTTTTGCAGGAATTCTTCGTTTTCTTCTCGAACAATTTGCCTTATAGTCTCTTCAAAGGACATTCTTAGTCACTCCTTACTTAGATTTTCATTTCAGTTCTCTTTTTAAATAATGACTCTGGACTAACCTTAAACAACTTAGCTATTGCTATTGCCACGTTCAAGCTCGGAAATCTCGAACCCTGTTCAATCATTCCATAATAACTTTCACTGATACTAACACTGTATCTAATATTTAAAAGCTCAATCACATCCCTTTGAGACCAATTTTTGTTATTACGTAAAAGAATAAGTTCATCTCTTTTTCGAATCATTTTCACCACCCAACGTTTTGTAGTGTTATCTTACCCAACATTTAATTGGGTGTCAACACTTTTACCAGATTTTTTGATGGGTTTTTTATTGAAAACTTTATTTACCCAACTAAAAGTTGTACAATTAATAAATATAGAGTACTGAAAGGATCTTGATATGGCAGAACTTAAGGATCGTTTGCGCGAACTAAGAAAAGAGAACAATTTTACCCAACAAGAAGTTGCCAAGTTTCTCGATATTACTGAAAGTGCATATGGTTTTTATGAACAAGGTAGAAATGAACCATCTGTTCAAAGACTTAAATTGTTAGCAAAAAAATACAACGTCTCCATGAGCTACCTTACAGGAGAAACGAATGATAAAAATAGCAACACATCCTCTAACACAGATACAAACTCTGCATTCTATAATTACAAAGACCTTGATAATGAAGAAGTAGAATTTTTAAATGAACAACTTGAAGTATTTAGAAGAATACGGCAGAATAAGATTAATAGAGAAAACAAAAAATAACGTCCAACATTTTTGCTGGACGTTTTTATTTACCACAATACCGAACATATATTCTTATAGAGGTGATTCTTTGCTACGCTTATATTCAAGAACTCCTATAGAACAATGGTTAGAACTATTTTATAAAGAACATCATATTCTTTCTCCAGAGGATCTTAATATTAATAAGATAGCCGACACCCTTAATATTTGTATTAAGGAAAGTCCGGGACCTGACAGAGCTATATGGGATGATGAACATAACGTTGCCATTATTTTTTTACATAAAGATCATTCAGCTATTGAAAAAAGAGAAATTTTCTTTCATGAGCTTTGTCACCCTCTTCGTCACTGTGGCTCTCAAGAAAATATGTATAGTAAAGAATTCACCATGATGCAGGAAGTACAAGCAGACCAATTTCAGCTATATGCTTCAATGCCATTCTTTATGGTCGAGAAATGCTGTAATTACTGCGACCACCTATCGTCTACTTTAGCTAGTGAATTTCATGTCTCTAAGGAATTAGCTGAATGTCGATTACAACAAATTGAAGCAAGAATACGTAGTGCTGAGTCATTACAAAGATTTAATGATGTTATAAGAGAACAGCCGACACCTAATTCTTATAAATCTGTTCCCAAAAAAGATATTCCGATTCACGCACAGTCTCTAGTAGAAAAAGCACTTCTTCAAAAACAGAAAAAGGAGATGACTGGACAATGATTTCTTACAAAGTATATTATGACTATCACGAGGGCACTAAAGCGCCTATATGGATTGTTTTAAATGTACGTAATCAAATAATCGACTGGGATCATAAAACACTTACAATAGCTGTACAAGCTCCTTTTGATATGCATCCAGCAGAAGAGTTTGATCAAGACGCCATGAATGTAACTATTCTAATCGATGATTTACTCTTAACAACCTCTGAGAATGTGTTTGGAATTAACTTAACTAACGTTGAACATCGCTTGAATTTACACGGCGTTGATCGAACAGAGGTTGATAATTTCGTCATTCAAGTTGCAGATTTAGAAGATATGCTGCAATTTACTCTGTAAAATAACAGATAACGGAGGCTTAAAATGAAAGGACATATACGTAAACGAGGAAATAAATATGTAATCATTGTGGATTTGGAAAGAGATCATAACAACGAAAGACGTCAAAAGTGGTTTTCAGGCTATGATACAAAGAAAGCAGCACAAAAAGACATGCCTCGTATCCTTAATGAGATTAACACCGGAAATTTTATTGAACCTTCCAAAGAGTCTTTTGCTGCTTATTTAGATAAGTGGATTTTAAACAAACGAAGTAGATTGAAGGCTTCTACCTTCCAAGTGTATAAAACCCATCTTCGTATCCATATCATACCTAAGCTTGGAAATTACAAGCTAGAAAAGCTTAATAGACTCCACCTAAAAACATTCTTTTCTTATTTAGAAAATGATCTTGGATTAGCCCCTGCTACTATAAAAAAAGTTCATACCGTTATTAGTTCAGCTTTGTCAGAGGCTGTAGAAGATGGGATTGTTGGGAAGAACGTAGCAGCTGGTTTAAAAACTGCACGAATTGAACGCAAAGAAATTCATGTATGGGATGAAAAGCAACTGCTACAGTTTCTCGAATCCAGTAAGCTAGATCCTCTTTATATTGCTTTTCATTTGGCAGCCATGACAGGGATGCGGCGTAGTGAGGTGCTGGGTCTTCGCTGGAAAGACGTGGACTTTGAGAATAATTTATTGCGCACTGTTGTCACTCATACACCTTATGGAGCTTCAGATGGAAAAACAAAAGCTAGTTTTAATCGCACGATTGATTTAGACGAAGTAACCATTACTGAATTGCAGAAGCGAAAAGAACGAGTAGAGTATGAGAGAGAACGGGCTGGAAGAACATATAAGGATAATGATTTGGTTGTATGTACTAGTTTAGGTACACATGTAACTCCTCGAAATCTAAACCGAAAATGGTATCAGCTTAAAGAGGATGCTAATGTACCCTCTATACGTTTTCATGACTTGCGACATACTCATGCTACGTTGATGTTATTGCAAGGTATTCCAGTAAAGGTAGTAGCGGAAAGATTAGGACATTCGAGTATAACGACAACATTAGATACTTACAATCATTTGTTGCCATCTATTCAAAGGGAAGCGATTGCGATGTTTAGTAAGAATTTATATAAAAAAGAATTATAAAGAGACCCTTATGTTTATTTTATCATCCTAGAGCATAAAATAATTCACCTGAATGTTTCTATGCTCTTTTTTTAAAAAAATTCACATCATAAATATAATAGCAATAAAAGGATTTAAATCATTGATATGGAATTAATAATAATTATTACTTCATCGACCTGTTTATATGATAAGATAACACATTGAGGAGGGTATATATGATTACAGCTGAAACTAATAAAAACCACCTTGATACCCTTGACACTATTGAAAATAGTTTGGTTTCATACTACGAAGAAAATTTAATTAGCTCTTCTAAAAGAACTATTGTTCTGAGAGAAATGGACTGTTGGCAAGGTCGAGCTGATTTGGTATCTGCTAAAATTAGCGGGGAATATAGTGTCAATATTGAACAAGCTGAACTTTTATCAAACTTAACCAATGCTCAAATAATTTCCTTACTTCACTATAAAGCTCCTAGATCGACCAATTATCTTATAAAGAGACTTGCTTTAACACACACTACAATTAATAGATCAATTAGAACTTTGAAGAAAGCAAATATTATTGAAGCAACTGCCACCAATAAATATATACTATCTAGCACATTTATCTTGCCTGATGTTCAGTTTAACGCTTATGAAGCAAAACTTCATAATTGGCGAAGAGCTTTTTATCAAGCTACACAATACTTTGGTTTCAGTCATTACGCTTGGGTGATCATGCCAGACAAGTATATAAATCCAGCGATTAACAATAGCATTTTCTTTAAAGAAAACGGTGTGGGCCTTATTGGCCTAGATAATAACGGAAAAAAGACTGTCTATATAAAGGCAAGCAAAAACCAACCAAGAAGAAAGGCATTCTACTTGGTTGGAGTAGGTAAAGCTCTAAAAAATTTTCTAAACACGGTGTAAATCACGGAAACTTTTTAACGCATTCAACCATGTATTCAAGTGTAGTCCTTGAGAAGTCTTCTCTAGTTGAATAGGTAAATTAGACAACAACTTATATTTAGCGGCGGCAGTAGTTATGTGGTCTTCTAAGTCATCTAAGCGAGCTGAAATATCATCTGGATCATTAAAAATGGTTTCGGTGGCATTTTTTAATGATGACCAGTGTTGCAGATGACTTATGCCTCGAGACCAAGTATCCGAGGGACTTTGTCCTGCTTTAATTATGTGCTCATAACTAGATGTGCTCAAAATATCATCTAAGTTATATCCATTTCTTGTGAATTGAGTTTGAATTGAGTCTAATTCCGAAACTAACAAGGTGTTCAACAAGGGAGTTGATGTATACCTTTCACGTGGGAGTCTCCCTCCTGAACTAGGTAATATCCTTTGCTGAACAGTAAATTTCCTTGAACTGTTAAACCAGCCGGTGCCGAAACCAGATGCTCCTACAGCAGAATACAATAATCCAATAATATCAGAATACCCCATTATGACCTCGTATTCATTTATCTCTGACAAGGAGTAAATCAATGTCAACAAATTTACTAAAGCCGTTTCTGATTCAAAACCCTGATCGTAATTAGTTGTTTTACGATCTATAGTAATGTAGTAACCTTTTACGTCTAAAGTGGTCAGTTCATTTAAAAAATCGTTTACATTCCTTGATTCATTCAATGCATTTTCACTGAATATAAGGGAAACATATAATTCTTTTCCTTTATCATTAGCAATTTGTGCTGCTTCTTCAGATAAACTTAAAGCTATTTGTGCTTGTCTATCACTAAAATTAGGAACCAAAATATTAGGTGAAACTAAACTATTTAATCCTAACTGCTCTTGATACTCTAAACTTTTCAACGCAATTTCATGCAATTTACGAAGAGATCTTAATGATGACAACTTTATGTTCCCAGGATAATAATCACATTCGTTTAAATTTTTGCTTGTTGCATCGATATAAAGAGAGTAGTAAAACTGTGGATCAAATAGTAATTGAGTATCAGGAAAGTTAGTTTGGATATCTTGTATAAACTCCTTCATCCTTACGGTTTTTTCATCTCTAGGCGAGAGTAAAACACCATCTAAAAAGTTGCCAGCTATTCCTTTGTGAAGCTTATCACCTTTTCCATAACCTTGTTGTGCATATAAATTCATTACAAGACCTCCTTCAAAATATACAGTTGTTTTAATAATTGATCGCATGTCTTATATCTTAAGTGAGGTTCTTTTGCTAGAAGTCTTAAGATAACTCTTTCTAATTTTTGAGGAGTATCTGTAATTATTTCTGAAGGGATAACTAACTTGCTTGATGAAATATTAGCAACAATTTGGTAAGTATTTAATCCGCGCTCAAAAAACGGATGCCTACCAGTTAATGCCTCATATAATACAATCCCTAATAAAAATAAGTCTGACCTAAAATCTAACTCTCTCCTGTAACCACTTAATTGCTCCGGTGACATATATATTTGAGAACCTACTAAATGAAAAGCTGCCGTTAGTGTCTCCCCTTGTACATCAAAAGCAATTCCAGTATCAAGCAAAACATAACTCCCATCATCTTTTCTCATGATATTTTTTGGTTTTATATCCCTATGCACCATCTTTATATCCCATAACTTTTGAATTGCGATCGTGATATCAATTGCTAAGTCTATAATTTGATTAAAGCTCATTCTTCCTTGTGTTAACACCTTATGCAAATCTGCTCCATTTATATATTCCTCAGAGAAATAGAGTATTTTCCTGTCACGTACTTCAGCTAAGTTAAGTCCGATTGGTCCAATTTTAACTAATGTAGGTGAATCTACTCTTTGCATAATATCAATTTCTCTTTTTGCTCTAGATAAAACTTCATTATCAGATTGATCTGATTCTAATTGTTCTGGTTCATAAAAGCTTTCTTTTGATTCGACCTCTGTCACATCACAAAACTTTAAAGCATACTTTTCATCGTCAATCTTGCAAGTATAAACGGTTTTTTGCCCTCCTCGATCTTCATATTCTAGTTCTGAAATAATACTTTTGTTAGTTCCTAATATTTCATAAATATCATCAACTGTTAATTCTGGCGCTCTCATCAAATTCCCTCCAAATAATTTCGTTGGACTTTTCAATAAATTTAAAATAAAGTCTTATTGTAAGAATATCATAATACCCGTTATTTTTCTCATTTAAAAATGGTTATTCGTTCCTTTTTTAAACAAAAAGGCGGGAACAATTTTAATTAAGTTTTACTTTCATGGACTAAAGGTTTGCAATTTGTTTGCAAACCTCTTTTTACGCAAAAAAATAAGCCTCTCCATCATCGGAGAAACCTTAACGTACCAGTACTTATATGAAAGCTTCCAAGCGGACTTGAACCGCTGACCCCCACCTTACCATGGTGGTGCTCTACCGGCTGAGCTATGGAAGCATAAAAAAATGGCTCCACAGGCAGGATTCGAACCTGCGACCGATCGGTTAACAGCCGATAGCTCTACCACTGAGCTACTGTGGAACGACAAAAAAATATGTAAGCCTGGCAACGTCCTACTCTCACAGGGGGAAGCCCCCAACTACCATCGGCGCAAAAGAGCTTAACGACCGTGTTCGGCATGGGAACGGGTGTGACCTCTTTGCTATTGCCACCAGACTATGTTGACGTCCGATCAACGGCGAATCTCTTCGTCTGGTTCCTATTTCTCCTTCTGTCACGTACCGACGTACGCTCCATCTATCGAATAGTTTCCATCCTCGATCTTCTTGTTTCTCGTTGTCATAGGGATTGAACCCTTATGGATAAAAGAATCGTTGATTCTTTCAAAACTAAATCTAGAAATCAAACTCAAGTCAAGAAAAAAATTAGGATAAGCCCTCGACCGATTAGTATCAGTCCGCTCCATGTGTCGCCACACTTCCACTTCTGACCTATCAACCTCATCATCTCTAAGGGGTCTTACTGGCTTACGCCATGGGAAATCTCATCTTGAGGGGGGCTTCATGCTTAGATGCTTTCAGCACTTATCCCGTCCATACGTAGCTACCCAGCGATGCTCCTGGCGGAACAACTGGTACACCAGCGGTATGTCCATCCCGGTCCTCTCGTACTAAGGACAGCTCCTCTCAAATTTCCTACGCCCGCGACGGATAGGGACCGAACTGTCTCACGACGTTCTGAACCCAGCTCGCGTGCCGCTTTAATGGGCGAACAGCCCAACCCTTGGGACCTACTTCAGCCCCAGGATGCGACGAGCCGACATCGAGGTGCCAAACCTCCCCGTCGATGTGGACTCTTGGGGGAGATAAGCCTGTTATCCCCAGGGTAGCTTTTATCCGTTGAGCGACGGCCCTTCCATACGGCACCGCCGGATCACTAAGCCCGACTTTCGTCCCTGCTCGACTTGTAGGTCTCGCAGTCAAGCTCCCTTATGCCTTTGCACTCTACGAATGATTTCCAACCATTCTGAGGGAACCTTTGGGCGCCTCCGTTACTGTTTAGGAGGCGACCGCCCCAGTCAAACTGCCCACCTGACAATGTCCCTGACCCGGATCACGGGTCGAGGTTAGAATGTCAGCACCATCAGGGTAGTATCCCACCGACGCCTCCACCGAAGCTAGCGCTCCGGTTTCCTAGGCTCCTACCTATCCTGTACAAATGGTACCAACACTCACTATCAAGCTACAGTAAAGCTCCATGGGGTCTTTCCGTCCTGTCGCGGGTAACCTGCATCTTCACAGGTACTATAATTTCACCGGGTCTCTCGTTGAGACAGTATCCAAGTCGTTGCACCATTCGTGCGGGTCGGAACTTACCCGACAAGGAATTTCGCTACCTTAGGACCGTTATAGTTACGGCCGCCGTTTACTGGGGCTTCAATTCAGAGCTTCTCCCTTTCGGGATAACCCCTCCTCTTAACCTTCCAGCACCGGGCAGGTGTCAGCCCCTATACTTCGCCTTGCGGCTTGGCAGAGACCTGTGTTTTTGCTAAACAGTCGCTTGGATCTATTCACTGCGGCTCTCTCAGGCTATTCACCTTAATAGAGCACCCCTTCTCCCGAAGTTACGGGGTCATTTTGCCGAGTTCCTTAACGAGAGTTCTCCCGAGCGTCTTAGAATTCTCTTCTCGCCTACCTGTGTCGGTTTGCGGTACGGGCACCTGTATTCTAACTAGAGGCTTTTCTCGGCAGCGGAGGATCAGGGATTTCGGACCCTTGGGTCCTTCACGGTCACAGCTCAGCCTTCACGGAACACGGATTTGCCTATGCTCCAGCCTTGCATGCTTCGACGCGCACAGCCAGCGGCGCGCTCACCCTACCTTTCTGCGTCCCCCCATCGTTCAAACAAATACGAGGTGGTACAGGAATATCAACCTGTTGTCCATCGCCTACGCTTTTCAGCCTCGGCTTAGGTCCCGACTAACCCTGAGCGGACGAGCCTTCCTCAGGAAACCTTGGGCTTTCGACGGAGGGGATTCTCACCCCTCTTTTCGCTACTCATACCGGCATTCTCACTTCCAAGCACTCCACTAGTCCTCACGATCTAGCTTCACAGTCCTTGGAACGCTCCCCTACCCAATCCCTATTGGGATTGCCATAGCTTCGGTGATACGTTTAGCCCCGGTACATTTTCGGCGCAGAGTCACTCGACCAGTGAGCTATTACGCACTCTTTCAATGATGGCTGCTTCTAAGCCAACATCCTGGTTGTCTAAGCAACTCCACATCCTTTTCCACTTAACGTATACTTGGGGACCTTAGCTGATGGTCTGGGCTGTTTCCCTCTTGACTACGGATCTTAGCACTCGCAGTCTGACTCCCGAGTTAAAGTTTTTGGCATTCGGAGTTTGACTGAATTCGGTAATCCTGTGGGGACCCCTCGTCCAATCAGTGCTCTACCTCCAAAACTCATCACTCGAGGCTAGCCCTAAAGCTATTTCGGGGAGAACCAGCTATTTCCGAGTTCGATTGGCATTTCACCCCTACCCACACCTCATCCCCGCATTTTTCAACATGCGTGGGTTCGGGCCTCCAGTCGGTGTTACCCGACCTTCACCCTGGACATGGGTAGATCACCCGGTTTCGGGTCTACGACAACGTACTCACTCGCCCTATTCAGACTCGCTTTCGCTGCGGCTCCGCCTCATCAGCTTAACCTTGCACGTTATCGTAACTCGCCGGTTCATTCTACAAAAGGCACGCCATCACCCATTAACGGGCTCTGACTAGTTGTAGGCACACGGTTTCAGGATCTCTTTCACTCCCCTTCCGGGGTGCTTTTCACCTTTCCCTCACGGTACTGGTTCACTATCGGTCACTAGGGAGTATTTAGCCTTGGGAGATGGTCCTCCCGGATTCCGACGGGGTTTCACGTGTCCCGCCGTACTCAGGATCCACTCTGGAGGAAACGAAGTTTCAGCTACAGGGCTGTTACCTTCTTCGGCCTATCTTTCCAGACAGTTCACCTACTCCGTTTCTTTGTAACTCCGTATAGAGTGTCCTACAACCCCAAGAGGCAAGCCTCTTGGTTTGGGCTGATTCCGTTTCGCTCGCCGCTACTCAGGAAATCGCATTTGCTTTCTCTTCCTCCGGGTACTTAGATGTTTCAGTTCCCCGGGTCTGCCTCTACCTACCCTATGTGTTCAGGTAGGAGTACCATCCCATTACGGATGGTGGGTTCCCCCATTCGGAAATCTCCGGATCAAAGCTTACTTACAGCTCCCCGAAGCATATCGCTGTTCGTCGCGTCCTTCATCGGCTCCTAGTGCCAAGGCATTCACCGTGCGCCCTTTCTAACTTATCCATGATTACTTTTAAAAAGTAATTGGTTAACCTAAAAGGTTTATGAATTCTTGACGTCTCGTTCAAACAGTTTAAAACCGATGAACAAAACTTAATTTGAGTTGATTTTAGATTTAGTTTTCAAAGAACCTGCCTACAGGATGTGAGTACCAGGCATCTAGCTTGGTTCCATACCCTATTAGGCTATAGATGAATGAATTTGAGTTCATTCAAAACTGAACAAAAGATCCGAAGCGTTATATGACCAACGGTCATATATCGACTAGAGTAAATACTCCATAGAAAGGAGGTGATCCAGCCGCACCTTCCGATACGGCTACCTTGTTACGACTTCACCCCAATCATTTGTCCCACCTTAGGCGGCTGGCTCCAAAAGGTTACCTCACCGACTTCGGGTGTTACAAACTCTCGTGGTGTGACGGGCGGTGTGTACAAGACCCGGGAACGTATTCACCGCGGCATGCTGATCCGCGATTACTAGCAATTCCGGCTTCATGCAGGCGAGTTGCAGCCTGCAATCCGAACTGAGAATGGCTTTATGGGATTGGCTCCACCTCACGGCTTCGCTGCCCTTTGTACCATCCATTGTAGCACGTGTGTAGCCCAGGTCATAAGGGGCATGATGATTTGACGTCGTCCCCACCTTCCTCCGGTTTGTCACCGGCAGTCACCTTAGAGTGCCCAACTAAATGCTGGCAACTAAGATCAAGGGTTGCGCTCGTTGCGGGACTTAACCCAACATCTCACGACACGAGCTGACGACAACCATGCACCACCTGTCACTTTGCCCCCGAAGGGGAAGCTCTGTCTCCAGAGTGGTCAAAGGATGTCAAGACCTGGTAAGGTTCTTCGCGTTGCTTCGAATTAAACCACATGCTCCACTGCTTGTGCGGGTCCCCGTCAATTCCTTTGAGTTTCAGCCTTGCGGCCGTACTCCCCAGGCGGAGTGCTTAATGTGTTTACTTCGGCACTACGGGCATCGAAACCCCTAACACCTAGCACTCATCGTTTACGGCGTGGACTACCAGGGTATCTAATCCTGTTTGCTCCCCACGCTTTCGCGCCTCAGCGTCAGTTACAGACCAGAGAGTCGCCTTCGCCACTGGTGTTCCTCCACATATCTACGCATTTCACCGCTACACGTGGAATTCCACTCTCCTCTTCTGCACTCAAGCTCCCCAGTTTCCAATGGCCGCTCGGGGTTGAGCCCCGAGATTTCACATCAGACTTAAGAAGCCGCCTGCGCGCGCTTTACGCCCAATAATTCCGGACAACGCTTGCCACCTACGTATTACCGCGGCTGCTGGCACGTAGTTAGCCGTGGCTTTCTGGTGAGGTACCGTCAAGGTGCCGGTAGTTACGCCGGCACTTGTTCTTCCCTCACAACAGAGCTTTACGACCCGAAGGCCTTCCTCACTCACGCGGCGTTGCTCCGTCAGACTTTCGTCCATTGCGGAAGATTCCCTACTGCTGCCTCCCGTAGGAGTCTGGGCCGTGTCTCAGTCCCAGTGTGGCCGATCACCCTCTCAGGTCGGCTACGCATCGTCGCCTTGGTAAGCCGTTACCTTACCAACTAGCTAATGCGCCGCAGGTCCATCCCTTAGTGACAGCCGAAACCGTCTTTCAAAAGAAAATCAGGCGATTCTCTTTATTATCCCGTATTAGCTCCGGTTTCCCGGAGTTATCCCAGTCTAAGGGGCAGGTTACCTACGTGTTACTCACCCGTCCGCCGCTAACTTCCGGGAGCAAGCTCCCTTCTGTCCGCTCGACTTGCATGTATTAGGCACGCCGCCAGCGTTCGTCCTGAGCCAGGATCAAACTCTCCGTTAAAAGTGTTTGACTTGCTCATTTGCACAATTTAAAGCTGTGTCTAACTTCATTGACGAGATACCTTGTATCTCTTTTACGCTTGGCTTTTGTTCAGTTTTCAAAGAACTCGTTTGCGCTATCTCTCTTAGCGACTCTTAATACTTTACATGACCGCGATTAAAATGTCAAATCTTTTTTAAAAAAAGTTTTTTAGAAGAAATTGGCTTCCCTCAACGCGGTTTTATTAATATATCATCATTAATCTACAAAATCAACTATATTTGTTTATTTTTTTTCATTACTTGATTCAGCTGAAATGCATACTCTTTGTGATCAGATGGTAAAGATACACGTTTATATAGGTTAAAGACGATTTCGTATTTTTCTATCATGAGATTTTTTACGACTTGATCGATTCGCTCATCCGTTAAATCAAGCAATAGTTCTTCTAATTCTCTCTTTAATATGTATTCAAGCTCTTTCGTCTCTTTATCTGAAATGAGTATCCCTCGCATGTTGTTCCTCCTAATATGCTCGTGCCTAATAAAACAGTCTTTTCAAACTGCATAGGTTTTATTCATATTTTTTTCGGACAATCATATCTTTTCTATAAGAGGACGAGTTTAAAGGAGCGAATGCTGTGAAAGGGATATGGGTCATTAATTTATCAAAGTGGAAACCAGTTTTGTTTATTTGCGTTGCAGCTTTATTTGTTGCAAGTTGGCTCGTTATACAGCGGGATTATGTGCCAGTCTTTTCTACACCAGATGGCCCACAGGCTTTTTATAAAGCGGAGGATAGCGAACAAAAGGTTGCCCTGACCTTTAATATTAGTTGGGGCGAGCACAATGTATCTCCTATTGTTGAGGTGTTGCAGCAGCATGATGTGGAACATGCCACATTTTTTCTTTTAGCTTCATGGGCTGAAACATACCCGGACCTTGTAGAAGAAATTGCTGATGCTGGTTACACCATTGGAAGTCACGGATACCAATACAAGAATTATACGTCTCTTGATGAAGCACAAGTTGTTCAAGATATGCGCCGGAGCAAGCAAGTTTTAGAGGAGTTAACAGGTGAAACACCTACTTTACTAAGACCTCCAAATGGGGCATTTTCGCCAAAAACCCTTGAACTGGCGGATCAGCAAAGTATGGATATTATTCATTGGAGTATTAACTCTTATGATTATGAGAATCCTGGAACCGAAACCATTGTTAAAAATAGTTTAGAGCAAACTGGGGCTGGAGACGTCTTACTCTTTCATGCATCTGATTCTGTTAAGCAAACCGCTACGGCTTTACCAAAAATTTTAAAAGGCTTGAAGCAAGATGGCTACGATTTTGCGACAATTGAGGAATTGATGTCGCATACTGATGCAGCAAATGAAGAAGTTGAATAAGAAAAAACCTGATCGTTATACGGTCAGGTTTTGTTATGAAGTCGATGTAATAAAAGAAGTTGATATGTATTTCCTACTAATAAAGGTGTTAAATACAAAACGAGCCAATTCGAGTCATTTGCTACAAGCGCAGGTACCCATTCAACGGTTGTAATAACAAACATAAAGAATAGGGCAGGAACAAATGCGCCTTTGTTCGTTTGTTTTGCTTTAATGGTTGCAATTATTAGCGCATAAATGAATAATACTGTTGGAATGATTAAATAACCCCAAAATGAATCATTTTCTCCAAAAGCAATATATCGAAAATAAACAAGGTCAAAAAAGACAAATACAATTAGCACCCACTGGATGCGGTTCCATAATTTATGTGACCGTGATAATCCGAGACCAAATCGATGAATAAACAAATAAGCGAAAAATCCCATTTGAGATACGAGTGTAAATGCGGCACTAATACCGAGCATCCACACAATTCCAATCAGAAAGTTCTCCATTCCATCGCCTACATATTGATCTAGGTTCATCAAAACACCGACAAGCCCACCACTTAGACTTCCTAAAAGCAATGTGGACCAAAATATAAAAACAACTTTTCTGCTGTTCACAAGCAAATCCCCCAGTTTTAGAATCCATTTTTAATTGTAGCAACCTTAGTTCAGAAACACCAGCTTGTTTATGCATATTTTATCAACGAAAACAAACACTAAGGACACATCTAAGACAGAAAGGATTCTAAGGATGCCGATAAAAAAACATTCCTATCTCGCTATCATTGTATGTTCTTTATTGTTCGTTGTTTTAACTGGCTGCGCACAAACAGAAGCGCAACAAAATACCGACTATGAAGGTACAAAGAAAATGGTCATTGACTTGCTTAAAACCGATGAAGGTAAAAAAGCATTGCATGATTTAATTGCAGAAGAAGACATGCGCGAAGAAATTGTTATGGATAGCGCGTTTGTTAAACAAACCATTCAAGATACGTTGACTTCCGACGAAGGCAAAGCGTACTGGCAAGAGGTCATGAAAGACCCTGAGTTTGCAAAGTCTTTTGCAGAAAGTATGCAAGGGGAAAATGAGAAAATCCTAAAATCGCTCATGAAGGACCCTTCCTACCAGCAAATGATGATGGATATTTTAAAAGACCCTCAAATGGGTGAGCAAGCAATGGAGCTAATGAAATCCAAAGAGTACCGCGAACAAGTAATGGGGATTATGAGTGAAGCGTTAGAAAGTCCTTATTTTGCTGCAAAGATGTCAGGATTGATGAGTAAAGCAATTGAAGACCAAAGCAATAGTGAAGACAACGAAGGGGAAGATGAATAAAGGACTGAACCCAGATCTGGGTCAGTCCTTTTTTTCTTATCTTTCTACTTTGAACGCAATCGCTTCGGCTAATTCTTTGTAGATCTCCCCGATTGGATGCTCTTCTCCATAAATAGAAGGCGCAAAGTCTTCTTCCGTCACAACAGGTTGTCCAAGTGGAATTTGAGCGAGAAGATCCGTTTTTAACTCTTCTGCTAACCGCGGACCCCCGCCTTGTCCAAACACATACTCTTTCTCGCCTGTTTTCTTGCTTTCAAAGTAAGCCATGTTTTCGACTATACCGAGCATTTCATGGTTTGTTTTAATCGCCATCGCACCTGCACGGGCAGCAACAAATGCGGCTGTCGCATGTGGTGTTGTGACAAGTAATTCTTTAGAATCTGGTAACATGGAGTGTAAATCAAGGGCTACATCACCTGTACCTGGAGGTAAGTCTAAAATGAGGTAGTCTAATTCGCCCCACTCACACTCAGAGAAAAACTGATTAATCATTTTCCCTAGCATCGGACCTCTCCATATGACTGGCGCATTGTCTTCTACAAAGAAGCCCATTGAAATCACTTTTACGCCAAATCGTTCTACTGGGTAAATACGCTTGTCTATTACTTTAGGACGCTCTTCAATCCCCATCATGTCCGGTACACTGAAGCCGTAAATGTCCGCATCAATAATGCCGACTTTCTTCCCTAGCCTAGCTAGAGAGACAGCTGTATTTACTGTAACCGTTGATTTACCAACGCCGCCTTTTCCACTTGCAACGGTGATGAATGTTGTCTTGCTGTCTGGCGCTAATAACGCTGGCCCTTTAAACGGCTCTTCTTTTGAACCGCCTAATGAATCAATTTCTTCATCTGTTAATGTATCAAAGCGAAGCCCAACCGAGCTTGCTCCTTCACTTTTTAACACGTTCACAATTTCTTGCTGTACTTGCATTTGTTCCGATGTGCCCGTTCGCGCAAGGGCAATTTTTAAGCTTAGGTTGCCGTTTTTGTTTTTTATTTCACGGACGCCACCTGTATCGACAATACTTTTATCTAAATCGCGGTCTTTAACCCGTTTTAGCGCTTCCATTATTTCTTGATCTGTCATGATTTATGCACCATCCTTTGAAACAAACACGTAATTATCTTTAGTATAGCATACATAATTTAAAGAAAGAACTAGAGCGCATCGCACTCTAGTCCTTCGTTGATCAATTCATTTCGATAATGTTCTCGTCTCCAGCTTTTACGCTCTTACTAGCTGTTTTAACCGACTCGCCATCAGCTAAATTTGTAAACACAACTGGTGTGATCGCTGATGTTGCTTGTTGTTGAATATACTCAAGATCAAACTCCACAAGCTTATCTCCAACTTGAACATGCTGCCCTTCTTCCACATAAACGGTAAAGCCTTCTCCGCCTAATTTAACCGTATCAATGCCGATGTGGATGAGGATTTCTCTCCCTGATGCAGACGTTAGCCCAATTGCATGCTTCGTTGGGAAGACAGTTGTAATTTTCCCTTCTACTGGTGAAACAACGGTTCCATCGGTTGGGTCGATCGCAAACCCATCGCCCATCATTCTCTCAGCAAACACTTGGTCCGGCACGTCAGAAATCGGATGCAGGGTTCCAGTCATTGGAGACACGAGCTTCGTATCCGTTTCTTGCTGAAGTACTTCTGGTTGAATGTTTTCGATTTCCTTTTTCACTTCGTCTTCTTGCTTCGTCTCAACAGGACGAGGCGTTTTCCCTGCAAGGATGTCTTGCATTTGCCCTTTTATCGTCTCAGAACGTGGACCATAAATTGCTTGAATGTTGTTCCCCACTTCAAGAACGCCTGCAGCACCTAAATGTTTCAGTTCTTTCTTATCGACAGCTTTAATGTCATTAACAGACACGCGCAGTCGCGTAATACATGCGTCTAAATGGGCAATATTTTCTTTTCCGCCCATCGCCGTTAAAATATTATTTGCTAGAGCACCTTTATCTTGGCCTTTTTCATGATCACGATCGTCCTCTTCTACTTCACGACCAGGTGTTTTTAAATTAAATTTCACAATCGCAAAGCGGAAAATGGTGTAGTAAATAACGGCAAAGAATAGACCTAGAATAATCGTGATCCACCAACCATCTTGGTTAGGTAAGATCCCGAATAAGAAGAAATCAATCGCTCCACCGGAAAACGTATACCCGACGTTGACACTAAAGTATGTCATTAACACAAATGAAATACCGTCAAGAAACGCATGAATGACAAATAGCACTGGTGCTACAAATAAGAACATAAATTCAAGCGGCTCGGTAATTCCAGTTAAAAATGATGTCAATGCAGCTGAAATCATTAGCCCGGCAACAACTTTTTTCTTCTCAGGTTTTGCCACATGGTACATGGCTAACGCCGCTGCAGGTAGACCGAACATCATAATTGGAAATTCCCCAGCCATGAAGTTCCCCGCTGTTATTTCTACGCCATCACGAAGCTGCGCAAAGAAAATGAGCTGATCGCCTCGAACAATTTCTCCTGCTGCATTCGTATATTGACCGAATTCAAACCAGAATGGCGCATGGAAAATGTGATGAAGGCCAAATGGAATGAGTAATCGTTTAATAAATCCAAAGAAAAACACGGCAAAATATTGACCTGTATCTAATAAAAAGATCGATACTTCGTTCAGTCCTGTTTGAATAGGCGGCCAAATAATTAAGAGGAGTAACGCTACGACAAACGTAAGCGCTCCTGTCACAATCGGTACAAAGCGCTTCCCTGCAAAGAAACCAAGGAATGCAGGCATTTCGATATTATGAAAACGGTTGTAACAAAAGGCAGCAAGAATCCCGACTAAAATACCACCAAAGACACCGGTTTGCAGTGTCGGTATACCGAGTACATGAGCGAGTCCAGGATCTTCCGCTACCATTTCTGAGGTAACGCCGAGCCACTCACCCATTACCGTATTCATAACAAGGTACCCAACGAGCGCTGCAAGAGCCGCTGCACCATCTCCCGCTAAGCCGATTGCGACACCTACAGC
Organism: Shouchella phoenicis; assembly: GCF_047238345.1. Taxonomy (NCBI): domain Bacteria; kingdom Bacillati; phylum Bacillota; class Bacilli; order Caryophanales; family Bacillaceae; genus Shouchella; species Shouchella phoenicis. The sequence goes on along the minus strand of NZ_JBDFMQ010000001.1, from coordinate 138,538 downwards.
AAAGATTAAGGCGAGGTTGTCAAAGATGATTCCACCTGCCGCTTCCATTACCCCTGCAGTATGCTGAATCCATCCTGCATCCAAGAAAGGCAAGTAAGATATGGCATCTTCCATTTGTAACGCTACACCGATACCGAGTAATAAACCAGCTACTGGCAACATGGCTACTGGTAGCATTAAGGCTTTACCGATTTTTTGCAGGTTGCCAAAAAGTTTTTTAAACATGTCTCCCCAACTTTCTAAGTATGTGAAGCAAAAAGAAAACGGTTTATTTCGTGCAAACAAAAAAGGCATGAGGAAAATAGACTACCCCTAAGGACAGTTCACATTACCTCATGCCTGATCGAATCAGTCACACGACTATTTATATTTATTCTGAACTCGTTGTAAATGCATGGTTAGATAAACCGCTTCCGCATCAAAAACAGGCTTCCCTAAGGAATGCTGCATAATTTTGATGAGCTTCCAGGATAAATTATAGCACAGCGGATATTCTTGTTTCAAGAGGCTATCAATCGCTTTTGCTTCTTCCACCTCTTCATTGTTTTCAACTCGTTCAATTGTAAAACGCAAATGTCGAACGAGACGCATATAGTCAATACTTTCTTTATCTAACGTAATCTCTAACTGCTCCTCAATAATCGCGAGCAATTTCGCAACAAGCTGCGAGTGTGCATTTACCGTACCAAGGTCTTTGTTTTTTGCGGCACTATGAATGTGCAAAGCGATAAAGCCTGCTTCCTCACGAGGCATAGTCAAATTAAGACGTTCTTGAATAAGCGTGAGCACTTCTAATGAAATGGCAAATTCATTTGGATAAAGCAACTTGGTCTCCGTCAAAAATGGATTACTAATGTGCATTCCAGCAGCCGTTCTCGTTTGCGCAAACGATAGATGATCCATTAAGCCAACATGAATATGTTCATTTAATGGTACACCAATCCGCTTTGAGATCAGTTCAATTGCTTCTATGGTTACATCAAGTAAAGGTTTTTCTACGTTAGGAAGCAATTTGAGATAGCTTGTTTGTTCTTTTGCATTTGTTAACACAAACACTTTTTCAGCCTCTGCACTTGTTACTTCGCTATCTTTTTTTCGATTAAACCCTATGCCTTTACCAATTAAGACGACTTCTTCTTGATCAATTACCGCGATAAGAACATTGTTATTTAACACCTTTTTTACTTGATAAGATTCCATTCGTTATCATCACTCCACCTCTATCCTACTTGAGGAGGTCGGAGCCGTCAATTAAAGCTTTTGCGCTTATTCATAAGGGTTTGCATCAGGCGCAACTTCACCTGAGACAAAGCGCAAAATTCCTTCATAAATTGATGCTGCCATCTTCTCTTGATAGTCATCTCCTTCTAACAAAGCCGCCTCTTCTGGATTGGATAAAAAGCCAGCTTCCACTAATGCCCCTGGAATCTCTGCTTGTTTTAGTAAATAGACATGGTGAATCGGCTTAGCATAGCGATTGGTATTCTCCAAATTCCGTTTAATCTCTTCTTGTATAAAAACAGCCAAATCCTCATTTTGTTTATCTTTTAAATGATAAAAGGTTTGTGCCCCGCGCCATTTCGGTGAGGGAATGGCGTTCATATGTACAGAGACAAAAAAATCAGCATCACTTTCATTGACCATTTCAACCCGCTTTCTCAAGTCTTCTGATTTGCGATGTTTGATTTTCTTTGTCTCCTCACTCGCGAGATCCCGATCTTCTTCGCGGGTCATTAAGACAAGCGCACCGGCTTCTTGCAAGTAATCCCTTAATTTTAGTGACACATCAAGGGTTACTTGTTTTTCTAATAAACCTGTTTTTGAACTTGCGCCCCCATCCATGCCGCCATGACCGGGGTCAAGAATGATGACTTTTCCTGACAACGGTAAATGCCAGGTTGTAGAATCTTCTGTATTTGCATCAAATCGTACCCATAAAAGGATAATGGCCATTAATAATCCTGTTGTAATTAAAATGGATCGATATCGTTTCATTTCCTCTCCCCCTTGTCTCACTTTATATATACGTGGACAAGAAGAAGATATGATTATTAAACTAAACGCATTTTATGGGCTTTAAAGGATTCGTCAAATCCCTTTTCCCACCAAGAGCCAACAAGCATGTCCGTCGCCATCACCATGGATTCCTCTACACCTTTGTTCCCCCATGTCGACAACGTGGTTGCTAAATCGTGGGATAGCTGTCCTAAAGGTTCATGGCAACGTCCCTTTGAATGATTTACTGACTCGCCTCGAACCCCAAATTTACCAAATTCCGTCCCAAGCAAGAAGGCATCAATGACGACATCCATACATTGATCAATTAAAAAAGGATACGCCTGTAAATGAAAAGGCATAATTGGCTTTATCCAGTCTTGAATATTGGTTTCCATCTTTCGAATGTCGATTTTCCGAAGCATTTTTCGTTCAAAATCCCATTTTTTCTCCCGGCGTTTATCTGAAATTGAAACAACTTGATTCATCTTACATTTCCCCTTTTTTAACTAGTATGAGCGGGGAGTTTACACAAATACGTCAGATCCATCAGTAATTCCTGTATCAATTGTCAATGATTTCTGCTCTTTAAAATCACCCAAGCAATTCGTTTTTCATATCATACATAAATGGAGAAAGGAGAGAATAGAAATATGAGTTGCAAGAAATGTAAGAAGCAAATTTGTTCATGCGAATTTCAACCATCTTCCATCCAACGATTTCAGCGAACAATAAATAATGGCTGCCCAACAGATCCATGTCGTGTTGGAGGTTTTGGTGCCACCGGACCGACTGGGCCAACTGGCATCGGCGGCGGTATTACAGGTCCAACTGGTCCTACAGGCGCTCCTGGTACAGGTGCCGGCATTACGGGCCCGACTGGTGCGACAGGCATTGGAGTTACTGGGGCAACTGGTGTTACTGGTGCCACCGGTGCCACCGGCATTACGGGGGCAACTGGAATTGGGATCACTGGCGCTACAGGAGCGACAGGCGTTACTGGGGCGACAGGGATTACTGGACCAACTGGTGATGGCGGTGGCATTACTGGAGCGACCGGCGCTACAGGGGCAACTGGAATTACCGGGCCAACTGGCGACGGTGGTGGCGGACCAACTGGACCGACTGGTGCAACAGGGGCGACAGGCGTTACTGGGGTTACTGGGGTTACTGGTGTCACAGGACCAACTGGTGGTGGCGGTGGAGAAATTTTTGCTGCACTACGAGCTGTTAGAAATATAGGAACCACTATCCCAGCACCAGGTATTTTCACAGTTGATTATGACGCCACACAATATCTATTTAATGCAGGCTTTGATGGGATTAACTTCACTGCACAAATAGGTGGAATTTATCAAATTGAAGCAGGCCTGAGAGCTGTACTACTTGATCCGATTAACCAAACAAGTCCCGAGAACTTCTTATATATTCAAGTAAATGGTGCTACTGTGGCAGAAAATAATACTGTTACCAATACTGCTCAAAATACCTTCCAAGTATCAACAACTGTATTTTTAAATCCAGGTGAAACGGTGGCCATTGCTGTACAAAGTGATCAGGAAGTATTGATTGAACCAACCCCAGATGTAAGCTTCTTTAGTGTGACTAGACTGCCATCACCTGAGACACTTTAATTCAAAAAAACTCCCTTTTTCAACGGGGAGTTCTACATAACTGAAGTTCGAGAGTCTTGTGTAAAAAATATATACACTCAATCATGCTTAATATATACTTTCTTACCTTTCAAAAAAGAAGCAGACATTCATGGATTTCCATGGACATCTGCTTCTGTGCCTTCAAATGTGTCACCTTTAATTTGCTGCAGCAACCTTATAAATTGAACCGCCATCAGTGCTTGCAATAAGCGCGCCATCCTCCGTTACAAGAATATCTCGGAAACGTTCGCCTTCGTCAGTTAGTAGGCGTTCTTCTCCAACGATGAGGTCATCTTCAACAACGACACGTACAATATAGCTTGGCGCTAAACCACCAATGAACAAGTTGTTCTCCCATTCAGGAATGGCGTCGTTATCATAGAATGACATACCACTTGGTGCACTTGTTGGATCCCAATAATATCTTGGTTCAACAAAGCCTTGCGCTTCGTGTTCTGAAATACCATCATTAACTAATTCACCAGTATACTCAATACCATAAGAAACAATTGGCCATCCATAGTTATTACCTGGTTCAATAATATTCAGTTCATCCCCAGCTTGTGGACCGAATTCAACAATCCATAAGTCTCCTGTTTCAGGGTGGAAGTCCACACCTTGAATATTACGGTGACCGTAGCTGTAAATACCATCTAGCGCGTCTTCATCTTCAATAAATGGATTCGTATCTACTGCTTCACCATCTTGTGTAATGTGAATGACTTTACCTAGGTAAGCATCTAAGTCTTGTGCACGTTCGCGAATTGGATCATCTGAACGCTCACCAGTTGTTAAGAACAGGTTATCTTCATCGTCAAAGATAATACGTCCACCATAGTGTAAGTCACCATCATATGCTGGTTCTGCTTGGAAAATTACTTCAAAATCTTCAAGTGAGGCTTCATCTTCTGATAAAACACCTTTACCGACAGCCGTTACAGTACCATCTTCAAGATCTTGAGCAAACGTCATAAATACTAATCTTGATTCGTCAAAATCAGGCGCAATGGTCACATCAAGCAAACCACCTTGACCTTCGTTATTTACTTCTGGTGTACCTTCGATTGGATCTGAAACAGAGCCATCTTCAAGGTCTACAATAAGAAGTTCAGCTGAATCTCTTTGTGTAACAAGTAATCGGTTTGTATCAAACTCTTCCATACCCCAAGACACATCAAGACCCTCTACAACAACTTCCACATCAAGTTCTGTTTCAGTCTCTACTTCAGGTGCTCTTGTTTGTTCTGGAAATGCTGGTTCAAACTCAGTAACTTTTGGTTCAGACTCTGCACTTTCATCAGCGCCCTCGTCAACACTTTCTTCTGTATCAGTATCTGAGTTATCCGTTGATTCTTCGTCTGAAGTATCACCATTGCCACATGCTGCCAAAGTTAATACAAACATCAGCATTGTAAAGAACATTAATCTTGACCACGAAACTTTCGTCATTCTTTTTCCTCCACGTTTCAAAATATTAAATTGGATATATGATATAAAAGTCTTAACCAATTTTTGATACTGAATTTCAAGTGACTGAAGCTTATTAAAAGGAAACTCCTTTGAAAATAATACTATTAATAGTATACCCAAATGAGAAATAATCAAACGAATGTACCTTAACACGAATATATTTTTCTTTTTTTGGTTATTATTTAGGTCTGAATTTTGATCGTATAAAGTAGAAGTGGCGGTACTTTTGAATTGCAAAATCAATATCAATCCTGTATTTAGATTGTGGTATGAATACAAAAAAAGCACCAGCAAGATGCCGATGCTTTAAATCTGTTAAGTTCTTTATAAGGTTCAAGCTTATTTGCTACCAACTTGAACCAAAAAACCTTTGTAAACGTTGATACAATAAGAAATTGATTAACGTTTTGAGAACTGAGGCGCACGACGTGCTGCTTTAAGACCGTATTTTTTACGTTCTTTCATACGAGCATCACGCGTTAAGAAGCCAGCAGACTTTAACGTTGGACGGTTGTCAGGGTCTACTTGAAGTAGCGCACGCGCTACACCATGACGGATTGCACCAGCTTGACCTGTGAAGCCGCCTCCGTTTACATTAACGTGTACATTGTATTGACCAGTAACACCTGTTTCAACAAGTGGTTGTTTCACGATAAGCTTTAATGTGTCAAGACCGAAATATTCGTCAAGAGAACGACCGTTTACAACGATTGTACCGTCACCAGGAACGAGACGAACACGTGCTACAGAATGCTTACGACGACCTGTGCCGTAGTATTGTACTTGAGCCATAATCCATTACCTCCTAAAGATTAACCGCGAAGCTCGTACGCTTCTGGTTTTTGTGCTTGTTGATTGTGTTCAGAACCTGCATATACATGAAGCTTCATACCTTGCTTACGACCTAAAGTGTTCTTTGGAAGCATTCCTTTGATCGCTAGCTCAAGCATACGCTCAGGCTTGTTTGCACGCATTTCGTGTGCAGCTGTTTGTTTAAGTCCACCTGGGTGGTTTGTGTGACGGTAGTAGATCTTATCTTGAAGTTTGTTACCAGTTAACTGGATTTTGCTTGCATTCAAGATGATTACGTGATCCCCAGTGTCTACATGTGGTGTAAATGTTGGTTTGTGTTTTCCGCGTAGGATTGAAGCAACTTCTGAAGATAGACGACCAAGCGTTTGACCTTCAGCGTCGACAACGTACCACTTACGCTCAACTTCGTTTGGCTTTGCCATATATGTTGTACGCATCATTAAACCTCCTAATAATAAAACAAGTGTTGTTTATTCTCTATTCAGTGCTTGTGTTTTTTAAGCTGGCTGTTCAAGAAACACAAGGCGTTATTGTGATTTCATTCCGCAACCCGGGGCAGTGGGTCTTTAGAATTACCATCTAACATCATACAATATATAAGGGACAATGTCAATTTATTTTATAAAAACTTATCCGGGTGTTTCCTCTTTTTTAAAAGGGTCTGTTTCATAATCAACATGCCACAAAAATAAGCCTTGGGCAGCTGCTGTTTTACCTGCTTGAGTACGATCTTGACTAGCTAAAATCGTCTCCATTTCTTTCGCCGTTCGTTTCCCTGTCCCTACCTCAATCAAGGTCCCAACAATGATCCGTACCATGTTGTAAAGAAATCCATTTCCTCTAATAGAAAATTCCAGTTCTCCATCATTCGGTTGTATCGATACATTTGTAATTGTTCGTACTTTGTCCACGACCGCAGTGTTTGCTGCACAAAAAGCCGAAAAATCGTGTGTTCCTAGTAGGTATTGCGCAGCTGTTTGCATTGCAGGAACATCCAATGGTTGTTTGCTGTGCAACGCGTGATTCCGCCGAAATACATTCGGCACATCACCGTGATGAATATAGTAGCGATATTCTTTTCCAATTGGTTGGAAGCGCGCGTGAAAATCATCGTCCACTTTGCTCACTTGTTCTACAACAACATCAGATGGTAAATGTACGTTTAACGCCTGAAGCCAGTTTTGTTGTTCCATTTGCAGATTAGAGTCAAAATGAATGACTTGTGCCTTTGCATGAACACCCGCATCGGTTCTTCCAGATGCTGTGACAGGGACAGGCTGCCCTTTATGAATTTTTCCCAAAGCTTGCTCGACAACAGCTTGAACCGTTCTTTTTTCAGGCTGCACTTGATATCCACTGAATTCAGTGCCATCGTAAGCAAGCTTGCATGCATACCTTGCCATGATTTCTCTCCTTTTTCCTAAAGCCATAGAACAAGACATGCCAATACAATACTAACGGATAGTGCGAAGGAATCTTTTCCTTGCCATTTTTTCTGTTTCCATATTGTATAGGCGCCTCGACTACTGTAGCCTCTGGCCTCCATTGCTTCTCCTAATTCTTCTGCTCGTTTCAATGCACGAACAAGGAGCGGGACAAGCAAAGGAATAAACAACTTGATTCGATTTTTTATAGATGTTTTATAACAAATATACCCTCTTGTCCTTTGCGCTTGTTGAACGAAGTGTAGTTCATCACGCAAAATTGGAATAAAGCGTAAGGAAATAGACACCATCGTTGCTAGATCTCTTACCGGAACGCGAAGATTTTTTAATGGGTTTAATAGTGACTCGATCCCTTGTGTTAATTGATAAGAACTTGTAGTTGCTGTCATGACAATTGCAATGAGAAACAGCATGAGCGTTCGCCACATAAATAGACTAGCCATCATTACACCTTCATCGGTAATAGAAAGAGGCCCGATTGAAAACAGAACTTGTCCCTCTTGAATAACAACAACTTGAAAAAGTGAAAACACGAGTAGAAAAATAACTACTGGCATTAATGATCGGCCGATTACTTTTACCGGAAGTCGACTAGAACCGATTAAGAGGCCAACTAAAAGTGACACTACAAGAATGGACTCTATTGACGTAACAAAGAATAACACAAGTGCAAATAAAAAGGTGCTAATAAGTTTTACTCTTGAATCAAGAGCATGAATGATCGAATCTTTTTCGATATAATCGCCAACAACCAAGGAACCTCTACTTGCCATCTGCTTGATTCCTCGCATTTTTTAGCCATGAGGTCGCAATCCACTCTGCCACTTCTTCAGGTGTACTTAAGAAAGGGACCGATGCCTTCTCATGAATCATTTTGTGGGCAAATGCCATTGTACGAGGATATGGTACATTTCCGCTTACGAGTACATCAGCTGTTTTGCCAACGCCAACAAGCTTTCCTTCGCTTAACGCAATACAGTAGTCGCAATATAAAGCGACATCTTCCATGGAGTGAGTCACCATCCATATGGTTGCACGCTCTTGTTGCTGGTAACGTCGAAACACATCCATCATCCCATGCTTTAATTTAGGATCAAGTCCTGATGTTGGTTCATCCAATATCAACAGCTTAGGTCTCATAATTAATATGGCAGCGATAGCCACTCGTCGCATTTGTCCACCTGATAAATGAAAGGGCGAGCGCTTTAAAATAGATGGATCTAATTCGACCATATCGATGATGTCAGCCACTTTTTTTTGAATACACTCTTTCCGCTCACCTTTAAGCTGTAAACCAAAAGCTAACTCTTCGTAGACGGTATCAGCAAATAACTGCTGCTCTGGATATTGAAACACATACCCAATTTCGTCTAACAATCGTACGTGTTGATGGTCATGAATATTTTCACCGTTAACAAACACAGTACCATTCGTTGGCTCTAGTAAACCACTTAATAATTGAGCAAGTGTAGATTTGCCTGACCCAGTCTTACCAACTACCGCTGTAAAACTGAGCTTGGGGATATGAAGATTAATTGTTTGCAGAGCATATCGTTGTGTTGTTTGTCTTGTTGTGTACTGGTAACTTACGTTTTTAAAGCAAACCTCCATAATGCATCACATAGCTCCTCATCCGATGTTATGGCGTTCTGATTTACATGTATCCCTTTAGCGTTGAGATGCTCCATTAACGTATAAAGGAATGGACCTTCAAGACCTAAATTCTCCATGGTCTCTGAATCGTGTAGTAACGGTAAGAGCGAACCATCAAAACGAATTTCCCCATCCACTAATCCAATGATACGTGTACATTCTGCCACTTCTTCCGCGTCGTGGGTTATCGTTAAAATCGATGTTCCCTCTTGCTGCAGTTGATCCATATACCGCAAAATGTCTTTTCGTCCTTCTGGGTCAATCATGGCAGTGGCTTCATCTAAGATTAACCACTTTGGTTCAAGAACAAGAATCCCAGCCAATGCTACACGCTGCTTTTGTCCACCAGATAATTCATTTATTGACCGGCTTCGTAAATGATGAATACCTAGCATTTTTCCATATGTGTCAATTCGCTCGCTAATTTCACTTGCTTGAACAGCTTGGTTTTCTAAACCAAAGGCTAAATCATCTTCCACAATTGGACGCACCATTTGATTATCTGGATTTTGAAATAAGAAACCGATGTCAGCTCCACGGATATTGTTGCTAAAGTTTATCGAGCCTGTTGTTGGTGTGAGTAAGCCTTTTATTAGCTTTCCAAGTGTTGATTTACCAGAGCCACTTTTGCCAATAATTGCAACCCGTTCGCCTTCATAAAGGGTGAGCGAGATTTGCTTAATGATCGATTTTTCATTTTTGTACGAGAAAGAAACGTCTTTTATGTCGAGCATCTAGCAGATTCCTTTCTAAAACAAAAAAGGGCATAGAGTGAAGAAAGCTTCTTGCTTCCATAATCTCCTGCCCTTAATCGCCGCTTACATGAGTTCTTTATACAAACTCAATAATTGCCATTGGTGCACCGTCTCCGCGACGAGGACCAACTTTAAGAATGCGTGTATATCCACCTTGACGCTCTTCAAAGCGAGGCGCAATCTCAGCGAATAGCTTTTGGATTGCGTCTTGACCATTTTCTTCGTTTGCAACTTCTTTACGTACGAAAGATGCTGCTTGACGACGAGAATGAAGGTCTCCACGTTTACCTAATGTCACCATTTTTTCAACGAGTGGACGCAATTCTTTTGCTTTAGCTTCAGTCGTTTCAATACGCTCATTAATAATTAAATCTGTTACTAAATCACGTAGCAACGCCTTACGTTGTGAACTTGTACGACCAAGTTTTGCGTATGCCATGCTATATTCCCTCCTTTAACCCAAAAAAACAATTATTCTTCGTTACGAAGCCCGAGACCTAACTCGCCTAGCTTCTCTTGTACTTCTTCTAGAGACTTACGTCCAAGGTTACGAACTTTCATCATGTCTTCTTCTGTTTTATGCGTAAGCTCTTGTACCGTATTGATACCAGCACGCTTTAGACAGTTATAAGAACGAACAGAAAGATCAAGCTCTTCAATCGTCATCTCCAAGACTTTTTCTTTTTGGTCTTCTTCCTTCTCAACCATGATTTCCGCATTTTGTGCTTGATCCGTTAAGCCTACGAAAATATTTAAATGCTCTGTTAGGATTTTCGCTCCAAGAGATACTGCTTCTTCAGGGCGAGTGCTTCCATCGGTCCATACATCAAGGGTTAGTTTATCATAGTTTGTGACTTGCCCAACACGTGTATTTTCAACTTGATAGTTTACACGCGCCACTGGTGTATAGATCGAGTCAATTGGAAGAACGCCAATTGGCTGGTCGTCGCTTTTATTTCCATCAGCAAGGATATATCCTCGACCGCGTTTTGCCTGAAGGCGCATGCGGAACGATGCTCCTTTTGTAAGCGTAGCGATATGAAGCTCAGGATTTAAAATTTCTACATCACTATCATGAGTCAAGTCTCCAGCTGTAACATCGCCTTCACCTTGAACATCAATTTCAAGTGTTTTCTCATCATCCGAGTAAATCTTTAAAGCTAGTTTCTTTAGGTTCAAAATGATCGTTGTAACGTCTTCCACGACACCCTCAATTGTTGAGAATTCGTGTAGGACACCGTCAATTTGAACTGAAGATACAGCTGCACCAGGAAGCGATGATAGTAGAATGCGACGTAAGGAGTTTCCTAGTGTTGTTCCATAACCACGTTCAAGGGGCTCAACAACAAACTTGCCGTATGTTGCATCTTCACTAACTTCAACCGTCTCAATATTCGGCTTTTCAATTTCAATCATTAAACAAACCCTCCTTCAAAACGTCGAACTCTGGTAAACACAAGGATTGCCCAAAGGACAATCATTAAGCCTTCCCATGAGCAATGCCTATTAGTCTAACCTTCATTGTCTAATAGATCTCGTCTTATCCATTATAGACACTACTAAGAAATCTATACAATGATTGATTTTATTATACTCTGCGACGTTTCGGCGGGCGACAGCCGTTATGAGGAACAGGTGTTACGTCTTTGATCATGTTAACCTCTAAACCAACTGCTTGTAATGAACGGATAGCCGCTTCACGACCAGCTCCAGGACCTTTAACAGACACCTCGATTACCTTCATGCCGTGCTCCATTGCTGTTTTCGCAGCAGTTTCAGCCGCCATTTGTGCAGCGAAAGGAGTAGACTTACGAGAACCTTTAAATCCTAAAGCACCAGCACTTGCCCAAGAGATTGCATTACCATGCGTATCAGTGATCGTCACAATTGTGTTATTGAACGTTGAGCGAATGTGAGCCATTCCTGTATCAATATTTTTCTTTTGACGACGCTTTGGACGAGTATTCGTTTTCTTAGCCATATGATTTGTTCCCTCCTATCTATTTTTTCTTGTTCGCTACTGTACGAGCTGGACCTTTGCGCGTACGAGCGTTGTTTTTTGAATTTTGTCCACGAACGGGCAATCCACGACGATGACGGATTCCACGGTAGCTTCCAATTTCAATTAGACGCTTAATGTTTAGAGATACTTCACGACGAAGATCCCCTTCAACTTGAAAACTTTCAACAGCTTCACGGATACGACCAAGTTCTTCCTCAGTCAAATCGCGAACACGTGTATTCTGATCAATACCAGCAGTTTCAAGAACTCTCGCTGCTGTTGATTTACCAATACCGAATACGTACGTAAGTGAAATTACAACGCGCTTATCGCGTGGAATGTCAACACCTGCAACACGTGCCATAGGCTCGGCACCTCCTTATCGTTTAGCCTTGTTTTTGTTTATGCTTTGGATTTTCGCAAATTACCATGACATTGCCTTTACGGCGAATAACTTTACATTTTTCACAGATCGGTTTTACCGACGGTCTTACCTTCATTGTATAAACCTCCTTGTGTACGGAGAGTGTTTTTTATTTATAGCGGTACGTAATTCTTCCACGCGTTAGATCATAAGGAGAAAGCTCAATTGTCACTTTATCACCAGGCAAAATGCGGATAAAGTGCATACGAATTTTCCCAGATACATGCGCAAGAATTTTATGACCGTTCTCAAGTTCAACACGAAACATTGCGTTTGGAAGTGGCTCGATAACCGTACCTTCAACTTCAATAACGTCTTCTTTCGCCATGGGTAGTTTCCTCCCTTCGAGTTAGATGCTAACAAATCCAGAACTACACAGACATTCTATCTTACCTGAAAACTTATGCTTTCGTCAAGATTTCATACCCGGTTTCTGTAATTGCAATCGTATGCTCAAAATGGGCACAATTTTTCTTATCTACAGTTACGACAGTCCAATTATCAGAAAGTGTTTTTACATATCGACTACCTGCATTAATCATTGGCTCAATCGCAAGTACCATACCGGGCTTTAAGCGCGGTCCTTTTCCTGGAGGTCCGTAATGAGGAATTTGTGGATCCTCATGTAAGTTTTGACCAACACCGTGGCCAACATACTCACGAACAACAGAATATCCAAGAGGTTCAACATGAGATTGAATCGCATGTGAAATATCCGACAAGCGATTGCCTGGTCGAGCTTGCTCTAAGCCTTTATAGAGCGACTCTTCCGTCTCATCAAGCAACTGTTGATCTCCCTCTTCAATCGAACCGACCCCATACGTCCATGCGGAATCGCCATGGTAGCCATTATAATATGCGCCTATATCTAAGCTAATAATGTCACCATCTTCAAGCACTCGATTACCAGGAATGCCGTGCACCAACTCTTCGTTTACGGAAGCACAAACGCTACCTTTAAACCCCCCATAACCTAGGAAAGAAGGTGTTGCATCATGTGAACGAATAAACGTTTCAGCAATTGAATCGAGTTCACCAGTCGTAATACCTGGTTTGATATATGGTTTCAAGTGAGCATGTGTCAGTGCCACAATACGCCCAGCCTGTCTCATAATTTCAAGTTCACGTTCTGTTTTTATTACAATCATGCATGCGTCTCCGCTAGTAATGCTTCGATATCTTTATAGACAACATTAATATCTCTATTACCGTCAATATGCTTTAGATAACCTTTTGACTCGTAAAAGTCAATTAATGGCTGTGCTTGTTGTTGATTCACTTCTAGACGTTTCTTAACCGTCTCCGGTTTATCATCATCACGTTGAATCAACTCACTACCATCTACATCACATTTTCCTTCAACCTTTGGTGGGTTGTAAAGAAGATGATACGTTTTACCAGAAGTTGGCGAAACGCGACGTCCCGTTAATCGCTCAATGAGTAATTCTTCAGGAACATGGATATTTAACACATAATCGAGTTCTTTATCCAGAGATGAAAGAATCTCTTCAAGACCTTCTGCTTGTGCAATGGTTCTCGGGAAGCCATCTAGTAAAAAACCTTTTTCACAATCTTTTTGTGAAAGACGTTCTTTTACGATTCCGATTGTTACTTCATCCGGAACAAGACCACCAGCATCCATATATGATTTTGCTTTTAATCCAAGCTCTGTTTCATTTTTCATCGCAGCGCGAAACATATCACCAGTTGAGATATGCGGTAAGCCGAATTGATCAACGATTTTTTCTGCTTGTGTACCTTTTCCGGCACCAGGCAATCCCATTAAAATTAAGTTCATTTTAAATCCCCTTCCTGCAAGTTCTAGAAAAGATGAACGGAGGAGGGCAAGACCCAATTCCGCTCTCTTTAGTTGATAAATCCTTTATAAGATCGTTTTATTAACTGACCTTCAATTTGCTTCATCGTATCAAGGGCAACCCCAACGATGATCAGAAGCCCAGTTCCACCAATCTGAACTTGAGGTGGGAGATCTAAAAGAGCAATAAAGACAACCGGGATTGTTGCAATGGTAGCTAAGAATAATGCACCAACGAACGTTAACCGGTATAAAATCCGTGTAATAAACGTTTGTGTCGCTTGACCAGGACGAATGCCCGGAATATATCCACCTTGTCTCTTTAAATTGTCGGCCATTTTTTCTGGATTTACTTGCACAAACGTATAGAAATACGTGAATGCAACAATCAGAAGTACAAAAATCGATCCGCCAATTAAAGTTCCAGGAACAAAGTTTTGGACAATCCAATTTGCCCAAGCACTGTCTTCCGCTCCAACAAACGTTGCGATTGTGGATGGGAAGTAAAAGAGTGCAGAAGCAAAAATGACTGGGATAACACCTGCCGCGTTTACCTTAATTGGTAAATGCGTAGATTGTCCGCCAACAGGACTACGATTAACAACGCGTTTTGCATATTGCACAGGAATTTTACGTAGTGCTTGTTGCACATAGATCACACCGATAATAATAAGTAAAACAATAATCGCCAACAGTGCCACAGTAACGATTGCTAAGAATAGCTGATCGCCTGCTCCTTCAATTTCCGAAACATACAACGTATTTAACATATTTGGTACACCTGCTGCGATACCGGCAAAGATAATGATAGAGATTCCATTTCCAACACCATGTGCTGTAATTTGTTCACCCACCCACATTAGAAATGCCGTACCAGCAGTCAGCACCATGGCAATGTAAATGTACGTCATTGGACCAGGATTCACAATTAAATCAACTGAGCCTGTTGCGGCCATAGAGTTAAAACCGATGGACATGGCAATAGCTTGAACAAAACCTAAAACGATCGTTCCATAACGAGTAACCTGTGTTAGCTTTTTTCGACCAGCCTCACCTTGCTTCGCCCACTCAGCAAACTTCGGTACCACGTCTAGCTGTAAAAGCTGAACGACGATGGATGCTGTAATGTAAGGCATAATCCCCATCGCAAAAATCGAGAAGTTACTTAATGCTCCACCACCGAAGGTATCAAGAAAACCGAACGCATTCGCTTCTCCAAATAGCATGTCAAGTGCATCACTATTTGTACCTGGTACTGGAATAAATGTACCAACTCGAAATACGATAAGCATCAAAAGCGTAAAGATGATTTTGCGACGTAAATCTCTCACACGGAAGATGTTGGAGATCGCCTTAAACATTAAACCACCTCGGTTGTTCCGCCAGCAGCTTCAATTGCTTTTACTGCAGATGCAGAGAACTTGTTTGCTTTAACAGTCAAGTTTTTATCTAAGCTGCCATTTCCTAACACTTTAATACCGTGTTTTACATTCTTAACTGCTTTTGATTCAATTAAGAGTTCAGGAGTAACTTCTGTTCCTGCTTCAAAACGGTTTAGTACATCAAGGCTAACAACCGTGTATTCTTTACGGTGAATGTTCGTAAAACCACGTTTTGGTAAACGACGATAAAGTGGATTTTGACCACCTTCAAAACCAAGTCTTACGCCACCACCTGAACGTGCTTTTTGACCTTTGTGTCCTTTACCAGAAGTTTTTCCGTTACCAGAACCAATTCCGCGACCTACACGATTACGGACTTTGCGTGAACCTTCTGCTGGTTGTAACTCATGAAGTTTCATGCTTCCTACACCTCCTCGTTGCTAAAAATCATCTATTTACGCGTCAATTTCGCTTACAGTTACTAAGTGTTTTACTTTGTTAACCATTCCGCGAATTGCTACGTTATCTTCTTGTACTACAGTTTGGTGCATTTTACGTAAACCAAGTGTGTTTACTGTCACGCGTTGATCGCTAGGACGGCCGATCAAGCTACGTGTAAGGGTGATTTCTAATTTCTTTGCCATCGTAATCCCTCCCTTAACCTAACAGTTCTTCTACGGATTTGCCACGTAGTTTCGCTACTTCTTCAGCGCGTTTAAGGCTAGTTAAACCTGTAAGTGTAGCACGAACCATGTTAATTGGGTTGCTTGAACCTAGAGACTTAGAAAGAATGTCACCAACACCAGCAAGATCAAGTACAGCACGTACAGGACCACCGGCGATAACTCCAGTACCTTCTGAAGCTGGCTTAAGCAATACGCGTCCAGCACCAAAACGTCCAACAATTTGGTGTGGGATTGTTGTATTAACAAGCGGTACTTCAATTAAGTTTTTCTTTGCATCTTCAACAGCTTTGCGGATTGCTTCAGGTACCTCCTGAGCTTTCCCCATTCCAAAGCCGACGTGACCGTTTTTGTCTCCAACTACAACAAGTGCAGCAAAGCGGAAACGACGACCACCTTTAACAACCTTAGCGACACGGTTGATCGTGACGACTTTTTCTTCAAGTTCCAAAGTATTTGGATCGATTGAACGCATAAAAAGGTTTCCCTCCTTCGTTTTTAGAATTTCAGACCTGCTTCGCGAGCTGCATCTGCAAGCTCTGCAACGCGTCCGTGATATAAATACCCTCCACGGTCAAACACGATTGTTTCGTGTCCCGCTTCGATCGCACGTTTTGCAACGGCTCCACCAACTTGGCGAGCTGCTTCTTTATTTGAACCCTTTTCGATCTTCAATTCTTTATCAAGTGATGAAGCTTGAGCAAGAGTCACACCATTCACGTCGTCAATTAGTTGAGCGTAAATGTGCTTAGAAGAACGGAATACGTTTAAACGTGGACGCTGCGGCGTACCGCTTAAAGTGCGGCGTACGTGAGCGTGTCTTTTCTTACGGCCTGTATTTGAGTTAGGCTTCGTAATCATGAGACGTCATTCCTTTCTTTGTCGATACTAATTATTTACCAGTTTTACCTTCTTTACGACGCACATACTCGCCTTCGTAACGAATACCTTTACCTTTATAAGGCTCAGGCTGACGTACAGCGCGGATGTTAGAAGCAAGTGCACCAACACGTTCCTTGTTAATTCCTCTAACAATTACTTTTGTGTTAGATGGCACTTCAATTTCTAGACCTTCTTCAGGTGTAATTTCAACTGGGTGAGAATAACCAACGTTAAGCACAAGCTTATTGCCAGATTTTGAAGCACGGTAACCGACACCGTTCAGTTCAAGTGCGCGCTCAAATCCTTTTGTTACTCCTTCAACCATGTTGTTTACATTCGCACGCATCGTACCATGAAGAGCGCGGTGCTCCTTATGATCAGATGGACGTTCGAAAGTCATTTCATTGTTTTCTAAGTTTACTTTAATATCTTGGTGAAGCTCACGGCTTAATTCACCTTTTGGTCCTTTAACAGTACAAAGGTTACCATCTAAAGAAACTGTAACTCCCTCAGGAATTGTAATAGGTTTCAGTCCAACTCGAGACATTTGTAGTACACCTCCATTTCAATTAAGCTTTATTACCAAACGTAAGCGAGAACTTCGCCGCCGATTTGTTGTTGACGCGCTTCTTTATCAGTTAGTAAACCTTTAGAAGTCGACACGATTGCAATCCCAAGACCACCTAATACGCGAGGTAGTTCCGTTGATTTTGCATAAACACGTAGTCCTGGTTTAGAAATACGTTTTAGACCAGTAATAACACGTTCGTTTGATGTTCCGTATTTCAAAAAGATACGAATAACACCTTGTTTATTATCTTCAATGTACTCATAATCGCGAACAAAACCTTCACGCTTAAGAATTTCAGCGATTTCCTTCTTCACCATAGAAGCAGGAAGCTCAAGTTTCTCGTGACGTACAAGATTCGCGTTACGAATACGAGTTAGCATATCTGCAATTGGATCCGTCATGACCATAGTTAATTACCTCCTTCCCAATCGATTTACCAGCTTGCTTTTTTCACACCAGGAATTTGCCCTTTATAAGCAAGTTCTCTGAAGCAAATACGGCAAAGTTTAAATTTACGCAACACTGAATGAGGACGTCCGCAACGCTCACAACGAGTATAAGCTTGAACGTTATACTTAGGTGTGCGCTTTTGCTTTGCAATCATAGATTTTTTTGCCAACGTGTTCCCTCCTCTTCTTTAAGAGATTATTTTTGGAACGGCATGCCTACTTGTGTAAGTAATTCACGCGCTTCTTCATCTGTTTGAGCAGTTGTTACAATAACAATATCCATACCACGGATTTTATCAACTTTATCGTAGTCGATCTCCGGGAAAATTAGTTGTTCTTTCACGCCAAGCGTGTAGTTTCCACGACCGTCGAATGCTTTTTTAGAAATCCCACGGAAGTCACGTACACGTGGAAGTGAAACGGAAACCAATTTATCCAAGAAGTCATACATACGCTCTCCGCGCAGTGTAACTTTTGCTCCGATTGGCATACCTTCACGTAACTTAAAACCAGCGATTGATTTTTTCGCTTTCGTGATAACAGGCTTTTGACCAGTGATCTGTTGAAGTTCTTCAACCGCTTTGTCTAAGACTTTAGCGTTTTGAACAGCTTCACCAACACCCATGTTCACAACAATTTTTTCAATCTTTGGCACAGCCATCACAGAAGAATAGTTAAACTTCTCTGTTAGAGATGAAACAATCTCGCCTTGATATTTTTCTTTCAAACGATTCATTTAGGTTGGTCCTCCTTTCACCTTACTGACTACTTGATGATTTCGCCAGATTTTTTTGCTACACGCACTTTTTTACCATCTTCATCTTTAAAACCTACACGCGTACGCTCTCCTGTTTTAGGATCAATAAGCATAACGTTAGAAGAATGAATTGGTGCTTCTTGATCAAGAATTCCACCTTGTGGATTATCTTGTGAAGGTTTTGCGTGTTTCTTCACCATGTTAATTCCTTCAACAAGCACACGGCTTTTTTTCGGGTAAGCTTCAAGGATCGTCCCTTGCTTCCCTTTGTCTTTACCAGCAATAACGATTACTGTATCGCCTTTTTTGACATGCATCACTTTTGCACCTCCCTGAGTAAACATCGATTGATCTCTTTATTCCGAACGAAACTTATAGTACCTCAGGAGCAAGAGAAACAATTTTCATAAACTGTTTGTCTCGAAGTTCACGTGCTACCGGACCGAAGATACGAGTACCACGAGGACCCTTATCGTCACGTACGATTACAGCTGCGTTCTCATCAAACTTAATATACGAACCGTCGTTACGGCGAACACCGCTTTTAGAGCGAACGATTACAGCGCGAACAACTTCGCCTTTCTTAACAACGCCACCTGGTGTTGCTTGTTTTACCGAACAAACAATTACATCACCAACGTTAGCTGTCTTACGTCCAGAACCACCAAGAACTTTAATACAAAGAACTTCACGCGCTCCAGAGTTATCAGCAACTTTTAAACGGCTTTCTTGTTGAATCATACTGTTTTACCTCCCTTCAACCGTAGCCTATTAAATAATAATAGCTTCTTCTACAATTTCTACTAAACGAAAACGTTTATCTTTTGAAAGTGGGCGAGTTTCCATGATACGTACGATGTCGCCTACTTTTGCAGTATTTTCTTCATCATGTGCTTTGAACTTCTTTGAGTACTTTACACGTTTACCATAAAGGCGATCGACCTTGTATGTTTCAACAAGAACACTAATCGTTTTTTCCATTTTGTCAGAAACGACACGACCTTGGTAAACTTTACGCTGATTGCGGTCCATGCAGCAAACCTCCTTTTTTAGCCGTTGTTAATTCCGAGCTCACGTTCACGCAAAACAGTTTTTGCACGAGCAATACCTTTGCGGACTTCACGAATGCGAACTGGGTTTTCAAGTTGCCCAGTTGCTAGTTGAAAGCGTAGGTTGAAAAGCTCTTCTTTTAGAGTTTGCGTTTTTTGTTCGATTTCAGCAGTGGTTAAGTTACGGATATCAGTTGCTTTCATTTGAGTCACCACCCACTTCTTCACGTTTTACGAATTTACATTTAATAGGCAACTTATGAGAAGCAAGACGTAAAGCTTCACGAGCTACTTCTTCAGGTACGCCTGAGATTTCAAACATGATCTTACCAGGTTTTACAACGGCAACCCAACCTTCTGGAGCACCTTTACCTGAACCCATTCGAACTTCTAGTGGCTTAGCAGTGTAAGGCTTAGATGGGAAAATCTTAATCCAAACTTTACCGCCACGTTTCATATAACGAGTCATTGCAATACGAGCTGACTCAATTTGACGGTTTGTGATCCAAGACGCTTCAAGCGCTTGTAAACCATATTCACCGAAATGTACTTCTGTACCGCCTTTCGCACGACCACGCATTTTTCCGCGGTGTTCACGACGATATTTAACGCGTTTAGGCATTAACATGTTTAGTTGCCTCCTTCCTCTTTGTTCGTTCCTTTCGCTGGAAGGACTTCACCACGGTAAACCCAAATTTTCACACCGATTTTTCCGTATGTTGTATCAGCTTCAGCTGTACCATAGTCAATATCAGCACGAAGTGTGTGAAGTGGAACTGTTCCTTCGCTATAATGCTCAGCACGAGCGATATCTGCGCCACCAAGACGACCAGATACTTGTGTTTTGATTCCTTTAGCGCCTGAACGCATTGTGCGTTGGATCGCTTGTTTCATTGCACGACGGAAAGAAATACGATTCTCTAATTGACGAGCAATATTTTCAGCAACTAATTTCGCATCAAGATCAGCTTGCTTAATTTCTGAAATGTTAATGTGTACTCTTTTACCTGTAAGTTGGTTTAAAGATTTACGTAAAGCTTCAACTTCTGAACCGCCTTTTCCGATCACCATTCCTGGCTTGGCAGTAGAAATTGTGATATTCACACGGTTCGCAGCGCGTTCGATTTCTACTTTAGATACTGATGCATCTTTTAAACGGCCTTCAACGTGCTCACGGATTGAAATGTCTTCATGAAGTAGATCAGCATAGTCTTTTTTGCTAGCGTACCACTTTGAGTCCCAATCACGAATAACGCCAACGCGAAGTCCGATAGGATTTACTTTTTGACCCATGTGTTATCCCTCCTTCTTTTCTGATACAACCAATGTAATGTGGCTCGTACGTTTGTTAATCCGGCTTGCACGACCTTGTGCACGCGGACGGAAACGTTTAAGCGTGACGCCTTCATCAACGAAAGCTTCTGAAATAACGAGATTATTCGGCTCCATTTCGTAGTTGTGCTCTGCATTCGCAATCGCGGAGTTAAGAAGCTTTTCAACTACTGGAGAAGCAGATTTAGGTGTATGCTTTAAGATTGCAATCGCTTCGCCGACTTGTTTTCCACGAATAAGATCGATCACAAGACGAACTTTACGAGGCGCAATGCGAACCTGTTTAGCAACAGCTTTAGCTTGTTCCATGAGAGTGGTCCTCCTTTCTTACTTAACGTCTTGTTTTCTTATCTGCGGCATGCCCTTTATACGTACGTGTAGGAGCAAATTCACCAAGTTTGTGTCCAACCATATCTTCTGAAACATATACCGGTACGTGCTTACGTCCATCATAGACAGCGAAAGTGTGTCCAATAAAGTCAGGGAAGATAGTAGAACGACGAGACCAGGTTTTTACAACTCTTTTCTCGCTTGTTTCGTTTAGTGCTTCAACCTTTTTCATCAAGTGATCATCAACGAAAGGTCCTTTTTTCAAACTACGGCCCATGTGAGTGCCTCCCTTCGAGATTCGACCACGGTTCTAAATGAGAACCGTAGACAAACCACGTTATTTTTTACGACGACGTACGATGTACTTGTCGGAGTGTTTGTTTTTCTGACGCGTTTTGTATCCAAGAGTTGGTTTACCCCATGGAGACATTGGTGACGGACGACCAATTGGCGCTTTACCTTCACCACCACCGTGTGGGTGATCGTTAGGGTTCATTACAGAACCACGAACTGTTGGACGAATACCTTTCCAACGAGAACGTCCAGCTTTACCAATGTTGATAAGCTCGTGTTCTACATTTCCAACTTGACCAATTGTTGCACGACAAGTTGAAAGGATGTAACGAGTTTCACCAGAGTTCAAACGTACTAATACGTACTGACCTTCTTTACCAAGAAGTTGAGCTTCCGTACCAGCAGAACGAACTAACTGACCGCCTTTTCCAGGGCGAAGTTCAATGTTATGAATCACAGTACCTACAGGAATATTGATAAGTGGTAACGTGTTACCTACTTTAATATCCGCTTCAGAACCAGACTCAATCATTGCTCCTACTTTTAAACCTTTTGGTGCCAAGATATAACGCTTTTCACCATCAACATAGTTAATTAATGCGATATTCGCAGAACGGTTTGGATCGTATTCGATCGTAGCAACGCGACCTGGAATTCCATCTTTATTACGCTTAAAGTCAATAACGCGGTATTGACGCTTATGACCGCCACCTTGGTGACGAACAGTTAAACGACCTTGGTTGTTACGTCCACCTTTATTGTGTAGAGGCGCAAGTAACGACTTTTCCGGTTTGTCTGTAGTAATCTCAGCAAAATCTGATCCACTCATGTGACGACGTCCGGCACTGGTCGGTTTATACTTTTTAATAGCCATGTTCAGTTCCCTCCTCCTCTAAATTCTTACGCTTCAAAGAAGTCTAGTTCTTTACTATCTGCTGATAGTTGAACGACTGCTTTCTTGCGTTTTGGCGTAAAGCCTGTGAAACGACCGAATCGCTTAGACTTTCCTTTATAGTTGACTGTATTGACGCTGTTAACCTTCACTTCAAAGATTTCTTCAATCGCATCTTTGATTTGAGATTTGTTCGCGCGAACATCTACGTCAAACGTGTACTGTTTATTTTCCATTAAGTCAGCAGACTTCTCAGTAATAATAGGGCGCTTAATGATATCACGTGCGTTCGACATTACGCAAGCACCTCCTCTACCTTTTCGACTGCGTCTTTAGTGATGACAACTTTATCATGCTTAAGCAAGTCTAAAACGTTGACGCTGTCAGCTGTAAGGAAAGTAACACCTGGTAAGTTACGAGCAGATAGAGCTACATTTTCATTGTAATCAGCTGTTACAATCAATGCTTTTGAATCTACTGATAAACTCGCAAGTACTTCCTTCATAGATTTTGTTTTGATCGCTTCAAATGAAAGATTATCAAGAACCACTAATTCTGAACCTTGTACTTTAGAAGACAAAGCAGATTTAAGTGCTAAGCGACGAACTTTCTTTGGAAGCTTGTAGCTGTAGCTACGTGGAGTTGGTCCAAATACAACGCCACCGCCAACCCATTGTGGGGAACGGATAGAACCTTGACGCGCACGTCCAGTTCCTTTTTGACGCCATGGCTTTCTTCCACCACCACGAACTTCAGAACGACCTTTTGTTTTATGCGTACCTTGACGTAAAGACGCTTGCTGCATGATAACTGCATCATGTACAACACTGTTATTTGGTTCAATCCCAAATACTGCATCAGCAAGTTCGATATCTCCAACTTGAGAACCTGTTTGGTTAAAAACTGTAACTTTTGGCATTCGAATGGCCTCCTTTCTATAACATTAAGCTTTAACTGATGATTGAACAGTTACGTAGCTTTTCTTTGCTCCTGGAACGTTTCCTTTTACTAGAAGAAGATTACGCTCTTCATCTACACGAACGATCTCTAGGTTTTGGATTGTGATTTGCTCTCCACCCATACGTCCAGGTAATAATTTACCTTTAAATACGCGGTTTGGCGCTACAGGTCCCATTGAACCTGGGCGACGGTGGTAACGAGAACCGTGAGTCATAGGTCCACGAGATTGGTTATGGCGTTTGATTGCACCTTGGAAACCTTTCCCTTTAGATGTACCTGTTACATCAACGACTTCTCCTGCTGCAAATGTTGTTACGTTAATCGCTTGACCAACTTCTACCTCGTCAAGTTTAACGTCACGGATTTCCTTGATGAAGCGCTTAGGCGTTGCTTCTGCTTTCGCTGCATGACCCGCTTCTGGTTTGTTAGGCTTTTTCGCATCAGCAAAGCCGATTTGAATCGCTTCATATCCATCTGATTCAATTGTCTTCTTTTGAAGAACGACGTTTGGCTCAGCTTGAATTACTGTTACAGGAATTGCTTCACCGTTTTCAGCAAATACTTGAGTCATACCAATTTTTCTTCCTAAGATTCCTTTGGACATCCGTTACACCTCCTATTAAATATATAAATTTTATTTTAGCTTATAGCTTAATTTCGATATCAACGCCAGATGGTAGATCTAAGCGCATTAAAGCATCCACAGTTTGTGGTGTTGGATTCACAATGTCAATTAGACGTTTGTGCGTACGCATTTCAAACTGCTCACGAGAATCTTTGTACTTGTGAACTGCTCGTAATACTGTGTATACAGATTTCTCAGTTGGAAGTGGAATCGGTCCTGATACGCTCGCACCTGAACGTTTTGCCGTTTCAACAATCTTCACAGCTGACTGGTCTAGCACACGATGATCATACGCTTTTAAACGAATACGAATCTTTTGCTTTGCCATGATAGCCCTCCTTTTTCGCCCATTTTATAAAATAGACATACTCCGCGGAAATTTCCTCACCCTCCCATGGCAAAGGGGCCGGGTGTGTCAGCAACCTTCCGCATCATCGCTGTCAAACATGCCACACATAATAATTGTATTTCTAGTATAAGAACAAAGAAACGCACCTATCGGGGCACACTTTTACTATTATATAGACTAATGCCTATGAATGCAAGGGGTTATGCTGTTTTTTTTCAAAAGAAAAAGAGGACGAAATAAATCCGCCCTCTTTTTTATTTATTACTTCTGGATTGTAGCTACAACGCCAGCGCCTACAGTACGGCCACCTTCGCGAATTGAGAATTTAGTACCTTCTTCAAGTGCGATTGGAGCGATTAGCTCAACAGTCATTTCAATGTTATCACCAGGCATTACCATTTCAGTACCTTCTGGTAATTGGCAGATACCAGTTACGTCAGTTGTACGGAAATAGAATTGTGGACGATAGTTAGAGAAGAATGGAGTGTGACGTCCACCTTCTTCTTTAGATAGAACGTAAACTTCAGCTTTGAAGTTTGTGTGTGGCGTGATTGTACCAGGCTTAGCTAGTACTTGTCCACGTTGGATATCTTCACGAGCTACCCCACGAAGAAGCGCGCCGATGTTGTCGCCAGCTTCAGCGTAGTCAAGAAGCTTACGGAACATTTCTACACCTGTTACAGTTGTAGATTTTTTCTCTTCTTCGATACCAAGGATTTCAACAGTATCACCAACGTTAAGTTGTCCACGCTCTACACGACCAGTAGCAACTGTTCCACGACCAGTGATTGAGAATACGTCCTCAACAGGCATCATGAATGGCTTATCTTTATCACGCTCTGGAGTTGGGATATATTCGTCAACAGCGTTCATAAGCTCAACGATTTTTTCTTCCCACTCAGCTTCACCTTGAAGGGCTTTAAGAGCAGAACCTTGGATAACTGGAGTGTCATCACCAGGGAAGTCATACTCAGAAAGAAGGTCACGTACTTCCATTTCTACTAGTTCAAGTAGCTCTTCGTCATCTACCATGTCACATTTGTTTAAGAATACAACAAGGTAAGGTACGCCTACTTGACGAGAAAGAAGAATGTGCTCACGCGTTTGTGGCATTGGACCATCAGCAGCAGATACTACTAGGATTCCGCCGTCCATTTGCGCAGCGCCAGTGATCATGTTTTTAACATAGTCAGCGTGACCTGGGCAGTCAACGTGTGCATAGTGACGAGTATCAGTTTCATATTCAACGTGTGCAGTAGAAATTGTAATTCCACGCTCACGCTCTTCTGGAGCACCATCAATTGCGTCATACGCCATTGCTTGGCCTTTACCAGAACGCTTAGCAAGTACAGTTGTAATTGCAGCAGTTAAAGTTGTTTTACCATGGTCAACGTGTCCAATTGTACCGATATTGGCATGTGTTTTGGAACGATCAAATTTTGCTTTAGCCATGATTCATTTCCTCCCTTAAATACAGTTAATTTTTTTATTCATAAGAAAGGTAGCTGACTAGCAGCCAATTCCCTTCCTAGCTTACAATAAATCATCACTCAAAACAACGCGGAAGCATTATGCTCCAGTTTGCTTTTTAATGATTTCTTCAGATACACTCTTAGGCACTTCTTCGTAGTGATCAAAGAACATAGAATACGTTCCACGACCTTGCGTACGAGAACGAAGGCTTGTTGCATATCCAAACATTTCAGCAAGTGGAACAAACGCCTTAACGATTTGTGCATTCCCACGAGCTTCCATACCTTCAACACGTCCACGACGAGCTGTTACATCACCCATAATGTCACCCATGTATTCTTCAGGGATAACAATCTCAACTTTCATTAGAGGCTCAAGAAGAGCTGGGCTACATTTTGATTTTGCATTTTTCAATGCCATAGAAGCAGCAATCTTAAATGCCATCTCAGACGAATCGACATCATGGTAAGAACCATCATAAAGTTTCGCTTTAAGATCAATTACAGGGTATCCAGCAATCATACCATTATCTAGCGCTTCCTCAATACCTGCTTCTACAGAAGAGATATATTCACGAGGTACCGCACCACCGACAATCGCATTTTCGAATTCAAATCCAGCGCCTTCTTCGTTTGGAGAGAACTCAACCCAAACGTGACCAAATTGTCCACGACCACCAGACTGACGTACGAATTTACCTTCAACTTTAGCAGACTGACGAATCGTTTCACGGTAAGATACTTGTGGTGCACCCACATTCGCTTCTACCTTGAACTCACGCTTCATACGATCAACAAGAATGTCTAGGTGAAGTTCACCCATACCACCGATAATCGTTTGACCAGTTTCTTCATCAGTATGCGTTTTAAACGTAGGATCTTCCTCTGCTAGTTTAGCAAGAGCAATACCCATTTTATCTTGGTCTGCCTTTGATTTAGGTTCAACAGACAAGTGGATAACTGGATCAGGGAACTGCATGGATTCTAAGATTACAAGGCTCTTTTCATCACATAGAGTATCACCAGTTGTTGTATCTTTCAAACCTACTGCAGCCGCAATATCGCCTGAGTATACAGTTGCAATCTCTTCACGAGAGTTTGCGTGCATTTGAAGGATACGTCCAACACGCTCACGCTTGTCTTTTGTCGCATTACGAACATAAGAACCAGAGTTAAGCGTACCAGAGTAAACACGGAAGAACGTTAGTTTACCAACGAATGGATCAGTCATAACCTTAAATGCTAATGCAGAGAAAGGTTGATCATCACCTGGCTCACGTGTTACTTCTTCTTCAGAATCTGGCACGTGTCCGCGAATTGCAGCAACATCAAGAGGAGATGGTAGGTAATCAAGAACCGCATCAAGAAGCGCTTGAACACCTTTGTTTTTGAAAGCTGAACCACAAATTACAGGGTAAAATTCTACATTGACTGTACCTTGACGGATAGCCGCTTTAATTTCATCCTTTGTTAATTCTTCGCCTTCAAGATATTTCATCATTAACTCTTCATCTAGCTCAGCAACTGCTTCAACTAATGATTCACGCATTTTTTTAGCTTGCTCTTCATACTCAGCAGGGATGTCTGTTACTTCCCAATTTTGACCAAGATCATCTTTAGAGATGTGCGCAGTCATTTCAATTAAGTCAATAAATCCAGAAAACTCATCTTCTGCACCGATTGGCAATTGAATTGGGTGAGCATTTGCTTGCAAACGATCACGTAACGTTCCTACTGAATACATAAAGTCTGCACCTGTTTTATCCATCTTGTTGACGAATACAATACGAGGTACACCATATGTTGTTGCTTGACGCCATACAGTTTCTGTTTGCGGTTCAACACCAGATTGTGCATCAAGTACCGCAACTGCCCCATCAAGTACACGTAAAGAACGCTCTACTTCTACCGTAAAGTCTACGTGTCCAGGAGTATCAATGATATTGATACGGTGGTCTTTCCACTGTGCTGTTGTCGCAGCAGACGTGATTGTAATACCACGCTCTTGCTCTTGCGCCATCCAGTCCATTTGAGAAGCACCTTCGTGTGTTTCACCAATCTTATGCACACGACCTGTGTAGAACAAAATACGTTCAGTAGCGGTTGTTTTACCGGCATCAATGTGAGCCATGATGCCGATATTACGTGTATCTTTTAAGGAGAATTCTCTTGCCATAGTAACGTTCTCCTTTCAACCTTGAATTTTAAAATCTTACCAACGGTAGTGAGCAAACGCTTTGTTCGCTTCTGCCATTTTATGCATATCTTCACGTTTCTTAACAGCTGAACCAGTGTTGTTCGCTGCATCAAGAATTTCGTTAGCAAGACGCTCTTCCATTGTCTTTTCGCCACGAAGACGTGAATAGTTTACTAACCAACGTAAACCTAATGTTGTACGACGGTCAGGTCTAACTTCAACCGGTACTTGATAGTTTGAACCACCAACACGGCGAGCTCTAACTTCAAGAACTGGCATGATGTTTTTTAATGCTTGATCGAAAACTTCCATAGGTTCGTTTCCGCTACGCTCTTTAACAAGATCAAAAGCATTATATAAAATCGTTTGAGCTGTTCCACGCTTCCCGTCAACCATGATGCGGTTGATGAGGCGGGTTACAAGCTTGGAATTATACATTGGATCAGGTAATACATCACGACGTGGTACTGGACCTTTACGAGGCATGTGTCCCCCTCCTTTCACCGATTATCCTTATTAGTTTATTACTTTTTCTCTTTTGGTCTCTTCGTTCCGTATTTAGAACGACCTTGCATACGGTTTTGAACTCCCGCAGTATCAAGTGCACCACGAACGATGTGGTAACGTACCCCTGGTAAGTCTTTTACACGACCTCCACGAATAAGTACAACACTGTGCTCTTGCAAGTTGTGTCCAATTCCTGGGATGTATGCAGTAACCTCAATTGAGTTCGTCAAACGTACACGAGCATATTTACGAAGAGCCGAGTTCGGTTTCTTCGGTGTCATTGTACCAACACGCGTGCACACCCCACGTTTTTGTGGTGAAGATACATTTGTTTGTGCTTTTTTGAAGCTATTGTATCCTTTGTTAAGTGCAGGCGAGTCAGACTTTTTCACTTTGTCTACGCGACCTTTACGAATTAACTGGTTAATAGTAGGCATTTTTGTTTCCTCCCTTCCCTTATTTTAAGACCACCGATCCAGGTGGTTCATGTTTAGGCAAAAGAATAAGTTGTCTTGATCACTCAAAACAAACTTTCTATTTCCTTAACGCTACAGTGGCTGCACCGACTTCAATTCCACATGCTTTACCAAGCCGTTTCATTGAATCGACATATACGACCGCAACATCTGTATCAATAGCAGCACCGACGACCTCTTGCTTTATACGCGGATCGGCATCGTTTGCCACGTACAGCTCTTTAATTAAACGAGCGTGTAGTGCTTTTAGTGTCTGTTTTCTTCCGATCACTCGATCTTTCGCCTGTTCTACTTTTTCATAAGACATTGTCATACCTCCAAAGCAGCAGACTATCAGGCACACTTTGATATAGTATCACCGCGAGATAGGCTGTGTCAACAGCCTATCCGGTGATTTTTGTAAATTATTCTTGTACGAGCGCTTCCTCAGAGACAACCTCTTCTTTTTGTTCTGCTTTTTCATCATGCGCAGAATGAATGCCAAGGTTTTTGTAGCGTTGTAATCCTGTTCCAGCTGGTACAAGCTTACCGATGATAACATTCTCTTTAAGTCCAAGAAGTTCATCACGCTTCCCTTTAATCGCTGCATCCGTTAGGACACGAGTCGTTTCCTGGAATGAAGCTGCTGATAAGAAGGAATCTGTTTCAAGAGACGCTTTTGTAATTCCCAATAAGACAGGGCGACCAGTTGCCGGTCGGTCATTACTTATTAAGACTTTACTATTGGCATCGTTAAACTTCTGAATTTCCACGAGTGATCCCGGTAATACACCAGTATCTCCAGCATCAACAACACGGATTTTACGAAGCATTTGACGAACCATTACCTCTACGTGCTTATCGCCAATTTCTACCCCTTGTAGACGATAAACTTTTTGAACTTCGCGTAAGAGGTATTCTTGAACGCCGCCCATGCCTGTTACTTTAAGCAGTTCTTTTGGATCAATTGAACCTTCAGTAAGTGTTTGACCTGCAACCACTTTATCACCAGGAACAACTTTTAGACGAGATCCATAAGGAATCGCATAGTTTTTCGTTTCAAGAGCGTTTTGAATCGTCACTTCACGCTTATCGCCATCCTTGACGTCGATTACATCTCCGTCAATTTCAGTGATTGTTGCTTGACCTTTAGGGTTACGAGCTTCAAACAATTCTTGAATACGCGGAAGACCTTGTGTAATATCGTCTCCGGCTACACCACCTGTGTGGAATGTACGCATTGTAAGCTGTGTTCCTGGCTCACCAATTGATTGAGCGGCAATAATACCAACCGCTTCACCAACTTCAACGTCGCTTCCCGTAGCGAGGTTACGACCATAACAAGCTTTACATACGCCGTGACGGGTATTACATGTAAATACAGAACGAATGGTGACTTCTTCAACACCTGCGTCAACAATTTGTTTTGCAATGTCTTCGCTCATTAATTCGCCGCGGCGAATAAGAACATCTTCTGTTTCTGGATGACGGACGGTTTTGAACGCCACACGACCGACAAGGCGGTCATATAGATTCTCGATTGTTTCTGTACCTTCTTTAATCGCAGCAACTTCAAGACCACGATCGGTACCACAATCATTTTCACGAACAATAACATCTTGTGCCACATCAACAAGTCGACGTGTAAGATAACCAGAGTCAGCGGTCTTAAGTGCTGTATCGGCAAGACCTTTACGCGCACCGTGGGTAGAGATAAAGTACTCGAGTACTGTTAGCCCTTCACGGAAACTTGATTTGATAGGAAGTTCAATGATACGTCCAGATGGGTTGGCCATTAGTCCACGCATACCAGCTAACTGTGTAAAGTTTGATGCGTTACCACGGGCACCTGAATCACTCATCATAAAGATTGGGTTACGCTCGTCAAGGGTTCCCATTAGCTTACTTTGAATCACGTCTTTCGCTTCACTCCAGATGGAGATAACACGATCATAACGCTCTTCCTCAGTAATTAGACCACGACGGAACTGCTTCGTAATACGCTCAACCTTTTTGTCTGCTTCTTCAAGGATCTCTTTTTTCTCAGATAGAACCACGATGTCAGATACACCAACGGTAATACCAGCTTTTGTTGAGTAAGTGAAACCAAGGTCTTTCATGCGGTCAAGCATCTTAGACGTTTCTGTAATCTTAAATTTCTTAAAGACTTCAGAAATGACGTTACCTAGGAATCCTTTCTTGAAAGGAGCAACAATTGGACGATTTTTAAATTCACCTTTGATATCTGTATCACTTGATACGAGATACTTATCTGGTGTTTCAACTTCAAGATTTAAGTTTGTAGGCTCATTCATATATGGGAATGAGTCTGGCATGATCTCATTAAAAATTAGCTTACCGACAGTTGTTAGGAGAAGCAAATCTTGTTGCTCTTCTTTAAACGTTGGTTTATTAAGAGAAGATACAGGAACTGCAACTCTTGTATGAAGGTGAACATAACCATTTTGATACGCAATAATGGCTTCATTTGTATCTTTAAATACAGAACCTTCGCCACGCGCTTCTGCATTTTCCATCGTTAAATAGTAGTTACCAAGTACCATATCCTGTGAAGGCGTTACAACCGGCTTACCATCCTTAGGGTTCAAGATGTTTTGGGCTGCTAGCATAAGGATACGCGCTTCAGCTTGCGCCTCTGCTGATAATGGTACGTGTACAGCCATTTGGTCACCGTCAAAGTCAGCATTGTAAGCTGTACATACGAGAGGGTGCAGTTTAATCGCACGGCCTTCAACTAAAATTGGTTCAAATGCTTGAATACCAAGACGGTGAAGAGTAGGTGCACGGTTCAATAGTACTGGATGTTCACGAATAACTTCTTCAAGGACATCCCATACTTCCGGCTGAACACGTTCTACTTTTCTCTTCGCACTTTTAATGTTATGAGCCAATCCTTTTGAAACAAGTTCTTTCATAACGAAAGGCTTAAATAGCTCAAGCGCCATTTCTTTTGGCAATCCGCACTGATACATTTTCAAGTTCGGTCCTACAACAATTACAGAACGACCAGAATAGTCAACACGTTTACCTAGTAAGTTTTGACGGAAACGACCTTGCTTCCCTTTTAGCATGTGAGAAAGTGATTTTAACGGGCGGTTACCAGGACCTGTAACAGGACGACCACGACGACCGTTATCAATCAACGCATCCACAGCTTCTTGAAGCATACGTTTCTCATTTTGAACGATAATATTTGGTGCGCCTAAATCTAAAAGACGCTTTAGACGATTATTACGGTTAATTACACGACGATATAAATCATTTAAATCAGAAGTTGCAAAACGTCCACCATCTAATTGCACCATTGGACGTAATTCCGGTGGAATAACAGGTAGAACATCAAGGACCATCCAAGAAGGTTCATTCCCTGAATTACGGAATGCCTCTAACACTTCTAGACGTTTGATTGCACGAGTACGTCTTTGCCCCTGTGCCGTTTCTAACTCTTCTTTTAACGCATTTACTTCTTTTAATAAATCAATATCAGCTAAAAGCTTACGAATCGCTTCAGCACCCATAGAAGCTGTAAACGTACGACCATATTTATCATAGTACGCACGGTACTCTTTTTCAGAGAGAAGTTGTTTCTTTTCCAGAGGCGTGTCGCCTGGATCTGTTACAACATAAGATGCAAAATAAATGACTTCCTCAAGAGAACGCGGGGACATATCTAGCACTAGCCCCATTCGGCTAGGAATCCCTTTAAAATACCAAATGTGAGAAACAGGTGCAGCTAATTCGATGTGCCCCATGCGCTCACGGCGTACTTTTGCACGAGTGACTTCAACGCCACATCGGTCACAAACGACACCTTTATAACGAACGCGTTTGTATTTCCCACAATGACATTCCCAGTCTTTTTGCGGGCCAAAGATACGCTCACAAAAAAGACCGTCTTTCTCCGGCTTTAACGTACGATAGTTAATCGTCTCAGGTTTCTTTACTTCACCACGAGACCAAGAACGAATCTTATTTGGCGATGCCAAACCAATTTTCATGTATTCAAAGTTATTTACATCGATCAAGGGGCCAACCTCCCTTATGATTTCCACTTATGTGGAGTCCCTTTTATAGGTGTTACTTTCCACCCTCTATAAATGGATGAGGGAAGGAGGATTTCTCCTCCCTCCTCACTATTAAGCTTGTGATTCGTTTGTTTCAAGTTGGAGATTTAGTTTTTCAGACGTTTGTTCGTCTTCATCATCTAACTCTCTCATTTCAATCTCTTCTTCATTGCTTGAAAGCATCTTTACGTCCATGCCGAGAGACTGTAATTCTTTAATTAATACTTTAAATGATTCAGGAACACCTGGCTCAGGAACATTCTCACCTTTAACGATTGCTTCGTACGTTTTCACACGTCCGACAACATCATCCGATTTTACAGTTAAAATCTCTTGAAGGGTATAAGCAGCTCCATAAGCTTCAAGTGCCCAAACTTCCATCTCCCCAAAACGCTGTCCACCGAACTGCGCTTTACCACCAAGCGGCTGCTGGGTAACAAGTGAGTAAGGCCCTGTTGAACGTGCATGAAGTTTATCATCAACCATGTGTGCAAGTTTAATCATATACATGATCCCTACAGATACACGGTTATCAAATGCTTCACCTGTACGTCCATCATAAAGAATTGTCTTCCCGTCACGAGCCATGCCCGCTTCGTCAAGCGTTCCCCATACATCTTCTTCACGCGCACCATCAAATACTGGTGATGCAACATGAATGCCAAGCTTACGAGCAGCCATTCCTAAATGGAGCTCAAGCACTTGTCCGATGTTCATTCGCGATGGTACCCCTAATGGGTTTAGCATGATGTCGATCGGTGTTCCGTCTGGAAGATACGGCATATCCTCTTCTGGAAGGATACGTGAGATAACACCTTTATTTCCGTGACGACCAGCCATCTTATCGCCTTGGTTAATTTTACGCTTTTGTACGATGTAAACACGTACAAGTTGGTTCACGCCTGGAGGAAGTTCATCGCCGTCTTCACGGTTGAAAATCTTCACATCTAAGACAATTCCATCTCCACCGTGTGGTGCACGGAGTGATGTATCTCGGACTTCACGCGCTTTTTCCCCAAAGATTGCGTGTAAAAGACGCTCTTCAGCCGTAAGTTCAGTTACACCTTTTGGCGTTACTTTACCAACGAGAATGTCGCCATCTTTAACTTCGGCTCCAACACGGATAATTCCACGCTCATCAAGGTTGCGCAGTGCATCCTCACCTACGTTTGGAATATCTCTTGTAATTTCTTCAGGTCCAAGTTTTGTATCACGAGCATCACTTTCATACTCTTCTATATGAACAGATGTATACACATCGTCTTTAACAAGACGCTCACTTAAAATGATCGCATCCTCGTAGTTATAACCTTCCCATGTCATGAAGCCGACAAGAACGTTACGACCAAGCGCCATTTCGCCTTGTTCCATTGAAGGACCATCGGCAAGGATTTCGCGTTTTTCAACAACGTCACCTTCACGCACAATTGGGCGTTGGTTATAACTTGTTCCTTGGTTCGAGCGAATAAATTTTTGTAGACGATATTTATCAAGGTCGCCTTTGACTTGCTTCCCGTCAACCTCTTCCATACGTCGTACCCAAATTTCTTTCGCTGTTACACGCTCAACTTCACCAGGATACTTTGATACAACCGCAGCTCCTGAGTCTTTCGCAGACATGTGTTCCATTCCTGTACCTACAAGAGGCGCTTCCGGAACTAACAATGGCACTGCCTGACGTTGCATGTTTGCTCCCATCAGCGCTCGGTTGGAGTCATCGTTTTCCAAGAACGGAATACAAGATGTTGCCGCTGATACAACCTGCTTCGGCGATACATCCATGTAATCAATTCGTTCGAAAGGAACAACCGTGTTTTCACCACGGAAACGAGCAATGATGTTTTCGTCAACAAATGAACCATCATCATTCAATTTCGCGTTCGCTTGGGCAACTACATAGTTATCCTCTTCATCTGCTGTTAAGTAATCAATACGAGCTGTTACTTTACCAGTCTCAGGGTCCACACGACGGTATGGTGTTTCCATGAAACCAAACTCGTTTACTTTCGCATAAGATGAAAGGGAGTTAATAAGTCCGATGTTCGGTCCCTCTGGCGTTTCAATCGGACACATACGGCCATAGTGAGAATAGTGAACATCTCGCACTTCCATGCCGGCACGTTCACGGGTTAAACCACCAGGTCCAAGGGCAGATAAACGGCGCTTATGCGTTAGCTCAGCAAGAGGATTTGTTTGGTCCATAAACTGAGAAAGCTGAGAACTACCAAAGAATTCTTTAATAGACGCAATAACCGGTCGAATGTTAATAAGCGCTTGTGGCGTAATCACATTCGGGTCTTGAATCGACATACGCTCACGAACCACACGCTCCATACGAGATAGACCAATACGGAACTGATTCTGTAAAAGCTCTCCAACTGAACGTAAACGACGGTTACCAAGGTGATCAATGTCATCTGTATCGCCAACACCGTGTAACAAGTTAAAGAAATAACTGATCGAAGCGATGATGTCTGACGGCGCAATATGCTTTACGTCACGGTCAACCATACCGTTGCCAATAACAGAAATGGTACGATCTTCATCAAGATCATCTGCCGCTTGAATACGAATCGATTGAATTTCCACATCTGATTCCTCAAGCACGCCACCAGAAGTACGAGCTGTACGGAAGCCGACGTTTTTCTCTAAATATGGAATAAGCTTATCAAGTGTACGACGGTCTAGAAGCGTTCCCTCTTCTGCCAGTACTTCGCCTGTTTCAGGATCGACTAACTTTTCTGCTAAACGCTGATTAAATAGACGGTTCTTAATATGAAGCTTTTTATTAATCTTATAACGTCCAACATTCGCTAAATCATAGCGCTTCGGATCAAAGAAACGAGACTCTAACAAACTCTTCGCATTTTCAACTGTCGGTGGCTCTCCCGGACGTAGACGCTCATAGATTTCTAACAGCGCTTTGTCCGTTGAATCTGTGTTGTCTTTTTCAAGGGTCGCACGCAAGTACTCATTTTCACCTAAAAGGTCAATGATTTCTTGATCAGAACCAAAACCTAGCGCACGTAGTAATACCGATACAGGAATTTTTCTTGTACGATCGATACGAACATAAACGATGTCTTTTGCATCTGTTTCAAGTTCAAGCCACGCTCCACGATTCGGAATAACGGTAGCTGTGAACCCTTTTTTACCGTTTTTATCAAGTTTTTGGCTGTAATACACACTAGGTGAACGAACAAGCTGAGATACGATAACACGTTCTGCGCCATTGATGACAAACGTGCCTGTTTCTGTCATGAGAGGGAAATCTCCCATAAATACTTCTTGTTCTTTTACTTCACCTGTCTCTTTGTTGATTAGACGTACTTTCACTCTTAATGGAGCAGCAAAAGTTACATCACGCTCTTTCGACTCATCAACCGGATATTTAGGTTCACCCAAGCTGTAGTCAATAAATTCCAAGACTAAGTTACCTGTAAAGTCTTGGATTGGAGAAATATCTTGGAACATTTCTCTTAAACCCTCATCAAGAAACCATTGATAAGAAGCTGTCTGAATTTCAATTAAGTTTGGCAGATCCAGCACTTCATTAATTCGCGCATAGCTTCTTCGCTGGCGGTGACGTCCATACTGAATTAGTTGACCTGTCAACTGATTCACCCCTTAAATCTCGCGTTTTAGTATCTAAACTTACAACTGTTTGATTATCATTGACTCATAGTCAAACAGATTGATCCTAATGTCTTACATGATCTAACACAAAAATGTTAGACTATACAAAACGAACAAAAAGCTTTATAGTATGAAAATCAGAAACATTTTTCATATAAATACGTATTGCTCTAGCATAACCAAAAATGAACCGTTTCAATCATTGAGCGTTCTCTCATGAATTTGGAAACGGCATTTTAGGCAGTTATACGCATTAAATAATAATAGCATAGAGAAAAAACCAAGTCAATTTTTTCTTGCAAAAAAGATAAAATACCCCTTATCCTTCTTTTTCACTTCGACCGCTTCTTCTCCAAAAAGCAACTCTAACTTTGATCGTGTAGACGATGCACCTTGCTTTTTCTGAATAACTACCCATAATGTCCCACCAGGGAGTAGCCTCTTCCATGCATCTTCATAAATATCATGAACCGTCTTCTTACCGGCTCTAATTGGTGGGTTCGTCATAATCGAAGCAAACTCTTCATCAGCACTTAAATCAGAAACGCCGTTTTCATAGCAGCGAACTTCGCAATTGCTTACACCATTTGTTGATGCATTTTTTTTAGCTAACTGACACGCACGTTCATTTACATCTAGCATGACAACATGACGGTTTGCATACGCCTTTGCAATCGATAAACCAATAGGCCCATAACCGCAACCAACATCCAACATCTTCCCACTCACTTCAGGAGCTTCGTAGGATTCTATTAAAAGCCTGCTACCAAAATCAACTTCTCCTTTTGAAAACACACCACGATCGGTTGTGAAAGATAGGACCGTTTCTCTTAATGTATAGTTCCACGTTCGCTCATCATGGTCAACCTTTGGTGAACGGGAGTAGTAATGATCACTCAACAAAATCTCTCCTTTTCTTTATGGGAAAAGAAGGCCCGCGGAAATGTTCCACGGACCTTCTTTTTGATGTTAAGAGAAATTACTTAACTTCTACGCTAGCGCCTGCTTCTTCAAGCTTGCCTTTGATTTCTTCAGCATCTTCTTTAGAAATACCTTCTTTGATTGGAGCTGGAGCACCATCAACAAGTGCTTTCGCTTCTTTAAGTCCAAGACCAGTGATTTCACGAACCACTTTGATTACGCCGATTTTAGATGAACCAGCAGACTCAAGTACTACATCAAATTCAGTTTGCTCAGCTGCTGCTTCTCCGCCACCTGCTGCTACTGCTACTGGAGCTGCTGCTGTTACACCAAACTCCTCTTCGATTGCTTTTACAAGGTCATTTAGCTCAAGAACTGTCATTTCTTTGATCGCTTCAATGATTTGATCTTTACTCATTGTAAATCCTCCTAATTCGATTATCTGTTATAGTTTAGGCGGTTAACTTACGCGCCTTGTTCTTCTTTTTGTTCTGCAACTGCTTTTGTTGCAAGTGCGAATTGACGAACTGGTGCTTGAAGTACGTTTGCAAGCATAGAAAGTAAACCGTCACGAGATGGAAGCTCAGCTAGTGCTTTCACTTCTGCAGCCGTAGCAACTTCACCTTCGATTACACCTGTCTTGATTTCAAGCGCTTCATTCTTCTTCGCAAATTCATTGATGACTTTCGCTGGCGCGATAACATCTTCTGCACCAAACGCGATTGCAGTTGGTCCAACAAGGTGTTCATCTAAACCAGTGTAGCCAGTTTCAGCTGTAGCACGACGCACAAGCGTGTTTTTGTATACTTTATACTCAACACCAGCTTCACGCAATTGCTTACGAAGTTCTGTTACTTGCGCAACATTAAGACCACGGTAATCAACAACTACTGTTGATTTGCTATCTTTTAGCTTCGCAGCAATTTCATCTACAACTTGTTGCTTTTGCTCGATAATATTGCTCATTGTTACACCTCCTGTAAAACGAATTGCATACCGTCCGGTTCCATATAGAAAGCCCTCGCGCAAGACACACGAGGGCAATTCACTCTAAACAAGAGATCTATTTGCTCACCTCGGTAGGAATGTTTTAAGCTTAATCGCTCCTACTGTCTACGGCATGACTATATTAATCACATGATAGAACTTACCACAGCTCTACTAGTAATGTCAAATGCAATTATTTAGCGTATGCTGAAGTAACAACACGAACACCAGGGCCCATTGTTGATGC
Source organism: Shouchella phoenicis (assembly GCF_047238345.1). Lineage (NCBI taxonomy): Bacteria > Bacillati > Bacillota > Bacilli > Caryophanales > Bacillaceae > Shouchella > Shouchella phoenicis. Next base: position 99,448 of record NZ_JBDFMQ010000001.1, on the reverse strand, counting down.
TACTGCGATATTTCTAACATACGTACCTTTTGCAGCAGCAGGCTTTACTTTGTGAAGTGTTTCAATGATTGTTTTGAAGTTATCATTAAGCTTCGCTGAGTCAAAAGAAATTTTCCCGATTGGTACGTGAATGTTTCCAGACTTATCAACGCGGTATTCTACTTTACCAGCTTTGATCTCTTCAACAGCTTTTGTTACATCAAATGTAACAGTTCCTGTTTTCGGGTTAGGCATTAGACCTTTTGGTCCAAGCACACGACCAAGACGACCAACTTGAGCCATCATGTCAGGAGTCGCAACGATTACATCAAAATCAAACCAACCTTGGTTGATTTTATTGATAAGATCATCTTCTCCAACAAAATCTGCTCCAGCCGCTTCTGCTTCCTTCGCTTTTTCACCTTTAGCAAACACAAGAACACGCTGTGTTTTACCAGTTCCGTGTGGTAGTACAACTGCACCACGGATTTGCTGGTCTGCTTTTTTAGGGTCAACGCCAAGACGGACAGCAACTTCAACTGATTCGTCAAATTTAGCGATTGATGTTTTCTTTACTAATTCAATAGCTTCTTCTGCTTGATACGACTTATCGCGATCAACAAGCTTCAAAGCATCTGTATATTTCTTACTTCTTTTAGCCATTTTATTTCCTCCTCGTATGTGGTATTAACGGATAGTCCTCCCACTATTTGAAAGGTTGCAGCTCAAGAGTGAGCGCAACCCTTCAGCAAACGAACCAATTAGTCTTCGATCACAATACCCATACTGCGGGCAGTACCTTCAACCATAAGCATTGCTGCTTCTACAGAAGCTGCATTTAAATCTGGCATCTTCGTTTCAGCGATTTCGCGTACTTTATCGCGCTTAACCGTTGCAACTTTAGTACGGTTCGGCTCACCAGAACCTGACTCGATTCCTGCTGCTTTCTTTAGAAGAACTGCAGCTGGTGGCGTTTTTGTGATGAATGTAAACGAACGGTCCTCAAACACAGTGATCTCAACTGGAATGATTAGACCCGCTTGGTCAGATGTACGAGCGTTAAACTCTTTACAGAATCCCATGATGTTAACACCTGCTTGACCAAGAGCTGGTCCAACTGGTGGTGCCGGATTGGCTTTACCTGCTGGGATTTGTAGTTTTACCATTTTAATTACCTTTTTAGCCACGTGACATACCTCCTTAAGTCCGTGATGTGGTTAGCCGGATATGTCAAATTCATATCCTCCCACTCAAAAAGACGGATGCAAAAGCATCCGACTGTAAAGTATACTTTCATACTAAACATTAAGATTCTATCACCTAAATGCAGATGGTGCAAGTTTTTTATGAAATCTTTTCTACTTGCGCAAACTCTAGTTCAATCGGTGTTTCTCTTCCAAACATGTTCACATGAACTTTTAACTTTTGCTTGTCCAACTGAATCTCTTCAATTGTACCAACAAAATCTGCAAATGGTCCTGTTTTCACTTTAACAGATTCTTTAATTTCAAAGTCAACGTCCATATGTTGTTCTTCTACACCCATTTGCTTCAGAATACGCTCAACCTCATCAGGCATTAACGCAGTTGGCTTAGAACCAGCACCTGAAGAACCAACGAAGCCCGTTACACCTGGTGTATTCCGCACAACGTACCAAGAGTCATCTGTCATAACCATTTCTACTAATACATAACCTGGAAAGACTTTCTTTGTCACTTGTTTTGTTTTTCCGTTCTTTGTTTCCGTCTCTTCTTCAACAGGAACCAAAACACGGAAAATGTGATCCGTCATTTCCATTGATTCCACACGTTTTTCTAAATTTGCTTTTACTTTGTTTTCATAACCTGAATACGTGTGTACCACAAACCAATTCTTTTCCATTTTTCAGGACAGTTGTCCTTCCCTCCTTCTAATACACATTTATTTTCTTATTGTAAAAATCGTAATAAAAACGAAATTGCTTCATCCACTACGAAAAAGAATCCAACCATAACTGTTAATGTTGCTAATACAACAAGTGTATATTTTGTAAGTTCTTTTCTAGTTGGCCATGATACTCGCTTCATTTCTTTGCCTACATTGCGAAGAAACGTCACAGGGCCCTTTCTTTCATCAGCCATCTTGCTAGGAGCACCTCCATTGTTTGGAATCTCGAAAAAGAAACGCCTCATAGGACGTTTTCTAAGCTAATTATTTTGTTTCTGAATGGAGCGTATGTTCATTGCATCGTTTGCAAAATTTCTTCATTTCTAATCGGGCGTGCGTTTTGTTATCCGCTGGATACGAGTAGTTTCTCGCTTGGCAACGTTCACAAGCCAAAATGCGTTTTTTCATTAAAATTCTACACCTCCAACGAATCCACATGCCCTTAGACTCTAGCACAGCTAGTAGGTAGTGTCAATCTATGGCAAAAGAATAAAAGAGCGGGACACAGGTCCACGCCCTTATTCTCTATAGCATTACACTCTTTAATTCAACGTAACGTTCAAGCTTTCGTTTTACACGTTGAAGCGCATTATCAATCGATTTAACATGGCGTTTTAAATCTATTGATATCTCCTGATAGGTTCGCCCATCTAAATAAAGCATTAATACTTGCCGTTCTAATTCACTTAAGATCTCACTCATTTTGCCTTCAATGTAGGAAAATTCTTCTCTGTTAATTAACAATGCTTCTGGATCTGTGATTTTGTTTCCACAAATGACATCCATTAGCGTTCGATCTGATTCCTCATCATATAAAGGCTTGTCCAATGAGACATAGGAATTTAGCGGTATATGTTTCTGTCTCGTTGCTGTTTTGATCGCCGTGATAATTTGTCTAGTGATACATAGTTCTGCAAATGCTTTAAACGAAGAAAGCTTGTCCCCATTGAAATCTCGTACCGCTTTATAAAGTCCAATCATTCCCTCTTGCACGATATCTTCGTGATCAGCGCCAATTAAGAAATAAGACCGTGCCTTCGCTCTGACAAAATTGCGGTACTTACCAATTAAATGCTCTAATGCAAGTGTATTGCCTGTTCGAACTTCGTTAATTAGTGAATCATCTTCCCAGTTAACAAACGAATTTTCCTGAAACCTTACTGCGACTTCATCTACTAGACCTGCACCCAAACTAATCACTCCTCGCGATTGCATAGACATAATGTTGTGAAAAGTTATACACATTATATAGTACATTTTTCTAGCAGGTCAACAGCTTATTTGTCACCTCGACGCCATTTTTCAAAAATTTCAGCAACTTCCTTTGATAAGCTAATTTTCGACGATTCTTGCACTAACTTTGTCTTTTGTACCATTTTGTCGATTCGTTTTGAAGCTAGCTCTGTTTCAATTAAAAGCTCTTTCGCTGATTTACGTAATGCGCCGCTTCCAAACACAACAGATTGCTCCGCCATGTCAGAAGTCGCCACATAAATGACGCGGTCAATTCGTTTTAACTCACGAGCTAGCTTCTCAATTCGTTCATCTGCGGTTTCTTTATTTTTTGTATAAATTACATCCACTCGGTGCGTGTGATAGGCCTTTCCGATCCCAGAAACCATATGTGCATCGAACACAACCTTAACGTCATACCCTGTATAGGCTGCGTATTCAGCGAGCATACCTACAAGCTTGTCCCTTGCCTGCCCTAGATCTTTATCTTTGAGCCGCTGTAATTCAGGCCACGCTCCAACCATGTTATAGCCATCAACGAGCAGAATGTTCATTTCAATCGATTCCTTTTCTTTTTCGGAACACTTCATACATTAATAAACTAGCAGCAACTGAAGCATTCAACGACGTTACATTTCCAACCATGGGAATCTGTAACAAGAAATCACATTTCTCTTTTACTAAGCGACTAATTCCTTTGCCTTCACTCCCAATTACGAGCCCAAGGGGCAAATCAAAAGAACCTTGATTGTAGTTTTGATCACCTTTAGCATCAGTGCCAGCAAACCATAGACCGCGCTTTTTTAAATCGTCCATTGTTCGCGTAATGTTTGTCACTCGCGCAACAGGAATGTATTCAATCGCCCCTGTAGATGACTTTGCGACGGTTTGTGTTAAACCAACTGCACGGCGTTTTGGAATAATAATTCCATGAGCGCCGACTGCATCAGCTGTACGCATAATTGAGCCTAAATTATGCGGGTCTTCAATTTCATCGAGAATGAGAAAGAACGGATCTTCTCCTTTTTCCTCAGCTTTTGCAAACAAATCATCAATCTCTGCATAGCTATATGCAGCTATAGATGCAACCACGCCTTGATGGTTTTGGTGGCCAACGAGCTGATCAAGCTTTTTCTTAGGTGCCGTTTGGACAAGAATGTTCTTTTCTTTCGCTAGCTGAATCAGATTCGTCATTTGACCTCGTTGCGACCCTTCTCCGACCCAGACTTTGTGAATTTCTCGCCCAGACTTTAGGGATTCGATGACTGGATTTTTCCCTGTAACAAATTCACTTTGACTTTCATTAGGTGCTTCACTCGGTTGACGATTGCTTTTATCCGGGCTGCGCTTGGGTTTTCCTTTTTTCTCATGTGGTGGACGTTCTTTTTTCATGATTCCAGCCCTCCTTTATCTTTAATGATTTGAACAGCTTGATTCATCAACTGCTCTAAACGTTCGTTTTCCTCTAATACATATAAGTAACCTAGTAGTGCTTCAAACCCTGTAGAATTACGATATGTCGCGATGTCAGTGTTTTTAGGAACAGTATGAGACTTTGCGTTTCTTCCTCTTTTCACGACTGCTATATCCGCTTCACTTAACCAGCCTTTATTTTCTAATTCATGCAGGATATACGACTGTGCTTTTGCAGATACGTAGGTAGTTGCTGCACGGTGCAGTCTGTTTGGGCGTACAGCCCCATCTTTAAGAAGCTCAAAACGAACGTGCTTCTCAAAGACGGCATCCCCCATATAAGCTAAAGCTAAACCATTTAACTGCTTCCATTCCATTTTTGACTTCACGTTATCCTCGCTTCCATCTCACACCTTGAGCCGTATCCTCCAACAAGATCTTTTTTTCTTTCAGTGTATCTCGAATCTCGTCTGCACGAGCAAAATTCCTTGCTTTCCGTGCTTCATTTCGCTCTTCGATGAGCGCATCAATCTCTTCATCTAACAACGCTTGTTCTTGATGTAGCTGTATGCCTAATACGTCACTAATTTCTTCAAAGAGTTGTAGAAACGCTGATAACACCGCTTTTGATGTTTGTGCTTCGTTCGCATACACATTTGCCTCTTTTGTTAAATCAAATAAGACACTAATGGCATTCGCACTATTAAAATCGTCGTCCATTTCCGTGATAAAACGCTGTTTATACGTTTCAATTTTTTCAAGCCACTGTTCTTTCTCGCCTAAATCAACGCTTTCGTTTAAACGATGTTTTAAATTCGTAACCGCATTTCTTAATCGCTCTAAACTTGTCGTTGCGCTTACCAATAATTCATCACTAAAGTTAATTGGTGTACGATAGTGAGTCGTTAGCATAAAATATCGGACAACTTCTGCCGGATATTGTTGAATAATGTCATGGGCTAATACGAAGTTACCAAGGGATTTCGACATCTTTTCGTTATTAATGTTGACAAACCCGTTATGCATCCAGTAATTCGCTAATTTTCTACCTGTTAATGATTCAGATTGCGCAATTTCATTTTCGTGGTGTGGGAACGTTAAATCTTTTCCTCCTGCATGAATATCGATTGTATCGCCTAAATTCTTTTTAATCATTGCGGAACATTCAATATGCCAGCCAGGTCGACCATGTCCCCAAGGACTTTCCCATGAAATTTCCTCTGGTTTTGCCGCTTTCCATAAAACAAAGTCAACTGGATCTTCTTTTCGTTCATCTACGCCAATTCGTGCACCGCTTTGTAACTCGTTTAACGATTGGCCAGAGAGCTTGCCATAGTCATCAAATTTTCTTGTACGGAAATAGACGTCGCCACCTGCTTCATAGGCAAATCCTTTTTCCTCTAATTGCTTAATAAAATCAATAATATCATCCATTGTTTCCGTCACACGTGGGTGCATATCCGCTTTCTGAACATTTAATGCCTCTGTATCAGCATGATAAGCTTCAATAAAACGTTCAGCCACTTCAAATACTTCTTCACCAAGTTCTTGAGCAGCGCGGATAATCTTATCATCTACATCTGTAAAGTTAGAAATAAAGGTAACATCGTAACCACGGTAGACGAGATAACGTCTCACCATGTCATACACGATCGGAGGTCTTGCATTCCCAATATGAATATAATTGTAAACCGTTGGGCCACAGAAATACATTTTCACTTTACCTGGCTCCATTGGTTTAAACTCTTCTTTTCGATTGGTTAAGCTATTATAAATTCTTAACATCGTTAACTTCCTTTCCAGTCTCTATGATCCGTCTAAACAATTGGTATCGTTACGTCGTCTAGCGACTATTCTCTTCTGATAACCGGGCACACTCTTGTTTTAAACGCTGAATTTCTTTTTCCATTTCTGAAATACTGTCGGCAATTGGGTCAGGTAATGAATGATCTAATGTATGCGAAGAAGCTACTTTTTTTCCGTTTTTGATAACAATTTTTCCTGGTATCCCTACAACCGTTGAGTATGGAGGTACTTCTTTTAGCACAACGGATCCCGCACCAATTCGTGCTTGCTCGCCAATCGTAAAGGATCCAAGTACTTTTGCTCCAGTCGCAATTAACGCACCATCTCTCACCGTTGGATGTCGCTTTCCCTTTTCTTTTCCAGTTCCACCTAATGTCACACCTTGGAAAATCGTCACGTCATCGCCAATCTCACACGTTTCTCCGATTACGACACCCATCCCATGGTCAATAAAGAGCCTCTCGCCAATTTGAGCCGCAGGATGAATTTCAATTCCCGTTAGAAAGCGAGCGAACTGTGCGAGTAATCGTGCTAAAAAAAAGCACCCTCTTTTCCATAATGCGTGAGCAATCCGATGCCCCCAGATCGCATGTACGCCTGAATACGTAAAAATGATTTCTAGCCTATTTCGAGCTGCTGGATCTCGGTCAAATACAACATCAATGTCGCTTAACATGGTTCGCAATAAACTCAATCGATTTCCCTCCTTTTTGTGACAATAAAAAACCTCCGTACCTACAGTAGGTACAGAGGCACATTTTGTACGGTTCCACTCTGTTTTCCAGCATTACTCTGGATCTCTTCAACCTTAACGTGGTTTACCGCTCACTCCTACTACGCGTATGCATTCAAAGCAAGATTCATGGGTGCATGTTCAACACATTCCTTCTAAATGACTTCCAGCTCTTGGTCATTCTCTCTGTAGAACTCCTGTGTTTACTTTTCCCAATCAACATGTATGTCTATATGCTATTGTTGTACCGCTTCATGTAAGCGACTTGTTACAACCGCTTTCCCTAGAAGTTCAATCGTATCGCCAAGTTCGGGCCCGTGTGTTTGACCACTTACAGCGGCACGAATCGGCATAAATAATTTCTTCCCTTTATGTCCTGTAGCTTTCTGCGTTGCTTTAATGGCCTTTTTAATTTCCGGAACAGTATACTCTTCTAACTGATCAAGCTCGTTCGCAAATTGTGTAAGCACTTCTGGTACTTGTTCTTCGGCTAAAACCGCTTTCGCATCTTCTGTATAATCTACGTCTTTTTTGAAAAATTGTTCCGTCAACGTGACGATTTCTGCGCCATATTGCATTTGCTCTTGGTAAAGACCGATTAAACGCTTTGCCCACTCTAAACGCTCTTCGCCCATATTTTCGGAAATGCGCCCACTAGAAACCAAATGAGGTAAAGCAAGCTCAATGACACTCTCTAAACTCGCTTCTTTAATGTACTGGTTATTCATCCAAGCAAGCTTGTCTGTATCAAATACAGCAGGAGCTTTTGAAACCCGATCAAGCGTAAATTGCTCCTCTAATTGTTTGAGCGTAAAGATCTCTTCTTCCCCTACAGGAGACCAACCTAGTAAAGCTAAGAAATTAACCAATGCTTCTGGCATATAGCCGAGCTCTTTATACTGTTCCACAAACTGAATGATGGATTCATCACGCTTACTCATTTTTTGGCGGTCTGGATTTAAGATTAGGGATGCGTGCGCAAACGTCGGCACTTCCCAACCGAATGCTTCAAACAAAAGAATTTGTCTTGGCGTATTTGATAGATGCTCTTCTCCACGGATAACGTGACTAATCTTCATAAGATGATCATCGATGACAACAGCAAAGTTATACATCGGCACGCCATCTTTACGAGCGATAACAAAATCACCAATTCCGTTTGAATCAAACGATACTTCTTCTCTTACCGAGTCTTGGAACGTGATCATTTGATTTTGTGGAACTTTAAAACGAACAACCGGTTTAATCCCCTTTGCTTCATACGCCGCACGCTCTTCTTCCGTTAAATCACGATCGCGGCCACTATACTTTGGCATTTCACCGCGTGCTTTTTGCGCTTCACGCTCTGCCTCAAGCTCTTCTTCGGTCATATAACAATAATACGCTTTGTTTTCATCTATGAGTTGTTGAACATAATCTCTATATAAATGAACGCGCTCCATTGAGCGGTATGGACCATATTGTCCTTCAGCAGTATCAACACTTTCGTCCCATTGAATTCCTAGCCATCTCAAGCTATCCATTAGCTTTTCAGTTGCCGTTTCCACATTTCTTGCTTGATCTGTATCTTCAATACGAAGTACAAATGTCCCACCTGTATGCTTCGCCATTAAATAGTTAAACAATGCTGATCTTGCTCCACCAATATGTAAATGTCCAGTTGGACTTGGAGCAAACCGTACCCGTACTTCTTTTGCCATGTCGCTGCACTCCTCTAGCTCTTATTCTGAATTATTCTAGCACGTTCTACCTGCAAAACAAAGATGGATTAGCTTTTCGTTAACAAAATAACCGCTTGAGCTGCAATTCCTTCTTCACGACCGACGAAACCTAACTTTTCTGTTGTCGTCGCTTTTAAGCCAACATTTTTAATATCCGTTTCCAAAAGTTGCGCAATTTGTTGGCGCATTGGATCAATATACGGGGCAAGTTTTGGTTTTTGTGCCATCACCGTGCAGTCCACATTCCCTAATGTATAACCCTCTTCCTTTACTAACGCCCAAACTTTTTGCAACAGTACTTTTGAATCCGCATCTTTAAATGCTTCGTCCGTATCAGGAAAATGCTTTCCTAGATCGCCAGCAGCGATTGCACCTAGGGCTGCATCTGTAATGGTGTGTAAAAGTACATCTGCATCAGAATGACCGAGTAATCCTTTATGATGAGGAATTTCCAGACCTCCGAGGATTAAGGGTCTTCCCTCTACTAGTTGATGTACATCATACCCTTGTCCGATTCGAATCATGTTCTGTTTTCTCCTTTGTTTTCAAGATCGTCTCTGCAAATAATAGATCTTCTGCTGTCGTTAATTTTATATTCAAATAGTCACTTTCAACAATCGCTACTTGATTTCCTTGTCGTTCAAGCAAACTTGCATCATCTGTGCCCAAGTACGCTGCTTGCCTCGCCTCTTCATGTGCAGTCATGATTAAATGATATTGAAACCCTTGCGGCGTTTGTGCAGACCATAAGTCATCTCGTTGTACCGTCTCACTTATGGCACCTGACGTTACTTTTTTTATCGTGTCTTTCACAGGAACCGCGGCAATTGCTCCACCTTGCACGTTCGCTTGAGCCACTACTTTACCAATCACGTCTTGCGTCACAAAGGGTCTTGCACCATCATGAATTAAAACAAGATCCGATTCTGTCATCGCTTGCAGTGCAGCGTAGACACTGTCTTGCCTCTCTTTTCCACCTACAACAAATTGACCTACCTTTTCAACTGCATACGATTGAACAAGATGCTGCATGTCCTCTTTTTCTTCCCTACTTACAACAAGCATAATTTCTTTACACTGTGAATCCTGTTCAAACAAACGGAGCGAATGAATAATGAGTGGGATGTCGCCTAGCTTAATCAACTGTTTATTAAAGCCAGCCTTCATTCGCTTCCCTTGACCCGCAGCCAAGACAATTGCTTTATATTCCATCTTAATCTCCTTCAACTATACCTTACCCGTAGTTTACCACGGAAGCTACATTTGCTCAAAAAAACCTGCCCTAAGAAGGACAGGTTTCTTGAATACCCTTACTGGGCCTTTTCTAGCGATTTCGGTTTAGCAAAGATCATTCTGCCTGCACTTGTTTGCAAGACACTTGTCACCGTAACGTCGGTATGTTTATTAATCCAATCACGACCACCTTCTACGACGATCATGGTACCGTCGTCTAGATAAGCAACCCCTTGGTGGTTTTCTTTACCTTCTTTAATGACATGTACACTTAAGACTTCTCCTGGCAATACTACAGGCTTAACAGCGTTAGCCAAGTCATTAATATTTAATACTTGAACACCTTGTAGCTCGCACACTTTATTTAAGTTAAAGTCATTTGTCACAACGACACCTGACGTCACTTTCGCTAATTTAACAAGCTTGCTATCTACTTCTTGTATCTCTTCAAAATCGCCTTCATAAATTTCCACATCGATAGGAAGTTCTTTTTGAATTCGATTTAATATATCAAGACCTCTTCGTCCACGGTTTCGTTTTAATGCATCTGATGAATCTGCAATATACTGTAGCTCATCTAGCACAAATTGCGGGATCACGAGCGTTCCCTCTAAAAAGTTCGTTTGGCAAATATCTGCAATTCTTCCGTCAATGATAACACTGGTATCTAGAATTTTTAGCTGTTGCCCACTTTTTTCATTCTCGTCATCTTCGTCTTTCTTCTTCTGACCCTCACGTTCCTTTGGAGTACGAACAGATTGAATAAATTGCATCATCTCATCACGCTTTTTAAATCCAATTTGGAAACCAAGATAACCAACTAATATTGTAATGAAACTCGGCAAAATGTCGCTAATAACAGGGAAATCAAATAAATTTAACGGCGTACCTGCTAAATAACCGACAATTAACCCAACGATAAGACCGATTGAACCCGTTAATACATCCGCTATCGGGGCTTTCACAATCGTTTCTTCGACCATTTTGAAAAAATTAACAATATAACGTGCTATAAACAACGATACGATAAAAAATAGTAGTGCACCAATGGTCGCTCCTGTGTATGGGGTATCTAACCAAGCGGGTACAACATAACCTGTCGCATCAATCAATTCTGGAACAAACAAAACACCTAATGTGGCTCCGGCCAATATAAAAAAGATCTGAATAATCCATTTAAGCATGCATGTATACACCTCCTTGTAGCTATTATAGACAAGTATACAACTCTCAAACCTAGCAAACTGGATTTCCCACAAAAAAACATGAAATATTGAATTCTACAAGATTAACGTTTCAATTTAGACACAAAAAGAAGGGAAATCGCCCTTCTTTTTTAAATGTGTCGGTCTACAAACAATTGTTCCTGTATCCGACTCAATCCATTTTTTATCATTTTGGCACGAGCTTCTCCAATTCCGTCTACTTCATCTAATTGTTCGACAGTTGCAACCATGACGCTGGATAGATGGCCGTATTCATTAATGACATTCTCAATAATTTGAGATGGAAGTCTAGGAATACGATGAAGAATTCGATAACCACGAGGAGAGGCAGGTTGATCAAGGAAATTGGTTGATCTTCCAAATCCAAGTGCTTTCACAATTGCCTGCTCATCTAATAAATCTTCATTTAAAAGGTTCGTCAATTCAGCCAACGTTTTTGTCACGTCTTGATGGCGATCTTTCGAATAATCTTTTAATAGATGTATGGCCTCTTGCTCCGTATTAGAGACAAGCTCTCTTAACTGCATCGTAATGAGACGTCCTTCATCCCCAAGTTCCAACACAAAGTTTTGGATTTCCTGTTTAATTCGTAAGACCATCTGTACTCTATGGATTACCTGCACTACATCGCTATACGTAACAAGCTGTTCAAACTCCATAGCACCTAGATTCGTAATACTTTGATCTAAGACAGAACGATATTTTTCAAGGGTTTGAATCGCTTGGTTGGCTTTTGTTAAAATGACGCCAATATCCTTTAACGCATAACGATGCTCTCCTTGATAAAGGGTAATCACGTTTCGTCTTTGTGAAATCGAAATCGTTAAGTTACCAGTTTGTTTTGCTACCCGTTCCGCAGACCGATGTCGAATGCCTGTTTCGCTCGATGTAATATTGTTATTAGGGACTAGCTGAGTATTCGCATATAAAATACGCTTTCCGTCCTCACTTAAAATAATTGCACCATCCATTTTTGCTAACTCATACAAATATGCCGGGGAAAAATCACTGTTTATAAAAAAGCCACCATCTACAATGTTCATCATTTCGTTGTTATAGCCTAAAACAATTAGACCACCGGTATTCGCACGCAACACGTTATCAATCCCAGCTCGCAAAGGTGTACCAGGCGCTACTAATTTTAAGATATTTTGGATAAAAGCTGTTCGATTTCTCTCTTCCATTTCCTACTACCTCCCTAAAGCAACATCGAGTGCTTTATCAAGCGTTGCCACGCCTACTATTTCAATTCCCTCAGGCGTCGTCCAACCACCTAAGTTCTTTTCTGGAATAATAACGCGCTTAAAGCCTAGCTTCGCCGCTTCATTTACTCTCTGTTCTATTCTAGATACCCGTCTAATTTCACCTGTTAAACCTACTTCTCCAATTGCAACATCCATCGGCTCTGTTGGTTGATTCCGAAAGCTAGAGGCAATACTTAGTGCAATGGCTAAATCAACGGCCGGTTCATCCAGCTTCACACCCCCAGCCACTTTTAAATACGCATCTTGATTTTGTAACAGCATGCCAATTCTTTTTTCTAAGACCGCCATTAAAAGTGACACACGGTTATGATCTAATCCAGTAGCCATTCGTCTTGGATTTCCGAATCCCATAGGTGAAATCAATGCCTGTAACTCCACAAGAACAGGTCTTGTCCCTTCCATTGAAGCCACAACCACTGAACCTGCAGCACCTTGTGAACGCTCCTCCAGAAAGATTTCAGATGGATTAAGCACTTCTTCTAGACCTAGTTCCTTCATTTCAAAAATGCCCATTTCATTCGTTGAACCAAAACGGTTTTTTACGGCTCGAAGAATTCTATACGTATGATGGCGCTCCCCTTCAAAGTACAACACCGAATCAACCATATGTTCGAGCATTTTAGGCCCTGCAATGGACCCTTGCTTCGTTACGTGGCCAACAATAAAAACAGCCGTTCCTCTTGTTTTTGCAATGCGCATAAACGTAGCTGTGCACTCGCGAACTTGAGCAACACTTCCAGGCGCTGAAGTTAATTCCTCTTGATAGACGGTTTGAATAGAATCAATGATTACTAAAGAGGGCTGTACTTGATCAATCGCTTGTTCAATAAGAGATACATCGGTTTCCGCAAGTACATAGAGATCTTCTGACGAGAGCTCTAATCGATCCGCTCTCAGTTTCGTCTGTTTTACAGACTCTTCTCCTGAAATGTACAGTACCCGCTCTTTCGTTTTTGCTAACTTCGCAGATAATTGCAATAAAAGTGTTGATTTTCCGATTCCCGGATCACCACCTACCAAGACAAGAGAACCTGGGACAATCCCCCCACCAAGCACCCGATTCAACTCTGTCATCGTCGTACTCACACGTGGTTCCTTCTCGCTCACGACACTTGTTATTGGTTGGGCTTTATGAATCGTTGCACCTGACGTGACATAACTTCTTGATCGTTGCTTTTCTTGTACTGCTTTTTCTTCCACCAATGTATTCCAGCTTTGACACCCTGGACATTTCCCCATCCATTTCGCTGATTCATATCCGCATTCTTGACAGACAAATTTCGTTTTTGCTTTTGCCATCGTTCATTCCTCCGTTACTTTCCACTATGCCAAGTGTACCAAAAACAAGGAAAAAACGCTTGATTTTTAAAAAAACCGGAGGATCTTCTCCTCCGGTTATCCGTACTTATACACTTGTTTCTTCTTTTGCCTCAACCGTTAGTTGACCGTCTTTAACAAAAATAACTGCTTTTTGTCCTTTGACAATCGTTCCTTTTAACAGTTCTTCAGACAAACGATCTTCAACTTCTTTTTGTAATGCACGACGTAACGGACGTGCACCATACTCTGGATCGTAACCTGCTTCCGTAATCTTGTCTTTCGCTTCTTCCGTCAGTTCAAAGTCAATCCCTTGTTCAGATAATCGACTCTTCAGCTGATCAGCCATCATGGTAATGATTTCTCGAACATGCTTTTTCTCAAGGGCATGGAAGACAACAATCTCATCAATACGGTTTAGAAATTCTGGTCTAAAGCTATTCTTCAGTTCAGACATCACACGATCTTTCATATCTTTGTATTCTTGACCTTCTGTCTCTGTAGAGAAGCCAAGATACTTATTGCGCTTTAATTGAGACGCCCCAACGTTTGATGTCATAATAACTGCTGTGTTGCGGAAATCAACTGTACGACCTTTTGAATCCGTCAATCGGCCGTCCTCTAACACTTGCAATAAAATGTTAAATACGTCTGGGTGAGCTTTCTCAATTTCATCTAATAAAATAACAGAGTACGGTTTACGGCGAATTTTTTCCGTTAATTGGCCGCCTTCCTCATGTCCTACATAGCCTGGAGGTGAACCGACAAGACGACTCGTCGCATGCTTCTCCATATACTCAGACATATCAATTCGAATAACAGAGTCCTCATCGCCAAACAACGTCTCTGCAACCGCACGAGCAAGTTCTGTTTTACCGACACCTGTTGGGCCAAGGAAAATAAATGAACCAATTGGACGCTTCGGATCTTTAAGCCCCGCTCTTGCACGACGAACGGCTTTCGAGATGGATTTAACTGCTTCTTCTTGACCAACAATGCGGTCGTGCAAGATGCTTTCCATTTTTAAGAGACGCTCGGTTTCTTCTTCCGCTAGCTTTGAAACAGGAATTCCAGTCCAGCTCGCCACAACTTGGGCAATGTCTTCTACAACCACTTCTGTATTTTCTTGACCTTGCTTTTTCTTCCACTCATTTTTCATTTCTTCTAACTCTTCACGTAAACGCTGTTCAGAATCACGTAAAGATGCAGCTTTTTCGAACTCTTGACTTTGTACAGATGCATCTTTTTCTTTCCGTGTTTCTTCTAACTTCGCTTCAAGTTCTTTTAAGTTTGGTGGCGCTGTATAAGAACGTAAGCGTACTTTTGAAGCCGCCTCATCAATTAAATCAATCGCTTTATCTGGTAAGAAGCGATCTGAGATATAGCGATCTGAAAGTTTCACCGCTTCTTCTACTGCACCGTCTGTAATCGTTACACGGTGGTGCGCTTCATAGCGATCACGTAGCCCGTAAAGGATTTGAACGGATTCATCAAGCGTTGGCTCATCAACTTGAATTGGTTGGAAACGACGCTCTAGAGCCGCATCTTTTTCGATATACTTACGATACTCATCAAGAGTTGTTGCCCCAATACATTGCAGTTCACCACGAGCTAAAGAAGGTTTCAAGATATTAGATGCATCAATGGCGCCTTCAGCACCACCTGCACCAATTAATGTGTGTAGCTCATCAATGAACAGAATGACATTTCCAGCTTGACGAATTTCATCCATCACTTTTTTCAAACGATCTTCAAATTCACCACGGTATTTCGTACCGGCTACTACCGTACCCATGTCTAATGTCATCACACGCTTATTACGAAGCGTCTCAGGTACTTCATTCGCAATGATACTTTGAGCCAATCCTTCTGCTATGGCTGTTTTACCAACACCTGGTTCACCAATAAGTACAGGGTTGTTCTTTGTACGTCTGCTTAACACTTGAATGACGCGCTCAATCTCTTTACTACGTCCTATAACAGGATCGAGAGTTTCTTCTCGAGCAATCGCCGTTAAATCTCTTGCTAAACTATCAAGTGTAGGAGTGTTTGCATTCGCTGTTGAACCACCAGCTTGCGCAGAGCTGCCACCTTCATTGCTTCCAAGCAGTTGTAATACTTGTTGTCTCGCTTTATTCAAACTCACACCTAAGTTATTTAGCACACGGGCCGCAACGCCTTCTCCTTCACGAATCAAACCTAGTAAAATATGTTCTGTTCCTACGTAGGAATGACCTAACTTTCTTGCTTCATCCATTGACAGTTCAATAACTTTTTTTGCTCGAGGTGTGTAGTGAGGGGTACTCTGAATACTTTTTTGTACTTCTTGGCCCTTCCCTACTAATCCTTCTACTTCTTTTTGAAGTTTATCTGATCCTAAACCAAGCTGCTGAAGAGCTTTGGCCGCAATTCCTTCACCTTCACGAATCAAACCTAACAAGATATGCTCCGTTCCAATGTTATGATGGCTCAAGCGAATTGCTTCTTCTTGTGAAAGAGCTAATACCTTTTGTGCACGCTCAGAAAATCTTCCAAACATCATAAAAATGACACCTCCAGAGGAATTGTATTACTCGTTATTTTCTTCTAATTTTAATCGTTCTCTAATTAATGTCGCTCGCCTCTCGTCTCGTTGATCGGGCGATAAGACTGTTTCAGCATATCTTTGTAAAAATCCAGGCTGGGTCACAATCATTAGTTCATTTAAGATACTAGCTGAAATCCCTTCAATTAATCCTAAATCAATTCCCAATCTGACGTCAGATAAACGTCTTGTTGCTTCTTTTGAATCAATAACATAACTATGGGAAAGGATTCCAAGCGATCTGTGCACACGATCCATAAGTTTTAAATAAGAATGATCGAGTAATGAACCACGGGCTGACCGCTCTTGTTGAATCAGTTGCTTCACCACGCCTTGAAGTTCATCAATAATATCTTGTTCAGATTTACCTAACGTCATTTGATTTGAGATTTGAAATAAATTTCCTAAAGCTTCGCTACCTTCTCCGTAAATCCCTCTAACAACGAGACCCAATTGATTAATTGCTGGCAAAATACGTTGTAATTGCTGGGTAATGGCGAGAGCAGGTAAATGCATCATGACCGATGCACGCATCCCTGTACCAACATTTGTCGGACAACTAGTTAAATACCCATACTGTTTATCGTATGCATAAGTAAGGTGAGACTCCATCCAATCATCTAAAGAACTTGCAGCTTGAAACCCATGTTCAAGATCAAATCCCGATGTTAGTACTTGTATACGCAGATGATCTTCTTCGTTCACCATAATACTCACAGACTCGTCTTTACTTAATAAAACCGCGCCATGCTTAGACTGCTCTGCTAAATGTGGACTAATGAGATGTTTCTCTACAAGCATTCGTTTATCGTTTGTTTTCATTTCATCCATTGTCAACATTTCTGCATTTCCAAGTGCATTACTTTGTGTCGATGCTAATGCTTCTTTCACGTACTGAGTAACTGTATAGGCCTCTTCTTTTGATGATAATAAGGGGAAGGAGAATGCGTTCATGTTTCTTGCTAATCTTATTCGGCTACTTAAAACAATATCCGATTCGACCCCGTCTTTTTTCATCCAAGGACTAATCGCATGCTCTAAGAACTGATTTAAACTCACTCGTCTTCCCCTCCTTCTTTAGGTCGATCTTTTTGCTTCGTTAATGCCCTAATTTCATCTCGAAGCTCTGCGGCCTTTTCAAATTCTTCTCTTTGAATGTGTTCATTTAAGGTTGCTCGCATTTCTTCAATTCTTTGCTCAATTTGAATTGACTCACCAATTCGTTTTGGAATTTTTCCGCTGTGTTTATTATTTCCACCGTGCACTCTTCGAAAGACTGAAGAGAGTTTGTTTGAAAATGTATCATAACAAGTCGCACAACCAAAACGTCCAATATGAAGAAATTTTTCATAGCTCAGTCCACAATTAGGACATTTTATCGCAACTTTTTCTTTTGTATCTCTCTGCGAGGAGCTACTATCCTCTGTATTAAATAAGCCAGAAAAAAGGTGGTGGATAGAGAAACTGTCACTTCCCGGTATAGCCTCGCCTTTTTCTCTTGCGCAGTGTTCACATACATGCATCTCTGTTTTTTTTCCATTAACAATTTTTGTGAAATGTAATGTCGCTTGTCGCACATTACACTCTTGGCATACCATGATCATCACCCCTTTATCTATTACCGATTTTCTGTATACTTAAGCGTTTCAATCATCGCTTTTAAAAGATTTGCACGGATTTCATCTCGATGTTCAATGGTCGACTTATAAAGCTCTCTTTCTAAAATACTAGACATTAGCTTCGCTTCACGTTTTGTTATGGCTTCTTCTTCAAAAAGACGAAACACAATATTTTGAGCTGTTTGTTGATCAATTTTTAAGCCAATTAACTGTTGCATATGATCAAATAAAGCGGCATCTTCGTGGGACTCTACTTTCGTAATTCGTATATAGCCGCCACCACCGCGCTTGCTTTCGACTACATAGCCTTTTTCTAAAGTAAAACGTGTACTAATCACATAATTGATCTGTGAAGGTACACATTGAAATTGTTTTGCAAGCTCGCTTCGCTTTATTTCCAGTAGCTCTTTGCCACTACGAGTCAATGTCATTTTTAAATATTGTTCAATTAAGTCCGTTATATTGCTCATAAATCAACCCTCCTAGTAAAGGACAACATTGACTTTGACTATATTTGACTATTAATAACTTTATTATAAGCTGTTTACTAAAAAACTTCAACAACTAACTCTTCTCTATTATCGCCAAAGTCTCTGCTTCTAGACCTATCTCCAGTAGATTGTTTTAATTTTTTTGAAAAGGGTAATTCTGTTTGTTAGGAAGGTGAATATTTATGCGAATACACATGTTGAAACGCGAACAGCATTTGAACATAACGCTCGACCAAGCCTGGGAATTTTTTTCGAGCGCTAAAAATCTTCAAGCCATTACACCTAAGTATATGAACTTCACAATTACAAACGATCCCGGAAAAACTATTTATACTGGCCAATTGATTACTTATAAAGTGAGGCCTCTTTTATCAATTCCACTAACTTGGGTTACAGAGATTACCCAAGTTGAAAATCAATCCTACTTTATTGATGAGCAGCGTTTTGGCCCTTTTAAACTCTGGCACCACCAGCATCATTTTTCAGAAACAGAAGACGGTGTCAATATGATTGACATTATTCACTATAGCCTACCCTTTTCATTTCTTGGGGGAATGGCTCATCGTTTAATGGTAAAGAAACGATTAGAAGAGATTTTTGACTATAGGTATAAGACGTTAGAAAAAGAGTTCAACGAAAAAATAGATTAACATGTGGCAACAGCCTTTGGTTCCGCTATGATTTTCTACGGGGATGTTTCACACGCTCTTTTTATGATTGTGTATTCCTACTGACTTTATGGATCTCGGTTCGTGTTTTTTCACTCTGCATGCTTTCTTTTTAAATTTGCTTCTTCAAAGCGCAGCTCTTTTGCGTCTCTTTATACACAAAAAAAGACACCTATTCAGGTGTCTTTCTGCTTGCCTGGCAACGTCCTACTCTCACAGGGGGAAGCCCCCAACTACCATCGGCGCAAAAGAGCTTAACGACCGTGTTCGGCATGGGAACGGGTGTGACCTCTTTGCTATTGCCACCAGACTATGAAAAGAATCGTTGATTCTTTCAAAACTAAATCTAGAAATCAAACTCAAGTCAAGAAAAAAATTAGGATAAGCCCTCGACCGATTAGTATCAGTCCGCTCCATGTGTCGCCACACTTCCACTTCTGACCTATCAACCTCATCATCTCTAAGGGGTCTTACTGGCTTACGCCATGGGAAATCTCATCTTGAGGGGGGCTTCATGCTTAGATGCTTTCAGCACTTATCCCGTCCATACGTAGCTACCCAGCGATGCTCCTGGCGGAACAACTGGTACACCAGCGGTATGTCCATCCCGGTCCTCTCGTACTAAGGACAGCTCCTCTCAAATTTCCTACGCCCGCGACGGATAGGGACCGAACTGTCTCACGACGTTCTGAACCCAGCTCGCGTGCCGCTTTAATGGGCGAACAGCCCAACCCTTGGGACCTACTTCAGCCCCAGGATGCGACGAGCCGACATCGAGGTGCCAAACCTCCCCGTCGATGTGGACTCTTGGGGGAGATAAGCCTGTTATCCCCAGGGTAGCTTTTATCCGTTGAGCGACGGCCCTTCCATACGGCACCGCCGGATCACTAAGCCCGACTTTCGTCCCTGCTCGACTTGTAGGTCTCGCAGTCAAGCTCCCTTATGCCTTTGCACTCTACGAATGATTTCCAACCATTCTGAGGGAACCTTTGGGCGCCTCCGTTACTGTTTAGGAGGCGACCGCCCCAGTCAAACTGCCCACCTGACAATGTCCCTGACCCGGATCACGGGTCGAGGTTAGAATGTCAGCACCATCAGGGTAGTATCCCACCGACGCCTCCACCGAAGCTAGCGCTCCGGTTTCCTAGGCTCCTACCTATCCTGTACAAATGGTACCAACACTCACTATCAAGCTACAGTAAAGCTCCATGGGGTCTTTCCGTCCTGTCGCGGGTAACCTGCATCTTCACAGGTACTATAATTTCACCGGGTCTCTCGTTGAGACAGTATCCAAGTCGTTGCACCATTCGTGCGGGTCGGAACTTACCCGACAAGGAATTTCGCTACCTTAGGACCGTTATAGTTACGGCCGCCGTTTACTGGGGCTTCAATTCAGAGCTTCTCCCTTACGGGATAACCCCTCCTCTTAACCTTCCAGCACCGGGCAGGTGTCAGCCCCTATACTTCGCCTTGCGGCTTGGCAGAGACCTGTGTTTTTGCTAAACAGTCGCTTGGATCTATTCACTGCGGCTCTCTCAGGCTATTCACCTTAATAGAGCACCCCTTCTCCCGAAGTTACGGGGTCATTTTGCCGAGTTCCTTAACGAGAGTTCTCCCGAGCGTCTTAGAATTCTCTTCTCGCCTACCTGTGTCGGTTTGCGGTACGGGCACCTGTATTCTAACTAGAGGCTTTTCTCGGCAGCGGAGGATCAGGGATTTCGGACCCTTGGGTCCTTCACGGTCACAGCTCAGCCTTCACGGAACACGGATTTGCCTATGTTCCAGCCTTGCATGCTTCGACGCGCACAGCCAGCGGCGCGCTCACCCTACCTTTCTGCGTCCCCCCATCGTTCAAACAAATACGAGGTGGTACAGGAATATCAACCTGTTGTCCATCGCCTACGCTTTTCAGCCTCGGCTTAGGTCCCGACTAACCCTGAGCGGACGAGCCTTCCTCAGGAAACCTTGGGCTTTCGACGGAGGGGATTCTCACCCCTCTTTTCGCTACTCATACCGGCATTCTCACTTCCAAGCACTCCACTAGTCCTCACGATCTAGCTTCACAGTCCTTGGAACGCTCCCCTACCCAATCCCTACTGGGATTGCCATAGCTTCGGTGATACGTTTAGCCCCGGTACATTTTCGGCGCAGAGTCACTCGACCAGTGAGCTATTACGCACTCTTTCAATGATGGCTGCTTCTAAGCCAACATCCTGGTTGTCTAAGCAACTCCACATCCTTTTCCACTTAACGTATACTTGGGGACCTTAGCTGATGGTCTGGGCTGTTTCCCTCTTGACTACGGATCTTAGCACTCGCAGTCTGACTCCCGAGTTAAAGTTTTTGGCATTCGGAGTTTGACTGAATTCGGTAATCCTGTGGGGACCCCTCGTCCAATCAGTGCTCTACCTCCAAAACTCATCACTCGAGGCTAGCCCTAAAGCTATTTCGGGGAGAACCAGCTATTTCCGAGTTCGATTGGCATTTCACCCCTACCCACACCTCATCCCCGCATTTTTCAACATGCGTGGGTTCGGGCCTCCAGTCGGTGTTACCCGACCTTCACCCTGGACATGGGTAGATCACCCGGTTTCGGGTCTACGACAACGTACTCACTCGCCCTATTCAGACTCGCTTTCGCTGCGGCTCCGCCTCATCAGCTTAACCTTGCACGTTATCGTAACTCGCCGGTTCATTCTACAAAAGGCACGCCATCACCCATTAACGGGCTCTGACTAGTTGTAGGCACACGGTTTCAGGATCTCTTTCACTCCCCTTCCGGGGTGCTTTTCACCTTTCCCTCACGGTACTGGTTCACTATCGGTCACTAGGGAGTATTTAGCCTTGGGAGATGGTCCTCCCGGATTCCGACGGGGTTTCACGTGTCCCGCCGTACTCAGGATCCACTCTGGAGGAAACGAAGTTTCAGCTACAGGGCTGTTACCTACTTCGGCCTGTCTTTCCAGACAGTTCACCTACTCCGTTTCTTTGTAACTCCGTATAGAGTGTCCTACAACCCCAAGAGGCAAGCCTCTTGGTTTGGGCTGATTCCGTTTCGCTCGCCGCTACTCAGGAAATCGCATTTGCTTTCTCTTCCTCCGGGTACTTAGATGTTTCAGTTCCCCGGGTCTGCCTCTACCTACCCTATGTGTTCAGGTAGGAGTACCATCCCATTACGGATGGTGGGTTCCCCCATTCGGAAATCTCCGGATCAAAGCTTACTTACAGCTCCCCGAAGCATATCGCTGTTCGTCGCGTCCTTCATCGGCTCCTAGTGCCAAGGCATTCACCGTGCGCCCTTTCTAACTTATCCATTTTACTTTTAAAAAGTAATTGGTTAACCTAAAAGGTTTATGAATTCTTGACGTCTCGTTCAAACAGTTTAAAACCGATGAACAAAACTTTATTTGAGTTGATTTTAGATTTAGTTTTCAAAGAACCTGCCTACATGAAGGTCGGTACCACGCATTTAGCTTGGTTCCATACCCTATTAGGCTATAGATGAATGAATTTGAGTTCATTCAAAACTGAACAAAAGATCCGAAGCGTTATATGACCAACGGTCATATATCGACTAGAGTAAATACTCCATAGAAAGGAGGTGATCCAGCCGCACCTTCCGATACGGCTACCTTGTTACGACTTCACCCCAATCATTTGTCCCACCTTAGGCGGCTGGCTCCAAAAGGTTACCTCACCGACTTCGGGTGTTACAAACTCTCGTGGTGTGACGGGCGGTGTGTACAAGACCCGGGAACGTATTCACCGCGGCATGCTGATCCGCGATTACTAGCAATTCCGGCTTCATGCAGGCGAGTTGCAGCCTGCAATCCGAACTGAGAATGGCTTTATGGGATTGGCTCCACCTCACGGCTTCGCTGCCCTTTGTACCATCCATTGTAGCACGTGTGTAGCCCAGGTCATAAGGGGCATGATGATTTGACGTCGTCCCCACCTTCCTCCGGTTTGTCACCGGCAGTCACCTTAGAGTGCCCAACTAAATGCTGGCAACTAAGATCAAGGGTTGCGCTCGTTGCGGGACTTAACCCAACATCTCACGACACGAGCTGACGACAACCATGCACCACCTGTCACTTTGCCCCCGAAGGGGAAGCTCTGTCTCCAGAGTGGTCAAAGGATGTCAAGACCTGGTAAGGTTCTTCGCGTTGCTTCGAATTAAACCACATGCTCCACTGCTTGTGCGGGTCCCCGTCAATTCCTTTGAGTTTCAGCCTTGCGGCCGTACTCCCCAGGCGGAGTGCTTAATGTGTTTACTTCGGCACTACGGGCATCGAAACCCCTAACACCTAGCACTCATCGTTTACGGCGTGGACTACCAGGGTATCTAATCCTGTTTGCTCCCCACGCTTTCGCGCCTCAGCGTCAGTTACAGACCAGAGAGTCGCCTTCGCCACTGGTGTTCCTCCACATATCTACGCATTTCACCGCTACACGTGGAATTCCACTCTCCTCTTCTGCACTCAAGCTCCCCAGTTTCCAATGGCCGCTCGGGGTTGAGCCCCGAGATTTCACATCAGACTTAAGAAGCCGCCTGCGCGCGCTTTACGCCCAATAATTCCGGACAACGCTTGCCACCTACGTATTACCGCGGCTGCTGGCACGTAGTTAGCCGTGGCTTTCTGGTGAGGTACCGTCAAGGTGCCGGTAGTTACGCCGGCACTTGTTCTTCCCTCACAACAGAGCTTTACGACCCGAAGGCCTTCCTCACTCACGCGGCGTTGCTCCGTCAGACTTTCGTCCATTGCGGAAGATTCCCTACTGCTGCCTCCCGTAGGAGTCTGGGCCGTGTCTCA
This sequence comes from Shouchella phoenicis, assembly GCF_047238345.1. Lineage (NCBI taxonomy): Bacteria > Bacillati > Bacillota > Bacilli > Caryophanales > Bacillaceae > Shouchella > Shouchella phoenicis. Next base: position 75,420 of record NZ_JBDFMQ010000001.1, on the reverse strand, counting down.
GTCCCAGTGTGGCCGATCACCCTCTCAGGTCGGCTACGCATCGTCGCCTTGGTAAGCCGTTACCTTACCAACTAGCTAATGCGCCGCAGGTCCATCCCTTAGTGACAGCCGAAACCGTCTTTCAAAAGAAAATCAGGCGATTCTCTTTATTATCCCGTATTAGCTCCGGTTTCCCGGAGTTATCCCAGTCTAAGGGGCAGGTTACCTACGTGTTACTCACCCGTCCGCCGCTAACTTCCGGGAGCAAGCTCCCTTCTGTCCGCTCGACTTGCATGTATTAGGCACGCCGCCAGCGTTCGTCCTGAGCCAGGATCAAACTCTCCGTTAAAAGTGTTTGACTTGCTCATTTGCACAATTTAAAGCTGTGTCTAACTTCATTGACGAGATACCTTGTATCTCTTTTACGCTTGGCTTTTGTTCAGTTTTCAAAGAACTCGTTTGCGCCTCAATCTCTCTTGGCGACTCTTAGTACTCTACATGACATTATCTTGAATGTCAAATAGTTTTTTAAAAGTTTTTTGGTGGAGCCTAGCGGGATCGAACCGCTGACCTCCTGCGTGCAAAGCAGGCGCTCTCCCAGCTGAGCTAAGGCCCCATTACATGGTCGGGAAGACAGGATTTGAACCTGCGACCCCTTGGTCCCAAACCAAGTGCTCTACCAAGCTGAGCTACTTCCCGTAATGGCGCGCCCGAGAGGACTCGAACCTCTAACCGCTTGATTCGTAGTCAAGTACTCTATCCAATTGAGCTACGGGCGCATATTAAATTTAAAATGGTGCCGAGGGCCGGACTTGAACCGGCACGGTTGTCACCAACCGCAGGATTTTAAGTCCTGTGTGTCTGCCAATTCCACCACCCCGGCAAAATTAATTGGCAAAAGCGGAAGACGAGATTCGAACTCGCGACCCCCACCTTGGCAAGGTGGTGTTCTACCACTGAACTACTTCCGCACACAATTAGTAATTGTGAGTGCGGGTGAAGGGACTTGAACCCCCACGTCATAAAGACACTAGATCCTAAGTCTAGCGCGTCTGCCAATTCCGCCACACCCGCAAATATATGGTGAGCCATGAAGGATTCGAACCTTCGACCCTCTGATTAAAAGTCAGATGCTCTACCAACTGAGCTAATGGCTCTGACTTCAAGAAACATGGTGCCGGCCAGAGGACTTGAACCCCCAACCTACTGATTACAAGTCAGTTGCTCTACCAATTGAGCTAGACCGGCACATGGTGGAGGATGACGGGATCGAACCGCCGACCCCCTGCTTGTAAGGCAGGTGCTCTCCCAGCTGAGCTAATCCTCCAACGTATTATCTTGTTTTCAAATAACAAAGAAAATATGTAAGCCTGGCAACGTCCTACTCTCACAGGGGGAAGCCCCCAACTACCATCGGCGCAAAAGAGCTTAACGACCGTGTTCGGCATGGGAACGGGTGTGACCTCTTTGCTATTGCCACCAGACTATGAAAAGAATCGTTGATTCTTTCAAAACTAAATCTAGAAATCAAACTCAAGTCAAGAAAAAAATTAGGATAAGCCCTCGACCGATTAGTATCAGTCCGCTCCATGTGTCGCCACACTTCCACTTCTGACCTATCAACCTCATCATCTCTAAGGGGTCTTACTGGCTTACGCCATGGGAAATCTCATCTTGAGGGGGGCTTCATGCTTAGATGCTTTCAGCACTTATCCCGTCCATACGTAGCTACCCAGCGATGCTCCTGGCGGAACAACTGGTACACCAGCGGTATGTCCATCCCGGTCCTCTCGTACTAAGGACAGCTCCTCTCAAATTTCCTACGCCCGCGACGGATAGGGACCGAACTGTCTCACGACGTTCTGAACCCAGCTCGCGTGCCGCTTTAATGGGCGAACAGCCCAACCCTTGGGACCTACTTCAGCCCCAGGATGCGACGAGCCGACATCGAGGTGCCAAACCTCCCCGTCGATGTGGACTCTTGGGGGAGATAAGCCTGTTATCCCCAGGGTAGCTTTTATCCGTTGAGCGACGGCCCTTCCATACGGCACCGCCGGATCACTAAGCCCGACTTTCGTCCCTGCTCGACTTGTAGGTCTCGCAGTCAAGCTCCCTTATGCCTTTGCACTCTACGAATGATTTCCAACCATTCTGAGGGAACCTTTGGGCGCCTCCGTTACTGTTTAGGAGGCGACCGCCCCAGTCAAACTGCCCACCTGACAATGTCCCTGACCCGGATCACGGGTCGAGGTTAGAATGTCAGCACCATCAGGGTAGTATCCCACCGACGCCTCCACCGAAGCTAGCGCTCCGGTTTCCTAGGCTCCTACCTATCCTGTACAAATGGTACCAACACTCACTATCAAGCTACAGTAAAGCTCCATGGGGTCTTTCCGTCCTGTCGCGGGTAACCTGCATCTTCACAGGTACTATAATTTCACCGGGTCTCTCGTTGAGACAGTATCCAAGTCGTTGCACCATTCGTGCGGGTCGGAACTTACCCGACAAGGAATTTCGCTACCTTAGGACCGTTATAGTTACGGCCGCCGTTTACTGGGGCTTCAATTCAGAGCTTCTCCCTTACGGGATAACCCCTCCTCTTAACCTTCCAGCACCGGGCAGGTGTCAGCCCCTATACTTCGCCTTGCGGCTTGGCAGAGACCTGTGTTTTTGCTAAACAGTCGCTTGGATCTATTCACTGCGGCTCTCTCAGGCTATTCACCTTAATAGAGCACCCCTTCTCCCGAAGTTACGGGGTCATTTTGCCGAGTTCCTTAACGAGAGTTCTCCCGAGCGTCTTAGAATTCTCTTCTCGCCTACCTGTGTCGGTTTGCGGTACGGGCACCTGTATTCTAACTAGAGGCTTTTCTCGGCAGCGGAGGATCAGGGATTTCGGACCCTTGGGTCCTTCACGGTCACAGCTCAGCCTTCACGGAACACGGATTTGCCTATGTTCCAGCCTTGCATGCTTCGACGCGCACAGCCAGCGGCGCGCTCACCCTACCTTTCTGCGTCCCCCCATCGTTCAAACAAATACGAGGTGGTACAGGAATATCAACCTGTTGTCCATCGCCTACGCTTTTCAGCCTCGGCTTAGGTCCCGACTAACCCTGAGCGGACGAGCCTTCCTCAGGAAACCTTGGGCTTTCGACGGAGGGGATTCTCACCCCTCTTTTCGCTACTCATACCGGCATTCTCACTTCCAAGCACTCCACTAGTCCTCACGATCTAGCTTCACAGTCCTTGGAACGCTCCCCTACCCAATCCCTACTGGGATTGCCATAGCTTCGGTGATACGTTTAGCCCCGGTACATTTTCGGCGCAGAGTCACTCGACCAGTGAGCTATTACGCACTCTTTCAATGATGGCTGCTTCTAAGCCAACATCCTGGTTGTCTAAGCAACTCCACATCCTTTTCCACTTAACGTATACTTGGGGACCTTAGCTGATGGTCTGGGCTGTTTCCCTCTTGACTACGGATCTTAGCACTCGCAGTCTGACTCCCGAGTTAAAGTTTTTGGCATTCGGAGTTTGACTGAATTCGGTAATCCTGTGGGGACCCCTCGTCCAATCAGTGCTCTACCTCCAAAACTCATCACTCGAGGCTAGCCCTAAAGCTATTTCGGGGAGAACCAGCTATTTCCGAGTTCGATTGGCATTTCACCCCTACCCACACCTCATCCCCGCATTTTTCAACATGCGTGGGTTCGGGCCTCCAGTCGGTGTTACCCGACCTTCACCCTGGACATGGGTAGATCACCCGGTTTCGGGTCTACGACAACGTACTCACTCGCCCTATTCAGACTCGCTTTCGCTGCGGCTCCGCCTCATCAGCTTAACCTTGCACGTTATCGTAACTCGCCGGTTCATTCTACAAAAGGCACGCCATCACCCATTAACGGGCTCTGACTAGTTGTAGGCACACGGTTTCAGGATCTCTTTCACTCCCCTTCCGGGGTGCTTTTCACCTTTCCCTCACGGTACTGGTTCACTATCGGTCACTAGGGAGTATTTAGCCTTGGGAGATGGTCCTCCCGGATTCCGACGGGGTTTCACGTGTCCCGCCGTACTCAGGATCCACTCTGGAGGAAACGAAGTTTCAGCTACAGGGCTGTTACCTACTTCGGCCTGTCTTTCCAGACAGTTCACCTACTCCGTTTCTTTGTAACTCCGTATAGAGTGTCCTACAACCCCAAGAGGCAAGCCTCTTGGTTTGGGCTGATTCCGTTTCGCTCGCCGCTACTCAGGAAATCGCATTTGCTTTCTCTTCCTCCGGGTACTTAGATGTTTCAGTTCCCCGGGTCTGCCTCTACCTACCCTATGTGTTCAGGTAGGAGTACCATCCCATTACGGATGGTGGGTTCCCCCATTCGGAAATCTCCGGATCAAAGCTTACTTACAGCTCCCCGAAGCATATCGCTGTTCGTCGCGTCCTTCATCGGCTCCTAGTGCCAAGGCATTCACCGTGCGCCCTTTCTAACTTATCCATTTTACTTTTAAAAAGTAATTGGTTAACCTAAAAGGTTTATGAATTCTTGACGTCTCGTTCAAACAGTTTAAAACCGATGAACAAAACTTTATTTGAGTTGATTTTAGATTTAGTTTTCAAAGAACCTGCCTACATGAAGGTCGGTACCACGCATTTAGCTTGGTTCCATACCCTATTAGGCTATAGATGAATGAATTTGAGTTCATTCAAAACTGAACAAAAGATCCGAAGCGTTATATGACCAACGGTCATATATCGACTAGAGTAAATACTCCATAGAAAGGAGGTGATCCAGCCGCACCTTCCGATACGGCTACCTTGTTACGACTTCACCCCAATCATTTGTCCCACCTTAGGCGGCTGGCTCCAAAAGGTTACCTCACCGACTTCGGGTGTTACAAACTCTCGTGGTGTGACGGGCGGTGTGTACAAGACCCGGGAACGTATTCACCGCGGCATGCTGATCCGCGATTACTAGCAATTCCGGCTTCATGCAGGCGAGTTGCAGCCTGCAATCCGAACTGAGAATGGCTTTATGGGATTGGCTCCACCTCACGGCTTCGCTGCCCTTTGTACCATCCATTGTAGCACGTGTGTAGCCCAGGTCATAAGGGGCATGATGATTTGACGTCGTCCCCACCTTCCTCCGGTTTGTCACCGGCAGTCACCTTAGAGTGCCCAACTAAATGCTGGCAACTAAGATCAAGGGTTGCGCTCGTTGCGGGACTTAACCCAACATCTCACGACACGAGCTGACGACAACCATGCACCACCTGTCACTTTGCCCCCGAAGGGGAAGCTCTGTCTCCAGAGTGGTCAAAGGATGTCAAGACCTGGTAAGGTTCTTCGCGTTGCTTCGAATTAAACCACATGCTCCACTGCTTGTGCGGGTCCCCGTCAATTCCTTTGAGTTTCAGCCTTGCGGCCGTACTCCCCAGGCGGAGTGCTTAATGTGTTTACTTCGGCACTACGGGCATCGAAACCCCTAACACCTAGCACTCATCGTTTACGGCGTGGACTACCAGGGTATCTAATCCTGTTTGCTCCCCACGCTTTCGCGCCTCAGCGTCAGTTACAGACCAGAGAGTCGCCTTCGCCACTGGTGTTCCTCCACATATCTACGCATTTCACCGCTACACGTGGAATTCCACTCTCCTCTTCTGCACTCAAGCTCCCCAGTTTCCAATGGCCGCTCGGGGTTGAGCCCCGAGATTTCACATCAGACTTAAGAAGCCGCCTGCGCGCGCTTTACGCCCAATAATTCCGGACAACGCTTGCCACCTACGTATTACCGCGGCTGCTGGCACGTAGTTAGCCGTGGCTTTCTGGTGAGGTACCGTCAAGGTGCCGGTAGTTACGCCGGCACTTGTTCTTCCCTCACAACAGAGCTTTACGACCCGAAGGCCTTCCTCACTCACGCGGCGTTGCTCCGTCAGACTTTCGTCCATTGCGGAAGATTCCCTACTGCTGCCTCCCGTAGGAGTCTGGGCCGTGTCTCAGTCCCAGTGTGGCCGATCACCCTCTCAGGTCGGCTACGCATCGTCGCCTTGGTAAGCCGTTACCTTACCAACTAGCTAATGCGCCGCAGGTCCATCCCTTAGTGACAGCCGAAACCGTCTTTCAAAAGAAAATCAGGCGATTCTCTTTATTATCCCGTATTAGCTCCGGTTTCCCGGAGTTATCCCAGTCTAAGGGGCAGGTTACCTACGTGTTACTCACCCGTCCGCCGCTAACTTCCGGGAGCAAGCTCCCTTCTGTCCGCTCGACTTGCATGTATTAGGCACGCCGCCAGCGTTCGTCCTGAGCCAGGATCAAACTCTCCGTTAAAAGTGTTTGACTTGCTCATTTGCACAATTTAAAGCTGTGTCTAACTTCATTGACGAGATACCTTGTATCTCTTTTACGCTTGGCTTTTGTTCAGTTTTCAAAGAACTCGTTTTGTTTTAGCAACTTTTATATCTTAACAGAAGCCAAAACCCTTGTCAATCATGTTTTTTATCTTTTTTTGTGTCGTTCGCGTCTGTCGCGGCGACAAGAAATAATATACCACCCTCAGAAAAAAACCGCAAGTCTTTTTTGAAACTTTTTTTAGAAATTCATCCACTACCCAAAATCCATTGAGGGTAGTGGATGAACAATGAAGGTTATTCTCCTTGCTCACGCTTACGCATTTGCGGAAATAACAGTACATCTCTTATAGAGGGCGCATTCGTCAATAACATGACTAAACGGTCGATCCCGATACCTAGTCCTCCTGTAGGAGGCATTCCATACTCAAGCGCCTCTACGAAATCTTCATCCATCATGTGAGCTTCATCATCACCTTGTTCTCGCTCAACCAACTGCGCTTCAAATCGCTGACGTTGATCAACAGGATCATTTAGCTCGGAGAATGCATTTGCATGTTCACGTCCAACAATAAATAGTTCAAAGCGATCCGTAAAACGCGGATCTTCAGTATTTTTCTTAGCGAGCGGCGAAATGGCAAGAGGATGACCATACACAAATGTTGGTTGAATAAGTGACTCTTCAACAAAGTGCTCAAAAAACTCATTTACAACATGACCAAAACTCATTGTCTCTTTCACAGGTACACCATGTTCTTTTGCGAGTGAACGAGCCTCTTCATCGCTCATCTCTTTCCAAAAGTCCACACCTGTTTTTTCTTTTACCGCATCTACCATGTGAACACGCGTCCAACCAGAAGCCAGATTTACTTCATACTCCCCGTATTGCACAGTCGTCGTACCGAGGACTTCTTTTGCTATATGTGCAATTACACCTTCAGTTAATTTCATGATGTCTTGATAATCTGCATACGCTTCGTAAAGTTCAATCATTGTAAATTCAGGATTATGTCGGGTTGAAACTCCTTCATTTCTAAAGACTCGTCCGATTTCATACACTTTCTCTAGTCCACCAACAATGAGACGCTTTAGATGAAGTTCAATTGCAATCCTCATATAAAGTTCCATATCTAGTGTATTATGATGTGTAACAAACGGACGCGCAGAAGCTCCGCCAGGGATACTATGCATCATTGGCGTCTCGACTTCTAAGAAGCCTTGGTCATCAAGATAACGACGCATAACTTGAATGATTTTGCTTCGTGTAATAAACGTATTTCTAGACTCTGGACTAGTAATCAAATCTAAATACCGCTGACGATAGCGTTGCTCTACATCTTTTAAGCCGTGATATTTATCAGGTAAAGGACGTAATGATTTACCTAAAAGCGTAAGCTCTGTTACTTTAACAGACATTTCCCCTACATTCGTTTTAAAGGGACCTCCTACAACCCCAACCATATCTCCAATATCTAGAGACTTAAATAGATCGTATGATTCTTCCCCAATTGCATCTTGACGAACATAAATTTGAATTTGTCCGGTTAAGTCTTGTATATGAGCAAAGCCAGCTTTACCTTTTCCGCGCTTTGTCATAAGGCGACCTGCAAGCACAACCTTTTCATCTTTATTTTCTAATTCTTCTTTAGAAAACGCATCAAATTGCTCAACTACTTGTTGCGATGTGTGTGTACGCTCAAACTTTCCTCCAAATGGGTCAATACCCTGATCATATAATTGGTTCAGCTTGTCTTTACGGACAGCCAATAAGTCATGTAGCTCTAATTCTTCAGTCAACACTCTCAACCCCTGTTCTCTATCATCGAAAAAGGGCAGATCAACCACCTGTTAATCAAACCCTTTTTTAATCAAGTTATTTAGAAGTGTACTATAAAGCTCGTACCTTTGCTAGTTCATTCATCTTAAAAATAAACCAAAAGGAGTATGCAAGCATGTACACATTTTATCCTTATGCAGTCTTATCTATTTTCACTTCCTGCATACGCACCGCATTCCATGCATACCTTCCTGCATAGATACCTAAAGCTCAATTCCTTACAACTGCATCATGTCCTGCTTCGACACTTGTAAGCACGAACAAATTCGATTTATTAGTTCTTCATCAGGATGACGAATCCCACGTTCAATCTCACCTAATAGCGATACAGATACATGAATCTCTTTTGCAAAATCTTGTTGTGTAAAGCCTTTTAACTTTCGATAGGCTCGTATATTCCTTCCCCATTCCATTGTTTCCACCATTTCACACCCTCTTTATCAATAAACGACTCGTTTATGATTGTATTTAGGGGTAGCCCACTTTTTCCGCTGATTATCTTAGGTGCAATTTCAGCAAGAGGAATTAACACAAATGCCCGATCCCACATTCTTGGATGAGGGATTTGTAATTCATTCACATCCAGTTCCTCCTGCTCAAACAATAAAATGTCGAGGTCTACCGTTCTTGGCCCATTAACAATATCTCGTTCACGTCCAAGATCTAGCTCAATTTGTTGCGTAATGTCTAGTAAGTCTAAAGGGTGATGCACCGTAGAAATTTCTATAACCATATTAAGAAACTGATCTTGATTTTCATAACCTACAGGGTCCGTTTCATAAATGGAGGAGGCCCGAATAACATCTATACCTTCAGAACGGTTTAATCGCTCTACAGACGCTAGCAAATTCTCTTCACGATTTCCTAAGTTTGATCCAAGTGCAATAAACGCTTGATTTCTCATCTTGATCTTCTCAACTCCACTGCAACCGAGTCATAGTGTCCTGGAATTGGGGGATCAGGCTTGATAACCTTCACTGTGCAGGCTTCAATCTTATTGAATGATTGAAACAACTCATCGCATATTCCTCTAGCAATGGTTTCAACAAGCTTAACTGGATCCCCTTCAACGACTTTTTTAACGCTCTTATAAATTTCTCCATAATCTACAGATTCATTGAGATCATCACTGTCTGCAGCAGGCTGCAAATCTAATTCTAATACCAAATCTACTAAGAACCGTTGCCCTAGTTTATTTTCCTCAGGGAACACCCCATGGTAGCCGTAAAAAAAAAGTTGGTTCATATAGATTTTATCCAATTTCGTCACTCCTTTGTAGCATCGCATCCATCATTACAGCCATTCGCTTTATTTCCTTAACATCATGTACGCGTACCACACTTACACCTTTTGTAATACCTAAGCATACTGTCGCACCTGTTCCTTCAACACGGTCGTGCACAGGTAGCTGCAAAGTTTTTGCAATGACAGACTTTCTTGAAGTTCCTAATAAAACAGGATAGCCAAGTTCTACTATTTGATGAAGCTCTCTCATTACTTCTAAATTCTGCTCATATGATTTTGCAAAACCTACACCTGGATCTAACCAAATTTGATCAGGCTGCACATCTGCATCTATACATATCTTAATACTCTCTTTTAAGTCATTCAAAACATCAGGCATAAAAGAATGATACTGCTGTTCTCCACGATTGTGCATCAATATAATGGGTGCTCTATGCTTTGCGGCTATAGCAGCCATTTGCGCATCTGCTTTCGCTCCCCATACATCGTTTATCATTGCAGCACCTGCCTTAAGTGCTTCATCTGCTGTCTTCGCTTTAAATGTATCAATGGATATAGGGACAGCAAAGCGCTTTGAGAGCTCTTCAATCACCGGGCTTGTCCGCTCAATTTCTTCTTCTACAGAAACAGGTGTGTAGCCTGGGCGGGTGGATTCTCCTCCGATATCAATAATGTCAGCGCCATTTTCTATCATTTGAGCGACTTGATCAATAGCAGCGTCAATCGTGGTATAGTTCCCACCATCAGAAAACGAATCTGGCGTCACATTTAAAATGCCCATTACTTTTGTTCTCGCGCCTTTTTTCACATTAACCTTTACCAGCTTACTCACCCTCTATCTCCTCTTGCATGTGTGCAGCCTGCCTATAGTCTTCTAAAAGTTTTAGCGTAAGGTCTGCCTGATACTTATTTAATTCGTCAAACGTTTCTACAGGAACGATACCCTGAATGGCGTTAGTCAGAAACACTTCATCCGCTTTAAGCAGATCTTCTTTTGTGAAAAGACCTTCTACCACTGTTTGATTGTGTTTATTACACCAGTCAATCGTATACTGCCTCGTTACCCCATTTAAAATACCTGTTTCAAGAGCAGGTGTACAGACGACACCTCCCTTTACAAAGAATACATTAGAAACAATACCTTCTGCCACATACCCTTCTTTTGTATAAAACAGCCCCTCTGTGTCAGCCTGATTCCCTAATTCTTTTTTTGCTAAAAGGTTGTTTAAATAATGGTGTGACTTATATCGCCTCTCACCCTCCACAGTATTTCGGTTAAGCTGAAGAGATTGCAGTGATTTTGCGGAAATAGAAGAGCGAGGTAATTCTTTTACATACACGATCTCTTGCGGAGATGTAAACTCCTCGTTATATAAACCAATCTCCCTAATACCAGCGGAAACATTCCAACGAACGTACGCCTCACTCATGTTATTTTTATTTAGCAACTTACGAACTGTGTTCATCACCTTGTCTTCTGACAGAACATACTGGATCCCTAACTCTTTCGCACTTTCATTCAAACGATTGACATGTTTATTTAAAAGCAAAACGTTATCTTCTCTTACAGCAAAGGTTTCGAACAAGCCTAACCCGTATAAAAAACCATGATCATATGGAGAAATGACCGCATCTATATCTCGTACCTCACGACCATTTACACTAATGTACACGGTACTTCACCTTTATATGTTTCGACAAACTGCTTCAACATCCTCTTTCCTTCAGTAGTGAGAATCGCTTCTGGATGGAACTGCACCCCTTCTAACGGATACTCTCTATGGCGGATTGCCATAATTTCACCTTCACTTGTTTCTGCACTAATTTCAAAGCAATCTGGTAAGGTTGCCCGGTCCACAATAAGGGAGTGGTATCTCGTTACTTGGAGAGGCTGCGGAAGATTTGTAAACATGGTATTTTGGTCGTGCATGATTAGTGATGTTTTTCCATGCATAAGACGTTCCGCCTTGTGTACCACTCCACCAAAAGCTTGAGCAATCGCCTGATGACCGAGACAAACGCCTAAAATTGGTATTTTTCCACTAAAATGACGGATAACCTCTAAACTAATGCCTGCCTCATTCGGCGTACATGGACCTGGTGAAATCATAATCATCGACGGTTTCATGGTCGTCTCAATTTCATATATAGAAATTTTATCATTTCTTCGAACAACTAGCTCTTCGCCCATTTCACCTAGATATTGTACAAGGTTATACGTAAAAGAATCATAGTTATCAATCATTAAAATCATCTTTCTCTGTCCTCCTTAGCGATTTCGTAGGCATTCCAAAGAGCCCGTGCTTTTTTTAGGGATTCCTTATACTCAAAAGCTGGATTAGAATCAATCACAACACCTGCCCCTGCCTGAACATACGCATTGTCTCCTTGGCAAATCATAGTCCGAATAACAATATTCAGTTCCATGTCTTGATGAAATCCGATCCAACCGATTGCACCTGTATACAACCCTCTTCGTACTGGTTCCAGCTCCTCAATAATTTCCATCGTCCTCACTTTTGGTGCCCCTGTTATCGTTCCTCCAGGGAATACTGCTCGAATGCAGTCATACAATGAATAGCCTTCTGCCAGTTTGCTTTTTACATTAGACACTAAGTGCATCACATGAGAATATTTTTCTACGACCAGCAATTCATCTACTTCTACTGTTCCGTATGAACTCACACGTCCAAGATCATTCCGTTCCAAATCAACAAGCATCACGTGTTCCGCCCGTTCTTTTTCATCAGACAACAGTTCCTCTTTTAACAAGTCGTCGTCTTCTTCTGTCCGCCCTCTAGATCTTGTCCCAGCAATCGGTCTCGTGCTAAGTTCATCTCCTCTTTTTTTCACAAGAAGCTCTGGAGACGCACTAACGATTTGTCGCTCTGGCGTTTGGATATAGCTCATATATGGAGAAGGGTTAAGCGCTCTTAGTGCTTCATATATACGCATTGGCTCTACGTCGTTCTTCTTATGATGACGAACCGACAAATTCACCTGGAAGACGTCACCTTCGCTAATATACGTTTTAATCCGCTCAACAGCTGCTGAAAACGTCTCTTCACTTAGCGTTCCAATTAAAGCAGACTGCTCGGTAGGAATTGTATGATGACTTTCGGTCTTGGACTGACTTTCTTGCTTAACCTCTGTAAAGTGTTTTTCGTAATAAGAAAGACGTGCTTCTAATTCGTCTTGGTCCTCTCCATTGGCACATAACCACACATTTTGTTTCTCGTGGTCATAAATAAAAAGATTTTCAAACACCATAAAGTAAACCTCTGGGAAGTCCAAGTCATCTTCAGCACGAGTATCCAGTAGCTCAATTTGGCGGACATAATCATAGCTAATGTAACCTAATGCACCACCTTGTACAGGTGGTCCATCCTCAACTAAAGGTTCATGTATTTGATAAGGCTCTAAAACCTTTTCCAGGCTCTCAAGAAGTTCTCCTTCGTAAAGTTCCTCATTATCCGCACGCTGAACTGTTAAACTGCGATTTTTCCCTTCAATTACGGCTTCAGGCTTTACCCCCATGATGCTGTAACGTCCAGTTCGGCCACTTTCTAATAAGATATAGTGACTTTCTTCTGCAGCAAGCTGTTTAAAAATGCTAAACCAATCCGTACTGTTCAATTCAATAACCTTTGTTAACGTTTTTCGATCGTGCACGTTCTTTCCTCCGTCCATAACGATATGGACTCATTTTACTAAACTACTAACAATAATAAAAGCAGACTCTCAATTGAGCCTGCTTCTTTTTATTTCCCGGGAAGTAAAATATCCCCTTATTCTTATGCTTTTGCCTCTTCCTCTTCAAACTGATAAAGAGGAGTACTTAAATAACGCTCTCCATTTGACGGGATCACTGCTACTACTTTTTTCCCTGGCCCCAATTCTTTTGCAAGTTGTAGCGCTCCGTAAATGGCTGCACCTGAAGAAATTCCACCAAGAATACCCTCTTCTTTAGCGGCTCTTCTCGCATGCTCAAACGCTTGATCCGTTGAGACTTTCAAAATTTCATCATATACGTCCGTATCAAGAATTCCTGGAACAAAACCAGGTCCAATTCCTTGAATTTTATGTGGTCCTGGCTTTCCACCTGATAAAACAGCTGAGTCTTGTGGCTCAATTGCAACAATTTTTAAATGAGGAAAATGTTCTTTTAATAATGCACCTGCTCCAGTAATAGTACCACCTGTACCAATTCCTGCTACGAAGCCATCAAGTTGCCCATCAACTTGTTGAAGCAATTCTTTTCCTGTTGTTTCTCGATGAATTTTAGGATTTGCACCGTTTTCAAATTGCTGCGGCATAAAATGACCATCTTCTTCAGCAAGTTCCGTTGCTTTTCGAATTGCACCACCCATTCCTTCTGGTCCAGGTGTTAGAACAAGGTCAGCTCCATAGGCACGTAACAAGTTTCTTCTTTCTAAACTCATTGTCTCAGGCATAACAAGCTTTGTTTTGTAACCTTTAGCAGCCGCAACCATTGCTAAACCAATACCGGTATTTCCACTTGTTGGCTCTACAATAACCGTTCCTGGTGTTAATTCCCCAGATTCCTCCGCAGCATTAATCATTGCGAGGGCAATACGATCTTTTACACTACTTCCTGGGTTTTGATATTCTAATTTTAAATATACATCTGCATGTTCTTCTGATGTTAAACGATTTAATTTAACCAAAGGTGTGTTTCCAATTAGTTCAGTAATATTGTTTACGACCGTCATACTGAAAATCCTCCTCTAAATCAATCCCTAGTATTTTTATCTGATTAATAGAATGATAGCAAACATTTTCAGATAAGTCAATTAAAAAGCCTCTCTTTACTTGACTATACTTTCACTCAATTTAATCGTTCGTTATATTCTCTTTTAACCTGTCTCTTTCAAGGACGTCGTGGCTGGTACTTTGACCAATTAATGAAAAAAAGACAATTAACCCTAAATTGGATCAATCGTCTTTTCAACAGGCTCCTATCCTTTTGTCCGACAGCTTCACCCTTACTGAATATGCTTATTTTGCATAGTCAAGTAAAGATGTAAGCTCTTCTTCAGTAAATGTGTACACTTCATTACAGAAATTACACGTCGTTTCCGCACCATGATCTTCACTAATCATCGCTTGGATTTCTTCTTGCCCTAAACTAATAATCGCATTTGAAATTCGATCTTTTGAGCACGTACAGTTAAATTGAACCGGCTTTGTTTCTAACAACTTCACGTTTTCTTCTCCTAATAACGTGTGAAGAATTTCCTCTGGTGATAATCCCTTTTCTACGAGCTTTGAAACAGCAGGTACGGAAGATAAACGCTTTTCAATATCAACAATTGTGCTTTCCTGTGCCCCTGGCATCATTTGAATCACAAATCCACCAGCTGCTAATATGGTTTCATCCGGATTGACTAATACGCCTACACCGACAGAAGAAGGTGTCTGCTCAGAGTTCGCAAAGTAGTACGTAAAATCGTCGCCTATTTCACCTGAAACTAACGGCACACTTCCCGTAAACGGTTCCTTCATACCTAGATCTTTTACAACAGACATCGTACCTTGTGAGCCAACAACACGGGCCACATCTAGCTTACCTTGACTGTTTAAGTCAGGACTAACGTGGGGGTTTGTCACTGTCCCTCTCGTTGAACCATCAGCATGACTATCAACAATGACTTGACCAATTGGACCATCGCCTTCAATACGAACGGTAAGCTTAGCATCTCCCTTAAGCATGGAAGCCATCATCGTTCCGCCCATCATCGCACGCCCAAGAGCAGCAGAAGCTGTTGGCCATGTGCCTTGTCTTCTACACGCTTCCGACACCATATCTGTAGCAGTTAGCGCTATCGCTCTTACTTCTCCGTTGTATGCTGTCGCTCTTACTAAATAATCATTCATTGTAAACACTCCTCTTACTTATTTCGATCGTATATTATTTTAAGACCTTTTAACGTCAGATTTCGATCTACATATTGAATCGTTTCAGACTCACTTGCATAGAGGTCAACAAGACCACCTGTTGCGATCACGACAACATCCCTATGACGCTCTTCTTTTTTCATGCGTTCAATCATACCATCAATCATGCATAAATACCCGTAATACGTTCCGCTATGAATGGAACTTAACGTCGTCTTATTAATGACATGCTTCGGTTTTTGCAATTCGATTTGCGGAAGTCTTGAAGCACTCATAGAAAGCGCATCTGCTGACAGCGCAGCACCCGGCGCAATAACCCCTCCACAGTAGCGATGCTTTTCATCAATGTAGCAAAACGTTGTTGCCGTTCCTATATCAACAACGATGCACGGTGCCTGGTATAAGGAGATTGCTGCCACTGCATTTGCAATTCGATCTGAACCGACTTCTTTTGGATCATCATATAAAATGTTTAGTCCTGTTTTCACTCCCGGACCAACGATAACAGGTTCAATCTTAAAATAGTCTCTGCACATTTTTTTAAAACGATGCATGATACTTGGTACAACAGAGGATAGGATAACGCCTTCAACATCGGAAAACGAGTAATGGTGGTGTTGAAAAAAGCTATACAGCAGCATTCCATATTCATCGCTTGTCTTTTCTGTCGTTTTTGAACTACGGAAGATATTCTCTAAATAATCTTGTTTAAACACTCCTGTTACAATGGATGAGTTTCCGATATCAATGGTTAAGATCAACTTACTTCCTCCTCTTAACAAAAAGAGAGTGCAGCTGCACTCTCTTTTTTAGTCGTTTCGTTCGTTATTGTTTGGAGGCTCTTCAGAAGCTGGACGATTCTCTTCCATATTCGTCGTTTCTTCATAAGCTCCTTTTAAATTTTCTTCTTCGTTCTCGTCTTTTGACTGGATATTCACTTTGAGATCATCCACTTTTCTTGACGCATGATGATTTTCAGGAAGTTTGCCTTCGTTGATAAGCGATTGAATTTGCTCAGCATCAAGTGTTTCTAACTCAATCAATTTCTGCGCAACTAAATCTAAGCTATCTTTATTATCAATAAGAATTTGCTTACAACGCTCGTAAGAATCTTTGATAATGCGCTGAACTTCAAGGTCGATCTCATGGGCAATTGCATCGGAATAATTTTGTTCGTTTTGAATATCTCGACCAAGGAATACTTGACCGCCAGAACTTGAACCAAACTGCATTGGTCCGAGCTTATCACTCATTCCATATTCCGTTACCATCTTACGGGCAATCGCAGTTGCACGTTGGAAGTCATTGTGAGCGCCTGTTGACACTTCACCAAACTGTACTTCTTCCGCTACACGTCCACCTAGAAGGCCGACAATTTTATCAAGTAACTCTGGTTTCGTCATGAAATAACGATCTTCTTTTGGAAGCATCATCGCATAACCACCAGCCATACCACGAGGTACAATGGTTACTTTGTGAACCGTATCTGCGCTTTCTAGTTTTACGCCGACAACGGTGTGTCCCGCTTCATGCCAAGCCACAATGTTTTTCTCTTTTTTCGAGATCACACGACTCTTCTTAGCTGGACCGGCAATTACACGGTCAATGGCTTCCTCAATATGCTCCATGCCAATTTCTTTCTGGTTGTCTCTTGCAGCTACTAAGGCAGCTTCATTTAGAAGGTTTTCTAAATCAGCACCAGAGAAGCCCGGTGTTCGAACTGCAATTAAATCGAGTTTAACATCTTCACGTAAAGGCTTGTTACGAGCGTGAACTTGAAGAACTTCTTCACGACCTTTAACGTCAGGCGCATTCACTTGAATTTGTCTATCAAATCGACCTGGGCGTAATAACGCTGGGTCTAAAATATCTGCACGGTTTGTTGCTGCAATGATAATAATTCCTTCATTGGCACTAAATCCGTCCATTTCTACAAGTAGTTGGTTAAGTGTTTGTTCACGTTCATCGTGACCGCCACCAAGACCTGCTCCACGTTGACGACCGACTGCATCGATTTCATCAATAAAGATAATACATGGAGAATTTTTCTTAGCATTTTCAAATAAATCACGTACACGAGAAGCCCCTACACCAACAAACATTTCTACGAAATCTGAACCACTAATGGAGAAGAATGGGACGCCTGCTTCACCAGCTACAGCTCTTGCTAACAACGTTTTACCTGTACCTGGAGGTCCTACTAGTAAGACACCTTTAGGGATACGTGCACCAATAGCTGAGAACCTTCTTGGATCTTTTAAGAACTCGACCACTTCAACAAGTTCTTGCTTTTCCTCATCTGCACCAGCAACGTCTTTAAACTTCGCTTTCTTCTTCTCATCACTAACCATCTTCGCTTTACTCTTACCAAAGTTCATGACGCGGTTTCCACCACCGCCACCGCCACCTTGGGCAGAGCTCATCATAAAGATAATAATTAGAACGATTAATAAGAATGGGGCAATAAACAGAATCGTTGTAAACCAGTTGCTTTGTTCTTCTTCCGGTTCTATGGAAATTTCAACATTATCAATTTCCGCTAAGAAACCAGTTGTAACCTCAGAGTTAAATACAGATGTAACAAAGTTCTCATCTTCATTTTGATCTATAAAACGTCCTGTTACAATTAGAACGCCACGCTCTGGCTGAACGTTTATACTTTCAACTTCGCCTTGCTCAAGTCTCTCAACAAATTCATCATATCGTACTTCAGATGTCTCAGTCTGATCACTCGTTACCGCATTAACAGCAGCAATTACAACTACCATGACCAAAACTAATATTAAGACAGTACGCAACGTACGTCCTTTCATTCTTTACCTCCTCCCACGTCCAACAAAAACTGAACCTATCTTACCACAACCATTTTGAGGATACCAACGATTAGCCTTCATAAATTTCCGGCTTTAAAATTCCGACATACGGTAAATTTCGGTAACGTTCTGCAAAATCTAAGCCGTACCCAACAACGAATTCGTCAGGCACGATAAAACCTGTTAAATCAGGTACTAAATCAACTTTTCTACCTTCAGGCTTATCAAGAAGTGTGACCACTTTTACTGATTTTGCTTTACGATATTTGAAGAGCTCAATTAAATAACTTAATGTTAAGCCACTATCAATGATGTCTTCGACGATCAGAACATCACGACCTTCTACTTTTGTATCCAAGTCTTTGACGATTTTCACTTCTCCAGAAGAGACCAATCCTTTACCATAGCTTGAAACGTCCATAAAGTCCATTTCTAAATGAATATCAACAGACTTCACTAAATCAGCCATAAAAGGAAGAGCACCTTTTAATACACCAACAAACAGTGGAAAGCGATCACTATACTCTTCCGTAATAGTATGCCCTAATTCTTTAATTTTTTTCTGGATTTGTTCTTCCGTTAGTAAAATCTCTTTCATGTCGTTCTTCATCAACCGTCATGTACCTCCTGTTATTGTCCATTTGCTTTTTAAGTATTTCCTAAAAACGTGATTCGGACATAGTGATCATCTGCTTCTTGTTTGGAAATTTCGGCCTTATGTAGTAAAGGTATCCATAAGATTTCGTCCATACCATTGACGAGTATAGGCCAGCTCTGTCGTTTCGGGAAATCAATTTTCTTATCAATAAAGACCCGACTAACTTTTTTTGATCCGTTTAAACCTTTCGGACAAAAACGGTCACCTGATCGACGATTCCTTACATAGAAAGGAATGGACAAGTCTTTTAACGGAATCATCATACTCGATTTATGTTCCATCGTATAAGTTTGACTAAATTCCGCCTTCATTATGCCTAACGGCGTCCTCACTTCACCAGGTACCTTCAGTTCTAAACAGTAGTTATCTGATTCCACAGAATCCTCTTGTGTAAACCTATAGCAGTCGTTTTGTCGATAAACTTTAAGACCATCACGTAAGTCAATTGATGCAAATCTCGAATGGTTTTTTAAGAAATGCTCTACTTGCTCTATGTATGAAGAGAAATCACGAACTTTCTCTTTATTATACAGACAGTTTAATATTAGATGAATCAACCTTCTTTGTAAAGGAATCGCTAGCTCGTGATAGCCAAAACGTGAGATTGTTAGGGTGCCATCACGTTGAGACACGATTAGGTCCTTTAATTTTTCGTTCGCAAGTTCCATTAATAGTTCATTATCCTCATACTGCCATTCTTCATAACGGCGAATATGTTTGTAGCTTAAAGGGTTTTCTTCCTTTAAAAATGGCATTACCTGTTTACGGAATCGATTCCTTGTATAAACTTCAGATTGATTGCTCGAATCATCTCGGTACGGAATATGGTGCGCGCGACAATAATTCAAGATTTCCTCTTTATCAACACATAAAAGAGGTCTTGCCAACTTGCCATTTGCAAAATTCCGCGCTACCGCTATTCCAAGTCTACGAAAGGGGCTTGTGCCGCGGTTAAGCTTCATTAACGTTGATTCTACATGGTCGTCCCCATGATGGGCAGTCAGTAAAACATCCGCGTTTACTTTCCTCATCACTTCTTCAAATGCTCGATAGCGAACCGTATGGGCCGCTGCTTGAGTCCCGACATGATCTTTTGTTTTTTGCGTCTTCACATCGACATCTCTTTGTTCTAGAGGGATATGTAGGGCTGCACACCGTTTCTTTATAAAACGTGCATCTTCTTCTGACTCTTCAGCTCGAAGTTGATGATTCACGTGTACAGCGTATAGCGTTAACGACCAGTCCACTCTCATTTCTTCCATGATTGATAAGAGTGCCATTGAATCAGCACCACCAGATACAGCTACGAGAATGGTTTGATTTTTTTTAAACAAATCGTTTTTTTCAATAAAGTTTTGAATTTGCTGTTTCAAATCGTTCGCCTTCCTTGACTAAAACTTGGATACTAATAAGTATAGAATAATCAAGAGTCCAACAAAAGCGATTAAGAAAATTAAATCTGTTACAGCATGCTTTTGACGCTTTTTCTTTATTCTTGTCATCCTAGAGGTATTAGACTCCACCGAAGAGAAAGATGGTTTTTTTGTTGATTTTAAGGAAAGCAAATCATTTTTCATTTTTTCTGCACTTTGGTAATGACCTTGTAGCGCACCGATGATAACTTGCGTAAATGGTTTTAATTGCTCTGAACGTTCTATTTGTTTTTTTAGTTGTTCGAGTGGCTTATGACTTTCTTTTTTTAACTGATTAGGATATGCACAATGGATCATTAATATGGCAACGGAAAAAAGATCATAGCTCACTTCGGCTTTTCGTGTCCCACCAACCCAGTAGCCTCGATCGTACAATTCTGTATACTCTTTAATTGCTCGATCTTTTTTTGTGGTGCCACCAACATCTAATAACCTGACCTGGGAAGCATGTTTCGTCACTATAATATTTTCTGGTTTTAAATCTCCGAAAATCCAATCTCTTTCATGTAGCTGCTGTAGCTGTGTTAGTAACTGAATGATGACAATTGAAAGCCACTCACTTCCTTTTCCATTCATAAACCGTAAAAAATCAACACCTTGAATATATTCCATCACATAATACGGGATGACACGACTTATCGGTGTCGCTTGATAATCATCAACGTCATGTAAATAAGGTCCAAGACATATATCTTGAACCTTACTTAATTCTTTAAGTACATTGACTTCTTGCGCGATCGACATTTGGTCTATCCCAAATTTTATCGCTACTTTTCCATCAATGGATTGTGCAAGATAGACAACACCTGTAACACCTTCACCTAATTTACGTATAAGTGTATAGCTGTGAGCATTCCATTTGCCCACAATCGCTAAACCTGCAGAGATCTCATTCTCTTTAGCCGAAAAGTTGTTCATCTACATCACCTATAACTTTCCTTCTTGAACGATTGCCTCTCATAATCTCAATGGCCGCTTTGAGAGCAGGTCCTGTTGGCGTCATTCCTCCAGATGCTAATTTATTAAACAATTTATTTAAACGGTTCAAAGTCGGAGAAAAGTCCATTACTTTGTGCACTGGTTGTTTTCTACCAGGAAACGTATAAACTGCAAAGGACGTCTCGCCTGTTCTTGAATTTAACCCGATTGAAAGATCTTCCAACGCCTCTTGAACTTTGCTGAGCTTGTTTGCCATGCTCGCGCTTGTATCAATTAATACTAGTACATCTAGTTGAGCAGTTTCGCTAATTTCATCGACTACTTCCATCACTTCTCCTCTTTTTTCAGGGGGAAGGGCATCCATCTCTTCTTCTTTTCCTAAGATCTGCTTTAATTCTTGGTTAATTACACCATGCAACGTTTGTGTCATCGCTTTTTGAGTAACAACTTGCACAGTCTGTGATAGCTGCTTAGCGTAAACAATTTCGCTGACACCACCTCCAGCATCGGCAATCGCCTCGACTTCATTAAGTCCATGAAGGTTTTCTTTTTGATCTCCCATAATTCCAATGACATTTACAGCAATCCCAAATTCTTTCGCCAAGCGAGCAATTGCAATCGGGTCCTCACCATCATTTGAATACCCGTCTGTTATAAGTAAGATTTGTTTTAATGTCCCTTTCATCGCGTTCCCTCCAGCTAGCCAATAGTCTTACAAGCATCGCCATCACGAAACGCTTTTATACGCTTATGTTCCTGTTGCCTGTTTAAAAAATGGTCTTCCTTTCTTCGGCTTTTGAATTTTTGGATGTATTGGAATTGACGTCCATTTCGGTTTGTGTAATTTCACTTGAGTGACCACAATGGTCATGTCATCCTCTATCACGTTTCCTTCCTCCGAACGGATGACTCGTTCTAAAATAATGTCGGCTACTTCTTGGGGGTCGTTGGTCTCAATCTCTGATATCACACGTTTCATCCATTGCTCACGGTTTTCAATCGATCGTTTCGCTTCTAAGACCCCGTCGCTACACATAATTAATAAATCGCCATCCCGCAATTGTTCATGGACGACTTCCACTTCGAATTCTGGGATGATTCCCATTGGAAGGTTGCCTGCCTCCACTTTTGATACACGTTCACCTCTTTTTATGAAGCTTGGTGTCGAACCAATTTTCAGAAATTTCGCGTGTGCATCGTGCATATCAATCATCGCAAGATCAAGCGTTGAAAACATTTCCTCTGTATTTCGCAGTGACAAAATGGAATTAACGGACTTAATTGCAACGGTTTCTTCAATGCCTGACTGCAATACTTTTTGTAAAAGCGCCAACGTCTCACTACTCTCTAAGTACGCTTTTTCACCATTTCCCATGCCGTCACTAATGGCTATCGCGTATTTATCACTGTTTAGTTCAATCATCGAATAATTATCTCCTGATAACCATTCTCCCCCTTTGGCGACCTTAGCCACGCCAGATTCCATTACAAAAGGTTGCGCCGATCCAAATGAGATATGGCTGTACCCATTTGCATAAAATTTCGGCTCCTCTCGTTTTAAGATAATGGTTTCTTTTACCAAATCGGACAGCATTGGTGCAATCACCTTTTCCGCTTCTCCATTTGCATGATCGCATTGAACGCTCATTTCAATTTCAATTCGTCCACTTTCAATGCTATAAATATCAATATGACCAACATCCATTCCAGCACTACGAAGCGCATCAACCATGTATTCTTCCTGAATTAAATGCGGTTGCTTTTCTTTTTGAATTTCTTTTGCAAAATCCCCCATCACTCTCGAGACCCCTAATAATTGATCGGCTACCAATCGCTGACTTTCTTGAACTTGTCTTTTAAGTTCTTTATTTGCGCGATACTGATTTGTTTCCATATTAATCGCAGCAATCACTTGGTCAGGCTTACGACAGTGACTTCTCCATTGCCGCTGTAGTTTTGGATCGTTCATCGTACCGTTCACTTCAATATGCTCCACCATTTTTGACATGGAATCGTACGTTTGATTAAAATTTTGAACCCAGCACTTTTCTTTCATCATGCACGTTTGACATGTTTTCTCCGTCACATGACTAAGCAGAACATCCACATCGTTTGAATGTTGTTCTTCATCACTCTTTTGCTGGACTTTAAAACTATTGGACAACGTCTGAAACAGAGACGAAAAGCGCTCAACTCTTCCTGCGGTTGCATCTCGTACTTTGCGTAAGTATTGCTGTTGCTCTTGAGAATGTTCGACTGTCCCAGGGATATATTTTGCAATCGTCTTAAGCCAACTCCTTGGTGTTAAGAGAAAAAGTGCAATGGCAATACCTGTTTCAGCGACCGTTCCAGCAAGACTTCCACCGCCGTCGCCATAAAGCCCAATTAACAGTGTTCCTACTAATAAACCAAACGCGACGCCGAGACGATTTCCTTCTTTTAATAGACCACCTAATAATCCTGCAAAAGCAAGCAAGCTCATCTGATACAAACTAGCCACACTGGCTAAACTTAATATTAACCCTGTCACAACCCCTACAGTTGAACCAATGGCGGCTCCCCCAACAAATGCAAAAATAAGTACTAAATACCGAGCGAGACTATGCTGCATCACAATGTCATTTAATGCCCATCCAATTGTTCCTGTCATAACAGAAGCAAGTAATATAATTAAACAAATAATTTCTTCATTTCGTAATGCTTGTCCCCCTCGTTTCCCTGTAACGAGCGGTATACTTTGAACAAAGATCATCGTTAAGATAAACGCTAGACCGGCTTCCACCGTTGCCATCATTAACGAATATTGACCTACTGTCCCCGTTGTAACAAACACAACCCCTATCCTGGTCACCATACTTGCTCCAAATACAAGGTATGGAAGCGATTTTCCAGGCTGATCTAAAAACGTCTTTGCCCCTCTATATAGTAATAGGAAGATCCCCATCCCGATTAACGCGTAAGCAACTTCGCCATGATAACTAAAAACGGTTCCTGCGAGTAATGCTACACCAGCTATAAGCGCATGACTTCTTCTTAATAAAAATACTGCAGCAATGAACGGAAGAATAAATGGCGTTAATTCTGCTAGGATCATCGCTCGTCCAAGTAAAAAGCCAACAATTGCAATGAGTAGGCCCCATTCAAAGAAAAGTGTTTTACCCATATCCTTTAATGCTTGTCCACTTACAACCAAACGAGCTTGTACATGATTGAACCTCTCAAAAGCACCTGTCGCCAAAAGCGTTCCTGTAGACTTGTCTGTTTTATTCATCGAGCGCCCACCACCTATTAAGATATCGTACCGTCACTATACCAATGGCTATGAACAGAATTTGTCAGAATTACGAAACGTTTTTCAAAAGACTTTCGACCTTCTTCGGCTCAAGTAGCAATAAAAAAGCACATTCGCTAATAAAAATGGAAACCATACTAGCATATTCACGCAAGTTAGCACTACCTTTGCCAAGAAATGACGGAGAAAAAGATGTTTGAGAAATAAAAAAATGGTTCTAGACTAGAAATCACGATTTCCCTTTGTATTAATTTCTATTCTCCACGACAAAAAAAAGATGACCCTCATTATGAGAATCATCTTCTTTGTTCTTTGATAGCGGCGGAGGGGATCGAACCCCCGACCTCACGGGTATGAACCGTACGCTCTAGCCAGCTGAGCTACACCGCCATGTTTTTCACGACGCTTATAACTATACTTCTTTTTTGATGAGAAGTCAATAGAAGAAGAAAGAAAAAGAGTGATTGCTCACTCCTTTTTATCCTTCAGTCTTTTTATATCACGGACGCTACGTTAACAAGCTGCATACTAACCTCGTTTTGCGCCTCTGCCGCCACGTTTTGATTCTGTTTGACGCTTAATTGTTGTTAGACGTTCTTCGCTATCTTTTAAGAAACGACTCACCTTATCTTCAAAAGATGGCGTAACGCGTGGTTTGCTTCCACCTCGGAAACCGCCTGACTGACGATTTTGACGTGGTGAATCAGAATGAGAAGGGCGAGACGGACGAGGTGGTCTCTTTTCTTCTACTGGTTTGTCGATGGCTTTACGGATCGAGAGTCCAATTTTGCCGTCATTTTCAACATTGACGACTTTAACGGTCACCTCATCACCGACTTTTAATAATTCATTAATATCTTTAACATAGTGATCCGCAACCTCACTAATGTGCACAAGTCCTGTTTTTCCTTCTGGCAATTCAACGAATGCACCAAAGTGTGTAATACCAGTAACCTTGCCTTGCAGCTTGCTGCCTGCTTCTATGGACATGAAAACGTACATCCTCCTTAAAATTTTAGGTAAATTCCATACTTGACAACATTATACTCGACAGGAAAAAAACGTGTCAATCGCTGTTTTGCTTTGTGACGTTAATTCTTTGCTCGCCTGGGAATGTTAAGAAGTAATCTCTTCTTGCAATATCCTGTATAAACTCATCATCCTGGTAGTTTGTGATTTCTTGTTTGAGGTCATCTCGTTCTTCTAATAATGCTGCTTGCTCTGCTTGCAAACGTTCATAGTCAGCTTCTTTTTCGCTGATTTGCGATGTTTGATTAAACAGCGTGATTCCACAGATAATCATTACTATTCCGAACACGACACCCATAAAGGTTAAACGTCTAAATAATCCTTTTCGACGCTTTGATTGTCTGTCTAATTCTTGTTGCCGTTGCTCCATGTACTTTGTATCAATTTCTCTAATTGTTGCTCGATTAGACGCCAATTTCCTCACCTCTACTTCTTCTTCATTAAACGGCTGCAGAAACCCTTTATTTTCTCATAGATAGGCTGTCCTTTTTTTAATACTTTGACAACACCAAGAAGAGACAGAATGAAATAAATGGGCTTCACTAGCAAATAGAAGACAAGACTCCATAATGTAAGTACTATCATCATAGCTAAACGCCTACAAATGTGCAATAACCATTTTATAGGGATTAGAATTAGAATCTTTAATACGTACATAATGAAAGAGAAAAGTTTCATGAAGAATGTGATGAGTCCTTCAAGCGCATGGTTGTAAAAGCTTTTAAATAGCGCTTGGTACATGGCATATCCAAGTAATAGCGCAATAAATACAAAAATCCGCACTTCTCCAAAATTCACTTGATAAAGAATGTAGAAAATAAGAATAGCCTGTACGGCCCAGAAAGAAAGATCCAACAATGCCGTTCTACTATCAAAGGAATGTCTATTTCCAACAAATCGGCTGTATGTATCTATGGCCGCTCCAAGCCAGATCCCCATTGCGGCCATGGATAACATTGACATGAATTGGACTGTCAGTGTCATTATTTAAATAGCTTTCCGAATAGTCCTTTTGATTTTCCTTGTTGATTTTGATCCACATAAATTAAATCGTAAATCTTTCCTTCAATAGAAACATTCCCTTGTTCCACATTCAAGTTTTTCATATGAAGATTCTGTCCTTTAATTGATAGGTAGCCCATGACCGTCTCTAATAAAAATTCTTCATTATCAAAGCTATCGACTTGCTTCACACCCGTTATATCTAACTGTTTTCGACCTTTTATCGTAATATCATGGTCATTGTTTTTTCTTTCCCTTCCCATTGGTGCTCCAAACTCGTAGTTTGTCTGATCCATACTATGCACGCTCCTCGAAAAAACAGTTCTTTACTTGATAGTTATGCAGCGCTTCAGTAAGGTAGAACAAGCTATTTATTACAAAGATTTGAGGGTTGTTTTGTGAAAACTTTATTGCTTGACCTAGTAACAAATGAAAAAGCATCGTTTTTAAAAGATGCAACACCTATCTCCACTTACGAGCGAATTCATGAAGAACCGCATTCTATTTTACTATGTACGAGCTCGTATCTAATGGAAAGCGTGGAAGCACCCTCCTTTTACGAAGCGTTGCAACAAAGAAACATCGACGCCGTTCTTGCGCTTATGATCTCATCATCCTTTACGTTTTCTTACGAAGCGCACACAACTGTTTTATCTTTTTTACGCTTTATGGACGGGCTGTTACTAACAAAGACTCAACTTTTGCAACTAACAAATGAGCAGACTCTAGACGAAGCCATTCAAAAAATCTTTTTGACTGCTCCTCTAAAAGCTGTATTCATTCAAGACCGTGATCATGTTTATTTCTATGATCATCAAGATCTCGTTCAACCAAAACGCCTTTTACAAAAAGACACTCTTGCTCAACTGAGCCAATACCGATAATTGGATTTAAGACTAAAAAAGATGCTTAAGGCGTTAAGCCTTGAGCATCTTAGGTGAATTCAATTTTCTTTCGCTTGTTTTTATGCTTATGTTCAATTTTAATTTCTTTATTTCGCTGTTTAAATTTCTCATTATGCGAAGAAACAAATGCCTGTTGATTCGCTGTCGGCTCAAGAAATTGTTTAACACCATTTACAGCTGTGGCGCCTTCAACAAAAGCACCAGAGATCAACTGGAGCTTGCCTGCATGCCTCGTCACATCACCTGCAGCAAATATACCCGGCTGACTTGTTTCCATTCGAGGCGATACACGAACGAAGCCATCCGCTTCTAATTCGAGCCCCGCCTCCATAAGAAAGCAGCCATCTAGCTTCATCCCGTGATTGACTATGACTGCATCAATATCAAAACGCTCTTCTAATTCGGTTTCACAATTTGAAAGCGTAACAGAATCAATGTTTGCCAATTCTCCATGCAGCTCTTTTATTTGAAATGGCGTTCGCAGTGCGACCGTTGATTTCATTTGTTCCACATTTTTCTCATGACCACCGAAATCATGCCTTCTATGGCAAACGATGACCTCTTTTGCTACACCTACTAACTCATTTGCCCAATCAACTGCTGCATTTCCGCCTCCTGAGATTAACACACGCTTATCTCGGAAACTTTCAATTTGCGTTACAGTATAGTGTAGGTTCGAGATTTCAAAACGATCTGCACCCTCTAGCTCTAACTTCTGCATAACCGGAATCCCATGTCCGGACGCGAGCATAACCGTTTTACTATAGTGCTTTTCGCCGTTCGCATTTAATAACGTAAACGTCCCATCTGGCTCTCGCACCATTTTTTCGATATGTTCATTTGTGCAAATGGTTGGTTCAAATGTATTTGCTTGATTGACAAGCTGATCTATTAGGGTTGCACCAGGAGTAGGAGGCATTCCTCCGACATCCCATACAATTTTTTCAGGATAAAAGAGAATTTTACCGCCTAGTTCATGATTGTATTCAATTAGCTTGACCTTGAGATCGCGCATTCCTGCATAGAACGTGCTGTATAACCCAGCAGGTCCACCACCAATAATTGTTAGATCGTACATCTCGTTTTGTTGCACGGTCCTTCCTCCAATTTTGCTAGGATAATGAAAATCATTCTCATGTTACTTACAGTTTATGCAACAATGAGGTGAATTTCAAGCCAAAGCTTGGTCATTCCTTAAAAAAAGTACCGTTATCTGTGACAACGATGTTAAGATGATTCTTTTTACAATAAACGTTTGTTTTGATTTCTAAAGCGTTTACTTTTATAGTTTATACAAAAGCAACCATTCATAAGGAGTGAAGATGATGAAAAAACCTGATGTATTTCTCGCCCATTCTGTTCCTGACCGCGTATTACGCTATCTTGATGAACATTGCACGTACCAAATTTGGGATCAACAAAAGGATTTAAAACGAGAAGATTTAAAGGAAATTCTGAAATCAGTAGATGGTGCTCTTTTAACAGGTCATTCCGCTGATGCCGATCTTGTTAAGGAGAGCGAGCGGTTGAAAGTAATTAGTACAGCAACAGTTGGCTATGATAATTTCGATGCGCAAGGATTGGCTAGTGAAAACGTACTGTTAACCCACACACCTTACGTATTAGATGAAACGGTCGCGGATCTTCTTTTCGGTTTAATTTTGTCTGGTTCGCGAAGAATTGCTGAATTACATAGCCAGATCCAGGCAGGCAAATGGGATCAGAGCACTTCGCAAGCTTCACTTTATGGGCAAGATGTTTATGAAAAAACACTTGGTATCGTAGGAATGGGTCGTATCGGTGAAAAAATCGCACATCGGGCTAAAGAAGGCTTCGGTATGAAGGTCCTTTACCACAATCGCTCTCGCAGACCGGTAGCAGAGGAACGCTACAACGCTGAAAAAGTTGAATTAGACGATCTTCTTACCCGCTCTGATGTAGTTGTTTTAATGGTACCCCTTACGAAAGAGACAACACATCTTATTAACAAAGAAGCACTACAAAAAATGAAAAAGACAGCTTTACTTGTGAACGGTGCTCGCGGTCCTGTCATTGATGAACAAGCATTGATTGAAGCCTTGCAGAACAACGACATCTTTGGTGCAGCCTTAGATGTATTTGAAACAGAACCACTCCCTAAAGATCACCCATTTCTAACCCTTCGTAACGTCACGCTTACTCCCCATATAGGGTCTGCTACAGCTGCGACAAGAGAAGCTATGGCATTGCGTGCAATTAAAAACCTCGTTGCAGGAGCGAAAGGCGACACTCCGATGGACGTCGTAAAGCCATAGTAAAAAAAGCGGTACAAGCACGAAAAGATCTTCATGAATGAACAGAGTCATTCACGAAGATCTTTTTTGTCAGTTTTGTACAGAAACACCTTCTGTTTGAATGGTAATGGTTGAAATGTTTTCAATGACGATGTCAGCTTTTGATAAGTCCTGGTTTCCCGAGTGGGGATTAACAAAGCCAATTACATCCATCCCTGCAGCTTTTCCTGCTTGTACTCCGTGTGCTGCATCTTCTAAAACGGTGCAGTCCTGAGGCTCGACACCTAATTGTTTTGCTACTTCTAAATAAATGTCGGGAGCAGGTTTTCCCTTTGTTACTTGTTCGCCACTTAAAACAATATCAAATTGATCCTTAATGGCAAAAGCAGTCAACACTGCATCGATAAAGGCAACTGGCGAAGAAGAGCCTAAGCCAACTTTGTAGCCTTTTTTCTTTAACTGCGCTAGTAACTCTCGTATTCCTTCAATTGGTTCTATTGATGCATCGTTTAAATAGGTTAATTTTTTCTCATTTGCTTCTACTAATAACTCTTCTACATCAAATGATGCACGATGTTTTGCTTTTAAAGATGCCCACATTTCATCTGCACGAACGCCGACGTAGGATTCTAGCTCTCCCGCTTTTAACGCAATCCCTTTTTCCTTTGCAAGTTCTGATTCTACTTGGAAATGAAGAGGCTCACTATTAATAATGACGCCATCCATATCAAAAATAAACGCCTTCATTAAACAGATTCCTCCTTAAGAATGGTATACATTTCGGCAGCGACTTCTTTTTTCGTTGTATCTCTTAAGTCGTTAATTTTCACCGTCACAATCTTTTGGCCAAACCGAACAGCAAGCTCATCACCTGGCTTTACTGTGGTACCTGCTTTTGCCGTTTGTCCATTTACTGTAATACGTCCTTGATCACTAATCTCTTTTGCTAATGTTCGTCTTTTGATTAAGCGGGATACTTTTAAAAATTTGTCCAGTCTCATTGACTACCTCCATAATGGTTAGTTTTCTAGCTCTTTCGCTTCTTTCCACCATGTTTCAAGCGTATTCATATCGATTTCCTTCATCGTTTTTCCTGTTTCGTTCGCTTGGGTCTCCACATATGCAAAGCGACGCAAGAAGGTCGTGAGCGCTGTATGAAGCGATACTTCTGGTGATTGTTTAATAAAGCGACCTAAGCTGACAACAGCTAAAAGCAAATCACCGTATTCCTTTTCGTGTTCAGCAGGTCCTGCAGCCTTTATTTCTTCTAGCTCTTCTACCACTTTGTCATACACTTGTTCAATTGCCTCATATTCAAATCCTAATTTGGCGACATCCTTCTGCAAAGTCTCTGCAGCGACTAGCATGGAAGGAAACGAACTGATTTCTTGCCTCGAGTCCACATGGCCTTGCTGTTCTTTTTCTTTTTGTTTTACTTCTTGCCAGATGGAACTGACAGCCTCTGCTGTTTCTACTTGTTGATCGCCGAATACGTGTGGGTGCCTGCGAATCATTTTTTCAGTAAGGGTACCAATCACATCGGAAAGCTGAAAATACCCCGACTCTTCACCAATCTGCGCATGGAGAAGAACTTGTAATAAGACATCGCCGAGCTCTTCTGTTAACTGCTCATCATCTTCCAGGTCAATTGCTTCAAACACTTCATACGATTCTTCCAGTAAGAAACGCTTTAACGATTGGTGCGTTTGCTTTTGATCCCACGGACAACCTCCCGGCCCTCTTAATTGCGCAATGATGGTTTTTAAATAATTGAGATCCTTATAGAACAAGGTTTCATCTTTTATCGGCGGTACATAAACCGCTGTTAAATTATTTACTTCTGTATAATGATCCAACTCGTATAAAGGGACGTTTACAAGCACTTCTTCAGATGAGCCAGCAGCTGTAACGATTGTCACCTCATAATCATCTGGGTATATTTCCATTAACGTTAACTTTACGTCAGATGCAATTAGGCTATCATACACTTGCACAATGATGAGGTGGTGACGCAGCTGCACTTCCTCCTGCTTTAAGACTGTGCCATCAAGAATTTGGCACCCTTCAATAGGATCAATTCTTAAACTTGTATACATCTGATCAAGAAACGATGCGCCTCCTACAATCTCTAACTGTACGTGTTCGTCTGCAGCTGCCTGATGAAGCAACTGCACGGTTTTTTCCGCAACAAATGGGTGGCCTGGTACTGCATAAACCAAGTCTTCATTCTGAGCGCGCTCGATTAAATCCTCTACAATGGCGTCATAGACATTTTCAAATGCGTCAAATGTTTCGTAAATATGATCGTAGGATGAAAACGTCACCCCTTCTTGTTTAAGCTCTTCTACAACGGGATGATCCAACGTACGAACCCTTACACCCTTAGCTTGTTTCATTGTACGATAGATCCCAATTGGCATTTGGTCTAATCCGCCTGCTCCTAGTCCAACTACTTTAATTGTACCCATATGTCACCTCTAATTCTTCATAAACGTTCGGATAATTCGTCGTTTCACGGCAGCCAATTTAGGTGCGCTTGCCCATTCACGTAACGTAAAAACATTACTCAAACATACAGCAACACCGACAAATAAAGCCCCAATTATCGCTAAAAATATTGCTTGCAGTGCGTGTGCACTTCTTTGATACGGAGTGGAGAATATCGTCTCTACTCCTATTTTAAGTCCAAAAACAACTAGTCCCATACTTAATAAGACCACAACTAATGTAACGAATGATTGTTTCTGTATGAATATCGTTTGATCAATCTTTTTAAGTGAATATAAAACAATGATCATCATAACGGTAAACGCAACAACGTTTGCAAGTGCTGCGCCCATCGTTGATTCAAATAAATCAATAAACACGATGTTACCTGCCGTTTTCGTTATCAAACCTGCTAAAATGGCATACACAGGAATATGAATGCGGCCGTAGCCTTGAATGATTGCCGCACCTGCTAAATAGATTGAGCAGGGCAAAATGGAAAGAACAAAAAGTCGGAGTACGTTCGTACCTGCTTGGTCTGTAAAAAGCATGACGTTCAGCGAATCCATTAATAAGAATAGACCAATTGTTGCCCCGCCGCCAAGCAAAATCGCCAGCCGCATCATCACATCACGGTAACGACGTGCATCTTGGTGATGTTGCTTTGCAATGGCATTTGACAGTAGCGGAACGACTGCTAGCGCAATGGATGTAATTAAGATTGTCCCTAATTGAATCATCGGCTGTCCGCGATCGTATACACCTTTTGCTGTATAAATATTTACATCTGCTACATCCAGTACTTGAAGTCCACGAACAACAGTGAAGACATCAATAAGCTGAAACAATAATAGGATGAGAGAGTTAAGGCAAATAAATACACTTTGCTTTAAGAAACTGGCATTATGCTGAATAAACGATTTAAAGGAGCCTTTTATGTTAAATCCAATGTCACCTTTTTTTGCTAAAAGGATTAAAATTATTGTACCAATTCCGCTTCCTAATAGCGATGCATACATCGCCCCTTCGCCGACTGCATACGCATCATATCCTTGAGAAGTTAGAATAAAAGTCACAAAAAGGATCCCTAATACCCGAACCGCCTGTTCACTCAATTGTGAAAAAGCAGTTGGTGCCATGTGATTAATACCTTGTCCAGCCCCTCGAAAGACACTTAATAACGGTAGAAATAAAAAGCCAAATCCGACAAGTTGAATAACCGTATAAAGGGATTCATCCCCTATAAATAACGCAATGGATTGAGCAAAAAGTAAAAAACCGATACACAGTAGTAAGGATAGAATGAGTAAGCCCCAAAATGTATAGCTAAGTAATTCTTTTACTTCATCGTCTTTTCCTTGTGCTTTTTTTTCGGCAATTTGGCGGGATAGTACAACCGGAAAGCCGTAAAGAGCAAGAATGGTAATCATACCGAAGAATGGGTATACCTGCTGATAAACATAAAAACCCATGTCCCCAGCCATATTTTGAAAAGGGATGCGATAGATTGCACTGAATATCTTTGTCACTAATGCGGCTATCGATAAGAGGAAAGCCCCTTTTACTACTTGTGATTTTTCCAAGCACTCTTCCTCCTTTACCTCTCTAAAATATCATCATCCTCCGTAGTTGTCGAAAGAAAAAGCGATTACTTTTTAATTCTTTTTTCAGCCTATTCATACATAATCATAAATCATGGTATGATAAGAACAAAAGATATGCTATAGTAGGTGATTGCTTGAAAACAACAAATCCATGGCTAGGCATATGGATTGCGCCTCGTCAAACAATGAAAGACGCATTGAAAAGTGATATACATAAACAAGCGACTTTAATCTTATCCATCGTATTTGGAGGATTGACTGCTTTTTGGTTCTCAAGAAGCCACACACTTCTCCTTGCTTCTACAGGCGAATTCTTGCCTTTGCTCATCACCATATTCATTGGCACACTCACAGGACCCATTCTCTATTATGGTTTTAGTTTTGCATTTGGTCATGTTGGAGGTTGGTACAACGGAAACGGTGATGTGAAGGCCACACGAAAAGTGTTTGTATATGCTTTGTTTATGCCAGGAATTATTGTTGGCTTAATCAATTTATTTTTGTTTGGTCTCGCTCTACTAACACTACAAGCTCAAACGGTTTTATTACGAACAATTGTAAGCTTTGGCTCTGTAATGATCGACTTAACAGTTGCATGGGTTTTCGTTATTTTTCTAATTGCTTATTCAGAGGCACAGAAAATTAGCATTATGAAAGCTTTACTCGTTGTTGTTGCTATGATTGGATGTCTTGCAGGACTCTATATTGTCGTAGACTTCACAGCAACGCTTATTATTGGTTAACATTGAACTAGACGGAGAGGTTTGGAATGAAAAAAATTATCTTTACTGGTGGAGGATCCGCGGGGCACGTGACACCAAATTTGGCGATTATTAACGAAATGAACGCAGACGTTTGGTCCATTGCTTATATCGGTTCTTATAACGGGATTGAACGAGAACTCGTCGAAAAAAGTGGCATTCCCTACTTTGGTATCTCAAGTGGGAAATTACGTCGTTACTTTGATACAAAAAATATTACGGATCTAGCACGGATCTCAAACGGCCTTCGACAAGCCCGTAAAATTTTAAAAAAAGAAAAGCCTGATGTTGTGTTTTCAAAAGGTGGATTTGTGACAGTACCTGTCGTTATTGCTGCCTATTCTCTAGGCATCCCTGTACATTTACATGAAAGTGATTTAACTCCGGGGTTAGCAAATCGCATTGCTAAACGATTTACAAAGACCTTTTACACGTCGTTTGCAGAAACGGCAAAGCATTTTCCAAGTGACGCCACCCATGTTGTTGGTTCGCCCATTCGAAAAGACCTTTTAACCGGCTCCCGCACGAAAGGACTATCGCTTACCGATTTTGTAAAACAAAAACCTGTTATGCTTGTAATGGGCGGTAGTTTGGGAGCTAAAGCGATTAACGAGGGTATTCGTCACTCTTTAGATGAACTTCTAAACACCTATCAAATCATTCATATTTGCGGGAAAGGCCATCTGGATCCCGAGTTAGATGGGAAACGCGGCTATAAGCAGTATGAATATGTACATGAAGAACTTCCGCATCTTATGCAAGCGGCAGACCTTGTTGTAACACGCGGTGGGTCAAATGCAATTTTTGAATTTCTTGCCTTGCAAATTCCAATGCTCATTATCCCACTTTCGAGACAAAGTAGTCGTGGGGACCAAATATTAAACGCGCAAACCTTTGTAAAAAATGGCTATGCGCATATGCTTGAGGAAGAAGCTATAAAAGACGACAGCCTCGTAAAAGAAATTCATGCTCTCTATGCCAATCGTGAACCGATCTTAACAACGATGCAGCAAAGCGAGGCTACTCGCGCAGTACAACTTATTACAGACAATCTAAATAACGTATAACGTGCATGGATGTGCAGCTATACAAAAATAAGCTATCGGCAGTACGTGCCGGTAGCTTATTGTTTGTTCACGTCTTTTAAATAAACGTAACACCGATGGCGAATACGATAATGAGCATAAAGACGATTAATACTACTGTTAGAATCGCTGTAAAGATAATGTAGACGAGAAGTGATTTCCAAGCTGAAAATCCGTGAGCTTCTCCAAGACCGTGCAGCATGATCACAAATTGCCAAATAAATAAGGTAATCATTATTAATGCCGCAATTAAAAGAGCCCACTCCTGCATGGCAGATAGTTCGACTGTATACGTTGATGTAGCAGATAAGAAGTAGCTTTCCCCGATAATAATAATAAACGGTAAAAGGATAAGTCCAATTAGAATTTGTGGTAAAACTTGCGTATACATCACCGCAACACGGACTTCAGACAACGCACCTCTTCCACCAACCCAGCTTCCAAACCACTTAAAAAGCAGCGGCATTAGAAAAACCGACAGTACAGCTGTTAAAACAGCACCCAGAAAGACAGATAGGATAAAAAATGTTGTGGTCATTGGTTCTTCTGTCTCAAGAGAGCTTGTTATGGAAAATAGCCCTGATATATAAGCTAAAAGCAAATACTTTCCATACGGTTGTACAGCCGCCTCTTGCTCAATTTTTCTTTTTACGACCCCTCGTGGATTTATCCACACGTTAAAAAATGAATTCATATGTACCTCCTTTCATACTTTTAGTGTAGCTTCTTTAAGTATATGAAGCAAAATAAAAACAGATGAGCGTGGATACTCATCTGTTTTTATTTTATTATTGTTCCATCTGTCGAGCTAGAAAACCCGCTGCCGTTTCAGCCATTTTTTGTTCCAATTTTCCTGACAACGGTTCTGATTTTGAAATAATGACAACCGCACCTATCGGATCGCCACTTGCAATAATTGGCGCAGCGACATAACCTTTAAAATCATCTTTATGGTCACCAACAATGTTATATTCGCCAGCATTCGCTTCCATATAAGATTTACGGTTTCCCATTGCTGATTCAACAGCCTCGCCTACCGCTTTATTGGCGTATTCTTTTTTTGATGCACCTGCCACCGCAATATATGTATCACGATCAGAAATTAAAACGTAGTGATTTAAGCTATCGTATAATGCCTCAGCGTATTCCTTTGCAAAATCGCCTAGTTCAGAAATTGGAGAGTATTTCTTTAAGATTACTTCCCCTTCACGATCGACAAAGATTTCTAAAGGATCCCCTTCACGAATTCTTAATGTTCGTCTTATTTCTTTTGGGATAACGACCCTGCCTAAATCATCAATACGTCGAACGATACCAGTTGCTTTCATAAATAAAGCCTCGCTTTCTAAGGTGTAAAATCAAATCATTTAGGAAGAATACAATTTGTTATAACTGTAGTATCCTTCCTTTTTTAAGAACTATTCACCAATAGATGAAATATCTTAAAGATTTGATTCTTCAACCTCAGCTAACGGTCATTTGGTCTTGCGTTAAATAAGATCGATGC
Source organism: Shouchella phoenicis (assembly GCF_047238345.1). Classification (NCBI taxonomy): domain Bacteria; kingdom Bacillati; phylum Bacillota; class Bacilli; order Caryophanales; family Bacillaceae; genus Shouchella; species Shouchella phoenicis. Next base: position 38,316 of record NZ_JBDFMQ010000001.1, on the reverse strand, counting down.
ACCGCTTGTAGTACTTCATACGTCACATCCAGTATTTGTTCAGGTAACATACTCTTTGTTTTAATCGTAATTTTTAATTGATCCCCTTGTGTTCCAACCGTCACAAAGCGACCGATGGCGCGAGCAGCTTCCATAAATGAGGCAATCTTTATTGATTGAGTGGTTTCAGCAGACAATAGTATCGTAATCGTGTCTTTTGCTTCCGCTACTTTTTCTACTTTATAGCGATCAGCTAAGTGCTTTATTTTCGTTAAACTTAACAAGTAATCCACTTGTTTTGGGTATTCACCAAAACGATCAATTAATTCATCTTGTAAATCTGCGAGCTCATCAATGGTTTCTATGCCTTTAAATCGTTTGTACATTTCAATTTTTTGTTTTGCATCTGGAATGTAGCGTTCTGGAATATAAGCATCCACACTAATTGCAAGTTCAGATTGGAACCGCTCTTGTTTTGGAACATTACCTTTCCGTTCATCAATGGCATCTTTTAGCATTTGCGAGTAAAGGTCAAACCCAACAGAATCAATAAATCCATGCTGCTGAGAGCCTAAAAGATTACCTGCTCCTCTAATTGTTAAATCACGCATCGCAATTTTAAAACCTGAACCAAGTTCTGTAAACTCTTTAATTGATTGAAGCCTACGTTCTGCTACTTCCGTTAATACTTTGTCTTGCTGGTAAGTAAAGTAGGAATAAGCAACTCGATTTGAACGTCCTACACGCCCGCGAATTTGATAAAGCTGCGATAATCCCATCTTGTCTGCATTGCTTACAATTAACGTGTTTACGTTTGGAATATCGACACCTGTTTCAATGATTGTCGTGGTCACGAGCACATCGCTCTCACCCTCTAAGAAACTTAAAATAATGGATTCTAGTTCCCGCTCATTCATTTGACCATGGGCATACGCCACTTTTGCATCAGGTACAAGCATTGAGATTTGCTCAGTCATTCGCTCAATGTCTTCCACACGATTGTATAAGACGTACACTTGACCTCCACGAGTCATTTCTCGCTCAATTGCCTCTCGTACAATCGATGGATTGTATTCCACCACATACGTCTGCACAGGGAAACGATTTTCTGGAGGCGTTTCAATAATAGACAAGTCCCGAACACCGAGCATCGACATGTGCAACGTTCTTGGAATTGGTGTAGCCGTTAACGTTAGAACATCAATATTTGACTTCAATTGCTTAATTTTCTCTTTATGTGTTACACCAAACCGCTGTTCTTCATCCACAATCAGTAACCCTAGCTCTTTGAAAACGAGATCTTTAGATAACAAGCGATGGGTTCCGACGACCAAATCAACAGAACCTGCTTTGAGTCCTTTTAATACTTCGTTTTGCTCTTTTCTAGACCGGAATCGGCTCAAAACTCCTACTGTAATTGGAAATTCAGAAAACCGCTCTGAAATGGTTTCAAAATGCTGCTGGGCTAAAATCGTAGTGGGCACAAGAATGGCAACCTGTTTCCCATCCATAATTGCTTTAAATGCAGCTCGAATTGCTACTTCAGTCTTTCCATAACCTACATCACCACATAACAAACGATCCATCGGTCGTTGTTTTTCCATATCTTCTTTAATTTCAACAATGGCCCGCGCCTGGTCTTCTGTTTCTTGATAAGGAAACGAAGCTTCAAAATCCGCTTGCTCAGGCCCATCTTCAGAAAATTTGTGGCCAACACTTGCTTCACGCTCTGCATAAAGTTTAATTAAGTCATCCGCAATATCTTCGACTGATGACTTCACTTTACTCTTTACTTTTTTCCAATCGTTGCCCCCAAGTGCATAAATTTTAGGATCTTTTTCTTCTGACCCTACGTATTTTTGTACTTGATCAATTTGTTCAACTGGAACATACAGCTTGTCATTCCCTGCATAGCGTAAGTTTAAATAATCTTTATGAACCCCATTAATCTCGAGTGTCTCTACGCCTAAATACTTTCCTACACCGTGATTCACGTGTACGATGAGATCGCCTACAGCAAGTTCAGAATAGCTTTTAATTCGCTCTGCATTAGACATCGTTTGACGACGTTTCGGCTTTCTTGCTTGTTTGGCAAACACTTCTTCCTCAGTAATGACAACAAGCTTTTCTTCCGGTAATTCAAAACCAGCGTGTAAATGACCGGTGAAAATTTGTACAGTGCTTTTCGTTAACGCTGTTTTTCCTTCAATGACGTGGGCATCAATGTTTTCGTCGGATAGATTTAAAGATAAGCGTTTGGCTCGATCTTCAGTTCCTGCAATAAACAAAATCGTATATTGATTGGACAACCATCGATTAATTTCAGACGTCAGCAAATTCATTTGTCCATGAAAATTCTGCATCGACTTACAAGAAACATTAATCGTTTGCTGCGGTTTCGTTCCTGGTATTTGCTTTTGAAAAAGCGATGAATAGATGATTGGCTGCGACACTTCTTGTAACCGATTAATCAATTCGAAAGACATCTCTGCCCCGTGAACAATCGCGCCTTGTTCAATCATACTCGTATGCCACTCCGCCTCTTCTTTGTAGAGATTTTCGGACATTTCTTTTACACGAGTCATTTCATCAATCCAAATAACAGCATGGTCTGACATATACGATAATAGCGTGTTTGGACTTTCATAGTAAAACGACATATATTTGTACATGCCTTCAAATGATTGGCCTTGTTTTAATTGCGCTAATTCAAACGGAATTCTCTCTTGAAGCAATTCACGTGTCTTTTTATTGGAGACTTTTTTTGTTGTGACATGTAGTTGTTCTTCCAGTACCTTTGCCGCATGACTATAATGGCTTGATGTTAAAAGAACTTCTTCAGCTGGTCCAATCTTTATGGTCTCAATGGGCCCTTCTGAACGTTGGGTTTCTAATGAAAAATAACGTAATGAGTCAATTTCTGTATCGAAGAGTTCAATTCGAATCGGATTCTCTTCCGTAAGCGGATACATGTCAATAATGCCACCACGGACACTCATATCCCCTGGCGCTGCAACCATATCAGAGCGTCTATAGCCCATGGAAACAAGACGACTAATAAATGTATCGAGCTCTTGTACATCTTTACCGACGTTTAGTTCAATTTGATGCTGTTCCCATAAAGTCTTAGGTGGCAATAATCGTCGTACACCTGCTAATGGAACCACAACAATTCCAGAAAAAGAGCCCACAAGACGATTTAACACATCAATGCGTTGCGCTTTCATTTCTGGACTAGCTACTGCTATTTCTGCAGAGATTAATTCGTTCACTGGATAAAGGAAAACTTTTTCTTCCCCTAATAAATCAACTAAATCTTCGTAAATTTTCTGTGCTTGGAATAAGTTATGGGTAACAATTAATTGGTTACGCTGTGTCTCACGGAAAAGTGATGCACTGGCAACGGTTCTCGAAGAACCGGTTAAACCTGATAAGACTTGCTCACTCTTACCGTTTTCTATTCCGTCAGCAATGGTTTGTAGTTCATTCGTTCTACTTACAAACTGTTGCAATCCTAACATTTCTTTTCCCCCTGATATCGCTAACTCATTTTGAACCGTAAAAATCGTTTTATACTAACAATTCTACGTTTGTTTTAATTGAAAAATGCCTTGGTCTTTAAGGATACCAAAGCTTTCTACCTTTACTGAATAACTTGCTGTGTCTCATGTAAAAGCGGATTTAGTTGAAAGGCTTCATGACAATCTTCACAGATTGATGCAATATGAACATCCCCTTTATTCGTAAGTCGAACAATATCCTCTTGATCACTTTCATGAAGATTGCTGATACCTAAATCATCAAATGTATAAGGCTCTTCTAACGTTGCCATCGCTTTTCGACAGTAGCTACACTTGTAATGTACGGCCATTTTCATCACTCCTTATAGACCTTTATGCTTGTCTACAGTATGATCAAAATGCGCCGACATTATCCTAACGATTAAAGACGTTCATGACTTCAATAAACGGCTTACTTAGCCAAGACTCCATTGCTTTTGCTGTTTTTTTTACAGCATCGTTCAAATGAATTTGCTCATCGCTAGATGCACGGTTTAAAACGTATTTAACAATCGGCTCTGCATTAATAGGCCGCCCAACACCGATTCGAACACGATTAAATTCCTGTGTCCCTAAATGATGGATAAGAGATTTAATCCCGTTATGTCCTCCGGCACTTCCTTTTTGACGAAGGCGAATTTTCCCTGGTGGGATATCTAAATCGTCATATAAAATAACAAGATCATGTATATCAATTTTAAAGAAATCCATAAAAGGTCTGACGCACTCGCCTGATAAATTCATATAGGTTAATGGTTTGAGCAAAAACACTTTTTCACCGTCGATAATCGCTTCACCATAAAGCCCATTGTATTTTTGTTTATTTAACGAAACGTCAAATTGCTTCGCCAACTCGTCGATGCTGTCAAAGCCAATATTATGTCGAGTATGGTCAAATTGTTTTCCAGGATTGCCTAAGCCCACAATTAACTTCATGTGTAACTCCTTTATGCTAACTTGACGAAAAAGGCATAACCCCAAAGGGTCATACCTTTCGCCAATTTTTTCTATTCTACGCGACCTGGACGATCTTTATCGTCATCTTCACGCTCTTCTGTTGCTTCAACACCAAGTGCAGTTGTACCATCTTCTTCAGTCGCTTCTGGATCTTCGTTCACTGAAGGTGCTTGTACGGTTACAACAGCTTCATCGTCTTCATTAACGATTTGAACCGGTACATTTGAACGAATTTCTTCAACTGATAGCGAATCACCAATGTTTAGATTGGAGATATCTACTGTAATGCTCTCTGGAATATCTGCTGGTAAGCAGTGAACCGTAATTTCATAAAGAAGGTGGTTTACAATTCCACCCTCGCTTGCTCCAGGTGCTTCTCCTTCTAAATGAACCGGTACATTTGCATCACGCTCTTCGTTCATATCTACTTCAAAGAAATCAATGTGAGTGTAGTGATTTTTTAGTGGATCTACTTGAACTTCTTGAACCATTACATTATGCTTTTTACCGCTTTCTAGTTCAAGGTTAAATAACCCATTTTGTCCTACTTCTCTCATTGTCTTTAAAAAAGCAACACTTTCAACTGATACAGCTTGGCTTTGAATTTTCTTGCCATATAGTACGCCTGGCACGAAGCCATCTAAGCGAATTTTTCTTGTTTCTTGTCCTGTTAAGTCTTTACGATCACGAGCTTGTAATACTGTCATCTTTCTTTCACCTCATCTTAGTTTTCCACGTCTATTAAATGTGTTCCCTTAAAGGTCAGTTTTCAAACAGAATTCCTTGTTCTTTTCGTAATTTCTCTCTAGGTGTTTATGGAATTAATCGAACAGAGTCGAAACTGAAGCATCTTCATGCACACGAATAATTGCCTCAGCCATTAATTCAGCAACTGACAACTCGGTAATATTCGCGCCTTTTTTCTCTTCCTCTAAGTCGATCGTATTCGTCACAACAAGTTCTTTAATTTTAGAGTTACGAATTCTTTCAACTGCAGGGCCAGAAAGAACAGGGTGTGTACAACAAGCATACACTTCTTTTGCTCCTTGTTCTACTAAAGCATTCGCCGCAAGTGTAATGGTTCCTGCCGTATCAATAATATCATCAATGATAATAGCAGTTTTTCCTTCAATATTCCCAACAATGTTCATGACTTCAGATACATTTGGCTTTGGTCGACGCTTGTCAATAATCGCGATTGGTGCTTTTAAGCGATCAGCCATTTTACGGGCTCTCACCACGCCACCATGGTCAGGCGACACAACGACAATATCATCTAACCCTTTTCCACCAAAATAATCAGATAGAATCGGTACACCCATTAGTTGATCAACCGGAATATCAAAGAATCCTTGAATTTGTGTAGCATGAAGATCAATTGTAAGAACACGCGTTGCACCAGCTGTTTCAAGCAGATTCGCCACAAGCTTAGCTGTAATCGGTTCTCTCGCTCTTGCTTTACGATCTTGACGCGCATATCCGTAATACGGCATAACAACATTTATCGTTCTAGCTGAAGCTCTTTTAACAGCATCAATCATAATTAAAAGTTCCATTAAGTGTTCATTTGCTGGGGCAGAGGTAGATTGAATGAGGTATACGTCACATCCGCGTATACTTTCTTCAATATTGATCTGTACTTCGCCATCACTAAAGCGCATAACGGAGTTTTTCCCTAAAGAAACACCTATATGCTGAGCGATTTCTTCAGCTAAAGCCTTGTTTGAATTAAGAGTAAAGACCTTTAAGCTTGGGTCGCTGTAATTTGCCATCTCTTGTGTTACCTCCAATAAATGTTATTAATCTTTTTTTACGTAATTTTGTTTATCTACTTGTCTCGCCCGAGCAATAGCTAATGAATAGTCATCTACACTATTCGTAATTGTAGATCCAGCCGCAATAAATGCACGCTTTCCTACCTCAACTGGTGCGACTAAGTTCGAACCAGAGCCAATAAATGCGCCATCGTGAACAATCGTTTGATGTTTATTCTTGCCGTCATAGTTCACCGTTACTACACCACAGCCTATATTTACATCTTCTCCTATAGCGGCATCGCCAATATACGTTAGATGAGAGACCTTACTTCGATCTTTAATCGCAGCTTTTTTTAACTCAACAAAGTTCCCGACTTTGACGTCTTTCCCTACAGATGATTCCGGTCGAATATGTGCGAAAGGACCAATTGATGCGCCTTCAGATACATAACTATTGTAAATATATGATGATCGGATATGAACACCTTTTTCAATGACTGAGTCATGAATTTCAGTTCCAGACTCAATGATGCAATCCTCACCTATTTTGGATGTTCCTTTGATGCTCACATTTGGATAGATTGTCGCATCTTGTGATAGCATTGCATCAGCTGATATATAAGTGGTTTCGGGATCGATAAGGGTTACACCTTCCGTCATCCAATAGTCATTTATACGCTTCTGCATATGCTTTTCAGCTTGAGCTAATGCAACCCGGTCATTTACGCCTATGGTCTCATCCAATGAAGATGCTGGGTGAGCACTCACTTTCTCTCCACTGTCCTTTAAAAGCCCTATAACATCAGGTAAATAGTATTCACCTTGCTTGTTATCGTTATTAACTTCTTTTAATGCAGCAAAAAGAGCTTGGTTGTCAAAGCAATAGATACCAGTATTTATCTCTGTAACGGCTTGCTCTTTTGCAGTAGCATCTTTTTGTTCAACAATTTTGCTTACTTCACCATGTTCATCGCGGATCATTCGACCATAACCATGAGGGTTATGAACATTCGCTGTTAAGACTGTCACTTTCGCAGCTTCCTGTTCATGAAAATCAAGAAGTTCCTGGATCGTTTGTGATGTAATCAATGGTGTGTCGCCACATAAAACAACCGTTGTACCTTGCTTCTCCTCTAACAGAGGCTCTACACATCTAACTGCATGTCCTGTGCCAAGTTGTTCTTGTTGTAAAGCAAAAGAAACATCTCCTACAATGGCTTCTTTCACTTGATCAGCCCCGTGTCCAACAACGACTGAGATGTGATCAAACCCAACTGCTTCTGCTTGATTTACAACGTGTTCCACCATGGTTTTGCCACAAACTTGGTGCAACACTTTATAAAGCTTTGATTTCATTCTTGTCCCTTGTCCAGCAGCAAGAACAATTGCATATCGTCCGCCCATAGTCCCCTCCACACTCGTTCATGTTCATCATTAAAACTATACTTGAAACGGTCAATCATTTCAACATCTCTTGTTGTCTTTACATACTTGAAAAAAAATACAAAAAAAATCAGCCTGCCTCTTTAGCTGACTGATTTGTTCTTCCTTTTATTATGAAGCACCTGCTTCTTCATAATTGTTAGCGTCATCATATTCTCCTACGCGATCGTACTCTTCTATAACAGCCACTTGAATCTTTTCTCTCGTTTTAGAGGATATCGGGTGTGCAATATCTCTAAATTCTCCGTCAGGTGTTCGCTTGCTAGGCATTGCAACGAATAGGCCGTTGTTTCCATCAATGACACGAATATCATGAACAACAAATTCATGGTCAATCGTAATTGAAGCTATTGCACGCATACGACCTTCCGTTTGCACACGCCGTAACCTTACGTCAGTAATTTCCATGGTGGTCACCTCTCTTATAGATAATCTATATAGTAGATTCTAGAGAGTCAGGTTAAATCCTTCAAAGAAATAAAGTTTTTTTATGATTTTTCAAAAAATAATAAAAGAAGTATATCGTCATTTAACTAAGACTCAAACAAGCAAGATTCTTATAACAACAAGATCGTGAAAGGCAAGTCCAGATCCCTGTCTAAAATCATCCTAGTTCCATTCACTATAGTAGAACCAAGCCAGTTTTCATGGATGTCCATGAGCACTACACCGCTTCTCCCTCAGAATTCTTCGACGATTTTAATCACATGACCTTTTTCATACAATTATCTGGACTCTATCATAAAGAACAGAGAAAAGACGAGTCATTCATTAGAATATTCGCCTTTTCAACATGTTTCTATTCTTTTGTAAAGCCTTTTTTCTTATACGAGCGCAATAACCTCTATTTCAATCAATACGTCTTTAGGGAGACGGGCTACTTCTACACACGAACGGGCTGGTTGATGTTCAGAGAAATATTCTCCATATACTTCATTGATCAATGGAAAGTCATTCATATCTTTGATGAATACGGTTGCTTTTATCACCTTATCAAGGGAAGAACCCGCTTCAGCTAAGACCGCTTTAAGGTTGCTGAAAACTTGATGCGTTTGTTCTTCTACCGAGCCATTTACAAGTTCGCCTTCTGCAGTTAACGGAATTTGTCCAGAGCTATAGAACATGTTGTTCACAATCATTCCTTGTGAATATGGACCAATTGCTTGAGGTGCTTTTGTTGTATGCACAATTTTCATATGAAAGATCCCCTTTACTCTAATCTATCTAAAATATTACCACTTAATAATTCAATTTGCCTTTCACGAACATTCACATTCGTTAATTTTGTTAAAGATAAATAATCTTCAACGAGTCGTTCTGTTACACCAGCTGCTTCTACCAGTACACCGACACCAACCAACTTTGCTTCAAATTCCGCAAGTAAATCCACCATACCACGAATTGTTCCGCCTGCCTTCATAAAGTCATCGACGATAAAAACATTCGATCCAGGCGCCAAGCTCCGTCTAGCTAGCGTCATCGTTTGAATACGATCTGAAGAACCAGATGCATAGTTAATACTCACCATAGATCCCTCTGTAATTCTATGGTCACGTCGCACAATACTTACAGGCACACCTAAATGTTGTCCTACTGCATATGCAAGGGGAATTCCTTTAGTTGCAACGGTCATAACAGCATCGATCTCTTTATCCACGAGCGCGGCTGCAAACAAGCGCCCTACTTCATGCAACAATTTTGGGTTTCCTAATACATCCATCATATAGAGATACCCACCCGGTAAAATACGTTCCGGTCTATTAAGATCTAGGACAAGTTGATGAACGAGCGTTTCCGCTTCTTCCTTCTTCATCCTAGGCATAAATTTAACGCCACCGCTTGCTCCTGGAATGGTCAATAATGCGCCGTATCCTTCATCCTCAAACATTTCTTTAATAATAACCAAATCTTCACTAATAGAAGATTTAGCAGCTTGGTAACGCTCTGAAAAATGCGTTAACGAGATGACTTCATGCGGATGTTGGAGCAAAAAATACGTCATATCAACGAGACGTGAACTTCTTTTTAACTTTTTCATAATCCCTCCGAGCCATAACCGAATTATTTACTTATAAGATATCACTTTCGTACGGTTTTGGACAAGTGTTGCTTGTACGAATTAAGCGCACAGCGTGAACCTCTTCACAAAATCCTCTTAATCCGTTATAAATTCGATTAACGCGTGACTCCGTTTCCACTAAACCAAATACGGTTGGACCACTTCCACTCATCAATACAGCGTCTGCGCCAAAACGTTTCATTTGTTCTTTTAAGTGCTTAACTTCTGGATACAGCTGAAGCGTTACACCTTCAAGCGTATTGTGCAGGTTTTGAAAAATCCCTTTCGTATCTTGATTGACTAAGGATTGAATCATGGCTTCCGTATTTGCATGTGTTGCTTGGTTCAATTTTAAATTCCCATATATTTCTTTCGTTGAAACCCCAATTGGCGGCTTTGCAAGGATTACCCATAACGGAGGCGGTGAAGGAATCGCTTCGATCCTTTCCCCTCGTCCTGTTGCAAGCGCGGTTCCGCCATAGACACAAAAAGAAACGTCTGATCCAATCTCTGCACCGAGTTCAGCTAGTTGATCCAGCGTTAAGCCAAGCTTCCAAAGCTGATTTAACCCTTTCAACGTCGCTGCTGCATCACTGCTACCACCTGCAAGACCTGCTGCTACAGGAATACGTTTTGTAATATAAATATGAACTCCAGATGTTACTTTAAATCTTTTCTTCAACAACGCGGCCGCTTGATAGGCAAAATTCCGTTCATCATTAGGCACAAACCCTTCAGATACATCAACTGTTATCTTCCCAGAAGAACAATCTGTAAGGTCAATACGATCAGCTAGATCAACCATGGTCATAATCATTTCCACTTCATGATATCCATCGTTACGTTTTCTTAATACATCTAATGATAAATTGATTTTCGCCGGGGCCTTAATCGAAACCTTCACTTTCTCACCTTCTATACATGCATAATGCTGAAGTTATTTTATCACTTGTGAAACGAACATACCACCTTTTCTCTTAGCGGGCCCACATAAAAAAACACCCTTATATAAAAAAGGGCGCTTTACTCATCTATTTCCGTATGTACATTTGTCTTAGCTTCTTCCAGCATATCGTTAATTTCTGTTATATATTCTTGTAAACTCATCTTTAATCATCTCCATTTTAATAGGTTAGTAGTATTACTATTCCCAATTAGAGATTTCTTAAACAAAAAAAGTACAGTTGAATGATAGCCGAATCAAAGTGAAGTCCACATCTCTGTTTAAAATCACGATACACTGCTTTTGAATAAAAAACCATGAATGCCTGTGCATTCATGGTTTTTTCTTACTTGTATTCTTGTTTGTTTAGCCAGTTATTTTCTTTCGTGAAGGTTTTGTTCCGCAAGCTCAATTGCTCGCTTCACCATGTTGCCAGCATCTTTGGCTTTAATACCGCCCCAACCTTCTTTTTGTACAGTATCATAAAAACCAAGCTCTTTTGCAATTTCTTCTTTTAAGCGATCTGACATCATTCCTCGTCTTCTGCTCACGTGAAAACCGCCCCTTTGCTTGTTAATGTACTGCACTCTTAGTGTGCGCAACTCCATAAAAAAAAGACTTTCTTTTTTTTGGAAAGAAAGTCACGACTTTTAAATGAGTGTTGCAGGCTTGCCTCCGTCACTCGGTAAAAGTAATTGTACAGTTTCTGTTAATACATCTGCATAGCTATATGAAACACGTTCAACAGAATTTTGATCTTCATCTAGCTTAACAATAAATACAGCTGGATACGTTTCTTCAATCATCCCTGATTGTTCAGAAGACTTCTTACGTCCTCCATTTGCTTTTATTGTTATTTTCTTTCCAATGTTGCTATCTAGTGCTCGCTTAATGTCAATTAACGTCTTTGCCATTTTCCACAACCACCTCACTATGTTCTTAGTATAACAAGAAATGTGTAGAAAGTCAAAATTTATAATTTTAACAACGTTCCACACCTATGTCAATGACTAAATTTGTAATTTATTGTAGATAGTATATGTTTCTTTCCCATTTTTATTAGAACATTGATAAAAAATAACAAAACACCTTGCATATTGACCTGCAAAGTGTCCTGAAATTGAATTATTTTTATTGATGTTAGGCATTGGTATCGTCGGTATAAGCTTCTTTATAGGGTAGCCCGAGTCTCATACACCCTTTTGTTTCAATCCCGCCTAAGCCCTTTTGACCTGTAATGGTGTTTCGAATCACGTCCCATAAATTAACAGTGTCTGCAAAGGACGATCGGCTTAATTTAGCCGCAATATAAACTGGGTCAAGAGCATGAATATTTACCCGATCCGGCGAAGATGCAAAATTTGCTCCTGCACGAATGAGTGTTTCAAAATGCGATTGGCAAGCACCTGCAAAAATAAGTAAGCGGTCTAAATCTTTTGTATGGTTACGAGCTATTCTGACACACTCTGCAAAGTACTTTGTATGCCGGTATGCTTTCAAATCGTTACGGTTTCCTTTTGCCTTTGAATAGGCATCATGGCCTGTAACGACAAGAATGTCTGGCTGAACCATCTCCATTAAAGATGCTAGTTGAGCAGGCATTTCTTTTTCTTCGAGGTGAACGCCATAGACAGGGACACCTAGTTTATTATAAATATCCGTACATCGATCTAGATAATTCGCATCGCCGTCAATGTGCAGAACCCTACCTCTTAACTCAAAAAAATGTGACGTATCTTCATATCCAGAATGTGTTTGATAATCTTGTCTTCGCTTCATTAGTTTTGCATCCTGACGAAATAAGCGATAGGATGCATCTTCTTGTTCTTTTACTTTATTCTTATCCTCTTCACGTTCCTGCAGAGACATTACTTTCACATCATCTATAGGTGCATCTGCAAGTAGACGCATCTCTTCTCCTACAAGCGTGACTACGCCTTTCTCAACCGCTAAGACACGAAATAACAGATCACATTTATAAGAGAGCCGGCCAACTACATCACCCATTTTCACTGTCATCACGTTGCCCCCTCTCATGTAGCCTATGTGAACATAGAAGGGGAAGTGACACGATTTAATGGTTAATTGCGTAAATCATACAATTCATCGCTAAGCGCAGCAAATTCTTCAATGGATAACGTTTCACCTCTTCGCATTGGATCAATGTCTGCACGATGCAGCGCTTCTTCTGCAAGTGATTTCTTTTCTTTTCCAACTAAATTATGAACAAGGTTATTCATAATTGTTTTTCTTCTATTTGCAAAGCAAGCATGAAATACTTGAAAAAACCACGCTTCTTCTTTGACAGAAACAAGCGGCCGCTCACGGATAGTAAGTTTTAAAACAGCCGAATCAACACGAGGCTGCGGCACAAATACACTTGCAGGTACGTGCAGTTTCTTCTTAGCTTCTGAAAAGTATTGTGCAGCGATTGATAACGATCCATATTCTTTCGTCGATGGCACTGCAGCAATGCGCTCCGCCACTTCTGCTTGAATCATGACCGTTATACTTTTTAACGGCAACCGCTCTTCTAACAATTTCATTAAGATAGGAGTTGTTACATAGTAAGGCAAGTTTGCGACTACATGAATATGCTCCACGTCATTAAAGGATGAAGCAAGGATGCTTTGTACGTCAGCTTTTAATACATCTTCATGAATGATTTCAATATTTGAATAAGGGGACAACGTATCCTCCAGAACAGGTATTAATCGATCGTCAATTTCAAACGCAACGACTTTTTTAGCTTTTTTAGCTAACTGTTCTGTCAATGCACCGATACCAGGTCCAATTTCAATGACCCCATCTTTTTCCGTAAACCCACTTGCATCTACAATTCCGTTCAATATGTTTAAATCAATTAAAAAATTTTGTCCTAAGCTTTTTTTTAGATGAAAATTATGTTTCGCTAAAATTTCTTTCGTTCGCGCTGGTGTGGCAATGTCTTTTTTCACGTACGTTTTTCCTCCGTTTGTTCGATATCTTTCAATGCTTGTTGAAATTCTTCTGCGGTAATTTCAAAAGCATCCAATCGTTTCTTTAATTGCTTTCCATTTGCATATCCTATAGCAAGTCGTTCGCCTAATGCCTCTCGCTTTTGTTTAGCGCCGTCTCCTGACATTAAGCCAGCCATAATAAGGTCACTCCGTGAAACATCCGATTCATATGTCGATTTCCCTGCTGAACGTACTTCTTTTAACGCTTGTTGGATCGCTTCATCGCTAGCATGCTCGACGCCGAGACTTCGGTTCTTCCGCATGGCTTTCGATTTTGGGATAAACGCATGTTTGCAACCAGGAATCCGTTCACTCACGATCCTTCTAATTCTCGTTCCTGGGTAATCTGGGTCTGTCAGAATAATGACGCCTCTTCTCTCATAAGCAAGTTCAATTCGTTTGAGAACATCCTCCCCAACCGCTGAGCCGTTTGTTTCAATTGTATCGGCATCAACAGCACGCTTAATTGCTACCGTATCTGAGCGGCCTTCTACAACGATTATTTCTTTAATTTTCATGATCCGCCTCTTTCATCTCACTCCTATACTCCTTTTATTTTAGCTGTTTTATACGCAAAAAAAAAGAAGCTAACTTGTCGTCGCTTCTTTTATCACTTAATCAAGAATGGTTACGTTAACGGTTTTACGTCCATAACTCATTGCTTGCTCACGAGTCGGTACGTGTAAATCAATCTTATTTCCATTAATTGCTCCACCGGTATCTCCAGCAATGGCTTCTCCGTATCCCTCAACATGAACCTTTGAACCAAGAGGAATAACGCTTGGGTCTACAGCCACTACTTTCATATTTCGGTCATTTAACAAGTTAATCCCCGTTGCCGTGACGCCACTACAACCATCACATTCAGCCGAATAGGCCGTCGCCGTCATTTGAATGGTTTTTGATTCAGATTTCGCCTCATTTTTAGAGGTACTGGATTGGCTTGGTTGATTCGATGATGAAGTTGTTGTTTCTGGCTTTGCATCCCTTTGACTTACAGTAGCATTTGCCGTTTTTGTTTCAGATACAAACTGCTTTGCTTCTTCTTCTTTCGTTCCAACCGCTACAATACGCTCTTTCGGTTCTTCAACCATTTTTGTTTCAACAAGTTCGCGCTCCACTTCTTCTCCGTCTTCATACGTAATAAGATAATGGAGTTCTTGCTTTCCTCGCTCTCCTTGTTCAACAACACGCTCGACCCCTGTATTCAGCGAGTCATCATCTTCACGAACGGTTTCATATGCAGTTGATTCCTCAATGACATCGGTGACTTTTTCAATTCTTGTAAGCTTGATAGACAATCCATTTTCTAAATGTTCGTCTAGACTTGGTTTTACTCGATCATCTTCTCCAAGTTCTACATTTGCTTCTTTCAAAAAGTCAGCGACAGTCGCTGATGCGCTCCAATATGTATCTTCATTCCCATCATAAGCAAAATTAAGTTCAACAGAAGGTTTATACGTAATCGTTAAT
This sequence comes from Shouchella phoenicis, assembly GCF_047238345.1. Lineage (NCBI taxonomy): Bacteria > Bacillati > Bacillota > Bacilli > Caryophanales > Bacillaceae > Shouchella > Shouchella phoenicis. Next base: position 23,146 of record NZ_JBDFMQ010000001.1, on the reverse strand, counting down.
CCATCTTCAATTACAGCGTCACCACTTGGCAATAAATGATCCTCTGTTCGATATTCAAAACCTTGTTCTTTTAAGAAATCATAAATTGTATCAACTGTTGTTAAGACTTCCTTTTCCTCACCATTCATATCTAATGTCACAACATTTGCTTGCTTAAACAACACACTCATGTCGTCAGATAATTCAGTCTCAAGATGAGGTACTACGAGGTCGTGCTCCGTAACATCTATGTCTAAACTTAGAAGTAGTTCTTCAATTGATTCTGCGTGGGTTGTCACAACCGACTCTTCTCCATTTACATGAACAGTGACAGACTTTTTGTTCCATTCGTAAAGGCCAGTAAAAAATAAAATAAGAGCGATAAATACGCCGACTACGATAAACGTCTTTGTCTGCAATGGAAGTCGATTTTTTGTTAAATCATCGTGTTTTGACAATTGGTCCATTTCAGCCCCTCCTCAAGGACTGAATTATAGAGACCAGCTTGTCTAGTGTCAATAGACGTTACACAATCGTAACATTGTAGTAATGTTTGACACTTCTTTGCATTGTTGTTGCATTATTCGTTTCCAATTATTCACTAAAAGTGAACAATCTCTTTGCATTTTCAGTTGTTTTTTGACATAATTCTTCAAATGTCATTTCACGTAAATCTGCAATATCTTCAGCTACCCTTCTCACATAAGCAGGTTCATTTCTCTTTCCACGGTATGGATGAGGAGCTAAGAACGGAGCGTCTGTTTCTATAATTAAGCGATCTAGTGGGATCTGTTTGGCAACTTCTTTTGGTCGTTTAGCATTTTTAAACGTAACCGGACCTCCGAGCCCAATATAAAAGTTGTTTCTAATGCAACGTTCTGCAATTTCAACACTACCACCAAAGCAATGCATCACGCCGCCAACTTCATGAGCGTTTTCCTCTTCTAATAATTCAACAACATCCTGATCAGCGTCACGATTATGAATGACAATTGGTAAATTCACTCGTTTTGCTAATGCGATTTGTTTACGAAACACTTCTTTCTGAACATCTTTAGGGGACTTATCCCAGTGATAATCCAAGCCCATTTCCCCGATTGCAACAACCTTAGGATGTTTGGCCAGTTCTTCAATCCACTGAAGATGTTCATCGGTCATATCGATTGCGTCAACTGGATGCCAGCCGATCGCTGCATAAATCTGTTCGTCTTCCTCAATTAAGTTCATCGCTCGTTTAATCGTTTTTTCATCAAAACCTACGACGACCATTTCTTTTACACCAGCTGTTCTTGCACGATCAATGGTTTCTTGCAAATCATCATCAAACTGATCTGCATTTAAATGTACATGCGTATCAATTAACATTCTATTCACCTCTCTGTTCGCATTTTATGACTAATGAATTGTAGAAAGCAAGTAATTTAATTATCGTCAATAAATCCCTTCAACATAAGTTGTTTAACGTTTTAAGATAGGGGAATAATACCGTTTAGTTACGAAAGGAGTTGAACATCATCATGACGTTTTCAACATCGCAAAAAGAAAACATTCTTGTCTGTGTGAACTATGGTCATAACGGAAAAAAGCTTATTTCTCGAGGTGCTTCATTAGCAAAACAACTTGGTGCTTCTTTAACAATCCTCGTTTTTGATTCTCTTCCTGAAGAAGAATTTAAAAATGATAAAGATGTGGATATGACATTATTTAAAGAGCTGGCTGATGAGTACGAGGCGAATCTCGTATTAGAAAAATCTCATTATCATGACATTACAAAAGTAATTACCAATAAAGCAAAGGAAGTTGACGCTTCCCAAATTATTATTGGCCAATTTATTGAAAGCATTTGGGCAAAATTAATTGGTGGGTCCATTGTCAACGAACTGCTTGAAAAAGCTCCTTTTGCGGACTTGCACGTTGTACCTCGAGAACGTTCTGAAGAAACGGAGGACTGGAATTTCGAACGAGGCGTCCACGCGTATTTAGTCGACGACGGCAACGGTGCCTACGATCTTCATTTTGATGACCTCGAAGGGCAAACGTTTGAAGGGATCTTCTTTAAACACTTACAAACCGACTTTAACAGCGGCATCTTTGCCCTAACGAAAGATGGACAACTATTAGAAGTGCGTGTCGACGACGGTAAAGTCTCTGACTTAACGGATATTGATGAACAATAACAGTATTCTATGTAAACAAGCGACCTGAACAGTGCAAACAGGTCGCTCGTTTATTTTTACTTACACTCTTTCTTACGTTTCGCTTGCACATAAGAGACATTGCCTTCATACCTCGTTATTGTTCCATTCTCTAGCCAATAAGAGACGGGGAAATATTGATTTAAAAGTTGTCGATCATGCGAAACCGCCACAACCGTTCCACTAAATTCTACTAAAGCGTCTTCTAATACTTCTCTTGAATCAATATCGAGATGGTTCGTTGGTTCATCTAATAGTAACACGTTATGTTGCTCTTCCATTAGTTGAGCAAGACGCAACCGCATTCGCTCTCCTCCGCTTAAATCTCTAGTCTTTTTGAAGACATCCATGCCAAAGAATAAAAATTTTGCTAATCTCCCTCGTGCAGCACCTGCTTCTACATGTGCATATTCTCGATAAGCATCCAGCACCGTTTTCTCTCCTAAAAGCTCTTCCACATGTTGTGATAAATACCCAATCGACAGACTTGACCCTATTTTCACCCTTCCATTATTCGGAGAATATTTCCCGCGCAATAGTTGAAGTAAAGTTGACTTCCCTGCACCATTTGGTCCGATAATGGCAACTCTTTCTCGATGGTAAGTGACAAAATTAGCTTTATGCAGAATCGTTTTTTGATTAAATGCAAACGACACATCTTCAAGCTTGAATACGTCTTGACCACTTCTTTGATCTTGCTTAAATTGAAACGAGACACGTTTTGACTGCACCGGCTTTTGTAAAACTTCAATTCGATTCAATGCTTTTTCCATGCTTTTTGCTTGCTTGTGCAAGCTTGCATTTGGTGGGTTTGCTTGATTTGCCCATTCTTTTAAACGCTTAATGGTTTCCTTCATTTTCTTTATTTTCTTTTGCTGATCCTCGTAGTGTTGAAATTCTTTTAACACCCTTTCTTCCTTTTGTTGCACAAAGCGACTATAATTTCCTTGATATTCATATAACATCCCTTGGTCCATTTCCCAGACCGTGGTCACAACACGGTCTAAAAAGTAACGATCATGAGAAACGACTAACACACTGCCTTCATATTGATTCAGCCATTGAATTAACCAGTCGACGGAAACAAGATCTAAATGATTGGTCGGTTCATCCAAAACGATTAAGTCAGGTTGCTTAAGTAGTAAACATGCTAGCTCAACCTTTGAACGCTCCCCACCACTTAATGAGTCCCAACTATGATTGAGATAAGTGTCTAAAAGGAGACCTGCTGTTACCTTTCGAATGAGGGCATGATATTCGTAGCCTCCATTATTTGTATACTGTTCTTGGACTTCTGCATATTGATTTAGGGTTTCTGTAAGCTTTCGTTCGCTTAGTGATGTTGACAATACATGTTCCATTCTCTTAAGTTCTGCTTCCATATCGATTAGCTGAGTAAAAGGTGTCAGTAGTACATCTTTAATGAGCATATCTTGGTAATAAGGATTTTGATCAATCATTGCTGTTTTCAAGCCTTTCTTCCATCCAACTACTCCTACAGAAGGGCTTTCCGTTCCTGCAACAATTTTTGCGATCGTCGTTTTCCCTGCACCGTTTTGCCCAACAATGCCTATACGGTCTCCGGCTTTTATTTCAACTGAGACCTTTTTAAAAATTTGATTGCCCGCGTAGTTTTGTTCTATTTCTTTTCCATAAAAATAAATCATTTTATCGTTTCTCCTTTAATGAAAGAAAGAAACCAACACAAAAAAGCAGCAAAAACTCGCTGCTGCATGTGTAATCCGTATGCAAGTAGACAGACGTGTTTCTTTCTAATGGTTTTTTCGTATACAGTTATTTAAAAAGGACAGACGTATCCAATTTTCTAACTGATGCCGAAAAAATCGCCTGACAAATCCACAAGTATGCTAATCGTTTTGCCTGGCTACCATTAAAAAGATCCAATCTACTCACCTCCTACTAACGAATAAATTAAATATATCTGAATATTCAACTGTTGTAAAGAGCTTTTATAAGATTGAAAAGGAGCGCAGCGGGGGTTTCCCTGCTTCGCTCCTTCAATTTTTATTTCACTTGCGCACCGTTCGGAAGATTTCCGTCTACAGTCGCGAGCTGAAGTTTTTTCCCTTTTGAACCAGCTAAAATCATTCCTTGCGATAGTTCACCACGTAACTTCACAGGCTTTAAGTTCGTAACACAAATTACTTTTTTACCTTTTAAATCTTCTGGTGTGTAGAATTTAGCAATCCCAGATACAACTTGACGCTTTTCATTCCCTAAATCAAGCTGAATCTTTAAAAGACGATCCGCTCCTTCAACCGGTTCAGCACCAATGACCTCCGCTACTTTTAACTCTACTTTTGAAAAATCATCAATTGTGATTTGATTTTCATCTTCAATTTCTTCCGGTTCTGGATTTGCTTTACCACCCATCAACTCCACGATGTATTCTACTTCTTTTTCAACATCCAATCGTGGAAATACAGGTGTTCCTTTGCTTACCTTTGTACCCGCTTTTATCATGCCAAACGTACGTACAGATTCCCATGTTGCTTGGTCTTCTGAAATGCCAAGCTGTTCCCACATTTTTTGTGGTGTTCTTGTTAAGAACGGACGTAAGAATACAGAAATGATTCGAAGTGACTCTGCCAAGTGATACATAACCGAACCTAGCTGATCCTTTTGCTCCTCATCTTTTGCTAACATCCACGGCTGTGTTTCATCAATATATTTATTTGTACGACTAACAAGCTGCCAAATTGCCGTTAACGCTATAGAAAATTCCATCTCTTCCATCGCATTTTCTACTTTTGTTGCGGTAGCATCAATTAACTCTAGCAGTTCTTCATCAAATGGTGTCGCGCTTTTGATATAGGTAGGCATGCTTCCATCAAAATACTTATTAATCATCGCCACAGTACGGTTTAATAAGTTTCCAAGGTCATTTGCTAGATCATAGTTTACTCGTTCTACAAAAGCTTCTGGTGTGAAAACACCATCGGAACCAAACGGAACTTCTCTTAAGAGATAATAGCGAATTGCATCCAGACCAAAATGATCAATTAGTGGAACTGGATCAATAACGTTTCCTTTTGATTTCGACATTTTTCCGTCACGTGTTAAGAACCAACCATGTCCGAACACTTTTTTAGGAAGTGGTAAATCAAGCGCCATTAACATGACAGGCCAATAAATCGTATGGAAACGTAAGATATCTTTTCCTACAAGATGAACATCTGCTGGCCAATGTTTTTGATAAAGTTCATCTTCAGACGTGCCATAACCAAGTGCTGTAATATAATTCGTCAGCGCATCAATCCATACATAAACAACGTGTTTTGGATTACTTGGTACCTTCACACCCCAAGTAAACGAGGTTCTTGATACGGCAAGATCTTGCAGACCCGGTTTTATAAAATTGTTTACCATTTCATTCTTTCTTGAAGCTGGCTGAATAAATTCAGGATTTTCTTCGTAGTACTTGAGCAATCGATCTGCATATTTACTCATTCTAAAGAAATAAGATTCCTCACGAACTTTTTCTACAGGATGACCGGAATCCGGACTTTTTCCTCCAATAATCGTGCCTTCTTGATCTTTAATTGGATCGATGAGCTCTCTTTCTCCATAAAAAGTCTCATCTGATACACAGTACCAACCTTCATATTCGCCTAAATAAATATCATCTTGAGCAAGAAGCTGATCAAAGATTTTTTCGACTACCTTTTTGTGGCGGTCTTCTGTTGTACGAATAAAATCATCATACGTTATGTCGAGTTTTTCCCAAAGTTCTTTAATTGGCTTTACCATTTCATCGGTATATTCTTGAGGTGAAATGTTTCTCTCAGCTGCTTTTTGTTCAATCTTTTGACCATGTTCGTCTGTACCTGTTAAATAACGCACGTCATAGCCACGAAGGCGCTTATAGCGAGCCATTGCATCTCCAGCTACAGTCGTATACGTATGTCCGATATGAAGCTTTCCACTTGGATAATAGATTGGCGTTGTAATGTAAAATGATGGTTTTGTCAAAATCCTCACCCTTTCGAATAAAATACAAAAAACCCTTCGTCCGCAATCGGGACGAAAGGTTATCTTACGTGGTACCACCCAAAATTCCCTTATCACGTGTGACAAGGCTTTAGACCAATAACGCTGGCAAACGTCACTCCCTTACCTTAGCTGGCTCGAAAATGAATTCTCCTGGACCATCTTCTAAAGGCATCCTTGACCGGCTTCCACCTAACCCGGCTCTCTAGTACAAGCATCTTCCTTTATACTCATCCATTCACAGAAACGTATATGGTTCATTCTTATCAAAAATATAGCGAATCATACATCGGATTGTCAAGTGCGATCGTAGAGTGTTGCAAAAGGTGTTTTTTGTTTTTTCAACGACCCGTCCTCACATAGTCGCTCTAATTCTTGCTTCCACTCTGACACATCCCAAGACTTGCCTGCTTTTTTATTCATTTGATCAAGCTTTTGCATCACATGCATTTCGGCTAAAGGGAGAAAATCATCAAGTGCTGCAATCAACTCTTCATTACTTACTTCATTCATTTGTTCAAGCTCATCGAATGGATTCATCGTGTGTGGGCTTGTTGAATGAGCAAGACGAATCCGAACCGCTACCGTACGACCAATAATAGCTGATGACAAAAACACATCACCTGACTGTAAATATGGGAGCCGCTTTCCTTCTTCAGCTGTTAAATCGGTTTCTTCTTTAATTGTTTGAATATCTGTACCACGAACCGTACGGAATACAAACTTGGAGTTCAATTGTGCCGTGATGGTTTCATCAAGTAACGTTGGCCGCTGTGTCGCAAAAATAAGAAACGTTCCATACTTTCTTCCTTCTTGTGCAATTTCTTTTAAAACCGATTTTGCCGGTGCTTCAAACCCTTTCGGTGCGAAATTATGTGCTTCATCTGTTACAACGACAAACGGTGGAAAGAATTCACTTTGTTGCTGTTGCAGTTTAGCATCTTTATAAGAACGCCTTTTAAAATAGAGTGTTCCAATGACATAACTTGCAAACACTTGGAGCAACCAAACAGCGCCTTGGATGACCACTAGCTTTCCATTATGAATACCGTGTTCAATGGCCCGAATGTTTTGTTGAAACAAACCTGCTTGATAAAGACGGTTGGCACGCCACTGAATACCTTTTACAGAAGAAGGAGGCAGGCTACCAAATTGATCGAGTAAACGTTTAAACTCACTGTATCGTTTAATCTCGTCTTTCGTCATCCCACCATCATGAAGCATACCGTCGATTTTCTGTTTCCCCATATCCAGTGCCTCAATTAAGTTAGCCACGCGATCACTAAATGATTGGTAGCTGTCTTTGCGCTTATGGACCGATTGAATGACGTTTACCATTGACTCCGTTAACTGCCCAGCAGCTCCAAGTAAACGTTCAACGTCTCTTGTTGTTAACGCCGAAAAATCAACGCCAACATCACGACCAATTTGCACAACTTCATAACGAGATGAATATGGAACATCCCCGCGATCGGCTTCCGTTTTACCTGTAAAATTCATTTCAAAATGTGGATCAAATACGAGCGATGGAATCTTTAACTTCATTAATTCCTCGAGCATCACGCGAAGACCAAACGATTTCCCTGAGCCTGAGCCACCAAACACGCCAATATGAGGATATTGTTGCATTGCCCGAATATCAAAAATAAACGGCACACCATTCTGCTCTCTGACCTGACCCTGTTCTTGCATATGCAAAATTTGATCTAAATGATCTGGTAAAGATTCAGCAATAAAATCTGTCGACTTAATTTCACCTAGAACCATGCCTTTTTCTTTTGATGCCGACACAAGTAAATGCTCAATCTCATAAAATTCAGGGTGGCGAACAGTCACACCCGTTTGAATCGGTTTTTGAGCTTCTTCAAATAACCTTACTTTTGCTAAATGAATGTCGTCTTGACCAATATCATAGCCAATCGCTTCTAACGTTTCTAACACATTGCGGTCGACTAACCCCTTATCCATTCCCATTGGAATATAGCGATTGTATGATAAGGTTTCGACAACTTCTCCTTTTGGCTCTTGCAAATCTTGATCTTGAATCACTAACATTTCATTCATTCGAAACTTATGTGCTTTCGACGCAACATGAATTTCATGTTGTGTTGTAACGCCGACCACTTGCATCATTCATTCCTCCTCCTAATATGGACGCTCGGTTCTCATTTTCACAAAAAATTGCTTGCGAATGTCTTCATCGACATATTGCTCTACTAAACCTTCGACTAGCTTGTCTGTTATTCGAATCTCTTGATCTATATGATCAAGCCAGAGCGGAATGCCTCGACCATCGACTGGAGTCAGCGTACAAATTAAGTCTCCGACCCAACTCATATGCTCAGATTGCTCTTCTAGCATATCAAACCCTGTAATCGTCGGTGTTGACCCTAAACGCATCCATGCTGATAGCAATCCAGCTTTATGTTGGATCGCATCAATATAAATCATTTCATTTTGTTCCAGCATACCGAACAACAGATCCCGGTCATAGGAATAGGGGTTTCGTGCATAGGAATCAAAGCTTGATAGCTTAATAAGATTTTCCGTTGTAATTTCTTCTGATACACCAATAAGTAGCGTCCCCCTGGATAATGCAGACTGCCGCAACTGCTCCCATTCTTCTTTTGCATCAATGCGATAGTGGTACAGGGCACCATCCATCAGCATCACAGCCACTTCTTCTTGTTCGATTAATGTTCGTGCGGCATTTAATTCTAGCGTAGCTAAACGCTTTGCTCGTTGTTTACTGATTCCATCTTCCTCTTCTTCGCGCTCTAATAGAGGGACAAATAGATCAGACGTCCATTTTGCGATTCCATCTGTTGTTTTGGCTACAGCTTGAAAAAGATAAATAATATGAGGGGATTCGCCCTTTGTCTGATTTACCGACCCGTCTGTTCCAGCTAATTTTTTCCCGTTCAATGACTGTACTAAATCTTCCTTATTAATTCGCTGCATTTGTCGAAAGATGTTCGCTTCTTTTGTCAGTTTTTGTCGAAATGGTTCTTTTTTTCTATGACTCTGAGCATATTTTTCTTTTAAAATCTCATTTGATTCTTGTAACTTATGAATAATATCTGCATGAATATCCAATGAAGCGGTCTCCTTTCTTCATCTCATATGACTTTTCCTTTTAAAAAAGCCCGCCAATTCAACTTTTAAAGCACTTCAAATAAATTGTCGCAAAATATAAGTTTTTTTATTTAAAGCGATTGACTTGTTTTGGAAATATTGTTATTCTAAGATTACTATAGAATTATGTCGAAATATGACACAAAATTATTCTTGACTACATACGGCTTAATATAGGGGGAAACGTAATGAAATCAACTGGGATTGTCCGCAAGGTCGATGAATTAGGTCGAGTTGTGATTCCGATTGAGCTTCGTCGTACGTTAGACATTGCTGAAAAGGACGCACTTGAAATTTATGTTGATAATGACCGCATCATTTTAAAGAAATACAAAGCCAACATGACTTGCCAAGTAACTGGTGAAGTATCTGATGATAACTTATCACTTGCAAATGGCAAGATTGTACTTAGCCCTCAAGGAGCCGAAGCTGTTCTTCAACAACTTCAAGACTATGTGGCACAGAAATAATCACTTAAACCTGCCCATGGCGGGTTTTTTTATTTTTTAGCCTCGTGATACTGTTGGTAAAGTTCACGTTTGACTAACTTCCGATCACTCGCTGTCTGCTTAATTGCTTCTTTTTCTGAAAGACCTAACTCTACATAGTGCTTAACATGTTGAATGTCCGTTAACGCTTTCCACCATGTATCCTGTTCGTCCTCAATCTCACCGTCGAAGCCCTCAACAACAATACAGAATTCCCCTTTTAATGAAGCATCTTTAACCCACTCTGCTGCTTCTTCTAACGTTCCTCGCTTAAATTCTTCAAATCGTTTTGTTAATTCGCGAGCGAGTACAATCTTTCGATTCCCGAGAGTTTCCTGTAAAGAAGTAAGGGTTTGGCTTAATCGATGGGGCGCTTCATAAAAAATTAACGTCTCCTGATGCGTTTTTAATCGATCTAACTCTACTTTACTCTCTTTCTTTCCTCTAGGTAAAAAGCCGACAAAAGTAAAAGAAGCCGCTGATAAGCCCGATGCAACGAGTGCAGTGAGTGCAGCATTTGCTCCTGGTAGTGAAATCACCGGAATCTGCTCTTCTATACATAACGTGGCTAAGTCTTCACCAGGATCAGATATTCCCGGCATGCCTGCATCTGTAACGAGTGCAATTACAGTGCCAGCCTTCATCTTGTCTAGTAAGTCTTGTCCAACTTTTTGTTTATTATGTTCATGATAGCTTACTAAAGGAGTATCAATATCAAAATGATTCGTTAGCTTTTTCGTTTGTCGTGTATCTTCCGCAGCAATTAAGTTTGCTTCTTTTAAAATGTTAATTGCTCGAAAAGTCATATCTTCTAAATTTCCAATCGGTGTCGGCACTAAATATAAACCCCCGCCAGTAAGGGGATAACTTTTTTGTTCAATCATTTTGATTTAAACTCCTTTTTTCTGCGACATAGCGTTCTTTGTCGCTCCGCTTCTTTTGCTTCAATTGATACTCATGCTTAAGCGCTTCGGTCTTTGTTTCAAACGCCTCTACATGAATCAGTTTAAGTGGCCCTCTGCCACGCGTATATTTTGCCCCTTTACCTTCTTCGTGCTTTCTAAGACGTTGCGTTAAGTCGTTTGTGTAGCCGGTGTACCACGACTTATCGCGACATTCAAGAATATAGACATAATGCTTCATACATCAAAATACTCCTTGTTAAAAGCATTTGTGTATTTGCCGTCTTGATCGTATACAAATAAAGGAGCCTCACACACGAGTCCTGGTTTGCCACCTTTGGTTCCTTCAATCAATAGCATCGTTGACGGTTTAGTTGCGCTACTATGGCAAAAACGAATCCGCTTTGGTTCAATACGATGTTGTTTCATCGTTTCAATGATTTCTACCATACGCTCTGGACGATGGACCATCGTAAATTTGCCTCCATGTTTTAAGACATACGAACCCGCAGCAATTACGTCATCTAACGTACACGATATCTCATGTCTTGCCAACGCTTTTGTTGATTCCAGTTTGATTTGTTCATGATCACCTTTTGTAAAATAAGGGGGATTGCATGTAACGACATCAAAATAACCATGTGCAAAATAATCCCTAATGTGTTTCAAGTCTGCACATAAAGGAGTTAGTTGCTTCTCTAATCCATTTTCTTTAATCGAGCGCAATGCCATTGAATGAAGAGGTTCTTGTAGCTCCACCAAAGAAATTAGAGCTTTTGTACGCTCAGTCATCGTAATCCCTACAACACCGTTCCCGCTGCACAAATCAAGAATTCGACCTTTCTGAAGCGGGATAGAAGCAAACCTGGCTAGTAACACAGCATCAATAGAGTACGTAAAGACTTGATCACTTTGAACAATTTTATAGGAAGTACCGGCAATATGGTCTAGACGCTCGTCTTTTTCAAGCATGGTTTATGGCTCCTTACTGTAAAAGCCGATCTCTGCATATGGAGACCGGCTGTTAAATCCTCTTTTATTTTTGATGTAGAAATGAAAGGCAAAACAAACAATCATCACCTTCAGGCCGTATGCTTCCATAATGCGTATTACAAATATGAAACCCTTCTTGGTATAGCCTTGCTAAATTCTCATGCCCTTCTCCAACCATTTTCTTGCGTTCAAATTCTTCCGGGAGAACAGGCTTTTCAGGCTCTAGACGTTTACGTAAATTTTCATTCTCTATGTGTAAATAATGATTCTCTTCAATTAAGTAAGCAAGTTGTTCCTTTAACCCTCGTAACTCTTCGTGCAAATCACCAATTCGTTCTTCAAGGCTTGATACCTGTATGAAGATGGCCTTTTTATCCACATCGTTCACCTCATTAATCCGTTGCTTTTGAAGTGAGCTTTTCACTTTTCATTAATTCATCAAAAGCATATTCAAGCGTTTGTTCTTCTTCTAAAAGTTGAACCTGAACGACTCGATCAAGTAAATTCAGTCCAATGACTTTTCCAGTACCATCAGGCGTCGATATTTTCTTACCAATGTCAGGCATTTCTTTCTTAGCTTCTTCATATGTGTCGTTTTCATACTTCAAACAGCACATTAAACGTCCACAAAGCCCTGAAATCTTTGCGGGATTAAGAGAGAGGTTCTGATCTTTTGCCATCTTGATGGATACAGGTTCAAAATCACCTAGGAATGTGGAGCAACAAAGCATTCTACCGCAAGGACCAATTCCGCCGAGTAACTTGGCTTCATCTCTTACACCAATCTGCCTAAGTTCAATTCTTGTTCTAAAGATAGCCGCCAAGTCTTTTACTAATTCTCTAAAATCAATTCGACCATCCGCTGTAAAGTAAAACAGCACTTTATTCCGATCAAATGTATATTCAACGTCCACTAACTTCATATCTAGCTTGTGTTCAATAATTTTCTGTGTGCATACATCAATTGCTTCTCTTGTTGCTTCACGATTCTCTCTTACAATTAATGTATCTTCAGCTGTTGCTAAACGGATGACTTGTTTCAACGGCAAAACGACATCTTGTTCATCAACAAACTTTGGTGAAACGACTATTTTCCCGTATTCAACTCCCCGGGATGTTTCGACGATTACCGCTTCATCGCCAGCAATTTGCAAAGAACCTGGCGAGAAGTAATATATTTTGCCCGCTTTTTTAAATCGGACACCTACAACCTCGTGCAAAACTAGCCCTCCTGTATTGTGAAAAGCAATCTTTCCATCACTAACTGTATGGCAACATTAGCACTTAGTTGACTTTTCGCTTCCATGACCTTAGTCAACGAAAGGCTGATGAGACGCTGTGACGTTGAAAGAGATAGTTCATTGTAGCGCTCAGAAAAATCGCTATAAACAAGCTCTCCTTGCTTTTCAACTTTTATATATAAAAGGTCTCGCAACCATAAAATCATCATTTCTAGACCCATTTCTTGATGAATGCGCTCTTTCATTAGCGGTAGCCATTTTTCCGCTAACGTCATTGTCGCTTGATCGGGTCTTGTGTAAAGCTCATACATTAATTGTAACACTACGCTTCTAGCTTGAAAAGACCAGTCGTCTTCGATTAAGCGTATTGCCATCTCTTTATTTTCAGTAAGTTCAGCAAGAAAATGACTATGTTTCTGTTCAATCCCATGCTCGACTAGCTGATGAATGATTTCTTCTTTAAGAGGCGGTTGGAACCTTAAGTGCTGCGAACGACTTCGAATCGTCGGTAACACATTACTCGCTTGTTCAGTCATTAGAATAGCTAGCGTTTCACCTTGAGGCTCCTCTAAAAATTTTAATAAAGTGTTTGCTGCTGTGCTAGTCATCTTATCGGCATCCGAAACAATATATACTTTTTTTCGCGACTCCATCCCTCGGTACGAAAATTCTTTTTGAAGATAATCAATTTGTTCTCTTTTAATTGATTGACCATCGGGAAAAATCCTGTGTAAATCAGGATGATTTCCTGTTTCAATTCGCGTGCAGTCTACACAACGTAAACAGGGATCCTCGCCTTGGCTATTTTCACATAAAAAGCGTTTAGCAATGAGCATGGCAAGATCCATTGTCCCGCTTCCAGCCAGCCCTTCAAATAAATACGCATGAGCAAGCCTTTCCTTTTTTATACTCTCTACAAGCATAGGCACAACCTGTGGCTGTGCCTCTACCCAATCTTTCCAAAGTCTCATTATCTACCCACCAGTATTATTAGAATTGTTCAAACTGATCAACTGGGAGTACAAATACGGTCGCTCCACCAACTTGTACTTCAACTGGATAAGGAACGTAGGAATCAGCATTTCCGCCCATTGGTGAAATAGGTGCAACGACTTGTTCACGGCTACGGCAATTTTTTTGAATAATTCCCATGACTTCTTCAACAGAGTTGTCTTCCACACCAATTAGGAATGTTGTATTTCCAGCTTTTAAAAATCCACCAGTACTCGAAAGACGTGTTGCTCTGTAGTCGGATTTTACTAATGCATCGGATAATCTAGTGCTATCTTTGTCTTGAATAACAGCCATAATTAGCTTCACTTTACTCCACTCCCTTTATAAATTCCTCAACAATGCTTAGCGCTTGCTGAAAGACGTCTTCTACTGATTGATCTGCATCAATAACACGTATACGATCACCTTCAGTTTCAATAAGTGACTTATACCCGTTTTCTACTTTTTTATGAAAATCAATGGTTTCTTGATCCAATCGATTCCAGTCACGCACGTGATCGTTTTGTACTCTTGATAAACCTACTTCTGGGGAAACATCAAAATAAAGTGTTAAATCAGGCATATGATGTTCCACTGCAAATTCATTAATGCTTCTTACTTCTTCCACACCAATACCTCGCGCATACCCTTGATAAACAAGACTTGAATCAATAAAACGATCACAAAGAACAATTTTGCCCGCTTCAATAGCAGGCACCACCTTTTTTACAAGATGTTCTCTTCTAGCTGCTGCATACAGCAACGCTTCCGTTCGATCGTCCATTTCAATATGCTTTGTGTGAAGCAAAATATCCCTTATTTGTTCAGCAAGCTGGACGCCACCTGGTTCCCTTGTCCGCAACACTTGATAATTCCAATCTTTAAGCGTGCGTTCAATTCGGTCAACAACTGTCGTTTTCCCAGCTCCTTCACCGCCTTCAACTGTTATAAATATACCTTTTTGCATTATTCTTCTCCTGCTTTACACTTAACTAATAGTCCTTCTTTAGGTTGAAATCCTTGAAAGGAAACACCTGTATAGACGTATTGATTCAATTGTTCTACATGTTCCGGTGTAATCCTCTCTCCTTTTAAAAGAAGCGGTACACCTGGAGGATACGGAATGACATCACTTGCTGATATTCTCCCTACTGCCTCTTGCAATGATAACAATTCAGTTTCTTCATCGTTCTTAGTCGTCCTTATTAATTCGGACACTGTTCCTTGTGCTCCTGCTTGAAAAAAAACATTTTTTCTTTTCATTTCTCTCTCTATTGTAACCTTTTTTAACCGTTCATGCGTGTTTGGATGTAACTTTCCTAGACCCAACACAATCAAAACCATATGCGGATCGGCCATCTCGGCATAAATGCCCACTTTATTTAATTCAGCTAGCAAAGCATTTCCGGCTTCACCGTTTCTCGCCCTTATCATGATTTTTAATGGATCTGCATAGAAACTCTCATCCACCACTCTTTCTAGATATCTATGTTGATCAATCCATTTACATAATTGATCTCTTTCCTGCACGGCCTCTTCCAAAGACTGCCTACCTGATTGTTCTAAAAAAGCACGTGCCCCGTCTAACGATGCTAGCAAAACGTAAGAAGGACTGCTTGATTGGAACATTTGTAGAGCGTGTTTCACTCGTTTTTTAACAGTTGGATCGACGGATTGAGAGAAATGCAACCATCCTGTCATCGTTAATGCTGGTAACATTTTATGCGCAGATTGAACAACAATATCAGCACCTATACGTAACGCAGATGGTGGGCAACCATCTACATGATGACCTAATGAAAAATGCGGACCATGTGCTTCATCTACTAATATGTATAACCCTTTACGTTTTGCATAAGAAAACAATGGTTCGTATTCATTAATGTGCCCCCAGTAATTTGGATACGTTACAATCAATGCTTTAGCAAGCGGATATTTTACTAGTGCGTCTTCCAAAGTCGAGCAACTTACTCCAAGGGGATGACTTGTTATACTAGAACGAACCGATGGTAAAAATACTACATGTGCCCTACAAAGTTCTAGCGCGTGAATAACAGATTTATGACAATCTCGTTCAACAAAAACAACATCGTCTTCTTGCAAGGTGCCATAGATCATAGCTAAATTTCCACTTGTTGATCCTCCAATGAGGTAACTCGTTTCACCAGCTCCATAAAAGCGTGCACATAGAGCCTGCGATTCTGCGATTGCCTCTTTTGGATCATGTAAATCATCCAGACCACTAATTTCTGTAAGATCATATGGCAGTATTTTTTTAAAAGCAGGCAGTAACGTGTGCCATTGAACACCATTTTTATGTCCTGGTACGTGAAAAGAAATTGGTTCGGTTTGAATATGTGTTTCAATGGCATCAATGATAGGAGTACGTACACTCAAGCGACAACGCCCTTTCTACATTTTAAAACTATCCCTATTTTAACGAATAATAATTTGTCCGTCACCTAAAAAAGACTTGTTTTCTCAACAAGTCTTAGTAATTTTTCCATATTTGTTTTACTGCTTTTACGTAATGCTCATACAAATTGTTCTCTTTTTCATCAACCATATCTTCTTCGCATGCCATACAAATATTCATTTGATTTACACATAGCCCTTTGGTGATGAACTCCCCACAAACATGACATTCTTTATGAAGTTTAAATCGAATCGTCCGTTCAACTCTCCGCATGATGCACCTCCACCATAAGTATCGCCTAGAATGCGCTCCTTATACTGCAGAGAGGCATTTTTTATTATTCTATGCAGCTTATGGCGTGTAGGTGTTTGTCAGAGGTTAAATTGTTTCTGCTATTGTAGAAAGATCGATTACTTCATAGGTGTTACTTTGTTCTTGAGCTTTTTCTGCTTTTACTCTAGAAAACACCTTAAATGCACTGTGAATAGAGAAAGGAATCCCTGCACCTGTTGCTTTCTCTCGAATTACAAATTTATCAGGCTGATGGAGCAAAGATTGAATTAAAAATTGCGCTCTTGGAGATGGGGATGTCTTTAACAAGCATAATATTTCCCAGTCTGTTAAATCATGATAGACCCCTTTTTCATCACCTTTTTCTGCCCAGTCGCATTGTATAGCTTCCAACACAATCGCTTCAACTGCTGCTGTTTCTTTACTTGAAAGAATTTTTCCTGCTCTCCCAAAAATGGAGGTCAACTCCTCCTCCATATCATCGTCAAAGCGAACTCCAGATACATCACAGCTACAGTGAGTAAGGTAATCAGTTGCTGATTCTTTCAGTTCACCTAACATATATAAGGTTCGAAATGCTTTATCAAGATCAATTAAACCCACTTGATCGTTTCGACCATGTAAGATCGAACTGTTTAGTGCATGGTCTTTAATAACGAGCCAATCTAAGTTTTCTGCTCTCAAGACCTCTTGAATATCATCTGAAAGCAGGGTCTCCGAAAGAATAGCCTCATGCTCATAATTCAACACCGTGTTAATGGACGGTGAAAACGGTAAAGCCGCTACATCAAATAAAATGGCAGCTGCACGTAACTCCTTGTCTTCAGGAAAAAATTTCGAGACTAATTTTGAAACACCTAGCGTATGTTCAAACCTAGAATGGGCTAGAGGGGATATTAAAGAAGCTCCTCCGAAATGGGCTATTAATTTCAATTTACGAACCGCTGCTGTATGAAAAAGCTTTTTTCAAATGATAGCCATTTGCATTCTGGATAAAGGGGTTCTCTATGATCAATCATCCCTCATTCTCCTTATCGTTTAAATACAGATTTTAGTAATGTACCTCTCTTTAACCTAAAAGGTATTTCTTCAAACGCCTAAGTTAGATAATCATGAAAACAGTAATAAAGTATTAGGGAAAGAGTTAGGAATGTCTCTCTGCTTGCCTGGCAATGTCCTTTGGCTCCGTCATGAGTTCTTACAGGGACGTTTCGCATGTCGCTTTTTACGATGGTTTCTTCATGACGTTCTACGAACTCGATCCTTTCGTCTCACAGGGGGAAGCATGATGCCTCTTCTTCGATGATTATTCGTGATGGGTTTGGATTGATGCCTTATTCGATCTGGGTACGTTCTTCTTAATCTCGCTTCTTCGAAGCGTAGCTCTTTTGCGTCTCTTTATACACAAAAAAAGACACCTATTTAGGTGTCTTTCTGCTTGCCTGGCAACGTCCTACTCTCACAGGGGGAAGCCCCCAACTACCATCGGCGCAAAAGAGCTTAACGACCGTGTTCGGCATGGGAACGGGTGTGACCTCTTTGCTATTGCCACCAGACTATGAAAAGAATCGTTGATTCTTTCAAAACTAAATCTAGAAATCAAACTCAAGTCAAGAAAAAAATTAGGATAAGCCCTCGACCGATTAGTATCAGTCCGCTCCATGTGTCGCCACACTTCCACTTCTGACCTATCAACCTCATCATCTCTAAGGGGTCTTACTGGCTTACGCCATGGGAAATCTCATCTTGAGGGGGGCTTCATGCTTAGATGCTTTCAGCACTTATCCCGTCCATACGTAGCTACCCAGCGATGCTCCTGGCGGAACAACTGGTACACCAGCGGTATGTCCATCCCGGTCCTCTCGTACTAAGGACAGCTCCTCTCAAATTTCCTACGCCCGCGACGGATAGGGACCGAACTGTCTCACGACGTTCTGAACCCAGCTCGCGTGCCGCTTTAATGGGCGAACAGCCCAACCCTTGGGACCTACTTCAGCCCCAGGATGCGACGAGCCGACATCGAGGTGCCAAACCTCCCCGTCGATGTGGACTCTTGGGGGAGATAAGCCTGTTATCCCCAGGGTAGCTTTTATCCGTTGAGCGACGGCCCTTCCATACGGCACCGCCGGATCACTAAGCCCGACTTTCGTCCCTGCTCGACTTGTAGGTCTCGCAGTCAAGCTCCCTTATGCCTTTGCACTCTACGAATGATTTCCAACCATTCTGAGGGAACCTTTGGGCGCCTCCGTTACTGTTTAGGAGGCGACCGCCCCAGTCAAACTGCCCACCTGACAATGTCCCTGACCCGGATCACGGGTCGAGGTTAGAATGTCAGCACCATCAGGGTAGTATCCCACCGACGCCTCCACCGAAGCTAGCGCTCCGGTTTCCTAGGCTCCTACCTATCCTGTACAAATGGTACCAACACTCACTATCAAGCTACAGTAAAGCTCCATGGGGTCTTTCCGTCCTGTCGCGGGTAACCTGCATCTTCACAGGTACTATAATTTCACCGGGTCTCTCGTTGAGACAGTATCCAAGTCGTTGCACCATTCGTGCGGGTCGGAACTTACCCGACAAGGAATTTCGCTACCTTAGGACCGTTATAGTTACGGCCGCCGTTTACTGGGGCTTCAATTCAGAGCTTCTCCCTTACGGGATAACCCCTCCTCTTAACCTTCCAGCACCGGGCAGGTGTCAGCCCCTATACTTCGCCTTGCGGCTTGGCAGAGACCTGTGTTTTTGCTAAACAGTCGCTTGGATCTATTCACTGCGGCTCTCTCAGGCTATTCACCTTAATAGAGCACCCCTTCTCCCGAAGTTACGGGGTCATTTTGCCGAGTTCCTTAACGAGAGTTCTCCCGAGCGTCTTAGAATTCTCTTCTCGCCTACCTGTGTCGGTTTGCGGTACGGGCACCTGTATTCTAACTAGAGGCTTTTCTCGGCAGCGGAGGATCAGGGATTTCGGACCCTTGGGTCCTTCACGGTCACAGCTCAGCCTTCACGGAACACGGATTTGCCTATGTTCCAGCCTTGCATGCTTCGACGCGCACAGCCAGCGGCGCGCTCACCCTACCTTTCTGCGTCCCCCCATCGTTCAAACAAATACGAGGTGGTACAGGAATATCAACCTGTTGTCCATCGCCTACGCTTTTCAGCCTCGGCTTAGGTCCCGACTAACCCTGAGCGGACGAGCCTTCCTCAGGAAACCTTGGGCTTTCGACGGAGGGGATTCTCACCCCTCTTTTCGCTACTCATACCGGCATTCTCACTTCCAAGCACTCCACTAGTCCTCACGATCTAGCTTCACAGTCCTTGGAACGCTCCCCTACCCAATCCCTATTGGGATTGCCATAGCTTCGGTGATACGTTTAGCCCCGGTACATTTTCGGCGCAGAGTCACTCGACCAGTGAGCTATTACGCACTCTTTCAATGATGGCTGCTTCTAAGCCAACATCCTGGTTGTCTAAGCAACTCCACATCCTTTTCCACTTAACGTATACTTGGGGACCTTAGCTGATGGTCTGGGCTGTTTCCCTCTTGACTACGGATCTTAGCACTCGCAGTCTGACTCCCGAGTTAAAGTTTTTGGCATTCGGAGTTTGACTGAATTCGGTAATCCTGTGGGGACCCCTCGTCCAATCAGTGCTCTACCTCCAAAACTCATCACTCGAGGCTAGCCCTAAAGCTATTTCGGGGAGAACCAGCTATTTCCGAGTTCGATTGGCATTTCACCCCTACCCACACCTCATCCCCGCATTTTTCAACATGCGTGGGTTCGGGCCTCCAGTCGGTGTTACCCGACCTTCACCCTGGACATGGGTAGATCACCCGGTTTCGGGTCTACGACAACGTACTCACTCGCCCTATTCAGACTCGCTTTCGCTGCGGCTCCGCCTCATCAGCTTAACCTTGCACGTTATCGTAACTCGCCGGTTCATTCTACAAAAGGCACGCCATCACCCATTAACGGGCTCTGACTAGTTGTAGGCACACGGTTTCAGGATCTCTTTCACTCCCCTTCCGGGGTGCTTTTCACCTTTCCCTCACGGTACTGGTTCACTATCGGTCACTAGGGAGTATTTAGCCTTGGGAGATGGTCCTCCCGGATTCCGACGGGGTTTCACGTGTCCCGCCGTACTCAGGATCCACTCTGGAGGAAACGAAGTTTCAGCTACAGGGCTGTTACCTTCTTCGGCCTGTCTTTCCAGACAGTTCACCTACTCCGTTTCTTTGTAACTCCGTATAGAGTGTCCTACAACCCCAAGAGGCAAGCCTCTTGGTTTGGGCTGATTCCGTTTCGCTCGCCGCTACTCAGGAAATCGCATTTGCTTTCTCTTCCTCCGGGTACTTAGATGTTTCAGTTCCCCGGGTCTGCCTCTACCTACCCTATGTGTTCAGGTAGGAGTACCATCCCATTACGGATGGTGGGTTCCCCCATTCGGAAATCTCCGGATCAAAGCTTACTTACAGCTCCCCGAAGCATATCGCTGTTCGTCGCGTCCTTCATCGGCTCCTAGTGCCAAGGCATTCACCGTGCGCCCTTTCTAACTTATCCATTTTACTTTTAAAAAGTAATTGGTTAACCTAAAAGGTTTATGAATTCTTGACGTCTCGTTCAAACAGTTTAAAACCGATGAACAAAACTTTATTTGAGTTGATTTTAGATTTAGTTTTCAAAGAACCTGCCTACATGAAGGTCGGTACCACGCATTTAGCTTGGTTCCATACCCTATTAGGCTATAGATGAATGAATTTGAGTTCATTCAAAACTGAACAAAAGATCCGAAGCGTTATATGACCAACGGTCATATATCGACTAGAGTAAATACTCCATAGAAAGGAGGTGATCCAGCCGCACCTTCCGATACGGCTACCTTGTTACGACTTCACCCCAATCATTTGTCCCACCTTAGGCGGCTGGCTCCAAAAGGTTACCTCACCGACTTCGGGTGTTACAAACTCTCGTGGTGTGACGGGCGGTGTGTACAAGACCCGGGAACGTATTCACCGCGGCATGCTGATCCGCGATTACTAGCAATTCCGGCTTCATGCAGGCGAGTTGCAGCCTGCAATCCGAACTGAGAATGGCTTTATGGGATTGGCTCCACCTCACGGCTTCGCTGCCCTTTGTACCATCCATTGTAGCACGTGTGTAGCCCAGGTCATAAGGGGCATGATGATTTGACGTCGTCCCCACCTTCCTCCGGTTTGTCACCGGCAGTCACCTTAGAGTGCCCAACTAAATGCTGGCAACTAAGATCAAGGGTTGCGCTCGTTGCGGGACTTAACCCAACATCTCACGACACGAGCTGACGACAACCATGCACCACCTGTCACTTTGCCCCCGAAGGGGAAGCTCTGTCTCCAGAGTGGTCAAAGGATGTCAAGACCTGGTAAGGTTCTTCGCGTTGCTTCGAATTAAACCACATGCTCCACTGCTTGTGCGGGTCCCCGTCAATTCCTTTGAGTTTCAGCCTTGCGGCCGTACTCCCCAGGCGGAGTGCTTAATGTGTTTACTTCGGCACTACGGGCATCGAAACCCCTAACACCTAGCACTCATCGTTTACGGCGTGGACTACCAGGGTATCTAATCCTGTTTGCTCCCCACGCTTTCGCGCCTCAGCGTCAGTTACAGACCAGAGAGTCGCCTTCGCCACTGGTGTTCCTCCACATATCTACGCATTTCACCGCTACACGTGGAATTCCACTCTCCTCTTCTGCACTCAAGCTCCCCAGTTTCCAATGGCCGCTCGGGGTTGAGCCCCGAGATTTCACATCAGACTTAAGAAGCCGCCTGCGCGCGCTTTACGCCCAATAATTCCGGACAACGCTTGCCACCTACGTATTACCGCGGCTGCTGGCACGTAGTTAGCCGTGGCTTTCTGGTGAGGTACCGTCAAGGTGCCGGTAGTTACGCCGGCACTTGTTCTTCCCTCACAACAGAGCTTTACGACCCGAAGGCCTTCCTCACTCACGCGGCGTTGCTCCGTCAGACTTTCGTCCATTGCGGAAGATTCCCTACTGCTGCCTCCCGTAGGAGTCTGGGCCGTGTCTCAGTCCCAGTGTGGCCGATCACCCTCTCAGGTCGGCTACGCATCGTCGCCTTGGTAAGCCGTTACCTTACCAACTAGCTAATGCGCCGCAGGTCCATCCCTTAGTGACAGCCGAAACCGTCTTTCAAAAGAAAATCAGGCGATTCTCTTTATTATCCCGTATTAGCTCCGGTTTCCCGGAGTTATCCCAGTCTAAGGGGCAGGTTACCTACGTGTTACTCACCCGTCCGCCGCTAACTTCCGGGAGCAAGCTCCCTTCTGTCCGCTCGACTTGCATGTATTAGGCACGCCGCCAGCGTTCGTCCTGAGCCAGGATCAAACTCTCCGTTAAAAGTGTTTGACTTGCTCATTTGCACAATTTAAAGCTGTGTCTAACTTCATTGACGAGATACCTTGTATCTCTTTTACGCTTGGCTTTTGTTCAGTTTTCAAAGAACTCGTTTGC